>CAWEPV010000011.1:0-862500 GCA_963811085.1 uncultured beta proteobacterium | reverse complement strand
AACCGATCTCACTGGGTATGAAATTGCATTATCTGTGTCGAGGCTTAGTCGGTCTCGCGCAGCCAAGCGCTCTCTATGATCCGTTGTGTTGGGTTCGCCCAGCGCTCAGGGTTATAGGGTCAAGTGAATAAGTGCATGTGGTGGATGCCTTGGCGACAACAGGCGATGAAGGACGTTGCAGCCTGCGATAAGCCTCGGGGAGCTGGCAAGCAAGCTTTGATCCGAGGATTTCCGAATGGGGAAACCCGGCCCGCAAGGGTCATCCTGGTCTGAATACATAGGACCAGAGAAGCGAACCTCCTGAACTGAAACATCTAAGTAGGGAGAGGAACAGACATCAACCGAGATTCCGAAAGTAGTGGCGAGCGAAATCGGATCAGCCTCTGCGTTTTAGCCGTTTCTCTAACAGAACAGTCTGGAAAGTCTGGCCATAGCGGGTGATAGCCCCGTATGTGACAGGGAGATGGTGGAACTAGGCGCGGGATAAGTAGGGCGGGACACGAGAAATCCTGTCTGAAGATGGGGGGACCATCCTCCAAGGCTAAATACTCGTTGTCGACCGATAGTGAACCAGTACCGTGAGGGAAAGGCGAAAAGAACCCCGGGAGGGGAGTGAAATAGATCCTGAAACCGCATGCATACAAACAGTGGGAGCCCGCAAGGGTGACCGCGTACCTTTTGTATAATGGGTCAGCGACTTACGTTCGGTAGCAAGCTTAACCGTTTAGGGAAGGCGTAGCGAAAGCGAGTCTTAACAGGGCGATTTAGTTGCCGGATGTAGACCCGAAACCAGATGATCTACCCATGGCCAGGCTGAAGGTTGGGTAACACCAGCTGGAGGGCCGAACGAACCACTGTTGCAAAAGTGCGTCGATGAGCTGTGGGTAGGGGTGAAAGGCCAAACAAATCTGGAAATAGCTGGTTCTCCCCGAAAACTATTGAGGTAGTGCCTCGTGATACACCGTCGGGGGTAGAGCACTGTTATGGCTAGGGGGGCATAAAGCCCTACCAAACCATGGCAAACTCCGAATACCGACGAGTGCTTTCACGGGAGACAGTGCACCGGGTGCTAACGTCCGGACACGAGAGGGAAACAACCCAGACCGCCGTCTAAGGCCCCCAATCGCTAGCTAAGTGGGAAACGAAGTGGAAGGGCACAAACAGCCAGGAGGTTGGCTTAGAAGCAGCCATCCTTTAAAGAAAGCGTAATAGCTCACTGGTCGAGTCCTTCCGCGCGGAAGATGTAACGGGGCTCAAGCTAGTAGCCGAAGATGCGGATTCGAGCGCAAGCTCGAGTGGTAGGGGAGCGTTCCGTACGCCTGCGAAGGCGGATCGTAAGGTCCGCTGGAGGTATCGGAAGTGCGAATGCTGACATGAGTAGCGTTAAAGCGGGTGAAAAGCCCGCTCGCCGTAAGCCCAAGGTTTCCTGCGCCACGTTAATCGGCGCAGGGTGAGTCGGCTCCTAAGGCGAGGCCGAAAGGCGTAGCTGATGGAAAACAGGTCAATATTCCTGTACCTCGCCGTGATGCGATGGGGGGACGGAGAAGGTTATGCAAGCCGGGTGTTGGATGTCCCGGTTTAAGCGAGTAGGCGTGCCGCGTAGGAAAATCCGCGTGGCTTAGTCGAGACGTGATGACGACTGCCCTTTTGGGCGGGAAGTTGCAGACACCATGCTTCCAGGAAAAGCCTCTAAGCTTCAGTCACGGTGGGACCGTACCGCAAACCGACACTGGTGGGCGAGATGAATATTCTCAGGCGCTTGAGAGAACTCAGGAGAAGGAACTCGGCAAATTGACACCGTAACTTCGGAAGAAGGTGTGCCCCTAGTAGGTGAGGCCGTACAGGCGGAGCCAAATGGGGCCGCAGAGAATCGGTGGCTGCGACTGTTTATTAAAAACACAGCACTCTGCTAACACGAAAGTGGATGTATAGGGTGTGACGCCTGCCCGGTGCCGGAAGGTTAAGTGATGGGGTGCAAGCTCTTGATCGAAGCCCCGGTAAACGGCGGCCGTAACTATAACGGTCCTAAGGTAGCGAAATTCCTTGTCGGGTAAGTTCCGACCTGCACGAATGGCGTAACGCTGGCCACGCTGTCTCCTCCTGAGACTCAGCGAAGTTGAAATGGTTGTGATGATGCAATCTACCCGCGGCTAGACGGAAAGACCCCGTGCACCTTTACTGCAACTTTGCATTGGACTGTGAACCGATCTGTGTAGGATAGCTGGGAGGCTTTGAAGTGGGGGCGCTAGCTCTCATGGAGCCGTCGTTGAAATACCAGCCTGACCTGTTTGCGGTTCTAACCTTGGCTCGTAATCCGGGTCGGGGACCGTGCATGGTAGGCAGTTTGACTGGGGCGGTCTCCTCCTAAAGAGTAACGGAGGAGTACGAAGGTACGCTTAGCACGGTCGGAAATCGTGCTCGAATGTGCATTGGCAAAAGCGTGCTTGACTGCGAGACGGACATGTCGAGCAGGTGCGAAAGCAGGTCAAAGTGATCCGGTGGTTCTGTATGGAAGGGCCATCGCTCAACGGATAAAAGGTACGCCGGGGATAACAGGCTGATGACCCCCAAGAGTTCATATCGACGGGGTCGTTTGGCACCTCGATGTCGGCTCATCACATCCTGGGGCTGTAGCCGGTCCCAAGGGTATGGCTGTTCGCCATTTAAAGTGGTACGTGAGCTGGGTTTAGAACGTCGTGAGACAGTTTGGTCCCTATCTGCCGTGGGCGTTGGAAGTTTGAGAGGGGCTGCTCCTAGTACGAGAGGACCGGAGTGGACGCACCTCTGGTGTACCGGTTGTCACGCCAGTGGCATTGCCGGGTAGCTATGTGCGGAAGAGATAACCGCTGAAAGCATCTAAGCGGGAAACTCGCCTCAAGATGAGACTTCCCGGAGGCTTGACCTCCCTAAAGGGTCGTCCTAGACCAGGACGTTGATAGGCGGGGTGTGCAAGGGCTGCGAGGCTCTGAGCTAACCCGTACTAATTGCCCGTGCGACTTGACCCTATAACCGTGAGCAAACGGTTGAAGCGCGCGCAATTTCGCGCCCAGACTTCACTTCATTCCGAATCGCGGCTTGCGCAAAAGCGGAGAAATCTGCCGATGCAGCGAGCCCAGAGTCAATCTGGCGGCCATAGCAGCCTGGACCCACGCCTTCCCATCCCGAACAGGACCGTGAAACGGGTTTGCGCCGATGATAGTGTGCATTCGCACGCGAAAGTAGGTTACCGCCAGGCCATCTTCAAACGAAAAAGCCCGACCTCGAAAGAGGATCGGGCTTTTTTGTTGACGGCCGCGAACTTGTATCGTCTATTCATACTTTCTGCCCTCGTCAGTTTGACCGCCGTTAGCTAGACTTCGCTTGTGGATCCAGTGTCGGGGCGAGCGAGCCGGGATCGGGCGCGACGCCGCCGGCCCACGCGAATGCGAATCACCCCTGCTAATCGACCTGTGCCAGCTGTGTCGTGGCACGATTTCAGGCGCTGCCCTTCGGCGACGTCGGCGAATGAATCCGAAGGCGCTTAGGTTCAAAGTCAGCTTCTATCCCGCGCTCGCGCTGCTGGCGGCGCTGGTCCTCTTTTCCGTGCTCTTGATCCGGCATCAGCGCAACGAAATGCTGGGCGAGGCGGTGCGGCACGTGAACCAACTCTCTGAAATGCTGATCCGCAGCACGCGCTATGCGATGCTGCAGAATCAGCCCGAGTACGTTCATCGCATCATCCAGGACGTGGCGCATCAGAACAATATCGAGAAGGTCAGGATCTTCAGCAAGGACGGCGTGATCATCGATTCGACCTATGTGCCTGAGTTGGGAATGAAGGTCGACCGGAAGGCCGAGGGATGTTTCCTCTGCCACAAGACCGACAAGCCCGTGCAGCAGCTTCCGCTCAGCAAGCGTGCGCGCATGTTTGTTGAGCCCAGCGGCAGGCGCATGCTGGCCAGTATGGAGGTCATTCGCAACGAGCCTTCGTGCTACAACTCCGCGTGCCACGTGCATTCGCGCGCGCAATCGGTGCTGGGAGTGCTCGACATCGTCTACTCGATCGACGAGATCGACAGCGCCATGCAGAGGAGCGGTGCCGTCGTGATTCTGCTCCTGCTCGGACTGGTGCTCGTCGCCTCTCTGCTCATGAGCCTGTTGGTGCACCGCCTGATCTACGTTCCGCTGCGCGATCTCGAATCCGGGGCGAAGCGCATTGCAGCGGGCAACCTCGACCAGACGATCCCGGTGCGAAGCGACGACGAGCTCGGCCAGCTGGCCTCCTCTTTCAACACAATGACGGGAGCACTGAAGGAATCCGGGCGCGAGCTGCGCGAGTTGAACCATACGCTGGAGCAGAAAGTCGCGGAGCGCACGCGTGCCCTGCGCCTAGCGGAGGCGGAAACGGTGCGCGGGGAAAAACTCGCCTCGGTCGGACTGCTCGCTGCTGGCGTGGCGCATGAGCTCAACAACCCGCTCACCGGCATCCTGACTTTCTCGAGCCTGCTCCGCAAGAAGCTGCCCGACGGCAGTCCCGATGCCGAGGATCTGGACCTCGTGATCAAGGAAACCAAGCGCAGCGCGGCGATTATCCGGAGGTTGCTCGACTTCGCGCGAGAAAAGGCGCCGGAGAAGAAATTCGCGGACCTGAACGGTCTGATCGAGGACACGGTCCGCATCGTCGAGAAGTCCGCGCACCTGCGCGACATCCGCATCGAGCTGGATCTCGAGCGAAACTTGCCGCCGGTCTGGGTCGACTCCAACATGATCGAGCAGGTTATTATGAACATGCTGGTCAACGCGCAGCAGGCGATCGAGGAAGAGGGAAGCATCACGGTGCGCACCCGCCGGTCTGTGCAGCCGAAGAGCCCCGAGCCGGGCGCGAAGGCCGTTTCCATGGTGGAGATCACGATCAGCGACACTGGATGCGGAATTCCGGAAAGTGACCTGAAAAGGATCTTCGACCCGTTCTTCAGCTCCAAGGAGGTGGGCAAGGGGACCGGACTGGGACTCTCGGTGAGCCACGGGATCGTCCAGGCGCATGGCGGCCTGATCGAGGTGGAAAGCTCGATCGGAAAAGGGTCGACGTTCCGCGTCTACCTGCCGCTGGAGGCGGCCGGAGAGGACGGGGAAGCCGCTAAGTCTGGGAGCCGGTCATGAAGGGGCGCATTCTTTGCGTCGACGACGAAGACATCGTCATCCGCAGCTGCCGTCGTGTGCTGGCCGACGATGAATTCGAGGTGGACGCGGTGCAGAGCGGCGTCGAGGCGCTTAAGCAGATCGAGGAGAGGACCTTCGACGTCGTGATTCTCGACATCATGATGCCCAAGATGGACGGCATCGAGGTCCTCCAGAGAGTGAAGGAGTCACACCCGGATCTCGAGGTCATCATGATCACCGGGCTGTCCCAGGTCGAGACAGCCGTGAAGTCGATGAAGCTCGGGGCGTTCGATTACCTCACCAAGCCTTTCGACCCCGACGAGCTGAAGCTCGTCGTCGAGCGCGCGCTCGAGCGCCGGCGCTTGCTGCAGGAAAATCTCAACCTCAAGACCGAGGTCAGCTCCAAATACCGGTTCGAGAACGTGGTCGGGGCGAGCCCCAGCATGCAGGAGGTGTTCCGCCTTATTGCAAAATGCGCGCCCACCAACAGCACGGTGCTCCTCACGGGGGAGAGCGGCACTGGCAAGGAGCTGGTGGCGCGCGCAATCCACTACAACAGCCTGCGCAAGGACAAGCCATTCGTCCCCGTCGACTGCACCTCGCTGAGCGAGAACCTGCTGGAGAGCGAGCTGTTTGGCCACGTCAGGGGCTCGTTTACTGGGGCGGTCGCAAACAAGCGCGGGCTGTTCGAGGTCGCGAACGGGGGAACGCTGTTTCTCGATGAGATTGGCAACATTCCGCTGTCGATCCAGGCCAAGCTGCTGCGGGTGATCCAGGAACGGGAATTTAAGGCAGTTGGCGACACACGTACCCATGTGGTCAATATCAGGCTGGTCGCGGCCACCAACAAGGACCTCAAGGCGATGGTCCAGGAGGCGAGCTTCCGCGAGGATCTGTTCTACCGACTGAACGTGTTTCCGATCCGCGTTCCACCGCTGCGCGAGCGGCGCGAAGACATTCCGGCGCTTGCCTTCCATTTTCTCAACGCGGCTGCGAAGGAGTTCGACAAGAAGGTCAACGAGATCTCGGACGGCGCGATGAACGTGCTGGGCAACTACGACTGGCCGGGTAACGTCCGCGAGCTCGAGAACACCATGCACCGTGCGGTAATCCTTGCGACCGACAAGGCGATCCGACGGGCGCACCTGCTCAACATCCTCGGCCCGTATTCCGACAACGATTTCGAGGTGCCGCGTACGGGCGACGAGCTCAAGCGCATCAAGAAGGCTGCGCGCGAGAAGTCGGTGGAAGGAATCGAGAAGGTGTTCGTCATTGAGGCGCTCAAGCGCAACGGCTGGAACGTGACGCGCAGCGCCGAGGAGACTGGGATGCAGAGGGCTAATTTCCAGGCCCTAATGAAGAAGCACAACGTGCGCCTGCGCGGGGGCGACGAAGACCCCGGCGACTCCAGCCCGGACTAAATCGCCGTTGCCGGACCGCTACCGAGGCTCGCCGCGGCCGGGCTCGTCCTCCACTTCCTCGTAGCCGGTGACCATCGCCTTGAAGTGCGCCATCGTGGTGTGGCCGAGGCTCGCCAGGTAGGGGTGGATGAAGATGAACCCGATGAAGAAGATGAACAGGACGACGTGCACGGTGTCGACCACCCGCACGCCACCGAATAGCTGGATCGACGCGGAGAAGCGGGTCACGTCCCACAGCAGGACTCCGGTATAGAACTGGATCGGCACGAGCAGGATCATGACAATCTGGTAGGTCATGCTCTGCAACGGGTTGAATTTCCGGTACACGCTGACGTGATGAGGGTTGGGCTGCCCCTTGAAAATACCGTAGCCGTAGTACCAGAGCTGGCGCAGGCTACCGCGAAAGTGCTTCGCCGGATTGAGTTCGGGGTGATAGACCCGGATCTTGTCGGTGAAGAGGTAGAACAGCAGCCAGACGAAGTAGTTGAGGATGAGCACACCGCCCAGCACGTTGTGCGTCTGCACGGCGGTGGCGAAAGACATCAGCTGGATTGCGCCCGAATAGCGAATCTGCAGCCCGCTCAGGATCAGAAGCACGAAACCCAGCGCGTTGATCCAGTGCCAGATTCGTACCGGAAGCGGGTGGACGTAGAGCTTTCGCATGGTGCCTGTTCTTTGGTTGCGGATCATTCGCCCTTGCCGGCTGCGCGCTGCTCGGCGGACTGTCTTCTGCGCGACAGCCTTCTCAGGACGAGGTGCGCGACCGGTGCCGAAATGCCGGCCAGCAACGCGAGCGCGAGGAGCACGTCGAGCAGGCCGATTCGCGTGCCGCCGATGGCGTAGAAGCCCGAGAGCGCCTCCACAGAGCCCGGCCCGTGCAGAACGTTCTGCTTCGCCTCGTAGCGGATCGGACGCCCGTCCGGGCCGATGATCGATATCGTGACGTTCTTGAATGGATCCGCCCCTTTGCGGTGGCAGACGACGCAGTCGCGGATGGCCTTGGATTTGTCGGTCAGCTGGTGCGCCTCCGCGCCGCTGCGGACGTCGAGCCGTCCAACCAGCGTCATCCTGCCGGGGACGCCGTTACGGTCGACCCCCCGCATCAGGTCCCACAGCGCCTTGGAATCTAGCACCGTGCCACTGCTTGCGCCCGCCGGGACGTCGAGCCGCGCCTGCTCGTCTTTCGCGGTCACATCGCGCTTGGTGACCGGATCGTAGAGTCTGAGGTCAACCCGCTTCTGCGAAGTCGGCGCGTGGCACGCGGGGCAGGAGACGACTTGGAGATGCAGCTTCGTATTCGGCAGCCACTTCTGGTGCGCTTCGACGGCGTTCGTATGGCAGCCCAGACAGGCGTCGCGCAATCCCGTACCCGTGGACGCAGGACTTACGTCGTGGGCACGATGGCAATCGGCGCAGATCGGCGCCTTCATTAGCCCCGGCTTCCCGTACGCTTTGCCGTGCGGACTCTGCAGGTAGGCGTCGAATATCGCACCATGGCACTTGCGGCAGGAAACGTCGTTGGCCGTGGGCACCTTGTGAACGACGGCGTGTTCCCCGTGGCAGTCGGTGCAAACCGGCGCCGCGAGGTTGCCCGCGCGCAGGGCACTTGCGTGCACGCTGCCTTCGAAGAGTTTCGCCTTGTCTTCGTGGCACTGACTGCACACTCGGGCCATGGCGATCGAGAATACGCGCGCGCTAGCGAACGGTTTCCCGCCTCCCGGGTGGTTGGCGAGATCGATCTCGGCATGACACGACGAGCAGCCGAGCGGGCCGTGAACCGAAGCGGCGAACGCCCGGCCGTCGACATGCAGCGAGACGGAGTCGTCGTTTGGGAAGGTCTTGCTCATCCCATCCTGTCCGTGGCACGCGAGGCAGGTCTCGTCCGCGGCCGACGGCGCCGGCCCCGACGTTTCGGCTGCGCGAGCCCCTTCGGAAAGCACGGCGGAAAGGGAAAGCGCCGTCGCAACCGCAGCGGCGGTGAAAATGCGGCAGATGGCGGTTTTCATTTGGGCGGAACCCCTGTCTCGGAGCAAGCTTCGCACGGCTTACCGCGGCCTGACTTGATCAGGCGCAAACCGGGGTGCGGCCGGCCCCCGGTTGCGACGCGTTGCATGCGAGATCAGTCGCGCTTTTCTCTGTCCATCAATGCCCGGTAGCCGTGCCACCCGAGCAGACCGAGACCGACGAACGGGAACGCGATGACGTACGCGAGACCGATGAACGGTGCGGCGAAGAACAGGCCCACGTTGCGGGCGAAGCGGCCGACGTGCCCGATCCACGCGTGCTTGGCGGAAGCTGCGCGCAGGCCGACCCATGCGAGCATGCCGAGGCCGATGAATGGAAGCGCCACGATGAACGCAAGGCCGAGGAACGGTGCGGCCACCGCCATGGCGAAGCTGCGCAACGCGCCCGGCGCCCCGACGGCGGGCCGCGCGGCTTCGCGTGTTTCCTCGACCGGCGCGGCGGCGGGTTCCGGGGCGAGCAGGGCGTCGGTCGCGCTCGTCTCGATCATTTCCGGAGATAGCGGTTTGCGCAGGAATCCGCTTACGCCGATGTCCTTGGCCTTGGCCTCGTTCGCGTCGGTTCCGTATCCCGTTACGATGACGACCGGCAGCCAGGGGCGCGACGCCTTGATGCGCGCGGCGACCTCCAGTCCGTCCATTCCGGGCATCTTGATATCTGTGTACACGACGTCGTAGTTCTCGCGCGCGAGCTTGTCGAGCGCCTCGGGGCCGTTGCCCGCCGTTATCACCGCATAACCCCTCGGCGAGAGGATTCGATCGATGCTCTTGCCGACGATCGGATCGTCGTCGACGACCAGTACTTTCTTGAGAGCTGCCGCTTTCATGGTGTTCTCCTTTACCGAAGTCCGTTGTCAGCAGGCCCAGTTGCGAGTCTGCGGAGCAGAT
Organism: uncultured beta proteobacterium; assembly: GCA_963811085.1. GTDB lineage: Bacteria > Pseudomonadota > Gammaproteobacteria > Burkholderiales > SG8-39 > DAHVFK01. Next base: position 853,031 of record CAWEPV010000011.1, on the reverse strand, counting down.
GCATGTACTTCATCGTTGGCCACGGGGTGCAGCGCCCAGCGCTTGTGCAGGATCGCGCCCTGCGCCGCGTGGATCACCGTTTCCGGCGCGACTGGCTTCGCGAGGTAGTCGCAGGCCCCGAGACGCACCGCTTCCTTCGCGGTCTCCACGCTTGGGTAGCCTGTGATCACCACCACCTCGCTCTCCGGCCAGCGCGCCTTGATTGCTTTCAGCACCGCGATCCCGTCGGCCCCGGGCATGCGCAGGTCGAGTAAGACGACGTCGAAGCGCTCGCGTGCCAGCGCACGCAGGGCTTCTTCGCCGTCCCCCACCGACGCCGTCCGGCAGTCCGCCCCGTCCAAGACCCGGCTGAAGCCGCGCCGCACGACTTCTTCGTCGTCGACGATGAGGATGTTTGGCATGTGGCTCACGTGACCCTCCGTACTTTGCGTCAGGCCGCCGCGCGCCGCGTGCGCGCCGCGCCAAGCCCGATCCATACCAAGGCGCCGACGCCGACGAAAGGCAGCGCCACCGCGTAGGCCAGCCCGATGAAGGGGGCTGCGAGGAACAGGACCACGCTTCGCGCGCGCTTCCACACCGCCAAGCGGTTCGCCAGCAGCGCTTTCGCCGCCAGCCACGCGATGAGCGCGAGCCCGACGAACGGCAGCGCGACGATGAACGCCAGTCCGATGAACGGCGCCGCCCCGAGCAAAACCACCGCCCCGGCGGCTTCGTTGGTGATACCTGCATACTTGGCCGCGCGGTCGAGACCGGCGATCCGATAACCCGTGACATTCGCAGTAAGTGTGGTGGCGGTCATGATGTTCTCCAGCTTGGTTTGCTTGTATGGTGCTTCCACCCTTAGCTCCGCAATACCCGTGCCAGCACGTCTTGCGACGACCGCAATATTCAATATTTTCTTTATTGCTCAATGAGTTGCTGGCCTCAAACGACCGCGCGGCTGCGCTCCACGCCGCTCCCGCAGATGCCCGCGAAGTACATTCTTCCTGTGCGCCCTGGACGGCGCGCGTCGGAAATTCGCTGAATATTCAACCGCATAATGCGGCGCGTGGGGTGCATGTTTTTCCGCCTGCCGGCCGCCGGCCGGCCGCTGGGGTAGGCTAGCGGCTTCAGGGCGTGTTTCGGTGCGACCATGAACCTACAGGCGGTTCTGCAGAAGACCGAGAAAGGCGTCGAGGAGATCAAGACGCGTGGGCAACGGTTGGAGCAGCGCCTGCGCACTTTGCTTATCGTGGTGAACGGCAAGGCGACGGGCGCCGATTTGGTCAAGCAGTTCGCACCGGTCGGTGACGTGCGGCCGATGCTCGAGCAACTGATCGCCCAGGGATTTGTGCGCGAAGTGCCGCCGGCCGCCAGGGTGGACTTTAGGAAAATCCGCCTTCAGCTGTCGCACTCCCTCACGGACGCCATGGGGCCGGCCGGGGATGCGATCGCGCTGCAACTCGAGGAATGCAAGTCGATGGATGCGCTGCGTACCTTCGTCGAAGCGAGACGTCCCGCGCTGGAGGGGGCGTTCGGTCTGCGTATCGCGGATTTCTTTACACTCGCGAAGTCGTTGCTCAAGGATGAGTGACGCAAGCGCAGATTTCGCGGAACTGCTTGAGCGCATGACTTCTGCCATCTGCACCGGCGACGCCCAGGCGGCAGCGTCATGTTTCACGCCCGACGGGGTTTATCACGACGGCTTTTACGGTGAATTCACTGGACGCGAGGCGATTGCAGGCATGATCACGGGGCTGTTCCACCGCGATGCGAGCGACTTCGTGTGGCAAGTGTCCGGTGCGTGTAGTGACGGACGCATGGGCTACGCGCGTTACCGCTTTACCTACGTATCGAAGATTCCGGGCAGTGAAGGGCGGCGGGTCGGTTTTGCAGGCATAAGTTGTTGTGCACTAGAGGGGGGGCGTATCCGCCGCTACAGCGAGTTCTTTGAGCGTGCCCCGGTTCTGGCGCAGCTCGGCTTTGGCGACGAGCGCATCCTTAAGTCGCTCAAGCGCTGGGTAAAGTAAATCGCGCTTGCCAGCCACCCTGATACTGTATATAAATACAGTATCAGGGTGGCCATGAAAACCTCGCTCGCCGATATCCTTTCGCAGCGCTCCGTCTGGCGCGGTGGTGCGCTCGCGTCAGGACATGGACGGACGGTGCCAACCGGCTTCCCTACGCTGGACCGCGAATTGCCGGGCGGAGGCTGGCCTACCGGTGGGCTGACCGAAATCCTCGGCCAGCGCGAAGGTGTCGGTGAACTGCAGTTGGTACTTCCGACACTGGCGGCCCTTTCTGCAAGTGGGCGACGCATCGTCTGGCTCGCGCCACCGCATTTACCCTATGCACCGGCGCTCGCGAAGGCCGGTATCGATCTCGAGCATCTCTCAGTTGTACGCGCTCCTGGGCGACGCGACGGACTGTGGGCCGCGGAGCAGGTGCTGCGTGGAGGAGGCTGTCATGCTCTGCTGACCTGGTTTCGCGACATCCGCTACGCCGAACTGCGACGGCTTGCGGTAGCGGCGGAAACCGGTCACGGCGCATTTGTCGCGCTATTCCGCCCGGAACAGGCAGCGCATGAGGCGTCGCCCGCCTGTTTGCGCATTGCCTTTGAGCCCGCTCCGGAAGGGCTCTCGATTCGTATCCTCAAGCGCCGAGGGGCTCTGATCGCAAAACCTCTCAGCATCAAGATCGAAAGGCCTGTCCATGCTCTGGCTGGCGCTCCGTTTCCCACGCCTTGTGCTCGAGGTCCTGTCGCGCGGCCGTGCTCCGCTTGAAACGGAGCGCTCGCCATGGGCGGTTGCCGACGCTGGTCGTGTGCTTGCCTGTGACGCACGGGCCGAAGCGCTTGGTGTGCGGCCGGGGATGGGGCTCGCTGCAGCGTGGGCACTCGCATCGCAGTTGCATGTATGGCCGAGCAATCAGGCGGCCAAGCAAGAAGCGCTCGAATGCATCGCAGCGTGGATGTACCGATTCACGCCGCGGGTTTCTCTTCAGATGCCGGACGGCATTCTCGCCGAAATCGAGGGCAGCCTGCGCCTGTTCCGTGGCCTGGCAACGATGGTGGAGCGGATCCGCGCCGGCGTCGATCAGATGGGCCTCACCCCGACGCTTGCTGTAGCGCCGACGGCGCGGGGCGCGTGGTGGCTTGCAAGCGCGGGGCAAGAGACCTTGATTCTGGATCGAGCCGTGCTTGAAACGGCGCTCGCGACGCTTCCCGTCGCAGTTGCCTGCGACAGGCCGGACGCGCTGGATTTGCTGCACAACATCGGTATCGCCACCATAGGCGAATTGTGCGGCCTGCCGCGCGAAGGCGTTGCACGACGTTTCGGTCAGGCTTTGCTAGATGGAGTAGAGCAGGCGCTGGGACGAATGCCGGAGCCACGCAACTTCTTCGCGCCGCCGCTACGTTTCGCCGCGAAGCTCGAACTGCCCGGAGAGATTACGCATGCGGAAGGAGTGCTTTTCGCCGCGCGGCGATTGCTCGTACAGCTGGAAGGTCTGCTGGCCGCGCACCAAGCAGGCGTACGGTGCTTCCTGCTGATGCTTCTGCACCGCAACGCAAATCCAACCGTTCTGGATCTTCGGCTTGCTTCGCCGTGCCGCGAAGTCGAGCGCTTCATGCAGCTGCTGCGCGAACGTCTCTCCGCATACAAGCTCGCCAAGCCGGTCGAAGCGATTCGAATCGAAGCGGGGAATTTCGTTCCATTGCATGCTGGAACGGTCGACCTGTTTGAGGGCTCCCACGCCGAGAGCGAAGCATGGGTGCGACTCGTCGAGCGCTTGCAGGCAAGGCTTGGGAGCGAGGCGGTGCATGGTCTCGGCTTGCATCCCGAACACCGTCCTGAACGTGCCTGGCGAGCGCTTGCGGCAGAAGAGCGGCCGCTGTGTGGAGATGAGAGTGCGGGTGTGCGGCCGCTATGGCTCGTCGAGCCGCCACGCAGATTGAAAGAGAAAGGGGGCGTGCCGCTCGACGGAGGCCCGCTCGAGATGCTGGCTGGTCCCGAACGTATCGAATCTGGGTGGTGGGACCAAGGCGAGATCGCACGCGATTACTTCATCGCGCGCGCACCAAGCGCTGCGCTTTTGTGGGTATTCCGCGAACGCGGCACGACTGGTGGTTGGTATCTGCACGGGATGTTCGCTTAGATCGATGCCTCCTGATTTGCCCGAGTACGCGGAGCTGCATTGTCTGTCGAATTTTACGTTTCTGCGTGGCGCCTCGCATCCCGAAGAGCTTGTCGAACGCGCGGCGGCGCTCGGCTACGCCGCGCTTGCGCTCACTGATGAATGCTCCTTCGCCGGCGTTGTTCGGGCGCACGTCGCGGCGAAACGTTGCGGTTTGAAACTCGTTGTAGGAAGCGAAGTGACGCTCGAGGATGGCGTCAAGCTCGTCCTTATCGCCACTAATCGCCGTTCTTATGGTGCGATCTCTTCCGTCATCACTACAGGACGTAGGCGAGCGGAGAAGGGCAGCTATGAGCTCGCGCGCATTGATCTCGAGCCGCTTGCGGGAAGCGACGCGCTTGCGCTGCTGATACCCGTTTGCGAGATCGATTATGGCGCCGCATGTTGGATCGCAAGGTGCTTTCCGGGCAGGGCGTGGATCGCGGCCGAACTTCATTGCGGAGGCAACGACCGGAGGCGGTTCGAGGCGCTACGTGAACTTGCCGCTGTCTCGAGACTGCCGCTAGTTGCCGCAGGGGACGTACACATGCACTTGCGGTCGCGCCGCCGGTTGCAGGATTTGCTGACCGCGATCCGAATCGGCAAACCGATCGGGGAATGCGGGCGCACGTTGCACCCGAACGCCGAAAGGCATCTGCGGTCGCGTATGCGCCTCGCGCAGATTTATCCGGACGCGCTGCTGGCCGAAGCGGTGGCGATCGCGAGGCGCTGCCATTTTTCGCTCGACGAGTTGCGGTACGAATACCCCGAGGAGCTGACGCCTCCGGGGGAAACGCCAGAGAGCTGGCTGCGGAAGCTTGCCGAGCGGGGGCTGGCTTGGCGCTTTCCTTCCGGCGTCCCGGAGAGCGTATCAAAGCTCGTCGAACACGAGTTGCGATTGATCGCCGAGATGCGTTACGAGGCGTTCTTTCTTACGGTCCACGATCTCGTGAAGTTCGCGCGCAGTCGCGGCATCCTGTGCCAGGGACGCGGTTCGGCCGCGAACTCGGCGGTCTGCTATGCGCTGGGTATAACAGAAGTGGACCCGGGAAGGATGAGCATGCTATTCGAGCGTTTCGTATCCAAGGAGCGCGACGAGCCGCCGGATATCGACGTCGATTTCGAACACCAGCGGCGCGAGGAGGTCATCCAGTACGTCTACGCCAAGTACGGACGGGAGCGAGCGGCGCTTGCCGCGACGGTGATTCGTTACAGGCCGCGCAGCGCGGTGCGGGATGTGGGTAAAGCACTTGGATTCACGTCCGGGCAGATTGAGCGGCTGTCGCGCAGTCTTGCTTGGTGGGACGATCGCAGCAGGCTTGCCGAGCGCGTAACCGAGGCCGGGCTCGATCCGGCGAGCTCCGTGGTGAGACGGTTTCTCGAACTAACGGATGCGCTGGCAGGGTTTCCCAGGCATCTGTCGCAGCACGTTGGCGGCTTTGTCATTTCGCGTGGACGACTGGCAGAACTGGTGCCCACCGAAAACGCGGCAATGCCGGAGCGCACGGTCATTCAATGGGACAAAGATGATCTAGAGACACTGGGCTTGCTGAAAGTCGACGTGCTTGCGCTCGGCATGCTGTCGGCTATCCGCCGCGCGCTGGAACTTGTCGGGATGAGAGTACAGGATGTCCCGGCAGAGGACCCTTCCGTGTACGCCATGATCCAGCGTGCCGACACTGTGGGGGTTTTCCAAATCGAATCGCGGGCGCAAATGAGCATGTTGCCGCGTCTGAAGCCGTGCAGTTTCTATGATTTGGTGATCGAGGTCGCGATCGTGCGTCCTGGTCCGATCCAGGGCGGAATGGTGCACCCTTACTTGCGCCGTCGCCAGGGTCTGGAAAAGGTGACTTATCCGAGCCAGGCGGTCAAGAAAGTGCTCGAGCGCACCCTGGGTGTGCCGATTTTCCAGGAGCAAGTCATGCAGCTGGCGATGGTGGCGGCCGGATTTTCTCCCGGAGAGGCGGATCAACTGCGTCGTTCGATGGCGGCTTGGCGCAGAAAGGGCGGGCTCGAGCACTTTGAGGCGCGTCTGGTGCGCGGGATGCTCGAACGAGGCTATACGCGGGAATTTGCTGAGGCCATTTATCGCCAGATTCTCGGTTTCGGCGAGTACGGCTTTCCAGAGTCCCATTCCGCAAGCTTCGCGTTGCTGGTTTACGTTTCGGCCTGGCTTAAATGCCACAAACCGGCGGAGTTCTGCGCCGCGTTGCTCAACAGCCAGCCAATGGGTTTTTATGCGCCTGCACAGCTGGTGCGGGATGCTCAGCGTCACGGCGTTGAGGTAAGGCCGGTGGATGTGGCCACGAGCGCATGGGACTGCACGCTGGAAGGGCGCGCGCTGCGTCTCGGTCTGCGGATGGTGAGCGGACTGTCCGCAGCGGGTGTACAGAGAATCGTGGCATCGCGCCCTTTCGAGTCGGTAGATGATCTCTCGCGTCGGGCCGCCCTTAATCGGCGCGATCTCGAGTGTTTAGCCGCGGCAGGCGCGCTCGCTTCGCTTGCCGGACATCGTCGGGAAGCCCATTGGCACGCAGCCGGGGCGGAGTATGCATCTGACATGCTTGGCAGTGCGCCGGCGCGAGAGACGGCACCCAATCTCGCTGCACCGGAAGAGGGTGAAGATATCGTTGCCGATTACGCGAGTCTGGGGTTGACTCTCGGAAGGCATCCTCTCGCGCTGCTGCGCGACCGCCTCGGACACCTTGGCATGCTCACTGCCAGGCAGTTGTATTTGTTGCCGCACGGACACACTGCACGCGGGGCGGGGCTGGTTACTTGCCGACAGCGGCCCGATACGGCGAGCGGCGTGATTTTCGTCACCCTGGAAGACGAGACAGGTTGCGTCAATGTGATCGTTTGGCGCGATCTCGTCGAGCGACAGCGGCGAGAACTGCTCGGCGCACGGCTCCTAGGCGTTCAGGGAGTGATCGAACGCGAAGGCGAGGTCGTGCATCTCGTGGCACATCAACTGTTCGACCACGACAAATTGCTCGGTTGTCTGACCGTGCATTCGCGCGATTTTCACTGACAGTGCTAACATCAACTGCAACTGATGGCTGTTTACGCAGAGACTCTCTGGCTGATCGCCGACAGACGCCGCCGCCGACCTGCGCGCGGCTCCGCCGCACTGGACACGCTGTTTCGCCGCCTCGGCGCTTGCCGGCACGAAGATGAGGCAATTGCCACGGAAGACCGTATCTGGCACTTGTGGATGTACCATCCCCATCGCTCGGCCGCGCATGCCCTCGATCTGGCTGCGAGCGACATTGCCGCCCGTCGCTACGACATTGCGGAGACGCGACTGTCGCTGCTTCTGCGCCACCTTCCGGACTTCGCCGAGGCATGGCATAAGCGCGCAACCCTGTACTACCTACTGGGTCGCGACGAATCCTGCATAGAGGATCTTCGCCGCACGATTGAACTCGAACCGCGCCATTTCGGGGCGCTGTGCAGTTTCGCGGAGATCCTCCTGGGTGAAGGCGAACAGGAGTCGGCTCGGTTCGCATTTTCGGTCGCGTTGTCCTTGCATCCGTTTCTCGCCAGAGCTCGGCAAGTGATCGACTCGACCAAGCCTGTGCGGCCTTCCGGCAGTGGCTAACCCACTAACAGGAATTGACAATAAATTTAATGAGTTACTTGCGAAACGTCTATAATCGTTTCGAATAGATGCAAGGCGAGCATATCAAGGGGGGCGTGGTCTCGCCCAAGGGCGACGACAGACAGAGCAAGCCATGACTGACAGCACTTACACCGTGGTAGTCGCACAGGACATTGCGGATCTTGTTCCAGTGTTCATGAGCAACCGGAAGAAGGAGCTCGAAACGTTGCGCACTGCTCTTACCGCGCAAGATTTCGCACAATTGCGCCAGCTCGGACACCGTATGAAGGGGGTGGGAAATTCATACGGCTTCAGCAAGGTCTCAGACCTCGGCAAGAGCATCGAAGAAAGTGCCATCAGCGAAGACAGAACTGCGCTGGATGCGAGCATCAATGATTATGCGGATTATCTGGCGCGCGTGAATGTCGTCTATGAGTGATCTGACGGTTTCGCAGCAAAGGATCGCCGCGAAATCCGAGTTTAGCGTTCTGGTCGTCGACGACGATCAGGACATGGCGGGCTACCTCGCACACATGCTGCGCAGGGAGGGCATGGAAGCGGACACAGCTGCGGATGGTAACGCGGCGCTTGCGCGCGTCGTGGCGTCGCCGCCGGACCTAATCATACTTGATGTGCTCATGCCAGGCCCAAGCGGATTCGAAGTATGTCGACGACTCAAGGCCGACCCATCGACGGCACTCATTCCTATCGTTCTAATCACCGCGCTCGATGATTCTGAGAGTCGCGTACGCGGCATCGAGGCAGGGGCGGACGATTTTCTTTCAAAGCCCGTGAATCGCGAGGAGTTGCTGGCGCGGGTCAACACGCTTCGCAAACTGCACGTAACCAGGCGCGAGCTGGAGCAGCGCCGCCTCGCCGCTGAAATAGAACGGAAAGAAACCATCCGCAAGGCGTTTTCGCGCTATATCTCTCCCAGCCTTGCAGAAAGAATCATTCAAGATCTCGGCGCAAGAGATGGGCCATTTCGAGCCAACGCGCAGCGCATCGAGGTGGTGGCGTTATTTGCTGATTTGCGCGGATTCACGCAGATCACAGAGCACACCGAGGTCGGTGATGTGGTAGAGATGCTCAATGATTATTTCGCGATTCTGACCGAAGCCGCGTACCAGCAGGACGGCACGATCTTCAACATGGCGGGCGACAGCCTTCTCATCGGCTTCAACGTGCCGCTCCCGCAGAAGGACGCGGCGGTGCGCGCTCTGCAGTGCGCGCGGGAGATGGTCGTACGCTTTGCGCCCGTGGGGCGCCAATGGGAGCACCGTTTCGGAATCGCAACCGGAGTGGGAATTGGCATTTGCAGAGGCGAGGCCATCATTGGGAACATCGGTTCGCCGCACTACATGAGCTACACCATCATAGGAAATCCCGTGAACACCGCGGCGCGCCTGATGCAGATGGCCGCGGCAAATGAAATATTGGTTTGCGGTCGATTCTACGAGTCGGTGCGGGAGTTCGTGCCGGAACAAGACGTTCGCTCGCGAGGGAACGTTGCTTTGCGCGGCAGGTCCGAGCCGACCCCAGTCTTTTGCATCGCGGGATCCAGGCCGTAAGTCTGATGCGAATTCTCATCATCGACGACGATGAGGACCTGAGGAACCTTCTCGCGCATTACATCAGGCAGGAGTGGCCGAAGGCGGAGATCGACGAATTCGATCCGCTTGAGCGGGAATTTCCCGACGAGCAATTCCCGCTCGGCGACTACGATCTGATGATTCTGGACTACATGCTTGGCCGAGGAGACGGTCTCGAGTGGCTGCAGGAGTTCAAGAAGCGGATCGATTGCCCGCCCGTGCTGTTCCTTACCGGAGCAGGCAACGAGATCATCGCGGTTCGTGCGATGAAAGCCGGGGCCAGCGACTACCAGCGCAAGCAGGAGTTGACCCGAGAGCGCTTGGTAAATTCCATCCGGGATTTGACCCACGATGCGGCCGAGAGAACGCTGTCGCCGGATCTCGCCTCGAGGATGGAAGGGCACATGCTCGGGGAGCGGGTACGCATCTCGGGCTTTCGGATTCTTCGCCTCATCGGCGAAGGGGGCATGTCGCGGGTATATCTGGCGTCCAGAGATCGGGACGATGAGCCGCTCGTCGTGAAAATTCTGCGGAGCGAGGCGACTTCCGACAAGAACGCGCTGGCACGCTTCATGGAGGAATATTCGCTGGTCGAGCGTATCAAGAGCCGCCACGTCGCACGCATTCATAGCCACGGGGTTTCCGAAGGTCATGCCTACCTGGTGATGGAATTCTTCGATGGCGGCGATCTCAACAAGCGGCTTGCAGGGCGGGCCAGCGCGCCTCACGAGGCCCTGCGCATTTTCCGTGAACTAATGTTCGCATTGGGCGACATACACGAGTGCGGGATTCTGCATCGTGATCTCAAGCCGCAAAACCTCATGTTTCGTGCGGATGGCAGCCTTGCGATCGTCGATTTCGGTATCGCCAAGCATGTCGACGCGATCGACCGCACGGGCCATGGTGAAATCGTGGGAACGCCTCGCTACATGAGCCCGGAACAGGTGCGCGGAATGGCTCTCGATTTGCGAACTGATATATACAGTTCCGGCGTGCTGCTTTACCAGATGCTCACCGGTAAGCATTTGTTTGATGGAGACTCCGCGGTAGAAGTGGCATTGCAGCACCTGAATACCCCGCCGCCTGCGTTGTCGGAAAACCTATCTGTCTATCAACGCTTGCTGGACAAGCTTCTCGAGAAGGACCGTGACGCGAGATTCCGGAACGCCGACGAAGTAATTGGCTTCTTGGCGAGGAAATTTCAGCAAGCCTGATTGCGGGAAGAGCAAGCGAATGATGAAGAAGATTCCTCTCGACGAACTCGAATTTGGCATGTATGTGAACGAACTCGATCGTCCATGGACGGATACGCCGTTCGTGTTTCAGGGGTTCTTCCTCAAGACGCCGGAGCAGATGGAAGTACTTCGGCGGTTCTGCAAGCATGTGTTTGTCGACCCGGATCGCGTCCCGGAATCGGAAGCGGGGCGGTCGACGGCCTCGATGCCGATGTCCGGTGCTCCGAGGCTGACCGGTACGGGGCGCGTGAATTATCAGGTAAGCGCGACCGTCGAGACCGAGTTTGTCCGTGCTAGGGACGTCTACGCCTCCTCGGAGGAAGTGGTCAGTTCAGCCGTCGAGTCGATAAACAAGGGAGGCATGCTCGACGCGGCGCAGGCCACCGGTGCGGCGCGAAGCATGTCTGACAGCATCAAGCGCAATCCCGACGCGCTCGTTCTGCTCTCAACGCTCAAGCAGCGTGAAGATTTGATCGATAAGGCGTTGCATGTTTCCGTATACATGGTTGCGTTGGCGCGTTTCCTCGAGATGTCCGAGGAGGACCTCGAGATGGCGGGACTGGTAGGGTTGCTGCTGGACGTGGGAAAACTGAAGATCCCGAGCGAGGTACTCTCAAAGCGAGAGCGACTCACGCCGGAAGAGTTCGTGCTGGTGCGCTCGCACGTTGACCACTCTGCCGAGATCCTCAAGGCCACGCCGGGCATCTCGCCAGAGGTGGTGCGCGCCGTGGCGATGCACCACGAGCGCTATGATGGTTCCGGATATCCAAAGGGCCTGCGCGGAGAAGAGCTCGGTGTGGTTGCAGCGATCGCCGGACTGGTCGACACTTTTGTCGGACTCACTTCCAAGCGACCATATGCCTCGCCCGTAGCACCGTCCAACGCGTTGAACATGCTGCACAAGTGGCGCGGGACGGCATTCCACCCGGTTCTGGTGGAACAATTTATACGCTGTATCGGAATCTTTCCCGTCGGTGCTGTAGTGGAGCTCAATTCCGGAGAGGTCGGCGTAGTGATCGCCCAGAATCTCGAAAAGCGGCTTCAACCGCGCATCATGGTGGTGCGCGATGCGGCGGGAAACCCGCTCAGACCGCAGAAGCTGCTCGATCTCTCGAAAATGCCGAAGGTGAGCGGCGATGAGCCCTACCGGATCAGACGCACCTTGGAGTACGGTAAGGCGGACGTCAGCCGCGCGGACCTATTTCTCTAGGGCGATGCAGCCAGACGAGCACTAGGGAAGCGTGTTCCAGAGCGCGCGGAGCTGCTCAGGTAGGTCCTTCGGCGAAAAGGGCTTCGAGATGGCGCCGAGCGCGCCGAGAGAGCGAAGCTCTTCCATTTCCGTCGCAGACGCTTTCGCTGTCATGAATACTACCGGGAGGTCCTTCGTTTCCGGAGTTTCTTTCAGCTTCCTGAAGAGCGTGGGTCCGTCCATTCCGGGCATCATCCAGTCGAGCATCACCAGATCGGGCTTGAAGCTGACGATCGCGTCGATGGCGACCATGGGGTCGCCGACGATTTCGACTTTCATTTTCCCGACGCGCTCGAGCGACATGCGGACAATCCTCTGAATGTCCTCGTCATCTTCGACATAGCATATGCGTTCGAGAGGCTTGGTCGTCATTGAACGGCTCCTAGTTGCGCAAGAGCGTTATTCGCCTTGTCGCCCATGACGGGTAACTCGAAGTAGAAAGTCGTCCCGCCGCCGGGGCGATCCTCAAAACCGATCGTGCCGTGCATCAACTCGATCAGCCGCTTGCAGATGGCCAGACCGAGGCCCGTGCCGCCCTTCTGCCGAGTGGCGGTCGAGTCCGCTTGGGCAAAACGGCTGAAGATCCGGGCGCGAAATGTATCGGGAATGCCGGACCCGCGATCATGAATCCCGACGCGCGCCCTCTCGCCGTTTACTTGCAGCGTAACGTCAACCGTGCCGCCCTCCGGAGAGAATTTGGCCGCGTTGGACACCAGATTGGTGACGATCTGTACGAGACGCTTGGGGTCGGCCTCCACCCTTGCCGGCGTCAAACGTTCCTCCAGTGCGAGTCGCACGTTGTATCGATCGGCGAAGCCCTTGTTCAGCACCAACGTGTCGCGCAGGACGGAGTCGAGCGAAACGATCTCGGGCGCGAGAGTGAACTTTCCCGATTCGATCTTCTCAATATCGAGAAGATCGTTGATCAGGTCGAGTAGGCGCTGCCCATTGCGCTCAGCGATCGTGGTCAATTCAATCACGTCCTTCTCCACGTCGCCGAGGACACCGGAGTTGATCAGCTGCAGCGAGCCAATGATCGAAGTGAGCGGCGTGCGCAGTTCGTGGCTGAGAGTCGAGGTGAATTCTTTCTTCAGACGCTCCGCCTCGAGTTGCTGCGTAATATCGCGACCCTGGGCAATGATTGAAATCACGTCACCTTCATCGTTCACCAGGGGCGTGAACGTAAATTCGCACATGATTTCGAGTCCGTCGCGACGCACGCAGCGAAGCCTGCTAAGCGTCGCAGGTTTCACGCCGGAAACAAAATCATGCCACCAGGATTCATTGACGCCGAAATCATCGGCCGGAAACAGCATCTGAAGACCGTTTCTTCCGACCAGTTCTCCGAGCGCGTAGCCAAAGAGATTCTCTGCGGCAGGATTCATCTCGAGAACCGTCGCGTTCGCGTCGAACTCCAGCACCGCAATCGGTGCGCGCTCCGCGAACAACGTCAGCTTGCGCCCGGAAGCTTCGACTTCGCGGCGAGCATTCAGGAGTTCCTGGAGCTGTTCTTCGATCTGCACGTTCATCAACTCCTGCTCGTGCGCAACCCCACGATAGTCCTCGCGTGCCTTGAAGCCGGCAGCGAATACTCTGTCAAGGCGGTATGCGACCGCGATGTTGGCTGCGTAGAACACAGGCACGAGCATGGCGAGTTCGGCGAAGAGGCGGTTGCCGAAAGTGGCCAGAACGTAAGTGAACGGAAGCATGATGCCGGCCGCATAGAGGGCGTAAGTCCACCATACCGACGCGAATACTGCGATGCCGCCTGAAATCAGGCCGGCAAGAATGAAGGCAAGAAAGACCTGCTGGTCATCGGCATGGGAGGGGAAGAATACGGCGCCGGCGATGCCCCAGTTGACTCCCGCCGCCAAGGCGCCGATCGCCATCCAGCGCAGCCACTTCTCCTCGTCGTGGTCGGTACGCTGAAGATAGCTTCGGTAAAGCGCGTAGCGCGCGGCAGTGATGGCGATCGTGATGAGCCACCACATAATCGTAAGGTCGCGGTAACGGGGGGTCCAAAGTTCTACGGTAATGATCGCGCCGACGAGAAGCGTAAGCAGAATCCCGGCATTCGATTGGCGATATAGGTGTGCGACCCGGTCGGCGAAAATCCGCAGCCCTGGATCGGGTGAGGGCTCATGGTCTGCCGCGGCCGTGAAGTTGGGCGCGTCGACGGTGATAGGGGCGGCTTCGGTATTCATTCGGCGCCAAGGAGGCTCGCCCCGATTATAGCCGTCGGCGCGGCGCGAAGGAGGCGGGGAAGCGGCGCGCTACAGACTTTTGCCGTTGCGGATTACGCCGACCGCGGTGCCCTCGATGGTCATGGAGTCGCGCCGCAGGTCCAGCTCGATCGGTCTGAAATCCGGATTTTCCGGCAGCAACTGCACGGTGTGGCCGCGCCGCCGAAAGCGTTTGACCGTCACTTCGTCGACGAGTCTGGCAACGACGATCTGGCCGCTGCGAGCCTCGTGCCCACGGTGTACCGCCAGCAGATCGCCTTCGAGTATCCCGGCATCGCGCATCGACATTCCACGTACGCGCAGGAGATAGTCCGCCCGAGGGGTGAACAGGTTGGGGTCGATCTGGAAACGCCCCTGCAGGTGCTCCTCGGCCAGCATCGGGCTGCCCGCCGCCACGCGCCCTACGACGGGCAATTCCATCAATCTGCCATGGCGTGCGCCGGTCTTGTCGCGCAGCCTGATGCCGCGCGAAGCGCCCGATGAAATATCGATCACTCCCTTGCGCGCAAGGGCACGAAGGTGCTGTTCGGCCGCGTTCGCGGATCGAAAACCCATCGTACGGGCGATCTCGGCGCGCGTGGGCGGATAGCCGGACGCCTCCGTCAGATCGCGGACGAGCTGCAGAATTTCCGCCTGCCGATCGGTAAGTGCATCCATGTCAGCGGTTACTGGTTTCCCATTCAGCACTGCGATTATATACAGTATTCGGCCGCACGCAAGCATGCCCGGGAATAAGCGCGAGTTACAATGGTTTGCCCGCATCCCGGAACCGGCTCCGTGATCATCCAGTCCCTGCTCGACACTGACCTGTACAAGTTCACCATGATGCAGGTGGTGTTGCACCACTTTCCCGGTGCGCAAGTCGAATATAAGTTCAAGTGCCGCACTGAGGGCGTCGATCTGGCTCGCTACGTGGGCGAGATTAGGGCCGAGGTCGACGCACTGTGCACCCTTCGCTTTCGCGACGACGAGCTGGCTTACCTGCGCGGTATGCGGTTCCTCAAATCGGATTTTGTTGATTTTCTCGGACTATTCCAGTTTAACCGGCGTTTCATCGGCATCGAACCGCAGCGCGCGCCGGAAGGCGAGATAGACATCACGCTGCGCGGTCCTTGGCTGCATCTGATTCTGTTTGAGATTCCTGTCCTCGCAATCATTTCCGAGGTCTACTTTCGCCGGAAGCAGCCGACTTTCGATCTGAACGAGGGTCGCCGCCGTTTGCAGTCGAAAATCGATCTGGTGCGTACGGTCGACCCGGCACTGGAATTCAAGATCTCCGACTTTGGCACGCGCAGGCGCTTTTCGGCGAGCTGGCACGAAGAGGCCCTTCAGACGCTGAAGCGAGAAGTGCCGGAGCACTTCGCAGGCACCTCGAACGTCTGGTTCTCGATGCGCAACGACATGACTCCGCTCGGCACGTTCGGGCACGAATACATGCAGGCGTGCCAGGCTCTCGGTCCACGGCTACGCGACTCGCAAGTGTTCGCATTCGATACCTGGGCGAAGGAGTACCGCGGCGATCTCGGAATTGCGCTTTCCGACACCTATGGCCTGGATGCCTTTCTGCGCGATTTCGACATGTACTTCTGCAAGCTGTTCGACGGCGCCCGGCATGATTCCGGCGATCCTTTCGAGTGGGGTGAGCGCCTGATTGCGCACTACCACAAGAATCGGGTCGACCCGCGCTCCAAGACTTTCATCTTCTCGGATCAGCTTTCTTTCCCAAAAGCAATCGAGATATCGCGTCACTTTCACGGTCGAGTCAAGACGGCATTCGGAATCGGCACCAACCTGACGAACGACGTCGGATGCGATGCGCTGAACATCGTCATCAAGATGACCGAATGCAACGGCCAACCGGTCGCGAAAGTGTCGGATTCACCTGGCAAAACGATGTGCAAGGACGAAGGTTATCTGGCGTATCTTCGGCAGGTATTCGGGCTCGCGCCGCCGGTACCGCGATAGGCTTGGTCTGGAAGAATCCGCGCAACACCGACGACTTGCGATCGCGGTACTCGTCACATGTTTCGCGCTCAATATGTTCGGGCGCGGGATCAGCGACACCTACACGGTGTTCCTCCTGCCGCTGGAGCGCGAGTTCGGGTGGAGCCGATCGCAGCTCACCAGCGTCTATTCCCTGTATCTGCTGGTAAGTGGTTTCGCGGCCCCGCTGGTCGGGATCGTTTTCGACCGCCTCGGTCCGCGTTGGGTCTACGGCGCAGGGGCGAGTTTTCTCGGCGCGGCGTTCTTTCTTTCCGGCGGCATCTCTCATCTCTGGCAGTTCTACCTCCTGATCGGAGTCTCGGTCGGTATCGGTGTTGGCCTGACGGGCATGGTCCCCGCCTCGGGACTTCTTTCGCGTTGGTACCGGGCGCGGCTATCGACCGCCATCGGCTTCGTGTTCTCCGCCGTCGGTATCGGCGCCGTCACGCTGGTACCGCTTACGCAGTGGCTGGTCGACCGGTATGGTTGGCAACTTTCCTACCGGGTGCTAGGCGCGTTGCTCATCGGACTGGTGCCCGTGGTCTTTTTCGTTCTTCCCTGGCGCCGCTTCGCGGCCGGCCATCCTGCGCATCGCAAGGACACGAAAGAGGAGACGTCAACGAGCGGCTGGACGCTGCGCACTGCCGTGGGCACGCGCATCTATTGGGCGATGGCGCAGGCGTTTTTCTGCACCGCCGCGGGAATGTTCACGATTATTGTGCAAACGGTGGCGTTTCTTATCGACGTCGGGTTTTCGCCTCTCACTGCGGCGACCGCGTTCGGCTTCGTTGGAATGCTGTCGGTGATCAGCGTAACGGGAAGCGGGCTGCTTTCCGACCGGTTCGGCATGCGCCAGACCATATCGGCGAGTTTCGCCGGAACGGCGACTGGAATCGTGATCCTGATGGCACTCGCCGGTGGCGCGTTTCCCGTGCTGCTGATCGCGTACGTGATCGTGTTTGGACTATGTCAGGGCGTGCGTGGTCCGATCATCTCTTCAGTGTGCACGAAATATTTCGCCGGACCTAGGGTCGCCACCATCTACGGCACCATATTCGCCACCAACTCGCTTGGTGCAGCGTTCGGCTCGCTCATGGGCGGCGTGCTGCACGATCTTACCGGCGGCTATCGCGTCGGATTTGCTTTCGCGCTGTGCTTTATCGCACTCGCCGCAGCGCCGTTCTGGACCGTCCCGGCGCTGCGCAATTTCCGTTAGTTGCGCAGCAGCCCGGAGTCGCGCGCCGAGCGCTCCAGAGCGTCGCGAAATGCCGGGTGTGCGATGGCTATCATGCGCAGGGCGCGCTCCGCGAGCGTCCTGCCGCGCAGGTCCGCGGCCCCGTACTCGGTGACGAATACTCCGGCTTCGCTGCGCGGCGTGGCGACAGGACCGGAAAGCTGCGATACCACGCGCGAATACCTGCTGCCGACGCTCGACGGCAGGACGACCAGAGAGACTCCGCCCGGCGAATGATTTGCAGCCCGGACGAAATCGAGGGCGCCGCCTACCGCGCCCACGTAGTGTCCGTTGGCAATCTCTGCGTTGACCTGCCCGGTGAGATCGACCTCGACCGCGGAATTGATGGCGACGAAATTGGGAAGCCGAGCCAGGATTCTCGGGTCGTGCGTATGCTCGACGGAGCGCAACCAGAGCGCGGAATTTTCATGCGCAAAATCGAACAGGCGGCGTGACCCGAGGAGCAGCCCCCCGACGGTCCGGCCGGCGTCGATCGGCTTGCGGGCGTTGTTAATCACGCCCCTGCGCATCAGCTCGACTATCGAGTCTCCCAGGGCGCCTGAATGCACGCCAAGGTCGCGTCGGTCTCCAAGGGCATTGAGCACCGCATCGGGCAGCGCACCCAGCCCGCATTCGAGCGTGGCCCCGTCTTGCACGTAATGTGCGGCGTACGCTGCGATGCCGCGCTCGATCTCTCCCGGTTCCGCGCGCGGGCCGCACGCCGGAGGGCGCGATGTGTGCACGGCGAGCGAAATATCTTCGCTGCGCAGAACGTGATCACAGTAAGTCCAGGGAACCTGATCGTTGATCTCCGCCAGCACGGTGCGCGCGTTTTGCAGCGCAGGAACCACATATTCGGCCCCCAGTCCAAGGCTATATTCTCCGCGCGCGTTCGGTGGACTGACCTGGACCAGCACCACATCGGCTCGGATTCGCCCTTGGCGGATCAGGCCGGCGAGCTGGGAGTAGGGATAGGGGCAGATGTCGAGCACGCCCGCATCGGCCAAAGCGCGATTGTGCCCCGCCCCGCAATACGAGGAGAGCCTGAGATGGTCGGCATGCTCGGGACGGACGATGCCGGAGTAGCTGATTCCCATGAACGGTCGGGCACCGCTGAATTCAGCGCGCTGCGAGACCAGTGCTTCGACAAGCGTCTGCGGTTCGGCCGCGGCCTGTCCCCAGATCACACCGTCGCCGGGGCGAATCCAGCCGGCGAGCTCGATATCACTCGGCGAAACAATGCGGCCCATCCGGCGATGCTAACATTGGCGTACCGAGCAAACGGAGCAAGAAATGATCGGCGCAAAAGCTCTCGACGTTCTGTTTCGCACCGCCCGCACGCAGAACGGATTTACGGACAAGGCGGTGTCCGACGAGCAGCTGCGCGAGGTCTACGACCTGGCGAAGTGGGGCCCGACAACGCAGAACAGCCAGCCCATGCGAATCGTCTTTGTCCGGAGCCAGGCGGCCAAAGACAAGCTCGCGCCGGCGCTCAGTCCCGGCAACCTGGATAAGACGATGAAGGCTCCTGTCACCGCTATCATTGCCTACGATTCGCTCTTCTATGAGCATTTGCCGCGCAACTTCCCCAACAACCCTGCGGCCAAGAAGAACTATGAAGGCGACGAAAAGAAGGCCGTGGTGGAACGGACCGCGCTGCGCAACAGTTCGCTGCAGGGGGCGTACTTCATCCTGGCCGCGCGCGCACTGGGGCTGGATTGCGGCCCAATGTCGGGTTTTGACAACGGCAAAGTTGACGCGGCGTTCTTTCCCGATGGACGATTCAAGTCGAATTTTCTGGTGAATCTGGGATACGGCGACCCGTCGAAGGTTTTCGCCCGAAACCCTCGCTTCGAGTTCGACGAAGCATGCAGGATAGTCTAGGAGGATTAGCGTGTTCCCTGTGATCGATGCACATGGCGGCGCGCGTGAGCGCGGCCGCATTCACGGCGCCGCCGCCAGGCAACGCGTGGCGCGTTCGGTGGCCACTTACGCCAGGCTGTTTGCGTTCTGCGGCATGAATTGGCGTGAAGCGCAACGCCGCGGCGCGGAGTATCGCGATGCAATCGAAGCCCTCGGCGGTCAACTGCTCGAGGAAATTGAAGGCATTGCCGAAGGCTCCGGTCGACAGGTGGACGAGATCCTGGCACTGAACGTACGTACCGAGATTCTGCCGCCGACGTTTCCCGGCGACCCGCACCCAAGCTGGCGCGAGCTCGATGCCGCCAACCGCGCCAGCGGCGTGCCGGATTTGGGGGAATGCACGGCGATAGCAGTACCGCGCAGCGCGAGCGCGATGGGTGAAACGCTTCTGGCCCAGAACTGGGACTGGCTTGGTGCGCAACGTGGCGCGCTGATCGTGCTGCGGGTGCGGGGTCCGGACGGGCCGGCGTGCCTCACCCTGACCGAAGCGGGGATGCTGGCCAAGATTGGCCTCAACCAGCACGGCTTCGGGGTTTGCCTGAACATTCTGCGCTCGAGCGCAGACGGCGAGCGCGCGGACACGCCCGTGCATCCGCTGCTCAGAGCATTGCTCGGATGTCACAGCGTTGCCGAGGCGATCGAGATGGTGCGCGCTCTCGGCTTTGGTGCGTCGTCCAACGTTCTCTGCGCCGACGCGTCGGGCGCTGCCGCGAACCTCGAGTTCTCGCCGGCAGGCTTACAGGTCGTGTCGGGCGACGGCGGAGCGCTGTGCCATACGAACCATTTTCTGTCGCCTGACGGCAAGCGCGGCCAGACGTCGCTGGCACCGAGCTTGTCGTCGGTGCCGCGCCTGACGCGTGCGCGGGAGTTGGTCGAGAACCGGGCCAGGATCGGAGTCTCAGATCTGAAGCAAATCCTGCGCGATGAGACCGACGGATTGCTGTCGATTTGCCGCCGTCCCGATGTGTCGCTGCCCCTTGAGGCGCGGATCGAGTCGGTCGCCTCTGTGGTCATGGAGTTGGCGGCGGGACGAATGCACGTCGCCCCGGGCGTGCCCTCGCTGGTGGAGTACGAAACCGTCGCCTTGGGGGAGGCCGTTCCGGCCTAGCGGTCCAGACCTATGTCGTCGTAGGAGCGTGGATCCGAAATCGGCTCGATGTGGCTGAACATCGAGGCGTTCGGCACCAGGGCGCCGATGCGCGCTTCGACCTCTTCCGCGATCTGATGCGCGTGCTTAACGGTCCACTCGTCGGGCACCAGGAGGTGAAACGATACGAACCGCCGCGTTCCGGCGTGGCGCGTGCGAACGGCGTGGAACGCCACGCCGTAGCGCTTGGTGTACTCTTGCAGAATCTTGGTGACGTCTTCGCGCTCTGACACCGGTATCGCGGCGTCGAGCAATCCCGCGACGGAACGCCGCATCAGCCGCGTTCCCGTCCACAGGATGTTTATCGCGACCGCGAACGCGACCAACGGGTCGAGGCGCAGCCATCCGGTCAGCGCCACTAGTGCCACCGCGACCAGGACTCCGGCGGATGTCCAGACATCTGTCAGGAGGTGCCGCGCATCCGCTTCGAGCGTGATGCTGTGATATCGAGCGCCCGCCCTGAGCAGTACGCGTGCGGTCCAGAAGTTGATGGCCGATGCAATCACGGAGATCGCGATGCCCAGCGCGGGCGTATCTAGCTGGCGCGGCTCCAGCAGGCGCGGCAGGGCGGTGTAGATGATGCCTGCTGCCGCGAGAACGATCATCGCGCCCTCGAAACCACTCGCGAAATACTCGGCTTTTGAGCGCCCAAACGGATGGTCGCTGTCCGGCGGCGCAGCGGCGATGCGGAGCATCCACAGCGCGAGCAACGCCGCCACCAGATTGACCACGGATTCGAGCGCGTCGGAAAGCATTCCGACCGACCCAGTCATAAGCCAGGCGACGGTCTTGAGCGCGATGGTAGCCAACGCCGCGCTGACCGAGAGCCAGGCGTAGCGAGTAAGGCTGCCGTCGGTTGCGGTCGGGGTCATGCGGAAGCGCGATTCATGGCGAACGGCAATTTGTGCTCCACGGCATTGACAACGCGGTGACGATCGCCATGCTAAGCGGGAATCCTCATTATCGCAGAATGAAACTCGATAACTGCGGCCTGATCGTCGCCGCCGGCAACAAGGTGCAGATGGATACCTGCTAGGGACCCATGCAAATCATAGCGACAGATACTTGTCGCGAACCTCGGCGTCAGCGGCGAGCGCCTGCATTGTGCCGGCGTAGCGCACATGGCCCCCTTCGATGACGAACGCCCGGTCTGCGACACTTTGCGCGAAGTACAGGTTTTGCTCGCACAGAAGCACGCTCAACCCCTGACGTTTTAGCTCGAGCACAGTGTTGGCCAGCTGTTCGGCGACCAGCGGCGCCAAGCCTTCCGACGGCTCGTCCAGCAGGATCGCCTTCGGGTTGCCCATCAAGGTGCGGGCGATGGTGAGCATCTGCTGTTCACCGCCCGACATCCTGGCGCCGAGCCGGTGCTGCATCCGGCCGAGGTTCGGAAATAGCTCGAACAGGCGTCGGGGTGTCCACTCCGAAGGCTTGCCGCGTGCTGCCTGTCGCCCGACCTCGAGATTCTGCATGACCGTCAGGTCGGAAAATATTCGGCGATCTTCGGGCACGTAGCCGAGTCCGAGACGGGCGATCTGGAACGGTTCCAACCCGTCGATACGGTGACCGGCGAAGCGGACCACACCACTCTTCGGACGCAGCAGCCCGATGATCGATTTCAGGCAGGTGGACTTGCCGGCACCATTGCGGCCAAGCAGCACTGCGACTTCGCCAGTACGCACGTCCAGCGTCAGATCGAACAGCACTTGCGCCAGCCCGTAGGCCACGTTAATCCGTTCTAACTCAAGCATCTCGGAAACCGTTACCGAGGTAGACCTCGCGCACTCGCGGGTCGACTCGCACCTCCGCGGGGTGGCCATCGGCGATCAGTTCGCCCTGATTCAGCACCACGATACGCTGGGCGTGATTGAACACTACATCCATGTCGTGCTCGGTAAAGAGCATGGCCGCGCCATCGCGTCGAGCCAGTTCGCTCGTGAGGCGCATCAGTTCGCCTCGCTCGTGTGGCGACATGCCCGCGGTCGGTTCGTCCATCAAGAGCAGGCGAGGGCGGTTGGCGAGCGCGATTGCCAGCTCGACCCGCTTCAGGTCGCCGTAAGAGAGCACGGCGCATGCGCGCGCCGCCTGATTCAGAACCCCGACTCGTTCCAGCAGCGCATCCGCCTCGTCCGCATACGCTCGGGTGGCGAGCGTCAGCAAAGAGCGCAGCCGCCGGTGGTGCGACAACAGCGCGGTCTGTACATTTTCGCGCACCGTCATCGAACCGAAAGTCTCGGTGATCTGGAAAGTGCGACCTACGCCCAGTCGCCAAACCTGTCGTGGCTTCAGTCCGGCAAGATCGCGTCCGTCGAATTCGACCGTGCCCTTGTCGGGGGCGAGTTGACCATTCAGCATGTTGAAGCAGGTTGTCTTTCCGGCGCCGTTGGGGCCGATCATCGCCAGTCTTTCGCCCGGCGCAATCTCGAAACTGACATTTGCCACTGCACGCACCCCGCCGTAGGATTTCGACAGGTGTGCGACTTTCAAAATGGGAGTGTTCACGACGCGTCCCGCTCACCTGCGAAGCGGTTTCGCAGGAACCCAGCGAGCCCCTGCGGAAAGGCGAGTACCAGCGCGATGATGATCAAGCCGATGACGGCGCGCCAATACTCGACATTGCGTGCCGCTGCGTCCTGGAGCCAGGTGAACAACGCTGCGCCCCATACCGGTCCGGTGAGGGTCTGGACGCCGCCGAGCAGGACCATAACCAGGCCGTCGATCGAGCGCGGCACGGCAAGCGAGTCGGGCGATATGGAGCCCTTGGAGAAGACATACAGGGCACCGCCGACGCCGGCAAACAGCCCCGCGATGACGAATGCGGCCCACTGTTGTCGTCGTACGTCGATGCCAATAGCGTCGGCGCGCAGGGGCGAGTCGCGTCCGGCGCGCAAGGCGTATCCGAAAGGCGAAAAAAGCATGCGCCATAGCAGGACGATGCTGCCGGCGCTGGTGACGAGTGCGAGAAAATAATATGAGGTACTTGATGCGAGCCAGGCGGCGGGCCACACGCCGATCAGGCCGTTGGAGCCGCCGGTCATCGAATCCCACTGGAAGACGATCGACCAGATGATCTGGGCGAATGCAAGCGTCAACATTGCGAGATACACGCCGGACAGCCGGACACAGAACCAGCCGAAGACCAGCGCGCTCGCGCCGGCCGCGAGAGGCCCCAGCAGCAGGGCAAGCTCCATCGGCAATCCTGCGCGGTGCAGCAGCAGGCCTGCGCCGTAAGCCCCTAGGCCGAAGTAGGCCGCATGGCCGAAGGACGGCATTCCGCCGGGCCCCATGATGAAGTGCAGGCTGACCGCGAACAGGGCAAAAACGAATATGTCGGTCAGGAGAATGAGCGAATACCCGGTCGTCAGCACCGGAAGCAGGGCGAGCGCCGCGCCACAGGCGGCGAGCGCGTAAAGGGCGGGGCGCGACGGCAGCGCAGGCGGGCGCTCAACCGCGCCTGCACCGCGCGGCGGGGTCGGGCGGCGGCCAAGCAGGCCCCAGGGCCGCAGTACCAGTACCACCGCCATGACCACAAACTCGACCACCAGCGTGAGCTTGGAAAGCGAGATCACGCTATGTGCAATCGTGACGTCGCCGATGCCGATGCAGAACGCCTTGATCTCGGCGATCAGCAGTGCGGCCAGAAACGCGCCGGGAATCGAACCCAGTCCGCCCACCACCACCACCACGAAGGCGTCGGCGATGACCGACAGATCGAGGTAGAGATTCGCTGGTTCGCGCGGAATCTGCAATGCTCCTCCCGCACCGGCGAGCAAGGCACCGAGGGCAAACACAGTCGTAAACAGCCACTTCTGATTGACTCCGAGCGCGCCTGCCATCTCGCGGTCCTCGGTTGCCGCGCGTACGAGCGTGCCCCATCGAGTGCGGGTCAACAGAAAGTTAAGCACCAACAGCACCGTAGGGCCGAAAACGATCAGGAACAGGTCGTACTGCGGGAATTGATGCCCGGCGATGTTCACCGCGCCGCTAAGGCCCGGGGCGCGCGGGCCGAGCAAATCCTCCGGACCCCACACCCAGAGCGTGAAGTCCTGAATAACCAGAACGAGCGCGAAAGTGGCAAGCAGCTGCAGCAGCTCGGGCGCGGCATAGATGCGACGCAGCAGCAGCATCTCGACTAACGCGCCCAGCAGCGCGACGGCAACGGCGGCAAGCGCCACGCCACCCCAGAATCCGGCTGTCCCGTGGCCGAATTTGTCGATCAGGCTGTAGGCCACGTACAGGCCCAGCATGAAGAACGAGCCGTGAGCGAAATTGACGATCCGCGTGACGCCGAAGATGATCGACAGGCCCGCGGCCACCAGAAAGAGCGAGCTGGCGCCGGCCAGGCCGTTCAGGAACTGGATCAGGATCGACGAAGCCGTCATCCAAATAAAATCGCCGGGACTTGCCCGGCGAGCGCGATCCGATGCCTCGATGGCATTACGGCCGACGAAGCAACTTGGCCTTGGCCGGCGACGGCAGGTATGCGGCGCCGTCGGCGAAGTGCCAGTCGATCATTACTCCCTCACCGTCCTTTTTCGCAAGTTGCCCGACATACGCCCCCATGGTCGACTGGTGGTCGACCGCACGGTAGACGATGGATCCGAACGGCGTCTCCATTTCGAGTCCCTCAAGCGCCGCGATCAGCGCGTCGCTGTCGGTCGAACCTGCCTTCTTGAGAGCGTTGGCCACCGAGTACATCGCGGCATAGCCGACGACGGAGCCGAGGCGAGGGTGGTCGCGCCAGCGCTTCTCGTAGGCGGCCAGAAATTTCTCGTGTTCAGGCGTCTTGATTTGACGCCACGGATAGCCTGTCACCCACCAGCCCTCGGGCGTTTCGTTCTTGAGCGGCTCGAGATACTCCGGCTCGCCGCCCAGCAGGTTGAACACCGCGCGACCCTTGAACAGCCCTCGGATGTTGCCTTCGCGCACGAATTTCTGCAGGTCGGCCGCAAACAGCGAGCTGAAGATGGCGTCCGGCTTCGCGTCCGACAAAGCCTGAACTACCGCGCCGGCGTCGATCTTTCCGAGCGGCGGGGCCTGCTCGGCGACGACCTCGATTCCTGGCTGCGCCGCGGCCATGAGCTTCTTGAACGACGCGGTCGCGGACTGACCGTATTCGTAATTCGGGTACACGATGGCCCAGCGCTTCTTATGTAGCTTAACGGCCTCGGGCACCAGCATCGCGACCTGCATGTAGGTCGACGGGCGCAGGCGGAAGGTGTAGCGGTTGCCCTCTTGCCACACGAGCTTGTCGGTCAGCGGCTCCGCGGCGACGAATACCACCTTGCGCTGGTTGGCGAGGTTCGAAACTGCAAGGCCGATGTGTGAAGCAAACTCGCCCATCAATATGCTGACTTTATCGCGCGTGATCAGCTCCTCCGCGACCCGTACTGCGGCGCCGGGGTTGCCGCCGTCGTCGCGCGACACGACCTCAAGTTTGCGCCCATTGATGCCGCCGCCGGCGTTGATCTCCTCCAACGCGAGCTGCCAGCCCTTCTTGTACGGCTCCAGAAATGCCGGGAACAACTTGTAACTGTTCAGTTCGCCGACCTTGATGGGTTGAGCGACAGCGTTGCCACCGGCGGCCGTCGCGGCGAGCAGCGAAAGTACGAGCAACCCACGCTTGATGTTCATGCGCATCTCCGAATAGCGGTCCACAAAGAAGGAAATCTTAGCTCAAGACGGCTGCGCTCCGAGTCCGCAGATGGAGTTCGCGCAGACAGCGGTCGATCCACTGCGCCGTCAGTTTCTCTTGCACTCCGTTCTGGCGCAACCGCTGGTCAAGGGCCGGAAAATCCACCAGATCGAGCGGCTGGTCCTGATTGAAGCAGGAGAAGACGTAGCTGCGATCGCCGGTGACCGGGTCGACGTGGGGCTGCAGGCACTGCGCACACACCTCCTTCATCATGCATTGCATGGGCGAATTGATCGATCCGATGGCCAGATGCGACGCCTTGAGATAGTCCTTGAGCTCGTTGTGCCGTGCCCGGGCCACCGCCGCCATCATGCGGTCCGACCCGATCGCCAGCAGGCGGTCGCAGTCGTGAAAGGAGATCGATTGCTCTCCGAGCTGGCCCCGGGCGTAAGCAAGCATCGCCTCGACGATGTTGCCGACAAAACTTCGATCCTGCGCCCGGCCGGCCTGAAATCCGGGCGCTTGGTCGCTGCACCAGACGACGACGTCGGCCGCCTTCTCGATCTCATCGATCTTGTAGCGGTCTGCGACCTTCTTGTAGCCGGCGAAGTAGAGCACCCTGGAGCCGGCGGCGCGCAACGCCTGGCCGATCGAAAACAGGACTGCATTGCCCAGCCCGCCGCCCGCCAGGACAACCGTTTCGTCGGGCGGAATCTCGGTCGGCGTGCCGGTCGGGCCCATGAGCACGACCGGGTCGCCCGGCGCGAGATGAGCGCACAAATCCGACGAGCCACCCATCTCGAGGATGATGGTCGAAAGGACGCCGCGCGCCTTGTCGACCCAGGCTCCGGTCAGCGCCAACCCCTCCATTGCCAGTGTCGTGTCGGCGACGCGAGGCGCGAACGACTCGAAATTCTGAAGTCGGTAAAACTGCCCGGGTCGGAAGCGTCGGGCGGCGATCGGGGCGCGGACCACGACTTCGACGATGGTCGGCGTCAGGCGCATTACCTCGTGAACGACAGGACGCAATTCGCGATTCAGCAGCGCCAGGAACGCCGCATCTTCGAGCGCCGATGCCGGGCTGACTTTTGCCAGCATTGCGCTGACCGTGGGATAGCCCTGCTTGGCGCCTCCCATCGCCTTTACCACGTTGCCGAAATAGGACGGATGCAGGTCGCCGAAATAGCTTACGAACCTGCCATCACGCGTGCGCCACATCAATACGTTCGGCTGCAAAGGTTTGGAGATGGCTCGCTCGGGCTTGACTGGATTGCCCTCCGGGTCACAGGCCTCGAAGTACTTGCCGTCGAGCTTGAAGTGCGAGGGATCCTCGCGTCCCAGCACGGTGTTGGGCTGCGTGCCGGCCGCAACCAGCACCGAGCGCGCCCGAAGCTCGACTTCGCTGCCGCCCTGCTGGGCGAACCGCACCGCGCTGGCATGTCCGAACTGGTCGATTTCGATCCTCGTCGGCGATAGGCCTTCGGCGAAGCTTATGCCTTCCTCAAGCGCCTTTTCGACCTCCTCGTGATTCAGCGTGTAGGAGGGCGCGTCGACCAGCCGCCTGCGGTAGGCGATCGTGACGCCGCCCCAGGACTGCAGCAGTTCGAGCAGCCTCGGCTCGCGCCCCTCGGCCCGCGCGGCGGCACGCTCCGCGCGAATCGCACGCGCGTGCGCGACGTACTCGTCGGCGATGTCTGCCTCTTCCGCGTTCCATGTCAGACGCACCGCGGTTTCGCCGCGCTCCGCGCTAAGAGCCTCGTAACGCGACAGGAATTTCTCGACCTGCACGACGTAGTAGGCAAGCGATTCGGTCGCGGTATCTATCGCAGTCAAGCCGCCGCCGATGACCACCACAGGCAGGCGGATCTGTAGGTTGGCGATCGAGTCGCGCCGCGCGGCACCGCTCAGCTGGAGCGCCATCAGGAAGTCGGACGCCGCGCGCACGCCTCGGGCGAGGCCGTTCGGCACATCCAGCAGGGTCGGTCGACCGGCGCCCGCGGCGAGCACGATGTGGTCGAAGCCGAGTGCAAAGGCATCCTCGGCGCTCAGCGTGCCGCCGAATCGCACGCCGCCGAACATGGCGAACTCGGTTCGGCGCTCGAGCAACAGACGGATGATTTTCAGGAAGTTTTTGTCCCAGCGCACCGTTATCCCGTACTCGGCCACGCCGCCGAAGCCGGCCATCAGGCGCTCGTCGAGCGGCTCGTACAGCTCATCGAGGCTCCGGATGGCCCGGAAGGGCTTGCGTACGCCCAATGGGTCGACGCCGGACAAGCCCGGGTCGAGCGGCTCGATTTTCAGGCCGTCGATGCCGACCACAGTGTGACCGTCGTTCATCAGGTGGTGCGCCACCGTGAATCCGGCGGGCCCGAGACCCACCACCAGCACGCGCTTGCCGCTCGCGGGCCGAGGATACGGTCGCCGCAAATCGAGCGGGTTCCAGCGCGTCAAGAGCGAGTAGATCTCGAAACCCCACGGCAACTCGAGCACGTCCTTGAGGGTGCGCGTTTCGGCCTGCGGAATGTCGACCGGCTCCTGCTTCTGGTAGATGCAGGATTTCATACAGTCGTTGCAGATCCGGTGCCCCGTGCCGGCGACCATTGCGTTGTCGACCGTGATGATGGCGAGCGCCGCCAGCAATTGGCCGCGCGTCTTGACCATGTGGAACTCCGATATCTTCTCCTCCAGCGGGCAGCCGGCGAGGGTTACGCCGAATACCGTCTTCTTGAAGGCCTGCGCGGGAGCTTTCTCCTTCAGACCCTTCGAGCACGAATCCTTGCCTTGCTCGTGGCACCAGATGCAGTAGTTCGCCTGGTCGAGCGCGCCGACCAGGTCGGTCCCGGCGTCGGTGAGCTCGAAGCCGTCCCGGCGCCGCATGTGCTCGGAGGCAAGGGTATGCCGCGGGTAGCCCTGCGCGGCATCGGTACGGACCGGGACCAGGCGCATGAAGTCGAGCTTCCTGGGCGTCTTGAACAAGACGCCGGCCCGATGTCTTGCTTTGCCCTCGGGCGTCACGGTGGCCCATGCCGCGTAGCGCGCGGCGAGCTCGAGCGCCTCCGCATTCGCTGCCTCGTCCTTCTGCCATTCGGTGACATGGCGCGCGAAAGCAAGCTCACTGAACGGTTCACCGAACCAGGCGACGAGCTTCTGCTCGGCAGCCGCACCGTTCAGGCCCTGGGCCTCTTCGGGCTTGATTTTGTGCAGGGCACGGCGTTGTACGAACAGGCGTTTGACCGAGTACAACGGTGCCAACTCGTGGTGGCGCACGGCGAGTGCCTGCACCTCGGCTTCGACTCCGAACAGTCGCGCGAGAAAATCGTCCAGATGCGGCGCGAGCGCGATCAGCAGTTCCGACTCGTCCTTGGCGGCCAGCTGGTCCGGCGCCTTTCGGCCGGCCAACAGGCGGTCCCGGAGCGCGGCATCCACCTCGCCCAGGAAGTCGAGGAATACGCCATCCAGGGTGCGCAACGCCTGGCGATCGTACAGATCGCCGAAGTCCATGCCGAAGCGGAGATGTAGTTGGGCAGAGTCCTTAGGATGCGCTTGCACGATTTTTGAACAGCCGTTCAAAAACCGAGATTGTCCCCGATTGGGGCCGTCGCCTCAACAATAATCCGTTATATGCTTGAATTTGGTCATCGTTCCGGCCGTCCTCAACGGAGTTTCCATGCAGATCAAGAACAGCGTGTTTCTCATCACCGGCGGCGCGTCGGGTCTGGGCGCGGCGACCGCCCGGATGGCAGTCGAGGCGGGAGGCAAAGTCGTGCTCGCCGACATGCAGGCAGAGGCGGGCGAGGAGCTTGCGAAGTCGCTCGGCGCCGCCGCGCGCTTCGTTCGCACCGACGTTATCGCGGAAGCCGATGCCACGGCGGTTGTGCAGCTGGTGCTGAGCGCATTCGGTGGCGTACAGGTCCTGGTGAACTGCGCCGGCATCGCCATCGCCGAAAAGACGATTGGCAAAGACGGGCCGCATCGGCTGGCGAGCTTCGCACGCGTTATTGGCGTGAACCTGATCGGGACGTTCAACATGATCCGTATCACTGCGGATGCGATGGCCAAAGCCGGGCCCAACGCGGCAGGCGAGCGCGGCGTGATCGTCAACACGGCATCGGTCGCCGCGTTCGACGGGCAGATCGGTCAGGCGGCGTACTCTGCCTCGAAGGGCGGGGTCGTCGGCATGACGCTGCCAATCGCGCGCGACCTCGCGCGCAGCGGAATTCGCGTTTGTACCATCGCGCCCGGCATATTCGAGACCCCGATGCTGATGGGGCTGCCGAAGGAGGCCCAGGACTCGCTCGGCAAGATGGTCCCGTTCCCGCCCCGCCTGGGGCGACCCGCGGAGTACGCGCAGCTGGTGAGATGCATCGTCGAGAACGAGATGCTCAACGGCGAAGTGATCCGGCTCGACGGCGCGATCCGCATGGCGCCGAAATGAAGCTCTAACTTGCCGAAGGGGGCAGCGGAAGCGCGCGGAACTCCTTCCTGTACCACTTTGAGCGTTCGATGTAGCCGTGCGCGATCTTGAGCAGGTTGTCGCGCTCTTCCTGCCTCAGCTCGCGCACGACCTTGCCGGGAGACCCGAGCACCAGCACCCCATCCGGGATTTCCTTACCTTCGGGAATCAGCGTGTTGGCGCCGATCAGGGACCCCTTGCCGATGCGTGCGCCGTTCATCACCACGCTGTTGATCCCGATCAGGGAGCCTTCGCCGACGGTGCAGCCGTGAAGCATCACCTTGTGTCCGATCGTTACCATCCTTCCCAGGGTCAACGGAAAGCCGGGATCGACGTGCAGCACCGACCCATCCTGCACGTTGCATCCTTCGCCGACGTGCACCTGGTCGTTCTCGGCCCGGACCACCACCTGGAACCAGATGCTGGCCTCATTGTCGATCGAAATCGAGCCGACCAGCATCGCGTCGTGGGCTATGAAGTGGTGAGCGCCGCGGAATTCCGGGCGGCGATCTCCGATCGAGAAGATTGGCATTGCGGCGGCGGTCGCTAGGGCGGGGACAATGGCTATCATAGCGTGCACGACCTGCGGGGAGAACGTGGTTTGAAAGTCGTGGTGCTGGGTGCGGGCGTCGTGGGCGTCGCAACTGCGTGGTATCTGCTCGAAGCGGGGCACGAGGTCGTGGTCGTCGATCGTCAGCCCGAAGCGGGCAGGGAGACGTCGTTCGCCAACGGCGGACAGATTTCGGCCGGACACGCCGAGCCGTGGGCGCGCCCCGCAGTGTTGCCCAAGATCTTCAAATGGCTGGGACGCGAGGATGCCCCGATGCTGTTCCGACCCCGTGCCAGCCTGGCGCAGTGGGAATGGGGCCTGCGCTTTCTTCTCGAATGCCTTCCCGGCAGGTTCGAGCGCAACACGCGCGAGCTGGCAGGGCTCGCGCTCTACAGTCGCGATTGCCTGGCTGCGCTGCGCGAGTGCACTGGCATCGAGTACCAGAGCCTGCGTCGCGGCATCCTGCACTTCTGCACCAACGAGGGGGAATTCGAGGCGCTCGCCCGGCACGCGGAGTCGATGCGACGGCTCGGCATCGAGCGAGAGGTGAAGTCGGGCGTCGAGTGTGTCGCGCTGGAGCCGGCGCTGGACAAGAGCGAGGTCGGCATCGTCGGCGGCGTGTACACGCCGGAGGACGAATCGGGCGACGCCTACGAATTCACGCGCGAACTGGCGCGCCTGGCGCAGGCGCGCGGAGCCGGTTTTCGCTACGGCGAGACGGTGCAGGCAATCGAGTCCGCCGGCGACCGGGTCACTGGGGTGAGCGTGCGCGGCGGCGACGCCACGCGCATCGAAGGCGATGCTTACGTGGTGGCGCTCGGCAGTTGCAGTCCGCTGCTTTGCGCGCCGCTCGGCGTGCGCATGCCGGTATATCCGCTCAAGGGCTACTCGATCACTTTCTCGCTGGCGCCGGAGCAGGCGAGCTTCGCGCCGAGCGTCAGCCTGACCGACGAAGCGCACAAGATCGTCGTTTCGCGACTCGGTGACCGGCTGCGCGGCGCAGGAACGGCCGAGTTGGGCGGCTACGGCGTGGACGTGAATCCGGTTCGCTGCGAGGCGATTCTTCGTCGCGTGCGGCGCCTGTTCCCGCTTCTCGAGCCGGCCGGGGAAGTGACCTCGTGGGCCGGACTGAGGCCAGCGACGCCGAACAATGTGCCCATTATTGGCGCCACCCGGCTGCGCAACCTGTTCCTCAATACCGGTCACGGCACGCTCGGTTGGACGCTCGCCTGCGGTTCCGGCTGCGCGCTGGCGGCCCTCGTTTCCGGGCGCCACCCCGAAGTCGGTTTCAACTTCCAGTAAGATCGCGGCTTTCGCGGCCGTCCATGCGTCACAGCGAGTCCTTGTACTTCGATGTCCGCCGTCTGCGCTACCACGTGCGTCATTGGCCTGGCGACGCGGCACGACGCGTCGTGCTATTGCACGGCTGGATGGACGTCTCCGCTTCGTTCCAGTTCCTGGTCGACGCCATGTCGACGCAGTGGGACGTCTATGCACCCGATTGGCGCGGATATGGACAGACCGACTGGGGCAGGTCGGACTGCTACTGGTTCCCTGACTACCTCGGCGACCTTGACGCCTTACTTGAGCGTGTCCAGCCCGAAATGCCGCTCAACCTCGTGGGGCACAGCCTCGGGGGCAACGTCGCGGCCCTGTACGCGGGCGTGCGTCCCGGGCGCGTGGCAAAGCTTGTCAATCTCGAGGGCTTCGGCATGTCGGCTACGCGCCCCGACCAGGCGCCGAAGCGCTACGCGCGCTGGCTGGAAGAACTGCGCAGCCCGCCGCGGCTGCGCAACTACCCGGACTTCGCCGCGCTTGCGGACCGCTTACAAAAAAACAATTCACGCCTGACGCGCGAACGCGCGGAATTCCTCGCCCGGCACTGGGGGCGCGAGGTCGACGGCCAGGTGCAGTTGCGCGGGGACCCGGCGCACAAGATCGTCAATCCGATCCTGTACCGCTACGAGGAAGCGCGAGCCATCTGGCAGCAAGTCAGCGCGCCCGTGCTGTGGGTCGATGCGAGCGAATCCGAGGCATTGAAGCGGATCGGCATCGGCGCCGAGCAGTATGCGGAGCGTCGCGCCGCGATCGTGAACCTGCGCCATGTCACCCTTCCTGACGCAGGACATATGCTTCACCATGACCAGCCCGAGGCGCTGGCAGCACGGATCGAAGAGTTCCTGCTGTCGAGTGCATGAACGCGGATCTGCATTCCCATTCCACCGCCTCCGACGGCGCGCTCCCGCCTGGCGACGTGGTGCGCCGCGCCGCTGCGCGGGGCGTCGAGATGCTAGCGCTCACGGACCACGATCAATTGGACGGGCTGCAGGAGGCGCGCGAAGCGGCGCGCGAAACCGGGACCGTCCTGATCGACGGCGTCGAAATATCGGTCACTTGGAGGGGAGTGACGCTGCATGTAGTCGGCCTTGGCGTGGACGCTGGCAATCCCGCACTGCATGCGGGGCTGGAGCGCGTGCGCTCCGGCCGCATCGAGCGCGCGCGGGAGATGGGGCGCAGCCTTGAGCGGTCGGGAATTTCGGGCAGTTTTGAGGGCGCGCTCGCGCTGGCCGCCAATCCCGCCATGGTGAGCCGAACCCACTTCGCGCGCTACCTCGCGCAGTGCGGGCACGTCGCCGGCACCAAGGAGGCTTTTCGACACTACCTGGTTCCGGGCAAGCCAGGGTACGTGCCGCACAGCTGGGCCCAGCTTGCAGACGCGCTGCGCTGGATCGGCGACGCCGGAGGTCATGCGGTGCTTGCGCACCCCGGGCGTTATGCGCTTTCAGCGAGCGCGATGGCAAGTCTGTTGGTGGAGTTCCGGGCGGCGGGCGGCCGCGCGATCGAGGTCGTCACGGGGAGCCATTCACTGGACCAGTACGCGCTTTTCGGCGCGCTCGCCATGCAACACCGATTGGCGGCATCGCGCGGATCGGATTTTCACGGGCCGGATGAGGGCGCGGAACTGGGAAGCCTGCCTGCATTGGATCCTCGCCTGCGCCCGGTCTGGGAAGGATGGGAGGTCTGAGACCGTGGCGCAGTACTTTCAAGTCCACGCGACCCATCCGCAAGTGCGCCTCATGCGCCAAGCGGCGGAGATTCTGCGCCGCGGAGGGCTGATCGCGTATCCGACCGATTCCTGCTACGCCCTCGGTTGCCAAATCGGGGACGCGAAAGCGCTCGAGCGCCTGCGCCGGGTGCGACTGGTGGACGAGAGGCACCACCTCACACTGATGTGCCGCGACCTGTCCGAAATCGCCACCTACGCGATCGTCGGCAACGCGCAGTACCGGCTGCTTAAGGCCGCCACCCCCGGCAGCTATACGTTCATCCTGCGCGCGACCCGGGAGCTGCCGCGGCGGCTGTTGCATCCCAAGCGCAAGACCATAGGTATGCGCGTGCCGTCGCACGCCGTGGCGCACGCCTTGCTGGCGGAGTTGAACGAGCCGATGCTTTCGGCCACTTTGCTGCTCCCCGGAGATGCTCAACCGCTTTCCAACGCGGCGGACATCCGGGCGCGGCTCGAGCATGAGCTTGACCTTGTGATTGACGCGGGCTCGTGCGGCGTCGTGCCGACGACGGTGATTGACCTCACCGCGGAGGAGCCCCTGGTAGTGCGCAAGGGACGGGGCGCACTCGAGACGCTCGGGGTGGTCCCTTAGCATGCGACGCAGGTCGGCGCAGCTAATCTGCTAGAATTCAACGTTTTAGAATCTCATCGATGGACGTCAACCAGCTCGTACAGACGATCGCCATATTCGCGCTTCCCGTGATCCTGGCGATTACCCTGCACGAGGCGGCTCATGGCTACGTCGCCCGGTACTTCGGGGACATGACAGCCTACGCACAGGGGCGCGTGAGCCTCAATCCGCTGCGGCACATCGATCTCGTGGGTACGATCGTGGTTCCCCTGCTGATGCTGCTCGTTTCGCGCGGCGTGTTTCTGTTCGGTTGGGCCAAGCCGGTTCCGGTCAACTATTCCGCTCTGCGCAATCCCAAACAGCACATGGCGTGGGTTGCTGCAGCCGGGCCTGCCGCCAACCTCGCCATGTCGCTCGCGTGGGCCATGCTGCTCAAGCTGGCGCTGGTCCTGCCTCTCAATTTCTTCACGGTGCCGATGGCAGCCATGGCACGCGCAGGTATCCTGATAAACCTGGTTTTCATGTTTCTAAACTTGCTTCCGATCCTGCCGCTCGACGGCGGACGGATTGTCGCGAGCCTGTTGCCAGGGCGCGCATCGTGGCAATACGCAAAGCTCGAACCCTGGGGGCTACCGCTGCTGCTGCTCATGCTCGTTACCCACGTGCTCGATTTCGTTCTCGGACCACTGGTGAACGTGGGAGTCTCGCTCATACACGCCGTCGTGATGCTCTAGGACAGGACTTGTCATGTACGAAACACGAGTCCTCTCGGGTATGCGTCCCACCGGCGCGCTCCACCTCGGCCACTTTCACGGCGTCTTGAAGAACTGGGTTCGACTGCAGGCCGAGTATCCGTGCCTTTACTTCGTCGCAGACTGGCACGCGCTCACCACCGACTACGAGGCGCCAGGCCAGGTACAGAAGAATTCCTGGGATATGGTCGTCGATTGGCTCGCCGCCGGCGTCGATCCCAATCAGGCGACCTTGTTTGTTCAGTCCCTGGTGCCGGAACATTCCGAGCTGCATTTGCTGCTGTCGATGATGACGCCGCTCGGATGGCTCGAACGGGTGCCGACCTACAAGGACCAGCAGGAAAAGTTGTCCGATCGCGACCTCTCGACCTATGGTTTTCTGGGCTATCCGCTGCTGCAATCGGCGGATATCCTGATCTATCGCGCCAAGTACGTGCCGGTGGGGGAGGACCAGGTGCCGCACGTCGAATTCACGCGCGAGGTGGCGCGGCGGTTCAACCACCTTTACGGGCGCGAGGCCGGGTTCGAGGACAAGGCGAAGGCGGCGGTAAAGAAGATGGGCTCGAAGAAGGCCAGAGTGTTCAACGACTTAAGGACAAGATTCCTCGAGCAGGGAGACGTCGAAGCACTGCAGCGCGCGCAGGCGCTGCTCGAGGAGCAGCAGAACCTGCCGCGCGGAGATCGGGAGCGCCTGTTCGGCTGGCTCGAAGGGAGCGGCAAGAAGATCCTGGTCGAGCCCGACGTGCTGCTGACCGAGTCCTCGCGACTGCCGGGCCTCGACGGGCAGAAGATGTCCAAGTCTTACGGCAACGCGATCGAACTGCGCGACGAGCCGGAAACAGTTGCCAGGAAAATCCGCACCATGCCCACGGACCCGGCGCGCGTGAAGCGCAGTGACCCGGGCAATCCCGATGTTTGCCCCGTCTGGCAGCTGCATCTGGTCTACTCCGACCAGCAGAGGAAGGACTGGGTGCGTCAGGGTTGCACCACGGCGGGAATCGGTTGCCTGGAATGCAAGCAGCCGGTGATCGACGCGGTCCAGGCCGAACTCGCCCCGATGCGCGAGCGTGCCCAGACCTACCTCGACGACCCAACTCTGGTTAAGAACATCATTGCGGATGGCTGCGACCGGGCGAGTAAATTGGCGGGCGAGACCATGCGCGACGTGCGCGAAGCCATGGGGCTGAACTACAGCTGATGTCAGAGCCCGTCCAGCAGACCATCGCAACGCCGATCGCGCGCCTCTACGGCGAGCCTATGGCGGAGTTCCCGCACGACCTCTATATCCCGCCCGACGCGCTCGAGGTAATCCTTGATGCGTTCGAAGGACCACTTGACTTGTTGCTGTACCTCATCCGCAAGCAGAACCTGGACGTGCTGGACATCCCGATGGCTCCGCTCACGCGCCAGTATCTCGAGTACGTCGAGGTGATGCGCTCGAAGAACCTGGAGCTTGCCGCCGAGTATCTGGTCATGGCAGCCATGCTCATGGCCATCAAGTCGCGCATGCTGCTTCCCCGGCCGCCGTCGCTGGCGGAGGAAGAAGATGACCCGCGCGCCGAGTTGGTCAGGCGCTTGCTCGAATACGAGCAAATGAAGCAGGCGGCGCACAAGCTCGACACGCTGCCTCAGGTCGGACGCGATGTCGTCGCAATTTCAGTCTGGATCGAGAAGACCGTCGAGGAGCGCTTGCCGGAGGTTGACGCGCGGGATCTGGCGGACGCCTGGCGCGGCCTGCTCACGCGCGCGCGGCTCGCCGCGCACCATCGCGTTTCGCGCGAGGAGCTGTCGGTACGAGCGCACATGAGCACGATACTGCGGCGGCTGCGCGAACATCGAGTGCTCGAGTTCTCGGAGTTGTTCGATCCGAGACGGGGCGTCGCGGTCCTGGTAGTTAATTTTCTCGCGGTCTTGGAGCTGGCTCGCGAGCTTTTGATCGAAATCACTCAGTCCGAGTGTTTCGCGCCTATCTACGTTAAATTAGCGAATGCTGAGCCCCACTGAAGCCAAACGCGTTATCGAGGCGGCATTGCTCTCTTCGCGCGAGCCGCTCTCGCTCGCAGACCTGAAGCGCTTGTTCGACGAAGAAATCGGACCGGACACGCTGCGACGCCTTCTTGGCGAGTTGCGCGAGGAATGGCAAGGCCGTGCCGTCGAGTTGGTGAACCTGGCAAGCGGATGGCGATTCCAGACCAGGCCGGAGTTCCAGAGCTACGTCGATCGCCTGAACCCGGAACGACCACCGCGCTATTCGCGCGCCGTGATGGAAACGCTCGCGATCATCGCGTATCGCCAGCCGGTCACGCGCGGCGATATCGAGGACATTCGCGGCGTGACGGTCTCGGCGCAGATCATCCAGGCACTGGAAAGCCGCGGCTGGATCGACGCGGTTGGCCAGCGGGAGACCCCGGGGCGGCCCGCGCTATACGCGACCACCAAGGCGTTTCTCGACGATCTGGGATTGCGCTCGCTCGAAGAACTGCCGCCGCTCGAGGAAATTGCGAGGACACTGCAAGTTGAATCCGCCACGGCCCAGACGGACGCGAGCGACACGCGGTCACCAGCCGCCGCCGCAGAGCACGCCGAATCTGCAACCGGCACCTGAGCCGGGCCGGGCGGAGCGCCTGCAAAAGCTCCTCGCGGCAGCTGGGCTAGGTTCGCGACGCGAAATCGAGGGATGGATCAGCGCCGGGCGCGTGTCGATCGATGGTCGCGTCGCGCAGCTGGGAGACCGGGCGACCGCGGCCGGTCGGGTATGCCTCGACGGGCGGCCCGTCGCCTTGCGCGAGACGACCGAGCTGGCGCGTGTTCTCCTCTATCACAAGCCGGTCGGAGAACTCGTCACCCGAAGCGATCCCGTCGGGCGCCCGACGGTGTTTACGCGACTGCCGCCCGTAAGCCGCGGAAAGTGGGCGGCCGTCGGGCGCCTGGACATAAATACTTCGGGACTCTTGATTCTTACCGACGACGGGGAACTCGCAAACCGGCTGATGCATCCGCGGTTCGGGATGCTGCGCGAGTACGCGGTTCGGGCGCTCGGGCGCCTCGGTCCGGCAGAGCGGCACCAGTTGCTGAACGGGGTTGAGCTCGAGGACGGGAGGGCGGCGTTCGAGCGAATCGACGCGCAGGGCGGCAATGTGGGCGCCAATCGCTGGTACCGCGTCGCCTTGCGCGAGGGGCGCAATCGCGAAGTGCGTCGGCTCTTCGAGGCGGTCGGGCTGCGCGTCAGCCGTCTGGTGCGGACCGGCTTTGGGCCGGTCCACCTGCCGCGAGATCTCGAGCCGGGGCAATGGCGCGAGCTCGACCCGCGCCGGGTGCGTGAATTGCTGTCCGAGACCACGACTGCGAAGCAGCGTTGAAATTCGCCCGGCGGGATTGTCTGTCGCTGGAAAAGCTGTTAAACTTCAAAAGCTTTAGGGCCCATAGGCATTGATTCGGGGCCGCGAAGGCGCGATGGGCTTCGGCCCATTTTTTGTTTGCGCAGCCGAACGGGTATATGGGGGCGATCGCTGGTGTAGTCGAGCCCGCCGTGACGGGGCTGGGTTTTGAACTGGTCGACACCCAGGTGTCGAGCAGAGGCCGGATGGTGCGTGTCTTCATCGACAAGCCGGGTGGCGTGTCGGTTGATGATTGCGCAGATGTCAGCCAGCACCTGACGCGCGTTTTCGCGGTCGAGGGGATCGATTTCGACCGCCTCGAGGTTTCGTCGCCGGGCCTCGATCGGCCGCTGCGCAAGGCGGCGGACTTTGCGCGGTTCGCGGGTCAGAAGGTGGACGTGCGTATGCGCGCAGCGGACGCGAGCGGCAGACGCCGCTTCGTCGGAACGCTGCATGGAATGACGGGCGAGGCCGCGACGGTGATCGTCGACGGCCAGACGGTTGAATTGAGTCTCGCAGGCATGGAGCGGGCAAGGCTGGTTCCTGACCTGTGAGTATTTTGGAGAGTATTCAATGAGTCGTGAAATTCTGCTTCTGGTGGACGCTCTGGCGCGGGAGAAGAACGTCAATCGGGACGTTGTTTTTGCGGCGCTGGAAATGGCGCTTGCCTCGGCCACGAAGAAGCGCTTCAGCGACGACGTCGACGTGCGCGTCGCGATCGATCGCAACACCGGCGGTCACGAATCTTTCCGGCGCTGGAAAGTGGTCCCGGACGACGCGCTTGAGATACCGGCGGCGCAGATCGCGTTATCGGAAGCGCAAGGGCGCAACCCGGAGCTCAATCTCGAGGACTACATGGAGGAGCAGCTTGAGCCGATCGAGTTCGGGCGCATTGGGGCGCAGACAGCGAAGCAGGTGATCCTGCAGCGCATCCGCGATGCGGAGCGCGAACAGATCCTCAACGACTTTCTGTCGCGCGGCGACGAGCTGGTCACGGGCACCGTGAAACGGATGGAGCGCGGCAGCGCGATCGTCGAGTCCGGGCGGCTCGAGGCGCTATTGCCGCGCGATCAGATGATCCCGAAGGAAAACCTTCGCATCGGCGACCGAGTACGGGCCTGGGTGATGAAGATCGACCGGGGTGCGCGGGGACCGCAACTCATACTTTCGCGGACTGCGCCACAGTTCATCATGAAGCTGTTCGAGCTCGAAGTGCCGGAAATCGAAGAGGGGTTGCTCGAAATCAAGTCTGCCGCTCGCGACCCCGGAATCCGGGCCAAGATCGGCGTGCACTCCAATGACAAGCGCATCGATCCGATCGGCACCTGCGTAGGCATGCGCGGCTCGCGCGTGCAGGCCGTCACGCAGGAGCTGGCGGGGGAGCGCGTTGACATCGTGCTTTGGTCGGCGGATCCGGCGCAATTCGTGATCGGCGCGCTGGCGCCCGCGGAAGTGTCTTCGATCGTGGTCGACGAAGAAAAGCATGCGATGGACGTGGTGGTCGACGAGGAGAACCTCGCCATCGCCATTGGCCGCAGCGGACAGAACGTGCGGCTGGCCTCGGAGCTTACCGGATGGCAGATCAATCTGATGACCGAGGAAGAGTCCGCCAGCAAGCAGGCTGAAGAGAGCGGTCGCACGCGCAATCTGTTCATCGAGCGGCTGGATGTCGATGAGGAAGTTGCGGACATCCTGATCCAGGAAGGTTTTTCGACCCTGGAGGAAATCGCGTACGTGCCGATCAACGAATTGCTCGAGATCGAGGCATTCGACGAGGATACCGTCAACGAGCTTCGCAATCGCGCGCGCAACGCGCTCCTGGTCGCGGCGATCGCGAACGAGGAGAAAGTGGAGGGGGTCGCCGCGGACCTGCTCCAGCTGGAGGGAATGGATACCCAACTCGCCGCCAAACTCGCGGAGGGCGGCGTCAAGACGCGTGACGACCTCGGCGATCTGGCGGTCGACGAGCTTTCGGAGCTCAGTGGGATCGACGAGGAGCGCGCGAAGAACCTGATCATGGCAGCACGTGCGCACTGGTTTGCGGACGAAGCCGCCACGGATCAGGCAGAGCACAAGGAGGTCCAGTAACGTGGCTCAGACCAGCGTCGCACAATTCGCCAGCGAGCTTAAAGTACCGCCATCGGTCCTGCTCGAGCAGCTGCGCGCCGCGGGCGTGGAAAAACGCGTCCCCGAGGACTCGCTGACGGAGCAGGACAAGTCCCGGCTTCTGGAGTATCTGCGCAAATCGCACGGATCCGCGGAGGCGAAGAACAAGATCACCCTCACGCGCAAGCAGACGAGCGAGATCAAGAAATCCGACTCCATGGGCAAGGCGCGCACGATCCAGGTGGAGGTGCGCAAGAAGCGGGTGTTCGTGAAGCGCGATCCTTCCGAGGCGACCGCCGAGAGCGGAGAGGAGGGGGCGACGACGCCTGCGCCGGCTCCGGCCCCAGCAACACCGGCAGCCGCCGCGCTGGACGCCAAGGAAATCGAGCTGCGCGAGGACGAAGCACGCCGCCAGCGGCAGCTGGCCGAGATCCAGGCGCAGGAACTGCGAGACAAGCAGGAACGAGAGAAGCGGGAGGCGGAGCAGAAGCAAGCCGAACGCGAGGCGCAGGCGGCGCTGGAGAAGGCTGCCGTGCCGGGCACCGCGGCCGCGCCCTCGGAGGGCACGCTGCATGCGCCCAAACCCAAGGGCGAGGAAGGCAAGGGAGAGAGGAAGGCGAAGAAGGTAAAGACGACGACCGTTCTGCGTGACGATTCCGTGCGACGGCGCATGATCAAAACTCGCGGCGACGCGGGCGGAGGGGTGGGCGGCTGGCATGCGCGCGGCGGCGCCCGACACCGACCTTCTGCAGCGGCGGCAGAGCAACCCGGGTTTTCGCAACCGACGGAACCGATCGTGCGCGAGGTTGCCGTGCCGGAAACGATCACGGTAGGCGAACTTGCGCACAAGATGTCGGTCAAGGCCGCCGAGGTCATCAAGACCCTGATGAAGCTCGGCAGCATGGCGACGATCAATCAGGTTCTGGACCAGGAAACCGCGATGATCGTGGTCGAGGAGATGGGCCATAAGGGCAAGCCCGCGAAACCGGAGGACCCCGAGGCCTATCTGAGCGACGTCGGTCAAGAGACCGCGGCGGACGCGGTGACGCGCCCGCCGGTTGTTACGGTCATGGGCCACGTCGATCACGGCAAAACGTCCCTGCTCGACTACATTCGGCGCGCCAAAGTGGCGGCGGGCGAGGCAGGAGGCATCACGCAGCATATCGGCGCCTACCACGTGGAAACGCCGCGCGGTGTCGTGACGTTCCTGGACACGCCTGGTCACGAGGCCTTTACGGCCATGCGCGCACGTGGCGCCAAGGTGACCGATCTTGTCATTCTCGTCGTCGCAGCGGACGACGGCGTCATGCCGCAGACGATCGAGGCGATCAATCACTCCAAGGCTGGTGGGGTCCCGCTCGTCGTAGCGATTAACAAGATTGACAAACCGGACGCCAATCCGGAGAAGGTCAAGCAGGAATTGCTGAGCCACGGCGTCGTGCCGGAAGAATACGGCGGCGATGCGCCGTTCGTGCCTGTCTCGGCGAAGACCGGACAAGGAATAGACGATCTGCTGGAGCGCGTGCTGCTGCAGGCCGACGTGCTGGAACTAAAGGCTCCGGTGGATGCGCCGGCCAAGGGCGTTGTGATCGAGGCGCGGTTGGACAGGGGGCGCGGCCCCGTGGCGACGCTGCTGGTGCAGTCCGGAACGCTTAAGCGCGGCGACATTGTGCTCGCCGGTGCGGTATTCGGCCGTGTCCGGGCGATGCTCGACGAAAACGGCAAGCCGGTGCAAACGGCGGGCCCGTCGATACCGGTCGAGATTCAGGGGCTTTCGGAAGTGCCGCAGGCAGGCGAAGAAATGGTCGTGATGGCCGACGAGCGCAAGGCGCGCGAGATCGCGCTGTTTCGCCAAGGCAAGTTTAGGGACGTCAAACTCGCAAAGCGGCAGGCTGCCAAGCTCGAAAATGTGTTCGAGCAGATGGGCGAGGACGAAAAGAAGACTCTCGCGATCGTGCTCAAGGCCGACGTGCAGGGCTCGCAGGAGGCCCTGGCGCATGCGCTCATGCGGCTCTCTACGGACGAGGTGAAGGTGAATGTGGTGCACGCCGGTGTAGGCGGCATCACCGAATCGGACGTCAATCTTGCAATGGCCTCAAGCGCGGTAATCATCGGCTTCAACACCCGCGCCGACGCGACGGCACGCAAGCTGATCGAGAGCGCTGGCGTAGATGTGCGCTACTACAACATCATTTACGAGGCGGTCGAGGAAATAAAGGCCGCGCTCTCCGGCATGCTGGCGCCCGAGAGGAAGGAACAGGTGATCGGGCTGGTCGACGTGCGCCAGGTTTTCCGAATCTCGAAAGTTGGCGCAGTCGCCGGCTGTTATGTGCTCGAGGGCAACGTCAAGCGTGGTGCACAGGTGCGCGTGCTACGCGACAACGTCGTGATCCATACCGGCGATCTAGATTCGCTCAAGCGCTTCAAAGACGACGTCCGTGAGGTCAAGGCCGGTTTCGAATGCGGCATATCACTGAAGAACTTCAACGATCTGAAGGAGGGCGATCAGCTCGAAGTTTTTGAAGTGATGGAAGTCGCCCGCACGCTTTAGCGACCGGGCATGGCGCGACAGAGCGGACGTGCGCAGAAGGTCGGGGACCAGGTTCAGCGCGAGCTTTCCTCGATCCTGCACCGCGAGCTACGCGACCCGAGAGTCGGGATGATCACGTTGACCGGCGTCGAGGTCTCCCCCGACTGCGCTCACGCGACCGTGTACTTCACCTGTCTCGACGTTACCCACGTTGCCGAGGCGACTCAGGGTCTGCGCCGAGCCGCGGGGTTTCTGCGCACGCAGCTGGCAAAGCGCGTCAAACTCTACACTGCACCGGAACTGCGCTTTGTATACGATGAGTCGATCGAGCGCGGAGCGCACCTGTCGCAGCTGATCGACAGTGTCACGGGCGGACAGAAGCGCTGACCCGCACAGGCGCCACCATGCGTCGCCGGCTTGACGCGGCCCTTCTGCTGGACAAACCGGTCGGCCTGAGCTCCAACGCCGCGCTGCAAGCCGCCAAGCGCTTGTTTCGGGCCGAGAAGGCGGGACACGCAGGCACCCTGGATCCGCTTGCATCCGGGCTCCTGTTACTGCTGTTCGGCGATGCGACGAAGTTTGCTGGCCCGCAGCTGGACGCGGACAAGTCCTACCTCGCGACCGTTCGCCTTGGCGTCACGACGACGACAGGTGACGCGGAGGGCGAGGTGGTCGAACGGCGCACCGTCAGCACGTCGGTGCCGCAAGTCGAGACGGCATTGGAGAAATTCCGCGGCTCGATCTGGCAGGTTCCGCCCATGTATTCGGCCCTGAAGCTCGAGGGAAAGCCCCTTTACCTGCTGGCGCGGGAGGGAAAGACCGTAGAGCGCCAGCCGCGCGCGATTTCGATCCACGAACTGGAGCAGGTGTCGCTTCGGGGAGACCTCTTGGCTCTGCGTGTTCGCTGCAGCAAGGGCACCTACGTGCGCAGTTTGGCGGAGGATATCGGCAGGGTGCTGGGCACGGGCGCGCACCTGGCGGCGCTGCGCCGCGTCGCGGCGGGCGGCCTGGCGGTAGATAACGCGACGAGCCTCGATGCGCTGGCGGAGATGACCGAAGAGGAACGGGATCGCAGGCTGCTGCCGCTCGACGCATTGCTGGGTGACCTGCCTTGCCTGGATTGCGGTACCGAACAGGAGGCGCGCTTGCGCAAGGGCCAGGCGATCCAAATCGGTCAGGTTCTCGCCGGGCAGTGCGCACTGCACGGCCCGGGAGGGTTGATCGGGGTCGGCCTGGCAGACGGAGCGGGGATGCTGCGACCGATGAGACTGACCGCGCCACGAGAGAGCCAGGCGGCGCAACCGGCTGAAATACATAAAAAAACTTGTGAATAGCCCAACGC
Source organism: uncultured beta proteobacterium (assembly GCA_963811085.1). Classification (GTDB taxonomy): domain Bacteria; phylum Pseudomonadota; class Gammaproteobacteria; order Burkholderiales; family SG8-39; genus DAHVFK01. The sequence goes on along the minus strand of CAWEPV010000011.1, from coordinate 808,289 downwards.
TTGAGTTAAAATCGCACTTCGCACGAGGAGAGAATATGGGATTGCAGGTCGCGCAAAAGGCGCAAGTCGTTCAACAGTTTCAACGCTCCGGTAAGGACACTGGCTCGCCGGAGGTGCAGGTCGCTCTTCTTACGGAGCGGATCAATGGCCTTTCGGCGCACTTCAAGAGCCACGTCAAGGATTTCCATTCACGTCGCGGGCTGCTGAAAATGGTTAGCCAGCGGCGCAAGTTGCTCGACTACTTGAAGCGCACCGATGCAGACAAGTATCGGGCGCTGATCGAGCGGCTCGGCCTACGCAAGTAGCTTCTCTCTCGATGCATCGACGGAAGGCGCTCATTCAACGGATGAGCGTCTTCGTTTATTGCGTCCGCCGCGTGCGCTGAGCGCCGCACCCTCGCGCCGCCACGGTGGCGCAGCTTGAATCTAGAGGAAATTGGCTTTGAATCCAATCAAGAAGACGTTTACATACGGTACCCAGCAGGTCACGTTCGAAACCGGCGAAATCGCCCGTCAGGCGCATGGAGCCGTCTTGTGCACGATCGACGATACGGTTGTCCTGGCCACCGTCGTGGCCGCGAAAGAAGCGCGAGCAGGCCAGGAATTCTTTCCGCTGACGGTCGACTACGTCGAAAAGACGTATGCCGCGGGCAAGATTCCGGGGGGCTTCTTCAAGCGCGAGGGGCGCCCTTCGGAGAAGGAGACACTTACCTGCAGGCTGATTGACCGACCGATTCGACCGTTGTTTCCCGACGGGTTTTACAACGAAGTCCAGGTCGTCGCGACCGTCATGTCGTGCAACCCCGAGGTCGATCCCGATATTCCCGCAATGCTCGGAGTTTCGGCCGCGCTCACCCTTTCCGGCATACCGTTTAGCGGACCTATCGGCGGTTGCCGCGTCGCTTATATCGATGGACAGTACGTACTCAACCCGACCGCAACGCAGCTGAAGGGCTCGAAGCTCAATCTGGTGGTCGCGGGCACGGACCAGGGTGTGTTGATGGTTGAGTCTGAAGCGCAGGAACTTCCGGAAGACGTGATGCTCGGCGCGGTCATGTTCGGTCATGAGCAGATGCAGGCAGCCATTCGTGCAATCGATGAGCTGGCGGAGGTTGCGGGCAAGCCGGCCTGGGAAATCGAACTGCCACAGAAGAACGCTGCATTGATTGCGCGCGTGGCAGAACTGGCGGAAAAAGACCTGCGCGAGGCGTTTGAGATGCGCCAGAAGCAGCCACGCAACGTGAGGCTGGGAGAGATTCGCAAGGCCACTCTCGCGAAGCTGCAGGAAGAAGCGAAGGACTCCGGCGCCGAAATCAGCCCGAGCGAGGTGAAGGATATCTTCTTCGACCTCGAATCAAAGATCGTGCGTAGCCAGATTCTCGACGGGGAACCCCGGATCGACGGACGAGACACGAGGACTGTGCGACCAATCACCATACGCCCCGGGGTGCTGCCACGCACTCACGGGTCAGCGTTGTTCACGCGGGGCGAAACTCAAGCCCTGGTCACCGTTACGCTCGGCACCGGACGCGATGAGCAGATCATCGACGCGCTGATGGGTGAATACCGCGAGCGCTTCATGCTCCACTACAACATGCCACCGTACGCAACAGGCGAAACGGGGCGTATGGGCACGCCGAAACGCCGCGAGGTCGGCCACGGCAAGCTCGCCAAGCGCGCGCTGGCCGCGGTACTGCCGACGGCGGAAGAGTTCGGCTATTCGATGCGGGTTGTGTCCGAGATCACGGAGTCGAACGGATCTTCTTCGATGGCGTCAGTTTGCGGCGGCAGTCTGGCGCTGATGGACGCAGGCGTGCCGGTCAAGGCGCACGTCGCGGGCATTGCGATGGGCCTGATTAAGGACGGCAACCGTTTCGCGGTGCTGACCGATATTCTCGGCGACGAAGACCATCTGGGCGACATGGACTTCAAGGTGGCGGGCACGGACCGCGGCGTCACTGCGCTCCAAATGGACCTCAAGATCGAGTCGATCACCAGGGAAATCATGCGCGTGGCGCTTGATCAGGCGCGCGAAGGCAGGCTTCACATTCTCGGCTTCATGCAGCAGGCAATCGAGCACTCGCGCCAGGAAGTATCAACTTTCGCGCCGCGCATCATCAAGATCAAGATCAATCCGGAAAAGATCCGTGACGTGATCGGTAAGGGTGGTGTCGTCATCCGCGGCTTGCAGGAGGCGACCGGCGCAACCATCGAGATCGAGGATGACGGCACCGTGTCCATCGCCTCGACGAGCGCCGAGGGCGGCGAAGCGGCGAAGCAAAAGATCCTCGAACTTACCGCGGACGTCGAGGTGGGCAAGATCTACGAAGGCCCGGTATTGCGATTGCTCGACTTCGGCGCAATCATCCAGCTGCTGCCCGGGCGCGACGGACTGCTGCACATCTCGCAAATCAGTAACGAGCGGGTGAACGCAGTGTCCGACCACCTCAAGGAAGGGCAGATCGTGAAAGTGAAGGTGCTTGAGGCCGATGACAAGGGTCGCGTGCGACTCTCGATGAAGGCGATCAACCCGCCAGAGACGGCGAAGCAGGGCTGAGCGGTACTACAGCCCCCAGACGGCAAAAAGGGCGCTCAGGCGCCCTTTTTCAATTCCGTACTACGGCGTTGCCTATTTGGCGACCTGCTTCTCGCGCAACTCGTCCAGAGTCTTGCAGTCTATGCACAGCGTAGCCGTCGGACGCGCCTCGAGGCGTTTTAGCCCGATCTCCACCCCACAGCTGTCGCAGTAACCGTATTCGTTCGCGTCGATTCGGCCGATCGTTTCGTCGATCTTCTTGATCAGCTTTCGTTCCCGGTCGCGATTGCGCAATTCCAGCGCCATGTCGGACTCCTGGCTGGCGCGGTCGTTGGGGTCGGCAAATACCGTGGCTTCGTCCTGCATCGTATGAACCGTGCGATCGATCTCTTCCGAAAGCTCGGCTTTCAGCTGCTCGAGGATCTTCCGGAAGTGAGTCCGTTGGCGCGCGTTCATATACTCTTCGCCCTTCTTCGGAGCGTACGGCGTGAAGCTCTTCCGGGTCAGTTCGACGGCCATTGATGCAGTTGCCTGGAAAAAGGAAAGGCGCTTTTTAGCAGAAATAGACCCCACCCGCAAGCAAACTCGGATCGCGCTTATATCCCAGTTCTTTCACGGGGTTGCGTTGCTCCACAAGCGCTCCCGGAGTATCATGTGCGTCCGATTTTCGGGGTGTGGCGCAGCCTGGTAGCGCGCTTGCTTTGGGAGCAAGATGTCGGGAGTTCGAATCTCTCCACCCCGACCAGCTTTGCAGGCGGGCTGCCCGTAGCTCAACCGGATAGAGCACCAGCCTTCTAAGCTGGGGGTTGTGGGTTCGAGTCCCGCCGGGCAGGCCAGAATCGCGTCCACGATCGCGCTGCATGGTGGGTAAGGTTTGGCGACAGGCTTTTAGTTAGCGGTTCTTCGACGGTGGCCGTAGCTCAACGGTAGAGTCCTGGATTGTGATTCCAGTTGTTGTGGGTTCGAGTCCCATCGGCCACCCCATTTCATCGCTCGTCTCGTCGCCTTTTGGCGGGTCTTAATGGAGGCTCCGCCGAGCTGAGCGGAACGAGATCTTTGCGCTTGAGGACGAACACGTGGCCCGGGCCGGCACTGGTCTCCGGCCAGGCGAACGGGACCGAGGGATAGGCGCGCTCGAGTACCCGCCGGTTGTGCCCGATCTCGCACACCAGTAAACCGCCCGGCCGCAAGTGCTCTGCGGCGATTGCGAGGATCTTCCTTACCAGGGTGAGTCCGTCGGTGCCGCCGGCAAGGGCAAGTGCCGGTTCGTGCCGGTACTCACGCGGCAGTGCGCGCATCGACGCTGCGTTCACGTAGGGGGGGTTGCACACTATCAAATCGTAGCGGCGGTCCTTCAGACGCGAAAAGATGTCCGAACAGACGAGGCGAATGCGGCGCCCGAGACGATAGCGCGCGACGTTGCGGCGCGCGACCGCGAGCGCTTCGGGCGACAGGTCGGCGGCATCCACGCGTGCTGCGGGAAAAGCCTTGGCGAGCAGAACTGCAAGGCAGCCGGATCCGGTGCAGAGGTCGAGCGCGTCCCGAACCGGACGCTGCAGCCAAGGTTCGAAGCGTTCCCGCATCAGCTCGGCGATGAACGAGCGCGGGATGATGACCCGCCCATCGACGTAGAAGCTGTATTCGCCCAGCCACGCTTCGTGCGTCAAGTACGCGACCGGGATCTTTTCGCGAACACGCCGCTCGACCAGCGCCAAGACGCGGCGCTTCTCGCCCGGCGCCACGATTCGCTGCTGGTACGGGCCCAGGTCATCCAGCGGCAAATGAAGCGTGTGAAGAATGAGGTAGGCCGCGTCGTCGTGCGCATTGTGGGTGCCGTGTCCGTAATGCAGGGACGCGCGCTCGAGTCGGCAAACGAGATCGCGGAACAACCCGCCTACTGTCGCAGGCTCGGTCGGCGGCATTTGGGCGCTAAGGGAGAAGGGCCCTGAGAACGTCGATGTAGATCCGGGGCAGTTGCTCCAGCGCCGCGAGCTCGATGTTTTCGTTCAACTTGTGAATGCTCGCGTTGACGGGGCCCAACTCGACAATCTGGGGGCAGATCTGCGCAATGAAGCGGCCGTCGGACGTTCCGCCCGCCGTGGAAAGCTGGGGCGTGCGCCCGGTATGCTCGAAAACGACGCGCTTGACGACGTCGACCAGCTCGCCGCTGCGCGTTACGAACGGTTGTCCCGAAAGGCTCCACCGGATGTCATAGTCCAATTTGTATCGGCGCAGAACATCCTCTAGCCGTTGTTTCAGCGATTGCTCGCTGCTCTTGGCGCAGAAGCGGAAATTGAATTCGATTTCAATCGAGTCCGGAATGACATTGTTGGCGCCCGTGCCGCCATGGACGTTCGAAACCTGCCAGGAGGTGGGAGGAAAGTGTTCGTCGCCCTCGTCCCAGCGCGTCGCGACCAGTTCCGCCAGCGCTGGCGCGACGAGATGAATCGGATTGCGCGCCAGATGCGGGTAGGCGATGTGCCCTTGAACGCCACGAACCGTAAGTCGACCGGAAAGCGAACCGCGTCGACCGTTCTTTATCGAGTCGCCCAGAGCCTCGACCGACGACGGCTCGCCCACAATACAGTAATCTATCAATTCGCCGCGCTGCCTCAGCTTATCGACGACGCGCGCAGTTCCATCGACCGAGGGACCTTCCTCGTCAGACGTGATGAGGAGTGCGATCGACCCGGTGTGGCCCGGGCGCTCGCGCGCGAAAGCCTCCGCGGCGGTCACGAACGAAGCGATCGACGACTTCATGTCGGCCGCCCCCCGCCCATAGAGCCGGCCATCACGCGTCGTCGGCAAAAACGGGTCGGAAAGCCATTGATCGAGTGGGCCGGGCGGCACGACGTCTGTGTGCCCGGCAAAGCACAGAAGCGGAGGGACGCGGCCGCGCCGAGCCCAGAGATTGCTGACTTCGCCGCAACGGATGGTCTCGCACGCGAATCCGGCCGCGGCCAATCGCGTGGCGATCAATTCCTGGCAGCCCGCGTCATTCGGGGTCACCGAGCGACGCGCGATCAAGTCTTTCGCAAGTTGGAGGGTATCCCGCACTATTGCCGCAGTCACGACATGTCGATCTTGATGTCCCTGAACTGGGTAACATCGGTCGTGCGGGAGTAGGGGTCCTCGTCGGGGTCGTGTTCGTCGGACGGAAGCGGTTCGGGCGAAGTTTCGGGGGTAGCCTGGTCGGACGTCACCTCCCCCGCGGTAGCCTGATTAATCAGCCAAAGCATGTTTGTGGCGGAGTCCGCATTCGACATGGCTTCGTCCTGGGTGATGTGACCGTCCATGAACAGACGAAAGAGCGCCTGCTCGAACGTCTGCGATCCTGGCGCCATGCTTTTTTCGAGTGCTTCCTTGATCTCGTTGATCTCGCCCTTTTCAATCAACTCCTGGACGTGGCGCGTATTGAGCAGTACTTCCACCGCGGCGGCCCGCCTGCCCGTCTTGGTGCGCACGAGCCGTTGCGAGATGACGGCTTGGAGCGTGGCCCCGAGGTCCAACAGCAGACTCGGCCGATTCTCGAGCGGATAGAAGTTGATGATGCGATTCATCGCGTGATAGCTATTGTTTGCGTGCAGCGTCGCAAGGCAAAGGTGGCCCGATTGGGCGTATGCCAGCGCCATCGCCATCGTTTCCTTGTCGCGAATCTCGCCGATCAAGATGCAATCCGGGGCTTGCCGCAGGGCATTCCTTAGCGCCACCCAGAAGGCTTTGGTGTCGGTACCGATTTCGCGCTGGTTGACGATCGATTTCTTGCTCTTGAATATGTACTCGACTGGATCCTCGAGCGTCAGTATATGTCCCGTCTGGAGGGAGTTCCGATAGTCGAGCATTGCGGCTAGCGAGGTGGACTTGCCGGAACCCGTGGCGCCGACCATTAGCATCAGGCCGCGCTTCTGCATGATCACTTCTTTCAGAATCGGCGGCAGGCCGAGACTGTCCAGGGGAGGGATGACGCCTGGGATATAGCGCACCACGACCGCCGGCGTCTGCTTCTGGCGGAATGCGCTGATGCGAAAGCTGCCGACACCCTCGAAGGTATATCCGGTGTTCAGCTCCATTTCCTCTTCGTACTCACGAATCTGCTTATCCGCGAGAATTTCATACAGGAGCTGCTTGACGGTTTCCTCCGTCATGATGGTCTGATTTACCGGCATGGACACGCCGTTAATCTTGATGTTGATCGGCGCACCGACCGACAGGAAGATGTCCGAGGCGTTCTTCTCCGCCATCAATTGGAACAAACGCTTAATCGCCGACATGACTACCCCCTGCAATCTTACGGCAACAGTCTAATCGCCCCGCAATAGCTCATTCAGACTCGTCTTCGCTCGAGTCTTTGCGTCGACCTTCTTGACGATTACTGCGCAATACAGCGCGCAACTGCGATCACCCGACGGCAAGGTGCCGGGCACGACCACCGAGCCCGAAGGGACGCGCCCGTAAATGATCTCACCGCTTTCCCGATCGAAGATCCTGGTGCTCTGTCCAATAAACACGCCCATCGAGATCACGCTGTTTTCCTCGACGATCACGCCTTCGACCACTTCCGAGCGCGCGCCGATAAAGCAATTGTCTTCGATGATTACCGGATTGGCCTGAAGAGGCTCCAGTACCCCACCGATGCCAACGCCTCCCGAAAGATGCACGTTTTTGCCGATCTGGGCACAAGACCCCACGGTCGCCCAGGTATCGACCATCGTTCCTTCGTCGACGTAAGCGCCTATGTTTACGTAGGACGGCATCAGCACCACGTTGCGGGCGATAAACGATCCGCGGCGCACCATGGCCGGCGGAACGACGCGAAACCCGCCTGCATCGAACTTGGCCGCATCATAGTCGGCGAACTTGGATGGGACCTTGTCGAAATAGCGGCTTGCCCCGCCTTCAAGCAAGCGATTGTCTTCAATTCGGAACGACAGCAGTACCGCCTTCTTGATCCACTGGTGGGTGACCCAGTTGCCGGCGTTCTTTTCGCATACTCTCAGCCGTCCCGCATCCAGCGCCGCCATCACGTGCTCGACGGCTTCGCGAAGTGCCTCTGGTGCGGTCGAGGGATTGATCGTTGCGCGATTTTCCCAGGCTTCGTCGATCGTCTTTCGTACGGATTCCATGATTTCTCAGAGTGTACGGGCAAATTGGCTCACGCGTTCCGCGGCCTCGATGCATTCGGCGAGTGGTGCAACGAGCGCCACGCGCACCCGGTAGCGTCCGGGATTTCCGCCCTGAGCATCGCGCGCAAGGTAGCTGCCTGGAAGAACGAGCACATTATATTCGTGCAGCAGGCGTCGCGCGAATTCGCAGTCGTCGATCGGCGTGCGGATCCAGAGGTAGAAGCCCCCTTCCGGCATACCGGCCGCGAGGGGAGCGGTGACCAGCGGCAGTACGGCGCGGAATTTTTCGGCATACTGGCGCCGGTTCTCACGCACGTGCTGTTCGTCGCGCCATGCGGCGATCGAGGCCTGCTGTACGGTCAGGCTCATCGCGGAGCCGTGGTAGGTCCGGTAGAGGAGAAAGTCCCGCAGCAGCTTTGCGTCGCCTGCAACGAAACCCGAGCGCATGCCCGGGGCATTGGAGCGCTTGGAAAGGCTCGAGAACACGACCAGCCTGGGGTAGCCTTTTCGGCCGAGGCGATGCGAGGCTTCGAGCGCGCCGAGGGGCGGCCTGGCTTCGTCGAAGTACAGCTCGGAATAGCATTCGTCCGACGCGATCGCGAAACCGTGGCGCTCCGACAGTTCGAACAGCAGCTTCCAATCCTCCAACCGCATGACGCTTCCGCTGGGGTTGGCCGGCGAACAGGCGTAAACCAGCTGGACGTTGCGCCACTCGGCGGCCGGCAAAGTGTCGTAGCGCACGCGGAAGCCGGATCGCTCGTCTGCGTTGAGATACAAAGGGGTGGCGCCGGCCAGGATCGCCGCGCCTTCGTAGATCTGATAGAACGGATTGGGGCAAACGACCTTCGCATTGCCGCTCAGAGGGTCGACCACGGACTGCGCGAATGCGAACAAGGCCTCCCGCGAGCCGTTCACTGGCAACACCTCGGTCGCCGCGTCGACGGGCGGAAGCGCATAGCGGCGCCCGAGCCATTCGGCGATCGCCTCGCGCAGCGCCGGCGTCCCCGCCGTCGCCGGGTAGGCGGCAAGCCCGTCGAGCGCGCCGGTCAGCGCTTCGCGGATCAGCGCAGGCGTCGGGTGCTTGGGCTCGCCGATCGACAAGTTGATCGGCCGCAGATCCGGGTTCGGCTTGATGCCGTCGAGCAGCGCGCGCAGCTTCTCGAAAGCATATGGCTGCAGCGCAGCGAGACGGGGATTCATCGCCGCGGTTCAGCGCCGGGCAAGGCGTCGAGCTGAACGGATGGCGGTGGTCGCCAGCCGCGCTTTCGGTGTTCGGCGATGACCGTGGTAAAGAGGCCGCCGCGCACGTTGAAGCGTGCGGTCAGGCGCATGTAGCGCGGGCGGACGGAATGCACGAGGTCGTCCAGGATCCGGTTGGTCACCGCCTCATGGAAAGCGCCCTGATCGCGGAAAGACCAGATATAGAGCTTGAGCGATTTCAGCTCCACGCATGCGCGCTCGGGCACATAGTCGAGCGCCAGCACGGCGAAGTCTGGCTGTCCGGTGATCGGGCAGAGACAGGTGAATTCCGGGATTTCCACGTGGATGCGAAAGTCACGTCCGGGATTCGGATTGGGGAAAGTCTGAAGAGCCTTGCCAGAGGGGCGCGATGCCATTTTTTGCCAGCGGGGAATGGGCGAAAGCCTGTGCGAAAATGGTATCATGCCGAACGTTTTTTCTGGCGGTGTTTCCCTCGCGCCGCACCTTAATTCTTCTCGAATTCGATAACGCTCCGTGCGCCTTACGCAGATCAAGCTTTCCGGTTTCAAGTCGTTCGTCGACCCTACATCCATTCACGTGCCGGGACAGCTGGTCGGCATCGTGGGGCCGAACGGCTGCGGTAAATCCAACGTGATAGACGCCGTGCGCTGGGTACTCGGCGAGTCACGTGCTTCGGCATTGCGCGGCGATTCGATGCTGGACGTCATCTTCAATGGTTCGGTGAATCGCAAGCCGCTGGCGAGAGCGAGCGTCGAGTTGCTGTTCGACAATTCGCAGGGGCGTGCCGCCGGGCAGTGGTCCCAGTATGCCGAGATCTCGGTCAAGCGCGTGCTGCAGCGAGACGGGGAATCGTCGTACCACATCAATAATTCGCATGTGCGGCGGCGCGATATCACGGACATGTTCCTCGGCACCGGTTTGGGGCCGCGCGCCTACGCGATCATAGAGCAAGGGATGATTTCGCGCGTGATCGAGGCGAAGCCCGAAGAACTGCGGGTCTTCCTGGAAGAGGCGGCGGGGATTTCGAAGTACAAGGAAAGGCGGCGTGAGACCGAGAACCGGCTCTCGGACACCAAAGAGAATCTCGCGCGCGTAACCGACATCCGGATCGAACTCGGTTCCCAGATCGAGAAGCTGGAAGCGCAGGCGGAGGTCGCTAGCCGCTACAAGGAGCTCCAGGCCGAGCTGCAGTTCAAGCAGCAGCTGCTATGGTACGTGCGACGTCGCGACGCTGCGGCCGAGCGTGAGCGTCATACGAGAGAAATCGCCAAAACCAGCAACGAGTTGGAGGCGGAAACCGCGAAGCTGCGCGAGATCGAATCCCGCCTGGAGGCTGCCCGCGCGACGCATTACAAGGCGGGCGACGCGATGAATGCCGCCCAGGCGGCGCTGTATGGCGCCAACGCGGAAGTCGCGCGTCATGAGTCCGAGCTACGCCATGTGGAGGAGACGCGACAACGGCTCGAGAACCAACACACCGAGCGGCGCATTCAGCTCGGATCATGGCGCGAGCAGCGCTCTCAGCTCACCCAGGCGCTTCATATGTGGGCGGCGCGATCCGAGAGTGCGAAGGAGCGCGTTGCGGAAGCCCAGTCACGCTTGTCGCAGGAGAATGCAAAGCTGCCGGAGGCCGAGCAGTCGTTCCGCTCTTCACAGGAGCGTCTGAGCGAAGCCCGTGGCCGCCTGATGCAGGCCGAGAGTGGCTTGCAGATCGAGCAGTCGAACCTCGCCCATCTGGAGCGCAACATCCAATCGCTCGAGCAGCGCCGCGAACGCCTGCAGGGCGAGCTCGAGACGTTGCTCAAGCCCGACACGGATGCGATTTTGGCGCTCGATGGCCTGATCCGCGACATCGACGCCTCGATCGCGGAGGCGGAGCAGGGTATCGAGGCATTGCAGGCCGATTGTGCGCGCTTGGAGGAGCGGCAATCGTCCGCTCTGGAGCGAGTGGCGCAGGCTTCACGCGAGGCAACTGCGGCGGAAGCACAACTAGCGACCCTACGGCAGATACAGGCTGCGGCCGAGGACAATGCGCCACTGCGCGAGTGGCTCGAGACACACGGGCTCTCGGCGTTGCCGCGCTTGTGGCAGAAACTGCGCATCGAGGCAGGCTGGGAGACCGCGGTCGAGGCGGTGCTGCGCGAGCGCTTGCATGCTCTGGAACTCGCCGACCCCGCACGGATTGGGGCGCTCGCGTCGGACCAGCCTCCGGTCAAGGCGAGTATTTTCACGCATGGGACCGGCGGCGCGCATGAGCAGCTGTCGGGCCATGTCTCGCTCGCGTCAAAGGTGCACGCAGCCGACCCGGCCGTATCGGGCGCCGTGGCGGACTGGTTTGCGGGCATCTACGCAGTCGAAAACACCCCGGACGCGCAGGCGCGAGAGCAGCTACCGACGGGAGCGGTTCTGGTTACCCGGGCAGGACACCAGTTCACCCGGCACACATTGAGCTTCCACGCCCCGGATCCGTCGGACGCGGGGCTGCTTGCCCGCCAGGGCGAGATCGAGGCGCTGGAGGCGCGCTTTCGGGAGCTCGAGTCTCGCCTCGGGGAGGAACGCAGCGCGCTGGCCAGCGTCGAGGCCGAGCTGGCGCAAAAGCAGGGCGCGCTGGAGCACGCGCGAGACGCCCTTTCGGCGCGTCAGACGGACCGCCACGACAGGCAAATCGAGCTTCTGAAACTGAGCCAGGCGCAAGAACGCTACAGCGAGCGCAGCGCGCAGGTCGGCGCAGAGTTGACCGAGATCGCACGCGACGTCGACCAGAGCGGCGAGCGCTTGGTTCAATCCCAGGCCGCGGTAGGGCGCCTGGGTGAGGAAATCCGCGCTTCACGCGACGATCTGGAAGCGATCAAGGCCAATCACCTCGCGGTCGAAGTCCGGCTGGCCGATCAGCGGCGGGAGATCCAGCAAGCGGAGCGCGCATCGCAGGATGCGGTGTTCGGCGAGCGCGAATGCGCCTCTAAAATCAGCGAGATTGACAACTCGGTCCGTGTCATCGACCAGCAGATCGAAAGCGCCGAGATCGAAATCGCGAAGCTGACCGAAGAGCTGGCGCTAGACCCGGTTCCGGCCGTGCGCGTAGCGCTGGAGGAAGCGGTCGAGGCGCGTATCGCCTGCGAACGGACGCTTGCCGAAGCTCGCAACTCGGTGGAGACCGCGGCAGGCGTGTTGCGCGGATTCGAAGAGGAACGCCTGCAGATCGAAGGGCGAATCGCGCCGCTGCGCGACCGGGTGGGCGAACTGCGCCTCAAGGAACAGGCCGCGCAGATCAATCACGATCAGTTCGAACAACAGCTGCGCGAGGCTGACGCCGACGAGGCGAGGCTCGAAGGCGAAGCCGAGCGCGCGCCGCGCCCGTCGACGTTGCAAGCCGAACTGACAAGGTTGACGCAGTCGATCAACGAGCTTGGGGCGGTCAATCTGGCAGCGCTGGAGGAACTTCACAGCAGTCGCGAGCGCAAAGCCTATCTCGATTCGCAGGCTGCCGACCTGGACGAGGCCGTCAACACGCTTGAGGACGCGATCCGCCGAATCGACCGGGAGACGCGCGAGTTGCTGCGCGAAACGTTCGACAGCGTGAACCGCCATTTCGGTTCGCTGTTTCCCGCCTTGTTTGGCGGCGGCGAGGCGAAGCTGATCATGACCGGCGAGGAAATCCTCGATGCGGGAGTCCAGGTCATGGCTCAGCCGCCGGGCAAACGCAACAGCACCATCCATCTGCTTTCCGGCGGCGAAAAGGCGCTCACGGCGATCGCGCTTGTATTCGCGATGTTCCAACTTAATCCGGCGCCGTTTTGCCTGCTGGACGAGGTCGACGCGCCGCTTGACGACGCCAACACGGTGCGTTTCTGCAACCTGGTGCGCAAGATGTCGAGCCAGACCCAGTTCCTGTTCATCAGCCACAACAAGCTGACAATGGAGCTTGCCGCGCAGCTGGTCGGCGTCACCATGCCGGAATCCGGCGTGTCGCGTGTCGTCGCGGTTGACATCGACGAGGCGCTGCGTATGAGAGAGGAGCTCGCGGCCTGACGGCTTTCGGCGTCCGTCCGCGTCCAGCGGCCTGATCACATGAGCGACTTCCAGCTCGGGCTCCTGCTAATCGGCGTGCTGGCGATCGTCGGGGTGATCGTCTTCAACCGAGTGCAGGAGGGCCTTGCTACGAAGCGGGCGGAGCGCGCCTTCGGCTCGCAACACGAGGACGTATTGCTCGGTGAAACGCCACAGCGGCGGGAGCCCACCCTTGAGCCCGCAATTCGCAAAGCGAGTCCGGATCCTGGCGCGCCGACGCAAGCGCTGCCCGACGTAGCGTTGGACTACGTGATTGCATTGTCGCCGGCACGGTCGATGTCCGCCGTCGCCTTTCTGGAGGTCTGGATTCCACTCGAGCATCGGTTTGCGAATCGCGTCATGGCGGCCGGCCGCGAAGAGGCGGGAACTTGGAAGCCCATCGTGCACGGCGATCCGGCGGCCTACGTATCGTTCCAGGTCGCGCTCCAGCTGGTCTCGCGCGCGGGGGTCGTCAACGAAGGCGAATTGATCGAGTTCCGCTCCGAGGTGGAGAATCTGGCGGCGACCTTGGGCGCCTCAGCGGTTGCACCGGAAATGAAACAGGCGATGGACCAGGCGCGTGAACTCGACCAGTTCTGTGCGGATGCGGACATCCAGATAGTCCTCAATCTGATTCCCGCCGCCGGCAGCGCGTTCCCCGAGGCCAAGCTGGAGTCTGCGATCGCGGCTGCCGGGCTCGAGGGCCTGGCCGATGGGCAGCATGCCTTGCGCGATGCGCATGGCCGCGTCCTGTACACCGTGATCGCGGCCGGCGGGGAGAAAGATGGCGAGGTCGCGAAGCTGGCCTTTTCGCTCGACGTACCTCGCGTACCGGAGGTCCGAAAGACATATGAATCGCTGGTGCGCTTCGCCCACCAGCTTGCCGCCGGCCTCGGAGGCTCCCTGATCGACGACAACGGACGTCCGCTCGACGAGCAGTCGCTGGCTGCCATCGGCGCCGAACTCGATGCCGTGCGCCAGGCGCTGGAAGGGCGGGGGCTGCCTCCGGGAGGGCCTTTGGCACTGCGCCTGTTTTCGTGAGCGGCAGGCCGATGAGCGTCGCGAAATCGGTACGCGATCGTGTCGAATGGCTGCGGCAGGAGATCGAGCGGCACAATCGGCTGTACTACACGCTGGATCGGCCGGAGATCACCGACGCCGAGTACGACCGATTGTTCCGCGAGCTCGTCGAGTTGGAACAAAGGCACAAGGAACTGGCCACCCCTGATTCGCCGACGCAGCGTGTGGGCGCCGAGCCGCTGGCCGAGTTCGCCGAGGTGAAGCACCGTACGCCGATGCTCTCGCTGAGCAATGCATTCGATGTCGATGAAGTTCATGCTTTCGATAGGCGTGTGCGCGAAGCGCTCGGCCAGGACGTCGTCGACTATGCAGTAGAACCCAAGTTCGACGGCCTCGCGATCAGCGTGTCCTACCACGATGGACTGTTCGTCCAGGGCGCGACCAGGGGAGACGGCAGCACCGGCGAGGATGTCACTCCCAACCTTCGCACCGTGAGAACTCTGCCGCTGCGTCTGCCGGCCGCGGCCGATACCCGGGAGTTGGAAGTCAGAGGCGAGGTGCTCATGTTGCTGAGCGATTTCGAACGACTCAACCAGCGCCAGCGCGACGCCAGTGCGAAGGAATTCGCCAATCCGCGCAATGCAGCGGCCGGCAGCCTGCGCCAACTCGATTCGCATATCACGGCAAGCCGCGCGTTGAACTTTTTCGCATACGGGGTCGGGTTCGCCGCGAACGCCCGCTGGAAAACTCACGCCGAGACGTTGGACTGGCTCGAGTCGCTCGGATTCCGCGTGAGCGCCGAGCGCGACGTGGTTGAGGGCGTCGACGGCGTACTCCGGTATTTCGACGCCATGGGACGCAGGCGCAGCCAGCTTCCTTATGCGATCGACGGGGTCGTCTACAAGGTCAATCGCCTCGACTGGCAGCAGAGCCTGGGCTTCGTATCGCGTGCGCCGCGCTTCGCCCTCGCGCACAAGTACCCGGCCGAGGAGCAGGCCACGCGCGTGGTGGCGATTGACGTGCAGGTTGGCCGTACCGGTGCCTTAACGCCCGTTGCCCGTCTCGAGCCGGTGCAGGTCGGTGGCGTGACGGTGACCAACGCGACCTTGCATAACGAGGACGAGCTGCGGCGCAAGGACGTGCGGATCGGCGATACCGTCTTGGTGCGGCGCGCGGGGGACGTAATTCCCGAAGTGGTCTCGGTGCAGATCGAGAGGCGACCCCACGGCACGCGCCCGTTTCACATGCCGAGTAAGTGTCCGGTATGCGGCTCGGCGGTGGTAAAGGCGGAGGACGAAGCAATCGCGCGCTGCTCCGGGGGGCTTTTCTGCGCTGCCCAGCGCAAGCAGGCCCTTAGGCACTTCGCCAGCCGGCGTGCGATGGATATCGAAGGGCTCGGCGAGCGGCTCGTTGATCAGCTTGTCGATTCCGCGCTGGTCGAGACGCCGGCAGACGCATATTCGCTGAAGGCTGTGCAGCTGGCGGGCCTGGAGCGGATGGGGGAGAAATCGGCGGCAAACCTGGTCGAGGCGTTGGAGAAGTCGAAGCACACGACGCTCGAGCGATTCATCTACGCACTCGGAATTCGCAACGTTGGAGAGAGCACTGCGCGCGACCTCGCGCGCCACTTTGGCAGCCTGGATCGCCTGCTTGATGCGGACGCCGAGACGCTCGAGCGAGTGCCCGACGTCGGCCCGGTCGTTGCGCGGTCGATCCGTCAGTTCTTCGACGAAAATCACAACCGCATCGTGATCGGCAAGCTGCGCGAGGCGGGAGTAAGCTGGACGGAAGGGGCGGGCATTCCTTCGAGAGTGCCCGACGAGGTGAAGACCTTCGTGCTCACTGGTACTCTACCGAATATGACACGCGACGAAGCGCGCGCCCAAGTCGAGGCAAAGGGGCACAAGGTCGCCGGTTCCGTATCGAAGAAGACCGATTTCGTCGTCGCGGGGATCGACGCCGGCAGCAAGCTCGAGAAAGCGCGGGCGCTCGGTGTCGTTATCCTAGACGAGGGTGAGTTCCTCGATCTGCTCAAGAGGCTATGAACGACATGCAGCCAAAGCTTCGAAAGGCGGTTTTCCCGGTTGCGGGCCTAGGCAGCCGATTTCTACCGGTTACCAAGGCGAGCCCCAAGGAAATGCTTCCGATCGTCGATAAGCCGCTCATTCAGTACGCCGTCGAGGAGGCGGCGGCGGCGGGCATCACCGACCTGATCTTCATTACCGGGCGCAACAAGCGCGCAATCGAAGACCATTTCGACAAGGCCTACGAACTGGAGACCGAGCTCGAGCTGAAGGGCAAGCAGAAGCTGCTAGACATGGTCCAAACCGTGCTCCCGGACCACTGTCGCTGCATCTACATCCGCCAGGCCGAGCCTCTGGGACTCGGACACGCAGTGCTTTGCGCCGCGCCAATCGTCGGCAACGAACCGTTCGCGGTCCTGCTGGCCGACGAATTAATGGATGCGGTCCCTCCCGCGACTGCGCAGATGGCAGCCCGCTTCGAGGCGGAGAATTGCTCGCTAATCGGCGTTTTGCCGGTGCCGCGGGAGCAGACCGGAAGCTACGGCGTCGTGAGCGTCGACGATCCGGAAGCGGAGTTGTCCCCTATCCGGGCGATTGTCGAGAAGCCGTCGCCCGCCAATGCGCCTTCGACGCTTGCCGTGGTGGGACGTTATGTCCTCACGCCGCGAATCTTCGATCTGCTCGCCCAGGCGAGACCCGGCAGCGGAGGGGAGATCCAGTTGACCGACGGCATCTCAGCGCTGCTTGGCGAAGAACGAATCCTGGCGATGCGCATGCCCGGCAAGCGGTACGACTGCGGCTCGAAACTCGGATACCTTAAGGCGAGCGTGGAGTTCGGTCTGCGACACCCGGAGATCGGGACGGAATTTGCGCGCTACCTGCGCACGCGCGCGACGTAACGGCGGGCGCTTCGGCTATACTCATCAGGTTTAGCATTCGCTAATATTCATGCGTGAGGAGGGAAATATGGCCGACAAGCTTATGATCGTAATGGTGAACACCGACCCGCGGGATCCTGCCGAGCTCGGCGCGCCATTCTTTCAGGCGACCGTGGCTGCCGCCATGGAGTATGAGGTCGAGGTTGTGCTTACTGGCCGCGCGGGCGAACTCGCGGTCAAGGGCGTGGCGGAAAAATTGCACGTCAAGGAAGGCTCGCCCAAGAGCGTTTACGATTTCATGAAGGACGCACACGAAGCGGGCGTAAAGTTCAAAGTCTGCACCCCGACACTGGAGTTGTGGGGCGAGGACCTGATTCCCGAGATCGAGGAGACGGTCGGCGGCGCATACGTGATCTCGCAGGCAATGGATGACGACGTGGTGACGTTTACCTACTGAGAATGCGCGATCCTGCGCAGGCCTGGGCCTTTCTCGAGAACTCCGACCGGATATCGAGCGCTGATGAAGTACAGGCGGCGGTCCGTCGGGTCGCCGGGGAAATCAACGGCAGGCTCTCCGAGGCCTATCCGCTGGTGCTGGTGGTGATGGCGGGTGCCGTTGTCTTCGGCGGCCAGCTTCTTCCGCTGCTGAATTTCCCGCTGGATCTGGATTACGTGCACGCCTCGCGCTACGGCAACGAGACCGCCGGCGGCGCGCTCGAGTGGCGCGTGGCGCCCCCTGCGGGCGTTCAGGGTCGCACCGTGCTGCTGCTGGACGACATCCTCGATGGCGGAACGACGCTGCTCGCGATTCGTGACCGGCTGCGCGAACAGGGCGCAACGAGGGTGTTCAGCGCGGTCCTGGTGGAGAAAGTGCTGGCCGGTGGCAAGCCGATCGACGCGGACTTCGTCGGCCTTAGAATTCCGGACCGCTTCGTATTCGGCTGCGGCATGGATGCAAAGGGATACTGGCGCAATCTTCCGGAAATTCGCGCCATGAAGGGTGCCTGATGCTGGCGATCATCGGCGGCAGCGGACTATCTCAGCTGGGCAACCTCAAAATAGAGTTGCGCAAGGTAGCGCGCACGCCGTACGGCGAACCATCGGGCCCGCTGACTTTCGGGCGTGTAGGCGGTCGCGACGTCGTCTTTCTCGCGCGGCACGGCTACAGGCACACGGTTGCGCCGCACGAAGTCAACTACCGCGCGAACCTGTGGGCATTGAAAGAGGAGAGAGTCGCCGGAGTCGTCTCGGTAGCGTCCGTAGGCAGCATCCGCAAGGATCTGGAGCCCGGCAGCTTGATGCTTCCGGATCAGATAATCGACTACACCTGGGGGCGCGGGTCGACTTATTTCGAGGGCGCGGATGCGCCCGTGACGCACGTCGATTTCACGGAACCGTATTCGCCTGCCCTAAGGCAACGGATTCGCGAGGCCGCACACCTTTGTGGGGAGCACCTGGCGGAGGGCGGTGTCTATGCCGCGACGCAAGGTCCTCGCCTGGAAACGGCGGCCGAAATAAATCGCATGGAACGCGACGGGGCGGATGTGGTGGGAATGACGGGCATGCCCGAAGCCGTGCTGGCGCGTGAACTCGGCCTGGAGTACGCGGCCATTGCGGTGGTCGCAAATTATGCGGCAGGACGCGGAGACAGTGCGCGCGGGATTTCCCTGGAGCGGATCAGCGCGG
Source organism: uncultured beta proteobacterium (assembly GCA_963811085.1). Classification (GTDB taxonomy): domain Bacteria; phylum Pseudomonadota; class Gammaproteobacteria; order Burkholderiales; family SG8-39; genus DAHVFK01. Next base: position 789,755 of record CAWEPV010000011.1, on the reverse strand, counting down.
TGCTGGATGAAGCGATGGGCCGCGTGCGCAAAATCATTGAGCGCTTGGCTGGCGGATGATTCGGGAAGTCCTCAAGATGGGAAATGCGTCGTTGCTGACGGTTGCGGCGCCTGTGGAGCGCTTTTCCACGCCGGAACTCGATGCGTTGCTGGATGATATGCGGGACACGATGGCGCATCTAGACGGTGCCGGACTGGCGGCGCCGCAGATCGGCGTAGGCCTTCGCGTCGTGATCTTCGGCGTCAAGCGCAACCCACGCTATCCCGGAGTGGAGGAGGTGCCCGACACCGTCCTGATCAACCCACTCGTTGAGCCGTTCTCGTCCGAGATGGAAGAGGGCTGGGAGGGATGCCTTTCGGTGCCGGGCATGCGCGGTCTGGTGCCGCGTTACACCAAGCTTCGATATTCAGGGTGCGACGAGCGGGGCAGGCCTTTTCAGCGCGTGGCAGAAGGCTTCCACGCGCGCGTGGTGCAGCATGAATGCGACCACCTGGACGGGATTCTCTATCCGATGCGGATTCAGGATCTGAGTAAGTTCGGTTATATCGACGCCCTGTTTCCCGGCGAAGAGACGCCCCTTACGGAGTAGGCCTAGCTCAGACCTGCAGTTCCTTCGCCAGCTCCTGCTCCAGGCGCAGTACTGTCTTGGGGTCGGCGAGCGTTTCACCAGATATCAGGAAGACGTCTTCGGCGCGGTCACCAAGCGTATTTATCTTCGCTGTATGCAGGTCGACTTGGTAGCGGGCCAGGGTGCGCGCCACGCCATAGAGCAGGCCGGGGCGATCACTGGCGACGATTGATAGCACCTGGTAGGTCCCGCGCTCGTCCGGACGGATATCGACCACGGGCGATACCGGGAAATGTCGCACGCGGCGCGAGAGACGACCGCCTAGCGGCGGGCCGAGTGGCGCTTCCGAGTCCAATTCCTGCGCGATCTCGGTTTCGACGAGATTGATCATGTCCCGGTAATGCACGCCGTTTCCCTCGCCCATCACGAGAAAGGTGTCGAGCGCGTATCCGTTCCGGGTCGTGTGGATCTTGGCCTCGACGATGTTGAAGTTGACCTTGTCGAAACAGCTGCAGATCCGAGCGAACAAGGCCGGACGGTCGTGGGTGTAGATCATCACCTGCAGGCCGTCGTCAAAGGGCGCTAGCCGCGCCTTCACGACGGGTCTTTCCGCGTTCACCCGATAGTGCAGATTGCGCGTCTGCCAAGCGATTTCTTGCGCGTCGTGGCGCAGGAAGTAGGTAGTGTCGAGCTGAGCCCACAAACGATCCTTGACGCTGTCCGAGAGCGCGTAGAGCCTGAGCAGGCGCGTCGCTTCAGCCTGTTTCTCGGTGAGAGCGGTATCCAGCTGAAGCGTTTCGCCAGTGAGAACTCGTCGGGCGGCGCGAAACAGGTCCTCGAGCAGCTTGGCCTTCCAGGCGTTCCAGACCTTCGGACTGGTGCCACGAATGTCCGCTACCGTCAGTAGATACAGCGCGATCAAGCGGCGCTCGCTCCCGACCCGATCTGCGAAGGCGCGAATGACCTCTGGATCAAGGACATCCTGTTTTTGCGCCACCATCGACATCGCCAGGTGGTTCGTGACAAGAAAGACGACGAGATCCTCGTCTTCGGTCGCGAGCCCGTGTCGACGGCAAAAGATCCGTGCGTCGTGCGCGCCAAGCTCGGAATGGTCTCCGCCTCTACCTTTCGCCACGTCGTGATACAGCGCGGCGACATATAGCAACCAGCTGCGCGCGAAGCCGCTCATCAGCTGGCTGCACAGCGGGAACTCGTGCCCCAGTTCGGGCATTGTGAAGCGGCGCAGGTTTCGCAGCACCATCAGAATGTGCTGGTCGACGGTGTATACGTGAAACAGATCGTGTTGCATCTGCCCGACCACGTGACCAAATTCGGGCAGGTAGCGCCCCAAAATGCCGTATTGGTTCATCCGCCGGAACTCGTGCACGATGCCGCGCGGTTGCTGCAGGATCTGCAGGAACATCAGCCGAGCGACCGGATCGCGCCGGAACCGGGCGTCGATTCGACGCCGACCGCGCCACAATGCCCGCAGCGTGGGCGCAGTCATACCCTGAAGCTCGTGATGTTGCTGCATCAGAAGGAAGCCTTCCAGCACGGCGAGCGGCTCGCGTTCGAACAATCCTTCGTCGCAGGCCTCGAGCAATTCGCCGCGGGCGCGGAAGCGCTCGTTCAGCGGCTGCAATTCCACTTCGGACTTGGGAAAGAGGCGGGCACCCAGATTCTGGAGCAGGATCGTGTTGAGCTGAGTAATCGTCTTCGCCGTGCGGTAATAGCGCTGCATCATTACTTCGCTGGCGCGGCGCGTCGGCGTTTCGGAATCGCCGAGCTGCTCGGCGAGCGCGCTCTGGAGGTCGAACACGATCCTGTCTTCCCTCCGCCCGGCGAGGTAATGCAGGCGGATTCGCAAGTTCTGCAACACGGATTCACAGCGCGAGAGTTGTCGCATTTCGTCATGCTGGATCAGGCCGTGGGTCTCGAGAGCGCGCCAGTTGTTCCCGATTCCCGCTGCCCGGGCGATCCACTGAATCACATGCAGATCGCGTAGACCGCCCGGCGCCTCTTTCAGGTTCGGCTCGAGAGAATAGGGCGTGTCCTGGTGCTTGGCATGTCGCTGCTCCTGCTCCAGCTTCTTCGCTTTGTAGAACGACGCCGGGTCGAACGCCTGGTGAAGGGCCGTCTCGAGCTTTCGGTATAGCGCGCGGCTGCCGGCGAGAAAGCGCGCCTCCAGCAGCGTGGTGCGGACGGTAATGTCGGCATCGGCCGCCTCGAGGCAGGTCTCGATCGTGCGCACACTGTGACCGGCTTCGAGCCCGACGTCCCACAGCTGACCGACGAGCAATTCGAGCCGGGTACGTTCCGCGGCAGATGGTTCTCTTGCAAGCAGAATCAGAACATCGATGTCCGAGAACGGAAACAGCTCTGCGCGGCCATATCCGCCGGTGGCGAGCAGTGCCGCGCCCGCCGCGGGCTGCAATTCGTGCCACAGCGCCTTTATGGTCCGATCGATCAGGTTCGAGTGACCGCGCAGTAGAGCGCGTGGTCGCGGTCGCCGAAGATAAGCATCGCGCAGAGCGCCGCGCGCAGACTTCAGCTCGGTGCGAACCTGCGCAACGGGCGTGCGGGGTCCGGGCTGCACCGCAGCCATCTTCTACGCAGCGAAGGCGGGCGGTGGCGGCGAGCTCGATGACACCGTCAGCACCTGGTAGCCCGACTCGGTGACGAGTACGGTGTGCTCCCACTGAGCGGAAAGGCTGTGATCCTTGGTGACGATCGTCCAGCCGTCGGCCAGCTCGCGAATTGGCGCTTTTCCGGCATTGATCATCGGCTCGACTGTAAACGTCATTCCCGGCTCGAGAACCATCCCGGTGCCCGGTTTGCCGTAGTGCAGGACTTGGGGCTCTTCATGAAAATTGCGCCCGATGCCGTGCCCGCAGAATTCCCGCACGACGGAGAAGCCATGCTTTTCGGCATTTGTCTGGATTGCCGCGCCGACGTCACCCAGGCGCCCGCCCGGGCGCACTTGCACGATACCGAGCCACATGCATTCGTAGGTAACCTCAACCAGGCGTCGTGCCTGGACGCCGGGTTCACCCACGCAAAACATGCGGCTGGAGTCGCCGTGGAAGCCCTCTTTTATGACCGTCACGTCGATATTCAGGATATCTCCGCTCTTCAGCACGCGGTCACCGGGAATGCCGTGGCAGACCTGATGGTTTACCGAAGTGCAAATCGACTTGGGGTAGGGCTTGTAGCCTGGAGGCGCGTAATTCAGCGGCGCGGGGACGGTATCCTGCACTTTCACCATGTATTCATGGCACAGCGCATCGAGTTTGCCCGTCGACATCCCGGGGCGTACGTGAGGCGCGATGAAATCCAGCACTTCAGACGCCAGACGTCCGGCCACCCGCATCTTTGCGATCTCTTCGGGTGTTTTGCGCGTGACGGCCATGGACTGGGAAAAGGCGACGAGGATACGAGAATCGCTCTCGAGAAGCAATTCTATTGAGTGTTGAGACCTGATTATGCTAGAATTTTAGGCTAGTCGGGGTCGCATCAACGCAGCTTGTCCCGGCTAAATTTCCTGCCCGGCTGGTTAGGGTGCCCGGCTTTCGCCGGGTCGACAGTTCGGCCGCGCGGCAGACTTAACCCTAAAGGAGCAATAGTGTCAGTGACCATGCGTCAAATGCTCGAGGCAGGCGTCCATTTCGGGCACCAGACTCGATACTGGAACCCGAAGATGGCGCCGTTCATCTTCGGTCATCGCAACAAGATCCACATTATCAATCTTGAGACGACCCTGGCAATGTACCAGGATGCGCTCAAGTACATCCGGCGCCTTGCAGCAAACAAGGGCAATCTGCTGTTCGTCGGCACCAAGCGGCAGGCCCGCGAGATCATCCGCGAAGAAGCCCTACGCTGCGGCATGCCGTTCGTTGATCACCGCTGGCTCGGCGGAATGCTAACCAATTTCAAAACCGTCAAGCAGTCCATCAAGCGCCTGAGGGAAATGGAGCAAATGGCGCAAGACGGCACCTTCGAGCGAATGTCCAAGAAGGAAGCACTGGGACTGCAGCGAGAGTTGGAGAAACTGAACCGCTCCCTGGGCGGCATTAAGGATCTGGCAAGCCTGCCCGACGCGATGTTCGTGATCGACGTGGGCTATCAGAAAGGCGCGATTGCGGAGGCGGTGAAGCTAGGCATCCCGGTGGTGGGCGTGGTCGATACCAACCATTCGCCGGAAGGTATCGACTACGTCATTCCAGGCAATGACGACTCGAGCCGTGCGATCAGGCTGTATGCGCGAGGAGTGGCCGATGCCGTCCTCGAGGGACGTTCTCAATCCGTGGAAGAGATCGTCGAGGCGTCCCGCGACGAATTCGTCGAGGTGAACGACGAGGCGGGTGAGGGTTGATGCGGGCGCAACTCGGGGTTTGAACAGGGGGCCGAAGGCCCCTTTTTTCAACCTGGAACTTGAATTTGACCAATCGGGGTTAGGCAGCCCCTGGCAAGGAGCAGTCGGCAATGGCAGAGATTTCAGCTGGCCTGGTGAAACAACTCCGGGAAATGAGCGGGCTCGGCATGATGGAATGCAAGAAGGCGCTTAGCGAGACTGCAGGCGACCTGCAGAAAGCGGAAGAGCTCTTGCGGATCAAGAGTGGCGCCAAGGCGAGCAAGGCGGCCGGGCGAATTGCGGCGGAAGGCATCGTTGGTACTTTTCTTTCGCCGGACGCTCGTCTCGGTGCGCTGGTCGAGGTCAATTGCGAAACGGACTTCGTGGCGAAAAACGAGGATTTCTTGTCCTTCGCCGACCGCGTGGCAGAGTTGATTGCGAATTCCGATCCGGCGAACGTCGATGCGCTGTCGTCTCTGGATTTCGATGGCACCAAGGTGGAGGAGCGCAGGCAAAGCTTGGTGCAAAAGATCGGCGAGAACATCTCCATTCGCCGATTCGAACGCCTGCGGACTGCGTCGCGCCTCGCGCTTTATCTGCACGGCGCCAAGATCGGCGTAATCGTCGATTACGAGGGCCCGGAACAGGTCGGCAAGGATCTCGCAATGCACATTGCATTCGCCAAGCCTGCGTATCTCACCAAGACTGACGTCCCGGCGAACGTGGTGGCGCGCGAGCGCGAGATCCTCGCGGCGAGGGCGAAGGAATCGGGCAAGCCGGATGAAATCGTGACCCGAATGGTCGAAGGCGGAGTGAACAAGTTCCTTGGTGAGATCGCCTTGCTTGGACAGCCGTTCGTGAAGGACGACAAGCAAACCGTCGAGAAGATGCTAGCCGCCAACAAGGCGAGAGTGCACGGGTACAGGTATATCGTCGTCGGCGAGGGAATCGAAAAGAAGTCGAACGACTTTGCGGCGGAAGTTCAGGCGCAGGCGGGATTGGCGCGCTAGCCGGGCACGGCCGCCACGCCGGAGATTCGAAGCCTTGGAACCCAAGTACAAGCGCATACTGCTCAAGCTTTCCGGCGAAGCCCTGATGGGGAGCGATCCCTACGGCATCAATCGCCAGACGATTCAAGACATCGTCGCAGAGATCGCGCAGGTCGCGAGCATGGGCGTCGAAATCGGCGTCGTGATCGGCGGCGGCAATATTTTCCGCGGCGTGGCGCCGGGTGCGTCAGGCATGGATCGCGCCACTGCGGATTACATGGGAATGCTTGCGACCGTCATGAACGCACTCGCATTGCAGGACGCCATGCGCCACGCCGGACTGGCAAGCCGGGTTCAGTCTGCACTGAACGTGGAGCAGATTGTTGAGCCCTACATTCGGGGCAAGGCGATTCGCTACCTCGAAGAGGGCAAGATCGTGATCTTCGCGGCGGGCACCGGGAACCCGTTCTTCACCACCGACACCGCTGCAGCTCTGCGTGGAAGCGAGATGGGTGCCGAGATCGTAATCAAGGCGACCAAGGTCGACGGCGTGTACACCGCCGATCCGAAGAAGGATGCAGGGGCGAAGCGATATGGCCGCATCAGCTTCGACGAAGCGATCGCCCGTAACCTCAGGGTAATGGATGCGACGGCACTTACGCTTTGTCGCGACCAGAAGCTTCCGATCAACGTTTTCAGCATCTTCAAAAAGGGCGCATTGAAGCGAGTGGTTCTCGGCGATGACGAGGGCACGCTCGTGCACGTGTGAGTCTGCAAAGGAGGCCAACATGATCCCGGAACTCAAGAAGAGCACCGAGCAGAAGATGGGCAAGAGCATCGACGCATTCAAGTCGGATCTTTCGAAGGTGCGAACCGGACGCGCGCATACCGGTATCCTAGATCACGTCACAATCGACTATTACGGTTCACCAACACCTTTGAACCAAGTGGCAAAGGTTACCCTGCTCGATGCGCGCACCATCGGTGTCTCGCCGTTCGAGAAGAAGATGGTGCAAGCTGTGGAGAAGGCGATTCGGGAATCTGATCTGGGGCTCAACCCCGCCGCCATGGGCGAGACGATCCGGGTTCCCATGCCTGCGCTCACTGAGGAGCGGCGCAAGGAACTCATCAAGGTGGTGCGCCATGAGGCGGAGAATGCCAAGGTTGCGGTTCGCAACTTGCGGCGCGACGCGAATCACGCGCTCAAGGAAGCGCTCAAGAAGAAGGAGGTGTCGGAAAACGACGAGCGCCGCGCTCAGGACGAAGTGCAGAAGCTTACCGACCGTCATGTGGCTGAGATCGATGCCCTCCTGCAACAGAAGGAGAGCGAACTGATGGCGGTATGACGCTGCGATGAGCAAACACGCGAGCTCGACCCGTGAAATTCCGGTCCACGGCGATCTGCCGCGGCATATCGCCATCATCATGGACGGAAACGGTCGCTGGGCCAGGCAGCGCCATCTGCCGCGATTCGCGGGACACAAGCGCGGCGTCGAGTCCGTGCGAGCGGTGGTCAAGGCTTGCGCCCAGCTCGGCGTGGAGTATCTTACCTTGTTTGCTTTCAGCTCCGAGAATTGGCGGCGCCCCCCGGACGAGGTGGCGCTGCTGATGCAGCTGTTCCATGGGGCTCTGAGCAACGAGGTGGAGAAGCTGCACCGCAATGGCATCCGCTTGAAATTGGTCGGCGATACGCAGCGATTCGATCCAAAGATCCGGGCTTTGATCGAACGCGGCGAAGCGCTTACGGCGAACAATACGGGCTTAACGCTGACGGTCGCAGCGAATTACGGCGGCCGATGGGATATTCTCCAGGCCCTGTCGAAGCTACTGCGGGAGCAACCAGATGTCGCGTTGGGCCCGATTCAGGAGGATGCAGTCGCGCCTTATCTGGCGATGAGCTATGCGCCAGAGCCCGACCTGTTCATTCGTACTGGAGGAGAGCAGAGAGTGAGTAACTTCCTCCTGTGGCAGCTGGCCTACACGGAGCTGTATTTCACCGATACCCTGTGGCCGGACTTCGATGCGAACGCGTTGCAGGCCGCGATCGGATCGTATCGGCAGCGTGAGCGCCGCTACGGTCGCACCAGCGAGCAGCTTGGCGAAGGGGGCGCCGCTTCCGGGACGGAGCCAGCCACCGGAGCGGCGGCCTAAGCGGTTTGCTTTCAACCAGAATCCTGACATCGGTCGTACTCCTGGTTGCCTTCGGCGCGGCCCTCGCCCTGCTGGGCCGAAACCAGTTCGCCGTACTGGTGGCGGTACTGGTCTGCCTGGGCGCATTCGAGTGGGGAAAACTTGCCCATTTCGCACCGGGCCAGGCAGCGTTGTACGCCGTGACGATGACGCTGGCTTTTGCCGCCTCTTTGTGGACGCTTGATCTGGTCGACCAAGGCTGGGCCACGGAGCAAACCCTATTCGGCGCTGCGCTGCTGCTATGGCTGGGAGCCGTGCCGGCCTGGTTGCGCGCCGGCGTGCACGATCGTCCGCGGTGGTTGTTGCGAGTAGCCGGGATTTGCGTGTTGCTGCCCGCGGCGCTTGCTATGGTTGTCATGCCGCGCATGGAACTCCTGCTAGCACTGGGCCTGGTGTGGGTCTCGGATACGGCCGCCTATTTCACGGGACGGAAGCTCGGTCGGCGCAGGCTCGCGCCCGGCATCAGTCCCGGAAAGACCTGGGAGGGCGTCGCCGGTGCAGCCTTGGCGACCGCCGCCTACGCTATTATTTGCGCGATACTGGTCCCACAACTTGCTGAGCGTGTGAGGGGTACAGTCTGGCTAATTTATCTGGTGGGCGCCGAAGTGCTGTTGCTTGCAAGCGTTCTCGGTGACTTGTTTGAATCGGCGCTTAAACGGCAAGCGTCGGTCAAGGATAGCGGCTCACTGCTTCCCGGTCATGGGGGCGTGCTGGATCGGATAGACAGTGCGACAGCCGTGCTTCCGATTGCTGCGTTGCTACTGCATTGGATGACAAGGACGTGAGCGCGATTGAACCGCGAGCGGAGCGCAACCGGCGCACCCTGGGGCTTACCGTCCTGGGTGCTACGGGATCTGTCGGCGCGAGCACGCTCGATGTCGCCGCGCGCCATGGCGACAGATATTCGATATTCGCATTGACCGCTCACCGGTCCGCAGATGCATTGCGCGAGCTGTGCGTTCGGCACCAACCGCGCTACGCAGTTCTATCGGGCTTGGACGAGAGCTCGCGTGTCAGGGAGCGCTTTGCCGAAGCGGGTTGCCGTTGCGAGCTGCTATTCGGCAGCAAAGCCCTTGAGGAGGTTGCGGCCAGCGTCGACTCGGATGTCGTTATGGCGGCCATTGTCGGCGCGGCGGGCCTGGCGCCGACGCTTGCGGCCGCAGCGGCAGGAAAGCGAGTTTTGCTCGCAAACAAGGAAGCGCTGGTCATGGCTGGCGCCCTTTTCATGAATGCGGTGCGCGACGCCGGCGCGGAATTGCTTCCGATCGACAGCGAGCACAATGCGGTATTCCAGTGCCTGCCTCACGGAGTGCATGCAAAGCCCATGCTGGAGGCGGTGCGGAGAATCCTGCTCACCGCCTCAGGCGGGCCATTCCGCTCGGTTCCGCTCGACAGGCTCGCGGGGGTAACGCCGGACGAAGCCTGCGCTCATCCCAACTGGGTGATGGGGCGAAAGATATCGGTCGATTCGGCGACCATGATGAACAAGGGGCTGGAGGTCATCGAGGCACATTGGCTGTTCGACATGGAACCGGAACGGATCGAAGTCGTCATCCATCCGCAGAGCATCATTCATTCGCTGGTTGAATACGTGGACGGCTCGATGATCGCCCAACTTTCGAATCCAGATATGCGGGTGCCGATTGCGCACGCACTCGGATTTCCGGACCGGATCGATTCAGGAGCGAGTCCGCTAGACTTGGGTGCGATCGGACAATTGTCGTTCGAACGTCCCGATCTCGGCAGATTTCCCTGCCTGGCGCTCGCCTATGCGGCGCTGCGCGAGGGTGGCGGCGCCGCCGCGGTCCTGAACGCGGCGAACGAAATTGCAGTCGAGTCCTTCCTGGCGGGACGGCTGCGCTTTACCCGCATTCCGGAGGTCATCGAGGCTGCGCTCGATTCAGTGCCGGCGGGCGCCACCGGCGACCTGGCCAGCGTCCTCGCCGCCGACGCGCGCGGGCGCGCGTCGGCGGTGTCGACGGTTGCGCGAATGATGGGGCGGGCCGCATGAGCTTCCTGCACACTGTGGCGGCGTTCATCGTTGCACTAGGTATTCTCATCGTTGTACATGAGTACGGACACTATCTTGCGGCGCGACTTTGCGGCATCAAAGTGCTGCGATTCTCGGTCGGCTTCGGCAAGCCGATCGCGACTTGGCGTCAAGGACGAGACGGAACGGAATGGACGCTCTCCGCAGTGCCTTTCGGCGGCTACGTAAAGATGCTGGATGAGCGTGAAGGTTTCGTCGCGGCGGAGGACCTGCCACGGGCATTTAACCGGCAGAACGTGTGGAAGCGCTTTCTGGTGGTTGTGGCGGGGCCGGTGTTCAATTTCATCTTCGCGGTGCTCGTTTACGCCGTCCTGTTCATGCATGGCATGCCCGAAGTGCGCCCGGTCATCGCGCAGCCTCCGGCAGGCACGCTTGCGGCGCAAGCAGGCTTTCGCGCGGAGGAGACGCTGCGGGCGATTGACGGCAAGGCCGTAAGAACGTGGGGGGAGGTCAGGTGGCGCGTGCTCGAGGCAGCCCTGCAGCACGAATTGCTTTCGGTCGAAGTCATTGATGAGCGCCAGCACATATCGATGCTGACACTCGATCTGCGCGCTGTGACCGACAACGAGGTCGAAGGCGACCTTCTCGCGCGCCTTGGCCTGCAGCTCTTCCGCCCGACGCTCGAACCAGTTCTCGGAAGGCTCGTTCCAGGCAGTCCCGCGGAACATGCCGGACTCGCGCCTGGAGATCGTATCGCCCGTGTGGACGGCGTTCCAATCGAAACCTGGGACGGCTTGGTGCGGGTGATTCGCGCGAACCCGGATCGCGTCCTCAAACTTGATGTTCTCCGTGGTGGCGCAACCCTTCGTCTCGAAGTGCGTCCGGAGGCAGTCGAATCGAACGGCGAAAAGTTCGGCCGCATTGGCGCGGCGCCATATGTCTCCGCATCTCACGCCGATCGCATGTTGGTGCGGGTTCACTATGGCCCATTGGAAAGTTTGCTCAAGGCGGCAGGCAAGACCTACGACATCGCCGTCTTCAGCTTGAGAATGATCGGCAAAATGTTGCTCGGCGAGGTGTCCTGGCGACACCTTTCAGGCCCCGTGACAATTGCCGATTTCGCCGGGCAATCTGCACAAATGGGATGGATCCCGTACGTCAATTTTCTCGCGCTGATCAGCATCAGCCTCGGCGTTCTGAACCTGTTGCCGATCCCGCTGCTCGATGGCGGACACTTGATGTACTATACGGTGGAGATAATAAAGGGCAGCCCGGTTTCAGATCGCGCGATGGAACTCGGTCAGCGCGTTGGGCTGACGCTACTGCTGGTCATGATGGCCTTTGCGTTTTACAACGACCTGAATCGCCTGCTCTCCGGCTGATCGATGCGCAAAGGACTACTCCGCGCGCTCAGCTGCGGTCTGTTCGCGTTCGCGATTAGCGTTGCGGCACAGACGTTCAGCCCGTTCGTGATCAAGGATATCCGTCTCGAGGGGTTGCAGCGGACCGAACCCGGGACGGTGTTCAGCTACCTCCCCGTCAAAGTGGGCGAGACGATGACCGAAGCGAAGGCGCAGCAGGCAGTGCGCGCGCTGTTCGCCACCGGATTCTTCAAGGACGTGCGGCTGGAGGTGGACAAGGACGTCCTAGTGGTTGTCGTCGAGGAGCGTCCCGCGATCGCCCAGATCGACTTCTCCGGCGTCAAGGAATTCAGCACCGAAGCATTGAAGAAGGTGCTGCGCGAGCAGGGGCTTGCCGAAGGGCGCATCTTCGACCGTGCGGTGCTTGACAAGGCAGAGCAGGAACTCAAGCGCCAGTACCTGTCGAAGGGGCGCTACGCGGCTGAGGTCCAGACGACGGTAACGCCTTTGGAGCGCAATCGCGTTGGGATAAATATCGCGGTTACAGAAGGCGACGTCGCGAAGATCCGCTCGATCAATATCGTCGGCGCGCACGCGTTTCCGGAGAAGGAGTTGCTCGGGCTATTCGTCCTTCGGACCCCGGGATGGCTCACTTGGTACACGAAGAACGACCAGTATTCCCGTCAGCGTCTGGCGGGCGATCTGGAAACGCTGCGCTCCTTCTATTTGGATCGTGGCTATCTGGATTTCAATATCGATTCCACCCAGGTATCGATTACGCCCGACAAGCGGGACATCTATATCACCGTGAATATCACGGAGGGTGAAAAGTACACGGTCTCAGACGTGAAGTTGGCCGGGCAAATGCTCGTGCCAGAGGCCGAATTGAGGAAGCTGGTCAAGATCAAGCCGGGCGACGTATTTTCGCGCGAGAAGTTGAACGAAACTACGAAGGCGATCACCGAACGCTTAGGCAACGATGGATACGCGTTCGCAAACGCGAATGCCGTGCCTCAAATCGACAAGACAAAACGCACCGTTGCATTTACGATTCTGGTCGACCCCGGCAGGCGAGTCTACGTGCACAGGATTCTGGTGAGTGGCAACACGAGGACGCGCGACGAAGTGGTACGGCGCGAAATGCGGCAGCTCGAGGGAGCTTACTACGATGCGGCCAAGATCCAGCTTTCGCGCCGACGCATCGACCGGACCGGCTACTTCTCGGATGTCACGGTAAACACCCAGCCCGTGGAGGGGAGATCCGACCAAGTCGACGTCGATTTCACAGTGCAGGAGAAGCCCACCGGAGCACTGCTGCTCGGAGCAGGCTTTTCGAGCGTCGACAAGGTCATTATTTCCGCCTCGATCACGCAGCCCAACGTGTTCGGCAGCGGCAAATACCTTTCCTTGCAGGTGAACAGCGGCAGCGTGAACAAGGCGTACTCGCTGTCGTACGTCAATCCGTACTATACGGTTGACGGCATCAGCCAGGGGTTCGATATCTACAAGCGCGACGTGGACGCTTCCACGCTTCTTGTCGGCGCCTACCAAACCAAGACGATCGGCGCGGGAATCAAGTTCGGATATCCGTTGAGCGAAACGGATTCAGTCAGCGTGGGATTCAATGCGGAGGACGTGAAGCTGACCACATATTCGAACAGTCCGTTCGTGTATACCGATTTCGCCAACAAGTTCGGCGACAAATACACCTATGGTGCGACGACCTTGGGATGGGCGCACGACACGCGGGACAGCGTGATCATCCCGACCTCCGGCATGCTCTCGCGCGTGAGTCTTGAAGTGGGCGCAGGGGACCTGGAATACTACAAGCTCAACCTCTCGCAGCAGTGGTTGAAGCCGCTCAGCCGCTTTTACACACTCCGTCTGGCGGGGACCTTCGGCTACGCAGGAGGCATCGGCAACAAACCGCTACCGTTCTTCAAGAACTACTATGCCGGCGGGCCGGATACGGTAAGGGGCTACGCGACGTACTCGCTCGGACCCAGGGACCCCCTCAACAACGCGCTCGGGGGCAGCCGCGAGGTGGTAGGTACCGCCGAAATCCTGTTTCCCATGCCAGGCGCCGCAAACGACAAGTCCCTTCGGCTTAGCGCATTCGTGGACGGCGGACAAGTCTACGGGGAAGGCGAAAAGGTGTCGCTCGGCGAAATGCGCTACTCGGCCGGCGTGGGGCTCAACTGGAGCTCTCCGTTCGGTCCCCTGCGTCTGTCTCTGGGCATTCCACTCAACAAGAAGCCGGGCGACAACGTGCAGAGGTTACAATTCACTTTTGGCACTGGCTTCTGAGTTAGACGCGAATATGACCACTATGCGGTTTCCCAGGGTTCTCGCCGTGACCGTCGCGCTGGCGGTTATCGCGCCGACGGCTGTCTTCGCCCAGACCAAGATTGGCTTCGTCAACACGGAGCGGATCCTGCGCGATTCGGCGCCGGCGGCGGCGGCCTCGAAGAGGCTGGAGAGCGAGTTTGCCAAGAAGCAACAGGATTTGCAGAAACTCGCCGGTCAGCTCAAGAAGATGCAGAGCGATCTCGAGAAAAACGCCGTGACGATGTCGGACAGCCAGCGCCGCACCAAGGAGCGCGAATTCAACGAGCTCAACCGGGAACTGCAGCGCAGAGACCGGGACTTCCGAGACGAGGTGAATCAACGCCGCAACGAGGAGATGGCGCAGCTGCTTGACAAGGCGAACCGGGTGATCCGGCAAATTGCGGAGCGAGAGAATTACGATGCCATCCTGCAGGATGGGGTTTACGTCAATCCGCGCATCGACATAACCGACAAGGTTATCAAGGCGCTGGAGGGCAAGCCGCCCGCGAAATGAGATGCCGGCGCCCTACACGCTCGCGGAGATCGCCTCGCGCCTCGGCGGCCGCGTGGTCGGCAACGCGGATACTCTGATCCGGCAGGTCGGCTCCCTGGAGCACGCAGGGGCGGACCAGATCACCTTCTTCTCGCATCTCCGGTACAAACAGAAGCTCGCGGCAACACGTGCGGGTGCCGTCGTTCTTGGCGATGGCGCGCAGAGCCTTACCGTCATTCCGCGAATCGTCTGCGAGAACCCTTACGCGTATTTTGCGCGCGTGTCCCAGCTGTTCAACCCGGTCCTGGCGCCAGAGCCCGGTCGGCATCCGACGGCGCAGGTCTCGTCCGCGGCCCGAGTCGCCGCCTCTGCGCGGATCGACGCGGGCGCAATCGTGGAAGACGAGGCGCGCATCGACGAACGGGTTTGGGTCGGGGCCGGCTGCCACATCGGGCATGGCAGCTCGATCGGCGAGGACAGCAGGTTGTATCCCGGCGCCGTTGTCTACCATGAATGCCGGGTCGGACGGCGCGCGATCATCCACTCCGGCGCAGTGATCGGGGCGGACGGATTCGGCGTCGCCGAAGATGCCGGGCAATGGATCAAGATACCCCAGATCGGGGGAGTTATCATCGGCGACGACGTCGAGATCGGCGCCAATACGACCATCGATCGCGGCGCGATGGACGATACCATCGTCGAGGATGGGGTAAAGATCGACAACCAGGTTCAGATCGGGCACAACGTGCGAATCGGCGCCCATACCGCCATTGCAGGATGCGTCGGCATAGCCGGCAGCGCCAGCATAGGGCAGCACTGCACGATCGGAGGAGCGGCCGCGATCCTGGGGCACCTCACGCTCGCTGACCGAGTCAATGTTTCGGCGGGCACGCTTATCTCCCGTTCGATCAACCAGCCCGGTACCTATACGGGCGTTTTCCCGTTCGACCGCAATGCCTCCTGGGTACGCAACGCCGTCATGCTGCGTCACCTTTCCGATCTCGCAGACCGTGTTCGTGCACTAGAAGAGCTTCTCCGGACAAAGGAAAAAAATGGCTGAGATGGACGTTTACGAGGTGCTCAAGCACCTGCCGCAGCGCTTTCCGCTGCTGATGGTCGACCGGGTCGCTGAGTGCGAACCTGGGAAGCGGATCGTCGCGTTGAAGAACGTTTCCGTTAACGAGCCCTATTTCCCGGGCCATTTCCCGGGCCGCCCGATCATGCCGGGCGTGCTGATCCTGGAGGCGATGGCGCAGGCCGCAGCAATTCTGGTGTTCCGCACGGTGGGAGAGCAGCCTGGGGAGGATGGGTTGTATTACTACGCGGGCATCGATAAGGCCCGCTTCAGGAAACCCGTCGTTCCCGGGGATCAGCTTGAAATTGAGGTTTCGATTATCGGCAGCAAGCGCGGCATCTGGAAGTTCTCGTGCGCCGCCCGGGTCGCAGGCGGAGTCGTAGCTGAGGCCGAAATTCTCTGTACCAGCCGCACGTTCGCCGCCGCCGGCACATGATCCATCCGTCGGCGATTATTCATCCGGAGGCCAAACTGGCACCGGACGTGTCGGTGGGTCCGTTTGCGATCATCGGCTCTAAGGTTGAGATCGGGGCGGGAACGTGCGTTGAATCAAACGTCTTGATCGGGGGGCGGACCCGCATCGGACGAAACAATCGCATATTTCCGTTTGCCTCGATCGGCGCCGCGCCTCAGGACAAGAAGTACACCGGCGAGGATACGGCGGTCGAAATCGGCGACGGCAACACGATTCGGGAATACGTCACAATCAATCGCGGCACGGTCCAGGACGCTGGCGTGACCAGGATCGGAAACGACAACTGGATCATGGCGTACGTGCACTTCGCGCACGACTGCCAGATCGGCAGCCACACCATATTCGCCAACTACTGCGGCCTTGCGGGGCACGTTCATGTGGAGGACTGGGCAATTCTCGGCGGCATGACGCTCGTGCACCAGTTCGTGCGCATTGGTGCTCATAGCTTCACCAGCATGGGTACCTACCTGGCACAGGATCTTCCGCCGTATGTCACGGCGGCGGGCAATATGGCGAAGCCCTACGGCATCAACAGCGAAGGCTTGCGGCGGCGCGAGTTCGATGCGGACACCATCGCCATGCTGAAGCGCGCCTATCGCGCGCTGTACCGATCGGGGCTCGGCCTGGAGGAGGCACGGCGCCAGCTGGAGAAGCTCGCCGAGGAGTGTAGCGCCGTGCGGCCGATCCTCGAGTTCATTGCGCGCTCGGCGCGCGGCATCATCCGGTAAGCCGTGTCCGACCGGCTAGGGGTCGCGATGGTTGCCGGCGAGGCCTCGGGCGACCTGCTGGGCGCGCACCTCATAGCCGCGCTCTCGGCGCGACGGCCGGAACTGCGCTTTGCCGGGATCGGCGGCCCGAAGATGCAGGCGGAGGGGTTCCAATCGCTCTATCCGATGGAGAAGTTGTCGGTGCGCGGCTATGCGGAGGTGCTGCGTCACTACCGCGAGATTGCAGGCATCCGCAGGCACCTCGCCTCGCGCCTGCTCGAAGATCGTCCGGCGATCTTCATCGGAGTCGACGCTCCGGACTTCAACCTGGACCTCGAGCGTGGGCTCAAAGGCGCAGGAATCCCTACCGTGCACTACGTCAGCCCTTCGATCTGGGCCTGGCGCGCCGGTCGCATGGGCAAGATCTCGGCGGCCGTTTCCCATATGCTCGCGCTGTTTCCTTTTGAGGCGCCGCTCTATGAAAAGGCCGGCGTGCCGGTTACCTACGTCGGCCATCCGCTGGCGGACTTGATTCCGCTGGAAGTGAACAAGGACGAGGCGCGGGCGCAACTCCGGCTGCCGATGCGGCATCCGATCATCGCCTTGCTGCCGGGGAGCCGAAAATCTGAGCTGCACTACATGGCCGAAACGTTCGTCAAGACAGCCCGTCGCCTGTACGAGGAATTAAAGGAAATTCACTTCGTCTGCCCAATGGCAACGCGCGAGACACGGGATCTGTTCGAGACAGCAGTTCGTCACCACGCCGGGGGAGAGCTGCCGCTCACGCTCTTGTTCGGCCATTCTCACGAGGCGTTGGCTGCGGCCGACGTTGCCCTGGTAGCCAGCGGCACTGCTTCGCTCGAGGCGGCCCTGTTCAAGACTCCGATGGTTGTCGCATACCGCATGTCACCGCTCACCTGGGCGTTGATGCGGCACATGATTCGTCTGCCTTATGTCGGCCTGCCCAATATTCTCGCAAACGAAGCTTTGGTTGCCGAGTTTCTGCAGCATCGAGCGACGCCCGGTGCGCTAAGCGCCGCTATCATCGAGCTGATGCACGATGCGGACCGGCAACGCAGGCAAGTCGCGCGCTTTCGGGAACTCCATCTGAACTTGCGCCAGAACACCGCCGAGAAGGCGGCAGACGCGGTGCTCCAGGTGCTCGACTCGGCTCATGCCTAGCTTGCGCGTGTGCGGAGTGGACGAAGCGGGCAGAGGCCCGATCGCAGGGCCGGTCTATGCCGCCGCGGTAATACTCGATCCGGCGCGGCCGATAGTAGGGCTTGCAGACTCCAAGCTGCTTGCGCCCGCGCGGCGGGAGCGCCTGGCGGAGGCGATCCGCGCCTCGGCCAGCGCCTGGTCAGTGGCTAGCGCGAGCGTCGAGGAAATAGACAGCATGAACATTCTGCAGGCGACCTTGCTGGCCATGCGGCGTGCGGTGGAGGGGCTGGCGCCGCCTGCCGAGGAAGCCTGGATAGACGGCAACCGCTGCCCGAAACTTTCCGGCTGCAGGGTGCGGGCGATCGTTGGTGGCGACAGGCTGCATCCGGTCATCTCCGCCGCGTCGATCCTCGCCAAGACCGAGCGGGACGCGGAGATGCGCCGTCTGCACCTGACCCACCCGCAGTACGGCCTCGATCGCCACAAGGGCTATCCCACGCGTGAACATCTCGCTCTCCTGAGGCGTTTCGGCGTATGCGAGATCTACCGCCGTTCGTTCTCGCCGGTTCGCCAGCTGCTGGAATGAGCGGCCTGCGTTCGCGCGCCAATCCGCGGGTCCGCCGCTGGCAGCGGCTGGTGCGCGATGCGCGCGCGCGACGCAGCGAGCGCCGCGCGCTAATCGAGGGACCGCACCTGGTCGCTGCCTATCTGGCGCAGGGGAGACGACCCAGGGCGGTGCTGGTAAGCGAGGACGGATTGCGGCGTGCCGAGGTAGCGCTTCTGTTGCAGCGCGCGGCGATCGAACCCGTGCTGCTGTCGGATTCCGTGTTCCGCTCGATCGCAGACACGGAAGCGCCGACGGGCATTGCAGCCGAAATCGAACTCGGCGAGGGCGGGCACCGGCTTCAGGAGTCGACGGGTTGCGTTTTTCTGGAAGGCATCCAGGACGCGGGTAACGTCGGGACCATTATCCGCAGCTCGGCGGCCTTCGCTGTCGGCGACGTGGTACTGGCGAAGGGCTGCGCCGACCCCTGGTCGCCGAAAGCGCTGCGAGCGGGAATGGGAGGACACTTCGCCGTCGGCGTAACCGAGGGCGAGGACCTTGCCGCCGCGATCGAGCGCTTCGGCGGCAAGGCGATCTGCGCTGTCGTGCGGGGCGGCATGCCCTTGCAGAAGCTGGATTTGACCGGCCGCCTGGGCTGGATTTTCGGCAGCGAAGGGCAGGGGGTCAGTGAGGCGCTGGCCAAGCGCGCGGCGCATCGCGTAACGATCCCGATGGCGACCGGGGCGGAATCGTTGAACGTGGCGGCGGCCGCGGCGATCTGCTTGTACGAGGCTCGCCGGCGGCAACTCAGTAGAGATGACGCTCCATCCTGAGTTCGCGCAGGATCGTAGTGGCGATCTCTTCGATCGATTTTGCCGTCGAGTCAATCCAGCGGATGCCCTCGCGGTGCATGAGAATTTCGGCCTGCTCTACCTCGTAGCGGCAGTTCTCCACGTCGGCGTACTTGCTGTTCGGTCGACGGGATCCCCGGATCTCTGTCAGGCGCTCTGGCGCAATGCTCAGCCCGAACAGCTTGGACTTGCGGGTGCGCAGCGCACGCGGCAGCTGCCTGCGGTCGAAGTCCTCCGGGATGAGCGGGTAGTTGGCGGCCTTGACGCCGAATTGCAACGCGAGATACAGGCAGGTGGGGGTCTTGCCGCTGCGGGACACACCCACCAGGATCACGTCGGCTTGGTCGATTTCCAATTCGGTGGCGCCGTCGTCGTGCGCCATGGCGTAGTTGATCGCCTCGATGCGGTCATAGTAGTTCTGCTTGTTCTTGGCACTGTGCGAGCGCCCAATGGTGTGGCTCGAAGGCAGGCCGAGCCCCGCTTCCAGCGGGCCAATGAATGTTTCGAAGAAATCGAGGCACAACGCGTTGGCCTTGCGCAGTACTTCGCGTACGTCGTTGTTGACCAAGGTCGAAAACACGACCGGCTGTCCATTGCCCTTCGATGCTTCCTGCTCGATGCGGGCGAGGCACTCCCGTGCCTTGTCCGCGCTGTCAATGAAGGACAGGGTGACTTGATCGAAATCGGTACCCTCGAACTGCGTCAACAGGCTGTGCCCGAGCATCTGGGCGGTGATGCCGGTTCCGTCGGAAACGAAGAATACGGTGCGTCTGGCGGTCATTGTGAAGGGCTAACTGGCGCAGTTTGTGCTGCGCGTCATGAAGCGAGTCGATAAAATAGGGACTTTACCCGTGTGCGGCAACCACGAGGGGGCAAGATCGTGTACATAGCTTGGCTGAAGGATCTGCGGATGACCGACCTGGACCAGGTCGGAGGCAAGAATGCCTCGCTCGGAGAGATGATCGGTGGCCTCTCGCAGGCGGGAATCGTCGTTCCGGGCGGGTTTGCGACCACCGCGCAGGCCTACCGGGAATTTCTCGCCGGCAACGGGCTCGACCGTCGGATTGCCGAACGCTTGAAAAACCTCGATTCGAGCGACGTCAAAGCGCTTGCGAAGTGTGGTGCCGAAGTTCGCTCCTGGATTGAAGCGGCGCCATTCCCCGCTCCGATTGAGAGTGAAATTAGATCTCATTATCAATATCTTACCAATTCTATCTCAAGTAAAACTTCATTTGCTATACGTTCCTCCGCAACGGCCGAGGATCTGCCCGATGCGTCGTTCGCCGGGCAGCAGGAAACCTTCCTGAACATCCGTGGCATCGACAACGTGCTGGACGCAATCCGCCAGGTCTTCGCTTCGCTGTACAACGATCGTGCGATTTCCTATCGCGTTCATCACGGCTTCGCCAACACCGAGGTCGCCCTGTCGGCGGCGGTGCAGCAGATGGTGCGCAGCGACCTGGCAGCGAGCGGCGTGATGTTCACGCTCGACACCGAGTCCGGATTCCCTGGGGTCGTCTTCATCACCAGCTCTTACGGGCTGGGGGAAATGGTCGTCCAGGGCGCAGTGAATCCGGACGAGTTCTACGTCCACAAGCCGATGCTCGAGAAAGGCCGCCCCGCAATCGTTCGGCGCGGACTCGGATCCAAGCGGCAGAAGATGGTATTCGCGGACGGAGACTCAGCGGGTCGCTCTACCCGGGTGGTGGAAGTGCCGGCGGCAGACTGCAACCGGTTCTCGCTCGAGGACGAGGACGTGCTGCAACTGGCGCGCTATGCGGTAGCAATCGAGAAACATTACAAGAGAGCGATGGACATCGAGTGGGCCCGGGACGGAGGAGACGGGAAGCTCTACGTTCTGCAGGCACGGCCCGAGACCGTAAGGTCGCGTAAAGGCGCCGCAAGTGAGCGATTCACGCTCAAGGGACGTTCAAAGGTACTTGTCAGCGGTCGTGCCATCGGACACAAGATCGGCGTCGGTGAGGTGCGACTGGTCGCGGATGCATCGAAAATGTCGCTCGTCAAGAAGGGCGACGTGCTGGTGACCGACATGACCGATCCCAACTGGGAGCCGGTCATGAAGCTTGCTTCCGCGATCGTGACCAATCGAGGCGGACGCACCTGCCACGCGGCGATCATTGCGCGTGAACTTGGCATCCCGGCCGTGGTCGGCTGCGGCGACGCGACCGAGCACCTCAAGGCCGGCAAGCAGGTGACGGTTTCGTGCGCCGAAGGCGATACCGGAAACGTATACGACGGCGCGTTGCCGTTCGAGGTATCGAACAAGGAACTGGGGGAAATGCCCAAGATTCCGGTGAAGATCGCGATGAACGTCGGCAATCCCCAGCTCGCGTTCGATTTCGCGCAGCTGCCGAGTGCGGGAGTCGGCTTGGCCAGGCTCGAATTCGTGATCAACAACGAGATCGGCGTTCATCCGCGCGCCTGCCTGGAATATCCGGATCTGCCGGCGGATTTGAAGGCGAAGGTGGAGGCCGCGGCGCGCGGCTACCGCGATCCAAAGGCTTTTTTCAGCGAGAAGCTGGTCGAGGGTGTCGCGACGATCGGCGCTGCGTTCTGGCCCAAGCCGGTGATAGTGCGTTTGTCCGATTTCAAATCAAACGAGTACAAGAAGCTGATCGGCGGTGAGCGCTACGAGCCGGACGAGGAAAATCCGATGCTAGGCTTTCGCGGCGCGTCGCGTTACGTCGCGTCCAGCTTCCGGGGCTGCTTCGAGCTCGAATGCGCCGCGATGCGCAAGGTGCGCGACGAAGTCGGCCTGACCAACGTGGAGCTCATGGTGCCGTTCGTGCGCACGCTGAGCGAAGCGAAGCAAGTCATCGATCTGCTTGCGGCAAACGGGCTCAAGCGGGGTGTGAACGGGCTGCGCATCGTGATGATGTGCGAGCTGCCCTCGAACTCCGTCCTGGCGGAGCAGTTCCTGGAATTTTTCGACGGCTTTTCGATCGGCTCGAACGACATGACTCAGCTCACGCTCGGCCTCGACCGTGACTCCGGGCTGGTTGCGGAAATATTCGATGAACGCGACCCGGCAGTGAAGGCGATGCTTTCGATGGCCATACGCGCCTGCCGCAAGCACGGTAAGTACGTCGGCATCTGCGGCCAAGGGCCGTCGGACCACCCTGACCTCGCGCGCTGGCTGATGGATGAGGGGATCGAAAGCCTGTCGCTGAATCCGGATACCGTCGTGTCGACTTGGCTTTCACTTGCCGAGCAGCACGGTTCCCCGAACCTGCCGCCTAAGGCGCGGCCAACCCTCGCTTGAGGAAGGATTGCCTCAGGAGCGGCTGCGCAGCAGCCTCTGCTTGTCGCGCTCCCATTCGCGATCGCGTTCTGCCGCACGCTTGTCATGCTTGAGCTTGCCGCGCCCCAGCGCGACCTCGAGCTTGATCCGGCCCTTCTTGTAATGCATGTCCAGCGGAATCAGGGTATAGCCGCGCTGCTCGACCTTGCCGATCAGGCGCTGGACCTCTTCCGCATGCATGAGCAACTTGCGGCTGCGGGTGGGATCGGGCACGAAGTGCGTGGATACGGTGGGAAGCGGGCTGATGTGTGCGCCAGTCAGCCACAACGCGCCGTTGCGCACCAGCACGTAGCCGTCGCCGAGTTGCACGCGGCCGGCGCGGATCGCCTTGACCTCCCATCCTTCCAGGACAAGGCCGGCTTCGTAACGCTCCTCGACGAAGTAGTCGTGGAACGCCTTGCGGTTCTGGGCAATCGACATGGGTGTGCACCGGTGCGGGCGCTGATTGTAGCAGCGGAGCGGACAGGGCTTTGAAGCGGGTGGCGCGTTCAGCCATCGTCGAGCATTCCGCGGCGGCGGTCTATTCGCTTGTCGACGATATCGAATCCTATCCCGAGTTCCTGCCCTGGTGCCGGGACGCGAAGGTGCTCGAGCGCGAACCAGGCCGGACCGTAGCAACGCTCACCGTCGGCGTGCGAGGCATCAGGCAGTCGTTCACGACCGAGAACGCAAATCGCCCTGGAGAGGGAATTGATCTGCGGCTGGTGGAAGGGCCGTTCAGAAGCTTCTCGGCTGTCTGGCGTTTTACCCCGTTGGATGAACACGCGGCACGGATAGAATTCTCGATGGAGTACGCATTTTCGAACAGAGTACTGGCCAAAGTGCTCGCGCCGCTGTTCGACCGGATTGCCGATACCATGGTGACGGCATTCAGTCGCAGAGCGGACCAGCTCCATGGAAAAGCTGCAGGTTGAAGTCGTCTATGCGCTGCCGGAGGCGCAGCACGTGCGGAGCGTCAGCCTGGCTCCGGGGGCCACCGTGGCAGACGCGCTTGACGCCTCGGGCATTCGTGCACGATACCCCGAAATAGACTTCGCTCACCAGGCCGTCGGGATCTTCGGCCGCAGAGTTCGGCTGAATGAGAAGCTGCGCCAGGATGACCGGGTGGAGATCTACCGCACGCTCGTCGCCGACCCGAAATCGTCGCGCCGGCGGCGCGCCGCCGAACCCCGGCGCTAGCCGGCTACTTGCACCACTGGCTGACCGCTTCGCGCGCTCTGGTCGTGTCCTGCGCCCGCTGGCTGTCGTTGAGGAAGTAACGCTCACCCTTGCTGTCCACCCGCATAATCCGCTGCCCGCTCTCGAGGGTTTGCAGCGATTGCCGTGCGGTTTCGCAGTTGACCTTCTTCTCCTCTGCCGCTCGGCGCTCCTTGTCCGCCTTGGCAGCCGCTGCCTGCGCTTCCTTCATGCGACGACGGAAATCGAGCTCCTGCTCGGCGGGCGTCAACGGGCCTCGCTTCGCGTCCTTGTCGCTATTGGCGTCCTGGGTGGCGGCCGACGCCGAGGGCGCAGCGGGGACTACGGCGCGCAAGGGCGTCGCCTTGACCCCGGGCGGGGGCGTGTCTCCGTATCCGACGTGCCCGCTCTTGTCCACCCACCTGTAAGCCTGGGCGTGCACGGTACCGGTCGCGGCCACCGCAAGGGCAATCCATATCCATCGCTTCATGCTCTCTCCTCGTGCCCCGGTCTTGGGGGGCGCACGCGCTCGAGTATCGCCACGCGGACGCAATGACGGTATCGATTTTCACGGTGGTCGTCAAACGCCGCCGCCCACTCGTGAACTATTTCCGCCGCAGGCCTCGCGTATAATGCGTTTTTGCGAGAAAGGAAGCCTAAATGCGCGTCATCCAGAAGGCGCTGACCTTCGACGACGTTCTCCTCCTTCCCGCCCACTCGCGCGTCCTGCCGCGCGATGTTTCCCTCAAGACTCGGCTTAGCCGTACGCTCGAGCTGAACATTCCGCTCGTGTCCGCCGCCATGGACACCGTGACGGAAGCGCGTCTGGCGATCGCTATCGCGCAGGAAGGCGGGATCGGAATTGTGCACAAGAACCTGACGCCGAAGGCCCAGGCAGCCGAAGTGGCCAAAGTAAAACGGTTTGAATCCGGCGTGCTGCGCGATCCGATGACGGTAACGCCCGAGATGACGGTGCGCGACGTAATCGCGCTTCAGCAGCAGCACAAGATCTCGGGCTTTCCAGTCCTCAAAGGCGACAAAGTCGTG
Organism: uncultured beta proteobacterium; assembly: GCA_963811085.1. Taxonomy (GTDB): domain Bacteria; phylum Pseudomonadota; class Gammaproteobacteria; order Burkholderiales; family SG8-39; genus DAHVFK01. The sequence continues at coordinate 765,127 of CAWEPV010000011.1, read as the reverse complement.
GGAATCGTGACCAACCGCGACCTGCGCTTCGAGGCGAAGCTCGACCAGCAAATCAAGTCGATTATGACCCCGCAGCGCAAGCTCATCACGGTACGCGACGGCGCCAGTCGCGCCGAAGCGATGCAGCTGATGCACAAGCACAGGCTGGAACGCGTGCTCGTGGTCGATGAGGATTTCCGCCTGAAAGGGTTGGTAACGGTCAAGGACATCCTGAAAGAGAGCGAGAACCCCAACGCGTGCAAGGATCCGAGCGGGAAGCTGCGCGTAGGAGCCGCGGTCGGCGTCGGAGAGGGCACCGAACAGCGCGTCGAGGTGCTGATCGAGGCGGGCGCCGACGTGCTGGTGGTGGACACCGCACACGGCCACGCGCAGGGCGTACTTGACCGTGTCCAATGGATCAAGAAGAACTTCCCCTCCGTCCAGGTGGTGGGCGGCAACATCGGCACCGGAGACGGCGCAAAGGCGCTTGTCGACCACGGCGCGGACGGGGTCAAGGTTGGAATCGGCCCGGGGTCGATCTGCACCACCCGCATCGTCGCAGGTGTAGGGGTACCTCAGATCACGGCCATCCAGAATGTGGCGGATGCGCTCAAGGACGGTGACGTACCGCTGATTGCCGACGGCGGAGTGCGCTACTCCGGGGACGTCGCCAAGGCGCTTGCCGCCGGGGCGCACACGGTGATGCTCGGCTCGCTGTTCGCCGGCACCGAGGAGGCGCCGGGTGAGATCGAGCTCTACCAGGGTCGGTCCTACAAGTCCTACCGAGGCATGGGCTCGCTGGGCGCGATGCAGAAAGGTGCCGCCGACCGATATTTCCAGGACTCCGAAATGAACGTCGACAAGCTGGTACCCGAAGGGGTCGAGGGCCGGGTGCCGTACAAGGGCACGGCGATCTGGGTCGTGCAGCAACTGCTCGGCGGAGTTCGGGCGAGCATGGGCTATACCGGCTGCGCGACGGTGGACGAGCTGCGAACCAAGGCCCATTTCGTCGAGATCACGTCGGCCGGCGTGCGCGAATCGCACGTGCACGACGTGCAGATCGTCAAGGAAGCCCCGAACTACCGCGTCGAATGAGAACAGGATGCACGATAAGGTCCTGATTCTCGATTTCGGTGCGCAGTACACGCAGCTGATCGCGCGCCGGGTGCGCGAGGCCAAGGTCTACTGCGAAATTCACCCGTGCGATGTCTCGGATGCCTTCGTGCGCGAATACGGCGCCAAGGGGGTCATTCTCTCCGGCAGTTACATGGCGGCGTACGAGGAGTTCACGGGGCAGGCGCCGAAGGCGGTTTTCGAGCTGGGCGTACCGGTGCTCGGCATCTGCTACGGCATGCAGACCATGGCGCAGCAGCTCGGCGGCAAGGTCGAGGCGGGTAAGGTGCGCGAATTCGGCTACGCGGAAGTGCGGGCGCGAGGACATACCCGGCTGCTGGACGGCATCGAGGACATGCGTAACACCGAAGGGCACGGGCTGCTCAAAGTCTGGATGAGCCATGGTGACAAGGTGGTCGGCCTCCCGCAGGGTTTCAAGCTGATGGCGTCGACCGATGCTTGCCCGATCGCAGGCATGGCCGACGAGACGCGGCGATTCTATGGCGTGCAGTTCCACCCCGAAGTGACCCACACGCCGCAGGGCAAGCGCATGCTGGAGCGCTTCGTGCTCGACATCTGCGGCTGCGCCGGCGACTGGAACATGCCGGACTACGTGAGCGAGGCGGTCGCGGCGATCCGGGCCCAGGTCGGCGGGGATGAGGTCATCCTCGGACTGTCCGGAGGCGTCGATTCGTCCGTCGCGGCCGCACTCATCCACAAGGCGATCGGCGAGCAGCTGACCTGCGTGTTCGTCGATCACGGCCTGCTGCGACTGAACGAGGCGGCGCAGGTTATGGAAACCTTCGACCGGCACATGCACGTCAAGGTCATCCACGTCGACGCCACGCAGGAATTCTTCGCCGCCCTGGCGGGCGTTGCGGACCCGGAGCAGAAGCGCAAGATCATAGGCAAGCATTTCGTCGACGTATTCCAGCGCGAGGCGGCCAAGGTCAAGAATTCGAAATGGCTCGCCCAGGGAACGATCTACCCGGACGTGATCGAGTCGGCGGGCGCCAAGACCAAGAAGGCGACCAGCATCAAGTCGCACCACAACGTCGGCGGCCTGCCCGAGACGCTGCACCTCAAGCTGCTCGAGCCCCTGCGCGAGCTGTTCAAGGATGAAGTGCGTGAACTCGGTCTAGCGCTTGGCCTGCCGCGCGAGATGGTGTTCCGTCACCCATTCCCCGGGCCGGGCCTTGGCGTCCGAATACTGGGCGAAATAAAACGGGAGTATGTCGATCTGCTGCAGCAGGCGGACGCGATTTTCATCGAAGAGCTCAGACAGTCCGACTGGTACGACAAGACGGCCCAAGCGTTCGCGGTGTTCCTGCCGGTCAAGTCAGTCGGGGTGATGGGCGATGGCCGTACTTACGACTATGTGGTCGCGCTGCGTGCGGTGCAAACCACGGATTTCATGACTGCGGACTGGGCCGAGTTGCCGCACGAGTTGCTGGCGCGCGTCTCGAACCGGATTATCAACCAAGTGCGCGGCATCAATCGCGTCACCTACGACATCTCCTCAAAGCCCCCCGCCACCATCGAGTGGGAATGAGCGACACTGTATTCATGCGCCGCGCGCTGGAGCTTGCGCGGCGGGCTGGAACGGAAGGGGAGGTACCGGTCGGCGCGGTGGTCGTGCTGGACGGAAGGATCGTCGGCGAGGGCTGGAACCGGCCGATATCCGCCTCGGACGCAACGTCGCACGCCGAGACTGAGGCAATCCGAGCGGCCTGCCATGCGCAAGCCAACTACCGCCTGACCGGCGCCACACTCTACGTCACACTCGAGCCGTGCGCGATGTGCGTTGGCGCAATGTTCCACGCGCGCGTTGCCCGCGTCGTGTTCGGCGCGCCGGACCCCAAGACGGGGGCCGCGGGGAGCGTGATCAATCTGTTCGCCGAGACACGCCTCAACCACCACGCGACCTTCGAAGGCGGGGTGCTGGCCGAAGATTGTGGCGCGTTGCTGCGCGAGTTCTTTGGCGCGAGGCGCCAGAGATGAAGATCGAGATCGACGTTCCCGGACAGTTTCTGGTCCTGCTCGACGACAACGGGGCGGTATTGCGGCGCTACGCGGTGTCCACCTCGAAGCATGGGGTGGGGGAAAAAAACGGCAGCTTCCGCACGCCGCGCGGCCGCCACGTCGTGCGCGCCAAGGTCGGCACGGGACAACCCGACAACACGGTCTTCGTGCGTCGCCGGCCGACCGGCGAGCGCTGGACCCCGGAGCTGCACGCGCGCTACCCGGGTCGCGACTGGATGCTGACCCGCATTCTGTGGCTATCAGGCTGCGAGTCGGGCTTCAACCGGCTGGGCGATGTCGACACCATGAGGCGCTACATCTACATCCACGGTTCGCCTGATACGGCCGAAATGGGCAAGCCGGGATCGATCGGCTGCATTCGAATGCGCAACCGGGACGTCGTCGAATTGTTCGAACTTGTGCCGCCAGGCACACTTGTCCAGATCCGCGGCTGAGGCCGCCAAGAAGTCAGCCTCCCAGAAAAAGCCGGCCGACCTCCGGGTTCTGCAGCAACTCATCGCCCTTTCCTGCCAGTGCCAGCTCGCCGGCGACCAGCACGTAGCCGAGGTCGGCGAATTCGAGCCCCTTTTTCGCGTTCTGCTCGACCATGAGGATAGTCTTGCCTTCCTGGTGCTGGAGATCGTGAAGGATCTCGAACACCATGTCGATGAAGCGCGGTTCGAGACCGATCGACGGCTCGTCGACCAGCAGCACGTCGGGCTCCATGACCAGAGCGCGCGAGATCTCGAGCAGGCGCCGCTCGCCTCCCGAGAGAACCTTTGCGGCGTGATGTCGGCGCGCGGCCAGCCGATCGTACTTGTCAAATACGCGCTCGGCCGCCGCCTTGGCTTTGGCGTGGGAGTGCAGCAGATAACCTCCCATCAGGAGGTTTTCCTCTACGGTCATGTTGGGGAATACGGACTTGTCCTGGAGGATGTAGGCGACGCGCGCCTCCTTCAACTTGCGATCCGAAGTGAGGTGAGTGATATCGCGCTTATCGCTTCCTCGCCCGACGGTAATCTCGCCACCGTAGATCCGCGTAAATCCATAAACAGAATGCAAGATCGTCGACTTGCCGGCGCCGTTCGGCCCGATCAAGCACAGCGACTGCGCCCGTCCCACATGCAGCGTAAAGTCGTGCAGGATCTCCATGTTGCCGTATCCGGCACGCAGATTTCGGATCGAGAGGAACGGTTCGTTGCGGGCGAGGGCGGTGAGGTGCCCCTCCGGAATCACACTGCGCAGGTCCTCCGCCTGGCGGGCGACGTCATCGACCGACAGAACGACGTCGACCGAGCCTTCGTGGTAGCCGCTGGCGCGCGTCGGTCCGTTGGCCACGTCAGTTTGCTCCCAGGTAGGCGTCGATCACGCGTTGGTCATCGCGGATCTGGGTGGGCGAGCCGCTGGCGAGCAACTCTCCATGAGACATGCAGTAGATATGACTCGCCAAATTCATAATTACCCGCATGTTGTGCTCAATCACGAACAGAGTAATACCGAACTCCTGGTTGGCGCGCTTGAGGCGGTCGATCAGCCCGTTGATCAGGGTCGGATTGATTCCCGCCGTCGGCTCGTCGAGCAGCAGCACCTTCGGCTCGTTCATGAGCGCCATCGCAAACTCGAGCAGTTTCTGTTGCCCGAAGGACAACGATCCTGCGACCAGCATTCGCTTGGAATAAAGCCCGACGAACTCGAGCAGCCGCTCCGCCTTTTCGGTCACCTCGTGTGGAAAGCGGCCGATCATGTTTCGCCACGCGTTTTCGCGATGCGAAAGTGAAATCAGCAGATTCTGTATGCAATCCATCTTCGAAAAGATGCGCGTCTGCTGGAACGTGCGCAGCATTCCAAGGCGGGCGATCTGCTGCACCGTTAGGCGCGAGATCTCCTGACCCTCGAAAAGTATCGATCCTGAATCGATCGGATGCTGACCGACGATCGAGTTGAAAAGCGTCGTCTTGCCGGAACCGTTCGGGCCGATCAACCCGGTGATGCCGCCGGGCTCGACCTTGAGCGAAACCTTGTGATTTGCGACGACACCACCGAACGCCTTGGTGACACCGCGCACCTCGATGATGGCGCCGCTCATGGCTTACCCACGGCTTTGGAGGGCTGCGTCTCGACGCGCACGCCGAACCACTCGGGCTTGCGGGCCCGCAGCCATCCCAGAATCCCCTGCTGGAAATAGACCACGTTGACGATAATCAGCACGCCGAGCGCGATGTATTGCCAGCCAAGCAGGTAGGTCCAGGTGAGCTCGCGCACGGTGTAGAAAAGCGTTGCCCCAATGATCGGTCCCCAAAGCGTTCCCTTGCCGCCGAGCAAGGTCATTGCGACCATGAAAATGCCGAAAGTGAGGGTCGGGTAAGCGGTCTCCAGCGGCTCGATGAACCCGGTCATGTTGCCGAACAGCGCGCCGGCTATCCCCAGAAAGAACGCCGACACGCACCAGGCCACCGTCTTGTAGCGCGTGGTGTGCAGACCTAGCGCCTCGGCCTTGTCCTCGTCGTCGCGAATCGCGTTGATCGCCAGGGTGAACCGTGTGCTGTAGAGCCAGCGCAAGAACAGGTAGCAAAGAACGGCCGCCAGCATGCAGGCACCGTAGAAGAACCGCTCCCGCATTCCCGGGCCGCCTGGAAACACCGGCATCGCGATTCCGCTCCCGCCGCCGACCCAACCCCAGGCGCTGGTGAGCTCGGCCGCGGCGATCGCGACCCCCAGCGTGCCTATGGCAAAGTAGGGTCCGCGCAGGCCTAACAAAATCCAGCTCAGGATCGCGGCCAGGATTACCGGGCCGATGGCAGCCAGGAATACGCCCAGCGCGAGCCCGGTGTAGTACTGCTGGTCGGTAAAGTCGACCTTGATGGCGCCGTCGGCGGCGGTGTAATCGCCGACGTTGTACACCAGGGCGATCTGCACGATCGCGCAGATGTACATGCCGAAGCCGAAGAAGGTGACGTTTCCGAGAGAGTTGTAACCCATCTGGCCGCCCATCGTGTCCCACGTCTGCGAGAACAGCACGAAGATCCAGAACACCGCGAACTGAATCGTATGTGCAGGGAACAGGAAGGGTGCCGCAATGCCGGCGGCAAGCAAGATGAGGTGCAGTGCGAGCGATTTGCGGGTCATTGAAGCGCCAGGCGATGGCGCCGCAGCAGCAGCTGACGCCAGATAAGAATGATCAACAGCAGGCTGACGACGGTCGCCTGCTGGAATTGGGCTCCGAGCACGAAGCCCGCGTACTGCTCAATGACTCCTAGCCCGAGCGCTGTCACGATCACCGCGGGGAAGTTGCCCAGTCCGGCGGCGGTCACGATGACGAATGCCCGGACCGAATAGGCAATACCGTAGAACGGCTGGATCACCCAGATCATGGCGATGATCACTCCCGCCACGCCGCAGATCGCAGAGTTGATGGAGAACGTAAGCGCGTAGACCAGGTCCGTGTTGACGCCGAGCACGCGTGCCGCGCGCGGATCCTGCGCGGTCGCGCGGATCGCCTGTCCCATCCGGCTTTTCCTCAGAAACAACACCATGGCCACCGCGAGCACGGCGCACATTCCGAACGCGATGACGCGGATCTGCGTAATGTCGACCATTCCGCCGAACATGTCGAACCGGCCGAACCCGGACTTGAGCGTGCGCACATCGGGGCCGAATACCAGGTTCATCACCTGTTGCATGGTGATCGCGAGGCCGAAGGTTGCAAGTAGCGAGGTGAACAGGTCGAGCTGGATCACGCGGCGGATGATCAGCTTGTAGATGAGCCAGCCGTAACCGAACATCAGCGCGCCCACCGGCACGATCGCCACGATCGGGTGGACGCCGTGGCGCGACAGCTCGTAGCCGAGATAGCCGCCCAGCATCACGAAGTCGCCCTGGGCGAGGTTCTTGACGCTCGTCACGCCCCAAACCAGCGCCAGGCCGTAGGCGGCGAGGGCGAATACTGCCCCGATACTCAAGCCATTCAGCCACAGCTGGATATTGAATACCGGCGCCGTGACGAGAATCTGAATATTGTCCCACATGGACGCGATCGCGCCGACCCGCAAGGGCCGGCGCGCCTAGGCTACGTTAAGCAACGAATCGAGCGATTACATCGGCGCTTTGCGCGGGTACACCACCGGCTCGGAGGCGTACTTGGTCGGCGCCACCACGACGTACTTGCCGTCCTGGATCTGGCGCAAGACCATCGGCTTGGCGATGTTGTTGCCCGCTGCGCTGAACTTGATATGGCCGTAGAAGGTGTCCATATCGGTCGCGGCCAGCGCGTCACGCAGCTTTTCGGTGTCTAGGCTCTGCGCGCGACGCAACGCGTCGGCCCAGATCTCGATTACCGCCGAGGCCTGCGCGACTTGGTAGGGAACAATCTTGTACTCCTTGTGCGCGGCAAGGAACGCCTTGTTGTAGTCCATTGCCGTACCGAATACACCGTCCTTGTACTTGAGCGTTTCAGCCCACTGGGTCGGGCAGAGGATGCCCTCGGACGCGGCGCTGAACTGGCTGGTCAGCTTGGCCGATTCGCAATGAGTCATGGCGACGATCGACGCGTTGACGCCCAGCTCCTTCATTTGTCGCGTCGCGGTCGTAGCGCCCTTGGTGTGCCCCGAGAACGCAAGGATGTCTGGCCTGAGGGCCTTTATTTTGGTAAGCGTGGCGGAGATGTCGCTCAGGTCGCGCGGCATCTTGTCGTCGACGACGATCTTCATGCCGTACTTCTTGGCTTCGTCGACCACCCCTTGCCGAACGTCGAGGGAGAAGGGATCGTTCTCGAACGCCATCCCGATCTTCATATCACTCGGGTTTTTGCCGCTCTTCTTGGCCAGCTCCGCCGCGAGCTCGATAACCGGCGAAAGATATTGATCGGAGGTCGACAAGGCGGCGAACATGTAGCGATAGCCTTGCGTGAAAAGTGAGCGCGACGCCCCTTCCGCCTCGACCATCGGGATCTTGTATTTTTCGGTCACCGGCGCGGCCGCCTTGGTGGGGCCGGAACCATATGGCCCGAGTATGTACTTTATGCCGTCCTGGTTGATGATGCGCTCCAGGAGCTGAGCCGTACGGGCAGGAGTCGATTCGTCGTCGTAGTACTTGATCGCCAACTTGTACGTCTTGCCGTTGATCTTGACGCCGCCCATCTCGTTGATTCGCTTGACGCCGAAGTTGTAACCGTCGCTCGCGTTCTTGCCTTCCTGCGAGTACTTGCCGGTAATCGAAATCGCGGAGCCAAGCGTGATCGTATCTGCCGCCGCGGCTTGGCCGGAAAATGCCAGCGCGGCCGCAACGGCCGCTGCGCCTGTCAGGCGCACAGTATTAGAGATTTGAACCTTCATAAGCTCCTCCTTTGGAATTATCTGCCTGTCTTGCGCAGGTACGGCTACCGGAGCCGGAACCTTAATACGAACATGTATCAACAGGCAAGCCGTACGCACGCGCAAGGGCACCCCTTCAGGGGCCTGTCAAGTGCCGCCAGAGGCGCGTGAAAGAAGTGCCGCAATGTCCTTGCGCGATGGCGCGCGCAGCACGCCGACCTCGGTGATCAGTCCGGTTACCAACTCCGCGGGGGTGATGTCGAACGCGGGGTTGCGCACCGCCACGCCATCGGGTGCCCAGCGCGATCCGCCGAATCCCGTCACCTCGCTTGGAGGCCGTTCCTCGATCGGGATCGATGCGCCCTGCGCGATGGCGGGATCGAAGGTCGACAGCGGCGCCGCGACGTAGAACGGCAGTCCGTGGCGCTGCGCGAGTACCGCCAGCGTATATGTGCCGATCTTGTTTGCGACGTCACCGTTGGCCGCGATGCGATCGGCACCGACGATCAGCAAGTCAACTTCGCCGCGGCTCATCAGGAAGCCTGCCATGTTGTCGGTCACGAGCGTGACGGGGATGCGTTCCTGCACCATCTCCCATGCGGTGAGACGCGCTCCCTGCAGATACGGCCGGGTTTCGTTGGCCACAACCGATATGCGCTTGCCCTGGTCGCGCGCCGAGCGCACGACGCCGAGCGCGGTGCCATGGCCTGCGGTCGCGAGCGCCCCCGCATTGCAGTGAGTCATGATGCGCGCACGGTCCGGAACCAGCTCGGCGCCGTGCGCTCCGATGGCACGATTGACCGCGAGGTCCTCTTGGTAGATCGCAAGCGCTTCGTGTTCGAGCGCAGACGCGCCGCCCCGCGTCAATGCCCGACGCATGCGCGCGAGCGCCCAGAACAGGTTTACCGCGGTAGGGCGGCTTTGTGCGAGCACTTCGAACGCGGCCTCCAGATCGGCCGCGTGCGTGGACTCAAGCGCGACACCGAAGGCGGCGGCACAGCCGATCGCCGGGGCGCCGCGCACCACCATCTCCCGGATCGCGCGCGCCGTCTCGGCGGCCGTGCGGCAGGTCAGGTACTCGATCTTCTGCGGCAACGCGCGCTGATCGAGCAGCTCCAGCGTCTTGCCGGTCCAGCGCAATGTGTCGACCGCCATCAGACCACGCGCTCGTTGCCGCCGTCGACCGGAATCTGGGCGCCGGTGGTCTTCGCGAACAGCGCCCCGCACAGCTCCGCGGCAAGTTCGGCGACGTCCTTCGACGCGACCTCGGTGCGCAGCAGATTGTTGCGCTTGTACTGCTCCACGCTGAAGTTGTAGGCCGCGGCCCGCGCCGCCAGAACCTCGTCGGTCCAAAGCGCGGTGTCATACACAGCATTGGGATGCAGGGAGTTGACGCGGATGCCGTCCCTGCCCCATTCGAGCGCCGCCACCCGCGCCAGCTGATTGAGCGCGGCCTTGGAGGCCGAATAGGCCGCCGCGCCTGGGCCGGGTGCCGGCACGTTCTTCGAGCCGATAACGACGATGCGCCCGCCGCGCGGCGCCGTCTTCATCAGCGCATGACATGCCTGCATGACGTTCAGATTGGCCTCGACGTTGACCGCCATCGTGCTGTGCCAGGTCTGCGGCTTGATGTCCTGGATCGGCTGCGACGAGGGGAAAACGCCTGCATTCAGCACCAGCATATCTATGCCGCCATAGCGCTTCACCGCCGTGCACAGTGCCGCATCGACTGCTTTCACGTCGGTAACATCGCAGCAAATTCCGATGAAATCCGGCCGCGTCCACATGAGCTCGATTTCGGCGTTGCGATCGAACCCCACGACCGCCGCGCCCCGCCTCAGAAATGCCTCGACACAGGCCTTTCCGATGCCCGAGGCGGCGCCGGTCACCAGCGCGACTTCGCCGGCGAACTGTGGCGCTGCGCCCGCCTTGCGCAGCTTGGCCTGCTCCAAATCCCAGTACTCGATGTCGAAGATGTGCCGTTCGTCGACCGCCTGCCAGCCGCCCAGCGCCTCTGCGCGCAGGATGACGTCGATCGTGTGATCGTACAGGTCCTCGACGATCGCCGCATCGCGCGCCGTGCGGCCGGCCGCCGCAAATCCCAGCGCTGAATCCAGCACCATGCGCGGCGCGGGATCCAGCATGGTCCTCTTTTCCTTCGACCCCGCCGCGTGGCGCTCGAAGTACTCGCGGTAGCTGCGTGCGTACGCCTGCGCGTCAAACCCGATCATAGGCAACGGCTTGGTGCGGATCACGTGATCAGGTGTCGCCGGCCCGCGTTGCGACAGGCGGCCCAGCTCCGGATGCTGGGCGAACGAGAGGAACTTCGGGGATTCGTTGACTCTCAGGATCAGCGGCGCGCCGGCCAGATCGGACATCGCGCGCCGCAGCCGGGCGATCGCCTCGCGCGGAGTGCTCGATGGCTTCGGCGCCGGCAGCGTAATTTGCCACGCATTGTTGGACGCGAGGTAATCCTCTGCCATCGACACGAGCCCGATCATGCGCTCGTAGGACTCCTTGGCGTCGGCGCCGAACGAGAACACTCCGTGCGAAAGCAACACCATGCCGATGGTCTGCGGACCTGCCTGCGCGGCAAACTCGCGCGCGCAGTACGCCGCCAGATCGAATCCGGCCATGATGTAAGGGATTACCACGACTTTGTCGCCGTAGATCTCGCGCACGCGCTGCTCGCCGCGCGGCGCGTTGCTGATGGAAAGCACGGCGTCGGCGTGGGTGTGGTCGACATAGGCATGCGGCAGGATCGCGTGCAGGATGGTTTCGACCGATGGCGAGGGAGCGCCGGCGCGCAGCATGTGCGTGTTCAGCTCGTTGACCATCTGCGGGTCGGACAGCGCGGGCAGCTGCGCCAGGCGCCGGACGTAGTCGAGCGCGACGGGAGTGAATCCGGCGGCCTCGATCGTCTCCAGGTCCCATCCGCTGCCTTTGACGTAAAGCACGTCTTCGGGCGCGCCGAAGAGGTTCGTCTGGCGCAGCTTGACCGAAGTATTGCCGCCGCCGTGCAGAACGAGCGACCGGTCCGCTCCCAGCAGCCGGGAGGTGTAAACGCGCGGGCCGAGCGGGCCGGAATAGCGCGCGACGTCGGTGTCATTCCAGAGACTACGCATGGCTATCCTGCGGCAAAACGTAAAATTATACTTTCACCCCATGATCCGAATCGAACTATCCGCTTGGTCCGAGGCGCGCGCCGAAGCGACGCGCATCCGCGAAAGCGTGTTCGTGGCGGAGCAGGGCGTGCCGGCGGAGTTGGAGCTGGACCAGCATGATCCGCAGTGTGTGCACGCGCTGGCGCGAGACGAGACAGGGCGCGCCGTAGGCACTGCTCGGCTGCTGCCGGGAGAAGCGCACGGCGCGCGGATGGTCGCCCACGTAGGTCGAATGGCAGTGGTGAAGGAGTGGCGCGGGCGGGGCATCGGCGGAGCGTTGCTCGCGCGCCTGGTCGACGCCGCCCGGGAACGCGGCGACACGGAGGTGGCGCTTTCCGCTCAGACCCACGCCCTTGGCTTCTACCGCGCGCACGGGTTCCTGGAGGAAGGCGACGAGTTTCTCGAGGCAGGGATCCCGCACCGCACGATGCGGCGCACCCTGGGCTAGCTCAAGGTGAATTCGTAGCGCAGCGTATCCAACTCCGCGCCGTCGGACCCGTAGGATCGCTCCGCGAAGCGCACCTTGCCGTCGGCGCCGACCACCAGCGTGCTCGAGGAGCGCGTCCCGTACTCGGGGGAAACGATGCGCGCAGCCGACAGCAGTCGCTCGCGCTCTGCGCCGACCCCGGTGTCAGGCAGGTTGCCGTCGGTCGCTTCGGTCGTGTCCGCCAATAATGCCAGCAGCGGCTCGACGGCGGGTGTAAGCTCGAGCACCTCTCCTAGGCGCCGCTTGCCCTGCGTTACCTTGGACCATGGCGTATCGAGCAGGTGGTTGGACAAACCATGCACGCCCGGCTCGACTCTGCGGGCGCAGCCGCCGCGGTTCGATACCCACCATAGTTCCGCCAGGTCTCCCGCAAGGAAATTGAACCCGCGGTATGCGGTGCCGTCCTTTTCGACGTCCGCCGCGAATGTGCCGGGAGCGCCGCCGCTTCCCAGGTAGCGGCTGGCGAGCACTCCGCGAGAAGCCGCCTCGCGCGACGCCGGTGCCGCGTCCCGAAAATTCGTCACCGCCGCGAACTTGCCGCTGCGCGTGACGCCAAGCCAGGTACCCATGCCTTCCAGGTCGCGGCCGGCGAGAATTCCGGGTTGATCGTCCCAGAAGTGGGCCGCGGCCGTCGGCCTGGCGTGGAACTCGTCGCGATTGGCCGCGACGATCAGCGGAAAGTCCGGGTGCGCCTTCCAGGCAAAGACGATCAGGCACATGACTCAGTCGACCGGGACGAAGAGCTCGACTCGGCGCGCGCCGCCAGGCAGCAGATAGCGATCAACGCGTAGTCTTTTGCACTCGCGCACAAGCAGGGCTTCGAAGCTTGGCACGTCTTGGACGTCCGCATAAACCTCCATATATGTCGTCGGATCGTCAAGTCGTCTCTGCCAGCGGCCAATAACGCCACTCTCGCGTTGGATGGCAGTGAACAGCTGTTCGACAATGTCGCGCAGATCCCGCAATTGCTCGGGATCCACCTTGTAGTAGATGTAAATGCTCGCGCGACTCAACTGGCGTAGGGGAGGGAAAGGATTTCGATCGCCGGCCCCGCCGGAGCGACCCGGATTGCGGTGCCTCCCTCGACCGCGGTGATCGGGACCACGGCGAGCAGTTCCCTGCTACCGTTCGCGGCGGCGACGCTGACCACGGTTCCGCTCGCCTGCCCCGGCAGGTCATCGCTGTAGAGTTCGGTCCCCGCGTGGGCCTCGACCCGGGCGTCCAGCCGGCCGCGGACCATGCGTCGCTTGATCTGACCGCGATACTGGGCGCGCGCGACGATTTCCTGTCCTGGGTAGCAGCCCTTCTTGAAATCGACGCCGCCCACGGCTTCCAGGTTGACCATTTGCGGAACGAAGAGATCCTGGGTCGCCTGCTCGATGAGCGCACGCCCGGCCCGGATTTCGAGCAGCGTCCACTCGTCTTCGTCGGAGATCACCGCACCCAACCCGGCTTCAATGCGCTCGACCTGCGCAGGAGGCGCAATAACCAGGACCCGGTCCCGCTCCACGCGAACCGCCGTTAGTTCGTCGCCATTCGTGACCGCCATGGGCGACTGGCCCAGCGTTACACCGAGCTCCGCGAGACGGACCAAAGCGCGCTCACCCCACACTCCGAGCTGGGAATAGCGCTGTCCGAGATCCGAAATCTTGACTTTGGCGCGCAACACGAACATTCCAAGCCGCTTCGCCACGGGCGGCACGAGATCGGCCGCCAGCTGCAGCAAGAACCCATCCGGGCGTGGCAGCACGATGAAGCTGGCGAGCAGTCGGCCCTTGGCCGAGCACCAGCCGGCGGGCCTCGCCTGATCGGCGGGAAGATGGTTGATATCGTTCGTGAGCTGCGCATGGAGGAAACTTCGCGCATCGTCACCGGCCACCGACAAAAGGCCGAAGCGACGAAGTCGCGCTACCCGCAGCCCGGATTGATCTGACGCCGTTGAGTTCATCGTAGACGAGTCGCCGCTCGTTCCGTCGTAAAATGTTGATCTTACCCGCCTCAGAGTGCCCGGCCGACGGCGATTCAGTTGCATTCCTTGGTCAAACGCCTGTTTCTACTGCTGGTCGCGGCCGGCCTGGGTGGCGCGATCTATGCCGTCTGGTACGTAAGGACGCCAGTCGCCCTCGGCAAGCTTCCAGTCGAATTCGAAATTCCGCCCGGAACGGCTTTGCGGGGCGCGATCCGCCAGCTTAGGACAGCTGGTGTGCAGGTCGGTGCCTGGCGGTTTGAGTTGCTGGCGCGTGTCCTCGGTCGGGCGCAGGAGATCAAGGCCGGCAGTTACGAGCTAACGCGGCCAGTCACGCCGCTCGATCTGCTGGGGAAGCTGACGCGCGGCGACGTCACGCAAGCCGAGGTGAGGCTGATCGAAGGCTGGACGTTCCGTCAGTTTCGGCTCGCGCTCGATCAGAGCCCCTACCTCAGGCACGAAACGCAGGGCCTGGACAGGGCCCAACTCATGGCGCAAATCGGGGCGTCCGAGATCGAGCCTGAGGGACTCTTCTTCCCCGATACCTACTTGTTTGCCAAGGGCTCCGCCGACGTCGCCGTGCTGCGCCGCTCCTATCGCGCGATGCAGCGCCATCTGGCACAAGAATGGGCGGCTCGCGACGCGAATCTGCCGTATCGCACCCCTTACGATGCGCTGATTATGGCGTCGATCATCGAGAAAGAGACAGGGCGACCAGCGGACCGGGAGTTAATCGGGGGGGTGCTGGTCAACCGCCTGCGTATCGGCATGCGGCTGCAGGCGGACCCCACCGTGATCTACGGGCTGGGGGCAAGTTTCGACGGCAATCTGACCAAAGCCCACTTGCAACAGGACGGCCCGTACAACACCTACACCCGCGCAGGACTTCCGCCAACGCCGATCGACATGCCGAGCCTGGCTTCCCTGCGCGCGGCGCTTCGGCCGGGGAAGACGGATGCCCTCTACTATGTGTCGCGCGGTGATGGATCGAGCGAATTCTCGCGTACGTTGAATGACCATAATCGCGCCGTGACAAAATACCAGCGTCTCAACCGGCGCAAGCGCGACTGAGGGCGGCAAGCGGCGCATGAGTGAAATCGGGAAGCTGATCACCCTGGAGGGCGTCGACGGCGCAGGCAAGTCGACCCATATCGAGTTCATCGCCGAACGGCTGCGTGCGCAGGGCAGGGTCGTGCTGGTGACGCGCGAGCCGGGCGGGACGCCTTTGGCCGAGAAATTACGTGAGCTTGTGCTCAACGAACCGATGGATGCGCTGGCGGAGACACTGCTCATGTTCGCGGCGCGCGCGGACCACGTTCGTCAGTCGATCCGACCGGCGCTGGAAGCCGGGAGTTGGGTCGTGTGTGACCGGTTCAGCGACGCCACCGTCGCCTACCAAGGTGCCGGAAAGGGCGTTCCGCTGGAGCTCATCCAACAGCTCGCCGAAGTGGCGCACCCCGGCCTGCGACCGGACAGAACACTGATTTTCGATTGCCCGTACCATGTTGCCCGACAGCGCCTGGACGCAACTGGCCGGCGACTCGACAGATTCGAGCGCGAGGATCGCCAATTCTTCGAGCGGGTGCGAGAGGCCTACCTCGCGCGCGCCGCAGCGGAACCTGGCCGCATCCGCCTAATCGACGCATCGACGAGCCTGTCCGATATTCAGATAAAACTGGAAGATAACCTCTCATTCAATTGAAAAACAAGTGATTCACGACTGGAACAAGACCCTCTGGACCGACCTGACGAGTGCTGCTGAGCGGTTGCCGCACGCGCTGCTGATTCACGGCCCGCGCGGGATCGGCAAACGCGCGCTTGCCGAGCATTTTGCGCAGTTTCTGCTGTGTGAGGGTCCGCAGTCAGAGCGCCCGTGCGGCGGCTGCGCAGCCTGCCGATGGTTCGTGGCCGGCAATCATCCAGACGTGCGCTGGCTCGAGCCGGAAGCTATCGCCAAGCCGGCGACAATCGAGGGCGAGGAGGCGGACCGGGCAGGCAGCCGGTCCGCCAAGCCGAGTCTCGAAATCAAGGTGGAGCAGGTGCGCGCGCTGGCGGACTTTCTCAACGTCGGCTCGCATCGTGGGCGGCGTCGCGTCGCGCTGGTCCATCCTGCGGAAGACATGAATCTGCACGCGGCGAATTCGCTCCTGAAGAGTCTCGAGGAACCCCCCTCGGGCGCGGTCTTCTTGCTCGTCTCGCACCGCCCGGCACGGCTACTCGCGACCATTCGAAGCCGCTGCGTCGCGTTGCCGGTCAGTTTGCCCGGGCATTCGGAGGCCGAGGCCTGGCTGCGCGCCAATGGCGTGGCCGACGCGGCCCGGTGGCTCGCATTTGCGGGCGGCGCTCCGCTGCGGGCGCTGGAATACGGTTCCGGACCGCGCGGGGAGACGATTGCGAGGCTTCTCAACGCGCTGCAGGCGGGTACGCCTCAGGAGGCTGCGACTGGCGATCGCGAAGAGGTGGAGGCGCTTGCCGAGGTATTGCAAAAGCTTGCGCTCGACCGGGCATTCGCGGCTTTGGGCGCCGAGCCGAAATACGCCACAGGCAGTTCCGCCGCGGCGCCTGCACGGGCATACGAGTGGCTGGCATTCGCGCGCGCCATGGGGCGCAACCGGGCGCTTGCCCGACATCCGCTGAATCCCAAGCTGTTCGCCTCGGATATGCTCGCCGCAATTCCTGCCCAGGGGAGAAAACGGCAATGAGTGCGCAGGAAGACAGGTCTGACAGCGCCGATGGCGGACGGCCGAGCGTCCTGTCGCTCAATATTCGCGAAAAGAATGCACTCTATGCCGCCTACATTCCTCAGTTGAAAAACGGCGGAATCTTCATTCCGACGGCTCGCGCGCACTACCTTGGCGACGAAGTATTCATGTTGGTCTCGCTCCCGGACGAAGCGGCCAAGGTGCCGGTAAGCGGGAGGGTAGTCTGGATTACCCCGGCCGACGCGCAAGGCAAACGCGCACAAGGGGTGGGGATTCAGTTTTCCAACGATGAGGCCGGGCGGTCGGCCAAGAAGAAGATCGAGGGGCTGCTTGCGGGCATGCTGGACAGCTCAAAGATTACACATACTTTCTGAGCAATTACATGCTGTTGCATAATATATCTTAGGTTACTTAATATATAATACGCATTACTTATTGTAAACGCACAATATTATTTGACTGACACAAAGTATATTACTCTGCTGGAAAGGCAAGCGCCGGCAGTTAGTGGTACTTGGCCCGTGAGGAGTTGCCCAGTGGCCGGTTACCCGTGCCCAGCGCCTCGGGTCTCATTGAATACCTCACGCCGTCCACGAAAACGGTAGATTCACCACTCCAAAAATAGGCACGGGCGAAAGCACCCAAGCCAACGGCTCGGGGAGATGGTTCGCACTTAGCTGGGGTCGTGCAGGAGGCGCCCACCACAAGAGCGGGAGGCGCTAAAAAGTGCGCCAGCAGCTTCCTCGGCCAGCCTTGGCAGGGGTTGGCGGACGAGTCGGCCGATGCCATGGATTTCAGCAGGGAATGTGTTACTGAATGGCCCAGCCGAGATGATTTAACATAATACACATATGCGCACAATTTCATCAGTTCAGACGGCCCGTCGGCGGAATGGGTAGTCTCGCCACGGGGATCCCTTCGTCGACAAGCGCATCGTGCTCCTCACGGCTCGCCTCGCCCCGAATCGGGCGAACTGGGGCTTGGTCGTAGTGGATGCGCCTAGCTTCGGCCGGAAATTCCGCCCCCACGTCCTCGGTCTTGGACAGGATCTCGTCCAGCAAGCGGGAATACAGGACCTGCGCCAGGGCGAGCGGATCGGGCCCCGAAAGCTGCGCGTCCTGCAGGTTCGGCGTCGGCTGCGGCGCTACTGCCTTGGTCGGCTCGGCGCCCGTATTGATCCGGGTCGCCGAAGGGACCCGCTCGACGCTCGCCGAACCGCACTTTGGACAACTGAGCAGGCCGCGCTTGCGCTGCGAGGCAAATTCCGGCTGCGAGCCGAACCAGCCCTCGAAACGATGCCCTTCACCGCATAGCAGATCGAAGACGATCATGATGGAATTCTAACCGACAATGCGATACTGGCGCGTCAGCCGGCGCACGAGCCGGGCGTAGATAAAAAGATGATTGCCGACCGCATCGAAGCCAAATGGATTGACTTGTTTGTCGACGTATTCGCGCGCTGCAAGGTGTCCGCGGGCGACCTCTGCGCAGTATTATCGGAATCGCAGTCGCGCAAGCTGAACGTACGGCTCGCCGAGCTTGCGCTCCTGCGGCTTGGCGCCCGCGCCTTCCACATCGTTGTCCCGACGCCTCGCCAAGCCGCGCCAGTGCCGATCCGATCGACCGGCGCGTCCAACGTACTGCGCGATCTGCCTGCCGCGATCAACGCCCTCGGCTCATGCATCTTCGTCGCGGACTGTACCGTAGAAGGTCTGATGCACGCGGCGGAACTGCCGCAGATCCTGAAGGGCGGGGCGCGCGTGCTGTACATCTCTGACGAACATCCGGATGCGCTCGAGCGACTGGCCCCCTCCCCCGCAGACGAGCAAAGAGTGAGGGCGGGGATGCGGCGGCTGCGCGAGGCGAAGCGCATGGAAGTGACTTCGGCCGCCGGAACGAGACTCGACGTTCGCGTCGAGGGGGCACGCGTCGGTGGCGTTTGGGGCTATACGGAGAAGCCGGGGACCCTGTCGCACTGGCCCGGTGGGCTGTGCCTGTGCTTTCCGCGTGCCGGGGCCGTCGACGGCGCTCTGGTGCTTGCACCGGGGGACCTCAATCTGACGTTCAAGCGGTATATCGAATCGCCCGTGAGCCTCAGAATCGCAAGCGACTACGTCACCACGATCGAAGGCAATTCACTCGATGCCGAGCTGATGCGGGAGTACTTCGCGGCCTGGGATGACCGCGAAGCCTACGCCGTGTCCCACGTGGGCTGGGGCATGAATCCGCGCGCACGCTGGGAGGCGATGGCCATGTACGACCGGCGAGACGTGAACGGAACCGAACAGCGCGCCTTCGCGGGGAACTTCCTCTACTCCACGGGCGCAAATGAGGTCGCCGGGCGGTACACCCAGGGCCACTACGACCTGCCCCTCAGGCATTGCACCATACGGCTCGACGGTGAGACGATCGTCGACGACGGACGACTGCAGGGCGAGCTGGCGTGAGGCTGCCCGCGTACGTCGAGCAGGGACGTGGGGGCGATACGCTTGTGTTCCTGCATGGGGTCGGTGGCGGGCACGCCGCATGGGACGACCAGCTTCCCTACTTCGCCGGGATCGGCTATCGCGCAGTTGCATGGGATCAGCCCGGCTACGGCGCGAGCCCGCTGGTGGAGCCCTACGATCTGGAGCGAGTTGCGGGCGCCCTTCGGGCGCTGATCGAGCACCTGGGCGATGCGCCCGTAATCCTGGTCGGGCACAGCATGGGCGGATTCATCGCACAAGAGGCCTACGCCCGCTTTCCTCAGCGCATCAAGGCGCTCGCGCTGTGCTTTACCAGCGCCGCATTCGGCGGCGCCGGCGGCGACTTCCAGCGCCAGTTCATCGCCGCACGCATTGCACCGCTTGACCAGGGCGGGACCATGGCCGACATTTCGTCCCGGCTTATGGGCACCATGCGGGGCAGCAGGTCCTGGCCCGGCGGCCTAGAGCGCGCCGAGCGGATCATGGCGGGCGTGCCCCCTGAGACCTACCGCAATGCGGTCACGCTGCTCACCACGTTTGACCAGCGGGCCCTGCTGCCACGGATCGCGGTCCCGACGCTGCTGCTCGCCGGCGCCGAGGACCGAACCGCCCCGCCCCCCGTCATGCAGCGCATGGCGCAAAAGATCTCGCGAGCGCAATACGTGGTCCTCGACGGCTGCGGCCATCTCGGTCCGATCGATCAGCCAGATGAATTCAACCGCGCGCTTGCGGCCTTCCTCGAGCATCACACGAATCGGTGCGAAGCATGACGTCCACCCCGCCGGGTATCGATCCACGCTACACGGTCACCGGATCGCACTATCCATTGAGCGAGAAGCAAAGTGAACTGGTCGCGCTCGCCGATTCCGTAGGCCCTCTCTTCTCGCGGCGCGCGGCCCGTTACGACCGCGAGGCAAGCTTCCCGTTCGAGAACTACGAGGATCTGCGCCGAACCGGACTGCTCGGCCTGTGCGTGCCGGAGAGCTTCGGCGGCAAGGGCGCCGACCTGCGAAGCTATGCGATCGTCTCGGCCACACTCGGCAAGTACTGTGGCGCTACCGCCCTCACCTTCAACATGCACGCGTGCTCAACGTTGTGGCCCGGCATCCTCGCGGATGATCTGGACATGACGTCCGATCAGAAGCGGGAACACGAGCTCCATCGAAAGGTCCACTTCGAGCGAGTGATCGGGCAAGGCGCCGTTTACGCTCAGCCCTTCTCCGAGGGCAGCGCGGCCGCCGCCGGCAAGGCGCCGTTCGGCACGCTCGCGTCCAAAGTCGAAGGCGGCTGGCGGATCACCGGCAAGAAGATCTTCGCCTCGCTCGCGGGAGCCGCCGACTACTATGGGGTTCTGTGCACCGAAGACAAACCAGACCGGACGATGCGGGACACGCTCTACATGGCGGTTCCGGGGAGCGCGCCAGGCCTCACGATAACGGGGGACTGGGACCCGCTGGGAATGCGCGGCACGGTCTCCCGCACGCTGTTATTCAAGGACGTGTTCGTGCCGGACGACGCCCAAATGATGCCGCGCGGCGTCTACTTCCAGGCGGCAAACCGGTGGCCGCACATGTTCACCACGCTTGCGCCGACATACTTCGGAATTGCCATTGCGGCGTTCGAATTCACGGTCCGGTATCTGCGCGGGGAAGTCGACGGTATGCCGCCAGTGAAGCGACGAATGTATCCGACCAAGCAAATTGCGGTCGCCGAGATGCTGGTCAAGCTCGAACAGACCCGAGCCCTGTTTCTGCGCATGCTGGATGACGCCCGCGTCGACCCGCCAAAGGACGCGCGCCTGCGTGCCTACGCGGCGCAGTTCACCATCATGGAAAACGCGAACGACCTGTGTCGCCTCGCGATTCGGACCTGTGGTGGCCAGTCGATGCTGAAATCACTGCCTCTCGAGCGGCTCTACCGTGACTCGCGCTGCGGCGCCCTGATGCTGCCCTGGACCGCCGAGCTGTGCCTCGATCGAATCGGACGCGAAGCGCTCTACGAACCCGGCGAAAGCGACGACTGACGTGAATCTATCGCGCATCATCGAGCGCTGGGCGGAGCACTTTCCTTTCAAAGTTGCGATTCATTTTCGCGGCTCGGATCTGAGCTATGCGATTCTATGGGAACGGATCGAAGAGGCGACGCGCGCGCTCGGATCGCGCGGGATCGTGCGCGGCGATCGAATTGCCTTTCTCGGCTACAACAATCCGGACATGCTGGTGCTGCTGTTTGCGCTGGCTCGCCTGGGCGCGATCCTGGTGCCGCTCAACTGGCGCCTCACGGTAGCCGAGCATCGGCTCATTGTGCAGGATTGCGCGCCGCAACTCCTCTTCACCGAACCTGAATTCGCCACGCACGCCGCGCAGCTCGGGGCACCGGTTTGCCTGATCCTCGACGGCAAGTGGCGCGAAGGCGAGGCCACACCTGCCCTCGCCGGTGGCGACGATGACGATATGATGGTGATGTATACCTCGGGCACGACTGGCCGGCCCAAGGGCGCCGTGCTGCGTCAAAACGCGCTGATTTGGAACGGCTTCAATTCGATCCATGGCCACGATCTTTCCCAACGTGACCATGTGCTGAGCCCGCTGCCGATGTTTCACGTCGGCGGCTTGAACAACCAAACCCTGCCTGCCCTGCTTGCAGGAGCGACCGTGACCCTGCAGCAACGCTTCGAACCGGGGCAATGGCTGGCGGACGTCGCCTCGCGACGGCCGACCATCAGCCTACTTGTGCCGGCTACGATGAAGGCAGTAATTAGCCACCCGAATTGGGACAAAACCGATCTGTCGTCGTTGAAGATGATCAATTCGGGCTCGATGGTGGTGCCGGAATCCCTGATCCGTTCATTCCACGCGCGCGGCGTTCCGGTCGGCCAGATCTATGGCTCTACTGAAACGGCCCCGATCGCTTCCATACTCCAGAAGGAGGACGCGATGACCATGGTAGGCAGCGCGGGCAAGCCCGCGCTTCATTGCGAAATCAGGATTGCCGCCGATGACCATGGCACGGAGGCCCCCGTGGGAATCGTGGGCGAGATATGGGTTCGTGGGCCCAACGTGATGCGCGGTTACTGGAACGATCCCGAGGCAACTGCGAGCGTGTTCCACGAAGGCTGGTTCAAGACCGGCGATCTGGCGCGTCGCGACCACGGCGGATTCCTGTGGATCGCCGGCAGAACCAAGGACGTCATCATTTCGGGCGGGGAAAACATCTATCCGGCCGAAATCGAGAATGTGCTGGCCGATTGCCCGGCCATCGCGGAGTCCACGGTTATAGGCATCGAAGACCCAAGGTGGGGAGAGACCGCCTGTGCCTGCATCGTACGCCGCCCCGGCGCGGAGCTCGACGAAAGCGGTGCGCTGTCGCTATTTCACGACCGTCTGGCCCGTTACAAGCATCCGCGCCGGATCGTCTTCATGGACGAGCTGCCGAAAAACGCCATGGGAAAAGTGCAGAAATTCGAGCTTATACGCCGTCTCGGAGCCGGCTAGTTCATTACAATACGGGGGCTTTGGTTCCAGAGGCTATGCCGTGAATCTCGCAAAGTTCATGTACGCCGATGTCCTGGTGTTGTCCCCCGAGGGGCGGCTTGATCACGACAACTGCGCGGCTTTTCACAGCGCCCTCGAGGCCTACCTGGAGGAACCGGGAAGCTCGGCGGCGCGCGGCGTAGTGTTCGATCTGGGGTCACTGGATTACGTTTCGAGCGCCGGCCTGCGCTGCTTCATGCTGGCGGCGAAGCAAGCCCGCGCGCACGGCGGCAAAATCCTGATTGCGGCAATGCAACCGGTGGTGGCAGAGATCTTCGAGATCAGCCGCTTCAGTATGATCCTGGAAGCCTTTCCGACGGTGCGCGCAGCGCTGGAATCGATCTCGCCGGAATCCACGCTAGCCTACGATCAGGTCTGACGTGCGGGTCCGGTTCTGGGGCACTCGCGGCTCGATTCCGGTCTCGCTGACTTGGCGCGACGTACGGGACCGACTGGTCGAGGCTCTGGTGGCCGGTAGTGGCCAGCAGCTCGACACGATGGAGAAGGCCAATGCCTTCGTCGAGCAGCGCTTTCCGTTTTCGCTTCGTCGAACCTACGGAGGGCATTCGGCCTGCGTGGAGTTCGAACCGGGCAGCAAAGAGTACTTCGTGTGCGACATGGGAAGCGGCGCGCGTGCGTTTGGTGAACATGTACTGGCACACAACGCGGGACAGCCGGCCGTCGTGAATGTGTTCATGTCCCACGTGCACTGGGACCACATCATG
Organism: uncultured beta proteobacterium; assembly: GCA_963811085.1. Taxonomy (GTDB): domain Bacteria; phylum Pseudomonadota; class Gammaproteobacteria; order Burkholderiales; family SG8-39; genus DAHVFK01. The sequence continues at coordinate 741,662 of CAWEPV010000011.1, read as the reverse complement.
GGATTCCCATTCTTCGGGCCTGCCTATCTGGCGGGGACACGCATACGCATCCACGGCTGCCTCGACGTGCTCGAGCACGCGTTCCGGCTGCAGCAATCGCCGCCCTGCTTCCCGGTTCCGTTCGACCACCTCGCTGCAAATATCGAATTTATCCGGCTTCCGCCGGGCCAGACGACTCTTGTATCGGGCATTGCCGTGACGCCGAAACTGCAGCTGCATGACGGCGATTCCTATGGCTATCGCTTCGAGCACGGCGGCAAGAGCCTTGTCTATACCACTGACTCCGAGCACAAGCTCGAAAACGACGTGAATACGGACGGATTCGTCCAACTCTTTCGCGATGCCGATCTCGTCGTGTTCGACGCGATGTATTCGCTCGGTGACGCGGTATCGGTGAAGGCCGATTGGGGGCATTCGAGCAACGTGATGGGCGTAGAGCTGTGCCAGATGGCACGGGCCAAGCGCATCGCGTTGTTCCATCACGAACCGGCTAATGACGACGCTGACATCGAGCAAATCCTGCGAGAGACAGTGCGGTTCGAGGAACTCACGCAACACGGACACCGACTGGAGGTGCTGGCGGCGTACGACGGCCTGGAGCTCGACCTCTAAGGATGAATTCCGCCAAACGTGCGGCGGGCGTGGCAGTGCTGTTGGCCAGCGCACTGGCGATTGTCCTGCAGCCGCCGTTGGTGCGCTCCGTGCGCGATCTTCTGTTCGACGGCTACCAGCGACTCTACCCGCGACAAAGGAAATCGGCTCCTGCAATCGTCGTGGCGATCGACGAGCAGTCGCTTGCCAGGTACGGTCAATGGCCATGGCCGCGCGCGCGTACGGCGGAGCTGCTGCGGCGCATTGCCGCAGATGGCCCGGCGGCGATCGGGGTCGACATTCTGTTTTCGGAGCCGGATGGATCGTCTCTCGACGGCTCGGGCGATGCCGCATTGGAAAAGGCGATCCGCGGCAACAAGGTCGTGCTCGCCGTTGCCGGCCTGCCGTACCGAGACGATCGCTTCCCAGTCCCTCCCGAAGTGGCGCCCGTCAGGCTGTACGCCCCGCATCCACCGCCGCTGCCGAGGTTCAAGGGGCAACTGCAGAGCCTTCTCGAGCTCGATCGGGCGGCTGCCGGACGCGGCCTGATAAGCGCCGGCGAGTCGGAGCGCATCATCCGGCAGGTGCCGGTCATGGCGCAGATCGGGGACGTATACGTGCCATCGCTCGCGGTCGAGATGATTCGCGTCGCGGCAGGGCTTGGCTCGTTGCGCCTCGACGCAAATGGCCGCGACCGAATGATCCTCCACGTGGGCGACATAGCAGTACCGACCCAAGGCAACGGAGAGCTATGGCTCTACTTCGGGCGACATGACCCGGAGCGCGTGGTATCGGCCGCGGAGCTGCTGGGCGGTCAACTTCCGCCTCAGGTGCTGCGTAGCAAGCTGGTGCTGGTGGGTGTCACCGGGCTAGGGTTGCTCGACCGCAAGGCGACGCCGCTCGGCGAAAACGTGCCAGGAGTGGAAATTCACCAGCAGATCCTCGAACAGATATTCGGCGGCGAATTCCTGCGGCGTCCGTATGGCGCCCCCTGGATTGAGGCCGGGCTGCTGCTGATTGCAGGCCTGCTGCTGGTGGGCGCCGTACCTGCCCTGAGGGTATGGGCATCCGCGGCATCGTTCGGCGCCGTGCTGGTTGCGCTGCTTGCGGTCGGTCTCGTTGCGTTCAAACACGGACTGCTGCTGGACGTCGCCTCGCCGGGGCTCGGAGTCGTCCTCGTGTTCGGTACGGTACTGGCGGGTACCCTCGCCGAAGCCGACCGCCAGCGTCGTACGATGCGTGAAGCCGCTGCCAGGGTGGCTGGCGAGCTTCAGGCGGCGCACCGCATTCAGATGGGTCTTCTGCCGGTGCCGGAAACGCTTTTCGCTAACGAGGAACGGTTCGTGGTGGCGGCGCTTCTCGAGCCGGCACGCACCATCGGCGGCGACTTCTACGACTGCGCGATGATCGATGCGGATCGACTGTTGTTCGTCGTCGGCGACGTATCGGGCAAGGGCTTGCCGGCAAGCCTTTTCATGGCGCTGTCAAAGACCCTCATCAAGAGCGAGGCGATGCGCACCGGACGCGACATCGGGGCAGCGTTCATCCGGGCTAACGCTGAAATCGGCCGAGAGAATCCGGAGGAGTTATTCGTGACTGCCTTTGCCGGAATCCTGGACGTGCGCACCGGAATTCTCGAATACTCGAATGCCGGCCACGAACCGCCATACGGCAAGCAGCCGGATGCACCGCCGGAGCGATTCGAGATCGGCGACGGACCTCCACTATGCGTGCTGGAAAACCACTCCTACACGACCCGCTATCGACTGCTCGTTCCCGGGGAGTGGATTTGCCTGTTGACCGACGGTGTGACCGAAGCCATGGACTCGCAAGGCAGGCTGTACGGCGTTAAACGCGTAGAAGCGGCGCTGCAAGGTCTGCCTGAATCCGCCGAGCCCAAGGAAATCATCCGTGCCCTGCATAATGACGTGCAGAGCTTCGTACACGGGGCTCATGCGTCGGACGACTTGACGCTCCTTTGCTTGCGCTGGCGCGGGATCGAGCTTAGCGGACGTTGATTTCCACGCCTCGATTGCGTGGCTCTTCCACATTGTCTCCAGTGGGCACCAGCAATTCTCGCTCGCCGCGGCCGGCCACTTCGATCCGATCGGTCTTGATTCCTGCCTGTACCAATATGTCGCGCACTTTGTCGGCACGTTGGCGGGACAAGATGTCGTTGCTTTCTATATCCCCTACGGTGTCGGTATGCCCGATCAGCAGCACGTCGGGGATGGGACGCTTGCGGATCTCGGCAAAAACTTGGTCGAGCTCTGACTTCGACTCCTGTGTAAGCTCGTCGCTTCCGGTGACGAAGTACAGCACGAACGTCGCAGGCTTGAGCGGCAGCGCTGCAATGGTCTTGCCATACTCCTGCTGCACCGTCGCAGGCGACAGCTGCTCCGGTTTCAGCTTGCCGTCGACGCCAATGTGACTCGCCGCATATGCGGTGTCCAAGACTACTTCTTTCTGGAATCCGCGTCGAACCACGACCCCGCCGATCTTGCCGTTCTCGCCCGGCAGAACTACTACCGTTTCGTCACCGAGCCGATGCGTCGGCGCGCCGAAGACGACATACGCCGCGAGCAACACGGCGTAGACCAAAGCTCCCATATCAGCTTTGCGGCTCCGAAACGTGAACGATGAACTTGGTGCCGCGCACGCCCATGATCGACGCTGGGGTATGGATCCTCATCGCCCCTGGGGTATGCTTGACCAGCTTGCCCGAAATCACTGCTAGGGTACCTTTCTTAAGCGACGCATCCATCTGGCCGTCGTACGTGGTGGCGTCAAAGGAATACTTGTCGAGGGACACGACCGTGTTCGGGCCGATCGACAGCCGGCTGTTGTCGGCAAGCGTCACCCCGACGGTTCCGTCGTCGCCCGTAATGATCGAATCCGACTGTCGGACGTGGAACCCTGGTGCCACCGCGATACGCTGACCGTCGCGCTCGATCTGCGCACTGCCCCGCGCAGTCTTGATCTGCCCGGCATCGTCCGCCGCAGCGCCGAATGCGGCGACCGCCAGTACCACTCCCGCCAAAGTCATCACTCCGCGCATAATATCTCCATGGCAAGTCACTTAATGCAATGCCCCTAACGTGACCAACACGCGAACCCATGTATTGCCGGCCCGCATGAGCGCGCTTCGGGACCTCCGCGCCTTTCTCGAGACATTTTGCGCCGAATCCGGGCTTGGGCGCGACTCCTGTCTGAGAACAAATGTGGTACTTGAGGAATTATTCACGAATTGTATCCGTCACGGCCACGGCGGTGAGTGCGACCAGCCGATTTGGATCGGTCTTTCATCCGACGAGACGGGCATTTCGATCACGTTCGAGGACAACGCCCGCCCCTTCAATCCCTTCAGCCATGCCCCGGTGGGAATCGACAGTACCGTACGGACCCGACCGGTGGGGGGGCTCGGCGTGCTGCTGGCGCAGAGACTGGTCGGGTCGCGAGAATACGCGTACGTATTCGGCAGGAACTGTTCGCGCTTGAGACTCGGCCGCAGCTGACGTGGTGCCCGGGGCCGGAGTCGAACCGGCACGGCCGGTAAAGGCCTGGGGATTTTAAGTCCCCTGTGTCTACCAGTTTCACCACCCGGGCAATGCCGGATTGTCGCGGAAAAATCTGGAGGCGGGGGTCGGAATCGAACCGGCGTACACGGCTTTGCAGGCCGCTGCATGACCACTCTGCCACCCCGCCGGGGGCTCGGAGCAAAAAGGGAGAGCCCCTGGAGGCTCTCCCCGATGGAATCTGGAGCGGGAAAGGAGTCTCGAACTCCCGACCTCAACCTTGGCAAGGTTGCGCTCTACCAACTGAGCTATTCCCGCAATAACGAGCGACGGATTATAAGGCCATCCCGGTCGGCGCTCAACCCGTCGCCGCAGCATGCGGCAGGGCCTTGCGCAGGTAGTACATCATCGAAATGACTGTAAGCACGGCGGCCACGTTGATCAGCACGGTACCGAGCACTTGGCAATTGATCGTGCCAAAGAGGTCATTGTGGTAGAGCAGCAGCGGCACGGCGATCATCTGGCTGGCCGTCTTGACCTTGCCCACGAAGGCGACCGCCACGCTCTTCGCCTTTCCGATCTTGGCCATCCATTCGCGAAGCGCGGAAATCGCTATTTCACGCCCAATGATGATCAACGCGACGGCCGACTCCACCCGGTCCAGTTGCAGCAGTACGATCAGGGCCCCCACCACCATGAGCTTGTCGGCCACCGGGTCGAGAAACTCTCCGAACGCAGACGTCTGGTCGAGCTTCCTGGCCAAATACCCGTCGAGCCAGTCGGTAACGGCGGCGAAGACGAAAATCGCCGTTGCCGCCAGATTCTTGCTCGGCATCGTCATCCAGGTGTCCGGCAAATAGAACACACCAACGATGAGAGGAATCAGAATGATGCGCAGCCATGTAATCAAGTTGGGCAGATTGAGCGGCATTAACGGCCTGCCTGATCGTGGAGATGGCGATAGATCTGCTCGGCGAGACTGCGGCTGATACCGTCCACCTTGCACAGATCATCGACCGCAGCGGCATGGACCTCGCGCAATCCGCCGAAATGCGCCAGAAGGCGCTGTCGCCGCTTGGCGCCAACACCGGGGATTTCGTTCAATGACGAGGTCGTGCGAGAGCGGCCGCGCCGGGCGCGGTGACCGACAATGGCGAACCGGTGTGCCTCGTCGCGGATGCTCTGGATAAGGTGCAAGCCGGGATGCTGCGGCGCCAAGATCATGCTGCGTCCTTCAGCTTCTAGCACCAGTTCCTCGAGTCCCGGCCTGCGCTGCGGGCCCTTGGCGACGCCTACCACGCTGACGTCGTTCAGTCCGAGCTCCACCAGGGCCGCCTTGGCGGCGCCGACTTGCCCCTTGCCACCGTCGATAAGGATGAGATCGGGAATCTTGCCTGCCTCTGCCGTTACGCGCTCGTAGCGCCGCGCAAGCGCTTGGCGCATCGCCGCGTAGTCGTCACCTGGGGTGACATCCCTAATGTTATACCGTCTGTACTCCCCCTTCTGCATCGCATGCTGGTCATACACGACGCAGGACGCTACAGCGGCCTCACCCATCGTATGGCTGACGTCGAAACACTCGATCCGTTGTGTCGAGGCCGGCAGCCCAAGGGCGTCACGCAGGGCCACGGTGCGCGCCTCCTGGGTCGTCCGCTCGCGCTCGCGATGCGAGATAGCCAACTGGGCGTTCTTGCGCGCCATGTCGAGCCAGACGCGGCGCTCGCCGTGAGCCGGGGCGGCGATCTGCGTTCCACGCGGCGCATGCTCGCGCAGTACCGTCTCGAGGGCGGCACGGTCCAGCTCGTCGCTGGTCAGTATGAGCGGCGGAACTGGTTGCTCGAGATAATGCTGCTCGAGGAAGGCAGCGAGCACTTCGCCAGCTGCAGCCTCCTCGGCATTCTGCGGAAAGAAGCTGCGGTCGCCGACGTGCCGGCCGCCCCGGATCATGACCAAGTTCACACAGGCGATTCCGCTTTCGAGCACGCAGGCGACCACGTCGGCATCTATGCCACGCTCGCTCTCGACGTATTGTCGCGCCTGAACCTGCGACAAGGCCCGGATCTGATCGCGATAGATCACCGCTTCCTCGTAGTGCCGTGCGGCTGCCGCCGCGGCCATCTTCTGTGTCAACACTCCGAGCACGTCGGCTTCCCGCCCCTCCAGGAACAGCTCCGCGTTGCGCACGTCCTGGCCATATCTATCCGGGCTTATGAGCCCCGTGCAAGGCGCGGTGCAGCGCCTTATCTGGTGCAGCAGGCACGGGCGCGAGCGGTTCTCGAACACGCTGTCCTCGCAGGTGCGCAGCCGGAATACCCGCTGCAGTAGCTGAATCGCTTCTCGTACGGCGTGAGCATGAGGAAAGGGGCCGAAATATCGATTGCGGCGGTCCTTTGCTCCACGGTGAAAACCGATACGCGGAACGGCGTGGCCGGTGATCATCAAGTAAGGATAGGACTTGTCGTCGCGAAACAGGATGTTGTAGCGCGGCGCCAAGCTCTTGATGAAGTTGTTCTCCAGCAGAAGCGCTTCGGCTTCTGAGCGGGTTGCCGTCACTTCGATCGCGGCGACCTGCGTCAGCATCATGCGAATTCGCGGGCTGATCGCAGCGCCACGGTTGAAATAGGAACCGACGCGCTTCTTGAGGTCGCGTGCCTTGCCTACGTATAGCGGTTCGCCAGCCGGGCCGAGCATGCGATACACCCCCGGCAGGCCGGGAAGGCCCGCGACGAAGGCCTTCGGGTCGAACGCTTGGCTCATGGTCTCACCCCAAATTCTAGCGCCATCCCTCTGATTTCGAGTAAAATTCCCGCCTTTTGGAATTCGGCAATACCCAATGGCAAAAGTATCAGCGGTCGAGATCCGGGTCGGCAACCTGCTCGAGTGGGACAAGCGCGTGTGGCGTGTGCTTAAGTGCTACCACGTCCACGTCGGTGGACGCGGCGGAGCCTTCATGCAGGTTGAAATGAAGGACATCGAATCCGGCACTAAGACGAACCAGCGGTTCCGCACCGAAGACAAGGTCGAGCGCGCGTTCGTCGAGCCGCGCGACATGGAGTACCTCTACCAGGACGGCGACAGCTACGTGTTCATGGATAAGCAGAACTACGAGCAGCTCTCGCTGTCGGCGGACTTCCTGGAAGGCCAGTCGGGGTTCCTGTTGCCGAATACCGACGTGCAGATCAATTTTTACAACGGTCGTGCCATCGGTGTGGAGTTGCCCCCGTCCGTCGTCTTGACGATCACCGATACCGAGCCGGCGATCAAGAATGCGACGGCGACCACTACCTTCAAACCTGCGCGAATGGAAACCGGAATCACGGTCCAGGTCCCACCGTTCGTCAACCAGGGCGAACGGATAAAGGTCAACACCAACGACGGCACCTACATGGAGCGCGCCTGATAGCTTTCAGGCGAGCCCGCTCAGGGTTTGCACGGCACTGATATAGGCTACGTCGGTGCGCTGATCTTTGCGGTTTCGCGCGCGCAGGCGCGCCAGGCGCGACGGCGGGACCGGTTCGGCGTCGCCCAGCGCGTCGAGCAGCAAATCCTGGCCCGGCGGATCGTTACACAAGAGGACCATGTCGCAGCCAGCCGCCAGCGCCGCACGAGCGCGCTCGGGAATCGACCCGGCGGTTCCTGCGCCCTCCATCGAAAGATCGTCGCTGAAGATCATGCCCGTGAAGCCCAGTCGTTCGCGAAGAATGCTTTGCAGCCAAAAACGGGAGTAGCCAGCAGGCTCGGAATCCACCTTTGGGTAGATGACATGCGCGGGCATCACCGCTGCGAGGCCGGCTGCGATCGCCGGCCCGTAAGGTGCCACGTCACGCGCGAGGATCTGCTGCAGCGGACGTTCGTCGCGCGGAACGTCGACGTGAGAGTCCGCGGCCGCGAAGCCGTGACCCGGAAAGTGCTTTCCGACCGCCGCCATGCCAGCGTCTCTAAGACCACCGATAAATGCGACCGCGAGCTCCCCCACGGCGATAGGATCTGAGTGGAATGCCCTGTCGCCAATCACGCTGCTACTGCCGTAATCGAGGTCGAGCACGGGCGCGAAACTGAAATCGAGTCCGTGCGCCGAAAGCTCGGCCGCAATCACCAGGCCTGCTGCCCGCGCGGCGCCGCACGCACCCTCGCGGTCGCGATCCCACAGCTCCCCCAACCGGTGCATCGGCGGCAGCGGGCTAAATCCGGCGCGAAAGCGCTGCACCCGCCCTCCCTCGTGGTCGACGCACAACAGAAGGTCCGGCCGCAGGCCTCGAATTTCCGACACGAGTCCGCGCAGCTGCGGCGGATTCTCGTAATTGCGCGCGAACAGGATCACGCCGCCAGTGGCGCGTTGGCGCAGGCGCGCCCGATCTTGGTCCGTGAGCTCACTGCCCACGACATCGATGATCGCCGGGCCCGGTGTCACGTTGTTGCTCCGGATTCCAGGATCACGGTCGCGCTGGCAAACGCCCTCTCGTCCGATAACGACAAGTGGCAGCGCCCCACTCCGCGCTGCACCAGCAGTGCGGCGAGCGCCGGAGCGAACTCCAGCGTGGGTTGGCCGGAACGCAGGTTGATAACCCAAACGCCGTGCCAATTGGCTGGCGCGCGGATTCCCGTGCCGAGTGCCTTCGTGAAAGCCTCCTTGGCGGCGAAGCGCTTGGCGAGGTAGGCGACGGGTTGGCGGTGGGCGCGGAATCGGGTCAGCTCCGGCGGACACAGTATCCGCTGGGCGAAACGCTCACCATAGCGCGAAAGCACTTTCTGCACGCGTGCAATTTCCACGATGTCCGTTCCGACCCCGTAAATCATCGATGAGGCGAGCGCGCGGCTTCGACGATCAGGCGCTTCATCTCCCGTACCGCCTCGCGCATTCCGATAAACACGGCGCGGCTCACGATGGCATGCCCGATATGCAGCTCGCGAACGCCAGCCAGCCGCGCGACCGGCTCGACGTTGAAATAGTTCAGAGCATGGCCGGCATTAAAGCGCATGCCCAAGCCACGAACCGCATCTCCAGCCTGCTTGAGTTTTTCGAGTTCGCTCACCACCGCCGGACTCTCGGCGTCGCGACCCTTGGAATGGAATGCGTGCGCGTAGGGCCCGGTGTGTATTTCGCAGACTACCGCGCCGATGCGAGCCGCCGCCTCGACCTGCCGAAGTTCCGCGTCGATGAAAACTGACACTTTGATCCCGGCCGCAGCCAGCGGTGCGATTGCGTTCCGCAGTTTCGCCTCCTGCGACACGACATCCAGCCCGCCTTCCGTCGTGATCTCGTGCCGTCCTTCCGGTACCAGCATGGCCATTTCGGGCTTAACGCCGCACGCGATCTTGACCATTTCTTCGGTCGCTGCCATCTCGAGATTCAGCTTGATATGCGTGAGTTCGCGCAAGCGCCGCACATCCTCGTCCTGGATATGGCGTCGATCTTCGCGCAGATGCACGGTGATGCCGTCGGCGCCCCCTAGATGCGCCTCGACGGCCGCCCAGACGGGGTCGGGCTCGTAGGTGCGGCGCGCCTGCCGTACGGTTGCGACATGGTCGATATTGACGCCGAGTTCGATCATAGCTGCTGCAGCTCCATCAGCACGGTGCGCGTATGAAGCGTTTGGCCTCCGAGTCGATGCGCGATCAAGGCGCGAAGCAACACGCGGGCCTCGTCCCGTGTCTCGGCGCGGTCATATTCGTCGCGCGCAAGGTCGAGAAGGGTTCGGCCGCTGACCACCACGTCGGCTCCGGCGCCCAGGCGCCCTTCCCTGCCCGTCACCGCGACCGGACCGCGGTCCGGCTCGTAAGCGTAGCGCCGCTCCGGCTCGATTGCCAGGCCAGTCGCGGCATCGCGCTCCAGCACTGGAGCATACCCGAGTTCTCCCAGCATTCTGCGCTCGAAGCCTCGCAATACTGCGGCATGCGGCGCCCGCGCCGAGAGTCGCGCCAGGCTGCCGGCGTAGGCGTCGAAAAGCTCTTCGTGGGGATCCTCGCGCGGCAGCAGCCGCAGCAGTAGTTCGTTCAGATAGAAGCCGCACATCAGGCCGAGGCCTTCGAGCGAGCGCAGCCCCGCCGCCCATTCCGCGGCAACCAGCGTGCCGAGTTCGCCCGACGCAGTCCAACTCAGCCGCAACGGATGGAACGCGAGCAGCACGCCGCGCACCGCCGAACGCGGGCGTCGCGCGCCGCGTGCGAGCAGCGCCACGCGGCCGAAGCGCCTGCTGAATGCCTCAACCAGAAGACTGGTCTCCTTGTACGGATGCGTATGCAGAACGAACGCCGGCTCGTGGTCTGCCCTGCGCCGCGTCGCCCGGCTATCCATAGCCCAGTCCGCGCAGGACTCGCTCGTCATCGGTCCAGCCGTGCCGCACCTTGACCCAGACGCCGAGGTAGACTTTGCCGCCGAACAGTCGCTCCATGTCCTTGCGTGCGGCTTCGGCCATGCGTTTGAGCTGCGCGCCCTTGCTTCCAACCACGATGCCCTTCTGGCTCTCGCGCTCGACAAGGATTGTCGCTTCGATCCTGCGCAGGCGACCTTCTTCGCGAAAGCTCTCGATCACCACCTCGCAGCGGTAGGGCAATTCCTCGCCGAGCATCTGGAACAGTTTTTCGCGCAGTAGTTCGGAGGCAAAAAATCGTTCGTCGCGGTCGGTCAGCTGCTCTGGCGGGTACATGGCGGGCGCTTCTGGCAGCGCATCGCGCAGGACGCTCAGCAATTCTGGCAAATTCTTCCCGGTGCGCGCGCTTACCGGCACGATTGCCGCGAACTCGCGTGCCTTGCTCATTTGCGCGATGAATGGAATCAGCTCGGCAGCACGTTTCAGTCGATCGATCTTGTTCACTACCGCCACGACCTTGCGCTCGGACGGAATGCGCTCCAGAACGGCCCGATCTTCGGCGCCAAAGCGCGCAGCATCGACAACGAACGCCACGACGTCCGCGTCCCGGACCACGTCCGCCGCACGCCGGTTCAGCGTCCGATGAAGGGCATCCCGATGGCGCGACTGCAGGCCGGGCGAATCGATGAAGACGAACTGACAGTCGCCGGCGTTCAATATCCCGGTAACCAGATGGCGCGTGGTCTGCGCTTTCGGCGATACGATCGACAGTCTCTCGCCAACCAGTCGATTGAGCAGCGTGGACTTTCCAGTGTTGGGCCGTCCTGCGATGGCGACGGTTCCGCAGCGAAACCTGGTCATTGTCCGAGTTCCCGCAGCATCCCCTCCGCTGCCTGCTGCTCTGCGCGTTGGCGCGACGTTCCGCTGCCCATCGAGCGCAAGCCTAGTTCTGCGACCACGCACTCGACCTCGAACGTTTGAAGGTGTGCGGCACCGAGAGTCGCCGTCACACGATATTCGGGCAGCGAACGGTGGCGCCCCTGGAGATACTCCTGCAAGCGCGATTTCGCGTCTTTGCCGGTTCGGTTTGGATCAAGTTCTTCCAGCGCCTCGCCGTAGACCGCGAGCACCGCTTCGCGCGCAGCGTCGTAGCCGCCGTCGAGCAGCACGGCCCCGAAAACCGCCTCCATCGCATCGGCGAGGATCGATGGCCGCGCCCCCCCGGGGCTTGCAAGTTCGCCCTCACCCAGGCGCAGGTGCTTGCCGAGCGCCAGCTTGCGTGCGAGCTCACAAAGCGTCTCTTCGCGCACGAGACCGGCCCTCAGGCGCGTCAGCTTGCCTTCTGAAAACGACGGGAAGCGACGGTAGAGCAATTCCGCCACGACGCAATCAAGCACACCGTCGCCGAGAAACTCGAGTCGCTCGTTGTGAGGTGATCCGTAACTACGGTGCGTAAGGGCCTGGTCCAGCAGCGCCGCGTCGCGGAAGCGGTAGCCGAGACGACTCTCGAGCGTCACGGGCCGGATAGATGGCACTCAGGTACCGGACGAACTCGCCTGAAAATCGATATATAAGCCCACGTTTCCGAACAGCGGAATTTCCTTGCGGTAGGCGACCGAGATCACCACCTGCCCGCTATCCTTGGAAATCACCAGATCGCTTGGCTTGACCGACGGCATATCATCGATCGCCTGTCGCAAATCGAAAGACTTGCGAATCTCCGCCGGGGTCGTTTCCCCGGAGTTTGCGATCGCAGTAATCGCGTCTTTGATGGTGAAGTATTCCATGTACTTGGGCCCCACCTTGAATCCGAGCAGAGCCACGAAGATCACTACGACCGACCAGAATATGAGGCCGCCGAGGCTGAGACCCAGTTGCCTTTTGCGCATCTTTCCTCCCGGCACGTACGTTAATGAAAGGTTCCGAACCGGCTCAGGTCATTGAGATTGAGCCAGATGAAGAAAGCCTTGCCGATGATGTTCGCATCGGGAACGAACCCCCATACCCTGCTGTCGCTCGAATTGTCCCTGTTGTCGCCCATCATGAAGTAATGATTCGGCGGCACGGTGCAATCCACTCCGCCTCTATTGTAGTTGCAATTCTCCGAGAACAGGAATTTGCGCACCTGGGGCACATACGCGGGGGCATTCTGGTCGATTAGGATCTTGTGCTTCACGCCGCCGAGATCTTCCACGTACTGCTTGTAGAACTGCATGCGTTCCTTGGACAGGTAGTCGTCGACTTCCCGCTCCTGAACAAGATGGCCGTTGATCGTCAGCCGCTTGTCGCGGTATTCGATCTTGTCGCCCGGAAGGCCTACGACCCGCTTGATGTAGTCCAGCGACGGATCTTCTGGATAACGGAACACCATGACGTCCCCGCGATGCGGTTTGCCGATGGCGATGATCTTCTCGTTTAGCACCGGGAGCCGGATGCCGTAGATGAATTTGTTCACAAGGATGAAGTCACCCACATGCAGCGTGGGGATCATAGAACCGGAAGGGATCTTGAATGGCTCGACGACGAATGACCGCAGCAGGAACACCACAACGATGACCGGAAAGAAACTGACGGAATACTCAACCCACCAGGGCTGCAGAGCCTGCGCCGAGCGGCGCTTGCGCAGCCAGGCCGTTTCCAGCAGCCACACGGCGCCGGTAACCATCAGCAATATGAGCAGGAATAGCGCGAAGCTCATTTGTCGCTCATCTGCAAAACCGCGAGGAATGCTTCCTGCGGGATTTCTACGGCGCCGACCTGCTTCATTCGCTTTTTCCCCTCCTTCTGCTTTTCGAGCAACTTCTTCTTGCGCGTAATATCTCCGCCATAGCACTTTGCGAGAACATTCTTGCGAAGCGCCTTAACGTTTTCGCGCGCGACGATGTGTGAGCCGATCGCGGCCTGAATCGCGACATCGAACATCTGTCGTGGTATCAGGCCCCGCAGTCGTGTAACAAGATCCCGTCCGCGCGCCTGTGCGTTGGAGCGATGGACCATGCTGGAAAGCGCATCCACGCGCTCGCTATTGACGAGAACGTCGAGACGCACCATGTCTGCCGGCCTGTATTCCTTGAAATCGTAGTCTAGCGAACCGTAGCCCCGCGTGAGCGATTTCAGGCGGTCGAAGAAATCGAGGACTACCTCGTTCAAAGGAAGATCGTACGAGAGCACCACGTGACTAGGGGAATAGTGCATGTTGGTCTGCACCCCACGTTTCTGCGTACACAGGGTCATTACGGTGCCAACGTACTCCTGTGGCACGAAGATCGTCGTCGAAATGATCGGTTCGCGGATTTCTTCGATCTTGTCCGGGTCCGGTAGTTTGGCCGGGTTCGAGACCTGCTCGACTGATCCATCGCTCAACTTCACCTCGTAGATCACCGAAGGTGCCGTGGTGATCAGGTGCATCCCGTATTCGCGTTCCAGGCGCTCCTGAACGATGTCCATGTGCAACAGCCCCAGGAATCCGCACCGAAACCCGAAGCCGAGCGCCTGCGATATCTCAGGTTCGTAGTGGAACGACGCGTCGTTCAGGTGCAGCTTTTCCAGTGCGTCGCGCAAGGCCTCGTACTGGTTCGACTCGACCGGGTATAGCCCGGCGAATACCTGGGGCTTGACCTCCTTGAACCCGGGCAGTGCCTCGCGAGTGGGCTTGTCCGCGTGAGTCAGCGTATCGCCCATTTTCGCCGAGCGTAACTCCTTGATGCCCGCCACGACGAAACCGACCTCACCGGCCGACAGTTCGTCCCGCGCTTGCGCCTTCGGGGTAAAGATCCCGACTTGCTCGCACAGGTGAGACCTGCCAGTGCTCATCAACCTGACCTTCTCCTTGGTGCGCAAGCGACCGTCCACCACCCGCACCAGCATGACCACACCAACGTAGTTGTCGAACCATGAGTCGATCACCAGCGCCTTTAGCGGTGCGTCCTCGATGCCCCTCGGCGGAGGAATACGTGCGATGACCGCCTCCAGGATGTCGGTAACTCGCTCTCCGGTCTTGGCGCTGGCGCGGATCGCGTCGTGCGCATCGATCCCGATCACGTCCTCGATCTCCTGAATCGCCCGCTCGGGCTCGGCGGAGGGAAGGTCGATCTTGTTCAATACCGGGATAACCTCCACTCCGAGTTCGATCGCCGTATAACAATTGGCCACTGTCTGGGCTTCGACGCCCTGAGAGGCGTCGACCACCAACACAGCACCTTCGCAAGCTGAGAGCGAACGGCTAACTTCGTAGGAAAAATCGACGTGCCCCGGCGTATCGATCAAGTTGAGGAAGTACGTTTCGCCGTTCTTTGAGTGGAAACGGAGCGCCGCCGTCTGCGCTTTGATGGTGATCCCGCGTTCACGCTCGAGCTCCATAGAATCGAGCACCTGGGCCCCCATTTCACGGTCGGAAAGGCCGCCGCACATCTGGATGAAGCGATCGGCGAGCGTCGACTTGCCGTGGTCGATATGCGCGATGATCGAGAAGTTGCGGATGTGGCTCTGCGCCATCACAAAAAAGGGTGCCCGCGGCACCCTTCTGGGAAACGAACGCTATCTTACCGCAAGGCGGTCTGTCAGTGCCGTCAGGTCGAGGAAATAGTGGCAGATCTCGCGCGCGTCGGGACCGACGAGTACCGGTACTCGCTCGCCGTAGCGGGCCTCCAGCGAAGGATCGGCGTCGACATCGATCGTCTCGACCGTGAAATGCAGCTCATCTTGAAGAGGTTCGAGCGCACGCAGCATGTCTTCGCATAGATGGCAGTAGGTACGCCCGTAAAGGGTCAGGCGCACCACAGGTCAACCCTCGTCGGCGAGCCCCGGGATCGTAACGAACGCGGTGCTCTCGCCGCGCCGCACCTGGAGCGTGAACACCGCCCCTTTGTCCAGGCCCACCAGCAGCTCGTTAAGCTGTTGCACAGACTTGAGTTCCGTTCGGTGGCCGTTCTGAACGAGCATCAGCAGAACATCACCGCGCCGCAGGTCTGCGCGCGCTGTCGGTCCCACGTCTGTCACCACCACCCCGTGCGTCAAATTCAGCTCCTTACGTTGCTGCGACGTAAGCTCGCCCACCACGATGCCGAGTCGATTCGGCGCGACATCCACCGGTTTCTGCTCTGGCGGCGATTCGAGCGCGGCGACCTTTTCCTCGTGAAGCTCTCCGACGGTGATATTCGTCGTTCGTGAAGCGCCATTGCGCCATATCTCGACCGGCACCCGGGAACCCGGTCGCGTGGCGCCGACGATGCGCGGCAAATCGATAGACGACTCCACCGGCTTGTTGCCGAACGCGAGAATGATGTCGCTCGGCTGAATTCCCGCCCGCGCCGCTGGGCTGCGCTCTTCCACCGTGTTCACCAGTGCGCCGCGCGGCCGGTCAAGGCCGAATGACGTCGCAAGGTCCTTCGTGACTTCCTGAATCACGACGCCGATACGCCCACGCGACACCCTGCCCTTTTCCCTGAGCTGTCTCTGGACATCGAGCGCGACGTCGATCGGAATGGCGAACGACAGTCCCATGAACCCGCCCGTGCGGCTGTAGATCTGCGAATTGATCCCCACCACTTCGCCTCGCATGTTGAACAGCGGGCCGCCCGAATTGCCCGGGTTGATCGCAACGTCGGTCTGAATGAACGGCACGAAGCTCTCCTCCGGCAAGGAGCGCCCCTTGGCCGATACGATGCCTGCCGTTACGGTATTGTCGAATCCGAATGGGGAGCCGATTGCTA
Source organism: uncultured beta proteobacterium (assembly GCA_963811085.1). Taxonomy (GTDB): domain Bacteria; phylum Pseudomonadota; class Gammaproteobacteria; order Burkholderiales; family SG8-39; genus DAHVFK01. The sequence goes on along the minus strand of CAWEPV010000011.1, from coordinate 725,534 downwards.
CGACCCATTCGCCCACCTTAAGTCGCGAGGGGTCGCCGAACTTGACCACCGGCAGACCGCGCGCCTCCACCTTGATGAGGGCCACGTCGGTGCGGCGATCCGCGCCTACAACCTTGGCCTGCAACTCGCGCTTGTCGGTGAACCGGACGTCGATCTCGTCGGCACCCTCTACGACGTGCGCGTTAGTGAGGATATAGCCGTCCGGACTGATGATGAAGCCCGACCCGAGCGAGCGACTTTCAGAGCGTCGCTCGGGAATCGGTTGCTTCGGCATGAAGCGGCGAAAGAATTCCTGCAGCTCCTCGTCGCCGATGCCGGGGATCTGAGGCAGAGCCCTGCGCTTGACCGCCTGCTTGGTGCTGATATTGACCACCGCCGACCCCTGCTCCTCGACCAGTCGGGTGAAATCCGGCAGTTCGCGCGCCTGTGCGGCAGCGTGCCCCACCAGGCCGAGCAGGCATACGACTGCAACTAGCTTAGGTACTCGCATCTGGCCTTCCATGGAATTCAATGCAGAGAATGGAACTGCACGGTGTCGGCAATCCGCCTGACGCTTATCGCGGGTGCTTCACCGACAACCGTAACAACATGACCTGCCACCTCGCGAGTATAGATGTTGATCGCGCCCAGGCTGGACAGCCCCATGCGTTGTCGCTTGCCGCCGCTGGGCGGTAGTTCGATGAACACGGAAACGGCCGCCAGACCGTCGGAATACACCACTTGGTCAACCTGCCTCGATGCGTGGATCCTGCGCTTCACTTCAGTCACCTTTTTGAACCCCGGAAGATCGGGAGATACGCTCCACCCGGTCGTCTTCAGGTCCAGGGGCATGACATCCGCGTCTTCGACGTGCCAGCTGGAGGGAGCCTGCGGCGGGCGAACGTCGCTCAAGCGCACCGGCCCGATCGCCAGCTGGGTGAACGTGAACTGCTCCAGCGCCTTGCCGTTTTCATCCAGAGTGACCGCCTTCAGCAGCATTCCGCTGGCGACATCGGCCCAGAGCTTGTAGCCGTAGCGCAGATCGTCCTTCGGCATTAGCAGGATTGCCTGACACTCGTACCCCGCGACCCGGGTGATCTCGCCCATGCTGATTGTGTAGTGCTGTTCGAGCGTGCCGATCTGCGCGGGGAGCAGGGCCGGAAACGCGCGTCTGTCGCCGCGCCGGTCGACCTTCACGGTCCGTCGATCGGGCAGATAGCACTTGACCTCGTCTTCGGTGCGCAGGACCTCTCGCGGCGCCCCGTCCAGCGCTTCCAGCTTCTCAACGCTTCCGTGCGAACCCACGCGGCGGACAATTCGCGACGTCTCGCTTTGTCCGCCTTGTTGGTAGACGAATGTCCCCGTGTAGGAAAGATTCTTGGTCGCCTGGTAAATCCTGCCCAGCCAATGCACCGCATCGTCGGGAACCGCCTGTTGCGCTTGCGCAATCCCGCCCCACGCCGCCGCGACAATCCATATCGTCCGCGCGAGCAGCGCCACCCTGGGCGAGCGACTCGTCATCTGGCTTCGCTCTTGACGGCTTCATCCGATACGGTGCGGATATAAGGCGCTACGCCCTGCAGCGTCAGCCGCGGCGAGTAGCCCAGATGGGCGAGCAGGTAGTCGTCGGTTGCGCTCGGCAACGGTACGCGTACGGCCGCCTGGGCCTGTGCTGCCGGGTTGGTAGCCGTCCGGGGTGCAGCGGCAATCGGTGCCACGATGGGACCCGTATCCGGCGCCGGTCGCGGCGCAAACGCGAGCCACCCCACCAATGCGACCGCGGCGACGCTGGCCACGGCGGACAACGCCATCCAGCGCCCGCGCACGGAGGTCTGCGCGATACGTCGCGGCGCCAGGATGGTCGGCTCCCGGGCCAACCGCGCCGCGACGCCGGCCGCCAGATTCGTCCCCGGCGCACTTTCGCCGTGCAGGGCATCCCGTATGAGATGGTAGGTGCACCATGCCCGTCGGGCCTCGTCCTCGCGCGCAAGCGAAGCCAGAACAGCGTCGAATTCCCGCTCGTCGAGTTCGCCATCCGTCAGCATCGAGATCTTCGCTTTCATCCTCTACCACCTCTTGTCTTTGGCCGTTTCGAGCAGCGGCCGAAGCTTTTCGGCGATCGCTTCCCGCGCTCGAAAGATGCGCGACCGGACAGTGCCGATCGGGCAATTCATGATCTGCGCGATGTCTTCGTAACTCATACCTTCGATCTCACGCAGCTGAATGGCTGTGCGCAGTTCTACCGGTAGCTCATCGATTGTCGCATTCATGGTCTGCGCAATTTCCTTCGACAGCAACTGACTCTCAGGCGTATTGATATCGCGTAACTGCTCGGCATCGTCATACCCTTCCGCCTCCTCGGCCCCCACCTCGGTCGAAGTCGGCGCGCGCCGCCCCAATGCTATTAGGTAGTTCTTGGCAGTGTTGATCCCTATCCGATAAAGCCACGTGTAAAACGCGCTGTCCCCACGAAATCCTGGCAGGGCCCGGTAGGCCTTGATAAAGGCTTCCTGCGTCACATCCTCCACCTCGGCCGGATCGCGCACGAACCGCGACAGCAAGCGAGCCAGCTTGCGCTGGTACTTTTCGACCAACAGCTCGAACGCGTGCTTGTCACCCCTCTGGGCCCGCGCAACCAGCTGACTATCGACGTCGCGGTCAGCCACCGCAGGTTCCCAATTTGTGCGCCGCCTCCGCGCTGTCCCGCCCCGCTCGCGGCTTCCAACAGCTCTGTTTCACTGACAATCGCCTTAGAAAATAGTTCTGCGGGTCCACGGGCTTATGTCACGGGCTGTGTCGTTCCGGTGTCTGGAACCCGCCCCCAAAGCGCCCACAGGCGTAGTGCCCGGAATGAGTCCGGATCCAGCATGTCGCGCCAGACGACTATGTTGCGGCGCATCCAAGGAGCGCCTGGGAGGATCACGACGAGTGCGCTGACGAAACGCCTTGGGGAAATGCGCAACCCGACGCGCTGGGCATTTGCCAGATCCAGGATCACGTTGTCTCCACTCCCGATAATGAGTGCCCGCACCGATCGCCTGCCGCGCAGGAGCGCCCGATCCCAGGCCGCCGCGATGCCGAGGCCGGCGATGAGGACCCCGAGCCAGATTCCCATCGAACCGGCCACGAACACGCCGGCACACACGGCTGCGCCCCCGTGCACTACGACTATGATCGCGGCCAGGCTGCGCGAGGGCGAGAGTTGGATGCGAAGGGTCCGTTCGCCGCTCAAACCCGGGCGAAAACCAGGGAACCGTTGGTGCCGCCGAAGCCGAACGAATTGGACATGGCAAAGCGCACCTGCATGTCACGGGCAGCGTTTGGAACGTAGTCGAGGTCGCACTGGGGATCGGGGTTCTGCAGATTGATCGTCGGCGGCGAGACCTGATGGTGCATCGTGAGAATGCTGAACACCGCTTCCACGCCGCCCGCAGCGCCGAGCAGGTGGCCGGTCATCGACTTGGTGGAATTCACGGCCACCCGTTTCGCATGGTCACCGAGCAATCTCTTTACTGCAATCGTTTCCGCGAGGTCGCCGAGCGGGGTCGAGGTTCCGTGGGCATTTATGTAATCGACCACGTCGGGCGTCAGGCTGGCGTCCTTGAGGGCATTTCGCATGCAGCGGTAGGCCCCGTCACCGTCCTCACTGGGTGCGGTCATGTGATACGCATCGGCGGATACCCCATAGCCGACGACCTCGCAGTAGATGCGTGCGCCACGGGCCCGGGCGTGCTCGTATTCCTCCAGAACCACGGCGCCGGCCCCTTCGCCGAGCACGAACCCGTCGCGGTCGCGGTCCCACGGCCGGCTGGCGCCCGCGGGATCGTCGTTGCGTGTTGACAGGGCGCGTGCCGACGCGAACCCTCCGATCGCGAGCTCGGTGACGGTGGCCTCCGCACCGCCCGCGATCATGATATCGGCATCGCCATAGCGGATCGACTTTGTGGCCTCCCCGATGCAGTGGGTAGAGGTCGTACACGCGGTAACAATTGCGAGGTTCGGCCCCTTGAGACCGAGCATGATCGACAGGTGGCCGGCGATCATGTTGATGATCGTGCCTGGTATGAAGAACGGCGAGATGCGCCGCGGTCCATTCTTCAGCAGTTCGTCGTGTGTCGCCTCTATCAACGGCAGCCCGCCGATGCCCGAGCCGAAATTGACGCCTGCGCGTTCTGCGTCCTGGCCGGAAACGCTCACGCCCGCGTCGCGCCACGCCTGCAGGCCCGCAGCCAAGCCGTAGTGGATAAAGGTATCCATACGGCGAGCTTCCTTGGGCGACAGGTACTGCGCAATGTCGAAGCCCTTGACCTCGCCAGCGATCTGGCTTGCCAGGCGCGAGGGATCGAAGCGCGTGATGCGCGCAATGCCGGACTTGCCGGCCAGCACGTTATCCCAGGCCTCGGTTACCGTGATGCCCACCGGCGACACAATGCCGAGCCCGGTTACGACGACTCTGCGACGGGACAACTTCGCTCCTTAAGGGTCGCCGGGGGCAAAGATCGCCAGCACCCCTGCGCCTGCAGAAATTCTCAGGACTTCTGATGGCCCTTGATGTAGTCCACGGCCTGCTGCACCGTGGTGATCTTCTCGGCCTCCTCGTCCGGAATCTCCGTCTCGAATTCCTCCTCGAGCGCCATGACGAGCTCGACGGTATCCAGCGAATCCGCCCCCAGATCGTCTACGAACGAAGACTCGTTCTTGATTTCGGCCTCGTTGACGCCGAGCTGCTCGGCGATGATCTTTTTCACACGTTGTTCGATATTTTCCATATGGTTCCTTCCCTTTGAGGCCAAGAGGGCCCGTATTCTACCAAAACGGTTGTTTCTGCCTGCGCCAAGAAAGCGCTTTTGCTACATATACATGCCGCCGTTCACGTGCAGCACGGTCCCGGTCACATAGCCCCCCGGGGGGGACACCAGAAATGCGACCGCGCCGGCGACGTCGCTTGCCTGGCCCAACCTTCCGAGCGGAATCTGGGTCAGAAGCGCAGCTCGTTGTTCCTCTGACAGGGCGCGCGTCATGTCGGTGTCGATAAACCCCGGGGCGACACAGTTTACGGTGATATTGCGGCTGCCAAGCTCGCGCGCCAGTGATTTCGTCATGCCGACGACGCCTGCCTTGGCCGCGGCGTAGTTGGCCTGCCCCGGATTGCCCGCGGCGCCGACCACAGAAGTGATATTGACGATTCGTCCCCAGCGCGCCTTCATCATGCCGCGCATTACGGCGCGCGAGAGCCTGAATACCGACCGCAAGTCGATTTCGATGACTTCGTCCCACTCGGCGTCCTTCATGCGCAGCGCAAGGTTGTCGCGCACCACGGCGGCGTTGTTGACCAGCACCAGAATGTCGCCGTATTCCTTCTGTATCGCCGTCACGAGCGCGTCGCATTGCGCCGCGTCGCGCACGTCCAGCACTCGCCCGCCGCCCTTCGCACCCGCCTGGGCCAGGGCGCCGTCGATGCCCTGCGCTCCATTGTCGCTGGTGGCGGTGCCGATGACGGTAGCGCCCTCCGCGGCCAGCTGCAGCGCAATCGCGTGCCCAATCCCGCGCGAGGCGCCGGTGACCAAAACGACTTTGCCCGTCAGCATGCTCAGGCCCCCTTGAGCGCGGCCAGCGCCTGCTCCAGCGCGGCGCGATCGGACAGCGCTATTCCCTGCAGCTCGGGAGCGATGCGCTTGACCAGTCCGGCAAGAATCTTGCCCGGACCGCACTCGACCACGTGCGTCACGCCGCTGCGCGCCATGTGCCGGATCGTCTCAACCCAGCGAACCGCCGACGCGGCCTGCCGCACGAGCGCATCCTTGATCTCGACGGGGTTCCGGGGCGCAGCCACGTCGACGTTGTTGATCAGCGGCACCTCGGGCGGCGCGATTTCGACGCGCTCGAGGTAATCCCTAAGGCGTTGCGCGGCCGGCTGCATCAGGCTCGAGTGGAACGGAGCGCTTACCGGCAGCGGAAGGGCGCGCTTCGCGCCCTTCGCCTTGCAGGCCTCCATTGCGCGCGCCACCGCCGCCTTGTGCCCCGCAATCACCACCTGGCCCGGCGCATTGAAATTGACCGCCTGCACCGTCTCGCCCTGCGCCGCCTCCGCGCATGCGGCCCGAACGCTGTCGTCATCTAGGTTCAGAATCGCGGCCATTGCGCCCTTGCCTTCCGGCACCGCCTCTTGCATCGCCTGGGCGCGGAACCGCACCAGGGGCAAGCATTGCGCGAAATCGATCGCACCGGCCGCGATCAGCGCCGTGTATTCCCCCAGGCTATGGCCGGCAACGAGCTCAGGCTGCGGACCGCCGAGCGCGCGCCAGGCGCGGTACGCTGCATAGCCGGCGGTCACCATCGCCGGCTGCGTATTCAGGGTCATATTGAGCGCCTCGGCGGGACCCTGATCCAGCAGTTCTACGAACTCGCGGCCCAGCACCGCCTCGGCTTCGGCCAGTACCTCGGCCACTCCAGGCAGCCCGCCATAGGCTTTCAGCATTCCCACCGATTGCGAACCCTGCCCCGGAAACACCATTGCCAATTTCATTCTTTCTCGCCTCTCACATCGTCACCAGCGCTGCACCCCACGTGAATCCCCCTCCGACACCCTGCATCAGCACTCGATGTCCGGCATGGATTCTGCCCGCCCGCACCCACTCGTCCAGCGCCAACGGGATCGAAGCCGCGGAGGTGTTGCCGTGATGGTCCACGGTCACCACCAGGCGTTCCTGCGGCAAGCCAAGCCTCTTCGCGGTCGCCTCGAGAATCCGAACGTTCGCCTGATGAGGAATCAGCCAATCGATCTGAGAAAGATCCATGTTCGCCGCGGCCATCGTTTCGCGCGCGACCTCGTCGAGCACCTTGACCGCATATTTGAAGACGCCCTGGCCGTTCATCTGCAGGAAGGGTGAACCGATGATCCGTCCGCCGCACACGTTGCCTGGCACCGAGAGCATCCCGGCTTGGCTGCCGTCCGCATGCAGCACAGCGGCGTGCACGCCAGGGCGTTCCGCCGCGGCCAGCACCACGGCGCCCGCTCCGTCGCCGAACAACACGCAGGTCCCACGATCGTTCCAGTCGAGAATGCGTGAGAACACTTCCGCCCCCACCACCAGAGCGCGCTTGTACATTCCGCCCCTGATGAAACTGTCGGCGCTCGCCAGGGCGTAGACGAAACCGCTGCATACCGCCTGTACGTCGAAGGCCGGGCAACCCTTGATCCCGAGCTTCGCCTGGAGCAGGCAGGCAGTACTTGGAAACACGTAGTCGGGCGTCGATGTGGCCAGAATGATCAGATCGATCTCTCCGGCGCTGACGCCGGCGGCCTCTAGCGCGCGACGGCTTGCCTCGAGCGCCAGGTCGCTCGAGGCCTGCGACTCGTCTGCAATGTGTCGCTGCACGATGCCGGTACGCTCGCGTATCCAGGCGTCGCTGGTTTCCAGGCGCGCTGCGAACTCTTCGTTGGTAACGATCCGGGGCGGCAGAAAGCTGCCGGTGCCGACAATGCGGGAGTAGATCATTCGACCGGCGCAGCAGGGCGCTCTTGTTGGGCGGGCGGATGAAGCTGCGCCATGCGCTGCGTGATGCGTTGCAGAACGTTGTTGCGCACTTCCTCGACCGCGTGCCAGAGCGCCTGGCCGAACGCGAACACGTCCGCCGAGCCGTGACTCTTGATCACGATGCCGCGCAGGCCGAGCAGGCTGGCACCGTTGTAACGGCCCGGATCCATGCGGCGGCGGAACGCGCCGAGCACCGGTAGCGCGGCGAGCGCGGCAAGCCTGCGCAGTGGATTGCGTGTGAATTCCTCCCGCAGCGCCGCCGCCATCATTCGCGCCACCCCTTCCGAGGCCTTGAGCGCGACGTTGCCGACAAAGCCATCGCAGACCACGACATCGGTCGTTCCCTTGTAGATGTCGTCGCCTTCCACATTGCCGAAGAAATTGAGCCCGCTGTCGCGCAATAGTTCCGCAGCCTGTTTCACGGCGTCGTTGCCCTTGATGTCCTCTGCGCCGATATTGAGCAGGCCTACCGACGGTCGATCGTTGTGCTCCACCGCGGCCACAAGCATTGCCCCCATGATCCCGAACTGGAGCAAGTGCTCAGCGCTGCAGTCCACGTTGGCGCCGAAATCCAGCATGTAGGTATGTGCGCCGCGCATGTTCGGCACGACGGTCGCGAGCGCGGGTCGGTCAATGCCGGGCAGCGTCTTGAGCACAAAGCGCGAAATGGCCATTAGCGCGCCGGTATTCCCGGCGCTCACGCAGGCGTGCGCCTCGCCGTTCTTGACCAGATCCGCGACGACACGCATGGACGAGTCTTTCTTGTAACGCAGCGCACCGGCCGGAGGCTCGTCCATCGTTACCACCTCGCTCGCGTGGTGCACCCGCAGCCGAGGGCTCGTGGCCGCGCGGCGAACGGAGAGCTCCGCTTCGATCGCGTCACGCAAACCCACCAACACCACATCGACGTCCGCATGCCGCCGCTGGAACTCCAGCACGGCGGGAACCGTCACGTGGGGTCCGTGGTCCCCTCCCATGCAGTCGACCGCAACAGTAATGTCCATCCGGCGCCTAAAGCGTGGTCACCGCGCCCGAGCACGCGGCGGAATTGCTCGACGAATGCGCGCGCAACACGCCGCGCGCGGCTCGGCCTGCGCCGCTTACTCGCCTTTCCGCTCGACGACTTTCTTGCCGCGATAGTAGCCAGTCGGGCTCACGTGATGACGCAGGTGCACTTCACCGCTGGTCGGTTCGACCGCGACCGCCGGCTGCCCGAGAAAGTCGTGCGCGCGGCGCATTCCGCGCCTGGAAGGGGATTTCTTGTTCTGCTGTACTGCCATGATGAAGCTCCTTTGATCAGGTTCGTAGTTCCGCCAGCCGGAGCTGGCGGAGATTCAACTGCGCTTGCCTCGCGCTTGCGTCTCGCGCGCCCCGAGCATGCCGCGCAAGTTCGCGAACGGCGACGCGGGCGATCCCGCGCCCGCCCTTGCCTGCGCGGCGCAACGCTCGTGACGCGCCGCGTACGGCAGCGCGAGCAACAACTCATCCTCGAGCAATTCGTGCACTTCCATTGCCTTGCTCGCCACTACCCAGTCCGGCCCCTCTGCCTCTACCGGCAGGGCGTCGATTTCCGCCTGCGAACGCGCCAGCACCAGCACGGCGTGGATCCGCAGCGGGAACTCGAGGGGCGCCAGACATCGCTGGCAGCCGACCTGCAGCGCACCCCGGATTCTAAGGTGCAAAGCCGGCCTGTCGTTCGCGTCCGGCATGCCTTCGAGCGAATATTCAACCGTACCCGCCTGGGACGACAGCAGCGGACTGAGGCGGGCAAAATCGCCTATCGGCCAAACGCCGCTCAGGCGGGCGCGCGATGCAGCGAAATCGTATCCGTCGATGACAGGGCGGTGCGGCATAAACCGAAAATGATATCATCCACGAAAAACCTTGTCAAAACAAAGTCATGGATCAACCTAGAGAACTGGTGCTCGCGTCCACCTCCGCCTACAGGCACGCCCTGCTGCGGCGCCTGCCGTTGCGCTTCGAGTCGGCGGCGCCGGACACGGACGAGACAGCGCTGCCCGGAGAGCGTCTGCGGGAGACAGCCTGGCGCCTGTCCTTGGACAAGGCGCGCGCGGTCGCGCGCCGTTTCCCCGACGCTTTGGTGATTGGCTCTGACCAGGTTGCCGCGCTCGGCGACGAGCGTCTGAGCAAGCCGGGCAACCATGCCAACGCGCTACGCCAGCTGCGCAGCCTTAGCGGCAGAGCTGCCGACTTTTACACCGCGGTGAGCCTGCTCGACGCGCGCACGGGCGAAGCCCGGTCGCAAATCGTTCCTTGCCGCGTCGTGTTTCGCACCCTCGACGAGCGACAAATCGAGAACTATCTTCGCCTCGAACAACCTTACGATTGCGCCGGCAGTGCGAAATCGGAAGGGCTGGGCATCGCCCTGATCGAGCGGATCGAGACCGAAGATCCCACCTCTCTCGTCGGTTTGCCGCTCATCGCCCTCAGCACGATGCTGGCCCAGGCCGGCATGCCCGTGCTCGGTTGATGCACCCCACGCTATACGCGATTCCGACGCCGCTCGGCGGCTCGCCTGCCGACGCGTTGCCCGAATCCGCGCTGGACATCGTTCGCAGCGTGCGGGATTTTGTGGCCGAGAATGCCAAGAGCGCGCGCGCCTTCCTGGCCGCGGTTGGCATGCCGTGCGCCTTGCGCGAGTTGCGCATCGAGGTGCTCGACCAGAACACTCGCAGCGATTCGGTGCGTACCCTGCTCTCCCCCCTGCGGGAAGGGCGCACGCTCGGCCTGCTTTCCGAGGCGGGTTGCCCTGCGATCGCCGATCCGGGCGCCCTTTTGGTCGCTGCCGCGCAGCGCGAAGGGTTCCACGTGGCGCCGCTGGTCGGCCCTTCGTCCATCGTGCTTGCGCTGATGGCGTCCGGCTTGGAAGGCCAGCGCTTTTCGTTCTGCGGCTATCTGCCGCGCGAGACCGATGCGCGCGAGGACCGGATTCGTCAGCTCGAGCAAAGATCCAGGGCCGACGCCGCGACCCAGATTTTCATCGAGACCCCATACCGCAATCAGGCAATGGTGTCATCCTTGCTGCGCGTCTGTTCGCCACAGACTCGCCTTTGCGTCGCCACCGACCTCACTCTGCCGCAGGAAACGGTTCTGGTCCGCTCCATAGCGGAGTGGCGCGCCGCGCCGCCGCAGCCCGGCCGCCGCCCGAGCGTGTTTCTGCTGCTCGCGACCTGAGCCCGCGCGGCTCAGCGCAACGTCGGCGCGTCGGCGCGCAGCGCGAACTCGGCCAGCGCGCTTGCGGCGCTTGCGCCGAAGCGGCGCGCGAATTTCTCGGCCAGGTTCTCCTTCTGCGTATAGTCGACGACGTTTTCCGCCTTGATCACGTCGCGCGCGAGCGAATTCAGCGTGCCATAGCCGTCGGCTAACCCCAGCTCGATACTCTGCTGCCCGGTCCATATCAGGCCGCTGAAGATGTCCGGCGTCTCTTTCAGCCGCTTGCCACGCCCCTGGCGTACGTCGTCGATGAATTGACGGTGGATCTGATCGAGCATCGCCTGCGCATATTCCTTCTGCTTTTCGTCCTCCGGCAGGAACGGGTCAAGCATGCCCTTGTTCTTGCCGGCGGTCAGCAGGCGACGCTCGACGCCGAGCTTCTGCATCAGGCCGGTGAGGCCAAATCCGTCCATGCGCACGCCGACCGAGCCGACAATGCTCGAGCGCGTGACGTAGATCCGATCCGCTGCGGCGGCCACGTAGTAGCCGCCCGAGGCGCAGATGTCTTCGACCACGGCATAGAGCGGAATGTGGGGATATTTCTTGCGCAGGCGCCGGATTTCGTCATAGATGTTCTGCGCCTGCACCGGGCTGCCGCCCGGGCTGTTGATGCGCAACACGACGCCCTTCGTGGTGCTGTCCTTGAACGCGGCTCGCAGCGAGGCGTTGATCTTCTCCGCGCTCGCATCGGTGCCGGGCGCGATCAAACCGTTCAGCTCAACCAGTGCGGTGTGGCTTCCGCCGGACACCTCGGCAGTCTTGTCCCGCCAGTCCACCGCCAGCAGGATTATCACGGTCAAGTAGGTGAAGAACAGCAATTTGAAGAAGATGCCCCACATGCGCGAGCGCCGCTGTTCCTTGAGCGTCGCCATCGCGAGCCGCTCGATCAGCCCGCGTTCCCACTGTCCGCCGTCGTCAGTCATCTGCGAATCCCAGGAAGAAGATCTTGCCGTCGCGCTCCGTGACGCGCAATGGCACGAGAGGTGCGCCGTTGCAGGGTCCGCCCCGGCACGCGCCGCTGGCGGGGTCGTATACGGCCCCGTGCGACGAGCATATCAAATCGTGTCCGTCGGCGCCGAAGAAGTCCCCCTCGCGCCAGTCCAGCTCCAGCGCCACGTGGCTGCAGCGGTTCAGGTAGCCTCTCACTCTGCCGCCGAAGCGCACTGCGAACGCCGGCGCAAGCTCGCCGAAGTACTCGACCTCGAAGCGTACGCCGCGCCCCCCCTCCGCCAGCGCCGCGGCATCGCAGATCAGCCGTTCTGCGTCAGCCATCGCGCAAGGTCTTCCACGCTCGACACGCAGGCGCGCGGTTCGAGCGCGCGCAATGTCTGCTCGGGGTGCGCGCCGTAGGTCACGGCCACCGCGTCGACTCCCGCGTTGCGCGCCATCGCCAGGTCGTGCGAGGTATCGCCGATCATCAGCACCCGGTGCCGCTCCATGCCGAGCTCCTGCATCAGCTCGAGCAGCATCGCCGGATGCGGCTTGGGGTCGGTCTCGTCCGCGCAGCGCGAGGCGCGGAAATGCACGCCGAGCCCGCTCGACGCGAGCGCGCGGTCCAGCCCTGCGCGACTCTTGCCCGTTGCCACTGCCAGCATGTGCCCGCGCCGGGAAAGCTCGGACAGCAGCTGCGGCACCCCCTCGAACAGCGACATCGAACTCTCGCGCGCCAGAAAATGGCGCCGATACAGCCCGGCGAAGTCGACATAGCGCTCGCGCGGCAAGTCCGGCACCGCGTGCCTCAGCGAGTCCTGCAGCCCCAGCCCGATCACGTGGCTGGCGCGCTCCCGGTCCGGCACCGGAAGCCCCATTTCGCGGCTTGCCGCCTGGATGCACTCTGCGATGGTGGCGGCCGAGTCGATTAGGGTGCCGTCCCAGTCGAACACGAGCAGCGCGTAGTGCGGCTCAGCCGCCATGGCCCGCAAACCTCTGTTTGACGAATTCGCGCATGTCCGGCGGCAACGGAGCTTCCAGGCGCAGGACGACGCCGCTTGCGGGATGCCGCAGCACCAGCCTGCGCGCATGCAGCATCAGGCGTTTGACGCCCTGCTTGGCCAGTGTCCGGTTCAGCTCGAAGTCGCCGTACTTGTCGTCCCCCAGTATGGGGTGACCGGCATGCGCCAGGTGGACGCGAATCTGATGCGTGCGTCCGGTGAGCAGGCGAAGTTCGAGCAGGCTCAACTCGCTGCTCAGCGCCAGCGGACTGACCCGGGTCGCGGCCGGCTGCCCTTCCGCCCGCACGCTCACCCTGCGCTCGCCGCTTGCAGTGACGTGCTTGTGCAGCGACTCGCGCAATTCCTTCGTTCCCCCGCGCCAGCGCCCGGCGGCAACCGCCACGTACACCTTCTCCAGTTCGCCTTGTCGCAGCATGCGGTGCAATTCCACCAGGGCGCTGCGCTTCTTCGCGATGATCAGCAGCCCGGAGGTGTCCCGATCGAGCCGATGGGCGAGTTCGAGGAACTTGGCCTGCGGGCGCGCCGCTCGCAGCGATTCGATCACGCCGTAGCTGACGCCGCTGCCGCCGTGTACGGCGGTGCCTGAAGGCTTGTCTACCACCAGCAGCGCCGGGTCCTCGTACACCACCGGAAGCTCGACCGGGCGCGGTGGCGGCCGCACCGGTTTGTCAGCCAGCTTGACGGGCGGCACGCGAACCCGATCGCCGGTACGAAGGCGATAGTCCGGGCCGACCCGGCCGCTGTTTACCCGAACTTCTCCGCTTCGCAGAACGCGGTAGACATGGCTTTTCGGCACCCCTTTGAGGCGCCTGATGAGGAAATTGTCGATGCGCTGGGCGGCGCTTTCCTCGCCAACCTCCAGCAGAGTGGCCCGAGCCTTGCTTAAGTCATTCATTTTCCGTATTATCTCGGGGCTGCTTCGAGTTGCGAGGCACAGGTTCGCGGTAAGCGCCTAGCGCCGCCAGGATCTGCAACCCGCCTCCGCCCTGCTGAAGCCGGGCCCGAAGCAAAGGTTAATTTCGCTCACCGAGAGTAGCGATAGTACTAGAAGCGCGCGCAGAGGGTTTTTCCCTCGGAAACGCCCGCACCCCTTAAGGAAGGGTGCACGGATTCCGGCCGCCGCCGGGTTTTGGCAAACCGACAGGCAATGTCGCCGAACCGAAAGAAGGCTTTGACTGGTCGAAAACTAGGAGAATCCTGACCGACGGACCGCCGGTTCCCCTGCGAGCGCAGGAGAACTGGAAGTGAAACGCATGTTATTCAACGCGACGCAGCAGGAAGAACTGCGCGTCGCCATCGTAGAAGGCCAGAAGCTAGTCGATCTGGACATCGAGTCGGCATCAAGGGAGCAGCGCAAGAGCAACATCTACAAAGGCGTCATCACCCGCATCGAGCCCAGTCTCGAGGCTGCCTTTGTCGATTACGGCGAGGAGCGGCACGGTTTCCTCCCGTTCAAGGAAGTCGCGCGCAGCTACTTCCGCTCCGACATAGATGTCGCGAAAGCCAGGATCCAGGACGCCCTCAAGGAAGGCCAGGAGCTGATCGTCCAGGTGGAGAAGGACGAGCGCGGTACCAAGGGCGCCGCGCTCACCACCTTCATCAGCCTGGCCGGGCGCTACCTGGTGCTGATGCCGAACAATCCCCGCGGCGGTGGCGTCTCGCGCCGCGTCGAAGGCGAGGACCGCAACGAGCTGCGCGACACGCTCGACCAGCTGGTTCTGCCGGAAGGCATGAGCGTCATCGCACGCACGGCCGCGATCGGGCGCTCCGCCGAGGAGCTGAACTGGGACCTGAATTACCTGATGCAGCTGTGGCGCGCGATCGAGAGCGCCTCGGCCGACCGTACGCCGGGGCCCGACGGGCGCTACGTCGCCAAGCCGTTCCTGATCTACCTCGAATCCAGTCTGGTGATTCGCGCGATCCGCGACTACTTCCAGCCGGACATCGGCGAGATTCTGATCGACACCGACGAGATCTACGAACAGGCGCGCACGTTCATGGAAATCGTGATGCCGGGCAACGTCGGCAAGGTCAAGCTCTACCGCGACGATGTGCCGCTGTTCTCGCGCTTCCAGATAGAGCACCAGATCGAGAGTGCCTACGCGCGCCATGTGAACCTTCCCTCGGGCGGTGCGGTGGTGATCGACCACACCGAGGCGCTGGTCGCGATCGACGTCAACTCGGCCCGCGCGACCAAAGGTCACGACATCGAGGAAACCGCGCTGCGCACAAACCTGGAGGCGGCGGACGAAGTCGCGCGCCAGCTGCGGCTGCGGGACCTCGGGGGGCTGATAGTGGTCGACTTCATCGACATGGAATCCCAGCGCAACCAGCGCGAAGTGGAAAACCGCTTCCGCGAGGCGCTGCGCTTCGACCGCGCGCGGGTGCAGATCGGCAAGATCTCGCGCTTCGGGCTGATGGAGCTGTCGCGTCAGCGGCTGCAACCCTCGCTCGAGGAGACCGCGCACATCAACTGCCCGCGCTGCAGCGGCACCGGCTTCATCCGCGGCACGGAATCCACCGCGCTGCATGTCCTGCGGATCCTGCAGGAAGAAGCCATGAAGGAGAACACCGGCGCGGTCCACGCGCAGGTACCGGTGGACGTCGCCAGCTTCCTGCTGAACGAGAAGCGCAGCGAAATCCAGAAGCTCGAAGGGCGCCTCAAGGTCAATATCGTGCTGGTCCCCAATCAGCACCTCGAGACGCCGCACTACAAGGTGCAGCGGCTGCGCCACGACGAACTGAACGAGATGGAGCACGTACCGGCGAGCTACGAGCTGGTCGAGCAACCCGAGGAGCCGAAGCTTGGCGCCGACGCCGAGCCGGTCAAGGAGCGTCAGGAAGCGGTGGTAAAGGCCATCACGCCGGCGCAGCCCGCGCCGCTAGTGGCCGAGCCGCTACCACGCGCGCCGGCGGAAGCCCGCGGCCCGCGGCATCCGCGCCGCCCCGAGCGCGTGCCCTCCCC
The DNA here is from genome assembly GCA_963811085.1 of uncultured beta proteobacterium. Taxonomy (GTDB): domain Bacteria; phylum Pseudomonadota; class Gammaproteobacteria; order Burkholderiales; family SG8-39; genus DAHVFK01. The sequence goes on along the minus strand of CAWEPV010000011.1, from coordinate 709,866 downwards.
CATGATGACTGTTCCGGCGCGACCGGGAATCATCGGCCGCATCCTGGGCTGGTTCAAGCTCGACCAGGCCGCCCCGGGCACGACTGTTGCCGCGCCTGCGCCCGAGCCGCAGACCGGGCAGCGCGAGCCGCGCCGGGAGCCCCGTCAGCGGGACGGCCGGCCCGAGCAGCGCGGCGATCATCGGCGCGGTGCGGAGCGTGGCGAACGCGGTGAGCGCGGCGAGCGGGCCGGACGTGGCGAGCGCGGCGGGCGTGCCCGGCGCGGCGAGCGCGGCGAGCGCCGTGACGGCCAACAGAGCCGCCTCGAGCAGCGAGGCAACGGCCAGCCGCGGGAAGCGCGGCCGAACGGCGAGCGCAGGCCGGATCAACGCCCGCCACGACCGCCGCGGGCCGAGGCCGAGCCGCGGGCCGCGCGTCCGGAAGCACAAGCCGGCGCAGCCCCCGAGGGTGAAGAGCATCGCCGCAGCCGCCGTGGTCGGCGCGACCGCGGGCGGGAGCGTCGCCCCGAGCAGACTGAAGGCGGCAACGACCAGCGGCCGCAAGGGGTTGCGCCCGATGCGCCCACGCCTTCGCCATCGCTGCAGACAGCACCCGAACCGGTGACAGTCACAGTGAGCGAACCGGTGCTCGCGGTGAGCACGCCGCCGCTGCCGGAGTTCCCGGCGCCGCAGATCGCCGAGCCGGTGCCGGTGCAGCGGACCGCCCCGACGCCTGAGCCGGTGATCGAACGACAAGCGCCCGAGACGCAGGCGCAGACGCCTTTCGAGCCGCTGCCTCCGGTCATGCCGGCGTTCGAACCAAAAGCCGAGCCGACAGCGGAGCTCGACCGGTCGGGCTTGGTGATGATCGAAACCGACCCATCGAAGGCACGCTCGGCGCAGCCAGAGCCGGAGCAACCACAAGCGCTCGGTCGCGCGCGCCGCGAGCGTGCATCCCGGGCGGCGGAAGCGGAACCGGAACTGGTTCAGATCGAGACCAGGAAGTAGCGCTGCCCGGTGTCGCAAAAGTGCCGGCGCGGCGCCGGCACGCGGCGGCGCCGCGCGCGGCACTCGGAGCCCATGGCTAACTACCCTTCCCGGCTGGCCCACGAACACACGTTGTTCGACGGCCGGAAGGTGCTCATTCGCCCGATCCGCGCCGACGACGGCCTGCTGGAGAGGGACTTTCTCGTCAGCGGCGTGTCGGGCGAAAGCCGTTATCTGCGCTTTCACAAATGGGTCGGCGCTCCCTCAGACAAGCTGATCCACTTCCTGACCGACATCGACTACGACCGCCACATGGCCTTCGTCTGCGTTTTCGGCGAGGGAGACGACTCGGAGGTCGCGGGCGAGGCGCGCTACGTCGTCAATTCCGACGACAAGAGCTGCGAATTCGGCGTCGTGATCGCTGATGTCTGGCGCAAGAGCGGCGTTGCCGGGCTACTGATGGAGGCGCTCATCCGGGCCGCCCGGGAACGCGGATTGACCAGCATGGAAGGACTGGTGCTGAGAAACAATCCGCCCATGCTGCGCTTTGCGCGCGCGCTCGGTTTCGAAGTCCACTCCGTGGCGGAAGATCCGCTCACGCTGCGAATCGTCAAGAAGCTTTGATCCCGCCCTGCAACTCGGCCAGCAGGCCGCGCGCCGCGGCCTCCACCATGTCGAGTACACGCTCGAAGCCTCCCGGCCCGCCGTAGTACGGATCGGGGACCTCCTCGCTCTGCCCGTCGGCGAATTCCATGAACAGGTGCAGCTTGTGCCGCTGCTGCGGCGGCGCAACGCGCCGCAGTATCTCAAGGTGCCCGCGATCCATGGCGAGGATCAGCTCGAAGGACTCGAAATCGTCCGCCGCGACCTGGCGCGCGCGCAGCCCGCTCAGATCGTAGCCGCGGCGTCGCGCGTGCTCCTGCGCGCGCTCATCCGGCGGCTCGCCGACGTGGTAATCGTGCGTCCCGGCCGAGTCGATGCGGACCTTGTCGGCGAGGCCCGCCTCGCGCACCAGCCGCCGCATGACGCCGTCGGCGGTCGGCGAGCGGCAGATGTTGCCGGTGCAAATAAAGAGCACTCCGTAGGGCTCGGTCCGCGTAGGTTCTTGCTCTTCCGTCATTGGTGCGGTTCGTTTCGGTTAGTTTCTGGTAAAGTTCGGTAGCCGGTGTTGCAGCAGGTGTTGCAGGCCCGGCAACTGGGGGTCCGACACATGCCGCTCACCGAAACCGATATCAAGGCCATCAAGCCACATCCTACCGGGCATCGCTGGGTCGGGGATGGCGGCGGCTTGTACCTGCGGGTCGCCCCGAGCGATCGCCGCACCTGGATCTGGCGCACCAAGCGTGCCGGCAAAACCAGCTACTTCACGATCGGCGAATGGCCCGAGCTGAGCGTTAAGCAAGCCCGCGTGGCCATGCTCAAGCGCACCGGCCGCGCCACCCCGGCGAACGCCATGACGGTCAAGGATGCGCTCGAGGAGTGGTACAGCGACCAGATCGAGCCGAAATATCGCATCACGAGGAACGTGCGTATCTACGTCAACCGGGCGAGCGCCGAATTCGGCTCCCGGCGCCTGCAGGAGCTCACCCGGGCCGAGATCGCCCGCTTTGTCCGTGGGTACGCTAAGGAAGCTCCGGTCGGCGCGAACCGCTGTTTGAGCGCCATCAAGCTCGCCCTGGGCTGGTGCGTCGAGGTCGGCTATCTCGAGCACAGTCCGGCCGAAGGCCTGACCCGTCGCGTGGCCGGGGGCGATGAGCAATCCCGCCGGCGTGTGCTCTCGGATGGCGAACTGCGCGAACTCTGGCGGCTTGAATCCCCGAACGCGAACCTGCTGAGGGCCCTGCTCTTGACCGGCTGCCGGATCAGCGAACTGCAGAAGGCGAACACCGAGCACCTGCAGGGCGACTGGATTTTCATCCCGGCCGAGAACAGTAAGAACGGCCGCGCGCATCGCGTGTTCCTGCTGCCCGAGACCCGCGCGCAATTCAACGGCGCGGCGCCCCTGCTCTTTCGCACGGTGTCGCCGACCGCAGTGCAAGCCTGGGCGCGGCGCCTGCAGATGGACGTCGAGGGCGACGACAGTCCGCGGGAACCGTGGGCGAGCCTGCGCCCGAATGATCCACAAACCGGCCGGCCGATGCCCGCCTGGACACCGCATGACTTGCGCCGCACCTTCAGCACGCGGCTCGGCGATCTTGGCGTCGCGCCGCACGTGATCGAGCGGCTGCTGAACCATGTGCAGGAAGGGGTCGCCGGGATCTACAACCGCGCCGAGCTCGAGGCCGAACGGGTCGAGGCGACCCGCAAATGGGGCGCGGAATTGGCGCGCATCGTCGCCGGGTAACCATGCCACGCATGCGCGACAGCCTGTCGGCGGTGCTCAAGGCGGACATGCGTTTCCGCCTCAGAATGGCGCGCCAGATGCCGAACTTCGAGGACAAGGTCGCCACGCTGTTGCGGCTCGAGCGCGGCTCGGACACGGCGCGCCGCTACGTGCAGAGCTGCCTAGATGCTCGGGAACTCTACCGGCGCAAATGCACGCCGAACGTTCGTGGTCGGCCACGAATGAAATTCCGATGGCAGGATTTGATCGAGCTCGCCGCAGCGATCTTTCGTGACTCAAACCGGCCCATGACTAGCCATCGCTATGGCGCATTCGTCGAATTCATGTCGTTGTGTTCGGCGTCGTCCCGCCGAAAGCCGAAATCATCGCCTTCCTACGCCGCTCTCGCGCGCGCTGATTTTTAGTACCCAAAGTTGCAGGCGGTTTTCGCGGCTTTAGGTCTGTTTCCAATTATCGTGTCTGTTGAACGGCGTTCAGCGCCGTGCACGATGGGACAGACATGAGCACGCAGAAAATTTCATTCACCAGAAACGCCGCAATTGAGGCAACGGGCTTCCCGGTCAAACGATTGATCTAGCGATCGCAGATGGTGAGTTGCCCGTTCTTCGCTCGGGCAGGCGTTTGATCATCATGCGCGAAGACCTCGAACGTGGCTGCGTCGCTGCAGGCAAAAAGGCCAGATCCCCGCACCGATCACAACCGCGGACCGCGAACGCTTAGCGAATTGAACCGCATGCGCCGCCGGAAGGAAGCGGTTGCATGACCGCCGCAGGTGGCTATGAGTTCCGCTCCCGTTAAAACGCATTTCCTGCTCCGCCTCGCAGACGGCGATTTTTGGAGAATGTGGCGGGGCCTGAGCACCGAGGAGCGCGGGTTATTGCCGCGTGAGATGCCGCGCTATGCCTCGAGCGGGCCAGGAAGCTATCGCCCATGCGCGAGCCGCCGAAGAAAACGAACGGCCAGAAACCAAGGCGCAGCAAATCCGACGGCCTCGTGATCTCGGGCGATGCCGGCGCCGCGGTGTACCACCTGACCGAAGACGGGCTCGCGCTTGCGTTCCGGGATCAGCACCGCGACAAACTGCGGTTTTCTCACGACCGCGGGCGCTGGTTCCTTTGGGACGGTACGCGCTGGCGCGAGGATTCGACCGATATCGCCTTCGACTGGACGCGGGAACTCTGCCGCGCCTTCAATGCGGAAAGTCAAAAGAGCGTCGCCAAAGCCGCGACCGCTTCGGCAGTCGAACGCTTCGCGCGCGCCGACCGCGCTTTGGCCATGAGGGGCGACGAATGGGATCTCGATCCATTCCTGCTGAACACGCCCGCCGGGACGGTCGACCTACGTACCGGCAAGCTTCGACCCGCCGACCCGAAGGACTTATATCGCGATTGACCTCAGTCGGCCCGGTCGAGGGCGAGCCGATGCTGTGGCGCCAGTTCCTCGAGCAAGTCACCCAGGGCGATGAAGAACACGAACTTTTCCTACGCCAGATCGCCGGATATACCTTGACCGCAGACACGCGCGAGGAATGCCTGTTTTTTCTCTACGGCTCCGGGGGTAACGGCAAGGGGACATTCGTCGGCGCGATTCAAGAAATTCTCGGCGACTACGCGGCAAACGCGAGCATGGATACGTTCATCGCATCCCGCTTCGAGCGGCACTCAACCGACCTGGCGATGCTGCGCGGCGCGCGCCTGGTAGTTGCCAGCGAAACACAGCAGGGCCGAGCCTGGGACGAACAGCGCGTAAAAGCCTTGACCGGCGGCGACGTGATAACGGCCCGGTTCATGCGCGCGGATAACTTCAGCTACAAGCCCGAATTCAAGCTGCTGCTGTTCGGGAACCACAAGCCGCGCCTGCGCACGGTAGATGACGCATGGCGGCGACGGTTCCACATACTGCCATTCACCTACAAGCCAGCGACGAAGGACGTAACGCTAAAGGACCGACTGCGCGCGGAGTACCCGCAAATCCTGCAATGGGCGATCGACGGGTGTCTGGACTGGCAAGCGCACGGATTGACCCCGCCGGCCCGGGTACTGGCAGAGAGTGCCGACTACTTCGCGGCGCAGGACCTGTTCGCGGCATGGATGGATGAATGCTGCACGATCGAGCGCAAAGCAGCTGTATCGGCTGGCGGGCTGTTCACCTCCTGGACCAAGTTCTGCGAGGCGGCAGGCGAGTATCCCGGCACGTCCCGATCCTTCGCTGAGGAACTGGAGATGCGGGGTTTTCGCCGGACTAAGGACACGCACGGGTTGCGCGGACGTGGATTCGTTGGGCTTTGCCTGGACGATGGGGGTAATGCGGAATCCTATCGGGACGCCAAGGGTGCGTAAGACACTTGCGACCCTTGCGACACCAATTTCATATATATCCCTTCATGCGCGCGTTATGAATCTTCATATAGCGATGCTGTCGCAAGTGTCGCAACTGTCGCGAAACGTGGCTTTGGACTGGCGAGGTAGACATGCTGACCGCTGACCCGCGCCTTCTCGAGCTAGGCGATGAGGCGCTCGAGCAGTTGGCACTCAGGTTGCGCCGCACGTGCAATGCGCTCCAGGGCATGACGACCGAAGCAGGCAGGCGAACGCTCGCGGACTACGAGGGACGGTTGGCCGCGGTCGAGATGGAATTGGAGCGGAGGCTCATATGACGCACGAGATCAAGCTGCTCGCCGCCCTACGCCAAGCCGAAAGCCTGTCGCAGGTGACCGGCTTCTCTGTCGAGCAAGTCCTGCGCAACAGCGCGGTCATGCACCGGATCGACGCCAACGAGCTCGCCGTGGCGTGGCTGCGAAAGCTGGTCGCGCGCGATCAGGCACGGCGGGCGCTGGCCGATGAGGCACGCAGGCAACAGAACGAGGAGCGCATGCCGGGAGGGCAAATCTAAGTAATTGCTTAGTAAGGTATTTCCGCAGCGCAACAAGGTACGGCGCGCGAGCCCTCGAAATTCAGGTAGGCAAAACAAGGACATAGGCTGGCTATGACAGCGACTGACACGATAGTTACCGGCTCTGACCTGGCGCGGCTGGTCGGTGTGAGTCCGCACGTGATCGCGCGCTGGATCGGCCTGGGCTTGCCGGTCGCACGTGCCCGGGGAGTCGGCCGCGCGTGCCGGCGGCGCTTTTGGAAGCGCGAGGCGCTGAGCTGGATAGCGACCGACGCGATCACCTGGGCCGTGAGCCACAACGCGCTGGAGACAGCGACGCTTGCAAGCGCGAATGCGGCCGACGCACTGCGAAGACTTGAACGTGAAGACCGTCGCGAAGCTTCAGCCTGAGTCATCGAAGGCAGGGGTAGCCCAGGTGGGCCAGCCGTCCGATCGCGCCCTGCTCGAGCAGGTGCTCGCCGAGGTCGTGGCGCTGCGTGGCGAGGTTGCCGAGTTGCGCGCGGATCTGCGCCGCGGGCCCTCAACGGCTGCATTCCCGGCCGCGATTGAGGAGTGTTTCGGCGCTGGGCACTTCACCGTTGCGGGCTTGCTCAGGCTTGCCGATGACGACCCGCACTCGGCGATCGGAGAGGCGCTCTCCCAGCTGGTTGACTGGCAGATCGGCGCGCACGCCAGAGCGGTGAAGCTTGGAACGCTGCTTGGTCGGATGCCTGAGCTCGAAATCGTTGGCGAGGGGCGCGGGGTGAAGGTCTATCGGCTGCGGGTCTGACCCTCCGAGACCCGCGCAGCGGGGTGCTAGCCTTTCGGCGACAACTTGCGGAGAAAAAGAACATGTTCGACCAGAACGATCTGCGGCAATACGCGGCATTTGACGACGAAACGAAGGCGCACCTGATGGTCGGAGACGCCGCCAAGCTGCGCCGCTCGGGCGAGCTGTTGGCACTTGAGGCCGCGCAGATGTTCTCGAAAGCGGCTAAGCGCCCGGGCGATCTTGATGCAGAATATTCGCTGCAGCGTGCGTTGCAGGCATCGGGCGAAATGGCCTGGACCGGAGCGCGGCGTGAGGAGATGGAAAGCGGCATCCTGGCCCGGGCATTCCAGGCGCAGCCGCGCTCGCCGGGGAGTAGCTTTTTCGTGAATGAGAGGCTGTGCGGCAAGCGCACGTTGACTGTGGACGGAACGTCGAGCGCGAGCGTTGGTGACCGGCAGACGACGATCGGCCAGCAGAGCGGCGGCAATTCATTCCTCGAGTTGTGCACTGTCATCGGGCCGAATGCGTTGGGCGGCAATCAACTCATTGCACAATTCGCAGACCTGCCGGTGGTGACGATCAACGCCGACGAGACCACAGCGGCCGCCGACACAACGCCGGACGTTGCGGGCTCGAGCCTTACGCCGGTTTCACTCTCCACCTACGCGACGAGCTCGAAAAGATGGGCGCTGCAAACACCTGGCGGGGCGCAGGCGCTGCAAGCAATCATCGCGACCGCGTTGCGCCGTGAGGCGATGCTGCAGATTGTCGAGGCCGACGGCACGAGCGGCTCGATGCTCGGCCTGGTGAATAACGCCGATGTCGCGAGCGGCAGCGGCACGAGCTTGGCATGGGCCGGTGTCTGCACCGCAATGGAAGCGATCGAAGGCTCGACCGCCAATGACGGCAGCTTCGCATGGGTGCTGACTTCCGGCGCAGCCGAAATCCTGCGTCAACGTGAGCGCGCGTCCAGCTCCGGCGTGATTCTGGACGCCGGCCGCATCGGCCCGTACCCCGCAATCATCATCGGCGGCAGCTCGGCGAACCATGCGGTTCTCGGGCGCTGGAGCGACCTGGCCGTGGTCGAGTTCGGGCCGCTGGAGTTGCAGATAAATCCATTTGCGAATTTTCAAGCCTCGATTATTGGAGTTCGCGGATGGTTCGTCGCGAATGCATCGCCGATGGTGTTGTCGAGCTTTTTCACGATTCCGAGCATTACCTGATCATGTTCTCCCCGCGCACGCCGAGCCAGCTCGCGCATAGATGCGCCGCGGGACTGCCCGGCTTCAGGCTTCGCCGGGCGGGGTCCATGAATGCGCGAGCACCGCGTCCGTACCATGGTGCGGCGGAGCTGGCTCGGGTGCGTGTCTCCTACACGCGCGACGCCGGCACAACCTCGCCTGTCGCCGCAGCCTAGAAGCAAAGAAGCCCGCACGTGGCGGGCTTCGTGTGAGCGATTAGCGGGCTACTCAAGTCAGCTTGCGTCGGCCCAGTCCGAGGCCGAGCAGACCAATGCCGAGAAGCGCGAGCGTGGCGGGCTCGGGGACGCTGGCCAGCTCGAAGCCACGTAGGTCTACGCTGCTAATGTCCCAATCGGGCAGCGTACCTGAGACGGAACTGTCCCAAGCGGCATCGAACGCGAACTGATAGGTGTCACCCGGAGTGATCGTGCCCGACGCACTCGAGACAATGGATCCTCCGCTGCCACCGCACCAGGCGTCTTGGCCCGCCATCGGATTGGAAAAAGATGAGGAGATTGCACCCACGTAGTCGCCGAGGTCCAGAACGGCAAGCGCGCTTGCATTGACGCTGTACTTCAGATTGCCGCCGTCAAAACACCCGGCGCCGCTCGACTCGAAATTGTACAGATGCTGGATGCTGATACCCACCGAGGAGCCTGTGGCCGTCAACAATGGGCTCAAGAGTCGCGTTTGCGAAACGCTGCTCGAGGTGCCTACCTTCCATGAACCCGTCACGCTGTCCCAATTCCACAGCTGGCTTCCCGAAAGTGTCTGGGCGGTCCAGCCGCCGTCGCTCGCATTGAAGTCGAAAAGGACATCTGCGCGCGCAGCGCCACTTATCGAGAGCATCGTCAACATCGAAGCTGTGATACCTGCAGTGAAGAACATGCGGTTCATAGAGCCCCCCTTAAGCGAATTGCGCAAGCGTTGCCTGACCTGGCCACCAAGACCACGCGCCGATATATTTATTAATGGTCGGGTGATAGTTACGCAATCTACGCAATTTCGATGCCATTCCACAATTGTCACAATAAATCATAGCCTTGGCGTCAGGACCGCTCGGGCTTTGAGCAGGAGTGTAAAGGTAACCGACGGATTTCTACGACTCTTTGGGCCCCGGGTCGACACCATTCGCGCATCGGGTTCGGCACACGTAGCAGTGATGGACACCGAGGCCCCCGCAGTGATGTGGCTGCCTGGTGGTCGCGTCGCGCTTGCGCCATCATCGCAAGATCTACATGGCTGGCCCTTCCGAACGCACGTATCGCGTGCGTGCTTCGCGCACCATGCCGGCGTCGGGTAATCCGTAGTCGAGGGCGAGCACGCGGCCGTTCACGCGTCCGAAATCCTCGCACTTAAATTCCGACGTGACGTCGGGGTAGCAGTCTGGGGTCGCCGCGACGACCTCTTCATACGTCACCGGCTGCTCTGCACGCGGCATTACGACGACGAGACCCAGGGGATCAGCAAACAGGACCGGGCAGAGGTATCCCCAGTCGAATTTCTTACGCCAAGTGCGCCACATTTCGCGTTCCCATCGGTTGCAGCGCAGGCCCAATGATGGATACCGGAGACGCGGAATCTTCAGGGCAAAGGGCCCTATCAGAAAGACGCAGCGGAAAGAGCCGCACGGCCTTATCACATTGATTTATACGGATAATCTTCAGGGCCAAGGGCCTTCAGAAAGACGCAGCGGAAAGAGCCGCACGGCATTGAACCGGCATTCTACGGTCGAGCCTGTGCCTAGCGGCGTCGATGCGTTGCTGCCCGTGGCAGCGCGCACCTACTCGAGCCCTTGTCCGACTACCTACCGCGGCGCGCGTTGCGCTTGGGCGATCGTGGCGTGTTTCTGCAGCACCTTCGGATTACTCCCCGGCATATGCCGCACCCGTTTTAGGCCGGTGTGGCATGTGGTGTTGCAGGAATATCGCAAGTCATTGTCATGACGTCATAAACAAAATGCTGCCGGTGCAGACGAAGAGAACGCCGCGCACCGCTATTCCGATGCGAGCGCGACGCCGAACACGTGCTTCTTCAGCTCAGCAAGCTGATCGCGCATCTTGGCCGCTTGCTCGAACTCGAGGTTCTTCGCGTGCTCGAGCATCTTCTTCTCCAGCTGCTTGATCTCGCGCGCAATCTGCTTTTCGCTCATCGCCTCGTAGCGCGCGTCGTCCTGGGCAGCGCGCAGCAGCGTTTGCGCCTCGTCCGCATCGTAGACGCCGTCGATCAGGTCCTTGATGCGCTTGGAAATACCCTTGGGCGTGATCCCGTGCCGGGCGTTGTATGCGATCTGCCTGTTGCGCCGGCGTTCGACTTCCGCGATCGCGCGCCGCATCGAGTCGGTCATCACGTCCGCGTACATGAGCGCGGCGCCGTTCAAATGGCGTGCGGCGCGCCCCATGGTCTGGATCAGGGAGCGCTCCGAACGCAGAAACCCCTCCTTGTCCGCATCCAGGATCGCCACCAGCGAAACCTCGGGCAGGTCCAGCCCCTCGCGCAGCAGGTTGATGCCGACCAGCACATCGAATTCGCCCAGCCGCAGGTCGCGAATGATCTCCACCCGCTCGACCGTGTCCACCTCGGAGTGCAGGTAGCGCACCTTGACGCCGTGCTCGCTCAGGTAATCGGTGAGTTCCTCGGCCATGCGCTTGGTGAGCGTAGTCACCAGCACGCGCTCGCGCTTCTTCACTCTAAGCGAGATTTCCGACAGCAGGTCGTCGACTTGCGTCGAAGCCGGCCTGACCTCGATCTCGGGATCGACCAGCCCGGTGGGCCGCACTACCTGCTCTACCACCTGCGCCGACTTCTCCGCTTCATAGGCCGCCGGCGTCGCGGAAACGAATACTGTCTGCCGCACCACTTTCTCGAATTCGTCGAAACGCAGCGGCCGGTTGTCGAGCGCGGACGGCAGCCGGAATCCGTATTCGACCAGGTTTTCCTTGCGCGCCCGGTCGCCGCGGTACATTCCGCCGAGTTGACCGATCGTGACGTGGCTTTCGTCGATGATCATCAGCGCGTCCGACGGCAGGTAGTCGATCAGCGTCGGCGGGGGCTCCCCGGGCTTGCGCCCGGACAGATGCCTCGAATAGTTCTCGATTCCCTTGCAGAACCCGAGCTCGGCCAGCATCTCGAGGTCGAAGCGCGTGCGCTGCTCGATTCTCTGGGTCTCGACCAGCTTGCCGGCCTTCTGGAAGGTCTCGATGCGCTCGCGCAGCTCCGCCTTGATCGCCTCGACCGCCCGCAGCGTCGTCTCGCGCGGCGTCACGTAGTGGCTGGACGGGTAGACGGTGAAGCGCGCCATCGGGTGCAGCACCCTGCCCGTGAGCGGATCGAACACCTCGATTTTTTCGATCTCGTCGTCGAACAGGGAGATCCGGACCGCGTGTTCGGCGTGCTCGGCCGGGAAGACGTCGATCACGTCGCCGCGTACGCGGAAGGTGCCGCGCCGAAAGTCGAGTTCGTTGCGCTCGTACTGCATCGCGACCAGCCGCGCCAGCACGTCGCGCTGCGACGCCTTCTCTCCCTGGCGCAGGTGAAGGATCATGCCGTGGTACTCGGACGGGTCGCCGATGCCGTAGATCGCCGACACCGTCGCCACGATCACCACGTCGCGCCGCTCCATCAACGACTTCGTGGCCGACAGCCGCATCTGCTCGATGTGCTCGTTGATCGAGGAGTCCTTCTCGATGAACAGGTCGCGCGACGGGACGTAGGCTTCGGGCTGGTAGTAGTCGTAGTACGAAACGAAGTACTCGACCGCGTTTTCCGGCAGGAACTCACGGAACTCCGCGTAAAGCTGCGCGGCGAGGGTCTTGTTGGGCGCCAGCACCATCGCCGGCCGGCCGAGGCGGGCGATGACGTTGGCCATGGTGTAGGTCTTGCCGGAGCCGGTCACTCCGAGCAACGTCTGGAACGCCAGCCCGTCGTTGATGCCTTCGATCAGCTTCTCGATCGCTTCCGGCTGGTCGCCCGCGGGCGGGAACATCTGATTCAGGCGGAACGGGCTGCCGGGGTAAGTTTGGATCGCCATTCGCAGGGCTGCGGCAAAACTTAGATTTTCCCACAGCGGGCAGCCCGGTAGAATACGCACTTCACTCTGATGAACCCCTCCATGAGCAAATCGATCCTCGCCGCGGTCCAGATGGCGCCGCGCGACCCCATTCTCGGCGTCACCGAAGCGTTCGTCGCCGACCAGAATCCGAACAAGGTCAACCTCGGGGTCGGCGTTTACTGCGACGACAACGGCAAGGTGCCCCTGCTCGAGTGCGTGCGGCGCGCCGAGCGCCAGCGCGTCGAGGCTGCGCCGCCTCACAGCTACCTGCCGATCGACGGCTTGCAGAGCTACGACCGGGCGGTGATGGAGCTGGTGTTCGGGGCCGAGTTGGCGAAGAGCGGCCGCATCATCACGGTGCAGGCGCTGGGCGGAACGGGTGGGCTCAAGATCGGCGCCGACTTCCTCAAACGCCTCGACCCCAACGCGCAGGTCTGGATCAGCGACCCGAGCTGGGAGAACCACCGCGCGCTGTTCGAGAACGCCGGCTTTTCCGTCAACAGCTATCCCTACTATCAGCCCGGAACTCGTGGCCTGGACTTCGACCGGATGCTCGGCGCGCTCGACGGCCTCGCGGCCGGCTCGATCGTGGTGCTGCATGCCTGCTGCCACAACCCCACTGGCGTCGACCTGTCACGCGAGCAATGGCAGCAGGTGCTCGAGGTGGTCAAGCGACGCGAGCTGGTGCCGTTCCTCGATCTCGCATACCAGGGCTTCGGCGACGGAATCGATTTAGACGGTTACGCCGTGCGCCTGTTCTCCGATTCCTACAGCCCGATCTTCGTCTCGAGCTCGTTCTCGAAGTCATTCTCGCTCTACGGCGAGCGTGTCGGCGCGTTCAGCCTGCTGGCCGGCAGCGTGGACGAAGCGGCACGCGCACTGTCGCAGATTAAACGCCTGGTGCGTACCAACTACTCCAACCCCCCCACCCACGGCGGGCAGATCGTCGCCACCGTGCTCGCGACGCCCGAGCTGCGCGCGCTGTGGGAGCAGGAGCTCGGCGCAATGCGCGATCGGATCAAGGCGATGCGCAAGGCGCTGGTCGAGAAGATCAAAGCCCGCGCGCCGCAGGCCGATTTCGGCTTTATCCTCGCGCAGCGCGGGATGTTCTCCTACTCCGGGCTCACCAAGGCGCAGGTCGACCGACTTCGCACGGAATTCTCCGTCTACGCCATCGATACCGGACGGATCTGCGTCGCCGCACTGAATTCGAAGAACATCGACTACGCGGCCGACGCGATCGCCAAGGTCATCTCGGCCTAGCTCACTGGCACTCGGTCCTGCCATCGAACCGGCTGCCCGCCGAGAGGCCAAGGCTGGTGCCGATCCCGGGCAGCAGCACGGTGCCGATTACCGCTCCGATCACGCCCGCCCTGGTGAGCGACAACGAAGGATCCGCTGTGGTCCCGGATACCGCCACCGGCACGCCGACGAAGCCCTTGGTTTTCGCCACCGAGACGTCCAGCTTTCCCGACAGCGTCTCATCCGGCGCGATCGACACGTTGCCTGCCGCCAAGAGCGCCGGCGAGCGAACGCAGATCTTGTTCAACTGGACGTGTTTGCCGCGCAACGCCAAGTGTCCCTTCATCTGCTCGAACTTGGTCGTGCCGCCGGAGGACAGTTTGCCGAGCGGCAGTTCGGCGACGCGCGACAGGTCCACACCGTGCCACTCGCCGCCAGCAACCTCGAACGGGGCATCCAGCACCAGCGCATTGCCCAGCTGCGCCGCCGTGCTGGCATGCGCCGAATAGCTCACCTTGCCGGTCAGCCGTCCGGACAGACGCGCCGGCTTGCCCAGCGCCGACTGCAGCGGAATTAGTTCGACTCCAGCGAGCTCGGCTTTGCCGTCGAGACGCCATTGCCTGCCCCAGCGTAGGTTAAGGCTGCCGGCGAGCGTTCCGCCGTAGAGCTTGCCGCGGACCTCAGGCAGCGCGAGGCGGGAGCCCTGCAGCGTGCCGCTCGCCTCGAGCTGGTCGAAAGCCAGCGGCGCAGCGGTTATCGGCAGGCGCCAATTGCGCGCGCTGATGCTCAAACGCGCTCGCCCGACGCGCCCGGGATCGAGCGTCGCCTGGAACGCGCCGTCGTCGGTCGACACGCGCACCACCGCCGCGGCAGGGACGACCGACAGATCCACCTCGACGTTGAATTCCGGCAGCCTCAGCGCGCGCTGCTCGTAGGTCACGTGCCGCAGCACGATATGCTGAACCAGAATGCCGCCTCCGCCACCGCCCTTGCGCAGCTTGTCGAGCAGGTCAAGCGCCGAATGCTTGATGCGCACGCCGTCGGCGCGGATCTCGCGCAGCACGACCTCGCCCGAAAACAGGAGCAGCAAGTCCGGCACGATGCTCCCGCGCTCGATGCTCACCTCGTCCTTGCGACCGAGCTTCAAGCCGACGATTGCCAGCCGCGGCGTGGGCAAGAGCTGCAGACGCAGATCGGTGATCGACACCGGTTCGCCGATGCGGGCCGACACGCGACGGGTGAGCTGCGGGATATAGCCGGTTAGCGGCACCAGAAACGGCACCGCGAGCGCCGCGACCAGAAGCCCGCTGAACACGAGCAGGCCCCAGAACCATTTTCTTTTCCCAAACGCCATTGCGTGATTGCTTGGATATCCGGAAATCCCTAAAATAGCGGGTTTTCCGGATCCCCGATAGCTCAGTCGGTAGAGCGACGGACTGTTAATCCGCAGGTCGTAGGTTCGAGCCCTACTCGGGGAGCCACCTTATTACAGGCCTTAGCTTTTGGCTTGGGCCTTTTGCATATTCGCACCGTGGCGAAGACGTGACGCAAGCTCGATCACGTTGTTTCCAGCGCTTACCACGCGATGCAGCGGCGGCAAGCCTCTCTGTCGGAACCTTCGCGCAGCGATCCGCCATCAGCCGCCACATCCAGCAATGCGGGGCCTTCACTTCGTCTATTGATGCTCCGGCGTGACGATTTCACGAGGGACCGCTGTTTGTGTGATGGCCAGGATCCGCTTTGCCACTCGAGCAAAGCATCAGGCGCCGACTACGAATTCTTGAACAACACGAAATTGTTGCAGTAATCCGGCGCATCCCAATAGCGCTCGCCTGCGGTACGCTGGTGGACCTCAAGGTTAAACTCGGACAACGGCACCAAGGCGTGTCGGCGAACGAAATATCCGTCGTAATCAAGTGAACGCACAAATTTGATGACGTCATACACGGTGCCAGAGCTCAGGTGCCTGTTTTCGCACTCGACTACCATGGTCGGAGCATGTTGCTGTATCAACCGGGTAGCGCCTTGGATTACCGCTAACTCATGGCCCTCAACGTCGATCTTTAGCGCACCAATATGCTGGCTTTGACTAGAAAAATAGTCGTCGAGGGTCACGACCGGCACCTGAATGTGCCGGCACGCTTCTCTCGCCTCAATGGCAGCTTCAAGGGAGGCTCCTGGGGAAGTTTCCCCTCCTCCGGGAATGTAGAGAGTCGTCTCCCCAGCTTTAGACGACACTCCGGCGCACTCAACCAGTACGTTGTTAAAACCAGCGTCTTTGCAGATTTGGCGCAGATAGATCGCGAGCGCCGGCTGAGGTTCAAACGCGATAACGCGTCCACGAGGCACCGCGAGACTGAGTGCCCGAAGGTAGGCTCCCTTGTTGGCGCCCACGTCCACCGCAATATCGTCCTGTGCAAGCTTCGAAATGAGCGACTTGATCTCGGTTCGTTGATCGCGATACTGCGCCTTGAAGCCCCGATATAGGAATTTGATCTTCTTCATGAGTAGCGCCTCGCAGCTCAAGCCCCGGCAATCGGACAATCGGCGTGGAAGGTTTCCATTGTGGCTCAGCCAGTAAACCTTTCGGTCGTAATGATCACCAAGAACGAGGAACACTGCATTGGCCGGTGCCTCGATTCGGTCTCTTTCGCCGACGAGATCATCGTTCTGGACTCCGAGAGCTCCGATCAAACCGCAGAAATTGCCAGATCAAAGGGCGCTCAAGTGTTTTCGTCGAGTGACTGGCCGGGCTTTGGACCACAGAAGAATCGTGCGCTTGCGTTGGCCAAAGGACGATGGATACTTTCCATCGATGCCGACGAGGTGGTAACTCCCGAGCTGAGCAGGGCCATCACGGAAATTGTCGCTACTCGGCCGAACGAAGGGTCACCCCAGACCCTCTGCTATTGGCTGAATCGAAAGTCTCTTTATTGCGGAAAGGTAATTCACTACGGCGATTGGCGCAATGACCGCGTTCTGAGATTATTTCTTCGCGATTCCGCGCGTTTCACGAATGATTTGGTTCATGAAAGAGTTGAATGTGATGGACCACATGGCAGCCTTTCAGGTTATCTCTGGCACGAGAGCGTAGTAACTCCGACCGAATTCAAAGAGAAGGTTACGCGGTACGCGAAGTTGGGCGCCATAAGCCTACGGGCGCGTGGAAAGGGGGGCCGCTTGAGTGCCTTGGTACACGGCGGGTGGTCATTTTTTCGCGGATATTTACTGCGCGCCGGGTTTCTCGATGGCTCGCGGGGTTTAGACATCGCGCGGCAGAATGCGCGCGGAACCTTTCTACGCTACCTGTGGGCAGCCCAGAGCGATAAGAAGGATTGAACGCGCTTAGGCTGCTATTGCGCCAGCGATCCGCCCTTGCTTACTTGCCGAAAAGTGCGGGGTCGAGCCGCACCACCACCGCCGCGCTTGCAATGATCGTTGGTTCGCGCCCTTCTTCGTCCGGCACGTCGAGGCCACCCAAGACGGCATTCACCATGACCTTGCCGTAGGGGAAGGCGGCCGCCACCGCCGCCGGGTCGACCTTTTCGGGCCGCTGCACGCCGATCGTGACCTCGACTTGCATCGAGTTGGGGTCGATGCCAAGACTGCGGAACAACCCCAGCGAGCTGTGATGCATCGCGTCCTGGACGGCGCGCACCGCGGCCTTGGTGTAGTCGCCGCCGTGAAGATCGTTACCGGTGCCGATTTCGAGGAAAAAGCGCTTTGCCGTCACTTGCGAGTCTCCTTTGATAGCTCGCCGCGCCTCACCAGCTCGATGACGCGGCGCGTGGGATCGACCCGGACCCAGTCGCCGGTGCGGATCACCTCGTGCGGGGGGCGCGACCAGCCTTCGGTGATCGTCATGTTGGCGAACACCGCGCCCTGCACCATCACCGGGTTGGTAACGCCGAACACGAGCGCTTTCGGCGCGATGCCCTTGCACTTGATGTCGTAGAAGGCCCAGCCCGCGGCGATGCCGCCTTTCGCGGTGGGAAAGAAGCAGATCTTGTCCCTGATCTGGGTGCCCTCGAGCTTGTGGCCGGGCTTGGTGATGACGCCGCTCCAGCGGTCGAGGTCGTAGCGCGGGCTGAAGCCCTCCTCCGACACCACCGCCTCGCCTTCGACTGTCTCGCCGAAGGCGCGCTCGACGCGGATGCTGTCGAGAATTTCGCTCACCGCAGCCTCCCTTCGAGCGCGATGTCGACGCAGTCCTGTGTCCGGCGCAGGATGGTGTTGAAGCGGTGCGCGCCGATGATGTTCACGATCTTGGCCGAGTTGGAGATCATGTTGGTCCAGCCGTTGCGCTGCCGCATCCCGGAGAGGTTCTGCAGGATATAGAAGCACACGCCCTCCATCAGCGTGGCACCGGCCGCTTCGAGCTTTTGCACGTAGCCGAGCTTGCGGCCCGCCGAGAGCACGCCGTTGGACGAAGTGACGAAGACCTGCGTGCCTTGCCTGATCTTGCGCCCGGCGAAGCGTTCGGCCAGGTTTTTGAGTTCCCAGAGCGAAAGCTGCGGGCCGGAGAACACGATCAGGTCGCACTTGCCGTCGCCCGGATCGTAGCTGCGGTAGAGCCGCTCAAGATCCGCGTTGGCGATGGTGATCTCGCTGTGCGGCAGGTTGCCGCCGAGCGCGGCCTCGACGCTGGGCGCCTCGGGCGTGACGCCCACCATGTGGAACATCCCCATCGAGCCGTAGCTTGCGAGCGAGGCGCCGAGGTGCTTCAGCTCGTCCGAGCTCGGCGTGCGCTTCATGCCGGTGAACACCGGAACCTGGAAATAGCTCTGGTTCGGCTCGCCGATCAGCTTGCCGACCGCGCCCCAGTCGGCGAGGTCGTCGAGGTCGGCTTCCAGCTTCACCACGAAGGTCCCCTTGCGGTGCCGGTCGAGCTGGAAGCCGTACTCCGGCACCCGCCTGGTGAGCGCCGCGGCGAACGCCGCGGGGCCGCTCTCGAAATTGGAGCGCGCGCCGAACACCGAGTTGGCGTAGATCACGGTGCCGGTGTCGCCCCACGCCACGCGCTCGCCCAGATGGGGCTGGTACAGCGTCTGGTAGTTGATGCAGGTGTCGGTGGTGGCGACGTTCATCTGCTGCAGCAGCCCGATCAGCTTCCTTTCCTTGGTCGCCTCGCCCGCGTCCTGCTGCAATTTCTCGACCAGCGGGAAATCGAATGAACGCGCGTTGGTGGTGACGTTCACCGCACAGCGTGCCTTCTGCTCGGCGGCGCACTCGAGCCACTTCAGCCCGCCGTCGCCCATCACCTCGATGTCGCCCATCATGTGCACATTGCTGACCGGCACCAGCCGCTCGGCGCCCCAGAACTCTCCCACCTTGATCAGGTATTCGATCGCGTCCTTGACCGCGGCGCCGCGCTCGCCGCGCAGCATCGCCTGCTCTTCGGAGGTCAGTTGCACCACGGCTACCCCTGGAGCAGCGGGCCGAGCATCGCGACCACGATGTTCAACAACCCGAGCACGAGGTTTAGGCCGACCAGGATGCGGATCTGGCCGAGCGCGGCGCCGCCCGCCTTCCAGTCCTCGTGCTGCACCGCGCGCTTCAGGCGGCCAAAGGGCGCGAAATACACGTGCATAAAGATCGCGCTCATCAGCACGCCGATAGCGGCCATCGCGAGCACGTATCCGGGCACCGGCGACATGCGCCCCATCATAGAAAACCCGGTGCCCAGGATCACGAACACCGCCAGCCACACCCAGCGGAAGAAGCGCGCGAAGATCCCGCTCCACAGCTTGAGGCGCTGCGGCGGATCGAGCGCCTCGACCGCGGCGGGCCGCACCGCCAGGTAGGCGACGAACATCCCGCCGACCCACACCACATCCGCCAACACGTGCAGCAGCAACTCGATTCGCATGGGGCTTCCTTTCGATTGGAGCCCCGATTCTAATCTGGGATACTCGCTCCCTTTCACACTGGAGCGAAGATGTACGCCTGCTTTCGCCTGGGCATCGCGTTGCTGCTGATGACCCTGGGCGGTTCAGGGATGTATGCGGTAGTGGTCGCGCTGCCGCAGGTTCAAGCCGAGTTCGGCGTGACGCGCGCCGACGCGTCGCTGCCGTACACGCTGACCATGGTCGGCTTCGGTCTCGGCGGGATCCTGATGGGACGTCTGGCGGACCGCTTCGGCGTGATGGTGCCGGCGCTGATCGGCAGCGTGGCGCTGGGAATCGGGTTCGTCGCCGCGGGCTCGGCCGGCAGCTTGTGGCAATTCAGCCTGGCGCAGGGCTTGCTGATCGGCGCGCTCGGCAGCGCCGCGACCTTCGCGCCGCTGGTAGCCGACATCTCGCATTGGTTCACCCGCCGGCGCGGAATTGCGGTCGCCATCTGCATCAGCGGCAACTACGTGGCGGGCGCGCTGTGGCCGCCGGTGCTGCAGCACTACTTCGCCAGCATAGGCTGGCGCCAGACTTACGTCGGCGTGGGGCTGTTCTGCTTCGCGGCGATGCTGCCGCTTGCGCTGCTACTGAGGCGGCAGGCGCCGCATGCCGATCCCGAGCCGCTGGGCGGCGGCGCCGCGTCGTGGCCGCAGCGGCCGCTGGGCTTCACACCCGGACAGCTGCAAGGCCTGTTGTGCGTGGCGGGCGTCGCCTGCTGCGTCGCGATGTCGATGCCGCAGGTCCACATCGTGGCGTACTGCGGCGACCTGGGCTACGGCCCGGCGCGCGGCGCCGAGATGCTGTCGACGATGCTCGGCTTCGGCATCGTCAGCAGGCTCGCCTCGGGTTGGATCTCGGACCACATCGGCGGCCTGCGCACCCTGTTGCTGGGGTCGGGGTTGCAGGCGATCGCACTGGCGCTGTTCCTGCCCTTCGACGGCCTGGTCTCGCTGTACGTCATTTCGGCGATGTTCGGACTGTTCCAGGGCGGAATCGTGCCCTCATACGCCATCATCGTGCGTGAATATTTCTCTCCGCTTGAGGCCGGCCAGCGAGTGGGCACCGTTCTGATGGCCACGCTGTTCGGCATGGCCCTCGGCGGCTGGATGTCGGGCGAGATTTTCGACCTCACCGGCTCCTATCGCGCCGCCTTCCTGAACGGCATCGGCTGGAACCTGCTCAACCTGGCGATCGTGTTCGAATTGTTGCGCCGCGCGCGGCGCCGCTTCGCGCTCGCCTGAGCCCTGTCCCCGTCTCAGTGCGCGGCGTGGCGCAGCGTCGGCGCGTGCTGAAACAGGCGCGCCAGCGCGAGCAGCGCATCGGCGACTGCCTCGCCGCGCGCGACGAGTTCCAGCGCGTTGACGCGCTCGGCCTGAAGAATCGGCACGGAAGCTAGTCTCTGGCGCAAAAGCTTGTTCGAGTTGGACATGATGAACCTCGGTTTTGGAGTTAAATTAGCTAAGCTTTAATGTGTTGCTCGATTCGTTTGACAGCATTCTCACCCTTATGGTGCAAAGCAACAAACGATACTTATTGGTTTTATGAATTAGTTTTGATAACCTATAACAATTCAATTCGAAAGCCGCGCTCGTGCCCAGCCGCCTGCCTCCGCTCAATGCCCTGCGCGCCTTCGAGGCGGCGGCGCGCCTGTTGAGTCTGAAGAAGGCCGCAGCGGAGCTGAACGTCACCCCCGCGGCGATCAGCCATCAGATCAAGCTGCTCGAGGAGCACGCCGGCCGCCCGCTGCTGGTGCGCAAGCCGCGTGCGATCGAGCTGACCGACGCGGCGCGCGCCGCCCTGCCGCGCCTTGGCGCGGGGTTCGAGCAGCTGGCGCAGGCCGCGCGGCTGCTGGGTGAGGCCGGGCCCGAATCGACCCTCACGGTGAGCGTCGCGCCCTCCTTCGCCACCTGCTGGCTGATGCCTCGCCTGCACCGCTTCCTGAGCGCCGAGCCTGCCATCGACGTGCGCGTCACCGCGCGCACCCGCCAATCGACATCGGTCGGCGCGCAATCGCAGCGCGAAGCCGACACCTGGCTCGCCGACGCCGACGTCGCAGTGCTGCTGTCGAACGGACAATTTCCCGGCTACAACGTCGAGCGGCTGGTGCCCCTGTCGGTGACGCCGCTCGCAAGCCCGCGCCTGGTCGCGGGACGCAGACTGGCGCCGGCGGGGCTGCGCGAATTCACCTTGATTCACGACGATATCGGCAAGCTG
Source organism: uncultured beta proteobacterium (assembly GCA_963811085.1). GTDB lineage: Bacteria > Pseudomonadota > Gammaproteobacteria > Burkholderiales > SG8-39 > DAHVFK01. The sequence continues at coordinate 688,276 of CAWEPV010000011.1, read as the reverse complement.
TTCGACGGGCGCGACTTTTGGGACCTTTGGCTCGAGGCAGCCGGTGCGGCGCAGCTGCGCCTGAAGCACGGGGTGCACTTCTCGCACACCGTGCTCGCGCTCGAAGCGGCAGTCGAGGGCGCCGGCATCGTCGCCACCCTGCCCGAGCTCGCCCGGCCGCAGCTCGACGACGGGCGCCTGGTGGCGCCGTTCGGCCTTCGCGTGCACCTGCCCTACGCGTACTACGTGGTGGCGCGCGAAGACGCTGTCTCGCGCGCTCCGGTGCGCTCGTTCCTGGACTGGCTGCGCGACCAGGCCTCGGATGCTCGATAAGCTCATCGCGCTGCGCGAGCGAACGATCTACCACGTCGCGGCAACGCGCCCCGCGGTCTACTACATCGCCGACCGTGACGCAGGCGGCGTGTTGGTCAACGCACCGCCGTTCGACGAGCCGCTGCTGGCGGCGCTACGCGCGCTCGCCTCCCCCGCGTACGTGTTCCTGCCGAGCCGCCGTGGCGCGCGCGACCTCGAGCGCTGGCGCGCGTCGGCGGGCGTGGAGACCATCGCCTTCGAGGCCGAGGCGCCGCACATCGCGGGGACGGTCGACCTCGCCCTCGGCCGCGGCCGCAAGCTCACCCGCACGATCGATTTCCTGCCGATGTCGGGCGTGACCGAAGGCAGCTGCGCGCTGCGCATCAAGAACGACAGCGGCGCGATCTTCTTCGGCCCGATCCTGGAGCCGGGCCCCGACGGCTGGCCGGCGCTCGTGCCGCACGCGGACGACTGCTCCGCCGAGAACCGGCTGATCGGGGCTCTCGGCCTACAGGATCAGCGCTTCGAATACGCCTTCACCGACGACTTCGAGCCCGGGCGCACGCACTACGGTCCCGGGGCGAGTGCGGCCGTGAACGAGAACCTGCGCCGCCTGCTGGAAGACTAGCGGCGCCGGAACAGCTGCCGGCCGACGATCGCGCACACCACTTCGTCGTTCTGGTTCAGCACTTCCCAGCGGAATTTGACCGTGCCGCGATTGGGCTGTTTCTGCGACGGCGTCTGCTCGAGCACCTCGGCGCGCAGGCGCAGCGCGTCGCCCGGGCGCACCGGCTTCAACCAGCGCAGCTCGTCCAGCCCGGGCGAGCCGAGGCAGGCCGACTCCACCAGGTAGCCGTCGCACATCAGGCGCATCATCACGCCGCATGTCTGCCAGCCGCTGGCGATCAAGCCGCCGAAGGGCGTTGCCTCGGCACCTTCTTCGTCGGTGTGGAACACCTGCGGGTCGTACTCGCGCGCGAAGCGCTTGATCTCCTCCGCGCCAAGCGAACGAGGGCCGCTTTCGTAAGTCCAGCCCTGCGCGAAGTCTTCCCAGTAGTACCTGCTCATGCCCTATCCCTTGACGGCGCCGGCGGTTAGCCCGGCAACGATACGGCGCTGGAACACGAGCACCAGCGCCACCAGCGGCAGGGTGACGATAACAGACGCCGCCATCAGATTGCCCCATGGCAGCTCGTACTGGCTCGCGCCGCTCATGAGGGCGATCGCCACCGGCACCGTGCGCTCGGTATCAGTGAGGGTGAAGGTGAGCGCGAACAGGAACTCGTTCCAGGCCGCAATGAACGCGAGCAGGCCGGCCGTCACCATCGCCGGCGCAACCAGCGGCGCGAGCACCAGTGCGAGGGTCTGCCATGCACCGGCGCCGTCGATCAACGCCGCTTCCTCAAGCTCGCGCGGCAGCTCGCGCATGAAGGTAGTCAGGATCCAGATCGTGAACGGCAGCGTGAACACCAAGTAGGACAGCGTCAGCCCCGGCAGACGGTTGTACAGCCCCAGCGCGCGGATCAGCTCGAACATACCCGACAGGATCGCCACCTGCGGAAACATCGAAACCGCGAGGATCGCCGCCAGCAGCGCGCCGCGGCCGCGAAACCTCAGTCGCGCCAGCGCGTAAGCGGCGAGCGTCCCGACCAACAGCGACAGCGCCACCACCGAGCCCGCCACCAGGACCGAATTCACGATGTTGCGCCCGAACGGCTGCTGGGCGAACACTGCACGGTAGTTTGCCAGCGTCCACTGCCCCGGCAGCAGCGCAGGCCGGAACAGCTCGGCCGGCGGGCGCAGCGAGGACATCAGCGCGTAGTAGAACGGAAACAGGCAGAACAGCAGGATCGCCGCCACCAGCAGCCAGAATCCGGCAGCCCGCAGCCGCCTCATCGCAGCACCCCCTCCTCGGTCAGCCGCACCCGTCCGGCGGTGAGCACGAGCGCGACCGCCAGCGCTACGATGACAAAAAGCAGCGTCGCCGCCGCGGAACCGTAGCCGACATCCTGGAAATCGATCAGCTGCTGGCGGGAGAAGACCGACATCGACATCGTGTCTGTACTGTTGGAGGTCAGCACATAGACGATGTCGAACACCCGCAGCGCGTCGAGCGCGCGGAAAACGATCGCGACCACCAGCGCGGGCCGGATAATCGGCAGCGTGACGCTGAAGAATTCGCGCACCGGTCCGGCCCCGTCGATGCGGGCAGCCTCGCGGCACTCCTTGGGCACCAGCTGCAGCGCGGCAAGCGCGAGCAGGGTCACGAACGGCGTGGTCTTCCACACGTCCACCATGATCACCGAAGCCATCGCGAGTCCCGGCTCCGCGGTCCAGGCGAGCGGCTGGGAGATGAGCCCGAGCGAGAGCAGCACGTGGTTGACGATGCCGAACTGGTCGTTGAGCATCCAGCTCCACATCTTGGCCGAGACGATGGTCGGCACCGCCCACGGCACCAGCACCGCCGCGCGCACCCAGGCACGCCCCGGGAACTCGGCGCTGAGCACCAGCGCGATGACCACCCCGAGCAGCGTCTCGAGGCCGACCGAGAGGACCGCGAAGCGCAGCGTGTTCCACACCGCGTGCCACCAGACCGGATCGGCCAGCAGCCCGTACTGGCGCCCGCCGTAGTTCGCCAGGTAGTTCTCGAACCCGATCCAGTGCCAGGACGGATCGCCGAGCGCCGCGTCGGTGAAGCCGAAGCTCACGGTGCGCGCCAGCGGCCAGCCCGCGACCAGCACCAGCAACGTCAGCGACGGCGCGAGGAACAGCCACGCGGTGCGCGCACGTCCTACCATCGCCCGCCACGCGAAATGCGCATCAGCTGGCCGTCGAGCGAGCGTAGCGCAGTCGCCGCATCGGCCTGACCGGCCAGCACCGCGTGCACGGCACTCGAGAAAGCGCTGCTGACACGGTTGTAGCGCGTCCCGGTCACGGCCGCCGGACGCGCCACGGCGTGCGCGAGCGCCTGCGCCATGACGCCGTAGTACGGGTTCGCGCGGCGAATCTCGGCGTCGTCGTACAGGGTCGGAAGGGTCGGATTGAACCCGCCCGCGAGCGCGCGCCGCTTCTGCTCGTCGTTGCCGGTGAGCGCCATCACAAGGCTCGCCGCGAGCGCCGGGTGCCTTGAGTAGCGCGACACCGCGAGCTGCGCGCCGCCGAGTACGCCGATCTCCGCCGGCAGCTCGGCCACCCCGACCAGGCCGCGCACCGGGCTGCCCTCGCTCTCGGCGAGCGCCCGCGCGTAGGGCCAGTTGCGCATGAATACCGAGTTGCCCGACTGGAACACTCCGCGCGCCTCCTCTTCCGCGTAATTGAGCACCCCGCGCGGCGAGATGGTTCCGACCCAGCCCGCCGCGGCCGTAAGCGCCTGCGCGGCGCGCGCGTTGTCGACCGAGATCGCACCGTCGGGTTGAACGATCCTGCCGCCACCGCGGCTGGCGATCCATTCCAGCGCGTTGCAGGTCAGCCCCTCGTAGGTCCGACCCTGCCAGACGTAGCCCCACATGCGGGCGTTTCCGCCGGCACGTTCGGCGTCCTCAATACGCCTCGCCGCGCTCGCGAGCTCGCGCCAGGTGCGCGGCACGGCGACGCCATACTTGCGCAGCAGGTCCTTGCGATAGTAGAGCAGGCCGACGTCGGCGAACCACGGCAGCGCCACCAGCTTACCGCGCACGGTGTCGTTGGCGACGAGCGCCGGAAAATGCTGCGCCGGAACACTGCCCGCATAAGGCGCGAGGTCGAGCAGGTGACGGGCCAGGATACCCGGCCACACCACGTCGATCTGCAGCACGTCGATGTCGGGCGAGCCGGCCGCGAGCAGCTGCTGGTACAGCGCCAGCCGCTCGGTCGCAGAGTTGGGGGTGGAGACCAGCCGTACCGAATTGCCGCTCGCGCGCGCCCAGCGCTGCGCGCCGTCGCGGCAGAGCTCGAGTTCGAGCCCGACCGCGCTGCAGGAAATCGTGATTTCGGCGGCCCGGGCGCTCCCTACTGCGAGCAGCCCGCAGGCAAGGGCGATACGGACCGCCCGCAGCAACCTTAGAGCACCTTGCCGCTCTCGTCGTCGATCAGGTGAATGTTATTCAGATCGGCGACCAGCTTGATGCGCTTACCGTCGCGCGCGCCGGCGTTGGGATTGACCCGCCCGCAGATCTCGATTCCCTGCACCAGGAAATACACCAGCGTTTCCATCCCCATCGGCTCGGTGACCTCGAGCTCGACCTCGAACGGGGTCTGGTTGGGCTCCAGGTGCGGGCGCTGCTCCATGATGTGCTCGGGCCGCAGCCCGAACAGCAGTCTGCCGCGCCCGACGTGGGAGCGGTAGCGGCTAGTGCGATCCTGCGGCACCGGGAAGGCGAGCTCGTCGCTCAGCCGCACGCGCAGCGCGCCCGCGGCCTCCTCCAGCGCACAAGGAATGAAATTCATCGCGGGCGATCCGATGAAGCCGGCCACGAACTTTGTCGCCGGGCTGTGGTACAGGTCGTTCGGCGTTCCCACCTGCTCGATGTTGCCGCCATTCATGACCACCACGCGATCGGCCAGCGTCATCGCTTCAACCTGGTCATGGGTGACATAGACCGTGGTGGTGCGTACCTTCTGATGCACCTTCTTGATCTCGGTGCGCATCTGCACCCTCAGCTTCGCGTCCAGGTTGGACAGCGGCTCGTCGAACAGGAACACCTTCGGGTCGCGCACGATTGCGCGCCCCATCGCCACTCGCTGGCGCTGCCCGCCCGAGAGCTGTTTCGGCTTGCGCTCGAGCAGCTCGCTGATGTCGAGGATCTGGGCCGCGTTCTGAACCCGGCGCGCGATCTCGTCCTTCGGGGTCTTTTTCAGGCGCAGGCCGAAGGACATGTTCTCGTACACCGACATGTGCGGGTACAGGGCGTAGTTCTGGAACACCATCGCGATATCCCGATCCTTGGGCGGCACGTCGTTCACCACATCGCCGCCGATCAGCACGTCGCCCCCCGTGATGTCCTCCAGCCCCGCGATCATGCGCAGCGTCGTGCTTTTGCCGCAGCCGGAGGGCCCGACCAGCACGACGAATTCCTTGTCCGAAATGTTCAGGTCGATGCCGCGGACCGCGGGCGTAGTGTCGTAGTGCTTGACAAGCTTGCGCAGCGTTACCTCGGCCATACGGCTATCCTTTCGTCGCACCGGCGGTGAGGCCGGCGATGTAGTAGTCCATCAGGAAGGCGTAAATGATGAGCGGCGGCGCGGCACCCAGCAGGCACGCGCCCATGATCTGGCCCCAGTTGTACACGTCGCCCTTGATGAGCGTCGTGACGATGCCGACCGGAAGCACGAGCTGGTCGGTCGAGACCGTAAACGCCATCGGGTAGAGAAACTCCGACCACGACACGGTGAAGGCAAAGATCGTGGCGGCAATGATGCCGGGTAGGGCAACCGGCAGGAAGATCTTGGTCAGCATCTGGATGTAGCCGGCCCCGTCGATCAACGCCGCCTCGTCCAGCTCCTTGGGGATCGATTGGAAGTAGCCGATCATGATCCAGGTGCAGAACGGCACCGTGAGCGTCGGGTAGATGATGATCAGCGCCCACCAGTGATTGAGCAGCGAGATACCGGTGGTCTCGTGCACCCAGGCCATGATCTTGAACAGCGGAATGAACAGCAGAGAATCGGGGATCAGGTAAGTCAGGAACACCCCGGTCGCCAGCGTGGTCGAGCCCCAGAACTTCATGCGCCCGAGCGAGAAGGCAGCCGGCACCGCGATCAGCATCGTGATGATCACCACCGCGACCGCAATCACCGCCGAGTTGCGGAAGAACGTCAGGTACTGTGTCGAGGTAAGTAGCGCCTTGAAATTCTCCAGCGTCGGGTGGAAAACCCACCACGGGTTGGTCATCGCCGCGATCTCGCCGCTGGTCTTCAGGCCCATGATGAGCATGTAGACCGGCGGCATGAGGAAGAAGATCGCGAACAGCACGAGAAAGAAATAGGACCAGAGCAGAGCCCAGCGGCGGCTGCGATGCAGGCTGCCGCGTCGTGCCGGCACGGAACTGATGGCTTGTGCGGTCGCGCTCATGGTCAGACGGAACTGCCGCGGCGGGTGATGTCGCGCAGGATGAAGTACGCTGCGACGCCCAGAATCGGCAGCATGAACAGCGACACCGATGCGCCCATGGGAATGTTGTTGCCCTGGATGCCGAGCGCGAACGCCCAGGTGGCGAAGATGTGCGTGCTGTTCACCGGACCGCCGTAGGTCAGGATGCGGACGATGTCGAAATTCGCGAAAGTCACGATGAGCGAGAACAGCATCGTGATGGCGATGATGTTGCGCATCATGGGCAGCGTCACGTACCACACCTTCTGCCACCAGTTGGCGCCGTCGATGGCCGCCGCTTCGTAGAGCTGGTCCGGCACCGATTTCAGCGCAGCGAGGTACATGATGAGGAAGAACGGCGCTCCGTACCAGACATTGACCAGGATCACCGAGAAGCGCGCCCAGCCCGGTACGCCGAGGAAGGGAATGGCCTCGATGCCGAACTTGGCGAGGATCCAGTTGATCGCACTGTACGAAGGATCGAACAGCCAGAACCACGCGATGGTGCTCATCGCCGTCGGGATCACCCACGGCACGAGCAGCATGCCGCGCCACTTGCGCTGGCCCTTGGCCGGCAGGTTGTGCACGAAATGCGAGCTGACGAAGCCGATCAACGCCTTGAAGATGACGGCCGTGATCGCAAACAGGCACGACTGCTTGACCACCATCCAGAAGGTGTCGAAGTGGAGCAGGAACAGGATGTTCCTCAGACCGGTGAAATGCGCCATCGTCCGGTCGAGCATCGACAGATACACCGCATAGAACGCCGGATAGATGACCAGCGTCAAGATCAGGACGATCAGCGGCAGCGCGAGCGCGAATGCGGTCGTCGAGCGGCGCCGCATGAGCTTCTGCATCGTCATGCCGCGAGCGGCGCTCGATGCGGACGCCTTGGCGGCAATGCCGTTGGCCATCGGATTCCTCCTCCTGTTTCGATTTGATACCGGCCGGACTCGGCCTCCTCCAGGCCGGCGGGAGGCGCCGGCTCGCGCCGACGCTTCCCGCACCCGGGGTAAAGCTTACATCATCGAATAGGCCTTAATCTGATTCTCGGCCCAGGCGATGGTGTCGTTCACCGACTGTCCCTGGGCGCCGACCTTGGCCAGCATCTGCGTCAAGAGCCCCTGGGTGTAGATCTGGTTGACCACATGGATCGGACCCGGGCCCCCCGCGACCATTATGATTTGGTCCGGCTTCGGCGGGTAGTTGTATACCGTGCCCTTCGGCGGCTCGACCTCGGCCCAGGTCTTGAAGTTGCGCAAGCTCGTGAAGCCCGGCAGATCGTAGCCGTTGCTCGCCGCGACGAAGCGCTCCGAGGAGTGCCGCGATATCAGGTGCGCGAGCAGGCTCTTCGCCGCCGACTTGTTGGGCGAGAACTTCCAGATCGCCCAGAAGAACGGTAGGGCCGGCGCGTAGCGCCCTTTCGGCCCCTTGGGCGAGGCGAAGGTCCAGCAGTCCGCGGCCACCGACGGGTTATCGCGCTTGGCCACGGACCACGCGCTCGGCGGATTCATGATCATAGAGCCCTGCCCCGAGATGAGCCACTTGTTGTTCGAGGCATCGTCCCACGCGATAACGTCCTTCGGCAGGACCCGGACCAGCCGTTTCGCATACTCGAGCACTTGCCTGGTGTTGTCCGAATTGACGGTCACGTCCCCCTTCTCGTTGACGAGCTCTGCGCCGTAGGCGTGGAACAGCGCGCCGGCCCAGTCCACCGAGTCGGTGGTCTGGCCGAGGCCCAGGCCGATGGGATGGCCGCCCTTGTGGCATTTCTCCGCAACGTCGGCCAATTTTTCCCAGGTCCACTCGTCCTGCAGCTTCTTGTCCGAATGGCCACCAGGTCCGGCGTACATCTTGGTGACGTCGAGCCCGGCGTATTCCTTGAACATGCTGATGCGAGCGCAGGGTGGCTTCACCTGGCTGCCGGTTACCGCCGGGGCCGCAACCCAGTGGCCCTTCGGCTTGCCCAGGTACTCGACGATCCCATAAGGCTTGCCGTTAGCCTTGATCGCCGCGTGCATGACGTCGTCCACCGGCTCGAAGTCGTCTGCGTAGGCCGCGGGCGACCACGCGCTCGGCTGAACCAGGTCATGACCCGACTTCGCCAGCTTCTCGGCAGCGATCGTCAGCTCGAGCTTGCTGCCCTGGGAGGTGATGAAGTCGATGGTGACATCGACTTTGTGCTTCGCTGCCCACTCGTGGCAGATGGACTCCATGGTCTTATTCGCGCCTGGGACCCAGTGGTCCCAGAACGCCACCTTCAGCTTGCCGGCGGCACGCGAGGTACGGATGTACGGGAACATCGCGGCGGCAGATGCCGCAGCGGTCGTCTGGATAAATCGACGCCGATCGAACTTCTTCGTCATTGCAATCTCCTCCTGCTGTTGATGGGACGGGCTTACCAGTGGCTTTGCAGCGCAGTGATGTCCATTTCCTCGCCCGGCGCGAGAGAGTCTAGACGTTTTCTCCGTCAACAGCCTTACGGTTTCGTGCTGCACTGCAGCGAAGTCCTTTCCACAGACCGACCGCCATCCGGGTTGACCCAAGTCAAGCTTGCGTCTCGCTGACGCGCGTACGATCCCGCCCGCAACAGCTATCCAGAGACCTCCTCATTCACTACAGACGGAGCAAAAAAATGCGAACCACCCCCCTATTGCTTGTGGGCGCACTCGCCCTTTCGCTGTCGGTTGCGGCGCAGGCGGCGCCGATCATCGTCAAGGTCAGCCACGTGGTGGCGGAAGGCACGCCCAAGGGACAGGCCTCCCTCAAGTTCAAGGAGCTGGCCGAGAAGAAGCTTCCCGGCAAGGTGCAGGTGCAGGTGTTCCCGAGCTCGCAGCTGTTCGGCGACGCCAAGGAGGTGGAAGCGCTGCTGCTCGGCGACGTGCAGATCATTGCGCCGTCGCTTTCCAAGTTCTCGCGCTACACCAAGAAGCTGCAGCTGTTCGACCTGCCGTTCCTGTTCGACGACATCGCCGCCGTGGACCGCTTTCAGCACAGCCCCGACGGCAAGGCGCTGCTCGAGTCGATGAAGTCGAAGGGCATCAAGGGGCTCGCCTACTGGCACAACGGCATGAAGCAGCTCTCGAGCGACAAGGACCAGCTCAAGCGTCCCGAGGACATCAAGGGCCTCAAGTACCGCATCCAGGCCTCCGACGTGCTCGAAGCGCAGTTCCGCGCGGTCGGCGCCAACCCGCAGAAGATGGCCTTCAGCGAGGTCTACCAGGCACTTCAGACCGGCGTTGTCGACGGCCAGGAGAACACCTGGTCCAACATCTACACCCAGAAGTTCTACGAGGTGCAGAAGACTATCGCCGAGACCAACCACGGCGTGATCGACTACATGGTGATCACCAACGCCAAGTGGTGGGACGGGCTGCCGGCCGACGTGCGCCAGGGGCTAGACGAGGCGATGGCCGAGGCAACCAAGTTCGGCAACGACCTCGCGGGCGAGCTCAACGCGCGCGACCGCAAGCGCATTGCGGACGCCGGCAAGGCGAAGATCCAGCCGCTGTCGAAGGACGACGTCGCCGCCTGGCGCAAGGCGATGGCCCCGGTGTGGAAGAAATTCGAGGGTGACATCGGCAAGGACCTGATCGACGCCGCGCAGAAGGCGAACCGCTAGCGCGCGCGCTGGCCAGCCGCAGACGGCATCGATGCGCTGGGACTGGTTCCACCGGCTGGAGGAAGGCCTGATCGCCTTCCTCCTCGCCGTGATGACGCTCATCACCTTCACCCAGGTGGTGGCGCGCTACGTGTTCAATTTCAGCTTTGTCTGGGCGCTCGAGCTGGTCACCTACCTGTTCGGCTTCCTAATTTTCCTCGGCATGTCCTACGGCGTACGCGTCGGCACTCACATCGGCGTCGATGCCCTGGTCAAGGCGCTCAAGCCCAAGGCCGCCCGAATTGCGGGCGCCATCGCCGCGCTTCTGTGCGTCGCCTACTCGGTCATCGTCTTCATCGGCGCCTGGATCTATGTCGCCAAGATGTACGAAATCGGCATCATGGCCGAGGACCTGCCGATCCCGCAGTGGGTGCCGCGGCTTTCGCTGCTGATCGGCTTCGGCTTGCTGATCGTGCGCTTCGCCGAGGCTTTCTTCCGCATCGCGACCGGACGCGAGACGCGCCTGCAGGTGGCCGACGAGGCCGCCGACGCGCTCAGGCACAAGGACGAGTTCAAGGCGTGACTACCGCTGCCTTGTTCGTCATGCTGTTCACGTTCATGCTGCTCGGCATGCCGATCGCGGTCGCGCTCGGCCTGTCGTCGGTGCTCACGATCCTGTTCTTCGGCCAGGATTCGCTCGCTTCGCTGTCGCTCAAGCTGTTCGAGACCTCCGAGCACTTCACGCTGCTGGCCATTCCTTACTTCATCCTGGCCGGCGCCTTCATGACCACGGGCGGCGTGGCGCGACGCATGATCCGCTTCGCCATCGCCTGCATCGGCCACCTGCGCGGCGGGCTGGCGATGGCCTCGGTGCTCGCCTGCATGCTGTTCGCCGCAGTGTCCGGCTCGTCCCCCGCCACGGTGGTCGCGGTGGGCTCGATCGTGATCGCCGGCATGATGCGCGCGGGCTATACCCAGGACTTCGCCGCCGGCGTAATCTGCAACGCCGGCACACTCGGTATTCTGATCCCGCCGTCGATCGTGATGGTGGTCTACGCCGCGGCGACCGAAACCTCGGTCGGCAAGCTGTTCATGGCGGGCGTCATCCCGGGGATCGTGCTAGGCCTGATGCTGATGATCGCAATCTACGTCCGCGCGCGCATGCTCGACCTGCCGCGCCAGCCGCGCGCCACCCTGCGCGAGGTGCTCGTCGCGGGGCGCGATTCGCTGTGGGGCCTGCTGCTGCTGGTGATCATCCTGGGCGGCATCTACGGCGGCGTGTTCACTCCCACCGAGGCGGCGGGGGTCTCTGCGGTCTACGCCTTCTTCGTCGCCGTATTCGTCTACCGCGACATCGGCCTCAAGCAGGTGCCGAACGTTTTGGTCGATGCGGCGCGCGTGACCGTGATGCTTATGTTCATCATCGCCAACGCGCTGCTGTTCGCCCACGTCCTGACCACCGAGCGTATTCCGCAGGTGATCGCCGAGCAAATCGTCGCCATGGGCATGGCGCCGTGGCAGTTTCTGATCGTGGTCAACATCCTGCTGCTCATCGCCGGCAACTTCATGGAACCGACCGGGATCATCCTGATCCTGGCGCCGATCCTGTTCCCGATCGCCACCCACCTCGGCATCGACCCGATCCACCTCGGCATCATCATGGTCGTCAACCTGGAGATCGGGATGGTCACGCCGCCGGTCGGCCTCAACCTGTTCGTCACCTCCGGCATCACCGGCATGTCGATCGTTCAGGTGGTGCGCGCCGCCCTGCCCTGGCTGTCGGTCCTGCTGGTTTTCCTGGTAATCGTGACCTACGTGCCTCAGCTCTCGATCTGGCTTCCCGGCAAGCTGTTTTGAAGCCGGAGCGAAAAGCTCTGGCACAGCCGTCACCGCGGAAGAGTCGAATCACCAATGCGTCCCGCCGACCCTATTTCCCCTTGCGCGCGAGAGTCGCGATGGTCACAACTTCCTGGGTGAAGGCGTCGACGACCATCGGCTCGTAGCCCGCCTCCTTCAGCGCCCATTTGAAGCGGTTGCCGAGGCGCGCTTTCTTGAAAATGTTGAGCTTGTGCTCCGCGGCAAAGCGCTCGACCCGGTCGAGGATGGACTTGTGGGTCTTCGTCAGCCGCTCGATTTCCTTCTTCGAGTATGTACCCCCTGTCAACGGCGGAAACCGCTTGACCAAGTCGCCGACGATTTCGTCGACGAACCGATCGACTTCACTCGTGTCGAGCCAATTCGGCATGCGCGGCGATTCTAGATTATCCGCGGCACGTCGTCGACACGCGCCGCGCCTCAGGATTCGATCCGGCCGACGGGCAAGTTGTTCTGACGCCTTAGCGAGAAGCGCGGCTCGAAGGCCGCGAACAGATCGAGGTACTGCTCCAGCAGGCGGCTCATCAGGAAATCCTTGCGCACCGACTCGCGCGCCGCGACGCCCATGCGGCGCCGCAGGTCGGGGTCCTTGAGCAACTGCACGATTCGCTCGGCGGCCTGCTCGACGGTCGAAACCCGGAAACCGTTGACCCCGTCCTCGATTTGCTCGCGGATGCCGCCGCAGTCGCCGCCGATCACCGCCGCCCCCTTCCACATCGCTTCGGTGACCGTCAGGCCGAAGCCCTCGCGCAGCGACTTCTGCAGCACCACCGCCGCGCGCCGCTGCAGCGCGTTGACCAGCGCGCTGTCCTCGGCGGTCAGGATCATGATGCGCTCCTCCTTGCACTCGAGCAGGGATTCGAACACCTGCTGCCCCTCGGGATCGTCGGTCGCCACGTTACCGAGCAGAACCAGGGTGGCGTCCACCTCCTTGCGCGCCAGCTTGAACGCCTCGATCACGCCCTTCGGATCCTTCCAGCGGTCGAAGCGCGAAATTTGGGCCACGATCGGCAAGTCGTCCGGAATGCCGTAGTGCTGGAGCCGATCCTTGATCTCCGCGTCGTCCAGCGCCCGGTTCTTGATCGAGAACGGATCGATCGCGGGCATGAAGAAGATCTGCGGCACGTCCAATTTCTGCGCATATTCGGGCAGCGACATCACCACCGCGTCGTATTGCTCGACGAATCCGTGCAGATAGTTCCAGGCAGCCCCGTCCGGCTTGGACAGGTCGATATGGCAGCGCCAGATCCACGGGCAGGTGCGGCGAAAATGCGTCACCAGCGGCAGCGGCTGCGGATCGTGCACCACCACCACGTCGGCGTCGATGTCCATGCGCAGGGAATTGTGGAACACGACCTGCTCGTAGTGCTGCTTCTTCATGTCGGTAAGATCGATATCGCCGCCCTGCAGCGCGTTATGCAACTTCTTGGTCACGCTGAAGAAGTCGGGGCTGCCCTGGATCAGGCGCCAGTCGGCCCGGATTCCGATCGCGCGCTGCGCCAGGGTGAGCGAGGACAGGATCTCGGCCACGCCCCCGCCGTAGAAGGTCGAGCTGATGTTGACCACCCGCAGGCCGTGCAGCCGCTTGGCCTTCAGCATGATGCGTTCCACCGCATCGGCGCCGATCAGCTCCTCGTACTGCTCGATGCGCAGGGGGTAGAAGAATTTCTCCACGCGTTTGCCTCAGGCTTTCCGCTGCGTCCCGCGCAGCACGGCGCGCAGCTCGCTCGCGGCCTGCTCGGGCGCCTTCACGTTGACCACGATACCCGAGCCGAGCTCGAAGCCCGCGGGCGTGGTCAGGCGCGGCAGGAGCTCGATGAACCAGTGGTTCGCCGAACGGTGCACCACGTCGAGCGGCGGGCTGGAGACCACCAGGTTGTAGTGCGGCTCGTCCACGCACGCGCGCAAGGCCGCGACGACGCGCGTCAGGTGGCCGGCGAGGTCGTCCAGCTCGTCCGCGTCGACCTCGAAAAAGCTCGGCGAATGCCGCCGGGGAACGATCTGAAGCTGATACGGGTTGCCGGAGGCGTAGGGCGCGAAGCTGACGAAGCGCGCGCTCTCGAGCACCACACGCTCGCCCGCGGTTCGCTCGTCGCCCAGTACGCGGCAAAGGCCGCAGTGCCCGTGCTCATCGAAGAAAGCGATCTCGTCGTTCACCCGCCGGCGAGTCTCGGGGGAAACCGCGGGCGTGGCGACGATCTGCGAGTGCGGGTGCGTCAGGCTGGTGCCGGCGCGCGCGCCCTGATTGCGAAACAGCACCACCTGCCTCACGCCCGGGTCGCGCACGGCGAGCGCGCGGTAGCGCCGCGCGTACATCTCGAGCACCCGCCGCGTCTGCTCGACAGGCATCGAGCCCAGCGTTGCCGTGTGATCGGGCGACTCGACGATCACTTCGTGGTAGCCGCGGCCCGCGAGCCAGCGTCCCGGGCCCTCGTGCGTGGCGCCGGCGTTCTCGACCGGCGGCGACGACAGCACCGGAAACTTGTTCGGCAGCGCGCGCACCAGCCAGGTGCCGTCGGCCGCGTCGATGCGGTCGAGCGCCGCCGGCGCGAGGGGCTCGTTGCCGCGGCAGAACGGGCACGCCGCGGCATCGCCGCCGCCATCGTGCGGGCGAAGCGCGCGCGCCGGGTTGATGATCACCCAGTCGCGCGCAATCGGATCCTGGCGCAATTCCGACACGCGGACGATTCTAGCAAGCCGCGCGTCAGCCGCGGGCCAGAATTTCGGCGCTGTTGATCAATGCTATATGCGACAGCGCCTGGGGAAAGTTGCCCAATTGGCGGCGCGCGCGCGGGTCGTATTCCTCGGCCAGCAGGCCGACATCGTTGCGCACCGCGAGCAGGCGCTCGAACAGCTCGCATGCTTCGTCGCGCCGCCCCATCATTGCCAGGTTGTCGGCCAGCCAGAAGCTGCATGGCAGGAAGGCGCCCTCGCCCGGCGCGAGCCCGTCGACGCCGTTGTCCTGCTGCAGATAACGCCGCACGAAGCCGTCGGGCATCAGCTCGCGCTGTATCGCCTCGACGGTGCCGGCCATGCGCGGATCGATCGCCGGCAGAAAGCCCAACTTGGGGATCATGAGCAGCGAGGCGTCGAGCGCGCTGGAGCCGTAGTACTGAACGAAGGCGTTGCGGCTCGCGTCGTAGCCGTTGTCGCACACGTCACGGTGCACCGCATCGCGCAGCTTGCGCCAGCGATCGACAGGCCCCTCGAGTCCGTGCCTCTCGACCGCCTTCACCGCGCGATCGAATGCCACCCACGCGAGTACTTTCGAGTAGGTGAACTGGCGCGGCTTGCCGCGCACCTCCCAGATGCTCGCGTCCGCTTCGCGCCAGCGCGACTCGAGCGCATCGAGCAGCACGCGCTCGACGCGCCAGGCCTCATGATCGTAGTCGACGTTGTGCTTGCGCGCGACGTGCATCATGTCGATGATCGAGCCGAAGGCGTCGAGCTGCAGCTGTCCGTGCGCGCCGTTGCCGCAGCGCACCGGCGCGCTGCCCGCGTAGCCCGGCAGCCAGTCGAGCTCCATCTCCGGCAGGCGCCGCTCGCCGGCAATTCCGTACAGCACCTGCAGCTGCTCGGGGCGCCCGGCCACGGCGCGCAGCAGCCAGTCGCGCCACGCGCGCGCCTCGTCAATGTAGCCCGAGGCGAGCAGGACGTAGAGCGTGAACGCCGCGTCGCGCAGCCAGCAGTAGCGATAATCCCAGTTGCGGCCTCCTCCCAGGCGCTCGGGCAGCGAGGTGGTCGGCGCCGCGACGATGCCGCCGGTGGGCCCGTAGGTCAGCGCCTTGAGCGTCAGCAGCGAGCGCTGCACCGCGTCGCGCCAGGGCCCGTCGCCCGCATAGCGCCCGCTCCACTCGCGCCACCAGGCCTCCGTCGATTCGAGCGCGCGCTCGGCGTCCGGCACATCGGGCAGCGCTCGGTGCGAAGGGCTCCAGCTGAGCGAGAACGCGGCGCTCTGCCCGGCCGCCACGCTGAACCGTGCGCGCGTCGCAAAACCTTCGTTTTCCAGCTCGACCGGCGCGCACAGCCGCAGCGACTCCGGGCCAGCAATCGCACGCAGGCCGCCGTCCACGCGCCTCACCCACGGCACGATGCGGCCGTAATCGAAGCGCATCAAGAGTTCCATGTGCATCGGCACCGTGCCGCGCACGCCCTGCATCACCCGCAGCACGTCGACCCGCTCGTCGCGCGGCGGACAGGACATGAAATCGATCAACCGGACCACGCCATCGCCGCTCTCGAACTCGGTCTCCAGCACCAGCGTGCCGTCACGGTAGCGGCGCCGCACGGCGCGAGTCGCCCCAGCCGGCGCGATCAGCCAGCGGCCGTGCTCGGGGCGGCCGAGCAACGCGGCGAAGCAGGCCGGGGAATCGAAGCGCGGCGCGCACAGCCAGTCGAGCGATCCGCTGCGGCTCACCAGCGCAGCCGTATGCGTGTCACCGAGTAGCGCGTAATCCTCTATCGGAAAATTTTCGCTCATATGCCTGTAACGACAACGCTTTCGCGCACATGTTTCCCGCAGGTTCGCAATCCGCGATCTTGTCTGCTAGCTTGCAGCGGATGATTCTACGGCCCGGACGCAACTGCTGGCGCATCGCGCGCGCCAGACGCGCAGCGCTGCTGATAGACGGCGCCGCCTACTTCTCGGCCCTGCGCGCCGCCGCCGCGCGCACGCAGCGCTCGCTATTCGTGATCGGCTGGGACGTCGACAGTCGGGTGTCGCTCGCGCCGCAGGGCGCGGACGACGGCCTGCCGCAGCAGCTCGGCGCCTTCCTCGATGCCCTCGTGCGCCGACGCAGGGAGCTCGAGGTCTTCGTGCTGGACTGGGACTTCGCCATGCTCTACGCGCTCGACCGCGAGGTGCTGCCGATCTACAGCTTCGGCTGGCGCACTCATCGTCGCCTGCACTTTCACCTCGACGGCCGGCACCCGCCGGGCGCATCGCATCACCAGAAGATCGTCGTGATCGACGACGCCTTGGCCTTCGTCGGCGGCATCGACCTGACGCACGGGCGCTGGGACCGACCCGAGCACCGTGCCGACGAGCCGCTGCGGCGCGCGCCCGACGGCGCCCCCTACCCCCCGTTCCACGACTTACAGATGGCGCTCGACGGCGAGGCCGCGGCCGCACTCGGCGAGCTGGCGCGCGAACGCTGGCGGCGCGCGACCGGACGCGCCCTGGCGCCGCACCCCCCGGGCAACGGATTGTGGCCAGCCGAGGTGAAGCCCGATTTCACCGACGTCCAGGTCGGCATTGCGCGCACCGCGCCGGCGTACGACGGCGAAGGCGCGGTGCAGGAGGTCAAGCAGCTCTATCTGGATGGCATCGCCGCCGCGCGCCGCACGATCTACATCGAGAACCAGTACTTCACCGCGCCCGCGGTGGGAGACGCAATCGCCGCGCGTCTGCGCGAGCCCGACGGGCCGGAAGTGGTGATCGTGTCGCGCCGCAATGCGAGCGGTTGGCTGGAGCAGAACACGATGTACGTGCAGCGCGCGCGCTTGCTGCGCCGCCTGCGCGGGCTCGACGCCAACGATCGCCTGCACGCGTATTTCCCGGACCAGGCCGGCCTGGGGGACAAGTGCATCGACCTGCACAGCAAGCTGATGCTGGTCGACGAGCGGCTGCTGCGGCTGGGCTCGGCCAACCTCAACAACCGGTCCTTTGGCCTGGACACCGAATGCGACCTCGCAATCGAGGCGACCGATTCGAGCACGGGCAAAACCTTCGCCGCGCTGCGCGCCCGGCTGCTGGCCGAGCACCTCGGCGCCGGCAGCGACCAGGTCGAAGCCGCGCTCGAGCGCAGCGGCTCGCTCGCGGCGACGATCGAGGGCTTGCGCGGCAACGCCCGCACGCTCACGCCGATCCCGCACGACCTCGACCCCGAGCTCGATGCCGCGATTCCCGAGGGACACCTGATCGATCCCGAGCGGCCGGTTGACCCCGACCGGCTGGTGGACGAGATCGTTCCTCGCGAGCAACGCCCGCGCGCCGGAGTGCGCATCGCCTGGGTGAGCGCGCTCGTGCTCGCGCTTGGCGGCCTTGCGGCGGCGTGGCGCTGGGGCCCGCTGCACGAGTGGCTCAACGTCGACACGGTCGCCGCAGCGGTGGCGGCGCTCGAAGGCGAGCCGTCGACCCCGCTTTGGGTCCTCGCCGCGTACCTGCTGGCGAGCCTGAGCGCGATGCCGATCACACTGCTGATCGTGGTGACGGCTCTGGTGTTCGGCCCGGCCGCGGGCTTTGGCTACGCGCTGGCCGGCTCGCTGCTTGGAGGCGGCATCACGTTCGCCATCGGCCGGGTGCTCGGGCGCGACACCGTGCGCCGGCTCGCGGGCTCGAGGCTGAACGAGCTGAGCCGGCGGTTGGGCAACGGAGGCGTGCTGGCGGTGGTCGTTCTGCGCCTGCTTCCGGTCGCGCCCTTCACGCTGGTGAACGTCGTCGCCGGCGCCACCCACCTTCGCGCACGCGACTTCCTGCTCGGCACCGCGCTCGGCATGACGCCGGGCATTCTGGCGGTGACGGTGTTCTCCGACCGCCTCGCGGTTGCGCTCTGGAATCCGTCGCCCGGCGCGCTTGCGCTGCTCGCCGCCGCTGCGGCGCTGATCGCGGCCGGCGCGTACGTGCTCTACCGCTGGCTGGCGCACCGCGCGCGCTAGGCGCCATGTCGCTCGTGATTGCGACCTACAACGTGCATCGCTGCGTCGGGCGTGACGGGCGATCCGACCCCGCGCGCACGCTCGAGGTGCTGCGCGAGCTCGACGCCGACGTTATCGCGCTGCAGGAGCTGCGGTGGCAGCCGGGCGACGCGCTGGACCTGCTGCAGGAATTCGCGCTCGAGCTCGGTTACGTCGCGTTCGCCGGACCGACCCTACTGCAGGCCTCGGGACACTACGGCAACGCCGTGCTGACGCGGCTCGCGGTGCGCACGACCGAAATGCTCGACCTGAGCGTGCCGGGCCGAGAGCCGCGCGGCGCGCTCGATACGCTGCTCGATACCGCGGGCGGCCCGCTGCGCCTCCTGGCCACCCACCTCGGGCTGCGACCCTACGAGCGGCGGCTGCAGATGCGCCGCCTGCTGGCGCGACCGCGCGGGGCGGCATCGGCCACCGTGCTGCTGGGCGATCTGAACGAGTGGTTCCTGTGGGGGCGGCCGCTGCGCTGGTTACGCGCGCGCTTCGGCCGCACGCCGGCGCCGCCGACGTTCCCCGCGCGGCGGCCGCTGATTGCACTCGATCGCATCTGGGTCGAGCCGCGCGCGCTGCTGCGCGAACTGCGTCCGCATTCCAGCCCAATCGCGCGCGTGGCCTCGGATCATCTGCCGCTGCGCGCCGTGCTGGATTGGCAGCGGGTGTAAGCTAGGCCGACGCGAAGAAGTGAGCGGCAGCCGGGATTGATGCATGTCAAACCCGCCGGCACGATTGCAACGATAATGAAGTTGCGCCGCTTTCGCCATCCGTACAACCGCGAGACGTGAGGAATCGCGTGGAATTCAAGCAAACAGGCTCGCGTTACGTCAGCCATCTCACCAAGGAAACCTACGCGCTCGTTCTCGCCGGCGGGCGCGGCACGCGCCTGCAGGCGCTGACCGACTGGCGCGCCAAGCCGGCGGTCCCGTTCGGCGGCAAGTTCCGCATCATCGACTTCACGCTCTCGAATTGCGTCAATTCCGGGGTGCGCCGCATCGGCGTCGCCACGCAGTACAAGGCGCAGAGCCTGATCCGCCACCTGCAGCGCGGCTGGAGCTTCCTCGATGGGCGAATCCGCGAATCGATCGACATCCTTCCGGCCCAGCAGCAGGTCGCCGAGCGCTGGTACGGCGGCACGGCGGACGCGGTCTACCAGAACCTCGACATCCTGCGCTCGGACGGCTGCGCCTACGTGCTGGTGCTCTCGGGCGACCACGTCTACAAGATGGACTACGGCAAGCTGCTCGCCCAGCATGCCTCGAGCGGCGCCGACATGACCGCCGCCTGCGCCGAGGTGCCGCTGCGCGACTCGAAGAGCTTCGGTGTGATGAACGTCGACGCGAACGGTCGCGTGATCAGCTTCGTCGAAAAGCCAGAGCGCACGGATCCCATGCCGGGCTCGACCGACCGCTTTCTCGCCAATATGGGCGTGTACGTGTTCAACGCCGGCTTCCTGTTCGAGCAGGTCACGCGCGATGCCGACGAGAAGAAGTCGAGTCACGACTTCGGCAAGGACGTCATCCCCTACGTGCTGCCGCGCTACCGCGTCCACGCCCACCCCTTCGCCGACAGCTGCGTCGGCATGAGCGGCGACGCGCCGTACTGGCGCGACGTCGGCACGCTCGACGCCTACTACGAGGCCAACATGGAACTGCTCAGGGTCACCCCGGAGCTGAACATGTACGACACCGAGTGGCCGATCTGGACCTATCAGGAGCAGCTTCCGCCCGCTAAGTTCGTGTTCGATCAGGAGGAGCGACGCGGCATGGCGGTCGACTCGATAGTTTCCGGCGGCTGCATCATCAGCGGCGCAACGGTGCGCCGCTCGCTGCTGTTCTCCAACGTGCGGGTCGAGAACAACGCCCGGGTAGAGGACTCGGTCGTGCTGCCCGACGTCGAAATCGCGCCGAACGCGGTGGTCAAGCGCGCGATCCTCGACCGCGGCTGCCGCATCACCCAGGACATGGTAATCGGGCTCGACCACGAGCAGGATCGCAAACGCTTCACCCTGACCGAGCACGGGCTCACCCTCGTCACGCCGGACATGCTCGGCCAGAAAGTGAACCACGTACGCTGAGCGCGCGCGGACGCCGGTGGTAAAATGTCCGCCACCTTGCGCGGCACTCCTTTTCGCCTAGACGTTCGCCCGAAGCTGCCGCAGCGCCTGCAGCGGCTGGAGGAGCTTGCCAACAATCTCTGGTACAGCTGGGACCGGCCGACTCGCACCCTGTTCGCGCGTCTCGACCGCTCGCTGTGGCAGATCATCGGCCACAGCCCGAAAGCCTTCCTGCGCAACGTCGACCAGCAGCGGCTGGACGAGGCCGCCGAGGACCCGGTGTTCCTCAACAGCTTCCACAACGTGCTCTCCGAGTACGACAGCTACCATGAGGCGCCGACCAAGGGGAACCACACCGCCAACCTGCAGCGCGAGGACGTCGTTGCCTACTTCTGCGCCGAGTTCGGGCTGCACGAGAGCCTGCCGATCTATTCCGGCGGGCTGGGCATCCTGGCCGGAGACCACACCAAGACCGCGAGCGACCTCAGGCTGCCGTTGGTCGGCGTCGGGCTGCTCTACCGCCAGGGCTATTTCCAGCAGACGATAGACGCAGAAGGCCGCCAGCACGCGATCAACGCCGACACCGAATTCGACCTGCTGCCGGTCGAGCCGGTGTTGCGCAACGACGGCGGCGAGCTGCACATTCCGATCGACCTGCCGGGGCGCAGGGTCCAGCTCAAAGTCTGGCGTGCGCGGGTCGGGCACGTCTCGCTCTGCCTGCTCGACACCGACCTGCCCGAGAACGCGCCGCACGACCGCGGCATCGCCCATCAGCTCTATATCGGCACCCTCGAGACCCGGCTCGAGCAGGAGCTGATGCTCGGCGTGGGCGGCGCGCGCGCCCTCGCCGCGCTCGGCATCAAGCCCGATTGCTGGCACCTGAACGAGGGCCATCCGGCGTTCGTCGCCTACGAGCGCATGCGCGTGCTGATGGTCGACGGGCTCGATTTCGACTCGGCGCTGGAGGCGGTCGCCGCCAACACGGTGTTCACCACCCACACTCCGGTTGCGGCCGGGCACGATCACTTTCCCGAAGCGCTGGTGCGCAAATACCTCGAGACCGCGTGCCCCGAGCTGCAAGGCAAGCTCGACGCTGCGGTCGCGCTGGGTCACTCGCCCTCGACGCGCGACTTCAACATGACCGCGCTCGCAGTGCGCAGCTCGCGCCACCAGAACGGCGTGTCGCGCATCCACGGCCGCGTCTCGGCCGAGATCTGCGCCGGGCTTTGGCCGCAGATCGACCCCGACGAGAACCCGCTCACCTACATCACCAACGGCGTGCACGTGCCGACCTTCCTCGCCGACGCCTGGCATCGGGTGTTCGACGATCACCTCGGGCCCGGCTGGGGGCAGCGCCTGTCGGACCACGATTGCTGGCAGGGAGTACACAAGATTCCCGATGCGCAGTTCTGGAACGTTCATCAGACCCTGAAGGCCGAGATGCTGCACCTGGTGTGCCACCGCACCCGCGCGCGGCACGCGCGCAACCAGGGCTCGGAAGCGCACCTGGACCGCATGCTCAAGTTCGCCGACCCGGCCAACCCGACGGTGCTGACCATCGGCTTCGCGCGCCGTTTCGCGACTTACAAGCGCGCCACGCTGCTGTTCAACCGGCTCGACTGGCTGCGCGAGATCGTGAGCGATCCGAAGCGCCCGGTGGTGTTCGTGTTCGCCGGCAAGGCGCATCCCGCGGACCTGCCGGGCCAGGAGCTGATTCGCCGCATCGCCGAGGTGGCGCGGATGCCGGAGTTCGAATCCAGGGTCCTGCTGGTCGAGGGCTACGACCTGCGCCTCGCGCGCAGGCTGGTGTCGGGCGTCGACGTCTGGCTCAACAACCCCGTCTACCCGCTCGAGGCCTGCGGCACCTCGGGCATCAAGGCTGGCATCAACGGAGTGCCCAACCTCTCGGTGCTCGACGGCTGGTGGGGCGAGGGCTACAACGGCAAGAACGGCTGGGCGATCAAGCCCGCCTCTGACACTCTCGACGCCACGCGCCGCGACGAGGAAGAGGCGCGCACGCTGTACGAGCTGCTGCAGGACCAGGTGATCCCGCTCTACTACGCCACCACTCCGGCGGGCTATTCGCCCGGCTGGGTCGCGCTGGCCAAGGAATCGATCGCCTCGCTGGTGCCGCGCTTTTCCTCGATGCGCATGCTGAGCGAGTACCTCGACGGCGTCTACCAGCCGGCCATGCGCCAGTGGCGCCGCTACGCCGAGCAGGATTTGGTCCCCGCGCGGCGCCTCGCGGAGTGGAAGGCGAAGCTGCGCGCGGCCTGGGGCGGAGTAAGCCTGCGCCGGGTGGACGAGCCGACACGGCGTATCGACTACGGCGGCAAGCTGCGCATCGAGGTCGCGCTACGCCTGAACGGTCTCGCGCCGGACGACGTCGCGCTCGAAGTGATGCTCGGGCGTCCCGGCAACGAGCGCGCCTCGCAGAGCACGAGGCGCGAGCGTCTGGCCTACCAGCGCCCGCTGCCCGAGACCGGCGAGCACCTGTACGCGCTCGAGTTCGCGCCGCCGATCGCCGGCCGCATCGAGTATCGCGTGCGCGCCTACCCCTCCCACGAGCTGCTCACGCACCCCTTCGAGATGGGAATGATGGTGTGGCTGTAGACACCGCGTTGCGGGTATTGTACGTCACTCCCGAACTCGCTCCGTGGGTCAAGACCGGGGGCCTGGGAGAAGTGGCGCAGGGCCTGCCGCCGGCGCTCGCCGCCGCGGGCGCGCAAGTGCGACTGCTGATGCCGGCCTACCCCGCGCTGCGCGCCGCTTTCCCGCAGGCGCGCGTGGTGGCGGATTTCCCCGCGCCGGGCGGCGCCCTGCCGCCGGCGCGGCTGCTCGAGGCGCCAGGCGCACCACCGCTCTGGCTGCTCGACTGCCCGCCGCTGTTCGAGCGTGCGGGCAATCCCTACCAGACGCCGCAGCGCGAGGACTGGCCCGACAACGACCTGCGCTTCGGGCTGCTGTCGCGCGTCGCCGCACTGCTCGCCGGCGGCGCCTCGCCGCTCGACTGGCGCCCGGACGTCGTTCACTGCAACGACTGGCAATGCGGCCTCGCCCCGGCCTACCTCGCGCACGCGCCCGGCGCGCGCGCGGCGACGGTGATGACGATCCACAACCTCGCCTACCAAGGCCTTTTCCCGCGCGGTTCGCTCGAACCGCTCGCGCTGCCCGCCTCGTCCTTCGTGCCCGACGGGCTCGAGTTCTACGGCAAGCTCTCGTTTCTCAAGGCGGGGCTGCACTACGCCGACCTGGTCACTACCGTCAGCCCCGGCTACGCGCGCGAAATCCAGACCCCCGAGCTTGGATTTGGCCTGGACGGGCTGCTGCGCGCGCGCGCGGCCGACCTGGTCGGCATCCTGAACGGCATCGACACCGAGCTGTGGGACCCCGCGCGCGATCCACTGATCGCGCAGCGCTACGACGTCGACTGGCTTGAGCGCAAAGCGCCCAACAAGGCCGCCCTCCAGCGCGCGTCCGGCCTGCCGGAAACGGCGGGCGCCCCGCTGCTCGGGATGGCGAGCCGCCTGGTGCCGCAGAAAGGCGCCGACCTGGTGCTCGCGGTGGCCGACGACCTGGTGCGGAGCGGCGCGCAGCTGGTCATCCTCGGCACCGGCGAGCGCGAGATCGAAAGCGGCCTGATCGCGCTCGCGGCGCGCCATCCGCGCCACGTGGCGGCGCGCATCGCCTTCGACGAGCCGCTCGCGCACCTGATCGAGGCCGGCGCCGACATGTTCCTCATGCCCTCGCGCTTCGAGCCCTGCGGGCTGAACCAGCTCTACAGCATGCGCTATGGAACGCCGCCCGTGGTGCGGCGCACCGGAGGACTGGCCGACTCGGTCAGCGAGCGGACCGGATTCCTGTTCGACGAGCCAACGCCGCCGGCGCTGCGCGCCGCGCTCGCACGTGCGCTCGAGGCCTGGCGCAAGCCCAGCGCCTGGCGCGCGCTGCAGCGCAACGGCATGCGGCGCGACTTCGGCTGGGGGGCGGCCGCGCGCGCCTACCTCGCGGCCTACCGCCGCGTTGCTGCCGCCCCGCGCGCCGGCACGTAACGCGTTCCAAGCAGGACGTCCCACAGCGAGCTGGTCACGCCGAAGTTGCGCTCGGGATGGTGATGGTGAATGTGATGGCGCGCGGCCCAGCGCCGCAGCCAGTCGGTGCGGAAGCGCCTGTGATGGATCATGAAATGGGCCACGCCGTAGGCGACGTAGCCGAACGCGATACCGCTCGCGAGCAGCCACACGTCCGGCGCCGGGGCGAGCAGCGCGCACAGCGCGACCACGCAGAACAGCACCAGCGCGGGCAGGAAGAACGGCAACGAATCGTAGCCGCGCGGATCGGCGTGATGCGAGGCATGCCCGCGCGCCATGGGCCGCAACGGGCCGTGAAACACCCAGCGGTGAAAGACGTATTCCATGAAGCTGAACAGGAACAGCCCCAGCAGGATCAGCGCAACGGCCGCGGCAAGCGGAACATGGTGCCGCAGCCCCGCGCCCAGGAGCGCGATCCCCAGCAGCGTGTCGAGCACCGATTCGAGCCAGTAGTTGGCGCGGGTGCGCGACAGCCTGAACACCGCGTCAACCACCCTCGTCGCAGGCGTAATCCTGACCGTATCTCCACCCTGCACGTTGTTGTTCGTGTCGATCATTCGACGCCCCATCGGCCCGAACGTTCACGCCTCGCGCCCAGAAGCTTTCTCGACTCGGCCGGCGGCCGGCAATTGAGCACGTGCTTCGGGGATTATGACGCACTGTCGCCGCCGCGCGACAACTCGTGCGCCGGAGGCGAATTCGGTCACCCGCCCATGTTGAGATTCGTCACCCGCGCGCGCCCGGCAAGCCCTATCGCCGCGAAACCACGCCGTTTTCGCTCCTGGCACGAACTTCGCTTCCCTCGGGACATGCCAGCAGGATTCTCGATCGCCTTGGCCGTGTTCCTCGCGCTCGCGAGCGCTGCCGCGCGCGCCGACCCGCACGACGGCATCGAGCGCTACGATTCGAGCCGGGACGGCTACGTGACGTTCGACGAATGGCGCGGCATGGGCGGCGAGCCGAGCGCGTTCCGCGATTCCGACGCCGACCGCGACGGGCGCCTTCGCGGCGACGAGTTCGACAAGGCGCGGGCACGCGATGAGCGCCTCAAGGCGGCCGAAACCGCGGGCGACGCCTGGGTCAGCGCCAAGGTGACCGCCGCGCTCCTCATGGACAGGGAACTGACCATCTCGGACATGCGGGTCACCACGCGCGACGGCCAGGTGCGCCTCTCGGGCGTAGTTCATCGCGACGACGAGGCGCAGGCCGCGGAGCGCATCGCGTGGCGGGTGGAGGGCGTGCGCGCGGTCGTCAATTCGCTCTCGGTCCAGCCCTCTCTTTCGGCGCGCAACCGCTAGCGGCGCTGCGAATCGGCGCGCAACAGCGCGCCGCGCAAGCGGTACACTTCGGGGCTCATCTCCGGAGGAAACCGCCGATGGATCTCAGCGACAGGCTGCTGCGCCTCAAACCAGAAGGCATGAGCGACGATGAATGGCAGACTCGGCTTGAGCTCGCCGCGCTCTACCGCGCCTTCGACTGGTTCGGCTGGAGCGAACTCATCTTCAACCACATTACCGCGCGCGTGCCGGGCTCGGACCACCATTACCTCATCAATCCCTACGGCCTCTGGTACAGCGAGGTCACCGCGACCAACCTGGTCAAGGTCGACGCCAAGGGCGACACGATCGACGGCACGAAAGCGCCGGTCAACAAGGCGGGGTTCGTCATCCACAGCGCGATCCACGCCGCGCGCGACGACGCTCACTGCATCATCCACACCCACACCACCGCAGGCAGTGCGGTGGCCTGCAAGAAAGAAGGCCTGCGCTACGACAACTTCTACAGCGCGCTGCTCTATGGTCAGGTCGGCTACCACGATTTCGAGGGCGTCACCACCGACGTCGCGGAGCAGCCACGCTTGGTGAAGAGCCTGGGCTCCAAGCCGATCCTGATCCTGCGCAACCACGGCCTGCTGGTCGCCTGCCCAGGCATACCCCTGGCGTTCCGCACCTACTGGGCGCTGCAGCGCGCCTGCGAGATCCAGGCCGCCACCGACGCCATGCGGGGCGAAAATCTGCCCGTCGCGCATGCCGTGCTCGAATCCAATCCGGCGCGCAACGCGGCGGTCGTTGATGGGCCGCGCCCCGGCGGGCTCGAGTTCGACGCCCTGCTGCGCCGCGCCGGCATCCGCTACGAAGATCTCATCTGAACGACTCAACCATCAAGGAGCAAGAATGGACAAACGCCCCAACAAGGAACGCTTCGACGCAGGCCTGAAGACCCGGCGCGAGGTACTCGGCGCGCAGTACGTGGACAAAGCCATGGCCGGAACCGACGATTTCAGCGCGCCGTTCGTCGAGCTGCTCAACACCTACTGCTGGAACGACGTCTGGAACCGCCCCGGACTTGACCGCAAGACCCGTTCAATGCTCAACCTCGCGATGCTGTCCGCGCTCGGCAAGGAGCACGAGCTCAAGCTGCACCTGAACGGCGCGCTCAACAACGGCCTGACCAAGGAGCAGATCCGCGAGGTGCTGCTGCAAGTGGCGATCTACTGCGGCGTGCCGGCCGCGGTGGTCGCGTTCCGCTGCGCTAAGGAAGTCTTCAAGGACCGCGCGGTGTGACCCCGGTCAGGACGGTCGCCTTCGTCGGCCTGGGCCAGATGGGCCGGCCGATGGCCGCCAACCTCGAGAAGGCTGGCTTCGCGCTGCGCAGCTTCGATCTGAACGGGGCCGGCAACTGCGCCTCCGCCGCCGAGGCGGCGCGCGGCGCCGACGTGTTCCTCACCATGCTGCCCGACGGCAAGGCGGTGCGCGAATGCGTGCTCCACTCCGAGCTGCCGAAGGGCATGCTGGTGCTCGACATGAGCTCATCGGACCCGGTGGGCACCCGCTCGCTCGGCGAGGCGCTCGCCGCCCGGGATATCGGCCTAGTCGACGCTCCCGTGTCGGGCGGCGTGAAGAAAGCGGTCGACGGCACGCTCGCGATCATGGCCGGCGGGGATGCGGCGCTGATCGAGCGCGTGCGGCCGCTGCTGGAGAAGATGGGAACCAAGATCTTCCTCACCGGCCCGCTCGGCTCGGGCCACGCGATGAAGGCACTCAACAATTACGTATCCGCCGCGGGCATGGTCGCCACCTCGGAGGCGCTCGCGGCGGGCGAGCGCTTCGGCCTCGACCCGACGGTGATGACCGATATCCTCAACGCCTCGAGCGGGCGCAACAACACGACCGAGGTCAAGGTCAAGCAGTTCATGCTTTCCGGCAGCTTCGCCTCCGGATTCTCGGCCGGCCTGATGGTCAAGGACGTTGCCACCGCCGCGCACTTGGCCGAGGCGGTCGGCGCGAGCGCCGAGTTTGCGAACCATTGCACCGAGATCTGGCGCCAGGCAGCGCAAGCACTCGGCCCCGGCGCCGACCACACAGCGATCTACGACTTCGTCGGCAAGCGGGTCAAGCCCTGAGCCATATCCTGCATCGCCAGCTGCGCGGGACGCTGCCGGTCGCGGTCGGTGGTCACGGCATCGCGGTGGTCGACCGCGACGGCAAGGAATATCTCGACGCCTCCGGCGGCGCCGCGGTGTCCTGTCTCGGCCACGGCCACCCCGACATCCTGCGCGCGATGCACGAGCAGATCGACAAGATCGCCTACGCGCATACGAGCTTCTTCACCACCGAAATCGCCGAAGCGCTGGCCGATCACCTGATCGCGCGCGCGCCGCAGGGCATGTCGCACGTTTATCTGGTCTCGGGCGGCTCCGAGGCGGTCGAGGCCTCGCTCAAGCTGGCGCGCCAGTACTTCGTCGAGATCGGCGAGCCGCAGCGGCGCCACTTCATCGGCCGGCGCCAGAGCTACCACGGCAATACGCTCGGCGCGCTGGCGGTGGGCGGCAATGAATGGCGGCGGCGCCAATTCGCGCCGCTCTTGATCGACGTCACGCACGTGGCGCCGTGCTATGAGTACCGCGACCGCCAACCCGACGAGTCGCCCGAAGCCTACGGCGAGCGCCTGGCGCGTGAGCTGGAGGACACGGTCGAGCGCCTCGGCCCGCGCAACGTGATCGGCTTCGTGGTCGAAACCGTCGGCGGCGCGACCTCCGGCGCGCTGCCGCCGGTGCCCGGCTATTTCCGGCGCGTGCGCGAAATCTGCGACCGCCACGGTATCCTGCTGATCGCCGACGAGGTGATGTGCGGCATGGGCCGCACCGGCACCCTGCACGCGATCGAGCAGGAGGGCATCGCGCCGGACCTGATGGCGATCGCCAAAGGCCTCGGCGGCGGCTACCAGCCGATCGGCGCCGTGCTGGTCCAGGGGCGTGTCATCGAAGCGCTGGCGAAGGGCAGCGGCTTCTTTCAGCACGGTCACACTTACATCGGCCATCCCGTGGCCTGCGCGGCAGCGCTCGCGGTGCAGAAAGTGATCGAGCGCGACCGCTTGCTCGAAGCAGTGCGCTCGCTCGGGGTGCGCCTGCGCGAGCGGCTGCAGATCGCCTTCGGCGAGCACCCGCATGTGGGCGACATCCGCGGCCGCGGCCTGTTCATGGCGATCGAACTGGTGGAGGACCGGGCCAGCAAGAAGCCGTTCGACCCGGCGCGGCGCCTGCACGCCAAGATCAAGGCGCAGGCGATGGCGCACGGGCTGATGGTCTACCCGATGGGCGGCACGATCGACGGACGCGCGGGCGACCACGTGCTGCTCGCGCCGCCATTCATCTGCACTCCGGCCGAAATCGACGAGATCGTGCACCGGCTCGGCGCCGCGCTGGACGCCGCGCTGGCTCAGGGCTAGGCGCCGCCGGCTAGGAGCGGGCCGAAATGTTGCGCAGCTCGCGCATGGCGACCGATGCCATGGCGAGATCGAGCGTGCCCTGCGCCCTCAGGTCGGCGAGCACCTGGCGGAAGCGCTCGAGCAGCGCGCGGTTGCCCTGCTCCCAGTCGTCGATCGCCTGCGCGGCATTGCCCTTGCCTGCCGCGCCGCGCAGCGCGTCCACGGTCAACTGACGCTGCATGCTCGCGAGGTCGTCGCGCAGCGCCGCCTTCGCCAGCGCCTGCCAGTGGCTCTCGGCCGCGAGGCCCGCCACGCGCGCGCGCAGCCACGGGAACTCGAGCCGCCCGCCGAGCGCGAAATAGGCCGCTGCCACGTCCTCGACCGTGCGCCCGAGCGCCTCTGCGATTTCGACCAGGTCGGGCGCCGCCGCCAGCGCGTCGAAACCCGCCACCTGCGCCGCGAGCGCCGCCGGCACCCCCGCCTCGGCAAAGTCCGCCCGGGTCTTCTCGCAGGCTTCGCGCTCGGGCTCCGAGAGCGCATCCGGCAGCAGCCTGGCGAGGGTCTGGATCCCGGGACGAAAGTGCGCGATCGCCGCCGCGACGTCGGCCAGGTGCCTGCGATTGCGCAGCAGCCAGAGCGTGGCGCGCACGATGAGGCGGCCGGATTCGAGCAGCAAGGCGCCTTGCTTGCGATGCGTCACCGCGACGTCGATCGCTTCGGTTGCCTGCCAGTACACCACCATGCCGTAGGCCTCGCGCGCCACCATGTAGGCGCGCACCACCTCCGCGCTGCCCGCACCGGTCTCTTCGTGCATGCGATGCACGAAGGTGCTGCCGACGCGGTTGACCATGCTGTTGGTGACGTAGGTGGCGATGATCTCGCGCCGCAGCGGATGCGCCTGGATATGACGCTCGAAGCGCCCCCGCAACGGATGGGGAAAATAGCGCTCCAGCGCCCCGGCGATGGTCGGCTCCTGCGTCACGTCGGAGGCGAGCAGCTCCTCGTAGAGCGCCATCTTCGAATACGCCAGCAGTACCGCGCGCTCCGGCGCCGTCAGGCCGACGCGCTTGGACTTGCGCTCGGCGATCTCGGCCTCCGAGGGCAGGAATTCAATGCGGCGCTTGAGCCGTCCCGACAGCTCGAGCGCGCGGATGAAGCGCGCCTGCTGGTCGAGCAGTTGCGGCGCGACCAACCCGGCCACCGACAGGCTCTGGGTCTGGAAGGTGTTGTCGCGCAGCACCAGCGCCGCCACCTCGTCGGTCATCTCGGCCAGCAGCCGGTTCCTCTGCTTGAGCGTCAGCTCGCCCTCGCGCACGGCGGCGTCGAGCAGGATCTTGATGTTGACCTCGTGGTCGGAGCAGTCCACGCCGGCCGAGTTGTCGATCGCGTCGGTATTGACCCGTCCGCCCGCGAGCGCGTACTCGATTCGCCCGAGCTGAGTCAGGCCGAGGTTGCCGCCCTCGGCGACCACCTTGCAGCGCAGCTCGCTGCCGTCGACGCGCAGCGCGTCGTTGGCGCGGTCGCCGACCTGGGCGTGGCTCTCGCGGCTCGATTTGACGTAGGTGCCGATGCCGCCGTTGTAAAGCAGGTCGACCGGCGCCCTGAGAATCGCGCTCACCAGCTCGGTCGGCGCGAGCGTGCCCGCCTCGATGCCGAGCGCGCGCCGCGCCTCGGGCGAGAGCGCGATCGACTTGGCGCTGCGCGGCCACACTCCCCCGCCCCTTGAAATCAGCTTGGGGTCGTAGTCGGCCCAGGACGAGCGCGGCAGCGCGAACAGGCGCTCGCGCTCGCGCAAGCCCGCCTCGGCGTCCGGCTCGGGATCGATGAAGATATGGCGGTGATCGAAGGCGGCGACCAGCCTGATGTGGCGCGAAAGCAGCATGCCGTTGCCGAACACGTCGCCCGACATGTCGCCGATGCCGACCACGGTGAAGGGCTGCGACTGGGTGTCGATTCCCAGCTCGCGGAAGTGGCGCTTGACCGACTCCCAGGCGCCGCGCGCGGTGATGCCCATCTTCTTGTGGTCGTAGCCGGCCGAGCCGCCCGAGGCGAAGGCGTCGCCGAGCCAGAAGCCGTACTCCGCGGCCACGCCGTTGGCGATGTCGGAGAAGCTCGCGGTGCCCTTGTCGGCGGCCACCACCAGGTAGGCGTCGTCGCCGTCGTGCCGCACTACGTCCGGCGGCGGCACCGGCTTGCCCTCGACCAGGTTGTCGGTCAGGTCGAGCAGGCCGCGCAGGAAGGTCTGGTAGCACTCGATGCCTTCTTTCAGCAGGGCCTCGCGCTCCCCGCCCGGCGGCGGCTGCTTCACCACGAAGCCGCCCTTGGAACCGACCGGAACGATGACCGCGTTCTTCACCATCTGCGCCTTCATCAGTCCGAGCACCTCGGTGCGGAAGTCCTCGCGCCGGTCCGACCAGCGCAAGCCCCCGCGTGCCACCGACCCGCCGCGCAGGTGCACGCCTTCGACCCGCGGCGCGTAGACGAAGATCTCGTACATCGGCCTCGGCTCGGGCAGCTCGGGCACCTTGCGCGGATCGAACTTGAGCGAGATATAGGGCTTGAGCGCGCCGTCGCGCGCGCGCTGGAAGGCGTTGGTGCGCGTGGTAGCGCACACCGTCTCGAGCACGCGGCGCAGGATGCGGTCGTCGTCCAGGCTCGGCACCTGCTCAAGTCCGGACTCGATCTCCTGCAGCAGCTCGCGCTCGGCCTCGGCCGAGGCGCGCGCCGGGTCGAAGCGCGCTTCGAACAGCGCCACCAGGCGCCGCGCCAATCCCGCGTGCGCCACCAGGGTCTGCTGCATGTAGGCCAGGCTGAACGGGATGCCCGCCTGGCGCAGGTAGCGCGTGTAGGCGCGCAGGATCGCGATCTCGCGCGCCGAGAGCTCGGCCGCGAGCACCAGCTGGTTCAGGTTGTCCGGCTCGACGCGGCCGGACCACATCGCCTCGAACGCCTCGTGAAACAGCGGCCGCACCCTGTCCAGCGCCACTTCCGCCTCGCCGACCAGCGCGAGGCCGAAGTCGACGATCCACACCATGCGCCCGTCCGCGGGCTGAATGTGGTACGGCCGATCGTCGATCACCCGCACACCGAGGTTTTCCAGGATCGGCAGCGCGTCCGAAAGCGCGACCGGCGCCCCGGAGCGGAACAACCGGAAGCGCAGCGTCCCCGGTTCGGCCGCGAGCGGCCGATGCAGGTTCATGCCCAGCGCAGGCGGCGCGCCGAGCGCATCCATCATCTCGAGATCGAGCAGCGCGCTGCGCACCGGATGGTCCTCGCGGTAGCCCGCGGGAAAGGCCTGGCCGTAGCGTCCGAACAGGAGGTTTCCGCGCTCCTCTCCGGCGCGCTCGATCAGCAGCGCCTGCAGCTCGTCCTCCCAGCGGCGCGTCGCGGCCACGATGCGGTGCTCGAGCGCGCGCACGTCCACCTCCGGCACCGCGCCGGGCCGGGTGCGCACCACCATGAAGATGCGCGCCAGCGGCGACTCCGACAGGCTGACGCTGAACTCACTCGCCGTCCCGTCGAAGGCCTCGGCCAGGATGCGCTGGAAGCGCTGGCGCATTTCGGTGTTGTACTTGTCGCGCGGCACGTAGAGCAGAAAAGTGACGAAGCGACCGTAGGCGTCGCGCCGCACCAGCACGCGCGTCCTCTGGCGCTCGCCCAGCTGCAGGATGGCGATCGCGTGCGCGTAGAGCTCGTTCGGCTCGATCTGCATCAGCTCGTCGCGCGGATAGTCCTCCAGGATCGAGGCCAGCGCCTTGCCGTCGTGGCTCGCCGGCAGGAAGCCCGCGCGCGCCTGGACCTGCGCGACCTTGCGCCGCAGCACCGGGATGTCGCGCGGGTTGGCGGTGTAGACGGTGTGCGTATAGAGCCCGAGGATGCGCCGCTCGCCGGTCACGCGGCCCTCGGCGTCGATGCGCTTGACCCCGACGTAGTCGAGGTAGCCCGGGCGGTGCACCGTGGCGCGCGCGTTCGCTTTCGACAGCACCAGCAGCTCCGGCTTGCGCGCGTGCGCGCGCGTCTCGGGCGGCAGCGTAGCGAAGCTGGTGGATACCGTCGTGCCCTCGCTTTCGCGCAGGATGCCCAGCCCCGAGCCCTTCACCACGCGCAGCACGTCCTCGCCGCCTTCGCGCACCAGGTCGTAGTCGCGGTAGCCGAGCAGCGTGATGTGGTTGTCGAGCAGCCACTCGAGGAAGGCGTGCGCCTCGTCGACCTCTTCCGCCGGCAGCGGCGGGCGCGCCGTGTCGATCCCCGCGATCAGCCCGCGCAGGCGCTCCTGCATCGGCTTCCAGTCCTCGACCGTGGCGCGCACGTCGCGCAGCACGCGCTCGAGACCCTGCTCGATCTCGTGCAGGCGCGCGGGGTCGGTCTGCCGGTCGACTTCGAGCTGGATGAACGATTCGAGGCGCCCGCCGGCCGCGACCGACGGCGCGGCGACCGATTGCAGCCGGCCCTTCGCGTCGCGCTCCACGCGCATCACCGGATGGACAACGAGATGCAGCGCGAGACCCTGGCGGTTGATCTCCATCGCGGTCGAGTCAACCAGGAAGGGCATGTCGTGGCCCACGATCTGCACTACGGTGTGCGTGCTCTGCCAGCCGTGCGCGTCGAGGCGCGGGTTGACCACGCGCAGCTTGGGTGCGTCGCCGGCGAAGCGCCGGCCGAGGTCGAGGTGCGCGGCCGCTGCGCCCGCCAGGTCGGCCGGGTCGCTGTCGCCGAGCTCGAACGCATCCGCGCCGCCGTAGTAAAGGCGCGCGAACGCTTCCGCGAGCGCCGCCTGGGTCGCGTCGAGCTGGCCGCGGGCCAGCCGCGCAACCTGCGTGATGAGGTCCGGCTCCCTGCTCGGCCTGGATGCCGCCATGCGCTCAAGTATATGCCTTGGACACAATATCTCTTACACTTCGCTCAGCCGGGGCGCTTCGCGCCGACCCGTGCAAGAAACGTCAAATCAATGTGGAGGATCACCGTCATGCGAACAACCCATCTCCAAACACGCCCTGCGCGCGTTGCCGCCGCATTTGCGGCGAGCCTCGCCGCGGCCTGCATGCTGGTCTCGCCGCTCGCGTCGGCCGCGGGCCAGCGCTTCGTCACCATCGGCACGGGCGGCATCACCGGCGTGTACTACGCCGTGGGCGGGGCCATTTGCCGCCTGGTCAACAAGGACCGCGCTAAGACCGGCATCCGCTGTTCGGTCGAATCGACCGGCGGGTCGGTCTACAACGTGAACACGATCAAGGCCGGCGAACTCGACTTCGGCATGGCCCAGTCCGACGTCCAGTACCAGGACTACCACGGCACGGGCAAGTTCGCTCACCCCGACAAGGATCTGCGCGCGGTGTTCTCGGTCCACCCGGAGCCGTTCACGGTGGTCGCGCGCAAGGAAGCGAACATCAAGAAGTTCACCGACTTCAAGGGCAAGCGCTTCAACGTCGGCAACCCCGGCTCGGGCACGCGTGCGGCGATGGAGGAGTTGCTCACGGCGTTGCATATGAAGATGTCGGACTTCTCGCTCGCCTCCGAGCTGAAGGCGGACGAGCATGGCCCGGCACTGTGCGACAACAAGATCGACGGCTTCTTCTACGGCGTCGGTCACCCTTCGGCCAACATCCAGGACCCGACCACGACCTGCGGTGCACAGCTCATCCCGCTGACGGGCCCGGCGATCGACAAGCTGGTGAAGGAGCACTCCTACTACGCCTACGCGACCATCCCGGGCGGCATGTACGCCAACAACCCGCAGCCGACGAGGACCTACGGCGTGCTGGCGACGCTGGTCACCTCCGACAAAGTCCCGGCCGACATCGTCTACACCATCACCAAGGCGGTGTTCGACAACCTGGACGAGTTCAAGAAGCTGCATCCGGCCTTCGCCCATCTGGACGCCACCCACATGGTCAAGGACGGCCTCTCGGCGCCGCTGCATGAAGGCGCCGCGCGCTACTTCAGGGAGAAGGGCCTCATCAAGTGAGCTTCGGCGTCGACGCCGAAGCGCTGGTCCAGGAAGCCGACCTCG
Organism: uncultured beta proteobacterium; assembly: GCA_963811085.1. Lineage (GTDB taxonomy): Bacteria > Pseudomonadota > Gammaproteobacteria > Burkholderiales > SG8-39 > DAHVFK01. Next base: position 652,891 of record CAWEPV010000011.1, on the reverse strand, counting down.
GAGGGCGCAAGCCCTCCGGGCTGGCGAAGCGCATCCTGGCATGGACCTGCATCGGCTGGTCGATGCTGCAGCTGTGGTACGCATCGCCTCTGCCGTACGCTTTCGGCGTCTTCGTCCTCAACTCGACCGAGATGCGCTCGCTGCATCTAGGCCTCGGACTGTTCCTCGCCTACCTCGCGTTTCCGTTCGCCAAACGCTCGCCGCGCGCCTGGATCCCGGCGCCCGAATGGGCGCTCGCGCTGCTGGCGGCGTTCTGCGGCGCCTATCTGTTCCTGTTCTACCGTGAGATATCGACCCGTCCGGGCGAGCCGACCTGGCTCGACATGGCCACCGCCGTGGCGGGCGTGCTGCTGCTGCTGGAGGCAACCCGCCGCGTTCTCGGCCCGCCGCTCGCCATCATCGCGCTGCTGATGCTGGGCTACGCCTTCGCCGGCACCCACATGCCGGACGTGATCGCGCACAAGGACGTCTCGCTCTCCAAGGCGGTGTCGCATTACTGGCTCACCACCGAGGGCGTGTTCGGCGTCGCGCTCGGCGTGTCGGCGAGCTATATCTTTCTGTTCGTGCTGTTCGGCTCTCTGCTCGAGAAGGCCGGCGCGGGCAACTACTTCATCAAGGCGGCGTTCGCCCTGCTCGGCCACATGCGCGGCGGACCGGCCAAGGCGGCGGTCGTGTCGTCCGGGCTGATGGGGATGATCTCCGGCTCGTCGGTGGCGAACGTGGTCACCTGCGGCACCTTCACCATCCCGCTCATGAAGCGCGTCGGCTACACGCCGGAGAAAGCCGGCGCGATCGAGGTCGCCGCCGGCGTCGACGGGCAGATCATGCCGCCGGTGATGGGCGCGGCGGCGTTCCTGATGGCCGAATACGTCGGCGTGCCGTACACCCAGATCATCAAGAACGCGTTCCTGCCGGCGATCATTTCCTACATCGCGCTGTTCTACATCGTCCACCTGGAAGCCTGCAAAGCCGGCATCGCCGGAATCCCGCGCGGCAAGGACTTCTCGCGCGTGGGGCGCCTGCTCGGCATCCTGATGACCTTCGCCGGCATCGTGGTGCTGGCGAACGTGGTGTACTTCGGCCTCGCCTGGCTCAAGCCTTTGCTAGGCACCGGCGCGCTGTGGGTGATCCTGGCGATGCTCGCTGCGGCCTATGTGCTGATCCTGCGCGTGGTGGCGGCCGAGCCGGACCTCACCATCGACGACCCCAACGCGCCGGTGCTCACTCTTCCGCCGCTCAAGGAAACGCTGCTCGCCGGCCTGCACTACCTGCTGCCGGTGGCGCTGCTGATCTGGGCCCTGATGGTCGAGGAGCTCTCGCCCGGTCTTTCGGCGTTCTACGCCACGCTGCTGCTGATCGTGATCCTGCTCACCCAGAAGCCGCTCATTGCCCTGATGCGGCGCCAGCCGCTGCACTGGGCCGTGTACCGCGCGGGCTGGGACGACCTGGTCGACGGGCTCGAGCGCGGCGCGCGCAACATGATCGGCATCGCGCTCGCCACCGCCGCGGCGGGGATCATTGTCGGCACGGTTTCGCTCACCGGCCTCGGGCTGGTGATGACCGAATTCGTCGAAGCCGTTTCGTCCGGCAACATCATCCTGATGCTGACGCTGGTGGCGTTCATCTGCCTGGTGCTGGGCATGGGGATGCCAACCACCGCGAGCTACATCGTGGTCTCGACCCTGATGGCGCCGGTGGTGGTCGAGCTCGGCGCCCAGTCGGGGCTGGTGGTGCCGCTGGTGGCGGTGCACATGTTCGTGTTCTATTTCGGCCTGATGGCCGATGTCACGCCGCCGGTCGGGCTGGCCTCGTTCGCCGCCGCGGCGATCTCGCGCGCGGACCCGATCAAGACCGGCGCCACCGCGTTCTGGTACAGCAGCCGCACGGCGATCCTGCCTTTCATGTTCATCTTCAACCCGCAGCTGCTGATGATCGGCGTCGGCTCCTGGCTGCAGCTGGCGGTGGTGATCGGGGGCGCGGTGCTCGGCATGCTCGTGTTCGCCGCCGCGACCCAGGGCTGGTTCATGACCCGCAGCCGCTGGTACGAGTCGGTGCTGCTGCTGCTGGTGACGTTCACTTTCCTGCGCCCCGGGTTCTGGCTCGACCTCGCGCTGCCGCGCTACGACGTCAAGCCGCCGCAGGAGCTGGTGCAGCTCGCCGCCGCCGCGCCGCCGGGCAGCGGCCTGCGGGTGCGCATCGCGGGCACCACCATCGAGGGCAAGGACGTCAAGAAGACCGTGCTGCTGCCGCTCGGAGACGCCGGCAACGGCCTGCAGCGCATCCGCAAGTCCGGCATGAGCGTGCTGGTCACGCCCGCCGGGGCGCAGATCATGGGCGTAGGGCTCAACAGCCGGGCAGACAAGGCGGGCTTCGAGCAGGGCTTCGACGTGATCGGAATAGAGACCGAGCGCCCGCGCCCGGCCAAGGAATGGCTGTTCATCCCGGCCCTGCTGGTGCTCGGCGCAATCTTCCTGCTTCAGCGCCGCCGCGCGGCGGCGACGCCGAAGTAAAAAGGCCCGCCGGAATTCGGCGGGCCTTTTCTTTAGTCGAAATGCGCGAAGCTTACTTCGGGCAAACCACCTCGCCGAAGGTCCTCCACGTCTCGCCGTCGAACTTGCGCAGCTGCTCGCACTGGATCGGCGCGAAGTCAGTCGGCGACGTGTCGACGTCGATCCCCGGCAGCAGCAGAGGCACCTTGAGGTGCTTCAGGTGCGAGGCCACGTACATGATGTGCTTGCGGGTCAGGTTGTCGCCCGCACGCTTGAGCACCTGCTCCATCGTGTAGGCCGCCGCGTAGCCGTAGACGTAGAAGCCGTTGGCCTTGTTGGCGCCCGGATTGTACTTGTCCATCCACGCGTCCCAGGCCTTCATGTCGGCGTCGTTCGCGAATTGCGGGTCGGTCGCGTCCTTGAGGTAGGCCGTGGTGATCACCCCCGTAGACTTATCGAACCCGGCGGGCTTGAGGACGCTGCCGACCGAGGTCGACACGTTGTTGAGGAACTGCAGCGGCTTCCAGCCGGTGTCGTAGGCCGCGCGGATCGCCTGGGCGGCGAACTTCGGCGTGGTGATGTTGAAGAAGGTGTCGGCACCGGAATTCTTCAGCTTGATGATCTGCGAGTCGATCGTGGGATCGGTCACCTCGTACGACTCCTTGTCCACCACCATCTTCTTCGCGTGCTTGCCCAGGCCCTTGAGGAAGCCGTTCAGGTAGTCCTTACCGTAGTCGTCGTTCTGGTAGAGGATCCCGACCTTGGCGTTGGGCTTGTTCTTCAGCAGCCAGGCGGCATAGATTTCCGCCTCGCCGGGGTAGGAAGGCTGCCAGCCCATGGTCCAGGGGAAGTGCTTCGGATCGTTCCACTTGCCCGCCCCGGTCGCCACGAACAGCTGGGGTGTCTTCTTCGCGTTCATGTACTTGTGGATCGCGGTATTGGTCGGCGTGCCGAGCGAATTGAATATCAGCAGCACCTGCTCCTGCTCGACCAGCTTCCTCGCCTGCTCGACCGTTTTGGGCGGGCTGTAGCCGTCGTCCAGATCGATGTAGTCGATCTTGCGCCCATTGATGCCGCCGTTGTCGTTGACCATCTTGAAATAGGCGGCGGCCGCCTTGCCGATGGTGCCGTAGGCCGATGCCGGGCCGCTGTAGGGGTGGATGCCGCCAATCTTGATTTCCGTGTCGCTCACCCCCGGGCCGTACATCTTGGCGGCCACCGCATTTCCCGCGCCTAGCGCGAAGGCCGCGGCCGCGGCCCCGACTAGCAGTCTTTTCTGAAACTTCATGTACTCCTCCTTTTATTCGATGGTAACGGCAGTTTTGGTCAGCGAGGCACGCGGGTCCCTCAACCCGCCCGGCGCCCTCTTGTGAACCTAGCATACAACAAACGGATAAATCCCCAAATCCCGGTCGGCATGAAATACATGAAAAGAATCAGGAACACGCCGTAGATGGCCCAGGGGGCGGCCTTGGACACCTGCTCGGCGACGTTGGGGATGAAGACGATCACCAGGCCGCCGAAGACCGCGCCCGGGATCGAGGCCAGGCCCCCGATCACCACCCCGACCAGGAAAGTCACAGAAAGAAAGAAATTGAAGGTATCCGGCGCGACGAACTGGATCGCGATCGCCCCCAGGGCGCCGGCCACGCCCGTGTAGAGCGCGCTCACGCCGAAGGTGAGCGACTTGTAGAGCGAGGTATTCACCCCCATCGCGCTGGCGGCGATCGGGTTGTCGCGAATCGCCTTCAGTGCCCGCCCGGTACGCCCGCGCAGCAGGTTCCAGGCACAGACGAACACCACCACCATCACCATCAGCGAAAAGTAATACAGCCAGGCGTCCTGCGAGATCGGCAGCCCGAACGGCGCGTCGGGCTTGATGATCGTTACGCCCTGCACCCCGCCGGTCCAGGACGAGATCGCGTCGTATTTGAGCAGCTGCGGGGTCGCCACCGCCAGGGCGAAGGTCGCTAGCGCAAGGTACAGGCCCTCCAGGCGCAGCGCCGGCAGGCCAAACAGGAAGCCCGCGACCAGGCAAACTGCGCCGGCCGCCGGAATCGTCCAGTAATAGGCCATCCCCCCCTGCTCCATCATGATCGCCGCGGTGTAGGCGCCGATGGCGTAGAAGGCACCGTGGCCGAGCGAGAACTGGCCGTTGTAGCCGGTCAGGATGTTCAGGCCCAGCACCGCGATGGCGTAGCTGATCGCCAGGGTGAACTGAAACGTGCGGTAGTCGGTAATGAACCACGGCAGCGCGATCGCGCCCAGGAGCGCCAGCGCCAGGCCGGCGAGTTGCAGCCTCGAGAGCTTGGCCCCACTCGCGAGCGCTGCCAGCTCGCGCGTATCCGTCTTCGCGTCTGCCGCCATCGCCTAGACCCTCTTCACCACGACATAGCCGAACAGGCCGCTCGGCCGGAACACCAGCACCGCCACGATCATCACCAGCGCGACCGAAAGCTTGAGCTCGCTGCCGATGAACGGGACGTAGGTGCCGACCAGGTTCTCCAGCACGCCGACGATGAAGCCGCCGATCACCGCGCCCACGGGGTTGCTGATCCCCCCCAGCAGCGCGCCGGCGAAGCCGTAAAGCAGGATGCCGCCCATCATGTTCGGCTCGAGGAACACGATCGGCGCCACCATCATGCCGGCCACTGCGCCGATCGCCGCCGCCAGGCCCCAGCCGAGCGCCAGCATCCAGCCGACCCGGATCCCGACCAGCCGGGCCGAAGCCGGATTCTGCGCCGCCGCGCGCATCGCCAGGCCCACTGGTGTGAAGCGGAAAAATAGGAACACCGCCGCCAGCACCAGCAGCGTGACCCCGATCACGCCGAAGTCGTGCGGGCCGATGAAGGTGATGCCGAACGGCACATGCTTCGGGAACGGGCTCGGGAAGGGTTTGATTGTGTAGTCCCAGATCCAGCCCGCCATCGAGTTGAAGATCACCAGCAGGCCGATGAACACAATCACCTCGTTCAGCACCCCGGTGCCCTCGACCGGCCGCACGATGATCCGCTCGACCAGCACCCCGCCGACGAACGAGATCGCCATTGCGAGCAGGAACGCCCACCAGTACGGCACGCCCTGATGCAGCAGGGTGTAGGCGATGTAGGTCGAGAACATCGCCATCTCGCCCTGGGCGAAGTTCAGGTGGTCGGTGGCCTGGTAGATCATCACGACCGCAAGCGCGACCAGGGCGTAGATCCCGCCGAAGGCCAGGCCGGCGAAAGTCTGCTGCAGGAAGAGGTCCACCGCGCGTCTCCTAGTAGCCGAGGTACGCTTTGCGCACCGATTCGTCCTTGCCGATTTCCTCCGCGCTGCCGCTCATCACGATGCGCCCGGTCTCCAGCAGGTAGGCGTGGTCGGCGATGCCGAGCGCGAGCGAGGCGTTCTGCTCCACCACCAGCATGCTGACCTGCCGCTCGCGGCTGATCGCGCCCAGGATGCGAAACAGCTCCTCGGTCAGCAACGGCGCGAGGCCGAACGACGGCTCGTCGAGCAGCATCAGGCGCGGGCGCAGCATCAGGGCGCGCCCCACCGCCAGCATCTGCTGCTCGCCGCCCGAGAGCGTGCCCGCCTGCTGGCCGCGCCGCTCCTTGAGGCGCGGAAAATAGCCGTAGACGCGCTCGAGATCCTCCTCCACCGCGGCCGCGTCGCGCCGCGCGTAAGCGCCCAGCCTCAGGTTCTGCTCGGCACTCAGGCGCACGAAGGTGCCGCGCCCTTCCGGAACGTGCGCGATGCCGCGCCGCACGATCGATTCGGTCGCCTTGCCGCCGATGCGCTGGCCGTCGAACACCAGCTCGCCCGTGGTGCGCACCATGGCGCAGATCGCGCGCAGGGTGGTGGTCTTGCCGGCGCCGTTGGCGCCCAGAATGGTCGTGACGCTGCCCTCTTCGAGCTTGAAGCTCAGGCCGCGCAGCACCTGGGTCTGGCCGTAGAACGCCTCGAGCTTGTTGACTTCGAGCAGCGCCATCAGTGCCCCGTTCCCAGGTAAGCCTCGATCACTTCCGGATGCCGGCGCACCTCGGCCGGCAGGCCTTCGAAGATCTTGCGCCCGAAGTTCAGCACCACGACCTGGTCCGAGATCGCCATCACCAGGCTCATGTGGTGCTCCACCAGCAGCACGGTCAGGTGCTTCTCGTCCCGGATCCGTTTGAACAGCTGACCCAGCTCCTCCACCTCCTCGTGGTTCAGGCCGCCCGCGGGCTCGTCCAGCAGCAGGAGCTTCGGTTCGCTCGCCAGCGCGCGCGCCAGCTCGACGCGCTTCTGGGTGCCGAACGGCAGCGCCCCGGTGGGCAGGTGCGCGACCGCGGTCAGGTCGAGGTATTCGAGCAGGCTCCAGGCCTTTTGCTCCAGCATCTTCTCCTCGCGCTGCATCCACGGCAGGCGCAGCGCGTTGGAGACGAAGTCGCTGCGGCCGCGCGTCTGCGCGCCGACCAGCACGTTCTCGAGCACCGACAAGCGATGGAACAAGGCCAGGTTCTGGAACGTGCGCCCGATTCCGATTGCGGCCATGCGGTGCGAGGCCGTGCCCAGGATGGAGCGCCGGTCGAACAGGATGTCGCCCCGAGTCGGCACGTAGAGGCAGCTCAGGCAGTTGAACAGCGTCGTCTTGCCCGCGCCGTTGGGACCGATCAGCCCGAGGATCGAGTTGCGCGGCACGTCGAAGCTGATGCCGTCGAGCGCGACGATGCCGCCGAAGTGAACGGCGACGTCGCGCACCTCAAGAATGCTGTCCGCCGCGCTCACGGCGAACCGCAAAAACCGAGCATTAGTTCCTCCTCCTCCAGGCGGCCCCGCGCAAGAGTACCTTGCGCTTGCCGCGTCTGGCAATGCGCACCCTTACGTGTGATAGATTGGGATCCGGTGTCATGGCCAAGATCGCCGTATTCAACCAGAAGGGCGGTGTGGGCAAGACGACCACGTCGCTCAACATCACCGCGGCCCTCTCGCGCCGCGGCTACAACCCGTTGTCGATCGACCTCGATCCTCAGGCGCACCTGTCGTACGTCTGCGGCGCAGCGGTCGAGCGCGCCGACGAATCGATGTTCGGCTTCTACCAGCAGTCCAAGCCGCTCACCCAGCTGATCCGCGCCTCGCGCGGCGGCTGGCTGGTGATCCCCGCGCACGTCGAGCTGTCCAAGGTCGACACCCAGTTCGGCAAAGGCGCGAACGTGCTCAACCGCCTCAACCACGGCATCGTGCGGGAGAACCTGAACACCGGGCGGCCGATCGTGATCGACTGCTGCCCGATGCTCGGCGTGCTGTCGCTGTCGGCGATCTTCGCCGCCGACCGGGTGCTGATCCCGGTCTCGGCCGACTACCTGGCGCTGAAGGGTGTGCAGCAAAGTGAAAAAACGCTCAGGGCGCTCGAGCACGTGCTCAAAAAACGCGTCGCGCGGCGCTACGTGGTGACCCGCTTCGATTCCCGCCGCAAGCTTTCGCACAGGATCTTCCGCGAGCTGCTCGAGCGCTACGGCGACGAGATCTGCCGCACCCGCGTCGCGGAGAACGTCGCCCTCGCGGAAAGCCCGGCCGAACAGAAGGACGTGTTTGCCCACGCCCCCGACAGCGCGGGCGCCCGCAATTACGAGGAACTGGTGGACGAGCTGGTTGGAAGCGGCTTCATCGAAGCCCGTCCCGCCTGACCCTTCCGTTCACAAGATTCTTGCCATTCATTTCGGGACAGGCCACTTCCAGTTCCGGATCTCCGGCATGTCCTGGCCGTTCTTGCCGATGTACTGCTTGTGCTCGATCAGCTTGTCCTTGAGCTGCTGCTTCAGGTAAATCCCCTTGTCGCCGGTCTGCGGCAGTCGGTCGATGACGTCCATCACGAGGTGGAAGCGGTCGAGGTCGTTCAGCACCGTCATGTCGAACGGCGTGGTGATGGTGCCTTCCTCCTTGTAGCCGCGGACGTGGATGTTGTCGTGGTTGGTGCGGCGGTAAGTCAGACGGTGGATCAGCCACGGATAGGCGTGATAGGCGAAGATCACCGGCTTGTCCTTGGTGAACAGCTCGTCGAAATCGACGTCGTTCAGGCCGTGCGGGTGCTCGCTCGGCGGCTGCAGCTTCATCAGGTCGACGACGTTGACCACCCGGATCCTCAGCTCCGGCAGGTGCCCGCGCAGAATGGAGACGGCGGCGAGCGTCTCCAGCGTCGGCACGTCGCCGCAGCAGGCCATGACCACGTCGGGCGCCGTGCCCTGGTCGTTGCTGGCCCACTGCCAGATGCCGATGCCTTCGCTGCAGTGCTTGACCGCGGCGTCCATCGTCAGCCACTGCGGCGCCGGGTGCTTGCCGGCGACCACCACGTTGACGTAATGGCGGCTGCGCAGGCAATGGTCCATCACTGACAGCAGGCAGTTGGCGTCGGGCGGAAAGTAAACCCGCACCACCTCGGCCTTCTTGTTCACGACGTGGTCGATGAAACCGGGATCCTGGTGGGTGAAGCCGTTGTGATCCTGGCGCCAGACGTGCGAAGCGAGCAGATAGTTCAGGGACGCGATCTTGCGCCGCCACGGCAGGTGCGCGGTGACTTTGAGCCACTTGGCGTGCTGGTTGAACATCGAATCGATGATGTGGATGAACGCCTCGTAGCAGTTGAACAGTCCGTGCCGCCCGCTGAGCAGGTAGCCCTCGAGCCAGCCCTCGCACTGGTGCTCGCTGAGCATCGAGTCCAGCACCCGGCCGCTGGGCGCGAGAAACTCGTCGTTCGGCGCGCTCCTCGCGTCCCATTGGCGATTGGTCGTCTCGAACAGGGCTCCCAGCCGGTTGGACAGCGTCTCGTCGGGGCCGAAGACCCGGAAATTGCGCTGCTCGGCGTTCAGCTTCGCCACGTCGCGCAGGAAGCGCCCGAGCACGTGCGTGTCGCCCACGCCCGGCGCGCCCGGCGCGGGCACCTTTTCCGCGTAGTCGCGGAAATCCGGCATGCGCAGGTCGCGCAGCAGCATGCCGCCGTTGGCGTGGGGATTGGCGCCCATGCGCCGCGCGCCCTCAGGCGCCAGCTCCGCCAGCTCCGGGATCAGCCGGCCCTGCGCGTCGAACAGTTCCTCCGGCCGGTAGCTTTTCAGCCAGTCTTCCAGCAGCTTGAGATGCCCTGGGTGGGCGGCCGGGTCGCTAATGGGCACCTGGTGCGCACGGAACGTGCCTTCGATCTGCAGGCCATCGACCACTTTCGGACCGGTCCAGCCCTTGGGCGAATTGAGCACGATCATCGGCCAGCGCGGCCGCGTGAGGTTGCCGTTGACGCGGGCGTCGTGCTGAATTTCCCTGATCCGCGCGACCGCCGCGTCGAGCGCCGCGGCCATCGCCTGGTGCATCGGCTCGGGCTCGTGGCCTTCGACGAAGATGGGCGTCCAGCCGTAGCCGCGCAACAACTGCTCCAGTTCCTCCCGCTCGATGCGGGCGAGGATGGTCGGGTTCGAAATCTTGTAGCCGTTCAGATGCAGGATCGGCAGCACCGCGCCATCGGTGGCCGCGTTGAGGAACTTGTTGGAATGCCAGGCCGTGGCCAGCGGCCCCGTCTCCGCCTCGCCGTCGCCGACGACGCAGGCGACGACCAGATCGGGATTGTCGAACACCGCGCCGAACGAGTGGCTGAGCGAATAGCCCAGCTCGCCGCCCTCGTGGATCGAGCCCGGGCATTCCGGCGAGGCGTGGCTGGGAATACCGCCGGGAAACGAGAACTGAACGAAGAGCCGGCGCAGCCCGGCCTCGTCCTGGCTGACGTTCGGGTAGATCTCGCTGTAAGTGCCTTCCAGATAGGTGTTGCCCACCACCGCCGGGCCGCCGTGCCCGGGGCCGGAGACGTAAATCATGTCGAGGTCGTATTTCTTGATCACCCGGTTCAGGTGCGTATAGATGAAGTTCTGCCCGGGGGTCGTGCCCCAGTGGCCGAGCAGCATGTGCTTCACGTCTTCGAGCTTCAGCGGCCGCTTCAGCAGCGGATTGTCGTAGAGATAGATCTGGCCGACCGACAGGTAGTTGGCGGCGCGCCAGTAGGCGTCCATCTTGTGGAGCAGTTCCGGGGCAAGTGCGCGGGTATTCATGGTCTGGTTTCCTCAAATCATCGCTGCCGGAGAATTCGTGCGTCTTCCAGCGGGACCGCAACGCCGTCGTAGTGCGGGATCGCTCGGCCCGGCGCGCTGCCGTTGACGCCATTGGCGTATAGCGAAGGATGTCTGCCGAATAGGCTATCCAATGCTCCCCGGCCGCCCTTTGCTCTGGATCAACTCGACCGCGCAATAGTTCTCGCCGCGAGATAGCAAGATCGCGGAACCGCCGTTGAACGGCCACTGGTGCTTCTTCTAGCCGCGCTGGTTCCCTGCCCGCTGCACCAGTCTCGCCCAGCCGGCGTCGACATCGGCCTGCAGGGCGGCGACCTGCTCCGGCTCGAGGTGCCGGTAGCGCCGCTGCAAGGCGAGGTAGTCGCCCACCGGCCGCGTCCTCTCGGTCTGGTTCAGCGTGTAGCGGTAGCCGTCTTCGACCTCGTACAGCGGGAACACGCCGCTTTCCACCGCGTAGCGCGCCGCCTGCAGGCCGCCGTCGTCGGGCAGGCCCCAGCCGTCGAGACAGGGTATGAGGAGCGAGAGGATGCGCGTGCCGCGCATCGCCTTCGCCTTTTCCACCTTGCGCATCAGATCCGGCAGGTAGCCGACGCATGCGCTCGCCGCGTAGGGCACCTCGTGCGCGGCCATGATCTCGATCAGATTCTTCTTGCGCGAGATCTTGCCCGCGGGCGTCGAGCCGGTCATCGCGAAGCGCGGCGTGGAGGAGGACTTCTGCGCCCCGGTGTTCATGTAGCCTTCGTTGTCGAGACAGAAGTAGATGAAGTCCTCGTTGCGCTCGGCGGCCGAGGACAGGCACTGGAAGCCGATGTCGTAGGTGCCGCCGTCGCCGGCGAACACCAGCACCTGGGTGTCGCGCTTGCCCTGCGCGTCGAGCGCGCGCCGCAGACCCGAGGCCGCCGCCGCGCTCGACTCGAGCGAAGGCTGGTAGACCGGGATGCGCAGCGACGAGAAGGGCTGCGGGCCGGCAATGATCGCCATGCACGAGGGCGGCACCACGGCGACCGCATTGCTGCCGATCGCCGACAGCACGTGGCGCACCGACAGCGCGTCGATGCAGCCCGGGCAGGCCGCGTGGCCAGCGCAGAACACCGGGTCTTCGCTGATCTCGAGCCTTCGCATGGCGCTCACCCCACCCAGACCGACTCTGCGCCCGCATCGCCGGCGCTCTGCTCGGCGACCAGCTCGGCGATGCGCTGCGGCGACACGTTGACGCCGCCCACGCCGGCCAGCAGGCCGTGGATGCGCGGCGCCTCGTCCATGCCGTAGAGCGCGGCGCGCAGCTCCTGGTGCAGCACCCCGCCGTGGCCGGGCGAGTAGTTGCGGTCGAGTACGATCACCTCCGGCACGCCCGCGAGCGCGGCGCGCAGCGCCTCGACCGGCAGCGGGCGGAACAGCCGCACCTTGAGCAGGCCCACCGCCTGGCCGGCGTCGCGCATCGCGTCGACCGCGTCGCGCGCGGTGCCGCACATGCTGCCCATCGTCACCACGACCGCGCGCGCGCCGTCGCAGCGGTAGCGCTCGAGCACCCCCCAGCTGCGGCCGGTGAGGCGGCCCCATTCGCGGTCCGCTTCCAGCGCGACCTCGGGCACCCGCGCCATCGCCTGCGCCAGGTCGCGCCGGTGCCGGTTGAACATCTCCTGCGTCACCACGTTGCCCCACGACTCGGGGTGCTCCGGGTCGATGCGGTGCGGCGGCGAGTAAGGCGGCAGATAGGCGTCGACCAGCTCCTGGTGCGGCACCCGCACCGGCTCGAGCGCGTGCGAAACGTAGAACGCGTCGTGGCTCACCATCGCCGGCAGCAGCACGCTCTCGGCGATGCGGAACAGCTGGATCACGGTGTCGAGCGACTCCTGCGCGCTCTCGCTGTAGAACTGGATCCAGCCGGTGTCGCGCTGCGCCAGGCTGTCGGTCTGGTCGGGCCAGAATGCCCACGGCGAGGCGACCGTGCGGTTGACGTTGGCCATCACGATCGGCGCGCGCGCGCCGCTGGCGTAGTGCAGCAACTCGTGCATCAGCAGCAGGCCCTGCGACGCGGTGGCGGTGAACACACGCACCCCGGCGAGCGAGGCGGGGATGCAGGCCGCCATCACCGAGTGCTCGGATTCGGGCGTGATGATCTCGGCATCGAACTCACCCGCGGCCTGGAACTCGGTCAGTTTCTCCAGGATGGGGGTCTGCGGCGTGATCGGGTAGCCCGGCGCGACCTTCGGCCGCGCCAGGCGCGCGGCCCACGCCACCGCGTGGTTGCCGGTCAGCAGCATCGTGTCGTGGCGCGCCTTGCTCATCGCAGCTCCTCCACCATCTCCATCGATCCGGTCGGGCACTCGCGCACGCACATGCCGCAGCCCTTGCAGTAGTCGCCGTTCACCGCGTAGCCATCCGGCACGCGGTTCACCGCGAGGTCCGGACAGTAGTAGAAGCAGTTGTCGCAGAAGATGCACTCGCCGCAGGAGAAGCAGCGCTCGCTCTCGGCCAGCGCCTGCGCCGCATCGAAGCCGAGCTGAACCTCGGCCTCGCCCGCCAGGCGCTCGGCCGCCTCGATCCGGCCCGCCGCCTGCCGCGCCTGCCGCGGGTAGTAGAAGGTGGCGATCGCGTCGAGCGTTACGGGCCGCCGCGCTTCGCCGGCGAGCGTGCCTTCGATCGCCTGCGCTGCGCGCTTGCCCATGCCGATCGCCTCGGTGATGAAGCGCGCCGTGCTGGTGAGGTCGCCGCCGGCGTAGACGCCCTCCACGCTGGTCGCCTGGCGTGCGTCCGCGAACAGCAGCGCGCCGTCGGTACGCAGCGCCCCGCTTAGCGCCGAAAGCTCGGGATCCTGCCCGATCGAGGACACGACCGCATCCGCCTCCAGGTCGAAGCCGCTGCCGGGGATCCGCTCGATGCTGCCGCTGAAGTTCACCTTCGTGCATTCGAGTACGAGTCCGCCGCCGCCGGCGTCGCGCACGCGTTCGAGCATCGCGCCGTCGACCAGCTGCACGCCTTCCTCCAGCGCTTCCTCGACCTCCTCGCGCTGCGCCGGCATCTCGTGCTCGCGCTCGAGCGCGAGCAGAGTCACGTCGTGCCCGATCCGGCGCGCGCTGCGCGCGACGTCGATCGCCGCGCTGCCGCCTCCGATGACGACCAGCGCCCTGCCGAGCACGGGCGGCGTCCCGGCATTGGCGCGCGCGAGCCAGTCGGCGCCGTCCATCACCCAGGTCTTGCCGTAGTCGAGCTGCGCCATGCGCTTCTGGCGCCGCGCGCCGGTCGCAAGGTAGACCGCGTCGAACTCCTCCCGCAGCCGGGCGAAGTCCTGCGCCGAATCGAGCCCCTGCCCCAGCCGAAGCTCGATCCCGAGCGCGACGATGCGCTCGATCTCGCCGTCGAGCACCGCGCGCGGCAGGCGGTAGGCCGGGATGCCGTCACGCATCAGCCCGCCGAGCTGCGGGCGGGCCTCGAGCAGCGTCACGGCGTAGCCGCGCCGGCGCAGCTGGTAGGCGGCGGCCAGCCCCGACGGCCCGCCGCCAACGACCGCGACGCGCTCGCTGCGCTCGCTCTGCGGCCCCGGCAGCGGCCAGCCGGCGGCGAGTGCGGCGTCGCCGACGTGGCGCTCGAGCCTGCAGATCGCCAGCGGCTGGTCGAATCCAGCGCGATTGCAGGCCGCTTCGCAGGGGTGGTGGCAGACCCGCCCGGCCACCGCCGGGAAGGGATTGTTGCGCACCAGGATTTCCCACGCGCCGCGCAGGTCGCCTTCGCGCGCGAGGCCGATCCAGCGCGCGATCTCGCCCCCCACCGGGCAGGCGGCGTGGCACGGCGAGGGCGCGCTGATGTAGCGCGGCAGCGAGGCGCGCCAGGTGCCGGTCTTGAAGACCTCGGTGGTGCCGGTGGTCCAGGTGGTCGGCGGCGGGTTGCGGGGGGAGTTCATGCCGCGCTCCGCTGCAGTTGCGCGTCGGCCTGGCGATAGCCGTCCTCGCAGGCGGCGAGGTTCTGCTGCCGGTGCTTCGGCGCCTGCTCCACGATCGTGCGCCCCAGCACCTCGAGCGGGGGCGCCGCGATGGCGCGCGCGAACGCGCCCAGCAGCACCGAGTTGACGATCCGACCCAGCCCGTGGCGCCGCGCCAGCGCGATGCCGTCGACCGGGATCACGCGGTAGCCGGGTAGCGCGCCGGCGAAGTGGCGCGCGTCGCGCGCCGAATTGACCACGATCAACGTGTCCGGGCCCGCTGCGGAGAGCAGCCGCGCCTCGAGCAGGCTCGAATCGAAGCACAGGATCGCGTCCGCCTGTTCGATATCGCAGCGGACCCGGATCGGCCGCTCGTCGATGCGGATGTAGGAGCTGACGGGGGTGCCGCGGCGCGCGCCGCCGTAGCTGGCGAAGCTCTGCACCTGGAGCCCCTGGGCAAAGAACGCCATTGCCAGCAGGTTGCCTGCGGTCTGCGCACCCTGCCCGCCACGCCCCTGGATGATGATCTGCAGCACGCCCTGCCTCCTGCCGGGTTGCGTCTGCGGACTGTACCGCCGGCAGGGTCGGCGGCGTTTTGATCTACGGCAACAGCAGGGCTAATCGCCCGAGCCTTCGCCCTCGTCAGGTTGACGCGAAATGAGCGAAATGATGCTCTCGAGGCTGGGGCCGTCGTCGCCGATGGTGGTGTGGATCACCCGGCACTCGGTGATCTCGCAGTGCGGGTAGCCCTGGTTGAGCTTGCGCTCCGCTTCGGCCTGGTCGCGCGCCTGCACCACCAGGTTCTTCAAACGGCGCACAATACACACGATGTCAGTTTCGTTTCGCTGGCCACCACAGGCGGGGGGAATGGGAGCGCGTTCAGCGCCGCGCGTCGAAGGCTCATGAATACCGCATCCCCGAGCGCCACCCGAACGATCGACTTCAAGGCGGCTGCGCGCGATCTGCTGCCTGCGGGCGCCAGCTACGACGCCTGTCTGAGCTGCGGGCTGTGTTCCGCAGGCTGCCCCGCCTCCGGGCTCGAAGGCATGGATCCGCGGCGCTTCATCCGCATGGCCATGCTGGACATGAACGAGGAGTTGTCCACCACTCCGTGGATCTGGACCTGCACGCAATGCCAGCGCTGCAAGTACATCTGCCCGATGAGCATCGACGTTTCGGTTCTGGTCGGCCTGGCCCGGGGCGCCTGGCCGACGGAGAACAAGCCCAGCGGGATCGTGCGCTCCTGCGAGGCGCAGTTGCGCTTCCCGGGGACCAGCGCGATGGGTCTGCAAGAGCAGGATTTCGTCGAGGCCGTCGAGGAGACGGTGATATCGGTACGCGAGCAGGGCCGGCGCTTCGCGCGGCTGGATGCGCCCATCGACAAGCAGGGAGCGCACTTCTTCGTCAACCAGAACTCGCGCGAACCGGCCACGGAGCCGGAGGAGATGGGGCCCCTGTGGAAGATCTTCGACTACGTGGGCGCGGACTGGACCTATTCGTCGACGGGTTGGGCGGCGGAAAACTTCTGCATGTTCACCGGCGACGATCAGAGCTGGCGCAAGATGGTCGAGCAGCGCGTCGACGCGGTCAACCGGCTGGGCTGCAAGGTGTGGCTCAATACCGAGTGCGGGCACTCGTTCTATACGCTGTGGAAGGGGGTCGAGCGCTTCGGTCTCAAGGCCGACTTCGAGGCGGACAGCCTGGTGAGCTACTACGCGCGCTGGATCCGCGAAGGCCGCCTGCCGGTAAACGCCGAAGTGGAACACGCAGGGCATCAAGTTCACCGTGCAGGACCCCTGCCAGCTGGTGCGCAAATCCCTGGGCGATCCGATGGCGGACGACCTGCGCTTCGTCGCGCGCACGCTCGTGGGCGACGAGAACTTCATCGACATGGCGCCAAGTCGCAGCGCCAACTACTGCTGCGGCGGCGGCGGCGGGTTCCTGCAGGCCGGCATGAAGGAGCTGCGCCACGCCTACGGCAAGCGCAAGTTCGATCAGATCGCGACGACGCAGGCCGATTACGTGCTCACGCCCTGCCACAACTGCCACTCGCAGATTGAAGACCTCGGCCAGCATTTCCGCGGTCGCTACCGGGTCGTGCATTTCTGGACCCTGATCTGCCTTTCGCTCGGCATCCTGGGCGAGAACGAGCGCAAGTACCTGGGACCCGATCTGGCACAGCTCGGGCTCTGAAGGTGGGCACGCGACCGACACGCCACGGCCCGGTCTTCGAAACCGAAGTGCTGATCGTCGGCGGCGGCGCGACCGGCACCGGCGTGATGCGCGATCTGGCGCTGCGCGGCATTCATTGCCTGCTCATCGACCGGCGCGACCTGAACGCGGGGGCCTCGGGCGGCAACCACGGCCTGCTGCACAGCGGCGGCAGGTACGCGGCGGGCGACGCGGACACGGCCGCCGAATGCCGGCGCGAGGGGGAATCCTCAAGGCGGTTGCGCCGGAATGCATCGATGCCTGCGGCGGCCTGTTCGTCGCGGTCGAGGGCGATGACCCGGAGTTCGCCGCCCGCTTCCCGCAACACTGCCGCTCGGCCGGCATCGAATGCACCTCCATCACGCCCGCCGCGGCGCGGGAGCTCGAGCCCTGCCTGAGCGAAAAAGTGTTCGCCGCGTATACGGTGCCGGATGCGGCCGTCGACCCGTTTCGCATCACGCTCGAGAACGTCAACCATGCGCGGCAGCTGACGCAAAGCATCCTTCTTTCGCACACGGAACTCGAGCGCTTCGTGGTCGATGGCGGCGCCATCCGCAGCGCGATCTGCCGCGATACGCGAAGCGGCGAGACGGTGACCATACACGCGCGCCAAGTGGTCAACGCCGCCGGCGCCTGGGCGATGCGGGTGGCGCGCCTGGCCGGCTGCTCCGGCGTCAACCTGCTCTATTCCAAGGGCACGCCTGATCATCAGCAACGCGCGCATCGGCCGGCGCGTGATCAACCGCCTGCGCCGGCCGGGCGACGGCGACATCCTGGTGCCCGGGGGCACGGTGTCGCTGCTCGGCACCACCTCGGAGACGGTGCAGAACCTGGATGAGATCCATCCCACCGTTGCCGAGGTGGATCGTCTCGTCGCCGAAGGCATCGCGCATGGTGCCGCAGATCGCGCACACGCGCTTCATCCGCGCATTTTCGGGCGTGCGTCCGCTGCTGATGGCGGCCGGCGCCGACGCTGACGGGCGCAAGGCCAGTCGCGGCTTCAGCTTGTTCGACCACGAGTCCGAGGGCCTCGCCAACTTCGCCACGGTGGCCGGCGGCAAGCTCACCACCTTTCGCCTGATGGCCGAGAAGACCGGGAATCTGGTCGCGCGGCGACTGGGCAACAACCAGCCGTGCAAGACCGAGACTACGCCGCTGCCCTCCGGGGAGGCCATACGCTGGACCGAGCCGGGATTCGCGCCCCGCTACTGGGTCGCGCGGCACGAGCCGGGCGACCTGATTCTGTGTGAATGCGAAATGGTGCCCGCATCGGCGATCGACGCCATCGTCGAGAACGCGCCGGGGGCGGAATCGCAGATGAGCCTCAACGCGATCGCCGTTCGCAGCCGTGTCGGCAAGGGCACCTGTCAGGGTGCGTTCTGCAGCCTGCGGGTGACGTCGCACCTTTACGACCGGCAGGTGTACGACTCGCCGCTGGGGCTGCGCAACACGCGCGACTTCGTGGCCCAGCGCTTCAAGGGCGTCGCGCCGGTGGCTTGGGGCGAGCACCTGCCGCAGCTGGAACTGGCCGAGGCGCTGCACTGCGCATTGCTCGGTTTGGACCAACTTGCTGACGACGGCGGGCGGCAACCGCCGACCGGAGCGCCGGACCCATGATCAAGCAGCCGCGTCGCCATCGGACGGAACTGCTGGTGATCGGCTCCGGGCTTGCCGGCATGGCGGCAAGCCTGTTCGCGCTGGAGCGCGGCGTCGGCGTGGCGCAAGTCGGAAACAGCGGCGTGATTGCGTTCACCACCGGTTACCTGGATCTGCTGGGCCACGACGGCAGGGGCTTTGTCGACGATCCGTGGCAGGCCCTGATCCGGCTGCGCGAGGACGAGCCGCGTCACCCGCTGGCCAACATCGCCCAAGACGACATCCGCGCCGCGTTCACCGGCTTCACCCGGGCCCTCACCGAGATGGGGCTGGGGTATAGCGCGCCCGGACAGCGCAACCTGCTCGCGCTGACGCCGGCGGGCACCCTGAAGCCCACGCTCTCGCTGCCCCTCACGATGCAGCCCGCGATTCCCGCGATGGCTCGCGGCCTCGACACCCTCGTGGTCGACTTCATCGGCCTCAACGGTTTCAGCGCACGCGAGGTGGTCGCGAACCTGGCGCCACGCTGGCCTGGTCTTCGGGCGCTACGCATCGGCTTTCCGGATATGGATAGCGGCGCCGAGGTGTACGCCGAGGTGATGGCTCGCGCCATGGAAGTGCCTGCCACCCGGCAACGCCTGGCCGAACGCGTCGCGCCCCTGCTCGGTAGCGCGCAGGCGCTGGGCCTGCCGGCGATTCTCGGCGTGCATCGGCCGGATCATGTGCATCGCGAGCTCCAATCCATGCTGGGTGTGCCCGTGTTCGAAATCCCCACCATGCCCCCCGCGGTGCCGGGCGTGCGTCTGCGCGAACTGTTCGAGAGCACGCTGCCGCAACGCGGCGTCGCGCTGGAGCCTCAGCACAGGGTCAAGCGTCTCGAGCTCCTGCCACAGGGCGTCAGCGCGCAGCTCGAGGACGCTTATGGGGAGGTCACGATCGAGGCCGCCGCCGCCGTGCTGGCGACCGGGCGTTTCACCTCCGGCGGGTTGAGCGCGGACCCGAACGGGATCCGGGAGACCTTGGTGAACCTGGCCGTGGTGCAACCCGAGGGACGCGCAGATTGGTACCGCCCGGACTACTTCGATCCGCGCGGCCACGCCATCAACCGCTCGGGCGTGACTGTCGACCAACAATGGCGGCCGCTGGATGCTGCGGGCAAACCCACCCATCCACGCTTGTTTGCCGCCGGCAGCCTGCTCGCGCACCAGGACTGGATTCGCCAGCGCTGCGGCGCCGGCGTTGCTATCGCGACCGCGTACAAGGCGGTCGGTAGCGCAGCTCAGGCCGTGCGAGGCCGACAGGAATAGGCCAATCAATCCGGCCGCGACTTCTATGGAACTCAAGAACGTTCTTTGGCATGCAAATCATTCCTCACCGATGTCTTCGTGCCATACCTCTGGATGTGCCGTGATGAATTCCGTGAGCATTTGCACGCATGCCTCGGACTTGAGGTCGACAACCTCGATCCCGCGTTCGTGAAGCCAGTCGATACCACCCTGGAAAGTCCGCGATTCCCCGATGACCACGGCGCCTATTCCGAACTGCACGATGAGTCCGCAGCAGTACCAGCACGGAGCAAGCGTGGTCACCATTATCGTGTCCCGGTAGCTGCGTTGCCGCCCCGCCTTGCGGAACGCATCCGTTTCTCCGTGCACCGACGGATCGTTCTCCTGCACCCGCCGGTTGTGTCCTCGCCCGAGCAGCGTCCCGTCCCGACGAAAAAGCGCGGCGCCGATTGGAATGCCTCCTTCGGCGAGGCCGATCCTTGCTTCTTCAATGGCGACGGCGAGCATCGCTTCGCCCGAATCGCGCAGGCTCGTCAACCTCACGCCCTCCTGCCCGGATTCAATCCGCGGCTTTGTTGCGGGCCGCATCCAGCATAGGCACGAAGCGCCCCGCCTCAAGCGCTTTGCGAAGGTTTTCGGCAAAGCCGGATTTCAGCGCATTGCATTTCGACTTCTTCGAGAAGCCGACGTACATGTCGAAGGAATCGACGTTTTTGGGAAGGAATTCCACCTTATTCGCCAGACCGAGCTTGCGCGCAATAATCCGCCCCGGGTAGAGGGCAACGATCAGGTAGTCGGCGCTCCCGTTTGCCAGGGCTTGGAAGGCTTTGTCGACACCCTGGGCACGCTTCACCGTCAGGCTGGACTCCATGAAACTGTCGAATTTGCTGCCGAAACTCTCGCCCTGGTTGGTGACGCCCTTGCGACCCTTGAGGTCCTCCCAATTCTCGAAAGCGAAGCCTTCGCCCCGGCGCACGACAATCGAAACCGGATCGGTCATGAAGGCCGGCTCGACGAAGTCAAGCCACTTCATGCGCGTGTCGTTCTTGTAGATGCCGAAAATGACATCGGCCTCGCCATTGCGAACGGCCGCCTGGGCCTTCTCCCATGAACCGTAGTCCTTCGAGATCACGTTCTTCACGCCCAACTCGCGCGCGATCGCACTGACCAGCTCGGGGGCGGCGCCGACTATTCTTCCTTTCTCCGTCCAAGCGATGGGCATGTAGGCCGGATGACCGGTGATTATTAGCGAGCGGCAGGCCGTTTCTGCCGAGGCGATGACGGGCAGCAAGACAAGCGCCCACACGACTGCGATCAATGTCTTTTTAACCATGGCAATTCGCCGATTGGTCGGCCATGCCTGCCGAAGCTCTAAGATTCTCCGCTCCCCCCCGGGCGGTCCGTGCGCTGGCGCACGTAGGATGGAAATGGCGGCTTATTGGCTTCCCGCGTTTCCCGCCTGACCGGTCTCCGTCAGCCGTTCGCTCTTCGAGCCGATGCGGAGCATCAGGTCACGCCATGACTTGGCGAAGGATTCGGCGCCTTCGCGCTGCAGGTTGGCGGCGAGCGCTTGAGCGTCGACGCCTTCGCGCTTGAATTCCGCGAGCACAACCTCGGCGCTGCCGCCGTCGACGCGCATGGCGTCGCTCACCTTGCCGTGTTCGGCAAAGGCAAGCAGCGTCTTCTCGGGCAAGGTGTTGATCGTGTCCGGAGCCGCCAGCGCCTCGACGTAAACAACGTCCGAGGCGGCGGGATCCTTGGTTCCGGTGCTGGCCCACAGCAGGCGCTGCGGCCGCGCGCCGGCAGCGGCGAGTTTCTGCCAGCGCGGCGAGACCAGCAGATCGCGATAGGCTTTGTACGTGCGCATGGCGATGGCAATGCCGAGGCGATTGCGGAACTGCGCCTGAACCTTGTCCTTGACCGCGACGTCCCACCGGCTGACGAAGATCGAGGCCACGGAACCGATCTTCGGGTCGAGATCCGCCGCGATGCGGCGCTCGATGCCGCGCATGTACGCTTCGGCCGCCGCGAGGTAGTGCTCGCGCGAAAACAGCAGCGTGACGTTTACCGGCACGCCGGAGAAGATCGATTCCTCGATCGCGCTAAGGCCGGCGCGGGTGCCAGGGATCTTGATGAAAAGATTGGGCCGCTGCGCGCGCGCATGAAGTTGCGCCGCCGCCCGGATGGTGCCGGCGCTGTCGTCCGCAAGCAGAGGCGACACCTCCAGCGACACCCAGCCGTCCACGCCGGCAGTAGCGTCGTGAATCGGACGGAACAGATCCGCCGCCCGGGTCAGGTCCTCCAACGCGAGTTCGAAGAACAAGGCCTCGCCGGACTCGCCCGCGCGCGCCTTGGTGCGGATCGCGTCGTCGTAGAAATCGCCCTCCTTGATCGCATGATCGAAGATCGTGGGGTTCGAGGTGAGCCCCGTGACCGCGAAGTCGGTGATGTAACGGGCGAGCGTACCGCTGGTCAGCAAAGCGCGCGTGATGTTGTCGAGCCAGAGGCTTTGCCCCAGAGCGTGAAGCTGTCGGGTCGCGTTCATCTCGTCTCCCGTTTCCCGTCGCGGGCCCGGCCAGGCACGGGGTTGTGCCAGCTTCCGTGCGCTGCGATCAGGACGTCGGCCTCCTTCGGCCCCCAGCTGCCGCGCTTGTAGGGCCTGGCGCGGGGATGCTTGGCCAGAACGGGGTCGACCACCGCCCAAGCGGCTTCGACCGCGTCCTCGCGGGTGAAGAGCGCGCCGTTGCCGGCCATGGCATCGCCCAGGAGGCGCTCGTACGGCGCTTCCTCTCCCGGCCGTTGATCGAGCAGGTAGAGCTCGCGCTGGTCTCCGACGAAATCCTTGCCTGCACGCTTGACCCGGGCTGCAAGCGCGACGGCCGAACTGGGCGAAAGCCGAAAGCGCAGATAGTTGGTCTGGCCCGACGCAGGCGCCGAGTCTGCGAACAGGCGCTGCGGCGGGGCCTTCAGCTGGACGATCACCTCAGCCGCCGTCTCGGCCAGACATTTGCCGGAACGCAGATACCATGGCACACCCGCCCAGCGCCAGGAGTCGATGTAAAGCCGCAGAGCGCAGAACGTCTCGACGTCGGAACGCCGAGCCACGCCCTTTTCCTTGCGGTAGCCGGTGTACTGGCCGCGCACCAGGTCACCGGGCTTCAGCGGACGCATGGCCTGGAACACGTCGGCGGTTTCGCCGTGCACCGCACCGAATCCCCTGTAGGTCGGCGGCTCCATGGCGAGCAGCGCGACGATCTGGAACAGATGGTTCTGGATCACGTCGCGCAGACAGCCGGCGGTTTCGTAGAACGCGCCGCGGCTGCCGACGCCGAAATCC
The DNA here is from genome assembly GCA_963811085.1 of uncultured beta proteobacterium. GTDB lineage: Bacteria > Pseudomonadota > Gammaproteobacteria > Burkholderiales > SG8-39 > DAHVFK01. The sequence goes on along the minus strand of CAWEPV010000011.1, from coordinate 629,990 downwards.
TCCGATAGTGTGATCTGAACGCTGGCCACGTAGTTGCGGTTCCAGATCGGCTCGAGGAACGAATTGGCGAAGCGGAAGTACAGGATGTTCATGATCGCCTCCTTCGCCAGGAAGTGATCGATCCGGAAGATCGAGTCCTGCGGGAATACCGAATCTGCGACGCGATTCAGGCTGCGCGCCGAAGCCAGGTCGCGCCCGAACGGCTTTTCCACGATGACCCGCGCGCCGTCAGCCAGGCCGGCGGCGCCGAGCCCCTTGATGACGGTGGCGAACAGCGCGGGCGGGATCGCGAGGTAGTGCGCCGGACGCCGTGCATTGCCCAATTCCTTCTTGAGCGCCTGGAAGGTTCGCGGGTCGTTGTAGTCGCCGTCGACATAGCTCAGCAGGGAGAGCAGGCGTCGAAGGGCGGGCCGATTGTCGATTCCGCCGGACCTCGTGATGCTGTCCGTCGCCCGCTTGCGCAGCTGCGCCAGGCTCCACTTCGAAGACGCGACGCCGACCACCGGAACCTTGAGGGCACCCCGCTTCGCCATCGCATACAGCGCCGGGAAGATCATCTTGTGCGCGAGATCGCCCGTCACGCCGAATAGCACCAGCGCGTCGGAGCGAGGCGTGCCGCTCTTGACCTTGTCCATCTCGGGTTGACTCCTCTTTGCTCGTCAGAACACGAGCAGTCTAGTCTCCTGACTTGTCATCCCGCTGGCGCGAAATCAGCGAGATGATGCTCTCGAGATTGACGCTGTCGTCGCTGATGGCGGTCTGAATCACCCGGCACTCGGTGATTTCGCAATGCGGATAGACCTGGTTCAGCTTGCGCTCGGCCTCGGCCTGGTCGCGCGCCTGCACCACTAGGTTCTCGACCGGCGTTCCGCTGCGGGTGCGGATGCGAAAGCCGTACTTGAACATCGAGGCGGGCGCGCTCATGGAGCCGATTCTAGCCCTGCTGCGTGCCGACCAGGAGCTTCAGGTCGTGGGCGATGGCCTTCTCGCCGCTGCCCGGCAAGATCATCAGCCGCGCGTTGCCCTCGGCGTCGAACACGAACACCGCGCTGCTGTGCGTGACCTCGTAGTTGCCGCTTGCGTCGGGCTCGCCGTAGCTGTAGCTGATGCGGTAACGCTTGGCGAGTTCGCGCAGCTCGGCCGCGCTGCCGCGCAGGCCGGTGACGTGGGGACCGAATGCGCGCACGTAGCGGTGCAACGCTTCGAGCGTGTCGCGCTTTGGATCGACCGTAACGAACAGCACCTGCACGCCCTGCGCCGCAGGGCCCAGGTCCTTGAGCGCCGCCGACAGCTTGATCAGCGTGGTCGGGCAGACGTCCGGACAGTTGGTGTAGCCGAAGAACAGCAGCACCGTCCGGCCGCGGTAGTCCGCCGCGCTGACCCTGCGCCCGGAGTCGTCGGACAGATTGAACGCGAGGTCCGGCACCACGCCCTTGATGTCCTTCAGCTGCCACGGTCCGCCTCCGCCGCAGGAGGCGAGCAGCAGCGCGAGCGCTACCAGCCAGGCGCGCCGGAGCGTGCTCATTTGCTGCGCATCCAGTACGACAGCACCACCAGGGTGCCGACTGCGTGCATCATCGCCGCCGGAATCCAGGTGATCAGCCCGCCGAGTTGCTGGTCCTCCAGCGGATCGATCGCCCAGGCACGACCGCACACGCCGTAGACGTTGAACAGGTCGTGGGTGGCGAGCGCGATGTCCGCACCGATCAGGAGCTGCGGTACCGCGGCCACGAGCAACACGCCGATGCGCGGCCCGAGGCTGAGCAGCGCGCCCTGCTCCCTGGTGCGCGGGTCGAGCATCAGGAACCAGAACAGCAGCCCGTCGAGCAGCATGCTCCAGTTCATCACGTGGTAGAGCGGCCCGCTCAGCATGGCGTAGAAGTGGATCTCGGGCGTCAGCCAGAGGTAGATCAGGCCGACGAACAGGACCGGGGCGACGAACCAGTTCTGCAGCAGGCGGTACGCTCCCTGCACCAGCGGATGGCGCCAGACCGGGGTCAGCACGCGCTCGTGCAGGCGCGCCGGCAGGCCGCGCGCGATCACCGTCTGCGGCTGCGAGAGGGCGATCAGGAACGGGCCGACGTGATGCAGAACCAAATGCTGCAGGCGATGGATGTAGAACATGTGCTGCGACAGGTAGTCGAAATGAGTCTGCATCACGAAGTACAGCAGCGCCAGTCCGGTGAAGAAGCCGATCCGGCGCGCGACGCCGACCGCTTGCCCCGGCGGCGCGCGACGCACGCCGCGCACGAACGCGATCGCGGCGCCCAGCGCCAGGGCCGCCGCCAGCGGGGAGAACTCCCACGGCAGCAGGAAAGCGAGCCAGCCGCTCACCGGGTCAGCGCGCTTGCGGGGACTTGACTACGAATTCGACCGCCAGGCTCGAGCCGTCGGCAAAGCGCAGCCTAACCGGCAGGCGCCCTCCCACGCGAAGCGGGTGCTTGGGCCGCATCAGCATCAAGTGGTAGCCGCCGGGCGCGAACTCAACGCTCTTGCCGGGGGCGACCGCCAGTTCGTGCACCGGGCGCATGGTGGATATCCCGCCGCGCTCGATCGTGCGGTGGATCATCACCATGCCGAAATCCGAGCACTCGGCGCCGACCAGACTCAAGGGCTTGTCGCCCCGGTTCGCGAGCGTGAAATAGCCCGCCGCGGGCGTGCCGCCCGGGATGTAGCGCAGCCAGGCGCCCGACACTGCCGCGCCTCCGCCGGCATGGGCCGGCAGGCAAAAGGCGAACAGGACGGCGCAAAGAAATCTCTTGCTCATGGCGTCAGGCCGCGTTGCGCGCCGGCGCGCGGAACAGCGCTTCCATCTCGCGCCGAAACCTCACCGCCGTGGCGTTGGCGTCGACCGCGACGTCGCTCCATTTCACCACCTGCCCGGCGGCGACCGGCTTGAGTACCTTCCAGCCGTGCGCCAGGCCGAGCGGCAGGCTGCCCTGGGCGAGCGAGTCCGCCGCCGGCATCAGCCGGCCAGCCACCGTGTAGCCGCCCTCGCCGTCGAGCAGCTCGCCCGGTTTCAGGTCGCGCTTCGCGCTCGCCACCGCGTCGGCGCGCCAGCCCGTGGCGCAGCCGGTGGGCTCGCCGCGCAGTCCGATCGAAGCGACCGAAATGCCGACCTCGAGCCCGATCAAATGCCAGCGCTTGTACATGCAGGCGTAACGGCCGGACGGGTCGGTGCGCACCTTGTATTCCTCGAAGCAGCGCCGCACGTAATCGGTCTCGCCCTCGAACACCACCCACACGCCCATGCGAATGTCGTAGGGAATGACGCGGCCGTCGGCCTCGAGCGACGAGATCACCTCGACCTGTCCCTTGTGGTGCAGCTGCCCGCCCTCCTCCTTCGGACGCATCACGAACGGGATGTCGTCGACCGAGGCCGGCGGATACGCCAGGCCGTGCGGCGCCGGCGTGAGGCCGGTCGCATTGCACACCGCGGTGCTCTCGATCGCCGGCTTGGAACCGTCGAGGAAGGAATTGAACATCTTCGGGTTGAGCCCGCCGATGCGCGCCTGCTCGGCGCTGAGCCCCCAGTGCTGCCAGACCGTGTCCGGTGTCGACTGGGCGTAATGCGGCAGCCACTTGTGGCCGCGCCCGGCGGCGACCACGCTGAAGCCCGCCGCGCGCGCCCAGTCCACCAGGTCGCAGATGATCGCGGGCTGGTCGCCGTAGGCCAGGCTGTACACCACCCCCGCGTCGGCGGCCTTCTTCGCCAGCAGCGGCCCGCAGTAGGCATCGGCCTCGACCGTCACCATCACCACGTGCTTGCCGTTGGTGAACGCCGCCAGCGCGTGCTCGACCGCGGCCATCGGGTTGCCGGTGGCCTCGACCACGATGTCGATCGCCGGATGCGACACCAGCGCCTGCCAGTCGTCCGAGACGTGCGTGCGGCCGTCCTTCAGAGCGCTGTCGATGGAGGACGCGGCGTATCGCTCGGCCTGCCAACCCACCCGTTTCAGGTTCGACTTCGCGTTGTCCGGCGACAGGTCGGCGATGCCGGCGAGGTGCACGCCGGGCGTGTTGGGCACCTGCGCGATGTACATCGCGCCGAACTTGCCCGCGCCGATCACACCGACGCGCAGTGGGTTGTCACTTCTTTGTTGTAGCTTCGAATAGAGATTCATGCGGCCTTCAGATTTCCCAACAGTTCTTGCGCGGGGGTGCCGTCCTTCCAGGGCAGCGGCACGTCGTAGGGGTTCAACAGGCAGTCGTCTGGCAGGCACTCGATCGGCGTGAAGTCCCGGTGCGCGATGTAGCCGGGGCGCTTGAAGCGGCGGATGTGGTTCGACACCGCGCACAGCGAGAGGTACACGCTGACCCGGTTCCACGGCGACAGGTTCGAGGTCGAGGCGTGCACCAGGCAGGAGTGGAACATGATCATCGATCCCGCGGGTCCCTTCGGCGCCACCATGCCGCCGCGCGCGACCAGCTTCGAGATCGTGTCGTGGTCGATGGTCCACAGCGGGTAGCTGGTGGTCGTGGTGTCGTGCGCGGCGTCGATCACGCCCAGCTTGTGGCTGCCCGGGATGAACATCAGCGGCCCGTTGAACTCGTTCACCTCGTCGAGGAAGATGGCCACGTTCATCGCGCGCGCTTCGGGCATCAGGTCGTCGTTCTTCCAGGTGCCGTAGTCCTGGTGCCATTGCCAGACGTCGCCGTCGAAGGCCATCTTGCCGTTGATCTTGAACTGGTGCATGTACAGCTTCTCGCCGAACACCTGCTCGACCGGCTCGATCATGCGCGGATGGCGCGCCAGGCGCGCGAAGGGCGCGCTGTACATGTGCGCGGCAAAGTTGGTCCGCACCACGTCGCCGGTCTTCTCGCGCACGTTCTCCGGCCGGCGCTGGGCGTACAACGCCGGCACCTCGTCGGTGAGGACTCGAATTTCCCGCTCCGAGAACAGACCCGGGAAGAACACGTAGCCATCCCGGTCGAACTGCTCGAGCTGCGCTTCGGTCAGCTTCATTTCCGTTCCTCCACGATCTGGAAGAATACTTCATCCTGCTTGACCATTCCGAGCTCGTAGCGCGCGCGCTCTTCGATCGCGTCGGTGCCCTGCTTGAGGTCGACCACCTCCGCCGCGAGCGCGGCATTGCGCAGTTCGAGCTGGCCGTTCTTGGCCCGCTGCGCCGCGAGCTTGGCCTCGGCTTCCCAGGCGTGCACCCAGCCGCCCTTGCCGAGCCAGAGCGGGTACTGAATCAGGACGATCAGCGCGGCAAGTATGCCGGCCAGGATCTTCACGTCACTTCAGCTGATAGAAAGCTTCGCGCCCGGGGTAGCCGACCGGATCGCCCAGGTCTTCCTCGATGCGCAGCAGCTGGTTGTATTTCGCCACCCGGTCCGAGCGCGACAGCGAGCCGGTCTTGATCTGCAGAGCATTGCAGCCGACCGCGATGTCCGCGATGGTCGTGTCTTCCGTCTCGCCCGAGCGGTGCGAGATGACCGAGGTGTAGCCCGAGCGCTTGGCGAGTTCGATCGCGGCGAAGGTCTCGGTCAGGGTGCCGATCTGGTTCACCTTGATCAGCACCGAGTTCGCCACCCCCTGCCGGATGCCCTGCTGCATGATGCGCGTGTTGGTGACGAACACATCGTCGGCCACCAATTGGAGCTTGCGCCCGAGCCGCTCGGTATGCAGCTTCCAGCCCTCCCAGTCGCTCTCGGCCATGCCGTCCTCGATCGACACGATCGGGTAGCGGCCGGCCAGGTTTCCCAGGTAGTCGCTGAATTCGGACGCACTCAGGCTCAGGTGCTCGGACTCGAGCACGTAGAGCACCGTCGCGGTAGAACTCCGAGCTGGCGCAGTCGAGCGCGAGCATCACGTCCTGGCCCGCGCTGTAGCCCGCCTTGTCGATCGCGGACAGGATCAGCTCGATCGCCGCCGCGTGCGTCGGCAGGTCCGGCGCGAAGCCGCCCTCGTCACCGACCGCGGTCGACATGCCCTTGCCGTCGATCAGCTTCTTCAGCGCGTGGAACACCTCCGCCCCGCAGCGCAGCGCTTCGCGAAACGACTGCGCGCCGACCGGCACGATCATGAATTCCTGGATGTCGAGGTGGTTGTTGGCGTGCGCCCCGCCGTTGATCACGTTCATCTGCGGCACCGGCATCTGCATCGGGCCGGAACCGCCGAAGTAGCGGTACAGCGGCAGGCCGGATTCCTCCGCCGCCGCGCGCGCGACCGCCATCGACACCGCGAGCAACGCGTTGGCGCCCAGGCGCTCCTTGTTGTCGGTGCCGTCGAGATCGATCAGCGTCTGGTCGATGAAAGTCTGCTCCGAGGCGTCCAGGCTGACGATCGCCTCGGAGATCTCGGTGTTGATGCTCTCGACCGCCTTCAGCACGCCCTTGCCGCCGTAGCGCTGCGGGTCGCCGTCGCGCAGCTCGAGCGCCTCGCGGCTCCCGGTCGAGGCGCCAGAGGGCACGGCCGCGCGCCCCATCACGCCCGATTCAAGCAACACGTCGGCCTCGACCGTGGGGTTGCCGCGCGAATCGAGGATTTCCCTCGCGACGACGTCGACTATCGAGCTCATGGATGGCTCCCTTTCAATTTGTTTTCGGCAAAGCCGTGTTTCTTCACCGTGCGATCGAGCTCGGCCAGCGTCTCGAGCAGCGCCTGCATCATAGCGAGCGGCCAGGCGTTCGGGCCATCGGAAGGCGCCTTGTCCGGGTCCGGGTGCGTTTCCATGAACAGGCCCGCGACGCCGCTCGCCACCGCGGCGCGCGCCAGTACCGGCACGAACTCCCGCTGGCCGCCCGAGGACGTCCCCTGCCCGCCCGGCAGCTGCACCGAGTGGGTGGCGTCGAACACCACCGGGCAGCCCGTCTCGCGCATGATCGAGAGCGACCTCATGTCCGACACCAGATTGCCATAACCGAACGCGTAGCCGCGCTCGCACACCATGACGTTGTCCGCGCCGCTCGCGTCTTTCGCCTTGTCCACCACGTTCTTCATCTCGTGCGGCGACAGGAACTGCCCCTTCTTGATGTTGACCGGCCGCCCCGCGGAGGCCGCGGCGCGGATGAAGTCGGTCTGGCGGCACAGGAACGCCGGGGTCTGCAGCACGTCGACCGCCGCCGCCGCAGGCGCGACCTCCTCGGCGGTGTGCACGTCGGTCAGCACCGGCAGCCCGAGCTGGCGCTTGACCTCGGCCAGGATCTTGAGCCCGGCGTCGATGCCCAGGCCGCGGAACGACGCGCCCGACGTCCGGTTGGCCTTGTCGTAGGACGACTTGAAGATCAGCGGCATGCCGAGCGCGGCGCAGATCTCCTTCAGGCGACCGGCGGTGTCGATCTGGAGCTGCAGCGACTCGACCACGCAGGGTCCGGCGATCAGGAACAGCGGCCGCTCGAGCCCGACTTCATGGCCGCAGAGCTTCATGCCGCCACGACGGAAAGGGAACCGCCGGGCGACGAGCGCTTCGCCCGCACGCGGTTCTTGAGCGCCGCCGCGACGAAGGACTTGAACAGGGGGTGGCCGCTGCGCGGCGTCGAAGTGAACTCGGGGTGGAACTGACAGCCGACGAACCACGGGTGCCCGGGCAGCTCCATCATCTCCGGCAGGTTCTCGCTCGGCGTGCGGGAGGAGACCTTGTAGCCCTTGGCCTCGAGCTGCGCCACGTAGACGTTGTTGACCTCGTAGCGATGGCGGTGACGCTCGTTCACCTCGGCGCCATAGATGCGCTCGGCGAGCGTGCCGCCCTCGATCGGGCAACGCTGCGCGCCCAGGCGCATGCTGCCGCCCAGGTCGGACTGCTCGCTGCGCCGCTCGATGCGCCCAGTGCGGTCGAGCCACTCGGTGATCAACGCCACCACCGGGTGCGGCGTATCCGGGTCGAACTCGGTGCTGTTCGCTCCCGCCAGACCGCACACGTTGCGCGCGAACTCGATCGTCGCCAGCTGCATGCCGAGGCAGATCCCGAGGTAGGGCACGCCGTTCTCGCGCGCGTAGCGGATCGCCTTGATCTTGCCCTCGGTGCCGCGCTTGCCGAAGCCGCCCGGCACCAGGATCCCGTCCATGGCCTCCAGCGCCGCGACGCCGGACTTGTCGATCTCCTCGGAGTCGACGTAGTGGATGCGGACCCGGCTGCGGGTGTGGATGCCGGCGTGGATCAGCGCCTCGTTGAGCGACTTGTAGGAGTCCTGCAGGTCGATGTACTTGCCGACGAAGGCGATGTCGACCTCGTGCTCGGGGTGCTCGAGCGCGTCGACCAGGCGGCTCCAGGCCGAAAGGTCGGCCGCATGCGCCAGGATGCCGAGCTTGTGGCACACGATCTCGTCCAGCATCTGCTCGTGCAGCATGCGCGGGATCTTGTAGATCGAGTCGACGTCCCAGGCCGAGATCACCGCTTCCTTCTGCACGTTGCAGAAGAGAGCAATCTTTCGCCTCTCGTCCTCGGGTAAAGGCCGGTCGGTGCGGCACAGCACGACGTCGGCCTGGATCCCGATCTCGCGCAGTTCCTTGACCGAGTGCTGCGTCGGCTTGGTCTTGATCTCGCCCGCGCTGGCGATGTAGGGCACCAGCGTAAGGTGGATGTAGCACACCTTGTCGCGCCCCATCTCGAGGCCCATCTGTCTGATCGCCTCGAGGAACGGCAGCGACTCGATGTCGCCCACGGTGCCGCCGATCTCGACGATCGCGACGTCGGCATCGCCCGCGCCGCGCTTGATGTGCAGCTTGATCTCGTCGGTGATGTGCGGGATCACCTGCACCGTCCCGCCCAGGTAGTCCCCGCGGCGCTCCTTCTTGATCACCGACTCGTAGATCTGGCCGGTGGTGAAGTTGTTGCTGCGGTGCATCTTCGAGCTCTGGAAACGCTCGTAGTGCCCCAGGTCGAGGTCGGTCTCGGCGCCGTCCTCGGTCACGAACACCTCGCCGTGCTGGAAAGGCGACATCGTGCCGGGATCGACGTTGATGTACGGATCCAGCTTGATGTTGGTGACTCGGATACCGCGCGATTCGAGGATCGCGGCGAGGGACGCGGCGGCGATGCCCTTCCCCAGAGAGGAGACAACTCCGCCGGTTACGAAGACATATTTGGTCATCAAGCCACGGCGAGCACGGATGGATAAGTCTACAGGACTTCGGCCGGCCTCTCAACGCCGCCACGGCCAAGTAGACTGGCGATCCGCATGTCCGAGATCTCCAATCTCGCCGCCGACACCACGAGCCGGATCTTCCGCGACCTTGGCGATCCGCAGGCGCTCGATTCGGGGCGCAACGAAGGCCGCCGCGCGTCCTTGTGGTACGCGCTCGAAGAAGCGGGACTGACGCGCGCCTGGGTGCCCGAGGCGCTCGGCGGAGCGGGCGCTTCGCTCGCCGACGGCTTCGAGGTGCTGCGCGCGGCCGGAAGCTTCGCGGTGGCCGTGCCGCTGGCCGAGACCCTGCTCGCCGGCTGGCTGCTCGCGCAAGGCGGGCTGGAGGCGCCCGCGGGCGCGCTCACGGCCGCGCCGGCACGCGCCGCCGACCGGCTCGTCATCGACCGCGCGGGGCGCATTTCCGGCCGTGCCTGCGCGGTGCCATTCGCCCGCGACGCCGCGCACGTGGCAGTCGTCGCGCGGCGCGAGCGCGACGCGGTCGTGGCGCTCGTCGCGCGCGCGCAGTGCAGGCTGGAAGCGGGCACGAGCCAGGCGGGCGAGCCTCGCGATACGCTGATCTTCGAGGCCGTGCCGGCGCTCGCGGCGGCCGGGGCGCGGCCGGAGCTGGACGAGGAGCGCCTGCTCGCGATGGGCGCCGCGGTGCGCGCCGCGCAAATGAGCGGCGCGCTGGAGGCGATCCTCGAGCGCTCCGCGACCTATGCGGCCGAACGCGTGGCCTTCGAACGACCGATCGCAAAATTCCAGGCCGTGCAGCACGCTCTCGCGCGACTGGCGAGCGAGGCCGCAGCCGCCCTCGCCGCCGCCGGCTCGGCTGCCGACGCGCTGGACGCTGGCGAGGCCGGCGCCGAGGCACTGTTGCTGGAAGTCGCGAGCGCCAAGATTCGCGCCGGCGAGGCGGCCGGCGCCGGCGCCGCCATCGCGCACCAGGTGCACGGCGCGATCGGCTTTTCCGCCGAGCACCCCCTGCACCGCTATACGCAGCGGCTGTGGTCCTGGCGCGACGATTTCGGCGGCGAAGCCGAGTGGGCCGTGCGCCTCGGACGGATGCTTGCCGCGCGCGGCGCCGACGCGCTGTGGCCGCTTATCGCCGCGCGCTGAGGCACGCATGACGACGCCGATCCGCTTCGATCCGATCCGCCTGCCGCCCGCGCTGCAGGCGTTGCGCGCCCAGGTGCGCGCCTTCCTCGCCGCCGAGATCGCCGCGGGAACCTTCGATCCGGGTGCTGCCGGCACGATGCGCGGCTACAACCTCGAGTTCAGCCGAAAGGTCGGGGCGCGCGGCTGGATCGGCATGACTTGGCCGAGAAAGTACGGCGGCGGCGAGAAGAGCTACCTCGAGCGCTACGTCGTCACCGAGGAGATGTCGGCCGCCAACGCGCCGGTGCGCGCGCACTTCGTCGCCGACCGCCAGAGCGGCCCGATCCTGCTCAAGTACGCCTCGGAGCGCATCAAGGCCGAGGTGCTGCCGAGCATCGTGCGCGGCGAATGCTGCTTCTGCATCGGCATGAGCGAGCCCGGCTCGGGCTCGGACCTGTTTGCGGCGCGCACGCGCGCGGTCAATTCGGACGCCGGTTGGCGCGTGAACGGCACCAAGGTCTGGACCACCGAGGCCCACCACGCCGACTACATGATCGGCCTGTTCCGCACCTCGCCGCCGGCGAAGGACGACCGCCGCCACGGTCTGACGCAGTTCCTGGTCGACATGAGGTGGCCCGGCATCAAGGTCAACCCGATCGTCGACATGAGCGGTCGGCACGATTTCAACGAGGTGGTGTTCGACGACGTCGTCGTGCCGGACGAGTACCGCCTCGGCGAAACCGACCTGGCCTGGCGCCAGGCCACCAGCGAGCTCGCCTACGAACGCAGCGGCCCGGAGCGCTTCCTCGAGACCTCGTACGTGCTGTTCGATCTCATGCGCGTGCTCGGCCCCGAGCCCGACTTGCGCGGCGCGGAAGGGCTCGGGCGGCTGGCGGCGCAGCTGCACGTCCTGCGGCGCATGTCGGTATCGGTCGCGGGCATGCTCGAGCAGGGCAAGGAGCCGGTGCTCGAAGCCTCGATCGTCAAGGACCTCGGCACGGTATGGGAGCAGGCTTTGCCTTCCCGGGCACGCGATCTCGCGGCGTTCGCAGAAAAAGACCCGCTGTTCGAGGAGCGCCTGGCCTACGCAACCAACATCGCCCCCAAGCTCACCATCCAGGGCGGCACCAGCGAGGTGCTGCGCGGCATCATTGCGCGCGGGCTGGGCCTGCGCTGAAGCCGGACGAGGAGCGCCGCATGTTCGACAGCAACGCTTTTCCCGAGCTCGGTATCGAGCTCGCCGACGCGGTCGCCACGGTCGAGATCCGGCGCCCGCCGCACAACTTCTTCGACCTGGCGCTGATCCGCCAGCTCGCCGACGCCTTCGAGGCGCTCGACGCCGAGCCCGGGTGCCGCGCGATCCTGCTCGCTGCGCAGGGAAAGTCGTTCTGCGCCGGAGCCAGGCTGGGCGACGGCAGCCAGGCGACCAGCGTCGGCACCCCCAACACCGCGCACTTGTACACCGAGGCGGTGCGGCTGTTCGCCTGCGCCAAGCCGGTGGTCGGCGCGATCCAGGGCCCCGCCGTGGGCGGCGGTCTCGGCCTCGCGCTGGTACCCGACTTGCGCGTCGCCTGCCCCGAGGCGCGCTTCTGCGCCAATTTCACGCGCCTGGGCTTTCATCCCGGGTTCGGTCTCACGGAGACGCTGCCGGCGCTCATCGGGCCGAGCAAGGCCGCGCTCATGTTCTACACCGGGCGCCGCGTGAAGGGCGAGGAAGCCTGCGCTATGGGCCTCGCCGACGTGCTCGTGCCGCAGGCCGAGCTGCGCGCCGCGGCGCAGGCGCTGGCGCGCGAGATCGCCGCGAGTGCGCCGCTCGCCGTGGTCGCGACGCGCGCCACGCTGCGCGCCGGGCTCGCCGGGCGCGTGCGCGCCGCCACCGAGCGCGAGCTCGCCGAGCAGACGCGGCTGCGCAAGACCGAGGACTTCAAGGAAGGCGTGAAAGCGAGCGCCGAGCGGCGCACGCCGCGCTTCACCGGCGCCTAGGCGCTCGCCAGCTCGGCGCGATCGCGGAAGTAGTCGAGCGCCTCGGGATTGGCGAGCGCCTCGAGGTTCTTGATCGCGCGGCCGTGCACCACCTCGCGCACCGCCAGCTCGACGATCTTGCCGCTCTTGGTGCGCGGGATGTCCGCCACCTGCAACACCTTGTCCGGCACGTGCCGGGGAGTCGCATTGTCGCGAATTCTCTTTTTTATCCTGTTGATCATATTTTCATCCAAGGCTTCGCCTTCCCGCAGCTTGACGAACAGCACCACCCGCACGTCGCCTTCCCAGTCCTGGCCGATCACGATCGACTCGACCACCTCGTCCAGGCTCTCGACCTGGCGGTAGATCTCGGCCGTGCCGATCCTCACCCCGCCCGGATTGAGCACCGCGTCGGAGCGGCCGTAGATGATCATCCCGCCGTGCGGCGTGATCTCGCACCAGTCGCCGTGGCGCCAGACGTTGGGGTACTTCTCGAAATAGGCCGCGCGGTAGCGCGCGCCGTCGGGATCGTTCCAGAACCCCAGCGGCATCGCCGGAAAAGGCCGCGTGCACACCAGCTCGCCCTTCTCGCCAGTGAGCGAATGCCCCTGGTCGTCGAACACCTCCACCGCCAGCCCCAGGCCCTTGCACTGGATCTCGCCGCGCCACACCGGCAGCGCCGGGTTGCCGAGCACGAAGCACGACACGATGTCGGTCCCGCCCGAGATAGACGACAGGCAAAGGTCCGCCTTGATCTTCGCGTACACGTAATCGAAGCTCTCGGGCAGCAGCGGCGAGCCGGTCGAGAGCATGGCACGCAGCTTCTCGAGCTTGTGCGTGCGCGCGGGAGCGAGGCCGACCTTGGCGATCGCGTCGATGAACTTGGCCGAGGTGCCGAAGTGCGTCATGCCCTCGGCGTCGGCGAAATCGAACAGGATGCGGCCGCGCGCTACGAACGGCGAGCCGTCGTACAGCAGCAGCGTCGCGCCCGCGCCGAGCCCGGACACCAGCCAGTTCCACATCATCCAGCCCAGCGTGGTGAAATAGAACACGCGGTCGCCCGGTCCGACGTCCGAATGCAGGCGGTGCTCCTTGAGGTGCTGCAGCAGCGTACCGCCAGCGCCGTGCACAATGCACTTGGGAACGCCGGTGGTGCCGGACGAGTAGAGAATGTAGAGCGGGTCGTTGAACCCGATCTGCTCGAACTCGACCGCCCTGGCGGAGAACGGCGCGATGAAGTCGGCCAGCGACGTGCCCACGGTCGCCGCTGCGCCGAGGTAGTCCAGCACCACGCACTGGCGCACCGTCGGCAGGCCGGCCAGGATCTCGCGCACCCTGTCCTGCGAGTCGTACTCCTTGCCGCCGTACAGGTAGCCGTCGGCGCAGAACAGAACCTTGGGCTCGATCTGGCCGAAGCGGTCGAGCACACCCCGCACGCCGAAGTCGGGCGAGCACGAGGACCAGATCGCGCCCAGGCTGGTGGTGGCGAGCATCGCCGCGGTGGCCTCGGCCAGGTTCGGCAGATAGCCGGCGACGCGGTCGCCCTTGCCCACCCCGGCCGCGGCGAGCGCCTGCTGCAGGCGCGACACCAGCTCGTGCAGCTGCCTGCGGGTGTAGCGCCGCTTGACCCGGTCCTCGCCCCAGAACACGATCGCGTCGCTGTCGTCGGGCTCGCGCAGCAGGTTCTGGGCGAAATTGAGCCTGGCGTCGGGAAACCACTGCGCGCCCGGCATGCGCTCGCCGTCCACCAGCGCGCGTGCGCCCTTGTCGCCCTGCACGCCGCAGAAGTCCCACAGCAGGCTCCAGAATTCCGCCGCGTGCTCGACCGACCAGCGGTGCAGCGAGTCGTAGTCGGCGAAGCCGCCCGCGCGCGCCGCGACCTGCGCCATTGCCGTGCGCGCGGCGCGCGCCGGGTCCGGCGTCCACATCGGCTTGTCGCTCATGCCGCGACCTCCGGCCCCAGAATCCGGGCCCGCAGCGCCTCGGGGATGCGCACCGCCTTGTTGCGCACGGTGTCGATGCACACCACCACCGCGCTGCCGTCGGCGTAGGGCTTTGTATCGTCGTCCACGCGCAGCTCGTAATAGGTCGGGATGCTCGAGCCGCCAGGCGTGCCGACGAACAGTTTCACCTCGACCGTGCCCGGGTAGGTCATCGCCCGCCGGTAGTTGCAGGTCGCGCTCGCGATCACGATCCCGGTCGAGCCCCAGGCCTTGCCGCGCGGCAGCAGCGAATCGAACCAGCTGATCCGCGTCTGCTCCATGTAGCGGAAATAGACTGTGTTGTTGACGTGCCCCATCGAGTCCATGTCGCCCCAGCGGATCGGAATGCGCTCGATGTAGCCCAGCTTGCGATGATCTTGTTCCATGGGACGGCGATTATAATTGCTCGCATGACCCGCGACTCCATGGAATACGATGCCGTGATCGTCGGCGGCGGCCCCGCGGGGCTCGCCTGCGCGATCCGGCTCAAGCAGCTCGCCGCCGAGAAGGGCCGCGAGGTTTCGGTCTGCGTGCTGGAGAAGGGCTCCGAGATCGGCGCCCACATCCTCTCGGGCGCGGTGATGGACCCGCGCGCGCTGGCCGAGCTGTTCCCGGACTGGAAGGAAAAGGACGCGCCGCTCAACGCGCCAGTGAGCGAGGACCGCTTCCTGTTCCTGACCGAGTCGTCTTCCTTCCGCACGCCGAACTTCCTCCTGCCCGCCTGCTTCAAGAACCACGGCAACTACGTGGTCAGCCTGGGCAACGTCTGCCGCTGGCTCGGCCAGCAGGCCGAGGCGCTCGGGGTCGAGATCTTCCCCGGCTTCGCCGCGGCGGAAGTGCTGCTCGACGAGACGGGCAAGGTGAAGGGGGTCGCCACCGGCGACATGGGCATCGGACGCGACGGCGAAAAGACCGACGCCTGGCAACCCGGGATGGAGCTGCACGGGAAGTACACCTTCTTCGCCGAGGGCTGCCGCGGCCAGCTCGGCAAGCAGCTCGAGGCGAAGTTCCGCCTGCGCGAAGGCGTCGACCCGCAGCTGTACGCCATCGGCCTCAAGGAACTGTGGGATATCGACCCGGCCAAGCACAAGCCGGGACTGGTGGTGCACACCGCCGGCTGGCCGCTCGATGCCGGCACCTACGGCGGCTCCTTCCTCTACCACCTGGAGAACAACCAGGTTGCGGTCGGCTTCGTGGTCGGGCTCGGCTACGAAAACCCCTACCTGAGCCCGTACGAGGAGTTCCAGCGCTACAAGACCCACCCGGCGATACGCGGCTTCTTCGAAGGCGGCAAGCGCGTCGCCTACGGCGCGCGCGCGATCACCGCCGGCGGGCTGCAGTCGCTGCCGAAGCTCGTATTCCCCGGCGGATGCCTGATCGGGGACGACGCGGGCTTCCTCAACGCCTCGCGCATCAAGGGCAGCCACGCCGCGATCAAGACCGGGATGCTCGCCGCCGAAGCGGCCATCGAGGCGCTCGGCACCGGGCGCGAGCGCGACGAGCTCGGCGCCTATCCCGAGGCGTTCCGGCACTCGTGGCTGTTCGACGAGCTGTACCGCGCGCGCAACTTCAAGCCCCTGATGGCCAAGGGCCTGGTCAGCGGGTCGCTGATGTTCGGCATCGACCAGATGGTGTTCGGCGGCAAGGCGCCGTGGACTCTGCGCCACAAGCACGCCGACAACGAGACGCTGAAGACGAAGACCGAGGCGACGCCGATCGCCTACCCCAAGCCCGACGGGGTGCTGAGCTTCGACCGCCTGACCTCGGTCTCGTTCTCCAACACCAACCATACCGAAGATCAGCCGATCCACCTCACGCTGAGGGATCCGGCGGTGCCGGTGAAGGTGAATCTCGAGCTGTACGACGCGCCCGAGCAGCGCTACTGCCCGGCCGGGGTGTACGAGATCGTGCGCAACGACGACGGCTCGAACCCGCGGCTGCAGATCAACGCCCAGAACTGCGTGCACTGCAAGACCTGCGACATTAAGGACCCGACTCAGAACATCGTCTGGGTCGCGCCCGAGGGCGGCGGCGGGCCGAACTACCCCAACATGTGAACGCGCGGCGATGGAAATGGAATTCAAGACCGCGGATCTGTACGACGCGAACGCCGGCGCGGTGCAGGTCGCCGCGCCCGGCCTGCGCCACTTCGGCGGCCGCCGGCGCTTCGCCGGCCGCATCTGCACCGTCAAGTGCTTCGAGGACAACCAGGCGGTGAAGGACCAGATCGAGGAGCCGGGCCAAGGGCGCGTGATCGTGATCGACGGCGGCGGCAGCCTGCGCGCGGCACTGGTGGGCGACAACGTCGCCCGGCGCGCGCTCGAGCAGGGCTACGCCGGCTTCGTGGTCAACGGCTGCGTGCGCGACACCGCTGACTGCGCGGGCATGGACATCGGCCTGCTCGCGCTGGCGACCAACCCGACCAGGCCGCAACAGAAGAGTCCCGGCGAACGCGGCATTCCGGTCGCCTTCGCCTGGGTCAAGTTCACCCCCGGCGAGTGGCTCTACGCCGACCGCGACGGAGTCCTGGTATGCGCGAACAAGCTGCTGTGAAGTACGCGACGTTCGGCGAGTTCTATCCGTTCTACCTGTCGGAGCACGCCAACCGCACCTGCCGGCGGCTACATTTCGCGGGAACGAGCCTCGGGCTGGCGTGCCTGATCATGGCGCTCGCCACCCTGAACGCGTGGTGGATCCTCGCCGGACTGGTGATCGGCTACGCGTTCGCGTGGGTCGGGCACTTCTACTTCGAGCACAACCGCCCCGCCACCTTCAGCTACCCGTTCTACAGCTTCGCCGGCGACTGGGTGATGTGGGCGGAAATCCTGCGCGGGAAAATCAGGTTCTGATCCCCGAGGAATTCGACGAGTCGTTCCAGCCGATTATCGGCGCGCCGGTGACGATCCGCCCGCTGCGCCCGGACGATGCGGCTATCGAGCGCGAGTTCGTCACCGGCCTGTCGGACGAGACGCGCTACAACCGGCTGCTCGGCGGTGCCGTCAAGGTCTCCGACGAGTACATCCGGCGCCTGACGCAGCTCGACTGGTCGCGCGAGGCGGCCTTCGCCGCGATCACCATGCTCGGCGACCGCGAATCGATCATCGGCGTGGCGCGCTACGTCGCGGACGAGAACGGCGAGGACTGCGAGTTCGCGCTGGTGCTGGCCGACGCCTGGCAAGGGGTCGGCATCGGCCGGCGCATGTTGGAAAAGCTGTTGGCGGTCGCCGCCCGGTGCCGCATCAGGCGCATGCACGGCGAGATCCTGTCGACCAACGCGCGGATGCTGGCGCTGATGCGCAAGCTCGGCTTCCGACTCGCACGCCACCCGCAGGACGCGACCGTCACGCGGGCGACCCGCGATCTCCTCTCGCCGGCCGCGAACTGACGGCCGCGCGCAGGACGTCGACGAATTCGCGCGCCACCGGCGTGAGCGGGACGTCGGCGCGGGTGAACAAGCATATCTCCCGCGCCGGCAGCGCTTTGCGCAATGGAAGCTGGACGATGCGGCCGCCCGCAGCCTCCCGAGCGGCGAGCTGCCAGGGCACGACCGCCAGCAGGTCGCTGTGCGCGACGATTTCGGCGATCGCGAAAAACGACCTGCATTCGATGCGATAGCGCGGCGGTTGCATTCCGGCGGCCTGGAACGCGGCGGGCAGACTGGACGTGTTGTCGGTGCCTCCCGTGCGCACCCACTCCGCGCCCTCGAGCTCGGCGAGCGAGCGAGCGGCGGCAAGCGGATGCCCGCGCCTGGCGACGATTCGCGCCTCGTTCAGATAGAGAGGCTCGACCAGGTATTCCGCTCCGGGCGCGGCGAGGGGGCCGATCCGCACGCTCAGCGCGAGGTCGAGCCGCCCGTCGCGCAGCCCCGGCATGACTTCCGACGGCGACACGTCGGTGACGCAGATCGTCGCCTCGTGCCAGCGGCGCCGCAGACGCGCGAGGGCGTTCGGCAGCAAGCCCAGCGCCGGGGCGGGCGCGGCGCCGACTGTGAGGCTGCCGGCGCGCGCGCCGCGCAGCTGGGCGACTTCCTCACGCGCGCGGCGGAGGTCGGCGGTGACCGAGCGCGCACGGGCGAGAAAGGCACGCCCGATCTCCGTCAACTGGATGCCGCGCACGCTGCGCGTGACCAGCACGCCGCCCAGCTCCTCCTCCAGCTGCCGAACGCTCTTCGTCAGCGCCGGCTGGCTGAGGCCGAGTCTGCGCGCAGCGGCGCGCATGCTGCCGGCGTCGACCACGGCGAGGAAGTCGCGGATCTGGTTGAGCCGCATCGATAATCCCCGGTTATCGCTATGCGACATCGTACTCCTTCCGGTTTTCGCAAAGCGCGGGTAGTCTCCCCCTCGAGGAGGAGACAACCATGACGAACCGATATGCTGGAGGACGGCTCGCGCTCACGTGTGCGCTGCTGGCCGTAGCGGGCCTCGCCCCGCAGCGGGCAAACGCGCAGACCGTCCTGTTCAACTGCTTCTTTCCGCCGCAGCACTACACCTGCCGCGTGATGCTGCGCGACTGGGCCAAGGCGATCGCGAAGGCGACCGACGGTCGGGTCACCCTCAGCATCCCGCCCAAGAGCCTCGCCGCGCCACCGAACCAGTACGACGGGGTGGTGAACGGCGTGATGGACGGAGCGCTCCAGTTCAACCAGTTCATCTCGAACAAGGTAACCGGGATCCAGATCGGCCAGCTGCCGTTCATCGGCACCGAGAGCGCGGAGTCCGGCAGCGTCGCCCTGTGGCGCACCTACCACAAGTTCTTCGCCGACAAGCACGAGTTCGGCCCGGTCGTGCTGCTCGCCGACTACGTATCCAGCGGCGCCGAATTCTGGTCGATGACCGACAAGCCGATCGACAGCATCGCGGACCTCAAGCGCCGCAAGATGTGGGCCCTGCCGGGCGTGACGGCCAACATCATCAAGGCCACCGGCTCGGCGGTAGTCGCCGGCCCCGCGGTGCAGATGCTCCAGATCATCTCCAAGGGCGTCGTCGACGGGTTCGTCGGCGTGTCCTTCTCTTCCATCACCGCGTTCAAGCTGACCGACTACACCAAAGGGGTGACGGTGTTCCCGGACAAGATCTTCACGCCGACCTTCTCCTTCTTCATCAGCACCAAGAAGTGGAACACGATCTCGCCGGCCGACCGCAAGGCAATCCGCGCCGTGAGCGGCGAAAAGATCGCGCGCCACTTCGGGCAGGTGCAGGACGGGGTGAACGACAGGAGCCGCGCCAAGCTGCTCAAGGGCGGCCTCGAGGCGATCAAGGGCGATCCGAAGATGCTGGCCCAGCTGAAGGCGATCGGCCAGCCGATGACCGACGCCTGGCTGAAGAAGGTCGCGGCGATGGGCGTCGACGGCGACGCGGCGATCGCCTACTACCGCAGCGTGCTCGCTGCGGAGGATGCGAAGCGCAAGTAGGGCGGCGCGGCCGGTGCTGCAGCGCTTCGAGGCAATCGCGTCGCGCACGCTGGGCGTGATCGCCGCCACGGCGCTGTTCGCGATGATGGCGCTCACCTTCGTCGACGTCATCGGCCGCTACGGTTTCCACCATTCGATCTTCGGCGCCGCCGAGATCATCGAGGTGCTGATGATCGTCGCGGTGTTCGCCGGGCTCGCCTTCATCACGGCGAAGAACGAGCACATCACGGTGACGCTGATGGAGCCGCTGATCTCGCGCGTCATGCCCGGGACTCAGCGCTGGATGTCGATCGCCATGTCCGTCGGCTGCACGCTCCTGATCTGCTGGCAGATGTTCAGGCACGCGATGGACCTGCTCCACAGCGGCAAGCGCACGGCGGTGCTCGACCTGCCGCAATGGATCGAGCCGATGTCGGCGGCAGCGCTCGCGCTGGTCGGGTTCGTTCTGCTCCTGCTCGCGCTGTCGCGCAGCCGCGGCCGGCTCGGCGCCACCGCGCAGCACGTCGACTGAGCGGCGGCGATGACCGTCGCGCTGGTCGGATTCGCCTGCCTGCTGCTGCTGTGTTTCCTGGGCTTCCCGCTCGGCTTCGCCACCCTGTTGACCGGGCTGGTCGGCTTCGCCGGCATGCGCGATTGGGACTGGCACGCCGCGGTGACGATGATGGCGCAGCAGATCGTCGACACCGGGGCGAATTACGGCCTGTCGGTGATCCCGCTGTTCCTGCTGATGGGCGTGTTCATCCACCGCGCGAACATTTCGCAGGACCTGTTCGACGCCTCCAACGCGCTGGTGGGCCGCTTTCGCGGCGGGCTGGCGCAGTCCACGGTGCTCGCCTGCGCCGGATTCGCGGCCGTGTCGGGTTCGTCGCTGGCGACCGCCGCGACGATGACCAAAGTCGCGATGCCGCACATGCGGCGCTACGGCTACGACGACACGCTGTCGGCCGGCGTGATCGCCGCCGGGGGAACCCTGGGGATCATGATTCCGCCTTCGGTTCCGCTGGTGATCTACGGCCTGGTGGCCGAGCAGGACATCGGCCGCCTGTTCATCGCCGGCTTCGCACCCGGCCTGCTGCTGGTCGCGCTCTACATGGCGGCGGTGTTCGCGGTGGTCCACCTGCGCCCCGAGCTCGGTCCCGCCGGCGCCG
This sequence comes from uncultured beta proteobacterium, assembly GCA_963811085.1. GTDB lineage: Bacteria > Pseudomonadota > Gammaproteobacteria > Burkholderiales > SG8-39 > DAHVFK01. The sequence continues at coordinate 609,318 of CAWEPV010000011.1, read as the reverse complement.
CGGTGCCGCGCGGCGAGCGCTTGCGCACCTACCTCAACGTGTGGCCGGTCCTCGCGCTGTTCGTGCTGGTGCTCGGCGGCATCTACTTCGGCGTCTTCACACCGACCGAAGCCTCCGGCATCGGCGCCACCGGCGCCGCCGCGTTCGCCTGGTGGCGCGGCCGCCTGCGCAGCTTCGCCCAGCTCTACGAGATGCTGCTCGAAGCCTGTCGCATCACCGCCGCGCTGTTCATCGTCATTTTCGGCGCGCAGGTCTTCTCCAACTTCATCGACCTGTCGGGCCTGCCGGGGGCGCTGGTCGACATGGTCGACGGCATGCAGCTCTCGCCGGCGGGTACCGTGTTCGCCATCTGCGTCATCTGCATCGTCATGGGGATGATCTTCGAGGCGATCGGCATCCTGCTGCTGATCGTTCCCGTGTTCCTGCCGATTCTCGTGTTCCAGGACGTCAATCTGATCTGGTTCGGCATCGTGATGGTGATCGTGGTCGAGCTGGGCCTGGTGACGCCGCCCATCGGCATGAACGTCTTCACCGTGCGCGCGATGATGCCCGACATCCGTTTGTCGCGGATCTTCCGCGGCGTGATGCCGTTCGTCGCGGCCGACCTGGTCGCGCTCGCCCTGCTATTCGCTTTTCCCGCAATCGCCACCTGGCTACCCTCGATCAAATGGTGAACAAACCCAATTTCGTCTTTATCCTCGCCGACGACCTCGGCTACGCCGACCTCGGCTGCTACGGCGGGCGCTCGCTGGCCGCGCCCGGCGGCTCGTGCTCGCCGAACCTCGACCGCATGGCGGCCGAAGGCCTGCGCTTCAGCCAGGGCTACTCCAATTCGCCGGTGTGCTCGCCGACCCGCTTCGCCCTCGCCACCGGGCGCTACCAGTACCGCCTGCGCGGCGGCTGGGACGAGCCGATCGCCGGCAACGCGCGCGTCGACCCCGGGCTCGGCCCGGTGCTCGGCCTGCCCCCTGAGCACCCCACCCTGGCCTCCCTGTTGCGCGACGCGGGCTATGCCACCGCGCTGGCGGGTAAGTGGCACCTCGGCTACGCGCCGCACTTCGGGCCGTTGAAGAGCGGCTACCAGGAGTTCTTCGGTGCCATGAGCGGAGGCCTGGACTACTTCACGCACTGCGACACCGCCGGGGTGCACGACCTGTGGGACGGCGACACCGAGGTGCACCGTATCGGCTATCTCACCGACCTGATCAGCGAGCACGCGGTCGATTACATCGAGCGCCGGCGCGGGCAGAAGGAACCGTTCCTGCTCTCGGTGCACTACACTGCGCCGCACTGGCCCTGGGAAACGCGCGCCGACGAGGCCGAGGCGAAGCTGCTCGCCGCCAATCGCGAGCACATCGGTCACCTATCCGGCGGCTCGGTGGACACCTACCTGCAAATGATTCACCACATGGACGAGGGCATCGGCCGTCTGCTCGCCGCGCTGAAGGCGATCGGCGCCGAGCGCGATACGGCGGTCGTCTTCACCAGCGACAACGGCGGCGAGCGATTCTCCGACGTCTGGCCGCTCACCGGCAAGAAGATGGACCTGCTCGAAGGCGGCATCCGCGTGCCCTACATCGTGCGCTGGCCGGGGCGGGTCAAGGCCGGCGCAGCAACGGCGCAGCTCGCCATCACGATGGACTGGGTGGCGACGCTGCTCGAGGCGGCCGGCGTCGCGCCGCATCCGGACTACCCGCTCGACGGCGCGAGCCTGCTGAAGGTGCTCGACAATCCGGCCGCCACCTTCGAGCGCGAGCTGTTCTGGAAGACCAACCACCGCAGCCAGCGCGCGCTGCGCGCCGGTCGCTGGAAATACCTCTCGACCGAGGACGGCGAATTCCTCTACGACCTCGAGATGGACGCGCGCGAGCGGGCGAACCGGGCGCGGCGCGAGCCCGAGCGCCTGGCCGCGCTGCGCGCGCGCTACGCCGAGTGGGAAAAGACGGTGCCGGGAGTGCCCGAGGGGGCGAAGGTCTCGCTTATCACCAACAAGAACAACATGGCGACGCCCACGCCCTGAGCGTCAGGCGGCGAGGAACTGGTCCTCGTCGAGCGCCATCGCGCCCGCGCCGCCGTTCAGCACCGTGTCGCGCAGCCCCGGGGCCTGCACCAGCACGTGGTCGGCGTAGAAGCGCGCGGTCACGATCTTGGCCTGGTAGAACGCCTGGTCGCCCTCGCCCGCGGCGAGCTTCTTTTCGGCTACGAGCGCGGCGCGCGCCATCTGCCAGCCGCCGGCGACGACACCCATAAGCCGCAGGAACGGCACCGCGCCGGCCGAGGCCGCGCGCACGTCCTTGCCGAAATTCGCGAGCAGCCAGTCGACCGCCTCGCCCACCGCTTTGCTGCCCGCGGCGAGGGTGCCGCGCACGCGCGCGACGTCTGGGTTGGCCGACTTCGCCAGCTCGGCGTCGAACTGCGCCAGGTGCTTGAGCCAGCCCTTGACCGTGGCGCCGCCTTCGCGCGCGATCTTGCGCCCGATCAGGTCGTTGGCCTGGATACCCGTGGTGCCCTCGTAGATGGTGGCGATGCGCGCGTCGCGCAGGTGCTGCGCGGCGCCGGTCTCCTCGATGAAGCCCATGCCGCCGTGCACCTGGATGCCGAGCGAGGCCACCTCGATCCCGGTCTCGGTGCTCCAGCCCTTGACCACCGGGATCATCAGGTCGACGAATGCTTGATGACGCTTCCGGTCTTCCTGATCGGTACTATTTTTCGAAAAATCCATGGCTGCGGCGACGACGTAGGCCAGCGCCCGCATCGCCTCGGTCTGGGCCTTCATCAGCATCAGCATGCGCCGCACGTCGGGGTGGCGGATGATCGGCACCGTGGCCCCACCCTCGGCCAGGTCCTTGCCCTGCAGCCGCTCCTTCGCATAGGCATAGGCACGCTGGAACGCGCGCTCGGAAATCGCCACGCCCTCGAGCCCGACGCCGAAGCGCGCCGCGTTCATCATGATGAACATGTAGGCTAGGCCCTTGTTCTCCTCGCCCACCAGGTAGCCGACCGCGCCGTCGAACACCATCACCGCGGTCGGGCTGGCGTGGATGCCGAGCTTGTGCTCGATCGAGGCACAGGTGGCGCGGTTGCGCTCGCCCAGACTGCCGTCGGGCTTCACCAGGAACTTCGGCACCACGAATAGCGAGATGCCCTTTACCCCCTCGGGGGCGTCCGGGGTGCGCGCGAGCACCAGGTGCACGATGTTCTCGGTCAGGTCGTGCTCGCCGTAGGTAATGAAGATCTTCTGGCCGGAGATCAGGTAGTGGTCGCCCTCGCGCACCGCCTTGGTGCGAACCAGCGCGAGGTCGGAGCCAGCCTGCGGCTCGGTGAGGTTCATCGTTCCGGTCCAGGCGCCCTCCACCATCTTCGGCAGGAAGGTCTTCTTCAGCGCCTCCGAGCCTGCGGTCAGCAGCGCCTCGATCGCGCCCTGGGTGAGCAGCGGGCAAAGCGAAAACGACATGTTGGCCGAGACCCACATCTCGTCCACCGGGGTGGCGACCAGCTTGGGCAGGCCCTGCCCGCCCCACTCGGCCTCAAGCGGCAGCGAGTTCCAGCCGCCCTCGACGAACTGGCGGTAGGCCCGCTTGAAGCCCTTGGGCGTGGCAACCGCGCCGTCGTGCCATTTCGAGCCCTCTTGATCACCAGAATAATTCAATGGATCAAGCTCTTGTGAAGCAAACTTCGCAGCTTCCTCGAGGATTGCATCGACCGTTTCCGGGGCCGCTTCCTCGCATCCCGGGAGCTTGGCGATTTCGCCCAGCCCGGCGAGCTCATTGAGCACGAACCGCATGTCCCTCAGCGGCGCAGCATAGGCGCTCATTTGCTGAGCTCCTCCACCAGCTGCGGCACGACCTGGAACAGGTCGCCGACGATGCCGTAGTCCGCGACCGAGAAGATCGGCGCCTCCTCGTCCTTGTTGACCGCGACGATCACCCGGCTGTCCTTCATCCCCGCCAGGTGCTGGATCGCGCCCGAGATGCCGACCGCGATGTACAGCTCGGGGGCGACGATCTTGCCGGTCTGCCCGACCTGCCAGTCGTTCGGCACGAAGCCGGCGTCGACCGCGGCGCGCGAGGCGCCCATCGCCGCGCCGAGCTTGTCGGCCAGCGGCTCGAGCAGCTTGAAGTTCTCGCCCGAACCCATCCCCCGCCCGCCCGAGACCACGACCCGGGCCGAGGTGAGCTCGGGGCGCTCGGACTTGGACACCTCGCGCCCGACGAACGACGAAAGGCCGCTGTCCGCCGGCGCCTCGACCTTCTCCACCGGCGCGGAGCCGCCGCTCGCGGCCACCGCGTCGAAGCCGGTCGCGCGCACCGTGACGACCTTGATCGGGTCGGCCGATTGCACCGTCGCGATCGCGTTGCCGGCGTAGATCGGGCGCTGGAAGGTGTCGGGCGAATCGACCGCGATGATCTCGGAGACCTGCTGCACGTCGAGCAGCGCCGCGACGCGCGGCATGACGTTCTTGCCGTTCGAAGTGGCCGGCGCGAGCAGGTGCGAATAGCCCTTGGCGAGGCCCACCATCAGCGCGGCGACGTTCTCGGCGATCTCGTCGTCGAGCTGGGGGGCATCGGCGTGCAGCACCTTGGCCACGCCCGCGACCTGCGATGCGGCCTTGGCGGCGTCGGCGCAGTTGTGCCCGGCCACCAGGAGGTGGATCTCGCCGCCGATCTTCTGCGCCGCGGCGACGGTGCTGAGGGAGGCCTTCTTGAGCGCCTTGTTGTCGTGTTCGGCAAATACGAGGATGGCCATCAGATCACCTTGGCTTCATTTCTGAGTTTTTCGATCAGCGCCTTCGCGTCGGGCACCTTGACCCCGCCCTTGCGCTTGGGCGGCTCGGCGACCTTGAGCGTCTTCAGCCGCGGCGCGACGTCGACTCCGAGCGCGTCGGGCTTGAGATTCTCGAGCGGCTTCTTCTTCGCCTTCATGATGTTCGGCAGCGTGACGTAGCGCGGCTCGTTCAGGCGCAGGTCGGTGGTCACCACCGCCGGCAGCTTGATCGAGATGGTGTCGAGGCCGCCGTCGACCTCGCGCGTGACCTGCGCCTTATCGCCTTCGATCGTCACCTTGGAGGCGAAGGTCGCCTGCGCCCAGCCCATCAGCGCGGCGAGCATCTGCCCGGTCTGGTTCGCAGTCGTCGTCGATCGCCTGCTTGCCCATGATCACCAGGCCCGGCTTTTCCTTGTCGCACACGGCCTTCAGCAGCTTGGCGACCGCCAGCGGCTGCAGCTCGACGCCGGTCTCGACCAGGATCGCGCGGTCGGCGCCGATCGCGAGCGCGGTGCGCAGCGTCTCCTGGCAGGCCAGCGGGCCGCAGGACACCACCACCACCTCGGTCGCGGCGCCGGCCTCCTTGAGGCGCATCGCCTCCTCGACCGCGATCTCGTCGAAGGGGTTCATCGACATCTTGACGTTCGCGGTCTCAACTCCGCTGCCGTCCGACTTGACGCGCACCTTGACGTTGTAATCGACCACGCGCTTGACGCTGACCAGGACTTTCATGGGCGGGAATCTTGTCTTGAGGAGAGTGTGCAATTATATCGGTCATGAGCTGGAAGGGCGAACTGCTGCACATTCATATCGCCGCGCGCGGGTCGGAGCCGATGCGCGCGCTGGCCGAGGCCCGCCTCGTGCCGGGCGTCGGCATCGAAGGCGACCGCTACGCCACGCGCACGGGAACCTACTCGGACCGCCATAACGTCGACCGCGAGGTCACGTTGATCGAGTTTGAAACGCTCGAGGCGCTGGCGCGCGACCACGGCATCGAGCTCGCCCCGCACGAGCACCGGCGCAACCTCACCACCCGCGGCGTGCCGCTCAACCATCTGGTGGGACGCTCTTTCAAGGTCGGCGACTGCGTGCTGCACGGCGAGCGGCTCAATGTGCCCTGCCTCTACCTCGAGGACCTGCTGGGCAAGAAGGTCTTCAAGCCGCTCGTCAACCGCTCGGGGCTCAACTGCCGCATCGAGAAAGGCGGCACGATCCGCCCCGGCGCGGCGATCGAGCCCTGCGATCCGCCCGCCGCTAGCGGAAGATGACGTGCGGCAGCCAGGTCGCCATGGCCGGGAACAGGGATAGCACCACGAGCATCAGCAGCTGGATGATGACGAAGGGAACGACGCCGCGGTAGATGTGCATCGTCGTCACTTCGGGCGGCGCCACGCTGCGCAGGTAAAAGAGCGCATAGCCCAGCGGTGGCGTCAGGAACGAGGTCTGCAGGTTGACCGCCATCATGATGCCCAGCCAGATTGGATCGAGCCCGAACTTGAGCAGCGCCGGCCCGACGATCGGCACGACGATGAACAGGATCTCGATGGTGTCCAGAAAGAACCCCATCACGAACATCAATCCCATCACCACGATCATCGCGCCGAGCGCGCCGCCGGGAATTCCGCCTAGGAACTCGTGCACCATGTCGTCGCCGCCGAGGCCGCGGAACACGAGCGAGAACAGCTGCGCGCCGATGATGATGACGAAGATCATCGAGCTCAGGCGCGCCGTGGTGCGCGTCACCTGAACGAGCGTGTTGTCGCGGTACACCCGCGCCAGCGCGACCAGCAGCCCCCACAGAATGCCGGCACACATCAGCATGGCAAGCGCGATCGAGGTGTATTCGAGCGCCGTGATCCGGTCGCGCGTCACCCGCATGTCGACGAAGCTCGTGAGGATGATCACGCCGACCAGGCTGACCGCCGCGGCGTAGACCGGCAGCGGCTTTCCCTCGGCGAGGCGGTGCCCGGCGAGCAGCGTGGCGCCGATCGCGCCCACGCCCGCGGCCTCGGTCGGCGTGGCGATGCCGACCAGGATCGAGCCGAGCACCGAGATAATCAGCACCAGCGGCGCGACCAGCGCATGCATCACGCGGCCCGTCATATTGCCCGCCTGCATCGAGTCGTCGCGCGGGATCGCGGGCGAGGCGCTCGGCTTGAGGAAGGCGAGGCCGATCTGATACAGGATGTACATGCCCACCAGCGCGAGCCCCGGGATCAGCGCGCCGGCGAACAGGTCGCCCACTCCCACCGGCTCGGGGGAAAAGTTGCCGAGCAGGCGCTGCGCCTCCTGGTGCGCGTTCGAGATCTGGTCGCCGAGCACCACCAGCACGATCGAGGGCGGGATGATCTGCCCTAGCGTTCCCGCCGCGGCGATCGAGCCGCAGGCGAGCCTCGGGTCGTAGCCTCGCCTCAGCATCGTCGGCAGCGAGAGCAGGCCCATGGTGACGACGGTCGCGCCGACGATGCCAGTCGACGCGGCGAGCAGCGCGCCGACCACCGAAACCGAGATCCCGAGGCCGCCGCGCAGGCGGCCGAAGAGCTGCCCCATGGTGTCGAGCAGCTCCTCGGCCACCTTGGAGCGCTCGAGCATCACCCCCATGAAGATGAACAGCGGCACCGCGATCAGCACCTCGTTGGTCATGACGCCGAAAATGCGGTTCGGGAACACGCCCAGGAAGTCGGCATCGAACACGCCCATCGACATGCCGAGCAAACCGAAAAGCAGCGCAGTGCCAGCGAGGGTGAAGGCAATCGGGTAGCCGAGCAGAACCAGCACGCACAGCGCGAGGAACATCGCCAGGTCCAGCCATTCGTCGAAATGCGCGATCATTCGCCGTGCTCCGCTTCGCGGTCGAACCTGCCGCGCGAGGGCGTCGCGCCGGCGAGAAACAGCGCCGACTGCAGCACCAGCGACACCGATTGCAGGGCGAGCAGCCCGGCGAACACCACGATCAGGGTCTTGAGCAGGAACACGGCCGGAATGCCCATGCGGCCCTCGGGGGAGCCCTCCAGCACCGCCCAGGAGGCCATCGCATAGGGCCAGGTCACCCAGAAGACGAGCACGCAGACCGGGACAAGGAAGAGTAGCGTGCCGATGATGTCGATCACCGCCTTGCCGCGTGGCGAGGCCACGCTGTAGAAGATGTCGCAGCGCACGTGCCCGTTGTGCACCAGCGCGTACCCCGCGCAGCCCATGAACACGATGGCGTGCATGTAGATGACCGATTCCTGGAGCATGGTCCAGCCCAGGCCGAACACATAGCGAAGCAGCACCACCACGAAGGTGACCAGCACCATGCCGAGCGTGAGCCACGACAGCGTGCGGCCGATCCAGTCGTTGACCGCGTCGATGACGTTGGCAAGGCGATGAAGCCGGTTCATGGGGCGCGTGCCCCCCCGGCGCGGCTCGCGGCCGCGCGGGAGGGAATCTCCGTCGGGGGATCTACAGTTTCAGCAGCGAGCGGGCGTTCATGTAGCCCTGCTCGCCGAGCGCGCTCCAGCCGGACAGTTTCTTGCGCGCCGCGAGGTAGCTCTCATACACCTTCTTCGTGAACGGGTCCTTGCTTCCGATCTCCGCCACCACTTCCTCGGTCGCCTTGCCGAACTCTTTCAGCAGATCGTCGTTGAACTTCCGAAGCTGCACGCCGTGCTTGTTGAGCAGCACGTCGAGCGCGTCCCCGTTCTTGTAGTTGAACTCCGCGTACTCGAGCATCGCCTCCGCGTCGACCGCCACGTTGATGATCTCCTGGTGCTCCTTCGGCAGGCTGGTCCACACCTTCTTGTTGAGGAGCACCTCGCCGACCGTGCCCGGCTCGTGGAATCCCGGCCAGTAATAGAACTTCGCGACCTTGTAGAAGCCGAACGCGAGATCGTTGAACGGCCCGACGAACTCGGTGCCGTCGATCGTGCCCGCCTGAAGCGCGGGGAAGATCTCGCCCCCCGGCAGGTTGACGACGGTCGCGCCGAGACGGCGCAGGACCTCTCCGCCCAGACCCGGCATGCGGAACTTCAGGCCCTTGTAATCGTCGAGCGAATTCACTTCCTTGCGATACCAGCCGCCCATCTGCACGCCCGTGCTCGCGCGCATGAAGGGAACCAAGTCGAAGTTGTCGCACAGCTCGGTCCAAAGCTTCATGCCGTTGCCCCAGTGCATCCAGGCATAGTGCTCGTTTCCGGTCAGGCCGAACGGCACCGCGGTGAAAAAATTGAACGCCGGCGATTTGCCTTGCCAGTAGTACGACGCGGAGTGGCACATCTCGGCCTTGCCTTGCGACACGGCGTCGAAGGACTGGAACGCCGGCACGAGCTCGCCTGCCGCGTAGACCTTCACGTGCAGCCTGCCCCCCGACATCGTGTTGATGCGCCGCGCGAGGCGCTCGGCCCCCGTGCCCTGGCCCGGAAAGTTCTTGGGCCAGCAAGTCACCATCTTCAGCTGCTTGATGGATTTCGAGATCGCCGGCGCGGATACCGTACCGGCCGCTGCGGCGACACCGCCCGCCACCGCGCCTTTCAGGAATTTGCGTCGTTTCATTGCCCCCCTCCTCCTCGATTGGATGGAACCGCAACAGGAGTATGAGAGCGACGTCAGCCTCACGCAAGCTCAGTAAGCTTCCGCCAGTGCGTCCACGGCAAGCGCGCCCCCGCCCTCCCCGAACACCATCACCGGATTGACGTCGAATGAGGCGACGCCTCCGTTCCAGCCGAGCATCGCGTCGCCGAGCCGGACTGCCATGGTGGCGAATGCACCTATGTCGAGCGCCGGCTGACCGCGCGCGCCGGCAAGAAGCGGGGCGATCCGCAGCTGGGCGAGCGCGTCCAGCGCCTCTCGCTCGCTGAACGGCGGCAGCAGGAGCCGGAAGTCCTTCAGCGCTTCCAGGTAGATGCCGCCGTCGCCCACCAGCACCACGGGCCCGAACGAAGAATCGATGCGCGCGCCGAGCGCGAGCTCCCGCCTGCCCGCGGCGTGGCGGGCCACCAGCACCCCGTCGGCGGCCGGGATCTTCGGCTTGAAGTCGCGAAACGCCCGAATCACCTCCTCTTCGCTGTTCAGCCCGACCCGCACAAGCCCGAGCTCGGTCTTGTGCGGCACGCTCGCCGAGCAGGCCTTGACCACGACCTTCGGCCCGAGCGCCGCGAACGCCGCGCGCGCCTCGTCCTCCGAGCGGCACAGCCGATGCTCGACCACCGGCAGCCCGGCCGCGGCCAGCAGCGCGAGACTTTGCGCTTCGTCAAGAAATTTTGATTTCGTCTTCGGCAACTCGGACGCTTTCGATGGACCGGACGCTCGATGCGTCCTTCTCATCAGCGCCGAATGCTCGGCGAGCTGCTTCAGTGCCAGCATCGCTTCGCGCTCGCGCACGAACGCGGGCAGGCCGGCTTTTTCGAACTCGGCCCGCACCGCTTCCTGCGGCGCGGCGAGCGCGACCGCGCGCCCCGTGTTGCGCGCGTAGGCGGCGAAGTCGCGCGCGAAGCCGGCCACGTCGTAGCCCGCGCCGGCGACCGGCAGCGCGACCAGCATCAAGTCGCTTTCGACCTCCGCCGCAAGCACCGGCAGCGCGTTGGCGAACAGCCGCGAGTTGCTAAGCAGCGCCCCGGTAACGTCGAGTGGATTGGTCGCGGTGGCGAAGCCCGGCAGCACCGCGGCCAGCTGCTCGCGCGCCGCGGGCGGGAAGTCGGCCAGCGGCAGGCCGAGCTCGTCCGCCGCGTCGGCCGCCATGACGCAGCTCGCGCCCGAGTTGCTGAGCGCGACGAAGCGCTTGCCGCGCGGGCGCCAGCCTTCTAGGTAGAGCCGCCCGGCGGCGACCAGCGCGTAGGGGTCGTCGACGCGCCAGATCGCATGCCGCTCGAAGAAAGCGTCCACCACCCGGTCCTCGCTTGCCAGCGCGCCGGTGTGCGAGCTGGCCGCGCGGCGGCCGCTCTCGGTGCGGCCGGCCTTGACCGCGACGATCGGCAGGTCGCGCGCGCGCGCGGCCTCGGCCGCCGCGGCGAGCCGCTCCGGGTCGGCGATCGCCTCCAGGTAGAGCAGTACCAGGCGCACGCCCTCCTCGGCCACGATTTCGGCCGCGAGGTCGGCCACGGTCACGTCGGCCTCGTTGCCGGTGGCGTGCACGTGGCGCACGTCGAGGCCGCGCGCGCGCGCCAGGGCGTAGATCGCCTGCGAGCAGGCGCCGCTCTGGCTTACGATCGCAACCGGCCCGTCGCGCCCTTCCATTTCGTTGAACACGGTCGAGAAGTTGGCCACCGCGCCGGTGGCGAAGTTCGCCAGCCCCTGGCAGTTGGGGCCCACCAGGCGCATGCCGGCGTCGCGCGCCGCCGCGAGCATCCGCTCCTGCAGCGCGCGCCCCGCGGCCCCGATCTCGCCGAAGCCGGAGGACATCACGACGCACACCTTGACCCCGCGCGCGGCGCAGGCGGCGACTGCACCGACCGCCTCCTCGCCCGAGACCGCGACGATCGCCAGTTCGGGCGCCTGCGGCAGCGAAGCCAGGTCCGGGTAGGCCTTGAGCCCCTGCACTTCGGCACGCGCCGGATTGATGGGGTAGATTGCGCCCCGGTAGCCGTAGCGCTTCATGTAAAGGATCGGCCGGCCGCCGACTTTGTGCGGATTGTCGGACGCGCCGATGATGGCGATCGAAGCGGGATCGAGCGCGGCGCGCAGGCCGCTGGCGCGAGTCATGAACGAATCATAATCGGGGTCAGAGTCGAATTTCCTTCGGCGGCTCGAAACAGCAACTCGGTTCGAGGAAATTCGACTCTGACCCCGATTATTCTTGTCATAACAACAATCATAATCGAGTCATGAGCTGGTCAATTCCTCTGCGCGCGGTGCTGGCCGCGCTCGCGATCCATACGCTGTGGGGCGGCAACCCGGTCGCGGTGAAGCTCGGACTGGAAGCTTTCCCGCCGCTGTGGAGCGGGCTGCTGCGCTTCACGCTGGGCAGCGCCTGCATTGCGGCCTGGGCCCTGTTCGCGCGGATCCCGCTGCGTCCCGCGCCGGGCGAGTGGCCGGCGCTGCTCGGCATCGGCGTGCTGTTCACACTCCAGATCGCGCTGATGAACTTCGGCTTCAACGCCACCGCCGCGGTGAACGGCTCCGTGCTGATTTCCAGCAACCCCCTGTTCGGCATGCTGTTCGCGCATCTGCTGGTGCCGGGAGACCGGATGCGTCCGCAGCGCGCGCTCGGCGCACTGCTCGCCTTCGCCGGCGTCGTGCTGGTGCTTGCGCGCGGCGCGCCGCCGACCGTCTCGGGGCACGGCGACTGGATCGTGCTCGCAAGCGCCTGCCTGCTCGGCTTTCGCCTCGCCCTCAGCGGCCGCCTGCTCAAGCGCGTAAATGAAGTCCGGCTCGCGTTCTGGCAGGGCCTCGTCTCGCTGCCGCTGTTCGCCGTCGGAGCGCTGGCGACCGAGTCGATCCGCTACGCCGACATCGGCCTCGCGCCGCTGGCAGGAATCTTCTACCAGGGCGTGCTCGTCGCCGGGATCGCCTTCACGGTCAACTTCCGGCTCATCCGCCACTACACGCCGAGCGTGATGATGAGCTTCAATTTCGTCGCCCCGGTGGTAGGCGTTCTGCTCGGCGCCACGATCCTCGGCGAGCCGGTCACTGCCGGCCTGATCGGCGGCATGCTGCTGGTCGCCGCCGGGCTGGTGCTCATCGCGCGGCGCTGAGCGCGCGCAGGCGAAGCGCGCGGGCGCGCCAGGCGGACGCGCCCGCGAGTAGGCCGCTGGTGGCGGCCAGGGCGAAGGCGATCGCGTAGCTGCCGGTGACGTCGAACAGGCGCCCCGCCATCCACGGCCCGAGCGCGCTGCCGAGCGCGCTGCCGAACAGGCACATGCCCAGGATCAGGCCGAAGCTTGCGCCGCGGAAGCGGTCGCTGACCATCGCCGGGGTGAGCGACGCGGTCGCCGAGTACCCCACGCCCAGCATGACTGCGTAGCCGTAGGCGCCCCAGCGGCTCGGCATCGCGCCGACCAGCGCCAGCGCGCCCACCGCCGCGACCAGGATCGCGATGCCGATCACGTAAATCCGCTCGCGCTCGAAGCGGTCGGCGAGCCAGCCGCCGCCCGTCTTGCCGAACACGCTCGCCAACCCGACCACCCCGACCACCGACGCGGCCGCCATCGCCAGCATGCCGTGGTCGACCAGAAACGCGACCTGGTGCACGTGCAGGGTCTGCGAGCAGATGTTGCCGAGGAAGTACGCCGCGATCATCAGCCAGAAGGGCTGCGTGCGCAGCGCCTCGCCCAGGGTCGCCTCGTGCGCGGACTGCTGCGCCCGCGCCTTGCCTTCGCGCGGTGCCGGCTCGGGCCGCACCACATCGTCGCGCATCAGGAACAGCGCCGCCGGCACGATCCAGGCGGCGCAGATCGCGCCCTGGATCTGCCATGCGGCGCGCCAACCCACCGACTCGATCAGCGCCTCGCACAGCGGCACCACCAGCAGCATTCCCAGGCCGATGCCCGAACTGACGATGCCCAGCGCGAGGCCGAGCCGGTCCATGAACTGGCGCTGCACCATCACCACCGCCGGTACCCAGCCCGCACAGGCCACCGCGAACCCGGTGAACAGGCCGAAGCCGATGTACAGATGCCCCGGCGAGTCGACGAAGCCGTTGCCGTACAGCGCCAGCCCGAGCGCGACGCCGCCGAACACGACCAGCCGCCGCGGCCCGACGCGGTCGCACAGCATGCCGACCAGCGGGTTCGCGACGCCGTGCACCAGGGTGAAGACCGAGAACGCGCCCGCCAGCACCGAGCGGCTCCAGCCGAACTCCCCGAGCAGCGCGACCAGGTAAACGCTGTACGAATACCACACGCCGTAGGCCAGGCCGAGCGTACCGGCGATCGCCGCGAGGGTGAGGTAGCGGCGGTTCACGCGCGGTGCGGCTCAGGGCCGCACGCCGAAGCGCACCGGGCCCGCCACGCGCAAAGGCGCCGCGAGCTCGGCGAACTCGCACAACAGCGGGCGCGTGTCGCGCGGATCGATAATCTCCTCGACGTCGTACTTCTCGGCGCTGCGCATCGGCGAGCCGAAGCGGCGGATGCGCGCCTCGATCTCGGCCCGCTTGGCCTCGGGATCGGGCGCGGCCTCGATCTCGCCCTTGTACGCCGCTTCGAGCCCGCCTGCGATCGGCAGCGAGCCCCACTCGGCCGAGGGCCATGCCATGCGCATGCAGTAGCGGGTCGAGTTCTGATGTACCGCGCCGGCGACGCCGAACACTTTGCGCACCAGCACCGAGCACCACGGCACGGTCGATTGCAGCACCGCGCTCGCGGCGCGCATGCCGCAGCGGATGGTCGCGTCGCGCTCGGCGTCGGGGCCGATCAGGAAGCCCGGCACGTCGACCAGGTGCACCACCGGCAGGTGGAACACCTGCGCCAGGTCGACGAAGCGGGTGATCTTCTCCGAGGCCTTCGCGGTCCACGCGCCGCCGTAGTGCATCGGGTCGCCCGCCATCAGCGCCACCGGCCAGCCCGAAAGCCGCGCCAGGCCGGTGATGATCGGCCGGCCCCAGTTGCGCCCCATCTCGAAGAACGAGCCCTGGTCGACCAGCGCGTCGATGATGCGGCGCATGGGGTAGACCTTCTTCGGGTCGCGCGGCACCGCCTCGATCAGCCAGGGATCGCGCCGCGCCGGGTCGTCGTCGCACGCGGCGCGCGCCGGCAGCTCGTAGACCGAGCTCGGCAGGTAGGACAGGAAGCGCCGCGCGCGCGCAAAGGCCTCCTCCTCGCTCGCCGCCTCGTCGTCGACCGCACCGTTGCGGGTGTGGATCTGGCTGCCGCCGAGCTCGTTCTTGTCGAACTGGCGGTGGGTGCGCGCCACCACCGGCGGCCCGGCGACGAACAGCTGCGAGGTACTCCTTCACCATCACCGAGTAGTGGCTCGCCACCACGCGCGCCGAGCCCAGCCCCGCCACCGAGCCGAGCGCGAGCGACACCACCGGCATCTCGCCCAGGTTGTCGGTCCAGGTGTCCCACAGGAATGCCTTGGGCATCGGCGAGTAGCCCAGCATCTCGAGGTTCTTGACCGAGCCCCCGCCGCCCGTGCCGTCGACCAGTCGCACCATCGGCAGGCGCAGGTCGCGCGCCATGCGCTCGCACTGCAGCAGCTTGCCCTTGATCCCGGCGTCGTTCGCCCCGCCGCGGACCGTGAAATCGTCGCCCGCGACCACCACCGGCCGGCCGTCGATCTTGCCCGCGCCCGGTCACCAGGTTGGCCGGGGTGAACTCCTCGATCGTCGTGCCGTCGGCGCCGTAGCGCGCCACGCCCGTCAGAGCGCCGATCTCGTGCCATGAGCCGGCGTCGAGCAGCCGGTCGATGCGCTCGCGCACCGTGAGCTTGCCGCCGTCGTGCTGGCGCTTGACCTTGTCCGC
Organism: uncultured beta proteobacterium; assembly: GCA_963811085.1. Classification (GTDB taxonomy): domain Bacteria; phylum Pseudomonadota; class Gammaproteobacteria; order Burkholderiales; family SG8-39; genus DAHVFK01. Next base: position 594,178 of record CAWEPV010000011.1, on the reverse strand, counting down.
ACCGCCCATGCGCCGCGCAAGCTCCTCGCGCCGGCGCAGCTCGTCGATTTCGTCCTGCCAGCTCATATGAGACTGGATTCTCGCAGACGTCTACAATGCGCTCCAGGGAAAAAATGAAATGGCTCTGCTCAGGATCAAGTGCGAAGTGGCAGGCAAGGTGGCGCGCATCGAGGCCGCCGCCGGCGCAAGCGTGGCGCAGGACGACACGATCCTGATCGTCGAGTCGATGAAGATGGAGATTCCGCTGTCCGCGCCCGCGGCGGGCGTCATCAAGGCGATCCTGGTCGCCGAAGGCGACGACGTGGCGGAGGACCAGGAAGCCGTATTACTGGAAATCGCAAAATGAAAATGCTCGAAAACAAAGTCGTCGTCGTCACCGGCGCGGGCGGCGGGATCGGGCGCGACTTCGCGCTCGCGCTGGCCGCCGAGGGCGCCCAGGTGGTAGTAAACGACATCGGCGCCTCGGTCTCCGGCGAAGGCAAGGACGCCGGGCCGGCGCAGAAGGTAGTGGACGAGATCAAGGCCAAGGGCGGCGCCGCGGTGGCGAACACCGACAGCGTGGCCGAGTGGGAATCGGCCAACCGCATCGTCAAGAGCGCGATCGACGCCTTCGGCCGTATCGACTGCGTGGTCAACAACGCCGGCATCCTGCGCGACCGGTTCTTTTTCAACATGTCGGTCGAGGAGTGGAAGGCGGTGATCGACGTGCACCTGAACGGCTCGTTCTACGTGGCGCGCGCGGCCGCGCCCTACTTCAAGAGCCAGAGCTCGGGCAGCTACGTCAACATGACCTCGACCTCGGGGCTGGTCGGCAACCTCGGTCAGGCCAACTATTCCGCCGCCAAGCTCGGCATCGTCGGCCTGTCGAAGTCGATGGCGCTCGACATGGCGAAGTACAAGGTGCGCTCGAACTGCATTGCGCCGTTCGCCTGGAGCCGCATGATCGGCACCATCCCGGCCGAAACCCCGGAGCAGAAGGCGCGGGTCGAAAAGCTCAAGGCCATGGAGACCTCGAAGATCGCCCCGCTCGCCGTGTTCCTGGCGAGCGACGCGTCGGCCGACGTGAGCGGCCAGATCTTCGGCGTGCGCGCGAACGAGATCTTCCTCTTCTCGCAGAACCGGCCCGTGCGCAGCGTGCACCGCGCCGACGGCTGGACCCCGCAGGCGATCGCCGAGCACGCGATCCCCGCGATGCGGGCGCAGTTCTATCCGCTCGAGCGCTCGCAGGACGTATTTTCCTGGGACCCCATCTGAAGGAAGCTCCACCATGACCGACTTAAGCCGCGCCGACCTCGAAGCGCTCGCGCAGTGGGACACGCCCACGATCTGCAACGGGCTCGAGCTGCTCGACGCCAGGCACCGCACCGCCGGGTTCACGACCGGCAGCATGGTGTGCTTCGATCCGGGCCTGAAGCCGATGGTCGGCTACGCCCGCACCGCGCTGATCCGCGCCACGACGCCGCCCGCGGGAGACGCCGCCGCGGTGCGCGCCATGCGCGCACGCTACTACGAGCACGTGGCCGCGCAGCCGATGCCGTCGATCGCGGTGCTGCAGGACATCGACCCCGAGCCCGGCTTCGGCGCTTTCTGGGGCGAGGTGAACACGGCGATCCACAAGGGCCTCGGCTGCCTGGGCACGGTCACCAACGGCTCGTTCCGCGACCTCGACGCCTGCGCGCCGGGCTTTCAGCTGCTCGGCGGCAAGATCGGCCCCAGCCACGCCTGGGTGCACCTGGCCGAGATCGCCTGCGAGGTGAACGTATTCGGCATGGCGGTGCGACCGAACGATATCGTGCACGCCGACCGCCACGGCGCGGTGGTGGTGCCGGCCGAATGCGTGAAGAAGCTGCCCGCGGCGATCGAGCTGCTGACGCGGCGCGAAGCGGTGATCCTCAAGGCGGCGCGCGCGCCGGGCTTCAACGCCGCCATTCTCGCCAAGGCGATGGCCGACTCGGCCGAGATCCACTAGCCCGCATGGCCGCCAAAAAGAAAGTGCTGATGGTGCAGGGCCTGCACCCCGAGGGCGTCAAGCTGCTCCAGGCGCGCGCCGACGTGGAATCGGTGGCGCTGATGTCGGACAATGAGGCGCAAATCATCGCCGCCGCACGCGACGCCGACGCGATCACCGTGCGCAGCGCGCGCATCACACGCGGCGTGATCGAGGCGGCGCCCAAGCTGAAGGTGGTGGGGCGCCACGGCGTCGGCTACGACGCGGTCGACGTCGGCGCACTCACCGCGCGCGGCATCCCGCTCGCGATCTCGATTCACGCCAACATGGTGCCGGTGGCCGAGCACGTGATGTTCATGCTGCTGACGCTGTACAAGGAAGCGACGTACTACGACGCCCTCACCCGCGGTGCGGACTGGGGCAGCCGCTGGAACGTCAAGGCGAACGACCTCGCGGGCAAGGACCTGCTGATCGTCGGCTTCGGTCGCACCGGCTCGCGCGTGGCGAAGCGCGCGCTCGCGTTCGACATGAAGGTGCACGCCTGCGACCCCTACATCGACCAGGCGCTGATCCGCGAGGCTGGCTGCGCGCCGGTGGCCGACTTCCGCGCCGCGCTGCCGCAGATGGACGCGGTGAGCGTCAACTGCCCCTTGAGCGCCGAGACGCGGCACATGTTCTCGCGCGCCGAGTTCGGCGCCATGAAGTCCGACGCGGTGATCGTCAACTGCGCGCGCGGCGGGATCGTCGACGAAGCAGCGCTGCATGAGGCCCTGACCGCGGGCAAGCTGCGCGGCGCCGGGCTGGACGTGTTCGAGCGCGAGCCGAGCCCGGCCGACAATCCCCTGTTCCAGCTCAAGAACGTCATCCTCTCGCCTCACATCGCCGGGGTGACGGTCGAGTCGACCATCCGCATGTCGGTTCAGACCGCGCAGAACGTGCTCGACGGCATCGACGGCAAGCTCGACCCCGCGGTGGTGGTCAACGAGGATGCCCTTAAAAAACGGGGTCAGAGTCCAATTTCCTGACTGCCGAAGCGCGGGGGCAGATCGCTTGAAATTCGACTCTGACCCCGTTTTTTCCTACGGCCAAATAGAATTGAGGTCATGAACGAAGCTTTCGCAACGGAAACACCCGCATGAGCCTGCTCGCGCGCGAAGTCGCGCGGCGGCGTACGTTCGCGATCATTTCCCACCCCGACGCGGGCAAGACCACGCTGACCGAGAAGTTGCTGCTGTTCGCCGGCGCGATCCACATCGCTGGCAGCGTGAAGGCGCGCAAGGCCACCCGCCACGCCACCTCGGACTGGATGGAGATCGAGAAGCAGCGCGGCATCTCGGTCGCCTCGTCGGTGATGCAGGCCGAATACCGCGGCTGCGTCATCAATCTGCTCGACACCCCGGGGCACCAGGACTTCTCGGAGGACACCTACCGCGTGCTGACCGCGGTCGACGCGGCGCTGATGGTGATCGACGGCGGCAAAGGCATCGAGCCGCAGACGCTGCGTCTGCTGCAGGTGTGCCGCGCACGCAATACGCCGATCCTCACCTTCATCAACAAGCTCGACCGCGAGGGCCGCCCGGCGCTCGAGCTGCTGGATGAGATCGAGTCCGTGCTCGGCATGTCGGCCGTGCCCTTCACCTGGCCGATCGGCATGGGGCGCGATTTCCGCGGCGTGCTCGACCTGCGCGCCCGGCGCATTCGCCTCTTCACTCCCGGGCTCGACCGCCTCGACGCGCGGGACCGGGTCGAGATCGACGAGAACGACCCCGCCTGGCACGAGCGGCTCGGACCGGCCTACGACTCTGCGCTGGCCGAGGCCGAGCTGGTGCGCGAGGCGGGCGCGGTGTTCGAGCGCGACGAATTCCTCGCCGCGCGCCAGACGCCGGTGTTCTTCGGCTCGGCGATCAACAACTTCGGCGTGGGCGAAGTGCTCGACGCGCTGGTCGACCTGGCCCCTGCCCCCGGCAGCCGGCCCGAGCGCGAGCGCAGCGTCGCGCCCGACGAGCCCGGCTTCTCCGGCGTCGTGTTCAAGATCCAGGCCAACATGGACCCGGCGCACCGCGACCGGGTCGCGTTCGTGCGGGTGTGCTCGGGCCGCTTCTCGCGCGGCATGCGCCTGTCGAACTGCCGCACCGAGCGCGAGATCCGCACCAACAACGCGGTGTCGTTCCTGTCGCAGCAGCGCGAGATCGTCGAGGAGGCCTACGCCGGCGACATCATCGGCCTGCCCAACCACGGCACGATCCGGCTGGGCGATACGCTGACCGAGGGCGAGCGGCTGCAGTTCACCGGGCTGCCGTTCTTCGCTCCAGAGCAGTTCCGGCGCGCCGAGCTGGTGACGCCGATGAAGACCAAACAGCTGCGCGCCGGACTGGCGCAACTGGGCGAAGAAGGCGCGATCCAGGTCTACCACCCGCTCGGCGGCGGCGCGCCCGTGCTCGGCGCGGTCGGCACGCTGCAGTTCGAGGTCGTGGCGCACCGCCTGGCGCACGAGTACGGTGCGGAGATCCGGCTGCTGCCGGCGAACTACGTTGCCGCGCGTTGGGTGTCCTCGGACGACCCCGCCGAGCTCAAGCGCTTCGTCGACGCCAACGCGCATCGCATAGCCTACGACGCGGGCGGGGTGCCGGCCTTCCTCGCCTCGATGCGGGCCGAGATCGAGGTCGCGCAGGAGCGCTGGCCGAAGATCGCCTTTCACGCCCTGCGCGAATATACCGGCCTGGCCGAGGACTCGACTCTGCCCGCATGAACGCCGCGCCGCCCTACGCAGGCCTGAAAGTTCTCGACCTGTCGCAGGGCATCGCCGGCCCCTACTGCGCCAGCCTGCTCGCGCAGCAGGGCGCGGACGTGATCAAGGTCGAGCCGCCCGGCGGCGACTGGATCAGGAACGCGGGCGGCGGACGCGAAGGCATGACCCCGCTTGCGATCGCCGGCAACCTCGGCAAGCGCTCGATCGTAGTCGACGCGCAGAAGCCCGCCGGCCGGGATTTGCTCTTACGCATGGCCGCGCACGCCGACATCGTGGTAGAGAACAACCGTCCGGGCGTGATCGAGCGCCTGGGCCTCGGCTACGGCGCGGTGGCCGCCGCCAATCCCGCGGTCGTGTACGTCTCGATCACCGGTTTTGGGCCGGACGGCCCCGAGGCGCAGAAGGCTGGCACCGACTCGATCCTGCAGTCGCTCACCGGCATGGCGCACCGCAACCGCGACCGCGACGGCACCCCGCGCCGCATGCCGCTGCTGATCCCCGACACGGTGACCGCGGTGTACGCCGCGCAGGCGGTGGGCGCCGCGCTCTATGCCCGCAGCCGCGACGGCCAGGGCCGCCACCTGAAGCTCTCGCTGCTCGAGAGCGCCGCCGCGTTCCAGGCCGCGCAGATCGTCGAGAACCGCATTTTTCACGGCTCGGCACCGCCGCCGAACACAGTGCCCGCCGGCGTGTTCCGCACCCGCGACGGGCACCTCTCTCTCTCCGCGGTGACCGAAGGGCATTTCCGCGCCGCGATGCGCGTGCTCGGACTGGAGGCGTGGATAGAAGATCCGCGCTTCGCCGACGCCGCCGAGCGCAAGAAGCACGCCGCGTTCGTCAACGAGGAGGTCGGCCGCCGCCTGGCCGAACAGACCACCGCCTATTGGGTCGGGAAGCTCGCCGCGGCCGACGCCCTGTTCGCCGAAATCGCCGACTACCCCGCTTTCGTCGCCTCGGCCCAGGCGCGACATCTGGGCGCCTTCGCCGCGCTCGAGCAGCCGCCCTACGGCGAGCTGCCCGCGGCCCGCATGCCCGGCGCCGACCGCGCCTGGCCGCTGCGCGCCGCGCCCCGCGCGGGCGAGCACGGCGAGGAAATCCTGCGCGAGTTCGGGCTCGAGCAAGCCGCGATCGAGCAGCTCAGGCTCTCGGGCACCATTCGAGGATAGGAAGGCGATAACGCCTTAGAATCGGATCGACGCGGCGGCGCCGCCGCCGCCAGCTGTGGAGCGAGGATCGCATGAGTCTTGCCGAGCTCATCATTCCGCCTTCGCTCGACGCGAAGCAGGCCCTTCGCCTGCGCCGCTTCGGCCTCGCCGCGCTCATGTATTTCCTCGGTATGGCGCTGGTGGAGCTGGTTTCGATATCCGGCCTGCTGCCCGCCGCGCCCGCGCTGCAGACGATCGCGGCGGCGGTAGCGATCAATCTGGCCTTTTACGCCGTACTCCGCTCCGGCTTCAACCAGCGCTTCGCCGACCCGAGCCTGACCGTGCCGCAGATCGTGCTCGCGATCGCGCTGCTGATGTTCGTCATCTACCACATGGACGACGACCGCAGCATCATGCTGTCCGGCTGTTTCCTGATCTTCCTGTTCGGCACCTTCCGCCTGCGCGCGCGCGAGTTCGTGCTGATAACGCTCTACACACTGGCGGCATACGGCCTGGTCATCGTACTGTTGACCCAGTGGCGGCCGCAGGCCATTCACAACCTGTGGCTCGACTGGGTGAGCCTGTTGGTGCTGGCGGGCGTGCTGCCCTGCTTCACCCTGGTCGGGGGCCAGATCAACGCGCTCAGGGCCGCGCTACGCGAGAGCGAGATCCGGTTCCGCGCCCTGACCGAGATGTCGTCGGACTTCTACTGGGAGAGCGACGCCGAGCACCGGCTCACCGAGCGCGGCTCAGCCGCGAGGCGGCCGAGCGCGGTATCGGTATTCCAGCGCGGCGCGCAGATCGGCAAGCGGCGCTGGGAGGTGCCCTACCTCTCGCCCGACGAGGCGGGCTGGCACGAACACCAGGCAGCGCTCGACGCGCACCGGCCGTTCCGCGAGTTCGAGCTCTCGCGCCTCGGAGCCGACGGCACCGAGCGCTTCATCTCGATCAGCGGCGATCCGGTTTTCGATGCGTACGGCAAGTTCACCGGCTACCGCGGCGTCGGCACCGACGTCACGGCGCGCCGCCGGGCGGAGCAGGCCCTGCGCGAAAGCGCGGAAAAGCTGCGCCAGTTCGCCGACAACGTCCCCACCATGACGGTCGCGTACGACGAGAACCTGCGCTGCAGCTTCGTCAACAAGCGCTTTGCCGAGTATTTCGGGCTCACGGTCGAAGGGGCGCTCGGCAAGCACCTGCAGGAGATCGTGGGCGAAGAAGCCTACGCGGAAATCGAGGGATATTTCGCGCAAGTGCTTCGAGGACAGCCGACCAAATACGACCGCACCCGCAGGCTCCCCAGCGGCGAGCTCCGCCACCTCGAGGTCACGCTCCTGCCGCACGTCGGCGAGCACGGGCAAAGCTTGGGCTGCTTCTGCGTCACGTCCGACATCACCGAGCACAAGCTTGCCGAAGAGCGAATACAGCGCATCGCGCACCACGACAGCCTCACAGGGCTGCCGAACCGGCTGCTGTTCAACGACCGCCTGGCCCAGTCGATCCGCTTCGCCCGGCGCGACAAGCGCGGGTTCGCGCTGCTGTTTCTCGACCTGGACAGATTCAAGCAGGTGAACGACACGCTCGGGCACGACGCCGGCGACGAGCTGCTGCAGCAGGTCGCGGACCGGATCCGGCGCGAGCTGCGCGACTCCGACACCGTGGCGCGGGTCGGCGGCGACGAGTTCACCGTCATCCTGCCCGACATCGCCCGGCCCGAGCACGCCGAGACCGTCGCCCGCAAGCTTGTCGCCGCCCTCTCGCCCCCGGTGCGGCTCGAGCGCCACGAGCGCAGCGTCGAAATCGGCATCAGCATTGGAATCGCGCGCTACCCCGCCGACGCCGGGGATGCGGACGCGCTGGTCAGCGCGGCGGACGGCGCGATGTACGAGGCCAAGCAGGCCGGCGAAGGCTATCGCTTCTACGCCTCGCGGGCGCCGCTCCCATGACGGCTTCGCCGCACCCGTTCGAAGGCCTCGACGTCGCCTGGCTGGTCGAGACGCGCGCCGCATCGCGCGGCGGACATCCGTTCCTGGTCTGGGCGCCGTTCGAGGGCGAGGGCCGCAGCTGGACCTACGCCGCATTTCGAGACGCCGTGGCGCGCGTCGCGGGCGGACTGCTCGGGCGCGGCGTCAAGCCGCGCGAGCGGGTGCTGATCCATCTCGACAACTGTCCGGAAGCGGTCATCGCCTGGTACGCCTGCGCCTGGATCGGCGCCGTCGCCGTGACCACCAACGCGCGCGCGGCGGGCGACGAGATGGCGTACTTCGCCGGACACTCGGCGCCCGTAGGCGCCATCACGCAGCCGAAATTTGCCGCGCTGGTGGAACAGCACTGCCGCGGCCTGCGCTGGCTCGCGGTGACGGCGAGCGACAACGGCGAGCCGCCCGACTCTCCGCCCGCGCGGGGGGAATCGTTCGAGGCGCTGTATGGCGAGCCCGCGGCGCGCCGCGCGCCCGAGGCGCTCGCGCCGATGAGCGTGCAGTACACCTCGGGCACCACCTCGCGCCCCAAGGGCGTGCTGTGGACGCACGCCAACGCGCTATGGGGCGCGCGCGTCAACGCCGCGCACGAGGACCTGCGCGCGGAGGACGTGCACCTGGTGTTCCTGCCCCTCTATCACACCAACGCGCAGGCCTACTCGGTGCTCGCCTGCCTGTGGGTGGGCGCGACCGCGGTGATCCAGCCGCGCTTCTCGGCCAGCCGCTTCTGGGCGGCCTCGCGCGCGCACCGCTGCAGCTGGACCTCGCTGGTGCCGTTCTGCGTCAAGGCGCTGATGGAGCACGACGCGCCGCGCGCCCACCACTACCGGCTATGGGGCAGCGCGGTGTCGGAGCCGCCGACCGACGCGCACTTCGGGATCAAGACGATCGGCTGGTGGGGCATGACCGAGACGATCACGCACGGCATCGTCGGTTCCCCGCATCTGCCGAACGTGCCGCTGTCGATCGGCCGCCCGGCGCCCGAATACGACATCGCGATCGTCGAGGACGACAGCCTGCCGGTGCGCGAGGCGCGCCACGTCGAGCGCGGCGGCGCGGGCCAGCTGCTGATCCGCGGGCGGCGCGGCGTGTCGCTGTTCCAGGAATACCTCGGCAATCCGAATGCGAGCGCGGAGAGCTTCGACCCCGACGGCTGGTTCCGCACCGGCGACCGGGTCAACCTGCTGGCCGACGGCTCGATCCAGTTCGGCGACCGCAGCAAAGACATGCTCAAGGTGGGCGGCGAGAACGTCGCCGCCTCGGAGATCGAGCGCGTCATCCTGCAGGTGGCCGGCGTGCGTGAGTGCGCGGTGGTGGCGAAGAAGCACCCCATGCTCGACGAGGTGCCGATCGCCTTCGTGCGGCCGGACGCGAGCGCGCAGGCCGACCTGCCCGCGCGCGTGGAAGCCGCCTGCACCAGCCTGCTGGCCGACTTCAAGCGTCCGCGCGAAATCAGGCTGGTGGAGGACTTCCCGCGCTCGACGCTGGAGAAAATCGCCAAGGCGGAACTGCGGCGGCGCCTGGACGACTAGTCGCCGGATCGTAGCCTGTCACGCCGCGCGAGACGGCTGGGCGAGCCAGCCCGCGACATACACGGCGACCTCTCGCCACCCGGGCTCGGCCACCAGCCAGTGGGCGTGGTTCTCGAATTCCTTGTAGGTCGCTACGTGCTTGTACTTCGTTGCCACGCGGCGGATGACCGACGCGGGGGTAATGCGGTCCTCGGCGCCGGCGACCACCAGCATCGGGCAGGTCACTGCCGATTCGTCGACCCGCGCCGCGGATTTCGGGTCCAAGAACCAATAGCCGATCTCGCACGCCGCCCGGCCGGATTCGTAGACGAATCGACCGTAGGTCTCCCTTTGCTCGGCCTCCGGCATCAGGTGCAGCATCGAATAGACCGCCTCGCCGAACGTCTGCCGCATCGGCTTGCGCCAGAAGTCCCACTTCGTCTGCACCGACCAGAAGCTTCGCATCACCGACGGCCTGAGGGCGAGAATGCCCGCCGGCGGCGCGGGCGAGAGCAGGACGAGAGACTTGGCGAGCCCGCGCGCCCCCAGCATCTGTGCCAGCAGACCGCCCATCGAGTGCCCCATCAGGATCGGCTTCGTTCCGAGCCGCCTCACCTCCTGCTCCAGAGCGTCGGCGTAGTCCAGCAGCCCCGTCGTTCCGAGACGCGGGTCGGGCGAGCCGCGCGGGTCCATGTCGTGGTACGGCAACGTGGCGGCGACGCAGCGGTAGCCCTGCGACTCGAACACGCCGCGGTACCTCTCCCAGTACCACGGCGCGCCCCACATGCCGTGAATCATGAAGATCGTGTCAGCCATTTCTTTCCCCCCGATCCAACTTGTCCCCGTGCGGCGAGCGAAGCGACTCAACGAAACTCGGCGCGAACCAGGCCGAGCGGCTGGAAGCGCGCCTCGACGACATCGCCGCGATGGACCTCGTACTGCCTGGTGAACGAGCCCGACATGACCCGCGTCCCCGCTTCCAGGCGTCGGCCGAATCCGGCCAGCTTGTTGGCGAGCCACGCGATGGAGGCGATCGGCGTGCCCAGGACCTCGACGCCGCGCGCGCGCTCCTGCGCCGCGCCGTTGACGGCGAACTCGAGCGTCACCTCGGCCAGGTCGAGCGCGCCGAGCGGCACCGCGGCGCCCGTCACGAAGGACTTCTGCTGGGCGTTGTCGGCCAGGCTCAGCGCCAGGTCGGCGCCGAAGTCGCCGCGCTTCTCGATGATCTCGAGCGCGGGAGCGACGTGCGACACCGCGGACCGGGCCTGATCGAGCGTCACGCCGGGACCGGCGAGCGTCTCGCCCAGCGTGAGGCACAGCTCGTTCTCGAACCCCGGACGGATCAGCGCGGAGAATTCGAAGACGACGCCGGACGGCCGATGCCCGCTCTCGAGCAGAAAGCCGAACACGGGTTCGAATACGCCCTGCTGCGCCTGCATCGCGCGTGCGGTCAGGCCGACCTTCCAGCCGGCCTGACGCTCTCCCGCGCGCTCGCAACGCGCGAGCAGCTCGAGCTGAGCCTGGTACGCCTGATCGAGGGTCACGGCGCGGCGCGCTTTCGCAGCAGGTAGCGCTGGCTGCCTTCGAGCACGAGCTCGTTTTTCTGGTTGTGCACGGTGGCGCGCATGACGAGCACGCCGGTCGTGCGCTGGGGGACGAGCTCGACCACTTCGAGCTGCGGATAGAGCGTGTCGCGCGCGTACACCGGTTTGAGGAACTTCGCGCTGCATTCGAGCATGGCGACCAGCGAATCGGCGACCAGGTGGGGGAAGACGCCGGCGCCGGCGGCGGTCTGGATCATGACCTGCATGCCGTGCGCCAGCATGCCGGGGTGGCCGCGGCGGCGGCAGTATTCGAGGTCGTAGTGGATCGGATCGTTGTCGCCCGAGGCGAGCTGAAAGGCGCCGAACAGGGCGTCGGTCTGGGTGCGCGAGGGAATCCAGAAGCGCTCGCCGACGGCGAAGTCGTCGAACCAGCGCGTGGCGGCGAAACGATGGTCCCTGGCGGCGTCGAAATCCTGCGGCATTCCGCTATGCTAGCGCGAGCTGCTCCACGACGCCTACGCTCACCTCGACGAAGTGCTCGCGACGATCGTCGAGCAGAGGAATCGCTCCGTCATGCCGCTCGACGCCGTCCACCGTGACGCGCATCTCGCCGTCCGTTTGCGAAACGACGATGTGGTAAACGGTCTCGCGATACCGGTAGTGGATCTTGAACGTCTGCCAGTCCGCGGGCAGGCAGGGAGCGAGATGCAGCATGTCGCCCTCGAGCCTCAGGCCCAGCAGCGATTCGACGATCAGCCGGTACATCCAGCCGGCCGAGCCCGTGTACCAGCTCCATCCGCCGCGCCCGGTGTGCGGCGCAAGCGCGTAGACGTCGGCCGCCATGACGTAGGGCTCGACCTTGTAGGTGGCGATCGCCGCCGCCGAGGCCGCATGGTTCACCGGGTTGATCATGGCGGTGAGCTCCCACGCGCGCCGGGCATCGCCCAGGGCGGCGAACGCCATCGCGGCCCAGATCGCCCCGTGCGTATATTGCCCTCCGTTCTCCCGCACACCCGGCACGTAGCCCCGGATGTAGCCGGGATCCAGGTTCGACTTGTCGAACGGCGGATCGAGCAGCTGGACCAGCGCGTCCTCGCGCCGCACGAGCCGCTCGTCGACCGCCTGCATCGCCGTGCGCGCGCGCTGCGCGTCGCCCGCGCCGGACAGCACGGCCCAGCTCTGCGAGAGCGAATCGATCCGGCACTCGGCGCCGCGCGCCGAGCCGAGCGGCGTGCCGTCGTCGAAGTAGGCGCGGCGGTACCACTCCCCGTCCCAGCCGTGCTGCTCGAGGCTCTGGCGCAGCCGGGCGCCCTCACTCTCGCAGCGCTTGGCGAAGGCTGCGTCGCCGCGCGCACGCGCCAGCGGCGAGAACTGCCTGAGCACTTCGCACAGGAAGAAGCCCAGCCAGACGCTCTCGCCCTTGCCGCCCATCCCCACCAGATTCATGCCGTCGTTCCAGTCGCCGGAGCCCATCAGCGGCAGGCCGCGCGCGCCGAAGCGCAGGCCGTGCGTGACCGCGCGCACGCAGTGCTCGTACAGGCTGCCCGCTTCGGCTGAGCGGCCGGGCAGGTCGTAGTAGGAATCGTCCTCCGGACTGACCGGGCGCCCTTCGAGGAAGTGCACGGGTTCATCCAGCACCCCCGTGTCGGCGGTGCCGGCCACGTAGCGGCACGCCGCCAGCGGCAGCCAGAGATAGTCGTCCGAGCAATGCGTGCGCACGCCGCGGCCGGATGGCGGATGCCACCAGTGCTGGACGTCTCCCTCCTGGAACTGGCGGCTCGCGCACAGCAGCAGGTGCGCGCGCAGCCGCGCGGGCTCGGCGTGCACGAGCGCCATCGCGTCCTGCAGCTGGTCGCGGAAACCGAAGGCGCCGCCCGACTGGTAGTAGCCGCTGCGCGCCCAAACGCGGCACGCGAGGGTCTGGTATACCAGCCAGCCGTTGGTCAGCACGTTGATGGACGGGTCGGGAGTTTCCACCTGCACTGCGCCGAGCGTATGGTTCCAGTGCTGCCATACCGCTTCGAGCGCGCCGCGCGCAGCCGACGATCCGCGGAAGCGCTGCACCAGATTGCCGGCGTCCTGCAGGTTGCGCCCCGCGCCCAGAAGAAAAACCAGCTCGCGGTCTTCCCCGTCGGCCAGCTCGAAGCGCACCTGGAGCGCGGCGCAGGGGTCCAGCCCGGCCCCCGTCTTGCCGGACAGCTGCGCGCGGCCCATGGCGGCCGGACTTCTCATCGCGCCGTTGCGCCCGACGAATTCGGCGCGGTTGCCGCTCACGCTGCGCGCCGCGTCGTCCACGTCGAAGAAGGCGACCCGATCGGCGAACTCGGTGTTGTACCGGTTGCGCGCGTAGAGCGCGCCGCTGCGGGGATCGATCTCGGTGCTCACATGCATGGCGGAATTCGCACGCAGGTCGCCCAGCACCCACTCCACGTAGCCGGTCGCGGACAGCCTGCGTGCCCGGCCCGACTCGTTGCGCAGCTTCAGCACCGAGAACTTGACCGCGGCGTCCATCGCCACGTAGATCCACAGCTCGGAGCGGATGCCGCCGGAACTGTGCTCGAACACGCTGTAGCCGAATCCGTGCCGCACCACGTAGGGCGCCGCGGCGCGCGCGGGCGATGGCGTGGGTGACCAGACGCGGCCGGTCTCTTCGTCGCGCAGGTACAGCGCTTCACCGCCCGGGTCGCTCACCGGGTCGTTGTGCCAGGGCGTGAGACGGAATTCGTGCGCGTTCTCGCTCCAGCTGTAGGCCGCGCCGCTCTCGGAGACGATCGTGCCGAAGGTCGGATTCGCCAGTACATTGACCCAGGGCGCCGGCGTCACCTGGCCGGGCGCGAGCGTCATCACGTATTCGCGCCCGTCGCGGGTGAATCCTCCCAGCCCGTTGAACAGGATCAGGTCGCGGCGCGGCGTGGCGCTCGCGGGAGCGGTTTCGGCGCGCTGCGCGCGGCTCGGCTTTAGCGGCGGCGTGCGCGCTTCCACCGGGCCGCGACGGCTGAGCTGTTCCGCCAGCGTTCCCCGACTGTCCGTGATGACGGCGCGCGCAACCGACTCCAGGAGTATGCGGTCCTCGCTCGATATCTGCTCCGCCAGCCGCACGAAGATGCCGCCCGGCCGATCGATCACGCTCGCCTCGGCGCCCGAAGCGATCAGTCCCATCATCTGGTCCTGCAGCGGTTGGCGGTAACCGGCGCGCTCTTCGTTCCAGATCACCAGGTCGACCGCCAGCCCTTTAAGCCGCCAGTACGCATGGGCCAGTACGAGCTGGCGCACGAGCTCGATATTGGCCGCATCCCCGATCTGCAGCAGCACGATCGGCAGATCGCCGGAGATGGCGTAACCCCACAGCCCGGATTGCCCGCGGCGATTCCTGATAAGAACCGCCGCGTCGGCGCGCAAGGAGGCGTTGGCGAAGATGACGGAGCCGGCAAGTCGGGCAAAGAGTTGCGCATCGGCCTCGCTGGCATTGAGCTGCCGCAGCACCACCTGACCGTGGGTCCACGCCAGGTCGAAGACGCGGTCGGCGAGACGCCGGTCCTGGTACTTTTCGATCAGGCCCACAGCCCCGTCGCGCGTGTCGCCGACGCCGGACACCATGTCAATCGTCGCCGACTCGTCCGGCTCCAGCGCCACGCGGCAGCGGATCGCGACGATCGGATCGAGCACCGAGCCCTCTGCGCCGGAGAGGGCCGCCGGATCGCTCATCGCCAGGGGCGCGGCAGTGGTTCTTGCGCGGCCGACGAAGCGCGCGCGGTCCGTCTCGTAGGACACCTCGCCGACACCCCCGCCGTGCACCGCCATCAGGTGGAGCATCCAGGGCGGCTGCTCGCCGAGTGAGCGGGGCCGGCGCGAGCAAAGGATCGCGCGCCGCTCGCGAATGGTCTCGGTCTGCACGAAAAGATTGCTGAAGGCCGGATGGAGCGCGTCCGCGGCCGGCGGCGCGATCACCACTTCGGCGTAACTCGTGACGTCGATCTCCCTGCGCTGGCGCGATCGATTGACGACGCGCACGCGGCGCAGCTCGATGTCGTCCTCGGGCGATACGGCGATCTCGGTATGCGTTTCGATATGGCCGCCGCCCGCGCCGACGGCATCGCGGCGGCGAAACTCGGCCCGCCCTTCGGAAAATATTGCTTCGTAGTTCTCCGGTCGCGCGAGTGTCGGCTGATGGCCGGTCGACCAGAAAGCCCCGCTCGCCAGGTCGCGGATGTAACAGAACGTGCCCCAGTTGTCGCAGGTGGCGTCTTCGCGCCAGCGCGTGACGGCGAGGTCCTTGTAGCGGCTGTAGCCGCCTCCCGCGTTGGTCACCATCACGTGGTAGCGGCCGTTCGACAGCAGCTGCACCTCGGGCGACGGCGTGTCGGGGCTGTTGAACACCCGGATCGGCGTCCCCTCGGCGACCGCGGTCGAGCGGACCTCCGAGAATTGAGCCGTGTGCGGGAACAGCGCCGTGGCCTTCGGGATGCGCTCCTGGAGCAGCAGCATGACCGCCTGGAACAGAGGCTCGGACTCGAAGCGGCGCTGCATCGGTCGCTCGAGCAGCAGGTAGGCCAGCGCGAGCAGGCTCATGCCCTGGTGATGCGCCATGAAGGCGTGCACCACCGCGCTCGATTGCCCGCGTCGCTGCCGTGACGGCGTGTAGTCGATCGCTTCGAACAAGCCGTATTTCCCGAGGAACCCCTCGGCCGCGAGTCGCTGCAGATTCAGGCACGCCTTCTCGGGCGCGACCATCAGCGCGAGCGCCGAGGCGTAGGGCGCAACGACCAGATCGTCGGCCAGTCCGCGCTTGAGCCCCAGGCCCGGCACGCCGAAGGCGCGGTACTGGTAATTGAGGTGCACGTCGACGGTGTTGTAGGCGGATTCCGACATGCCCCATGGCACGCCGCGCTGGCTCCCATACTCGATCTGTCTGGCCACCGCCGCCTTGTTGGTCTGGTCGAGCAGCGTGTTGTCGTAGGTCGGCATCACCAGCAGCGGCATCAGGTACTCGAACATCGACCCGCTCCACGACAGGAGAACGGGCTCTCCGGTGGTACTGGTGAGCAGGCGCCCGAGTGCGAACCAGCTCTCCTGCGGCAGCTGCCCCTGCGCGATGGCCACGAAACTGCACAAGCGCGCCTCGGAGGCCAGCAGATCGTAGTAGCCCGGGTCCGCCCGGCGCTCACTGACGTTGTAGCCGATGCTCAGCAACTGGCGCGACTTGTCGAACAGGAAGTCGTACTCCATGCGCACGAGCTCGCCGCAATGCTGCGCCAGCCGCTCGATGGCCGCCATCCTGTTGCGGGCGCGGACGCTCGCGTGCGCGCTGTGCGGATACTGCGCCGCGTCCAGCGCCGCCAGCTGACGCAGGGTCGGGATCGCGTCGAGCTCGCACGGAGCGAAGAACGCCAGCTCGTCCAGCGCCTCGCGGCATTGGCGGACGAGCGCCTGCGCCGAGCTGTGCGCCTCGCCGTCGGCGGCGGCTGCGTCGGCGGCGCCGGCGGCCAGCCGCTCGAGGCAGGCGCGGGCCGCGGCGAGCGTCCTTGGCGGCGCCGCGCAGGCGGATTCCAGCTCCTTGCGCAATTGCGGCGCGTCCCCGGGCGGACCGAGCGTGTCGCTCAAGCCATCGAACAGCCGCGCCGGCAGTATCGGGTCGTCGGGCAACGCAAGCAGGCCCGCGCGCAGGGTCAGCAGGTGGCCGGCGAGGTTTCCGCTGTCCACCGTCGAGACGTACAGTGGAGGCAGCGGCTGCAGCGTCTGCGTGTCGTACCAGTTGTAGAAGTGCCCCCGGTAGCGCTCCAGCCCGTCCATCGTGTTCAGGGCGTGCGCCGTGCGCTCGACGAGCTGTCCGGCCGGCAGGTAGCCGAAGTCGTAGGCGGACAGATTCGCCAGCAGCGCCAGTCCCATGTTGGTCGGTGAAGTGCGATGCGCGAGCGAGGCAACGCGATACTCCTGATAGTTGTCGGGCGGCAGCCAATGGTCTTCCGGGCCGACGAAGCTGTCGAAGAACGCCCAGGTGCGACGCGCAAGCCCGCGCAGGAAGCGCATCTGCTCGGGCGTCAGGGTCGCCTTGCGCCGGGCGAGCGGTTGGCTGAACCACCACGCGATGGCGGGCGAGGCGAACCACAGCAACAGTATCGGCGCCGCCAGCGCCAACGCCGCCGGGCGCGCCGCCGCCAGATGGATCGCCGCCGCCGCCGCGATTGCGGGCGCGACCCACATCGAGCGGCAAGACGCGGCGAAATCGCCGCGCCTGCCCCTGGCCGGGGCACCATCCGTCGCGCCCGAGGGATTCCATTCGAGCAGTCCTCTGCCGGCGACCAGCATGCGCCAGGCGGTACGCGCGATGGCATCCAGGCTGTAGAACGCCTCGTACGGCAGACAGGCGAGCTCGAATGCCACCTGCGTCAAGTGCCTCGAGGCCGAATGCGCGACCGCTGCGAGGTGCTGCCGCAGCAGCACCTCGTCGGGCTTGCGCATCAGCTCGACGAGCGAGCCGCACAATGACGGAACGAGCATGATGCCGATCACGAGCGAGGTCCACAGCCAGGCATCCGGCAGGACCGTCCACCCCAGCAACAACAGCAACACCAGCGCCGCCTGAACGAGGCTGCGCCGCAGGTTGTCGAACAGCTTCCATTGCGACAGCGGCGAGAGCGGATTCTTGTGGCGGCGCGCGTGTCCGCCGGGGACCCGCCCTCGCAGCCATCCCGCGAGCTGCCAGTCGCCGCGAATCCAGCGCTGGCGCCGGCTCACATCGGCGCTGTAGCGCGGCGGATAATTCTCGTACAGGCGCACGTCGCTCAACAGCCCGGCGCGCGCGTAACACCCCTCCAGCAGATCGTGGCTGAGGATGCGATTCTCGGGCAAGCGCCCGCCGAGCGCCTGCTCGAACGCATCGACGTCGTAGATCCCCTTGCCGATGAAAGAGCCTTCGCCGAACACGTCCTGGTACACGTCCGAAACGGCGCGCGTGTACGGGTCGATGCCCGGCTCGCCCCCGTACAGGCGCGCATAGCGCGAGCGGTTCGTCCCCGGCAGACTTACCGCCACGCGCGGCTGCACGATGCCGTAGCCCTCCACAACGCGCCGCTCCGTTTCGTCGTAGCGGGGACGATTCAGCGGGTGCGCCATGACGCCGACGAATTGCCGCGCCGCGTCGCGCGGCAGCTGCGTGTCGGTGTCCAGCGTGATGACGTACTTCACCCCGGACAGGAGCGCGGTGTCGCCGACGACGAGCGAAAAGCGATCCGCGGCAACGCCGCGCAGCAGCGCGTTCAGGTCCGCGAGCTTGCCGCGCTTGCGCTCGTAGCCCATCCACAGCCGTTCCTGCGGATTCCAGCGCCGCGGGCGATGGAACAGGAAGAAGATGTGGTCCTTGTTTGGGCCTCCGGCGGTGCCGTACTTCGCGTTCAGCTCGTCGATCCTCGCCTGGGCCAGCTGCAGCAGCGGCCCGTCCCCGGGGAGCGATTCCTGGGGCGCGTCCTGGAAATCTGTCAACAGACCGAAGTGCAGGCATTCATCGCGATTCGCCAGGAATGTGACTTGCAGCGCCTCCATCAAATCCTCGACGTTCTGCGCGCTCGAGAGCATGGTCGGGACCACCACCAGTGTGCGCGATTGCGCCGGGATCCCTGCCGAGAAGTCCAATCTGGGCAGAGCACGCGGCGTGACCAGCAGCGTTGCCAGCCAGTTCACCAGCGCCACCGCCAACTGACTGGCGGCCAGCAGCGAGATGACGCCGATCGACCCCAGCAGCCAGCCGTGCACCCCGCCGGCATGCGCCCGGGCCATCAGGCTCCCGCTGACGGTCGCCGCGACCAGCGCGATGGCGCTCACATACAGCAGCAGCGGGAACCGGCCCGCCGTCCTGCGCAGGGCTCCGGAGCCGGAAGGGCGAACCTGCGCCGCCTGCTCGAGCTCGTGCACGCCCTTGTCGATCAGGTAGTAGCCGACGTGCCCTGCCCGATCCCCCGCCCCGCGCTCTGCTCCGGCGCGCGCCAGCCGGATCGCCATGCGCGCCAGCTCGCCTTCGGACAGAGGGCTGCGCTTCGCCATCCTTTCCGTTGCGTGGCGGTAGCGATCGCGGGTAACGAAATCCATCCCGCCATAGACGCCAGCCGGATCCTCGCGCAACGCGCGTTCGACCACGCTCATGGATTCGACGAACTCGCGCCAGTCCGTCGCCCCCAGGACCCGCAGGCTGCCGATGCTGTTGCTGATCGAGACCTGATGGGCGGCCTGCTGCTGGTTCTCCGACTGGATCATCTGCTCGATCGTCAGGCCCGATTCGGACAACCGCTGCTCGATCCAGGTCAACGGCAAAGCCAGGGCCGGGCCCCGGCCCTGCAAGCGGCGCGCGAGCTCCGCCACGAACGCGCTGACCATCGGAGGATTCGAGCGCGCCATGTCCGCGATCACGAGAATCAGGTTCTTCGGATCCTTCTCGGCGGTTTCGGTCATCTGGTCCGCCCAGGAGCCGGCCAGGTTTCGCTCCGCCCGGCTGGCGGCGATGCGCACGGCGACGCGGCGCAGATTCTCGATCAACGCCAGCCGCAGCATGATGGGAATCGCCCACAGCTCGCCCAGCCTGAGAGCGGTGACCGACTGGTAGGCCGCAACGAAGCGGCCGAGGCCGTCCGTGTCCATCCGACCGTCGCCATGCGCAATGGTCTCCAGCGCGATGTCGTACACGCGCGGACGCCCGGCCGACGGCCCCTGAGCCAGGCGCGGCAACTCCCGGCTGTAACCCTTCGGCAGGTGCCTCTTGGCGGTGCGAATCTGCTCTTCGATCAGATAGAAATTGTCGAGCAGCCATTCCCCGGCCGGCGTGATGCGGTGGTTCTCCGTGACCGCCTCGGTCAGCAGGCTGCACACTTCGACCAGGGCGCTCTCGTTCGCCGCCAGCCGCGCCAGCAGCCGGTCCGGCGCGCGCCCCGGCGCCAGCTTGTGCGAGGCCGCAAGAGCCTTGCCGTGCTGCGCCATCTGCTCGGCGCTGAACAACTCGGCCCGCAGCGGCGGTTCGTCGTCGCGCTTCGAGTCAGCGTTCAATTCAGGAGGTCCATTGCGGATAGAAAGTCTCAACGACGCTCAGCGCGTCGAGCGAGGCGCCACCTCCGGTCACGCGGAGCGCCTCCTGGCCTGGTGGCTAGACGGAATAACCATAGTACACATGAATCGGCGCCCGATTCCCAATATGGGCGCTATGTGTGCCACCGCACGGAACGAAGCGCCGAGTCGGCGCATGGTGGCCGTGGGTGTTCGCGCTTCTCCTCCCTCCTTCTGTGCCGAACATCCGTAGTACCCCCGGCCCGGATCGGCAAGTTCGATCCGGGCTTTTTTAATGTGCGGCAGCGTACGGACCTCCGCTGTCGGCAAGCATAGGCTGAGCGCCTTGATGCGCGACCGGGCAGGACGGGCCGCGACCGTGCCAATCTGCTTGGAGGCACAACATGAAGATCGTCAGCTGGCTATTGGCCGGCGGCGCCGCGGGCGGAATTGCCGGTGGGAAGATCGTCGCCCCGATGTTCGCCGCGGCCAATCTTGTTCACAACCAGTGGGGCGTCTAGCGGTAGCACCCTGGCGTCGATATGAAATCCGCCCAATCTCGTTCCTTCAAGGCCCCGTGCGGCATCGCCGGGTTCGACGAGATCACTAACGGAGGTTTGCCGCGCGGCCGCACGACGCTGCTGGTGGGCGCGCCGGGGGCCGGCAAAACCATCTTCGCGCTGAAATTCCTGGTGCACGGCGTCAGGCAATGCCGCGAGCCCGGTATCTTCGTCGCCTTCGAGGAGAGCTCAAAACGCGTTGTGGCCAATGCCGAAAGCTTCGGCTGGGAGCTCGCCCAGTTGCAGGAAAGAAAGCTGTTCTTCCTGGATGCCCAGCCGATGCACGACCTGATCCAGGCGGGAGATTTCGATCTCGGCGGGATGCTTGCGGCGTTGGAGGTCAAGACCAAGGAGATGCGGGCAAAGCGTATCGTGTTCGACGCCATCGACGTCGTATTGGCCCTGTTGCCCGACGCGGCGACGAGAAGGCGGGAGATATACCGGCTGCACGACTGGCTGCTGGCGCGCGAGCTGACGGGTGTCATTACCCTCAAGGCCAGCAGCGACGAGATGAGCCACATGCTCGAGCAGCCGTTCAGCTTCATGCAATTCATGGTGGACTGCGCCGTCATGCTCAGCCACAGCATGGTGATGGGCGTGTCGCAGCGCAATCTGCGGGTGCAGAAGTACCGCGGCTCCGGTTTCGACGAGAATGAAGCGCCGTTCCTGATCGGCAAAGACGGATTGGAGATCGCCGTCGCCCGCTCGCCGCGCCGCACGGGCCTCAAGGCGACCAGCGAGCGTGTTTCGAGCGGCGTGGCGCGGCTCGATACCATGCTCGACGGGGGCTACTACCGCGGCGCCAGCGTGCTGATCACCGGTTTTCCAGGTACCGCCAAGACCACCTTGAGCGGCGCCTTCGCGGAGGCGGCCTGCCGCCGCGGCGAGCGCACCATGTTCGTCAGCTTCGATTCGGATTGCGGCGAGGTAGTCCGCAACCTGACCTCGGTGGGCATCGCGCTCGAGCGCCACGTCAGGAGCGGCCGCCTGCGCATGATATCGGCCCGCAGTATCACCGGCAGCGCGGAAACCTATCTGGTTCGCATCAAGTCTCTTGCAAAGAAGCATCGAGCGCGTTGCCTGGTGATCGATCCGGTCTCGATCTGGTCCAAATCGGACAGGAATTCAACCGCCCACAGTGTCGCCGAACGCATGATCGACTGGTCCAAGTCCGAGGGCATCACCCTGGTCTGCACCATGCTGCTCGACGAGATGTCGGGTCGATCGGGGGAAACCTCGTCGCTGCAGATCTCGACCCTCGCGGACACCTGGATCCACCTCAACTACCTGGTGCAGGCCGGGGAGCGCAACCGGGGCCTGTCCATCGTAAAAGCACGCGGCACGGCGCACTCGAACCAGGTGCGCGAGCTGATCCTGAGCGACGCCGGGGTGACGCTGGCCGACACCTACAGCGCAGGCGGCGAAGTATTGATGGGCACGCTGCGCTGGGAAAAGGAACGCGCCGAGCGCGCTTCGCACGATGCGGCCGAAGTCGCGGCGAAGCTCAAGCGCGTCAGGCTCGATGCCGAGGAAGCCGAGCTCGCGGTTCGCATCCGCTCGCTGCAGACGGAGCTCGTCGCAAAGCAGGTGGAGAAGAAACTGCTGGCCCGCAGCACGGAAAGCAGCAAGGGCGAGCAGTCCCGCGGCCGCACCCGGATGAAGGAATTGCGCGGCGCCGACGCGGCAATTCCCGGGCGCAAGTGAGGCCGCCATGAACCGGCACGCCACATACCGGTTCCGCCTCTACGTCGCGGGCGACGCGCCGAACTCCGCGCTCGCGCGCGCCAATCTTGCCGCGCTTTGCCGCGCGCACCTGTCCGATCGGCACAAAATCGAAATCGTGGACGTGCTGCTGCACCCGAAGCGCGCGCTGGCAGACGGCGTCTTCATGACCCCGACCCTGTTGAAGCTCGCACCCTCCCCGGCGCGAAGAATCGTCGGCAACCTCGCCCAGACGCAGACCGCGCTGCTCGCGCTGGGATTGGAAGCGGTTGCAGCGTGAACTTCTCCACAAATCCGCCCGCGGCGGACCGGAACGACGAGGTTGCGGCGCTGATCGCGTCGCTGCACCGCACCGAACAGCGCCTGGACGAACTGACCGCCGGCGAGGTGGACGCCGTCGTCGACCGTGACGGCAAAATCCTCCTGCTGCAGCACGCCCAGGAATGGTTGCGTCACAACGACTCCGACAGGCAGAGCGCCATTCTCGGCGCGCTGCCGGCGCATATCGCTTTGCTCGATGGTCAGGGAATTATCGTTTTGGTGAATGATGCGTGGCAACGATTCGGCCGCGCCAACGCAGCGCCTAACCCGGGACACGATATCGGCGTCGATTACCTGGCGATATGCGACCAGGCGCGGGGAGACGATGCGGCCGAAGCCGGCCAGGCCGCTGCCGGTATTCGTGCGGTGCTGGACGGCGAGCTCAGCACCTTCACGCTCGAATATCCCTGCCATTCCGCCGCAGAACAGCGCTGGTTCCAGATGACTGTGACGCCCATTGCTGGCGACACCTCAAAGGGCGCGGTGGTCATGCACCTGGAGGTGACGGCACACAAGCAGGCGGAGGACCAGATTCGCGCCCTGGTGGAACGGCTCACGATGACGCTCGAGAGCATCACGGATGCGTTCTTCACCGTGGACCGGGAATGGCGCTTCACCTTCCTCAACCGCGAGGCCGAGCAGCGTCTGCGGCGCACGCGCGCCGAGCTGATCGGACGGGACTTCTGGACCGAGTTCCCCGACACCGTCAATTCCCTCTTCGAGCGCGAATACCGCCGGGCGATCGGCGAAAACAAAGCGGTCGAATTCGAGGCGTTTTACCGGCCGCTCGACACCTTGTTCAGTGTCCGCGCCTATCCCTCCGAGCAGGGTCTGGCGGTGTATTTCCTCGATATCACCAAGAGCAAACTGGCGGAGGAAGCCTTGCGCGCCAGCGAGGAGGAATTCCGTACGCTGGCCGAAGCCATGCCGCAAATCGTCTGGATCACGCGCGCGGACGGCTGGAATATGTATTTCAACCAGCAATGGATGGATTACACCGGATTGACCGAGGAGCAGAGCTTGGGGCACGGATGGAACAAGCCGTTCCACCCGGACGATCAGCAGCGGGCATGGGACGCATGGCAGACGGCGGTTGATACAGTCGGCGTTTATTCGGTCGAAGCCCGCTTGCGCCGTGCCGATGGCGTTTACCGCTGGTGGCTGATTCGCGGCGTGCCACTGAAGGACAAGGACGGCAACATCAGAAAATGGTTTGGCACCTGCACGGATATTCAAGACCTGAAGCTGGCTGGACTGGAAATTACGCGCGCCAATGGAGCCCTGCGCGAAAGCGAGCGACGCTTCAGTGACCTGCTGGCGAATGTGGAACTGGCTTCGGTGATGCTGGACCGCGAAGCGCGCATTACGTACTGCAACGATTACCTGCTTCGACTGACCGGTTGGCGACACGAAGAAGTTGTCGGAGCGAACTGGTTCGAGCTTTTCATCCCGCCCGAACTGGCCGATATGAAGGGCTCGTTTTTCGCGGCGCTCCTCGCCAACGAGCCCGAACTCTGGCACTACGAGAACGAGATCATCACCCGCACCGGCGAACGCCGGATGATTCGCTGGAACAATTCGGTGCTCCGGTCGGCAGCCGGCGACGTAATCGGAATCGCGGGCATCGGCGAAGATATCACCGAACGCAAGGCAGCGGACGCCCAGATCGCATATCTCAACCGCGTATACGCCATGCTGAGCGGCATCAATACGCTGATCGTACGCGTACCGGACAACGACGCGCTGTACAAGGAGGCATGTCGGATCGCAGTCGAGGCAGGCGGGTTCCGCATGGCCATGCTGGTCATCGTGGAACGAAGCTCGGCAAAACTCGTCCCCGTGGCCTCGGCGGGCAAGGACGAGAACCTCATCAACGACATAGAAGCCACGTTGTCGTCCGACGAACTTGCTCCGCGCACCATGGTTGCGCGGGCGATCAGAGAAAAGCGAACCATCGTCTCCAACGATTCGGAAAGCGACCCGCAGGTCGTGTTCAGCCCGAAATACGCCGCGGCCGGCGTCCGCTCGATGATCGTATTGCCGCTGATGGTCGCAGAGGAAGCAATGGGCGTGATCGCGCTGTACGCCAGCGAGAGGAACTTTTTTCAGCAACAAGAGATAAAGCTGCTGACGGAACTCGCCGGCGACATCGCGTTCGCGATCGATCACCTCGACCAGCGGGCGCGGCTCGAATACTTCGCCTACTATGATGCGCTGACCGGCCTCGCGAACCGCACGCTGTTTCTCGAGCGGCTGGAGCAGTACAGGCGCAGCGCTGTCGCCGACAAGCACAAGCTGGCCGTATTCCTGATCGATCTGGAGCGGTTCAAGAACATCAACGACAGCCTCGGCCGGCCGGCCGGCGACGCCCTGCTGCGGCAGGTAGCGGAGTGGCTGAAGAACCACCTGGGCGACGCCAACCTGCTTGCCCGGGTGGCTGCGGACCAATTCGTCTCGGTGCTGCCGCACGTCAAGCAGGACGGCGACGTCGGTCGGTTGCTCGAGAAATGGATGCAATCCTTTTTGGAGCATCCGTTCCACCTGAGCGACGCCGTGTTCCGCGTCGCCGTCAAGGTCGGCATCGCGCTATTCCCCGACGACGGCGACGACGCCGAAACCTTGTTCAGAAACGCCGAGGTTGCGCTGAAAAGGGCCAAGGCGAGCGGCGATCGATACCTGTTCTATACGCAGCAGATGATCGCATCGACGGCCGGCAAGCTCACCCTCGAAAATCAGCTGCGCGAAGCGCTCGACAAAGAGCAATTCGAGCTCTACTACCAGCCCAAGCTGAGCCTCGCGGGCGGCAAGCTCACCGGCGCCGAGGCGTTGATCCGCTGGAACGATCCGCGCACGGGCCTGGTGGCGCCGGGCCACTTCATTCCGGTCCTGGAAGAAACCGGACTGATCTACGAAGTCGGCCGCTGGGCGCTGCGCCAGGCCGTCGCGGACCACCTGCGCTGGCGCAGCGCCGGCCTGGCCGTGGGGCGCATCGCGGTGAACGTCTCCTCGCTGCAACTGCGGCGCGCGCGACTTCATCGACAATGTCAGGCGCGCGATCGCGGTCGATGCTCGTGCGGCCGCAGGCCTGGAGCTGGAAATCACCGAAAGCCTGATCATGGCCGACGTCAAGCTCAGCATCGGCCGCCTGCAGGCGGTCCGGGACCTGGGCATAAGAATCGCCATCGACGACTTCGGCACCGGGTTTTCCTCGCTCAGCTACCTGGCCAGGCTGCCGGTGGACACGCTCAAAATCGATCGCTCGTTCATCATCGACATGACGGCCGGCGCGCAGGGCCTGGCGCTGGTAGCCACCATCATCAACCTGGCGCATTCGCTCAAGCTCACGGTGGTGGCCGAAGGCGTCGAAACCGAGGAACAATCGCGCCTGCTGAGCGTGCTGGGTTGCGACGAGATGCAGGGCTTCCTCTTCAGCAAGCCCGTTCCGCGCGAAGACTTCGAAACCAGGTTCCTGGCGCCGCCTGCCGCAGGCTAGCGAATGGAGAAGCAGAACCCGATCAAGTCGACGCGCTGGTGGCAGCTTGCCACGCAACCGCACATCCTGTTCCCGCTGATTGCCGTTGTCGTGCTGGCGGCGATCTGGGGCACGACATTGACCCAAATCAGGGCCGAACGCGCCACCGCCGAGCGCGCCGCCGCGACCTCGGGCCACGATCTGGCCGAGCTCTACGAAGCGCAGGTCGCTGCGCGCGCTGGGCGAAATCGATCTGACCCTGAAGCTGGTCAAGTATGCCTATGAGCGAGGCGGCAAGGCGTCCGTCCTGCGGGAATTGAACGCACGCTCCCTCTTGCCGCCGGCGCTATTGTTCGTCGTCAGTATCGCGGACAGCAAGGGCAATGTCGTGGCCAGCACCGCCCGCGCCGGAATGCCCAACATCGTCGGCCAGAATTTGGCTCAGGGCCGGGATCGAGACCAACGCCATCGAGGTCAACCGCCCGCAACAGGATCCGGCTGACCGGCGAATGGACGCTGGTATTCAGCCGCAGGCTTGATGCGGCTGACGGAAGTTATGCCGGCATCGTGATGATTTCGGTCGCTGCCGCCTATTTCGTCAGCGGCTATGAAGCGTCGAAACTGGGTCGATACGGCCTGCTCGCCATCGTCGGAACCGATGGCATCTTCCGCGCCAGGCGCAGCGGAGACAAAGTCTCAGCCGGCGGCATAACCGATTTCCAGGCGCTGCCCATGCATGCCGACGATGAGACGAAATCCGAGTCCAGGCTCGAAACCGACGCCTGGGACGGCGTTCGACGCTATACCAGTGCACGCCGGCTGTACGGCTTCCCGCTGGCCGTGGTCGTCGGATTGTCCGCGGACGAGCAGATGGCGCCCGTTCGGCAGGCCGCACGAGACGATCTGTGGCGGGCGGCTCGCAGCAGCCTTTTGGCGATCCTGATTCTCGGCGTGATGACCCGCATGGGCTGGCAACTTGCGCGAACCCGCCAGAGCGACGCCGAGGAGTTGGAGGAAAAGGTTCGGGAGCGCACGCAGCAACTACTGGAAACCCAGCAAGAACTGGAACAGCACCGCGTACATCTGGAACAGCGAGGTGGCACAGCGAACCGCCAGCCTTACGCAAGCACAGCGCATCGGCCATCTCGGCAACTGGGAATGGGATGTAATCAATAGTACGGTGAACTGGTCGGATGAAATGTATCGCATCTTCGGCTACGCGCCGCAGCAGATCGCCGCGAGCTACGAGGCTTTCCTGAACGCGGTGCATCCGGAAGACCGCCAGTTGGTGAACGACACCGTGAGCGAGGCTTTGGCGGAGCAGCACACCTACGATATAGAGCACCGCATCCTGCGGCCGGACGGCACGTTACGCTATGTGCATGGGCGGGCCGAGGTGATGCAAGGAGATGACGGGAAACCCATCCGCATGGTGGGAACGTTGCAGGACATCACCGAGCGCAAGCAAATGGAAGTCGAGCTGCGCGCAAGCGAACAGGCTTATCGTACGTTGGCGCATAACCTGCCCGGCATGGTCTATCGGGTGTTCGTCCGCGAAGGGCGGGCGGATGCAGTTCTCTAATTCCATGCCCGTTCAAATGACAGGCTACGTAGCGGATGAATTGACAAACGGCGAGATATGCTCGATCGAGCCGCTGATCCTGGACGAGGATCGCCCCGGCGTGGATGGCTGAAGTCAAGCGCGCGATTGCAGAGAAACGCTCCTTCGCGGTGGAGTATCGGCTGAAGCACAAGGACGGCGGCATACGCTGGATGGCAGAACACGGCATGCCTGTGTACGGAACGGACGGCGCGCCACTTTATATCGACGGCGTGATCTTTGATATCACGGAGCACAAGCATGACGAACTAGAGCTCCGACTGTTTCGCACCTTGCTCGACAATTCCAGAGATGCTATCGAAGTGATCGATCCTGCCACTATGCGTTTTCTGGACGTAAACCAAACAGCATGCCGCGAACTGGGCTACAGCCGGGAAGAACTGCTGACCATGAGCGTTACAGACATCGAAACGGAATTTACTAAGAGCCAGGTATTGGAGTTCAAAGCACAGATCCTGCAAAACGGAGAGGGGAAATTCGAAAGTACGCATCGACGCAAAGACGATACTACCTACCCGGTAGAAGTCAGAGCGAAAATGTTCGAAATCGGCAGGCCCTACATGCTGAGCATCGTGCGCGACATCACCGACCGCAAGCTCGCCGAGGCGGAACTGCAAAACTTGCATGAACAACTGCGCGACCAAGCCCTGCGCGATCCGCTCACCGGTCTCTACAATCGCCGCTATCTCGAAGAAACGATAGAACGCGAGCTGGCCCGCGCGGCGCGCAACAACCGGCCGGTCGCAATCGTGATGTGCGACCTCGACCATTTCAAGCTCGTCAACGACACGCACGGCCATATGGCTGGCGACGAGGTGTTGCGGGTGTTTGCCGAGCTGTTAAAAACGCATGCGCGCGGCAGCGATATTGTTTGCCGCTTCGGCGGCGAGGAGTTTGTGATGTTTCTTCCGGACATGCCGCCTGCTGTGGCGTATCAACGCGCCGAGAAATTGCGTACGGAACTTGCGGCGAAACGGATAACGGTGGGAGCAGCCGTCATACAGGTGACCGCTTCCTTCGGCGTGGCGGCCTTCCCGGAGAATGGCAAGACGATGGACAGCTTGATCAATGCTGTGGATGCGGCGATGTACCAGGCCAAGGAGGCGGGCCGCGATCGCATCGTGGTTTCATCGGTGCGCGCCACACAGATGGGCAGGGAGTACGGCGCGTCGGACGCGCACACTGAAATCCAGTGACATGCATTCAGATCGGTTGAGGCCGCCTGGCGGGCGCACCGGGCGGCACTATTGCGTGCGCAGTACTTTCACGCTGCCATCCACCAGCTTGCGGTCGATGTAGCCGATGGCGGCTGGATTCCCTGCGACGAGTTTCTTCACTTCGATGCCGTTCGATACTTCCCGCGGTGGCTGGCCCCGGCCGGTAAAAATGATCTTCGACCAATGCGCCTTGACCTGCGCGGGAGACTTGCCGGTGAACGCGGCGTAGAACTCGTCCCGCGCCGCCGAACTTTCCGCCTGGTCGATCGGCACTGCCAGCTTTCCATCGGGGAAACGACTCGACCTGCCCAAAAAGATATCCGCGACCTGATTCCTGCTCAGAGCGGACTCGGGACACCTGGACGAAACGACCGCGACCACCTCGGCCTCGGTCGCACCGCTGCTCAGACTGAGCGCAAGCCCGAGGAAGGCGAAAACGATCCGGTTCACGAGGGACATGATCGGCCTCCTCAGAACACGAAATCCATCGTGGCGCTGAGCACGTTGACCTTGCCGCCCGGCTGAAAGCCCGGCTGGAGGTTGCTCAATCCGCCGCTCGAGCCGGCGCCGATGCGGGTGTGATCGTATTGCAGTTTGAGAGCGGCGTTCCTGGTCAGTTCCCAGCGCCCGCCGATGGACAGGGTGTTCCGAGCCGGTTTCGCGCTCAAGATGGAATTGAGGGCGGCATTGAGGCCTGCTGCGGGCCCCGCCAGAAACGGGGGCAAGGTTGACAGGTTCAAACCGGGATCGGAGAGATTGTCGACCGTCACTTGGCCATATGTAAGGTAGGGCGTGAACTTCCCGAGCCGATAGCCGCCGCTCACATACCAGCCGGTCTCTTGGCCGAGGACGGAATGAGTCGTCGCGCGAGTCCATTCGCCGATCAAGAACCACTTTCCGGGATCGTAGCTCGCGCCGATCGCGATGGCTTCAAAACGCTTGTTGTCGACGCCGTACTTGTCTGCAAGCGCAACGCCTTGCGCCCCAAACTGTCTGAACCCGTCGAAAATGGGTTTGAGGGTATCCAACGTCGCGTTCGAGGCATGATAGGTGACGAGCGCGGTGACGGCGTGATACTCGGCCATGTAGCCGACGCCCCATGAGCGCTCCGCCTTGAGCGTTCCGCCCCCCGGAAATGAACGCTCGTCCCCGCCGTAATTCGCCTGCAGCGTATGCACGACGTCACCGACGCGGGTGCGGTACGTGGCATCTACGCCGTTGCTGGTGTTGATCGGCACCAGGCCATAGACTTCCGGCGGCGGCCGCACCCACGGGTATGCATAACCCACTTTGCGGGTATCGGCATACAGAAAGGTAGGCAGAACGATTCGACCGGCGCGCACGCTGAAATCCGGCGTGACTTCATACTTGAAGTTCGCCCACTCCACGTGGGGCCGGTAGCTGTTGTCGTAATTCTGCTCCGCTATGACCTGCAACACGGCCGAGAGCTTTGGGGTGAAATTGGCGGTGACTTGCCCCCCGATCAGGCTGTCGACGTCGGCGCTCCAGGCATGGCTGTAGCCGGCGCCGTTGGGCTTGAATATGGAAGAGGTGAAGTCCGCCTTGTCCTCGCTGGAGTGCACCACGCCCAGAGTGCCGAAGCCGTTGAATGAGAACAGCGGCGTTTTGGCCTCCTGCGCGCGCGCACCGGCGGCATGCAGTGCAATCGTGAGCAAGGCGACATGGATCAATCTATGCGACACGCATTCAGATCCGTTTGTGGCGGCGCAAGATCGAACTCTGCCCGCGTTACTTGTTGCGTCCCTGCCCTCGTTCGTCGTTCTGCTGGCGCGAGCGGTCCTTGCCCCGCTGTTTTTCCCGCGGCGCCGTCTGCGGTCCGGCGCGCGAAGGCGCGGGGGCTCTTTGCACCGCCCGCTCCTGATAGTGCTGCCGCACCACGGGGTCGTGCGGCTGGTAACGGTAATTGCGCTCTTGCACCTGATGTTGCTGCTGCTCGGCCCGCGGATACCGATCGCCCGAGTACTGCCGCTGATAGCGAGGCAGCGGCGCGGGTGCAGGCGCTTTCCTGTGGTCCCACTTGTCCCATCCGCTGCGGCGCTGCTCCCAGTCACGGCCCCAACGCTGGCCCCAGCGCGGCGGCTCGTTGGCGCGCCAGCCGTGGAAATACGCCGGAGGGGCCCGGTAGTAGCGCACGGGGATTCGTAGCACGAACAACGGCACGGCCTCCCGCTCCACAGCGGACCAGGGCCCGTTGTACCAGTTGCTCGCGTACCAGTTATCCCCCTCGTAGACCCAGTACATGCCGTCGTAGAAGAAGAAGTTTGAATTCAGCCGCGGGGCGTAGTAGACGGGGTAGCCCGGCACCCGGACCAGCTCCGGATACAGCGGCACGTTGATCCCGATTCTCACGCCGGGCAACCCGATGCCGATGCGCACCTGAGCAACGGCCGAGTTGACCGACCAGAACAGCATCCCCAGAACAATCAGTGCGTAGCGCATCTCTCGATCTCCCGCTTGAATCGGCCCAGTGGCTACCTTATGGGATTCCGACCGGGACTATCTGTGCGCTGTCGTACATTGCTCGGGTCGATAACCATTCTCGTCCGGCAACGCCGCTTGCTATGCTTACGGCCCGCGCGGAGGCCACGCCGTGAGTACTGACCTGACGATCACCGACATCAAGGCTTACCCGATCTCGTTCCCGATTCCGCCCGTGCGGCGAGTGGCGCTCGGGATCGGCACCGCGATCAAGCGCGACGCGGTGGTGGTGAAGGTGACCACGCGCGGCGGGCTCACCGGCTGGGGCGAGGCGCACCACGGCCGCGCGCACACCGCGGTGGCGAAGCTGATCGAGACCACGCTTAAGCAGCTCGCGCTCGGCTGCGACGCCGACGACGTGACCGGAGTGTGGCAGCGGATGTACCGCTTTCAGCTCGCGAGCCACGGCATGGGCGCGGGCGCCTGCCTCGCCATCAGCGGCATCGACATGGCGCTGTGGGACATCCGCGCCAAGGCCGCGGGGGTGCCGCTCTACCGCCTGCTCGGCGGCGCGCGCAAGGGCGTGCCGGCCTACGCCGGCGGCGTGTCGCTCGGCTACCAGCCCCCCGAGGAGCTGATCGAAGAGGCGCGCGCGAGCCTCGCCAGGGGATACAAGGCGGTCAAGCTGCGCGTGGGCGATACGCCGGCGCGCGACATCGAGCGCATGCGCGCAATCCGCGCCGCGTTCGGCCCCGGGCTCGAGATCCTGACCGACGCCAACATCGGCTACTCGGTCGATGACGTGCGGCGCGTGATGCCGGCGATGGACGAGCTCGGCATCGGCTGGCTCGAGGAGCCCTTCCCCGCCCACGACTACCGCAGCTACCGCGAAGCGCGCGGCCTCGGGCGCACCCCGCTCGCCGCGGGCGAGAACCATTACACCCGCTTCGAGTTCAACCGCGTGATCGAGGACGGCGCGATCACGATCCTGCAGCCCGACCTGTCGAAGTGCGGCGGCATCACCGAGGCGCTGAGGATCGCCGCCATGGCCTCCGCGTACAAGCTGCCGATCCATCCCCACAGCTCGATGACGGGGCTGAACCACGCGGCGACGATCCATTTCCTGGCCGCGATCGACAACGGCGGCTACTTCGAGGGCGACGTGTCGCGCTCGAACAAGTTCCGCGACGAGCTGGTCGCCAACCCGGGCGAGATCGACAAGGACGGCCGCGTCTGGCCGCTCGAGGCCCCGGGGCTTGGACTGGAAGTGAACGAGGATTTCATCGCCGGCCACCCGGCAATCGAAGGGCCGGGTTATGTATAGAATCGAGCCATGAACCTGGGACAGGAAACTCACACCGACCTGCGCGACGCGGTGCGCGCCTTGTGCAACCAGTACGACTCGGCCTACTGGCAGAAGGTGGACGAAGCGCGCGCCTACCCGGAGGCCTTCGTCGATGCGCTGACCAAGGCGGGCTGGATGTCGGCGCTCATTCCCGAGGAGTTCGGCGGCTCGGGCCTGTCGCTCACCGAGGCAAGCGTGATCATGGAGTCCATTTCGCGCTCCGGCGGCAACCCCGGCTGCTGCCACGGTCAGATGTACAACATGAACACGCTGCTGCGGAACGGCTCGCCGGAGCAGAAGAAGAAGTACCTGCCGAAGATCGCCAGCGGCGAGCTGCGGCTGCAGGCGATGGGCGTCACCGAACCGACCGCCGGCACCGACACCACCAGCATCAAGACCGTGGCGGTGAAGAAAGGCGACCGCTACGTGGTCAACGGGCAGAAGGTCTGGACCTCGCGCCTGCAGCACTCCGAGCTGATGCTGCTGCTGGCGCGCACCACGCCCCTGACAGAGGTGAAGAAGAAGTCCGACGGCATGTCGGTGTTCATCGTCGACAAGCGCGCGGCGCTCGACAAGGGGCTCAGCATGCGCCCGATACGCAACATGGTGAACCACGAGACCAACGAGGTGTTTTTCGACAACCTCGAGGTCCCGGCCGAGAACCTGATCGGCGAGGAAGGCAAGGGATTCCGCTACATTCTCGACGGGCTGAACGCCGAGCGCATCCTGATCGCCGCCGAGTGCATCGGCGACGGCTACTGGTTCACCGAGCGCGCCACGAACTACGCCAAGGACCGTGTCGTGTTCGGCCGCCCGATCGGCCAGAACCAGGGCGTGCAGTTCCCGATCGCCGAGGCCTACATGGAGATCGAGGCCGCCAACCTGATGCGCTACAAGGCCGCCGCCCTGTTCGACGCCAAGAAGCACTGCGGGGCGGAGGCCAACATGGCCAAGCACCTGTGCGCCAAGGCGTCCTGGGAAGCGGCCAACGTCTGCCTGCAGACTCACGGCGGTTTCGGCTTCGCCGCCGAATACGACGTGGAGCGCAAGTTCCGCGAGACGCGGCTGTACCTCGTGGCGCCGATCTCGACCAACCTGATTCTGTCCTACGTCGCCGAGCACGTGCTCGGCCTGCCACGCTCTTTCTAGCGCGCCGCGCTCAGGTCTCGGTCCACTGCCGCAGCAGATTGTGGAAGATCGAGGCCAGCGCCATCTTCTCGGCGGCGTCGATCTTCTTGTCGACCGAGTCCATGATCTGGTTGAGGTCGAACAGGATGTCGCGCCTGGTCTCGTCGCGCACCATGCTCTGGACCCAGAAGATCGCCGCCAGGCGCGTGCCGCGCGTCACCGGCTCGACCCGGTGCGAGTTGGTCGAGGCGTAAACCACCATGCAGCCCGCGGGCAGCTTGATGCGGCGCTGGGCGCTGATTTCCTGGATCACCAGCTCGCCGCCGTCGTAGTCCTGCGGCGAGCTGAGGAACAGCGTCGCCGAGACGTCGGTGCGGATGGTGGCCGGCTCGCCCATCAGCGCGTTATCCACGTGCAGGCCGTAGGTCATGCCGGCGTCGTAGCGGTTTAGCAGCGGGTCGCGGATCTTGAGCGGCAGCGCCGCCGCCTGGAATTCAGCGTTGCGCTTGAGCGCCGCGAGCAGCATGGGCTTGATCTTCGTCATCGCCTCGGCATCGCGCTTGAGCTGCAGGTTCTTCTTCACCTGGCCCGCGATCTCGCCCGCGCTGACCTTGCCGTCCTCGTACGCGCCCTGCCTGAGCTCGCGCAATGCGAACTCGACTTCATCCTTCGTCAGCACGTTCGGAATCTGGATCAGCATTGGCGCGCGATGATATCACGCGCTCCTTTTAGCCCAACACCCGCAAGGCGCGCGGAACCACCTCGATCTCGAGCCGGCGCGAGCGCATCGGCGGCAGCTCGCCGTCGGCCTCGATGACCAGCGGCTCGTCCGACTCGATCACGATGCGCCGCGCGCGCAGCATGCGCAGCACCGGCTCGCCGGTGTGCCCCCCGCGCATCAGCTTCGGCACCAGGCGCAGGATCTGGGCCCGGCTCACCACGTCCGCCAGCAGCACGTCGAGCAGGCCGTCGTCGGCGCAGGCTTCGGGGCAGGCCCAGAAGCTGCCGCCGAAGCAGCGGCCGTTCATGATCGCAGCGATGGTCGAGCGATGCGCGAACGGCGCGCCGTCGTCGAACTGCAGCCGCATCTCGAGCGTCGGGTAGCGCAGCATGGTCTGCGCGATCGCCGCCAGGTAGGCGCCGAGGCCGGTGAGCCAGCGCGGCACCTGCGCGATGTTGCGCGCCACGTGCGCGCCGAAGCCGACGTCCATGCCGTTGGCGAACCAGCGCTCGCCGCCCTCGCCGTCGCGAATCACGCCGACGTCGTGCGCGCGGCCCTCGCCGCGCGCGATCGCGGCCAGCGCGGCGCGCCAGTGCGGCCGCGGGGCGCTGGGCGAGATCGGCGGCAACATCTTGGCGTAGTCGTCGCCGCTGCCGACCGGCAGCACGCCGAGCGCCGGGCGCGCCTCTGCCGGCGCGCGCATCAGGCCGTTGACCGTCTCGTGCACCGTGCCGTCGCCGCCGACCGCGATCACCGCCGCATAGCGGCCCGCGGCGGCTTCGGCCAGGCGCATCGCCTCCAGCGGCGCGCGCGTCTCGGCCAGGTCGAACTCGATTCCGGCCACCCCGAGCGCCTGCGCGAGCTGCGGCCACAGGCGGCGCGCGCGGCCGCGCCCGGCGACCGGGTTGAACAGGACCAGGCGCTCGCTCAAGCGGCCTTGGGCGCGGCGAGCTTGACTGCGCCGCGCGCCGCAAGCTGCGCGACCTCGGCCTCGCCGTAGCCCAGCGTGCGCAGGATCTGCGCCGTATGCGCGCCGTGCGCGGGCGGATCGAAGCCCGGGCGCGCGGGCTCGTCGCGGAACGCGATCGGCACGCCCAGGTGGTCCCAGCCGCGCGCATCCTTGAGCACCATGCCGCGCGCCTTGAAGTGCTCGTCCTCGAGCGCCTCGGGCAGCGTGCGCATCGGCGCAAAGGCGACGTCGCGCTCGCGGAACCATTCGATCCATTCTCTCTTTGTTCTAGTTAAAAATAACGCTTTGAGAAAAGCTCGAACGGGATCCTGACCCGGGCCGGGCGGCAGCTTGCACAGCTCGACCAGGTCCGGCCGCCCGAGCGGCTCGAGCAGATTGCGCGCGAACTTGAGCTCCTGCCCCGCGAGCACCACGTGGTCGCCGTCCTTCGTCTCGTAGATCTGGTACAGCGCGTTGCCGCCGAGCGCACGCTCGGCATTCGGGTCGGGTTGGCGCCGCTCGGTCATCGCCGTCCCCATGTTGTTCGGCAGGCAGGCGAGCAGGCAGTCAGCCATCGCCATGTCGAGATAGTCGCCGCGCCCGGTTTCCTTGCGGCGCAGCAGCGCCATCAGCACGCCCGAGAGCGTCATCATCGAGGCCAGCATGTCGGCGTTCGCCAGCGCTGGCATCGCCGGCTTGCCGTCGCCGCCGCGGTTGAGCGACAGCACCCCGGTCATGGCCTCGGTGGCGAGGTCGTGCGCCGCGAGGTCGCGGTACGGGCCGTGCTGGCCGAAGGCGGCGATCGAGGCGTACACGATCCCCGGCGCGCGCGCGGCGACCTGCGCGTAGCCGATGCCGAGCCGCTCGGCGACGCCGGGGCGGAAGGCCTCGATCAGGACGTCGGATTTTTCCGCCAGGCGCAGCAGCACCTCCACCCCGGCGGGGTCCTTGAGGTTGAGCGCGACGCTCTGCTTGCCGCGGTGGGTGTTGGCGAAATACACGCTCACGCCGTCGCGCTTGGGGCCGATCTCGCGGTTCGGCTCGCCGCCTTCGATCGACTCGACCTTGATCACCTCGGCGCCGTGATCGGCCATGAACTGGGTCGCGAGCGGTCCGGGCAGGAACAGCGACAGGTCGATCACGCGGATGCCTTCGAGCTTCATCAGACGATCTTCTCTTTCTTCAGCCGCAGGATTTCATCGCTTGCGTAGCCGAGCTCCCGCAGCAGTTCGTCCGTATGCTGCCCGAGCCCGGGCGCCGGCCGCGCGGGCAGCGCCTCGCCGAGGCGGAACGGGCTCGCCACCAGCTTGAAGCCCGGGCGCGCCGGGTGATCGAACACCTGCACCCCGCCGCGCTCGAGGAAGTAGGGATTGTCGAGCGCCTGCGGCAAGTCATACACCGGACCGCAAGGAACCGTGCCGCGGAGCTGCTTTAACCAATATTCCGTCTTCTGCTTCAAGAACTCTTGATCCAAAACCCCGGTTAACGCATCCCGATGCTCCCTGCGGGCGGCGAAGTCGCGAAACTCCGGGCGGCTCTTCAGGTCGCCGCGCCCGAGGGCGTCGCACAGCAGCTCCCAGAACCGCTGCGTCTGCGCCATGACGAAGATCCAGCCGTCCGCGGTGCGGTACAGCTGCGAAGGCGCGATGAACGGGTGCGCCGAGCGCGGCGCGCGGGCGGTGACGAGACTTTCGTTGAGGTACCAGGCCGCGGGATAGTTGAGCTGGTGCATCGCCACGTCGTAGAGCGACACGTCGATGTCCCTGCCCCGCCCCGTGCGGCGTGCCTCCAGGATCCCCGCCAGCAGCGCGAGCGCGCAGGTGGTGCCGGTCGAGTAGTCGACCACCGACAGCCCCATGCGCGCCGGCGGTCCGTCGGGCTCGCCGGTGAGCGACAGGTAGCCCGCCTCGCCCTGCATCAGGTAGTCGTAGCCGGGCCAGCCCTTGCGCGCGCCGTCGCGGCCGTAGGCCGACAGGTGCGCGCAGACGATTCCCCGGTTTGCGTTCTTCAATGAATCGTAATCTATGCCGAGTTTTTCCGGCTGATCACCGCGCAGGTTGCCCATCAGACCGTCGGCGGTCGCCGCGAGGCGGTGCAGCACTTCCTGCCCGCGCGGGTGCTTGAGATCCAGGGTCAGCGACTTCTTGTTGCGGTTAAGCGACTGGAAGAAGTGGCTGTCGCCCTCGCCCAGGAAATACGGTCCGACCGCGCGCGAGACGTCGCCGCCCTCGCGCTGCTCGATCTTGACCACCTCGGCGCCGAGGTCCGCCAGGTGCGCGGTGCCGAACGGCCCGGCGCCATAGACCTCGACCGCGATCACGCGCAGCCCGGCCAGCGGCGGCATCAGGCCGGGTTCCGCGCGATCAGCTGCCTGGCGATGATGATGCGCTGCATCTCGTTGGTGCCCTCGCCGATGCACATCAGCGGCGCGTCGCGGTAGTAGCGCTCGACGTTGAACTCGGTCGAGTAGCCGTAGCCGCCGTGGATGCGCACCGCCTCGATCGAGTTCTCCAGCGCGGCTTCCGAGGCGAAGTACTTCGCCATCCCGGCCTCCATGTCGCAGCGCTCACCGGCGTCGTAGGCGCGCGCCGCGCTCTCGACCAGCAGGCGCGCCGCCTCGCAGCGAGTCGCCATCTCGCCCAGCTTCAACTGGATCGCCTGGTGCTCGCAGATCGGCTTGCCGAAGGTCTTGCGCACCTGGGAATAGGCGACGGCATCCTTGAGTGCGGCGTTGGCCACCCCGACCCCGCGCGCGGCGACGTTGATGCGCCCGAGCTCGAGCCCGCCGACCGCGTGCTGGAAGCCGTGGCCCTCTTCGCCGCCGATCAGCCGGCCAGCCGGCACGCGGTAGTCCTCGAAGATCAGCTCGGCCGAGTCGATGCCCTTGTAGCCGAGCTTCTCCAGCTTCTTCGAGACGCGAAAGCCCTTGCCCTTCTCGGCCAGGAACAGGCTCATGCCCTTATGGCGCGGCTGCGCGGCCGGGTCGGTCTTCACCAGCAGCGCAAAGCACGAACCCTTGATGCCGTTCGAAATCCAGGTCTTGGTGCCGTTGATGACGTAATGCTCGCCGTCGCGCAGCGCGCGGGTGCGGATCGCCTGCAGGTCGGTGCCGCAGTCGGGCTCGGTGAGCGCCAGGCCGCCGCGCACTTCGCCGCTGGCGAACTTCGGCAGGAATTCTTTCTTCTGCGCCTCGGTGCCGAAGCGCGCCACGGCTGCGGCCATGATGAGGTGCGAGTTGAAGATCCCGGTGAGCGACATCCACACCTCCGAGATCTGCGCCACGATCCGGGCGTAGGTCGACGCCGGCAACCCCAGGCCGCCGTATTCCTGCGGGATGGTGGCGCCGAACAGGCCGAAGGCCTTCATCTGCTCGACCATCGCCTCGGGGTACTCGTCCTTCTTCTCCAGCTCGCGCGCCTTCGGACGCACGTCGCGTTCGAGCCATTTCCCGATCGCGTCGAGGATCTGGGTGTCGTCCGAGGTGGTCATGGGCGCTTGGGCACCAGCACGGTGCGCTTGTAGGTCATCACCGTGGTGCCGTCCTGCTTCCAGGCCCGCGTCGCCACCGTGACGATGCCCTGCGTCGGGCGCGACTTCGATTCGCGCTTCTCGAGCACGGTCGATTCGGCGTACAGCGTGTCGCCGTTGAACACCGGCGCCGGCATCACGATGTCGGTCCAGCCCAGGTTGGCGATCGCCTTCTGGCTCACGTCGGCGACGCTCATGCCCGGCCACGATCGCGAGCGTGAGCGCGCTGTTGACCAGCGGCTTGCCGAACTCGGTGCCCTTGGCGTACTCCTCGTCGAAGTGCAGCGGGTGCTGGTTCATGGTCAGCAGCGTGAACCAGGTGTTGTCGGCCGCGGTGATGGTGCGGCCGGGCCAGTGCTTGTAG
Organism: uncultured beta proteobacterium; assembly: GCA_963811085.1. Lineage (GTDB taxonomy): Bacteria > Pseudomonadota > Gammaproteobacteria > Burkholderiales > SG8-39 > DAHVFK01. The sequence goes on along the minus strand of CAWEPV010000011.1, from coordinate 554,891 downwards.
GTCTCGCCGAGCGCGAACTCCTCGTAGTAGCGGCCCGCTGGCACGGCGGCTACTTCTTGTTCCAGACCGGCTTGCGCTTCTCGGCGAAGGCCGCGATGCCCTCGCGCCCCTCGTCGCTCGCCGCATTGCACGAGATCACCTCGCCGGCGAGCTTGTAGGCGCCCTCCAGTCCCATCTCGAGCTGGCGGTAGAACAGGCGCTTGCCGGCGGCGACCGCGCCCTGCGGCTTGGAAGCCACCAGCGCGGCGAGCCGGTCGACCTCGGCGTCGAGCTCGGCCGCGGGCACGACGCGGTTGACCAGGCCGTAGGTTTTCGCGGTCGGCGCGTCGATGAACTCGCCGGTGAGCAGCATCTCCATCGCGTTCTTGCGCCCGACGTTGCGCGCCAGCGCCACGCTCGGGGTCGAGCAGAACAGGCCGAAGTTCACCCCGCTCACCGCGAACTTGGCGCTGTCGGCGGAAACCGCGAGGTCGCACTGCGCCACCAGCTGGCAGCCGGCGGCGGTCGCAGTGGCGTGCACCTTGGCGATCACCGGCTGCGGCAGCGACACGATCGACACCATCATGCGGCCGCATTTCTGGAATAGCGCCTCGATCTTGTCCTGGGTGCCGAGCGCGCCGATCTCCTTCAGGTCGTGCCCGGCGCAGAAGCCGCGCCCGCGCGCGGCGATCACCACCACCCGCACGCTCGGGTCCTTCGCCAGCGCGTCGAACGCCGACTGCAGCTCGTCGAGCATTGCGCCCGAGAGCGCGTTGTACTGCTCCGGGCGGTTGAGCGTGAGGGTCGCGATCCCGTCGCGGTCTTCGCGCAGCAGGATCGGTTCCTGGTTCTTCGGTATGGCGCTCATCTTGCCTCCTTCACGAATCGATCGCCGACGCGGACTTGGCCTTTTCGCGCAGCGCGAACTTCTGGATCTTGCCGGTCGAGGTCTTCGGCAGCTCGCCGAACACCACCGCGCGCGGCGCCTTGAACTTCGCCATATGACCGCGGCAGAACTCGACCATTTCCTTTTCGCTCGCCTTGGCGCCCTGCTTCAGCTCGACGAAGGCGCACGGCGTCTCGCCCCACTTCGGGTCGGGCATCGCGACCACCGCCGCGGCCATCACCGCCGGGTGGCGGTAGAGCACGTCCTCGACCTCGAGCGAGGAGATGTTCTCGCCGCCCGAGATAATGATGTCCTTCGAGCGGTCCTTGATCTTGATGTAGCCGTCGGGCTGCATCACCGCCAGATCGCCGGAATGGAACCAGCCGCCGGCGAACGCCTCCTGCGTCGCCTTGAGGTTCTTCAGGTAGCCCTTCATGGTGATGTTGCCGCGAAACATGATCTCGCCCATTGTCTCGCCGTCGGCGGGCACCGGGCGCATCGTTTCCGGGTCCATCACCGTCAGCCCCTCTTCCACGATGTAGCGCACGCCCTGGCGGCCGTTTCGCTGCACCTGCTCGGCGAGCGGCAGCTCCTGCCACTCGGCGTGCTTGGCGCACACCGTGGCCGGGCCGTAGGTCTCGGTCAGGCCGTAGACGTGGGTGATCGAAAAGCCCATCTTCTCCATGCCTTCGATCACCGCCGCCGGCGGCGCCGCGCCCGCGACCATCGCATTGACCTTCCAGTCGATGCCTTTCCTCAGCTCGACCGGCGCGTTGATCAGCGTCTGGTGCACGATCGGCGCGCCGCAGTAATGCGTGACGTGGTGCTGCTTGATCAGGGGAAAGATCAACGCCGGATCGACCTTCCTCAGGCACACGCTCGTCCCCGCGTTTGCCGCCATCGTCCAGGGGAAGCACCAGCCGTTGCAGTGGAACATCGGCAGCGTCCACAGGTAGACCGAGTGCTGCGGCATGCCCCACACCAGGATGTTGCCCACCCCGTTGAGGTAGGCGCCGCGATGATGGTAGACCACGCCCTTGGGGTTGCCGGTGGTGCCCGAGGTGTAGTTGAGCGAGATCGCCTGCCACTCGTCGGCCGGGCCCTGCCAGGCGTAGTCCGGGTCGCCTTCGGCGAGCAGCTCCTCGTAGGTCTTCCTGCCCAGCCGCTTGCCCGGCCCGACGTACTCCGGGTCGTCGACGTCGATCACCTCGAGCGCGCGGCCGAGCTTCGCCAGCGCGGCCTCGATCACGGGCGAGAACTCGCGATCGGAAATGAGCAGCTTCGCCCCGCCGTGGTTCAGCATGAACGCGATCGCCTCGGCGTCCAGCCGCGTGTTGAGCGTATTGAGCACCGCGCCGCACATCGGCACCCCGAAGTGCGTCTCATACATCGCGGGAATGTTGGGCAGCATCGCCGCCACCGTGTCGCCCGGCCCGATGCCGCGCTTCGCGAGCGCCGAGCCGAGCCGGCGGCAGTTGGCGTAGGTCTGCTTCCAGCTGTCGCGCCGCTTGCCGTGCACCACGGACACGGTGTCCGGGTAAACGTACGCCGCGCGCTCGACGAACGACAGCGGCGTCAGCGGCGCGTAGTTGGCGGGATTGCGCTCGAGGTCCTGCTCGAAGGGGTTGGAGGCCGTGCTCATGGCGCAAAAGTATAGCGCCCCGCGCTGCGCACCGGTAAGGTACGCCCGCTATATGAGCCCAGGAATGCAATACGCGCTCGGCGCCATGCTGCTATTCGGGGTCGGCGACCTGATCTACAAGCGCGGGGCCGCAGCCGGCGCGCTGCCGCACCAGTTCCTCATGGCGCAGTCCTGGGTGTTCCTGCCGACCGTCACCGCGTACGGGCTGCTCACCGGCTCGCTGCACTTCGTCGCGGGCACGCTGTGGGGCCTGCTGGTCGGCGTGTTCGTGCTGACCGGCTTCTACAACTTCGCCCACAGCCTGAGATCCGGCCGGGTCAGCGTCAACGCGCCGGTGTTCCGCCTGAGCTTCGTCATCACCGCGGGCCTGGCGGTCGCGCTGCTTGGCGAGCCGCTCACCGCGTTCAAGATCGCGGGCATCTCGCTCGCGCTGGTCGCGGTCTGGCTGCTGCTGGGCGCCCCGGCGGCGGGTGACGCGGCGCGACGCGAGAGCCGTTCGTCGCTGACGCGCGTACTGGTCGCAACCGCCGCGGTCGGCATCGGCAACTTCGTCTACAAGTACGGGCTGCGCGCGGGCGCGACGCCGGCCTCGCTGATCGTGGCTCAGGCCAGCGTCGTGGTGAGCTGCTCGACGGCGCTCACCCGCATCATCGACGGCCGCATCCGACCGTCGCGCGCAGTGCTGCGCAACGCCCCGCTCGCGGGCGTGGCGATCGCCCTCGCCTTCTGCGCGATGGTCGAGAGCCTGGCTCGCGGCGACGCGAGCGTCATGGTGCCCGTGGCGCAAATGGGCTTCGTCGCCACATCGTTATTCGGTTTTTTCTTCCTGCGCGAGCCGTTCTCGGCGCGCAAAGGCGCGGGGGTGGTGGTGGCGATCGCCGCCCTGGCGAGCCTCGCCGGCGGCTAGCCGCGGCGCCAGACGATGCCCTTCTTCGCTTCCTTTTCCATCCGGTCGAGCAGCTTCTCGTGCGCCGCGGCCTCCTCGGCGCTGGCGCGCACCACGACCAGCTTCGAGGTGTCGAAGCGTGGCGGGCCGCCGGCCACGGGCGCCGGGTCGTCCTCGAGGTCCATCGCCAGGCTCTCCTGGCCGCGCGTCATCGCGAGGTAAACCTCGGCCAGCAGGCGCGCGTCGAGCAGCGCGCCGTGCATGGTGCGGTGGGCGTTGTCGACGCCGTAGCGCTCGCACAGCGCGTCGAGCGAATTGCGTCGCCCCGGGTGCAGCTCGCGCGCGAGCGCCAGGGTGTCGATCACGCCCGCGGCGTGCTCGGCGAGCCGGCCCAGGCCCGCCTGCTCGAGCTCGGCGTCGAGGAACTCGACGTCGAACGCGGCGTTGTGGATGATCAGCTCGGCGCCGCGCACGTAATCCAGGAATTCCTTCGCCACCTCGGCGAAGCGCGGCTTGTCGGACAGGAACTCGCGCGTCAAGCCGTGCACCTTGGCCGCGCCCTCCTCGATCTCGCGCTCCGGGTCGAGGTAGGTGTGGAAGTGGCGCTCGGTGACGCGCCGGCTGAGCAGCTCGATGCAGCCGATCTCGATCACCCGGTCGCCCAGCTTGGCGTTCAACCCGGTGGTCTCGGTGTCGAGCACGATCTGGCGCTCAGCCACCTTGCCCTCCGATGGCGCGGTTGGCGAGCGCGTCGGCGCGCTCGTTCTCGGGGTGCCCGGCGTGGCCCTTTACCCAGTGCCATTCGACGTCGTGCTCCTGCGCCAGCGCGTCGAGCCGCTGCCACAGGTCGACATTCTTCACCGGCTTTTTGTCCGCCGTGCGCCAGGCGCGCCGCTTCCAGTCGTGGATCCAGCTCGAGATGCCCTTTTGCACGTACTGCGAGTCCGTGTACAGGCGCACCCTGCAGCGCCGCTTGAGCGATTCGAGGGCCTGGATCACCGCGGTCAGCTCCATGCGATTGTTGGTGGTGGCGGCCTCACCGCCGTAGAGTTCCTTCTCGACTCCGCCCATGCGCAGCAACGCCCCCCAGCCACCCGGCCCGGGATTGCCCTTGCACGCGCCGTCGGCGTAGATCTCCACCACTTTGTCACTCATAGCGCTGCAGACCGTGCCGCTGCTGCTGCGTAACCGGCGCCGCCAGCGCGCGCCGGCGCCTGGCGCGTTCCTTGCGCCAGGCGGGCGTCACCAGCCGCATGCCCTGCACCCGCTTGATTGCTCGCACCACGTAGACCCCGCCCACGATCGGCCACCAGCGCGCGCCCGCCTTCTCCATGAAGTCGAAGCGCGCGAGCCACTTCGGCTGCTCGAACGGCGGCGCATAGCAGCCGAACACGCCGCCGTTGAGCTCGAAGCCGAGCAGCCGCAGCCAGTCGCGCAGGCGCAGCAGGCTGATGAAGCGCGCGTCCCACGGCGCCCCCGCTTGCCGGAAGGAGAACATCTGCCGCAGGCGCCAGAGAGAAAGCGGATTGAATCCCGACACCACCAGTTGCCCCTCCGGCATCAGCACCCGCTCGGCCTCGCGCAGCACGTGGTGCGGGTCATTGTGGGTCTCGAGCACGTGCGGCAGCACGACCAGGTCCACGCTCTGCGACGCGAGCGGCAGCTGCAGCGGGTCGGCTGCCACCGCGGCGCCGGGCTCGAGCGCGACGCCGAAGCGGAACGGGATGCGGTTGCGACGCAGGAAATCGGTCTCCGGCAGGCCGGCCTGGAGCGCGCGGTAGCCGAACGCATCGTCGACCGCGTTGTCGAACTGGGCCAGCTCCCAGTCGAGCACGTAACGACCCTGCGCCGTGACAAACCACTCTGAAAGAGAAGAGCGGACACCGTTATACTTGGGCGTGGCACCAGGCGCGAAGGATTGGCGATCCATGCTAGAGATCGTTCCCGTAAAGGCATTCAAAGACAACTATATCTGGACACTGCACGACGGCAAGCGCGCGGCGGTGGTCGATCCGGGCGACGCGCGCCCGGTGATCGACTATCTGGCGCGCGAGAAGCTCGATCTGGTCGCGATCCTCGCCACCCACCACCATGCGGACCATGTCGGCGGAATTCCCGAGCTGCTCGAGCGAGGCCGCGTGCCGGTGTACGGCCCGCGCGGAGAACCGATCGAATCGCTCACCCGGGCGGTGCATGAGGGCGACAGCGTGACGATCCCCGAGCTCGGCGTTTCGTTCGCGGTGCTCGACATCCCGGGGCACACGCGAGCGCATATCGCATATTATGGCGCGGATTGCCTGTTCTGTGGCGACACGCTGTTTGCCTGCGGCTGCGGCCGCGTGTTCGAAGGCACGCCCGAGCAGATGTACGCCTCGCTCGAGAAGCTGCGGGCGCTGCCGGATTCGACGCGCGTCTACTGCGGGCACGAATACACGCTCGCCAACATCGGCTTCGCGCGCAGCGTCGAGCCGGGCAACGCCGCGCTCGGCGCGCGCGAAGCGCGCGACCGCAAGCTGCGCGAGGCCGGCAAGCCGACTCTGCCCACCACGCTCGGCGAGGAGAAGGCGACCAATCCCTTCCTGCGCTGCCTCGAGCCCGCAGTGGTCGAGTCGGCGAACAAGTACCTCGGGGCACGGGCGGCCGACCCGGTGCGCGTGTTCGCGGCCATCAGGGATTGGAAAAACCGCTCGTGATCCTGCGTCGGGGCGCGTGGGCGCTCGCCGCCCTGCTCACCGCCTGCGCCACGCCGCAGGCGCCGCCGCCCGCCCCCCCGCAAGCGGTGCCCGCGCCGGTGGTACCGCCGCCGGCGCCGCCGCCGCGCGCCGTCCCCAGCAAGCCGCTCGACGCCACGCGCCTGCCGCCGTTCGAGGGCGAGAAGCGGGTCGTGAAGGAGCCGCTGCGCGGCGTGCGCACGATCGACCTCACGGTGCATCCGGACGACCTGTGGCAGCGCATCCGGCGCGGCTGGGGCATGCCCGACCTGGACAACAAGCGCGTGCAGCAAATGATGGCGTACTACGCCGCGCGGCCCGAGTACCTGCAGCGCATCTTCGAGCGCAGCCGGCGCTACCTGTACCACATCGTCGACGAGCTCGAGAAGCGCGGCATGCCGACCGAGCTCGCGCTGCTGCCGATGGTGGAGAGCGCCTACAACCCGATGGCCTACTCGCGCTCGCACGCCTCGGGCATCTGGCAGTTCATCCCGCCCACCGGCAGGCGCTACAGCCTGAAGCAGGGCTGGTGGTACGACGAGCGGCGCGACATCGTCGCCTCCACCAACGCGGCGCTCGACTACCTGCAGGATCTGTACGACATGCACGGCGACTGGCAGCTCGCGCTGGCGTCCTACAACTGGGGCGAGAACGCGGTCGCCCGCGCGATCGCAAGGAACCGCAAGCTGGGGCGGCCGACCGACTACTCGAATCTCAAGATGCCGCCCGAGACGCGCAACTACGTGCCCAAGCTGCAGGCGCTGAAGAACATCATCAACGATCCCAAGCCGTTCGGCATCGTGCTCGACCCGATTCCGAACCAGCCCTACTTTGTCAGCGTCGACGGCACCGGCGCGATCGACGTGCGGCTGGCGGCCAAGCTGGCCGAGATGCCGGTAGACGAGTTCATCGCGCTCAACCCCGGCTTCAACCGGCCGCTGATCCCGACCTCGCTCGACTCGCGCATCGTGCTGCCGGCCGACAAGGTCGAGGTGTTCCGCGCCAACCTGGAGAAGTACAACGACAAGGCGCGCGTGTCCTGGAAGACCTACCGCCCGCGGCGCGGCGAGCGCCTCGACCACATCGCGCGCAAGTTCCACGTCTCGCTCGCGGAGCTGAAGAAGGTCAACGGCATCCGCTCGCGCTCGCTGCGCGCGCCGGGGCTGCTGGTGGTGCCGATCGACGGCGCCAAGCTCAGCGGCCAGCCGCTGCCGATCATGTATGCGCCGCCCATCCCGGCTCCACCGGCCGGCCACCTCTACCGGGTCAGGCGGGGCGACACCCTATGGGGCATCTCGCGCCGCTACCGCGTCAGCCTCGCGCACTTGCGGCGCCTGAACCCGCACGTCGGCACGCTTCATCCCGGGCAGCTCATCGTGGTCCGCCGGCGGCGTTGATTGAATTGCAGAAAATACTTTTATAATAGTAACTTAAACTAACAACCTAAGGCGTTTTCTTCGAGTAATCGAAGCGGTAGGCCTGTGCCGCGAGGCGGTCCAGATCGGCCGCGCCCGCGAGTCCGGCGTCGATGCGCGGCACCGCTGCCAGCAACGTGCGCGTGTAGGGATCCTTGGGATCATTCAGCACTTCGTCGACCGTGCCGCGCTCGACGATGCGGCCGCGGTGCATCACCGCCACCTCGTGCGCCAGGTATTCGACCACCGACAGGTTGTGGGTGATGAAGAGATAAGCCAGCCCGAGCCGCTCCTGCAGCGACTTCAGCAGATTGAGGATCTGCGCCTGCACCGAGACGTCGAGCGCGCTGGTCGGCTCGTCGCACACGATGAGGCGCGGTTCGACCGCGAGAGCGCGCGCGATGGCGATCCGCTGGCGCTGCCCGCCCGAGAACTCGTGCGGGTAGCGTGACTTGGCCGACGGCGGCAGTCCCACCTGCTCGAGCAGCGCCTCGACGCGCCGCTCGCGCTCGCTCTCGTCGCGACCGATGCCGAGGCTGCGCATGCCTTCGGTGAGCGCCTCCAGCACGCGCATGCGCGGATCGAGCGAGGCATAGGGATCCTGGAACACGATCTGCATCTTCGCGCGCCAGGGGCGCAGCGCCGCACGCGAGAGCCGGCCGAGATCGGTTCCGCCCGCGCGAACGCTGCCCGCGGTCGGCCTGATGAGCTGCAGGATCGCCTTGCCCACTGTGGTCTTTCCGGATCCCGATTCGCCGACCAGCGCGAGCGTCCTGCCCTCGCGGATCTGGAGCGACACGCCGTCCACCGCCTTGACCTGCCCGACCACGCGGCGCAGCACCCCGCCCCGGATCGGGAAGTACACCTTGAGGTCGGCGACCTCGACCAGCGGCGCAGCCTGCCCGCTCGCCGCGACGACAGGCGCGCCGGCCTGTTCGCCCGCGCGCGGCGGTGCGGCCCCGTCCTCGCGCAGGTGGCAGCGCACGCGTTGTTCCGCCGGCAGCGCGAGCAGCCGCGGCGGCTCGCGCCGGCAGCGCTCGAAGGCGAGCTCGCAGCGCGCGGCGAATCGGCAGCCGGGGAACGCCTCGGTGAGCGGCGGCACGCGCCCCGGAATTCCGGCCAGCGCGCCGGCGCGGCGCGCCGCCGACGGCAGCGCGCCGAACAGCCTCTGCGAATAGGGATGCTGCGGCGCGCGCAGGAAGGCCTCGCGCGGCCCGGTCTCGACGATCTGTCCGGCGTACATGACCGCCACGCGCTGCGCCATCTGCGCGACCACGCCAAGGTCGTGGGTGATGAGCAGCAGCGCCATGCCGCGCTCGGCCTGCAGGCGCTTGAGCAGTTCCAGGATCTGCGCCTGGATCGTGACGTCGAGCGCGGTAGTCGGCTCGTCGGCGATCAGCACCTCGGGATCGACCGCAAGCGCGGCGGCGATCATGGCGCGCTGCTTGAGCCCTCCCGAGAGCTGGAACGGATACTCGTGGAAGCGCCGCGCGCCGTCCGGGAATGCCGACCGCCTCGAGCAGCTCGAGCGCGCGCTTGCGCGCCGCCGCGCCGCGCATGCCGGCATGGCGCTCGATCACCTCGACGACTTGGCGCCCGACCGTCAGCACCGGGTTGAGCGCGGTCGACGGCTCCTGGAAGATCATCGCCACCCGCCGCCCGCGCACCGCGCGCATCGCCGCCTCGGGTAGCGCGAGCAGGTCGCTGCCGCCGAGCAGTACCCGGCCGCCCGCAACGCGCGCCGCCTCCGGCAGCAGCCGCATGACCGACAGCGCGGTCATCGACTTGCCGCAGCCGGACTCGCCCACCAGCGCGAAGCACTCGCCGCGCTCGAGCGCCAGGTCGACGCCGTCGACCGCGCGCAACCCGCCTTCCGGCGTGTCGAGCACCGTGCGCAGGCCCTCGAGCTCGAGCGTCTGCGCGCTCATCGCGCCGTCCCCTGCAGTGCCGCCGGGCCGACGCGTACGCGCGGATCGAAGCCGTCGCGCACCGCGTCTGCGAGCAGGTTCGCCGCCAGCACCAGCACCAGCAGAAAGCCGAACGCCGAGGAGAGCGACCACCACACCACCGGCTCGCGCGCCATCTCCAGCCGGGCGGCGTTGATCATGGTGCCGAAGCTGACGGTGCTGGGATCGACCCCGACGCCGACGTACGACAGCACCACCTCGGCCAGCACCAGGCCCGAGAAGTCGAGCACCAGCGAGATGATGATGATGTGCGCGACGTTCGGCAGCAGGTGGCGCGTGAGGATGCGCAGGTGCGAAACGCTCAGCGCGTGGGCCGCCTGCACGTACTCCAGCTCGGCGAGCTTGAGCGCCTCTCCGCGCAGCAGGCGCGCGAGCGAGGTCCAGCTGGTGACGCCGAGGATCACGCACAGCAGCAGCAGCCTCACGTCGGCGCGTTGCGCGGTGGTGGGAAAGAGCTGCGGGTGGCCGTCGATGTAGACCTGCATCATGAGCACGAACGCGGCGATGAGGAGCACGGCGGGAATCGAGTTGAGGGTCGTGTACAGGTACTGGATCAGGTCGTCGACCCAGCCCCTGAAGTACCCCGCGGTGACGCCCAGCATCGCCCCGAGGGGCAGCATGACCATCGTCGTCAGACTGCCGATCACCAGGCTGGTGCGAACCGACTTGAGCGACAGGTACAGCACGTCCTGGCCGACCGTGTCGGTTCCCAGCACGTGGTAGCCGAGCGACAAGGCGAACGCCGGGCCGGCGAGCGCGAGCATCGCGCCGAGCGTGGCGTATGCGGTGCCCCACGGGATCTGAGGCGCGCGCCGCCGCAGCGGCCAGAGCAGCGCGCCGAGCGGCAGCCACAAGAGCGCCGCGCCGGCGAGTCCCGCGAGCGAGCGCCGCGCCACGTCCGCGCCCCACCCCGCTTCGCTCGCGAGTCCCGCGCCGCCATAGCGCAGCCGCGGGTACTCGCGCGCCAGCCTGCCGTCCGGCAGCCTCGTCTCCTCCAGCGTGAAGAGGCGCGTCGCGAGCGGCGCCGAGTAGGTCGTCTCCTCGCTTCGCCGCAGGTGAGAGAGCGCGAGATCGAGCAGCGACAGGACCTGCGGCGAGTACGCCGGCGCGTCGCTCGCGGCCGTGGCGGGCAGCGCGACGCGAAAGTGCAGCGAATCGGCCAGCCCGATCGCGCCGTAGCCGGCGAGCAGCGTGAGCGAGACCATCGCGGCGCGGCTCCTCGCCACGCGCAGCCAGGGGGCCGCAAGGTGCGGCCGCCGCGCGCAGAGCCAGAGGTACGCGCCCGTGGCCGCGACCAGCAGCCACAGCAGCGAGTCGGTCCACAGGATCACGGGGGTAAAGGGCATGGCGCTACTCGAGGCGCACGCGCGGATCGACCAGCGTGTAGGAGATGTCGGTGAGCAGCAGCCCGAGGATATACAGCAGCGAGCCGATGAACACCATCGAGCGCACCACCGCGAAGTCCTGCGACTGGATGGCGTCGATGGTGTAGCTTCCCAGCCCGGGGATGCCGAAGAAGGACTCCATCAGCAGGCTGCCCATGAACAGCAGCGGGATCACCACCACCACGCCGGTGAGGATCGGGATCATCGCGTTCTTGAGTACGTGGCGGAACATCACCACGCCTTCCGAGAGGCCCTTGGCGCGCGCCGTGCGCACGTAGTCTTTGCCCATCTCCTCCAGAAAGAGCGTCCTGTACCAGCGGCTTCCGGCGCCCACGCCGCTCGCCACGCCGATCGCCGCCGGCAGGATCAGGAACTTGATCGCGTGCAGACCGGTGTTGTAGCCCGAGATCGGAACCAGGTCCCAGAGCTTGGCCACCAGGTACTGGCCGGCGATGATGTAGAACAGCGTCGATATCGACATCATCACCACGCACAGCACGACGCCCCAGAAGTCGAGGTAGGTGGCGCGAAAGAAGGCCATCGCCAGCGCGAAGCTGATGTTGAGCGCCAGCCCGACGACGAACACCGGGATGGCAAGCGCGAGACTCGGCCACATGCGCGTGCGGATCTCGGCGGCGATGTTGCGCCCGTCCTCCGAGGCGCCGAAGTCGAAGGCGAACAGGCGCACCGACTTGCGGAAGAACACCGTCTGCGTGAGCTTTTCGCTCCCCGCCGCGCGCGCGTTCCACAGCATGGGCTTGTCGTAGCCGTGCGCGGCCTTCCAGCGCTCGATCTCGGCCTGCGTCACGCGCTTCGCACCGAGCTGCATGCGCGCCATGTCGTCCGGCGTGTTGACGACGAAGAACAGCGCGAAGGTGATCAGGTTCACGCCGATCAGGATCGGAATGGCGTACAGCGTCCGGCGCAGGATGTAGGCCAGCATGTCAGGCGGCGGGACGCGCGGCCATGCGCTCGCGGCGGCGGTAGCCGACGAAGGCGGGAACCAGCAGGGCGACGAGCAGCGCCAAGCCGATCGCGAGCGGCCACACGACCGGCCGGTTCCACTCGCGCCGCAGGACCGCTCGCCGCACGGGGTCGAGGCGCAGGTACTTGACGTCGTTGCGCGCCATGTCGTTGGGCTTCACGTTCGACAGCCAGCCGTGGAACAGCAGGTAGTCCTTCGGAAAATAGCCCCAGATCCACGGCGCGTCGTTGCGCGCGATGCTCGACCATGGCGTCGATGATCCTCTGCCGCTCGGGCGAATCGGGCATGTCGCGCATGCGCTCGAACAGCGCGTCGTAGCGCGGGTTGTCGTAGTTCGCCGCGTTTTCGCCGTGGTGCAGCGCGCGGCTCTGCGCGCCGTCGAGCAGGAACATGAAATTCTCCGGATCCGGGTAGTCGGCGTTCCAGCCGAGGAAGAACATCTGCTCGCTGCCCTTGCGGACCTTGTCCTGGAAACGGTTCCAGTCCGTCGCGCGCACCTCGAGCTGAATCGAGAGCTTGGCGAGCTGCTTGCGCCACCAGTCGAAGCGCGCCTGGTCGCCCGGGCCGCGCGTGACCGTGTCCAGGTACAGCACCAGCGGCTGCCCGCTGTGCGCATCGCGCCCGCCCGGGTAGCCCGCCTCGGCAAGCAGCCGCCTGGCGTCGGCGAGCGGGCGCCGGCGCGCGGCGCCGTCGCGCCACACGTGCGTGACGGGGTTGATACCCGCCTTGCCCGCGCGGTAGCCGAAGATGCCGGACGGAATCGGCCCTTGCGCGACCAGGCCGCGTCCATTGGCGAAGATCGACAGGAACTCCTCCATGTCGACCGCGATGGAAATCGCCTGGCGCAGCTTCCTCGCGCGCTCGGCCGCCTCGCCGCCGCCCGCGTTGCCGACCACCGGGTCGAGCCAGTTGAAGCCAATGTAGAACACGGATGGGGCGACGGCCGTGCGCAGCCGGATGCCGAGGCTGCGCATCTGTGGCGTGAGCGCCGCCTGGCCCTCGACCGAGACGCGCACCGCCTGGTCGAAATTGTCCGAGCTGATGCCCGAAGTGTCGTAGTAGCCCTGCAGGAACTTGTTCCAGTAGGGAATGCTCTCCTTCTCCCGGCTGTACACGACGCGGTCGATGAAGGGCATCGGCTTGCCGGCGTCGGCGAGCAGCCCGGCCTGGCGGTCGCCGGGCGCGCCGTCGGAAGGGTACGGCTCGCCGCGGAAGTTCGGGTTGCGCTCCAGCACCATGCGCAGGTTGGGGTTGTTCTCGGTCAGCATGTAGGGGCCGGTGCCGACCGGCCACCAGTCGAGCGTGAAGTTCTTCTGCGCCATGCCGGGCTGTGCGAAGAAGCGGTCGACCTCCCACGGTACCGGCGCGAAGAACGGCATCGCCAGCCAGTACGCGAACTGCGGGTAGCGTCCTTTGAGCCGGATGCGGAAGGTGTGCGCGTCGACGCGCTCGACGCCGGCGAGCGGATACTTGCGCAGGTCGAGCCATTCGTCGCCGCGTCCCTCGGCGCTCATTTCCGCGTTCGCTCGCTTGAGCCGCGCGGCGAGCTCGGGCAAGCCGACGATGTACTGCGACATGAGGCCATATATCGGCGAGGCGAGGCGCGGGTGCGCAAGGCGCTTGATCTCGTAGATGTAATCGTCGGCGGTCAGCTCGCGTGTGCCGCGTCCGGGCAACGCGTAGGGGCTGGCGAGCGCGGCGATCTGTCCCGGCGACAGCGACTGGTAGAGGAAGTCTCCCTTCGCGTTCCTGGCGAACGCCGGATGCGGCTGGTAGAGGATTCCCGGCCTGATGTGGATCTCGTACTCGCTGTAGCCTGCGTGGGTGCTCACGCGCGGCATCTCTGCCGCGGTGAGCGGCACGAGCTGGTAGGGCCGCTTCAGATAGTGGTACTGCAGCGCCGGCTCGTAGACCTGCTGCGTGAACACCGCCTCGTCCGAGGCGTAGGACAGCGCCGGATCGAGGTGCTTGGGCCGCGCGACGAAGGTCGAGTAGAGAATGTTCTTTCCGCCGTCGGCCGCCGGGTAAGGATCGTTCCACACTTCGCCGCAGCCCGCGACGGCAGCGGCCAGGCCACAGGCTGCGGCCAGGCCGAGGAATCCGATATGGCGCATCGGGCCTAGTCTAGCCGAACGCATCATATAATCGGGCACCCAAACAAGAGGTCAACAATCATGGCTTTTCTCGCCGGCAAGAAGATCCTCGTTACCGGCCTGCTGAGCAACCGCTCGATCGCCTACGGCATTGCCCAGGCCGCCCGCCGCGAGGGCGCCGAACTCGCCTTCACCTACGTCGATGACCGCTTCAAGGCGCGCGTGACGGAGCTCGCGCGCGAGCTCGGCTCCGAGTTCGTGCTGCCTTGCGACGTTGCAAGCGACGCGCAGATCGACGCGCTGTTCGCCGCGCTGGGCGAAAAATGGGACGGGCTGGACGGACTGGTCCACGCGATCGCCTTCGCTTCGCGCGATGCGATCGCCGGCGAATTCCTGGACGGATTTTCGCGCGAGGCGTTCCGCGAAGCGCACGATATTTCGGCCTACAGCTTTCCCGCCCTCGCCAAGGCCGCGCTGCCGATGATGCAGGGCCGCCGCGCCGCGCTCATCACCCTCACCTACCTCGGCGCGGAACGGGTGCTGCCGCACTACAACACCATGGGCCTGGCGAAAGCGAGCCTGGAAGCGTCCGTGCGCTACCTTGCGGCGAACCTGGGGCCGCGCGGCATCCGGGTCAACGGCATCTCGGCCGGACCGATCAAGACGCTGGCGGCGAGCGGCATCGCCGATTTCCGCAAGATCTTTCGCTTCGTGGAGGAGAATTCGCCGCTGCGACGCAACGTGACGACCGACGACGTCGGCAACGCCGCGGCCTTCCTGCTTTCTGACCTTGCCGCCGGGATCACCGGCGAGATCGTCCACGTCGACGCCGGCTTCAGCCACGTGGTGGGCGGAATCGGCCAGGCCAACGGCAACGGCGAGTAGCCGCGCCCTACTTGCGCTCGAGGTTCTTCTCGTTGATCTCGATTTCGGCGCGCTTGCGCAGGCTGGCGACGAAGGCGTCGTAGTCGGCTCCGCCCTCGGCCCGCTCCAGGTTCGACAGGTCGGTCGCCGCCTGGGCGTCGGTCTTTTTGTCGGGCTCGATCACCTTGCTGATGCGGTAAATCGCGTAGCCGGCGTCGTCCTTGTCGGCACCGACGTAGGCCGGCAGCCTGGACACGTCGGCCGTCACGATCCGCCGCAGCGCGTCCTGCGACAGGCCCTTCGACTCGCGGCGCGAAACCTGCTGGGGAGCGCCCCATTTCAGCCCCGCGTCGGCCCCCAGGCGCAGCTTGGAGAGCTTCGCCTCGCCCTCCTTCGCGGCCAGCTTGAGCGCCTCCTGCCGGCGCAACTCCTGCTCGATCGCAGCCTTCACGTCGTCGAACTTGCGCAGCGAGGCGGCCTCGTGCTCGAGCACGCGCGCCGCGACCATGGTCTCGGGCGCCACCTCGACCGCCGGCGTGTTGTGCTTCTTGCCGAGGACGTCCTCGGAAAATAGGGCGTTCATCAGCTTCGAATTGTTCAGCGGCGGCGGGGCCTTGTCGACCGCCTTGGTGATCCAGCCGGTGGTCTGCAGCTTGAGCTTGTAGCGCTGCGCCACCGCCTTCAGGCTGTCGGCCTGCTCGAATACCAGGTCGCTGAAGCGTTCGGCCGCCTCGGCGTACGCGCGCGCGGCCTTCTGCTTCTGCAGCTCCGCGCTCAGCTGCTTGCGGACTTCGTCGAGTGTGCGGGTATGCCCGGGCTGGATTCCGGTCAGCTCGATGATGTGATAGCCGTAGTCGCTCTTGACCACGCCGCTGATGTCGCCGACCTTGCCGAGCGCGAACACGGCGTCCGCGAACGGCTTGACCATCATGCTACGGTCGAAATAGCCCAGGTCGCCGCCCTTCTCCGCCGAGCCCGGGTCCTGCGAATACTTCTTCGCCAGCGCGGCGAAGCTGCCGGGTGACTTGCGCACCTCGGCCAGGATCTGTTCGGCTTTCTTGCGCGCCGCGTCGCGCGTCGCCTCGTTCGCGTCCGGCGCGACTTGGATCAGGATGTGGCTCGCGCGGCGCTGCTCGTCGGCCTTGTAGTGGCTGGCATTCGCCTCGTAGGCTTGCTTCAACTCCGCCTCGGTCACCGGCTGCGCCGCCGCGAGTGCCTCACCCGAGAGCACCACGTACTGCACCCGCACGCGCTCCGGGACGTGGAACTCGCCCGGGTGCGAGTTGTAATAGGCCCTGGCCTGGGCGGCGTCCACCTTCGCCTGCGACATGTACTGCTGCACCGGCACCAGCGCCTCCGACACTTCGCGCTTTTCCTCCAGCAGCTTCGCCAGGCGCGCGGCGACCGTGCGCGAGCCGATCGCGCTGTCGGTAACCGCGGTCGAGAACTGCTTCAAGGTGAGCTCGTAGCGCATGCTCGACTCGAAGCCCTGCGGCGTCATGCCCTGTGAGCGCAGCACCGCCTCGTAAGCGGAGCGGGAGAAGTGCCCGTCCTCCTGGAACGCCGCAATGCCGAGGATCGCCTCGCGCAGCGTGTCGTCCGAGACCGCCAGCCTGGCCTTGGCGGCCGCCACGGCGACCAGGCGGCTGTCGATCATGCTCTCGAGCAGCGCGCGCCGCGTCGCGGGCGTGTCGAGCGCGTCGAGGTCGAGGCGGTCGCCGAACATCTGGCGCAACCGCTGCTGCTGGCGCTGCAGCGCGTCGTCGTACTCGCGTTGGGTGATCTTCAGCCCGTTTACCGTCGCAACCGCGTCGTTCTGGCTGCGGAATTGGGTATATGACTGGATGCCCCAGGTCGCGAAAGTGAGCGCGAGGCCGCCCAGCAGGATCTGGATAAGGAGCTTTTGTTTCTCGACGAATCTGAACATGACTTGGCGGAAGTAAAAAAGGGCGAACTCGCGTTCGCCCTTTCAGGATGTCTGGCGGAGTGGACGGGACTCGAACCCGCGACCCCCGGCGTGACAGGCCGGTATTCTAACCAACTGAACTACCACTCCATCGCTGGTGGGTGCTGAGAGGGTCGAACTCCCGACATTCGCCTTGTAAGGGCGACGCTCTACCACTGAGCTAAGCACCCCTCCGACCACCACCCGTGCGGAGCGAATAGCCCCCGCGAAAAGCGCGCTAGTTTATCGCATCCTTCAGGGCTTTGCCAGCGCGGAACTTCGGCGCCCGGCTGGCGCGGATCTGAAGCGTCTCGCCGGTGCGGGGATTGCGGCCGGTGCGCGCCGCGCGCTCGCTGACGTAGAAGCTACCGAAGCCCACCAGGGTGACCATGTCTCCCTTCTTCAGGCTCGCCTTGATCGCGGCGACCATTGCATCCACCGCGCGCTCCGCGCCCGATTTAGAGATTTCTGCCGCCTGCGCGATGTGGTCGATCATCTCCGCCTTGTTCACTGACACCTCCTCTCTCAATGTGTTGTCAGACTGGAGCCGCTCTTGTCCTCGTCGGCGCCCGGCAGCGGCGCGACGACCTGGTCGGGCAGCGGCTCGGGTTGGCGCTCCAGCGCGATCTCGAGCACCTTGTCGATCCACTTGACCGGCACGATCTCGAGCCTGCCCTTGATGTTCTCCGGAATGTCGGCCAGGTCCTTGACGTTCTCTTCCGGGATCAGGACTCTCTTGATGCCGCCCCGGTGCGCCGCAAGCAGCTTCTCCTTCAGGCCGCCAATCGGCAGCACCTCGCCTCGCAGCGTAATCTCGCCGGTCATGGCGACGTCCGCCTGCACCGGGATGCCGGTCAGCACCGAGACCATCGCCGTGACGATGCCTATGCCCGCGCTCGGACCGTCCTTGGGCGTGGCGCCCTCGGGCAGGTGGATGTGGATGTCATTCTTCTGATAGAAGTCCTCCGGCACGCCGAGCTTGCGCGAACGGTTGCGCACCACCGACAGCGCGGCCTGGATCGACTCCTGCATCACGTCGCCGAGCTTGCCGGTAGTGATCGTCTTGCCCTTGCCGGGCATCACCACGGTCTCGATCGTGAGCAGCTCGCCGCCGACTTCGGTCCACGCCAGGCCGGTGACCTGCCCGATCTGGTTCTGCTTTTCGGCCATGCCGAAGCTGAACTTGCGTACCCCGAGGTACTTGTTGAGGTTCTTCGGCGTGACGCTGATGCGGCGGTCCTTCTTCTCGGTCATCAGCTCCTTGACCGCCTTGCGGCAGATCTTGGAGATGTCGCGCTCGAGCCCCCGCACGCCGGCCTCGCGCGTGTAGTAGCGGATCGCGTCGCGGATCGCCGCTTCGCTCACCGACAGCTCGCCTTGCTTGAGGCCGTTGCTGATCATCTGCTTGGGCAACAGGTACTTGATCGCGATGTTGAGCTTCTCGTCCTCGGTGTAGCCCGAGAGCCGAATCACCTCCATCCGGTCGGCCAGCGCCGGCGGGATGTTGAGCGTGTTCGCCGTGGCGACGAACATGATGTCCGACAGGTCATACTCGACCTCGACGTAGTGGTCGACGAAGGTGTGGTTTTGCTCCGGGTCGAGCACCTCGAGCAGCGCCGATGACGGGTCGCCGCGCCAGTCCATGCCCATCTTGTCGACTTCGTCCAGCAGGAAGAGCGGGTTCTTGACCGCCGCCTTGGTCATGTTCTGCAGGATCTTGCCCGGCATCGAGCCGATGTAGGTGCGGCGATGGCCGCGGATCTCCGCCTCGTCGCGCACGCCGCCGAGCGACATGCGAACGAACTTGCGGTTGGTCGCCTTGGCGATCGATTGCCCGAGCGAGGTCTTGCCCACGCCCGGAGGGCCGACCAGGCAAAGGATCGGAGCCTTCATCTTGTCGACGCGGCTCTGCACCGCGAGGTACTCGACGATGCGTTCCTTCACCTTCTCAAGGCCGTAGTGGTCGCGATCGAGAATTTCCTGCGCGGCCTTGATGTCCTTGGAGATCTTGGACTTCTTGCGCCACGGCAGGTTGACCAGCGTCTCGACGTAGTTGCGTACCACCGTCGCCTCGGCGGACATGGGCGACATGAGCTTGAGCTTCTTCAGCTCCGCCTCGACCTTCTTGCGCGCCTCCTTCGGCATGTGCGCCTTTTGGATGCGCTTTTCCATCTCCTCGAGATCGGCCCCTTCCTCGCCTTCGCCGAGTTCCTTCTGGATCGCCTTGACCTGCTCGTTCAGGTAGTACTCGCGCTGGCTCTTCTCCATCTGCCGCTTGACGCGGCCGCGGATGCGCTTCTCGACCTGCAGGATGTCGATCTCGGTCTCGAGCTGAGACAAGAGGTGCTCGAGGCGTTGCTTGACGTCGAACATCTCGAGCACCTGCTGCTTCTGCTCGAGCTTGAGCGGCAGGTGCGCGGCGACCGTGTCGGCCAGGCGGCCGGCTTCGTCGATGCCCTGCAGCGAGGTCAGGATCTCGGGCGGGATCTTCTTGTTCAGTTTGACGTACTGGTCGAACGCCGACAGCAGCGCGCGGCGCATCGCCTCGACCTCGGGAGCGGGCGCACCGTCGAGCACGATCGGCGCCGCGTCGGCGACCCAATGCGTCTTGAGGTCGACGATATCGCGGATCTGGGCCCGGCTGCCGCCCTCGACCAGCACCTTCACGGTGCCGTCGGGCAGCTTCAACATCTGCAGGATGCTCGACACGCAGCCGATGTCGTAGATGTCCTGCGGGCCGGGGTCGTCCTTGGCGGCGGACTTCTGCGCCACCAGCAGGATCGACTTGCCGCTTTCCATCGCCGTCTCCATGGCCTTGATCGACTTGGGCCGGCCGACGAACAGCGGGATCACCATGTGCGGAAACACCACCACGTCGCGCAGCGGCAGCAGCGGGTATTGCGGTGCAACGGCGGGGACTTCGGGGGCGTCGGACATTTACGGCCTCGGTTGCGGCATGGGAAGTCTCAACTAACTTGGGGCTTTCCGCGCCAAATCAATAGCAAGCATGCGTCCAAGCCTACACGCAAGCCCGCCACGCCGCAACGCGGCTCGGCGGGCAGCGCCGCACGTGTTTTGTGACAGCTAGACTACGGAAGCGTTCAGGCCGTGCCGCCCGCGACCTTGTGCTGGTCGGAGTAAATCATCAGCGGCTTGCCGTCGGCGGTGATCATCGCTTCGTCGACCACCACCTTGCTGACGTTCTCGAGTGTCGGCAGCTCGTACATCGTGTCGAGCAGCACCATCTCGAGAATCGAGCGCAGGCCGCGTGCGCCCGTCTTGCGCGCGAGCGCGCGCTTGGCGACCGCACCGAGCGCGGCCGGCCGCACCTCGAGTTCGACGCCTTCCATCATGAACAGGCGCTGGTACTGCTTGATCAGCGCGTTCTTCGGCTCGGTCAGGATCTGGATCAGCGCGTTCTCGTCCAGCTCCTCGAGCGTCGCGACCACCGGCAGGCGGCCGACGAACTCGGGGATCAGGCCGTACTTGATCAGGTCTTCGGGCTCCACGCCCTTCAGGATGTCGAAGGTGGCCTTCGCGTTTTTCGGGCTGCGCACCTCGGCGCCGAAACCGATGCCGGTCTTCTCGGTGCGGTTGCGCACGATCCGCTCGAGGCCGTCGAAGGCCCCGCCGCAGATGAACAGGATGTTGGTCGTGTCCACCTGCACGAAATCCTGGTTCGGATGCTTGCGCCCGCCCTGCGGCGGCACGGACGCGACCGTGCCCTCCACCAGCTTGAGCAGGGCCTGCTGCACGCCTTCGCCCGAAACGTCCCTGGTGATCGAGGGGTTGTCGGACTTGCGCGAGATCTTGTCGATTTCGTCGATGTAAACGATGCCGCGCTTGGCCTTGTCGACGTCGTAGTCGCAGTTCTGCAGCAGCTTCTGGATGATGTTTTCGACGTCCTCGCCGACGTATCCGGCCTCGGTAAGGGTAGTCGCATCCGCAATGACAAAAGGAACATTCAACAATCTGGCCAGGGTTTGAGCCAGCAAAGTCTTGCCGGACCCGGTCGGTCCGATCAGCAGAATGTTCGATTTGGCGAGCTCGACCTCGTCGTTCTTCGACAGATGCTTGAGCCGCTTGTAATGGTTGTACACCGCGACCGACAGGATCCGCTTCGCGGGGTCCTGCCCGATCACGTACTGGTCCAGGATCTGCCTGATCTCGCGCGGGGTCGGCAGATCGGACTTGGCGCCCTTTCCGCTGCGGTCGGTGGCGGTCTCCTCGCGAATGATGTCGTTGCACAGCTCGATGCACTCGTCGCAGATGAACACCGACGGTCCCGCGATGAGCTTGCGCACTTCGTGCTGGCTCTTGCCGCAGAACGAGCAGTACAGCAGCTTTTCGCTCGAGGAGGTCTTGTCCGACATGCGCGCTCCTAGGTGTTTTCCCTCGACACCAGTACCTTGTCCGCCAGACCGTACTTTACCGCTTCTTCGCCCGAGTGGAAGTAGTCGCGATCGGTGTCCTTCGCGATCCGCTCGATCGGCTGTCCGGTGTGCTTGGCGAGGATCTCATTGAGCCTGGCCTTGATGTACAGGATCTCGCGCGCCTGGATCTCGACATCGGAAGCCTGTCCCTGGAAGCCGCCCAGGGGCTGATGGATCATGATGCGCGAGTTGGGCAGGCAGTAGCGCTTGCCTTTCTCGCCTGCTGCCAGCAGCAGCGCGCCCATGCTCGCTGCCTGCCCGATGCAAAGCGTGCTGACGTGCGGCTTGATGAACTGCATCGTGTCGTACACCGCCAGGCCGGCCGAGACCGCACCGCCGGGCGAGTTGATGTAGAAGAAGATGTCCTTGTCCGGGTTCTCGGACTCGAGGAACAGCATCTGCGCCACGATCAAGTTGGCGGTCACCTCGTTCACGACCCCGACCAGGAACACCACGCGCTCCTTGAGCAGGCGCGAGTAGATGTCGTAGGCGCGCTCGCCACGCCCCGACTGCTCGATCACCATCGGAATCAGCCCGAGATCCTGCGTTTCGGGCATCGATTTCTGCCAGATCATGCGCCGCTCCCCATCAGTTCGTCGAAGGACACCGCCTTGTCTTGCACCTTGGCTTTGGCAAGCACCCACTTGACGACGTTGCCCTCGAGCGCGAGGCCCTCCATTTCGGACAAACGCTGCGGCTGCATATAAAACCATTTTACTACCTCGGCCGGACTCTCGTAGCCCTGCGCCTCCTGCTCGATCAGCGCGCGCACCTCGCCCGGCTTGGGCTGCAGCCCCTCGACGCGCGCCAGCTCGCCGATGATCAGGCCCAGCGCGACGCGCCGCTTGGCGGTTTCCTCGAACGCAGCCGGGTCGAGCGGCACCTGCTCCAGCTTGACGCCGCGCGCTTGCAGGTCGGCCGCCGCGCGCTCGACCAGCTGCTGCGCTTCCATCTGCACCAGCGACTTCGGCAGCTCGATCTTGGTCGCGTCGAGCAGCGTCTGCAGCACGTGTGCCTTGAGCCGGGCCTCGATGCGCTTGTTCACCTCGCGCTCGACGTTCGCCTTGACCTCGGCGCGCATCTTGTCCAGGTCGCCGTCGGCGACCCCGAGCGATTTGGCGAACTCGGCGTCCAGTGCCGGCAGGCGCGGCTCTTCGACCTTGCTCATCCGGATCGAAAAGCTCGCCGTCTTGCCCGCCACTTCCTTGCCCTGGTAGTCGTCCGGGAAGGTCAGCTCGAACGTCTTGCTCTCGCCGGACGTCATGCCGCGCGCGGCAGCCTCGAACGCGGGCAGCGTGCGGCCCTCGCCGAGGAGGAAGCCGAAACCCGTGCCTTTGCCGCCCTCGAACGGCGCGCCGCCGATCGTGCCCTCGAAATCGACCGTCACGCGGTCCCCGTCCTGCGCCGCGCGGGTCACCGGCTCGAAACGGGTGCGCTGCTTGCGCAGGATCTCGAGCGTGCGATCGACCGCCGCGTCGTCCACCGCCGTCTGCGGCCGATCGATGGTCGCGCCGCTGACGTCACCCGGCTTGAACTCGGGATAGACCTCGAACGTGGCGCTGAACTCGAGCGCCTTGTCGTCGGCGCCGTCGTGCTTCTCGATCTGCGGATAGCCCGCGACGCGCAGGTTCTGCTCCTTGACCGCATCGCTGAACGTCTTCTGCACCGCGTCGCCCAGCACCTCGCTGCGCACCTGCGAGCCGTACTGCTGCGCCACCAGCTTCATCGGCACCTTGCCGGGACGGAAGCCTGGCATCTTGACGTTGCGCGCGAGCTTCTTCAGCCGCTCGTCGACCTGCCGCTCGATCTCGTCGACCGGCACCGACATCGAAAGGCGCCGCTCGAGGGTGCCCAGGTTTTCCACGTTTGCCGCCATGCGTATCGCTTCCTCGTAGTCTTGCGCAATCCCGCGGATGGTGCGAAGGGTGGGACTCGAACCCACAAGCGTTTCCGCGCTGGAACCTAAATCCAGTGCGTCTACCAATTCCGCCACCTTCGCCCGAAGCGAGTACTGCAAAAGCGCTCCATTATACTGTGGAAAACGTCCTGCCCTTCGCGCGCGCAGCGCGTTTTCCCTTTAAGAATCAAACCGTGTCCATCGAGCACTACGAGAACTTCCCGGTCGCTTCGCTGCTGCTGCCCGCGGCCGAGCGTGAGCCCGTGGGCGTGATCTACCGCTTCGCCCGCAACGCGGACGACTTCGCCGACGAGGGCGACGCCGCCCCTGCCGAGCGGCTCGCGCGCCTCGAGGCCTACCGCGCCGGGCTAGGGCGCATCGCGCGCGGCGAGGACTCGGACGACCCGGTGCTGCGCGCGCTCGCGCCTCTGGTGCGCGAGCGCGGGCTTCCGCTCGAGCCGTTCTACGACTTGCTGAACGCATTCGCGCAGGACGTGGTGAAGCCGCGCTACGCCGACTTTGCCGAGCTGCTCGAGTACTGCCGCCGTTCTGCCAATCCGGTCGGCCGCCTGCTGCTGCACCTGTTCCGCGCCGCCACGCCCGAGAATGTCGCCCAGTCCGACGCGGTGTGCAGTGCGCTGCAGCTGGCGAATTTCTGGCAGGATGTGGCGCTCGATTACGCAAAGGGAAGGATCTACCTGCCGCAGGAAGAGATGGCGCGCTTCGGGGTGAGCGAAGCGCATATCACCGAGCGTCGCTGCGACGATGCCTGGCGCGCGCTGCTCGGGTTCCAGATCGAGCGCACGCGCGCGATGTTCCGCAGCGGCGCGCCGCTCGGGCGCCGCCTGCCGGGGCGCATCGGGCTCGAGATCCGCGCCACGGTCCAGGGCGGCCTGCGCGTGCTCGACAAGCTCGGCGCGGTCCAATGCGATGTCTTTCGCCGCCGCCCGGTCCTCCAATGGTACGACTGGCCCCTGCTTCTTTGGCGCGCCTTGTGACCCCGGACGAGTACTGCCAGCAAAAAGCGGCCGCAAGCGGCTCGAGCTTCTACTACGCCTTCCTGTTCCTGCCGCCCGAGCGGCGGCGCGCGATCACCGCCCTGTACGCCTTCTGCCGCGAAGTCGACGACGCGGTGGACGGCATCTCCGACCCGCAGCTCGCGCGCGCCAAGCTCGACTGGTGGCGCGCCGAGATCGCCAATCTGAGCGCCGGCAGGCCGCAGCACCCGGTGACGCGCGCGCTGGCGCCCGCCGCGGCGCGCTTCGAAATCAGCGCCGAACGCCTGAACGAAATCGTCGATGGCATGCAGATGGACCTCGAGCAGTCGCGCTACCTCGACTTCAAGGGCCTCGAGCGCTACTGCTATCACGTGGCGGGCGTGGTCGGCATCCTCTCCGCTGGGATCTTCGGCTATTCGGATGCGCGCACGCTCGAGTACGCGCAGCAGCTGGGCACCGCGTTCCAGCTCACCAACATCATCCGCGACGTGGGCGAGGACGCGCGCAACAACCGCATCTACCTGCCGCTGGAAGACCTCAAGGCGCACGGCGTCACTGCGGCAGACATCCTCAACGCGCGCTACGGCGATGCCTTCGCCGCGCTGATGCGCTTCCAGGCGCGCCGCGCGCAGACCTACTACGACAAGGCGCTCGGCGCGCTGCCGCAGGCGGACCGGCGCGCGCAGCGGCCGGGACTGATCATGGCCGCGATCTACCGCGCACTGCTGGCCGAGATCGAGCGCGACGGCTTCAGAGTGCTCGACCGGCGCACCTCGCTCACTCCGCTGCGCAAGCTCTGGATCGCCTGGAAGACGTGGATCGCCGCGTAGCGATCGTCGGCGCCGGCTACGCCGGCATGGCCTGCGCGGTGACGCTCGCGGATCGAGGCGTGCCGGTCACGCTGTACGAGTCGGGCCCGGTTGCCGGGGGGCGCGCGCGCCGGATCGTGTCGCAGAGCCAGGCGCTCGACAACGGCCAGCACATCCTGATCGGCGCCTACGGCGAGCTGTTCGGCCTGATGCGGCGCGTCGGCGTGCCGGACGACGCGCTGCTGCGTATGCCGCTCGAGCTGCGCTACGCCGGCGCCTTCGCGCTGCGCGCGTTCCGGCTGCCGGCCCCGCTCGGGCTGCTCGGCGGGTTGCTCGCCGCGCGCGGCGTGCCGTTCGGCGAGCGGCTGGGCGCGGTTCGCTTCGTGCTCGCGCTGCGGCGGCGGCGCTTTCGCCTGGAACAAGACTGCACCGTCGATGAGCTGCTCGCGCATCACGCCCAGGGGGGCTCCATCGCGCGCCACCTTTGGCGCCCATTGTGCGTCTCGGCGCTCAACACGCCGCCCGAGCGCGCAGCCGCCGGCGCCTTCCTCGCGGTGCTGCGCGACACGCTCGGCGGCGCCGCGGGGGCGAGCGACCTCCTGTTGCCGCGCGTCGACCTGAGCCGCCTGTTTCCCGAGCCGGCCGCGGAGTGGCTTGCCGCCCGCGGCGGCGAGCTGCGGCTCAACTCGCGCGTGCGCGACCTCGAAGCCCTGCGGCGCGAGCACGCGGCGGTGGTGGTCGCGGTCGCTCCGCACCAGCTCGCGGCGCTCGCGCCTGCGCTCGCGCCGGACTACGAGTACCAGCCGATCTACACGATTTACCTTCAGTACCCCGAGCACGTGCGCCTGCCGCTGCCGATGCTCGGCCTGGACGCCGGGCTGGTGCAGTGGGTGTTCGACCGCGGCGCGCTGCTCGGCGAGCGCGGCAGGCTGGCGTGCGTGATCAGCGCGCAGGGCGATCACCAGCGGATGGAGCACGACCAGCTCGGCGCCGCTTGCGCGCGCGAGCTGGCGCAGGCGCTGCCGCGGCTGCCCGCGCCGCTCGCGTCGCGCGTGATCGCCGAGAAGCGCGCCACGGTCGCCTGCACGCCGGGCGTCGCGCGCCCCGGTCCCGAAACGCCGTGGCCCGATGTGTTTCTCGCGGGCGACTACACCGACCCCGAGTACCCGCCCACGCTCGAAGCCGCCGCGCGCAGCGGCGTGCGTGCCGCGCGTGTCTGCTATTCTCGAATTCAATGAGCTGGGATCCCGCGCAATACCTCAAGTTCTCGGGCGAACGGCTGCGGCCCGCGCTCGACCTGCTGGCGCGCGTGCCCGCTTCCGCGCCTCGCGCGGTAGTCGACCTGGGCTGCGGCGCAGGCAACCTGATGCCGCTGCTGCGCCAGCGCTGGCCGCAGGCTCGCCTGACCGGCGTCGACGGTTCGCCGCAGATGCTGGCAAAGGCCCGCGCGGACCATCCGGGGATCGAGTTCATCCAGGCCGACGTCGGCGCCTGGCGCCCCGCGCAGCCGGCGGACGTGCTCTACAGCAACGCGACGCTGCACTGGCTGGGCCAGCACGACAGCCTGTTCCCCGATCTGCTAGAGGCGGTCGCGCCCGGGGGC
The DNA here is from genome assembly GCA_963811085.1 of uncultured beta proteobacterium. GTDB lineage: Bacteria > Pseudomonadota > Gammaproteobacteria > Burkholderiales > SG8-39 > DAHVFK01. The sequence continues at coordinate 528,393 of CAWEPV010000011.1, read as the reverse complement.
TGGCTCGCGGTGCAGATGCCGCGCAACTTCGGCGCTCCGTCGCATACCGCGGTGCGCCACACGATCGAGAACGGCCCCTGGCGCGCGCGGCTCGAGCCGCATTTGCGCCTGAACCCGGTGGCCGAGCCGCAGTTCTACTGGCGGCTTCTGCACGACAAGGCCGCGTCGCTCGAGATCTGGGAAATCGAATATCTGCAAGTGCTGCGGGGCGACAACCCGGTGGCGGAGTTCACCAAGGGAAGCTGGCTCAAGCCCTTCCTCGACAGGCTAGAGGAACCCGAGCGCAGCGCCTTCGAAGCGGACTACCGCGCGCGCGTACTCGCCGCCTATCGGCCCGAGGCGGATGGCAGAACGCTGTTTCCCTTCCGACGGCTGTTCATCGTGGCGCAGCGTAGCTAGAGACTGCGCAAAGCCTGCACCGCCTCGTCGACCCGCTCGACCGCGACCAGCTCGAGCCCGGCGATCGGCTTGAGCCGGTTCGCCTTCGGCACGATCGCGCGCTCGAAGCCGAGCTTGGCCGCCTCCTTGAGGCGCTCCTGGCCGCGCGGCGCAGGGCGCACTTCGCCCGCGAGCCCGACCTCGCCGAACACCGCCACGCGGCCGGGGATCGGCCGGTCGGTGAGCGAGGACACCACCGCGAGCGAGACCGCGAGGTCGGCCGCCGGCTCGGCGATGCGCACCCCGCCGACCGCGTTGACGAACACGTCCTGATCCACGGTGGCGATGCCCGCGTGCCGGTGCAGCACCGCGAGCAGCATCGCGAGCCGGTTCTGCTCCAGCCCTACCGACAGCCTGCGCGCGGTGGGCGCCTGCGCCGCGTCGACCAGGGCCTGGATCTCCACCAGCAGCGGACGCGTGCCCTCGAGCGTCGCCAGCACGCACGAGCCCGCCACCGCGCGCTCGTGCTGCGACAGGAAAAGCGCCGAAGGATTGCTCACTGCGCGCAAGCCCTTCTCGGTCATCGCGAACACGCCCAGCTCGTTCACCGCCCCGAAGCGGTTCTTGATCGCACGCACCAGGCGAAAGGCGGAGTGCGGGTCGCCTTCGAAGTGCAGCACGGTGTCGACGATGTGCTCGAGCACGCGCGGCCCTGCGATCGCGCCCTCCTTGGTGACGTGCCCGATCAGCAGCAGCGCGGTGCCGCTGCGCTTGGCCAGCCGCGTGAGCTGGGCCGCGCATTCGCGCACCTGCGCCACCGATCCGGGCGCGGACTGCATCTGCTCGGAATAGAGCGTCTGGATCGAATCGATCACCGCCACCTGTGGCCGCTCGGCCTCGAGCGCGGCGACGATGCGCTCGAGCTGAATCTCGGCCAGCAGGCGCACCCTGCCCGCCGGCAGCGCGAGGCGCCGCGCGCGCAGCGCGATCTGCTCGGCCGATTCTTCGCCCGAGATGTAGAGCGAGGACGATTCAAGCGCCGAGACGCATTGCAGCAGCAAGGTCGACTTGCCGATTCCGGGGTCGCCCGCGAGCAGCGCCACCTGCCCGGCGACCAGTCCGCCGCCGAGCACCCGGTCGAGCTCGCCGATGCCGCTCGGCAGGCGGCCGAGCTCGCGCGTCTCGATCTCGGCCAGCGGCACCGGCGCAGCGGCCGGCACCGGCGGGGCGTAGCGGTGCGCCGATGCGCGCTCGGCGAGCGTCTCGGAGAGCGTGCCGGCCGCGCCGCAGGACGGGCAGGCGCCGAACCACTGCAGCGCGCTGGCGCCGCATTCGGAACAGACGTACACCGATTTCGCGCGCGCCATCACGGCACCTCGAGCACCGGCACGCGCGGCGCGAGCGCGCACAGCAGCTCGTAGCTCAGCGTCCCGGCCGCGGCCGCCACCTCCTCGGCCGACAGGCCCTCGCCCCACAGCGTCACCGGGGAGCCGATGCCGACGCCCGGAATGCCGGTCAAATCGATGCAGATCATGTCCATCGACACCCGGCCGACGATGCGCGTGCGCACGCCGCCGACCAGCACCGGAGTGCCCGTGGGGGCGTGGCGCGGATAGCCGTCGGCGTAGCCGCAGGCCGCGACCCCCACCGTCATCTCGCCCGCGGCCTCGTAGGAGAAGCCGTAGCCGACGCACTCGCCGGGCTGCAGTCGCTGCACCGCGATGATCTCACTGTGCAGCGTCATCGCCGGCGCAAGCTCGAGCTCGATCGCGCTGCGGTCGGAGAACGGGGAGCAGCCGTAGAGCATGATCCCGGGCCGGACCCAGTCGGCGCAGGTCTCGGGAAAACGCAGCAGCGCGGCCGAGTTGGCGAGCGAGCGCGGCGCGCCCGCGAACGGCGCCACGATCTTCTCGAACCAGGCGAGCTGCGCCGCGACTCCGCGCACGCCGTCGGCGTCGGCGAAATGGGTCATCAGCGTCACCGTGCGCACCTGCGGGTTGGCCTCGAGCGCGTTCCACGCCAGGCGCACGTTGTCGAGTGCGAAGCCGAGCCGGTTCATGCCGCTGTTGACCTTGAGATAAGCATCGATCGGCGCGGTGAGCGGCGTCTTGGCCAGCATCTCGATCTGCGCCGCGCTGTGCACCACCGGCGTCAGGCGGTACTCGCACACGAGCGCCAGGTCCTGCGAACTGAAAAATCCTTCGAGCAGCAGGATCGGCTTTTCCACTCCGGCCAACCGCAGCCTGATCGCCTCCTCGAAGTCGAGCAGCGCGTAGCCGTCGGCGCCGGCGAGCGCGCCTGCGGCGCGCCGCAGGCCGTGGCCGTAGGCGTTGGCTTTGATCACGGCCCAAATCTTGGCGCTTCCTGCATGCGCGCGCGCGCGCTCGAGGTTGTGCGTCAGCGCACCGAGCGAGATGGAGGCGCGGATCGGTCGCGGCATGCGCGCTTCAGCGCTGCTCGACGATGCGGAACACCGGCGCCTTGGCGCGCTCGTCCATCAGGCCGAGCGCGCTCACCAGCGCCGCGGCCACCCGGTCGGTGCTGTCCTGCATCTGCGGCCATTGCTCGCGCGCGGCGTCGATCAGCGCGCCGATGTCTTCGGGCAGCGGCCGCTCCTCTTCCATTACCATATCCTCGAGCATGCCGGGCTTGAGCTCGGGCCGGAACAGCAGGCCGTAGCCAAGCTCGCCGGTGCGGAATGCGAGCCAGCGTCCGTCTTCGTCCGCAGCCACCGGCTCGAGCCCGGCGCCGAGCTCGGCGCGGCCGTTGGCCATCACCAGCACGCGGCGGCCGTCGATCGCGCGCGCCACGGGATCGTCGGCCACCAGCGCATGCGCGAGCGCGAAGCGCGCGTCGTGCTCCGGCTCGGCCGACAGCGCCGCGCCGTAGGCCGCGGCCAGCACGTGCGCGCCGAACCCCAGCCCCACGATCGGGCGTTTGGATTTGGCGAAGGCGCGCACCAGGCGGATCTCGTCGTCGACCCAGGGGCAGCGCTCGTGGTCCGCCGCGGCGTACGCGGCGCCGAGCAGCCACAGGGCATCGAACTGCGACGGCGTGCCGGCAACGTCTTCCCCGGTCACCGGCCGCACGTACTTAAAGCCGATGCCGCGCGCCTCCCACTGCGCCTCGAGCGCGCCGAAGAACTCCGCGAAGCTGTGCTGGACGGCGAGAAAGCGCTTCACGACGCACTACGCCTCAGCCGGGAAGCTTTGCCGCCAGCCTTTCCTTGGCGAACTGGACGAAGGTGTTCACCAGACGTGAACGAAACTTTTCCTTCGGATAGACGACCGACAGGTTGCGGATCAGGCGCGGCGCGAGCGGCAGGCCGATCAGCTCGCCGAGGCGGATCTCCTTCTGCACCGTCGCGCGCGACATGATGGTGAAGCCCAGGCCGGTGGCGACCAGTCCCTTGAGGGCCTCCGGGCTGCCCAGTTCCATCACCACGTTGAGCGATTCGGGTCGCACCCCGGCCTTCTGGAAATAGGCGTCGGCGACCTCGCGCGTACCCGAGCCCGACTCGCGGCTGATGTACGGGTACTCGAGCAGCTGTTTGGGAGTGAGCGCCTTGTGTTGCGCCAGCGGGTGCGAACTCGCGCACACCACCACCAGCTCGTCCTCGCAGCACACGTCGGTCGCCACCGCCGCGAGGTGCGAGGGCGCCTCGATGAAACCGATATCCAGGGTGTGCTCCGCGACGCGGTTTTCGACCGCGCCGGAGTTGGCGACGAACAGGCGCGGCACCACGTTCGGGTGGCGCGACTTGAAGTCGCCCAGCACCTGCGGCAGCAGAAACTCCGCGATCGTGGTGCTCGCGCCGACCAGCAGGAGTCCCGCGATCTGGCCGGTCATTTCCTTCAGCCGCGTGTCGAGCTCGGTCGACAGCCCGAGAATGCGCTCGGCGTAGTCGAGCACGATGTCTCCCGCAGCGGTGAGCGCGATGCGCCCGTGCCCGCGCTCGAACAGGCGGGTGTTGAAATGCTCCTCGAGCTGCTTGATCTGGAACGTCACCGCCGGTTGGGTCATGAACAGAGCTTCCGCCGCCTTGGTGAACGACAGGTGCTTGGCAACGGCATGGAATACTTGCAGGCGCCGGTCAGCCATGTTCGATCAATCCGTTCAATGCGCGTTGAGACGATGCTTATTCAAGCATAAACTCGGCGCGATTGATAGCTTATGATGGCCTGTGAGCGACGCTTGGAAACGCCTCGATCTGTCCGGCGGCGGATTGCAGCAGGCCAACCTGCGCCTCGCCGCGGCGTTGCGCCGGCGGCGCACCGCTTACCTGCTGTGGCTCGCGTTCCCGCTCGGGGCGCACCGCGCCTACCTGCGCGACCGCGCCGGCGCCTGGGCTTATCGCCTGGCCAGCGCCGCCGCGCTCGGCCTGCTGCTGCTCGATGCGCGGGCCGCCGCCGGCGTCGCGCTGCTGATCCTCGGCGCGGCGCTGTACGACCTCGCCCGCCTGGACTCGCGCCTGACCCGGCTCAACAAGTCGATACGCATGCAGGTCTACCTGCGCCGCGAAGAGTAAGCCGCCTCGGCGTGCTATAAACCGGCACGCGAAAAATCCGATGAATCTCGGCTTCTACATAATAATGGCGGCGCAGTTCTTCTCGTCGCTCGCCGACAACGCGCTGCTGGTCGCCGCCATCGCAATGCTCATGCAGTCGCACGAGCCGTCGTGGCTGACGCCTTACCTGAAGTTCTTCTTCGTGCTGTCGTACGTGATCCTCGCGCCCTACGTCGGCGCCTTCGCCGACCGCCTGCCCAAGGGCCGCGTGATGCTCATCTCCAACACGGTCAAGATCGCCGGCTGCGGCGTGATGCTGTTCGGCGTCAATCCGCTCGCGGCATACGCCCTGGTCGGCCTGGGCGCCGCGGCCTATTCGCCCGCCAAGTACGGCATCCTGACCGAGTACCTGCCGCCGACCAAGCTCGTGCTGGCCAACGGCTGGATCGAAGGTCTCACGGTGGCGTCGATCATCCTCGGCACCGTGCTCGGCGGCGTGCTGATCAACCAGGCGGTGGCCGTGCACCTGCTCGCCTTCGACCTGCCGCTGATCGATACCGGCGTCGACACCGCGCCCGAGGCGGCGCTGTGCGTGATCGCGTTCGTGTACGTCGTGGCGGCACTGTTCAATCTCTACGTCCCGCTCACCGGCGCGCCGATCAAGCACCTGCACGGAAGCCCGCTCGCGACGCTGAAGGACTTCTATCGCTGCAACCTCAGGCTGTGGCGCGACAAGCTGGGCCAGATCTCGCTCGCGGTCACGACGTTGTTCTGGGGCGTCGGCGCGACGCTGCAGTTCATCGTCATCGAGTGGTCGCGCACTGCGCTCGGCTTCGACCTGTCGCAGGCCGCGCTGCTGCAGGGCGTGGTGGCACTCGGCATCGCCGCCGGCGCCATTGCGGCCTCGGTGCGCATCCCGCTGCACCACTCGGTGCGCGTGATCCCGATGGGGATCGCGATGGGCGTGGTGGTGATGGCGATGGTCGTGGTACGCAACGTCTGGATCGCGATACCGCTGATGATCCTGATCGGCGCCCTGGCGGGCTTTTTCGTCGTTCCGATGAACGCACTGCTGCAACACCGCGGTCACAACCTGATGGGCGCAGGGCGCTCGATCGCGGTGCAGAACTTCAACGAGAACCTGTCGATCCTGGCGATTATTGCGCTGTACTCGTGGCTGCTGCATCGCGGACTGTCGATCTACGGCGTGATCGTGCTGTTCGGGCTGTTCGTTGCCGGCACCATGACGCTGGTGGGACTTTGGTACCTGCGCAACCGGCGCCTGGACCGGCGCAAGATCGACCGCCTGCTGTCGTTCGCGCGCTCCGAGGATTACCACCACCATCGCCGCTTCCGCTCGGAGTCGTAAACGGGCTCACTCCGCGCGGCGGAACAGCTTGGCGTAGTCCTGCTTCGCCAGCGGCACCGTGCGCGCCACCGCGAGCATGTCGTCCAGGTGCGCCGGCGCGCTCAATCCCGCGAGCGCGGTGCCGATGCCGGGGGTCGAGCGAGCGAACTGCAGCGCGCGCTGCGCCGGGTTGGCGAGCCCCGGCACGCCCGCGGCGAGCGGGTCCTCGGCGGCGAAGCGCCCCTTGCCGAGCGCGTGACTGGTCATCACGTAGACCTTGAGCTGGTGCGCGGCCTGCAGCGTGGAGGCGATGTTGCCCTGCCCGGTCGCCTGCGAGAAGCGGGTGAAGCCCTCGGTCATCGCCGGGTTGAACGGCAGCTGCAGCAGGCGCAGGTGGTGGCGCGCGCGCGGATCCCGGCGCACGGTCTGCGCCGCGCCCTCGGCCAGCCCCTGCAACGCAGCGATCGACTGGAACAGCGCGTGGTCGGTCTCGACCCGCATGGCGTCGAACGTCGAGACCCCGTACTGGCGCAGCTTGTCCTCCTTCACCGCCTGCTCCAACACGGCGAAGGCGCGCGCGAGCTTGCGGTTGGCTTGCTCCTTGCCGATCGCGCGGACGTGGATCTCGGGCTGGTCGATGAGGAACGCATCGAGCGTCTCGAGGCCGAGCGCGGCGCGCGCGAGCTCGAGCTGCCAGGCCAGGTACGGCGCGGACAGGAGGTGCGCGCCGACCAGGTCCGCGCGCGTGCCGAGGCCGCGCGCCGCGATGTTGGCGTCGAACCAGCGCTCGAGGTCCGCGGGCTGACCTTCCGGAAACAGCAGGAAGCCGCCCTTGACCGCGACGAACACCTGCTCGCGCGCCACTCCTGCGGCGAAGGCGCGCTCGAGCCCGGCGCGCAGCGCGACCAGGGCGCGACCGTAGCGGTAGTGCACCGCGCCGTCGAGCACGTTCAGCCCGGACAGCAGCGCGCGCTCGACGATGCGCGCCACGGCCTCGTCGGTGGCGTCGTCCGCCGCCCCGGGAAAGCTGCCCACGCCGAGCGACGACAGCTTGAGGTGCTGGTTGAGAAAGTCGCTGTAGTGGCCGGGCGCACACGCGGCGCCGAACGACGCCGCGTAGGCCTCGGTGCCGGCGCGGGTGGCGTGGCCGGGGCTCATGCCAGCCGCGGGTGGCGCGCGGCCGCGCGCGCCAGCGCTTTCACTTCGTCCCGGATCGCGGCCGGACCGGGCGGGTCGGCGAAGGACTCGAACATCCACGGCGCGGCCTGATCGTCTTCATGCTCCCAATGCACCTCGCGCAGCAGCTCGGCGCCCGCGGCCGGCATCGCCTCGGGCAGCGCGCGCCCGGCAAGCAGCGCCCAGACCCCGGCCCATGCGCGCGCCACCAACAACGGGTGGTAGCCGCCGCCGCCGGTGGCGAGCAGCCGCGGCGCGCCCTCGACCACGCGCGCGACCGCCGCCAGGAAGCCTTGCGTGGTCACCGCGAGCTTGCCCAGCGGATCGGGCGCGATGACGTCGGTGCCCGCTTGCAGCACCACCGCGTCGGGCGCAAAGCGCGTCAGGGCGCGCGGCCACACCGCGTCGAACGCGAGCAGGAACTCGGCGTCGTTCGCGCCGCGCGGCAGCGGCAGGTTGACCGCGGCGGCGTCTTCCAGCGTGCCGCCTTGAAAGGGATAGGCGTAGCGGGTATCCATGTGCAGTGACAGCACGAGCACCTCGGGGTCGGCGCGCAGCGCTTCCACCACGCCGTCCGGATAGTGCGCATCGAGATCGACGTACAGCACGCGCAGGCCCGCGGCGCGCAGGCGCAGCACCGCGAGCGCAGGATCGTTGAAGTAGCAAAAGCCCTGCGCGCGACCGCGCCGCGCGTGGTGCATGCCACCGGCCGGGTTGAAGGCGCGCCGCCCGGCGAGCGCCTCCTCGGCCGCTTGCAGGCTGCCGCCGGCCGCGGTCGCGGGGCGAGTGAACACCTCGGCGAACCAGGGGTTTTCCAGCACGCCGAGGGCGTAGCGCTCGCGGTCGTCCTGCGCCACCTCGCGCGCGTCCTCGGCGCGGCGCACCGCGGCGACGTAGCCCGGCTCGTGGAACGCGGCGAGTTCGGCTTCACTCGCCGCGCGCGCCTCGAGGTATTCGCCCTCGGCCAGCAGCCCGCAGCGCTCGATCAGCCGCTCGGCGAGCGCCACGCGCGGGATCGAGAGCGGGTGATTGCGGCCGTAGCCGCGCGCGGCGAAGCGCGGTGAGGAGATGAAGCGCGCCCTCACGCCGCGACTCTTCCCTCTTTGACGCAGCGCGTTCTCAGATAGAGATAGACGTGGCGCGCGAGGCGGATCGCCATCTTCTCGGGCACCGCGGGCAGCGCGTCGGCGCGCCCGAGCGCGAGGCAGTTGCGGTAATAGACCAGCTCGCGCAGGTTGTCACGGATCGCGTTCCAGGTCGGGTCGCCCTTCACCAGCACCCTGAACGCCTCGAGCAAGTCCGCGTCCCCGGCCGGCACCGGCTTGCCGCCTTCGGCCGCGAGGTAGGCGCGGATCAGCGCGAGCGCGGCGCCGGTGGCCGCTTCGAGCGCGGGCTCGAGCGCGACCGGCTCGCCCGCGGCGAGCCTTCGCTCCCAGGCGCCGATCTCGGCATTGATGCGTTCCAGTTCGTCGCGCATGCGTTATATTAGCGTCGTCTTATGGAGACAGTGATGGAAAAACCGCTCGTCCGCATGGTCAAGCTCAACGGCCTACAGTACAACGCCAACCGCGACCCGCAGCCCTACCGCAGTGCCGCGGGCGAGGCGTTCCGCCTCGAGGCGCTGCTCGACGGCGCTGGTCAGGCGCAGTGCACGGTCAGCGACGAGCACGGCAGCACGCTCGCCGAGGCGAGCGTCGCGCGGCCCGGGCGATTTTCCTGCTCGCTCGAGTTCGACCGTCCCGGTTCGCGCCTGGTCATCTTGCGCGTGCGCGCGGGCCAGAGCGAGTTCGCGCAGACGCTGCGCCTCGACACGCTCGCGCCGGCGCACTAGCCGCCGCCAAGGGTGCGGCGCGCGAACAGCAGGTCGCTCCAGGCCTTTGCCTTGTCGGGCAGGTTCCTGAGCAGATAGGCCGGATGATAGGTCACCACCAGCGGCACATCCGCGTAGCGGTGCACGCGGCCGCGCAGGCTGGCGATGGTCGCGTCGCTGCCGAGCAGGGTCTGCGCCGCGAAGCGTCCCATGGCGACGATGATGCGCGGCTGGATCAGCGCGATCTGGCGTTCGAGGAAAGGGGTGCAGCGCGCCACCTCCCCGGGCTCGGGGTTGCGGTTGGCGGGCGGGCGGCACTTGAGCACGTTGGCGATGTAGACGTTTTCGCCGCGCGCCAGGCCGATCGCCGCCAGCATGTTGTCGAGCAGCCTGCCGGCCTGGCCGACGAAAGGCTCGCCGATGCGGTCTTCTTCCGCGCCAGGCGCCTCGCCCACCAGCAGCCAGTCGGCGTTGCGATCGCCCACGCCGAGCACGGTCTGGCTGCGCGACTTGTGCAGTGCGCACGCGGTGCAGGCCGGAACTTCGACTTCGAGCGAGCTCCAATCGGGAGTCGCGCCCGAAGTCTCGATTTCCGAATTGCGCTCGCCTGAGCCTCCAGACCGGCGCCAGGCCCATCTCCTTCAGGATCGCGAGGCGGCGCGCGCTCATAGCGCGAGCGAGAACACCAGCGCGTCCTCGCGCCCCGCTTGCGCCGGGTAGTAGCCGCGTCGCAGCGCGATACGCTCGAAGCCGAATCGCGCGTACAGCGCGATCGCGGCGAGGTTGCTCGGGCGCACCTCGAGGAACAGGCTCTGCGCGCCGCCCTCGCGCGCCAGCGCGAGCGCCTCGCCGAGCAACGCGCTGCCGTGCCCGCGGCGCTGGTGCGCGGCGGAGATCGAGAGGTTGAGCAGATGCGCCTCGCCCGCGGCCACCATCAGCACGAAATAGCCGATCAGCTCGCGCCCCAGGCGCAGCGTGCGGCACTGGTAACCGGCGCGCAGCGCGTCGGCGAAATTGCCGCGTGTCCAGGGATGCGTATAGATCGTGCGCTCGATCGCGATCACCTGCGCAAGTTCGACCTCGCACATCGGCGCCAGCTGCGGGCTCTCGCTCGGTACCGCACTCATCTGCCTTCGCGCTCCCGCGTGCCTTTGCGTTCCTGGGTGGTAAGCGCCACCTTGTCGCGCAGGTAGCGCGGCGCGGCGAGCGCGGCATCGACGCCCTGCCCCGCCGCCAGCCGCGGCGCGGCGAGCCGCGCCAGCGCCACCGCGCTCGGATGCGCCTCGGCGCTTACCCGCGCCAGCGCAGCGCCGAACCTGTCCCGCAGCGCCTCGCCGTAGGCCGCGAAGCCGTTGCCGCAGCCGAGCCAGCCTTCGCCCGGGGGCAGCGGCGCCGCCGCGGGCGCGACGCACTGCGCCTCGACCGCCTCGCGCCAGCCGTCGGGGGCGCGCTCAAGCGCCGAATAATACACTTCGCGCATGCGCGCATCGAGGCACACCAAGGCGCGCTGCGCGCCCGATTCCTCGGCCACCGTTTCGAGCGTCGAGACGCCCAGCACCGGGATGCCGCGCGCCAGCGCCAGCCCCTGCGCCACGCCGCAGGCGATGCGCAGGCCGGTGAACGCGCCCGGCCCGGAGCCGAAGGCCACCGCGTCGAGCGCACGCGCGGACAGGCCGCGCTGCGCGAGCAGGCGCTCGAGCATCGGCAGCACCAGCTCGCCGTGGCGATGGCCGGCACGGCGCTCGAGCGCGGCGATTTCGCCGTCCGCCCACAGCGCCACCGAGCACCAATCGCTCGAAGTCTCGATCGCGGCGAATTTCATGCGGCGCCATTCTATCGCCTGCTAGAATTTCGGCCTTTGCGACGGAGGCGAACATGGCGCGACACCGCATAGCAGTCATTCCCGGCGACGGGATCGGCAGGGAAGTCGTTCCCGAGGGCATCCGCGTGCTCGAGGCCGTCGGCGCCAAGTACGGAATCGAGTTCGAATGGCAGGAGTTCCCCTGGAGCTGCGACTGGTACAAGCAGCACGGCAAGATGTGCCCGGACGACGCGCCGCAGATCCTGAAAAAATTCGACGCGGTTTACTTCGGCGCCGTGGGCAACCCGGCGATCGTCGCCGACCACATCTCGGCCTGGGGGCTGCTGATCAACTTCCGCCGCTGGTTCGATCTGTACGTCAACCTGCGCCCGGTGCGCCTGTTCCAGGGCCTGCCCTGCCCGCTCGCGGGCCGCAAGCCCGGCGACATCGACTACGTGGTGATCCGCGAGAACACCGAGGGCGAATACGGCAACGTCGGCGGTCGCGTCTATGAGGGCACCGAACGCGAGATCGTGACCCAGCAGGCGGTGTTCAGCCGCAAGGGCGTCGACCGCATCATGAAGTACGCCTTCGAGCTGGCCAAGAGCCGCAAGAAGCACGTCACCTCGTGCACCAAGTCGAACGGCATCTCGATCACCATGCCGTACTGGGACGAGCGCTTCGCCGAGATGAAAAAGCACTATCCGGACATCCGCGCCGACCAGTACCACGTCGACGGCCTCAGCATCCAGGTGGTGCTCAACCCCGACCGCTTCGACGTCGTCGTCGCGAGCAACCTGTTCGGCGACATCCTGTCCGACCTCGGCCCGGCCACCGCCGGCACGATCGGCATCGCGCCTTCGGGCAACATCAACCCGGAGAAGACCTTCCCGTCGATCTTCGAGCCGGTGCACGGCTCGGCGCCCGACATCGCAGGCAGGAAGATCGCCAACCCGATCGCCGCGATCTGGTCCGGTGCGCTGATGCTCGAGCACCTCGGCCACCCCGACGCGGCGGCCGCGGTGCTGCGCGCCTTCGAGCGCGTGATCGTCGAAGGGCCGCACACCCCCGACATGAAGGGCAAGGCGAGCACCATGGACGTCGGCGCCGCGATCGCCGACGCCGCGCGCGGCGAGTCGAAGAAGGCCGCCTAACGCAGCAGCTCGTCGAGGAAGGCCTCGACCGCGCGCGTGTAGGCGCCGTCCTCGCCCAGCTGCGCGTTGATCTCGCGGTGGGTCAGATCCTCCTCGAGCACGCTCGCCTGCGTGCCGAAAGAGCGCGCCCTGGCAACGAAGGCCTGCGCCGCCGGGCAGGAATCGGCGCGCCGGGTCGAGCACACCGCGAGGAACGGCGCGCCTCGCTGCGACAGCCGCGCCAGCGGCGACGCCGCCGCCCAATCCGCGGGATCGCGGCCGAAAGCGCGGTCGTACAGGCGCAGGTGGCGCTTGCGCATGATGCGCTCCACGTCGAGCGCCGCGCTGTCGAGCTCCACCGTCCCGAGCCACGGCCGCGCGCCCAAATCGAGCGCGATGCGCGGCGCGGCGGCGATCAGCGAGACCAGGTGCGCGCCGGCCGAGTGTCCCATCAGGATGAAACGCGCGCCGTCGCCGCCCCAGGAAGCCGCCTGCGCCTGCGCCGAGGCGAGCGCGCGCGCCGTGTCGCGCGCCTGCTCGAGCGGCGCCGCGTCGGGCAGCATGCGGTAATTGGCCGAGACGAACACGAAGCCGCGCGGCACCCAGCGCGCGACCTTGTTGTCCACCACCGACGCCGCGCCCTTGTCGCCGAACGCCCACGCGCCGCCGTGCAGCATGAAGATCACCGGCGCGCCGTGCGCATCATCCGGCGCATAGACGTCGAAGCGCTGGCGCGCGTCCGGGCCGTAGGCGACGTCGCGCAGGAGGCGGTTGCCGGCCGCCGCGGGCACGGCCGCGGCCAGCGAGAGCAGCAGGAAGACGATGCGGCGCATGCGGCGGGTTTGGGCTAGAGTAACTGCAAATCATGCCGAGAACCAACTACTCGTCGAGTGCGCCCTGGGAACCGGTGGTCGGATATTCCCGCGCCGTGAAGGCGGGCGACTACGTGCACGTCTCCGGCACCACCGCGACCGACGGCTCGGGCAGGATCGTCGGGCTGAGCGACCCCCACGCGCAGGCGGTGCAGTGCCTGCGCAACATCGAGACCGCGCTGATTAAGGCCGGGGCCAAGATGTCACAGGTGGTGCGCACCCGGATCTACGTGGTCGACATCCGGCACTGGGAGCAGGTCGGCAAGGCGCACGGCCAAGTGTTCGGCGCGATCCGGCCGGCGACCACGCTGGTGCAGGTCGCGCGCCTCATCTCCTCCGAAATGCTGGTCGAGATCGAGGCCGATGCCTGGCTGGGCAGCTAGGCCGCTCTTCCTCCCGCGCGCTGACTTCAGCGCGACATGTTGCCGAAGAAGGCCCCGACTTCCTGCCCGTTCTCGGTCACGACGCTGCGGAAGTCCATGTGCTTCTCGCGCGGGAAGCGGACGATGACGTTCTCGCGCATCTGCTTGCCGTTCTGCTCCCACTCGTAGTGCGCGATCATGGTCTTGGCGTCGGTCCACTCGGAGATGTGGTCGTGCGTGTCGCCCTGGTTATTGACCGCGTACCAGTGCCCGATGCCGGTCACCGGATCCACACCCATCAGGTCCGCCTCCACGAACGTCGTCGTGTCGCCGCGTCCGACGAAGTCGCAGCGCACCGCCCAGCCTGCGACTGCCCTGCGGCACGACAGCGACAGCGCGAGCTGCGCCGGGTCCTTGCCGGGCGCGCCGTACTGGCCGTGGCCCTTCCAGTAGCCGAGGAAGGGATAGAACTGCGTCGGCGCCGACGCCGGCGCGGCGGTCTGCGCCAACGCGTCCGAGACCGAAACGGTGAGCGCGGCGCCCGCCAGCACGAGCGCGGCGATCCGGGCATATCTCTGCATGAAGCGCCTCCTTTGATTTCGGAGCTAGTCTACCGGGTCCGGTACGACAATTTCCGTATCGTCCCGATTACCCCATTCGCCCCACGAGGACACGTAGTTTCGCACCCGCAGATAGCCGGGCGAAGTCCTCCGCCGGACGCAGGTCGAGCAGCGTGACCGCGTCCAGGCGCTCGCCCAGCGCGCGAGCGTCGATCAGATATTTCGGTTCGGGGAAATCCACGCCTGTCACGCCGCCCGCGTGGCGCCCCCGTCGATGCTGATGGTGGTGCCGCTGATATACGTGTTGCGCTCCGAGGCGAGGAAGGCGATCAGGGGCGCGATTTCGTGCGGCTGCGCGAAGCGGCCGATGGGAATATCGCGCAGGAATTCCTCCCGCGCCGCTTCCTCGGAAATGCCCGTCATCGACGCCTTGGCCTTCACCATGTAGTCGAGCCGCCGCGTCTGCATGGGGCAAGGGCTCACCCCGTTGACCAGGATACCGTCCCGGACGAACTCGTCGGCGAGCGCCTTGGTGAAGTTGATCAGGCCGGCGTTCGCGACGCCCGCCGGCATGGCCTGCGTCTCCGGCTGCCGACCGCGGTGCCCGATGAGGTTCACGATGCGCCCCCAGCGCTGGCGCTGCATGTGGGGAACCACCTCGCGGCAGCAATGGACGATGCCGAACAGCTTCAGCTCGAGGCTCGCGCGCCACTCGTCCTCGGTCAGCCGCAGGAAATTCCCGGACGTCGCGGAGCCGATGCTGTTGACCAGGATGTCGATGCGACCGAAGCGCTCGAGCACTTCGCTCGCCATGCGGCGAATCTCCTCGTGCTTCGTGCAGTCCACCTGCACAGTCAGCACATCGCCTTGCGCGTCGCGCCCGATTTCCTCAGCGGCTTGCGCCAGCGCCTCCTTGCCGCGGGCGGCGATCGCGACCCGGCAGCCTTCGGCCGCGAGCGCGAGCGCGGCGGCCTTGCCGATACCCATGCTGCCCCCTGTCACCAGGGCGCATTTTCCCTTCAGGCCCAGATCCATCCCTGCCTCGTGTCAGGTCCAGGTATCCACTTTATCGAATGAGGTTGCGTGTCCGCTACAACGGTTTGCCGGGCGACGACGCCCCCTTTTCCCAATGCGCAATGTTGCCGCGCACGGCCCGGAACAGCGGGTGCGGTTGCGGCGTCTCGACCGCTGCCATCCGTGCCAGCCACTTCGGATCGCGCGCCCTGAGTTTTTCCGTCAGGTGATGCCATTCGAACTCGAGCTGCCCGCGTGCAACAGAAAGATGGCCGGCGGCGCGCGAACGACTGATTTTCGCGCGCTGAAAATCGTAACCGCGAATCACCGCTTCTGCGTAGACGCCCCGCAAGTATTCGGCAATGAACCCGACCGGGGATGAGCGCTCCTGAAACCGGAGCAGCTGAGGATGATGGGCGTATCCGCTCGTACTTCCCCTGAGTACGGCCTGGGCAAGAAGTCCTTCGCGCCACAAGGCAACCAGGCCGCGAGCGTCGAGGTACTTCGGATGCAAGCTCCAGATCCGCACTGTCCCTACCCTTCGGCCGCCCAACTAGCGAATAGCCTGCATGCCGGGAATGCTAGGAGCATCCATACGTCGACGCAACCATCGCGGCAGAGGTTTACCGCCTTTATCGTTCATAATTGCGCCTGCATCGACGTCTTCGGATTCCCCCACTTGCTCCACGCAGACAGCGCCCGCAACCGGCTGGTCGGGATCGGCTTCGTTTCGCTCACTTACGTCTTCTTCACGCTGCTCGACGGCAACGCGAAGTGGCTGATCCGCGCGCTGCCGGTGATCGAGGTGGTCTGGATCCGGTTCGTGTCGCACGCGCTGCTGTCGGCCGCGCTGCTCATGCCCGTGCACGGCCTGGCGTTGGCGCGCAGCAAGCGCCTGCGGCTGCAGGGGGTGCGCGGGCTGCTCATGGTGTCGATGACGGCGATCAACTTCACCGCGCTGCAGTACCTGCAGCTCACGGTCACCTCGTCGATCTTCTTCTCGGTGCCGATTATCATCGCGCTGCTGAGCGTGCCGCTGCTGGGCGAGCGCATGGACGCGCGGCGCTGGGCGGCGATCGTGGTCGGCTTTTGCGGCGTGCTGGTGATCGTGCGGCCGTTCGGCGCCGGTTTCCATCCGGCGATGATCCTGTCGGTGATCAACGCCTTCATCTACGCCGTGTTCAACATGATGACCCGGCGCCTCGCCGCCTACGACCCGCCCGAGACGACGCAGTTCCTCTCGGCGCTGGTGCCGGCGGTGGGGCTCGCGCCGTTCGCGCTCGCGGTGTGGGTGACGCCGCCCGACGCGCTGCACTGGACGTTCATGCTGCTGCTGGGCGTGTTCGGCGGCGTGGGGCACTACTTCCTCGCCCTCGCCCACCGTTACGCCTCGGCCTCGACCCTCGCGCCGTTCATGTACCCGCAGGTGCTGTACATGGCGATCTTCGGCTACGTCGTTTTCGGCGACGTGCCGCGCTGGCCGGTCGCGCTCGGCGCCGCGATCGTGATCGGCAGCGGCCTGTACCTGCTGCAGCACGAGCGGCGCTAGACTTTTTGGACTGAAAGGAAGCCAGGCAAGCGATGAAAAAGACCGACATGGAAAGGCTCAAGGGCGCGCGCATCGCGGGCCAGTTGAAGCAGGCTGGCACGCCCGCGCGCTACGGCAAGGACTCGGCGGCTGAGAGCCGGCGCGAGCGGCGCCGGCGCGAGCAGGCGCTCGGGTTGGTGCCGATTGCGCTCAAGCTGGACGCCGGGCTGGTCGAGCGCCTGCGCGAGCACGCGCAGCGGCGCGGCGCCGCGCTCGACGCCGCCGTCGCGGAGCTGCTGCAACAGGCGCTCGACAGCCTGGCGTAAGCCTGGATCAGCGCCGCCGGCGCCGTTCGAGGTCGCGGTTCGCGTCCTGGATGTCGCGCCGCAGCTGCTCGCGCTGCTCCGGGGTGAGCCGCCTGGCGCGCGAGCGCTCATCGCGCCGCTGGCGGTAGACGTCGCGCCGCGCCGAATCGACCTGCTCGCGCAATCGCTCGCGTTCCTGCGGCGACAGCGGGCGCTCCCGCCAGCGCCCCTGCGCGAGCGTGCTCGCGCTCGCCGCGGCGAGCGCGACGGCGAGAACGAGCTGGAGAAATGTGCGTCGCGTCAGCGTCATGACGGTGACCATGGTACGAAACTGCGCCGCTGTGGGGATGCCTCCGGCCCGGAATTTTGTAACAATGTGTTTCTGCGCCGCCGGCCGGTAACGCCTTGTTGCCTCAACCGCGAGCGGCGCCGCTACCCTCGGACCCATGACAGAGCTCAAGACAAGAATCCTCGTCGTGGACGACGACCAGCGCCTGCGCGACCTGCTGGTGCGCTACCTCGGCGAGCAGGGCTTCGAGGTGCGCGCGGTGCCCGACGCGCAGGCGATGGACAAGATGCTCGCGCGCGATCGCTACGACCTGCTGGTGCTCGACCTGATGCTGCCGGGCGAGGACGGGCTGGCGATCTGCCGCCGCCTGCGCGCCGCGAGCCCGGGCCTCGCGATCGTGATGCTGACCGCCAAGGGCGACGACGTCGACCGCATCGTCGGACTCGAGATGGGCGCCGACGACTACCTCCCCAAGCCGTTCAACCCGCGCGAGCTGGTGGCGCGCATCAACGCGGTGCTGCGCCGGCGCGCGCCGGCCGGTCCGCCCGGCGCGCCGGCGCCCGGCAGCGCGCTGCACCGTTTCGGCGCCTTCGAGCTCAACCTCTCCAACCGCTCGCTGGCGCGCGACGGCAAGCCGGTGCAGCTCACCACCGGCGAGTTCTCGGTGCTCAAGGTGCTGGTCGAGCACCCGCGCAATCCGCTCTCGCGCGACAAGCTGATGGAGCTCGCGCGCGGGCGCGAGTACGAGGTATTCGACCGCTCGATCGACGTGCAGATCTCGCGCCTGCGCAAGATCATCGAGCAGGATCCCTCCCACCCGCGCCACATCCAGACCGTGTGGGGCTTCGGCTACGTCTTCGTCCCGGACGGCGAGCCGAAGTGAGGCTGCGCCGGGTCGCCGCGCCCGACTCGCTGCTGGCGCGCTCGTTTCTGCTGATCGCGCTGCTGCTGGTGGTCTCGGTGCTGTCGGCGTTCCAGCTCTACCGCCTGTACGAGCGCGAACCGCTGTCGCGCGAGCTCGCGCAGCAGGCGGTCAGCGTGGTCAACCTGACGCGCGCGGCGCTGATCAACGCCGACCCCGCGCTGCGCCCCGAGCTGCTGATCGAACTGAACGAGCGCGAGGGCATCCGCATCTATCCGGTGACCGCGGACGAGAAGCTCGACCCGCTGCCCGATGATCCGCTGTTCCGCATGGTCGCCCGGCGGGTGCGCCAGTCGCTCGGGGCACAGACACGCTTCGCCTTCGCACGCAACGGCCTCGGCGGATTCTGGGTCAGCTTCCCGATCGACGTCGACCAGTTCTGGGTCATGCTGCCGCGCGGGCGCTTCGAGCCCAGCTTCGGCATCGCCTGGCTGGCCTGGGGCGCGGCGCTGCTCGCGCTCGCGCTGCTCGGCGCCGCTCTGATCGCTTCGCGCATCGCGCGCCCGCTCGCGGCGCTCACGCGCGCCGCGGTGCGGCTCGGCCGAGGCGAGACGCCCGAGCCGCTGCCGGTGGAGGGGCCGCGCGAGCTGCGCACCGTGTCGGCCGCCTTCAACCGCATGACGCGCGACCTCGCTTCGATGGAGCGCGAGCGCGCGATGGTGCTGGCCGGCATCAGCCACGACATCCGCACCCCGCTCGCGCGCCTGCGCCTGGGGCTCGAGATCGCCGGCGGCGAGCGCGCCGCGACCGAGGCCATGGCGCTCGACATCGAGGAAATCGACGCCGTGATCGGCCAGTTCCTCGCCTTCGCGCGCGGCGAGGGCGAGCAGCAGCCCGAGGACGACCTGGACGCGCTGCTGGCAGAGCTCAGCGCGCAATACGCGCGCCGCGGCAAGCGCGTGTCGTTCGAGCCGGGCGGCCTCGCGCCGCTGCCTTTCGCCCGCCAGGCGCTGCGCCGCGCGGTCGCCAACCTGGTGGACAACGCGCTGCGCTACGCCGGCGAGCCGGTGGAGATCCGCACCCGGGCGGAGCGCGGCGGCGCGGTGATCGAGGTGCTCGACCGCGGGCCCGGCGTGCCGCCCGGCGAGGCCGAGCGCCTCAAACAACCCTTCACCCGGCTCGACCCCTCGCGCAGCGGCGCCGGCGGCTCGGGCCTCGGCCTCGCGATCGTGGAGCGCGTCGCGCGCGCGCACCGCGGCACGCTCGAGCTGCTGCCGCGCCACGGCGGCGGCCTCGCCGCCAGGATCACGCTTGGCCGCACGCCCTGAGCGCGGCCCGCGGCGCGGGCTCTCGGCCCTGGTGTTCGGCGTGATCGCGCTGGTGTGGGGCTACAACTGGGTCGTGCTCAAGCGGGCGATGCACGAGGCCGGCCCGTTCGAGTTCCTCGCCTGGCGCTTCGTGATCGCGAGCGCCTGCCTGTTCGGCGCGCTCGCGGCGCTCGGCCGGCCGCTGCGCCTGACGCACGCGCCGCAGGTGCTGCTGATCGGCCTGCTGCAGACCACCGCCACCTTCGCCCTGGTGACCTGGGCGCTGGTCGCCGGCGCCGCGGGCAAGAGCGCGGTGCTCAACTACACCATGCCGTTCTGGGTCGTGCTGTTCGCGTGGCCGGTGCTCGGCGAGCGGCCGCCTCCCGCGCAGTGGGCGGCGATCGCCCTCGCCTTGGCCGGCCTCGTGCTGCTGGTGCATCCGGGCGCGCGTGCAGGCCTGCCCGAGCTGCTCGCGCTCGCCTCGGGCGTGGCCTGGGCGCTCGGCGTGGTGGTGACCAAGCGTCTGCAGACGCGCCAGCGGGTCGACACGCTGTCGCTTTCCGCCTGGCAGACGCTGCTCGGCGGCGCCGGCCTGGTTGCGCTGGCGCTGGCCTTTCCCTCGCGCCCGATGAGCTGGTCGCCGCAGCTCGTGTTCGCCGTGCTCTACAACGGCGTGCTGGTCGGTGCGGTGTGCTGGTTCCTGTGGTTCTGGGCGCTGCAAAACCTGGACGCCGGCCTGGCCAGCCTGGGCGTCCTGTCGGTGCCGGTGCTCGGAGTGCTGTTCGGCGTGGTGCTGCTGGGCGAGCGCCCGAGCGCGCTGGCGTGGTGCGGGATCGCCGCCATCGTGGCGGCTTTGTGCGTGATTGCGCTCGGCGCCCTGCGGCGTCGAGTCTGACGTGGAATTGACTTCGAGCAAGGCAATACAACTTAACCCCTTGACGAGCAAAGAAACGCTATCGATAATGGTTCTCATTTAATTGAAAGCACCACCCGCTCCCATGTCCCTCGACGCCACCCCAGCCTGCACCCTAGATCTGCTCGGCGCCGGGGAATCCGGGATCATCCTTGCGCTCGACGCCGGCCAGACCCTCGGCCACCGCCTGGCCGCGCTCGGCCTGCGTGCGGGCAAGACCGTGCGCCTTATTCGCCGCGCGCGCTTCGGCGGGCCGTTTCACGTCCGGGTGGGAACGACCGACCTGATGCTGAGAGCCCCCGACGCGCGCCGCGTCCAGGTGCGCAGGGCGTGAAGCGCATCGCGCTGGTCGGCATGCCCAACACGGGCAAGTCGACGCTGTTCAACCGCCTCACCGGAGCGCAGGCCAAAGTCGGCAACTGGCCCGGGATCACGGTCGACCTGCTGAGCGCGAAGCTGCTGCTCGGCGACAGCATGGTGGAACTCGTGGACCTGCCCGGGATCTACGATCTGCGCGGCTTTTCCGAGGACGAGCACGTGGTCACGACCTTCCTGCGCCAGCAGAGTGTGGACGTCGTGCTGGTGCTGCTGAACGCCTCGCAGCTCGAGCGCCAGCTGCAGCTGTACGCCCAGCTGGCGCAGTTCGGCATCCCGTTGCTGCTGGTTCTGAACATGGCCGACGAGGCCGCCGCGCTCGGCATCACGATCGAGCGCGAAGCGCTCTCGGGCTGGCTCGGGGTGCCGGTCTGCCTGGTTTCGGCCAAGCACGGACAAGGCATGGAGCAGCTGCGCGGCCTGATCGTGCGCGCGCTGCGCGCGCCGGCGCAGGCCGCCCCGCCCGACGACGCCGTGATCGAAGCCGCGCTCAAGTCCGCCGTCCACGTTCCGGCCCAGGCCTCGCACCGCCTGACCGAGAAGATCGACCGCGTGCTGCTCGACCCCTGGCTCGGGCTGCCGCTTTTCTTCGGCGTCATGTTCCTGTTGTTCGAAGCCGTGTTCTGGCTCGGCACGCCGGTGCAGAACGCGCTCGCGGCGGGCTTCTCGGCGCTGCGCGCGGCGGCGCTCGAGCCGGCGCTGGCCGCCGCGCCGCCGCTGCTGACCGGCCTGCTGCTCGACGGGGTCTACAACGGCCTGTCCACGGTGGCGAGCTTCGTGCCGCTCATCATCCTGTTCTTCCTCGCCATGGCGATCGTCGAGGACACCGGCTACCTGTCGCGCGCGGCGTTCCTGATCGACGCACTGATGGCGCGCTTCGGGCTCGACGGACGCAGCTTCGTCATGATCCTGATGGGCTTCGGCTGCAACGTGCCCGCGCTGATGGGCACGCGCGTGATGCGCTCGCGCGGGCTGCGCCTGCTCACCATGATGGTGATCCCGTTCTCGCTCTGCTCGGCGCGCCTGCAGGTGTTCCTGTTCTTCATCGCCGCGCTGTTCCCGCCGCGCCTCGCGCCGCTGGTGCTGTTCTCGCTTTACGTCATGAGCATCGCGGCGGCGATGCTCACCTCGCTCGTGTTCAAGCGCCGCTTCGTCAACAACGACCCGTTCGTGCTCGAGATTCCGCCCTACCGCTTCCCGACCCTGCGCCAGATTGTGCTGCGCGGCTGGCACGAGGTGCGCCATTTCCTGCGCCGCGCGACCCGCTTCATCGTCGCCGGGGTGGTCCTGGTCTGGCTGCTGACGCACTTCCCGGTCGCGGCCGCCCCCGGCGGCGTCGACACCTGGGCCGGGCACCTCGGAAGCTGGCTGAGCCCGGTGCTGGGGCCGCTCGGCATCGATCCGAAGCTCACCATCGCGCTGATCTTCGGTTTCGTCGCCAAGGAGATCGTGATCGGCTCGCTGGCGGTGATCTACGCCCGCGAGGGCGGCGCGCTGGTGAGCGCGATCGCCCACGACGTCACCTGGGTGCAGGCCTACAGCTTCATGCTGTTCACCCTGATCTACACCCCGTGCCTGTCGACCATCGCGACCCTGCGCAGCGAGGCGAAGAACGCCGCCTTCAGTGTGGTTGCGGTGGCCTGGCCGCTCGCGCTCGCCTGGCTGGTGAGCTTCGCCTTCTACCAGACCGCGCGTCACTTCTGATCGAGCGCGAAGCGCTCGATCGTCTCGTAGCTCGATCCCTCGCGCGAGAGCGCCGAGCGCACCAGCACGAACTCGCCCACGGGCCACTCGATCGCGGGCAGCGGCGGCAACTCGCGCGGCTCGCGCGCCTTGCGTACAAGCGTGATGTGGGCCTGGAAAGCGCGCGTCTCGAGCGGCAATCCTTCCCTTTCGAGATGACGCTTGAGATTCCCAGCCAACGCCATCAAGGCTGCCGGTGTCTCGTTCGGGCCGGCCCAGACGATGCGGTTGTGGCTCCAGTGGCGCGCCTGCTCGATGGGAAGCGAATGGGCCTGGCCACCGGCGCCGCGCCCGGCTCTGATCACGGAGGGCAACTTTTCCTCTTCAACCTCGCCCAGAAACGCCAGCGTAAGATGGATCGTCTCGCGCCGCGCCACGCGCCCGCCGCTCAGGCGCGATGCCTGCGCGGCCCACTCGTACAGCGCGCTCGCGGCCTGCCGCGGCGGCCACAGGGCGAAGAACAGACGCACGCGCCTCAGGCCATGTGCTTGCGCGTAAGCCCCGCCAGCGCGCGCTCGGCCGGATCGGCGCTGTGCTCGAGCTGAAGCGCGATCAGCTCCATTTCGCGCGCGCCGCGATTCTGCGACAGCTTCCAGCGCGTCTCCAGCCGCGTCACCTCGAGCTCGAAGTTGACGATGCTCGCGAGCATCTGGTCGATGTATTCGCTCGCCAGCGCATCGAACGCAGGCAGCCACTGCGGATCGAGCTCGGCGACCAGCTTGCGCTGCGAGGCGTACTTCGCGTCGCGCGCCTCGATCACCCGCGGCCTGCCATAGGCGTGCACCGCGGCGTAGTTCCAGGTCGGCACCGCAGGCGCGCGCTCGTACCAGCGCGGCGAAACGTATGCGTGCGGGCCCGAGAACACGACCATCGCGTCGTCGTCGAAGAACGACTGCCACTGCGGATTGGCGCGCGCCATGTGCATCACCAGCGCGAGCTTCTCGCCGCGCTGTTCGACCAGGCACGGCAGGTGCGAAGCGGCGAGCTCTCCGCCCGCCCCGGTCACCAGCAGGCAGAACGAATGCGAGCGCATGAACGCGGCCAGCTCGGCGCGGTCCTCGATCCGGTTGTAGGGCGGCGAATACATCAAGCCCCCTTCAGCAGCGCAACCGCCATCGCGGCGATTCCCTCGCCGCGCCCGATGTAGCCGAGGCGCTCGGTGGTGGTCGCCTTGACGCTGACGCGCGCCGGCGCCACGCCCAGGTCGGCCGCGATGTTGCCGATCATGCGCGGGATGTGCGGCGCCATGCGCGGCGCCTCGGCCACTACGGTCGAGTCGATATTGCCGACGTGCAGCTTGCGCGCGACGAGCTTGCGCGCCACCTCGCGCAGCAGCATGCGGCTGTCGATGTCCGAATATTTCGGGTCGCCGTCCGGAAAATGCGCCCCGATGTCGCCCAGCCCCGCCGCACCGAGCAGCGCGTCGCAGATCGCGTGCAGCAGCACGTCGGCGTCCGAGTGCCCCGCGAGGCCCTTGTCGTGCGGAATGGTCACGCCGCCGATCACCAGCTTGTGCCCGGGCACCAGCGCGTGCACGTCGTAGCCCTGACCTATTCTCATTTTCTCCCCGCGATGATGGCCTCGGCGATGCCGAGGTCTTCCGGAAAAGTGACCTTCAGGTTCTCGCGGCTGCCGGTCACCAGCCGCGGCCTCAAGCCCATTGCCTCGATCGCGCTCGCCTCGTCGGTGAGCCCGCCCCTGGCGTCCTTGAGCGCCTGCGCCAGCAGCGCGGCGCGGAACATCTGCGGCGTCTGCGCCAGCCACAGCTGGTCGCGGTCCTCGGTCGCGGCGACGCGCAGCGCGCCCGCCTCGTCCTTAGCCGCGCGCTTGACCGTGTCCGCCGCCGGCAGCGCGAGAATGCCGCCGATCGCGTCGCCCTTGCACTCCTCGATCAGGCGCTCCAGGTCGGCGCGCGGCAGGCAGGGGCGCGCCGCGTCGTGCACCAGGATCCAGTCGTCGGCGTCGACCGCAGCCATCGCCGCCACCAGTCCGTTGTAAACCGAATCCCGGCGCGTCTTGCCGCCGCAGTAAAGCGGCTCGATGCGCCCGCCGAGCGCGCTCCAGTCGCAGGCGGCGAAGCGTTCGTCATCCGGCGCGAGCACGACGAACACGGCTTCGACCGCCGGCACGCACAGGGCGTGCGCCGCGTGCCACAGCATGGGCTTGCCGGCGAGTGCGAGGTACTGCTTGGGCTGCCCGCCCGCCATGCGCGTGCCGGCGCCGGCGGCGGGGATCAGGGCGTAGAGGCTCACCGCAAAACCTTCGAAAATTCAGGCCGGTATAATTGCACGGCGAGTCGCGCGGAACAAGCCGCCGCCCTTTCATGCATCGAGAAGATCTCCCTCACCCACGCTCGCGCCGCCGCTACGCCCAGCTCGCCGGCTCGGCCGACGCGTTCGCGCTCGCGCGCCTCGCGGCCGCCGAGGGCCCGGTGGCGGTGATCTCGGCCACCACGCTCGACGCGCAGCGCCTGGTCGAGGAGCTGGCATGGTTCGCGCCCGGGCTGCGCGTGTGCCTGCTGCCCGACTGGGAAACGCTGCCCTACGACCAGTTCTCGCCGCACCAGGACCTGGTCTCGGAGCGCCTGGCCACGCTGTACCGCATCCAGCGCGGCGAGTTCGACCTCGCGGTGGTGCCGGCGCCGACCGCGCTGGTGCGTCTGTGCCCGCCCTCCTACCTCGCCGCGCACACCTTCTTCCTCCAGGTCGGCGAGCGGCTCGACGCCGACGCGCTGCGCCGCCAGCTGCTGGTGGCCGGCTACCAGCACGTAACGCAGGTGGTGGCGCCGGGCGAATACTGCATCCGCGGCGGAATCATCGACCTGTACCCGATGGGCAGCGCGCTGCCGCTGCGCCTCGACCTCGACGACGACCGCATCGACACCATCCGCACCTTCGACGTCGACAGCCAGCGCACGCTCTATCCGGTGCAGCAGGTGCGGCTGCTGCCGGCGCGCGAGTTCCCGCTCGACGACGCGGGCCGGGCGCGCTTCCGCAGCCGCTTCCGCGAGCTGTTCGAGGGCGACCCGTCCAAGAAGGGGCTCTACCGCGACGTCTCGAACGGCGTTCCGGCGGCCGGGATCGAGTACTACCTGCCGCTGTTCTTCGACGCGGCGGCCACCCTGTTCGACTACCTGCCGCAAGACGCTACGCTGGCACTGCACCACGACGTCGCGGCCGCGATCCAGGAGTTCTGGCGCGACGCGCAGTCGCGCTTCAAGCTGCTCGGCGGCGACCCCGAGCGGCCGCTGCTCGCGCCGACGCAGCTGTTCGTTCCGGCCGAGGAGTTCTACCTGCGCGCGCGCGACTTCGCGCGCGTTGACCTGCTGCGCGAAGCCGAGCCCGAAGCGCCCGACCAGCCGCTCGCGGCGGTCCCGCTGCCCGCGCTCGCGGTCGAGCGCCGCGCCGCCGACCCGCTCCAGGCCCTGAAAACTTGGCTCGCGGACTGCGGCCTGCGCGTGCTGCTCAGCGCCGAATCCGCCGGCCGGCGCGAAACCATGACGACCTACCTGGCCGAATACGGGGTTCATCCGCAGGCGTGCGGCAGTTTCGAAGAATTCATGAATTCAAAATCCGACCTCTCCCTCGCCGTCGCGCCGCTGGCAAGCGGCTTCGCGCTGCCGGACGAGGGCTGGGCGGTGGTGACCGAGGCCGAGCTGTACGCCGGCACGGTGCGCCGGCGCGGGCGCGGCAGGGAGAAGGCCACCTCGGTCGAGGGCGTGCTGCGCGACCTCTCGGAGCTCAAGATCGGCGACCCCGTGGTGCACGCGCAGCACGGCATCGGCCGCTACCAGGGCCTGGTCGAGCTCGACCTGGGCGAAGGCCGCAACGAGTTCCTGCTGCTCGAGTACGACGGCGGCGACAAGCTCTACGTCCCGGTGTCGCAGCTGGCGGTGATCAGCCGCTACTCCGGCGCGCAGGCGGAGGCCGCGCCGCTGCACAAGCTCGGCAGCGGCCAGTGGGACCGCGCGCGGGCGCGCGCCGCGAAGCAGGTGCGCGACACCGCGGCCGAGCTGCTCGCGCTCTACGCCCGGCGCGCCGCGCGCCTGGGCCACGCGTTCGGCCTCAACCCGCACGACCTGGATGCCTTCGCCGACGGCTTCGGCTTCGAGGAGACCGCCGACCAGGCCGCGGCGATCGAGGCGGTGGTCAAGGACATGGCCGCGGGCAAGCCGATGGACCGCCTGATCTGCGGCGACGTCGGCTTCGGCAAGACCGAGGTCGCGCTGCGCGCGGCGTTCGTCGCGGTCGCCGACCGCAAGCAGGTGGCGATCCTGTGCCCGACCACGCTGCTCGCCGAGCAGCACTTCCAGACCTTCTCCGACCGATTCGCGGATTGGCCGGTGAAAATCGCGGAGCTCTCCAGATTCAAGACTTCGAAGCAGGCGAGTGAAATTCTGAAGCAGGTCGAATCGGGAGAGATCGACATCGTCATCGGCACGCACAAGCTGCTCGCGAAGGGCGTCAAGTTCGCGCGCCTGGGTCTGGCGATCGTGGACGAGGAGCACCGCTTCGGCGTGCGCCAGAAGGAGGCGCTCAAGGCGCTGCGCGCCGAAGTCGACGTGCTGACCCTGACCGCGACCCCGATCCCGAGGACGCTCGCGATGTCGCTCGAGGGCATCCGCGACTTCTCGGTCATCGCCACCGCGCCGCAGAAGCGCCTCGCGATCAAGACCTTCGTCGCGCCCTGGTCCGAAGGCCGCATCCGCGAGGCGGTCTTGCGGGAGCTCAAGCGCGGCGGCCAGGTCTACTTCCTGCACAACGAGGTCGAGACCATCGAACGCATGCACGACCGCCTCGCGCGCCTGCTGCCCGAGGCGCGCATCGCGGTGGCGCACGGCCAGATGCGCGAGCGCGAGCTGGAGCGCGTGATGCGCGACTTCACCGCCCAGCGCAACAACCTCCTGCTGTGCACCACGATCATCGAGACCGGAATCGACATCCCCAGCGCGAATACCATCGTGATCAACCGCGCCGACAAGTTTGGCCTGGCGCAGCTGCACCAGCTGCGCGGCCGCGTCGGGCGCTCGCACCACCAGGCCTACGCCTACCTGCTGACGCCGGACGAGGAAGCGGTCGGCGCCCAGGCCAAGAAGCGGCTCGAGGCGATCCAGATGATGGAAGAGCTCGGCTCCGGCTTCTACCTCGCGATGCACGACCTGGAGATCCGCGGCGCGGGCGAAGTGCTGGGCGAGTCGCAGTCGGGCGAGATCCAGGAGATCGGCTTCTCGCTCTACGCGCAGATGCTGGAATCCGCCGTCAGGCGGCTCAAGGCGGGCAAAGGCGCCGAGTTCGAAGACGCGCTCGACGTCTCGGCCGAGGTCAACCTGCACCAGCCGGCGCTGCTGCCGGCGGACTACTGCAGCGACGTGCACGAGCGTCTGACGCTGTACAAGCGGCTGTCGAACTGCGACTCGCCCGAGGCGCTCGATGCGATGCGCGAGGAGCTGGTCGACCGATTCGGCGCGCTGCCCGAGCCCGCGCGCGCGCTGATCGAGTGCCACGCGCTGCGCCTGGCGGCCAGGCCGCTGGGCGTGGTGCGCATCGACGCGACGCACGAGGCGCTGCAGCTGCAGTTCATCAAGCAGCCGCCGATCGAGGCGCAGAAGATCATCGACTTCGTCCAGCGCCGCCGCGGCGCGCGGCTCGCCGGCCAGGACCGCCTGCGCCTGGAGGCGAAGATGCCCGGCTGGCGCGAGCGCGCCCAGGCGGTCAAGGACGTGCTGCGCGAGCTCGCGGCATGATCCTGGTGGTTCAAGGCCCGGGCGCGACGCCGGACAACGCGCACGAGATCTCGCGCCTCGCTTCGGCTTCCTCGCTCGAGCCGATCGGCGAGGTCGCATTCCGCCTGCGAGGCGCCTCGAACCGCGCCGAGGTCGGCAAGTGGTGCGCGGCACGCGCGATCGACTGCGCCTGGATGCCCGGCGAACTGCGCCTCGCGGACCTACGGCTGGTGGCGATCGACATGGACTCGACCCTGATCACGATCGAGTGCATCGACGAGCTGGGCGAGGCGGCCGGGCGCAGAGCCGAGATCGCCGCGATCACCGAGGCCGCGATGCGCGGCGAGCTCGATTTCAGCCAGAGCCTGCGCCGGCGCGTGGCGCTGCTGGAGGGGGTCGACGAGTCGGCGCTCGCGCGCGTATACGACCAGAAACTGCGCCTGTCGCCCGGCGCCGAGCGGCTGATCACCGGCTGCAAAGCGGCCGCCGTCAAGTTGCTGCTGGTCTCGGGCGGGTTTTCCTTCTTCACCGAGCGCCTGCAGGCGCGGCTCGGGCTCGATTACGCCTTGTCCAACAAGCTCGAAATCCAACACGGGAAACTCACCGGCGCGCTCGTCGGCAAGATCGTCGGCGCGCGCGCCAAGGCAGAGCGGCTGCGCGAGGTTGCGCGCGCGATCGGCGCCCGCCGCGACCAGACGCTCGCGATCGGCGACGGCGCGAACGACCTGCCGCTGATGGCCGAGGCCGGCATGTCGGTCGCCTTTCGCGGCAAGCCGGTGGCGCGCGATTTCGCCGACTTCGCGCTCGACCACGCCGGCCTGGACGGTGTGCTGAATCTGTTTCTTTAGGCTAGGATTGATGCAACCAGGGAGACCTTGCATGACTGACAGTGTGAAATACCTGCTCGACGAGACCCGCATTCCGAAGCACTGGTACAACATCATGGCGGACCTGCCTTCGCCGCCTCCGGCGGTGCTGCACCCGGGCACCAAGCAGCCGGTCGGTCCCGACGACCTGGCGCCGCTGTTCCCGATGGAATTGATCATGCAGGAGGTCAGCGCGGAGCGCGAGATCGAGATCCCGCAACCCGTGCGCGACATCTACCGCCAGTGGCGCCCTTCGCCGCTCTTTCGCGCGCGCAGGCTGGAACAGGTACTGCAGACGCCGGCCAAGATCTACTACAAGTATGAGGGCGTATCGCCCGCTGGCAGCCACAAGCCCAATACCGCGGTGGCGCAGGCGTTCTACAACAAGCAGGCCGGGATCAAGAAGATCACCACCGAGACCGGTGCCGGCCAGTGGGGCTCGGCGCTCGCCTTCGCCGGCGCGCTGTTCGGGATCGAGATTAAGGTATTCATGGTGCGCGTGTCGTACAACCAGAAGCCGTACCGGCGGGCGCTGATGGAGACCTACGGCGCGAGCTGCATCCCCTCGCCCTCGGCCGAGACGCAATCGGGCCGCGCGATCCTCGAGAAGGCCAAGGACCACCCGGGAAGCCTGGGCATCGCGATCTCGGAAGCGGTCGAAATCGCGGCCACGCACGACGACACCAAGTACGCGCTCGGCTCGGTGTTGAACCATGTCCTCACCCACCAGACCGTGGTCGGCCTGGAAGCGATGGCGCAGCTCGAGATGGCCGGCGACGACCCCGACGTGCTGGTCGGCTGCACCGGTGGCGGCTCGAACTTCGCCGGGCTGGTGTTCCCTTTCCTCGGCGCGCAGCTGCGCGGCGGCAGAAAGCGCCGCATCGTCGCGATCGAGCCCGCGGCCTGCCCCAGCTTGACGCGCGGCCAGTACGCCTACGACTTCGGCGACACCGGGCACCTCACGCCGCTGGTGAAGATGCACACCCTCGGCTCGACCTTCACGCCGCCGGGCTTCCACGCCGGGGGCCTGCGCTACCACGGCATGGCGCCGCTGGTGTCGCACTGCAAGGAGCTCGGGCTGCTCGAGGCGCGCGCCTACCAACAGAAGGAAGTGTTCGCCGCCGGGGTGCAGTTCGCGCGCGCCGAGGGCATCCTGCCCGCGCCGGAGGCGAACCACGCGGTCAAGGGCGCGATCGACGAGGCGCTGCGCTGCAAGGCCGAGGGCAAGTCGCAGACGATCCTGTTCAACCTCTGCGGCCACGGCCACTTCGACATGCAGGCCTACATGGACTACTTCTCGGGCAAGCTGGTCGACCAGAAGTACGACGAAGGCGAGCTGGCGATGGCGCTCGCCGGACTGCCGTCGGTGGCGCAGGCCGCCTGAGCGAGGCTCAGCCCGGGGCGTCGATCCGACGCAGCACCCGGCGCTGCGGCTCGGGCTGCAGCGTGACGTGCTCGATGCGGAAGCGCGCCACGGCCAGGTGCTGCAGCGCGGCCAGGGTGTCCTCCCAGCGCGCCAGGTCCTCGACCACCACGTGCGCCGAGAGCGACACGCGCTCGCCCGAGAGCATCCAGATGTGCAGGTCGTGCACCGATACCACGCCGGGCACGGCCGCCATCGCCGTGCCCACCTCGGGCAGCGAGAGCTCCGGCGGCACGCCTTCCATCAGCGCGTGCACCGCGTCGCGCAGCAGCCTCAGGCTCGACACCACCAGCAACGCGGAAATGAACAGCGACAGCAGCGGGTCGATCGGCATCCAGCCGGTCGTCGCGATCACCAGCCCGGACACGAGCGCCGCCACCGAGCCGAGGATGTCGCCCAGCACGTGCAGCAGCGCGCCGCGCGTGTTCATATTGCGCGCCCCGCCCGAGAGCAGGCGCGCCACCAGCAGGTTGATCGCGAGGCCGGCCGCCGCGACCGCGCTCACCGCGACGCCGCGCACCGCGACCGGGTGTTCGAGCCGCGCAAAAGCCTCGAACGCGAGCAATGCCACCACCGCCAGCATCACCAAGCTATTTGCGAGCGCGGCGAACATCTCGGCGCGCCCGAGGCCGAACGAGTGGCGCATCGAAGCGGGACGCCTTGCGGCCCATGCCGCCAGGGCGGCGAGCCCGAGCGCCGCGCCGTCGGTCGCCATGTGGCCCGCATCGGCCAGCAGCGCGAGCGAGCCGCTCCACCAGCCGCCGAAAGCCTCCACCAGCGCGTAGCCGAGCGTCAGCGCGACCGCGGCCCCGAGGTAGCTCTTCGAGCGGGCGTGGGAATGCGAGTGTGAGTGCTCGTGCGCCATGCGTCTCAGTAGAGGTTCCGCACTTCCCGGATCGCCGGAAAGCGCCGTCGCAGCAGCGCCTCGACCACGCCCTTGAGATCCAGCGCCGCACGCGGGCAGCCGGCGCAGGCGCCCTTCAACCGCACCACCACGGCCTCGCCCTCGAGGGCGACGAATTCCAGGTCGCCTCCGTCGCGCATGAGAACTTGCCTTGCCTCTTGAAGAGTCTCTCGAATTTGATCTTCTTCCGGCAGCCTCGCTCCGGCAGGAACCGCGCTCTCCAGCTGCTTCCTCAGCATCGCCTGCTCGCGCGCGATGCGCAGCGCCTCGCGCGGATTGTCGCGCTCGAGCGCGTCGAGCTCGTCTTCGGTGTAGAGCGGCGCGTCGAGCTTCACCCGACCCAGCGCCGCGCGTTGTAGAACATGCGCATCCAGGGCGAGTCCTCGGGCGCGCCGTCGGGCGCCCAGGACATCTGCACGCTGCGGAACACGCGCTCCGGGTGCGGCATCACGATCGTGAAGCGGCCGTCGGCGGTGGTCAGCCCGGTGATGCCCTGCGGCGAGCCGTTCGGATTGGCCGGGTAGCGCTCGGTGGCATTGCCTCGAGTAGTCGACATAGCGCATGGCGACGACCGCCCGCCCGAGGTCCGCGGCGGAATCGAAGCGCGCGCGCCCCTCGCCGTGCGCGGTCGCCACCGGGATGCGGCTGCCGGCCATGCCGGCGAACAGGATCGACGGGCTGTCGGCCACCTCGACCATCACGAAGCGCGCCTCGAACTGCTCCGAGCGGTTGCGCACGAACTCCGGCCAGTGCGCGGCGCCGGGGATCAGCTCCTTGCAGCGCCGCCATCATCTGGCAGCCGTTGCAGATGCCGAGCGCGAAGCTGTCTGGCGCGGCGCGAAGAACGCCTCGAACTCGGCCCGCGCCCGGGCGTGGAACAGAATCGACTTGGCCCAGCCCTGGCCGCCGCCGAGCACGTCGCCGTAGGAGAAGCCGCCGCCGGCGGCAACGCCCTGGAAGCCGGCCAGAGCGGTGCGCCCGGCGAGGATGTCCGACATGTGCACGTCGAACGCCTCGAACCCGGCGCGGTCGAAGGCCGCGGCGAGCTCGACCTGGCCGTTGACACCCTGCTCGCGCAGGATTGCGACCCGTGGCCGTGCGCCCGAGGAGACGAACGTTTCCTTCGGCTGGAAAGTGACGGCGATCGACAGTCCGGGGTCGCCCGCATCGAGCAGCGCGTCGAACTCCTCCTGCGCGCACTCGGGGTTGTCGCGCAGCGCCTGCATGCGCCAGGTCGTCTCGCTCCAGACGCGCTGCAACTCCGCGCGCTTGCGCGCGAAGAGCGCCTTTGCGTTGCGCGTCAGGCGTACTTCGTCGCGCTCATTGGGAAAGCCGATCACGTAGGCGCACTGGTGCACGCCTTCGGCGCGCAGCACCTCCATCACGCGCGCGCGCTCGGCGGCGCGAATCTGCAGCACCGCACCCAGCTCCTCGGCGAACAGTGCGCCGAACATATGGTCGTTGAAGCGCCCGGCGAGCAGCTCGGGACGGCGCTCGAGCCCGTCGACGTCGCTCATCCGTTCGTCGTAGCAGATCTCGTCCAGGTTGAGCGTCACGCCGCAGTGTCCGGCGAACGCCATCTCGCACACGGTCGCGAACAGGCCGCCGTCGGAGCGGTCGTGGTAGGCGAGCGCGAGGCCCTCATTCGCCAGCCGCTGCACCGCGGCGAACAGTCCGGCGAGCAGCTTCGGCTGGTCGAGATCGGGGCAGTGCTCGCCCAGGCGCGAGTACACCTGCGCCAGGATCGAGCCACCGAGGCGATTGCGGCGCCGGCCGAGGTCGATCAGCAGCAACTCGGTCTCGCCCGCGTCGGTGCGCAGGCGCGGTGTGAGCGTGCCGCGCGCGTCGGTCGCCGGCGCGAACGCGCTCACCACCAGCGACAGCGGCGCCACCACCTCCTTACCGTCCCAGGCCGTGCGCATGGAGAGCGAATCCTTGCCCACCGGGATCGAGATTCCAAGCGCCGGGCAGAGCTCCAGCGCTACCGCGCGCACCGTGTCGTACAGCGCCGCGTCCTCGCCCGGATAGCCGGCGGCCGCCATCCAGTTGGCCGAGAGCTTCACGCTGGCGAGCCGCTCGATTCGCGCCGCGGCCAGGTTGGTGATCGCCTCGCCCACCGCCATGCGGCCCGAGGCCGGGGCGTCGATCAGCGCGATCGGCGCGCGTTCGCCGATTGCGTAGGCCTCGCCCGCGTAGCCCTCGTAGTCGAGCAGCGTGACCGCGCAGTCGGCCACCGGCACCTGCCAGGGACCCACGCAGCGGATCGCGCGCGCACAACCCGCCCACCGTGCGGTCGCCGATAGAGATCAGGAACATCTTGCTTGCCACCGATGGATGGCGCAGCACGCGCAGCGCGGCCTCCCCGAGCTCGATGCCGTCGAGCGCAAAGGGCTCGCAGGCCGGTGCGAGTCGCTTCACGTCGCGCAGCATCTTGGGCGGCTTGCCCAGGATCACCTCCAGGTCGACGTCGACCACGTCTGCTTTCAGCAGCGGGTCGGCGACGCGCAGCCGGCCGTCGGCGGTCGCGGCGCCGAGCACCGCGAACGGGCAGCGCTCGCGCTCGGCCAGGGCGCGGAAGCGCGCGAGCGACTCGGGCGCGAGCGCGAGCACGTAGCGCTCCTGCGCCTCGTTGCACCAGATCTCGCGCGGCGACATGCCCGAGTCCTCCGACGGCGCGGCGCGCAGGTCGAGCCGCGCGCCGCGGCCGGCCGAGTGCACGATCTCGGGCAGCGCGTTCGACAGCCCGCCGGCGCCCACGTCGTGAATCGACAGGATCGGGTTGTCGGCGCCGAGCTGCCAGCAGCGGTCGATCACCTCCTGCGCCCGACGCTCGATCTCGGCGTTGCCGCGCTGCACCGAGTCGAAGTCCAGGTCGGCGGTGTTGGCGCCGGCGCCCATCGACGAGGCGGCGCCGCCGCCCATGCCGATCAGCATCCCGGGACCGCCCAGCTGCACCAGCAGCGTTCCCTCGGGCAGCGCCGACTTTTCCGTGTGCGCGGCGGCGAATGTTGCCGATTCCGCCCGCGAGCATGATCGGCTTGTGGTAGCCGCGCGGCACGCCCTCCGGCCTTGAGCTCGAAGCTGCGGAAATAGCCCGCCAGGTTGGGCCGGCCGAACTCGTTGTTGAACGAGGCCGCGCCGATCGGCCCCTCGAGCATGATCTCGAGCGCCGAGACGATGCGTCCGGGCTTGCCCGGGTCGTCGCCCTCCCAGGGCTGCAGCGCGCCGGGAATGCGCAGAGCCGACACCGAGTAGCCGACCAGGCCCGCCTTGGGCCGCGCGCCGCGTCCGGTCGCGCCCTCGTCGCGGATCTCGCCGCCGGCGCCAGTCGCCGCGCCCGGAAAGGGCGAGATCGCGGTCGGGTGGTTATGCGTCTCGCACTTGATGACCGCGTGCGTGAACTCCAGGTTGTTCCCGTATACGTTTCCGGTCGGATAGAAGCGCTTCGCCTGCCGGCCCTCGATCACGGCCGCGTTGTCGGCGTAGGCGACGATCGTGCCCTGCGGGTTCGCGGCGTGCGTGTGCCGGATCATGCCGAACAGGGACTGCGGCTGCTTCTCGCCGTCGATGATCCAGTCGGCGTTGAAGATCTTGTGCCGGCAGTGCTCCGAGTTGGCCTGCGCGAACATCGTCAGCTCGGCGTCGGTCGGGTCGCGCCCGAGCGCATCGAAGGCCGCGCGCAGGTAGTCGATCTCGTCCTCGGACAGCGCGAGCCCGAGCCGCTGGTTGGCCTCGCGCAGCGCGCCGCGCGCGACGCGCTCGAGCGGCCGCGGCGCGACGTGGCGGAAAAGCTGCTCGGCGTCGTCGAGCGAGGCCAGCACGGTCTCGGTCATGCGGTCGTGCAGCGGCGCGGCGAGCGCGTCGCGCTCGGCGCGCCCTTCTATCTCGAGCGTGTAGGCCAGGCCGCGCTCGATCCGCAGCACCTCGGCCAGGCCGCAATTGCGCGCGATGTCGGTCGCCTTGGACGACCAGGGCGAAATCGTTCCCAGGCGCGGCACCGCCAGGAAAAGCTCGCCGCGCGCCGGCTCGGCCGGCGCGGGCTCGCCGTAGCGCAGCAGCCGCTCGAGCAGCGCACGCTCGGTCGGGCGCCCGGCGGCGCCGCCGCTTCGACGAAATGCCAGTACTCAGCGCGCACGCCGCGCACCCCGGGGTGAACCTGTTGCAATGATGCAAGGAGCTTCGCGAGTCGGAACTCCGACAGCGCGCGCGCGCCGCGGAGCTTGAGGATCGTTGCCATCCGCTACTTCTTTACCTCCGGCTGCTTCACCGTTCCCGCCAGGTTGATCGTCGAGCGCAGGATCTGGCCCGCCGTCTTGACGTCGGCTACGATGCGCCCGGACAGTTGGCCCGCGGGCGCAATGTCGACGATCGCGCCGGCGTTGAGCGCGCCGGCGGCGATGTTGACGTCGCGCAGCTTGACCGCGCCCTTGTCGTAGCTGCCCTTGCCGCTCAGCTCGGCGAACAGAGTCGTGCCCTGTGTCTCCTTGCCCGCGGTGCGGATCGCGCGCGAGAGGTCGAAGCTGCCGAGCACGCCCTTGCTGACCGTGAAGCCGCCGTCGATGCGGGCGCCGACGCCGAGCTTGGCCGGAACCGCGCCCTGCATCACGTAGCTGCCGCTGCCGGTCGCCTTGCCGTCCGACAGCAGCGCCGGCGCGAACACCGCCGCATTGACGTTCTTGAACTTGAGCGTTCCCTCGACGCGCCACGACGGGCCCCAGCTGAACTGCGCCGTTCCCACCAGCGTGCCGTCGAGCAGCGAACCGTCCCACTCGCTCAGCGTCATGCCCTCGGGCGTCGCGCTGCCCTTGAGCGAGAAGTCGGTCAGCGTGACCTGGGGCGCGAACGGCAGCGTCAGGCTGGCGGCGCTGCCCTCGAGCGCCAGTTGTCCGTCGTCGGGCACCAGCTTGACCTCCAGCTTGTCGGGCCCGTTCAGCACCAGCGACTTGAGCGCGCCGTTGCCTGCCAGCACCGCATCGGCGTCGAACGCGGGAAGCGCGAGCGGGCCGCGTAGCCTGAGTTCCTTCGCCTCGACGCGCGCGACGCTGAACCTGGGGCTCGTGAGCCTGCCGAGCAGAACGCCGCCTAGCTCGCTCTCCGGCACCAGCGCGCCGATCAGCTCGACCCGGCCCAGTACCTTCTTGTCGCTGAACAGCGAGCCGAGCGTGGGGAAGACCCGCACCGTGCCGATCACGATGTCGCCGATGCGTACGCCCTCGAATCTCATCTCCGGCCCGTTGACCAGCGACATGTGGGCCGCGCCGATCTTGACCTTGCGGCCGAACGCGGCGCTGGCGACCTTGGCGTACTGGCCGGTCTCGACCGGTACCACGTGCACCGCGGCCACGCCCAAGACCAGCGCGAGCAGCAGCGTGACGGCGATCGGCTTGCCCCATTTGCGACGGCGCCGGATCTTGATCGGTCCGATGTCGGCATCGGCCGCCTTCTTCCTGCGCTTCGCCTCGCGCTCGCGCTCGCGCTGAGCCTTGAGCGCCTCCTTGGTGAGCGCCTGCTCATCGCGCTTGACCTCGTCCATGTCGAGGTCGTCGTCGCGCACTACGACGTCGTCGTCCACCACTTTGGCCGGCGCGGCCGGGCGATGCGGCAGGCTGTCCGGATCGACCTTGCGCCGCAGCTTGGCCGTCTCCCAGTCGCCCTTGATCTTGTAGGCGCGCACCGGGCGGGTGATGTTCTTCAGCTTCTGCTGGCCGAGATCCTCGATCGTATAGGTGACCTTGTCCCGGATCTGGTCGTACACCACGCCCGCGATGCAGATGCCGCCCTTGTCGGCGAGTCCCTCCAGGCGCGCGGCCACGTTCACGCCGTCGCCATAGACGTCGTTATCCTCGCCGATGATGTCGCCCAGGTTGATGCCCATGCGGAACGCGATCTGGCGCGTGGGCGGAACATCCGCCTCTTCGTTCGCCACCGCGGTCTGCACCTGGACCGCGAAGCGCACCGCGTCGACCACGCTCGGGAACTCGATCAGCATTCCGTCGCCCGCGGTCTTGACGATGCGGCCGTCGTGCTCATCGACCTTGGGCTGGATGAGCTCGCGCATGATGCGCTTGAAGCGCGTCAGCGTGCCTTCCTCGTCAATTCCCATCAGGCGGCTGTAGCCCGCCACGTCGGCGGCGACGATCGCGGCCAGGCGGCGCTTGGCGCGGCTGTCCGAGGTGGTATCCACCACATTGCGCGCTTCCGCTTCCTCCAGCTCGCGCGCGCGCCGCTCGTGCTCGCGCCGGGCGCGCTCCTCGTCCTCGCGCTGCTTGCGCTCCTGCTCCTCGCCCTGGGCGCGCGCCTGCTGCTCGCGCCTGGCGCGCTCGGTCTGCTCCTTCTCCTTGCGCGCGGCCTCCTCCTTGGCCTTGCTCTCGGCGTCGTCGCGCTCGGAGAAATTGTCCAGGTCGGCCAGCAACGAGTCGGCGAACTTCTCGCCGCTCGGCGCCGCGGCCTTGGCTTGTTCCTCCTCCCTGCGACGTGCGGCCTCCTCTTCCTCGCGCCGCTTGCGGGCCTCCTCCTCTTCCTTGCGGCGCCGCGCCTCGGCCTCTTCGCGCTGCCTGCGCGCCTCTTGCTCTTCCTTGCGCTTGCGCGCCTCCTCCTCTTCGCGCGCCTTGCGCTCCGCCTCTTCCTTGCGCTTGCGCTCTTCCTCTTCCTTGCGCTTGCGCGCCTCCTCTTCTTCGCGCGCCTTGCGCTCCGCCTCCTCCTTGCGCTTGCGCTCTTCCTCTTCCTTGCGCTTGCGCGCCTCCTCTTCTTCGCGCGCCTTGCGTTCCGCCTCTTCCTTGCGCTTGCGCTTCTTCCTCTTCCTTGCGCTTGCGCGCTTCCTCTTCTTCCCGCGCCTTGCGTTCGGCCTCTTCCTTGCGCTTGCGTTCTTCCTCTTCCTTGCGCTTACGCTCTTCCTCTTCCTTGCGCTTGCGCGCCTCCTCTTCTTCCCGTGCCTTGCGCTCGGCCTCTTCCTTGCGCTTGCGCTCTTCCTCTTCCTTGCGCTTGCGCGCCTCCTCCTCTTCGCGCGCCTTGCGCGCCTCTTCCTCCCTGCGCTTGCGCTCTTCCTCCTCCTTGCGCTGGCGCAACTCCGCCTCGGCCTTCTCTTTCGCCTCGGCTTCGGCTCTCAGCTTATCGGCCTTCGCCTTCTCCTCCGCCGCGACGCGCAGCGCGGTCTGCTGTGCGGCCCTGAGCTTCGCCTCGCCCTCGGCGCGCTCCTTCGCTTCGGCTTCCTCCCGCGAGCGCACGCTCGCGGACTCGCGTGCGCGGGCCTCGGCTTCCGCCTTGGCTTTCTTCTCGGCCTCGGCCTTGGCCTTCGCTTCCGCCGCCTGGCGCGCCTTGTAGCTGAGCGACTCCTCCTGCGCGCGGCGTTCGGCCTCCGCGCGCGCCTTCGCCGCGAGGTCGACGGTCGGCCCCTTCGGCACCGACGGCGGGGCCGGCACGGGGGTAAACACGCCGGTGAAGTCGAGGTCCGACACCACGTCCATCGGCTTGCTAGGCGGCGGCGCGCTCGGCCTGGTCGAAGTCGGCGCGGACGTTACTCCGGAAGACGCTTCGCGGATGTAGCCTTCGCGCTCGAGGCGATCGATCAGCTGGTCGAACCTGGTTTGCGGGGTCTTCTCGAATTTCTTGTACAGCGCGCCGACGTTCGACTTGCCGTCGATCGCCGACAGCACCGCGCGATCGGCGCGCGACAGGTTGCTCGTCTTGCCGGAAGCCTCCTGCACGCCCTTTCCGGTCTTCGAGTAGATCGCTGTCGGGTTCATGTGCTCATTGGTGTTATCCCGGCGTCTATTATAAGCAGATGCCCCGGCTAAGCCCCGTAGCCGCCGCCGCCGGGCGTCTCGATCACGAAGACGTCCCCCGCCCCCATCTCAACCTGGTCGAAGGGCCCCAGCTCGAGGCTCGAGCCGTCGGCCCGCAGCACGCTGTTGCGCCCGGGCTGCCCCGGCCCGCCGCCGGCCATGCCGTGCGGCCGGACCAGGCGGTGCCCCGACAGGATCGCCGCGGTCATCGGCTCGAGGAAGCGCACCCGGCGCAGCGCGCCGTCGCCGCCGCGCCAGCGGCCGTGTCCGCCCGAGCCGCGCCGGATCTCGAAGCTCTCCAGCCGTACCGGAAAGCGCCATTCGAGCACCTCCGGATCGGTCAGGCGCGAGTTGGTCATGTGAGTCTGCACCACGTCGGTCCCGTCGAAGCCCGGGCCGGCGCCGGAGCCGCCGCCCACGGTCTCGTAATATTGGTAGCGCGCATCGCCGAACGTGAAATTGTTCATGGTGCCCTGCGCCGCGGCCATCACGCCCAGCGCGCCGTACAGCGCGTCGGTGATGCACTGGGAGGTCTCCACGTTTCCCGCCACCACCGCCGCGGGATAGCGCGGCTTGAGCATCGAGCCCTCGGGCAGGACGACCTCGAGCGGCTTCAGGCAGCCGGCGTTGAGCGGGATGTCGTCGTCCACCAGGGTGCGGAACACGTACAGCACCGCCGCCATGCAAACCGCCGAGGGCGCGTTGAAATTGTTCGGTAGCTGCGCCGAAGTGCCGCCGAAATCGATCCTCGCGCTGCGCCGCTCGGCGCCGATGCTCACCCTGACGCGGATGACGGCCCCGTTGTCGAGCGGATACTCGAAAGCCCCGTCTTTCAGCACGCCGATCACGCGCCGCACCGACTCCTCGGCGTTGTCCTGCACGTGGCGCATGTAGGCCTGCACCACCTCGAGGCCGTACTGGGCCACCATCTCGCCGAGGGCCTGCACGCCTTTCTCGTTGGCCGCGACCTGCGCGCGCAGATCGGCGACGTTCTGCGCCGGGTTGCGCGCCGGCCAGGGCCCGGCGCTCAGCAACGCAACAGTTTCGGCCTCGCGCAGCCGCCCCTGCTCGACCAGCAGGAAGTTGTCGATCAGCACGCCCTCCTGCTCGACGCTGGTCGAGCCGGGCGGCATCGATCCGGGCGTGATGCCGCCGATATCGGCGTGGTGGCCGCGCGAGCCGACGTAGAACAGAATCTCATTCTGCGCCGCGTCGAACACCGGCGTGACCACGGTGATGTCGGGCAGGTGCGTGCCGCCGTTGTAGGGCGCGTTCAGCATGTAGACGTCGCCCGGGCGCATGCGGCCCGCGTTCTCGCGCATCACGGCGCGCACCGATTCGCCCATCGATCCCAGGTGGACCGGCATGTGCGGCGCGTTCGCGATCAGCCCGCCGTCGGCGTCGAACAGCGCGCACGAGTAGTCGAGCCGCTCCTTGATGTTGACCGAGTAGGCGGTGTTCTGCAGCCGCGCCCCCATCTGCTCGGCGATCGACATGAACAGGTTGTTGAACAGCTCGAGCATCACTGGGTCGGCCTCGGTGCCGAGCGCGACCCGGCGCGGGCGCGGCAGGATCCGCTCCAG
This sequence comes from uncultured beta proteobacterium, assembly GCA_963811085.1. Classification (GTDB taxonomy): domain Bacteria; phylum Pseudomonadota; class Gammaproteobacteria; order Burkholderiales; family SG8-39; genus DAHVFK01. The sequence goes on along the minus strand of CAWEPV010000011.1, from coordinate 487,831 downwards.
CACCAGGTGGCCGAGCGGGGTGACGCGCGCCCCCCAGCCGGGCTCGACCACGGTGGTCGCGTTCGCCTCGGCGATGATCGCCGGGCCCTCCAGCGCGTGCCCCGGCGCGAGCGCTTCGCGCCGAAAGAGCGGCGTCGCGTGCCAGGCGCCGCCGCTGAACATGCGCACGGTCTGCGCCGCGCGCGGCGCTGCCGCGGCCTTCTCCCCCACCGGAGCCTCCGGCGGCGCGTCGCCGGCTGCCAGCGCCTCGACCGAGACTGCCTCGACGATCAGCGCGCGGCCCGGCATGAGGAAGGAGAACTGCTTGCGGTAGGCGGCCTCGAACTCGGCCGTCATCGCGCCCACGCCGCCGAGGGCAACGGCGAGCGAGGTGTCGGTGCCTTCGTACTTGAGGTGCGCGCGCCTGATCACCCGCCCCCGCGCCGCCTCGGCGCCCTGGCGCAGCAGTTCATCGCGCGCCGCATTCGCAAGGGCAGCGGCCTCTTTTTCAAGTTGAACCAGGTTGTCGTCTGAAAGATGAAGCTCTATGGACTTTTCCTTCATCGCAACCTGGTCGGCGAGGCCCATGCCGTAGGCCGACAGCACGCCCGCCAGCGGATGGATGAAAACACGCTCCATCGCCAGCGCGTCGGCGACCAGGCAGGCGTGCTGCCCGGCCGCGCCGCCGAAGCAGCAAAGCGTATATCGCGTCACGTCGTGGCCGCGCTGGACCGAGATCTGCTTGATCGCGTTGGCCATGTTGGCGACCGCGATCTGCACGAAGCCTTCCGCGACCTGCTCCGGCGAGCGCCCGTCGCCAATGATCTCGGTCAGCTCTTTGAATTTTGACTGGACAATTTCATGGTCTACCGGCTGATCGCCGTCGCCGCCGAATACGCGCGGGAAATAGCGCGGCTGGATCTTGCCCAGCATGACGTTGGCGTCGGTCACCGCCAGCGGCCCGCCGCGGCGGTAGCTCGCGGGCCCGGGGTCCGCGCCGGCCGAATCGGGCCCGACGCGGTAGCGCGCGCCGTCGAAGTGCAGGATGCTGCCGCCGCCCGCCGCCACGGTGTGGATGCTCATCATCGGCGCGCGCACCCGCACGCCCGCCACCTTGGCGTCGAAGTCGCGCTCGAACTCGCCCGCCCAGTGCGACACGTCGGTCGAGGTGCCGCCCATGTCGAAGCCGATGATGCGCTCGAAGCCCGCCGCGAGCGAAGTGCGCACCGCGCCGACGATGCCGCCCGCCGGCCCGGACAGGATCGAATCCTTGCCCTGGAAGCGGTGCGCGTCGGCCAGGCCCGCCGTTCGACTGCATGAACAGCAGCCGCACCCCGCCCAGCTCGGCCGCCACGCCCGCGACGTAGCGGCGCAGGATCGGCGACAGGTAGGCGTCGACCACGGTGGTGTCGCCGCGCCCGACCAGCTTCATCAGCGGGCTGACCTGGTGCGAAACCGAGATCTGGGTGAAGCCGATCTCGGCCGCGACTCGATGAACTTCGGCTTCGTGTTCGGGAAAGCGGTACGCGTGCATGAACACGATCGCGATCGCTGCGAAACCCTTCGTCGTAGGTGCTTCTCAGGTCTTCACGGGCACTTTCGATGTTCAACGGCACAACGACTTCGCCCCTGGCCCCGATGCGCTCGTCGACCTCGACCACCTTGCTCGTACAGCATCTCGGGCAGCACGATGTGGCGCTCGAACAGGCGCGGGCGGTTCTGGTAGGCGATGCGCAGCGCGTCGCGAAAGCCCCGGGTGATGAACAGCGCGGTGCGCTCGCCCGTGCGCTCGAGCAGCGCGTTGGTGGCGACCGTGGTGCCCATCTTCACCGCCTCGATCGTGCCCGGCGGGATCGGCTCGCCGCGCTCGAGGCCGAGAACGTGGCGGATGCCGGCCAGCGCGGCGTCGGCGTAGCGCGCCGGGTCCTGCGACAGCAGCTTGTGGGTCTGCGAGCGTGCCGTCCGGCCGCCGCGCGACGACGTCGGTGAAGGTGCCGCCGCGGTCGATCCAGAACTGCCAGCCGCGCTCGCTCGTGTCCCGGGCCATGAGAACGCGATTCTAATCGTGATACATTGGCGCCCGCTTTTCATTCCGCGTGCCATGGACAAGATCGAAGCGGTGGTGATCGGCGCCGGGGTGGTGGGACTGGCGGTAGCGCGCGCGCTGGCGCTCGCGGGGCGCGAAGTCGTGATCCTGGAAGCCGAGGACGCGATCGGCACCCACACCAGCTCGCGCAACTCCGAGGTGATCCACGCCGGCATCTACTACCCCGCGGGCTCGCTCAAGGCTGCGCAGCTGCGTCGCCGGCCGCCGGCGCCTGTACGAATACTGCGCCGCGCGCGGCGTGCCGCACCGGCGCTGCGGCAAGCTGATCGTCGCGACCGACGAAGCCCAGCGCGGCGAGCTCGAGCGTATCCGCAGCCGCGCGCACACCAACGGCGTGCCGGAGGTCGACTTCGTGACCCGCGAGCAGGTTCTGGCCTGGGAGCCCGAGCTGCGCTGCGTCGCCGCGCTGCACTCGCCCTCGACCGGCATCATCGACAGCCACGCGCTCATGCTCGCCTACCTCGGCGAGGCCGAGGACCACGGCGCCATGCTCGCGCTCAGGAGCCGCCTCGAACGGGCCGAGGTGATTTCTTCGGGATTTCGCCTGACGGTAGGAGGATCCGAATCCTCGGTAGTCGAAGCAAAGTATTTGATAAACAGTGCGGGAATCACCGCGCCGAGCGTGGCGCGGCTGATCGAGGGCTACCCCGAGGCGCTCGCGCCGCGCGAGCTCTACGCCAAGGGCAACTATTATTCGCTCGCCCGCCGCGCGCCGTTCTCGCGCCTGGTGTATCCGGTGCCCGAGCCCGGCGGGCTGGGCGTGCACGTCACGCTCGATCTCGCCGGGCAGGCCCGCTTCGGGCCGGACGTCGAGTGGGTCGAGGCGATCGACTACCGGGTCGACCCCAAGCGCGCCGAACGCTTCTACGCCGCGATCCGGCGCTACTGGCCGGGGCTGCCCGACGGCGCGCTGACACCGGGCTACGCCGGCATCCGGCCCAAGATCTCCGCACCCGGCGAGCCGGCGGCGGACTTCGTGATCCAGGGCCCGCGCGAGCACGGCGTACCCGGCCTGGTCAACCTGTTCGGCATCGAGTCGCCGGGGCTCACCGCGAGCATGCCGCTCGCCGACGAGGTGCTGCAAAAGACGCAGGATTGAATTTCCTATCGTTTGCACCGACACTGGCGCGAGTGCGCCTTCAGCCCACGGGGTCAACATGATCGACTCGCGCCTGATCCTCGACCACGTCTACCAACACGAGGCCGTGCAGCCCGAGCGCGTGTTCCTGACCCAGCCCGTGGGCGGCGGCCGGGTGGCGGACTACACCTGGGCGCAGACGCTGGACCAGGCCCGGCGCATGGCCGCGCACCTGAAGTCGCTCAGCCTGCCGCGTGGCGCGCGCATCGCGATGCTGGCCAAGAACAGCGCGCATTTCTTCATCGCCGAACTGGCGATCTGGATGGCCGGCGGCACCACGGTGGCGATCTTCCCCACCGAGACCGCCGACAACGTGCGTTATGTGCTTCAGCACAGCGAAGCCAGCCTGCTGTTCATCGGCAAGCTCGACGCCTGGGCCCAGCTGCGCGGCGCTGTGCCGGCCGAGCTGCCCTGCATCGCCTTGCCGCTGGCGCCCGATTGCGGCTACGAACCCTGGGACGACATCGTCGCCCGAACGGCGCGGCTTCAGGGGCGGCCGGCACGTGCCGCCGAGGAGCTGGCGATGCTGCTGTACACCTCGGGATCCACCGGCCAACCTAAGGGCGTGATGCAGAACTTCGGCAGCATCACCGCTGTGGCCAACGGCATCCATGCCGACCAGCTGGCGCGCGATGGCGGCGTGCAGCAGGACGCGCGCGTGCTGTCATACCTGCCGCTGGCGCACTGCTTCGAGCGTGCGTGGGTGGAGTGCTTTGCGTTCATCCACGGCGGCACGCACGTCTTCTTCAGTGAATCACTGGCCACCTTCATGGCCGACCTGCAGCGTGCGCGGCCGACCTGGTTCATCTCGGTGCCGCGTCTTTGGACCAAGTTCCAGCAGGCCGTGCTGGCCCAGATGCCGGCCGCGCAACTGGACGCGGGGCTGGCCAACCCGGCCACGGCCGCTGCGGTAGGCAAGAAGGTGCTGGCCGGCCTGGGCCTGGCCGAGGTGGTGCGCGCCGGCAGCGGCTCGGCGCCGCTGCCCCCCGACCTGCTGCGCTGGTACCGCAGGCTGGGCCTGAATCTGTCCGAAGGTTATGCGATGACGGAGGATTTCGCCTACTCGCACACCGGCAACGCGGGCGACGCGTCGGTGGGCACCGTGGGCAAGCCCCTTCCCGACGTGCAGGCGCGGATCGCCGACGACGGCGAAGTGCTGGTCAAGTCACCGGGCCGCATGGTCGGCTACTACAAGATGCCGGAACTGAACGCCGAAAGTTTCACCGACGACGGCTTCTTTCGCACCGGCGACCTGGGCCGCTACGACGAACAGGGTCGGCTGGTGCTGACCGGCCGCAAGAAGGAGCTGTTCAAGACGGCCAAGGGCAAGTACGTGGCGCCGGCACCGATCGAGAACCGGCTGAACGAACACCCGATGGTCGAACTGTCGCTGGTGTCGGGCCCGGGCCAGCCGGCGGCCTACGCGGTGCTGGTGCTGGACGAGAACCTGCGACCCACGTTGGGCGACCCCGCGGTGCGCGAGCGGGTGGAGACCGAACTGACCGCACTTCTGAGCGCCGTCAACGAGGCCCTGGCCAGCCACGAGCGGCTGCAGATGCTGGTCGTGGCGCGCGAGCCTTGGAGCATCGAGGCCGGCACATTGACGCCGACGATGAAGATCAAGCGCGCCCGCATCGAAGCCGAGGTAGCGCCAGTGGTGGACCGCTGGTACCTGTCGGCGGCCCCGGTGGTCTGGGCCTGAATGACGATCGAGCATTTCGACGTCCTGATCGTCGGCGCGGGGCTGTCGGGCATCGGCGCGGGCTACCACCTGCAGACCCGCTGCCGCGGCAGGACCTACGCCATTCTGGAGGGCCGCGACGCGATCGGCGGCACCTGGGACCTGTTCCGCTACCCCGGCATCCGCTCCGATTCCGACATGTATACGCTCGGCTATTCGTTCCGACCATGGGAGGAAGCCAACGCGATCGCGGACGGACCGTCGATTCTCAAGTACGTGCGGGACACCGCGCGCGAGCACGGCATCGAGCGCCGCATCCGTTTCGGCCACCAGGTCAAGCGTGCCTCGTGGTCGTCGCAGGACGCGCGCTGGACCGTTGCGGCCGAGCACGGCGACGGGGAGAAGGCGGTGCAGTTCAGCTGCAACTTCCTGTTCCTGTGCGGCGGCTATTACAAGTACTCGGAGGGCTATACGCCCGATTTCCCCGGCGCGGAGCGCTTCGCCGGACGCATCGTGCACCCGCAGAGATGGACCGACGACATCGACTACGCCGGCAAGCGCGTGATCGTGATCGGCAGCGGCGCGACCGCGGTCACCCTGGTGCCGGAACTGGCGAAGAAGGCTGCGCACGTGACCATGCTGCAGCGTTCCCCCACCTGGGTCGTCGCGCGTCCGGCGAAAGACGAAGGGGCGATCAAACTGCGCAAATGGCTGCCGCCGATGCTCGCCTACGGCGTCACGCGCTGGAAGCGCGTCCTGCTGCAGCAGTATTTCTTCAACCTGTGCCGGCGCAACCCGGCGCGCGCCAGGCGGCTGATCCTGGGCGGGGTGCGCGCCTATCTCGGACCCGACTACGACGTCGAGCGGCACTTCACGCCGCGCTACAACCCCTGGGAGCAGCGGCTGTGCCTGGTGCCCGACGCGGACCTGTTCAAGGCGATCAGGAGCAAGAAGGCGTCGGTGGTCACCGACCGGATCGAGACCTTCACCGAGACCAGCATCAGGCTCGCGTCGGGCGCGCAGCTCGAAGCCGACCTGATCGTCACCGCCACCGGACTGAACCTGGAAGTGCTGAGCGGCCTCCGGCTCACGGTCGACGGCGAGCGCATCGATCCGTCCAGGACCTACAACTACAAGGGCCTAATGTACAGCGGGGTGCCGAACCTCGCCTCCTCGTTCGGCTACACCAACGCGTCGTGGACGCTGAAGTGCGACCTGACCTGCGAATACGTCTGCCGCCTGCTCAATCACATGCACAAGCACGGCTACCTGCAGTGCACGCCGCGCAACGCCGACGCCGATCTCGCCGCCGAGCCCTGGGTCGATTTCTCCTCGGGCTATATCCAGCGCTCGCTGCACCTGTTTCCAAAGCAGGGCTCCAAGCCGCCCTGGAAGCTGCACCAGAATTACGCGCGCGACATCATGACGCTGCGCTTCGGCCGCATCGACGACGGCAAAATGGAGTTCTCCACATGATGAACGAGTTTGCGGGCAAGGTGGCGGTGGTGACGGGCGCGGCGAGCGGCATCGGGCTCGCGCTGGCGACGCGCTTCGCGCAGGCAGGCATGAAAGTCATCCTGGCCGACATCGAGCGCGGACCGCTGGAGGCGGCGCGGGCGGCGATCGAGGCGCAGGGCGGAACGGCCATCGCGCTGCGCACCGACGTGATGCGCGAGCAGGACGTCGAGCGCCTCGCCGATGCGGCGTTCGACGCCTGGGGCAAGGTGCACATTCTGTGCAACAACGCGGGCGTGAGCGGCGGCGTGGGCGCCGACGGGGTCTGGAACCTGCCGCTGGAGGACTGGGACTGGGTGCTCGGGGTGAATCTTCGCGGCGTGTTGCACGGCATGCGCCATTTCGTGCCGCGCATGCTGGCACACGGCGAAGCGGGTCACATCGTCAACACCGCCTCGGTCGCCGGCCTGGTGACGGGCTCGACCGGCGCGCCGTACACGGTCTCCAAGCACGGCGTGGTGGCGCTGAGCGAGATCCTCTACAAGGACCTGAAGGCGCGCAACGCCAAGCTCTCGGTCTCGGTGCTGTGCCCCGGCTGGGTCGACACCAGGATCATCGAATCGGAGCGCAACCGCCCCGACGAGCTGAAGCCCGAGGGGCCTACCGCAGCGCCGCCCAGCCCGCAGATGCAAATGTGGCGCGAAGTGGTGCGCGGCTTGCTCAAGAACGGTTTCCGGCCGGAGACGATTGCCGGACTGGTATTCGATGCGGTCAAGAGCGACACGTTCTACATCGTGCCCGTGCAGCCCGACATCGAAGACGCTTTGGAACGCCGGCTGGAGGACATCCGGCTGCGCCGCAACCCGACGATCGTTCCGCCCGGGGCCGGACTTCAGCCGTCTGCTCCGGCCGCCTCGAGCCCGAGGTAGATGCGCCGCACCTGCGGGTCGCTGGCGAGGCGCTCGGCCGTTCCGTCGAGCACGGTGCGGCCGGTCTGCAGCACGTACGCATAGTCGGCGACCTCGAGCGCGAGCTGGATCGACTGCTCGGCGATCAGCAGCGTGAGGCCCTGGTCGTGCAGGCGGCCGAGCGTCTCGTACAGGGTCTCGACGATCGCCGGCGCGAGCCCGAGACTCGGCTCGTCGAGCAGCAGGATGCTCGGCTCGCCCATCAGCGCGCGCCCGAGCGCCAGCATCTGGCGCTCGCCGCCCGAGAGGGTGCCGGCGCGCTGCCGCCGCCGCTCCTTCAGGCGCGGAAACAGCACGTACACCCGCTCCAGCATTTCGGGGGCACGCTTGCGGTCGGCCAGCGGCGTGGTGCCCAGCCGCAGGTTCTGCTCCACGGTCTGGGCGGTAAACAGGCGCCAGCCTTCGGGCGACAGCGCAAGTCCCTTGCGCACGATGGCGTACGCCGGCAGACGCGCGATGCTCTCGCCGCGCCACTCGATCGACCCCTGGCTCGGCGCCACCAGTCCCGCGATCGCGTTCAGGGTCGTCGTCTTGCCCGCGCCATTCGAGCCCAGCAGGGCCACGATGCTGCCCGGGCGCACCTCGATCGAGACGTCGGCGACGCCGACCAGGTCGCCGTAGTGCACGGCGAGATGTTCGACCTTGAGCAGATCCATGGCGGGGCTGGGCACGATCAGGCGCGCTTGCCGTGCCGGCGCGCGTGCGAATGGCCCAGGTAGGCGTCGATCACCGCTTCGTCGTTCACCACCTCGGTCGGCGTACCGCGCGCGATCACCTTGCCCTGGTTGAACACCACCACCCGCTCGGCCAGGGTCAGGATCACTTCCATCACGTGCTCGACGATGACCAGCGTGATGCCCGAGCGATGGATCTTACGCACCAGCTCGATCGCCTGCTGGACCTCGACCGGGGTCAGCCCGGCGAGCGCCTCGTCGAGCAGCATCAGCTTCGGTCCGGTCGCCAGCACGCGCGCGATCTCGAGCCGCTTGCGCCCCGGCGTACCGAGGCTCCTCGCCTTGTGGTCGGCAAGCGCCTCCAGGCCGGTGAGCTCGAGCACGCGCGCCGCTTCCGCGCGCGCCTCGCGCACGCCGGCGTGGCGCAGGAAGGCGCCCACCATGACGTTCTCGAGGATGGTCAGATCCTCGAACGTGGCCGGCACCTGGAAGCTGCGGCCGATGCCGAGCCGGGCGTGGGTTTCGGGCGAGGCGCGCGTCACGTCGTGCTCTTCCAGCAGCACCCGTCCGCCGGTCGGCGTCAGGTCGCCCACCAGGCAATTGAAGAAGGTCGACTTTCCGGCGCCGTTGGGGCCGATCAGGCCGAGGATCTCGCCTTGCGCGATGTCGAGCGACGCGCCGGCCAGGGCGCGAAAGCCGCCGAAGTCCATCTGCACGTTTTCCGCCCTAAGCAGCACGCGAGCCCCACTTTGCGCGCAGGCGGTCCCACATCTCGAACAGTCCGCCGGGCTCGAAGCGGGCGATAAGAACGATGATCCCGCCGTAGAGAATATAGGTCAGTCCCGTTCCGCCGCCGCCGAACAGGTTGTTGGTCTCCGTTTGCAGCGGGATCAGGATCGCCGCACCGAGCAGCGGCCCGAACAGGCGCCCGGCGCCGCCCAGCGCCGCGATCAGCACCATGTTGACCGACACCAGGATGCCGAACGCGCTGCCCGGATCGATGAAACCGAACTTGACCACGTACAGCGAGCCCGCGAGCGAGGTGAAGGTCGCGCTCAGCATGAAGGCATACAGCTTGTAGCGGCTCACCGGCACGCCCAGGCTGCGCGCCGCGCGCTCGCCGCCGCGGATCGCGCGCAGGTAGTAGCCGAAGCGGCTGCGCTGGATGGCGTAGGTCACCGCAAGCAGCGTCACCAGCACTGCGAGGAACATGTAGTAGTACGGCACCGAGCTGCGATACACCAGGTCCGACCAGCCACGCGCCGTCGCCGGGCCGGTGAGGCCGATCGCGGCGCCGACGAAATCCCAGTTGCTCACCACGATACGGATCAACTCCGCCACCGCGATGGTCGCCATGCTGAAATAGTGCCCGCTCAGGCGCAGGGTCGGAATCCCGATCACTACCGCGATGACAAGGCTGACCGCGATGCCCGCGGGAAAGCCGAACAGCGGGCTCACCTGCCAGAGCTTGTAGAACAGCAGCGGCATGTAGGCGCCGGCGCCGAAAAACACCGCGTTGCCGACCGAGACCTGCCCCGCGAAGCCGCCGATCAGGTTCCAGGCCGAGGCCGAGATCGCCGCCAGCAGCACCAGCGAGCCGAGCTGCTCGTAGTACGGGTTGTCGAAGCTGAGCGGAAACAGCAGCAGTACCGCCGCAAGCGCGACCCAGCCGGCATGGCGCATCAGGCTTTCCCCATCAGGCCGTGCGGCCTGACCCAGAGCACCAGCACGAACAGCGCGTAGACGAACACGTCCTGGTACACCGGCCCGACGTAAAACGCCGAGAGCGATTCGATCAGCCCGATGATCAGGCCCGCGATCATCGCCCCCGGCACGCTGCCGAAGCCGCCGAAGGTCACCACCACGAAGGCGATCAGGCCGAGCGATTCACCGACCGTCGCGGAGATCGGAAAGAAGGTCGCGATCAGGGCGCCGGCGATGCCCGCGCTCGCGCCCGAGAGACCCCAGGCGATGGCCTGCATGCGATCGGGCCGGATTCCCATCAGCATCGCGGCGTTGCGATCCTCGGCCACCGCCAGGATCCGGCTGCCGAGCATGGTGCGGGTCAGCAGCAGGTGCAGGCCGATGGTGACCGCCAGCGCGGCCACCCCCGCCACCAGCTTGGGCGCGCTGAGGAGAATCCCGCCGACGTTCAGGCTCGGGCCGAGGATCCCGTCGGGCAGGCTGACGAAATTCGCGCCGAAGGCCCAGAACGCCGCGTAGCGCAGCACCAGCAGCAGGCCGAAGGTGGACAGGATCTGGGCCAGCATCGGCCCGCGCACGACGTGCCGGATCAGCGCCAGGTAAATCAGGACGCCGAGCATGAACAGAACCACCGCGGCCGCGGCGCTGAAGCTGGCGACACCGAAATGCGCCAGGGTGAAGGCCCAGAAGGCGACGTACATGCCGAGCATGACCAGCTCGCCGTGGGCGAAGTTGATCACGTTCATCATGCCCCACACCAGCGTGAGGCCGGAGGAGAACAGGGCGTAGACGGCCCCGATGAGGAGGCCGGCTACGATCACCTGCAGCAGAATCATCACGCTGTGCGACCCACAGCGGATGGCGCGTCTTCGCCCCTATTTCCAGCCCTTGAAGGGATAGATCAGCGGGTGCTGCGCCGCCTCGGCCGGCCACACCGCGAGGTATTGCTTGCCGATCAGCTGGATGAGGTAGGTCGCCGCCAGCGTGTTCTGCCCGGTTGAGTCAAACTTCACGCCACGGTAGCCCATCATCAGCTGGCTGGGCTTGAGGTCGGTCGCCTGCAGCGCCTTCCTGATCGCCTCGGGCTTGGTCGAGCCGGCGCGGTTGATCGCGTCCATCAGCGTGAACGCGGCCTGCATGTCGCGCCCGCTGGTGTCGTCGAGGTCGCGCCCGGTCTTGGCCTTGTACATCTCGTTAATGCGCCAGGTGGTGCTGTCCTTGGCGCCGATGTTCCAGGCGCTGCGGTTGAGAGCGCCCTGGGCCAGATTGCCGACCGCGCTGATGAAGGCCGGATCCGAAAAGCCCGAGTCGTCGCCGATCACGAACTTCGGCAGGTAGTCCAGGCTCTTCATCGTCTTCATGTACAGGATCGAATCCGAGGTGTACGCGATGAACACGATCGCGTCGGGATTCTTCTGCTTGAGCTGCAGCACCTGAGCCGAGACGTCGGCACCGTTCGCGTTGTAGGAGATATCCGCCACGACGTCGATGCCATGCGCCTTGGCGGCGGCCTGCACTGTGCCCGCGACCGAGGTGCCGTAGTCGGTGTTCTCGTGCACGATCGCGACGGTGCTCGCCGGATGACCGGCCTTTTTCAGGTCAGTGAGGAAATCCATGTAGTTGTTGGCGAAGTCGCTCGCGATCGGCGTGGTGCGGAAGGTCCACTTGAAGCCGCGGCCGGTGATGTTGGCGGCCACCGAATCGCCGACCACGAATGGAATGCCGTAGCGCTCGGCCACCGCCGTTGCGGTGAGAGAAACGGAGGAATGGTAGCTGCCGAGCATGGCAGCGACTTTCTCCTGGGTGATCAGGCGCAGCGTCTGACTCTGGCCTTCGCTCGGATTGCCCTGATGGTCCGCAACGATGAGCCGGACCTTGGCGCCCCCCAGGTTGGGCAGGCCCGCGCCCGCGGCCAGAGGCAGGCTGTTCAGCTCGGGGTGGGGCTCGTTCACGATCTGCGCCGCGAGCTCCATCGCCGCGACCGCGGCCTTGCCGGCGCTCGCGGAGTTGCCCGACAGCGGCCAGATCGCGCCGATCTTGACGTCGTCGGCGGCCAGCGCGGCTGCGCTCACGCCGAGTGCGGCCAGAATGGTCGCCGATAAAAGCAGCTTTTTCATTTTTCAGTCTCCTCCTGAGGGCTTGTTGGCGTAAGCGGATTCCGCAACGCGGGCACGACCTATAACATATAGTGGTTGATTCTGAGAGAAGACGTCCAAGCGTGTCAATCAGTCGGCCGATCTACACCACCGAAGAGATTCGCCGCATCGAGCGGGCGGCAGGCGACGCCTCGCCGCCGCTGATGCAGCGCGCCGGCGAGGCCGCCGCCGAACTCGCCGCGCGCCTCGCGGGCGAGCGCGGCAAGGATGTGCTGGTGCTCGCCGGCCCGGGCAACAATGGCGGCGACGCGCGCATCGCCGCCGAGCGACTGAAAGCGATGTTCTTCCGCGTCACGGTCGCGGGCGCGCCCGGCGAGATCCCCGCCGGCCGCAGCTGGGCGCTTGTGATCGACGGCCTGTTCGGCATCGGCCTCGCGCGCGCGCTCGAAGGCGACTACGCCAAGCTCGCGGCCTGGGCCGGCGCACAGCCCTGCCCGGTGCTCGCGCTCGACGTGCCGAGCGGAATCGAGTCCGACACCGGGCGCGTGCTCGGCTGCGCGGTGCGCGCCACGCACACGCTGAGCTTCATCGGGCTCAAGCCCGGACTGCTCACGCTGGACGGCCCGGACCACTGCGGCGAAGTGAGCGTGGCGGACCTGGGGCTGGACGCGCGCGCGCTCGCCGCGCCCGGCGGCTGGGTCGCGGGGCCGGAGCTGTTCCCCTCCGCGCTCGCGCCGCGCCCGCGCAACTTCCACAAAGGCATGGCCGGATCGGTCGCGATCCTCGGCGGCGCCGACGGCATGGTCGGCGCGGCGCTGCTCGCCGGACGCGCCGCGCTCGGGCTGGGCGCAGGGCGCGTCTACTGCGGCCTGCTCGCGCACGAGGCGCTCGCGCTCGACCCGGTGGCGCCCGAGCTGATGCTGCGCCATCCCGACGAAGCGCTCGGACTCGACGTCGACGCGTTCGTGGTCGGCACGGGCCTGGGCCGGAGCGAACGCGCCGAGACGCTGGTCGGCGCCGCGATCGCGAGCGACCTGCCCTGCGTGCTCGACGCCGACGCGCTCAACCTGATCTCCGAGAGCGAAGATCTGCGCCGCGCCTGCGCGCGCCGCCGCGCCGAGACCTTGCTCACGCCGCACCCGGCGGAGGCGGCCCGGCTGCTCGTGACCCGCACCGCCGAGGTGCAGGACAACCGCCTGGCGGCGGCGCGCAACGTCTCGGCCAACCTGAAGGCGCACGCGCTGCTCAAAGGCAACGGCAGCGTGATCGTCGCGCGCGACGGCCACTTCTTCATCAACGCCTCGGGCAACCCGGGCATGGCGAGCGCCGGCATGGGCGACGTGCTGTCCGGCATCCTCGGCGCGCTGCTGGCGCAGGGCCTGCCGGGCGAGGCCGCGCTGGTGCTCGGCACGCACCTGCACGGCTGCGCGGCCGACGCGCTCGTCGCGCAGGGACAGGGGCCGGTGGGGCTGCGCGCCGGCGAGCTGATCGAGCCCGCGCGCCGGATCTGGAATGGCTGGCTAGGGCGCGGCCGCTAACGGCTGCTTGGCGCACAGCGCCTGCAGCGCGCGCACCGTGCGCCAGTTGCGCGTCGTGGCCCTGGCGCCGAGCGCCTTCTCGAAGTAGGCGTTGTTCAAACCGCTCTTGCCGTATCCGTTCGGGCAGTACAGGTACACCACCCGTCCCACCAGCGCCGCCTTCTCGCCTTCCTGCAGCGGCAGCTGCTGCTCGGCGAACAGCGTCTCCGGCACGTGGCGGAACAGGAACGTCGCATGATACAGGCTGCCCGCCTTCGCCGCGCGCGGCGCGAGCGGATTCGCGCGCACGATCTCGTCGAACTCCTTGGCCGGCAGCACCAGCACGTTCGCTTCCTGGCCGAAGTCCGCCGCGAGCTTCGCCTCGAGCGCATCCGCGAGCGCGTGCGAGTCCTCCTGCGTGGAGGAGAACACCAGGTTGCCGCTTTGCAGGTAGCTGACCACGCCGGTCAGCCCCAGCGCCTCGAAGCTCGCGCGCAGCGCGTCGCCGCCGATGCGCTTGCGGCCGCCGACATTCACCGCGCGCAGCAAGGCGACGAACGCCGTCATGCGCGCGCCCCGGCGAGCGTGCGACGCAAACAATTGACGTGATTCGTAGCGGACATTTTGTCTCGTTGATTCATCGATTTATGCCGACTGCCGGCGCGAGACAAGCCAGAGCGCTTCAGCCTTCCCCACTGCGAACATACCACCATCGAGAGCCATGCGCCGCCCGACGCTCGAACCTGCTGCAAGCACTTCGTCAGCGAGCTACGGCCGCGGGCGCGCTACCACTTCTTATATGGCAGGAACTTGCCCGACATGGTGACCTTCACCCGGTCGCCCTTCGGATCCTTCTCCTTGTCGACTTCGAGCGTGAAGTCGATCGCGCTCATGATCCCGTCGCCGAACTTCTCGTGAATCACCGCCTTCATCGGCATGCCGTACACCTGCATGATCTCGTAGAAGCGGTAGATCAGCGGATCGGTCGGCACCACCGGCCCCAGCCCCTTGCACGGAAACTCCGTCAGCGCAGCCGCCACGTCCGGCCCCAGCCCGAGCGCCGAGGCAAGCTTCTTCGCCTCCTCCGGCGAAGCCTGCGCCTGGCGGTAGAACAGCGCCGCGATCCACACCTCGTCGCGCCCCAGCGCCTTCTCGAGCTTGGCGAAGCTCAGGCCCTTTTTCTTCTTCGCCGCGAACAGCTTTTCGGTGACCTCGGAAGTCGTCATGACACACTCCTTTCCCAATTAAACGATCTACTTTGCAACGGTTGCGCGCGTCGCCCACACCCTGGCGGTCAACGAAATAGTTCCATTTGCCGTAACCGGCATGCGCTCTCGTATCCGATCCCGCAGGCGCGCTCTCGCAGGTTCGTCGAGGGACATGGCATACGCCGGGGCCGGCCCCTGGCCACCGAGGAAGGGCTTCCAGTAGTCGTCGAAATCCGCGAACTCCGTCGCGATGTCGATGGGCGTCAGCTCGACTCCCTCGAGTCCAGCGCCAGCGAAGAGCTTCTTGAGCGGCTCCGGGCGGCAGAGCGGGAACCGGACGCCTTCGTCCAGGGTCGAAGCGTCCGGATTGAGTTCCACCGCGGCATCCCAGAACAACCGCATCAGCTCCATCCTTCCGGCGTAATCCCAGACATATGCCGCGATCACGCCATCCTTGCATGTCACCCGCGCCATCTCGGCAAGCGCGGCGCGCGGGTCCGGAACGAAATTCAGCATCAATCCCGAGACCACCACGTCGACCGATCCATCCGCGAGCGGGATCGCCGTCGCGCTGCCCTGGTGAAGCGCCGCGCGGCCCGCCAGATTCTCCGCAGCAGTCTTGAGAAATCCCTCCGAAGGCTCGACGCCAGTGACGGCAGAGGGCGAGCAGGAGTCCACGATCGCCGCGCACAGCGCCCCCGTGCCGCATCCCACGTCGAGCCAACTCCGGCCGGCCGGAATTCCCAACCAGGAGAGAAACGCCGGTGCGACTCGGCGACTCCAGCGGCCAACGTATTGCTCATAGGGACTTCCGCGCTCCCAGGTGTCGGACACTTGCTTATTGGCCATTGCCAAGTCTCCTATGCGTCCTTCGATGCCCGACTCTTGAGCGGTGAACGAAATTTCCTTCTGTCGCCGGCGACCTTGCGGCGGATGATGCAATCCTCCACATGGTCATTGATAAGCCCCATTGCCTGCATGAAAGCATAAACAGTTGTTGGCCCAACAAACTTCCAGCCTAGCTTCTTCAGCGCCTTTGATAGCGCGACGGACTCGGGAGATGTTGAGGCGGTCTGCGGCGCGGCCGCAGTTTGCGGCACAGGCTCATACCGCCAAACGAAGGCGGCGAGAGAGCCTTCTTTCCTGGCCAGCTCAACGGCACGTTGCGCGTTATTGATGACTGCTTCGATCTTTCCCCGGTGCCTGACTATGCCTTTGTCTTGCAGCAGGCGATCCACGTCCCTCGCGGTAAATTTTGCGATCTTGTTGTAATTGAATTTCCGGAATGCCTTGCGAAAATTCCCGCGCTTGGCAAGTATGGTGCGCCAGCTGAGACCCGACTGGAATCCTTCGAGACTGAGTTTCTCGAAGAGCCTGAAATCATCGTCTTCCGGGAAGCCCCATTCTTTGTCGTGATAATCAAGAAACTCCGGCGCGGCCGCGCACCAACGACAACGGGGTTTTCCGTCAGGGCGGACAATAGTTTGGCTCATCCGCGCTTACCTCGCTGCGCAATCAAAAGATTCAGCTGTGCTCGAAAGCTTGCGCGCAATGTCCTTTCGGAGATCGTTCCAAGGCCGCGTCAATCCGCACTCATCCCACAAAGATACGACCGCGCCCTCGTCGCCAGGCTGATAAGCGCGCATGTCCATGAATGACCGAGGCTTCGAGCGCAGCGAGCCTACTGCTTGCAGTCTCCGACCCGCTCGGCGTCGATGGTCTCGCGGTGGCCGGCGCGCCGCAGGTCGATCCAGACCGACTGCATGGAGGCGGCGTTGACGTTGAGCTTGGTGACGCCCTTGCGCACGCGCCGCGCGCCGTCGTCGCTCGCGCGGTCGGCGGGGCAGTCGACGGTCACGTTGGTGGTGCGCGGCACGTGGCTGTCCACGCGCACGCTGCAGCCGAGCTTCTCGCTCTCGTGCGCCGCGGCGATGGCGGCGGCGACCCGATCGAGCGGGTTGCCGCACATCCTGCTTTGGTGCGGCTCGCCGTTGAGCTTGCTCTTGAGCACCCATTCGCCGCGCTGGACGGCGGGCAGATCGGCGCGCGCGAGCGAGGCCGCGGCGAGCAGAACGGCGGGGAGTAGGCGGAATCTCATTTCGGGTTCCTGCGTTGCTTCGATTTTTCGCCAATAATAGGCGATATTCCGGGCAGCCACATTCAATGGACCAGACATCTTCCAACGCGGAGTCGCTCGACGGCGAGCTCACCGCCGCCTACCTCTACCGCGTGATCGCGGCAAACGAGCAGGAGCCGCGCCGGCGGCGCCTGTTCGAGGAGCTCGCGCGCGACGCCGAGTCGCAGGCCGAGCACTGGCGCGCCGCGCTCGCGGCCGAGGGCGCGCTGGTCGCGGCCTTCAAGCCCGCGCTGCGCGCGCGCCTGGTCGCGGCCCTGGTGCGGCTGCTCGGCGCGCGGCGCCTGACCCACGCGCTCACGGCGATGAAGGTGCGCGGCATGTCGGTCTACCGCGACGGCGGCCCGCTGGCCGCGCCGCGCAGCCCCGGCGCGCTGCCCTCCGAGCACGACGAGGTGGGCGAGAAGCACCAGGGCGGCACGGCCCCCGGCGGCGGCGGCAGCCTGCGCGCGGCGGTGTTCGGGGTCAACGACGGGCTGGTGTCGAACGCGAGCCTGATCCTCGGCGTCGCCGGCGCCGGCACCGACAACGCAACCGTGCTGCTGGCGGGCATCGCCGGGCTGCTCGCGGGCGCGTTCTCGATGGCCGCGGGCGAGTACGTCTCGATGCGCTCGCAGCGCGAGATGTTCGAATACCAGATCGCGCTCGAAAAAGCCGAGCTCGAGGCCTACCCCGAGGAGGAAGCCGAGGAGCTCGCGCTGATTTTCGAGGCGCGCGGCATGGCGGCGGACGAGGCGCGCCAGTACGCGGCGCAGCTGATCGCCGATCCCAAGCGCGCGCTCGAGACGCTGACGCGCGAGGAACTCGGGCTCAACCCGGGCGAGCTCGGCTCGCCCTGGGGCGCGGCCATCTACTCCTTCCTCGCCTTCGCGCTCGGCGGCGCGATCCCGCTCGCGCCCTACCTGGTGACGCGCGGGCCGGACGCGCTCGTCGCATCGATCGTGCTGTCGGCCGCTGCGCTGTTCGCGGTGGGCGCGTCGATCAGCCTGTTCACCGGGCGCTCGGCGCTCGCGGGGGGTCTGCGCATGCTCGGCATCGGCGCCGCCGCGGGCGCGATCACCTACGCCATCGGCAGCGCGGTCGGCGTCGGGCTGTCCTGAAGCGCGCTACTGCAGCCGGTCCGGCGCGCCGCGCTCAATCTCGCCCGGGCTCGCGTCGCGCACCACCAGCACGCGGCAGGTGAACTCGAGCGCCATGCCGGCGAGCGGATGGTTGGCGTCGAGCACCACCTTGTTCTCGGCCACGTCGGTGACCAGGTAGAGCTGCGGCTCGCCGCCGTCGAACGCGTCCTCGACTTCCATCCCGACCTCGATCCCCTCGCCGTAGCGGCTGCGCGGCTCGACCCGCAGCAGCTCCGGGTCGTAGTCGCCGAAGGCTTGCTCCGGCTCGAGGTGCACGCGCACCAGCTCGCCCTCGGACCTGCCTTCGAGCGCCTGCTCGAGCGCCTCGGGCAGGCCGCCGTGGCCGCCGTGCAGGTAGACCAGCGCATCGCCCGCCGCGTGCAGCAGCGCGCCCTGCGCGTCGTGCAGCTCGACGGTCATCGACACCACCTTGTTGCGCTCGATCGAGTCCAGGGCTCAGGCCTTGAGCTTGCGCACCACGTCGAACACCTCCGCCGCCTGGCCGCGCGGATTGACGCCGTAGGCAACGTGGCGCAGCACCCCTTTCTTGTCGATGACGAAGGTCGAGCGCACCAGGCACTCGCGCCGCTGGCCCTCGATCTCCTTCTGTTGCAGCACGCCGTAGAGGCGGCACACCTCGCCCTCCAGGTCCGACAGCAGCGCGATCGACACACCATTCTTGTCGCGGAAGCTCGCGTGCGTGAGGCAGTCGTCGCGCGACACGCCGAGGATGACGCAGTCGTGCTTGTTGAACTGGTCCTCGTGGTCGGAGAACTCCACCGCCTGCAGGGTGCAGCTCGGCGTGCCGTCGCGGGGATAGAAATACAGCACGACGTTCTTCTTGCCGCGGTACGCCGCCAGACGCACCGTCTGCATGTCGGCGTCCGGCAGGGCAAACGCTGGCGCGATGTTCCCGGGTTGCAGCATGTCGCGCCGATTCTAGCCCAAGCAGTTTGCCGGTTGGCAAGCGGCGACCTGCATATAATTGCGAAATGCGCGATCGCCTGCTCGGCGGCCTTTCGCCGCGCACCTTCATGCGGCGCCACTGGCAGAAACGCCCGCTCCTGGTGCGCGGCGCGCTGCCCGGTTTTCGCGGCCTGAGCGGCAAGCGCGCGCTCGCGGCGCTCGCCGCGCGCGACGACGTCGAGTCGCGCCTGGTCGAGCGCCGGCGCGCGCGCTGGAGCGTGACGCACGGGCCGATCGCGCCCGCGCGCCTGCGCCGCGCCGGGCCGATCGACTGGACGCTGCTGGTCAGCGGCGTCAACCTGTTCGACGCGGCCGCGGACCGGCTGCTGCGCCGATTCGACTTCCTGCCGCAGGCGCGCCTGGACGACGTGATGGTGAGCTACGCGGCGCCCGGCGGCGGGGTCGGTCCGCACGCCGATTCCTACGACGTGTTCCTGCTGCAGGGCCCCGGGCGGCGCGTCTGGCGCCTGGCGCCGCCGCGCGACTGGGCGCTGGTCGCGGGCGCGCCGCTGCGGCTGATCGCGGACTTCGCCGCCGAGGAGGAGATCCTGGCCGAGCCCGGCGACCTGCTCTACCTGCCCCCGGGCTGGGGGCATGACGGCGTCGCGCTCGAGCACTGTTTCACCTATTCGATCGGCTTTCGCGCCCCGCGCGGCGCCGAGCTCGGCGCCGCCTTTCTCGACTGGCTGCACGCGCGCGGGCTGCCGGAGCGCGAGTACCGCGACCCGGACCTGCGCCCGGCGGCGCGCGGCGCCCGCATCCCGGACTCGCTGCTGCGCCACGCCGCCGCGACGCTGGCGCGCATGCGCTGGTCGGGCGCCGACGTGGCCGACTTCCTGGGCGAGTACCTGAGCGCGCCCAAGCCGCACGTCAGCTTCACCCCGCGCCGGCGCAGGATCGCGCGCGCGGCTTTCGCGCGCCGCCTGGCGGGCGCCGACGCGGTGCTCGACCGTAAGACCCAGTTGCTGTACCTGGGACGGCGCTTCTACCTCAACGGCGACGCGCTCGCGCCGCGCCCCGCACAGCGCGCGCCGCTCGCGCGGCTGGCCGACGCGCGCCGCCTCGCCGGACGCGCGCTGGCGCGCGGCGGGCTGCTCGAGCTGGCGCACGAGTGGTACCACGACGGGGTGCTGCACCTGGAGCGGGTCGCATGAGCGCCGCCCCACCGCCGCCGCACTACGAGCGCTTCGACACGGAGGCCGCGTTCCAGGCCGCGCTCGAGCGCCTGCTGGAGCAGGCCGGGCGGGAGCTGCGCGTTTTCGATCCCGACCTCGCCGCGCTGCGCCTGAACGCGCCCGAGCGCATCGCGCGCCTGGAGCGCTTCCTGCGGGAGAGCCGCACGCGCCGCCTGTACCTGGTGGTGCACGACACGGGCCACGTCACGCGCTATTGCCCGCGCATGATGGGCCTGCTCGCGCGCCACTCGCACGCGATCCAGATCAACCAGACGCAGCAGGAGATCCGCGAACTGCAGGATTCCTTCCTGGTGCTCGACTCCATGCACTACCTGCGTCGCCCGGTGGCGCGCTTCTTCCGCGGTGCGCTGGGGCTCAACGACGAGACCGAGGCGCTCGCGATGCGCTCGCGCTTCGGCGAGATCTGGTCGGCGTCCTACCCGGCGGTGGCGCCGACCACGCTCGGCCTCTAGCTCAGCGCGCGCGCAGCTCGCGCCAGTCGAAGCCGTCGTCCTGGCTCGCGAGGCCGACCCACTCCTCGGCGCAGCCGAGCGCGCGCGCGAGCGCCGTGCGCGCGAGCTGCGGGCGGTTGTTCTGCTGCGACAGGTGCGCGCCGATCACGTGCTGCAGGCGTGAGCGCTCGAGCGCGCCCAGCAGCTCAGCCGCCTGCTCGTTGTCGAGATGACCGAGCGGGCCGCCGATGCGCTCCTTGAGCCAGCGCGGATAGCCGCCCTCGCGCAGCATGGCGCGGTCGTGGTTGCACTCGAGCACCAGCGCGTCGCAGCCCGAGAGCATCTCGAGCACGTGCGGGGTCGGCGCGCCGATGTCGGTCAGCACGCCGAGGCTCCACGCGCCGTCCGAGAGCACGTACTGCACCGGCTCGCGCGCGTCGTGCGGCACGGTGAAGGGACGCGCCTCGAGCGCGCCCACCGCGAAGGCGGCGCGCCCGTCGACCAGCTCGGTGCGCACGCCGTCCACCGCCTTGCCGGCGTCGGCCGCGGCGCGCAGCGTGCCGCGCGTGAGAAAGACGGTAAGCGAGTGCGTCGCGGCGAACGCGAACGCGCCGCCGACGTGGTCTTCGTGCTCGTGGGTGACGAGGATCCCGCTCAACCCCGCGGGATCGATCCCGAGGCGCGCGAGGCGGCGCCCGGTCTCGCGCGGCGACAGACCGCAGTCGAGCAGCACCCGCGTGTCGCCCGCCTCCGCCACCAGGCAGTTGCCGCGGCTGCCGCTGGCGAGCGAGGCGAAGCGCACGCGCGCCCGGCGCTACTTGAGCTGCTTCAGCAGGAGCGAGATGATCCGGCGCGAGGACTGGTTGTTGACGTTGGCGCCGTTCTTGTCCTGCACCTCGACCACGCTGTCGTCCTTCGCGTCCTTGATCATCACGCGGTACTGCTCGGCGACCACCTTCTTGTCGTCGCTGCGCCAGAACGCGAGCGAGGCGAAGAAACCCTTCTTCTCCTTTCCTGCGGGCGACTCGGGATCGGCATAGCGCACGTAGTACACGCCCTTGTCGCGGTTGCGGTCCTCGACCGTGAAGCCGACGCGGTCGAGCGCGAGGCCCACCCGCCGCCAGGCGCGGTCGAAGGGCTCGAACACCATCAGCGTCTGCGTCCCGTCCGGCCCGTTGCGAATTTCGGCCAGCGGCTTGCCCTGCGCGGAGGCCACCTGCTGCTTGGCGATCTGCTCCTTGGCGCCGAGGCGCACCATCAGGCGGCGCAGGAACTCGGCTTCCAGGCCCGGGTCCGGCGGGCGCGGCTGCCATGCGAGCGTGGTGCGATCCTGGTCGGCGTAGACCTCCTCCAGGCCCTGGTGGCTGATGTAGACCTCGGTGCCCTTGCCGTCGGCCGTGCGCTCGAGCCGGGTGCGGAACCGGTCGCGCTTGCCGGTGGAGTACAGCGGGCCGATCACCCTTTGCAGGCTTAAGCCTCCCATTTCGCCCGGCAGTTGGCGCGGTCCTCGGCCCAGCCGGTCTGCATGATGCCGAGCTGCGGCTGATCGAGTTTGAGCAGGAAACCGTTCGCCTGCCAGAAGTCCTTCAACAGCGGCCACAGCTGATCCGGCGTCTCGTTCGAGACCACCAGCCAGCGCTGGTTGCCGTCGCGCGCGATGTGCATGTCGGGAATCCGCGGCAGGACCGCGCCGCTGTCGGCGCCGGCCTGCTGCGCGCGCGTGGACTCGTAGCGCGAGAGCGTGGTTTCGCCTCCGGCGGGCACCGCATAGCGATTGTCGTTGGTCGGCTCCGTCAGGTCGGGCGGGACTTCGAGCGACGGCAGCGTGCCGGCCGATTTGTAGTCGATCGGCTTGCCTTCGAGCAGGGTGTTGGCGGTGCTGCAGGCAGCGAGCAGCGCGGCGGCCGCGAGCGCGGCCGCCGCGGAAAAGCGAGACCGCATCAGGCGCGCCCCTCGACCACCCGCAGCCCGGGAAGCGAAACCCCCGCCTCGTGCAGCGCCTCGCGCACCGCTTGATGGAACTTGTCCGACAACGGCGTCATTGGCAGGCGCAGGCCGGCGGCCATCATGCCCATCTCCGCCAGCGCCCACTTGACTGGGATCGGGTTCGCTTCGAGGAACAGCCGCTGGTGCAGCGGCAGCAGCCTGAGGTTGATCTCGCGCGCCCGCTTCACGTCGCCCACCAGCGCCGCGGCGCACATCTGGTGCATAGCCTTGGGCGCGACGTTCGCGGTGACCGAGATCACGCCGTGGCCGCCCATCAGGATCAGCGCCAGCGCGGTCGAGTCCTCGCCGCTGTAGAGCGCGAAGTCGCGCGGCGCGCGCTTGATGAGGTCGGTGCCGCGCTCGATGTTGGCGGTCGCATCCTTGATGCCGATGACGCTGGGCACCTGCGCCAGGCGCAGCACGGTGTCGTTCTGCAGGTCGGCGACGGTGCGCCCCGGCACGTTGTACAGGATCATCGGCAGCCCGACCTTCTCCGCGACGGCGCGGAAATGGCGATACAGCCCTTCCTGGGTCGGCTTGTTGTAGTACGGCACCACCGACAGGCAGGCGGTGGCGCCGGCGTGCTTGGCCGACTCGGTGAGCTCGATCGCCTCGGCGGTCGAGTTGCCGCCGGTGCCGGCGACGATCGGAATGCGGCCCTTGGCGTGCTCGACCGCGATGCGGATAAGCTGCTTGTGCTCGTCGAAGTCAACCGTCGGCGACTCGCCGGTGGTGCCGACCACGACGATGCCGTCGGTGCCCTCAGCGACGTGCCAGTCGATCAGCTTCCTGAAGCTCTCGAGGTCGAGACTTCCGTCCTCGTGCATCGGGGTGACGATCGCCACCAGGCTTCCGGTGATCATGGGGTCCACCTTCCGTATCCGTTCGATAACGCGAAAGTTTAACTGCTTCAGGGCTCGAGCGCGACCTCGCCGGCGTTTGCCCGCAGCGCGCAAAGGCGCTGAATCATCGCCGCTTTCGGCCGCGCCACCCGTCCCTGCTCGAACGCGGCCACCGTCAGCTCGCGCCCGAACGCGGCCAGCAGCTCGCCCGGCGCGAGCAGGAACTCGGGATTAGACGGCTTTCCGTAGCGCTCGTTCCCCGCCATGAAAGTTTCGTAGATCAGTACCCCGCCCGGCGCCAGTGCCGCCATCAAGTGCCTGAATAGCGGCCGGTAAAGGTAGTTGGCGACCACGATGCCGGCAAAACGCCGCGCCTCGAGCGGCCAGGGGCTGCCGTCCTCCAGGTCGGCGCAGACGGTGGCCACGTGCGCAACGCCCTCCAGCGCGGCAAGCGCCGCGCGGTCGCGGTCGAGCGCGGTCACGGCGTGGCCGCGCCCGGCCAACCAGCGCGCGTGGCGCCCAGGCCCGCAGGCGAGGTCGAGCACCTCGCCGCCGGAGGTGATCAAATGCGCCCAGCGCAGTACCCAGGCAGAAGGCTCGAGCGAGGCGTGCGCCATGCGGGCTCTAGAGCGTGAAAACGCCCTTGCCGCTCGCCTGGCGGTCGAATAGCCGGTAGGCCTCGGCCGCCTGGTCGAGCTTCCAGCGCTCGGTGATGAGCTTCGCCAGCGGCAGGCCGCGCGCCGCAATGTAATTCGCGCATGCCATCTGCCCGACGCTGGAAAAGGTCCACGAGCCAATCAGCGTAACCTGGCGGCGCAGCAGGTCCGGACTCACCTCGAGCTTCACCTCGCCGCCTTCGCCGACGAAGCAGGCGGTGCCCCAGGTGCGCACGCTCTTCACCGCGGCGGCGCGCGCCTCGGGCGCGGCGCTGCAGTCGAGCGCGAGGTCCACGCCTTCGCCGTGCGTGAGTTCGCGCAGCGCCTCGACCGGGTCGGCCGCGCGCGGGTCGAGCACCGTCTCGGCGCCAAGGCTCGTCGCCAGCGCGCGCCGCTCAGGCCCGATATCGAGCGCGATCACGCGCGCCCCCATCGCCGCCGCGAGCAGCGTCGCCGACAACCCGACCGGCCCCTGGCCGAACACGGCGAGCGTGTGCTCGCCCGAGAGATTCATCCGGTGCAGCGCCGCGTACGCCGTGCCGGTGCCGCAGGAGATCGCGGCGCCTTCTTCGAACGACAGCGCATCGGGTAGCGGCACCATGGTGCGCGCCGGCGCCTTGAGGTAGTTCGCGTGGCCGCCGTGGCCGGTCACGCCGTAGACCGTGATGCCGCCGCGGCACAGC
The DNA here is from genome assembly GCA_963811085.1 of uncultured beta proteobacterium. Lineage (GTDB taxonomy): Bacteria > Pseudomonadota > Gammaproteobacteria > Burkholderiales > SG8-39 > DAHVFK01. Next base: position 463,289 of record CAWEPV010000011.1, on the reverse strand, counting down.
TGCGACCAGCCGACGCGGCAGTGCGCGCACAGCCCGCAGCCCTTGTAGTGGTGGTTCATCACGCGCGCCCCGAGCGGCGCCTCGGCCTCGCTGACGCCCGCGCCGCGCGCGACGATCACGCCGCAGGGCTCGTGGCCGGCGATCACCGCCCCGCCCGCGCCGCCCAGGCCGAGCGCGGCGCCCGCGCCGCCCCCCGAGCGCGGCGCGCGGTAGGCGTGCAGGTCGCTGCCGCACATGCCCGAGGCCTTCATCTCGATCACGACCTCGCCCGGGCCCGGCGCCGGGTCTGGAAACTCGCGCAGCTCGAGCTCGCGCTCGCCCAGGAAAACGACTCCGCGCATGGCTTGCCTCCTTCTCTCAGCCCGACGCCGCCGCGTTGGGCAGTTTGGTTACCTGCGGCAGCTCGCAGGCGAGGATCGCCTGGCGCAGCGCCTCGATCGCCTGCGGACGCGGAAAACTCCTGCGCCAGGCGAGCGCGACGCGCCGCTGCGGCACCGGCCGCGCGAACGGGCGAATGCGGATCAGCCCGGTCTTGCCGCCGGCGTCGACCGAGGTCGACGGAAGCACCGTGACGCCGACCCCGCTCGCCACCATCTGCCGGATCGTCTCGAGCGACCCGCCCTCGAGCGCCTTGGCCAGGTGGCTGCGGTGCGGCAGGCGCGCGGCGGCGTGGCAGAAATCGAGCACCTGGTCGCGCAGGCAGTGCCCCTCGCCCAGCAGCAGCAGGCTCTCCTTGGTCAGCTCGTCGGCGGTGACGCTCTTCTTCTTCTCGAACGGATGGCCCTGCGGCACCGCGACCAGGAACGGTTCGTCGTACAGCGCGCGGGTCACGATGCCGGACTCCTGGAACGGCAGTGCGATCAGGATCACGTCCACCTCGCCCTGCTTGAGCATCTCGCCCAGGCGATGGGTGAAATTCTCCTGGATCAGGAGCTGCATCGCGGGCGCGTTGCGGCGCAGGATCGGCACCAGCTTGGGCAGCAGATAGGGTCCGATGGTGTAGATCGCCCCCAGGCGCAGCGGCTCGGCGAGCGGGTCGTGCCCGGCGAGCGCGAGCTCCTTGATGTGCGCCGCGCCCTCCAGCACGCGCTGCGCCTGCTCGACCACGCGCTCGCCGACCGGCGTCACCGACACCTCGCCCGGGCCGCGCTCGAACAGCGCCACGCCGAGCTCCTCCTCCAGTTTCTTGATCGCCACCGACAGCGTCGGCTGCGACACAAAGCACGATTCCGCCGCGCGCCCGAAGTGCCGCTCGCGCGCCACCGCGACGATGTAGCGCAGCTCGGTCAGCGTCACGGCAGTCCCTCGATGAAACCGTGGATCGCGTCCTCGAGCGCCTGCTCGCGCCCGGTGTAGAAGTGATCCGCACCCGGAATCGCGACCTGCTTCGAGCCCGCGATTCGCTGCAGCGCGCGATCGCGCTCGGCCACCGAGCGCAGCACCGCCGGCAGATCGTTCGCGCCGTGAACGTCGAGCAGCGGCACATGCACGTTCGCCAGATCGCCGAACGGCCCGCCGCGCCCCAGGCACACCCAGGCCGCGAACGGCGCACCGGGCGTGGCGGCGAAGTACGACTCGCTCATCCACGACCCCAGGCTGTGCGACAGCAGCACCGGGTGCGCGAAACCCTTGCCCGCCAGCCACGCCGCCCCCGCGCCGATGCGCTCGATCGCCTCCGGGAACAGCTTCGGGTAATAGTCCGAAGCCTTCGCGTCCGCCGCCTGCACCGGCATTTGTATGGAGAGCGTCGCGTAGCCCATGTCCGACAGCGCCACGCGCAGATCCCGATCACCCCGTGATTCGGATTCACCCCGATCCCGTGCACCAGCAGCACCGCCCGCTTCGCCCCCTTCACCGCCGTGTACAGCCCGAGAAACTCCCGCCCCTGCTTCTCTTTCAGCCAGACCGCGTCCCCCACCACCACGTTCGGCACCACCTCGTCCGCCCAGCGCTTCTCGCGCGCATAGTCCTGCGCCGCGCGCGAGCGGTGCCGCGAGCAAGAGAACGAGAACGGCAATCCCGTGAGAATTCGGCTCATCTAGGCGTTAAAATCGCGGCGCGCGCCCCGGTAGCTCAGTGGATAGAGCGGCCCCCTCCTAAGGGGCAGGTCGTACGTTCGATTCGTATCCGGGGCGCCACGCTGATTGTTTCGCAAACCGGAAGTTCGTCGGCTTCGCGGCAATCATAGCTCAAGCCCAACGACCCCAATTCCGCGCGGAACACCGGCCAGGCGTTGCAGCAATACAACAGTCGGGGCCAACCGACGCCCATAGTTGGTCGCAATGTGGCCCAGCGTACAGTGACGCAGCATGCGGCGGAGCACCTTGCACCCTGGGAATATTCCCAAGCACATGGAAGACACAGAATGACCAAGGTCAAATTACTCCTTAGCGGGCTGTTGGCCGCGTCGAGCTTCGGCTTGAGCTCGTCGCTGTACGCGCAGATGTCGACCCCCAATTTCTACGCTGGCGCGTCGTTCGGCCAGACGAAGGCCAAGAGCGCCTGCAATGGCGTGGTGGCGGCAGGGCTCAGCTGCGACGACTCGGATACGGCCGGCCGGATTTTCGGCGGCTACCAGTTCAACAGAAACTTCGCGGCCGAGCTCGCCTACGCCGAGCTGGGCAAAGTCAACGCAAGCGGTGTTATTGCCAGCGTGCCGCAATCGGGAAACTGGAAAGCAAGATCGTGGGACATCATGGCGGTCGGGATCATGCCCCTCAGCGAGCAGTTCTCGCTGCTCGGCAAGCTCGGCGTCGCCCTTTGGCGGCTTGATTCGACGCTGACGCCGACTGGCATTGGGGCCGTGCAACAGTCCCCCACCGGCACGTCTGCCACCTACGGGGTAGGCGGACAGTACGACTTCACGCAAAGGGTCGGCATGCGCGTGGAATGGCAGAAATACAAGGATGTCGGAAACGACGCGGGCGTGAAAAGCGACATCGCCGTGTTCAGCTTAGGCGCGCTCTACAAGTTCTGATCACAACGTAATTGGCGGCAAGGGAAGCCGGGGTTCGCCCCGGCTTTTTTTCGCACATGGCCCGGCGCCCGGCTCGGGCGCATTCGATCGGAGGTAGCGTGAACGACACTCAGAAGCTCGCGGCGGAAATCTTCGCCCGCATCATGGCAGGACGCGCGCTGACCGGATATCAGACCATGAATCCGGAGCAGCTCGCAGCCGAGGCCCGCGCCGTGTATGCGCAGGCCGAGGCCTTCACCAAGATTGTGGCCGAAAATTCCTGACTCAGAAGTCGCCCTCCTGCTCGGCCTCGCCCCGCCCGGCGACGCGAAGGCGATGCACCGACGGTGGGCCGGGCATGGCGAAAATTCGGCAGCTAAGGGCCGGCAGTGGCCGCAGTTGATTTGGGTCAAGCCGCCCGCCGTCGCGCGCGATAGCCTCTTACGGCGTAATTCGGGGATTTCGCGTCAGTCGTCGATTCAGGCAGGCATGCCGCTGCGCGGCCTTCTCGCGTAACAAGACGCCGCCCGGCGGCTCCTAAAGAGGAAAAGGGGATAACCATGAAAAAGTTACTCGCTGTGTTCATCGTTCTGTTCGCGGCCGCCAACGCTCATGCTGCGGACGACGCTTTGCTGAGCAAGGCCAGGTCCGAAGGCGAAGTCGCGTTCTACGCCAACATCACTGCCGTCCAGCCGATCATGAAGGCCTTCAGCGACGACACCGGGGTGAAGGCGGAGTACACGCGCATTTCGACCGCGAAATTCGTCGCCACGGCCATTACCGAATTCGAAGCGGGCAAGTTCATGGCCGACGTCGTCCAGGGCCCGCTGCCGGTCCTCGAGGTGCTCAAAGAGAAAGGAATGCTGGCGCCGTATCGTTCCCCGGTTGCCGCCGGATACCCGGCCTGGACCCGCAAGGACGATCGCATCCAGCTCTTTGGCATCGAGTACGTCGGCCTGATCTACAACAAGGAGTTGGTGAAGCCGGCAGATGCGCCGAAGCGCTACCAGGATCTGACCGATCTCAAGTGGAAGAACAGGATCGTCATGGCCAATCCGGCCAACCATGCCACGACCATCTCCTGGCTCATCGGGCTCAAGGAAAACGTCTTCAAGTCCGATGCGGAGTGGATGACGTTCATCAAGGGGCTGGCAGCCAACAAGCCCATGTTCGTGGCCTCCTTCGGGCCCACTCCGGCGCCGATCGCGAGCGGCGAGAAAGCGATCGGCATTTCCATGCCCAAGTACATCATCACCAAGGCCCCGGCCCCGCTCGACTGGGCCAGGGTGTCGCAGCCCCTGATGGGCACCCCGCGCGCCATCGCCATCAGTTCCACGGCCCCGCATCCCAATGCGGCCAGGGCTTTCATCGACTATTGGCTGTCGAAGAAGGCCATGGGCATGCTGGCGAAGGACGTGGGAGAGTACGTGCTGGCGCCCGGGGTCTATCCGCCCATCGACGGAATGGACAAGGCCAAGGTCATCGCCATCCGCGAGCTTTCGGATGATGAAATCAAGAAATGGGGCGGCGAGTTCAAGACGATCTTCGACGTCAGGTAGTTCTGTTCGAGGACAATCGCGGCCGCCCGGAGCGAATCACCGGCGGCGGCTGTCCGGCTTAGCGGCGCCCGCGGGCGAACACGATGGAAATCCGGATTCAAGGCGTCAGCAAATTCTATTCATCCGGGGCCAAGACCATCAAGGCCCTGGACAATGTCGACCTGACCATCCCGGCCAACCGGATTTTCACCCTTTTAGGACCCAGCGGTTGCGGCAAGACCACGCTGCTGCGCTGCATCGTCGGCCTCGAGGTTCCGGATAGCGGGGAGATCCGGATCGGCGACGAAGTGGTGTGGTCCAAAGAGAAGAACATCTCCATCCCCACGGAGAAACGCGGGCTGGGCATGGTGTTTCAGACCTACGCCATCTGGCCGCACATGAACGTCTTCAACAACGTGGCCTACCCGCTGCAGGTCCACGGCGTTCCGCGCGACGTCATCCGCCAGCGGGTGGCGAAGACCTTGAGCTTCGTCCATCTGGAGGGGATGGAAAAGCGCCCCGCGACCAAGCTGTCCGGGGGGCAGCAGCAGCGAGTCGCCCTCGCCCGCGCCCTGGTGGCCGAGCCCAAGGTCATCCTGTTCGACGAACCGTTGAGCAACCTGGACGCCAAGCTGCGAGAGGAAACCCGCAAGGATCTGAGAACCTTCCTCGACACGCTGAAGATCACCGCGGTCTACGTGACGCACGACCGTATCGAGGCCCTCGCGCTTTCGGACAGCATCGCGGTCATGCGCGAAGGGCGTATCATCGAGCTGGGCGACCCAAAGAAAATATACTTCGATCCGAACCACCGCTTCGTGGCGGACTTCATCGGTCGTGCCAACCTGGTCAAGGCCACGGTGCGGTCCCAGGTGGCGGACCGCACCATCGTAGATTGCGGACTGGGGACCATCGCCTGCCAGCAGCGCGACATCCCCGCGGGCAGCGAGGCCACGCTCTGCATCCGGCCGGAGTTCATCCGCATCGCCAAGGGCGAGGGCGGCGGCGAAAACGTAGTCAACGGCCGCATCGAGACCCTGACCTTCGTCGGCGAGGCCTATGAGGTGGAAATCCGCGTCGGCAAGGAGCTGCTGCTCGCCAAGATCGATCCGGAAGCAAACCTCGAACTTGGCAATGCGGTCAACTTCAGCCTGCATCCCGCCCATTGCCTGTTGGTTTCCATCTGAGGCATGGCGCAGCCATGGTCCAGAGCCGATCGAAACTGACCTTCTCGCTCATCGCCATCGTCGGGGTTCTGACCTTAGGCCCCATCGTCATGCTCCTGCTGGGGAGCTTTTCTCAAGGGCTAACCGCCTTCGGCAGTTTCACCCTGGGAAAATATATCGAGGCCTATGCCGACCCGGCCTTTTACCAGGTCATCGTCAACACGATCGTTTTCGTCCTTGGCTCCTCGATCATGGCCACGGGACTCGCCCTGTTCCTCGCCTACCTCAATAACCGCACCGATATCCCCTTCAAGTTCCTGTTCCGGGTCATCTCCATTCTTCCGATGATGATCCCGCACCTGCTGTTTGCGGTGAGCTGGGCGCTCCTGCTCAATCCCTCCAACGGAATGATGAACATCGCGCTCAAGAACGTCCTCGGGCTGGAGAGCGCGCCGTTCAACATCTATTCGCTGCCGGGCATGATTCTGGTCGAGGGGCTGCTCGACATGCCGATCTCCTACCTGATCATCGCGCCGGCCATGGCCTCGTTCGACGTGGCGCTGGAGGAATCTTCCCGCGTCTTCGGGGCGGGTACGTGGCGCACCCTTGTCCGGGTGACGCTGCCGGTGCTGCGGCCGGCGATCCTGGCGGCCTTCATCCTGGGTCTGGTCCGCGGCCTGGCGTCCTTCGCAGTGCCTTCGGTTCTGGGCATGCCGGGCCGGGTCGATGTCCTGTCGACGTACCTGTATCAGATGATCGCGACGGGCTTCGCCCCGGATTACGGCAAGGCGGCGGCCGTGGGCATGAGCGTGCTGGCGACTTCGATCACACTCATCATCGTCTACCGCGCGCTGACCGCGGAGAGTGAAAAGTACGTGACCATCGCCGGCCGCGGTTACCGCCCGGCCACGATCGAGCTCAAAGCGGCGAAGTTTCCGCTGTTCGCCGTAGTGGCCCTGCTGTCGCTCATCCTGATCGTGCTTCCGGTGACGGTCCTGTTCTACACCTCGCTGGTGCCCTACTCCATGGTGCCGAGCGCGCGCGCCTTTTCGCTCATGAGCTGGAAGCACTGGATCGAGGTCGTGCAGGATCCAATCTCGCTGCTGTCCCTGAAAAACAGCCTGTTCCTGGGCGTCGTCGGCGCCACGCTAGGCGTGTTGCTGTCCATTTTCGTGGCCTATGTGATCGTCAAAGTGAAAACGCGCGCTGTCCGGGATCCTCGAGTCCCTGAGCTTCCTGTCGTTTTCCTTCCCGGGCATCGTCATCGGGGTCGGGTTCATGTGGTTCTTCGTCCAGACGCCGCTGTACGCCACCATCTGGGCACTGCTGATCGGCTACATCGCCACCTATCTGCCGTACGGCATCCGGCCGCTGGCGAGCGCCTTCGTCCAGGTGCACGCACATCTGGAGGAATCGTCCCTCGTGTGCGGGGCGAGCGCTCTGACGACCATGCGCCGGATCATCATCCCGCTCCTCATCCCGGGCATCGTCTCGGCATGGATCCTCATGGCCAGCATGTTCGTGCGCGAACTGACGCTGTCCGTGGTCCTCTCGCGGCCGGGAACCGAGGTTCTGGCGGTTCAGATTCTGCGCTTCGCCGACGACGGCCTCTGGGGCAGGCTTTCGGCCCTGGGGATAATAATGATCTTCATCTCGACCGCGCTGGTGGTCCTGGCCTCGCTCATCGGCGGAAAGCTCCGCGCCGTGGAAGGCGAAGCCTAGCTGGCTGGTCGCGCGCCCAGAATCGGCACGCGTATTACCCGGTTGCGCCCACCTTCATTTCCTCCCGGGCGACACATCTCAGAAGTCGACGTCCTGTTCCGCGGTTCCCTGCGCGGCGACGCGCAGTCGGTGGCGCCGATGCTGCCAGAGCGCGAACACGACCGACAGCACCGCGGCGGCAAGCAGCCCGCCGGAGATGGGGCGCGTGATGAACAGCCAGGGGTTGGAGTCGGTCATGAGGGCCTGGATCAGGTTGACCTCGATCTGGTCGCCCAGCACCACGCCGATGATGAGCGGCGCGAGCGGGAAGCCGGTCTTCACCATGCCGTAGCCGAGCACGCCGAACACGAGCAGCACGTAGACGTTGGACATGGTGTTGCTGAGCGCATAGGCGCCCACCGTACATAGCACGAGCACGACCGGAAACAGGGCGGCCTTGGGGATGCTGACGACGCGCAGCATGGCGCGCGCACCGAGGCCCATGAGGATGACCATGATGGGGTGCGCGAGCAGGTAGGCGGCGAAGATGCCGTAGGCGATGCGCGGGTGCTGGGAGATGAACAGCGGCCCGGACTGGATGCCGTGGATAGTGAGCGCGCCGAGCATGACGGCGGTGACGGCGTCGCCCGGGATGCCGAAGGCCATGATGGTGACCAGCGAGCCGCCGACATTGGCGTTGTTGGCCGACTCGGAAGCGATGATGCCTTCCGGGGTGCCGGTGCCGAAGCGCTCCGGGTGGCGCGAGAATTTCTTGGCCTGGTCGTAGGCGATCATGTTGGCCGCACTGCCGCCGATCGCCGGCAGCACGCCGATCAGCAGCCCGACCAGCGACGACCACAAGAGCAGGAACGGCCGCGACAGGATCTCCCAAATTATCTTCAGGTGCGATGCGGACAGGTTCACGGCGCGCTCGAGCGCGCTCGTGGGGCCGCCGGCGCGGCCCATCTTCTCGACGTCGGACATGATCTGGGCGAAGGCGAACACGCCGATCAGCACCGGCAGGAACGGGATCCCGCCTTCGAGAAAGTCGATGCCGAGGGTCAGGCGCGGGGCGCCGAGCATCGGATCGTTGCCGAGGATGGTGACGATCAGCCCGATCGCGCCCGAGATGAAGCCCTTTATCAGCGAGGCTTCCATCAGTCCCGCGACCATCGACAGCGCGAAGATGAAGAGCGAGAAGAATTCCCACGGCCCGAACTCGAGCGCGATCTTGGCCAGCGGCCCGGTGGCGGCGATCAGGAACAGCCCGCCCAGCAGGCCGCCGAAGAACGAGGCCCACACGCCGAGCCAGACCGCCCTGCCCGGCTGGCCCTTCTTGGCCATCGGGTTGCCGTCGAAGGTGGTGGCGATCGACGACGGGGTGCCGGGAATGCCGAGCAGGGTCGCGGTGACGAGGCCGCCGGCCGAGCCGCCGACGTACACGCCGGTCATCGCCGCCAGGCCCTGCAGCGGATCGAGGCCGAAGGTGAACGGCAGCACGATGATCACCGTCATCGTGATCGTGACCCCGGGCAGCGCGCCGCCGACCACGCCGGCCACGGTGCCGAGCACGAGCGGCACCAGATACTTGTAGTGCATCAGCCCGACGATGCTGTGCCAGAGCAGGTCGTACACGGGCTAGAAGTCCGTCCAGCGCCCGCGCGGCAGCAGCACGGCGAGGTACTGCTCGAATACGTAGTAGGCCACGAGCGCGGTCGCCGCGCCGAGCGCGAGCGCGCGCAGCCAGTGCGAAGGCCGCTTTGGCGGCTCGAGCAGCAGGTTGGCCGCGGCGACGAAGAGCAAAGTGGCGATGCGAAAGCCCAGCCCGGGCAGCAGCAGCACGTAGCCGCCGAAGACGCCGAAGGCCAGCACGACCAGACGGTAGTTGCGCGCAGGCCCCGCGGCGGCCGCCGCGGCCGGGCGCGCCACTCGGCGCGCCAGCACGTCAGCCAGCACCAGCGCGAAGCCGAGCACCGCGGTAACGCCAAGCACGATGCGCGGGTAAAAACCGGGGCCGATCGGAACCAGCGGGTTCCTCTCGAGCCCCAGGGTGAGCCAGAACAGAACCAGGCTCGTCGCCAGGACGACGAGCCCTGCCAGCCCGTCGCGCCCGATCATCGCTTGAGCATGCCGAGCTCTTTGGCCAGATCCTTGTTGAGCTGGTCGTTCTCCTTCAGGAACGCTTCGTAGTCGGCGGCGTTCTTGTACTCCACCAGCGTGCCTTGCAGCGACATGGCCGCGGCGAAAGCCGGCTCGTTGGCCGCCGCGCCGCAGGCATTGCGCAGCTTGGCGAGCACCGGCGCCGGGGTGCCCTTGGGCGCCACCAGCCCGCGGTGCACCGCGTACTCGACGTCGATGCCGACTTCCTTCAGCGTCGGCAGGTCGGGCACCTCGGACATGCGCTTGTCGGTCGCGATGGCGAGGAACTTCATCTGCCCCGCGTCCACCTTGCCCTTCTGGGTCAGGTTCGACTCCGCCAGGTCGATGTGCCCGCCCAGCAGTGCATTCATGCGCTTGGCCGTGCCTTCGTAGGCGACATACTTGAACTTGATGCCCGCGGCCCGCGCTACCAGCGCGGGGAAGAAGTGGCTGGTCGAGCCGAGCGTGGCGCCGACGGTGATCGTTCCGGGGTGCGCCTTGGCGTCCGCCAGCAGGTCCTGGATGCTGTTCCACGGCGTCTTCGGGCTCGCGGTCAGGATCGAGGGCGTCGCCGAGACCAGGCAAATCGGCTCGAAGTCCCAGTAGTTCACGTCGGCCACGCCGGTGTAGTAGGTCGAGTGGATCGAGTCGTGGATGGCGAAGATGGTGTAGCCGTCGGGCGGCGAGTCCTTCGCTTCCTTCGCGCCGCGGGTGCCAGAGGCGCCGCCCACGTTGGCGATCACGATCGTGCCGCCGAGATGCTTCTGGAACATCGGCTGGAACGCGCGGTAGATGTTGTCGGTGTCGCCGCCCGCGCCCCACGGCACGATCAGCTTGATCGGACGGTCCGGGTACGCGGCATGCGCCGTTGACGCCGCCAGCAGCGCGGCAGCGAGCCATGCGAAGCGTGATTTCATGGTCTACTCCAAGGTTAGGGTGAAAGCTTTCAGTCAATATGGTAACCCGACCGCAGCGGAGAAGAGCATGGTGTTCCACGGCAAATGGTACGACGAGGTGGCGCTCGGCGAGCGCTTCGGCACGAGCCTGACGGTCACCGAAACGCATTTCGTTCTCGGCTCGGGCCTGTTCGGCGACTTCAACCCGCTGCACGTGAACGAGGTGTTCGCGCAGCAGTCGCAGTTCGGCTCGCGCATCCTGCACGGCCCGTTCACCAGCGCGCTGGTGTCGGCCCCGGTCGGCATGTTCTTCGCCGGCACCGCGATCGCCTACCTCGAGCACGCCTGCCGCTTCAAGGCCCCGGTGCGCGCGGGCGACACCCTGGCGAGCGAATGGACGGTGCACGAGAAGCTCGACAAGCCCAAGCACCGCGGCGGCATCGTGGTGATGCGCGGCGTGTGCACGAACCAGCACGGCGACATCGTAGTCGAGGCCGACGGCAAGATCCTGGTCGCCTCGCGCCCGGCGAAGCGCTAGGGCGCGAAGGCGGCGATCCAGCGCCGGTCGATGCGGTCCTTCCAGCGCCAGACCCATTCGCCTTCGGTCGCGAGCGGGCCCCAGGAGGCGATCGCGTAGCGGGCGCCGCAGCTGATCAGCGCAAGCGTCACCCGCTGCGGCGCATAGCTCTCGAGCGGTCGCTCCTCGGCCGCGCGGCGCAGGTTGCGCGCCAGCACCGCGCCCTGGCGCACCGCGTACACGCCTGACTTGGGCAGCGCCGCGCCGAGCAGCGTGGCGGTGTCGCCGACGGCAAACAGTTGCGGATGCGACAGGCTGCGCAGCTTCTCGTCCACCAGCACGAACCCGACCGGGTCGAGCGTCAGCCCGGTCTCGGCCAGCCAGGGCTGCGGCGCGGCGCCGGTGACCCACACCAGCGCGTCGAAGCCGCGCCGCTCGCCCCCTGCGCGCACCACGGGGCCGGGCGCCACCGCCTCCACCGCGGTCGACGGGTGCACCAGCACCGCGGCCCTTGCCAGCGCGCGCGCGACGCGCCGCCCGAGCCGCGGCGGGAACGCCGGGCGGTCGGCGTACAACTCGATCTCGCCCGCACGGCCGCCCACGACCAGCGCGCGCGTCATCGCCATCGCGAGCTCGACCCCGGCCGCGCCGCCGCCGGCGACCGCGATGCGCAGGGTCTGGCTGCGTCCGCGCGCGCGCAGCGCCTCCCAGGCGGCGACGAAGGGCTCGAACGGCTTGGCCGCAAGCGCGTGCTCGGCCGCGCCGGGCACGGCAGCGAAGTTCGGCAGCGAGCCGAGGTTGAGCGAAGCCACGTCGTACTCGATCTCGCCGCCGCGCTCCAGGCGCGCCATGCGCCGCAGCGGGTCCAGGCCCGTGACGCGGTCGTAGACCACCGCGACGCCCGCGCGCGCCGCGAGCTGCGCTAGGTCGATCACGCACTCGCCCAGCGAGTAGTGCCCGGCGATCAGCCCGGGCAGCATGCCGGAGTACAGGTGATGGCGGTGCGGCGTGACCAGCGTGACGCGCGCGCCCTCGATTGGCGCGCCGATCAGGCTGCGCAGCGCGAAGGCGTGCGCGTGGCCTCCTCCCAGCAAGAGAATCTGTTTCACGCGCGCTTGCGCAGTTCCTTGCGCTGCACCTTGCCGGTGGTGGTCATCGGCAGCGCGTCGATGAATTCGATCTCGCGCGGATATTCGTAGGGCGCCAGGCGCGCGCGCACGTGCTTCTGAATCTCCTCTTCCAGCGCCGTCGAAGGCTGCTGCCCGGGCTGAAGCACGATGTAGGCCTTGATGATCGCGCCGCGCGTCTCGTCCGGCTTGCCGATCACCGCGGCGTTCGCCACCGCCGGGTGCTTGATCAGGCAGGATTCGATCTCGGCCGGGCCGATGCGGTAGCCCGCGCTCTTGATCACGTCGTCCGAACGGCCCTGGTACCAGATGTAGCCGTCCTCATCCATCTTGCCCTGGTCGCCGGTCAAGCCCCAGTCGCCGACGAACTTATCCTTCGTCGCCTGCGGGTTCTTCCAGTACTCGAGAAAGAACACCGGATCGCCTTCGCGATGAACGGCGATTTCTCCCAACTCTCCACGAGGAATTTCATTTCCTTTGTCATCGATGATTGCCACTCGATGACCCGGATACGGGCGCCCGATCGAGCCGGGCTTTACCGGCCACGCCGACTGACAGTTGCCGACCACGTAGTTGATCTCGGTCTGGCCGAACATTTCGTTGATTGTCACCCCGAGCTGCTCGCGCGCCCACTCGATCACGGTCGCGCCGACGCTCTCGCCCGCGCTCATGACCGAGCGCAGGTTGAGCTCGTACTTGCCGCGCGGCTCGGGCACCGTCTTCATCATCAGCTTGAGCGCGGTCGGGAAGAGGAAGGTATTGCGCACCCCGTAGCGCTCGAGCAGGTCGTAGGCGCGCTCGGCGTCGAAGCGGCCGCGGTAGCCCAGGATCGGCAGGCCGAAATACCAGCTCGGCAGCAGCGCGTCGAGCAGCCCGCCGGCCCAGGCCCAGTCCGCCGGCGACCAGAACATGTCGCCTTGCTGCGGGAAGAAATCGTGCGAGTGCACGAAGCCCGGAATGTTGCCCAGGATCGCGCGCTGCGCCTGCAGCGCGCCCTTGGGCGCGCCGGTGGTGCCGCTGGTGTAGATGATCAGCGCCGGCTCGTCGGCCTCGGTGTCCAGGCATTCGAATCTCGGGCTCGCCTTCGCCAGCAGCGCGTCCCAGTCGTGCACCCCGGCCTCGCGCGCGCCGCCGACGCCGATCACGTGCTTGAGCTGTGGCAGGCGCCCGCGGATCGGCCACAGGTTGGGCAGCGTGGTCGGCTCGACGATCGCCACGCTCGCGCCCGCGTTCTCCATCCGGTACTCGAGCGCGTCGGGCCCGAACAGGTGGCTCAGCGGCAGCGCGATCGCCCCCATCTGGAACAGCGCGATGTAGGTGATCGCGGTCTCGGGCCGCTGCGGCAGGATGAGCGCGACCCGGTCGCCGCGCTTTACGCCCGAGCGCGGCGAGCGCGTTGGAGAGCCGGTTGGCCTGCTGCTGGATGTCCCAGAACGAGTACGCCGCGCGCGCGCCGGACTCGTCTTCCCAGTACAGCGCGAAGCGGCTGCGCTCGGCAGCCCAGCGCCCGCAGCAGGCCTGTGCCATGTTGAAGCGCGCCGGCACCTGCCACGTGAAGGCGCGGTAGATCTCGTCGTAGCGGTTCACCATTGTGCGGCGGCAGTTTAACATCGCGTTTTGATCAGGGAGCCCTGCCCGATGCCGCTCGACGCACTGGTGTTCGACGCCTATGGAACGCTGTTCGACGTGCACGCGGTGGTCGACCGGTGCGAGAAGTTCTGGCCCGGCAAGGGCGCGCAGCTGTCGCAGCTCTGGCGCACGAAGCAGCTCGAGTACAGCTGGCTGCGCAGCCTGATGGGGCGCTACCAGCCGTTCGCCGCGGTCACGCGCGAGGCGCTCGGCTACGCCTGCGAGGCGCTCAGCCTGGCGCTCGAGGACAAGCAGGCCAAGGCGCTGATGGACGAGTACCTCAACCTCGCGCCCTACCCCGACGTACCCGACGCGCTGCCCAAGCTCAGGCTAGGCGGGCGCAAGCTCGCGATCCTGACCAACGGCTCGCCCGACATGATCGAGACGCTGGTGAAGAACCGCGGCCTGCAGGCGAGCTTCGACGCGGTGCTGAGCGTCGACGGGCTGAAGGTCTTCAAGCCCGCGCCGCGCGTGTACCAGCTCGCGGTCGACACGCTGCGCGTGCCTGCGGCCAACATCGGCTTCGTGTCGTCCAACTGCTGGGACGCGCTCGGCGCCAAGGCCTTCGGCTTCAACGTCTACTGGATCAACCGCGGCGGCGCGCCGGTGGATCGCCTGGGCTTCCAGCCCGACGGCATGCTGAAGGGGCTTGGCGACCTGCCCGAGAGGATCGGGCGCTGATGAAGTTCTGCTCCAATTGCGGCGCACAGGTAAGCCGGCGCATACCGCCGGGCGACAGCCTGCCGCGCTTCGTGTGCGACGCCTGCGGCGAGATCCATTACCAGAATCCCAGGCTGGTGGTGGGCAGCATCCCGGTCTGGGAGGAGCGGGTGCTGCTGTGCCGGCGCGCGATCGAGCCGCGCTACGGCTACTGGACGCTGCCCGCCGGCTTCATGGAGAACGACGAGACCGCCGGTCAGGCGGCCCTGCGCGAGACGCTCGAGGAGGCCGGTGCGCAGGTCGAGCTGGGCGAGCCGTTCAGCATCTTCTCGGTGCCGCAGGCCAACCAGGTGCACCTGTTCTACCGCGCGCGGCTGCGCGACCTGGAGTTCAAGCCCGGCGAGGAAAGCCTCGAGGTCGCGCTGTTCGAGGAGGCGCGAGTGCCATGGAAGGAGATCGCCTTCCGCACCGTCGGGCTGACGCTCAAGCACTGGTTCGCCGACTGCAAGCGCGGCAGCTTCGGCTTTCACGCCGAGGACATCGCGCCGCGCTAGCGCCGTTCGACGACTTCGGCCGAGGCCGAAATCTTGTGGATCGACAGGTCCGCGCCGTTGAACTCCTCCTCCTCGCCTAGGCGCAGGCCGACCGCGGCCTTGAGCGTGCCGTAGACCAGGAACCCGCCGCCGAGCGCGACCGCGATGCCGAGCAGCGTGCCGACGAGCTGCGAGAGCGAAGCTCACGCCGCCGAGGCCGCCCAGCGCCCTGGCGCCGAAGATGCCGCAGGCGATGCCGCCCCAGGCGCCGCACAGCCCGTGCAGCGGCCAGACCCCGAGCACGTCGTCGATCCGCCAGCGGTTCTGGGTGACCGTGAACATGTAGACGAACAGCCCGCCGGCGACCGCCCCGACCACGAACGAGCCGGCCGGGTGCATGACATCCGAGCCGGCGCACACCGCGACCAGCCCGGCGAGCGGCCCGTTGTGCACGAAGCCTGGGTCGTTGCGCCCGGCGGCCAGGGCGGCGAGCGTGCCCCCAGCCATCGCCATCAGCGAGTTGACCGCGACCAGGCCGCTGATCTTGTCGATCGCCTGCGCCGACATGACGTTGAAACCGAACCAGCCGACCGACAGGATCCAGGCGCCGAGCGCGAGGAACGGAATCGACGACGGCGGGTGCGCGGCGATGCGGCCCTCTTTCGTGTAACGGCCGCGGCGCGCGCCGAGCAGCAGCACCGCGACCAGGCCGATCCAGCCCCCGACCGCGTGCACCACCACCGAGCCGGCGAAATCGTGGAACTCGGCGCCGAAATGCCCCTGCAGCCAGGCCTGCACGCCGAGGTGATGGTTCCAGGCGATGCCTTCGAAGAACGGATAGACCAGCGCCACCAGCGCGCCGGTCGCGATCAGCTGCGGATAGAAGCGCGCGCGCTCGGCGATCCCGCCCGAGACGATCGCCGGCACGGCGGCGGCGAAGGTCAGGAGGAAGAAGAACCTCACCAGCTCGTAGCCGTTGCTCTGGGTCAGGTGCTCGGCGCCGGTAAAGAACGACACGCCGTAGGCGATGCCGTAGCCGACCACGAAATACGCCACCGTCGAGACGCAGAAGTCGGCCAGGATCTTGACCAGCGCGTTGACCTGATTCTTCGAGCGCACGGTGCCGAGTTCGAGAAAGGCGAAGCCCGAGTGCATCGCGAGCACCAGAATCGCGCCCAGCAGCACGAACAGCACGTCGGATCCTGATTTGAGCGCCTGCATGATTTCCTCCCCGGAAGACTTGTTCTAAGAAATTGTGCGGCTACAATAAAGCATTAACATGCAGCGACGCCAGTTCATCAAGTTCTGCGCCGCGTCAGCGGCCGTCAGCGCGCCGGCGATCGCCGCCGCCGGCGCGACGCCGCACTTCTACGCGCGCGCCACGCTGGTCGACGAGAGCGGCAAGCCGCTCGCCGCTTCGGCGCTGCCCGCCAACCGCAACCTGGTGTTCGACTACCCCTACGTCGCGACGCCCTGTTTCCTGTTGAACCTCGGCCGGCCGCTGCGCGAGAGCGTGCAGCTCAAGACCGCGGACCGGCGCAGCTATGTGTGGTCTGGCGGCGTGGGGGCGCAGCGCTCGATCGTGGCCTACTCCGCGATCTGCGCCCACAAGCTGACCTACCCGACGCGCCAGATCAGCTTCATCAGCTACCGCGCCGACGCGAGCGCGCGCAACCCGCACGCGCACGTCATCCATTGCTGCTCCGAGCACAGCCAGTACGACCCCGCGAACGGAGGGCGCGTCGTGGCAGGGCCCGCGCCGCAGCCGCTCGCCGCGATCCTGCTCGAGCACGATCCCGCGACCGATTCGCTGACCGCGATCGGCACGCTGGGCGGGGAGTTGTTCAACGAGTTCTTCGCCAAGTACCGCTTCCGCCTGGCGATGGAGATCGGCCCGTCGGCGCACCGCGCCGTCGCCGGCAACGCGCTGGTGACCCCGCTCGAGCACTACTGCCGCCAGCAGGTGAAGTGCTAGCCTGGCTGCGCGGCGACGATCCTTTCCCGCCGGTCGAGCAGGCGCTGCGCAACCCCAACGGCCTGCTGTGCGCCGGCGGGGACTTGTCGCCCGCGCGCCTGCTGGAGGCCTACCGGCGCGGCATCTTTCCCTGGTATTCGGGCGACGAGCCGATCCTGTGGTGGTCGCCCGATCCGCGCATGGTGCTGCACTGCGAGGAGCTGAAAGTGCCGCGCTCGCTGGCCAAGAGCCTGCGCAACAAGGGCTATCAGGTGCGCGTCGACAGCGCGTTCCGGCGCGTGCTCGAGGGCTGCGCCGGCCCGCGCCGCGGCGACGGCGGCACCTGGCTCTCCGAGGACATGCGCAAGGCCTATTTCGCGCTCCATCGCTCCGGGCACGCGCACTGCTTCGAGACCTGGCAGGGCGACGAGCTGGTGGGCGGGCTGTACGGGGTCGCGCTCGGGCGCATGTTCTACGGCGAGTCGATGTTCTCGCGCGCGACCGACGCCTCCAAGGTCGCGCTGGTAGCGCTGGTCGGGGCGCTGCGCGCGCGCGGCTTCCCGCTCATCGACTGCCAGATGCGCACCCCGCTTGCTTGCGTCGCTGGGCGCGCGCGAAATCCCGCGCCGCGCGTTCTTGCGCCGCGTGGCGGCATTGGTAAACTACGCCGAGCCAGCCGGCCATTGGCGCAGCGAGGAAGCCTGAGGTGTCCCGACTCAACGACCTGCCGCACGCAGTCCTGCAGTTCTACGTCACCGCGCCCTATCCGTGCAGCTACCTGCCGGACCGCATGGCGCGCTCGCAGGTCGCCACCCCGAGCCACCTGATCAACACCGAGCTGTACGGCGACCTGGTCAAGGCCGGGTTCCGCCGCAGCGGCATCTTCACCTACCGGCCGCACTGCGACGCCTGCCGCGCCTGCGTGCCGGTGCGCATCCCGGTGGCCGAATTCGCCGCCAGCCGCTCGCAGCGCCGCGCCTGGAAGCAGCATGACGAGCTCACCTCGCAATCGCAGCCGCTCAAGTTCCGGCTCGAGCACTACGCGCTGTACCTGCGCTACCAGTCCAGGCGCCACTCCGGCGGCGGAATGGACAACGACAGCCGCGACCAGTATTCGCACTTCCTGCTGCAGAGCCGGGTCGATACGCGGCTGATCGAGTTCCGCGACGCCGGCCAGCTGGTGATGGTGTCGATCGTGGACTATCTGCCCGACGGCCTGTCTTCGGTCTACACCTTCTTCGAGCCCGACCGGCACGGCGCGAGCTACGGCACCTACAACGTGCTGTGGCAGATCGAGGCCTGCCGCGCGCTCGGCCTGCCCTACCTCTACCTCGGCTACTGGATCGGCGAGAGCCCGAAGATGGCCTACAAGTCCAAGTTCGGCGCGATCGAGGGCTTCGTCGACGGCGTCTGGAAGCGCCTGGCCTGACCCGCGCCCGCTAGAATGGCCGCCATGCTCTACGCGCTGGCGCGGCCGCTGCTGTTCGCGCTCGATCCCGAAACCGCGCACCGGCTCACGCTCGGGCTCGCCGACGCCGCGCTGGCGTCGCGCCTGCTAGCGGCGTTCGCGCCGCGCGTGCCGCCGGCGCCGGTGCGCGCCATGGGCCTGGAGTTTCCCAACCCGGTAGGGCTCGCGGCCGGGCTGGACAAGAACGCCGCGCACATCGACGCGCTCGCGGCGCTCGGCTTCGGCTTCATCGAGGTCGGCACCGTGACGCCGCGCCCGCAGCCCGGCAACCCGCGCCCGCGGCTGTTCCGCCTGCCCGAGGCGCGCGCGCTGATCAACCGCTTCGGCTTCAACAACGTCGGCCTGAACGCGTTCATGGCCAACGTCGCGCGCGCGCGCTGGCGCGGCGTGCTCGGAATCAACATCGGCAAGAACTTCGACACGCCGCTCGAGCACGCGGCGGACGACTACCTCGCCTGCCTCGAAGGCGTGTACCGCGCCGCGAGCTACGTCACGGTCAACGTCTCCTCCCCCAACACGCGCGGCCTGCGCGCGCTGCAGGAAGGCGAGGCCCTAGACGCCCTGCTGGCGCAACTCGTGAAGGCGCGCGAGCGCCTCGCGGACAGGCACGGCAGGCGCGTGCCGCTGCTGCTCAAGATCGCGCCCGACCTCGACCCGGAGCAGCTGCGCGGCATCGCGGCGGCGGTGCGGGCGCACCGCTTCGACGGCGTGATCGCGACCAACACTTCGCTCGCGCGCGACGGGGTCGAGGGATTGCCGCACGCCGCCGAGGCGGGCGGGCTGTCGGGCGCGCCGATCCGCGCGCGCGCCACGCAAGCACTCGCGCTGCTGGCCGCCGAGCTGGGGGGCGAGGTGCCGCTGATCGGCGCCGGCGGGATCATGAGCGGGGCCGACGCGGCGGAGAAGTTCGCGCGCGGCGCCGCCCTGGTGCAGCTCTACACCGGCCTGATCTATCGCGGCCCGGCGCTGATCGCCGAGTGCGCCGCGGCCTGCCCGCGAGGAGCGGCGGGGTGAAGCGGCGCGCGGTCGCCCTGATCGATGAGCGCCGCTGCATCGGCTGCACGTTGTGCATCCCCGCCTGCCCGGTGGACGCGATCGTCGGCGCGCGTCGGCTGATGCACACCGTGGTCGAACCCTGGTGCATCGGCTGCGGGCTGTGCCTCGCGCCCTGCCCGGTCGACTGCATCGACATGGTGGCCGCGCCGCAGCGGCCGTGGACGCGGGAAGATGCGCAAGGCGCGCAGCGCCGCGCGAAGCTGCGCCGGCGGCGGCTGGCGCGAGCACCGGCGCCCGCGCCGCGCAGCCGAAGCGAGCGGCGACGCGTGATCGCGGGGGCGCTCGCGCGCGCCCGCGCCGGGCGGAACCGGGCGTGAACCCCGAACGGCGGCGCGAGCTCTACGCGCGGCTGCGCGCGGCCAACCCCAGCCCGCGCACCGAGCTCGCCTACCGTACGCCCTACCAGCTGCTGGTCGCGGTGGTGCTGTCGGCGCAGGCGACCGACAAGTCGGTCAACCTGGCCACGGCACGCCTGTTCGAGGTTGCCGGCACCCCCGCGCAGATGGTCGCGCTCGATGGCGCCGGATTGGAGGCCCACATCCGCACCATCGGGCTGTTCCGCACCAAGGCCAAGAACGTGATCGCGCTGTCGCAGATCCTGCTCGACGAGCACGGCGGCGAGGTGCCGGCCGAACGCGATGCGCTCGAGCGGCTGCCCGGGGTGGGGCGTAAGACCGCCAACGTGGTGCTCAACACCGCCTTCGGCCAGCCGACCGTCGCGGTCGATACCCACATCTTCCGGGTCGCCAACCGCACCGGACTCGCGCCGGGCAAGGACCCGCTCGCGGTCGAGCTGAAGCTGCTCAAGCTCACCCCGCCCGAGTTCCTGCGCGACGCCCACCACTGGCTGATCCTGCACGGGCGCTACGTCTGCCTCGCGCGCAAGCCGCGTTGCGCCGGCTGCATCATCCGCGACCTGTGCGAATTCAAGGACAAGAGCGGCGATGTTTGAGCCCACGCGCGACCAGGTACGCGAGTTCTTCTTCGAGACCTGGCGCAAGGGCCAGGCCGGCGAGGTGCTGACGGGCATGGAAGCGCTCGCGCTGGAGGTCGTGCTGCTGCACCCGGAATACCACGCCGTGCTGAGCGATCCCGGACGCTACCGGGAGCAGGAGTATTTCCCCGAACTCGGGCAGAGCAACCCGTTTCTGCACCTGAGCCTGCACCTGGCGCTCGAGGAACAGCTCTCGATCGACCAGCCTCGCGGCATCGTCGCGCGCTTCGCCGCCCTGTTGGCCGGGCACGGCGAGCGCCACGCGGCGCTGCACGACGCGCTCGAATGCCTGGCGGAAATGGTCTGGCGCGCGCAGCGCGAGCGCGCCGAGCCCGACGGCGCGGCCTACCTGGAGTGCCTGGAGGCGCGCGCGCGCCGCTGAGCGCTCACGCGCTCGTGGCGCGCGCTAGCGGATCTCGGCCTCGTGCGGCGTGTAGAGGGACGTCTTGGGCTGGCTCGAGAACCACGCCGCCACGTCCTCGATCTCCTGCGGCGAGAGCGTCGCGGCGAAGCCGTTCATGATCGGATTCTTGCGCTTGCCCGACTTGTAGTCGCTCAGGGCCCGCACCAGGTACTCGTCGTACTGCCCAGCGAGCACCGGGTATTCGGGACTGGTCGGCTTGGTGCCGTCGGCGCTGTGGCAGGCGGCGCAAACCTGCGCCGCCTTGGCCTTGCCCGCCTCGGCGTTGCCGCCCGCGAGCGCCGCCTGCGACAGCGCGAGGCCGAGCGCGAGCGCCATGAGACTGCGCAGTGCGGCGCTCATCGCTTCACCTGGCTGAAGTAGGCGGCGAGGTCGGCTATGTCCTGCTCGCTCAGGCTGTCGGCGATCGCGCGCATCGAGGGATGCCAGCGCGCGCCTGACTTGTATTCCTTGAGCGCGCTGATGATGTACGCGGCCTGCTGCCCGCCGATCATCGGCACCGGATAGACCTCGGGGTAGGCGGTACGGTAGCCGACGATGCCGTGGCAGCCGATGCACATCGAGTTCTTTTCTTTGCCGGCGGCGGCATTGCCGGTAGCGGTCTGCGCAAAGGCCGCCGGCGCCAGGGCAGCGAGCCCGAGGCCGGCCACGACGAGCGCGGTGGGGAAGCGATGGAACATGCTGGAGTTTGCCTCAGGTGGCGATTGGAAAACCGGGCGATTCTAGCGGAACCACCTGTCTGCCTCAACCGCCACGGCGACGGCGCTTGCGCCGCAACCCGCTTGCGTCATACTTACGCTTCGCTCCGTGCGCCCCGGCAGGAAGAAACTACGATGCGTCGTGCCGTCTTGAGTTGCGTCGCAGCGCTGCTCGCGCTGACAGGCACGCTCGCGCACGCGACCTCCTCGCACGAGCTGCGCACCCTGGTAGAAAAAGGGCGCGCAGCCGAGGCCTATGCGGCGGGCAGGCTGCAGCCCGGCGCGCCCGGCGATAGCGAGTTCGACTACTACTTCGGCGTCGCCGCGATCGACAGCGGGCACGCCGGCGAAGGCGTGCGCGCGCTCGAGCGCTTCCTGGAGCGGCACCCGGGCCACGACCGCGCGCGCTTCGACCTGGCGCGCGGCTACTACGCGCTGGGAGAGCTTTTGCGCGCGCGCGACGCGTTCGAAACGGTGCTCGCGCACCGGCCGACCCCGGAGCGCCGAGCGACGATCGAGCGCTTCCTCGATGCGATCCAGGCGCAGGACTGGCGCCACGCGAGCGCCTCGAGCCTGTACGTGGACATCGGCGCCGGGTTCGACTCCGACATGCCAGCCGGAATCGGCGCGAGCGCGCTCGAGCCGCCGCTGCTAGACGGCCTGCTGCTCTCTCCCGGCGGCGCGAAGCGCGGCAGCAGCTTCCTGCTCGCGGGCGCCGGGGCGCGCTTCGCGCGCCCGCTTGCGGGCCCGGTATCGCTGCAGGGCGGGCTGCGCTACGACGGCAGGTACCAGAGCAACGGCTTCGACCGCCAGTTCGACCAGGAGGCGCTCGGGGGCTACGGCGGGGTCACGCTGTTGCACGGCCAGGACCTGTACCGGGCGAACCTTTCCTACGCCGCGCTCGCGGTGGACACCAACCACTACCGCAATATCTCCGCGCTGGGAGGCGAGTGGCAGCGCCAGGTGGACGAACTCAACTCCTATTCGCTCTTCGCCCAGTACGCCGCGCTGGACTATCCCGCGGCCGCGGCGAGCAACTCGGACGTGTACGCGGTCGGCGCCGGCTGGCGGCAGGCGTTCGTGCAGCGCTATCAGCCGGTGGTGCGGCTGCAGGCCCTGGTCGGGCGCGAACGAAGCTCGGCCTCCCCGGCGCGCGACGACCTCTCGCGCGACCTGTACTCGCTGCGCGCAGGCGTCAGTACCACGCCCTGGCCGGGCTGGGGCGTATCGGGCGGGCTGAGCTACACCGCGAGCCGCTTTCTCGGCCCGGATCCGTCGCTCGGCGCCACCCGCCGCGACGACTATATCGGGCTGAACGCCGGGCTTTCGTACCGCTGGTCGAGGCAGCTGACGCTGCGCGCCGACTACCTGCACAGCGACAACCGCTCCAGGCTGGACGCATACAAGTACGGCCGCGACGTGCTGACCGTGCGCATGCACTACGACATGCGCTGACGGCCAACTGCGTTCACAGCGTTTACAATCGGGGTTTCGGCGCGAGGAAGCCCCCGATGCGATTCCAAGGCAGCTCCGAGTACGTTTCCACCGACGACCTGACGCTCGCGGTCAACGCGGCGATCGCGCTGCAGCGCCCGCTGCTGGTCAAGGGCGAGCCGGGCACCGGCAAGACCATGCTCGCGCTGCAGGTCGCCAAGTCGCTCGGCGTGCCGCTGCTCGAATGGCACATCAAGTCCACCACCAAGGCGCAGCAGGGCCTGTACGAGTACGACGCGGTCAGCCGGCTGCGCGACTCGCAACTGGGGGACGCGCGGGTGCACGACATCCACAACTACATCGTCAAGGGCATGCTGTGGCAGGCCTTCTCGGCCGACGAGCCGGTGGTGCTGCTGATCGACGAGATCGACAAGGCCGACATCGAGTTCCCCAACGACCTGCTGCGCGAGCTCGACCGAATGGAGTTCTACGTCTACGAAACGCGCGAGCTGGTGAAGGCGAAGCAGCGTCCGATCGTGTTCATCACCTCGAACAACGAGAAGGAGCTGCCCGACGCCTTCCTGCGGCGCTGCTTCTTCCACTACATCCGCTTCCCGGACAAGGAGACGATGGAGAAGATCGTCGCGGTGCACTTCCCGGGGCTCAAGAAGTCGCTCCTGCGCGAGGCGATGGAGGTGTTCTTCGAGATGCGCGAGGTGCCCGGGCTGAAGAAGAAGCCCTCGACCTCGGAGCTGCTCGACTGGCTGAAGCTGCTGCTGGCGGAGGACATCTCGCCCGAGGCGCTGCATTCGAAGGATCGCAAGACGATCATCCCGCCGCTGCACGGCGCGCTGCTCAAGAACGAGCAGGACGTGCACCTGTTCGAGCGGCTCGTGTTCATGACCCGCGCCAAGGCCTAGACCATGCTCCAGCTCTACTTCGCACCCGGCGCCTGCTCCTTCGTGCCACACGTCGGCCTCGAGGCGATCAAGGCCGCCGGCGGCCCCGACTTCGAGCCCAGGCTCGTCAAGCTGCACAAGGGCGAGCAGAAGACGCCCGAATACCTCGCCATGAACCCCAACGGCCAGGTCCCGGTGCTGGTCGCCGACGGCAAGCCGCTGAACCAGATCGTCGCGATCTGCGACTACCTCGACCGCAGCTTTCCCGCCGCCGGCCTGCTGCCGACCGAATCCTGGGCGCGTGCCCAGGCGCTGTCGCAGCTGGCGTGGATGAACAACACCGCGCACCCCACCTTCACCCATTTCTTCCGCCCCGAGGCCTTCGCCGCCGGCGACGAGGCGCGCGCGGACGTGCGCAAGAGCGCCGTCGCGCGCTTCCGCAGCTGCCTGGAGCGCATCCAGGGCTGGATCGCCGGCGCCTCGCCCTACTGGCTCGGCGCGCGCATCGGCGTGCACGACGCCTACGCCTTCACCCTGCTGCGCTGGGGCGGCTACGCCGGCATCGACCCGGACTCGCTGCCGGGCTACCGCGCCTACGTCGAGCGCGTCATGGCCGCGCCGCCGGTCGCGGCGGCGCTCGCGCGCGAGCGCATCAAGCTGGACAGCTACAAGGCCGCCTGAGGCGCCCAGACGGGCGGCGATACCGCCAGTTCACTTCTTGCGCGCGGCCTGGACGATTTCCGCCGCCTGCGTCGCCATCTTCACCGCTTCCGCCGCCGCCACGGCGGCAGCTCTCGCGGCTTCTGCAGCGTTCGCCGCCACCACCGCACTGGATTGCTCGCTTGATTCTGCCGCGGCCGCGGCCGCTGCGGCCGCTGCGACCGACGACGCCGCAGCCGATTGCGCCGCCGAATCCGCGGCAGCTGCCGCCGCAAGCGCTGCTTCCTGCGCCGCCTCGATCGCGGCCGAGTTTGCCGCCAGGCCTGCCGCCTTGAGTGATTTCTCCGCGGCGACACTCGCCTTGTTTGCAGAGTCCGCCGCTCTCTTTGCGGCGAGCGTCGATTCCGCGGTCAACTGCGTCAATGCCGTCAGCGCCTTGCGATAACGGGAGTCGACAATGACATAGCCTTGGCGCAGGTTCGCAACTTCCTGCTCGAGACCGGCGAGCCTGGCGTAGATCTTGTCTTGTTCGGTGTCCATCCGGCCCTCCTTAGGAGGCAAAGGCAAAGCTCCGCTCGCGAAACACCCGCAGGCACGCATCGACCACCGCCGGGTCGAACAATTGTCCGCGCTTGTCCTCGATCTCCTTCAGCGCGAAATCGACCCCGAGCCCCGCTCGGTAGGGGCGGTGCGAGGACATCGCTTCGACCACGTCGGCCACCGCGAGAATGCGCGCATCGAGGATGACCTGATCGCCCTTCAGGCCCCGCGGGTAGCCCGAGCCGTCGAGGCGCTCGTGGTGCTGCCAGATCGCCTGCGCCACCGGCCAGGGAAAGTCGACCCCCTTGATGATTTCGTAGCCGGCCTGCGCGTGGCCCTTGATGAGCTCGAATTCGACCGAGCTCAGCTTCCCCGGGCGCGAGAGAATCTCGGCCGGGACCGAGATCTTGCCGATGTCGTGGATGGTGCCGGCGACGTGCAGCCCGGTGAGGCGGTCGTCCGCGAACCCCATCTCGCGCCCGATCGCCACCGCCAGCCCCGCCACGCGGCGCTGGTGGCCCGCGGTATAGGGGTCGCGCTGCTCGACCGTTGCGGCGAGCGCGCCGATCGCGCTTTCCAGGGTCTCGCGCAGCTTGATTGCCTGTCGCGCGCGCTCCACGAGGCCGGCCTCGAAGGCATGCCGCGTACGGCGCGTGCCGATGCCGTAGCCGATGTCGCCCGCCATCTCCTCCAGCAGCTTCACCTCGTCGGCGCCGAAGGCCGCCGGCTCACGGCTGTACACCGCCAGCGCGCCAAGGACCTGATTCTCGAGCTTGAACGGAAGCACTATCCCGCTCACGAGGCCTTGCGCTTGCGCCCTTTCCAGCCACGGGCCGTATGACGAGTCTGCCGCGAGATTTTCCACGACCTGCGTGGCCCCGCTGCGGATCGCCCTGCCCGCGGGTCCTGCGCCGTGCGGCGTGTCGCCCGCTGAGACTTCGAGCCCCTGCATGTACGCGAGCGCCTCGCCCGCGGCGGCGACGACTTTCACCGAGCGGCCGGGGTCGCTTCTGGCAAGGCCGATCCAGGCGAGCGCATAGCCTTCCGCGCTCGCGATCGCCGCGCAGCAGCTGCGGAACAGCTCGTCTTCGCTGCCCGCGTGCACCAGCGCCGAGTTGCTCTGGCTGAGCGCGCGCAGCGCCCAGTTGAGGCGCCTGAGGTGCTCCTCGGCTCGCTTGCGCTCGGTGATGTCGCGAGCGGTGAGAACAATACCGTTGACGTCTGGATCGGCAAGAAGGTTTCTGCCCGTGATTTCGATGTCGCGCAGCGCGCCGTCCTTGCGCCGCAGCTGCAGGGCGATCTCGATCGACATATCGGGATTGCGGATCGCTTCGGCCAGGGCTTGCCGCGCCGCCGGCAGGTGTTCGGGCGTGACGTGATCGGTGATGCCCTTCCCCACCACCTCTTCGTCGCTCCACCCGGTCAGCTGCGCGCCGGACGGGCTGCGATACGTCACGGCTCCCGACGCATCGATCACGAAGAACACGTCCGCGCCCCGCTCGATCAGCTTGCGATTTCGGCGTGCGCTGCGCTCGAGCGCGGCCTGGGCCTGCGTGCGCTCGGTGATGTCGCGAATGGAGACGATGTTGTAGGTCCGGCCGAGCTCTATACGCTTGATGCGCACCTCGACCGGGAACGTGGAGCCGTCCTTGCGCCGATGGATCGACTCTACTTCCAGCGAACCCGACTGGCGCAATTGCGCGTTCATGCTCTCGATCGCAGACGGATTCAACCCGGCATCGATATCGTGGACCCTCATGGACAAGAGCTCGTCGCGGCTGTAGCCGAGCGATTGACACGCCGTGTCGTTGACGTCGATATAGCGCAGCGTTTCCGGATCGACGACCTCGATGGTGTCGCTGGAGCGGTCGACTAATTCGCGAAACAGCTTTTGCGCCCGCTCCGCCTGCCTGCGCGCGGTCACGTCGCGGATGTTGCACTGAATGACCTGGAGGCCGCCCGCCTCGTAGACGTTGCTGACGAACTCCACGGCGATGTCCTTCCCGTGCGCGGTGCGCAGCGGCAGGTCCTCGTAGCGCACGTACTTCTTCTCCTGCAGCTCGGCGAATGCCGTCTTCGACGCGGCGATGTCCTTGAACGGGCCGATCTCCCACAGCTTCTTGCCCAGGTACTGCTCGCGCGTGTAGCCGAGCAGATCGATCATGAACGGATTCACGTCCATGATCTGGCCGCTTTCGAGCTCGAGCAGCAGGATCCCGTCCTGCGCGGCCTCGAACAGGCGCCGGTACTTGTTCTCGGAGGCCGCGACCGCGGCGGTGTTCTCCCGCACCTTCCGCTCCAGCCCTTCGTTGACTTCGTCGAGCGCCCGCCGGGCCGCGCCCAGGTCGCGGTTCTGCAGCATGGCGTTCTCGTAGGTCGAGATCAGCAGGTTGAGCAAGCGCGGGCCGTGCGCATCGACGCTGTGGGTCTCGCCCCCGAGGTGGATCTGCACCCTTCTGCGCTCAAGCGCGGGAGGCGGGGCCGGCGGAGCCGCGAGCAGCGCCTCGATGCGCGCAACGAGGGTCGGCACGTCGTAGGGCTTCGTGAGGTAGCCGTCGGCGCCGGCGTCAAGGCCGCGGATCACGTCCAGCGGATCCGACAGCGGCGTGAGCAGGATTACCGGCGTCGACGCCAGGGCCGGATCACTGCGGATGGCGCGGCACAGGCCGTATCCGTCCATGCCCGGCAGCTCGATGTCGCTCACCACCGCGTCGGGCCGCTCGGCCTTGGCCGCGGCCAGGGCCTCGCTCCCGTCGCGCGCCACCAGCACCGAGTACCCGGCAGCTTCGAGCCCGAGGTGCAGCAGCTCGGCCTGCTCCGCCGTATGCTCGGCGATCAGTATCGTCGCGCGGCGCGCGGCGCGCGCAGCGCGGCCCACCGCTAATGCGTCAGACCCTTTCGGCGAAGCAGTCATGCACTCCCCAAGCGCTACGGGCAGCGGGTCGAGCCCTTTTCCGGTCTCTTGCGGCTCGTGCAGCAGGAACAAAATCTAACCCGCAACGCCCGTTGCGGCTTGACCTGGATCAAGCAAGGAATCAAGCCGTTAACAGCATCGCAGCGCCCCGTTTATCCATTTGTCCGGCCGACGAGCGGCTACAATGCGCGGATCCGTCCTGCCGCGCGCGCCATGCTGATCGACTTCTTCCTCAAGCTCAAAAGCCACAAGCTGCCGGTCTCGATCAAGGAGTACCTGACCCTGCTGGAGGCCCTGCAGAAGGGGGTCATTGGCCCCTCGGTGGACGACTTTTACTACCTGTCGCGCTCGGCGCTGGTGAAGGACGAGGCCAACTTCGACAAGTTCGACCGCGCCTTCGCCGAGTTCTGGCAGGGCGTCGCGACGATTCCCGGCATCGAGGCGCAGATTCCGCTCGAATGGCTGCTCAAGCAGGTCGAACTGACCCTGACCGAGGAGGAGAAGAAGCAGATCGAGGCCCTGGGCGGCTGGGAAAAGCTGATGGAGACGCTGAAGCAGCGCCTGGAAGAACAGAAAGGGCGCCACCAGGGCGGCAGCAAGTGGATCGGCACCGGCGGCACCTCGCCCTTCGGCGCCTACGGCTACAACCCCGAGGGCATCCGCATCGGCCAGGACAAGAGCCGCAACCGCAGCGCGGTCAAGGTCTGGGACCAGCGCGAGTACCGCAACCTGGACGACCAGGTCGAGCTCGGCACGCGCAATATCAAGGTCGCGCTAAGGCGCCTGCGCAAGTTCGCGCGCGAAGGCGCGCCGGACGAGTTCGATCTCGAGAACACGATTACCTCGACCGCGCGCAAGGCCTATCTCGACATCCACATGCGGCCCGAGCGCCACAACACGGTCAAGGTGCTGATGCTGCTCGACATCGGCGGCACCATGGACGACCACGTCAAGATGTGCGAGGAGTTGTTCTCGGCCTCCAAAACCGAGTTCAAGCACTTCGAGCACTTCTACTTCCACAACTGCCTGTACGACTTCGTGTGGAAGGACAACCGCCGGCGCCACGCCGAGCGCACCCGCACCTGGGACCTGCTGCACAAGTACGGCCACGACTACAAGGTAATCTTCGTCGGCGACGCGACCATGAGCCCGTACGAGATCCTGCAGCCGGGCGGCTCGATCGAGTACTTCAACGAGGAGCCCGGCGCGATGTGGGTCAAGCGCGTGACCGACATCTATTCCAAGTGCGTTTGGCTCAACCCCGAGCCGGAGGAGATCTGGCCCTACCGCCAGTCGATCCAGGTGATGAAGGAGCTGATGGGCGGGCGCATGTACCCCACCACCATCGCCGGGCTCGAGCGCGCGATGAAGGTGCTGGCGAAGTAGGCGGACGCGAACGTCCGCTCTGCCTTAATCCGCCGTCACAATCAGATTCCGGCCGCGGCCCTTGGCGGCGTACAGGACCGCGTCCGCGCGATTGATCAGCTGCTCCGCCGTATCGTCCTTGCGGTAACTCGCCAGGCCGACCGAAACCGAGAGCTTCAGGCCGGGGGCGATATCGCCCCAGTCGCGCGCCGCGACCGCGGCGCGCACCCGCTCCATCGCGGCGACGGCTAGCGCAGCGTTGCTCCCGGTCAGGATCATCAGGAACTCCTCTCCGCCATAGCGGCCGAATACGTCGGTCTTGCGCATCTGGGCCTGAACCGTCGCCGCGAAGGCACGCAGCACCTGGTCGCCGGCCGTGTGGCCGTAGCTGTCGTTGACGGCTTTGAAATGATCGAGGTCGAGCAGCGCAACGCTGAACGGCACGTGCGTGCGCGTGGAACGGCTGAGCTCCTCGCCCAGGCGCGCCACCAGGGCGCGCCTGTTGAGCGCGCCGGTCAGCTCGTCGTAGTGCACCAGTTGCTGGATCTTGGCCAGCGAAACCGCGAGCTTGCGCCGGTTGTCGGTCAGGCGCGCGCGCAGGCCGTTGGCGTAGACGGTCAGCATCAGGCTGCGGCTCAGGATCACGGACAGAAACAGCCAGGACAGCGTCAGCTCGAAATCATTCGAGGCGGCCGCTCCGATCCGGCCTTCGCCCAGGTACATCACCGCGCCCGTGCCCACCATCCCCAGGGTCCAGACCACCGCCGCCCCGCGCAGCGGCAGCCAGAGCATGCCGAAGGCGAACACGGTGAACAGGTTGACGAGGAACGGAAAGGTGATCTGCGGCGCCATCGCCACCACTGCCAGCTGCGCCAGCACACCCCACAGCACGCTCGGAGTCAGGGCGCTTGGATCGCGCAGCCTCAGGTTTGCGCCCAGCGCGACGAGCGCCGCGTAGGCCAGGCAGAAAGCCAGGCCGATGGCGCAATAGGCCACGGGCACGTAGCTCGGAATCGTTCCGGCCGAGACGTAAAGCGCCAGAAAAACCGTATCGACGGCGTAGCTGAGCGCGATGGCCGCGACCCACTGCAACCGCTGCTTCTGCGCGCGCTCCCGCGCCCGCCTCGCCTTGTCGGCTCGCTCCAGCTCCGCGTCGACTTCGATCAAGGGACCCTCCAGCCTTATCCCGGCGTCCCGTATACAATATCTCAAGCCATGTCCACTTTGCACCGCTATCTGTTGCCGGTCGAGCAGACCCACTGGAAGGTGGAAGGCGCGACCGAGGTCTCGTTCACCTGGGACTACGACGCGCGCAGCGACGAGCTGCTGCAGCTCTACGCCAAGGGCAAGCAGCAGCAGTGGGACGCCGAGCGCCGCATCGACTGGAGTCTCGAGGTCGATCCCGACGACCCGATGCAGATAGACGACAAGATGCTGCCGATGTACGGCACGCCGTTGTGGGACAAGCTTTCCGCGCGCCAGCGCTCGGAGCTGCGCTACCACACGCAGACGTTCCAGCTGTCGCAGTTCTTGCACGGCGAGCAAGGTGCGCTGATCTGCGCCGCCAAGATCGTGCAGGACGTGCCGACCATCGAGTCCAAGTTCTACGCCGCGACCCAGGTCATGGACGAGGCGCGCCACGTCGAGGCCTACCGCAGGTTGCTGACGGAAAAGTTCCGCTTCGTCTACCCGATCACCGGCCCGCTCAAGGAGCTGCTGGAGAAGGCGATCACCGACCGGCGCTGGGACTTCACCTACCTCGGCATGCAGGTGCTGATCGAGGGGCTCGCGCTGTCGGCCTTCCAGCGCTTTCGCGACTACGCCAAGAACCCGCTCTGCTCCGCGGTCAACGCCTACGTGATGCAGGACGAGGCGCGCCACGTCGCCTTCGGTCGGCTCGCCCTGCGAGACTACTACCCGCAGCTCACCGAGGCCGAGCGCGCCGAGCGCGAGGAGTTCGTGATCGAAGGGGTGTATGCCCTGCGCGACCGTTTCAACCTGCCGGAGATGTGGCCGCAGATCGGGATCGACCTCGACGACGCCGTCGCGGCGATGGACGGCGCTGAGAACATGACGCGCTACCGCATGCGCCTGTTCAGCCGCATCGTGCCGACGGTGCGCGACATCGGGCTGTGGAGCGCCAAGGTGCAGAAGGCCTTCGCCGACATCGGCGCGATGAGGTACGCCGACCTCGACGCGAACCAGATGCTCGAGGACGATGCGCGGGTGGCCGAGGAGTTCGACCGCCTAATGCGCGACGGCTTCCGCACCCCACCGCAACCACGCAAGCAGGCCTGATATGTCATTTCCGCAGCAGACCGAGCGCTGGAACGAGCGCTTTGGCCGCGACGACTACCACTTCGGCACCGAGCCGAACGTCTTCCTCGCTTCGCAGGCGCACCGCCTGCGCGCGGGCATGAGCGCGCTTTGCGTCGCCGACGGCGAGGGGCGCAACAGCGCCTGGCTGGCGCGCCAGGGCTTGAGCGTGACCGCGTTCGACATCTCGCCGGTGGGCGTGGACAAGGCGAGGCGCCTCGCGCGCGAAGCGGGCGTCGAGGTCGAGCACCGGGTCGCGAACATCAACGACTGGGACTGGGACGCCGCGCGCTACGACCTGGTCGTCGCGATCTTCATCCAGTTCGCCGCGCCGCCCGAGCGCGCGCGCATCTTCGCCGGCATGATGCGCGCCCTCGCCCCCGGCGGGCTGCTCGTGCTGCAGGGCTACGGACCGCGCCAGATCGAGTACAAGACCGGCGGTCCCGGCGTGCTGGAGAACCTCTACACCGCGGAGCTGCTGCGCGGGCAGTTCGCCGCGCTCGACATCCTGCACCTCGCCGAGCACGACGACGATATCCGCGAGGGCAAGGGCCACTCGGGCATGTCGGCGCTGGTCGACCTGGTGGCGCGCCGGCCGGCCTAACGCGCGATCTCGATCTCGGTTGTAATCGCGGGCGGCGTGCGCACGGTGCAGGCGACCGGCGAGTGTGCGTCGGCCCAGGCCGCGATCTCACGCAGTGTGTCGTCGCTCGCGCCCTCCGCGCCGATCCTGACTTTCAAGCGCAGGGCGAGCACCGCGGCACATTGATCGTCCAACCCGAGCAGGCGACGATTGTCAGTATCGCTCTCGGCGTCCACCTCCAGTACGGTCAGCTTCACGCCCAGCCGCGCGGCGCGCATCGCGATCACGGTGGCGGTGCAGGCCGCGAGCGACGCGCGCATCAGCCAACCGGGGTTCGGGGCGCTTGCCTCGCCGCCCATCGGCGGCGGCATGTCGGTGCGCACCGTCTCGCCGCCCGCGCCCTTGACCTCGAAGCTGAGCCCGTTGATCAGGCGCGCGGTGAGCGGCGCAGCCGTGCTGCGCGCCTTGGCCGGGTTCTGCGCAAGCGCGGCATTGGTTCGCTCGATCGATTCGCGGATTTGCGCTTGATCCATGCCCCCTCCTGTGCACGTTGCAACTCCAATATGGTACTCGCACCCCGCGCTGGCGAGCAGCACCCCGGCCAGGTACGGGATGCGACAATCGGCGCCGGAACCACGCCATGCCCCGCCCCTCGCCCGACATTGATGACCGCAGGCTCGTTCGCCTAACCACCGCCGCGGCCGGCGCGATCGCGGCCTGGATCGCGCTGCGGCCTTGGCTCGCGCCGGCCTGGCGCGAGCCGGGCAGTCCCGAGCTGTACCTGACCGGGGTCGCCGGCGCGCTGCTGCTGCTGGTGCCGGCCGCGTTCGCGCTCGCCAAGCGCGGCGGCACGAGCCGCGACCCGCGCGCCTGGTTCAACGCCCACGTCGGCTGCTCGCTCGCGGGCGCGGTGCTGATCGCGGTGCACTCGGGCGGATTCCTGCGCCGCCCGCCCGCGCTGCTGCTGGCCGCGATCGTCGCGCTCGCCGCGCTCGGCGTGTGGGCACGGCTGCGCGGCGCGCGTCGCATGGCGGCGACTTTCGCCTCAAAGACTCACACGTTCGCGCCGCCTGACACGGCGACCCGTCTTCGTCTGAAAGAATTGATCTCGAAAAAGCGCACGCTGCTCGCGCGGCTCGACCCGGGCGCGAACGAAGGCACGTTCTCGGTCACGCTGCCTTGCCTTCTGCGCAAGCCCCGCCTCGCGCTCGCCTACCTGCGCCTCGCGCACGAGGAGTCGCGCCTGCTCGGCACGCGCGGCGCGGCCGGCGCGGCGCAGGCCTGGTGGCGGCCGCTGCACATGGCGCTCGCGTGGCTCTTCGTGCTCGGGGTGGCGATCCACGTGCTGACGGTGACCCTGTTCGCCGGCTACGTCGCGGGAGGCAAGCCGATCACCTGGTGGTACCTCGCCGCATGGGGAGCGGGCTGGTGAACCGGCGCCTGGCGCTGCTGATCGACCTCGAGCGCTGCACCGGGTGCAAGAGCTGCGAGGCGGCCTGCAAGCAGGAGCACCGGCTCGGGCCCGGCGAGTTCCGCAACCAGGTGGTGTGGAGCGCGGACGCGGCCGAGCCTTCGCTCGCCTTCCTGACGCTGGCCTGCCAGCACTGCGAGCGCCCGGCCTGCCTGCGCGCCTGCCCGGTCAACCCCAAGGCGATCGCGAAGGACCCCGCGACGGGCGTGGTGCGGGTGCTCGAGGAGCGCTGCACCGGTTGCGGCGAGTGCGTCATCGCCTGCCCCTACAGCGCGATGGGCTACGACGCCGACGGCCACCACGCGGTGAAATGCGACCTGTGCGGCGAGCGCCGCGCCGCCGGCCAGACCACCGCCTGCGCCAGCGTGTGCCCGACGCGCGCGATCTCCTTCGGCCCGCGCGACGAGCTGCTCGAGCGCGCGCAAGCCGAGGGCCGCAGGCCGCGCGACAACGACCAGTTCCTGCTCGGCCCCGCGACCGTTTACCTCGAGCGCCTCGCGCCCCAGGACGCAAGAGTGCGCGCGCCGGTGACCTCGGGCAGCTCGTTGCGGATGAAAACCGAGTTTCCCTATGGCGCCGAGAGGAAAGAGGCGCAGGCGGACCGCGTCGTGCCCGGGGGCTGCAATATCTGCTTCAACTGCTGCAGCACCAATTTTCATTTCCGCGCCGACGAGCTGGTCAAGATCACCGGCAACGACGACGACCCGCTGCTCGCGGGCCGGGTGTGCCCGAAGTCGCAGCTCACGCTGCAGCTGTACCGCAGCCCGCACCGGCTGCTGTATCCGCAGAAGCGCGTCGGCGCGCGCGGCGAAAGCCGCTTCGAGCGCGTGTCGTGGGAGCAGGCCCTCGACGAGATTGCAGAAAAATTGAAGGCGACCAAAGAAGCATACGGCGCCGAGGCGCTCGCGCTATTCATCGGCACGCGCACCGGGATGCTCGACTATCTGGGCTACACGCGCCTGTTTGCGCAGCTGTGGGGAACGCCGAACCACGAGGGCACCGACCCGTTCTGCGCCAGCGGCAAGAACGTGGCCTACGAGCTGACCCAGGGGCGCATCGGCTCGGGCAACAGCTACACGCCGGAGGACATCGGCTCGGCGGGAATGTACCTGTACCTGGGCGACAACCAGGCCGAGACGCGGCCGGTGTACTTCGGCATGGTCAACGACTGGCGGCTGAGAAACGGGGCGAAAATGGTGGTGGTCGACCCGCGCCTGACGGTCACGGCGAGCAAGGCCGACCGCTGGCTCGCGATCCGCCCCGGCACCGACATGGCGCTCGCGCTGGCGCTTTGCCAGCACATCTTGACGAATAATCTTGAAGACAAGGCCTTCTGTCGCGATTGGCTGCTCGGCTTCGAGCAATGGCGCGACTACATCCTCGCGCGCGGCTACACCCCCGAGTGGGCCGAGCCGGTGACCGGGATTGCGGCGGGCGAGATCCGGCGCCTGGCCGAGGAGATCGCGGCGGCCGAGGGCTGCGTCATCTTCGCCAGCCGCGGCGTCAACCAGCACTCGAACGGCACCCAGACCAACCGCGCGCTGATGTTTCTCGCCGCGATTACCGGCAACTGGGGCCGGCGCGGCGGCGCGTTCTTCAACATGAGCCACGGCACGCCGATCGCGCCCAATGTGCCTGCGGCGCGCCGGCCGAAGATTTCCCGCCCGCGCGTGCGCCGCAGTCCGACCGGCTGGACCGAGGCGATGACTCAGGGCAAGCCCTACCCGATCAAGGCGCTGATCGCCTGCAACAACCCGCTCGCGCAGTGGCCGGGACAGGACGCGGCGCGCGCGGCGTTCTCCGCGCTCGAGCTGCTGGTGCACATCGAGCTGTTCGCCAACGAGACCTCGGCCTACGCCGATTACCTGCTGCCGGCCGCGACCGGGATCGAGAAGGGCGAGATCGGGCGCGGCAACGACGACCGCCGCATCGTCTGGATCGACAAGATGATCGAGCCGCCGGGCGAGGCGAAGGCCGACGGCTGGATCTGGATCGAGCTCGGCAGGCGCCTCGGCATGAGCGACGTGCTGAAGGAAGACTACAAGGACCCGGCGCGGTTCTGGGACGAGGTCTGCATCGACAACGAGCTGATGCGCGGCGTGACGCAAAAGCGGCTGCACGCGGTCCCCTACCGCTGGGTGCGCCAGCCCGTGGCGAGCGAATCCTCGCCCGAAGTCGACACGCTGTACCTGGAAGGCACCAGCGCCGCGGGCGCGCCGCCCGGACGGCGCTTCCCGACCCCGAGCGGCAAGCTCGAATTCTGGACCGAGGCGATGGACGCGAAGTTCGCCGCGCTCGGACTATCGGCGCTGCCCGAGTTCTACGCCGAGCGCGAGAGCCTGGTCGATCTGCCGTGGGTCGAGCTGCTGGACGCCGACGGCGACCAGGGCGTGCTGTCGCCCTTCTGCCGGCCCGACACGGCAAGCGCGCGCGGGCGCATCGTGCCGCCTTCCGCAGACGGGCCCGGCGCGCGCCTGCGCGCACGCGGCTTCGACACCGAGCTGATCACCGGACGCCCGCCGGCGGCACACTTCCACAGCCTGACGCATTACTTCTGGCAGGCGCAGGAGATGTGGCCCGACCTGTACTGCCAGATCCATCCCGCCAAGGCGGCGCGCCTCGGCATCGCCGACGGCGAGCGGGTGCGCGTCGAAACCGCGCACGGCGCGATCGAGGCGCTGGCCTGGCTGCACGCCGGGATCCGCCCCGATGCGGTGTTCATTCCGATCGGCTGGGGCGAGCGCCAGCCCTACCACCCCTGGCGCTCGGTCAACTTCCTCACCGACAAGAACCAGCGCGACCCGGTCTCGGACCAGACCAACCTCAAGGCGCTACTCTGCCGCGTCGGCCGCGCCGGCTAGGTTCAGCTCGGAAAGGCGGCCTGCGGGCGGAAAGTCTCCAGCGCGATACGCCGGCCCTGCGCGTGCGAGGCGTAGACCGCCTCCTGCACCCGCAGGTTGCGCAGGTAGTCGGCGCCGCTATTCTCGAGCGGCCCGCCCTCGAGCAGGTGGCGCACGACGTGGCGCTGCAGCGCCTCGCAGGCGCCGCCGCCGAAGCCCTCGTCCGGTCCGCGCGCGTAGCGGTGCTCGACCTCGGGCCGCTGGTGCGGCTTCCACCACAGCCGCGCGTCGCCGTCCAGGCGAAGCACCCCGGCCGAGCCCTCGAGCCACATCTCGCCCATCGTGCGGCGCGGATTGGCCGCGACGTGGTCGTTGAGGCGGTTGCCGTCGAACAGGCCGGTCGCCGCGCTCTCGAACTCGAACACGATGTAGCCGGCGTCCTCGCCGGCGATCGCCGGGTTGATCCGGCGCAGGCGCGCGGTGACCGCGCTCACCTCCCCCATCAGGTAGCGGAAGCAGTCGATCAGGTGGATCGCCGTCTCGAGCACCAGGAAGCGCGGCATGTCCTGGAAATAGGGCTGGCGCTCGAGGTAGGCGCGCGGCCCCTGGCCGTCGCCCGGGCGCAGCCGGAACGACACCGCGTGCAGCGCGCCGAGCACGCCCTCCTCGATCAGCCGGCGCGCTTCGCGGAAGTGCGGCATGAAGCGGAAGTTCTCGTGCACCGCGAGCGTGATCCCCGCGCGCGCGGCGAGCTCGACCATCTCCCCGGCCTCGGCGTAGCTACGCCCGAAGGGCTTCTGGCAGACGACCGGGATTCCGCGCCGCGCGGCCTCGGCGACGAAGTCCTTGTGGGTGGCCGGCGGCGTGATGATGTCGAGCAGCGCTGGCCGCTCGGCATCGAGCATCTCGCCCAGCCCGGCGTATACGCCGGGCACGCCGAAGCGCGCCGCCGCCTGGCGCGCCTTGTCCGCATCGAGGTCGGCGAGCGCGACCGTCTCGCAGGCATCGATGTTGCGCCAGCCCGCGTACTGGAACTGGCTGAAATAACCCGCGCCGACCGCGGCGACGCGCAGCGGCGCGCTCACGCAAGCGTCTCCGCGCCGAGCGCCTCGATCACCGCCTGCGTGATCTCACGCGTTCCGCTTGCGCCGCCGAACTCGTAGGGCAGCAACTTCTTCGCCGCGAAGGGCGCCTCGACCGCGCGCTCGAGCAACGCCGCGGCCTCGGCCAGGCGCGGCTCGCGATGCCGTTCGCCCAGCCAGTCGAGCATCATCGCCGCCGACAGCAGCGTCGCGACGGGGTTCGCCTTGCCCTGGCCGACGATGTCCGGCGCCGAGCCGTGCGCGGGCTGGAACAGCGCGTGCGCGTCGCCGATGTCGCCCGAAGGCGCCATACCCATCCCGCCCACCAGCGCGGCGGTGAGATCCGACAGGATGTCGCCGAACATGTTCTCGGTCACCATCACGTCGAAGGTCCAGGGCTTCATTACGAGGTTGAGCGCGGTGGCGTCGACGTAGGCCGCGTCGGCCGTCACGCCGGGAAAGGCTTTCGCCCGCTCCTCGAACACGCGCCGGAAGAAGGCCATCGACGCGAACACGTTCGCCTTGTCGACGCAGGTCACGCGCCCGGGGCGGCCGCGCCGCTTGCGGCGCTCGGCCAGGCGCAGCGCGAAATCCGCCACCCGCGCGGTGCCGGCGCGGGTGATCGACATGGTGTCGCGCACTTCCTCGTCGCCGCGCAGCTCGCTACGGCCGCGGGCGAAGAACAGCCCCTCGGTCTGCTCGCGCACCAGCACGAGATCGATCTCGGCCGCGCGCGGGCTCGCGAGCGGACCCGGCAGCCCGCGCAAGGGACGGATCGGCCGCACCCCCGCGTACAGCTGCAGGTGGTTGCGCAGCTCGAGCTGCGGCGCGACTTCGGTCCCGTCCGGGTAGCGCACCTCGGGCCAGCCGCCGGCGCCGAACAGGATGGCATCGGCACGCTCGCAGGCCGCGAGCGTCTCCTCGGGCAGCGCGCTGCCGGTCCCGGCGTAGCAAAGCGCACCGCACGGGTATTCCCGGAACGCAAGATGAAAGCCGCCCACGCGGCGCTGCAGCGCCTCAAGCGCGGCGAGCGCCGCCGCGCACACCTCGCCGCCGATTCCGTCGCCGGGCAGAACCGCGATATTCAGATTCCTGCTGGTCATTCTTGGAAAGCCTTTCCCAGTTCAAATTCGGTGCGGCCGGTAGCGCTCGGAAAGAGGCCGAAGTTGAACGGGCGCTTGCGCGAGCGCGAGAACACCAGCATGGCTCAGGAAGCCGCGGCCAGGCGCTGCCTCATGAGACGCTCGAACTCCGCCGCCTCCACCGGCGGGCTGAAGTAGTGGCCCTGCCACTCCTCGCAGCCCAGCGCGAGCAGGCGCTTGAGCTGAGCTTCGGTCTCGACCCCCTCGGCGGCGACCGACAGGCCGAGCGTGCGGGCCATCGCGGCGATGGTCTGCACGATGGTCTCGTCGGCCGGGTGCGAGGCAAGCTCGTGCAGGAACGAGCGGTCGATCTTGAGCTTGTCGATCGGCAGCCGGCGCAGGTAGGACAGGCTCGAATAGCCGGTGCCGAAGTCGTCGATCGCGATCCGCACCCCCGCCTCGCCCAGCTTGCGAAGGGTCTCGACGTTCTCCGGCAGGTGCGACATCAGCACGCGCTCGGTGACTTCCAGCTCGAGGCTGCCGGCGGCGATGTGGTGCGCCGTCATCGCCTCGCGCAGCTGCCTGACGAAGCCCTCGCCCTGCGCCAGCTCGGCCGCCGAAACGTTGAGCGCGAACCAGGGCGCGGCCGGCAGCGCCTGCTGCCAGGCGCCGATCTGCGACAGCGCTCGCTCGAGCGTCCACTCGCCCACGGCGCGGATCAGGCCGCAGGCTTCGGCCAGCGGGATGAACGCATCGGGCATCAGCAGCCCGCGCTCCGGGTGCTGCCAGCGCACCAGCACCTCGCAGCCGACGATCGATCCGCCGCGCAGGCCGCGCACTACCGGCTGGTAGTGCAGCCGCAGTTCGCCGCGCGCGAGCGCGCGGCGCAGGTCGTTCTCGAGCGTCAGGCGCTCCACCGCGCGCGTGTGCAATTCGGGGGCGAAGAAACGGAACGCGTTGCGCCCGCCGTCCTTGGCGGCGTACATCGCCGTGTCGGCGCTCTTGAGCAGCGTCGCCGAGTCGTGCCCGTCGGCCGGGTAGATGGCGATCCCGATCGAAGCGCCGATGTTCAGGGTGTGGCCTTCGACCGTGAACGGGCGCGCCAGGATGCCGAGCACGCGCTGCGCCACCACCGCCGCGTCCGGCCCGCTCTTGAGCCCGTTCCACAGCAGCACGAACTCGTCCCCGCCCAGCCGCGCCAGCGTGTCGTCGCGCCGCAGGGTGTTGCCCAGCCGCTCGCCGACCGCGCGCAGCAGCGCGTCGCCGACCTGGTGGCCGAGCGAGTCGTTCACCAGCTGGAAGCGATCGAGGTCGATGAACAGCAGCGCGAGCTGACCGTGGCTGCGCGCCGCGGCGAGGATCGCCTGGTTGGCGCGGTCGTTGAGCAGCACGCGGTTCGGCAGGCCGGTCAGCGCGTCGCGCGTGGCGAGATATTCGATCCTCTCCTCGGCCTGCTTGCGCGCGGTGATGTCGGCGCCGGTGCCGCGGTAGCCGGCGAAGCGCCCCGCGGCGTCGTACACCGGCACCCCGCTCACCGACTGCCAGATGACGCGTCCGGACTTGGTGATGGTGCGGAACACGAGGTCGCGGAACGGCGCCCCTTCGGCCGACTTGTGCGCGAACCAGTCGTCGTTGCCGCGCGCCTCGCCGAGCGGCATGAAATCCTGCGGCGGCCGCCCGAGCAT
The DNA here is from genome assembly GCA_963811085.1 of uncultured beta proteobacterium. Classification (GTDB taxonomy): domain Bacteria; phylum Pseudomonadota; class Gammaproteobacteria; order Burkholderiales; family SG8-39; genus DAHVFK01. The sequence goes on along the minus strand of CAWEPV010000011.1, from coordinate 422,965 downwards.
CTCCGAGCGCATGTAGCCGAGCACCGCCTCGACCCGCGCCGACAGGTAGGTATAGCGCCAGGCCAGGTCGGTTTCCCAGACGTATTCGCCGGCCGCCTCGACCACGTCGCGGAAGCGCTGCTCGCGCTCGGCCAGCGCCTCGCGCACGCGGCGCTGCTCGTTCACGTCGCGCAGCACCGACTGCACCACCAGCCGGCCGCGCTCGAGGTACGACACTCCGGCGGCCTCGATGATCGCTTCGCCGCCGTCGAAACAGCGCAGCCGCCGCTCCTCGAATGCGGTGCTGCCGGGCCCCGCGGCGAGGTACTGCATGCGCTCGCGCAGGCGTGCGGCGTCGTGCGGCTGCACCAGCTCCTCGAGCCGCATCCCGATCAGGCGCGCCGGGCTCGCGGCCTTGAGCAGGCGCGCCGCGGCAGGGTTCGCGTATTCGACGATGCCGCCGCTGTGGACGATCAGGCCGTCGGGAGCGAGCTCGATCAGCGCGCGGTAGCGCTCTTCGGCCTCGCGCAGCGCCTGCTCGGCGCGCTTGCGCACATCGATGTCCGCCGCGATCCCGGACACGCGCCGGGCGCGCCCGTCGGCGCCGCGCAAGGTTACGCGGCCGGCCGCGTGCAGCCACCTCCATTCGCCGCGCGCGGTCCTTATCCGCACGTCGATGCCGAAACCTTCGCGCTCCCCTTTCAGCAGGGCGGCGAAAGCGTCGTGCGCCGCGGCGCGATCGTCGGGATGCACGAGCTCGCGTGCCTCGGCCGCGCTCGGCTCGCTGATCTCGGGCTTGCGCCCGAGCACCTGCACCCAGCCGGCGCCAAGGTGCAGCACGTCGTTGTCCAGGTCGCGTTCCCAGGTCGCGAGGCTGCCGCCTTCGAGCGCGAGCTCGAGCCGCTCCTTGGCGGCGGCCAGCGCGCGCTCGACGCTGCGCTGCTCGGTCACGTCGCGGCCGACGCCGCGGTAGCCGAGGAAGTTGCCGGCGGCGTCGCGCTGCAGCTGACCCGAGACGATGTGGAACACGCGCGCGCCGCGCTCGTCGCTGCGCGCGATCTCGAGGTCGAAGAACTGCTGCTGCGAGCGGATCTGCTCCAGGTGGCGCGCCAGCGCCTCGGGCTCGACCTCGACCCCGGGCGCTTCCCAGAAGCGCTTGCCGTAGGCCGCGCCCTGGCCGAAGATCATCATCACCGGCGCGCCGCCGCTGAGCCAGGTGAGCCGATGCTCCGGGTCGGTCTCCCAGAACCAGTCGGCCGACAGCGCGGTCAGGCTGCGGAAACGCTCGCTGTCGGAGCGCAGCGCCATGATCTCGTTCTCGCCGCGGCGCAGCGAGCCCTGCACCAGGACGAAGATGAACCCGCCCGCGAGCAGCGCGAGCAGCGCCGCATCGAGCGCCGCGAGCGCCTCGGGCGCGAGGTAGGGCGAAAGCGCGAGCTTGAGCCCGAGCGCGAGCGGCCCGGTGATCGCCACGTACAGCAGCACGCCGCGCAGCAGCGCGTCGCGCTTCACGTGGGCGAAGAACCGGCGCAGGCTGCGGCGCACGCGCTCAGGCCGAGCCGGGTTCGCGCGCCGGCGGGGCGACCTTCATGACCTCTTCGATGGTCGTCAGGCCCGCCGCCACCTTCATCGCGCCGCTGATGCGCAGCGGCTTCATGCCCTGCTTGTAGGCGCGCTCGCGAATCCGCGCCAGGTCGGCGCCGGCGGCGACCAGCTCCTTGATCTCGGTCGTGCAGATCAGCGTTTCGTACACTCCGATGCGGCCCTGGAAGCCGGTCATGCGGCACTCGAGGCAGCCGACCGGCACGTACACGGCGGCCGGGCGCTTGGCCTTCCACGGCGCGACCAGCAGGTCCCACGCCGCCTCGTCCTCGGTCCGGTTCAGCTCGACCTTGCGCTTGCAGTGCGGGCACAGCGTGCGCAGCAGGCGCTGCGCCATCACGCCGTTCAAGGTCGCGTTCAGCAGATAGGGCGCGATGCCCAGCTCCAGCATCCGCGTCACGGCGCTCGGCGCGTCGTTGGTGTGCAGCGTCGAAAGCACCAGGTGGCCGGTGAGCGCCGCCTGCACCGCCATCTCGACCGTCTCCAGGTCACGGATCTCGCCCACCATGATGATGTCCGGATCCTGGCGCATCAGCGCGCGCAGCCCTTCGGCGAAGCCGAGTTCTATCGCCGGCTGCACCTGCATCTGGTTGAACAGCGGCTCGACCATTTCGATCGGGTCCTCGACCGTGCAGACGTTCACCTCGGGGGTCGCAAGCTGCTTGAGCGTCGAGTACAGCGTCGTGGTCTTGCCCGAGCCGGTCGGCCCGGTGACCAGCACGACGCCGTTCGGCCGCTCGGTCATCTCGCGCCAGCGCTCGTGGTCCTCGCGCGTGAAGCCGAGCTCGCTGAAGTCGCGAATCAGCACGTCGGGATCGAAAATGCGCATCACCAGCTTCTCGCCGAAGGCGGTCGGCAAAGTCGACAGGCGCAGCTCGATTTCCTGACCGTCGAGCGTGCGGGTCTTGACCCGCCCGTCCTGCGGGCGGCGCTTGTCGACCACGTCCATGCGGCCGAGGATCTTGATCCGGCTGGTCATCGCGTTGAGGACCGCGACCGGTATCTGATAAACCTGATGCAGCACGCCGTCGATGCGGAAGCGCACGATGCCGATGTCGCGCCGCGGCTCGATATGGATGTCGCTCGCGCGCTGCTCGAACGCGTACTGCCACAGCCAATCGACCACCCGCACCACGTGCGCGTCGTTCGCGTCGAGCTGCTTGTTGCTGCTGCCGAGCTCGACCAGTTGCTCGAAGCTCGACAGGCCGCTCGCGCCAGTGGCGTTCTTGTTGGCGCCTTTGACCGACTTGGCCAGGTTGTAGAACTCGACCTGGTAGCGTTCGATGTCCGCCGGATTGGCGATCACGCGCCGCACCTCGAGCTTGAGGATGACGGCAAGCTCGTGCTCCCACTCGCGGATGAACGGCTCGGCAGTGGCGATCACGGTTTCCTTGGCGCCCACGGCGACCGGCAGGATGCGAAAGCGCGTCGCGTACGCGCTCGACATCACATCGGTCACCGCGGAAAAGTCGATCTTGAGCGGATCGATATGCAGGTAGGGCATGTCGACCCGCCGCGCCAGCCATTCGGCCAGCACCTCGAGCGTGAGCGCGCGCTGCGGAGCCGCCAGGCTCTTCCACTTCTGCTCCGCGACGCTTACCAGGGGGTGCTGGGTGCCGCGGTAGTAGCGTCGCTCCTTCTTCAGCTGCGCCACGGCGCCGGGATCGACCATGCCGTCCTCGACCAGCCAGTCGAGGACCTCGGTCAAGGTCAGGCGGTGCTCGCCTGCCGGGGTTTTTATCGCCTGCTGCATGCCGTCGATCCTTCCCCTGAACACTATACCGTAAAGCTAGAATCCGCCATGGCCGCCTCCCCCGACCGCCGCACCCTGGCGCCCGACGTCTCGCTGCGCGAGGTGTGGGCCTGGAGCATGTACGACTTTGCCAACTCGGGCTACACCACGGTGGTGATGACCGCGGTGTTCAGCGCCTACTTCGTCGCGGTCGTGGCGCGCAACGCGCCCTGGGCGACCTTCGCCTGGACCGGGGCGCTGTCGCTCTCCTACGCCGCGATCGTGCTGAGCGGCCCCCTGGTGGGAGCCTGGGCCGATGCGCATGCGGCGAAGAAGCGTCTCCTGCTGGCGACAACCGTCGGCTGCGTCGCGTTCACCGCCCTGCTGTGGTTCGCGGCACCCGGGGCGGTGCTGGTCGCGCTGGTCCTGATTATTCTGTCCAATTACTTCTACGGGCTGGGCGAGAATCTTATTGCCGCCTTTCTGCCCGAGCTGGCCGATTCGCGCGCCATGGGGCGGGTCTCCGGCTGGGGTTGGAGTTTCGGCTACCTCGGCGGCCTGTTCTCGCTCGGGATGTGCCTGGTGTACATCCGCTGGGCGCAGAATCACGGTCAGCCGGCGTCGTCCTTCGTGCCGGCCGCCATGCTGATCACCGCCGCGCTGTTCGCGCTGACCGCCGCACCGACCTTCGTTTTCCTGCGCGAGCGGGCGCAGCCGGCGCAGGCGGCCGGTGCCGCGCGCGCGGCCTGGGCGCGGGTACACGAGACGCTGCGCCACGCGCATCAGTTCCGCGACCTGCGCAGGTTCCTTCTGTGCACCGTGTTCTACCAGGCGGGCATCGCGGCGGTGATTGCCCTGGCCGCGATCTACGCCCAGGAAGCGATGCATTTCACCACCCAGCAGACCATCACCCTGGTGCTGGTGGTGAACGTTACCGCCGCTGCGGGCGCGTTTGCCTTCGGTTACCTGCAGGACGCGATCGGGCATATCCGGGCGGTCGCCCTCACCCTGGTGGGCTGGATCGTCATGATCGTGATCGCCGGGAGCGCGACCGGCGCAGCCGCGTTCTGGGTCGCCGCGAACATCGCCGGCCTGTGCATGGGGTCGTCGCAGGCCGCCGGCCGCGCCGTGGTCGGCGTACTTTCGCCGCCCGCGCGCCTGGGCGAGTTCTTCGGCTTGTGGGGCCTCGCGGTCAAGACAGCCTCGATCTTCGGCCCGCTGACCTACGGCCTGGTGACCTGGATTTTCGCCGGCAACCACCGCCTGGGCATTTTCGCCGTCGGCAGCTACTTCGTGATCGGCCTGGTGCTGCTCGCCGGCATCGACATCGAGCGCGGCCGCAAGGCCGCGTTGCTCGGGTAGAATCGCCCCCTCGAGAAACCGGACGGGACAGTCATGAAACGAAAGCACGGCGCCGCGATCGCGCGCGAAACGATCGCCGAAACGCGCATGCGCGAGGCGGCCAAGGAAAAGGGCGACAACAGCTTCAACTACGGCTCGGTGCTGCGCAAAGGCGCGGCCACGCGCGGTAAGCGGCGTGGACGGATATACCGCATCAAATAGCATGCGTTATCATTTGCGCCCATAGTCAATAACCAGCACGGGAGAATGGGCATGACGATCAAGATCGGCGACCGGCTGCCGGACGCGAAGCTGAGCGAATCCTTCGATTTCGATCCCACCGGCTGCCCGATGCCGCCCAAGGAAGTCAGCGTCGCGGAAGCGGCCAAAGGCAAGAAGATCGTGATTTTCGGCCTGCCGGGGGCTTACACCCCGACCTGCTCCGCGAAGCACGTGCCGAGCTACGTGGCGAACCTCGACAAGCTGAAGGCCAAGGGTGTGAGCGAGATCTGGTGCGTGGCGGTGAACGACGGCTTCGTGATGAACGCCTGGGGCCGCGACGAAAAGGCGAGCGGCAAGATCCGCATGCTGGGCGACGGCAGCGCCGAGTTCACCAAGAAGCTCGGCCTCGAGCTCGACCTGTCGGCGCGCGGCATGGGCCTGCGGATGCAGCGCTTCTCGATGCTGGTCGAGGACGGCGTGGTGAAGCAGCTCAACGTCGAGGCGCCGGGCAAGTACGAGGTTTCGGGCGCCGAGACCCTGCTCGGCCAGCTCGGCTGAGTTTCGACCGTTCCGTGTTCGCCGCCGGCTCGCGGGCGGCGATTCCCCTCCTGTTCGGCGTTGCGCCGTTCGGCCTGATCACCGGCGTGGCGATGGTCGCGAGCGGCATTCCGCCGCTCGCCGCGGTCTGCATGTCGCTGGTGGTGTTCGCGGGCGCGTCGATGCTCGCCGCGACCCAGCTGCTCGCCGGCGGCGCCCCGCTCGCGCTGGTGCTGCTCGCCGTGCTGTTCGTCAATCTGCGCTTCATGATGTACAGCGCCTCGATGCGCCAGCACCTGGCCGGCCTGCCGCTGCGCTGGCGGCTGCTGGCATCTAACCTGGTGGCCGACAACGCCTACGCGGTATGCATCGCGCGCTTCACCGAGCATCCCGAGATGCGCGGCAAGCTGTGGTACTTCCTCGGCGTCGGGCTCCCGGTCTGGCTCACCTGGCAGCTCGCGGTGCTCGCCGGCGCGGTGCTCGGCGCCGGCCTGCCCGCCGCTTGGCAGCTCGACTTCGCGGCGCCGCTCGCGTTCATCGCGATGTCGGTGCCGCTGCTGCGCGACCGCGGCATGATCGCGGCCGCGCTTGCCGCCGGCGTCACGGTGGTGCTGGCGCACGGCCTGCCGCTGCGCCTGGGGCTGCTGCTCGCGGCGCTGGCGGGCATCGCCGCGGGTCTCGCGCTGGAACGGAGGACGGCGTGACGCTGTGGCTCGCGGTGCTCGGGATGGCGGCCGTGACCTATGCGCTGCGCGCCTCGTTCCTGCTGCTGCCGGAGAGCGCGCAGCTGCCTTCGCTCGCGCGCCGCGCGCTGCGCTACGTGCCGGCCGCGGTGCTGACCGCGATCTGGGCGCCCGAGCTGCTGCTGCGCGGCGGCGCGCTGCAGCTCTCGCTCGGCAACGAACGCCTGCTGGCCGGCACGGTGGCGATCGTGGCGGCATGGCGCTTCCGCCTCACCTATCTCACCATCGCCGCCGGGATGGTCGCGCTGCATCTGCTCGCGGCCGGCAACGCGGCGGCGGCCGAGGCGCCGCAGAAGGTGGTGGCGATCGAGGGGGTGACCGAATACCGGCTCGACAACGGATTGCGCGTGCTGACCGTTCCGGACCCGGGCGCCGACACGGTGATGGTGCACATCACCTACCTGGTGGGCTCGCGCCACGAGGGCTACGGCGAAAGAGGCATGGCGCACCTGCTCGAGCACCTGATGTTCAAGGGCTCGCCGGGGCACCCGGACCTCAAGCGCGAATTCGCCGCGCGCGGCGCGCGCTGGAACGGCACCACCGCCTATGACCGCACCAACTACTTCGAGACCATGCCGGCGAGCGACGCCAACCTGGACTGGGCGCTCGGCATGGAAGCGGACCGGATGGTCAACTCGTTCATCGCCAAGGCTGACCTCGAGAGCGAGATGACGGTGGTGCGCAACGAGTTCGAGATGGGCGAGAACGACCCCGGCGGAGTGCTGTTCCAGCGCACCCTGCAGCTCGCCTACGCCTGGCACAACTACGGCCACCCCATCATCGGCGCGCGCTCGGACATCGAGAACGTACCGATCGCGCGCCTGCAGGCCTTCTATCGCACCTGGTACCAGCCCGACAACGCGCTGCTGATCGTCGGCGGGCGCTTCGATCCGGCGCGCGCGCTCGAGCTGGTGCAGAAATACTTCGCCCCGATTCCGCGCCCGGCGCGCGCCCTGCCCTCGCTCTATACCGAGGAGCCGACGCAGGACGGCGCGCGTACGGTGACCCTGCGCCGCAGCGGCGAAGCGCCGATCGTCACCGCGCTGTACCGCATCCCGGCCGGCAGCGACCCCGACTATCCGGCGCTCGACGTGCTGGTCAACGTACTCGGCAACACGCCCTCGGGCCGGCTGCACCGCGCGCTGGTGAAGAAGGGGCTGGCGAACTACACCTGGGGCTCGGAGCGCGCGCTGCACGATCCCGGATTCGCCACGTTCGGCGCCGGGCTGCCGAAGGACGCTTCGGTGGACGCGGCGCGCGACGCGCTGCTGGCCGAGCTGGAAGGCATCGGCAGGCACCCGGTGCGCGCACAAGAGGTGAAGCGCGCCAAGACCGAGCTGCTGAACGACTTCGACAAGGCGCGGCGCGACACTCGCGCGCTGGTGCGGGCGCTGTCGGAGTTCGCCGCGATCGGCGACTGGCGCCTGTTCTTCCTCTACCGCGACCGGCTGCGGGCGGTAAGCGTCGCCGACGTGCAGCGCGTCGCGCTCGCCTACCTCAAGCCGGCCAACCGCGTGCTCGGGATATTCCTGCCGACCCGGCACCCGGACCGGGCGCAGATTCCGCCGCCGCCGGATCTCGAGCAGGCGCTCGCCGGCTACCGCGGCGGCGAGGCGCTCGCCGCCGGCGAGGCCTTCGATCCCACGCCGGCCAACATCGAGACGCGCGTGACCCGAAGGACGCTCGCCAACGGCATCCGCGTCGCGCTGCTGCCGAAGAAGACGCGCGGGCACAACGTGGTCGCGCGTCTCTGGCTGCACTGGGGCGACGAGCAGAGCATGACTGGACGCGTCACCGCCTGCTCGCTCGCGGGCAGCATGCTGCTGCGCGGCACCCGGCGCCACAGCCGCACGGAGCTGAACGACGCCTTCGAGCGGCTGAACGCGACGGTAGCGGTGGGAGGCGACGGCGCGCGGCTCGAGGTTCCCGCCGCCGGGCTCGGCGACACGCTGCGCCTGGTCGCCGAGGCGCTGCGCGAGCCCGCGTTTCCGCCCGACGAGTTCGAGGCGCTCAGGCGCGCGCTGCTGACCGACGCCGAAGAACAGCGCAGCGACCCGGGCGCGATCGCGCGCTTGCAGCTGTCGCGCCATCTCAACCCCTACCCGAAGGGGCACCCGTACTACACCGCCACCATCGACGAGGACGTCGAGCGGCTCCAGGCCGCGACCGTGGCCGGCGCCGAGTCCTGCTATCGCGACTTGCTGGGCGCCAGCGGCGCGGATTTCGCGGCGGTGGGCGAGTTCGATCCGGCCACGCTCGCGCGGCAACTGGAGGAGTTGTTCGGCGACTGGAAGAACCCGCGCCCCTACGAGCGGGTCGCCGCGCGCTACTTCGACGAGCCGCCGCTCGAGGGCGAGTTCCGCACCCCGGACAAGGCGAACGCGGTGCTGCGCGCCGGCATCAACATTCCGCTGCGCGACGACGACCCCGACTATCCGGCGCTGGTGCTGGCGAACTATCTTCTGGGCGGGTCGCTCGCGGCCCGCATCCCGCAGCGGGTGCGCGAGACCGAAGGCCTTTCGTACAGCGTATACACCTCGTTCCGCGCCGGCGCGTTCTACCCGGTCGCCGCGTTCCGGGTCTCGGCGATCTTCGCGCCCGGCAACCAGGCGCGGGTCGAGCGGGCGATCCGGGAGGAACTCGCGCGCGCGGTGCGCGACGGCTTCGGCGCCGCCGAGGTCAAGAGCGGCGCCAAGGCGCTGATCGAGGCCAGGCGCCTCGCGCGGCGCAGCGACCGCGCGCTCGCCGAACGGCTGGTGAACCACCTTTACCGGCAGCGCAGCTTCGCCTGGGACGCCCGCCTCGAGCAACGCATCGCGGCGCTGACCCCCGAGGAAGTCGATGCCGCGCTGCGGCGCCACCTCGACCCGGCCCGCCTGTCGGTGATGAGCGCGGGCGATTTCAAGTAGCCCGCGCGCAGGCTGCAAGTACCCGCGCGGGCTACTTGCGCTTGAGCAGGTCGCGGATTTCCTCCAGCAGGACCTCCTGTCTCGGCGGCGCCGCGGGCGCGGCCGGCTCCTCGCGCTTGAGGCGGTTGATGCCTTTCACCGCCAGGAAGATGACGAACGCGACGATGGCGAAGTCGAACACCGCCTGCAGGAACTTGCCGTAGGCCCAGAGCACCGCCGGCGCCGAACCGCTGGCCGGCTTGAGCGTCAGCGCCAGGTCGTTGAAGTTGACCCCGCCGATCAGAAGGCCGAGCGGCGGCATCACGATGTCGCCCACGAACGAAGCGACGATCTTGCCGAACGCGACGCCGATGATGACCGCGACCGCCAGGTCGACCACGTTGCCCTTGACGGCGAACTCCCTGAACTCCTTCAGCACTGCCATTGCGCTTCTCCCGTTAGTCGATCACGTCGTACTTCACGTCCATGATTTCGATCGTTTCGGCGCCCGCCGGGGTCGCCAGCGTCACCACGTCGCCCGTGCGCGCCTTGAGCAGCGCGCGCGCGATCGGCGAGATCCACGACACGCGGCCGTGCAGCGGGTCCGCCTCGTCGACGCCGACGATGGTGACCGTTTGCTCGCCGGCGGTCGAGCGCAGCGTCACCGTGGCGCCGAAGAACACCTGGTCCGTGTCGCGCCCGGCCGAATCGACGATTTCGGCATTCTCGAGTCGCTTGATCAGGTAGCGCACGCGGCGGTCGATCTCGCGCAGCCTGCGCTTGCCGTAGATATAGTCGCCGTTCTCGGAGCGGTCGCCGTTCGACGCCGCCCACGAAACCACCCTCACCACCTCGGGGCGCTCGACCTCGACCAGCTGGCGCCGCTCAGCGTTCAGGCGCGCATACCCGGCGCGGGACATGTAGTTCTTCGCCCCGACCGGAAGCGCAGCGGGCCCGGCCGCGGCGGCGTCGTCCGCCGCGTCGCTCCCCTCCTTCACAAACGCCTTTGACATATATGGCCAAATTCTACCTTGCACGCCGCCGGGCCCGACGCGCTTGCGGCGTACCCGCCGGCGAGGTACTGTATATACGAACAGTACGAGCGGTAGCCGCTCGGCGCCGCAGGCGCAGATCGGGAACGGCGAAAGAATCGACCGCAGAGTCAACCGGATGCCGGCGGGCGGGCAATTTTCGGCTCTGCGCAGCAACCACTATATCTAGTAGGAGCCGAACCCACACTATCGAACAGGTTGTGTTTTCAATGCATTAGGCGGAACATTTGATCCTGATTACCAAATGCTGGAAATGATCCCCAACACAGGCGCGCAGACGGGTATTCTGTGCGCCACATAAAAACCCAGAACCGGGAGAGAACAAGGATGGAAACCGACCAAACCGGCACCCACTCGATCGCCAGCGCGGAACTTGCGGCGCAGGAAATTTCGCGCGACGCGCTGATCGAGAAGTACGCCAAGGGCAAGGAGACGAGCATCGAGGAGGTGCGCCGCCGCGTGGCGCGCGCGCTGGCCCAGGCGGAGCCGGAGGACAAGCGCGCGCACTGGGAGCGCCGCTTCATGCGTGCACTCGAGGACGGCTTCATTCCCGCCGGCCGGATCAATTCCGCGGCCGGGATCGCGATGCAGGCCACTCTGATCAACTGCTTTGTGCAGCCGGTCGGGGACTCGATCTCGGAGATCGTCGACGGCAAGCCCGGTATCTACACTGCGCTGCAGGAGGCGGCCGAAACGATGCGCCGCGGCGGCGGCGTGGGCTACGACTTCTCGTCGATCCGCCCCAAGGGCGCCCAGGTGAAGGGCACCCATTCGCGCGCCAGCGGCCCGGTTTCCTATATGCGCGTGTTCGACCGCTCGTGCGAAACCGTGGAGTCCGCGGGCGCGCGGCGCGGGGCGCAAATGGGGGTGTTGCGCTGCGACCATCCCGACGTCGAGGACTTCATCCACGCCAAGGACCAGGGCGAGCTGACCAACTTCAACATCTCGGTCGGTGTGACCGACGAGTTCATGCTGGCGGTGGAGAAGGACCAGGACGTCGAGCTGGTGCACAAGGCCAAGCCCTGGCCGGAGGTCGGCGGCTACCAGCGCGACGACGGCCTGTGGGTCTACCGCAAGGTCCCGGCGCGCCAGCTGTGGGAGCAGATCATGCGCTCGACCTACGACCACGCCGAGCCGGGCATCCTGTTCCTCGACCGCATCAACCGCGACAACAACCTCAACTACTGCGAGACGATCGAGGCCACCAACCCCTGCGCCGAGCAGCCGCTGCCGCCCTACGGCTGCTGCTGCCTGGGCTCGATCGACCTGACCCGCTTCGTGCGCGAGCCCTTCAGCGACAAGGCCTCGTTCGACTACGAGCGCTTCGCCAAGGTGGTGGAGGTCTCGACCCGCATGCTGGACGACGTACTCGACGTCACCGCCTGGCCGCTGGAGCAGCAGCACGCCGAGGCGATGGCCAAGCGGCGGGTGGGGCTCGGCTTCACCGGGCTGGGGGACGCGCTGATCATGCTGCAGCTGCGCTACGACACCGACGAGGCGCGCCGCATGGGCGCGCAGATCGCCGAGGCGATGCGCGACAGCGCCTACCGCGCCTCGGCCGAGCTCGCGCGCGAGCGCGGCGCGTTCCCGCTGTTCAACGCCGACCTCTATCTTTCCGGCACCAGCTTCGCCGCGCGCCTGCCGGACGAAATCAAGGCGCTGATCCGCAAGAACGGCATCCGCAACAGCCACCTGCTTTCGATCGCGCCGACCGGCACCATCAGCCTCGCCTTCGCCGACAACGCCTCGAACGGCATCGAGCCGCCGTTCTCCTGGGTCTACACGCGCAAGAAGCGCATGCCCGACGGCAGCATGAAGGAATTCCCGGTCGAGGACCACGCCTGGCGGCGCTACAAGGCGCTCGGCGGCGAGATGGACAAGCTGCCGCCCCACTTCGTCACCGCGCTCGAGATCAGCGCGCGGGCGCACGAGCAGATGGTGGCGGCGGTCGCGCCGTTCGTCGACACCAGCATATCGAAGACCGTCAACGTGCCGGAGGACTACCGCTACGAGGACTTCCAGGATCTCTATTTCCACGCCTGGAAGTCGGGCCTCAAGGGCCTCGCCACCTACCGCCCGAACAAGGTGCTCGGCTCGGTGCTGAGCGTCGACAAGCCGGCCGAGCAGCCGCAGGACTTCCGCAGCGACGACGTCAACCGGCGGATCCAGATCAAGACCGTACCGCAGCCCGTGCTCGCCAGCCTGCGCTGGCCGAGCCGGCCTCAGCTCACGGAGGGCAACCCGGCCTGGACCTACATGATCGAGCACCCGCACGGCCACTTCGCCGTGTTCGTCGGCCACGTCGAGAACGGCTCGGCGCACGCGTTCGAAGTCTGGGTCAACGGCAGCGAGCAGCCGCGCGGACTGGGCGCGCTCGCCAAGGCGCTGTCGATGGACATGCGCGCCAACGACCACGGCTGGCTCAAGCTCAAGCTCGAGACGCTGGCCAAGGCCGGCGGCGACGAGGCGTTCGAGATGCCGTTCCCGCCGCACGGCGAGCGCAAGCTGATGCCCTCGGTCGTGTCGGCGTTCGCCCAGGTGGTGCGGTGGCGCGTGGACCAGCTCGGCGCGCTCGCCGAAGGCCCCGGCCCGGTGCTCGAGACCATGTTCAGCCACAAGGAGCCCAAGACCGGCACCGACGGCACCATGTCGTGGACCGTGGACGTGCTCAACCCGCGCACCGGCGACGACTTCGTGCTCGGGCTGAAGGAAATCACCCTGCCCGACGGCGTCACCCGACCCTACTCGGTGTGGCTCTCGGGCGAATACCCGCGCTGCTTCGACGGCCTGTGCAAGATCCTGTCGCTCGACATGCGCGTGCTCGACCCGGCCTGGATCGGCATGAAGCTCAGAAAGCTGCTCGAATTCCCCGAGCCGCTGGGCGACTTCATGGCCTTCGTCCCGGGCAGCAAGAAACAGCAGACCTTCCCCTCGACCGTGTCCTACCTCGCGCGCCTGATTCTGCACCGCTACGCCATGCTCGGCATCCTCGACGAACGCGGCGTCCCGGTGCAGCAGATGGGCATCCTCGAGACGCCGGAGAAAAAAGGCCAGGCGCCGGTGATGCACGGCGGCCGCTGCCCCGAGTGCGGCAACAACACCATGATCCGCAAGGACGGCTGCGACTACTGCACCGCCTGCGGCTACGTGGGGGTGTGCGGATAGCGGAAAGGCGCATCCCTCAAAGCTCAACTCCTACTGCGGCATCGGTTCGCAGCCTGGTACGGGCTGCCCCCCTTGACGTATTACGCGTAGCGTAATACCCTTTCCGGGTGATCAAATCCTTCCGTTCAGCGGAGGCGGAGACGCTCTTCGGCGATCAGCCGGTGGCCCGCTTCCGGGCGATCGAGAGGCCAGCGCGGCGCAAGCTGCTGTATCTCAGCCAGGCCCGCGGCCTGCAGGATTTGTTGGTTCCGCCCGGAAATCGCCTCGAGGCGTTGAAAGGTGACCGCAAGGGGCAGCACAGCATACGCATCAACGACCAGTGGCGTATCTGCTTTCGCTGGCTAGATGGACACGCATACGACGTCGAAATCGTCGATTACCACGCATAGGAGGCGCTTGCCATGGCCGCCAAACTGCTCGAACTGATCCCGCCCGGCGAAGTACTGTACGAAGAATTCATGAAGCCGCTGGGCGTCAGCATCAACGCGCTCGCCCGCGAGATTTCAGTGCCGCCGAACCGCGTCAGCGACATCGTCAACGGCAAGCGCTCGATCACGGCTGATACCGCGCTGAGGCTGGGCAAGTATTTCGGGGTTTCCCCTGAAGTCTGGCTGGGCCTGCAAGCGGACTACGACCTTCGCATCGCCAAGCGCACGACGTGGCTCAAGGCCGAGCCGCGCGTGCGGGTGCATTCCCAATAGCGGGAGAATTTGGGACCGTCGAGTTACGGGAGATATGCAACGTTCTAGGCGGCGCTTTCGGCCGCGTAGCGCGCCAGAAGGCCGGTGCGGACGGCGTAGCGGTAGGTTCGGGTGAAGAACCAGCACGCCAGCAGGATATACAGGACCGCCAGCCCTCCTCCCCATAGTGCCGAGATGAGGGAGACGGGTTCGCCCGCCACGACTGCCCGCATGCCTTCGAAGACGTAGGATGGCGGCAGCATGGCGGAGATGTACTGCATCCACGCGGGAAGGGTCGCGATCGGGTAGAAGACGCCGGCGAAGGGGGAGATCAGGGCGGGCAAGGGCCAGATGAACCATTCGGCCGACGGGCCCATTCGCAGCACGGCGGCGCTGCCGGCGATGCCGAGGGCGATGCCGCACAGGAACAGGATCATGAGGTACGGGACGATCATGATGCCGTAGGCGAGGAAGGACAGGCCGAAGATCGTGGTGGCGAGCGCGAGCATGATCGCCAGGCCGACTGCGCTGGTGGCGACGCTGGAGAGGACCAGGCCGGCGAGGTAGTCGGTGACGGTGAGCGGCGTCGCGAAGATGTTAAGGAAGTTGCGCGACCAGACATCCTCGAAGAAGGCCATGGTCACGCCCTGCATCACCCGCACCAGGAAGTCCCACAGCAGCACGGCGCCGAGCAGGACGGGCACGAAGTTGAAGCCGGAGGCGCTGACGCTGTTCAGGTACCGCGTGATGAACCCCCACAGGATCATGTCGATCGCGACCCAGGCGAACAGGGGAAACATGCGCGAGAAGCTGCCGCGGATGAGATAGGCCTGGCGCAGCACGATGGCGAGGGTGCGGGTCATGGACATGGCGCTCAGTGCTCCCCGAGGCTGAGCGGCTCGCGCGCCACGGTGACGAAGAGTTCCTCCAGGCTCTCCTTGCCGTGCTCCGCGGGCAGGGTCCTGGGATCGCCTTCGAGCAGGATCCGCCCGCGCGAGAGGAACAGCACCCGGTCGCAGACCTCCTGCACCTCGTACATGTTGTGCGAGGTCCAGAGGATGCCGGTCGACCCTTGCGCGACGGACTCGTGGATCCGCGCCCGGATGTCGCGCGCCGCCGACGGATCGAGCGAAGCGGTCGGCTCGTCCAGCAGCAGCAGGCGCGGCCGGTTGAGCATCGCCTTGGCGAGGCCGACCCGGGTCTGCTCTCCCGAGGAGAGCACGCCGCACTTCACGTTGCGGAAACGCTCAAGCTCGAATTGCGCCAGCAGCGACTCGATGCGCGCGCGCAGACCGGCGACGCCGTAGATGAGGCCGAACACGCGCAGGTTCTGGTACACGGTCAGGTTTCCCGGCAGCGGCGCGTAGACTGCGGCGAAGTTCGTGTGCTGCAGCGCCCGCGAACGGTTCGCGGCGAGATCCACGCCGCCGACGCTAATCGTCCCCGAGCTCGGTTCCAGCACGCCGAGGATCATGTTGATGGTGGTGGTCTTGCCCGCGCCGTTGGGGCCCACCAGGCCGACGATCTCGTTGTGGCCGACGGAGAAGGTCACCCCGTTCACGGCCGTGGTGCCACCGTAGGCCTTGCGCAACTGCGCGACCGCCAGCACCGGAGATTCAAGCTGGTTGCCCGGCGCCGCTGTGGTAGAGCTCCGTCGCATCTGCTCCGCGATTGTATCCCCGCATGCGGGTTTCCCCGCTCCTTCCCCGGCTGGAAAACGGCCTGCGCTCGCGGGCCGTTTTCGTAGTAGCCTCGCAGCGATGAAAACCGAAGGTTCTCAGAGCCGGATCAAGCGTTCGATTCACGTCGTTCGCGAATACGTCACCCACTGGGCGGTCGCCGGAGCGGTCTTCACCTTGACCGGCTTTGCGCCGGAACACTGGTTCGCCGATCTGTTCGCTCACCTGTCGATCCCGCAAAGCGTCCGCGAGGGCTGGCTGAAAAGCTTTGACGTCCGGATCGTGCTGGTCGCGCTCGGCATGGGGCTCATCGCCTGGGACGTCCTGCGTCGCAGCAGGTCGCCGGTGGCCGTGGCGCCGGCGCACGACGGAGAAGCCCGCAACCATGGCACGGTGGCCGTCACGGCAAGATTGCCGCTGTCGGACAAGCCGTCGATCGCGGTGCTGCCGTTCCAGAACATCAGCGACGAGCCTGGGCACGAGGCATTCGCCGACGGCCTGGTCGAGGACATCATCACGACGCTTTCGAAGCTGTCCGGCTTGCACGTGATCGCGCGCAACTCCAGCTTCGTCTACAAAGGAGCCGCCGTCGACGTGCGCAAGGTGGCCGACGAGCTGGGAGTGCGCTACGTGCTCGGCGGCAGCGTTCGCAGGACCGCCGACCGGATCCGCGTCTCGGCGCAATTGGTCGACGCCCGCAGCGGCGCGCAGGTCTGGGCCGATCGCTACGATCGCGCGCTGAGCGACATCTTCGCGATCCAGGACGAGATCACCCTGATCCTGGCGACCGAGATGCAGGTCAAGCTGACCGAAGGCGAGCAGGCGCGATTACGTTATTCGAATACGAAGAATGTCGATGCGTGGAACTGGTGGATGCAGGGCCTGACCCATTACCGCCATTCGGTCACCAGGGAAAACTTCAGCGCCGCGCGCTCCTGCTGGGAGAAAGCGCTCGCGCTCGATCCGAATTCGGCCTCGCTCAACGCGATGCTCGGCTTCGTGCAATGCGTCGACGCCCGTTACGGCTGGTCCGAAGACCGCAAAGCGGCCCTCGACAAGGCGCGCGTATATGCCGACAAGGCGCTCGCGCTCGACCCCGAAAATGCCGACGCGCACGTGTGTCTCGGCTACCTCTCCATGATGACCGGCGACTACGCCAAAGCCGCGGCCCATGTCAGAAAAGCCGTCCAACTGGCGCCCAGCTCGGCCGACGCCGCGCACTTTTCAGGATTGGTGCTCGCCTTTTCCGGATACGCGGCGGAAGCGGTGGCGCAGGTGCAAAGGGCGATGACGCTCAACCCCAACCACCCGCCGTATTATTTCGGCGTGCTCGGCAACGCCTATCGGCTCGCGGGGCGGATCGACGAAGCGATCGCGGCTTTCGAGGCCTTTCAGGCCCGCCGTCCCGGATTCGCCCTGGTCGATCTCGTGCTCGCCTATCAGCAGAGCGGTCGCTCGGCGCAGGCGAAGAAGACGGCAGTGCAACTGTTGTCGGCGCGGCCGGAATTCGCCATCGCCTCCTGGCTCAAGACGCAGGATTGCCGCTCAGACAAGACGCAGGTCGACGCCGATGCCGCCGCCCTTCGCGCCGCCGGGCTGCCGATGGGCTGACGCCGTCAGCTCTTGAACCCCACCCTCGCGTGGGTGCCGTCGCAAAACGGCTTCGTGGAGGAGCCGCCGCAGCGGCATAGACGGGCGTTTTGGGTGCGAGTGATAGTGCGCCCGGTTCCGGAGCAAATCTCGACGTTGCCCATGATTTGCAGCGGCCCGTCCCGCAGCGGATCGACGCTCAGTCTGCCACCGCGGGTTTCGAGCGGGTCGCTGTCGATTGTCGCCGGTTCTCCCGACGCGCTGAAGCGGGCGGCGATGTGCGAGTTGTCGCAATAAGGCTTGTTCTTCGACTGTCCGCAACGGCAGAGCGTCGCGCGCGTGAGCGCGCTTTCGTTCATGGCGACGCTGGCGCTGACCGCGTAGGGGCCGTTCTCGCGCAGGCGGATGACGTTGACGGACGGCGCCGATTCCTGCGGTCCTCCGTCGTGGCGCTCGTAGGTGATGGCGCCCGAGGGGCAATTGTGCGCGACGCGCACCAGTTGTTCGGTCGATACGGCCTCGGGATGCAGCCATGCCCCCTTCACGTTGGCGAGAAACACTTGCGGTGCCTCGAGAACGCAATGGCGCGAGTGGATGCAGCGCCTGGTATCGAAGCGAAGCGTAATGTCTTTCGTACTCGCCGCGTTGGGGTCGCCCGCCGCTGCCGCCGGCTCAGGTTTCGCCGGGGCCTGCACCTTCGCGATCTGCTCCACCGCGACCGAAATGTGCTGTTCGAATCGGTCGTGCAAGGCGTCGAAGCGGCCCGCCAGGGTGGCCAGACGATCGCCGACGCCCGACAGCGTCGCAGTACCCTCCAGCAGCTCGGCGGCGGCCCCCAGTTCGCGCGCGCGTTCGCCCAGGATCTGCGCCGCGCAACGCTGGACCAGCTGACCCGATGAGCGGGGAAGCGAGAAGCTGATTCCGGCGTTGCCCGCCCCGCCGCTCGGCAGCCGCGTCGCCGCTTCGCCGATCGTCTGCAGGGCGTACATGAGTTCGACCGAACCGACCGCAAGGCCGACGCGCAGCTCGTCCGGAAGCGGCGCCGGCGAGAAGACCTGCGCCAGCGTGCGCATCATGAGCGCGTAGACGGCATTGCCGAGATCGACGGTTTTCGCGGCCGCCAGCTCCGTGATGCGGGCGACGTTGTCGCGCCCCGGGAGGTCGCCCAAGGTCGGGTTCGCCACGACGGCCCGCGCGGGCTCGAAAGACGGCCGCGCCGCGACAAGGCGCTCCAGCTCCCTCTTGATCGCCCCGAAGCGCGCGAAGTGCGAAGACTCGTTATGCGCCGGCGCGCCTTCGCCCTGGGTGACGATCTCTTCGATTGCGCGCCGCGCCGATTTCAGGTCGGTCACCTTGAACAGGCCCGGCAGCCCGAATTCGGCACTTGAGACCTGCGCCTGCTCGTGCCCGACGAATACCCGATCCGCGCCCCATTGCGCCGTCAGATCGGCCAGGCCGCGCACGATCCCGTGGTAGAGATGGCCCTGGCTCAGGTAGTCCTGCGGGCTCGGCGAAAGCAGGTTCGGATGGGCGAGGCGCTGATAGTGATCCTTGTGATCGAATCCTTTGCCGTCGCTCAGGTCCAGCCCTTCGGGGCGCTCAATATAGAGAAAATGATCGAGCGCCTCGATCGAAAACGCGGTGAGCTTCGCCACCACACCGGCGGGAAAGTGCCCGGGGCGCACCGGGAACTCCGGCCGCCAAAGGTGCGGCGCGGCGCCGATCGCGGACAGCAGATTGTTGACCAGGCACAGGTGCAGCATCTCTTCGCGCGCGACCTGGCGCAGCGATGCGCGCCAACCGTCGATCGCCGCAAGCTCGGCCGGCCTGACGCCTTCGCTTTCGTCGCGCTTCAACGACCACATCGCGTAGAGGTACGAGCACATCACGGTGTGCTCGAACTCCGCCGCCTCGCAGAGCAGCAGGATCAGTTCTTCTCGATCTTGAACGACGATTTCGGGGGACACGCGCGCGCTTCAAGCCGGGGACGGAGGAAAAATCGGGTCCCCGAAACCTTAACACGGGAAGCTACGTGAACCGCACCGGGCTTTGTGGCTGGGTGTTCACGTGCAGCTGGAAGATGTCGGGCCGCGCGTAGTGGCCGGTGATGTCGAGCGCGCGCTTGGCGATACCGGTGCGCTGGCTGTCGATTTCCGCGTAGAGAATTCCCTGCTCGTTGCGCATCGGCCCGGCGACGATCTCGCCGCCGGGCGCGACGACGACCGAATCGCCCGGATTGACCCACGCCTTCGGATCGGGATAGAGCGTCGACTTGTTTGGAAAATCTTCCGGGATGTCGCTGACCTTCAGCGCGGTACCGCTGCCCACCACCCAGCACTTGGCCTCGCGCGCGATGTGCTGCATGGTGCCGATCCAGCCGTCCCCGCTGTCGTAGGTCGGCGCGATGTAGATCTCGATCCCCTGCGCGTACAAGGCGTAGCGCGCGAGCGGCATGAAGTTTTCCCAGCAGATCAGCGCCCCCACCCGGCCGCAGGGAGTGTCGACGACCTTGAGCCCCGCGGCGTCGCCGAAGCCCCACACCATCCGCTCCGGATTGGTGGGCATCAGCTTGCGGTGGCGGTTCAGGATCTGCCCCTCCGGTCCGATGATGACGACGGTGTTGTAGAGCGTGGCGCGGCTCAGCTCGCCGTCGCGCTCGTTGATGCCGCAGACGATCGTCACCTTGTGCTTCGCGGCGGCCTGCAGCAGCGGCGCCAGGTCGTTTTGCGCCAGGTCCACGGCGTTGTCGAGCAGGCGCGCGTGGATCTGTTCGGACAGACCGAAATCGCCCCCCGGACGCAGGCGCCAGATCCAGGCGGGGTAGGCAGGAATGAATGCCTCGGGAAAGACGATCAGCTCCGCGCCCTGGGCCGCCGCCTTTGCCGCCAGCGCAACGGCCTTGTCGAGCGTTGCTTTCCGGTCGAGAAAAGCGGGGGACTCCTGAATGATTGCCAGCTTTGCCATTGTCGTGCGTCCTTTTCCTTGGTGCCGGAATTCCAGCTATTTGGTGCCAACCGCAATCAGCAGCTCGCACGGCCCGCTGAATCCGTCTCCGCCCTCGAACTCCCGAAGCCTGTCCTCGATCTCCTGCCAGGCCAGATCCTTCTCTTCGTCCGAGAGGCCCGACAGCATTTGATGCAACGCGCCGAACGACTCTTTTTCAAACTTGAGACATTCGGCAGCGGACTCGACCCGCAGGGGCGCGTCAACCGCCTTGACTGCCACGTCCTTGAACCCGGCCTTGATGAAAGCCTGTTCGAGCACCTTGTCGCCCCCAAGGCTGAAGGGGCCGGGTTGCCCGGCAAGAGGCGGAGGCAGCTTTGCCCGGCGCCTGATGATCGATACAGGGACGGAGAAGAAACCGTTCTTTTCGGCCGTTGAGTAGACCATCGCCGCCACCTTTCCTCCCTCCTTGAGCGAGTGTCGCATGCCGGCAAGGGCGCGCTGCTGATCCGGAAAGTAGATCATGCCGACGCGCGATATGACGGCATCAAACGATTCCGGCTCCAGTTGCGCGAGATTCTCCCCATCCAGCTCGCGAGTGTCCACGTTGTCGAGCGCGGCCTCCCGGGCTCTCTGCGCGGCGAATTCAAGAATCCCCGGGGACAAGTCCGTTGCCAGAACACGACCCTTCGGGCCCACTCGACGCGCAACGCTGATCGTCTGATCTCCGGCCCCGGCAGCGACATCGAGCACGCGACTTCCGCGTCCAATATCGGCCATATCGAGCATGGTCTGCGTGGCTGTCCCCAGCCACTCGGACAAGAGGGGTCCCCATCGATGCCAGGCTTCGGCGGCGGACTCCCATTGCTGCAATGTGGTCTGTTTGTACCGCATAGGATCGAATTGCGGTTTCTGCTCGCTCATCGGACACCTCCTGTATTGCGCAAAAGTGCGTTCTCTAAGGGTGCGATGAACGTTAATCCGTGCTTAAATCGTCGACAATTCCCAAAACATACACAGTCGCTGTGCAAATTTGCACGGATGAGGGGGGGTGCATGAACTGGGACGACCTGCGTATTTTTCTCGCCGTGGCCCGTATGGGCTCGGTCTCCGCGGCGGCCAGATCACTGGACGTTGAGCACTCCACGGTCTCACGACGCCTGCAGCAACTGGAGATACGCCTGAAGACGCGGCTGCTCGACAAGAAGCGCTCGGGCTACGAACTGACCTCCGCCGGCGAAGAGCTCAAGAAAGCGGCGCTCAACATGGAGCGCGAAGTGCTGCTCATGGACGGCGCGCTGCGTGGGCGGGACAAGAACCTGGCCGGCGGCCTGCGCGTGACGGCCGTGAACATCATGTCCGCCGCGGTGCTGGCGCCGATCTTCTCTCGCTTCAGCGCCGCCTACCCGGAAATCGAGTTGCAGATCGTGGTTTCCAACTCAGACATCAGTCTTGCCGAGCGCCAGGCCGACGTCGCTCTCCGCGTCACAAACGATCCTGTGGAAACCCTGGTGGGCAAGAGGATCGCCACGATTGCCTCAACGGCTTATGGCAGTCGAAAGTATCTCGCCGAATTACGCAAGCATGCTGTCCCGCCCAAATGGATCGGCATGACGTGCTGTGGTTATCACAAACACTGGACGAAGAAGCTGTCCAGCGGCGATGCCTATCAGGTCACCGTGGACGACCCCATTCTGACGCAACAGATGCTGAAGCAGAATGTCGGCCTGGGTGTCCTGCCGTGCTACATGGCGGACCCCGATCCTCTGCTGGAGCGCTACATCGACCCGATGCCGGAAATGAACATGGGCCTCTGGTTCCTGTTCCATTCCGATCTCAAGCGCACCGAGCGGATTCACGTGTTCAGGGATTTCCTCGGCAGCGAAATAGAATCCGTGCGGAACCTGCTCGAGGGCGGCCGATGACGTCGCCCAGGCAGATGCGCAGGTCGCCCAGCACGTTAGACTGAGCGGCATCAATTCGAACTGTGGAGATAAAAGGCGGTTCCAAGACGCCGGCCAGATCGGCGGGCGCTAGCGTACCGGGAGGTGGGTGCCATGATTAAGCTGCTTTCGGCTGTGGGTCGCGCGACGATCGTTATCGCAGCCGCAGTCATTATTGTGGGAGGAGCCGTCGGCGGCTACGTAGGTTCCGAAGCGCGCCCGGAGCTCTTTTTTACGAGTTATGGGCGATGGCTGGGAGCGCTTCTCGGCCTCGCGCTTGGTATCGTTACCGCGGGCGTCGTATTTGGACCGCTGGCAACGCTTTACGACATGCGAGACAGCTTGCGACGGATGGCGGATCCGGACGAGCCGCGATATACGCCAAGGCGAAAGGCGCGCGATGATTTCGCCGGTCCTGTGTCCACACGCCAGGAGCCGCGGTTACGGTGACCATTCGCAGCCTCTCTGTTGCGATTGTCGCGTGCGCCCTAGCATTCGCATTCGTGCCATCCGCCGGCGCGGGTGAGCTGCTGGGCCGCGTGGTCGAGGTTTCCGCTGGCGACACCCTTACGGTTCTCGACGCCGACAAGCAGCGGCACATCGTCCGGCTGGCTGACATCGACGCGCCCGAGAAGGCGCAGCGCTTCGCAACGCGTTCCCGGCAATCGCTCGCCGAGCTGTGCGCCGGCAAGATGGCGCAGGTGGAGGACCGGGGGCTCGACGCCGAAAGCCGCACGCTCGGGTGGGTGATGTGCGCCGGCATCAATGCGAACGGCGAACAGGTGCGCCGAGGCATGGCCTGGGTGTACCCGCGAACCGTTCGTCAGACTTCTGCGCTCTACACGCTTCAGGCGAACGCGCGCCTGGCCAGGCGCGGGCTGTGGAAGGATCGGCGGCCCGTCGCGCCGTGGGTATGGCGCGCGAGAGGCCGATTTTGATATTGCACCTGGCTCGGGCAGAGGAAAAATGCCCTTCACATCCGCCCGACAGTCGGGTTAGGTATGAAACACGCCGCATGGCGGGCGATCGATAGGCTACAGGGCTGTCATGGGATCGTGGTCGCAAAATCGGATGTATTGCCGCACAGCCGCCGGAGACAGGGCCTTGCATTTGGCCGATCGGGCACTGCCGTCGGACTATCGCCGGATTCTTCAGATCATTGGCGCGGGCGCTCACCCGGACGTGATCCGGGGCTTCCTGCGGCACATCCCGGATAATCTGCTGGGCGACTGGATCGCCGAGCTCCAGGAGCTGGGCCTTGTGGGCTCGGCTCCCGCCGACGGTGAGGCCGAGCCGGACTTCACCTACCCCCCGACGCCGATGCGCCTGAACGAGAGCGGGCCGAAGCCGGACGACACGAGCCGGACCGTGAGAGAGGTGCGCGCGGCGCAGGCGGCGCTCGATCGCGCGGGCGCGTACCTGTTCCAGGACCGGCTGAAGAATCGCCCCGCGCTTGCCAGGAAAGCGGACGCGATCAAGGTGCTTGTCGTGGAAGACGACCCGGACCAGGCGGCGCTCGCCAATCTGCGCGTGAGCGCCGCCGGCTACGCCGTGCGCGCCGCGGCCAATTTCAAGCAACTGATCGAGGAGGTTCGCGGCCCCCTGCCCGACCTGCTGCTGCTCGACGTCAACCTGCCGGACGGAGACGGCTTCGACATCCTGGGGCGCATCCGCCGCCACAGGAAGCTCGCCCTGCTTCCGGTGGTCATGCTGACGGCACGGACCGATCCGGAAGACGTGCGCCGCGGGCTTGACTTCGGCGCCGACGGCTACATCACGAAGCCCTACAGCAGGAAGATCCTTACCGAAATCATCCGCAGCGTGCTCAAACACGCGTGAGACGCGCGTCGCGCGCCTAGCCGCCTTTGCGGCCTGACAGTCCTTCGCGCGTAGCGATGCCGCGCAGCAGGCGACCGAGAAGATCGGCGCCGGTGATGATGCGGCGCTCGCGCGAACCCCAGACGAGGATCAGGTCGTTGTCGACCACGTCGTCCCCGGGGTGCTCGGGCGTCACCTTCATGCGGCCGATGACGTCGCCGAGGCGCGTTTTCAGGTCGGTCACAACGATGGGGCGGTGCCAGTAGGCTTCCGGTTTCGGCGGGCCTTTCTCGAACAGCGCGTCGCGCAGGAAATGATGCGCGTCGAGCACCAGGCAGGGCTGGCCGGCACCGTCGGTGAAGATAACCCACTTCTTGCCCGAGGCGTCGAGCCGGCGCAGGAACGGGTCGTCGGGCGAGCGCGTGTAGGACGGCAGCAGCGGCCTGCCGTTGACCACCGGCAGCTCGATCACGCTCAGCGGGTCGACCGACTCGCCTTCGTCGCGCACGGCGATGTCGTCCAGGTCGAGGAAGTTGAGCGCACCGGTCGCCTCCAAGCGCCCCACCTCGCTGCTTCCGGCGTCGACGTGGCGCATGATCAGCGCGCGGAAGTCGCGCTCTCGAAAGAGGGTGATGGCTTCCGGACCCAGCCACCACTCGAGCATCATCGCCGTCGGTTTGGCGAGCGGATACAGGATTACCCGATATGTCTTCAGCACCGGCGCCAGGCGCGCCGCCATGCGCAGCGCGTGGCGCGAGAAATAGGCCTGCGGGATGATTTCACCGAAGAAGGTGATTACCACGGTTGAAAATGCGAAGGCCGAGACGCCGGCCAGGACCGAGTCCGACAGCAGGGTAAGCAGCACGTTGACCGCGACGTTGCCCCACAGCACAGTGGACAGGGTGAGGTTCGCGTCGCGGCGCAGGCCGAGCAGCAGCGCGGCATCCGGGTTGCCGGCCGCCTCCACTTCCAGGCGCAGCCGGCTGACGCTGAACAGCGCCAGGTTGAGCCCCGAGAACATCGCCGACTGGCTGAGGCACAGCGCGATGCCGAGCCACGTCGGCAGCTCGCCAGACCAGAGCGGGTAACCCGGCATGGCGACGCGCGCCGGGCCCTCAGTGGCGCGGCTTGCGCCCGAGCTTCTTCTCCAGCTCGAGTACCTGCAGCGTGGTCTTGAGCACTGCGTCCGGGTTGAGGCTCATCGAGTCGATGCCGATCTCGACCAGGAACTGCGCCATCTCGGGGTAGTCGGAAGGTGCCTGGCCGCACAGCCCCGAGTGGCGGTGATTGCGGCGGCAGCCCTCGACCGCGAGCCGGATCATCTGCTTCACCCCGTCGTCGCGCTCGTCGTAGTCGAAGGCGACGATCTCCGAGTCGCGGTCGACCCCAAGCGTGAGTTGGGTAAGGTCGTTCGAGCCGATCGAAAAGCCGTCGAAGTGCTTGGCAAAGGCGTCCAGCAGGATGACGTTGTTCGGGATCTCGCACATGACGTAGATCTCGAGCCCGTCCTTGCCGCGCGCGAGGCCGTGGCCAGCCATCACCTTGAGCACGCGCTCGGCCTCGTCGATGCGGCGGCAGAACGGGATCATCAGCTTGAGGTTGGTCAACCCCATGACCTCGCGCACGCGACGCATCGCGGCGCATTCCAGGGCGAAACCCTCGGCGTAAGCCGGATGCGCATAGCGCGATGCGCCGCGAAAACCGATCATCGGGTTGCCTTCGCTCGGCTCGAAGCCGTGCCCGCCGAGCAGCGCCGCGTACTCGTTGCTCTTGAAGTCGGACATGCGCACGATCACCGGCTTCGGATAGAAGGCGGCGGCGATGGTGCCGACGCCCTCGGCCAGGCGCTCAATGAAGAAGTCGGCCGGCTTGGCGTAGCCGCGGCACAGCCGGGCGATCGCGGCACGCTCGGCCGCATCGGCGACCTTCTCCGGATGCACCAGCGCCATCGGATGCGCCTTGATGTACTCGCTGATGATGAACTCCATGCGCGCCAGCCCGATGCCGTCATTCGGCAGGAAGCTGGTCTTGAACGCGAGCTCCGGGTTGCCGAGGTTGATCATGATCTGGGTAGCAGGCAGCTTCAGCCCCTCGAGGTTGGTACGCTGCACCTCGAACTCCAGCTTGCCGCGATAGATTCGGCCGACGTCGCCCTCGGCGCAGGACACCGTCACCGTCTCGCCGCTCTTGAGCGCAGTCGTCGCATCGCCCGCGCCGACGATCGCCGGGATGCCGAGCTCGCGTGCCACGATCGCAGCGTGGCAGGTGCGGCCGCCGCGGTTGGTCACCACGGCACCTGCGGTCTTCATCACCGGCTCCCAGTCCGGGGTGGTGGTGTCGGTCACCAGCACTTCGCCCGGCCGGAACTCCGCCAGCTGCGCGACGTTGGGGATGACGCGCACCACGCCGCTGACCACCTTCTCCCCCACTGACCGCCCCGAGCTCAGCACGTCGCCCTTGCCCTTGATGGTGTAGATCTCCAACACGTTGCCCGTCTTCTGCGAAACCACGGTCTCGGGACGCGCCTGCACCATGTAGAGCTGCCCGTCATGGCCGTCCTTGGCCCACTCCATGTCCATCGGTCGCGGTTTGCCGGCCTTGGCGCTGTAATGCTTCTCGACCTTGATCGCGTAATCGGCCAGGGTCAGCGCCTCGGCGTCGCTGATGCAGAAGCGCTCGCGCTCGGCGCTCGAAGTGGGCACGTTGCGCGTCGTCAGGCGGCTGCCGCCCTCCGCGTACACCATCTTGATCTTCTTGTTGCCCAGCGCGCGCCGCAGCACCGCGCGGCGGCCCGCTTCGAAGGTAGGCTTGAAGACATAGAACTCGTCCGGATCGACCGCGCCCTGGACGATGTTCTCGCCGAGCCCGTAGGCGCCGGTGATGAACACCACGTCGCGAAAGCCCGACTCGGTGTCGAGGCTGAAGATGACGCCGCTTGCCGCCAGGTCCGAGCGCACCATCTTCATTACGCCGATCGACAGCGCCACCTTGAAGTGATCGAATCCCTGGTCGATGCGATAGTGGATCGCGCGGTCGGTGAACAGGCTGGCGAAGCAGCGTCGGCAGGCGTCCAGCAGAGGCTCGTCCCCCTGCACGTTGAGGAAGGTTTCGTGCGCGCCGGCGAAGCTCACGTCGGGCAGGTCCTCGGCCGTAGCCGAGGAGCGCACCGCCACGCTGAGCTGCGGGCCGTACTCCTCCCGCAGCGTCCCGTAAGCCTGCAGGATTTCGCGTCGCAGGTCCTCCGGCAGCGGCGCCCCGTACACTAGGTCGCGCGCCTGCTTGCCGCGCCGCGCCAGGTCCTCGACGTCGTCCGCGCGCAGGCCGTCGAGCGCGTCGCGCAGCCGCTGCGCGATGCCGGCCTTCTCGAGCACGTACCAGTAGGCCTGGGCGGTGATCGCGAAGCCGTTCGGCACGCGCACGCCCTGCGGGGTCAGCTCACGGTACATCTCCCCGAGCGAAGCATTCTTGCCCCCGACCGACGGAACGTCCTCGATGCCGATCTGATTGAAGAAACGGATGTAGCGATGCTGGCCGGGCACGGATCGCCTCCTGCTCATGCTCACAACCCCATTCAATACACCGCGCTACGCGGCACCTTGATCTGTGTCAATCAGGTCCGCCGGGCTCGGCAGCGCCATTGCGGCATGCGTCAACCCAGCTTACTTAAGCTTCGGCAGTATCGTCGAAGTCGGGGCCGTTCCAACCACGCCGAAGCGGTCGTTGCCCAGCATCGTGTAATAGATACCGACCGTGGCGCGGCTCTGCGTCGTGTCGGGCAGGCTCGCGTAGGTCGCATCGCGCCGGTTCCACAGGTATCTGATCGAGACTGCATGCTGGCGCACGATGCGCCAGGTGAACGCGAGATCGGTGCGTATGATGTTGTCGTGCCCCGCGGTGGTGCCGGCCGCGTTGGTCACGAAATATTCGCGCGCGCTGATGTCGAGCGAAGCCTTGTTGCCGAAGATCATGCGCAGCGCAAGAAAGCCCTGCGGCGTGACCCCGTAGTGGTAGTCGCCTTCGGCGGCGCCGTGCAAGGTGCTGGCCGCCGCATAGCCTGCGCCCACAAGGCCCGTGCCCTGCAGCGCGATATTCTGCGTCAGCCACGTCTGCCAGGTGGTGCCGAGCGATAACGCGGTACTGGAGATGCGGTAGGTTTGCGGCGCGATGTAATCGTAGCTGCCGTACAGCCCCCATACGCCGTGGTAGTTGCTGCCCGCGCTGTATGCCTTGCCGTAGAGCAGCCCGCGGGTCATCACGTTCTCGATCAGGTTCGCGCTCGAGGCGGTGACCTGGAAGGTGAAGTAATCGAACGGCCGCGTGTACTCGTAACCGGGCTTGCCCGGCATGCCGTAATCGAGGGAGAAATCCAGCAGCGCCTCGTTCGGCCTCGCCTTGGTCGAAGCACCCGGATTGTTCTGCGCCTCGCCGCTCAAGCCCAGCGACAGGCGGCTGTAGTAGGGCGCGCCGCGGCTGGAGAAGATCTCGTCATAGCCCATCACGCGGCGGTTGAAGCCCGTCGACGGCGAAATAGCGGTAGCGGCCCACTCGCGCCAGAACGGCGACATGCCTCCGCCCTGCTCCAGCACCAGGCTCGCCATGCGGAACAGCGCCTCGCCGAAGAACGAGCCGGCGATGCCGCTCGCGATCTGGTCGTTCATCGACGGATCGGTGCGCTCTCCCGCAATCTCCCACAGCACGCTGCCGGCGAACGTGTATCCCGCCGCCTCCCAGTAGCTCAGGCCCGCCGAGCGCGCGAAGCCGTGGTACATCGAACCCTGGTACGGGTGCCCGACCTGGTTCACCTGGTACGGGTCGTTGTCCACCTTCCAACCGCCGTGCAGATTGTTCCTGATCGAAGTCAGGTTGCTCGAGAACTCGCTCCCTTGGTAGGCGTGCCGGTCGTAGAGATTGAGCAGCGCATCGAAGCTGAGGATTTCCAGTGCGGGGATCACGTAGCTCTTGGAGCGTCCGGGCCCCGATGGCGACGGGCTCTCGGAGGCCTGGTGCGTATCGGCCGTGTCGCTCGCCTGTGCCAGCCAGGCCTTGGGCAGCCGCAGGCCGAAGCCCTCTGCTTCCTGGGCGAGCAACCCGGTCGAGCCCAGCGCCAGGGCGGCGCCGAACAGCAGGGTTGTGGCGACATGTTTGGACGGATGCACGCGATTCCGATCGATATGCCGAGGCCGCTCGAGATCACTAAATCATAGGCACCGCCTCAGGGTAGCTCTGTACGTCAGCGCACATTGCATCTTGCCGCGGGACAGGTTGAGGCGCTTTGCGGGCATCGATCGGCCCGTTCCCCCGAGCGTATGTACGGCGCCGCACCGACCCGCTGGCCCGTGCTGAGTACCGTGAGCGCTGCACCATAGGAGACTGATCATGATCAAACGAATCTTTATTCCGCTGCTGGCGGCGCTCACTTTCGCCAGCTTCCTCGGCACGCTCGCCGGTTGCGAAACCATGGAAGGCGCCGGGCAAGACATCCAGCACGGTGGCCGGGCGATTTCGAACGAGGCGAGGGAACACAAGAACTAAACACTGGCGCAGACGCGCAAGACGAGAGCAGTTTCCGCTCAGCAGATGCGCGGCAGCTGCTCTCCGCTCAGCATGTCGACCACGCGTTTGCCGCCGATCGGGCTTGTCATGACGACGCGCCCGGCAGCGCCGGCCTGCACGCTTCCGATCACGCACGCGCCACGGCTCGGCTCGTGCGCATGCAGCACCTCGAGCGCGCGCTCGGCGTCGGCGGGCGCGACGAAGGCGACGAAGCGGCCTTCATTGGCGACGTAGATCGGGTCCAGGCCTAGCAGCTCGCACACCGCCCGCACCTCCTCGCGCACCGGGATTGCCCGCTCATCGAGCGCGATCTCCATGCCCGCCGTCTCGGCGATCTCTACCAGGGCACTGGCGAGCCCGCCGCGCGTCAGGTCGCGCAAACAGGACACGGCGCAGCCGGCTTCGAGCAGCGCGAGCACCGGCGCCGCGAGCGGCGCGCAGTCGCTCGCAATCGAAGTCTCGAGCCCGAGCGCCTCGCGCGCGGCCATCACCGCGACCCCGTGCCGGCCCAGGTCGCCGCTCAACAGGACGAGGTCGCCCGGACGCACCCGGTGCGGCGCGACCGGGCGCGGCGCAACGATGCGCCCGATACCGGCGGTGTTGATGAACAGGCCGTCGGCCTTGCCGCGCTCGACCACCTTGGTGTCGCCCGTCACCAGCTGCACGCCCGCCGCGACGGCCGCCGCGCGCATCGAGGCCACCACGCGCTCGAGCGTCGCCAGGGCGAACCCTTCCTCGACGATGAAGCCGGCGGAGAGATACAGCGGCTGCGCGCCGCACATGGCGAGATCGTTCACCGTGCCGTTGACCGCCAGCGTGCCGATGTCGCCGCCGGGGAAGAACAGCGGGCTTACCACGTAGGAATCGGTGCTGAAGGCGAGCTGCGCGCCGTCGAGCTCGAGCCGCGCGCCGTCGTGGCGCTCGCCGAGCGCCTGGTTGGCGAACGCGGGCAGGAACAGGCGCTCGATCAGGCGCGCCATCGCGCGCCCGCCGCCGCCGTGCGCCAGTTGTACCTGCTCGCCCTCGCCGGCCGGCGCCGGGCAGTTCCAAACGGTGGGATCGGGAGCGCTCATGAGCTCACCGGCGCGCGATAGCGGAAGTAGGCGGCGCAGGCGCCTTCCGAGGACACCATCGTGACCCCGAGCGGGCGCTCGGGGGTGCAGCGGCGGCCGAAGGCGGGGCAATCGGTCGGCTTGCGCGCGCCCTGCAGCACCAGCCCGGCGATGCATTCCGAGCGAACTTCGGCGCCCGCGCGCGCTGCGCCGAAGCGGCGCTCGGCGTCCAGCCCGGCGTAGGCCGGCGCGAGCGCGAGGCCGCTGGCCGGAATCTCGCCGATGCCGCGCCAGCGGCGCGGGACGACCGTGAACACCTCGCGCATCAGCGCCTGCGCCGGCGCGCTGCCGGCGCGCCGCACTGCGCGCGAGTACTGGTTCTCCAGCCGCGCCTCGCCGCGCTCGAGCTGGCGCACGCACATCGCCACCCCCTGCATGATGTCGAGCGGCTCGAACCCGGTCACCACGATCGGGACCCGGTAGCGCGCGGCGAGCGGCTCGTATTGCTCGATACCCATCACCGCGCACACGTGCCCGGCGGCGAGGAAGGCCTGCACCCGGTTGCCCGGCGCGGCCAGGATAGCCTCGATCGCCGGCGGCACAAGCACCTGCGACACCAGGAGCGAAAAGTTGGAGAGGCCCTCGAGCCTGGCCTGGTGCGCCGCCATCGCGTTCGCCGGCGCGGTGGTCTCGAAGCCGACCGCGAAGAACACGACCTCGCGCGCCGGGTTGTCGCGTGCGACCTGCAGCGCATCGAGCGGCGAGTAGACCACGCGCACGTCGCCGCCCCGCGCCCTGACCGCGAGCAGGTTGCCCTCGCTGCCCGGCACGCGCAGCATGTCGCCGAAGGAGCAGAAAATCACGCCCGGCGCGGCCGCGATCTCGAGCGCCTTGTCGATCATCTCGAGCGGCGTGACGCACACCGGGCAACCGGGCCCGTGCACGAGGGAGACGCCGCCCGGCAGGAGCTGGTCGATGCCGAAGCGCACGATGGCGTGGGTCTGGCCGCCGCAGACTTCCATGATGGTCCAGGCTCGCGTGACCCCGCGCGCGATCAGGGCCGCGTAGCGCGCGGCCGATCTTTCATCGCGGTACTCGTCGACGAACTTCACAGCGCTTCGATCTCCCGCAGATAGCTGAAGACCTTCTCGGCCTCCGCGGCGTCGATCACGCTCAGGGCGATGCCGACGTGGACCAGCACATAGTCGCCCAGCGCCGCCTCGGGCACGCAGGCGAGATTGACCTCGCGCGTCACGCCGCCGAAATCGACCCTGGCCACGCGCATCAGCGGGCCCGCCTCGGCGATGCTCTCGATCTTGCCCGGAACGGCCAGGCACATGCGCTCAGCCCTCCGCCCGCACGGCCGCGGCCCAGGCCGCCTGGCCGAGCGAAATGCCGCCGTCGTTGGTCGGCACCAGGCGATGCCAGAACGGCTCGAGGCCTTCGGCGCGCAGGCGCTCGACGCTCCACTCGAGCAGATGGCGGTTCTGGAAGCAGCCGCCGCTGAGCGCCACCCGGCGCACCCCGATGCGCGCCCCGACCGCCGCGATCGCCGCCGCGAGCGCGCGGTGGAACGCCGCCGCAACGGCACCGCGCGACGCGCCTTTGCCGGCGAAATCCAGCATGGAACGCAGGGTCGGCGCCCAATCGAGTACCAAAGGCACTGAAGCGACGATCTCGAGCGGCGCGAGTTCCAACTCAGCGTCCTCCGTGATCGACCACTCGAGCTCCATCGCCGCCTGGCCCTCGTAGCTCGCGACCTGCCGCAGGCCGGCGAGCGCCGCGACGGCGTCGAACAGCCGCCCGGCGCTCGAGGTCAGCGGGGCCTGAGTGCCGCTCGCGATCATCGATCTCAATACGCGCAATTCGTTCGTACTGAAGTTCAAGCCGGCTGCGGGTCCCGCTGTGTCAAACGCCTCCTCGCCCAGCGCCTCGCACAGCGCGCCGAGCGCGGCACGGCGCGGCTCGCGTACCGCGCGCTCGCCGCCCGGCAGGCCGAAGGTCCTCAGGTGCGCGACGCGCCGTGCGTGCGCGCCGTCGAGCAGCAGGAATTCGCCGCCCCAGACGGTGCCGTCCGGGCCGTAACCGCTGCCGTCCCAGGCCACGCCGAGCACGGGGCCGCGCAAGCCGTTCTCGGCCATGCAGGCGGCGACGTGGGCGACGTGGTGCTGTACGCGCACCAGCGGCAGCCCGCTGCGCTCGGCATAGTGCGTCGAAGCGTAATCCGGGTGCAGGTCGCAGGCGATGGCGACGGGCGCGGCCTGGTACAGCGCGGCCAGGCCGCGCGCGGCCTCCTCGTGCGCGTCGCGCCCCTCGGGCGCGTCGAGGTCGCCCAGGTGCGAGCCGGTCACGATCCGGCCGGCGACGGACAGGCTCACCGTGTTCTTCATGTGAGCCCCGACCGCCAGCAGCGCGCCGCCCTGCCCGGCCTGCGGCAGCGCCAGCGGATAGGGCGCGTAGCCGCGCCCGCGGCGCAGCAGCATCTCCCGGCCCAGCACCACGCGCGCCACCGAATCCTCGACCGGGCGCGCGATCGGCCGGTCGTGCACCAGGAACAGGTCGGCGATGCCCCGCAGGCGAGCGAGCGCCTCGCGCTCGTCGGTGGCGATCGGCTCCTCGCTGCGGTTGCCGCTGGTGGCGACCACGGGGAAGCCGAGCTCGCGCAGCAGCAGATGGTGCAGCGGCGTATACGGCAGCATGGCGCCGAGCTCCGGGCAGCGCGGAGCGACCTGCGCGGCGAGCGCCGCTTCATCGCCGCCTTTGCACCGACGCAGCAACGCGATCGGCGCCTGCGGCGATTCGAGCAGCCGCGCCTCGAGCGCATCCACCTCGCAATGCGTGCGCAGCGCGGCGAGGTCGGGGAACATGAGCGCGAAGGGCTTCTGCGCGCGCCCCTTGCGCAGCCGCAGGCGCTCGACGGCTTGCGCGTTGCGCGCATCCACTAAAAGGTGAAAGCCGCCCAGGCCCTTGAGCGCGACGATGCGCCCGGCGCGCAGGGCCTGCGCCGCGTCGAGCAGCGCGTCGTGCCGCGCGGCAAACACGCGGCCGTCTTCATCCCACAGCGCGAGCGCGGGGCCGCAGGCGGGACAGGCATTCGGCTGGGCGTGGAAGCGCCGCTCGGCCGGATCCTCGTACTCCGCCCGGCAGGCCGGGCACATCGTGAACCCGCGCATCGTGGTGCGCTCGCGGTCGTAGGGCAGCGCCTGGACGATGCTGTAGCGCGGCCCGCAATGGGTGCAGTTGATGAACGGGTAGAGGTGGCGCCGGTCGCGCGCATCGAACAGCTCGCGCAGGCACTCCGGGCAGGTGGCGAGGTCGGGCAGGATTGCGGCCGAGGGCGCGGCGGCGCGCGCGCTCGGCCGGATCGCGAATTCGCGTTCGCCGCGCGGGGCGATCGACGCGACCTCGAGCGATTCGATGCGCGCGCTCGGCGGGCGGCGCGCGTCGAGCGCGCGCACGAAGGCGTCGATCGACTCGGCGCGCCCCTCGACTTCGATCAGCACGCCCTCGGCCGTGTTGCTCACCCAGCCGCCGAGCGCGAGCTCGCCGGCCAGGCGCCAGGCGTGCGGGCGGAATCCCACCCCCTGCACCCCGCCGCGGACCGTGACGCGCGCGCGCTGCACGCCCTCAGCTCTCCAGGCTCACGCTGCGCAGCACGATGTCCTGCGCCTGCGGGTGGCGCGGATCGTCGGATACGAGCAGCGAGAGCTCGGCGCCCTCGGCCAGCGTGCCCGCAGTCTCGCGCTCGAAATGCTCGCGGAAATGCCCGGCCGAAATGTGGCACAGCGCGCCGAGCCAGACTTCGACCGCGGCCACGCGTGGCGCGCCGTCCTCGCGCGCCAGGGCCTCGATCTTGTGCAGCAGGTCCGTCATGAGATGCGCCTCATGCATCTCGCGTCTCCGCGTGCCTCAACGTCTCGATTTCCTTCGTCATTCTTTCGGCCAGAACAGGCAGCGCGCACACCACCGCCTCGGACATCGGCGCGCCGGTCTCGAAGCGCCCTCCTTCCACCGCGTACACGATGCACACGGGTGGAAGCACGCCCAGCGCGCGCGCGAGCTCGATGCCCTCGGCCACGCCGAAGCCGTGCGTCGAGGAGCCGAACAGGCGCTGCGGCAGCGGCTGGGCCGACGCGTCAAGACGGTGCAGCCGCCCCGGCTCCGCGCCTGCCGCGGCGTCGACCACGAGCACCGCGGCGCGCCCGCGCAGCGCCTCCAGCAGCGCGGTCGCCTCGCCGCTTTGCTCGCATATCTCGACCCCCGGGCTCGGGCGCAGCCGGCGCGCGACCAGCACGCCCGCCGCGTCGTCGGCGCGCAGCGCGTTGCCCACGCCGATCACGACCACCGCTGCGTTAGCCACGCTCGACCTCCAACTTGAGGAAATGGCAGGAGCAGGAGATGCACGGGTCGTAATTGCGGATCGTCTGCTCGCAGCGCCAGCGCAGCGCTTCGTCCTCCATCTCCAGCCAGTCCGGCAGGAAGGCGCGCAGATCGTCCTCGATGGTGCCCTGGTTCTGCGAGGTGGGCGGCACGATGTTCGCCTCGGTGATCGTGCCCTCGGCGTCGAGCGCGTAGCGGTGGTACAGCAGGCCGCGCGGTGCCTCGGTGCAGGCGAAGCCGACGCCCGCGCGCGGCTCGACCGGCACCGCGGCCCGCTCGGGCTCGCGGTAGCCCTCGATCAGCCGCAGCGCCTCGTCGCAGGCGTACAGGGTCTCGACCGCGCGCACCACGATGCTGCGGTAGGGGTTGGTGCACACCTCGCCCAGCCCGGCCGCGCGCGCCGCCTCCTGCGCCAGCGGCGAGAGCCGGTCGAAGTTCAGGCTGTAGCGCGCCAGCGGCCCGACCAGGTAGGCGCCACGCTCCCGGATGACCGACTGCAGCGCGGTCGAGTGCGCGACGTGGCGCTCCTCGAAGTGCGTCTCGTAGTCGCGCGCGCCGATGTCGAGCCCCTTGTTCGACACCAGGCGTCCTTCGTTCAAACGGGTATTCGTCCGGGTGGCGCAGCGCGACGAACTCGTAGTCGCGCTCGCACGTCGGGGAAGTCGAAGCCCGCGACCCAGCGCACCGTCTCGAGCGCCGCGTCGCGCGCCCATTTCAGCCGCTCGGCGAGCGGCGCCAGCTCGCGCCGCGTCGGGGTGCGGTAGAAGCCGCCGACGCGCACGTTGATCGGATGGATCTCGCGCCCGCCGACCAGCTGCACGATCTCGTTGCCGACCTTCTTCAGCTGCAGCCCGCGCTCGACCTCGGCCTGGTGCTCGCGCGCCATCGCGATCGCGCTTTCGTAGCCGAGAAAGTCCGGCGCGTGCAGCAGATAGATGTGCAGTCCGTGGCTCTCGATCCACTCGCCGCAGTACAGCAGCCGGCGCAGCGCGCGCAGCGGCGCGTCGACCGCGATGCCGAGCGCGTCCTCCATCGCATGCACCGCGCTCATCTGGTAGGCCACCGGGCAGATGCCGCAGATGCGCGCGGTGATGTCGGGCGCCTCGCCGAACGCGCGCCCGCGCAGGAAGGCCTCGAAGAAGCGCGGCGGCTCGAAGATGCGCAGCTCGACGTCGCGCACCGCGCCGTCGTGCAGCGTGACGTGCAGCGCGCCCTCGCCCTCGACCCGCGCGAGGTAGTCGACCTTGATCGTCTTACGCGTCATGGCGCTCGCTCTCCTTCTTGAACGGCTCCGCCTGAGCGTTGAAGTTGCGGAAAACCCGCTGCACGTCGCGCGCCGGCATGCCCAGGGCAAGCAGGCGCTCGCCCAGCGCGCGCGCGTTGGGCGTCTCCATCGGCCCGAAGCAGCCGTAGCAGCCCCGCCGGTAGGACGGGCACAGCGCGCCGCAGCCGGCGTGCGTCACCGGTCCGATGCAGCCCGTGCCGTGCGCCACCATCACGCACACGTTGCCCTTCAGCTTGCACTCGAGGCACACGCTGTGGGCCGGCGTCACCGGCACGCGGCCGGCGAGAAAGGCGGAGAGCACCTCCACCAGCTGCAGCTTGTTGATCGGGCAGCCACGCAGCTCGAAGTCGACCTTGACGTGATCCGCGATCGGGGTCGAGGTGGACAGGGTGTCGATGTAGGCCGGATTGGCGTACACGATCGAAATGAACTCCCTCACGTCCTTGAAGTTGCGCAGCGCCTGGATCCCGCCGGCGGTCGCGCAGGCGCCGATCGTGACCAGGTGCTTCGATACGCGCCGCACTTCCTGGATGCGCTCGGCGTCGTGATGCGTGGTGATCGAGCCCTCGACCAGCGACAGGTCGTAGGGGCCTTTCGCCATCGCGCGGCTCGCCTCCGGGAAGTAGGCGATCTCTACCGCGCCGGCGACTGCCAGCAACTCGTCCTCGCAATCGAGGAGGCTGAGCTGGCAACCGTCGCAGGAAGCGAACTTCCAGACCGCGAGTTTCGGCTTGCGTGCGGCCGCCATGTCAGACCTCGCGCACCGCGAGCCGCTCGCGGATGCGGTCATAGCGCAGCACCGGCCCGTCCTTGCACACGAAGTCGCGCCCGAACTGGCAATGCCCGCAGTGGCCCAGCGCGCACTTCATGTTGCGCTCCATGGAAAGGTACACGCGCTCGCGCGCGACGCCGGCGTCGCGCAGGGCGGCCACGGTGAAGCGCATCATGACCTCGGGCCCGCACAGCATCGCCACGGTGTGCTCGGGGTCAAAGGCTGCGCGCTTGACCAGGCTCGTGACCACGCCGACGTTGCCGTGCCAGGCCCCGGTCGCGTGATCGACCGTGACGTCGATGTCGACGTCGAGCCGGCGCCGCAGGGCCTCGATCTCGCGCCGGTAGAGAATCTCCTCCGGGCTGCGCGAACCGTACAGCAGGATCAGCTTGCCATAGCGCTCGCGCCGGGCGAGCAGCGCGACCAGCGCGGGGCGCACCGGGGCGAAACCCAGGCCGCCCGCGGCGATCAGCACGTCGCTGCCGGCAGCCTCCTCGACCGGCCAGACGCTGCCAAAGGGCCCCCTGACGCCGACCGAGTCGCCGCGCTTGAGCCGTGCGAGCGCGCTCGACACGGTGCCGACCGCACGCACCGTGTGGAGCAGCGTCGCGCCTTCGCGCGCGCTGCCGCTGATGCTGATCGGCACCTCGCCGATGCCGAAGACATACAGCATGTTGAACTGGCCCGGGCGGTAGGCCCAGGCGTCCCGCCCGGGCGGCGGCTCCAGTTCCAGGGTCCAGGTATCGGCCGTCTCGCGCCGCGTGCCGGCGATCCGCGCGACTTCGGGAATCATTTCTTCGCGGCTCCGTAGACGTCGAGCATCTGCAGCCGCGTGGCTTGCAGCCGCTCGAGCAGGACCGGGACGAAGCGCTGCATCACCTCGTAGCCCAGGTCGTGGTCGTCGTCGAGCTTGCGCCGCAGGCACACCGCGTCGAGCGAGACCGCGCGCGTCAGCTCGAGCGCTCGCGCGTCGTAGGCCCAGCGGTAGGGCGGCACGAACCACGACAACCCGACCAGCTCGCCCTCGCCCAGGGTCTGGAAGGTCACCGCGCCGCCGCTGGGCGAGACCATCTCGAGCGCGACGCGGCCGTGCCGTATGAGGTAGAACTGGTCCGCCTCGCTGCCTTCGCGAAACAGGTACTCGCCGGCCTCGAAGCGCACGTTCTTGGCGCAGCCCACCACCAGCGCTACGAACCTGGGATCGAGGTCCCTGAAGAATTGATGCTCTCTGATGATCCGCTCAAGTCCGTCCATGGTCTTTTCCTCTCTTAACGCCGTCGCCTTGCCGGATCGCCCGCGCCTCCTCGGTGAGGTCGATGCCGACCGGACACCAGGTGATGCAGCGGCCGCAGCCGACGCAACCCGAGGAGCCGAACTGCTCCACCCAGGTGGCGAGCTTGTGCGTCATCCATTGCCGGTAACGCGAGCGCGCCGACGAGCGCACGGCGCCGCCGTGCAGGTGCGAGAAGTCGGTCGTGAAACAGGAGTCCCAGCGCCGCACGCGCTCGGCCGCCCCGCCCGACAGGTCGGTCAGGTCCTCGACGCTGGTGCAGAAGCAGGTCGGACACACCATGGTGCAATTGGCGCAGCTGAGGCAGCGCGCGGCGACCTCGTCCCAGCGCGGGTGCTCGAGATTGCGCAGTAGCAGCTCGCTCAGCCCCTCGGCCTGCAGCTCGCGCCCCATGCTTGCGGCGGTGCGCGCAACCACCGCCTCGGCGGCGGCGCACTCCTCGGCGCTCGCCGCGCGGCGCGGCACCCCCGCCAGCATTTGCGTGCCCCGATCGCTGCCGATTTCGACGACGAAGAAATGCCTTTCCTGGTCGAGAATTTCTGTCAAAGCAAGGTCGAAACCACGCTCGACTCCGGGGCCTGTCTTCATCGAGACGCAAAAGCATGTTCCGCCGGCTACCGAGCAGTTGAGCGCCACGATGAAAGCGCCCTCGCGCCGCGCGCGGTAGGCGGGATCAGGGTAGCGGTCGCCGATCAGGACGCGGTCCTGGATCGCGATCGCCTGCAGCTCGCAGGCGCGCACGCCGAGAAACGCATAGCGCGGCGCGTCGTCGACCAACGCCTCGACCTGGAAGCCGGCTCCGGCGCGCCGCGCGCGCCACAGCGTCAGCTGCGGGGAATGCAGGAAGCGCTTCCAGGCATGCGGCCCCACCGCGTAGCCGAACAGCGCCTGGTCGTCGCGCCGCTCGAGGCGGTACGAGCCGCCGTCCTGACGGTCGGTCCAGCCCGCGGGCAGCTCCTCGAGGCGCTCGATTGCGTCGTACACGATCGCGCCGTCGCGAGCCACGGGGCCGATCGTCTGGTAGCCGGCCGCGCGCAGCGCGTCGACCAGCTGCTGCAGGTCGGACCGCTCGAGCAGCCATCGTTCTTGACCCGCCATGACGAAGATTGGACTCTCCTTCGTCGGGTGCGGGCTTGACCTGCGTCAAACCCTACTCAGGCCCCAAACGCGTGCGCCCACAGCAAACCCGCGACGGTCTTCGCGTCGGTGATGCGGCCGTCGCGCAGCATGGCGATGGCCTGGTCGAAAGACGGGGTCAGGACTTCCAGAAACTCGCCCGCATCCAGCTTCGCTTCGCGCTTTTCGAGACCGCGCGCGAGATACATCTCGATGCCCTCGTCGGTGTAGGCGATCGCGGTGTGGATCACCCCCAAGTGGTGCCATTCGCGCGCCGCGTAGCCGGTTTCCTCCATCAGCTCGCGCCTGGCGGTGTCCAGCGGCTGCTCGTCGGGCTCGCGCTTGCCCGCCGGCAGCTCGATGAATTCGCGCCCGTGCGGGTAGCGGAACTGGCGCTCGAGCAGCACCCGCCCGTCGTCGAACAGCGCCACGATCGCCACCGCGCCGGGGTGGCGAATGTACTCGCGCACCCCTTCGCTGCCGTCGGGCAGTCTGACCACGTCGCGCCGCACCCGCAGCAGCCGGCCGGCGAACACTTCCTCGCCGCGCACCAGGTGCTCTTCCTCAGGTCCATCTAGAGAGCTTCTGATCGCGATGTAGCAGAGTGACATCAGCGACCCGCGGCAGGATCCCCAGCCCCAGCACCGCGAGCCCGTTGAGCGACAGCAGCGCGCGCATCTCGCGCGGGCCCTCGACCGGGGCGGCGTCCCTGGGCTCGTCGAAGTACATCAGCTTGACCACGCGCAGGTAGTAGAACGCGCCGACCAGCGACAGCATCACCGCCACCACCGCGAGCCACACCTGCCCCGCGTTGACGGCGGCCGACAGCACCGCGAGCTTGGCGTAGAAGCCGGCGGTCGGCGGGATGCCCGCGAGCGAGAACATCAGCACCAGCATGATGAAGGCGAACCAGGGGCTGCGCCGGTTGAGGCCTTTCATGTCCTCCAGCGTCTCGCACTCGAAGCCGGCGCGCGACAGGTAGAGCAGCATGCCGAAGGCGCCGAGCGACATCAGGACGTAGACGATGGTGTAGAACATCGATGCCGCGTAAGCCTCGCCTGCGCTGTAGGTGTTTGTGCCGATCACCCCGGATAGCAGGCCGAGCAGCATGAATCCCATGTGCGCGATGGTCGAATAGGCCAGCATGCGCTTGAGGTTCGTCTGCGCGATGGCGGTAATGTTGCCGAGCGCCATCGACAGCAGTGCCAGCACCACCAGCATCTGCTGCCAGTCGTGCGCCAGGTCGAGCAGGCCGTTGACCAGCAGCCGCATCGCCATGGCGAAGGCGGCCAGCTTGGGGCCCGATCCGATCACCAGCGTGACCGCGGTCGGCGCGCCCTCGTAAACGTCCGGGATCCACATGTGGAACGGCACCACCCCGAGCTTGAACGCCAGCCCCGAGACGACGAACACCAGGCCGAACACCAGGAAATGCCGCTCGGCGGTCTTCGTCGACAGTCCGGCCACCTGCTGCGCAACCTCGGTGATGGTGAGCGTGCCGGTCGCGCCGTAAATCATCGACATGCCGTATAGCAGCAGGCCAGAGGCGAGCGCGCCGAGCACGAAATACTTCATCGCGGCCTCGGTCGAGAGCGCGGAGTCGCGATTGAGCGCCACCATCGCGTACAGGCAAAGCGACAGCAGCTCGAGCCCGAGGTAGAGCGTCAGGAAACTGTTCGCGCTCATCATCACCATCATGCCGAGCAGCGCGAAAAGCAACAGCGTCAGGAACTCGCCCTTCAGCAGGCCCCGGTCGTGCAGGTACTGGCGCGAATACACCAGCGCGGCGGCGACCGCCAGGTAGGCGCACAGCTTGAGCAGGTGCGCCATCAGGTCCGCCACGTACAGCTTGTTGAAGGCGTAGGCGACGTGGCCGCCGGTGCCCCACATCACGAACACAGTTGCGCCGGCGCAGCCCAGCAGCACCAGCATGGCGATGATGAAGCTCGCCTCGCGGCGCGGGTCCTTGACGAACAGGTCCGCGATCATGAGCGTGCAGGCGCCGGCCAGCAGCACCAGCTCCGGCAGCGCGAGGAGGAAGTCGGTCAGCGTGGCGGGGGCGCTCATCTCAGATCTTCGGCTGCGCGACATGGCGCAGCAGCTCGTCGACCGACCCGTGCATGATGTCGGTGAAGGGAAGCGGGTAGATGCCCATGACCAGCACCGCAACCGCCAGCAGTACCAGCACCAGCGCCTCGCGGCCGTTCAGGTCCGTCAATTTGGCCACGTGCTCGTTCGCCACCGCGCCGAAGATGACGCGCTTGTACAGCCACAGAGTGTAGGCCGCGCCCCAGATCAGGGTGCTCGCGGCGGCGAACGCAATCCAGAAGTTCGCCTTCATCGCCCCCATGATGACCATGAACTCGCCGACGAAGCCGCTGGTCGCCGGCAGGCCGCAGTTGGCCATCGCGAACAGCATCATGAGCGAGGCGAATTTCGGCATCGTGTTCACCACCCCGCCGTAGTCCGCGATCAGACGGGTGTGCATGCGGTCGTACATGACGCCCACGCAAAGGAACATCGCGGCGGAGACGAAGCCGTGCGAGATCATCTGCACCAAACCGCCTTCGATGCCGTACGCGTTGAAAATGAAGAAGCCGAGCGTGACGAAGCCCATGTGCGAGATCGACGAGTAGGCGATCAGCTTCTTCATGTCGGTCTGCACCAGGGCCACCAGGCCGACGTACACCACCGCGATCAGTGACAGCGCGATCATCAGCCAGGCCAGCTCGCGCGACGCGTCGGGCAGGATCGGCAGCGAGAACCGCACGAATCCGTAGGCCCCCAGCTTCAGCATGATCGCTGCCAGCACCACCGAGCCGCCGGTCGGTGCCTCGACGTGCGCATCCGGCAGCCAGGTATGCACCGGCCACATCGGCACCTTGACCGCGAACGCGAGCAGGAAGCCGAAAAACAGCAGCACCTGGGTGGCGAGCGGCAGCGGCAGGTTGTGCCAGTCGAGGATCTCGAAACTGCCGCCGGACTTGCGGTACAGGTACAGCAGCGCGATCAGCAGCAGCAGCGAACCCGCGAGGGTGTAGAGAAAGAACTTGAGCGCCGCGTAGACGCGGTTGGGGCCGCCCCAGACGCCGATGATGATGAACATCGGGATCAGCGTGGCCTCGAAGAAGACGTAGAACAGCACCCCGTCCAGCGCGGCGAAGACGCCGTTCATCAGTCCGGAAAGGATCAGGAACGAGGCGTAGTACTGCGCCACGCGGCTCTGCACCACCGTCCAGCCCGCGATGACCACCAGGATGGTGATGAAGCTGTTGAGCAGCACGAACAGCACGCTGATGCCGTCCACCCCGAGGTGGTAGTTGATGTTGAAGCGCGCGATCCAGGGGATGTTCTGGACGAACTGCATGCCCGGGTTGTGCAGGTCGAACCCGGTGTAGAGCGGGATCGTCACCGCGAAGCCGATCAACGCGCCGATCAGCGCCAGCCAGCGTTGCATCGGCGCATTGCGCTCGCCGCCCGCCGCCAGCACAAGCAGCCCGGCGCCGATCGGAATCCAGATCGCGAGCGAAAGTAGGTTGGCGTTCACGAATGTCTCTTGTTGTTGTTCACGTGACCAGGAAGAAATAGGTCAGCAGCACGACCCCGATCAGCATCGTGAACGCGTACTGATATACCAGTCCGGACTGGAACAGCCTTACCACCGAAGCGACCCAGCCGACGACACGCGCCGAGCCGTTCACCAGCACGCCGTCGATCACCGCCTCGTCGCCGCCCTTCCACAGGCCGGTGCCGAGCAGCCGCGCGCCGCGCGCGAAGAGCCAGTCGTACAGCTCGTCGAAGCCGTATTTCTGGTTGATCAGGGAGTAGATCGGGCCCAGTGCGACGGCGATCTTCTTCGGCAGGTCGGTGCGCACCAGGTACAGGTAGCCGGCCAGGCCCGCACCGGCGAGGCCGAACCAGAACGGCGCCGCGGCGATGCCGTGCAGCATGAAGCTCCATACGCCGTGGTACTCCTCGTGGAAGCGCTGCACGATGCTCGAGCCGAAATAGTCCC
Source organism: uncultured beta proteobacterium (assembly GCA_963811085.1). GTDB lineage: Bacteria > Pseudomonadota > Gammaproteobacteria > Burkholderiales > SG8-39 > DAHVFK01. The sequence continues at coordinate 379,587 of CAWEPV010000011.1, read as the reverse complement.
CGAACACGATCGGGCCGATCCACCAGCCGGCCGCGACCGACGGGATCGCCAGCAGGACGAGCGGCAGCGTCACCACCCAGGGCGACTCGCGCAGGTGCTCGCGCGTGTGCGCGTCCATGCGCGGCTCGCCGTGAAAGGCGTAGAACACCAGGCGGAACGAGTACAGCCCGCCGAAGAACACGCCCAGCAGCAGCGCCGCGTAGGCAAAGCCGGCGCCCGGGGTATGCGAGGCCTGCACCGCCTCCAGGATCGCGTCCTTGGAGAAGAAGCCCGCGAAGGGGGGCAGCCCGGCGTTGGCGAGCGCGCCGATCAGCACCGTAGCATAGGTTATCGGCATGTACCGGCGCAGCCCCCCCATGCGCCGCATGTCCTGCTCGTGGTGCATCGCGATGATCACCGAGCCGGCGCCCAAGAACAGCACCGCCTTGAAGAACGCGTGCGTCATGAGGTGGAAGATTCCGACCGAGTAGGCCGAGGCGCCGAGCGCCACCGTCATGTAGCCCAGCTGCGAGAGCGTGGAATAGGCGATCACGCGCTTGATGTCGTACTGCGTCACCGCGACCAGCGCCATGAACAGCGCCGTAATCGCGCCGATCAGCATGACGACCGAACGCGCGGTCTCGGAAAGCTCGAACAACGGCGACATGCGCGCGACCATGAAAATCCCCGCGGTCACCATGGTGGCGGCGTGGATCAGGGCCGAAATCGGGGTCGGGCCCTCCATCGAATCCGGCAGCCAGACGTGGAGCGGGAACTGCGCACTCTTGCCCATCGCCCCGACGAACAGCAGCAGGCAGATCAGAGTCATGCCGGAAGCCGCGCCCGGCGCCTGCGAGAAGACAGAGGCGTAATCCAGGGTACCGAACTGCGACAGAATCAGCGCGATGCCGAGCAGGAAGCCGAAGTCCCCTACCCGGTTCACCAGGAAGGCCTTGAGGTTGGCGTAGATCGCCGTCGGTCGCGTGTACCAGAAGCCGATCAGCAGGTAGGACACCAGGCCGACCGCTTCCCAGCCGAAGAACAGCTGCAGGAAGTTGTTGCTCATCACCAGCATCAGCATCGAGAAGGTGAAGAGCGAGATGTAGGAGAAGAAGCGCTGGTAGCCCGGGTCGTCCGCCATATAGCCGACGGTGTAGACGTGCACCATCAGCGAGACGAAGGTCACCACCACCATCATCAGCACCGTCAGGCGGTCGATCAGGAAGCCGATCTCGAAGCTCGTGCCGCCGCTGGCGAGCCAGGTATAGACGGTGCCATTGAAGCTGTGGCCGGCCATCACGTCGGCGAAGATCGCGCACGAGGCCGCGAACGAGATCGCCACCGACAGGATCGTCATCCAGTGCGCGCCGGCGCGTCCGATCGCGCGCCCGAACAGGCCCGCGATGATCGCGCCCGCAAGCGGCGCCAGGGGCACGATCAGGTAAAGGGTCTTCATTGCGATCATTTGTGCGTCTCAGCCCTTCAGGGAATCCAGGTCCTCGACATCGATCGTGTTCAGATTGCGGAACAGGACCACCAGGATCGCCAGCCCGATCGCCGACTCAGCGGCGGCGACGGTGAGAATGAAGAACACGAACACCTGCCCGGCAATGTCGCCCAGGAAATGCGAGAAGGCGATGAAGTTCAGGTTCACCGCGAGCAGCATCAGCTCGATCGCCATCAGCAGGATGATGATGTTGCGCCGGTTGAGGAAAATTCCGACCACGCTGATCGCGAACAGCACCGCGCCGAGCACCAGGTAGTGGTTGAGCGTGAGCGGACCCATCATTCGTCCCTTTCCGGGGGCATCGAGACCAGCCGTACGCGGTCCTCGCGCCGCACCTTCACCTGCTCGGCCGGATTCTGGTAGCGGCTGTCCTTGCGCCGGCGCAGCGTCAGGGCGATCGCCGCGATGATCGCCACCAGCAGGATCACCGCGGAGACCTCGAACGCGTAGGCGTAATGGGTGTACACCAGCAGACCGAGCTCCCTGGTATTGCTGTAGCCGGGCCCCGGTTCGGCCGCCGGCGCGGCCTCGAACACCTGGCGCGCGAGCAGCAGGACCATCTCCGTCACCAGGATCCCGCCCACCACGAGCGCGAGCGGCAGGTTGCGCCAGAAGCCCGCGCGCAGCCGTTCAATGTTGATGTCGAGCATCATCACCACGAACAGGAACAGCACCATGACCGCGCCGACGTAGACCAGCACCAGCGCGATGGCGAGGAACTCCGCGCGCAGCAGCAGCCAGATCCCGGCCGCGGTGAAGAACGACAGCACCAGGAACATGGCGCTGTGCACCGGATTGCGGGCGGTGATCACGCGCAGCGCGGCCAGCAGCAGGATCGCCGAGAAGGCGTAGAAGAGGAAGGTTTCGAACATTCGTTTTTGTTGCTTATCGGTAGGCGGCGTCGGCCGCGCGGTCCTTCGCGATTTGTTCCTCGTAACGGTCGCCGACCGCGAGCAGCATCGGCTTGGTGTAATAGAGATCCCCGCGCTTCTCCCCGTGAAACTCGAAGATCCGGGTCTCGACGATGGCGTCCACCGGACAGGCCTCCTCGCAGAAGCCGCAGTAGATGCACTTGATCAGGTCGATGTCGTAGCGCGTGGTTCGGCGCGTGCCGTCGGCGCGCTGCTCGGATTCGATGTAAATCGCGAGCGCCGGGCAGACCGCCTCGCACAGCTTGCACGCGATGCAGCGTTCCTCGCCGTTCGGATAGCGGCGCAGCGCGTGCAGTCCACGAAAGCGCGGGCTCTGCGGCGACTTCTCCTCCGGGAACTGCACCGTGATCTTGCGCGCGAACGCGTGCCGGCCGGTGAGCATCAGCCCGCGCACCAGCTCGAGCAGCAGGAAGGATTTGAAGAATTCGGCGATGCGTTTCATGTCGCCCCCTAGCTCCAGATGCTCCAGCGCGTCTGCATCCAGGCCCCGACCACCGCCAGCCAGATGAGCGTCACGGGAATGAAGATCTTCCAGCCCAGCCGCATGATCTGGTCGTAGCGGTAGCGCGGGAACGTGGCGCGGAACCACAGGAACAGCGAGACGGTGACGAATACCTTGGCCAGCAGCCAGGCGAACGGCGGCACCGCGTTGAACAGCGCCGAGTCGATCGGCGCCTGCCAGCCGCCGAAGAACATCACCGCGGTCAGCGTGCTGATCAGGATCATGTTCATGTATTCGGCGAGGAAGAACAGCGCGAACGACATGCCCGAGTACTCGATCATGTGTCCCGCGACGATCTCCGACTCGCCCTCGACCACGTCGAACGGCGCGCGGTTGGTCTCGGCCACCCCGGAGACGAAGTACACCACCAGGATCGGCAGCAGCGGCAGCCAGTTCCAGGACAGGAAATTGAGCCCCATCGAGGCGAAGGTGCCGCGGCCCTGCGCGTTGACGATATCCGACAGGTTGAGGCTGCCCGACACCATCAGCACCACCACCAGCGCAAAGCCCATCGCGATCTCGTACGACACCATCTGCGCCGCGGAGCGCATCGCGCCGAGGAAGGCGTACTTCGAGTTCGAGGCCCAGCCGGCGACGATTACGCCGTAGACCCCCATCGAGGTCAGCGCCATCAGGTACAGCAGGCCGGCGTTGATGTTCGCCAGCACCACCTCGGGCGCGAACGGCACCACCGCCCAGGCCGCCAGCGCCGGCATGATCATCAGGATGGGGCCGAGGATGAACAGTCCCTTGTCGGCGTTGGTAGGGACGATGATTTCCTTCAGCAGCAGCTTGAGTGCGTCGGCGATCGGCTGCAGCAGGCCGCGCGGACCGACGCGGTTGGGGCCGATGCGGATCTGCATCCAGCCGATCAGCTTCCTCTCCCACAACGTCAGGTAGGCCACGCACAGCATCAGCGGAGCGACGATGCAGACGATGAGCACGATGTCGGTCGCGGTGGTGTACACGGCCGGGCCCCATGCAGAGCCGAACCAGGCGACGGAGCGGTTGAGAAGCCAGTCGCCCATCTAGGCCGCCCTCTCCACCGCGAGCTTCTCGAGCGTCACGCTGCCGAACATCGCGCCCAGCCCGGCGGTCGAAGGGTGGCCGGCGGGCACCCGCACGCATTCGTCGGGCAGCGCGTCGTCCAGCGCGGCGGCGAGCCGCGCCTCGCCCTGCCCCTGCTTTACCAGTACCGGCTGGCCGGCTCCGACACCCAGGCGCGCCATCAGCTTCGAGTTCATCCACGCGCGCGGCGGCTGGGCGTCGCGCGTTTTCTGCAGCGCCGGCGCGCGCCGCACCAGCGGGTCGGCGAAGTAGATCGGCACGTCGGCGATGCGCTGCAGCCCGGCGGGCCTCGCTACGGGAGATTTCCTGTCATTCGAAACGGCGTTCGAAAGCAGCGCAGCGACGTCCTTGCCGCGCAGGCATTCCTCGCGCACCTGCTCGCAGCTGTCGTACTCGAAGCCCTGCACGCCCAGCAGCGTGCCGAGCACGCGCAGCACCTTCCAGGCCGGGCGCGCCTCACCCAGCGGACGCACCGCGGCGTGGAAAGTCTGCAGCCGCCCCTCGGTGCTGACGAAACTGCCCGGCGTTTCGGTGAACGGCGCGATCGGCAGCATGACGTGCGCGTAGTCCGCCGCCGCCTGGCTCTTGAACGCCGACAGGGCGACCACGAAGCGCGCCTGGCGCAGCGCGCCCAGCGCCGCCTGCGGGTCGGCGCAGTCGAGTTCGGGCTCGGCATTCAACAACACATAGGCCTGGCGCGGCCTGGCGAGCAGCTCGGCCGCGTTGCCGCCGGCGGGAAGGCCGGCGACGTAGCCGCCGACGGAGTTCGCCGCTTCGCCCAGGAAGCCGAGCTTGACTCCCAGCGCCGCTGCCGCGGCATGGATGCGCGCCGCCTCGGGGTGCTGCTGCGCGAAGTTGCCGAGCAGCACCGCCGCGTTCTTTCCACCCGCCAGGACATCCTTGAATCCTGCGATCGCGTCCGGAATGTCCGCCGGCGCGACGATCTTCTTGCTCGCAATCGGCATCAGCCAGTCGTCATCGACCGAATGCAAGACGTGTATCTGAGCGCCCCGCTTGGCCGCCTGGCGCAGGCGGTGCGCGATGAGCGGCTGATCCTTGCGCAGGAACGAACCCACCACCAGCACCCGGTCGAGTTCGCCCAGCGCCGCGAGCGGCATCCCGAGCCAGGGCACGCCGCCCTTGCCGTCGGCCGAGAAGTCCGACTGGCGCAGGCGGAAGTCGGCGCCGCCGCCGAGGCCGTCCGCGAGCCGCTTGAGCAGGTAGAGCTCCTCCAGGGTGTTGTGGGGGGTGGCAAGCGCGCCGAGGTCGGCGCCGGCGGCCTTGAGCCCGGCGCAGACGGCATCGAGCGCCGTTTCCCAATCCGTCTCCTGCCAGCGCCCGTCGCGCTTCAGCATCGGCTGCGCGAGGCGTGCGTCGCTGTTGAGCGCCTCGTAGGAATAGCGATCCTTGTCCGATAGCCAGCACTCGTTGATCGCTTCGTTCTCGAGCGGCAGCACGCGCATCACCCGGTTCTGCTTGGTCTGCACCACCAGGTTCGAGCCGAGACCGTCGTGCGGCGCAATCGACTTGCGCCGCTCCAACTCCCAGGTGCGGGCGCTGTAACGAAACGGCTTCGAAGTCAGCGCGCCGACCGGGCACAGGTCGATCATGTTGCCCGAGAGCTCGGAGTCGACCGTCCTGCCAACGAAGGCCACGATCTCGGCGTGTTCACCGCGGCCGATCATGCCCAGCTCCATCACCCCGGCGATCTCCTGGCCGAAGCGCACGCAGCGAGTGCACTGGATGCAGCGCGTCATCTCCTCCGCCGCCACCAGCGGCCCAATGTCCTTGTGCAGCACCACGCGCTTTTCTTCCTGGTAGCGCGAGCCGCTCTTGCCGTAGCCGACCGCCAGGTCCTGCAGCTGGCACTCGCCGCCCTGGTCGCAGATCGGGCAGTCGAGCGGGTGGTTGATGAGCAGGAACTCCATCACCCCGTTCTGTGCCTTCTTGGCCGCCGGGGAGTGGGTCCAGACCTTCATGCCCTCCGTCGCCGGGGTCGCGCAGGCCGGCAGCGGCTTGGGCGCCTTCTCGACTTCGACCAGACACATGCGGCAATTGGCCGCGATGGAAAGCTTCTTGTGATAGCAGAAGTGCGGCACGTAGATGCCGAGCTGGTTGGCACCGTCCATCACCGTGCCGCCCGCCGCCACCTCCACCTGCCTGCCGTCGACCTCGAATGTGGGCATCTCAGGCCGCCTTCGCGATCGCGGGCGCGGCGTGCGCGCCGGCACGGCCCCACTTGGGTTCAATCTCGCCCTGCACCAGGCAGCGCTTGTGCGCGATGTGGTGCTCGAACTCGGCGCGGAAATGCTTGAGGAAGCTCTTCACCGGCAGCGCCGCCGCGTCGCCCAGCGCGCAGATGGTGCGCCCGGCGATGTTGTCCGAAACGTCGTCCAGCAGCGCCAGGTCCTCCATCCGGCCGAGCCCGGTCTCGATCCGGTGCACCACCCGGTAGAGCCAGCCGGTGCCCTCGCGGCAGGGCGTGCACTGGCCGCAGGATTCCTCGAAATAGAAGTACGACAGGCGCTCGAGCGCGCGCACCATGCAGGTCGTCTCGTCCATCACGATCACCGCGCCCGAGCCGAGCATCGAGCCGGCCTTGGCGATCGAGTCGTAGTCCATGTCGGTCGCGAGCATGATCTCGGCCGGCAGCACCGGCATCGACGATCCGCCGGGAATCACCGCCTTGAGCTTGCGACCGCCGCGCACCCCGCCCGCCATCTCGAGCAGCTTCGCGAACGGCGTGCCGAGCCTGACCTCGTAGTTGCCCGGGCGGTTGACGTGGCCGGTGACGGAAAACAGCTTGGTGCCGCCGTTGTTCGGCCGGCCCAGGGCGAGGAAGGCATCGCCGCCGTGGTTGATGATCCAGGGCACCGCGGCGAAGGTCTCGGTGTTGTTGATCGTGGTCGGCTTGCCGTAAACGCCGAAGCTGGCCGGAAACGGCGGCTTGTAGCGCGGCTGGCCCTTCTTGCCCTCGAGCGACTCGAGCAGCGCGGTCTCCTCGCCGCAGATGTAAGCGCCGTAGCCCGGGTGTGCGTGCAGCTCGAAGCTGAACTCCGAGCCGAGGATGTTCCTGCCCAGATAGCCGGCCCGGCGCGCTTCTTCCAGCGCTTGCTCGAACTGCTCGTACTCGGCCCAGATCTCGCCGTGGATGTAGTTGTACCCGGTCGCTGCGCCCATCGCGTAGCCGCCGATGATCATGCCCTCGATCACCATGTGCGGGTTGTAGCGCAGCAGGTCGCGGTCCTTGCAGGTGCCGGGCTCGCCCTCGTCGGAATTGCACACCACGTACTTCTCGCCCGCGTATTGCTTGGGCATGAACGACCACTTCAGCCCGGTCGGAAAGCCCGCCCCGCCGCGCCCGCGCAGCGCCGACTTCTTCAGCTCGGCGATCACCTGCTCCGGCGCAATCTTCTCGCTCAGAAGCTTCTTCAGCGCGCCGTAACCGCCGCGCTTCTCGTAGTCGGTCAGGCGCCAGTTGGCCCCGTCGAGGCCGGCCATCAGGATTGCGTCGGGTCCGTAATCGAGCATCTCAGCCCTTTTCCGCCAGCTCGTCGATCAATGCGTCCAGCTTGTCCTTGGACATGAAATCGCACATGCGCTTGTTGTTCACCAGCACCACGGGCGCCATCGCACAGGCGCCCATGCATTCGCCCTCGCGCAAGGTGAATTTTCCGTCCGACGTGGTTTCGTTGAAGTCGATGCCGAGCCGCTCCTTCAGGTGGTCGGCGGCCTCGAGCGAGCCTTGCAGGCCGCACGGCAGGCAGGTGCAGACCGTGAGCTTGTGCTTCGCTGTCGGCTCGAGGTTGTACATGTTGTAGAAGGTGGCGACCTCGTACACCGCTACCGGCGCCATGCCGAGGTAGTGCGCCACGAAGTCCATGGTCTCGGTCGCGAGCCAGCCCTTCTCGTCCTGGGCCACGATCAGCGCCGCCATCACCGCCGACTGCTTCTGCTCGGCAGGGTACTTCGCGATCTCGCGGTCGATCTTCTTGAGTGCGTCGGGAGAAAGCATCAGTGTCCGCTCACCTGTCGATTTCGCCGAAAACGATGTCCAGCGTGCTGATGATTGCCACCGCGTCGGCCAGCATGTGGCCGGTGGCCATCTCGTTCATCGCCGAGAGGTGCGTAAATGCAGGCGAGCGCAGCTTCATGCGATAGGGCTTGTTCGCGCCGTCGGAGATGAAGTACACGCCGAACTCGCCCTTTGGCCCTTCCACGCCCGCGTAGGCCTCGCCTTCGGGTACGTGCATGCCCTCGGTGAAGAGCTTGAAGTGATGGATCAGGTCCTCCATGTTCGCCTTCATCTCGACCCGCGGCGGCGGCGCGACCTTGTTGTTGTCCACCATCACCGGGCCGGGGTTGTTGCGCAGCCACTCGATGCACTGCTTGATGATGCGGTTCGACTGGCGCATTTCCTCTACCCGCACCAGGTAGCGGTCGTAGGTGTCACCGTTCTTGCCCACCGGAATGTCGAAATCGAGCCGGTCGTACACCTCGTAAGGCTGCTTCTTGCGGATGTCCCAGGCGATACCCGAGCCGCGCAGCATCGGCCCGGTAAAGCCAAGCGCGAGCGCGCGCTCGGGCGACACCACCCCGATCCCCACCGTGCGCTGCTTCCAGATCCGGTTCTCGGTCAGCAGCGTTTCGTAGTCGTCCACGTTCTTGGGAAAGCGCGCGCTGAAATCCTCGATGAAATCGAGCAGCGAGCCCTGCCGGTTGCGGTTCAGCACCTTCAGGTCGTTCTCGCTGCGAAAGCGCGACGACTGGTACTGCGGCATCGCGTCTGGGAGGTCGCGGTACACGCCGCCCGGGCGGTAGTAAGCGGCGTGCATGCGCGCCCCCGAGACCGCCTCGTAGCAGTCGAGCAGGTCCTCGCGCTCGCGGAAGCAGTACAGGAATACCGTCATCGCGCCGAGGTCGAGGCCGAGCGCCCCGAGTCCAAACAGGTGATTCAGGATGCGCGTAATCTCGTCGAACAGGACGCGGATGTACTGCGCCCGGATCGGCACTTCGACGCCGAGCAGTTTCTCGAGCGAGAGGCAGAAGGCGTGCTCGCTGCACATCATCGAGATGTAGTCCAGCCGGTCCATATAGGGCAGCGACTGGATGTACATGCGCGATTCGGCCAGCTTCTCGGTCGCGCGGTGCAAGAGACCAATATGCGGGTCGGCGCGCTGCACCACCTCGCCGTCCATTTCCAGCACCAGTCGCAGCACGCCGTGCGCCGCGGGGTGCTGCGGACCGAAGTTGACCGTATAGTTGCGGATCTCGGGCACTAGCGCGTCTCCTCGCCGTAGTGCTCTTCGCGCACCACGCGCGGCGTGATCTCGCGCGGCTCGATTGTCACCGGCTGGTAGATGACCCGCTTCTGCTCGGGGTCGTAGCGCATCTCGACGTAGCCCGAGATCGGGAAGTCCTTGCGGAACGGGTGGCCGATGAAGCCGTAGTCGGTGAGGATGCGGCGCAGATCGGGATGCCCTTCGAACACGATTCCGAGCAGGTCGAAGGCTTCGCGCTCGGACCAGTTCACGCTTGGCCAGACGTCGATCACCGAATCGAGCTTGGGGAAATCGTCGTCGGGGCAAAAGACGCGCAGCCGCAGGCGCCAGTTCTTGCTCACCGACAGCAACTGCAGCACTGCGGCGAAGCGCTCGCGCTGCCAGGGGCGCGCGCCGTAGGTCGAGAAGTCGACGCCGCACAGGTCGATCAGTTGCTCGAAGCGCAGCTCGGGATGGTCGCGCAGCGCGAGCGCCACCTCATGGTAGTCGGCGGCGCCGACCTCGAGCGTGATCTCGCCCAGCCGCTCGGTCAGCTTCGCATCCTTGCCCTGAATCGCGCCCTGCAGCGCGTCGTGCAGCCGTTGCAGTCGCGGGCTCATCTGGCGATGGTATTGGTCCGTTTGATCTTGTTCTGCAGCTGCACCAGTCCATACAGCAGCTGCTCGGCGGTAGGCGGGCAGCCCGGAACGTAGACGTCCACCGGAACGATGCGGTCGCAGCCGCGCACCACCGAGTACGAGTAGTGGTAGTAGCCGCCGCCGTTGGCGCATGAGCCCATCGACACCACCCAGCGCGGCTCGGGCATCTGGTCGTACACCTTGCGCAGGGCCGGCGCCATCTTGTTGCACAGCGTCCCGGCCACGATCATCACGTCGGACTGGCGCGGACTGGGACGAAACACGATGCCGAAACGGTCCAGGTCGTAGCGCGCGGCGCCCGCGTGCATCATCTCGATCGCGCAGCACGCGAGGCCGAAGGTCACCGGCCAGAGCGATCCGGTGCGGGTCCAGTTGATCAGCTTGTCCGCCGTGGTGGTGACGAACCCCTGCTGCAGGACGCCTTCTATTCCCATTCCAGCGCTCCTTTCATCCATTCGTAAACGAATCCGACGACCAGGATGCCGAGAAAGAGCATCATCGACAGGAAACCGAACAACCCGATCTGGTTGATCGCCACCGCCCAGGGGAACAGGAACGCGATCTCCAGATCGAACAGGATGAACAGGATCGCGACCAGGTAGTAGCGCACGTCGAACTTCATGCGCGCGTCCTCGAATGCCTCGAAGCCGCACTCGTACGGCGAGTTCTTTTCCGCGTCGGGCCGGTGGACGCCGAGTATTGCGCCCATCGCCATCGGCAGCACGCCGATGGCGAGGCCGACCAGGATGAACAGCAGAACCGGAAAATACTCGCTCAGCATCTTAGGTCTTAGTCAGTTGGTTGCACGGCAGCCGGAAAGTTCCGGCTGCCGTGTGCATCTGGTGCCCACGAGCAGACTCGAACTGCTACGGCTGTTTAGGCCACTAGCCCCTCAAGCTAGCGTGTCTACCAATTTCACCACGTGGGCTAATGTTGCAAGCCTCGAATTATCCTCCAATTGAAAGCTCGGCTCGGCTCAGTTCGGAACCTCTTTCGCCTTTGATCCTTCGCTTTGCGCCGGCGCGCCGGGCGCCGCCGGCTTCGGCGTCAGCGCGGGTTTGGGCGGCGCAGGCAATTCCTTGATCGACTCCATCACGCCGCCAGAGGCCTGCGGCCGGTGAGTCGCGAAGTAGGACAGGCCGAGGCTGGAGAGAAAGAACAGCGTCGCCAGACCGGCCGTCAGCCGCGACAGAAAATTCGCCGAGCCCGTGGCGCCGAACAGGCTGGCGGACGAACCGCCGCCGAAGCCCGATCCCATGTCGGCCCCCTTGCCATGCTGCAGCAGCACGAGCCCGATGATTCCGAGCGCAAACAGGATGTGCAGCACGATGATGACCTTGGTCCAGAATTCCATACTCTATTTATCCTTTAGATTGCGCCGCACGCACGATCTCAAGGAAATCGTCCGCCACCAGCGATGCGCCGCCGATCAGTCCGCCGTCGATGTCGGGCATCGAGAACAGCGCTTTCGCATTCGCCGGTTTGACGCTGCCTCCGTACAGTATGCGCAGCCGCGCGGCGATTTCATCGTTTCGCCCAGCGATCCGGCCGCGCAGGAATGCATGCACCGCCTGCGCCTGCTCGGGCGTCGCATTGCGCCCCGTGCCGATCGCCCATACCGGTTCGTAGGCCAGCACCGACTTCGCCAGCGCCGCCACTCCGGCCAGCTCGAGCACGGCATCGAGCTGGCGCGCGACCGTGCTCTCGGTCCGGCCCGCGTCGCGCTCCTCGAGCGTCTCGCCGACGCACAGAATCGGCTCGATGCCGGCCGCCTGCGCCGCGACGAACTTCGCCGCCGCCCGGGCATCGCTCTCGCCGAAGATCTGGCGTCGTTCCGAGTGACCGACCAGCACGTAGCGGCAATCGAACTCCGCCAGCATTGCGGCGGAAACCTCGCCGGTGTACGCGCCCTGCTCGTGCTCGTTCATGTTCTGCGCCGCGCAGGCCACCGCCGTGCGTGCCAGCTGGACCGCGGCTTCGGCGAGGTAGGGGAAAGGCACGCACACCGCGCACTCGACGCCCGAAATCTCGCTCATGCCCTTGATGACAGCGTCCAGCAAAGCCCGGTTCGAAGCCCGGTTGCCGTGCATTTTCCAGTTGCCGGCGACCAGCCGAGCGCGCATTCCGATTCCGATTCCAAAAACCGTGGAATTCTACCGTGTACGGGTCGACAGGGTCAACGAAAAAGCCGGCGCGAGATCAAAGTGTTGCGCCCGATTCAAGACCGCGTGCGGTACACGCCGCGCGCCGCTTCGCGCGCAAGTTGCGCGCCTTGTGCATCCATGATCGCGAACAGGCGCTGGCCGATCGCATCCTGCGCCGGACGCAGCAGCGCAGGCAGCCTGACCGCGCGGCTGAGGGCGCGCGTCTCCGTCGCGTACAGGCGCAGGATGCCGGCGATCAGCGCCTCCAGGGCCGGCTGCGCATAGCTCGCGCGCAATGCTTCGCGCAGGCCGCGTCCGCGCCAGGCTTCGAGGATCCTGCCCGCGGCGTCGATCAGCCTCTCGATGCGCTGCCTGCGCAGCGGCAGGATCTCCTCGTAGCGCACCACGATCCCGACCGGGAACCTCGCCGCTCGCGCGAGAAACTCGGCGTCGATCTCCCTGCCCCGCTCGAGCAAGCGTGTCACCGCCTCCGGCCCGGGGCGCGAGCCGGCCGCGAACGCCTCGCCCGCGCAGCGCAGCGCGAGGGCGTCCTTGCGGACCTCCTTCTCCACGTTGCGCGCGAGCAGCGGTTCGAGATGCGGCAGCGCGAGCCGCAGCGGCAGCGCGGCGCGCAGCGCCTGCGTGGTGCGCCGGCTGTAAGTCTCGAGGGTCCTGCGGTCCAGCTCGGCAAGGACGCGCACCCGATCCATCGGCGCGCGGCCGGCCGCTCAGCCCGGCAGCGGCTTTACCGCGCGATGGAATCCGAGCATGCCGTAGAACACCGTCTTGGCGGTGACGTCGACGTAGCCCAGCTCGCGCAGCACGACCGAGAGCTCCTCGGCCGAGTAAAACATCTCGAGCGCGTGGATAAAGTACTTCTTGCAGTTGAGCGCCGCAGGACCGCTCCTGAACAGCACGCCAGTGAACGCCAGGCACATGCGCAGGTAGGCGTAGTAGCTCTTTTCGACGAAGCGGCTGCGCGGGCGCAGCATGTCGCAGTGATGGAAATGGCCGCCGGGCTTGAGCACGCGCCGGATTTCCTGGAACACGCGCCGCACCCGCAGATGACGCGAGGCGAACTGCAGCGTCACGACGTCGAAGTGATTGTCCGGGAACGGCAGCTCGTGCACGTCGCCGATGGTGCTGCTGATGCTGAAACCGCGCGCATTGGCGCGCTGCTGCCCGACCGCCTGCATCTCGGCGCTGCGGTCTATCGCGTCCACTTGCAGCGTCGGCTCACGCTCGAGCAGCGCGATGCCGATGGCGTTAGTTCCGGCGCAGACATCGAGCACCCGATCGCCGGGCTTGACGTCGACGGTAGACATGAAGCTGCGCAGAAAGTGGCCCCACAGCCCGAGGCTGGCAATGTAGTTTGCCCTGTCGTAGTAGGGCGCAACGTCGGCGAACACCTCGTTCAGGTCGTTGGTCCAGACGTTTCTGAAGCGCTGCTCGCGCAGCTCCTCTCGCAGCGCAAGTGGCGGCGGCGGTGTCATTGTCTTTGTCCCCCCTTCTGTCTTCGATCGAGGCAGTCGGCGTTAGATTAGCAGCAAGTAGGCCGCCGCGGCCACGCTTGCGGCTGCGGCGATCGCATAGACGACCGTGGCGACCAGCGTGTCCGCGCGTATCCCCAGGTCGTAGCAGGTGATCCGCAGGCGGTGCGCGGCGCTCCAGAGCGACAGGAACACTACCCCCACGATCACCACCTTGACCAGCCAGTGCGCGGCGAAGGCATGCATGCGGTCATAGGCCAGCAGGTCCGGCACGTGCCCGAGCGCGGCGAGCAGGGTGAGCAGGATCAGCACCGGGGTCAGAAACGCGGTGAGGGTGCCCCCGGCGGCGAACGGACCCCACACGATCGGCTTGTTCGATTTGGCCATGCTAGAACGCCCCCGCGAGCAGCAGTACCACGAGCGACAACAGGCCCCAGACGGCGAAGTGCGCGCCCGAGATGATCCGGTCGGCGACGAATTCCTCGCCCAACTGCACCGGCAGCGCCTTCGGCGTGAGCTTGAACCAGGTCACGGCGTGGTAGACGGTAAACGCCAGCGCGAGCAACTGCAGCACGACGCTCACCGGGCTGCGCAGCGCTTGCAGAAATGCGTCCCAGGCTTCGGGGCCCTGCGCCAACCGCGCCAGCCCCCACACCATCATCAGCGTCCAGCCGCCGATGAACAGACACGAGAATTCGCGCAGCATGTAGCGCAGGTAGCGCGGGTGACGCGTCAGCCACTCCCGGCCAACCTTGCGCAGGTAGGGCTTGCGGTTCATTTCGTTAACCATGGCATCGTGTGCTCGAGGTACCAGTCGACGGTACTCCTGATCTTCACCTGCTGCAGCGCCGCGGCCGGATCGACGTGCTCGGGACAGACCTCGGAGCACGCCCCGACGAAGGCGCACTCCCACACGCCCTCGGTGGCGGCGATCTCCTGCTGGCGCTCGTCGCGTCCGCCGTCTCTCGAATCCTGATTGTAGCGGTGGGCAAGCGAGATTGCGGCCGGGCCGATGAACTTCGGGATCAGGCCGTACTCCGGGCAAGCGGCGTAGCACAGCATGCAGTTGATGCAGAGCGTGAACTGCTTGTAGTGCTTGAGCTGCGCCGGCGTCTGCCGGTATTCGCCGTCCTCAAGTGCCTTGGGCTGCTTCGGAATCAGGTAGGGCTTGACCCGCTTCAACTTGGCGACGAAGTCGTCGATCACGGTCACCAGGTCGCGCTCGACCGGGAAATGGGCCAGCGGCTCGATCCGGATCACGCCCTGGTAATCGCGCAGGAACGACTTGCACGCGAGCTTTGGCTCGCGGTTGATCATCATGCCGCAGCTGCCGCATACCGCCATGTGGCAGGACCAGCGGTAGCTGAGCGTGGGGTCGATGTTTTCCTTGACGTGGTTGAGCGCGTCGAGCACTACCCACTCCTCGCGGCACGGCACCGAGTAGCGCTGGAAATGCGGCTCCTGGTCGGTTTCCGGGTTGTAGCGCAGGACTTCGAGCTCGACCACGCGCTCGCTCATTCGTGGCCTCCGGAGTAGTCGCGCACGCCCGGCTGCGACTTGGTGATCACCACGTCGAGATAGTCCACGCGCGGCGCCGCTTCGCCCTGGAAGTGCGCGAGCGAGTGCTTGAGGTAGCGCGTGTCGTCGCGCTCGACGAAGTCCAGCCGCTGGTGCGCGCCGCGCGACTCCTTGCGCTCGAGCGCGCTCGCCGCGACGGCCTCCGCGCAATCGAGCATCGAGCCCAGCTCGAGTGCCTGCAGCAGGTCGGTGTTGTAGACGTTGGTCTTGTCGTGCAACTCGATCTGCGCGTAGCGGCGGCGCAGCTCGGCCAGCTTGGCGCAGGCTTCGGCCAGGCCGTCGCCGCTGCGGTAGATGCCGGCGTTCTGCTCCAGCGTATGCATCATTTCGCGCCGCAGACCGGCCAGAGTCTCCTTGCCGCCACTGCGCTGAAACAGCTCGCGCACCTTCGCCTGCGCGCCCTGCGCGCGCGCCTCGAGCGCCGCGTCGTCGCCCTGCGGCGCGCCGGAAGCGAGGTACTCGGCCGCGCTCAACGCCGCGCGGCGGCCGAACACCAGCAACTCGGTGAGCGAGTTGGAGCCGAGGCGGTTGGCGCCGTTGATGCTCACGCAGGCGCACTCGCCGGCCGCGAACAGGCCGGCGAGCGGCGTCGCGGCGCGGATGTCGGTGTGGATGCCGCCCATCATGTAGTGCACCACCGGGCGCACCGGTACCGGGTCGGTGACCGGGTCCACGCCCATGTAGCTGATCGACATGTCGCGCACCAGCGGCAGCCGCTCGTTGATCTTCTTCTCGCCCAGGTGCCGCATGTCGAGCAGCATCGCGTCGCCCCATTGGGTGCCGATCATGTTGCCCTTCTGCTGCTCGTGCCAGAAGGCCTGGCTGACGCGGTCGCGCGGGCCCAGCTCCATGGTCTTCAGCACCGGCTTGCCGAGCGGTGTCTCGGGGCCCATGCCGTAGTCCTGCAGGAAGCGGCGGCCGTGCTTGTTGAGCAGCACCCCGCCCTCGCCGCGGCAGGCCTCGGTCAGCAGCGTGCCGGTGCTCGGCAGGCCGGTGGGGTGGTACTGCACGAATTCCATGTCCTTGAGCGGCACGCCCGCGCGGTACGCGAGCGCCATGCCGTCGCCGGTCTTGATCGCGCCGTTGGTGGTGAACGGAAACATGCGCCCCGCGCCGCCGCCCGCGATGATCACCGCGCGGGCACGGATCTGGCGCATCTGGCCGCTGCGCATCTCGATCGCGGTCAGGCCCTGGCAGCGGCCCTCGTCGACCAGCAACTCGGTCGCGTAGTACTCGTCCAGGCGCTCGATCGAGGGGTACTTGAGCGAGGTCTGGAACAGCGTGTGCAGGATGTGAAAACCGGACTTGTCGGCCGCGAACCAGGTGCGCTGCTTCTTCATGCCGCCGAAGGGCCGCACCGCCACTGAGCCGTCCGTCTCGCGGCTCCACGGGCAGCCCCAGTGCTCGAGCTGGATCAGCTCTCTGGGCGCTTGCTGCACCAGGTAGTCGACCGCGTCCTGGTCGCACAGCCAGTCGCCGCCGCCCACGGTGTCGTTGAAGTGATGCTCGAGGCTGTCGTCGGCCTTGATCACTCCCGCCGCGCCGCCTTCGGCCGCGCAGGTGTGGCTGCGCATCGGGTAGACCTTGGAAATCAGCGTGACGCGCAGCTTCGGATCGGCTTCGGCCAGGGCGATCGCGGCGCGCAGTCCCGCGCCCCCTGCGCCGATGATCGCTACGTCCGTCCGAACTGTCTCCATCCCTTGTCTTCCTGCTTTCTGTCTGCCGCCACTATGCGCCCGCCACGGTCGGCGGGTTTGATCTCAATCAATCCGCCTATCTCACCACGCGGTCGATTGCGATCTGCAATCCGCTCGTGCCGGGCGCCACCGGCGCGCTCGCGCCCTCGAGATCGCCGGGCTTCGGCTGCGCCATGCCGGACTTCGAAATGCGAGCCTCGACCACCACCTCGGCCTGGCTCGAGAGCTTGTTCCCGACCGCCATCCCGAGGCTGTCGTCGAGGCGGAACGTGTAAGGCAGCTGCGAGGCCGCCACGCGCAGGATCGCCACCGGCATGCGAGCGCCCTTGGCGGGGCGCGCGAACACGAACAAGGTGTCGCTCGGCTCGACCTGCGACGCGAGCGCCGGTGCCAGCTTTACCGTGCCCGTGATGGACTTGGAGTCTGCCGCGACTTCCGTCTTCTTCTCCGGCGCGGCCGGCAGGCTCCCGGCCTTGCGCGCTTCCTCGATGCTGCCCTCGACCACGCGCCTGAAATCCGACCCGGGCGGAATCTCGGCCAGGCTGCGCTCCCAGTAGCGCACCGCTTCGGCGTAGTTGCGCTGCGCGAACTCGGCACTGCCGGCGAGCGCGAGCAGCTTGACGTTCTTCGGATCGACCTTGAGCCCGCGCTGGACGATCTCCATCGGCTCGCCGGAGAGATTGCCGCCGCGCGCCATCGCCAGCGTGTCGGCGTAGTCCGCGAGCAGGTTTGCGTCGTCGCCGACCAGCGCAGTCGCGCGCGCATAGGCGCCCGCGGACTCCTGGTAGCGCCCGAGCACGGCATAGGAGCGCCCGAGCATGGCCCAGCCGGCGGCGTCGTCCGGATGCTGCTTGAGTCGCTGCGCGAGCTCTTCGACCATCTTCGCGATCTGAGTCGGGGTGACCGGATGCCCTTCCTGGCGAACCATCGGGTCGAGCGCCTTGATGTCGCCGAACTGAAGGTAGCCCAGCACCGCAACCAGCGGCAGCACGAGCGCCACCGCGAGCGCCGCCCAGCGTCCCGCGCGGTTCCCCGCCGGCGCGGTGGCCGCTGCCGGCGCCGCGGGCTGAACGTCCTCCAGCAGGCGCCGCTCGATCTCCTGCTGCGCCTCGCGATGCTGCGCCTCGCTCAGACTGCCCTCGGCGTGCTCGCGCGCGAGCTCGGCCAGCTCGTCGCGGTAGAGCTTGACGTTCGTCGCGTCGCGATCCGTGCCGGCACCGGAATCGCGCTGGCGCAGCAGTGGCCGCATCACGACCGCCAGCGCAGCCGCGACGAAAAGCGCCGCGATGAGCCAGAACGTCGTCATGCGCGGTCCTTGCCGCCCGCGAGCAGCGCCTCGGCGCGCGAGCGCTGCTCGTCGCTAAGCGATGCCTGCACGACCCTCGTGCGGCGCCGGCGCAGATAGACGAACAGCACGATCACGCCGCCCAGCAGGAGGGCGAAGGGGCCCGCCCACAGCAGCACGGTAGTGGCCTTGAGCGGCGGCTTGTAAAGCACGAAATCGCCGTAGCGGTCGACCAGGAACTGCTTGATCTGGTCGTCGCTCTTGCCGGCCTTGATCTGCTCGCGGATTTCCTTCCTGAGGTCCTTCGCCAGATCGGCTTGGGAAGCGGCGATGGTCTCGTTCTGGCAAACCAGGCAGCGCAGCTGTTCCTCGAGCTTCACGGCGCGCTTCTCGGCGACGGGGTCGTCGATCGCGGGAACCGCCTGCTTGGCGTGCAGCGGAGCGGCCACCAGCAGCGCGGCGCACAGGAGCAGGACGCCGCGCATCATCCCTGCAGCTTCTTCACCAGGGGCACGATCTTCGCATCGAGGATCTCGGGCGTCACCGGCCCGATCTGCTTGTAGCGGATCACTCCCTGCTTGTCGATCACGTAGGTCTCCGGCACGCCGTACACGCCATAGTCAATGCCAATGCGCCCGTCGCGATCCATGATCGACATCGTGTACGGGTTGCCGAGCTTGGCGAGCCAGGCGAGCGCGTCCTTGCGGTCGTCCTTGTAGTTCAGGCCGTAGACCGGAACGATGTTGCGCTTGGAAAACTCGACCAGCACAGGGTGCTCCTCGCGGCAAGACACGCACCACGAGGCCCAGACATTGAGCAGCCACACCTTGCCGAGCATGTCCTTCTGCGAGAACGTGCGCTGCGGATCGGTCAGTTCGGGCAGCGTGAACGGCGGCGCCGGCTTGTTGATCAGCGGCGAAGGCACCTCGCGCGGATTGAGTCGCAGCCCCACCGCCAGGAAGCCGACCAGGACGATGAAGATGCCGAGCGGGAGCAGGAAGCGCTTCATCCGCGCTCGCCCTGCGGCACTGCCGCCCGCGACGGCCGCCGGCGTCTCTTGCCCTTCGGCTTCGGCTCCGGCTCGGAGCTCTCCGGCCGCTCTCGCTTGCGCTCCGCCACACGGTAGCGGCGATCGAGCGCCGCCAGAAGGCCGCCCAGCGCCATCACCACGCAGCCACCCCAGATCCAGATGACGAACGGCTTGTAGTAAATGCGCACCGTCCACGCCCCGGCGCCCACCGGCTCGCCGAGCGAGACGTAGAGGTCGCGCGTGAAGCCGGTGTGGATCGAGGCCTCGGTCATCTGCGGCTGCTGGTCGCCATAATCGCGCTTCTCGGGGCTCAGGACGAAAGCCGGTGCGCCATTGCGCAGCACCGTGACCACGCCGCGCTGCGCGGTGTAATTCGGACCGCGCACCTCGCCCACGCCGTCGAAGCGGAAGGTGTAGCCGCCAACTACGGCGGTATCACCCGGGTCCATTTTCAGGTCGCGCTCCACCTCGTAGCTCTTGACCATCGTCACGCCGATCACGAACACGCCGATCCCGGCGTGCGCCAGCAGCATGCCGAGCTGGGCGCGCGGCACTCCACGCAGGCGGGCGAGCAGCCCCGGCCCGGGCTGCGCGCGCAGCTTCGACACCAGCGCGGTCGCGGTCGAGGCGAAGACCCAGAAGGCGAGCAGCAGGCCGAAGCTGCGCATCGCGGTCCACTCCCCGAGCAGCGCGGGCAGCACGAGCGCGCACACCACGGCTAGCCCGAAGGCCCATTTGAGCCGCTGCGCCAGGCTTGGCAGGCTCGCCTCGCGCCAGCGCGCGAGCGGGCCTATTCCCATCAGGAACAGCGCCGGCGCCATCAGCGGCACGAACACGGTGTCGAAGTACGGCGGACCGACCGAGATCTTGCCCAGCCCGAGCGCGTCGAGCACCAGCGGGTAGAGGGTGCCGAGCAGCACCGCGGCCGCGGCGACCGTGAGCAGCACGTTGTTCATCAGCAGCATCGACTCTTTCGATATCAGCTCGAAGCGCCCGCCCAGGCCCACGCGCGGCGCGCGCCAGGCAAAGAGCGTGAGCGACGCGCCGATGACCACCGCGAGGAAGACGAGGATGAAGATCCCGCGCCGCGGGTCGGTGGCGAAGGCGTGTACCGAAGTGAGTACCCCGGAGCGAACCAGGAAGGTGCCGAGCAGCGAGAGCGAGAACGCGACGATCGCCAGCAGCACGGTCCAGGCCTTGAAGCCGCCGCGCTTTTCGGTCACCGCGAGCGAATGCAGCAGAGCGGTGCCGACCAGCCAGGGCATGAACGAGGCGTTCTCCACCGGGTCCCAGAACCACCAGCCGCCCCAGCCGAGTTCGTAGTAGGCCCAGGCGCTGCCGAGTGCGATGCCGAGTGTCAGGAACATCCACGCCGCGATGGTCCAGGGCCGTGTCCAGCGCGCCCAGGCCGCGTCCAGGCGCCCGTCGATCAGAGCCGCGATCGCGAACGCGAACGCGACCGAAAACCCGACGTAGCCCATGTACAGCATCGGCGGGTGGAACACCATGCCCGGGTCCTGCAACAGCGGGTTCAGGTCGCGCCCTTCGGCCGCGGCCGGCAGCAGGCGATCGAACGGGTCCGAGGTGACAAGCATGAACAGCAGGAAGCCGATGCTGACCATCGCCATTACCGCCAGGATGCGCGCCACCATTTCGTCCGGCAGCCGGCGGCTGAACACGGTGACCGCGACCATCCACACGGTCAGCATCTGCACCCAGAGCAGGAGCGAACCTTCGTGGCCGCCCCACACCGCGGCGAACTTGTACTGCAGCGGCAATCTCGAGTTGGAATGCTCGGCGACATACAGCACCGAGAAGTCGCTGTTGACGAACGCCCAGGCAAGGCAGCCGAAGGCGATCGCGACGAAAACGAACTGGCCCTGCGCCGCGGGCCGGGCCACCGCGACGAAGGCCGGGATGCCGCGCTGGGCGCCGATCAGCGGCAGGATGGCCTGCACCAGCGCCAGCCCGAGCGCGACGATGAGGGCGAAGTGTCCGAGTTCGGGGATCATTTTTTCATCGGCTCCGGCAGTTGGCCGTGCTGCGCCTTGGCGATCGCTTCGGCGGCTTCCGGCGGCATGTAGTTCTCGTCGTGCTTGGCGAGCACTTCCTGCGCGTGGAAGACGCCGTCGGGCTCGAGCCGCCCCTGCGCGACCACGCCCTTGCCCTCCTTGAACAGGTCGGGAAGGATGCCTTTGTAGCGCACCGGGATGCTCTTGCCGGTGTCGGTCACCACGAAGCTCACCGTGACGCCGTCGGGCAGGCGCTTCAGGCTGCCCTGCTCCACGAGTCCGCCGAGGCGAAAGGTCTTGTTGACCGGGGCCTCCTTGTCCGCCACCTGGGTGGGGCTGTAGAAGAAAACGAGGTTGCTGCGGAACGCATTGAGCACCAGCGCCGCGGTGACGCCCAGCAGCGCCAGTCCGAGCGCGACGTAGACCAGCCTGCGGTGGCGCGGCTTCATGCCCTGCGCTCCGCCAGCCGCGCGCGGCGCGCGAGCAGGACCAATTCGCCCGCGATGCAGACCACTCCCATCAGGTACGAGCCCCAGACGTAGAACGCGTACCCGCCCATATGAATGAAATTGCCGAAGCTGCCCCAGTTCATTCCACACCTCGCAGTTCTCGAACCCATTGCGCGTCGCGCTCGCGCTCGAGGATGATCGAGCGTACCCGCCACAGCGCGACGGCGATGCTGTACATCCACGCCGCGAGCGACATCAGCAGCATGCCGATGAGCATCGTGGTCGCCATCGAGGGCGCGCGGGTCAGGCTGACCGAGGCGCCCTGGTGCAACGTGTTCCACCACTTGACCGAAAAATAGATGATCGGGATGTTGACCACGCCCACGATCGCCAGCACCGCGCCGGCGCGATCGGCGCGGCGCGGGTCGTCGATGGCGTTGGTCAGCGCGATGAAGCCGAAATAGAGGAACAGCAGGATCAATTCGGAGGTCAGGCGCGCGTCCCACACCCACCAGGTACCCCAGGTCGGCTTGCCCCACAGCGCGCCGCTCCACAGCGCGAGGAAGGTGAACATCGCTCCGGTCGGCGCCACCGCGGAGGCCATCATGCCCGACAGGCGCGTGTTGAGGATCAGCCCGAGCGCCGCCCAGAACGCCATGACCACGTACAGGAACATCGACATCCAGGCCGCCGGCACGTGAAGAAAGATCACGCGGTAGGCCTCCCCTTGCTGAAAGTCAGTCGGCGCGACGAAGAAGCTGAGGTAAAGCCCCGGCAGCGCGAACAGCACCGCGAGCGTCGCGAACCAGGGGATCATTCTGCCCGCGACCGGGAAGAACGCCTGCGGCGCGGCGAGCCGCAGCAGCCAGTTGCTGCTCGTTTCGCTGTCCAGCCTGTAGCTATTCGATGCCAAGTTCACCCTCTCGAAAAACGTTCAATCGTACGCAACCCGCAGCGCCGCGGTGGTGGCCCAGGGGGCGACCACGCACGACATGGCGAGGAACGCGCCGAGCAGCGACACGTGCGGCGCCGCGCTCATTCCCGCCTGCGCCTCGGACACGCCGCCCGCGCCGAAGATCAGCACCGGGATGAAAAGCGGCAGCACCAGCAGCGCCAGCAGCACCCCTCCGCCCCGCACTCCGAGCGTCAGGGCCGCGCCCACGCCGCCGATCAGGCTCAGCACGGGCGTTCCGACGAGCAACGATACCGTCAGCACCACCAGCGCTTGTTGAGACAGATCAAACTGTACCCCAACCACGGGCGCCAGCAGCGTGACAGGCAAGCCCGAGAGCAGCCAGTGCGCGATGAACTTGCCGACCACGATTACCCCCAGCGGATGTGCGGATATCAGCATCTGCTCCAGGCTACCGTCGGCGTAGTCCGAAGCGAACATGCGCTGCAGCGACAGCATCGCGGCCAGCAGCGCCGCGACCCACACGATGCCGGGCGCCATCGAGCGCAGCAGGTTCGGCTCGGCGCCCACGCCGAGCGGAAACAGGGTCACCACGATAACGAAGAACACCAGGTGGTTGAGCACGTCGCCGCGCCGGCGCATCGACAGGCGCAGGTCGCGGACGATGATTGATTTGAGTCCTCCGAGCACGCCGAAGTTCAACCTTCCAGCACGATCGAGAACTGCGTGCGCGCCGCGATCGTCACGTCCTGGTGGGAAGTGAGGATCACGGCCCCGCCGCGCTCGAGATGCGCGTCGGCCAGCGCCACCACGGTCGCCAGCGCGCGCGCATCGAGCGCGGCGAACGGCTCGTCCAGGATCCAGAGCGGAAAATCCGACCCGAGGCACAGCCGCGCCAGCGCCACCCGGCGCTTCTGCCCCTGCGACAGGTAGCGCGCCGGAAGGCGCGCGCGCCGCGCCAGCCCGATGCGCTCGAGCGCCTCGGCGCGCGCCGCGGCCGTGGCGCTGCGCCCGCACAGCTCGAGCGAGATGGCCAGGTTCTCGTCGGCGCTGAACTCGTCCTTGACCGCGTTCGCGTGGCCGACGAACAGCAGCTCGCGCGCGTAGGTCTCGCGCAGCTCGCCGATCGACTCGCCGCGCCAGCTGATCGTCCCCGCCGCGGGGCGCGACAAACCCGCCACCAGCCGCAGCAGGCTGGTCTTGCCGCTGCCGTTGGGACCCTGCACCAGCAGCAGCCCGCCCTCGCCGAGCGAGAAATCGAGCCCCGCGAACAGGCGCACGTCGCCGCGCTCACAGGCGAGGTCGCGAACTTCCAGCATGGGATGGGTCACGGCAGGGCGGAAAAGGTGTGAAGGATACCCCAGCTCGGAGGCAGGCAAAAAAAAGGCCGGCTCGCGGCCGGCCTCTTGCCTGCTTGTGGCAGGGCTACTTGAACTTGTAGATGTAGGTCGCGCCAATGATCGTCACGCTCTGATTCGGGTTGAGGCTGACCGTCGTGTTGTCCTGGTAGGTGAACGGCACGCCGTTGTAGCCCCAGGTCCACTCGTCGAGCTTGGCCTGATAGCGGATCAGGTCGACGCGCACGTCGGCGTTCTTCTGCAGCGCATACTTGCCGTACAAGCTCAGCTTCGTCTCGCGGTAGGTCACGTCCGGCAGGCCGCCGTACGTGTTCACCTGGGCGATGGCCCCCGCGTTAGTGTTGAGCGGGTACAGGCTGAAGGCGTACTTGTTGACGTCGTTGACGTAGGACAGCTTGCCGCCCACCTCGAGCCGGCCGCTCAGCTTGCCGGTGATCCCGACGCCTAGGGCGGTATTGTTGTCCTTCAGCTCCGCCCGGTAGCCGGTGTTCTGGCCCGTGTTGATGGTCTGATCGCCTTGCGACGCGTAGGCGCTCAGCTTCCACATGTCGGACACCGCGTAGGACGCGTCGACGCTAAACAGGCTCAGCTTGGACTTCTGCAGGCCTGCCGAGCTCGGCGGTTCGTACTTGTCGTCTCCGCTTTCGGCGACGAACATCAGCGACAGCCGGTCCGACACGGACCAGTCCGCCGTCAGCCGCACCTTGTCGCGCGTGCGGTCGGACAGCGTGAACGGGTAGGCGCCCGTGTTGACCGTCGCGGCACTGAGCGTATCTCCCGAGTAAAGGCCTCCGTAGACCAACCCCGCCGCAGTGCAGGCGCCGTTCGTGCACAGGTTGTACCAGTCCGAGCCGTCGCGCTTGCTGTGCGAGAAGGCGATCGCGCCGATCAGCGTTTCCGAGATCGAGCGCCGCAACTCAGCACGGTAGCCGACTTCCTGTGTCTCGCCGCGAAGCGCGTTGAAGCCCGCAAGCGCCACCCCGCTCGGGCCGACCACGGACTCCGCGAGCGGCAGCTCGCGCTTCGCCTTCTCGTAGTCGATGCCGAAGGTGCCGCGGAAGTTCGCTGGGAAGAGATAGGTCGCTTCGACTTTTCCGTTCGTCTTCTCGTTGGTCTGGTGCCCGTTCGACCAGAACGTTCCGTTCTCGACGTTGTAGACCGCGATCGGGGTCTTGTCGTCCTTCTTCTCGTAGCGCAGATTCGCGTTGACCGTCAGCCTCGCCATCGGATGCGTGATGAGGCCGACCTGCGCAAGCGTGCTGTCGAGCTGCCCGCCGAAGTCGGCGCGCGGCTGCGAACCGTCGGCCAGACCCATGGCGGCGAAGCTCTCGTTCTGCGTCGCACGGGTGTAGGCGAGCTTGAAGTTCGCCCGCGTTTTCGACGTGAACCGGTAGTTGCCGTCGACGTAGAACTGGTGCGCCTCGTTGTTCGGCGGCAGTGCCATCGGCAGGTTTAGGACCGCCAACGGACTGACAGAGGCGACCGGCAGGCCTGTCGAACCATTCAGAGGCGCCGACACGTTCATTCGCACGTTGCCGTTGGAGTTGGTGTAGAACGATCCGTAGTAACCGCCGCTCACGAACAGCTTGTCGGTGTGGTAATTGAGCCTGGCCTCGACTTGCTTGGTGTTCGAATCGACCGGTTCAGGCAGGAACAGCAGCGCCCAGCGCTGGTTGGCGGCACTCTGGGTGTTCGAGCAGACGTAGCTCGCGCACTCGTAGCCACGAGCCCAGAACCGTGCCCCTTCTTTATCTTCGTTCTTGAAGCTGACTTGGAACTGGAGCCCGGGGTTGATCCACTTGTCCCCGCTTAGACCGAGCCGGGTGCGCTTCAGCTGGAGATGCTCGTCGGTGCCCGAGCCAGGCGTCGCCAGCCGCGTGTCCGTCAGGACTGTGCTACCGATACCGGTCACCCCGGTATTGACAGTGCGGATCTCGCGATGAACGAGCTCACTGTAGTCGCCGCCGAATTTCCAATCACCCTGCTTGTTCACGGTGAAGCTTAGCTCGCGCGAGTCCAGCCCGAGGTCGCGCCCCTTGAGAATCGTCCACGTCCCGGTCGAGTCGTCGCGTTTGACGAGGTCGATGTCGAGGTCCAGGTAGCCGCCATGCTCGCGCATGCCGTTGAACTGGCCGAAGATCGAGCGGTCGCCTTGGTGTCCGCTCAGGACTGCGACACCGGCGCCAAACGAGCTTTGCGGCTGGGTCAGCGCCGCAACGTCGTCCTGCGCGTAGGCCGTGCCAAACGCGGCCAGTACGGCCGCGGCGATGAGCGTGCGGCCCAGGCCGATGGATTTTTTGCTTGCTTTCATGATCGGTCTCCCTGTCTCAGCGCAGCATGAACTGTGGCGTCGGATCAACCACGCTCGGGTTGTTGGACCCGTGAACCTGCGTGTGGCAGTTCAGGCAGCCCCGAGCCATGTTGTAGTTGATCGCGTTCTTCCCCGTCGTGGTGGCCGAGTTCGGCGAATCTTGCAGCCCGAGCAATGCCGGAATATTGTTCGACGAGTGCGGCGTGTGGCACGAATGGCACAGGAACGGCGGCCGCATCTTGAGCATGTTCTCGGTCACCGTGCCGTGCGGGTTGTGGCAGTTGGTGCAGTCCTCGTCCACTGGCTCGTGGCTGTGCACGAACGGGCCGCGCTTTTCCATGTGGCAGGTGTAGCAAACCTGGTTCACGCTGTCGCGCTTCATCAGCGCGCGCCCGGTCGAGCCGTGCGGGTTGTGACAGTCCGAGCAGGCCATCTTCCCTTCGGGGATCGGGTGGTGCGAGGGCCGGTCGATCTGGCCGCGCTGCTCCTTGTGGCAGGTGAAGCACACCTCCGGCTGGGTGCGCTTGTCGCGCACCTTGTCGTGCGCGGTGTGCACCTCGTGGCAGGAAGTGCAGGCGAGGCCGCGGCTCTGGTGCGTGCTGCCGTCCCAGTGCGAGCGCGACGGGTCGTTGCGGTGGCAACTCAGGCAGGCCTCGTTGCGCGCCTCGATCGGCGTGGTCGATTTCTTGTCGAACGTGACGTCGGGCTTGCCGTCACCGTTGCGGTGCTTGAGGCTTTCGCCGTGGCAACTGGTGCAGGTCGGGGTGCGCGGATCGGCGACGGTCCCCATCGTCGTCTTCGCGATCTCGAGCACGTGCGGGGTGAGCTCCGCGGTGTGGCACTTCGTGCAAACCGCGTCGCCCCGCAGCACGAGGTCGTCGGCCGACTTGGTCTGGCCGGCCGCAGGAGCGCTCGCGCCCAGGAATCCGGCCGCAGCGACCGCCGCAGCCAACCCGAGCAGATACCGTCGGAACTCAATCATCGTCCCATCTCCCTGATCGAAACCACCTTGTTAGCGAATTGACTTTCCCCAATGCTCCGCACGCGCGAAACGTCGCCAGACGCTCGAGCGATGCGTATTCCGAGACTGGATGTGCGCGTGGCCTGCGGCACTGGCGTTGCGGGCGGCTGCGCCGCGGGACTACGGGGCGAGCGAACCTCCCACCGACTTCCGCATTCCGGACCTGCTTTGGCTGCAGAACCCAACCTGGCCCCTTTTCTCCGCGGCTGGGGTTATTGATTCTTTGCAGCCGCGCGACGAGCGGAATGTAAGTTGGGTGTAAGGCGGGCGCTTTGATGTAGATCAAACGGCACCGGTAAATCTGACCGGCGCGTCAGGTGATGTTGTTTTTTCGCCAATCCGAAGACCCCCGGAGAACAGAGGGCCTCCTGCCGGCGAAAACAAAACGGCCCGCCGGAGCGGGCCGAAATCCTGCGTTGGGAGAGGTTACTGGAACTTGTAGTAGTACGAGACGCCTACGTAGTTGACCTTCTGGTTAGGGTCCTGCAGCGCCGTGGTGCCGTCCGAGTAGATCCAGCGCGACCAGGTCCAGTCGTCGGTCTGATACTGATCGTAGATCCAGTCGACCCGGACGCCCGACTTGCGGTCGAGCGCGTACTTGCCGTACAAGCGCACCGTGGTGACCTTGGTGGTGATGTCGGGGAGCGGGCCTTGTGAGGTGAGCTGCGCCGCGGTGTTGGCGTCGAGCGCGCTCAGGCCGTACTCGTCGCGCACCTTGGCATAAGTCACGTCGGCGCCGACGTCCACCCTGGAGGTCGCCTTGGCGCGCAGCCCCAGGCCGAAGTTGTCGGCAAGGTTTTTCACATCGCCGACCCACGCATAGTTGGTCCCGCCCGTTTGGCAGGTTCCGCCTGGGTTGCCGGGAAGGGTAGCGGAACGCTCCTGACAGGTGGCCTCCGACATCCGGGTGTCGCCGTGCGAGAGCCACGCCGTTCCGGTCACGCTTTCGCTGAACACGTAGGAAGCGTCCACCGAGTAGTTGCTGGCCTTACCCTCGCGCGGCCCAACGTCGTACCCGTTCGTTTCGGTGTTGCGCCCGGTGTAGTCGTCGCGCGATTGGTCCGCCCGGAAATTTACCGACAGCGGGTCCGACGGCATCCAGTTCACCACCAGCCGGACGGTGTTGCGGTCGCGGTCCGCCGTGTAAATCGGCGCGATGATATTGAAGGTGGGATCATCGAGGCGGTTGTCCAGCCACTCCGACCCGTCGCGCTTGCTGTGGGCCACAGAAAGCGCACCGGTGACGGTTTGCGAGACGGCCCGGCGCAACTCGACCCGGTAGGTCGCCTCGTTCACCGTCTCGCGGAAGTCAACGACGGTTGCCTCGGGCACCTCGCGCTTCTTCTGGTCGTAGGTGATGTCGCCGGTGAGGCGGAACCCGTTCGGCAGCGAGTAGTGCCCAATGACCTTGCCGGTCGTCCTTTCGATCGAGCGCGGCTGGTAGCTCTCCAGGCTGGCGTTCACCACCTGCGGAGTCTTGTCGTCGCGGTTCTCGTAACGCAGGTCCGCACGCCAGGTGAACTTGGACGTCGCGCGGCCGGAAACCCCCGCCTGCACCAGCGTGGTGTCGACCCGGCCATCGAGGCTGGTCGCCGTGACGCCCGCTGGCGGCGCGATGGCCCAGCTGTCGTTCTGAGTCGCCCTGCCATAGGAGACCTTGAAGTCGCTGCGGATCGTGTCGGTGAAGTTGTATCCCCCCGAGACGTAGAACTGGTGCGACTGATTGTCCGGCGGCAGGCTCATCTCCCCGAAGTAGTTGGTTCCATTGGGAGGAGACGCCGTGAGCAGCTTGTTCTTGTTGTCGAACATACTCCCGTAGTAGCCCACGCGCACCTGGAAGCGGTCGGTGTTGTAGTCCCCCATGACGTCGACCTGCTGCATCGTGTAGTCGATCGGCTTGGCCAGGAAGCGCGGATAAAAGCCGAACCGACCCTGGCTCCACTGCTGCGAGCCGTCCTTCTCCTCGTTGCGGTACCGGACCTGCACGTTCCATTGGCGGTATGCCTTCTCCAGCCCGATCGTCCAGCGATCGCGCTTGGTGTCAAGCTGGTAGTCGGTGCCGGCGCCCGGCGTGATGGGCACGACCGTCTGCGACGTGCTGCCCACTCCCTGCAGGCCGGTGTTGATGGTGTACGGCTCGTAGCGCGGAATGCGCGTGTAGTCGATGTAGTAGCCCCAGTCGCCCTGGCGTTTCTGCTCGAGGCGCAGTTCCGGATCCTTGTAGCCCAGGTCGCGTCCCATCAGCCTGAACCAGGTCCCGGTCGCGTCGTCGCGCTTGTTCAGGCTGAAGTCGACGATGCCGTAGGCTCCTTTGTCGGTCAGACCGTTGTACTGGCCGAAGCGCTGATTGTCCTTGCTCACGTAGCCCACCCCGACGTTGATGCTGCTTTGGGGCTTGGTCAGCTGTGCGGCGCTGTTGTCCTGCGCCAGCGCGGGACCAAACGCGAGCAGCAGCGCGGCCGCTGCCGCCGTCAAGATGAACGGGTCTTTTCTGGATGCTTTCATGTTCGTTCTCCCTCGGCCTGATCAGTGACGGAACGCGGCAGCGTCGTTGTTCGGCGTGTTGCTGCCGTGGACGTCGGCGTGGCACTGGACGCAGCCCCGGCCCATGATCACGGCTTTATTCGTACTGAAGTTCGATAGACCTGAATTGATTGCGGTCGGGTCGGGCATCGTGCCGGGATGCCGGTTCGGCTCGTGGCAGGTCTGGCACAGGAACGGCAGCCGCACCTTGAGCAGAGTCGGGTTGCTCGAACCGTGCGGGTTGTGGCAGATCGTGCAGTCTTCCTGTACCGGCTCGTGCGAATGGAGGAACGGCCCGCGCTTCTCCATGTGGCAGGTGTAGCAGGTGTCGTTCACGTTGTCGCGCCGGAGCAGGTTCGGTCCCGACGTGCCGTGCGGGTTGTGGCAGTCGGAACAGACCACCTTGCCTTCCGCGATCGGGTGGCGCGATGCACGCCGCATTTCCGCGCGCTGCGTCTTGTGGCAGGTGAAGCAGACCTCGGTCTGGGTCTTGCGGTCGCGCACCTTGTCGTGCTGGGTGTGGATCGAGTGGCACGAGGTGCAGGCCACCTGATTTTCCTGGTGCGGGCTGCGCGTCCAGTGGATGCGCTCGCCGCCCTGGTGGCAGGTCAGGCAGGCCTTGTTGCGCACCGCGATCGGGGTCGTGGACTTCTTGTCGAAGGTGCGGTCGGGCAGGCCATCACCGTCGCGGTGCTTCAGGCTTTCGCCATGGCAGCTGATGCAGCTCGGCGTGCGCGGGTCGGCCGTGGTGCCCATCGTCGTTTTCCCGATCTCGAGCACATGCGGCGTCATCTCCGCGGTGTGGCAAGTCGTGCACACCGCGTCGCCTCTCAAGACCAAGTCCTTGCCAGCGTCCGCGGCATGCGCCCCTGCGCTCATGCCGAACACCAGCACCAGCCCTTGCAGTGCAGCGGCGAGAAGGTATCTGAGGTCTTTCATCGTGGTTCTCCCTTTCTTGATTCGCTAGGTCCCGCGTCAATCCACCTTCACCGACAGGCAAGCAAGTGCCGCCGCCGGGGCACTTGCCCCGCGGCCGCGCGATGGGACTTCCGGTTCTTCACGCTCATCTCCCAATGCCTTGCCGATTTCGTGTTGTCGTTCTGTCATGAGCCTGTGAAGGAATGTAAAGAGCGCGTAAGCACATCGCTTTGATATGGATCAAAACAGGCTTTTGGACGGTCCGTTGCGGACCATTCGGTTGATCTAAGTCACGACTGCCGGCACGGTGATGGACATCATTGTTGCAGCGCAAACGAAACAGATTCGCGAACCGAGGACCCGATGGCTCAACTGCTTCACAGGATCCCAACAGAAATGGAGGATTTCGTCTCCAACCTGCCTATATTCAATGGCTTGGCCGGAGACGAGTTCGACTCCATCAAGTCGGAGCTCGGGCAGCTGAGGGTGCCCCGGGGAACGGTCCTTTACCGCCGCGGTGAACGCTGCAGCGGGATCCACGTAGTGCTTTCCGGCCACGTCAAGGTGGTGCTCGGCACCGCCAACGGCGCCGAGAAGGTGGTCGAGCTGGCCGGACCCGGCCAGACCCTAGGCGAAACGGCCGTGTTCCTCGACCGGCCGCATAAGACCTCGGCCGAGACCCTGTCGGACAGCGGCCTGCTTCATATTCCCAGGGAGCGAGTGTTCGCCGCAGTCCAGAACCACCCGGGATTCGCGCAGCGGATCATCGCCGGGTTGAGCCACCGGCTGGACCGCTTCATCAGCGACCTGGAAAGTCTGACCCTGCACTCCGGAACCGAGCGCGTAGTCGCTTATCTGCTGAGCCGCCTCGACGCCGATGAGCGGCGCCCGCACGTCGGCGTCACGCTGCCAGCGAGCAAAGGGGTGATCGCGTCGCGACTGAATCTGACGCAGGAACACTTCTCCCGCATTCTGCACGATCTAGTGTCGACCAATCTGATCCGGGTAGACGGTCGCTACATCACGATTACCGACGTGGCGCGGCTGCGCGCGCACACCGCATAGGCATTCTCAACCGAAGCGACCGGTGATGTAGTCCTCGGTCGCCTTCTGCTTCGGCTTGATGAAGATCGTGTCGGTCACGTCGAACTCGACCAGTTCGCCGAGATACATGTAGGCGGTGTAGTCCGACACGCGCGCCGCCTGCTGCATGTTGTGGGTCACGATGGCGATGGTGAACTCGCGCTTGAGCTCGTCCACCAGCTCCTCGATCTTCGCGGTGGAGATCGGGTCGAGCGCCGAGGTCGGCTCGTCGAGCAGCAGGATCTCGGGCTTGACCGCGATCCCGCGCGCAATGCACAGCCGCTGCTGCTGCCCGCCCGAAAGGCTGTGGCCGCTCTGGCCGAGGATGTCCTTGACCTCCTCCCACAGCGCGGCCTTGCGCAGCGCCCACTCGATGCGCTCGTCCATGTCGCGCTTCTTCAGGTTCTCGAACAGCCGCACGCCGAAGGCGATGTTGTCGTAGATCGACATCGGAAAGGGCGTCGGCTTCTGGAACACCATGCCGATCTTGGCTCGGATCAGCGATATGTCGCGCTTGACCGTCAGCAGGTTCTCGCCGTCCATGATGAGTTCGCCCTCGGCGCGCTGTTCCGGATAGAGCGAGTACATGCGGTTGAACACGCGCAACAGCGTCGACTTGCCGCAACCGGACGGCCCGATGAACGCGGTTACGCGGCGCTCGGGAATGTCGAGCGTGACCGACTTCAGCGCATGGTAGCTGCCGTAGTAGAAGTCGAGGTTGCGCACGATGAGCTTCGGCTTGGCCTCGCCGGCCTGCTCTGATCGCGCGGCGACCTCGATTCGGGGCGGCTGGGGGCGGGCGGTGACAGAGGATTCCATGGCTAGCCTTGCGTCAGGTCGTTCTCTTGAACAGCACGCGCGCCAGGATGTTGAGCAACAGGACCGCGAGCGTGATAAGGGTGGCACCGCCCCAGGCGAGGCGCTGCCAGTCCTGGTAGGGGCTCATCGCGAACTGGAAGATGACCACCGGCAGGTTCGAGACCGGGGCGTTCATGTTCAGCGACCAGAACTGGTTGTTGAGCGCGGTAAACAGCAACGGCGCGGTCTCGCCGCTCACGCGCGCCACTGCGAGCAGGATTCCGGTCAGGATTCCCGTGCGCGCCGCGCGGTAGGTGACGAACAGGATCATCTTCCACTGCGGGCAGCCGAGCGCCGCGGTCGCCTCGCGCAGACTGCCCGGCACCAGCTTGAGCATGTCGTCGGTGGTGCGCACCACCACCGGAATCACCAGCAGACCGAGCGCAAAGGCGCCCGCCCAGCCCGAAAAGTGCTTCACCTGCGCGACGTAGACCGAGTAGACGAAAAGTCCGATCACGATCGAGGGCGCCGACAGCAGCACGTCGTTCAGGAACCGCGTCGCCGAGGCGAGCCAGCTCTTCCTGCCGTACTCGGCCAGATAGGTGCCTGCCATCACGCCCACCGGCGTGCCGATCAGGGTCCCGGTCACGACCATCGCCAGGCTGCCCGCGATCGCGTTCGCCAGCCCGCCGTCGGAACCCGGCGGCGGGGTCATCTTGTAGTACAGCGTGGCGTGCAGCAGCGCGCTGCCGCCCTCGAACAGCAGCGTCGCCAGGATCCAGGCGAGCCAGAACAGGCCGAAGCTCAGCGCCGCGGCGGAGACCGACAACATGATCACGTTCTTGCGCTTGCGCGCGGTGTACAGCGGATTCGATGCGGTGATGTAGCTCATCGGGCTCGGCCTAGGTTCGCGCGCCTTCCTGGCGCGACAGGCGCATCAGCATGAACTTCGACAAGGCCAGTACCACGGTGGTGATCACGAACAGGATCAGACCGAGCTCGAACAGGGCCGACAGGTAGGTGTCTCCCACCGCCTCGGTGAACTCGTTGGCCAGCGCCGACGCGATACTGTTGCCGGGCGCCAGGAGAGACGCGGACAGGCGGTGCGCGTTGCCGATCACGAACGTGACCGCCATCGTCTCGCCGAGGGCGCGCCCCAGCCCGAGCATGACCCCGCCCACCACGCCTACCTTGGTGTACGGCAGCACGACGCGGAACACGACCTCCCAGGTCGTCGCGCCGAGCCCGTAGGCCGATTCCTTGAGCATCGGCGGAACCAGCTCGAACACGTCGCGCATCACCGCCGCAATGAAGGGAATGACCATGATCGACAGGATCAGGCCGGCGGTCATCATGCCGATACCGAGCGGCGGCCCGGAAAACAGTTGTCCGATCAGCGGGATGTTGCCGAACAGCTTGACCAGCAGCGGCTGAACGTAACTCTGCAGCAGCGGCGCGAGCACGAACAGGCCCCACATGCCGTAAATGATCGACGGGATCGCCGCCAGCAGCTCGATCGCGGTGCCCAGCGGACGCTTGAGCCAGCCCGGCGAAAGCTCGGTGAGGAAGAGCGCGATGCCGAAGCTCACCGGCACCGCGATCGCCATGGCGATGAACGAGGTCATCACGGTGCCGTAGATCGGAACCAGCGCGCCGAATTCCTCCCGCACCGGGTCCCAGTCTTCGCGCCAGAGAAAGCTCAGGCCGTACTTGCGCAGCGTCAGCTCGCTGCCGACCACGAGCGACACCAGGATCGCGACCAGGATGCTGAAGACGAGGAAAGCGAAGGCCTTGGTCAGCCACTCGAACGCCGGGTCCAGCCAGAGCGCGGAGCGCGCCCGCGGCGGAAGTGGGGCCTGCAGCGCTTCGACTGTCGAGTCTCGGTTCTCGGCGCCCTGGAACGGCACGGGTCGGCGCTCATCGGAGTGGTTTTCCGGGGATTCTAGATGAATCCGCCCCGGCAACGGAAATGGTCTTTCAATATAGCGAGTTCCCCGACGCGTCCTTGATGTTCTTCCAGGAAGATTCGATCAGCGAAACGACGTTGTTCGGCATCGGCACGTAGTCGAGCGACTCGGCCATCTTGTCGCCGTTGGCGTAGGCCCACTTGAAGAACTTGAGCACGGCCTTCGCGTTTTCCGGCTTTTCCTGAACCTTGTGCATCAGGATGAAGGTCGCACCGGCGATCGGCCAGGCCTGCGCGCCCGGAGCGTCCGTGAGGATCAGGTACATCCCCGGAGCGGCGGCCCAGTCCGCACCCGCGGCGGCCGCCATGAACGACTTGGCGCTCGGCGCGACGAAGTTGCCCTCGCGGTTCTTCATCTCGACGTAAGCCATGTGATTCTGCAGCACGTAGGCGTACTCGACGTAGCCGATCGAGCCATTGATGCGCTGCACGTAAGAGGCCACGCCTTCGTTGCCCTTGCCGCCCACGCCGGTCGGCCAATTGAGCGAGGTGCCCACGCCAACCTTCTCTTTCCACTCGGGGCTGACCTTGGACAGGTAGTTCGACCAGATGAAGCTCGTGCCCGAGCCGTCGGAGCGGTGCACCACCGAAATGGCCTGGCTGGGAAGCTTCACGCCCGGGTTGAGCGCGGCAATTGCCGGATCGTTCCACTTGGCGATTTTGCCGAGGTAGATGTCGCCCAGCACCGAGCCCGAGAGCTTGAGCTCGCCCGGCTTGATGCCCTTCAGGTTGACCGTCGGGATCGCGCCCCCGATCACGGTCGGAAACTGCATCAGACCGCTCTTGGCGAGCACTTCCGGCGTGAGCGGCATGTCCGAGGCGCCGAAATCGACCGTCTTGGCGCTGATCTGCTTGATGCCGCCGCCGGAGCCGATCGACTGGTAGTTCATGCCCACGCCGGTCGCCTTCTTGTAGGCGTCGGCCCACTTGGCGTAGATCGGGTAGGGGAAAGTCGCGCCGGCGCCGGTGATGTCGGTCGCCATCGCTGCGGTGGAAACCAGCGCCGCAGCGGCAAATCCGAGCACCTTCGTCATCGTCTTCTTGTGCATGTCAAACAATCCTCGCGGTTGGAATTTCACGACCGCAAGGATATGAAGGATTTGTTACCGGATCGTGACAGCGGCGAATCAGCCGCCGGCGCAGCGGCGCACCGCCTGGGCGATCGACTGCGCGGCGGCCTCGATCGCCGGCCGCGGCTCGCCTTCGACCATCACGCGCAGTACCGGCTCGGTGCCGGAGGGCCGCAGCAGCACCCGGCCGCGCCCGTCCAGCGCGCGCTCGCCCGCCGCAAGCGCCTCGTTGATCGGGGCGTGCGCGTGCCAGTCGAAGCCGGCCGGCACGCCGACGTTCAGCAGCACCTGGGGATACATGACCAGGTCCGCGGTCAGTTCGGCGAGCGTGCGGCCCTGGTCGCACATCGCGCCCAGCACCTGCAGCGCCGAGACGATGCCGTCCCCCGTGGTGTGCTTCGCCAGGCAGATGATGTGGCCCGAGTTCTCGCCGCCGTACAGCCAGTTGCGCTCGCGCATCAGCTCGAGCACGTAGCGGTCGCCCACCTTCGCGCGCGCGAAGGGAATGTCCAGGCGCGCAAGGGCCTGCTCGAACGCGAGGTTGGTCATCAGCGTGCCCGCAACTCCGGCCACCTTCTCGCGCGCGGCGCGGTGCCGGATGATCGCGTACAGCAGCTGGTCGCCGTCGTACAGGCGCCCCTCTGCGTCGACCATCACCAGCCGGTCGCCGTCGCCGTCGAGCGCGATGCCGAACTGCGCCCGGTTATGCTCGACCGCGGCGGCCAGCTGGCGCGGGGCGGTCGCGCCGAAGTCATCGTTGATGTTGAACCCGTCCGGCGCAACCCCGATCGGCACCACCTCGGCGCCGAGTTCGTGGAATACATGCGGCGCGACGTCGTAGGCCGCACCGTGGGCGCAATCGACCACCAGCTTCAAACCTTTTAGGTCAAGCTCGTTCGGAAACGTCGATTTGCAAAACTCGATATAGCGGCCCGCGGCATCATCGACGCGCCGCGCGCGCCCCAGCTGCGCGGATTCGTTGCATCCCATGGGCGACTCGAGCCCCTGTTCGATCTGCGCCTCGACCGCGTCGGGAAGCTTGAAGCCGTCGCCCGAGAAGAACTTGATGCCGTTGTCCGGATACGGATTGTGCGAGGCGCTGATCACCACACCGGCCGAGAGACGCAGCGCACGCGTGAGGTAGGCCACCCCCGGGGTGGGCAGCGGCCCGCACAGCAGCACGTCGACCCCCGCGGCGGAGAAACCCGCTTCGAGCGCGGCCTCGATCATGTAGCCCGAGATGCGTGTGTCCTTGCCGATCAGCACTGCGGGGCGCTCGCCGCGCGCGCCGCCGCTGCCTGCGAGCACCTTGCCCGCGGCGTAGCCCAGGCGCAGCACGAAATCCGCCGTCATCGGCGCGTGCCCCACCGTTCCGCGTACGCCGTCGGTGCCGAAATGCTTTCTGCTCATGTCGCTCCAGTCCGGAAAGCCTCCCACACCGCGAGCGCGTCACGGGTAGGTGCCACGTCGTGAACCCGCAGTATTCTCGCCCCAGCCTGCGCGGCGAGCAATGCGGCCGCGACGCTCGCCGCCAGGCGCTCTCCCAGCGCGCGGCCGGTAATCTGCCCGAGGCCCGACTTGCGCGACCAGCCTGCCAGCAGCGGAACTCCTAGCGCGCCGAACTCTCCCAGGCGGCGCTGCAATTCGAGGTTGTGGTGCAGCGTCTTGCCGAAGCCGAAGCCGACGTCGGCCACGACGCGCGCCCGCCCGATCCCGGCGCGCTCGGCCGCCTCGATGCGGCCGGCCAGGTAGTCCTTCACCTCGCGCACCACGTCGTCATAGTGCGGCTCGCGCTGCATGCTCGCCGGTTCGCCTTTCTTGTGCATCAGGCATACCGCGCAATCGCTTTGCGCCGCCGCTTCCAGCGCGCCGGGCGCGGACAGGGCATCGATGTCGTTGATCATCGAGGCGCCGGCCGCCAGCGCCTCGCGCATCACGCGCGCACGGCGCGTGTCGACCGAGAGGGGGGCGTCGATGCCCGACAGGGCCTCGAGCACCGGCAGGATGCGCGCGAGCTCCGCATCCTCTCCGACCGGATCGGCGCCCGGGCGCGACGACTCGCCGCCAATGTCGAGAATCGCGGCGCCCTCATCGAGCATGCGTTGCGCCTGCGCGACGGCCGCGTCGCGCTGCAGAAAGCGACCGCCGTCTGAAAAGGAATCGGGGGTGACGTTCAGCACCCCCATCAGGATCGGGCGCTCGAGCGGCAGCGAGAACCTGCCGCAGCGGAGCATGGCGCCCCGGGTCAGGCGCTCGGCGCGGGCGCCGCGGCGCCCTGCGCGCCGCCGTCGTTAGCCGCGCTGGTGGGCGACCCCGTGGCCGGCGGGTTGACCTTGGGCGGGCGCGGCGGCTTGCCGGCCATGATGTCGTTGATCTGGTCGGCGTCGAGCGTCTCCCACTCGAGCAGCGAGCGCGCCATGGTTTCGACTTTGTCGCGGTTGTCTTCCAGC
This sequence comes from uncultured beta proteobacterium, assembly GCA_963811085.1. Taxonomy (GTDB): domain Bacteria; phylum Pseudomonadota; class Gammaproteobacteria; order Burkholderiales; family SG8-39; genus DAHVFK01. The sequence goes on along the minus strand of CAWEPV010000011.1, from coordinate 341,583 downwards.
AGCTTGCGCGCGAGCTTGTACTGGGTGTCGATGATGCGGCGGATCTCGCCGTCGACCTTCTGCAGCGTCGCTTCCGACACGTTCTTGTGTGTCGTGATCGAGCGCCCGAGGAACACTTCGCCCTCGTTTTCGCCGTACACCATCGGCCCGAGCTCGTCCGACATGCCCCATTGGGTCACCATGCGCCGTGCAAGCTCCGTGGCGCGCTCGAAGTCGTTCGCCGCGCCGGTCGTCATCTGGCTCATGAACAGCTCCTCGGCGATACGCCCGCCGAACAGAACCGCGATGATGCTCAGCAGCCGATCGCGGTCCTGGCTGTAGCGATCCTGCTCCGGCAACTGCATCGTCACGCCGAGCGCGCGCCCGCGCGGGATGATCGTCACCTTGTGCACCGGGTCGGTCTTGGGCAGCAGCTTCGCCACCACAGTATGGCCCGACTCGTGATAAGCCGTGTTACGGCGCTCGTCTTCGTGCATGACCATCGAACGCCGCTCGGCGCCCATGATGATCTTGTCCTTGGCGCGCTCGAAGTCGTCCATGTCCACCAGCCGCTTGTTCTGGCGTGCGGCGAACAGCGCCGCCTCGTTCACCAGGTTGGCGAGGTCGGCGCCCGAGAAGCCGGGCGTGCCGCGCGCGATGATCTCGGCCTTGACGTCGGGCGCGAGCGGAACTTTGCGCATGTGAACCTTGAGGATCTCTTCCCGGCCCCGGATATCGGGCAACGGCACCACCACCTGGCGGTCGAAGCGCCCGGGCCGCAGCAACGCCGGGTCGAGCACGTCGGGCCGGTTGGTCGCGGCGATCACGATCACGCCCACGGTGGCCTCGAAGCCGTCCATTTCAACCAGCAGCTGGTTCAGCGTCTGCTCGCGCTCGTCATTGCCGCCGCCGAGGCCGGCGCCGCGCTGGCGCCCGACCGCGTCGATCTCGTCGATGAACACGATGCAGGGCGCGTGCTTCTTCGCCTGCTCGAACATGTCGCGCACGCGAGCCGCGCCGACGCCGACGAACATCTCGACGAAGTCGGAGCCGGAAATGGAGAAGAAAGGCACCTTGGCCTCGCCCGCGATCGCGCGTGCGAGCAGCGTCTTGCCGGTCCCGGGCGAACCGACCATCAGCACGCCGCGCGGGATGCGCCCGCCCAGCTTCTGGAACTTGGTCGGATCGCGCAGGAAATCGACCAGCTCGGAGACGTCCTCCTTGGCTTCTTCGCAGCCGGCAACGTCGGCGAACGTAACCGTGTTGGTCGACTCGTCGAGCATGCGCGCACGCGACTTGCCAAACGAAAACGCTCCGCCACGCCCGCCACCCTGCATCTGGCGCATGAAGAAGATCCACACGCCGATCAGCAGCAGCATCGGGAACCAGGAGACGAAGATGTTCATCAGGAGCGATGGCTCCTCTTCCGGCTTGGCCTCGATCTTGACGCCGTACTTGAGCAGGTCGGACACCAGCCAGATGTCGCCCGGCGAGTAGCTGACGACGCGCTTGCCGTCGGTCGTGGTCGCCTTGAGCTGCCGCCCCTCGATCGTTACCTTGGCAATCTGGCCCGATTTCACCTCGTCCAGGAACTGCGAATACTCCATCGGCGACTGGGCCACATGGCGGGTATTGAACTGATTGAACACGGTCATCAACACCAGCCCGATGACGAGCCAGATGACCAGGTTCTTAAGCATGTTGTTCAAAGACTTACTCCTTCGCGCCGCGGCGCCCGTCGATGGTTCATTCTAGCGCCTATTCCGCATTGCAAAAAGGGGACATCCCCCCGTCTCAGCGCGGCTTCGGGCCGCGCGCCAACAAATAGGTCTCGCGCGACTCACCGCGCGACGCGCCGGGCTTGCGCACCACCACCGTTTGAAACGCCCGCCTCGCCTCGGCGAGCACCTCGTCGAAGGCCTCGCCCTGAAATACCTTGACCAGCAGCGCGCCGGATGGTTTCAGCACTTCGCCGGCAAATTCAAGCGCCAGTTGCGCCAATTCGGCCGCGCGCGCCTGGTCCACGCCGGGAATTCCCGACAGGTTGGGCGACAGGTCGGACAAGACCAAGTCCGCCGGCCCGCCCAGGGCCTTGCGCACCGCCGCGCGCGCCTGCGGCTCGCGCAGGTCGCCTCTCAGCACCTTAACTTGCGACATGGGGGCGATTTCGAGCAGATCAATCGCCACCACGCGCCCGCGCGGCCCCGCCTTGCGCCCCGCCACCTGCGACCAGCCGCCGGGCGCGGCGCCCAGGTCGAGCACCCTCATGTCGGGCTTGAGGAGCCTGTCCTTCTGATCGATTTCAAGCAGCTTGTAGGCCGCGCGCGAGCGGTAGCCCGCCGCCCTGGCCTGGCGCACGTAGGCGTCGGTGACATGGCGCTGGAGCCAGGCTTTGCTGGATTTGACCACCGCCCCCGAATCCGCCGTCCGGCTCTAGATGTAGCGGACGTCGACGATCTCGTAGCGCTTGACGCCGCCCGGGGTGCGCACTTCGACCACGTCGCCCGCGTCCTTGCCGATCAGGGCGCGCGCGATCGGGGAGCTGATCGAAATGCGGCCTTCCTTGATCTCGGCCTCGTCCTCGCCCACGATTTGGTACGTCACCGCCTCGCCCCCCACCTCTTTCAGGTCGATGGTCGCGCCGAACACGCAGCGCCCCTCGGCGTCGAGCAGCTTGGGATCGATGATCTGGGCGTTGGCGAGCTTGACCTCGATCTCGGCGATGCGGCCTTCGACGAAGGACTGGCGCTCGCGCGCGGCGTCGTATTCCGCGTTCTCCGAAAGGTCGCCATGCGCGCGCGCTTCCGCGATCGAGCTGATCACGTTCGGCCGTTCGACGGTCTTCAGGCGCTGCAGTTCGGCGCGCAGCAGCTCGGCGCCGCGCTTGGTGATCGGTGTCTTGGCCATGGCCCGATGTTACGCGACCTTGGCGGTCGCCGTCAGCTGGGCGTGCAGGTCCTGCAGGCAGTACGGCTCGAGCTGGGCCATGTGCCGCATGCCCGCGCACGCGGCCTTGGCGCCCGCGATGGTGGTGTAGTAGGTGACGCGCTGCGCCAGCGCCGTGATGCGGATCGAGCGCGAGTCCGAGATCGCGGTGCGCGTGTCCTCGACCGTATTGACGATGAAGCTCACCTCGCCGTTCTTGATCATGTCGACGATGTGCGGCCGCCCTTCGGCAACCTTGTTCACCGCGCTTACCGCCACGCCCTGGGCCGCGATCGCGCCCGCAGTGCCCCGGGTGGCGAGGATGGTGAAACCCAGCGCCGCGAGGTCGCGCGCGACCTGCGCCGCAGCGGCCTTGTCGCCGTCGCGCACGCTGATGAACGCGCGCCCTCCGGCGGGCAGCTTCACGCCCGCGGCGAGCTGCGACTTCACGAACGCCTCGCCGAAGCTGCGCCCGACGCCCATCACTTCGCCGGTGGACTTCATTTCCGGTCCGAGGATGGTGTCGACGCCGGGGAACTTGGAGAACGGAAACACCGCCTCCTTGACCGAGAAATAGGGCGGTCGCACCGTGCCGCCGATCCCCTGCGCGGCGAGCGACTTGCCGGCCATGCAGCGCGCGGCGATCTTGGCCAACGGCAGCCCGGTCGCCTTCGATACGTAGGGCACGGTGCGCGAGGCGCGCGGATTCACCTCCAGCACGTAGACCACGTCGCGCTGGATCGCGAACTGCACGTTCATGAGCCCGCAAACGTCGAGCGCCCGCGCCAGCATCTCCGTCTGCCGGCGCAGCTCGCGCTCGATTTCCGGCGACAGCGAATGAGGCGGCAGGCAGCAGGCCGAATCGCCCGAGTGCACCCCCGCCTGCTCGACGTGCTCCATCACGCCGCCGACGAAGACGTCCTTGCCGTCGGCCACACAATCGACGTCGACTTCGATCGCGTCGGACAGGTAGCGGTCGAGCAGCACCGGAGAATCGTTGGATACGCGCACCGCGTTTTCCATATACCGCTGCAGATCCACCTGCTGGTGCACGATCTCCATCGCCCGCCCGCCCAGCACGTAGCTCGGGCGCACCACCACCGGGTAGCCGATCTCGTCGGCGAGCTTCATCGCCTCCTCCGCCGAGCGCGCAGTGCGGTTCGGCGGCTGGCGCAGCTTCAGCCTGTCGATCAGCTTCTGGAACCGCTCGCGGTCCTCGGCCGCATCGATCATGTCGGCGCTGGTGCCGATAATCGGCACGCCCGCAGCGGCGAGTTCGCGCGCAAGCTTGAGCGGCGTCTGGCCGCCGTACTGCACGATCACCCCGAAGGGCTTTTCCTTGGCCACGATCTCGAGCACGTCCTCGAGCGTGAGCGGCTCGAAGTAAAGCCGATCCGAGGTGTCGTAGTCGGTCGAAACGGTCTCCGGGTTGCAATTGACCATGATGGTCTCGAAACCGTCCTCGCGCAGCGCGAGCGCCGCGTGCACGCAGCAATAGTCGAACTCGATGCCCTGTCCGATCCGGTTCGGCCCGCCGCCGAGCACCATCACCTTGCGCTGCGCGCTCGGCGCCGCCTCGCACTCCTCTTCGTAGGTGGAGTACATGTACGCGGTGCTGGTCGCAAATTCCGCGGCGCAGGTGTCGACGCGCTTGTACACCGGACGGATGCCGAGCGTGTGCCGCTTGGCGCGCACTTCCTTCTCGGTGGTATTGAACAGATAGGCCAGGCGCCGGTCGGAAAACCCCTTGCGCTTGAGCAGCCTGAGCGTGCCGGCGTCGATCTCGGTCAGCAGCCTGTCGTCGAGCTCCATCTCGAGGTCGACGATCTGCTTGATCTGCGCCAGGAACCAGGGATCGATCCGCGTCAGCCGGTAGACCTCCTCGAGCGTGAAACCGTTCTCGAAAGCGTCGCCGACGTACCAGATGCGCTCCGGGCCGGGCTCGCCCAGCTCCTTTTCGATCGTTTCGCGGTCGGTGGTGCGCTGGTTCAGCCCGTCAACTCCGACCTCGAGCCCGCGCAGCGCCTTCTGGAACGACTCCTGGAACGTGCGTCCGATCGCCATCACTTCGCCGACCGACTTCATCTGTGTCGTGAGGCGGTCGTTCGCCTGGGGAAACTTCTCGAACGCGAAGCGCGGCACCTTGGTGACCACATAGTCGATCGTCGGCTCGAACGAGGCGGGCGTCGCCCCGCCGGTGATCTCGTTCTTGAGCTCGTCGAGCGTGTAGCCGACCGCGAGCTTGGCGGCGACCTTCGCGATCGGGAAGCCGGTCGCCTTCGACGCCAGCGCCGAGGAACGCGACACGCGCGGGTTCATCTCGATCACCAGCATCCGCCCGTCCTCGGGGCTGATCGCGAACTGCACGTTCGAGCCGCCGGTATCGACGCCGATCTCGCGCAGCACCGCGATCGAGGCGTCGCGCATGATCTGGTATTCCTTGTCGGTCAGCGTCTGCGCCGGCGCGACGGTGATCGAGTCGCCAGTATGCACGCCCATCGGGTCGAGGTTCTCGATCGAGCAGATGATGATGCAGTTGTCGGCGCGGTCGCGCACGACCTCCATCTCGAACTCTTTCCAGCCGAGCACCGATTCCTCGATCAGCAGCTCGCGCGTCGGCGACGCCTCGAGCCCGCGCTCGCAGATGGTGACGAACTCCTCGCGGTTGTAGGCGATGCCGCCGCCACTGCCGCCGAGCGTGAACGAGGGTCTGATCACGACCGGGAAGCCGATCCCGGCCTGCACCTGCAGCGCCTCCTCCATCGAGTGCGCGAGCGACGAGCGCGGGCAGGAAAGGCCGATCTTCTGCATCGCACGCTTGAACTTCTCCCGGTCCTCGGCCTTGTCGATCGCCTCGCGCGAGGCGCCGATCAGCTCGACGCCGAACTTCTCCAGCACCCCTTCGCGCGCGAGATCCAGCGCGCAGTTGAGCGCGGTCTGCCCGCCCATGGTCGGCAGCAGGGCGTCGGGCCGCTCCTTCTCGATGATGCTTGCCACCACGCGCCACGTGATCGGCTCTATGTAGGTCGCGTCCGCCGTTCCCGGGTCGGTCATGATCGTCGCCGGGTTCGAGTTCACCAGCACCACGCGGTAGCCCTCTTCGCGCAGCGCCTTGCAGGCCTGCGCGCCGGAGTAGTCGAACTCGCACGCCTGCCCGATCACGATCGGGCCCGCGCCGATGATCAGCACGCTCTTGATGTCAGCTCTTTTGGGCATCGCTCATCAGCTTGGCGAAGCGGTCGAAAAGGTAGCCGATGTCGTGCGGGCCGGGGCTCGCCTCGGGGTGGCCCTGGAAGCAGAACGCCGGCCGGTCGGTGAACGCCAGCCCCTGCAACGAGCCGTCGAACAGCGAAACGTGGGTCGGCCTGACCCCCGTCGGCAGCGTGCTCGAATCGACCGCGAAGCCGTGATTCTGGCTCGTGATCACGACCTGCCCGGTGTCGAGGTCCTTCACCGGGTGGTTCGCGCCGTGATGGCCGAACTTCATCTTCACCGTGCGCGCTCCCGCAGCGAGGCCCATCAACTGGTGCCCGAGGCAGATCCCGAAAAGCGGAAGTTCCTTGTGCTCGAGGAGCTCGCGAATCGCCCGGATCGCGTAGTCGCAGGGTTCAGGGTCTCCCGGCCCGTTCGAAAGAAAGATCCCGTCCGGCCTGAGCGCGAGCGCGTCGCGCGCGCTGGCTTGGGCCGGCAGGACGGTCACCCTTGCGCCGCGCTCGGCCAGCAGCCGAAGTATGTTGCGCTTGATGCCGTAGTCGAAGGCAACGACATGGGAGCGCGCGTCGCCCCCGGCACGGTGCCCCTTGCCGAGCTGCCATGCGCCTTCGGTCCACTCGTAAGGCGCGGCGGTGCTCACCACCTTGGCGAGATCCATGCCGGCGAGCCCCGCAAAGCCGCGCGCCGCCGCCAGCGCGCGATCCAGGTCGATGTCGCCGGCCGCGACGCATCCGTTCTGCGCGCCCTTCTCCCGCAGGATCCGGGTCAGCCGGCGCGTATCGATGTCCGCGATCGCTACCACCCCGTTGGCCTCGAGGAATTGCTCTAGGCCCCCGTGCGATCGCCAGTTGGAGTGCATGGCAGGGACGTCCCGTACGACCAGCCCTGCCGCGAAAACCCGCGCCGACTCGTCGTCCTCGGGATTGGTTCCCGTGTTGCCGACGTGGGGATAGGTCAGCGTGACGATCTGGCGGCAATACGACGGGTCGGTGAGGATTTCCTGATAGCCGGTCATCGCGGTGTTGAACACCACTTCCCCGACCGCAAGGCCCCTTGCGCCGACCGCGCGGCCCCGGAACACCGTCCCGTCGGCGAGGACGAGTGCGGCAGGTTCGAGAGCGGCCAAAACTTGAACTCCAGGCGTAGATGCGAAAAAGCGGAAGAGGCTGGCGCCCCTCCCGCTCGTTTGAGCAGCGAATTATACCGGCTCCGGGCCCTGCCCGGCAACGTGCCGCTATTTCAGTCCCAGCACATCGAACATGTCGTACAGGCCGGGCTTCCTGCCGCGCAGGAACTTGGCTGCCCGCAGCGCGCCGAGCGCGTAGGTCATGCGGCTCGAAGAACGCACGGTGACCTCCACCCGCTCGCCGGCACCGGCGAAGATCACCGTGTGTTCGCCGACGATGTCGCCGCCGCGTATCGAGTGAAAGCCGATCGCCTTGGGATCGCGCTCGCCGGTGTCGCCCTGGCGTCCGTAGACTGCGCAGTCGGACAGGTCGCGCCCGAGCGCCCGCGCCACGACTTCGCCAAGCTTGAGCGCGGTGCCGGAGGGCGCGTCGACCTTGTGCCGATGGTGCGCCTCGACGATTTCGACGTCGTAGCCATCGCCCAGGATCCGGGCCGCCGTTTCGGCGAGCTTGAAGGTGACGTTCACGCCGACCGCCATGTTGGGCGCCATCACCAGCGCGACCCGCTTTGCCGCCTCGGCGATGTGCGCCTTCTGCGCCTGCGCGAAGCCCGTGGTGCCGATCACCATCGCCTTGCCTGAGCGCGTGCAGGCGTCCAGATGAGCGAGCGTGCCCTCCGGACGGGTGAAGTCGATCAGCACGTCCGCGGCGGCGAGCGCCGCCTCCACGTCCGCGCTTAGCGCGAGCTTGCAGGGCAGGCCGACGAGCTCGCCCAACTCGCGCCCCAGGGCCGGGTGCCCGGCCCGCTCCAGCGCCGCGGCCAGCTCGAGCTCCGGGTCGCCCAGAATCGCCTCGATCAGGCTGCGCCCCATGCGCCCGGTGCTGCCTGCGATCGCCAGCTTCACTTTCCCTCCTGCGCGGGCTTCGCGTCGGCGTGGGTCGTGTCGATGTCGCGCATGACCTGCACCAGCTTGCCGTCCCGGAAGAACACCGCCATCGCCTGCCTCTGTGTCTTGCCGCCGGGGGGCTTGTGGTAATAGACGTAGTCCCAGCGGTCGGCGTGGAAGATGTCGGTCAGCAACGGAGTGCCGAGCACGAAGCGCACCTGTTCCTTCGACATGCCGAGCTTGAGCTGCGACACCATCTCCTGGGACACGTAGTTGCCCTGCTGAATGTCGATCGTGTAGGCGTCGAGCCAGCCGGTGAAGCTGCTGCAGCCCGCGAGCGAGAGCGCCGCGGCGACAAGAAGCACGCGAGAAGGGAGCCGCACGGAGGGAAGCTCAATATCCAAGGGACGGGAAAGGCTATATCATAAACGACGATCGATATCGCGGGACCCGCCCGACGATGAACTCCGCGCAGAGTCTGAAGGAAATCGGTCTCAAGGCGACGCTTCCGCGGCGCAAGATCCTGGAGTTGTTCGAGACCAGCAAGGACGTGCGCCACCTTTCGGCGGAAGACGTCTATCGCAAGCTGATTGCCGAGGGGATCGACGTCGGGCTGGCGACCGTCTACCGCGTGCTGACGCAGTTCGAGCAGGCGGGGTTGCTGTCGCGCCAGCACTTCGAAACCGGCAAGGCGGTGTTCGAGCTGAACCAGGGCGGCCACCACGACCACCTGGTCTGCCTGCAGTGCGGCCGGGTCGAGGAGTTCTACGACTCCGAAATCGAGAAGCGCCAGACGGAAGTCGCGCGCAGGCGCGGATTCGATCTGCGCGGGCACTCGCTCGCGCTGTACGCGGACTGCAGCAAGCCGGATTGCGAGCACCGCGCGGCCGCACGGCAGCTCGAGCGCGACTCGGGCGAAGCAGCCTAGCCGCCGAGCATCTCGGCGGCGTGACGGCGCGTGGTCGCCGTGATCTGCTCGCCGCCCAGCATGCGCGCGAGTTCCTCGACCCGGGCCTTGCCTTCGAGCTCCTGCACGCTCACTGCGAGCTTGCCGCGCGCGCCGCTCTTGACCACAGTCCATTGCCGGTCGCCTTGCGCGGCGACCTGCGGCAGATGCGTTACGCACAGCACCTGACGCTCGCGTCCGAGGCGGCGCAGCGAACGGCCGACGGTTTGCGCGACCGCACCGCCGATGCCCGAATCCACTTCGTCGAACACCAGCGCACCCACCGGCGACGCCTTGCTCGCCACCAGTTGCAGCGCGAGACTGATGCGCGACAGCTCGCCGCCCGAGGCCACCTTTGCCAGTGGCCGTAACGGCAGGCTCGGATGGGAGGAAACCTCGAACTCGACTTCCTCCGCCCCGGTCGCCGCGGGCACCTCGAGCGCCCGCAGGCCGACGGCGAAGCGTCCGCCGCTCATGGCCAGCTGCTGCATGCCTTCGCTTACCGCCTTCGACAGCGCCTGGGCAGCGCTCTTGCGCCGCGCCGAGAGTCTTTTCGCCGCGGCGCCGAAACGCTCATGCGCCGCACCGACTTCGCGCCGCAGGGCCTCGGGGTCCACCGCGAGTTCCAGTTCGGCGAGCCGCGCCTGCAGCTCGACGGCTAGGCTCGCAAGCTCGGCCGGGCGGACGCGGAACTTGCGCCCGGCTGCATGCAGCGCCTCGATGCGCGTCTCGGCTTCGCGCAGCGCCGCGGGATCGAGCTCGACGCGCGAGGCGTAGCGGCGCAACTCGCGCAGCGCTTCGCCCGCCTGCGCCGCGGCGGCTTCCAGCCCCTCGACCACGGGCGCCAGCTGCGCGTCGTGCTCTGACAACGCGCGCAGGCGGCCGGTGACCGCCGCGAGCTGCGGCAGGCTCGCACCCTCCGCCTCCGACAGCGCATCGAGCGACGCCTGCGCGCCTTCGAGCAATGCGGAGCCATGGGCGAGCCGCGCGTGTTCGGCCGTGAGCAGGTCCCATTCGCCTTCGCGCGGCGCGAGCCTGGTCAACTCGTCGAGCTTGGCCTGCAAATCCGCTCGTTCGGCCTCGCGCTTCGCGAACTGGGCCTGCGCCTCGTCCGCCAGCGCCTGGAGGCGCTTCCAGGCACGAAAAGCCTCCGCCGTCTCGCGCGCCAGCGCTTCGGCGCCAGCGTGCGCGTCGAGCAGCTCGCGTTGAGCCGCCGCGCGCAGCAGCGACTGGTGCGCGTGCTGCCCGTGAATGTCGACCAGGAATTCGCCCGCTTCGCGCAGCTGCGCCAGGGTGGCGGAGCGGCCATTGATGAAGCAGCGCGAGCGTCCTGCGGGGTCGACGTTGCGCCTGAGGATGAGACTCCCCGGATCCCCCTCGAGCTCTCGCTCGGCAAGCCAGGCCGCGAGCGGGGCCCCCTGGTCGAGGTCGAATTCCGCCGACAACTCCGCCCGCTCGGCCCCCTCGCGCACCGCCGCTGCGTCCGCCCGTCCGCCCATCAGCAACTCGATCGCGTCGACCAGTATCGACTTGCCCGCGCCGGTCTCTCCCGTCAGCACCGTGAAGCCGGGACCGAACTCCATATCGACCCGCTGCACGATGACGAAGTCGCGGATGCCCAGGGCGCGCAGCATCGCGACTCAGTCGGGTTCGCCGGGGTCCCGCCCGCGATCCACCGCTTCGCTCCAGCGCAGCTTCTCGCGCAACATGACGAAATAGCTGTAGCCCGGTGGATGGACGAAGCGCACGGACCGGCCCGAGCGGCGCAGCACCAGGCGGTCGCCCTGGGCCATGTCGGCCAGCGCGTAGCCGTCGAAATGCGCCCGCGCGTCGAGTGCGCGCACCAGGACGATTTCGATCATGCTGCGGTCGCTTACGCTCACCGGGCGCGCCGAAAGCGTGTGCGGGTTGAGCGGCACCAGCGCGAACGCGCCGACGCCGGGATGCAGGATCGGCCCCTGGGCCGACAGCGCGTACGCGGTGGATCCGGTGGGCGTCGCGACGATCAGGCCGTCGGCGCGCAGGGTGTAGACGTACTCGCCGTCGATGTAGACCTCGAACTCGATCAACCTGCCCTGCGAGCCCTTGCCCACCACGGCCTCGTTCAGCGCCAGCGTCCGGTGCAGAATCTCCGCCTCGCGCCGGATCTCGGCTTCGAGCAGCGCGCGCTCCTCGAGCACGTAGCGGCCGTCGAGGATGGTGCCGATCGAGGACGGCATGTCCTTCAGGGCGATGTCAGTCATGAACCCCAGGCGCCCGAGATTCACGCCCGCGAGCGGCACACCGTGGCGCACCAGATTGCGCGCCGCCGCTAGCATAGTGCCGTCTCCGCCGACCACGATGGCCAGCTCGGCGCCGCCGCCAATGGTTTCGTAGTCGACCCCTCGCATCGCGTCGCCGAACGCGGGAGCGGTCTCCTTCTCGATCAGGACCTCGCAGCCGCGCGCCTCGAGCAGCCGGCGCAACTCCCGCAGGGAGGCCGCGATCTCGGGGCTGTGGTGCTTGCCGATCAGGGCCACGCGGCGGAAGGCTAGAGGCATGATGGCGACGATTTAACCACAGCAGGAGTCGGCGGGAAATGTAGAATGGTCTCATGCTGGACAAGCGCGCACAGATCCTGCTGAAGACCCTGGTCGAGCGCTACATCGCCGAGGGTCAGCCGGTGGGCTCGCGCACCCTTTCCAAGTACTCCGGACTGGACCTTTCGCCGGCCTCGATACGCAACGTCATGTCGGACCTGGAGGAGATGGGCTTCATCTCCAGTCCGCACACCTCGGCGGGCCGCATTCCGACGCCGCTCGGCTACCGCTTCTTCGTCGACACCCTGCTCGTGACCCGGCCGCTGCAGTCGGGCGAGATCCACCGGCTCGAAGGGCAGCTTCAGCCCGACAATCCGCAGCGCGCGATCCAGTCCGCGTCCAACCTGCTGTCCCAGCTGACGCATTTTGCGGGCGTGGTGATGACCCCGCGCCGGCGCGCGGTCTCCTTCCGGCACATCGAGTTCCTCAGGCTGTCGGAACGTCGGGTGCTGCTGATCGTCGTCACGCCCGAGGGCGACGTGCAGAACCGGATCCTGTTCACCGAGCACGACTACTCCCAGTCGGAGCTGGTCGAGGCGGGCAACTACATCAACCAGAACTACGCCGGCCGCAGCTTCGAGGACGTGCGCCAGCACCTGCACCAGGAACTGCGCGAGATCCGGCAGGACATGATCATGCTCATGACCGCGGCGGTCGAAGCCGGCGACAAGGCGGTGAGCGAAAGCAACGAGGAGTACGTGATCTCGGGCGAGCGCAACCTGCTCGAGGTGAACGAGCTGTCGCATGACATGAAGCGCCTGCGCCAGCTGTTCGAGCTGTTCGAGAAGAAGACCTCGCTGCTGCAGATTCTGGACGTGTCGCTGCGCGGCCAGGGAGTGCAGATCTTCATCGGCGGCGAGTCCGGCTTTTCGACCCCGGACGAAGTGAGCGTGGTGACCGCGCCCTACAAGGTGGACGGCGAGGTGGTCGGCACGGTAGGCGTGATCGGGCCGACGCGCATGGCCTACGACCGCGTGGTGCCGATCGTCGACGTCACCGCGAAGCTCCTCTCGAGCGCGCTGTCGCAGGGCTAGGCGGGTGGCGGATCGGTTTCGCCCCGAGCCGGCGTTCGACCACGGCGGCGCTTCCCGCGACGGGATCCTGCTGGTCAATCTCGGCACCCCGGCCGCAGCCACCGCCGCCGCAGTGCGCCGCTATCTGGCGGAGTTCCTGTCCGATCCGCGGGTGGTGGAAATCCCGCGCGCGCTCTGGTTGCCGATCCTGTACGGGGTGATCCTGGCGGTGCGGCCGGCGCGCTCGGCGCGCAAGTATGCCGAGATCTGGAGCCCGGAGGGCTCGCCGCTCGCGGTGCACACCGCGCGCCAGGCGGCGCTGCTGCGCGCCGCGCTGGGTGCGCAAGCGCCCCTGGTCGAGCACGCAATGCGCTACGGAGAGCCGAGTGTCGCTGCCGCGCTCGACCGTATGCGCGCCGCGGGTTGCGACCGCATCCTCATCGTGCCGCTCTACCCTCAATACGCCGCGAGCACCACCGCGAGCAGCTTCGACGCGGTGTGCGCTTGGCTCGCGCGCGCGCGCAACACGCCGGAGCTGCGGTTCGTGAAGCACTTCCATGACCACCCTGCGTACGTGTCCGCACTGGCCGCGGGCGTGCGGCGCCACTGGCAGGCGCACGGCCAGGGTGCCAAGCTGGTGATGAGCTTCCACGGCCTGCCGCGCTTCGCGCTCGAGCGCGGCGACCCCTACCACTGCGAATGCCAGGCGACCGGCCGGCTGCTGGCCGAAGCGCTCGACCTCGCGCCGGACCAGTACGTGGTGACTTTCCAGTCGCGCTTCGGGCGCGCCGAGTGGCTGCAGCCCTACACCGAGCCGACCCTGATCGCGCTGGCGCGGCAGGGAGTCGGCCGGGTCGACGTGGTCTGCCCCGGCTTCGTCGCGGACTGCCTCGAAACGCTGGAGGAAATCGGAATCGGCGCCAAGCAGGCATTCCTCGCGAACGGAGGGCGCGAATTCCAGCTCGTTGCCTGCCTGAACGAAGCGCCGGAATGGATCGACGCCCTGGCCGCGATCTGCACCGCGCACCGCTGGGCGCCGCGCGAGGCGCCGGAGCTTGCGCGCCGCAGGCAGCGCGCGCTGGCGATGGGAGCGAAGGCCTAGCCCGCGAGCGCGGCGCTCACCCGCCGCTGCAGGGCCTCGCGCTCCGCCGCGGGGCGCAGCGCGAGGCGCGCGGCCCAAAGCGGAAACAGGTTGCCCTCCTCGCGGTGCTCGTGCTTGGCGAGCGTGCCGGACAGGATGGCGACAAAGGGCTCGACCTCCCAGGCTTCGGGGACAGCCCCCGCCGGCGCCTCAGTGAAGCATTTCTCGACCTCGTCCAGCTGCTGCAGCAGCTGCTCGTGTTCGTGCAGCATGACCTCGAGCGGCTCGACCGCAGGCTGCGGCCCGAGTTGCGGCGCCACGATATGGTTTTCCGCCTCAACGTGGCGCCTCAGCCCCGCAGCGAAATCATCCAGCATCGGCCTTGCACCCGCGGCGTCGCCGGCGTTCAGGCGCCGAAGCACCCGCCCGAGGAGTTCGTCGAGCCTGCGGTGGTCGCGCGTCAGCGCATCGAGTGCGTCGTGCACCGGCGTGTCGAGCGCGAGCCGGACGGTCGCCTCCCAGCCGTCGACGCGCAGGTCGCTGCCCCAAGCCAGCGCGTCGCGCAGCTGCAGGTTGAGGCTGCGCAGCAGCAGCGCGGGGTCTTCGCGGGTGAGCAGGCGCAGGGTGCGACCCGGGCGCAGCTCGCGCACCGCGGCGAGCGCGGCGAGCGCCAGCCGGCTGTCCGTTTCCTGCCTGAGATCGACCGTTTCGAGCGGTTCGTGCATAAGTCCCTATTTTGGCATGCGAACCACGTCCCCCTTGAATCGCGCCGGCGGACCCCAATTTGCCAAGGGTTAACACTGGAGCCGGAAAACAACGCAATGTCAGAACCGACCCCGAACCCCCAGACTCCCGACACTGACGTCGCCGGCCAGGAGCAAACGCCTGCCGCCAAGTCGCTGGAGGAGCAACTGGCGGAGGCCGAAGCGCGCGCCGAACAGCAGCGCGAAACCGCCCTGCGGGCGCTGGCCGAGGCCGACAACGCACGCAAGCGCGCGGCCGCGGAAGTCGCCAACGCGCACAAGTTCGCCCTCGAGCGATTCGTCGAATCGCTGCTCCCAGTCGTGGACAGCCTCGAGGCCGCGCTTGGCGCGGCCCAGGCCACTCCCGAGTCCGTCCAGAGCGGCATCGAGCTGACGCTCAAGCAGCTGCGCGGCGTGCTCGAGAAGGCCGGCGTAAGCGACATTTCGCCGGCCGCCGGGGCGAAATTCGATCCCAATTGGCACCAGGCGATGGCCGCGGTCGAGTCCGACGCCGAGCCCAACACCGTGGTCGCCGTGCTGCAGCGCGGCTGGCGCCTGCACGAGCGGGTCGTCCGCCCCGCGCTGGTCACGGTGGCAAAGCCACGCCCCGCAAACGACGCTTGAAAAGCCGCCATATAAACCCCATCTACAACATCAGCTTAGCAATTATTCAGACCGCATCCAGACAGGGATACTGACATGGCAAAGATCATCGGCATCGACCTCGGCACCACCAACTCCTGCGTCGCGATCATGGAGGGCGGCAAGCCCAAGGTGATCGAGAACTCGGAAGGCGCACGCACCACGCCATCCATCGTGGCCTACACGGAGGAGAGCGAGATCCTGACCGGCGCGCCGGCCAAGCGGCAGGCGGTGACGAACGCCAAGAACACCCTGTTCGCGGTCAAGCGCCTGATCGGGCGCCGTTTCGAGGAAAAGGAAGTGCAGAAGGACATCGGCCTGATGCCCTTCAGGATCGTCAAAGCCGATAACGGCGACGCATGGGTCGAGGTGCGGGGCAAGAAGATCGCGCCGCAGCAGGTGTCGGCCGAGGTGCTGCGCAAGATGAAGCGCACCGCCGAGGACTACCTCGGCGAGGCGGTGACCGAGGCGGTCATCACCGTGCCGGCCTACTTCAACGACCATCAGCGCCAGGCGACCAAGGACGCCGGCCGCATCGCGGGCCTCGACGTCAAGCGCATCATCAACGAGCCAACCGCGGCGGCGCTCGCCTACGGCCTGGACAAGCAAGGCAAAAAGGATAGCAAGATCGCGGTGTTCGACCTCGGCGGCGGCACCTTCGACATCTCGATCATCGAGATCGCGGACGTCGACGGCGAGAAGCAGTTCGAGGTGCTGTCGACCAACGGCGACACCTTCCTCGGCGGGGAGGACTTCGACCAGCGCCTGATCGACTACATCGTCACCGAGTTCAAGAAGGACCAGGGCGTCGATCTGTCCAAGGACGTGCTCGCGCTGCAGCGGCTCAAGGAATCCGCCGAGAAGGCGAAGATCGAGCTTTCCTCGTCGCAGCAGACCGAGATCAACCTGCCGTACATCACGGCCGACGCCTCCGGTCCCAAGCACCTGACGATGAAAATCACGCGCGCCAAGTTCGAGTCGCTGGTGGACGAACTGATCCAGCGCACCATGGAGCCCTGCCGCATCGCGGTCAAGGACGCGGGCGTGAAAGTGTCCGACATCGACGACGTGATCCTCGTGGGCGGCATGACGCGCATGCCCAAGGTGCAGGACAAGGTACGCGAGTTCTTCGGCAAGGAGCCGCGCAAGGACGTCAACCCGGACGAGGCGGTCGCCGTCGGCGCCGCGATCCAGGCCGGCGTGCTCAAGGGCGACGTCAAGGACGTGCTGCTGCTCGACGTCACCCCGCTGTCTCTCGGCATCGAGACGCTCGGCGGCGTGATGACCAAGCTGATCAACAAGAACACCACAGTGCCGACCAAGGCGAACCAGGTGTTCTCGACCGCCGACGACAACCAGACCGCGGTCACGATCCACGTGCTGCAGGGCGAGCGCGACGTCGCCTCGGGCAACAAGAGCCTGGGCCAGTTCAACCTGACCGACATCGCGCCCGCGCCGCGCGGCATGCCGCAGATCGAGGTCACTTTCGACATCGACGCCAACGGCATCCTGCACGTCTCGGCCAAGGACAAGGCGACCGGCAAGGAATCCAAGATCAAGATCCAGGCCAGCTCCGGGCTGAACGAGGAAGAGATCCAGCGCATGGTGAAGGACGCCGAAGCCCACGCCGAGGAAGACAAGAAGGCGCTCGAGCTGGTGAACGCGCGCAACCAGTGCGAGGCGCTGGTACACTCGGTCAAGAAATCGCTCGCCGACTACGGCGACAAGCTCGACGGCGGCGAGAAGGAAAAGATCGAGGCCGCGCTGAAGGAAGCCGAGGAAGCGATCAAGTCGGGCGACAAGGAGCAGATCGAAGCCAGGTCGCAGGCGCTCGCGCAGGCCTCGCAGAAGCTGGGCGAGAAGATGTACGCCGACGCGCAGGCGGCGCAGGGTGCCGCAGAAGCTGGCGGCGAGCAGGCACAAGGCGAAAAGAAAGACGACAGCAACGTCGTCGACGCCGAGTTCACGGAAGTCAAGGACAAGAAGGCCGGCTGAGCGTCGGCCGCGGTTAAGCGCAGACGGGCGGCGGCGTAAGCCTGCCGCCCGTTCGGCGTCTGGGAAGGGAAATGGCGAAACGCGATTACTACGAAGTGCTCGGCGTCAACCGCGACGCGAGCGAGGAAGAGATCAAGAAAGCCTACCGCAGGCTCGCCATGAAGTGGCATCCGGACCGCAATCCGGACAACCCGAAGGCGGAGGAGCACTTCAAGGAGGCCAACGAAGCCTACGAGGTGCTCACCAGCGCCGAGAAGCGTGCCGCCTACGACCAGTACGGGCATGCAGGCGTGCACCCGCAGGGCGGCGCGGGCGGACCGGCCGGATTCGGCGACATCTTCAGCGACATTTTCGGCGAGATCTTCGGCGGCCAGCGCGGCGGGCGCGCGTCCGTCTACCGCGGCGCGGACCTGCGCTACAACCTGCAGATCACCCTCGAGCAGGCCGCGCACGGCTTCGAGACCAAGATCCGCATCCCGGGCATCGCGCAGTGCGAAACCTGCGCCGGCAGCGGCGCGCGCAAGGGCACCCAGACCCAGACCTGCCCCACGTGCCAGGGCGCCGGCCAGGTTCGCATCTCGCAGGGCCCGTTTTCGATCGCCCAGACCTGCCCGCGCTGCCACGGTAGCGGCAAGATCATTCCGCACCCGTGCGACAGCTGCGGCGGCACGGGCCGCGTCAAGCTGCAGAAGACCCTCTCGGTGAAGATTCCGGCAGGCGTCGACGAGGGCGATCGCGTGCGTCTCTCGGGCGAGGGCGAACCGGGCGTGAACGGAGGCCCGCCGGGCGACCTTTACGTCCAGGTCCAGATCAAGCAGCACCCGGTGTTCCAGCGCGACCACGACGACCTGCACTGCGAGATGCCGGTCTCGTTCGCCACTGCAGCGCTCGGGGGCGAGATCGAGATTCCGACGCTCGACGGCTCGGCCCGAATCAAGGTCCCGGCCGAGACGCAGAGCGGCAAGGTCTTCCGCCTGCGCGCCAAGGGAATCGTCGGCGTGCGCAGCCACAGCGCGGGAGACCTGTTCTGCCACGTCGTGGTCGAGACGCCGGTCAAGCTCACCGAGCGGCAAAAGGAGCTCATGCGCGAGTTCGAGTCGATCAGCCAGGAAGACACGGCCCGCCACAACCCGCGCAGCAAGTCCTGGCTGGAGAAGGTGAAGGAGTTCTTCGAGGGCTGAGCGTCGTCCCCTTCCGGGCATAGCAGCCCGGGCTGGGCGCACAGCAAAACGGCGGCCAAGGCCGCCGTTTTGCTGTCATGCAATCCGACAGGTCAAGCCATCTGCTTGCGACGACGCGCGGCAACCAAGCCCGCGATGCCAATGCCGAGCAGTGCCAGGGACCCAGGTTCCGGAACGCTCCCGCCACCGTTCCCAGGACCCGTGCCGACAGGCACGCTTGTAATCCCCGTGATGACGAATTGCCCCGGCGCGCTCATCGTATCGACACAGCAGGCGGTGCCCGTAAACAGCCCCCAGGTACCATTCCCCAATACGAGAGGATCGGTGTAGAACCAGTCGTTCTCAGATGGATTATTACTAAAGTTGACCGGTTCTATGGCATACCCGTCAAGTATGCCGCCTGTCACCATGGCGTCCATTAACGCCGTGGTTCCGCCCATGTTGTTCTGAACACCGGTCCACTGGAACAATGGCCACAAGCTGTCGTCCGTACCGTAGACGCCAATCCTGACGCCGCCATTGTCACTGTAAGGCGACGTCTGATCACCATGCCAATGCTCGCCCCACATAACGATCGTGCCATTGCCCTGGTCCTTCCAGCCGAAGGCCACCAAGTGGGCATTGGCCGTGCTCACCATGCCGAACAACGCGGCGACACCGGCGGCAAGTAACAGTTTTTTCATTTTGCGTCTCCTCTCAATACCTGAATGGAGGGGTCTGACAGCAATACCGAGATCAGTGCTACAGCCCCGCCCCCCGGCCGGGTGTCCTCGGTCACTTCACACTCCGTCGTCCAAAAGCAACACCTGTGCCAGAATCCAATATAAGAACAAAATACACTTTAAAAACATAGGCATTAAAGATTTTTAAGCATCGTCGATTAAAGCTTTCTCGAATGATTTGAAAGAAAATGTAAGAATTACCGACGCGCAGGGCATGGCGCTGAACCTTACCCCTTAGTTTTCAGCATTCCGTAGCCGAGCCGGTCGTGCAGCCCGTTTCAGCTGATTGGCGCCCAGCGTTGCTCGACCTGCATCAGACCGATTTAGGCCAGGCTCGAATGCAGCCGGCAATGAATGTAAAAGCCGATCCAGTTGATCACCTTGTCAATCGCCCCGCGACGCGCGAAGCACAGCCGATTCCCGCGCGGGAGCACAGCGCCGCACGTGCTCGAGGTGGTGATCGAGATCCCGCGCGGCAGCTTGGTCAAGCGTGGATCTTCCGGGCGGCTGGACTTCATCTCGCCGCTGCCATGCCCGTTCAACTACGGCTCGATCCCCCAAGGTGTGTGGGGCGCGAGGCCGACCTGTTCGATGCGGTAGTGCTGGGGCTACGCCCGTCCCGAGGCACCCGGGTACGGGTGAAAGGATGGGGCGCTGGGGAGGCAGTCGGATTCGGTGACATCTTCGGCGAGATTGTCGGCGGCCAGTGCGGCGGCCGCTCGAGCGTTTACCGCCGCGCAGACCTGCGCTACAACCTGCAAATCGCGCTCTAGCAGGCAGCGCACGAGCTCGAGCCCGAGATCCGCATTCCCGGTATCGCCGATCGCGAGAGCTGCGGCGGTTCGGGCCGCGTCAAGCTGCAGAAGACCCTCTCGGTGAAGATTCCGGCAGGCGTCGACGAGGGCGATCGCGTGCGTCTCTCGGGCGAGGGCGAACCGGGCGTGAACGGAGGCCCGCCGGGCGACCTTTACGTCCAGGTCCAGATCAAGCAGCACCCGGTGTTCCAGCGCGACCACGACGACCTGCACTGCGAGATGCCGGTCTCGTTCGCCACTGCAGCGCTCGGGGGCGAGATCGAGATTCCGACGCTCGACGGCTCGGCCCGAATCAAGGTCCCGGCCGAGACGCAGAGCGGCAAGGTCTTCCGCCTGCGCGCCAAGGGAATCGTCGGCGTGCGCAGCCACAGCGCGGGAGACCTGTTCTGCCACGTCGTGGTCGAGACGCCGGTCAAGCTCACCGAGCGCCAAAAGGAACTCATGCGCGAGTTCGAGTCGATCAGCCAGGAAGACACGGCCCGCCACAACCCGCGCAGCAAGTCCTGGCTGGAGAAGGTGAAGGAGTTCTTCGAGGGCTGAGCGTCGTCCGACGACAAGTTGATTTGCAGCCGCTATCGCGCGTCGAGTGCCAGGCGCTGCTGCGCTTGTTTCGGTATTATGCCAGATGCAAGGGCCTGCTCAGTATCTGGCGTCGCCCTGCAGGGCGCAATGCCTGCGATGGCTGGCTCGAGATCGACGAGGCAATCGCCCGGGCCTGGATGCGCGACCATACCTGGCAAGGACCGTCAGTCTCGTTTTGACGGGACGCGGGTGCCAGGATGTGTAAGCGTGTCATCGAACCGCAAGACAGAGCTGGCGCAGCGCCGACACTAGGCGCTCAGCGGCAGGCAACAGGACATCGACGTCCGCGCTCTGCGGATGCGCCCGTAGCGCTTCCGCAAGGATTGAGTATCGCTACGTGAGGCGCGTGGCCCTGCCGGCGCCCCGGTGCGTGGCGCTAGCGGGCATGCCGCCCCCTCCCTACCAGCGTCTGCTCCCCGTGCTCGCCGACGTCGTCCTGCCATCCTCGTTCGCGGGATCTGGTGACCTTCTAGATTCCGCCCATGCTGGGGCGTACATAAACGGCCTCAGGTCGGCCGTCATCTAATGCGGGTTTCAAGGACGCCGGATCCACACGCAATGGGCTCAGTGTCGGTTGGCTTTACATGGCACTCGAAGCCTGCACGCTCCAAAAATATATCCTACGGGAAAATATAGGATTTATTTCTTGGCATGGTGTTTGCTTGACACTGCCCTCACGAGGACTATCACGTCATTCATTATGAGGGGGAGAGTTATGATACCGTTCAAGAAAGTTGGGCCTACGGCCGCTGCAGTCGTTGTTGCACTGGGGCTATTGGGCAGCGCGCCAGCTCACGCTTTGACTTACTCGTCCAACGGCTGCCCCGACATCAGCGGCTTGACCGGACCAAACGGTTTCACAAGTTCGACGACGGACTGCAATCTCGTTATCACCTTCGGGCTGGGTGGGTCCATCACGACGACCGGTCCTGGCGGCTTCTACGACGTCAGTGAGGACTCCCTGATCGGGGTGGTTAACAATAGTGGCCACTCGATCACGAGCTTCAACCTCGACGGCGGGCTACTCGATATCTTTGGGTTCGATGGTGATGGCATCAACGCGTACACGGGCATGACTAACGCGGCGGCTGGGATGTCGAGCGTTTCGGGTGCCGACGACTACGGCGGCGAGCAGGCCTATTTCACCAATGTTATCGGCAACACCGGCACGGTGAATTTCTTGAACGGAATCGCAAACAACTCCACGGGTTACTTTTCGCTCGAGAACGAGATCAGTCTGGCCCAAGCCCCACGTGTCACGATACCCGAGCCCGGGACGCTCGCCCTTTTCGGCATCGGGCTCGGCGCTTTGGGTTGGAAGCGTCGACGCGGGAAAGGATAGAAGGTCGGCTGCCGTGCGGCAGCGGTAAGGTGCCGCCGCACGGTGCGAGAAGCGTGACCGGCGGTGTTGCGGTCGCGCTCGCTTCAGCGCGGGACCTTAAGGTGGACCGTTATGCGCCTCGACCGTTATGAGCGAGCTGTACGCAGGATCGCGGGCCGATTTAATAGCTAGCGTGAGCGCGTTCGAAAACGTGCCTGCCGATTGATACGGGCGGGCTGCGGCTGGGCTGATCCACAGCCCGGCCATGCGATCATCGATCAGTCCTAGGGGGCGCCCCCGCAAACCGCTCGTGGCGGAGTGGGCGCCGTTGACGTTTTTTGCGCCTACGCGATACGTGATTGGACGACATGCGCGCTACAGAGCATCATAGACTTAGAGAGGTTATTGCTGTAGACGAGCAAATGTCGTTGCCCTCAATGTCGGCGGCCTAGTTCGAAGCGCGTGTGGAATTCGACATGCCGCTGCCAACGCACCCATCGAACCGTATAGCCGAACATTTCCAAACCGCATACACGCATCACCGAGCCGGTCGACTCGATCGGGCCGCGGATCTTTATCAGAAGATCTTGCGCAAGAATCCAGATCATGCGGATGCGTTGCATCTGCTTGGTCTCATCGCCCTTGCGAGCGGTCAACCTAAGCAGGCAGTACAACTCATCGGCAAGGCGGTCGCAGCGGCGCCAAGTTTTGCCGATGCCCACTCCAATCTCGGCAACGCCCTGATGGCGGTCGGCCGCACCGGCGAGGCGATCGCCAGCTACCAGCGAGCGATAGCGCTCAAACCCGGTCGGGCCGCCCCCTACAGCAACCTAGGCCGCGCCCAGAATAGTATGGGCGCCTTCGCCGCAGCGCGAGAGAGTTGTCGCGCTGCGATAGCGCTCGCCCCAATGCTGCCAGAGCCACACTACAATCTGGCGCTCGCGTTGCGGGCGCTGGGTCAGGTGGTCGAGGCGAAGGCTGCCTGCCGAGCGGCGTTGCATCTCAGGCCTGACGCGCCCTGGCAGCGCGAGTGCGCCGCACTTCTGGCCGATCTAGACTGCGGCGAGGAGGCCCTCGCCATCCTCGATCGGCTTTTGGCCGTGAGCCCCGACGAGGCCGCAAGCCACACCGCGCGCGCGTCCATCCTCTACCGCATGGGCGATATTTCCGGGTCTGCAGTTGCGTATCGCCGGGCCGCAAGCTTGGCACCGAACGACGCCGATTGCTGGAATGGCCTCGGCCGTACGGAGCGCGCGCAGGGCCGGTTCGATGCTGCCACGTTGGCGTTCCGTCGTGCGCTTGCGATTGCGCCTGAACACGCCGACGCGCATCGCAACCTCGCCCTTCTCGGTGAGCTCGGTATCCGTAGTGCGGAGGCCAAGGGCCTGGCGACCCTGATCGATCGGCGGGGAACGGCGGACATGGACCGGGTCGCGGCCGGCTTCGCGCTTGGCAAGCTACTCGATGATGCGGATCGCTACGATGAGGCTTTTGCCCGTTACAGCGCCGCCAACCAGCTTTTCCGTGAAATGCAGGCAGTGGCAGGCAAGCGGTTTAATCGCGTGGCGTTGGCAGGAGAAGTCGACAACGCGATCGCGACCTACCCGGGTTCACGACTCGCGGAACTCGCTGAGGGGAGCTCCACCTCCGACTTGCCGGTTTTCATCGTCGGCATGCCGCGTTCGGGGACCAGTCTCGTCGAGCAAATAGCCGCCAGTCATCCACAAGTGTTCGGCGCCGGCGAACTGCGGGAAGTGGGCCGCATGGCGGCGGTACTTAACAAGCAAGATGCCTCTCAGAGCTGGGACGCGGCAGAGGCGCGCCGTCTCGGCGAGGCGCATCTGGCCATGCTGCGCCGGCTGGGCGGTGCTGCGTTGCGTGTCATCGATAAGATGCCCGACAATGTGTTTCTGCTCGGCCATATCGCCACGCTCTTCCCTCGAGCGCGGATCATCTTCTGCCGTCGAGATCCTCGCGACACGTGTCTCTCGTGCTACTTCACTTTATTTATGTCGGGCAATTTGTTCTCCTATGATCTTGCCGATTGCGCCAGCCGCCATATCGAGACGGACCGGCTTATGGCTCACTGGCAAAGCGTACTGCCGCTGGCCATATTGACAGTGGACTATGAGGCGGTCGTCGCTGATCTCGAACGAGAGAGCCGACGCATTATCGATTTTCTCGGCCTTCGTTGGGATCCCACGTGCCTCGACTTCCACCGCACCGAGCGGACGGTGGTTACTGCCAGTAGCTGGCAAGTTCGCCAGCCGCTTTACCGCCATGCGGTCGGACGCTGGCGCCATTACTCGCGCCATCTCGGCGCACTGGCTGACTTGCAAGGCGTGGACAACTAGTCCGAGCTTCCACTCTCCAACAGAAGATTGCGGAAGCTCCCAATCCAGGGCTCGTAGTGCCTCCAGCGCTCCACGGCGCTGCTGTAGATCGGTTGGCGCGCCTGCCATTTGCTCGCAGTCTTAACCAGCCGATCGTTGCGCTCTGGCGCGAGGCAGGCAGGATCCCAGTCGAGACCACAAGCGGCGATGAGGCGGCGCGACACCGGTTCAGGGTCGCCTACGAGCAGTTCGTAATCGACCTCGATAAAGCGATCAGCCGGCAGAATCGCCCGCCAATGCGCCATGAGTCGGAGATATTGTTGATAGTAGAAAACGAGATCGTCTCTGTCGGTTGAGAAATCCGCCCGCGGCGCGAAGTAGGTCGAGAACACGGACAAGCAAGTGTCGATCGGATTACGTCGGCAGTGAATGATCGTGGCGTGCGGAAACGCCAAATGGATCAGCCCGGCCCAAATGAAATTGAACGGCATTTTGTCAGTAACACGCGCCGCCTCGGGCGCGATGCGGTGCAACAGAGAGAGGTAGTCATCCGCTACCTGCCGTTGCATGCGCAGGATCGCGGTGGTCTCGGCCAGCCGCTCGAAGGCCGCGCCACGCTGCGTCCAAAAGCGTAACTCGCCGGCCCCTGCGATGTCCTTGTGGCTGGAGACGACCTGCTCCACCAGCGTCGTACCTGAGCGCGGCATGCCGACGATGAAGATCGGACGCGAAGATTCGCTTCCGTTCCCACGATGCGCGGCAATTAGTTCTGCGGTAAAGCGGCTGATAATCGCGTTGATTCGGCGTAAGAAGGCCGCTTGATCAAATGGCGTGAGTGCTTTTTTTATGTTATTCGCTTCCACGAAATGCCGCATCGCCGCCCCGTAGTCTTTAAGGTCGTCGTATGCCTTGCCGAGTGCCAGCTGGAGAAGCACGCGCTGATCCGCGTTGCGCAAGGTCTGCGCGACGGCGAGCATGCGCTTGATCAACGGACGATCAGCATCCGTAAAACTGCGGACGCGCGCCAAATCGTAATAACCAATGCCCTGCTGCGACCCAAGCGCGATAGATCGTTCGAAAGCCGCGACGGCCTCGTTGAAGCGGCCCGATTCGGCAAGGATAGTGCCGAGCATCCAATGTGCGGGGCTGCTATTCTTGTCCTCGTCGCGCGCGAGGACACGCCGCACCGCCACCTCCGCTTCGGCGTCCTTCTCCTCGATGAGGAGTGCCTTGACGAGGTTGAGCCGTCCCTCCGTCGAGTTGGGAGCATCAGCTGCCGCGGCGCGAAAGGCATCGATCGATTCCTTTCGCCTTCCATGCTTTAGTAACAGATTGCCGAGTCGGGTGTTGGCGTCGGCGAGTTTGCGCCGCTGCGCCACCGCCTGTTGATAAGACTGGATCGCCTCGTTGTCGCAACCCCGCAACTCGAGCGCGATGCCGAGCCGGTAGTGGGCATGTGCGAAGTCACCTTTGAGGGCAACTGCGCGTCGGAAGCAAGCGGTTGCCTCTTCGGCCCGATCACAGTTCAGGTACGTGAGCCCCAGATCGTGCTGAGCAGCGGCGTTGCCAGGATCGACGCGTACCGCCTGCTGTAGCGGCGCCAGGGATTCGGTGATGCGCCCGTTTTGGCGCAGTCGGGCTGCCGCCTGCAGATAGGGTGCGGCCATTTGAGCCGCCGATAGCGAGACGCGGCTTCGCTTGTCGTCAGTCTTCGGGAAGCGCGTATTTTTACTCTTCTTTTCGGCAGCCACGATGCGGTCTATACAGGTTGAGTCGTGGTCAACCGGATCGGATACTGGTAGCGCCACGCGCAGCCGCTTGGCACCGTTCGTTCAAGCATAGCCTCAGTCTGCGCCACTCGCAGAAGCGTTGTCAACTAGTTGATTTATTTGACGAACAAAGCTTTTTGGCGAGAAAGCGCGTCGCACGTCTCGCCTCGTGAGAGTCGACCGATTCGAAGGCCTGGGCCGCAGGAAGCGGGTCAGAACGAGCGCGCACGATGAGAATGCGCGCCGTGCTGCCGATCGCGTGTCACGGCAGTTCTTCATCGAAGGGTGGTACGCCCCCACGCGGCGCTATTCAAGTCTCCGCCGGATCTCGCCAATCGAGTTCGAGCGACCTCTTTCAATGCACCACGAGCACGCGGTTACCCGCAGGCCCACGCGCTCGGTTGCGTTCCAAGCGCTAAATCGTCCACGGAAACGGGGCAACTCCAGTCCCTGCATTCGGCGCAGGTTGCCTTCCGATTGGCAGTGAAAATTGCTGCAGCGGTAGCGGTGGACTGGCCGGATGATGCCCTATACGTGGTTAACGAAGCGGCCGCGTTCAGGACCATGGGCGTGCCGGCTCCTCCGTCCGTGATCGACAACTCGCTGAGCGCGAGGGAATAGTTCCGCCCACCGGCTGCTCTGATGTGCTTAAGATGCAGGCTTCTGCAACAAGGCCGTTGAACCATGAAGACACTGCTGACCCGACTTGCCTGCGCCTGCGCCCTGGGCCTGGCTGTGAGTGCCGCAAGCGCGCAGCCGGTTCCGGGGGTGACGTCGATCTCGATCCTGCTCGGCGAATCGGCCGCGTTCACCGGACCGGCGCAACAGCTGGGTATCCAGATGCGCGATGGCATGATGCTCTGGTTCAATCACGTGAATGCGCAAGGCGGCGTCAATGGTCGCACCATCCGCCTCACGACCCGCGACGACGGCTACGAATCCGACCGGGCGGCGGAGAACACGCGCAAGCTGATCGAGGACGACCGGGTATTCGCGCTGGTGGGCTACGTCGGTACCCCGACCAGCAAGGCCGCGCTGCCGGTGTTCACCAAGGCGAAGGTCCCATTCGTGGGCCCGTTCACCGGCGCCGAGCTGCTGCGCACCCCCGTCAATCCCTACGTATTCAACGTCCGCGCCAGCTACTACGACGAGACGGACCGGATCGTGGAGCAGTTGCTTACCACGGGAAGCAAGCGCTTTGCGGTGTTCTACCAGAACGACAGCTACGGCCTGGCCGGTCTGACCGGGGTCCAGATCGCGGTGCATAAGCGCGGCGGCGAGATCGTCGCCACCGGAACCGTCGAGCGCAACACGGTGGACGTCGCCAAGGCCGTGAAGGCGATCCTGCCCAAGGGGCCCGACGCAGTGATCATGATCAGCGCCTACAAGTCGATCGCCGCCTTCATCAAGATGGCGAAGACGGACGGCTACGACGGCCAGTTCTATAACGTTTCGTTCGTGGGTTCGACGGCGCTGGCGAACGAACTCGGAAAGGACGGCGTCGGCGTCGCCATCTCGCAGGTGGTTCCATTCCCCTGGAGCCTCAAAGTTCCGGTCGTGGAGGAGTTCAACCAACTGGCCAAGAAGGCGAAAGTCGACGTCAATTTCTCCAGTCTGGAGGGATTCCTGGTCGCGAAGGTTGCGGTCGAGGGGCTGCGCCGTGCGGGCAAGAACCTGACCCGGGAGAGATTCATCGACGCGCTGAATACGATGAACGACGTCGACTTCGGCGGATTCGCGGTGAGCTATTCGCCCAAGAAGCACAACGGGTCGATGTACGTCGACCTGACGATCATCGGCCGCGACGGCGGTTTCAAGGACTGATCCCGCCGCGGAACCGTTCAGCCGCGGCGCCAGGTAGTGCCTGCGGGCCCGTCCTCGAGAATGATGCCCGCGGCCACCAGCGCGCCGCGCTCGGCGTCGGCCGCCGAGTAGTTCTTCTCCTTCTTGAACGCCGCGCGGCGGGCAATCCGGCGCTCGATTTCAGCATCGTCCAGCGTGGCGCCCGGACCGGCGCGCAGAAATTCCTGCGCATCGCGCTGCAGGATACCGAGCACGCCGCCTAGCGCGCGTAGTTGGGGCGCAAGCGCGGCGGCGCCCCGATTGACTTCGTTCGCGAGGTCGAACAGCACCGCAACTGCCTCCGGTGTGCCGAAATCGTCGTCCATGGCGGACTTGAATCGGACCGCGTGCGGCTCGCTCCAGTCGACCGGCGCAGGCGCTGCAGGGCTGCCTCTGAGCGCGGTGTAAAGCCGCGTCAGTGCGGCCTTCGCGTCCTGCATGTGCGAATCCGAGTAATTGAGCGGACTGCGGTAGTGCGCACGCACGATGAAGAAACGCACCACTTCGGAATCGAACGACGCAAGGATGTCGCGCACCGTGCGGAAATTGCCCAGCGACTTGGACATTTTTTCCTCGTCCACGCGCACGAAGCCGTTGTGCATCCAGAAATTGACGAAAGTCTTGCCGCTGGCACCCTCGGATTGCGCAATCTCGTTCTCGTGGTGCGGAAACTGCAGGTCCTCACCACCACCGTGGATATCGAAGTGCTCGCCGAGCAACGCGCAGCTCATCGCCGAGCACTCGATGTGCCAGCCCGGGCGTCCCTCCCCCCACAGCGACGGCCATTTCGGCTCGTCCGGCTTGGAACGCTTCCAGAGCACGAAGTCGAGCGGATCCTGCTTCGAAGCGTCCACCGAGACCCGCTCGCCGGCGCGCAACTCGTCGAGGGACTTGCCCGAAAGTTTTCCGTAGCCTGGAAACTTGCGCACGGCGAAATTGACGTCGCCGTCGGCTGCGCGATATGCAAGGCCGCGGCGCTCGAGGGCGGAGATCATGTCGAGCATCTGCGGCACGAAGCGCGTGGCGCGCGGTTCGTGATCGGGCGCTTCGACGCCTAGCGCCGCCGCGTCCTCGTCCATGTAGCGTATGTAGCGCGCGGTGAGCTCGCCTATCGTTTCGCGATTCTCGATCGCGCGCCGGATGATCTTGTCGTCGATGTCAGTGATGTTGCGCACGTACGTGACGCGATAGCCGCTTTCGCGCAGCCATCTGCGCACTACGTCGAACACCACCATCACTCGCGCATGTCCCAGGTGGCAATAGTCGTACACCGTCATGCCGCAGACGTACATGCGCACGGTGCCGGCGTGGATCGGCGCGAAGTCCTGCTTTCTTCTACCCAGTGTGTTGTAGATCGTGAGCATCCGGAGCCACTATGCTCGCCGCGTTCGCGTGCCGGTCGAGGGAACTGTGCGCAGCACACCCATTCAAAAACCTCGGCAACCGCACGCTGCAGTGCAGAAGAGTCGTTCGAAGTTGTCGCAGGCCGGGGGCTAGTCTAGAATGCGTCGTTTCGTAGAGCCTTGAAAAGTATAACACAATGGTCGATTCTGTTCCGTGTCGCACGGCATTCCAATGCATCGTCGGGGCGCTACTTTTGGGCGTCCTGCTGGGCGCGTCCGCGGCGCGTGCAAACGACATGGGGAAGACGAACGCATTGCTCAAGGCGGGCAGCTATCCGCAGGTGCTCGAGCGCGTGAACGAGGCGGTCGCGGCGAAGCCCCAGCATCCGCGGGTACGCTTTTATTGATCGAAGGAAAACGACAGCTGGAAGATCCTCTATGAGGGTGCCGGCTGAGTCCTCCCCCGGCGCCACTCACGGCGCCTTTCTGTGGAAACACCCATGAACCTGTTCAAGCTCTGGAAACCCCTCGTCATTCTCTCGGCCGCCGCGGCTTCTCCGGCGGCCGCCGCGACGCCTCACGTCGATATAAAGACCAATCTCGGTACTATCCGGCTCGAGCTTTATCCATCAAAGGCGCCGAAGACGGTGGCGAACTTCCTACAGTATGTGCGCGAAGGCCATTACAGCGACACGATCTTCCATCGCGTGATCGACGGCTTCATGATTCAAGGCGGGGGATTCGACGGCAGCTACAACCAGAAACCGACGCGCGCGCCCATCCCGAATGAAGCCCAGGCCGGAGTGAAGGCGGGGTTGAAGAACGACGCCGGCACGATCGCCATGGCGCGCACCTCCAACCCGAATTCCGCGACCGCACAGTTCTTCATAAATCTGGCGGACAACGCGTTCCTGAACTGGGGTGACCCGCGTGGCGACGGTAGCGGCTACGCTGTCTTCGGCAGGGTGGTCTCGGGGATGGACGTCGTCGCGAAGATCGCCAAGACTCCGACCGGACGCGGCGGTCCCTTCGCCAGCGATGTGCCGCGCGACCCGATCGTCATCGAATCGATGTCGCTGGTCGACGGCAACTAGACGGCAGCGTGGGCCCGGACCTGCTCATCTCGGACCTGCACCTGTCGCAAGAGCGGCCGTTTATCACCGACCGTTTCCGCGCATTCCTGAACGACCAGGCGGCCGCGGCGAGGACGCTCTACATCCTGGGCGACCTGTTCGACTACTGGGTCGGCGACGACGAGCTGCGCGCGCCGGGGGCCGACCCGCTCGCGAGCGGGGTGGTCGCCGCGCTGCAAGCGCTGGCGCGCGGCGGGACCGCAGTATTCGTGATGCAGGGCAACCGCGACTTCCTGCTCGGAAGCGGATTCTTTTCCGCTTGCGGCGCGCTGCCGCTCGCCGACCCTTCGATCGCGGACGTGGGCGGCGTCAGGACCCTGCTGATGCACGGCGACACGCTCTGTACCGACGACCTGGACTACATGGCGTGGCGCAGCAAAGCTCGTTCGGCGGCCTGGCAAGCCGATTTTCTGGCCGCGCCGCTCGACGAGCGGCGCGGCCGCTCCCGTGCGCTGCGGCTCGAGAGCGAGGCACGCAAGCGGACCAAGAGCATGGCGATCATGGATGTCAGTCCAGATGCCGTGCGCGAGGTGTTTCGCCGACACAAGGTCACGCGCCTGATACACGGCCATACCCATCGCCCCGGGCGGCACGAGCTCGAGATCGATGGGCAACGCTGCGAGCGCTGGGTATTGCCCGATTGGTACCAGTCCGGCGGCTACCTCAGAGCCGAAGACGGCACGGCTCGCCTGATCGACTTGTCGCCCGCCGCGCGCTAGAGGCCGCGCGCGAGGTCCTCACGCAGGTCCGCCTGGCTCTCCAGGCCGACTGCGACGCGCACCAATCCATCCGTGATCCCTGCCGCCGCGCGCGCCTCGGGCGAGATGCGCCCGTGTGTGGTGGTGGCCGGATGCGTGATCGTGGTTTTGGTGTCCCCAAGGTTGGCGGTGATCGAGATAAGTCGCGTGGCATCGATCAGCTTCCAGGCAGCGGCACGCCCGCCTTTGAGCTCGAAGGAAACGATCGCGCCGCCGGCGCGCTGCTGACGCGTGGCAAGCGCGTGTTGTGGATGCGATGCCAGCCAGGGGTAGTACACGCGCGCCACACCCGGCTGTTCTTCAAGCCAGCGGGCAAGCTCGAGCGCCGAGGCGGACTGCGCAATCATCCTCAGCTCGAGAGTCTCCAGGCCCTTCAGGATGACCCAGGCATTGAACGGCGACAGCGACGGCCCGGCGGTTCGCAGGAAACCGAAGATGCCGTCCATGACCAGCTTGCGAGGTCCGACGATCGCTCCGCCCAGCACTCTGCCTTGGCCATCCAGATACTTGGTGGCGGAGTGGATTACCAGGTCCGCGCCGAGTGCGAGCGGGCGCTGCAGCGCCGGAGAGCAGAAGCAATTATCGACCGCCAGCAGCGCGCCAGCGCGCTTGGCGATCTCCGAGATCGCCGGGACGTCCGAGATTTCCGTTAGCGGGTTTGACGGCGTCTCAAGAAAAAAGAGCCTGGTGCGCGGCCGTACCGCGCGCTCCCACTCGCCCGCGTCGAGCGGCGAAACGAAGGTGGTCTCCACCCCGAAGCGCGCGAGAATCCCCGCGTAGAGCTGTACGGTGGCGCCGAACACCGCGTTCGAGCACACGACGTGGTCGCCGGCCTTCAACAGTGCCATCGACATGGCGAGGATGGCCGACATTCCGGAAGCGGTCGCCACGCAAGACTCGCCGCCCTCCATGGCGGCAAGCCGGTCCTGCATCATGCTGACCGTAGGATTGGTGAAGCGCGAATAAATGAAGCCGTCTTCACCGCCGGCGAACCTGGCCGCCGCCTGCTGCGCGTTGTCGAAGACGAAGCTGGAGGTGAGGAACAGCGCCTCCGAATGCTCGTTGAATTCCGTGCGCGCCTGACCGGCGCGCACACCAAGTGTCGCAAGCTCGAATGTGTCTTTCATGACCTTACATCCTTCGCCTGCGGGCACAAAAAAACCCGGCTGCGCGAACCGGGTTTGGCGGCACGCTTTAGCAGCATTTTTAACGCGCCCGCAAGCTGTCGTTTCAAATCGGCGCAGACGTTATGCTAGCGCGAACGAAGGCCGCCGTAAAGATGGGGTTGATCCGCGCTCGCCGGCTATTCCGCCGTGACCAGATTCAAGTCGAGTTGGGCGCCTTCGGCATCGTCGCCGGAATCGCGCGCGGCATCGCGCCGGGTCTCGATCGCGAGCAGGTAATCGCTGGTCACGTCGCCCGTGATGTAGTTGCCGTCGAAGCAGGAGGTCTCGAAGTGCGTCAGCTTCGGGTTTATCTGCCGCACGGCGCTCTCGAGCGCCTCGAGGTCCTGGTAAATGAGCGCATCCGCCCCGAGCTCGATCGCGACCTCCTCCTCGCTGCGGTGCGCCGCGATAAGTTCGGCCCGAGTCGGCATGTCGATGCCGTACACGTTCGGAAAGCGCACCGGCGGCGCCGCCGATGCAAAGAACACCTTGCGTGCGCCGGCCTCGCGCGCCATCTGTACGATTTCCCGGCTGGTGGTGCCGCGCACGATCGAATCGTCCACCAGCAGCACGTTCTTACCCTTGAATTCCATCGATATGGCGTTCAGCTTCTGCCGCACCGACCTGCGGCGCACGGAGTGGCCGGGCATGATGAAAGTGCGGCCGATATAACGGTTCTTCACGAAGCCTTCGCGGTAGGGCACCCCCAGGCCGAGCGCCAGCTGCAGCGCCGAAGGACGGCTGGAATCCGGGATCGGAATCACCACATCGACGTCGAGATGGTGATATTCGCGGCGGATCTTCTCGGCCAGCTTCTCGCCCATGGTCAGCCGCGTCTCGTACACCGACGCACCGTCGATGAGCGAATCCGGCCGCGCCAGGTAGACGTACTCGAAGATGCACGGATTGAGGCTGGTACGCGGCGCGCACTGCTGGCTGTAGAAATTGCCATCCTCGTCTATCAGGACGGCCTCCCCGGGCGCCACGTCGCGCAGCACCTCGAACCCGAGAGAATCGATCGCGACCGATTCGGACGCAACCATGTACTCGGTGCCGCCATCGGTCTCGTTGTAGCCGATGACCGCAGGACGGATTCCATAAGGGTCGCGGAACGCGAGCACGCCGTAACCCGAAATCATCGCGATCACCGCGTATGCGCCGCGGCAGCGCCGGTGGACATTCGACACCGCGGCGAAGATGGTCTGGGGATCCAGCCGCAGCTTGACCGAAGTCTTCTCCAGTTCGTGCGCGAGCACGTTCAGCAACACCTCGGAGTCGGAGTTCGTGTTGATGTGCCGCAGGTCCTGGCGGAACATCTCGTCCTTGAGCTGGTCGGCGTTGGTCAGGTTGCCGTTATGTCCGAGGACGATCCCGAACGGCGAGTTGACGTAGAGCGGTTGAGCTTCAGCCGAGTTGCGTGCCGAGCCGGCGGTAGGGTAGCGGCAGTGCGCGATGCCGACGTTGCCCGGCAGCGAGCGCATGTTGCGCGTGCGGAACACGTCGCGCACCATGCCGTTGCCCTTTTGCATGTGAAAGGTCTTGCCCTCGCTGGTAACGATGCCAGCGGCGTCCTGACCGCGATGCTGCAGCAACAGCAGCCCGTCGTAGAGCAGCTGGTTGACGGGCGAACGCGCGACGATTCCGAGAATGCCACACATAGGGACCGCCTACCGGTTTTCGGGCCTCAATGATAGCGCAGGCGCATGGCCAACGACGGCGGCAGCCAAGGCCGAATCGCCAGTACCGTCCGGGCCATGGGCGCCCCGCTGAACGAATTGCGCCAATATACCTGTCGCGGGACGGCCGTCAGGCCCGCCGCCAGCGCAAAGGCAAGCACGATGAGCAGCCCGCGCGCCAAGCCAAACAACGAACCCAGCACGCGGTCCAGCCCGCCCAGACCCGCCGCTTTCACCAACTTTGACAGCAACAGGCCGCAAAGAGTCGCAACGACGAGCGCGGCGATGAAAACGCACATGAATGCCGTCAGCATGCGCAGTTCCGGAGTGGGAATAGCGCGCGGCAAGGCGCCCGCGAGGGGAGCCGCGAACAGATATGCGGCAATAAAAGCGAGCATCCATCCGGCGATCGATATCACCTCGCGCACCAGCCCGCGCCACAGACCCCACAGCACCGAGACCCCGATCACGCCGAGCACGGCGTAGTCCAGCCAGGTCATCAGGACTTGGTGGTGACGTTTCCGGGCTTGAGTCCAAGGCCCTTGAGCTTCGCGTGCGCTTTCTCGGCGGCCGCCCGGCTGGTGAAAGGCCCGGCGCGCACGCGGGTCACCCGACCCTTTTCGGTGGCGATCCGCTCCGTGTAGTAGGGAAGCTTGGCGGCGGACAGGCGTGACGTGAGCTCCTTGACCCGCTCGGGGTCTGCCAGCGCCGCGACCGGAACGACGTACTCGATGCCGGCCAAGGCCGCTTCCGCGCGCGCGCGTTCGGCCGCGCTGGGCCCGGGTGGCGTTTCCTTGTGCGCGCTCGCGGTTGGCTTGTGCGGTGTCGCGGCAGGTTGGGTAGAAGGGCTCTGCGCAGGCTTTTCGGCCTTCGGCACGGGAAGCTTGGGAGCGAATTTCGTGTCTTCGCTCGGGATACGCACATCGACCGGGGAATTGGCCCGCCTTGGCTCGGAATCGAAAACCATCGGCAACAAGATGACTGCGAGCAATACCAGGGCGATGGCGCCGACCAGGCGCCTGCGCCCGCGACGCTTGAGCGTATTGACGTCCTGCGCTTCAGCCATGGTTGCGCGCGCCGCCGCGATCCGCCTCGAGATACGTCATCACTTCGCCGACCGTTAGGAAAGAGCCGAAGACGAGAATTTTATCATTCTCGGTCGCCTCTCCCCGCGCCGCAGCGAACGCCTGCGCCGCCGAGCCGTGCTGCGCGACCGGAGCCGATACGTTCTCTGCCAGCAGGATCGCCGCCAATTCGGCCGCGCTCGCGCCGCGCTCCCCGTCGAGTGTCGCCAGGTGCCAGCGAGTCACCCGCGGCGCGAGTGCGTGCACTACGCCCGCGACATCCTTGTCGCGCAGCATGCCGAATACCGCGATCGTCTCGGGCGCGAAGCCGCTTCCCGCCAGGTCCTGCGCGAGCCCCTGGGCCGCCTGCGGGTTGTGCGCCACGTCCAGGATCACCTGCGGCCGCCCCGGCAGGACCTGGAACCGCCCCGGGAGCGCGACCTGCGCCAGGCCCTGGCGAACGTGCTGCATGCCCACCGGCAAGCGCTCGCGCAGACTGTCGAGCGCGCACATTGCCGCCGCCGCATTGCGCAGCTGAAGGACGCCGCGCAGCGCGGGGTGAGCGAGCCCGGCGCGCGTCCCCGTCGGCCCCCAATAGCGCCATTGTCCGTCTTCCCGTACATAGCCGAAGTCGCGCCCCGCCAGAAGCAGGCGCGCGTCCGACGCTCGCGCAGCTTGCAGGACCGACTGCGGCGGCGACGGGTCCGCCACGACCGCGGCGCGGCCGGGGCGAAAAATGCCTGCCTTCTCCCGTCCGATCGCCTCGCGCGTGGCGCCAAGGAATTCGACGTGGTCGATGCCGACGCTCGTCAGCACGGCGCAATCAGCATCGAGCACATTCACCGCATCCAGACGGCCGCCCAGCCCCACCTCCAGGACGACGGCCTCCAGGTCCGCCCGCCCGAACAGCCACATCGCCGCCAGCGTGCCGAACTCGAAATAGGTCAGGGGAACCCCAGCCCGTGCCGCGTCGACAGCCGCGAACG
Source organism: uncultured beta proteobacterium (assembly GCA_963811085.1). GTDB lineage: Bacteria > Pseudomonadota > Gammaproteobacteria > Burkholderiales > SG8-39 > DAHVFK01. The sequence continues at coordinate 305,762 of CAWEPV010000011.1, read as the reverse complement.
CCTCGCACAGCTCGGCGTCTTCGGCCTCCCGGCCGTTGATCCGTACGCGTTCGTTGTACCGCACGAGATGCGGCGAGGTGTAAAGGCCGGTTCGGAATCCGGCAGCCTGCAATATCGCCTCGAGCATCGCGCAGGTCGAGCCCTTGCCGTTGGTGCCGCCTACGGTGAATACGGGGCACGCGATCCGCGTATCCAGGCCCGCGAGCACTTGCGCGACGCGCTCGAGCCCGAGCGCGATCGGCTGCGGGTGCTGTCCCTCGACATACTGCAGCCACTCGGCGAGCGTGCGGGACGCCACGACGGGAGACGATGCCGGGTGCGGGCTCAGGACGGCTGCTCGGCCTGCAGCCCCTGCAGCATCCCCAGCAGCGAGGCGAGCGTGTCGCGCAGTTGGCGCCGGTCGACGATCATGTCGATCGCACCCTTCTCCAGCAGGAACTCGGCGCGCTGGAACCCCTCCGGAAGCTTCTGTCTTACCGTCTGCTCGATCACGCGCGGGCCGGCAAAGCCGATCAGCGCCTTCGGCTCCGCAATCACTATGTCCCCGATCATGGCGAAGCTCGCCGACACGCCGCCCATGGTCGGGTCGGACAGCACCGACACGAACGGCAGCCTGCGTTCCGCAAGATCGGTGAGCGCGGCAGTGGTCTTCGCCATCTGCATCAGCGACAGCAGGCCTTCCTGCATCCTCGCGCCGCCCGAGGCCGACACGCAGATGAACGGCAGCTTCTGCTCGATGGCGACGCGCACGCCTCGAACAAAGCGCTCGCCCACCACCGAACCCATCGAGCCACCCATAAACTCGAACTCGAATGCGGCGCAGACCACGCCGATTTCCTTGATCGCCCCCTGCATGACGACCAGCGCGTCCGTCTCTCCCGTCTGCTCCTGCGCCTCGGACAGACGCTCGGGGTATTTTCGCGAGTCCTTGAACTTGAGACTGTCTACCGGCAGAACCTCGGCACCGATCTCGAAGCGCGTTTCGGTGTCGAGCAGTGCGTCGAGGCGCGCCCTCGCGTCGAGCCGCTCGTGGTGCCCGCACTTCGGGCATACGTTCAGGTTCTTCTGCAGGTCCGTGCTGTAGAGCACCGCGTCGCACGCCGGGCATTTGGTCCACAGGCCCTCGGGTACGGTCTTGCGCGCGCCGCGTTCGGTGCGCTGGATCTTGGGTGGAAGAAGCTTTTGTAGCCAGCTCATATGCGCCCAGCCTCGCTTATCCCGCTCAAGCGTCAAGCGCCGCGCGGATCGGCCTGATCAGATCCCGGACGCGGGCGACCGCCTGCTCGGGGCCTGCAGCTTCGATTTCCTGAATGATGCGGCTGCCGATCACGACGGCGTCGGCAATCTCGGCCACGCGTCGCGCGGATTGCGCATCGCGTATCCCGAAACCGACGCCGATCGGCAGCTGCGTGGCCGCGCGCAGTAGGGGGATGCGCTTCGCGACGTCCGTCAAATCGAGGCTCGCCGCACCGGTCACGCCCTTGAGGGAAACGTAGTACAAGTAGCCGGCCCCTATGCGGGCTACCTCCTGGATCCGGCTCGGGGTGGAGGTGGGCGCAAGTAGGAATATCGGATCGATCCCGCGGCTCTTGGCCAGCGCCGCGAACGGTGCCGCCTCCTCCGGCGGGTAATCCACGACGATTACGCCGTCGACGCCCGCGCTCGTCGCGGCGGCAAGAAACTTCTCGCCGCCCATCGCCTCGATCGGATTGGCATAACCCATCAGGACCACCGGGGTATCCGCATCGTGATCGCGAAACCCGCGCACCATGCCGATGACGTCCGCAAGTCCGACGCCGTTCGCCAGGGCGCGCTCGGACGAGCGCTGGTTCACGGGTCCGTCGGCCATCGGATCGGAGAACGGCACCCCGAGCTCGAGAATGTCCGCTCCGGACTCGACCAGGGCTCGCATCAGCGGCACCGTGAGAGCGGGTGTCGGGTCGCCCGCCGTGATGTACGGAATCAGACCTTTGCGGCCCCGCTTGCGGAGCGCCGCGAAACGCGATTGGATGCGCGACATCGCTAGAACTCGATCCCCGAGCGTTGGGCGACGGTGTGCATGTCCTTGTCGCCGCGCCCGGACAAATTGACCAGCAGAATCGCATCGCGGCCGAGCGTCGGCGCGATCTTGGTCGCGTATGCGACGGCATGGCTCGATTCGAGCGCCGGGATGATTCCCTCCAGTCGGCACAGCTCATGGAACGCCTGCAGCGCCTCGTTGTCGGTGATCGCGACGTACTCGGCACGGCCGCTGTCCTTCAGCCAGGCATGCTCGGGCCCCACGCCAGGGTAGTCGAGGCCCGCCGAGATGGAATGCGTCTCGATGATCTGACCGTTGGCATCCTGCAACAGATAAGTGCGGTTGCCGTGCAGTATCCCCGGCGTGCCGGCGCACAAGGAGGCCGCGTGTTTGCCTGTAGCGAGCCCTTCTCCCGCGGCTTCGACGCCGATCAGCCGCACCGATTCGTCGGGCAGGTAGGCATGGAAGATTCCCATCGCGTTCGAGCCGCCGCCCACGCAGGCGATCACGGCATCCGGTTGGCGCCCGGCGATCTCCGGCATCTGTTGCAGACATTCTTCCCCGATGACTGCCTGGAAGTCGCGCACCATGGTTGGATACGGATGCGGCCCGGCGACTGTGCCGATGATGTAGAACGTGTTCTCGACGTTCGTCACCCAGTCGCGCATCGCTTCGTTGAGCGCATCCTTGAGCGTCCTGGATCCGGATTCGACCGGCACCACGGTAGCGCCCAGAAGCTTCATGCGATACACGTTCGCGGCCTGGCGCTTGACGTCTTCAGACCCCATGTAGACGACGCACTCCATGCCGTAGCGCGCCGCGACCGTTGCGCTGGCGACGCCATGCTGCCCGGCACCGGTTTCCGCGATCACCCGTGGCTTGCGCATGTAGCGCGCGAGCAGCGCCTGGCCTACCGTGTTGTTGATCTTGTGCGCACCGGTGTGATTCAGGTCCTCGCGCTTGAGATAGATCTGCGCACCGCCATACTTTTGCGACAGACGCTTCGCGTGGTAGACCGGGCTTGGCCGACCGACGTAGTGCTTCAGCTCATAGCGCAATTCCGCCGCAAACGCCGGATCCTTGCGGCAGTGTTCGTACGCCTGCCGCAATTCGTCGAGTGCGTGAATCAGGGTTTCGGCGACGAACACCCCCCCGTAGGGGCCGAAGTGTCCGCGCGCGTCGGGAAGCTCATCCATCTGCATTTCTGACCTCTGCCATGAAGGCTGCTATCTTGGCCGAGTCCTTGATGCCCTTGGCGGACTCGACCCCACTCGAAACATCTACCGCCCATGGCCGGACGCGACGGACCGCGTCGCAAACGTTTTCGGTCGTCAGGCCGCCCGACAGGATCAGCGGACGGGGTCGCTGGCGAGGAACCACGGACCAATCGAAGCTGGTTCCAGTACCGCCGTACGCCTCGACGTAGGCGTCCGCCAGCCAGCCGCTCGCGCCCATGTAAGGCTGGAGGTATTCTAGCAAATCGACCCCCTCCTTCACGCGACAGGCCTTGAGGTAGGGAAGTCCGAAGCGCTCGCAGAACTCGGGCGGCTCGTCGCCGTGGAACTGCAGCGCGCCCGGGCGCACGCGGTCGATTACTCGCTCGACCTCGTCGCGGCTTGGATCCACGAACAGCGCCACCGCCGTGACGAACGCGGGCAGCCCGTCACGCAGCATGCGCGCCTGCTCATGCGACAGGAAGCGGGGGCTGGCGGGATAGAACACGAGCCCGATGGCGTCCGCCCCCGCCTCGCAGGCGGCCCGCGCATCCTCGGCGCGCGTTATGCCGCAGATCTTTACCCGAGTGCGCATCGCTCAGAGCTCGACCGGCAGCGCGATCGGCGCACGACGCCCACTCGGCAGACCCCATTTAGGGGCGTAGTCGACGGCTTCGAGATAGAGGCCCTCGGGGCCGAAAGTCGGCGCGGCGCGCGCGCGCTCACGCGACGCCAGCACATCGCGCACCCAAGGCGGAGGATGCTTGCCCATGCCGACGTACACTAGCGTTCCGACGATATTTCGTACCATGTGGTGCAGGAACGCGTTGGCGCTGATGACGAAGTCGATCCGTTCGCCAACGCGCTCGATTTCGAGGCGGTTCACGCGCCGCACCGGCGTCTTCGCCTGGCACTCGGCGGAACGAAAAGCGGAAAAGTCGTGTTCGCCGACGAGAAACTCGGCCGCACGGTGCATCGACTCGACGTCGAGAGCGCGATGGAACCACCCGGCGTGGCGCGCGGCGAGCGCGGGCCGGACGCCGCGATTGAGCAGGACGTATCGATAGCTGCGGGATATCGCGCTGAAACGGGCATGAAACGCCTCGTCAACCCGCCGCACCCACAGCACCGCGATCGAGTCGGGCAACATCGCGTTTGCGCCCCTTATCCACGCGCTGTCCGGACGCGCCACGGGGGGATCGAAGTGGATCACCTGTTCGCACGCATGCACTCCGCGATCGGTTCGCCCTGCGCAGGTGACCTTCACCTCCTCGCCCGCGATTGCCGCCATCGCCGCCTGCACCGCATCCTGCACCGTGCGGCCGCCCGGCTGAGTCTGCCAGCCCAGAAATCGGCTGCCGTCGAATTCGATGCCGAGCGCGAGTCGCATGCCGGAAAAAGTTTAGCCACGGTGTCGCGCAGGGGCGCGGCCCGTGGCTAATTGTAGGGGGTTTGCTCTCAGCCGAGGCTGGAGAGCATCTGCTTGGCTTGGCTTTGTTGCGCGTTGTCGCCCTCTTTTACGACCTCGTTCAGCAACTCGCGCGCACCGTCCTTGTCGCCCATCTCCTCATATGCCTTGGCCAGGTCGAGCTTGGTGGCAACTTCCTGCCACTTCGGATCCGTGCTCGTGGTTGCGGCCGAGCCTTCGCCCGGCGCTCCGAGGTCCAGACTGATCGAGGACAGGTCCAGTGGCGCCGGCTCCGCAGAAGGCGCCGGCATGGGCTTGGTGTCGGCGGTGTCGAGATCGAGATTGAAATCCATCGATCCCAGCGTATCCGCGGCCGCGGGTTCCGGCGTCGCCGGGGATTCGAAGCTACCCCCCCGCTTTCGGCTGTTTTCTGGGCATCTCCCCCGCCCAGGCCGAGATCGAAATCGAGACCCGCCGGCTCCGTCTTCGGTTCGGCGTTCTTGTCCATGATCAGGGTTCCGCCCTTGGCGAAATCGCCCGCCTTCATCGTGTCGGTGCTCGAACCGATGTCGAAGTCGAGCGCTTCCGAAGCCTGCTGTTTGCCTTCGTCCTCGCCGACGTCCAGGGGAATATCCGGACTTACGGGGGTCGATGCGGCGTCCAGATCGAAATCCAGATTCGGCGCCGGCGCAGGCTCTGCAGGGGCCTCCACAGCCGGGGTGCCGGTACGGGTCTCTCCCGCCTCTGGCGCGCCGCCGTAGAGCGAATTCTGCGGATCGATGCTGCGACCAAGCGCCGCGGCCTTCTCCCACTCTGGGCCCGAACCCGTGAGTGCCTGCAGTTTGCGCGCCGTCTGTTCGAACGATGGCGCGTCGTGCCGCCCGGCATAGATCTCGAGCAGCTTGGCATGGATCGCCGGGCGCTTCGCGTCTTTCTGCAGCGCTTCCTTGAGGATCTCCTCGGCCTGCGAATCGCGCCCGTACGCCATATAGACGTCAGCCTCCGCGATCGGGTCGACCTCGTCCGCCTCCATGCCGCCGACGCTCGCCTGGCTAACCGAGGCTTGGCTGCCCACGTCCGCCCGCACGGACGGCGTCCCCGCCGCGCTCAAGACCGACGAGGCTCCGCCCGCGCCGGCCGCCGCGTCGAACCCGCCCCCCTGAAGCGCCGCAGCCTTCTTCTTGCGGCGCCACGTCCAGGCGCCGTACCCGAGCAGGAGCACGAGGACTAAGCCCAACCCGCCCACTGCGGCCGGGTTGTCTAGCAAATCATCAAGCGGGCTCGGAGGCGGCGGCGCTTTCGCCTTGGGCGCTGGCTTCGGCGCCGGTTTGGGGGCCGGTTTGGGAGCCGGCGCAACCGCCGGCTTGGCGGGCGGTGCCATCGGCTTGGGCGCCTCAGCCGCGCCGGCGGGCGCTGCCGCGGGCTGCTGTGCGGCGGGGACTGCCGAGGCGGGGATCGGCGCAGCCGGGGCCGCGGCCGCCTTCTGCTGCAACTCCGCAAGCTCTTTGCTCTTCACGTCGAGCGCCTTGTCCTTCAGCTCGACCAGCTTTTGCAGATCGCTGACGTTCCTCTCCAGTTCGGCAACGCGCGATTGCGCTTCCTGCAGCGCGCGCTCGCGCGCAGCCTGATCATCCTCGCTCGCCGCGCGCGACATCGGACCGGACCCCGTGTCGGTCTTCGAAAGCTTCAATTGGTCCTTCTGCGCGGCCGGTGCCGGCTGTTCCGGTGTCGAGCTGATTTGTCCACTGACTGCACGCTCTCCGGCGCCAGCGCTCGTCGCGGGCGCGGCCGCCGCGAGCTTGCGGCGATAGGCGGCAAAGTCGGCCATTTGCGATCGCACCAGCCGCCTTGCGTCCTCCGGGTCGATTGCCGCGACGGCCTCTTGATCGGGTATTTCGAGGATTCGGCCGGCGCGAACCAGATTGATGTTGTCGCGAATGAAAGCGTCGCGGTTCGCGCGGTACAGCGCGATCAGCATCTGGTTGTAGGTAATGCCGCGCGTCAGGTTCTCGCGCGCGATCGCACCCAAGGTATCGCCCTTCTTCACTTCACGCGTGGCGGGGGACTTCGGCTCCGGCGCTGCCGCCGGCTTGGGCGCGGGACTAGGCGCGGGGGCAGGCGTGACCGCGGGCGCGGGGGCCGACTCGAGCGGCCGCTCCTGGACCGGCGCCTGGGCCTCCGGCGCCTGCGCAGACTTTTCCATCGGCGTCGCAGATGGCGCAGGACTGATCGCCTGCGTCGCCTTGTATTCCGGAGGATCGAGCAGGAACGTGTACTCGCGCACAAGCCGCCCGCTCGACCACTGCAGTTCGACCAGAATATCCAGGAACGGCTCGTTTACCGGTTGCGTGGTGGTGAGCTTGAGCACCGACTTGCCGTTGCGCTGCTCCACGTCGAATTTCATGCCGAGCAGCACCGGATTGAACTCGATGCCCGCCTGGCGGAATGCATCCTGCGACGGCAAGCGCGCAGTCACCGAGTTCATCTCGTCGGGTTGCTCCGATACGATGTGAATCTCGGCGTTCAGTGGCTGCCCGAGCGCCGACAAGACGCGCAAATTCCCCAAACCCACGGCATGCGCGATCAAGGGAACGGCCAGAAGCGCCGCGGCGAAAATTCTCATTGTGATGGATTTGCCCACGGTCCCACCCTGACTCAATTTGCGGTCCCCAAGTAAAATAACATCATGGTGTTAGGCTTGCAAGCTGAGAGATTTTCTCGATTCTTTCACCTTTGCACCGGAACTTGCTATGAAATTCTGCCGCTTCGATGCCGCTGGTCAAGGCCGCTCGCCCTCACCGCCCGACACCTGAATCGAGCAGTATGCGCAGCATACGCCGCAGCGGTTCGGCCGCCCCCCACAGCAGCTGGTCCCCGACCGTAAAGGCAGCCAGGTAGTCTCCGCCCATCGGCAGCTTGCGCAGGCGCCCGATAGGCACCGAGAGCTTGCCGCTGACGGCAGCCGGGGTCAGCTCCGCGAGCGACTCCTCGCGCCGGTTCGGGACCACCTTCACCCACTCATTGGCCTCGGCGACCATTCCCTCGAGCTCGTCCAGCGGGACGTCTCTGCGCAGCTTGATCGTTAGCGCCTGGCTGTGACAGCGCATCGCGCCGATACGCACGCAGATACCGTCCACCGGCACCGGCCGGTCGGCGCGGCCGAGGATCTTGTTGGTCTCGGCCTGGCCCTTCCACTCCTCCCGGCTCTGGCCGTTGCCGAGGTCCTTGTCGATCCACGGCAGCAAACTGGCGGCGAGCGGCTGGCCGAAGCTCGCCTTGGGCAGGCCCGGCGCGCGAATTGCCTCGGTCACGGCGCGGTCGATATCCAGCGCGCTCGACGCGGGATCGGCGAGCAGCTTCTTCGCGCTGTCGCCGACGCGCGCCATCTGTTGGGCGAGCTCGCGCATGTTCGCGGCGCCGGCGCCGGAGGCGGCCTGGTACGTCATGCTCGTCATCCACTCAACCAGGTCGTGCTGGAAAAGCCCGGAAACTCCCATCAACATCAGGCTGACCGTACAGTTGCCGCCGATGAAGTTCTTCCCGCCTTTGGCGAGCGAATCCTTCACCAGTGGCATATTGACCGGGTCAAGCACGATTACCGCGTCGTCGTTCATGCGCAACGCGCTCGCCGCGTCGACCCAGTAGCCGTTCCAGCCCGCGGCGCGCAGCTTCGGGTAGACGTCGTTGGTGTAGTCGCCCCCCTGGCAGGAAACGATCACCGGCAGAGACTTGAGCGCTGCGAGATCGTTGGCGTCCAGTACCGGGCCGCTGTCCCTGCCTATGTTCGGGCCCTCGACGCCCGCCTGGGAAGTCGAAAAGAAGACCGGCTCGATGTGGTCGAAGTCGCGCTCGTCGCGCATGCGCTGCACGAGCACTGAACCAACCATCCCGCGCCAACCAACGATACCGACCCTCAACATGATCCTTTCCTCAGAGAGCGGCGATCACCGCGTCGCCCATTTCGTTCGTGCCCGCCAAACGCGTGCCCGGCGTATGGATATCCGCGCTGCGGTAGCCCTCGCGCAGCACCTGCCGCACGGCGCCCTCGACGCGACTTGCCGCCTGCTCGTTGCCCAACGAGTAGCGCAGCATCATCGCCGTCGAGAGGATCGTCGCCAGGGGGTTTGCCACGCCCTTGCCGGCGATGTCCGGCGCTGAGCCGTGAATCGGCTCGTACAGCCCCTTGCTTATAGCGTCGAGCGATGCCGAAGGCAGCATTCCTATCGACCCGGTGAGCATCGATGCTTCGTCAGACAGGATGTCCCCAAACAGGTTGCCGGTGACGATGACGTCGAACTGCTTTGGATTGCGCACCAGCTGCATGGCGCAATTGTCTACGTACATGTGCGTCAGTTCGACATCGGGATAGGACTTCCCGATGTCCGTCACCACCTCCCTCCACAGCTCGGTGGTTTCCAGCACGTTGGCTTTATCGACCGAACACAGGCGCTTGCCGCGCTTGCGCGCCGCTTCGAAAGCGACCTGCGCGATGCGCCGGATCTCGCTCTCACGGTAGCGCATCGTGTTCACGCCCTCGCGCTCGCCTCCGGCCAAGGTCGTGATTCCGCGCGGCTCGCCGAAGTAGATGTCGCCCGTCAGCTCGCGCACGATAAGCACGTCTAGGCCAGCGACGATCTCCGCCTTGAGCGAGGACGCGGCGGCAAGCTCCGGGTAGACCATCGCAGGGCGCAGATTCGCGAACAATCCGAGCTGCTTGCGCAAACGCAGAAGTCCTCGCTCCGGGCGCTTGTCGCGAGGCAGCACGTCATATTGCGGCCCGCCGATCGCCCCGAACAGGATTGCATCCGCCTGCTGCGCGAGTTTGAGCGTCGCCTCGGGCAGAGGATCTCCTGCGGCCTCGTAGCCCGCCCCGCCGACCGGCGCTTGCTCGAGCTCCAGACGCAAGCCGTCCTCCGCCAGCCGCCGCAAGACCTTGAGCGCCTGCGCGACGATTTCGCTTCCGATACCGTCTCCCGGCAAGACCGCGATTTTCATCGCGGCCTACCTGAACAGCCAGGGAAACTGGTCGCGTCGCCTGGCCTCAAAAGCGCGAATCTCGTCAGCGTGCTGCAGCGTCTGAGCAATTTCGTCGAGGCCGTTCAGCAGCGAATGCTTGCGGAAGGGATCGACCTCGAATCTATAGCGGCGCGAGCCGTCGGTGTTCGACACCGTTTGCTGCTCCAGGTCCACCACCTGCCGAAACCCAGGGAACGCCGCGCAGTCGTAGAACAGTGCGTCAACTTCGGCTTCGGTCAGCACTACCGGGAGCAGACCGTTTTTGTAGCAGTTCTCGAAGAAGATGTCGGCAAATGACGGTGCAATCACGCAACGGAAGCCGTAGTCAAGCAACGCCCAGGGCGCATGTTCGCGCGAGGATCCGCAGCCGAAATTCTTGCGCGCCAGCAAAATCTCGGCCCCCTTGTAGCGCGACTGGTTAAGGATGAAGTCCGGGTTGAGCGGCCGCTTGGAGTGATCCATCCCCGGCTCACCGTGATCGAGATAACGCCAGGCGTCGAATAGATTGGGCCCGAAGCCCGTGCGTTTGATCGACTTGAGAAACTGCTTTGGAATGACGGCATCGGTGTCGACGTTCGCCCGATCGAGAGGCACTACCAAGCCATTGAGTTGCGTGAATTTCTTCATCGCGCTCACCCTAGAATGCCGAGCGCACGTCGACGAAGTGCCCTGCAATCGCCGCCGCAGCCGCCATCGCCGGACTGACGAGGTGTGTGCGCCCGCCGGCTCCCTGCCGGCCCTCGAAATTCCGGTTCGAGGTCGAAGCGCAACGCTCGCCGGGATCCAAGCGGTCCGCATTCATTCCGAGGCACATTGAACAGCCCGGCTCACGCCATTCGAAACCGGCTTCGATGAATATCCGGTCCAGCCCTTCGCGTTCGGCCTGGGCCTTCACCAGCCCGGAGCCCGGCACCACCATCGCAAGGCGCACGTTTTGCGCCACGTGGCGGCCCTTCACCACCGCAGCCGCGCTGCGAAGATCCTCGATGCGCGAGTTGGTGCACGATCCGATGAACACCTTATCCAGCTTGATGTCACTCATGCGGGTGCGCGGCCTGAGACCCATGTACGCCAGCGCGCGTTCAATTCCGTCGCGTTTGGTGGCGTCTTTTTCCTTGTCCGGATCGGGCACCAGCTCGTCGACCGGCACCACCATCTCCGGCGAGGTGCCCCACGTCACCTGCGGCTTGATCGCCGCCGCATCGAGCGAGACTTCGCGGTCGAACTTGGCGTCGGGATCGCTGCACAGCATGCGCCAGTAGGCCACCGCCTGGTCCCACTCGGGCCCGGTGGGAGAAAAAGGCCGCCCCTTTAGGTACTGGATGGTGGTCTCGTCGACCGCGATCATGCCCGCGCGCGCGCCGGCTTCGATCGCCATATTGCACAGGGTCATCCTGCCTTCCATCGACAGCGCGCGGATCGCGCTGCCCGCAAACTCGATCGCACAGCCCGTTCCGCCGGCAGTTCCGATGCGGCCGATGATCGCGAGCGCAACGTCCTTCGCCGTGACCCCGCGTGCCAGCGGGCCCTCGACCAGCACGCGCATGTTCTTCATTTTCTTGGTGACGAGGCACTGCGTCGCCAGCACATGCTCGACTTCGGAGGTACCGATGCCGTGCGCCAGGCAGCCGAAAGCGCCATGGGTGCTGGTGTGCGAGTCGCCGCAGACCACGGTCATGCCAGGCAGCGTCGCCCCGTTCTCCGGCCCGATGACGTGCACGATGCCCTGGCGCTTGTCGAGGAACGGAAAATAGACCTTGGCGCCGAACTCGCGCATGTTCTTGTCCAGGGTCTCGACCTGCAGGCGCGCGATCGGATCGCGAATGCCATCGATCCCCTGCTCCCAGCCCGTCGTCGGGGTGTTGTGATCGGCCGTCGCCACCACGGAGCCGATGCGCCACGGCTTGCGGTCCGCCAGCTTGAGACCCTCGTAGGCCTGCGGGCTGGTGACTTCGTGCACCAGATGGCGGTCGATATAGAGCAACGCGGTGCCGTCGCTATCGACGTGCACCACGTGGCTGTTCCAAAGCTTGTCGTAGAGCGTCTGTGCCATGCGTATTCGGGCGCGAAAGTGACCGATCGAAGCTGCAAATTATCGCACACGCGCGGCGTCGCAAAGCTGCGGGGGACGCAGCCAGAACACCAGTGCGGCGCCGACCGCGGCGATACCGGCGGCGAACGAGAAGGTCAGCGCAGGCCCGCCCGTCTCCCACGCGCGGCCCGCGAGCAGGGCGCCCGCGGCCCCGCCGCCACCGTAGGCGAGGCTGGAAAACAGCGCCTGTCCGCGAGCGTGCGCAGCGGCGGGAAACAGGCGCTGGACCGTCGCCACGGATGCGGCGTGAAAAGCGCCGAAAGTCGCCGCGTGCAGCAGCTGTGCGACCACGAGCACCGCGAGGAAGCCCGCGGCCCAGCCGATCGCCGCGAAGCGTACGACGGCTGCGAGCAGGCTGAAGAGCAGGATGCTCTGGAGCGAAAAGCGGCGGAACAGAGCGGGAAGGTAGAGAAAGACGCCTATTTCGGCCAGCACGCCGAGCGTCCACAGCGCGCCGATGGACGTGCCGCTGTAGCCGAGTCGCTGCAGGTGCAAGGTGAAGAACGCATAGAGCGCGCCGTGCGCAGCGGCCATGCAGAATCCCGCGCCTATCAAGGCACGCACCGAAGCGGATACACGACCAGCTCCCGAGTAGTTTGCGTCGGCCGGCGCAAGTGGCGCGCGAGCGGCGCGAGGCAGCAGGACGGAGGCCGTAAGCGCCGCCAGCGCAAGCGCGAGCAGGATCCCGCTCAGCCCGGCGGGTGCATGGGCGTCCAGCCACACGCCTACCAGCAGTACCGCGACGATAAAGCCGACCGATCCCCAAAGCCTGATGGGGCCGTAGTGTCCGCTGCGCCCGGCGAGTGCCGAAAGCGTGATCGCCTCTACCAGCGGCAGCCCGCCGGCGGACAGGATGCTCGTGACGGCGACAAGTAGCGTGATGCCCGGGAAACCCGGCACGTACGGTATCGCCGCGAAACCTGCAGCGAGGGAGGCGCACGAAGCCACGACCACGGCACGCCGCGCGTCGGCCCGATCCGCCAGCCAGCCCCAGAAAGTCGGGGCGAAGATCCGGGCCAGCTGCGGCATCGCCAGCACGGTGGCGACCTCCGTCGGCTGCAGTCCGCGCCCGGCGAGGTAGACGGGAAAATATGGCGTGAACGCCCCGACGTAGGCGAAATACGCGAAGTAGAACGCGGCCAGGCGCAGGGCGACAGGCATGCGGCGCGGACTCAGGCCGCCGCCGCGGGCTTGGCCGCGAATCGAATCATGCCGACGACTTCGCGCAGCAGACGCTCGGCGTCGGCCGCATCGGACGCGAGCGGCCCCAGGTGCCCGCCGAGCAGCAGCCCCGCCAGCCCGTGCAGCAGCGCCCACGAGGCTGTTCCGGCGCGCCTGGCGTGCTGCGCGTCGCCCAGCCCGGGGATCGAATCAGCCAGCACCCGCAGCACAAGCTCGGATTGGTCCGCAAGCTCCGGGTAGCGCGCAGGCGCGATCTCGCCCGCGTACATGAGCCGATAGCGGCGCGGGTGCGCGAGCGCGAAACGCAGGTACGCGCGCGCCACTTCCACTCCGCCCGCGGCGGCGGCCCCGTGCAGCGCGGCGCCCAGTTGCGCAAAGCCCTGCGCGACGACTTCGGCCAGCAGCGTCTCCCGGTCGGCGAAGTGCCGGTAGGGAGCGCTATGGGACACCCCCGCGCGCCGCGCCGCTTCACGCAAGGTAAGCGTTGCCGGACCGCCCTGGTCCAGGATGTCACCTGCCACGCGCACCAGTTCGGCCCGCAAGTCGCCGTGATGGTAACTCCGCCGGCGCAATGTTTCCATCAGCTACATCATACCTGCAGATAATGTATCCAATGGAAACATAGCATTCCCGCCTGCATCGCGCAACGGGGCCGGAATTAGCGCTTCTTTCCCGCCAGCCGGCGCGCGTAGGGATTGCCGCGGGTACGGAACTCGACCACCATCGGAGTGCCGCGCAACCCGAACGCGTTGCGGAAACGGCCCTCGAGGTAGCGCCGGTAGGTGTCCGGCACGTAATCGAGGGCGTTACCGTGAATGATGATCCGCGGCGGATTCATCCCCCCCTGATGCGCGTAGCGCAGCTTCGGCCGTACCAGTCCCTTGCGCGGAGGCGCCTGCTGCTCAACCGCTGCGATGAGCGCCCGCGTCAGCTTCGGAGTCGAAAGCTTGGCCATGGCCGCGGCGTAGGCGGCGTCCACCGAGCGCATCAGCTCGCCCAGACCCTTGCCGTCGCGCGCCGACACGAAATGGGTCTCGGCGAAGCCCAGAAATCCGACTTTCCAGGCCAGTTCCTGCTTGACCCGATCGCGCGCCTCCTTGTCCGCGGCATCCCACTTGTTGACCGCCACCACCACCGCGCGGCCGCGCTCCAGGATGTAGCCGGCGACATGGGCGTCCTGTTCGGTCACGCCCTGCGCTGCGTCCAGCATGAACACCGCGACGTTCGCCGCCTCGATCGCCTGCAGCGTTTTGACGATCGAAAAGCGCTCCACCGCCTCGCCCGTCTTTCCGCGTCGCCGCAGGCCTGCGGTGTCGATCAGCGTATAACGCCGCCCGGCGCGCTCGAACGGAACCTCGATCGGATCGCGGGTGGTTCCCGGCTGGTCGAACGCGATCACTCGTTCCTCACCCACCAATGCGTTTACCAAAGTGGACTTACCTACGTTCGGGCGCCCCACGATCGCCACGCGCGGATGGCCCTCGTCCACCGCTTCGGCTTCCCCGTCGGGCGGCAAGTCCGCAACCACCGCCTCGACTAGGTCGCGCACCCCCTCGCCGTGGGCGGCAGAAATCGCCGCCGGCGCGCCGAGGCCGAGCTCATGGAATTCCGCCGTCGCCGTATCGGCGGCGAGGCCTTCGCACTTGTTGACCGCGATCCAGACGCGCTTCTTCAGCTTGCGCAGACGCGCTGCGATCTCGCGATCCGCCGGGACCAGACCGCTGCGGCCGTCAACTACGAACACCACGGCATCCGCTTCGGCCAGCGCCTGTTCGGCCTGGCGCGCCATCTCGACGAAGATCCCTTGGCTCGCGCCCAGTTCCAGCCCGCCGGTGTCGATAACAATGAACGAACGCTCACCGAAAGTGGCGTCGCCGTAGTGCCGGTCGCGCGTTACACCGGGGACGTCGACCACGATCGCATCCCGACTGCGCGTGATGCGGTTGAAAAGCGTCGACTTGCCGACGTTAGGGCGCCCGACCAGCGCGACGACGGATTTCAAAGTGAGAGCGCGTACAGCCTGCCGTCGAGGGTCTGGACCAGAAACCCGGACGGCAGCTTGATCGGTGCGGCGCGGATCGGCCCGCCATCGGTCGCGAAGCGCGCCACGAAGGCACCGGACTCGCGGGCGAGAAAATGCACGTAACCCTCCAGGTCGCCAACGGCGATCTCGCTCCCGAGCGGGAGCGGCAGCGACGTCCGGCGATTCGCGAGCTTGTCCTGCTTCCATACGCTGCGCCCATCGGTCCGATCGAACGCGTACACCGCACCGTTGTCGTCGCTGACGTAAGCGTAGCGCGCATCCAGGCTGACGCCGGTAACGGACGAAACCGCGCGCGACCAGATCGGGTTGCCGTTGCGCCGATCGAAGCAGGCTACTCGCCCCTGGTAGGCCGCGGCGCACACCTCGCGGCCCTCGACCACCGGCACCCCCTCGACGTCCGTGACCCGCTCAAGCTCGGTGGCACCGTGCGGAACCGCTACCGTCGCCTCCCAGCGAGGTCCGCCGTTTTCCAGTGCGATCGCGACCAGCTTGCCGCCGGAGAAGCCCGCATATGCCGTATCCCCGTCGATGTTCAGCCCTGCCGGCGCTCGAACGATGAGCGCTGCCGCCGCGCGCTGGTATACCCAGCGTCGCTTTCCGTCGTCGCTGCCGAAGGCAAATACGCGACTGTCGGCGCTGCGCACCAGAACGAGTCCGTCGCCGACCGCGGGCGCCGCCAGCACTTCGCTCGAAACGCGCGCGCGCCACAGAACGCTGCCGTCCTTCGCGTTCAGCGCGAACACGACGCCCTCGTCGGACGCGACCACGACCAGCCGACCGTCGCTGCCGACTCCGCCGGAGAGATGCGCGTCGAGCGAAATACGCCAGCGCGTCTCGCCGCTGGCCGCATCGAGCCTTGCAACCGTCCCATCGCGGCCCGCGACATAGACACCGTCGCCTGCCAGCGCCGGACTGAAGACGAATGATCCTGCGGACGCGACGCTCGCCGACCATAGCACCCGTACCGCCTGCGCATTGCTGATCGTCGTCAGCGGCGCGGGCTTGGGTCCGCTCGAAGAGCCGCCGAACCAGCTTGCGCAACCGCTCAGCGTGGCGGCCGCCGCAAGCGTTGCGAACAGTTGCCGCGTCGTCGTCACCCGCCGAGCGCCTCGAGCCGGATGCGCACGCTGCGGCGGAACGCGCTGTCGTCCTTGCCCGCCTTGTCGAGCGCCACCTGGTAGGCGGCCTTCGCTTCTTTCTTCTGGCTCTTGGCAACCAGCACGTCGCCCCGCAGCGCCGCGTACTGCGCCGCATAGGCGTCGCCGTGTGGCGCATCGAGTTGCTTGAGCGCCCCATCGTAGGCTTTTTCGTCCAGCAACACCGCAGCCAGTCGAAGCCGCGCGAGATCCTTCAAATCGTCGGACCGCGAGCGCTCGAGCACCCACTCAAGCTGCGCCTTCGCATCCTTCAGCTCGCGGTGATCGAAGTAATAGCGGGCGGCGACCAGCGCCCCCATGGACGCGTAGAGTGTGCGCGAATAACTCTCGGCCAGTGCGCCGCTCGCGTCGCGCATCGTCTTCGCGTCGCTGGCCTGCACCGCCCTGGTAAGCATTTCGTACAAAGCGCTCGCTTCGAGCGACTGCTTGTTCTGATACCAGGTCCAGCCGCGCCATCCGGCGGCGCCGATCGCGACGGCCAGAATGGCCACCACCACCAGGTTGCCATGCTCCTGCCACCAGCCTTTCAGTGCTGCAAGCTGCTCCTGCTCTTGATGATCCAGTGCCATGCTATGTCCTTGCTTTTTGCAATGCTTCGGCGAACGCCGCGACGACGCCCGCTTTTGCGATCCGATACTGTGGCTCCGCCTTGCGCAGAAGCTTGACCGAAACCTCGCCGTCGCGCACCTCGTCAGCGCCGACGATGAGCGCGGTCCAGGCCCCGCTCGCGTCCGCTTTCCTCATTTGCGACTTGAAGCTTCCTCCTCCGGCGTGCTGCACGATCGCGTAACCCGCCCCGCGCAGCAATTCGGCAAGCGTAAAGGCATACTCCTGCGTCCCGTCGCCATGGGACAGCAGATAAGCATCGGGCAGCCGGGTCGCGGGTGCGCGCGCGCCGTCGCGTAGCAGCGCGATAAGTCGTTCGTTGCCCATCGCGAACCCGGTCGCCGGGGCAGGCTTGCCGCCGATCTGCGCGAACAGTCCGTCGTAGCGCCCGCCACCGCACACCGTACCTTGCGCGCCGAGCGCGTCCGAGATCCACTCGAACACCGTGCGATTGTAGTAGTCGAGCCCCCGCACGAGGCGCGGGTTGATCGTGTACTGCACGCCGGCAGCCGCAAGCAGCCGCCGCAACCCGTCGAAATGTCCCCTCGATTCTTCGCCTAGATATCCCATCAGGGCCGGCGCGCCGGCTACCACTTCCTGCACCACGGGGTTCTTCGAATCTAGCACGCGAAGCGGGTTGGTGTGCATGCGCCGCTTGGCGTCGGCGTCGAGCCGATCGACGTTCGCCTCCAGGTGCCGCACGAGATCCGCGCGATAGTGCGCGCGCTCCTCCGCAGAACCTATGGTATTGAGCTCGAGGCGAATGCCTTCAAGGCCGAGATCGCGCCACAATGCGGCGCACATGACGATATGCTCGGCGTCGATGTCCGGGCCTTCGAGCCCGAGCGCCTCGACCCCGTATTGGTGGAACTGCCGGTAGCGCCCCTTTTGCGGCCGCTCGTGCCGGTACATCGCCCCCGCGTACCAAAGGCGCTTGTGCCCGTCGTAGAGCAGGTTGTGCTCGATCGCGGCGCGCACACACGAAGCCGTACCCTCCGGGCGCAGCGTCAAATCCTCGCCATTGAGCTCGTCACGCCAGGAATACATCTCCTTTTCGACGATGTCGGTGACTTCGCCGATCGCGCGCCGAAACAGCTGCGTATGCTCCACCAGCGGCATGCGGATGTTGCGGTAGCCGTAGCGCTCCAGCCAGGCTTCGACCGTAGCCTCGAACTGGCGCCACCACACGGCCTCATCGGGCAATATGTCGTTCATGCCGCGCACGGCTTGGATGTTGGCGCTCATGCTTGCGACGGCGGTCAGGAAACCGCCTTGACTGGAATCTCTTTGCCTCGCCCAGTGCGCGGGCGGCGACGCTGGCTTTCGGGACCGAAGTTCGCGCGCACGTAGTCCTCGACCAGCTGCTGGAATTCCTCTGCGATGCGCTCGCCCTTGAGCGTCACGGTCTTTTCGCCGTCGACGTAAACCGGCGCAACCGGGACCTCGTTCGTCCCGGGCAGGCTGATGCCGATGTCGGCGTGCTTGGACTCGCCGGGGCCGTTCACCACGCAACCCATCACCGCCACGCGCATTTTTTCGACGCCGGGATAGCGCTCGCGCCAAAGCGGCATCTGCGCCCGCAGGTAGGCCTCTATGCGCCCAGCGAGCTGCTGGAAATAGGTGCTGGTCGTGCGGCCACAGCCCGGGCACGCGCTCACCATTGGCGCGAAGCTGCGCAGGCCCATGGTCTGCAGGATCTCCTGTGCCACCTGCACTTCGCGCGTTCGATCGCCACCCGGCTCCGGCGTGAGCGAAACGCGGATCGTGTCGCCGATCCCCTCCTGCAGCAGAAGGGCTAGCGCCGCCGCGGAGGCAACAATGCCTTTCGATCCCATTCCCGCCTCGGTAAGCCCGAGATGCAGCGCGTAGTCGCAGCGTCGCGCAAGGTCGCGGTAGACGCTGACCAGGTCCTGGACCTGGCTCATCTTGCACGAGATGACGATACGGTCCGCCGGCAGCCCCCAGGCCTCGGCCTGGCGCGCCGAATCGAGCGCAGAACGCACTACCGCCTCGTGCATCACGGCCTCCGCATCGCGTGGCTCCGCGCGCTCCGCATTCTCATCCATCAGCTTCGCCAGAAGCGCCTGATCCAGGCTGCCCCAGTTGACTCCGATGCGCACCGGTTTGTCGTATCGGATCGCGCATTCGATCATGGTGGCGAACTGCTCGTCGCGTTTGGCGCCCTTGCCGACGTTGCCGGGATTGATGCGGAATTTCGCCAGCGCCTGTGCGCATTCGGGGAACTGCGTCAGCAGCTTGTGCCCGTTGAAATGAAAATCGCCCACCAGAGGCACCGTACACCCCCGCGCATCGAGCCGCCGGCGGATCGATACCACCTGGGCGGCGGCTTCCGGGCTGTTGACCGTGATCCGCACCAGTTCGGATCCCGCCTGCGCGAGCGCGTAGACCTGCTCGACGGTGGCCTCGGCGTCAGCGGTGTCGGTATTCGTCATCGACTGCACCACGATCGGCGCACCACCGCCGACCGCCACGCCGCCGATCCGCACCTGCCTCGAGTGGCGGCGCTTCGCCGTGGCCGCGCGCGCAGTCATTTGAGGGTAAATCGAGCGACTTCGACCCTGATGTGAGGCGCAAGGTCGAAAGCTTGCCCGTCGTATGTCAGTTGCACATGCTGCGCATTGCCGACCACGACAGAGAACGGCGGAGTGCCCTGGACGACTTTCTCGCTGTCAGCCGGATTGAGTTGCGACAGCAGAACCTTGCCCGACCCGTCGCGGATCTCGACCCACGATTCGGCGTCAAAGTGCAGCGCGATACGTCCCACCGCCGGCGTCGCCGCGGGCGCTGGAGCGGTCGAGTTCGGCGATGGCGCGGGCGAACTCGTCGTGCCGGCGCTCGCGCTGGCGCCGCTGCTGGCGTTGCTGCTGGCGTTGCTGCCGGCGTCGGCATCGGTACTTGCGACCGTGGCCGCAGACGCGGCAGGGGGCCGCGGCGGGCTGACCTGCGCTGTGCGCGGCGGCTCCAGCGGCGCCCGCGCCGCGGGAACGAAGTTCAGACGCGTCGCACCCGAGCGCTCCTGCTGCCAGCCGTACAGCACGCCCGCCACGACCAGCAGGATTGCCACCGAAAGCGCGGCATAGGTGATATTCGAGCGCCTCGATCCGTCGGAAAACGGCACCGGCTCACGATAGCGGGTGGCAAGGCGATCTGCGTCCGGAACTTCGAACTTGCCTGCGACCTGATCGAGCAGCGCCTCCGCATCGAGCTTGAGCAGGCGCGCATAGCTGCGGACCATGCCGCGCGCGAAGGTGCTTCCGGGCAAACTCTCGAAGCGGCCCTGCTCCAATGCGTCGATCTGACGCGCCCCGAACTTGAGCTGCTGCGCGACATCGTCCAGGGTCAGGCCTTGCGCAACGCGCGCCCGCGCCAGGATCTCGCCCACGTGCTCCTCGTACGGCGGCGCGTCGGCCAATTCCGCCGGCCGCTCCCCTGGTGCGGGCTCGTGGACCGTGTCGCTATTCATAGTCCCCGCGTTGCAGTGCCTGACTCTCGCGCGACCCGGGGAAGCGGCGCCTCAGCTGGCTGGCCAGTTTCGCTTCCGCCAGTCGCTCGCCCAGCTTGTGCTCCACCCGCAACGCAAGCCACAATGATTCTGCCGTAGGCTCCACCACGGCGTTGAAACGCGACACGTAGTTGCGCGCTTCGTTCATGCTGCCCTGGCGGTAGCGGATCTCGCCCATCTGCAGCAAAGCCATCGGCTCGTTCGGCTGCAGTCTGAGCGCGCGCTGAAAGAACTGCTCGGCGTCCTTGAGCTTGCCCTTGCGCATGGAGCACACGCCCGCTGCAGTGTAGGAACGCCACGGGGTCGGATAGAGCGGGTTGGCGATGGCGCGCAGGAAGTATCGGATCGACTCTGTCTCGTGACCGTTCTGGCACAGGAACCAGCCGTAATTGTGATTGATGTCCGGATCGTTCGGCGAGAGCTTCAACCCATGCTCGAAATTCTGCTGCGCGAGCTTGGTTTCGCGCAGCTGCATGTATACCAGCCCGAACATGCTGTAGGTGGATGGGTAGGTGGGATCGGCCGCGACCGCGGTGCGCAGTTCCTCCAGCGCAACCGCCATGCTGCCGCGACTGTAGTAGGCCGCCGCCAGTTCGGTGTGTATCCGGGCGCGGTTGCGCGGGTCACCGACCTCGCCCACGATTACGCCGGTATCGACTCCGGACGACGATTCCGGGGGCCGGGTGGCGCAGCCCGCGGCCAGTGTGAGAAGAGCTCCGGCGACGAGGCCGAACAGATATAGCTTCATGCGCGAAGCTCCGTGATTTTGTGGACCTTCCGGCCGCTGCGACGCGTGCGGTCCGTCACGTCGCCTGCCAGTTGCCCGCACGCCGCGTCGATGCCTTCGCCACGCGTCTTGCGGGTCGTCACCGTCAACCCCTCGCGTCGCAGGATTTCGGCAAAGCTGCGGATCCTCTCGGGACTCGAGCGGCGAAATCCCGAATTGGGGAAAGGATTGAACGGAATGAGGTTGAACTTGCAGCGCACACGCCGGGCGATGGAGGTCAGCTCCCGGGCGTGGCCGTCCGAATCGTTGACGCCATCGAGCATGACGTACTCGAAGGTGATGAAGTCGCGCGGCGCCTGATCGAGGTAGCGATTGCAGGCCTTGATCAGCTCGCGCAGCGGGTACTTCCGATTCAGCGGCACGAGACGGTCGCGCAAGGCGTCGTTCGGCGCATGCAGCGAGACGGCAAGCGCGACGGGACATTCGTCGCGCAGCCGGTCCATTCCTGGGACCACGCCGGAAGTCGAGACCGTGACGCGACGGCGCGACAATCCGTAAGCGTTGTCGTCGAGCATCAGGCGCAGCGCCGGAATGACCGCATCGAGATTGAGCAGAGGCTCGCCCATGCCCATCAGGACAACGTTCGTGATGACGCGCTGGCCCTTCGGGTCGCGCCCCAGCAGCCGGTTGGCGAGCCACAGCTGGGCGATAATCTCGGCAGTGGTTAAATTGCGGTTGAATCCCTGCTTCCCCGTGGAGCAAAAGGCGCAATCGAGCACGCAACCGGCCTGGCTGGAAACGCACAAGGTGCCGCGATCGTCCTCCGGGATGAATACGGCCTCGATCGAGTTCGCTTCGTCGACCCTGAGCAGCCACTTGCGCGTGCCGTCGGCCGCCACTTCGTCGGACACGACCGCAGGCGCCTCGACTCGCGCCGCAAGAGTGAGCTTGGCGCGCAGGTCCTTGGCGAGATCGCTCATGCGCGCGAAGTCCGGCTCGCCGTACTGGTGAATCCAGCGCAGCACCTGCCGCGCGCGAAACGCCTTCTCGCCCGTCCGGGCGAAATAGCGCTCCATGCCTTGCGCGTCGAAATCCAGCAGGTTGTCGCTCATCACGGCACTGTGACCCGCTTCAGCGGGAAAAAGTCTCGCACGCGGGGAAAAAATACCCGATCTCGGTGCGCGCCGTGTCCGGACCATCCGAGCCGTGCGCCGCGTTGGCGTCGATCGAATCCGCGAAGTCCGCGCGGATCGTGCCCTTGGCTGCCTTCTTCGGATCGGTGGCGCCCATCAATTCACGGTTCTTGGCGATCGCACCCTCGCCTTCCAGCACCTGCACCAGCACGGGGCCCGAAATCATGAACTCGACCAGGTCGCGAAAAAATGGCCGCTCGCGGTGCACCGCGTAGAAGCCCTCGGCCTGCGTGCGCGACAACTGCATCATGCGCGCAGCGACGATCTTGAGTCCCGCCGCCTCGAAGCGCGCGCAGATCTGGCCGATTACGTTCTTCTTCACCGCGTCCGGCTTGATGATGGACAGCGTCCTCTCGACCGCCATTCCTCGTTCTCCCTCGCAAGCTTGAAAAAGTAAAGGTGAAATTCTATCACGGCGCGGTTCTGAACCGCGTAAATTCAATGAGTTGCATCGCCGCAGGAACGCCAGTGCGGGACCAGTCCTGCGCTTCCGGCAGGAGCGCGATAACGCGCATCGACACCGACCCCGGGCGCCCAGACCAGGTCCTCGTCGCAGAACAGCAGCGGCAGGCGGTCACGCTGCCACGGAGGCAGACCAGCCTCCTGAAAGAGATTCTTGAGCGTACGGCGGGGCCGCCGCGCATCGAGTTGCAGCCGCTCGCCTCCTCGGCGCACGCGCAGCTGGACCGACCGACCCTTGAGCTTCGCGAGCGCCACGCCAGCCCCGCGCACGTGCTCGAAGCGCATCTCCCCGCCAAGGGCAGGCAGCGGGATACGGCGCTGGCCGGTCCAGCTCACCGGCCCGAAATCGGCGGCTGCGCCGGCGAGGCGCTCCAGGCGCAACTCGCCGCGGTAGACGCGCAGAACCGCGCCGTCATGTGCGAACTCCACTCGCGCGCCGGCCGCCGCGCCCGTCAGCTGACGCAGCATTTCAGCCAGTCGCCGTGTCGCCGGAGGTCGCAGGCCATGTGCGGCGAGATACTCGCGCAGTAGCACTCGCGCCGCCGGGTCGGGCCGGCCGCGCAGCTGCGCGATTTGCAGCCGGTCCGCCGAGCGTACGCCCGCAAATTCGCGCAACAACGCGTCGGCGTCCGAGAAATGCTGCGCCGCGCGCCCCAGCGCCTGGCGCCACCGGGGGTAGCGCTCCTCCAATAGCGGGGCAACCCGCAGGCGCAGAAAATTGCGCGCATGCGCCGTGTCTTGGTTGGATTCGTCATCGACCCACTGCAGACCGTGGGCCTGCGCGTAGCGCATCAGCTCGGCGCGCGGCACTTCGAGCAGCGGCCGCAGCAGCGGTTTGGTGCCGAGCCTGCCCAAGGCCGGCATTCCGCTCGCGCCCCTGACACCAGCGCCCCGCAGGAGACTCAACAGAACCGTTTCGGCCTGATCGTCGAGATGGTGCGCCAGTGCCACGGCATCGGCCCGCATCCCTGCCAGCGCCGCGCGACGCGCATCCCTCGCGGCAGCTTCCAGCCCCTTGCCGCGTGGCGAGCCGATGTCCACCCGCAGGATGCTTAGCGGAACGCGCCAGCCCCGGCAAAGCTTGCGACAGAAGCGCGCCCAGGCATCCGCGTTGGGACTGATGCCGTGATGAACATGCACTGCGCGCAGCTTGTATCCGTGCGCGGGGCCGAGCGCACGCAGCACGTGCAGCAGCACAATCGAGTCGACCCCTCCGGACAAACCCACCGCAATCGTCTTGCCGCGCAGGACAAGCGTCCCCAGCAGGCGCTGCGCCGCCGCGAGCGGCGCAGCTGGGCGCTCAGCGTTCGACGACTTCCTTGTACTTGCCATGGCCCATGAGACGCTCGAGGCGCTCCTCGACGAGCTCTTTCGGCTTTTTCCCCTGGACTTGCTTGAACGCCTCGGTAAGCGCCTTCCTGAGAGCCTGCGCGGTCGCCTGCGCATCGCGGTGTGCGCCGCCGAGGGGCTCGGGCACGATCTTGTCGATCAGGCCGAGGGTCTTCAACCGGCTTGCCGTGATGCCGAGCGCATCGGCTGCCTCCGGCGCCCGCTCGGCGCTGCGCCAAAGAATCGACGCGCAGCCCTCCGGCGAGATCACGGAGTAGGTGGCGTACTGCAGCATCAGGACGACGTCGCCGACTGCGATGGCGAGGGCCCCCCCGGAGCCGCCCTCGCCGATCACCGTGACGATGATCGGCGTCTTCAGCCCCGCCATGACATAGAGGTTGCGGCCGATGGCTTCGGACTGACCCCGCTCTTCGGCGTCGATACCCGGATACGCTCCCGGTGTGTCGACGAAGGTGAACACCGGCAGACGGAATTTTTCGGCTAGTTGCATCAGGCGCAGCGCCTTGCGATAGCCTTCGGGCTTCGGCATGCCGAAATTGCGCACGATCTTCTCTTTTGTGTCGCGTCCCTTCTGGTGTCCGATCACGACGCACGCCTCGCCGTTGAAGCGCGCCAGACCGCCGACGACCGATGCGTCGTCCGCGAACGACCGATCGCCGTGCAGTTCCTCGAAATGGGTGAATAGCATGCCGACGTAGTCGAGCGTGTACGGCCGTTGCGGGTGACGCGCCACCTGGGCAACCTGCCACGGATTGAGCTTGGCGTAGATTTCCTTGGTGAGCGACTGGCTTTTCTTCGTCAGCCGTCCGATCTCCTCGGAAATGTCGACCGCGGAGTCGTCCTGCACGAAGCGGAGCTCTTCGATGCGCTGCTCGAGCTCGGCGATCGGCTGCTCGAAATCGAGGAAGGTGGTCTTCATCGGTGCGGCATTCTACGCCCAAGCGTGGGCGCTAGTACTCGACCGGCAGCGGATCGAGCGAGCGCCATAGGTACCAGGTGGCGACCGATCGCCACGGTGCCCAGGTCTTCGCGATGCGCCGGATACCCGTTTCGCTCATCTTGCGCCCGTCGCGGTAGCCGATGCTGACTCCCCGCTGCAAGCCGAGATCGTCTACCGGCAGCACGTCCGGCCGCAGCAGACTGAAGATCAGCAGCATCTCGGCGGTCCAGCGTCCGATGCCCCTGAGCTCGACCAGTTCGGCGATGACATCCTCGTCGTCCATCGTCTGCCAACGCGCCGGCACGATGCGCCCGGAGACGAAATGCGCCGCCAGGTCCGCCAGGTACTCGACCTTGCGCCGCGACAGACCGCAGGCGAGGAGCCTTTCTGCTCCCGCCTCGAGTGCATGTTCCGGTGTCACCGCGGGCAGCGCGTCGAGCAACCTGTTCCAGACCGCTTGCGCCGCCTTGACCGAGATCTGCTGTCCGACGATCGAGCGCGCGAGCGTATGGAACGGGTCTCCCCGCGGCACAAGGTGAATTCGCGGGTAGCGCCGGATGATCGCGCCCAGCACAGGGTCGCTGCGCGACAGCTCGCGCTTGGCCTTGTCCCAGTAGACTGGTTTCACGAATGAGCCAGCGGAAGGTTGACCAGCAGGTTCTGCGGCTTCATGCGGACAACGTCGTTTTCGTCGCAGGACAGGGCGAGATAGACGGGCTGCCCGGCAAGCTCCGGTCGGAGGTCGCTCGGGCCGTCGAAGTCCATGCGCATGAGCGCGAGGATTCGGCGCATTCTTCCCTGTTCGACTTCGCCGCCGTTCCACAGCTCGTTCAGGATCGCAGTCGATTCCGCATCGAGCCCTATGTGCCAGGCCCACTTGCGCTCTTCGATGCTCCTGAGCGGCCGCACCGCCGCGCGCACGGCGAAGAAGTGCGCCACCCACGCCTCGAGCACGCGGCACAGCGCATCCAGGCCCGCCTGACCGTAGTCGAGGTTGAGCACGGTATCGAAGCGCGACTCGCGTTCCCAGTAGATCGCGCTGTTGTGCCGGTCGAGAACGTCCAGATCGACTTTACCGAGCGCACCCTGAGCCTCGACGATGAGTCGACCGATTCCGCCGTAGCGTGTCCCGGCCGCATGCATCTCGATCATCTCCAGGTCCGCGACCAGCACGTGCCCGTCGCGCAACGTCGCCTTCTGGTCGCGAAACAACAGTTCCGCCGCGCGCAGCTGCATCGGGTCATCGCAAGCATCCAGCATATTGCGCAGGATCACGTGCGCAAGCTGCTCGATGAACAGCGGCGGCACGTCGACATCGCCCTTGAACAGATTCATGTAGCAGCCCTCGACCGTTCCGGCCTCGAGCAGACGCTGGCGGAAGCGCAGCAGGACGCGATAGTTGTCGCGCGCGTCCTGGTCCGCAATGGCGTCGATCTCCCGCTGCGCGACCGCGCGCCGCGGATCGTTCATCAGAGCCGCATGGAGCCGCGACTCCGCGTCGCACGAGTCCTCGACCGGATGGATCTCCGGCCGCAGGTAATAGGCACGCAGGAAGTCGTCGGTCACCTGCAGGCTGCCTCCCGCATCGCGTTGCAGAAGACGAAACCCGCTGCTGCGCCAGAACTCGGGCACGGCGGCTGCGGCGGCCGCGCCGACTAGGCGGGCGCGAGTCCCAGACGCGAATGCACCGAAACGTGCTGCCGCAGGAACTCCATCTGATCGATGTAGATCCGGCGGTTGGTCAGAATCAGGTACTCGGCCTTGTTCGGAACGTACGGCGCGTACAGCAGTTCCATGCCGGCTTCCTGCGGCAGACGATTGCGCTTGTGCCCGTTGCACTGCCTACACGCCGTAACCACGTTCATCCAGGTGTCGCGCCCGCCGCGCGAGAGGGGGGTAATGTGATCGCGGGTCAACTTGAAGAAGTTGTACTCGCCGCCGCAGTACGCGCATACGTGCCGGTCGCGGCGGAAAAGCTCGCGGTTGTTGAGCGGCGGAACCTGGTTGAACCCGCGCGCCGCGAGCGCGCGCCCGCGAATCGCGATGATCGAGTGCGCCGTGATGCTGGAGCGTTCCCCGGTCAGGCGGCTGATGCCGCCGTAGAACGTGAAGGTGCGCTCCCCCATCGTCCACGCCACCAGGTTCTTCGCGTAATAGAAGCATGCCTGCTGCCAACTGATCCAGCGATGGGGCACACCGTGGCTGTCGAGCGAGAGGATGAGCGGGTTGTCCATGGCACGAAGCTTGTCAGTGCAAGAATTCTGCCAAGCCTTTTTGTGCTTTGCAATGCCAAGACATTTCGCGCCATCAGGCGCATTTGCCGCAGTGCTGCGCCAACTTCGCTGCGACGCAACCGAAGCGCCGCGGCGTCAACGCCTGCCGACCGCGTCTTTGAAACCCTGTCCGGCGGCGAAAGCCGGGATGGTCTTGGATGGAATCTTGATTTCCTTGCCGTTGGCCGGGCTGCGGCCGGCGCGCGCCTTGCGCTTGCGCGGCAGAAAGGTGCCGAAACCGACTACCGTGACTCGATTGCCTTTTGCAACGCTCGATACGATCGCCTCGAATACGGCGTTGACGGCGTCGCCCGCGGCGGTCCTGCTCAGATTGCTGGCCCTGGCCGCCGCCTGCACGAGGTCGGACTTGGTGACCACAGATGGCATACGTTCTCCTTACCTGCCCGTTGTCATCCCGGGCATCTCCCAGGCCGCTGTCGCGCTGCAAGCAACGCCAGCGAGCGTGCATCGTAGCGAATTCATATCGCCGAACACAACGCGTAAGCGTGACTTTGCACACGGCGAATCGCAAACATCTATGATTCCATTGAGCGGCCCGCGCGATGCGCCGCGCCACCGTAGATGAACGCCACTCAGCACACGCTGCAGCACTTTCTGGACGAGCGTGCTTCGTTTCCCGGGCCGGCGCTCGTTGACCGCGGACGTCCCGTCGGCTTTCACGAACTGACGCAAGAAAGCCGCCGCGTTGCGCACGGCCTGGCGCGGCTCGGCGTGGGGCCCGGCGACCGGGTAGCGCTCTGGTTGCCGAACGTCCCGGCGTGGCTTGCGTCATTCTTTGCCTGTGCGCAGCTCGGCGCCATCGCGGTTTCGGTCAACACGCGCTTTCGCAGTCAGGAAGTGGCCGATATCGTGGCGCGCTCGGGCGCGCGCGTGCTCGTCATGTGGCCGGGCTTCAAAGGCATCGATTTCGCGTCGATTCTCGCGCAGTGCGATCCAGTCGCCCTGGAGCGGCTCGAGTCGGTCGTCGTCTATGCGGAGGACGGGGCGCTCGCCCCGCAGGCGGTCATCGGCAAACCCGCGGTCGGCTACGAGGCGCTGGCGTCGGGCGCCGCTTCACTCGAAAGCGCGGGGGCGTCGAGCGCCGGCTGCGTCATATTCACCACCTCGGGCACGACCAGCGTGCCCAAATTCGTCCTGCACGACCAGCGCAGCGTGATCACGCACGCGGTCAACGTCGCGCGCGCGTTCGGTCTCGATTCCAGCTCGACGATGCTGCTCGCGCCGCCCCTTTGCGGCGTGTACGGCTTTTGCAGCGCGTTGGCGGCGCTCGCGGCGGGGCGTCCCCTCGTCATGCGGCCGGCATGGGACGCCGCGCAGGCTGCGCGAGACATCGTGACTCATCGCGTAACCCACGCCAACGGCACCGACGAAGCGATTGCCCAGCTGCTGGAACAGAGCGTGGCGCAACGGCCGTTTCCCGGCGTGCGCTTCTTCGGCTACGCGGCGTTCAGCCCCGCGCACGCTGATATTGCCGCGCGGGCGCAGGCGCGCGGCCTGAGGCTGGTCGGCCTCTACGGCATCAGCGAGATCCAGGCCCTGTTCGCACGCCAGGACGAGAACGCACCACTCGAGGAGCGCGCGGCAGCGGGAGGCAAGCCGGTGAGCGCAGCCGCCAGAGTGCGCGCGCGCGATCCGGCGAGCGGCAGGATCCTTGCCCACGGAGAAGCTGGGGAGCTCGAGTTCGATGCGCCAGAGAGTCGCATGGTCGGCTACTTCGGCGATCCGGATGCGACCGCTCGGGCACTGGGCGAGGACGGCTACTACCGCTCCGGCGATCTCGGCTGTACTCACGCCGACGGGCGCTTCACGTTTCACTCGCGAATGGGGGATGCGCTGCGCCTGGGCGGGTTCCTGGTCAGCCCGCCGGAGATCGAAGCCGCGGTGCAGGCGTTCCCGGGCGTCTCCGCCTGCCAGGTGGTCGGCGTAGCGCGCGCGGAAGGACTGCGGCCGATCGCGTTCGTTCTGCTCGAGCGGGAAGCGGCCCTCGACGAAGCCGCGCTGCTGGCCTTCGTTCGTTCGCGCCTCGCGCCCTACAAGGTACCCCTGCGCGCCTACGCGCTGGACCGGTTTCCCGTCACGCCGGGAGCGAATGCCACCAAGATTCAGAAGAGCAAGCTGCGCGAGCTTGCCGAATCGCTGCTGGGCGCCTGAGGGCAGCCGCTCACTTCCTTCTGCCCTTGCCGAAACCCCCGCTGTGGGTGACTGCGCCGCGGAAAGCCGACCCCACCTGCGCGGCGTACTTTTCCAGCACGCCGGTCAGCTGCGCGCGCCGCGGAAGCTTCCATGCCCGGCGCCGCCGCGCCAGTTCCGCGGCCGGCACGCGCAGCGAGAGCGCCGCTTTGCGCGCATCGATGTGGATCCGGTCGCCGTTCCTCACCAGCGCGAGCGGACCGCCGACGGCAGCCTCCGGCGAAAGGTAGCCGATCATCATGCCGCGCGTGGCGCCGGAGAAGCGCCCGTCGGTAAGCAGCGCGACTTTCTCGCCCATACCCTGGCCGTAGATCAGCGCCGTCACGCCGAGCATCTCGCGCATTCCCGGCCCCCCCTTGGGGCCTTCGTAGCGGATCACGAGCACGTCGCCAGGCGCGTAGGCGCGCCGGCGCACGACGTCGGCGCAGGACTCCTCGGAATCGAATACGCGCGCAACACCATCGAACTCGAGTGACTTCAGCCCCGCGACCTTGAGCAGCGCACCGTCGGGACACAGGTTGCCCTTCAACACCACGATACCGCCGCCGTCGAGTAGCGGTTTTCTGCGCACCACGGCGCCGTCGGCGCCGGGGTGCCCTCTTAACTCCTGCTCCAAGGTCGTCCCGAATATCGTGAGACAGTCTCCGTGCAGCGCACCGAGCCGCAACAGCTCCTTCAGAACCGCATAGACGCCGCCGACCGCGTGCAGATCCTTGGCCAGATAACGCCCGCCCGGCTTCATGTCTGCGATCAGCGGCGTGCGCTTGGACACGCGCGCAAGGTCGTCGAGCGAGAAGCGAATCCCCGCTTCGTGCGCGATGGCGGGGATGTGCAGTCCGGCGTTGGTCGATCCGCCGCTCGCCGCAACGGCGGCGCAGGCGTTCTCCAGGCTCTTGCGGGTCACCAGGTCGCGCGGCAAAGGGCCGCCGTCGCGCAGCAGATCCATCACCATGCGCCCCGCCTCGCGCGCCTGTGCCGGCCGCTCGGCCGCCACCGCCGGCATGGTGGCCGATCCCGGCAGCGCCAGGCCGAGCGTTTCAGAGACCATCGCCATGGTGTTGGCGGTGAACTGCCCCGGGCAAGATCCCAGCGTTGGCAGGCATAGATGCTCGAGCTGGTCGAGCTCGGCGCGTTTCATGTCGCCGGCCATCACGGCGCCGACCGCCTCATAGGCATCGAGCACCGTCACGTCGCGCCCGCGCCATGTGCCCGGCAGTGCCGCGCCGCCATAGACGAACACCGAGGGCAGGTTGAGGCGCGTCATCGCCATCATCATCCCCGGCAGAGTCTTGTCGCAACCGGCGAAAGTCAGCAGCGCGTCGTAGGCGTGTCCGCGGGCGACGGCCTCGACGCCGTCGGCGATGATCTCGCGCGAGACCAGCGAGTAGCGCATTCCGCCGTGTCCCATCGACATCGAGTCCGCGACGGAAATCGAGCCGAAATCGAACGGGATCCCGCCCGCCTCGCGTATCGCGGAGCACGCGACGCCCGCAAGTTTTCCCAGCAGCGCATTGCAGGGCGTGACCCGACCGTCGGTCGAAGCCACCCCAACGAAAGGTTTGGCCAGATCGTCGTCCGACAGCCCCAGGGCGCGCAGGAAGGCACGGTGCGGGGCGCGGTCGAGCCCCTCGACGGTGATACGCGACGCAAGCTTGCGGGTCCGCACGCGCGCAGTGTAGCGCGCGGCGGGCGCGTTACGCGGGCGCGCCTTCTTTCGCGGCCTGAGCGCGCGCGGCGCGGGTCGAGCGGGCGCCGAAAATGCGCATCAGCACCAGAATCGTCACCAGCGTGACGACGTAGAACAGCAGTTCGACCCCGGTTGGCCGGTCGTTGTAACCGACCAGGACGTGCAGCATGCGCCCCGCAATGCTTCCGACATTAAGGATGCCGGACGTGTCCCACACCTGGTTGACGATGGCAGGCAGCAGCCCCGCCTGAACCAGAAACCCGGCTGCGCTCGACGCGAGCCCGGCCGCAAGCAGCAGCACGATCACGCCGGTAACGGTGAAGAAGTGCCGCAGCGGAACTCGCAGCAGCCCGAAGTAGAGCAGCACGCCGATCGCCGTGCCGCCGATCAGCCCCAGGATCCCGCCCAGCACGAGTCCGGCGCTGCCGCCGGTCGCCATCAATCCGTACAGGAACAGCACCGTCTCGGCACCTTCGCGAAGCACCGCAAGAGCGGTGACGGCGAGCATCGCCGACATAGGCTTCGCACCGACGCTCACGTCGTGTCCGAGATGGCGCATTTCCTCCACGTGCTTGCGCGCATGCGAACTCATCCAGACGTTGTGCCAGGCGAGCATCGCCACCGCGACCAGCAGCACGGCGGCGTTGAACAACTCCTGTCCGCGCCCCTGCACCGCTTCCGAGATCGCGCCCGCGAACGCGGCAACGACGAGCGCGCCGACGATTCCAAGCACCACGCCTGCCGCGATCCAGCGTCCGCGAGCGGCCACGCCGCGGCTTGCGCCCATCACGATCGCGACGATGAGCGCGGCTTCGAGCGTTTCACGAAATACGACGACTGCGGACCCGAGCATGTTTCCTCAGTTGGGGTGCAAGCTGCCCTTCGCACTCGGCTCGTGGAACTCGCCCACGGATTCGTACGCACCAGGCTCCAGTGGACCTTTATGAGACAGGTTCTCCGATGATAACTATTCTCATTAATTTGCGCAACAAGCCCTGCCGCGGCCAGTCCCCTGGCCGCGTCGCCCGCCTTGCGATCACTTGCCTGCGCTACGCAGGTGCTTGTTGAAACTCTGCAGCAACTGCATTCCGCGCTGCGTTTCGGCGTCGCGCGCGATTTGCCACAGGCCGCCGATTCCGCCTTGCGGCGCGGGCATGCGCTCCGCCTCGGCCACCGCCGACTCGAGACTGCCGAGCACGTGCTCGATGTGCTCGAGCCGCTCCATCAGTTTCGGCAGCGTCACCGCGATGCGCTCCAGTGCCCCCGACGCCTGCATCCTCTCCATCATTTCGACCAGGCGCAGCACGCCGCCGCGACTCAGACGGTCCATCAGCGACAGCCCCTCGGCCAGTGTCTCGGCCAGGCGCCCGATCATCTCGTCGCTTAGGGCGTCCTCCGCGGAGCCGTAAACACGCGCCAGCTGTACCAAGCGCTCCAGGTCGCCGTCACGCACCATCCTGGCGATCGACGGCAGGGCTTTTTCCAGGCCGGACCGGTTCACCTGGTCGAGCAGGCTGAGGCCCTCGCCCACGGCCTCGGTCAGGCGTCCGACCATCTCGTCGGTGAGTGCATCGCGCGCAGCTTCGACCACGCGCTGGACCTCGAGCTCGGTCGAGATCGCCTCGTTTGAGGTGCTCATGGTCGCCTCCTCAGAGCAGGCCGCGGGCGGACGCCCAGTACAGCTTGTTGTAGGCCATCTTGAACCAGTGTACCGCGCGCGTGGGCGCCTTCGGGTCGGGCGGATTCTGGTAGTTGAACATGGCGTATGTCGCCCGGTCTTTCCCCGCCTCGATGAAGCAGAACACCTTGCCGTCGTAGTCGCGCACCGGCGTTCCCATCTTGACCATCGCCGCGATGTTCTCCGCCAGCGCCTCGGCCTCGAAGTGCGCGGTGGAGCCCGCCTTGCTGATCGGCAGGTTGGTGGTATCGCCGAGCACGAACACGTTTTCGCGCCCCTCCATGTTCAGGCGGTGCCGGTGCGTGGGGATGAAGCCGCGCTGTCCGAGCCCGTTTTTCTCGATCACCTCCATGCCGCGGTGGGCCGGAATGGTGATCAGCAGGTCGAACGCCGCCTCCGTACCCTCCTCGCTGCGCACCACCTTCTTCGCGCCGTCGACCTCTTTCATGTTGAACAGCGTCTCGTAGGTGATGCCTAGGCGATCCATCTCGGGAGTCGCCCACTTGGCAACGTTCTCCAGCGAGTGCGTGCGCCCGATCGGGTAGGTGTAGTGCAGCTTGGTCTTGTCCAGGATCCCGCGGTCCTTGAAGTAGTCGTACAGCATGAACGTGATCTCGAGCGGTGCCATCGGGCACTTGTGCGGCACCCCGACTGTGATCACCACCCTGCCGCCCTGGAACGCCTGCAGGCTCTTGAACATCTTGAGCGCCGACTCTTCGGTGTAGAACTGCTCGGCGTTCTCGGCCAGGCCCGGAATCTCGTTCGCCACCGGCCGCGAGCCGGTCGCGATCACGATCGTGTCGTAGGCGTGTACCTTGCCGCTCTTTGTCTTGACCTGGTTCTTGTCGAGCTGGAACTCCTCGACGGGATCGGCGTGGAATTCGATGCCCGGCTCGAGCAGGCTGCGCTGATCGCGGTAGAGCTCGTCCGGCGTCGTCCTGCCGATCGCCAGGTAGAGCAGCCCCGGCTGATACATGTGCTTGTCCGACGCGGAAAGCATCGTGATCCGCGCCTTGCCCGAGCGCAACTCAACGGCGAGCCGCCTCGCCAGATTGTTTGCCAGGATCGTGCCGCCCATTCCTCCACCTACGACCAGTATCCTCATCGCCGCCTCCTCATGTCACTTGCGTAATCGGACGAACCTCCCCTACTTCGCCTTGCGTACAACCACGTGCCACACCCCTTCCTCTTCGCGGGTCTCGATGTGCTCGTGCTTGACCTTGTTGATCCATTCCGGGATATCGTGCGCCGAGCCCTTGTCGGTCGAGAGCACCTCCAGCTCCTCGCCGACCTGCGCCGCCTTCATGGCGGCGATCAGCTCCATCAGCGGCCCGGGACAGAAGCTTCCCCGCGCATCGACCAGTTTCCGCGTGCTCATAGCTCCGCGCCTCCCGCTTTCATGTCGGAAATGTCAGAAAGACCAGACCTGGCCTGTGCTCGCCTCGTCGAGAAACTTCGTCAGGCCCATCGGCTCGCCTATGAAGTCTTCCAGATCCTTCTGCTCCAGCGCCAGTACGTCCATCGCCATCGAGCAAGGATAGATCTTCGCGTCGCCAAGGTCGACTGCATTCGCAAAGAGTTCGCGGAACGGCGGCACCTTCTTTTGCGCCAGCAGGGTGCCCACCGGGCCCTCGACAGGGGGCTCCTCCGCCACAGACTTGACGAAGTACGTCAGCGCATTCATCGACAGGAAGACGTGTACCTCGTTGCCGCTGACGGCCCCGACCGAGGCGACCATCGCTGCCATCTGCAGCCTTTCGCGGCTGCCGGAAATTACCATGACACTGATTCGATTCGACATGTTCGTCCCTTCTTCCGGACGCGGCGCCCGCGCCGCGACTCGCCGGTCGATTATGGAAGCAGCAGCCGCGTCGCGCCAGTAGCTTCGTTAATGTCCCCATTCGAACGGCGATCAATCTTGCGAGCGCCAATGCGAACGGCATTGAGACAGATCAACAATTCGGTTTCGACTCGCGCGGGCGCAAGCGGTCCAGCAGGAGCCAGATTGCCGCAATCGAGACGAGCAGCAGCCCCCAACCCCAGGCCGGCATGTCGAGCACGTTGTCGCCCAGCACGGCCAGAACGATCGTCAGCGGCAGGATGCCGAGCCCCGTGGCCCAGAGGAAGGTCCACCAGGTGATCTCGGTCAGCGCGGCGGCGTAGTTGATCAAGTTGAAGGCGATCACGGGGATCAGCCGCGCGACGAGCAGGGTAAGCCCCCCATGCTCGCGCGACCATCGCACCAGCCCAGCGTGCCTGGCTGGGGGAAGCAGTCTGCGCAGCACGGGCTGTCCCAGCGCGCGGACCGCGCCGAACGCCGCCACCGCACCGAGCATCGCACCCACCCAGGTAACTACGGTTCCCCACAGCGGCCCGTACAGCATGCCGTTCGCAAGGGCGATGATCTCCGAGGGGAAGGGCAAGAACGAGTGCGCAACCATCAAGCCGATCGAGCCGAGCACGCCCCACGCCCCCCACGATCGGATCAGCGCCTCGACGTCGCGCACCGCAGCCGGCGCGCCCGGCATCAACGGCCAGAGCCACCACCCGAGTGCGGCGATCGCCAGCGCGCCGAGCAGCGTCGCGATCGGGCGAGCGGCGCCGCTCAAGGTCACTCTAGGCTTCTCTCGAAGCTCCGATCGAGCCCGAGAACGTACTGCGCGAGCTCGTCGACCAGGCCCTCGGTAAATACGTCAATGCTGAAACTGCGCCGCGCGCGCCCCGGGTTGCCGACGTTGAGCAGGTCGACCGTGACGCCGAACGTGTCGTAGTCCGCCCGGATACGCACGTGACAGGGGATTGCGCTTACGGTGAACGCGGCGCGCGCGACCTGCCCGAAGTCGTTCTTCGAATCCCGCCGCGCGCTTTCGATCTGCAGGGCGTCGAGCTCCTGCTGAAAGCGGGCGATGTCCAGCGTCGACAGCTCCACCGTCGCCTCGCGTGTCGGGCGCAATCGACACGAAAGAGTCACGAAATCGTGGAATTCCCGATCGCCGATCTTGCGCATCCTGACATCCGCGAACGCATCGGTCAGCTTGAGCAGCGGCAGTTCTCCCAGGTAGATCATCCGATAACGGAATCCCAGGATGGGGCTCGCCGCGTTGACCTCCTGCGCGAACTCCGCCAGGTACCGGAACGCGGCGCGCAGCCTGTGGTCGAGGCGCTCGATGTCCGCCGTTCTGAGCGTCGGACCGGGCTCGGCGAGGCGATCCGCCGCCTGCCTCTTGAGCATCTCGATCGTGGCGTTGCGTCGCCCCGTGGCGGACAAAGGCGAATCCGGAGTCTCGCGCTGGCGCTCGCGCTCGTACTCCTCGCGCTGGCGCGCTTGCCTCTCAGCCCAGCGCTTCAGCTCGTCCTTCTTGCGCTTGCGCGCCTCGATCTCAGCCCGCAGTTCGGCTTTTTGCCGATCCTCGAGGCCGCGCGCGAATTCGTCGAATTCGGCCAGCAGGAGCTCGCTCGTCTGAACAATCGATGTCTTGCGCAGCACCATCGTCTCGTCCGCCTGGGCCGTGCGCTCGAGCGGAGGAGAAATGCCACGCAGCTTGCGCAACGCTTCGGCCATCTCGCCGGCGCGCTGGTATCGATCGTCGGGCTTCTTTGCCAGCGCGCGCGACAGAATACGGTCGAACTCCTTCGGAATCATGCTGTCCAGTTCCGAGACGGCGCGATGCGGCTCGACCGTGATCCGCCGCATCAGCTCGAACATCGCGATCTCCTCTGCACCCTCGAACGGCGTGCGATGCACGAGCATCTCGTACAGCACCACGCCGAGCGAAAAAACGTCGGAGCGCGGATCCGCCGCCTGGCCGAGCACTTGCTCGGGCGACATGTACTTCGGCGATCCTAGCGCGACCCCTGTCTGGGTCATCGACGAGGAAGGCACGTAGGCCACGCCGAAGTCGGTGAGCTTGGCGTGCCCGGTGGCCGACACAATGACGTTGGCCGGCTTCACGTCGCGGTGCACGATCGCGTGCCGGTGAGCGTGCTCGAGGCCTTCCGCGATCTGCGCCGCGAGTTCGGCAGCCGTCGCGTAATCCAGCCTCCCCTGCTGGCGCAGCATCAGCTGCAGCGACTGGCCTTCCAGCAGCTCCATGGCGATGAATGCGATTTCCCCCTCTACGCCGACGTCGTAGATGGTGACCAGATTGGGGTGGCTCAGCCGCCCGGCCGACTTCGCTTCCCGCAGGAATCGCTCCCGCACGTCGTTCAGCACGTCTTCCGGCAGGCTCGGGTTCAGCGTCTTGATCGCCACCGTGCGCTCGATGAGCGGATCGACCGCGCGATAGACCGTACCGGTGGCGCCGCGCCCGAGTTCACCAATAATGCGGTAGCGGCCGAGTGTTTCTGGGAACATCGCGTACTGGGTTCCGGGCGTTCGGCGGAATGGCGGAATGGACGGCCGTAAGCTTGGCGCAATCCCGTGCGCGCAGCAAGTGAAGCCCGCCGCTTGCTGCGCGATCGCGGGATTCTGCCTCCCGTTCAACGGCCGTTCGCCAATCCGGCGAAGACGCGCTTCATCGCGTTGACCCGCGCCAGATAGCGAGCGAGGTTGTGGTCGCCGCAACGCTGGCCTTGGCTCACGCGGAACCTGCGCTTGGCGTAGGCAACGCCGGCCGCGGGACCGCAAAGATGGATCACGGCGGCCAAGTCCTGCTTCTGCGCGAGCGTGGCAGCGGCGATCGATTCGCGCTCGAGCGCTCGGGCGACTCGACGGTCGAGGAAGGCGGAAGTCATCTCGACCGCGTTGCTCGGCACGACGCGCAAATACAGGCTGTTGAACCAGCACGAACCGAGCTGATGCCAGGGTCCGTCCTCGACCACGACGTGGTGACGAATACAGTATCGCTTCGCTTCCCTGAACGTCCCATCGGTGATTTGATACATGCCGACCGCGCTCGACGCAGGGCGATAGACATCGAAGGGCTCTGATGTCAGGCGCCAGCGCCAGTAGGTCCGCGCCACGGGGTTGCCTGCGGCCTCGACCTGGGCCAGCGCCGCCAGAAGATCAGGTGTGATGACAGCAGTGGCGTGCTGGCTGAAGATCGGAGCGTAACTGCGCCATGTCTCTATCGGCGTCTTGGAGAGCGCGCCGCTCACCGGGAAGAACAGCTCGGCCGGTTTGCGCGCGACCTGATAGACCCAGTTGACCGTAAAAGACAGCAGGACCAGCGCGATCACGGCGACGCCCGCCCGGATGGCGGGCGGTGCGGCCCGCAGCGCCCGCCAGGCGCGGCGCCCGCGACGTCTCCTTCTCAATCGCGCCCGTCGACCGCCCGGAACACGCGGTCGAGGTACTGCACGCCCTCGCACGAGGGTTCCTCGGGCGGCTCGCTCGCGATGCCCGCCAGACCCTTCGCCATGCGCTTCTTGGTCTCGATCTGCATCTGGCGCGCAATCTGTATGCGCTGAGCCTGCGGCGAACCCGCGCCGTGCATCGATTCGGTCAGGTACCCCACGGCGTTGCGGCCGAGCGTCATGTTCTCGATCAGGCGCAGGATTCGCATCCGGTCCTCGGTGTCGATCTCTGCGCGCCCCTTGAGGTACTTGCGGATGATCGCGCCCACCTCGGGGTGGTCCAGCTCCTTCTCCGAGGGCAGCGTCACCATCAGGCCGCCCGCGAGATCCTGCGCCAGCCGCCCGATTTCGTACGGCAGCTTCGTGACGTGGTGCTTGCACACATTGGCCAGCATGTCGTCCGCAAGATACACGCCCGAGCTCATCGGCACCGCCTGGTAGCTCGAGGCGACGCCCGTACCGTAGATGGTCTCGTTCAGGTGCGTCATCTCGACAAGCTTGTCGCGGATATGAGAGACCTTCTCCACGCCGTTGTAGTCGGCGACGGTAGCCGCGGCGCCGATCAGGACGTCGCCCACGCCGGTCTTGCACACGTAGCTGCGGCGGTGGTAGCAGGTGAAGCGCTCGACCAGCATCGAAGCGAACTCGTGCTCGCCGTCCATGAACACGTTTTTCCAGGGAATAAACGCGTCCTCGAAAACGATCATCGCTTCCTGGCCGGAAAAGCGCTTATTGCCGGCGTCGATGTCGCCTTCCATGCTGCGCGTGTCGCAGGATTGGCGGCCGTAGATATAAGTAATGCCGGGCGCATCGACCGGCAGCGCGCCCACGATCGCGTAGTCGCGATCCTCCGGGCCGAGGCGCAGCGTCGGCATCACGATCAGCCAGTGCGAGTTGATGCACCCGGTCTGGTGCGCCTTGGCGCCGCGGATATAGATCCCTTCGTCGGTGCGCCGCGTGACGTGCACGAACAGGTCGGGATCCGCCTGCTCGTGCGGCGCCTTGGCGCGATCGCCCTTGACGTCCGTCATCGCCCCACCGATCACGTAGCCGCTGCGCTGCATGCGCGCCACGAATTCGAGAAAGCGCATGTGGTACGGGGTGCCGTGCGCCTGGTCGATCTCAAAAGTCACAGAGTGAAGGGAGTTGATTGCATCCATGCCGACGCAGCGCTGGAAGCAGGTTCCGGTGAGTTGCCCCAAGCGCCGCTGCATCTTGTTCTGCATCACCAGGTCCTCGGCGCTCGCCGCCACGTGCAGGAAGCGGTTGACCCGCTCACCGGTGTAGGGCGAAAGCGCGCTACCCAGCTCGGGATTGCGCGCCGCGAGGTCGTAGGTTTCCGCCACCGCGTTCACCGACGGGCGGATGACGGGATGGTCGACCGGCTCGGGCACCAGCTCGCCGAACAGATAGACCTTGAGCTTGCGCCCGCGCAGGCTCGCGATGTATTCGTCGCCGGTGCGAATCGGCGCGGTCGCCTGCCCGCGCTTGACGGTCTTGAATGGAGTGGCCATGTAGATATCCTCTGCTCATCTGCGCCAATTGGACCCATTCTCCTACTTTCCTGCTGTGGGATGAACCGGCATGAGCTTCGTATACGTGATCGGCACGTCATGCACCCCGTTCGGAAAGTTCCCGGACAAGTCCTTCAAGGACCTCACGAGCGGCAAGTACCGCGCGCTCGACGAGCCGGGCCTGAGCCGCATCGCCGCCGAGCGAGCCTATGCGGCAGCAAGTTGCCGCCCAATCTCTCCGGCGGTCTCGTCTCCAAGGGCCACCCGGTGGGCGGCCACCGGCCTGTCGATGATCCACGACCTCGCACTGCAGCTGCGTGGCGAGGCCGGCGAGCGCCAGGCCGCGGGCGCGGGTATCGGTCTGGCCTAGAACGGCGGCGGCGTGATCGGCTTCGACGATGCGGCCTGCTCGATCATCATCCTCGAAGGGACAGCAACATAGCGCGGCGCCGCGCGCACCGGGATTTCTGGCCAAGCCGGACGCTGACTCATTTCTGACCACCCTTGTAACGTCGGCGTAAGCTGCGCGGCCAACTGCTTGTCGCCGTCACGGTGACGGATTCGCTGTCATTGCGCGTACTTTTGCTGCAAAATGTTTTTCGACGCGCATCCACCTGCCGCAGCACCGCGCGTCCGTTCCTGCGGCAGCAAGTGCCGCAGACGCGCTCACTGGGGAGCCTGCTTGGAGGGAGACAATCGTGAAAACACGCTTTTCGACCGTCGCAATCTGCATCTCGATAACGGGCGCGCTGGCCGGTTGTTCCAGCATGGACATGGGGAATTCTTCGGCCAAAACCGAGGCGACCGGATCGGCCGGCGGTGCCAACAGCCAAGGCGCCAACGCCAAGCTCGAACACTGCAAGGCTGCGCTCGGTACCATCGCGGTCGTCGAAGACACGAACGCACCCTGGTACGGCACCTTGACGGGTCAATACCACCTCGGCTCGACCACGCCGGTGCTGAAATTGATGATCCAGCAGTCCAACTGCTTCGTCGTCGTCGATCGGGGCCGGGCGATGTCCAGCATGATGCAGGAACGCCAGCTGGCGCAGTCCGGCGAACTGCGGTCCAAGTCGCACTTTGGCAAGGGCCAGATGGTATCCGCGGACTACTCGCTGACGCCATCGATCACTTTTTCCAACAACAACGCCGGCGGGGCAGGTGCGACGCTAGGCGGAATGTTGGGCAGCGTCGGCGCGCTGGTGGGCGGTTCGGTTTCCGCCAAGGAGGCCAGCACCTTGCTGACCCTGGATGACAACCGGTCCGGGGTGCAACTCGCGGCATCCGAAGGCAGCGCCAAGAACTGGGATTTCGGCGCTTTGGGCGGATTGCTGGGTTCCGGATTCGGCGGCATCGGCGGCGGCTATTCGAACACGGCCGAAGGTAAAGTGATCGTTGCCGCGTTCATGGATTCCTACAACGGCGTGGTCAAGGCCGTGCGCAACTACAAGGCGCAGCATGTAAAGGGCGGACTGGGCACGGGCGGTCAACTGGGCGTCCAGGGTACCGCGGACCAGAACATGTCGCTGCAGGACGCGCAAGAAAGGCTGAACGCTCTGGGCTACCCGGTCGGCAAGCCGGACGGCGTCATGGGCCGGCGGACCCGTTCGCAATTGCAGCGCTTCCAGAAGGCGCATCACCTTGCCGCCACCGGCAAGCTGGACGCCGGCACAATCGAGGCCTTGCGCGCGCAATAAGCACCGTTCTGATTCAAATGAAAAAGGGGCTGCATTCATGCAGCCCCTTTTTTTGACTGGCGCGCCCGGCAGGATTTGAACCCACGACCCCCTGGTTCGTAGCCAGGTACTCTATCCAACTGAGCTACGGGCGCGAGGGCGCGGATTATAGCAAATCCCCGGGCGCCGGTTCGCTGATCCGTGTTGACGCGGGCGCGCTCGCGTCGATAATCCGGTGACCCCTACGATGGAGGCGACAATGAGCGGATTCGCACTGGTGGTGAAGCTCCGGATCAAGCCGGACAGCATCGACAAGTTCATGGCGGCAGTACAGGAAAACGGCGAGGCCGCGCGTGAAACGGAGCCCGGCTGCAGGACTTTCGACATCCTGGTGGACCCGAACGACCCGGCTTCGGCGATGCTGTACGAGGTCTACGACAATGAGGCCGCGTTCGAGGCCCACCAGAAGACCCCGCACTTCAAGAAATACCTCGACACTGCGCTGCAGTGGCTCGAATCGCGCGAGCGGCAGTTCTATCGCCGCGCGGCGCCCTGATGGATGTCGAGCTGCGGGGGCTAACTCCGACCGAGCGCTACAAGCTCATCGTCGGGCTGGTGATCCCGCGCCCGATCGCGTGGATTTCGACTGTCAACGAATCCGGCGTGGCCAACTGCGCGCCGTATTCGTTCTTCAACGCTTTCTCCGAGGACCCGCCGCTGATCATGGTCAGCTTCGGACCCCGGCACGACGGCGCGATGAAGCATTCGCTGAAAAACATCCTGCGCAGCGGCGAGTTCGTGGTGAATCTGGTCGATGAGGAGACCGCGAACGCGATGCACCTCTCGAGCGAGGAGATCCCGGAAGAGGAGAGCGAATTCGACAAGACCGGCCTTACGCCCGCGCCGGGGCACCTGGTGTCGCAGCCGCGCATCGCGCAAGCGGCGGCGTGCTTCGAGTGCCGAGTGTTCAAACATATGGAGATCGTGCCGGGGCGCGTATTCATCATCGGCGAGATCCTGCTGGTGCACGCGCGCGAAGGCGTGATCGACCCCAACACCAAGCGCATCTCGGACGCGCACTACCGGCCGGTAGGCAGGCTGTACGCCAACCGTTACTGTACCACGCGCCAGCGTTTCACCCTGCCCGGCAAGTTGCCGGACTAGAAGCCCCAGTAATCCAGCCCCTCGGGCAGCGGCTCGCCGTGCGACAGCACGGCGAGCTTGGCATACAGACCATCGGAGTAGAGCAGCGGCTTGCCTTTCTTGCCGAAAAGCACCTGCTCCACCTGTCCAAGAAAGATGGTGTGCGAGCCGTGCGCGACTTTCTTGACCAGGCGGCAATCGAAGGACACCAGCGCGTCGAGCAGCGCTGGCGAGCCGGTGGCGAGGTGAGTCCAGTCGCGCGACTTGAAGCGCCCTTCCCCGCTTTGCGCGCCGCTGAAGGTGGTCGAAAGTTCCGAGTCCTCGGCGCGCAGGGTATTGACGCAGAACACGCCCGACTTGGAGATCGCGTTATGCGTCGTGGTCGCTTTGTTGATGCATACCAGCAGCGTCGGCGGATCGGCGGTCACCGAGCATACCGCCGTGGCGGTCATGCCGTAGCGATGCCCCGAGTGCGTGCTGGTGATGATGTTCACCGCGGCCGCCAGCGTTCGCATGCCGAGCTTGTACTGCACGGCGTCGACGCGCTGGGAAGCCTGATGGTCTTTGTCCACGAAATGAAGTTTACCCGCTGCGTGCCGGCGTGTAATTGACCAGCACGATGCCCGCGCCGACCAGGAGCGCGGCGACGACGAAAGTCGGCCTGAGCGGCTCGGACAGCACCAGGACCCCGAACGCGACGCCGAACATCGGCGCGAGAAAGGAGAATACCGCGAGCCGCCCCGCGAGGTAGCGCCGCAGCAGCCAGAACCAGGCCAGATAGCTCGCGAACGCGACCACCGCCCCCTGGTAGACGAGCGAGGCGAGCGCAATCGGGCTCAGGCGCAAAACCCCGGGCTCCCCCATCAGGCGCGACGCCAGCAGCAGAAGCACGGACGACACCGCGAGCTGATAGAACAGCGTCTTGCTCGCGCTCACGCGCGCAAGGGCGCTGGCGCGCACCAGAATCGTCGTCGTCGCCCACAGCACCGCGGCGATAACGCCACACAGGTCGCCCAGCATGGTCGCGCCGCCGGAGGCGGCGAAGCCCTCGCCGAACGCGAGCGCCAGGCCGGCGAACGAAACGAACACGCCAAGCCACTGGCGCAGCTGCATGCGCTCGCCCGGCACCAGCCAGTGCAGGCCGAGCGCGGTCAGGGGCGGCGTGAGGTAAATGAACACGATCATGCGCGAGGCGGTCGTGTAGCCGAGCCCAGCGTAGATGAAGACGAACTCGGTCCCAAAAAGCAGCCCGGCGACCAGCCCCGGCCACAGAGTGCCGTCACGCGCGAACAGCGCGACCGCTCGCAGTCGCGACCAGGCGAGGAGCAGAACGGTCGCGCTGATCGAGCGGATCGCCGCCTGCATCACCAGCGAAACGTCGGCCGCCGCCAGCTTGATCATCACCTGCTGGAAACCCCACGACGCCGTGAGCAGCAGCATCACGGAAAACGCCGTGCCGTCGAGCGCGTTGCGGTGGTCTGGCATGGAGAGCGGCGCAGTCTAGCAGCGCCTATAGCGGCGGGCTATGCGCCCCATCGGAACAAGTCATTGGAAATCTATGGCAAAGACCCGCAGATTGATAGTTGTTATCAATCCAAGGAGTCGCATGATGCTTCCCAACTACGAAGGCAAACGCGTGCCGCAGGTCGTTTTCCGCACCCGCTCGGGCAACGAGTGGCGCAGCGTGACCACCGACGATCTGTTCAAGGGCAAGACGGTGGCGCTGTTCTCGCTCCCGGGCGCATTCACTCCGACCTGCTCGTCCACTCACCTGCCGCGCTACAACGAGCTCGCGCCGGCGTTCTTCGCCAACGGAGTGGACGCGATCCTGTGCCTGTCGGTCAACGACGCGTTCGTAATGAACGAATGGGCCAAGGACCAGGAATGCCAGAACGTAACCCTCGTTCCGGACGGCAACGGCGAGTTCACGGACGGGATGGGAATGCTGGTCGACAAGACCGACCTCGGCTTCGGCAAGCGCTCCTGGCGCTATTCGATGCTGGTGCGCGACGGCGTGGTGGAGAAGATGTTCATCGAGCCGCGCAGACCCGGCGATCCGTTCGAAGTCTCCGACGCCGACACGATGCTCGGCTACCTCAACCCCAAAGCGAAAAAGCCCGCCCAGGTCGCGCTCTTGACCCGCGATGGCTGCAGCTTCTGCGCCAACGCCAAGGCACTGCTTGAGGATCTCGGCTACGACTACGTCGAGCTGCCACTCGCTCACACCATCCGCAGCCGCGCGGTCGGCGCAATCACCGGCGCGCAGACGGTACCGCAGGTCTTCATCAACGGCACGCGCATCGGCGGCCTGGAAGAGCTCGAGCGCTGGGCCAGGAAGGCGGCGTAACGCCCCGGCTTGAGGTAACCTCCGTGGAGATGATCCACGGAGGAGCGCTTCCTTGAGCGATACCCCAGGCAGCTCGGAACTGGAAGCCCTGCGAGCGAAGCTGCGCGAATTCATCGCCGAGCGCGACTGGGCTCAGTT
Source organism: uncultured beta proteobacterium (assembly GCA_963811085.1). Taxonomy (GTDB): domain Bacteria; phylum Pseudomonadota; class Gammaproteobacteria; order Burkholderiales; family SG8-39; genus DAHVFK01. The sequence goes on along the minus strand of CAWEPV010000011.1, from coordinate 260,866 downwards.
CCACAACCCGAAGAACCTCGCCATGGCGCTGATCGCCGAAGCGGGCGAACTGGTCGAGCACTTCCAGTGGCTCACTCCCGAGCAGGCCGAGCGCCTGCCGCCGCAAGCGCTCACCGAGGTCGAGCACGAGCTGGCCGACGTGTTCATCTTCTTGGTCGAGCTCGCCGACCGGCTGGGCGTCGACTTGATCGCGGCGGCCGAGCGAAAGCTCGCGCTCAACGTGCAGAAATACCCGGTCGAAAAAGCGCGCGGGAGAGCCACCAAGTACAACAAGCTGTAGCGGATGCTCGCGTACCGGCACCAGTTCCACGCGGGCAACTTCGCCGACGTGTTCAAGCACGCTCTGCTGCTGCGCCTGTTGCTCGCACTGCGGCGCAAGGACAAGCCGTTCGTCTATCTCGACACCCACGCGGGCACGGGCCGCTACGACCTCGAGCATCCCTGGGCGCAGAAGAACGCCGAGTTCCGAGCCGGCATCGCGCGGATCTTCGATCGTGACGACGTTCCTTCGCTGGTCGCGCCTTACCTGGCCGCGGTGCGATCCGAAAACCCCGACGGCCGGCTGCGCTGGTACCCGGGCTCGCCCCTGATTGCACGCAGGCTCCTGCGCGCGGGCGACCGCGCGCTGCTCAGCGAGCTGAACAAGAAGGATTGCGTCACCCTCGAGAAGCTGTTCCTACGCGACCGACAAGTGGCGGTGCGCCTGATGGACGGCTATCAGTCGCTCAAGGCGCACCTGCCGCCGAAGGAGCGGCGCGGACTGGTCCTGATCGATTCGTCGTTCGACCGCAAGCACGAGTTCGAGCGTCTCACCGAGGCGCTGCACGTCGCGCACGAGCGCTGGCCGACCGGCGTCTACGCGCTCTGGTTCCCGCTGATGGAGCCCGCGGCGATGCGCGCCTTCGAGCGCCGGATCGAGGCCAGCGGCATCCGCCGCATCCTTTGGCTCGAGCTGAGGCTGGGGACGCAGCGGACCGTGGAGAAGCTCGACGGCTGCGGCATGATCGTCGTCAATCCGCCTTTCGGCTTCGCCGAGGAGGCGGCGCCGCTGCTGGACTGGCTCGCGCGCGCGCTGGCGCCCAATGGCAAAGGCCACGCGCGCTGCCGCGTGCTGGTCGGAGAGTAATCATGCATTGCGGAGTACGGATTCAGCGTAAGCTGGCGCTGGCGCCAATACGCCCGGAGAATCCGAATGCCTAAAGGTCAGCAACGCAGCAACCGCGAGCCGAAGAAACCCAAGCAGCCGAAGAAACCCGATGTACCGCCGGTCACATCCGGCCGGCTGCCGCCGCCTCCTCCTAAAGCTCGATAACCGTCCGCCGGCCACGGGGCCGGTGCGGGCCACGCCGCCGGCGATGATCTTGCGGGAGCTGCGCTGTTCGGCGTCCGGCTCGGCTTGCGCTCTAGCGTACTCTCGCGGACAGCAGATAGTCGCTGACTTCCTCGCCAGGCATCGGGCGGCTGAACAGGTAGCCCTGCATCACGTCGCAGCCCAGGCCTTGAAGAGACTCCAGATGTTCGGTCCGCTCGACGCCCTCCGCCACCAGGTCCAGCCGCAGGCCGCGCGCAATCCCGATCATGGCCGCGACGATGGAACTGCTGGTGTTGCGCAGGCCCAGATCGCGCACAAAAGACTGATCGATCTTGATCGCGCTGATCGGCAGCGTTTGAAGGTATCCGAGCGACGAATAGCGGGTGCCGAAATCGTCGATCGCGATTCGCACCCCTTCGGCTCGCAGCCGGGACGCTCGCTTGGAAACCTCGTCCATGTCTTCTATCAGCAGGCTCTCAGTGATTTCCAGCTCCAGCGCGTTCGCAGGCAGGCCGTGTCGCCGCGTTACGCCCATGACCCGCTCGACGAGGTCATCATGGTCGAAGTCGCGGGCCGATAGGTTCACCGACACGCCGAGCTCGCCGGCGCCGCTCGCGCGCCACTTCGCCAAGTGCGAGCACGCAGCGTCCAGCACGACCTCGCCGAGCTCGCGGATCTGGCCCGAATCCTCGGCGATGCCGATGAACCGTCCAGGCAGCAGCAAACCGTGCGACGGGTGGCGCCACCGTATCAGCGCTTCCAGCCGTTCCACCTCCCCGGTTCTCACGTTGTGAATCGGCTGGAAGTAGGTCTCGAATTCGCGCCGCTTCACGGCGCCCCGCAAGTCGTGCTCGAACTGCAACCGGTCGGCGTGGTGCGTGCTCAAGTCAGGCGAGAAGAAAACGATTCCGTTCCTGCCCTTTCTTTTTGCCTGGTACATGGCAAGGTCCGCGTTGCGGATCAGCTCCTCCTCGTTCGACCCATCCCCCGGATAGACCGCAACGCCGATGCATACACTGGTCCGAAACGGTTCCGAGCCGAGCGCAAACGGCTCGGCCAACTCGCCCAGAATCTTCTTGGCAATCGCTTCCGCGTCCTGCCGCCCCTCCAGGTCCGGAACGAGCGCGACGAACTCGTCCCCCCCGATACGCGAAAGGGTGTCGGTCTCACGCAGGCACTTGCGCAGCCGGGAGGCGGTCTGCTGCAGGAGGTGGTCGCCTTTGAGGTGGCCGTAGGTGTCGTTCACCACCTTGAAGCGATCCAGGTCGATGAACAGGACGGCGAGCGTCTTCCTGCGCCGGCGCATTTCGGCGATAGCGTGGCTCAGCCGATCGCGGAACAGGGTTCTGTTGGGCAGTCCGGTCAATGCGTCGTGAAAGGCGTGAAACTCGACGATTTGCTCGGCTCGAAGCCGCGCCGAGATGTCGCGCGCAACCCCGTAAGTACCCAGGAATCGCTTGCCGGAGCCGTCGTCGTCGGCAGCGTTCTCGTAGATACCCACAGTGCTCAGAGACACCGTCGTCGACGTCTCGTCCTGACGCGGTTCCGCGTTCGCGCCCTTCGGTATCAGCCTGACCACTACATCCCGCGACGCGCGCTCTCCGGCGCGACGCTCGCCCAGCGCCCACTTCACGTGCAGCAGGTGTTCTTCGTCGATGACGGCAGAATAGTGCATGCCGCACAGCTCTTCCCTGGAGTACCCGAGCATCGTGACGACGCGGTCGTTCACGAACCGGAAGCGGCCCTGCGGATCGAGCGCGAAGATGAAATCCGGCGAATTGTCGACAAAATAGCGATGCAGGCGCTCCGAGTGCTCGAGGCGCATGCGCATGACGGTGTTTTCCCAGGCCAGCTTGCGCGCCTCAATCGCGTTCTCCACGCAGCGCACGAGCGCTACCGGCTCGAAGGGCTTGCGGACGTACTCGTGCGCGCCGGACTTGAGCGTCGCGATGGCGGAATCGATGCGGTCGTCTCCGCTGACCACGATGACCGTCGGCTCCGGCCGCGACTCGCGGATCCGCCGCATGATCTCCAGGCCCGTCATGTCCGGCAGATTGAGGTCGAGCAGCACGATATCGACCGGCTCCTTCCTCACCACCTCGACTGCCTGTGCCCCCGAAGCGCATTGAGTGACACGGCGGCCGCGGCTGCCCACTACGTCGGCGAGCGCCCGGCGAACCATGGGGTCATCATCGACCACCAGAACGTGGACCCGGTCGGCGTACTCGGGAAGCCTCTGATTTGCCTGCAGCAGGCTTTCGGAAATCTGCATCGCTTGCGCCAGCGCCCTAAGCGACAGCGCCGCCGGCGGACGTCCGCGGCCCGGGCTCGAGGGCGCGCGGGAGGAGAATCGCGAACGTCGTTCCTTCGCCGAGACGGCTGCGGCAGACAAGGTGCCCGCCCATCGCTCTCACGGCGGCCAGGGAGGTTGGAAGCCCGATGCCGCGTGCCGCGTCCGTCGACCCCGACTCGGAAGGCTCGAAAAGCATTGCGGTCTTTTCGGGCGGCATTCCGGGTCCGTTGTCGGCAACGGAAATCTCCACCATCACCTGCCCCTCGTAGTTGACATTATCCGCGGTGCAGACCAAGACCTGGTCGCCGCTCGAGAGCGCCTCGGATGCATTGATCAGCAAATTCAGCAACACCTGCTTGAGTCTCTCTTCATCGCATGAGACAGGCAGTATGCTTGCATCCAGCAGAGGCGACAAGGCGATCTTCTTGTCGGCGAACAGCGCCTGTCCGTAGAGGACCAAGAGATCCTCGATCACTCGGTTCACCTCGACCGGCCGCGCGCGCGGCGCCGTCTTCTGTTCGGGTTTGCCGATCGCGTCGAGCAACCGCGATACCCGCCCCACTTCCTGGTTCGCGATCTCGAGCTCCTTCTCTAGGTCTGCGCCGCCCCCGGCGCGGGTCTTCGCGATCTGCAGATAGGTCTTCAGCACCGAAAGCGGATTCCGCGCCTCGTGCACCAGCCTTCTGGTTGCAGCTCGCACCTCCTCCGCAGCGTCGCCGCCGCGCTCTGCGTCCGCGGCGCCAGGCGCCGCGGACGAGCGGCTGACGAGCTGGGCCAACTCGCTAAGGAACGGCAGTACTTGCGCGAAGCGCGACGCCTTCATGGCGCTTGCCCCAAAGATCAGCACGCCCGTGCTGGTCGCTTTTCCCCCTCCAATCGGAATCGCGACAATTTCGTCAGCCCCCAGTATGCGCGCAACCTGAAGGTCCAGGCCTGTGAGCTGGCTCGCTCTTTCTTCTTCGTAGGAAGCCAGCGGAACGCCCTGGCGCGCGGCGCGCGCCATCAGGGACTGTCCGTCGAGCGATAGCTCAAGCTCCACCCGCACTGGGCCTTCGGCAGCGATCAGCCATCCGAGCCAGCTCTGCCGGCCATCGGTCGCGAGGAACAGCGCAGCGCGCTTCACGCCCGCAACCACGCGCGCGAGCGGTAACAGGTCGGCGACGGTGTGCGACGCATCGCCACGTGAACGTAGCAGCGTCGCGGCCCCCAGCTGCATCGCCTCGCTCACGATCTGGTCGAGAATCGAGCTAGCGGTGACGTTGGTCCCGTGCAGCGCGAGCGCCTCTGACCAGCCTTCCTCGTCGGCCGTGATCTGCGCCGAATCGTCCGTGGAGCGCGATTGCTCGCCGGATTTCTGCTCCAGCGGCGTGTCCTCCGAGGACGGTTGTTCCGCCTCCCTGACAAAGCGCATCACCAGCGTCTCGGTCAAACGCTGCCGCGCGCTCGATGCCGGCGTGACGACCTCCGCCGGCGGCGCGTTGATGCTCTGAGATTTCGTGAGCCCTAGACGCCCGAGGCCGCGCAAGACGGCGCTGACTTTCTCCGCCGCTTCCCTTTCCGCGCCCGACACGGCGGAGGCCGGGATCCCGAGCAGATCGGCCGTCTGTCCGACCGGGTGTGCCGCGCTACGCGAAAGCATCAGCGCTTCCGCGCAGCTGAGAATGCGCACCAAGGGGTGCGTACCCTCAAGCTCCGCGGCTGGCGCGTGGTGAAGCAGGACCGCGTCCGAAACGTAGAACGGCACCTGCAGCCTTTCCAGCAGCGCGGCGCCGATCTGCGCGTGGATCGTCCCCAGCCTTCCCACGTGCTCCGGAATCGCGCCCCAGGGCGCGTTGGCCTGCGTCGCCACCAGCGAGCGGAGCGTGTTCGGCACGGTAGCCAGCAGGGCCAACGAGCCGAAATCGTGCAATAGACCCGCGAGGTAGGCTTCCTCCGGGCTTCGATAGGAGCAGACCTCGGCCAGGGCCCGGCTGAGAAATGCCACGCGCAGCGCGTGGATCCAGAATTCGCCGTGCTCCCTCGCGGACAAGAACGCCGGCTCCGGTCCCAGCGAACTTCGGGCCGCACTCATGAGCAGAGATTTCAACAGCTCCGGCTCGACGCTGCCGGCGCGCTGGGCGAGCGACAGCGCCGCGACGCTGACTTGAGTCTGCGCGGGCCCGGTCGTCGCATCGAGCACGCGCAAGGCGAGGACCGGGTCCAGGGCAAGCCATTCGCACACCTGCGACGCGTTGGCGTCAGCCGGCTGTCGGCTCGCCTTGAGCGCGCGATCGATGATGAGCGGCGCGCTGGGCAGGCGGTGGATCTCCAGCCGACCCACCACCGACTCGATGAGTTTGCGCTCCAGCTCCTTGGACGGGCTGGCAATGGCTCCGTTGCGGGTTGCCTCCCCCGGAGCCGTCGATGGCGCGTTTGGCGAGCCGCTCACCGGGTGCTCGTAGCCGGGAACGCTCGCCTACCGACCGTGGCGCGGCATCCCGTGTGCGTGCGACCGACCAGGATGCCGTCCCGCAAACCGGTACCTAGACGACCCACGCTCAACGCCCCTTTTGAAAGATTCAAGGGTCCTCGATCCGCGCTACCCGATCAAGACTAACCTATTAGAATAATTGTTAATTCTTGTGATTTGGCATCGCACGACAGCACGACAGCGGCGGCGCCGGCGGCTCGGCAACGCTAGTGCACGTGGCTCGGCTCCTGAGGGGTGGGCCGCGGTTCGGGAGCCACCCAAAGGCCGCGCCGGACCGCTTGATGCCAGCGCTCGAGGTTTCTCGCCGACTGGGTGGGGCCGGACTCGTCGATCGGATCGACGGCCAGCGCCTCGATCAGCTTCTTCGCCAGGCCCACGTCGGTCGACTCGATGTGGTGCAGCAGCCAGAAGTTGAGGTAGCGCATGGTCAGCGACATGCTACGGCCCTCGATCGCGTCGGCCTGGCTCTCGAGCTCCTCGATCAGGCGCCGGTGCTCCTGCTTGTGGCGCTCGGCGGCCGCGCCCAGGCCCGCATGGGCCATCAACTGCTCCTCGGCGGCGAAGTGCGTGCGCGCCGCCTCCACCAGCCTGGCAAAGGACTCGTGCAGCCGCTCGGCGTCGTAGCCGGCCTTCAAGTCCTCGCCGATACGGTTGATCAGCGCGGCGAGCCCCTTGTGCTGCTCGTCCATCAGCGGCACGCCCACGCTGTGGGCCTCGCTCCACTCGAAAAACGGCAGCCGCAGCGGCCCGGAGATGTCCGCATCGCGCTCGCCGGCGAACTTGTAGCACCGCCCGCCCGCGCGCTTGGCCGCGTACATCGCCCCGTCGGCGTGCGCCACCAGCACGTCCATGTCCTTGCCCCCCGCGGGGTACAGCGCGATGCCGATGCTGATGCCCACCTGGCAGGGCTGGCCCGCGATCACGATCGGCTGATCCAGCGCCTGCACCATGCGCCGCGCCACGATCGCGGCGTCCTCGGGCGTGGCCGCGCGCGCCAGCAGCGCCGAGAACTCATCGCCCCCGATCCGGGCCACCGTGTCGCCCTCGCGCGTGGCCGCGCGCAGGCGCTTGGCCGCCACCTGCAGCAGCGCATCGCCCGTTTCGTGCCCGTAGCGGTCGTTGATCAGCTTGAACCCGTCCAGGTCGCTCACCAGCACCGCAAAGGAGCTGCCGTGGCGCCGCGCGCCCACCAGCGCCTGGCGCAGCCGGTCGAAAAACAGCGCCCGGTTCGGAAGCTCCGTGAGCGGGTCGCGCAGCGCCAGGTACGACAGCTGCGCCTGCGCGCGCCGCTGCACCGTCACGTCGCTCACCGCGATGGCCACCCCCGGCCCCCCGGGCAGCTCCAGCGTGCAGCCGATCAACTCCGCATCGAACTGGCCGCCATCGGCCCTCAGGCCCGTGAAAGAGCGCGGCCCCACCTCGGTCCCGGGATTGATCTGCAGCGCCCCCGCCAGCGCCTCGCGGTCGGCCGGCACCACCAGATCGAGCAGCTGCGGCTCCCCGGCACTCGCCGCCTCCAGCCCGAACATCGCCAGCAGCGCCGGGCTCGCCCACGCAATGCGCCCCCCACGCACCACCGCCACCGCCAGCACGCGGCGTTCAGCAAGGCCCGCAAGAGCCGCAGCAGCGAGATCGGATTCCATCTTAAAATGCTAATCGAGACTGCGCGCCGCGTGTTGATGATTTAATGCTGCCACCACGTCCACCCCACATGATGGAACAATCTTCCGCGATCGCCTTGGGCCAACAAGTCGGCAAGTACAAGCTCGTACAGCCGCTAGGCCGAGGCACCTCGGGCGCCGTATATCGCGCAGTGGATAGTTTCTCCGGCAAGGAAGTGGCGCTGAAGATCATAGACCCTGACGTTTTCCGGGACCCCGAGTTCGGCGTCGAACGCCACGCCCAGTTCACGCGCGAGGCGTCGCTCGCAGGCATGCTGATCCATCCGCATATCGTATCGATACTGGACGCCGTGGTGCAGAGCGACACTGGCCACATCGCCATGGAGCTGATCACGGGCGGCGATCTCTCGCAGCACATCGAGCCGGGCACGCTGCTGCCGGTGCAAGACGTATTGGAGATTGTGTTCAACTGCTGCAACGCGCTCGAGTACACCTCTCGCGTAGGCATCATCCACTGCGACATCAAACCGGCCAACATCATGATTGCAGAGGGAACCGACGTGCGGATTACCGATTTCGGCTCAGCATTCCTGCAAAAGAGCAAGGTCGTGCGGACCGCCGCGATGGGCTCCCCCCATTACATGTCCCCGGAGCAGATCGCCGGCGAGGCGCTGACCCTTCACAGCGACATGTATTCGCTCGGCGTCGTGCTGTACGAGTTGCTGACCGGACAACTCCCCTTTGCGCCGGACCACTTCGATGACCTCGTACAGAAAATCCTCACTCAGGATCCCGTACCGCCGAGCCAAGTTCGGCCCGGACTGCCGCCGGCAATCGACCCGGTCGTGCTGCGCGCGCTGAAGAAAAAGCCCGAACAGCGCTACAAGGCCTGGTCCGAGTTCGCGTTCGAGCTCTCGGAGCTCTCCCGGCGCGCGCTGGCGCCAGAGCCCATTCCAGACAGCGAAAAACTCGATGCGCTGAACCGGGTCGAGGCGCTGGCGCAGCTGTCCGAAATGGAGCTTTGGGAAGTCGCGAAAGTGGCGCGCTGGTCGCGCTTCAAGGCACACGACGTGATACTGCGAGAGAATGACTTGGGCACCTACTTCTTCTTCCTTGCCACGGGCTCGGCCAAGGTCATTCGGCGCAAGCGCCTGTTGAACGTCATCCACGAGGGTGAATTTTTCGGTGAAATGGCCTATATCATGGGCGGCGAGCAGCCACGTCAGGCCTCGGTGGTGGCCACGAAGGCCCTCTTGCTCGCCAAGTTCTCCCCGCAGGCGTTGGCGCAGATAAGCCTCGGCGCCCAGCTTCAGCTGACGCGCGCGCTCGCCCGCAACCTTGTTGAGCGCCTGTCGCTCGCCAATACGCGGCTGATCGGATGATGCCGATGGCCCGCAAGTGAGCGGGGCGTCGCGGCCATGGCGCTAGGGCTCTACACCCTGTTGCTTCGGCTCGGGCTGCCCATCGTGGCGCTGCGACAGTGGTTTCGCCACCGCGGCGAAGCGGGCCAGCATGCCGACTGGCGGGAAATCCTTGGCTACTATTCGGAGAGGTCGATCCGCAGCGTCTTCTGGCTGCATGCGGCATCGGCGAATTCCGTGCTCGCGGCCGCGCCGCTTGCGCGCGCCTTGCGGGCCCAATATCCCGACCACGAGATACTCATCACCTCCAGCACGATCGCCGGACGAGAGGCATTGCGGCAGGCTTTCGGCAATCAGGTTCTTTTGGCTTACCTGCCCTACGACCTGCCGGGCGCTACCCGTCGCTTCCTCGAACATTTCCGACCAAGGCTCGGCGTGGTGATTGGAGTCGAGGTGTGGCCCGTACTGCTCGCGGCCTGCCGCCGGCACGGGGTTCCGATGATGCTCGCGAACGCGCGCCTTTCCAGCAACCTCGCGCGCAGCTACGCGCGCTTCGGCACGCTGTCTCGCTCCGCTTTCGGCTGCCTTACTGCATCCTGTGCGCAGGACCGTGCAACGTCGCGACGACTGCGCCGGCTCGGTGCCGAAGCCGTTACCGTGGCCGGTAACATGATCTTCGATACACAGTCGGACCCCGTCAAGGTCGAAGAAGGGCGGGCGCTCATGGCCGCGTTGCGCGGACGCAAAGCGTTGCTTTTCGCGAGCACCTGCGACGGCGAAGAGGCGATGTTGCTCGATGCGCTCGGTCAGGACGACGGCACGCTGATCATCATCGTGCCACGGCATCCCGAGCGCTATGCGGCGGTCGCCGAGCTGGCCGCGGCGCGGGGAATGAACGTCGCGCGCCGCAGCCAGGGCGAAGCGCCGCATGTCGGCCGGCGAGTCTTCCTCGGGGACACCGTGGGGGAGATGCCCTTCTATTACGCCGTAAGTACGGTCGCGATCATCGGCGGCTCATTCACGTCTGTCGGCGGCCAGGATCCGATCGAGGCCTGTGCAGCGGGCGTACCGGCCGTGATCGGCCCGCACATGGTGGAATTTGCGGAAGCGACACGCGCGGCGCTGGTGGCGAATGCGGCGATACGGGTGATTGACGCCGGCGAGGCGATTCACGTCGCGCGCAACTTGCTCGACATCCGGGAGTGGCGCGAGCGCATGGCGCTCGCGGGACTGAAACTAAGCGCCGCGCATCGCGGCGCGACCGAGCGGCATCTGGCCGTGTGCCGTCGCCTGCTCCCGCCGACGCCACCGCACTTCGACTAAAACTTGGCGGAGAGAGAGGGATTCGAACCCTCGATACGGGTTTTGCCCGTATAACGCCTTAGCAGGGCGCCCCCTTCGGCCACTCGGGCATCTCTCCTGTAGCCGGATTATCGCCTATTCCCGCTCGAGTTCAAACGCGTTGTGCAGCACGCGCACCGCGAGCTCGAGGTATTTCTCGTCGATCACGACCGAAATCTTGATTTCCGAGGTGGTAATCATCTGGATGTTGATCCCCTCCTCGGCCAGGGTGCGGAACATCTGGGAGGCGATGCCGACGTGCGAGCGCATGCCCAGCCCCACCAGCGACAGCTTGGCGATCTTCTCGTCGCCCGTGACCTCGCGGCACTTGATGTGCGGCTGGACCTGATCCTTCAGGATCTTCATCGCGTGTGCGCAGTCGCCTCGGTTGACCGTGAACGACAGGTCGGTCATGCCGTCGTGGCCGACGTTCTGCACGATCACGTCGACGTCGATGTTGGCCTCCGCGATCGGCCCCAGAATGGCGTAGGCAACGCCGGGCCGGTCGGGCACGTCGTGCACGGTGATCTTGGCCTCGTCGCGATTGAACGCGACGCCTGAGATGACTGCCTTTTCCATCGCCATGGTCGGGTCGTCCTCGAATGTGATCAGGGTGCCGGCTTCGGCCTCCTCGGCCACCGGCAGCAAGGGGTCGGTCAGGCTGGAGAGCACGCGCAGGCGCACCCGGTATTTGCCGGCGAACTCGACCGCGCGGATCTGCAGCACTTTCGAGCCGAGACTCGCCATTTCGAGCATTTCCTCGAAGGTGACGGTCTTCAGGCGCCGCGCGTGGGGCACGATGCGCGGGTCGGTAGTGTAGACCCCGTCGACGTCCGTATAGATCTGGCACTCGTCGGCCTTGAGCGCCGCCGCAAGCGCCACCGCCGAGGTGTCCGAGCCGCCGCGCCCGAGCGTGGTGATGTTGCCCTGGGCGTCGATGCCCTGGAACCCCGCGACCACCGCGACATAGCCCTCGGCCAGGTCGCGCCGCAGGCGCTCCTCTTCGATCGAGACGATACGCGCCTTGGCATGGGACGAGTCCGTCTGCACCTTCACCTGCCAGCCGGTGTAGCTCCTCGCCTTCAACCCGAACTCGAGCAACGCCATCGACAGCAAGCCGATGGTGACCTGCTCGCCGGTGGAGGCGACCACGTCCAACTCGCGCGAATCGGGCTGCGCCTGGATCTCGCGCGCCAGCGCGATCAGGCGGTTGGTTTCTCCCGCCATCGCCGAGGGCACGACCACGATACTGTGGCCCGCCGCGCGCCACTTCGCGACGCGGCGCGCAACGTTCCGGATCCGCTCCACCGAGCCGACTGAGGTGCCGCCGAATTTCTGGACGATGAGCGCCATGCCTGGGAGCGAAAAAGCGCGGATTTTACAGGACTATCCCCGATGCCGTTGGCGCGCCGGTGGCGGAGAGTGAGGGATTCGAACCCCCGAGGACCGTAGGCCCTGCCGGTTTTCAAGACCGGTGCATTCGACCGCTCTGCCAACTCTCCACTTGGAATTCCCTCGCACCGCCCACATTTTATGGCAATAACCCGGATATCAGAGGGCCATTCGGGTTGAACCTTAAGCTTCCTCTGGTAGTCTTAAGGGCTGGAGTTCGAGATTCGACCAAGGAGCGTCAATGCAACCTGACCTGCAACCCATTCGCAGCAACGAGCAGACTATCGGCCGCGGCGGACCCCGCTACGCCCCGGGCATGGAATTGCCGGGCGTCGACAGCCAGCGCGTGCTGCGCAACACCTATCTCTTGCTCGCCCTGACCATGGTGCCGACCGTGATCGGCGCCTACGTCGGCATGGCGACCGGTGCGGTCATCGTGCAGCACCCGATGGCAGCCACCCTGCTCATGCTCGGTGCGGTGATCGGCCTGCAATTCGCCGTCATCAAGAACCGTAACAGCTCCCTCGGCGTAGTGCTGCTGCTTCTGATGACCGGCATCCTGGGCTGGTGGATGGGCCCCCTGCTGTCGATGGCGCTGACCCTGGCCAACGGCGGGCAGCTGATCGCCTACGCCGCCGCCGGCACCGGCGTCATCTTCTTCGGCATGGGCGCGATCGCGACCACGACCAAGCGCGACTTCAGCTTCATGGGGAAATTCCTGTTCGTCGGCATGATCGCGCTGCTGCTCGCCATGTTCGCGAACATGTTCCTGCAGATCCCGGCGCTCGCGCTGACGATCTCGACCCTGGTGATCGTGGTGTTCTCGCTCTTCCTGCTGCACGACCTGTCGCGCATCATCCGCGGCGGCGAGACGAACTACATCGTCGCCACCACCGGCGTGTACATGAGCCTGTTCAACATCTTCGTCAACCTGCTCTCGATCCTGATGCTGCTCAGCGGCAATCGTCGCTAGCAAGGCTTTCGAGACGGCAAGAAAGGGCGCTGCGGCGCCCTTTTTCTTTTCTAGGGCCGCTCGAACAGCGCGATGCTCTCGACATGTACGGTGTGGGGGAACATGTTCACCACCCCCGCCGCAAGCAATCGAAAGCCTTTGACGTGCACCAGCGCGCCGGCATCGCGCGCGAGCGTCGCGGGATCGCAGGACACGTACACGATACGGCGAGGCCAGGCGTCGGGCAGCGCCTTTACCGCTTCCACCGCGCCCGAGCGCGGCGGATCGATGAGCAACTTGTCGAACGGGCCGAGCGCGGCAAATCCGCCGGCGCCTGCGCCGTAAAGATCGGCGCAGTCAAAGCTTGCAAGGTCCTGCAAGCCATTCGCCGCCGCATTCTCCCGCGCCCGCTCGATCAGAGTCGCGCTGCCCTCCAGCCCGAGCACCTGCGCTCCCATGCGCGCGAGCGGTAGGGAGAAGTTGCCCAGGCCGCAGAACAGGTCACCGATGCGCTCGCCCGGCTGCGGGTCGAGCAGGCGCACCGCGCGCGAGACGAGCATCCGATTCACGCCGTGGTTCACCTGCGTGAAATCGGTCGGCCGGAAGGCGATCCGCAGGCCGTACTCGTGCAGGACGTAGTCCAGCGGCGGCGCGGGAAGGGGATGAAAGGGATACGCCGAATCCGGGCCGGAGGGCTGCAGCCATACCGACACCCCTTCCTGCTGCGCCAACTCGCACAGCGCTTGCTCGTCGCCCGCCTCGAGCGGATCGAGGTTTCGGAACACCAGCGCGTCGGCCGCATCGCCCAGGGCGAGCTCGATTTGCGGCAGCCGCTGCCGGATCGAAAGAGACTCGACCAGCGCGCGCAAGCGCGGGATCAGGCGCGAAATGCGCGCCGGCAGCACCTCGCAGCTCAGCATGTCTACCACGTAGCTCGAGTGCCGTTCGTGGAACCCGATCAGCACGCCGCCCTTTTTGGCCACGCGGCGCACCGTGAGCCGCGCCCGCCGGCGATAGCCCCATTCCTCGCCGTACACCATCGGCAGCACCGTCTCGGGCTTCACTTTGCCGATGCGCTGCAGGCAGTCCTCCAGCCCGCGCTGCTTGGCCGCGAGCTGGGTCCGGGCATCGATGTGCTGCGTCGCGCAGCCGCCGCAGACGCCGAAATAGCCGCAGCGCGGTGCGCGGCGCGAGCTCGATTCGCGTACGACGGCGACGGTCCTCGCCAGGTCGAATTTCGGCTTGCGCTGCAGCAACTGCACCTCGACCCGCTCGCCGGGCAAGGCGCCCTCGACGAACACCACCTTGCCCTCGGCGTTGCGCGCGACGCCGCGCCCTTCCGCGTCGAGCGACTCGATCTCGAGCGTCACCGGGCCAGGGGGTCGGTCCAGCGCTCGAGAAACTCGCGCCAGTGCGGTTCTTTCTGTTTTTCCAGTGCGACGCGCAGCAGCGCGCACTCGCGCTTGTAGTGCGCCGCGTCGAACGCCCCGCGCAGCAGCTGAAAGCGCAGGTAAAGCAGATAGGTATTGGCGCTGTCGACTTCGCAGTAATTGCGAATCCGTTCGATGCCGCCGTCGCGGTACTGCTGCCACACCGCGCTGCCCGCCATACCGATTTTCCCCGGCAGGGCTGCCAGCTGCGCGACGTCGTCGAGCGGCGCATTGTTGCGCGGCTGATACATCGCCAGAACGTCCATCAGGTCGAGGTGGCGCGAGTGGTAGCGGCTGACGTAGTTGTTCCACTTGAAGTCGCGGTTGTCCTCGCCCTGGTCCCAGAACCGCGGCGCGCTGACGCCGTTGATCAGGCCGCGGTAATTCAGTACCGGCAGGTCGAATCCGCCGCCGTTCCAGGAAACGAGCTGCGGCACGTAGCGCTCGACCCCGTCCCAGAAGCGCTGGATGGCGGCCCGCTCGTCTTCCGCCGGTTCGCCGATCGACCACACCTTGACATGGTCTGCGTCGCGCAGAACGCAGGAAATGACCAGCACGCGCTGCAGCTGCGGCGGCAGGAAATCGCTCCCGGTCTGCGTGCGCCGCTTCTGAAATGCGACCTCGGCCACTTCCTCGTCGGGCAGGCTCGATGGCAGCTCGTACAGTCGCCTGATGCCGGCAACGTCCGGTACCGTCTCGATGTCGAACGCGAGGACCGGCGCCACGTCAGTCCGGAAACACGCCGGTGGACAGGTAGCGGTCACCCCGGTCGCAGACGATACAGACGATCGTCGCGTTCTTCAGGCTGCGAGCGAGGCGCAGCGCGACGTGCAACGCGCCGCCGGACGAAATGCCGGCGAAGATCCCTTCCTCGCGCGCCATGCGGCGCGTCATCTCTTCCGCCTCTGCCTGGCCCACGTATTCCAGCCTGTCGACGCGCAGCTTGTCGTAGATCTTCGGCAGGTAGGCCTCCGGCCACTTGCGGATGCCGGGAATCTGCGCTCCGTCCTGCGGCTGGCAGCCGACGATCTCGATCTTCGGATTCTTCTCCTTGAAGAAGCGCGAGCATCCCATGATGGTGCCCGTGGTGCCCATGCTCGAGACGAAATGCGTGATCCTGCCCTGCGTGTCGCGCCAGATCTCGGGGCCGGTGGTCTCGTAGTGCGACAGCGGATTGTCTGCATTGGCGAACTGGTCGAGCATGATGCCCTTGCCCTCGCTCACCATCTTCTGCGCCATGTCGCGCGCACCTTCCATTCCGTCGCCCTTCGGCGTGAGAATCAGTTCCGCACCGTAGGCTCGCATCGTGCGCTTACGCTCGGCAGTCTGGTTCTCGGGCATGATCAGCAACATGCGGTAGCCGCCGATCGCGGCGGCCATCGCCAGTCCGATTCCGGTGTTGCCGCTGGTCGGCTCGATCAGCGTATCGCCGGGTTTGATTCGGCCGCGCTCTTCCGCGCGGCGGATCATCGACATGGCCGGCCGATCCTTCACCGAGCCGGCGGGATTGTTTCCCTCCAGCTTGGCAAGGATCACGTTGCCGTTGCGCGCCGCCTCCTCGCCCGGAATGCGCTGCAGCCGCACCAGAGGGGTATTACCGATGAAATCCTCGATTGTGCGCTGCATCGCCACTTCTCAGCGCCGCTCGCCGAGCAGGTGCGCGACGTAGGATCCGACGCCCCGCTCCACCGGCATGAAATCCGCGCCGTAACCCGCGTCGCGCAGCAGCGCCAGATCCGCTTCAGTGAAGCTCTGGTACTTTCCGACCAGCTGCGGTGGAAACGGGATGTATTCGATGAGGCCTTCCGCGACCATGTCGCGGAGCGAGAGCTCGGCTTCGCCGCGCCCGGCGCGCACGCCGTTGACCACCGCGCGCGCGACGTCGTTGAAGCTCTGCGCGCGACCGGTGCCGCAGTTGAAAATCCCGGATAGCTCGCGATGCTCGAGAAAATACAGATTCACATTCACCACGTCCTCGACATAGATGAAGTCGCGCCGCTGCTCGCCATCGGCATAGCCGTCCGATCCGGTGAAGAGCCTGACCCTGCCCTCGCTCACGAACTGGTTGAAGGCATGAAACGCGACCGAAGCCATACGCCCCTTGTGCGCCTCTTTCGGGCCGTAAACGTTGAAATAGCGGAAGCCCGCGATCTGCGCGCTGCGCGCCGGCAAGCGGCGCCGCACATGCTGGTCGAACAGGAACTTGGAATAGGCGTAGGCATTGAGTGGCCGCTCGCAGGCGCGCTCCTCGCGGAATTCACGCCCCGCGCCGTACACGGAGGCCGACGAGGCGTACAGAAAAGGCACCGCTTCGTCCTGGCACCACTCGAGCAGAGACCGCGAGTAGCGGTAGTTGTTCTCCATCACGTAGCGGCCGTCGGTCTCCATGGTGTCCGAGCAGGCACCTTGGTGCAGGACCGCCTCGATCTCTTCGTCGAACTGGTTCGCGACCAGACGCTCGAGGAAATCGCGCTTGTCCACGTAATCCTCGATCTCGCATCCCGCGAGATTCCTTACCTTGGCCGCGTCCTCCAGGTCGTCGACCGCGATGATTTCCGTGACACCGGCGCGGTTGAGCGCCTCGACCAGCTTGGAGCCTATGAATCCTGCGGCTCCCGTGACGACATAGAGCATTTCTTTCCTATCCGAAGAGTTCTTCGCGGGTGGCGACCGCAGTGCCGAACTTGCCGACCACGATCCCCGCGGCACGGTTGGCCGTACGCACCGAGTCTGCAAGCGATGCCCCGGCGGCCAGCATCACGCCGAGCACGGCGATGACGGTATCGCCGGCACCGCTCACATCGTACACCTCGCGCGCGTGCGTCTTGAAATGCATCTGCTTGCCGTGCCGGAACAGGGTCATTCCGCGCTCGCCGCGCGTGAGCAGCAGGGCCTCAAGCTTGAGCCGCACGCGCAGCGCCTGTGCCCGCCGCTCGAGGTCGCGTTCATCCTTCCATGTGCCGACGACCTGGCGCAGCTCGTTCTGGTTCGGCGTGACGATCGTGGCGCCGCCGTAGCGGGAATAGTCGTCGCCCTTCGGGTCGACCAGCACCGGCTTGCGCGCCCGACGCGCCATCGCGATCATCTTCGTCACGTGCGTCAGCCCGCCCTTGCCGTAGTCCGACAGGATCACGATATCGCACTGCTCCAGCGCGGCCTTGAACTCCGCCAGCTTGGACGCCAGGACTTCACGCGAAGGTGGGACCTCGAAATCTACCCGCAGCAGCTGCTGCCTCTGTTGCCGGGCGATTATGCGCAACTTCTGGGTCGTCTTGATCGACCGGTCGCGGTGCAGACGCGGCTCGATTCCCTCCTTCTTCAGCAGGGTCTCCAGCATCCTGCCCTCCGGGTCCGCTCCCACCACGGACAGCAGCCGCGTCCGTGCTCCCAGCGCGGCGCAGTTCCAGGCGACATTGGCGGCGCCTCCGAGCCTGTGCTCCTCGCCGCCGACCAGAACCACGGGAACCGGGGCTTCCGGCGAGATGCGCGACACATCGCCGATCCAGTAGCGGTCCAGCATCACGTCGCCGACGACCAGCACGCGCGCCGCTGTCGTTTCAGGTCCTTTCATGTGAGTCGCCCCACCGCGAAATACTCGATTCCCACGGCCCGCATTGCCGCCGGTTCGTAAAGGTTTCGCCCGTCGAAGATCGCCGGCGTCCCCAGTGCGCGCTTGATGGCGTCGAAATCGGGGCTGCGGAATTCCTGCCACTCGGTGACAATGGCGAGCGCCTCGGCGCCCTCGAGCGCAGCGTTCGCCGAGTCCGTAATCACGACGCGCCCGTTGCCTGCGAACAAACGGGCGGCTGCCGTCCCGGCCACGGGGTCGTAGGCGCGCACCGACGCGCCGGCCGCCAGAAGGTCGGCGATGAGCGCCAGGCTCGGGGCCTCTCGCAAATCGTCGGTGTTGGGCTTGAAAGCCAGTCCCCAGAGCGCAAAGCAGCGGCCCGCCAGGGAAGGACCGAAGCGGGCCGCGATCTTTCGCCCCAGCACGTGCTTCTGCGCCTCATTCACCCGCTCCACTGCGGCCAGCAGCTGCAGCGGACTGCCCGCCTCCTGCGCGGTGCGCTGCAGGGCCTTGACGTCTTTCGGAAAACACGACCCGCCGTAGCCCACTCCCGGATAGAGAAATCCAAATCCGATTCGCGGGTCGGAGCCGATTCCGCGGCGAACTTCCTCGATGTCCGCGCCCAGCTTTTCGGCCAGGTTTGCCAGATCGTTCATGAACGAGATGCGCGTTGCGAGCATCGCGTTCGCCGCGTACTTGGTCAGCTCGGCCGAGCGCACGCTCATTGCGATAAATCGCTCGTGATTGCGCTGAAACGGCCCGTACAACCGGCGCATGACGGCGGTGGCGCGCTCGTCGTCGGAGCCGACGATGATGCGGTCGGGGCGCATGAAATCATCGACTGCGGCGCCCTCCTTGAGAAATTCCGGATTCGAAACCACGGCGAACTCCAGCGACTTGCCGCGCTTTGCGAGCTCCTCGGCCACGGCTTGCCGCACGGCGTCCGCCGTCCCGACCGGAACGGTCGACTTGTCCACGATGACGCGGAAGCCGTCCATGTGCCGTCCGATCGCGCGCGCCGCCGCAACCACGTGCTGCAGATCCGCCGCGCCGTCCTCGTCCGGCGGCGTGCCGACAGCAATCAGCTGCAGCCCGCCGTGCGCCACGCTCGCTGCGACGTCAGTCGTGAAGCTGAGCCGCCCGGCTTCGCGGTTGCGCGCGACAATCGCCTCGAGACCCGGCTCGAAGATCGGGATGCCGCCCGAATTCAGCGTCCGGATCTTGCCTGCGTCGACGTCGAGGCAGCATACGTCGTTCCCCATGTCGGCCAGGCAGGCGCCGCTTACGAGTCCGACATAGCCGGTGCCGATAACGGTGATCTTCATGGTGCGAGGTCGAACTCCTCTGAGCGCCGCGGGGGGTAGGTTTCCCAGCCGCCACAGGCCGGACAATGCCAGTGGAACTGCCGCGCCTTGAAGCCGCAGTTCTCGCAGCGATAGCGCGCCAGGCGCCGAGTGTGGCTATGAACCAGGTTTCGCACCAGCTCGAGGTCGCGCCGCCGCTCGGGAGATCCGGCAGCGACGATCTGCGCCTCGAGCAACCGGTCCAGACCCAGCAGGGTGGGATTGCGCCGCAGCTCGTCGCGCACCAGCTTGTACGCCGCTTCAGCGCCTTTTTCCTCCAGCGTCAGCTGGAACACCGTGTCGAGCAGGTCTAGCGACGGGTACTGCTCGAGATATCCCGCCAGAAGCTTGAGCCCCTCCTCGGCGCGCCCCGCATCGCGGTGCGTGTCCAGCAGCCGTTGCGCCGCGACCGCGAGGTAGGCCGGATTCTGCGGCTCGATGCGCTTCCAGTGCTCGATCGCCGCGTCGAGATCCCCTGCCGCACGCGCGAGGTCTCCGAGCTGCAGGCTGGCGCGCACCGACTTGCGGTTTGCTTCGAGCGCGGCTTCGAGATGCCGGCGCGCCGCGTCTGGACGCGAATGCGTCGTCTCGGTCGCGGCAAGCTCGCACAGGTACTGCGATATCTCCTTGCTGTGGGATTCGCCCGATTCCGTGGCCAGACGGCGCGCCATGTCGATTGCCCGCGGCCAGTCCTTCTCCTGCTCGAAGATCTCGAGCAGGTGGCGCCGCGCCTCGACCGCGTGCGGGCCGTCCGCGAGACGTGCGAATGCCTCCTCCGCGCGATCGAGAATGCCGGCCTTGAGATAGTCCTGACCCAGCTCGAACAGCGCATTGACCCGCTGCTCTGCGGCCAGATCGGCGCGCTCAAGCAGATTCTGGTGCATGCGAATTGCGCGGTCGTATTCCCCGCGGCGGCGGAAAAGGCTGCCGAGCGCGAAATGCAGTTCGATTGTTTCGCGGTCGACGCGTACGACCTCGATGAAGGCCTCGATCGCCTTATCGGGCTGCTCGTTGAGAAGAAAGTTCAGGCCCTTGAAGTACGAGCGCGGCAAGGCCTTCGATTCCGACACCAGGTGCTTGATGTCGATACGGGCAGCAAGCCATCCCAGACCGAAAAACAGCGGAAACCCTAGCAGCCACCAGTACTCGAACTCCATGCCCGCCACACCTCAGGCGTCGGCCGCGGGCGGCCGCCCGGGTTGCGCGGCGCGCGCGGCTTCGGTCGCTTTCGCGTGCCCGCGCAACTCGCGCCTGAGACGCTGAATTTCTCGCCGCTGGCCGAGCAGCCCAGACACCATCGCTATCACACCGAACAGCGCCCCCGCGGCGAAGAACCCGAACAGCACCAACACCAGAGGAGCCTGCCAGCTGCGGTCGAAGTAAAAATTGAGCGTGACCGGCGCGATATTCTTGGCCGCGAACGCGAGCAGAAACAGAAAAATGATCAGCCGGAGCGTCCAGGTGACGATACGCATACTCGATTCCTATTGCCGGGCCCCGGTGCCGCGGACGGCGCAGTCGCGCCCACGACAACGCGTTACTAACTCGTGTGCGTGGGCTGCTCCTGGGACAAAGGCGCCTGCTCGGCCTGTGCCGAATCCACCCGTTCGCGCAGCTCCTTGCCGGCCTTGAAGTGCGGCACGTACTTCTCGGGCACGTGCACCTTCTCGCCGGATTTCGGATTACGTCCGACACGCGGTGGTCGGTAATTCAAGCCGAAGCTGCCGAAGCCGCGAATCTCGATGCGATCCCCCGCGAGGAGTGCCTGGGTCATCGCATCGAGGATCATCTTCACCGCGTATTCGGCGTCCTTCGCCACCAATTGCGGATAGCGCTGCGCAAGGCGAGCAATCAGTTCCGATTTCGTCATGGACGGCCCGTCTCCCTGAGCGTTCTTTTGCTGCAACCAGAGCTATTGCCGTTGCCGTCTATTGTTGATTACGGTTGTCTAATTTTGCGCGAAGCAGAGCGCCCAGGTTCGTCGCCCCCGCACTCGCAGCGGCGTTCTCGGTGCGCAGCTGCTTCATTGCCTCGGTCTCGTCCGCCATATCCCTGGCCTTGATCGACAGGTTGATCGAGCGATTCTTGCGATCGAGGTTGATGATCATCGCGTTTACCGTATCGCCTTCCTTCAGGTGGTTGCGCAGGTCCTCGACCCGATCGCGCGAGAACTCCGACGCGCGCAGATAGCCTTCGACCTCGGGCGAAATCGCCACTACCGCCCCCTTGGCGTCGACCGACTTGACAGTGCCGGTAACGAGACTGTTCTTGTCGTGGCCGGCGAGGAAATTGGTGAACGGATCGCCCTCGAGTTGCTTGATGCCGAGCGAAATGCGCTCGCGCTCGACGTCGATCGAAAGCACAACCGCCTCGACCTCCTCAGCTTTCTTGAACCGCTTGACCGCCTCCTCGCCGCTGTCGCTCCAGGACAAATCGGAGAGATGCACCAGGCCGTCGATTCCACCGGCAAGACCCACGAAGACGCCGAAATCGGTAATCGACTTGACTTGCCCCTTTACGCGGTCGCCCTTCTTGAACTCGCGTGCGAAATCCTCCCATGGATTCGGCATGCACTGCTTCATGCCGAGGGAGATGCGTCGCCTGTCCTCGTCGATCTCGAGAATCATGACCTCGACCTCGTCGCCGACCTGAACGACCTTCGACGGGTGCACGTTCTTGTTGGTCCAGTCCATCTCGGAGACGTGTACCAGGCCCTCTATGCCCGACTCGACCTCGACGAATGCGCCGTAGTCGGTCAAGTTGGTGACCTTTCCGAACAGCCTCGTTCCCTGCGGGTAGCGGCGCGAAATGCCGACCCAGGGATCCTCGCCCAGCTGCTTGAGGCCGAGCGACACGCGATTCTTTTCGGCATCGAACTTGAGCACTTTGGCGGTGACTTCGTCGCCGACGTTGAGCACCTCGGACGGGTGCTTGACGCGCCGCCACGCCAGATCCGTGATATGCAGCAGGCCGTCGATCCCACCGAGATCCACGAATGCGCCGTAGTCGGTGATGTTCTTGACGATGCCCTTGACCTCCGCGCCTTCCTGCAAAGTCGAAAGCAACTGCTCGCGTTCGGCGCCGACGGTTTCCTCGAGCACCGCACGCCGGGAAACCACCACGTTGTTGCGCTTGCGGTCGAGCTTGATGACCTTAAATTCCATCTGCTTGCCCTCGTAGGGCGTCGTGTCCTTGACCGGGCGCAGATCCACCAGAGAACCGGGAAGGAAGGCACGGATGCCCTTTGCCATCACCGTCAATCCGCCTTTCACCTTGCCGGTAATGACGCCCTCGATCTTCTCGCCCTTTTCCAGCGCTTGCTCGAGTTCCAGCCAGGCCGCAAGGCGCTTGGCCTTCTCGCGCGACAGGCGAGTCTCGCCGTGCCCGTCCTCGAGCGCCTCGATCGAAACACTGACGAAATCCCCAGCCTTGACGTCGGTTTCGCCACCGTCGTCCTTGAACTCTTCAAGCGGGATGACGCTCTCGGACTTGAGGCCGGCGTTGACGACGACGTAATGCTGGTCGACGCGCACCACTTCGGCGGTAATGACCTCGCCGATGCGCATCTCCTTGAGAGACAAGCTCTCTTCGAACAGCGCGGCAAAGGACTCGTGGTTGGAAGGTTTGGAAGTTGCAGGAGAAACGCTGGGCATGTAAGGAAAAAACCTCGTTGGCCGCCGCTCCTTGCGGACGCGGGCGGGTCAAGTTGCACACACGGGCCCGGCAACCGCCGGAACCCACCAATATCGAACTCAGGCGCGCACGCCTTCAGCTCGCTCCCACCACCAACCGAGGATCCGGCTCACGACCTCATCGATCGTCAGATCGGATGAATCGAGTTGCACGGCGTCCGGCGCGGGAACGAGCGGTGATACCGCCCGGGCCGCGTCGCGCGCATCACGCGCTTCCAGCTCGCGGAAAAGGGTTGTAAGGGTAGCATGGATTCCTTTTTGTTTCAACTGGTTATACCGGCGCTCGGCCCGCACGGCGGCGCCCGCAGTCAGGAATACCTTGAGTGCCGCGTCGGGGAAGACTACTGAGCCCATGTCGCGCCCGTCGGCGACTAGGCCTGGCGCGCGCCGAAATGCCCGCTGGCGCGCGAGCAGCGCCTCGCGGACCTGCGGCAGCTTGGCCACTTCGGACGCGCGGCTGCCACACTCCTCCGTGGCCAAGTCCATTGTAACATCATGATCCTCAAGGAATATGCTTTCGCCCGCGAAGCGTGCCGGCAGGTCGCGCGCGAGCCCTCCGAGCCGCTCCTCGTCGTCCGCGCGCACTCGCGCCCGCAACGATGCGAGCGCGACCAGGCGGTAGAGCGCGCCGCTATCGAGGCAATGAAAACCGAGCGCCTGCGCCACATGCTGGGCGATCGTTCCCTTGCCGGACGCTGACGGTCCGTCGACGGTGATCACCGGAGCGCTCACGCGTACTCCGAAATCCGCGCCAACGACGCAAAGAAGTCGGGAAAAGTCTTGGCGACGCAGGACGGATCGTTGATGCGAACCGGCACGCCGCCGAGCGCGGCGAGCGCGAACGACATGGCAATGCGGTGGTCGTCGTAGGTATCGATTGCCACGTCGGAGACGAGGCGCGCCGGCGGCACGATGCGCAGATAGTCGCGACCCTCCTCGACCTCGGCCCCGAGCTTGCGCAGTTCGGTCGCCATCGCGGCCAAACGATCTGTCTCCTTGACCCTCCAACTCGCGATGTTGCGCAGCGTGCTCGGCCCGTCGGCGAACAGCGCGGTCACTGCGGCCGTCATCGCCGCGTCCGGGATGTGGTTCAGATCCATATCGATCGGATTGAGCCTTCGGTCGCACGAAGCCTCGATCCAGTCCGGGCCCATGCCGACGCGCGCCCCCATGCGTTCGAGCACCTCGGCAAAGCGCACGTCGCCCTGGATGCTGTCGCGTCCGACGCCCTCGACCCGCACCGGGCCGCCCCCGATCGCGGCCGCCGCAAGAAAATACGATGCGGAGGACGCATCGCCCTCGACCAGCATCTGCCCGGGACTCGCGTATTGCGAGCGCTCGAGGTGGAACCGGCGCCAGTCCTCCCGCGCCACATCGACGCCGAAGCGGCGCATCAGATTGATGGTGATTTCGACGTAGGGCTTAGATATTAGCTCGCCCTCGACCTCGAGGGTTACCGCGGCGCCCGAAAGCGGCAGGGCCATCAGCAATGCGCTGACGAACTGCGACGAGACGTCGCCCCGTACGCGCACCGGCGCTTCGAAGCGCAGTCGCCCCGGATGCACCGCCAGCGGAGGGTAACCCTCCGCCCCCAGGTAGTCGATCTGCGCGCCGACTCCGCGCAGGGCTTCGACCAGGTCACGTATCGGCCGCTCGTGCATGCGGGGCACACCGGAAAGCCGGTACTCACCGCCGGAGAGCGCGAGCGCCGCGGTCAACGGCCTGAACGCGGTCCCCGCGTTTCCGAGCCACAGCTCGGCGCGGCGAACGGGAAAAGCGCCACCGACGCCCGCGACGCGCAGCGTGCCGTCCGCCCGCTCACAGGCGACACCTAGGCGCTGCAGCGCCTCGAGCATCACCTTCGTGTCGTCCGCATCAAGCAGACCGCCGACGCGCGTGTCGCCGCGTGCAAGCGCCGAAAGCAGCAGAACGCGGTTCGAAATGCTCTTCGAACCGGGCAGCCGCACGCTTCCCGCGACGCGCCGGATCGGCTCCAGCCTCAGTGTATCCACCGTTCCGGCCTCAGAAATCGAACTCGCCATCGAGCCAGCGATTGCGTGCGGCGCGGGCCTGCGCGAAGACCTTCTCCAGGCCCGTCGCATCACCGGCCGCAAGCAGCGCGCGGATCGATTCGAGCTGCTCGCCGTATCGCTTCAGCTCGGCGAGCAAGGCATCGCTATTGGCGACGCAGATGTCGCGCCACATCTCGGGGTGGCTGGAAGCAATGCGCGTGAAATCGCGGAACCCTCCCGCGGCGTAGCCGAACAGCTGTGCCGAGTTCGGGCGCTGGGCGAGCTCATGCACCAGTGCGAATGCGAGCAAATGGGGCAAGTGGCTTACCGCGGCGAATACCGCGTCGTGTTCCTCCGGCGCCATCCGCGCCACCCGCGCGCCGCACGCCTGCCAGGCTGCCGTGGCCCGCGCGACCGACTCGGCAGAATTCTCGGGCAGCGGCGCGAGGACCACGCGCTTGCCGCGGAACAAGTCCGCCTTCGCCGCCGCCACGCCGCTATGCTCCGCGCCGGCGATCGGGTGCGCCGGCACGAACTGCGCAATCCCGCCGCCCAAGTGCGCGCGCGCCGCGACGACCACGTCCCGCTTGGTGCTGCCGGCGTCGATCACCAGCGCGCCCGGCGACAGCGCCGGCGACAACGCCGAGAATACGCGCCCGAACTGCGCCACCGGCGTCGCAACCAGAACCAGGTCGGCTCCGCGCGCCGCCCGCGCGACATCGTTTTCCGCGACGTCGATCGCGCCCAGCGCCACGGCCGCGTCCAGATTCGCTCTGCTGCGGCCCACCCCTACGACCTGCCCGCAGGCCCTCGCCGCCTTGAGAGCGAGCGCAAAGGAACCGCCGATCAGCCCGACACCGATGACTGCGACCCGTCCGAAGCGCGCGGCCGGCGCCTCTGCGTCCCGGCTCATTCCTTCAGGCTGGCGTTGAGCGCCATCAGAAACTTCTCGTTCTCGGCCGGCGTGCCCACCGTCACACGCAGATGCTCGGGCAACTCGTAGCCGCCGACCGGGCGCACGATAACGCCGCGCCGCAGCAAGCGCTTGTAGACCTCTCCCGCCCTGCCGACACGAACAGTGAGGAAATTGCCGAATGAATGGATGTACTCGAGGCCCAGCGCCTTCGCGCCCTCCTCGAGCTGGCGCAGCCCCTGCAGGTTCTCGGCATAGCTCATGGCCACGAACTCCATGTCGCCAAGCGCCGCGCTAGCGGCCGCGAGCGCGATACTGTTGACGTTGAACGGCTGGCGCACGCGGTTCATCACGTCGGCGACCGAAGGATGCGAGAGGGCGTAGCCGACCCGTAGGCCGGCCAGACCGTACGCCTTGGAGAATGTTCGCGTGATGACCAGGTTCGGGTAGCGCCTGAGCCATTTCACCGTGTCGGTCTTGGCATCCGCCGGGAGATATTCATTGTAGGCCTCGTCGAGCACGACGATGACGCGTTCCGGTACGCGCCGGACGAAGGCCTCGAGCTGCTCCGGAAACGCGTACGTCCCCGTGGGGTTATTCGGATTCGCGACCCAGACCACGTAGGTGTCGTCGCCGATCGCGGCCGCCATCGCGTCGAGGTCGTGCCCGAAGTCCTTGGCTGCGACCGGGATCGAGCGTGCCCCGCGCGCCTGCGTTGCGAGCGGATAAACCGCGAAGCAATGCTGCGAGAACACCGCAGAGCGCCCCGCGCCGAGGAACGCCAGCGCGACCAGCTCGAGCACGTCGTTCGATCCGTTGCCCAGCACGATCGAGGCCATGTCGACGCCGTAGCGCTTCGACAAGGCGATCTTCAGTTCGTAGCCGTTGCCGTCGGGATAGCGCGCGACGTTGCCCAGGGACGCGTCGATCGCCGCGCGCGTTCTCGGCCCGATGCCACGCGGATTCTCGTTCGACGCGAGCTTTACGATGCTCTTCTCTTCCAGCCCCATCTCGCGCGCCAGCTCGGAAATCGGCTTGCCCGGCTGGTAGGGTGCGATCGACCGTACGTACGAAGGCGAAAGTTCGCAAAGATCCATTTTCATCGGTAAAGCACCCATGGCTGATGTACCGCTACGCGACCGCTGCGGGATAGGAACCCAGCACCTTCAGGAACGGCGCCTGCCGACGCAGCTCGGCAAGCGCCGCCGCGACACGCTCGTCCTTCTGGTGGCCCTGAACATCGATGAAAAAGACGTACGCCCAAAGCGCGTCGCGCATCGCGCGCGACGGGCGCGATTCAATTCGCGTCATGCTGACGCCGTTCGCGGCGAGCGGCGATAACAGCGCGTGAACGGCGCCGGGCTTGTTCTCGGCCGACATCACCATAGCGGTGCGGTCGTTGCCGCTCGGCGCGCAATCGAGCGTGCCGAGCACCAGGAAGCGCGTGGTATTGCTCGGATCGTCCTCGATCGAGCGCGCGAGCAGATTCAAGCGGTAGCGTTCCGACGCTCCGGTCCCGGCGATCGCCGCGGCGTCGCCTTCCTCCGCGGCGCGTCGCGCAGCCTCGCCGTTAGATGCCACGGGAACGCGCTCCGCGTTCGGCAAGTTCTGGTTGAGCCACGCATTGCATTGTGCGAGCGACTGCGCGTGCGAGTACACGCGTCGGATCGATTTCAGGTCGGCCGCGCGCGACATCAGGTTCTGCTGCACCCGCAACTCGACCTCGCCGCAGATTCTGAGCGGCGTGAGCAGCAGCAGATCGAGCGTACGCCCGACGGCGCCCTCGGTCGAATTCTCGACCGGCACGACGGCGAACTGCGCGGCGCCGGATTCGCACTGGCGGAACACCTCGTCCACCGACACGCCCGGCAGGCCCTGCGCGGCCTGGCCGAACTGCCTCCTCATCGCCTGCTCGCTGAAGGTTCCTTCCGGCCCCAGGTACGCGACGCGGATCGCGGTTTCCATTCCCCTACAGCCCGAAATCACTTCGCGGAACACGGCTGACACGCGCTCCCCCGAAAGCGGCCCGGGATTGGCCTGCACGACGCGTCGCAGGATCTCCGCCTCCCGTTCGGGCCGGTAGGCGCCGCCGCCCGCCTTCAGCTCGCCGATGCGGCGCGCCAGGTCCGCCCGCCGATTGACGAGCGCAAGCAGTTGGTCGTCGATTGCGTCGATCTCGCCGCGGAGTTTCTCGATTTCCCCCACTGCTTCCTCTTCTCCGTCCGAATTGCTTGCCGCAGGCCCGGCTACTTTAGTCTTCCCTTTTGGGAAGATAGCGCACCCCGAGCACGCCGTCGATCTGGCGCAGTTCTTCTAGCGTCCGCTGCGGGACATCGCTATCGATATCGACCAGCGTATACGCCATGTTCGCCCGCGACTTGTTCAGCATGTTGTGAATGTTGATTCCGCTCTTGCCCAGAACATGGGAGATTCGCGCCAGCATGTCCGGGACATTCGTATTCGCGATCGCGAGGCGGAAGGGCGATTCGCGCGCCATCGTCGCCTCGGGGAAATTGACCGCGTTGCGCAAGATCCCGTCCTCCAGGTAGTCGCGCAGCTGGTTCGCCACCATCACCGCGCTGTTCTCCTCCGCTTCGCGGGTCGAAGCGCCGAGATGCGGCAGCGCCACGACGCCGGGCTTGCCAAGCAATTCGGTCGCCGGAAAATCACTCACGTAGTACTTCAGCCGATGCGCGCCCAGCGCCTTGAGCACCGCGGAATTCTCGACCACACCCTCGCGCGAGAAGTTGAGCAGGACCGCACCCGCCCGCAGCAGTTCGATGTTGTACGCACCGACCATGTTACGGGTGGTCTCGAGCAACGGCACATGCAGCGTGACGAAGTGACTCGCGCGCAGGACCTCGTCGATGGAGCCCGCCCGGCGCACTGCAGACGGCAGCCCCCACGCCGCGTCTACCGTGATTTCCGGGTCATAGCCAAGCACGTGCATCCCGAGGCGGATCGCCGCATCCGCCACCATGCTGCCGATCTTGCCGAGGCCGATCACACCCAAGGTATGTCCGGGCAGCTCCACACCGGCGAATTGCTTCTTGCCATCCTCGACCGCACGTTCAAGGTCCGCCGCGCGCGGATCGAGCGCGCGCACGAATTCCAGTGCGGGCGCAAGGTTGCGCGCGGCCAGCAGCATTCCGGCGAGCACGAGTTCCTTCACCGCATTCGCGTTCGCCCCCGGCGCGTTGAACACGGGTACACCGCGCGCCGAGAGCTCGCCCACCGGAATATTGTTGACGCCGGCGCCGGCGCGCCCGACCGCCTTCAGATTCGGGCCGAATGCATAACCGTGCAGATCATGGGAGCGAAGCAGAATCGCATCGGGAGACTTCGACTCCTTGACGGTAGCGTAGCTTTCCGCCGGAAATTGCTTAAGTCCCGCCGGCGAGATCTGATTCAGGACCAGAATCTCGGTCTTGCGCGCAGCATACTTAGCCATGCCGCGCTTCGAATTCCTTCATGTACGCGACCAGGCGCTGTACACCTTCGAAGGGCATCGCGTTATAGATCGACGCACGCATGCCACCGACCGAACGATGGCCCTTGAGCTGGACCATTCCGAGTTCTTCGGCGCCCTTGAGAAACTCGCCGTCCAGCTTCGGTTCCGCGAGGGTGAACGGCACGTTCATGCGCGAGCGGTCGCTCTTCGCCACCGGATTGCGAAAGAAGGCGCTACGGTCGAGAAAATCGTACAGCAGATTCGCCTTGACCCGGTTGCGTTGTTCGATCCCAGCGAGCCCCCCGGCGCGCTTGATCCACTTGAATACGAGGCCGGCGACGTAAATGGCGTAGGTCGCCGGCGTGTTCAGCATCGACCCGGCGGCCGCCTGCTGCTTGTAGTCCATCACTGTGGGCGTGCCCTTCCGCGCGTGCCCAATCAGATCCTCGCGCACGATCACTATCGTGAGTCCCGCCGGCCCCACGTTCTTTTGTGCGCCGGCGTAGATCAGCCCGAATTTCGACACGTCCAGCGGACGCGAGAGGATATGCGAAGACGCGTCGGCGACCAGCGGAACGCTACCGCAATCCGGAATCCAGTTGAATTCGACCCCGCCTATCGTCTCGTTCGAGCAGTAATGCACGTACGCCGCGTCGGCGCTCAGATTCCATGCCTCCTGCGGCGGCGCGTAAGTGAAGTTGCGGTCCTCCGAGCTTGCCGCGATGTGCACATCGCAGTATTCGCGCGCCTCCTTGACCGCCTTTTTCGACCATTCCCCGGTCAGGACGTAGTCCGCCTTGCCCCTGCCATCCAGCAAGTTCATCGGCACTTGCGCGAACTGCAGCGTCGCACCGCCCTGCAGAAACAGGACCTTGTAATTGGCCGGAATCGACATCAGGTCGCGCAGGTCTTGTTCGGCTTCCTCCGCGATCTTGATGAATTCCTTGCCTCGATGGCTCATCTCCATGACGCACATGCCGGAGCCGTGCCAGTCGAGCATTTCGTCGCCGGCGCGGGCGAGCACCTCCTCCGGCAACATCGCGGGCCCGGCGCTAAAGTTGAACAAGCGGCTCATTTGAACAGGCGGCTCATCAGTGCAGGGTCTCGCCGGGCGGGACGACGGCCGGCTCTTCCCCGGTGCCATGTCCGCCGGAGCCATTGCCGTTCACCTGATCGTCGCGCTCATCGATGCGCTCGAGCCCAGCGAGCTTCTCGCCCTCGTCCAGCGCAATCAGCGTAACCCCCTGGGTGCTTCGGCCCTGCTCGCGAATCTGCGCCACCGCGGTTCGAATCAGCACGCCGCCGGTCGAGATGAGCATCACCTCGTCTCGGTCGTCCACCATCACCGCGCCGACCAGCTGACCGTTACGGTCCGAGGCCTGGATTGCGATCATTCCCTGTCCACCGCGTCCGTGACGCGTGTATTCCTTCACCGCGGTACGCTTGCCGAAGCCGTTCTCGGTCGCGGTGAGCACGGTCTGTTCCTCGTTTCTCGCCACCAGCATGCATACCACTCGCGCGCCTGCGCCCAGGCGCATGCCGCGCACGCCGGTTGCCTGGCGCCCCATTGAGCGGACGTCATCTTCGGAAAAGCGGATCGCCTTGCCCTCCGAAGAGAACAACATCGTGTCGCAGCTGCCGTCGGTCAGCGCGGCGCCGACAAGGTAGTCGCCCTCGTCTAGATTGACGGCGATGATCCCCGAGGGTCGCGGGCGCGAAAAATCCGCCAGCGAGGTCTTCTTCACCGTGCCTTTCGCCGTCGCCATGAACACGAAGTGCTGCTCGTCGAACTCGCGTACCGGGACAACCGCAGTGATCTTCTCCCCTTCCTCGAGCGGGAACATGTTCACGACCGGCTTGCCGCGGCTGGCGCGGCTTCCCTGCGGCACCTCGTACACCTTCAGCCAGTACAGGCGGCCGCGGCTGGAAAAGCACAGCAGGTAGTCATGCGAGTGCGCGACGAAAAGTCGCTCGATAAAGTCGTCTTCCTTGGTCGCCGCCGCCATCCTGCCGCGCCCTCCGCGGCGCTGCGCGCGGTAATCGGTGAGCGGCTGGGATTTTGCGTATCCGCCGTGCGAGAAGGTCACCACCATGTCCTGTGGCGCGATCAGGTCCTCGAGCGAAATATCCTCCGCGACGGTCACGATCTCGCTCTTGCGTGCATCGCCGAACTCATGCCGCACCTTTGCCAGCTCGTCGGCGATAATCGCCACCACGCGCGCGGGATTGCCGAGGATGTCGAGCAGGTCGGCGATCGCTTCCATCACCTCCCGGTACTCGTCGCGGATCTTGTCCTGCTCCAATCCGGTGAGGCGCTGCAGGCGCAGCTCCAGTATCGCCTGCGCCTGCTCGTCCGACAGGCGGTAGCCTTCGTCGGTGAGCCCGAATTCGGCGCCCAGGCCCTCGGGCCGGTACTGTTCGGCCGCGGCCCTGGTCAACATCTCGCGCACCAGCTGCGACTGCCAGAGCCTCCCCATCAGTCCGCGCTTGGCCTCCGCCGGCGTCGGCGCCTTCTTGATCAGCTCGATGACCTCGTCCACATTCGATAGCGCAACGGCCAGTCCCTCGAGCACGTGTCCGCGCTCGCGCGCCTTGCGCAGCTCGAACACCGTGCGCCGCGTAACGACTTCGCGTCGGTGCGCGATGAAGGCCTCGAGTATCGACTTCAGGTCGAGCACCTTCGGCTGTCCGTCCACCAGCGCGACCATGTTCATGCCGAAGGTGTCCTGCAGCTGGGTCAACTTGTAGAGATTGTTCAGCACGACCTCGGGAATCTCGTTGCGCTTGAGCTCGATCACCACGCGCATGCCGTCCTTGTCGGACTCATCCCGAATATCGGAAATACCCTCGATTCTCTTGGCCACCACCAGTTCGGCGATCTTTTCGAGCAGGGTCTTCTTGTTGACCTGGTACGGAAGCTCGTCGACGATGATCGCCTGCCGGTCGCCCTTGCCGATCTCTTCGAAGTGCGTGCGCCCGCGCATCACAATCCGCCCGCGGCCGGTGCGGTAGCCCTCATGGACGCCGGACAGCCCGTGGATGATCCCGGCGGTGGGAAAGTCGGGCGCTGGCATCAGCTTGATCAGTTCCTCGATAGCGCACTGCGGATCGTGCAGCACGTGCAGACAGGCTTCAACGACCTCGGTGAGATTGTGCGGCGGGATGTTCGTCGCCATGCCGACGGCGATGCCGGACGATCCGTTTATCAGGAGGTTAGGAATGCGCGACGGCAGGATCAGCGGCTCTTCCTCCGAGCCGTCGTAGTTCGGGCCGAAATCTACCGTTTCCTTGTCGATGTCGGCCAGCAATTCATGGCCGATTTTCGCCATCCGGATTTCGGTGTAGCGCATGGCCGCGGCGTTGTCGCCGTCGATCGAGCCGAAATTTCCCTGGCCGTCCACCAGCGTATAGCGCAGCGAAAAATCCTGTGCCATGCGCACGATCGTGTCGTACACCGCCGAATCGCCATGCGGATGGAACTTACCGATCACGTCGCCGACAATGCGCGCCGACTTCTTATAGGGCCTATTCCAGTCGTTCGAAAGCTCGTGCATTGCGTACAGCACGCGCCGATGCACCGGCTTGAGCCCGTCCCGCACATCCGGCAGCGCGCGCCCGACGATAACGCTCATCGCGTAGTCGAGATACGATCGGCGCATCTCCTCTTCGAGACTGACCGGAAGCGTTTCCTTTGCGAATTGATCCATGCTCGGCTCGCGAATTGCGGGTCTCGGCGATCGCCCCCCGCGCTCCGGCGGAGCGTGGCAGAAGAGTGCGGCGAGAAAAACGGGAAATTTTAACACGCGGAACGATGTTCTTCCCCTATTCGCGCGCGAATTTCCGGCGCTGCGGCGGGCAACCCGATCGAAATCTCCCGGCAGCGAACGGACGCCTCGGCGACGCCTTGTCGGGGCGCGCGCGCTATGCCTAAAATGCGCCGAATCGCCGGCGATGTCCGCGTGCTTGCGTCGCGGCGGGTCAGCCAGAACCATCGGGGGAGGCCCCGCTAGGCCGGGACCTTTCTGTGCCAGATACGACGACTACGCTGATCCTTCCGCGCTGGGTGGTACCTGTCGAACCGGCAGGTACGGTGCTGGAGCGGCATGCGGTGGCGGTGCGCGACGGGAGAATCGAGGCCGTCATGCCCGTCGAACCCGCCCGCAAGCGCTTTGCCCAGTACTCGGCGCTCGACCTTCCCGAGCATGCGCTGATTCCGGGCTTGGTGAATGCGCATACGCATGCGGCGATGTCGCTGATGCGCGGCATCGCGGACGACATGGGCCTGATGCGCTGGCTGCAGGAACACATCTGGCCCGCCGAAGCCAAGCACGTTTCGCCGCAGTTCGTGAAGGACGGGACTTTGCTCGCCTGCGCGGAGATGCTGCGCGGGGGGACGACCTGCTTCAACGACATGTACTTTTTTCCGGAGTCCGCCCTCGAAGCGGCGCTCGCGGCGAATATGCGCGCCTGCCTGGGCGCAATCGTCATCGACTTCCCATCTCCTTACGCCGCGGATCCCGATGACTACTTGCGCAAGGGCCTCGCGCTGCGCGATCGTTACGCGGACCAGCCATTACTCAGTTTTTGTCTGGCGCCGCATGCGCCCTATACGGTCTCGGACGAGAGCTTCGCCAAGGTCGCCAAGCTCGCAGCGGAACTCGACCTGCCGGTGCACCTGCATGTGCACGAGACCGTGGACGAGGTTGCGCGCTCGGAGCTCGAGCACGGCGCTCGGCCGCTCGAACGACTGCACCGCCTGGGCCTGCTCGGTCCCGGTCTCATCGCCGTGCACGCAGTGCACGTTTCGAGCCCCGAAATTGCCCTGCTTGCCCGCTACGGCTGCTCCGTCGTGCACTGCCCTTCATCGAACCTGAAACTGGCAAGCGGATTCGCGCCCGTTGCCGCATTGCTCGAGGCGGGAGTCAACGTCGCGCTCGGCACCGACGGCGCGGCAAGCAATAACCGCCTCGATATGTTCCAGGAAATGCGTAGCGCGGCGTTGCTTGCGAAGGCGGTGGCGCACGATGCCGAAGCGATGCCTGCCCACGCCGCGCTGCGTGCCGCGACGCTCGGCGGCGCGGCGGCACTTGGGCTGGAATCCAGGATTGGATCGATCGTTGAAGGCAAGGAGGCGGACTTCGCCGCAATACGTCTCAGCGGGCCGGAACTACGGCCTCGCTACGACGTCGTATCGCATCTCGTTTATGCCGCCGGGCGCGAGCACGTTACCCACGTCTGGGTTGCGGGACGTCTTGTTATGAGCGACAGGGCGCTACAGGCAAGCGCCTTCGCGGGCTTAGACACGAGATGCGAAATGTGGCAAAATTCACTGTCTTCGAGTTCGGACAGTCGCCCTTGAGCCCCCACGCGCAGGCTCCCACAAGGCCTTGTAAATTAAGGTTGTTTTAAGCGAGCCGCCGCACATTAGTCATATGCGGCGCCGCAGCAATAGCCTGCATAAATCGGAGAACCCCAATGACCAAGAAGATATGGATGTTCATTGCCGTCGCCGCAGGGCTGGCCCTGTGCGCGACATCGTTCAACGCCGCCGCGCAAACTGACGACGGCTACTGGAGCTCGGCCGCCGCCGGCGGCATTGTCTGGAAGGACAGCGCCGGATTGTGCTGGCGTTCGGGTTACTGGACGCCTGCGATGGCAACCGCCGAATGCGATCCAGAGCTGGTGAACAAGCCCGAGCCGAAGCCCATGGCGGCCCCGATCCCCGCGCCGGCTCCCGCGCCCGCACCGGCCCCGATGGCCGCGCCAGCACCCAAGCCGGCGCCTGCGCCGATGCCCGCACCCGTGGTGGCCCCGCAGAAAGTCACGCTCAAGTCCGACGTGCTGTTCAACTTCAACAAGTCGAACCTCACGCCGGAGGACAGAGCGAAGCTGGACGATCTGGCAGGCAAGGTCTCGGCTCTGAATCTTGAAGTCGTGATCGCCATCGGCCATACGGATCCGCTTGGCAGCTCGGCGTACAACCAGAAGCTTTCGGTGCGCCGCGCCGATTCCGTGAAAGCCTTCCTGGTATCGAAGGGCATCGACGCCAACCGTATCTACACCGAGGGCAAGGGCGAGAGCCAGCAGGTGAAGGCCTGCCCGAAGAAGTTGGGCCGGGCGGCAATGATCAAGTGCTTGGCGCCAAACCGTCGCGTCGAGATCGAAGCGATCGGCACCCCGTCGAACTAACGCGAAAGTCCTCGAAAAAGCCCTGCCTGTGCAGGGCTTTTTCTTGCGAGCGAGGCGTAGCATGGCGGCCGAGCCGGACCCCGAAACCGCCCCACGTCACAGATGAGCGCAAGCCCGAACGTCGACCCGGCAGAGCTGGACAAGTTCAGCGAGCTCGCGCATCGCTGGTGGGATCCGGCGAGCGAGTTCCGGCCGCTGCACGAAATCAACCCGCTGCGGCTGGATTGGATCGACCGTCATGCGCCACTGTCCGGCAAGGCCGTGCTCGACGTCGGCTGCGGCGGGGGCATTCTGGCCGAGGCAATGGCAAGCCGCGGCGCGCGAGTAACCGGGATCGATCTCGCCGACAAAGCATTGAAAGTTGCGCAGCTTCACCTGCGTGATAGCTTGCTCTCGGTGCAGTACGAATCATCGTCGGCCGAGGAATACGCGGAAACTCACGCGCGTGCCTTCGACGCCGTGACCTGCATGGAAATGCTTGAGCACGTACCCGACCCGGCGAGCACCGTGGCGGCCTGCGCACGCATGATCGCGCCCGGTGGCCAGGCGTTCTTCTCGACCATCAACCGCAATCCCAAGTCTTACTTGTTCGCAGTCGTCGGCGCTGAGTATGTTCTGAAGTTGCTGCCGAAAGGCACGCACGACTACGCGAGGTTCATCAAGCCGCACGAGCTTGCGCATTGGTGTCGCGAGGCCGGGCTAAGACCTCAGGAACTGATCGGAATGACATACAACCCGTTCGCGCGGCGCTACAGCCTCGGCCGCGATTGCAGCGTGAACTACCTGCTGCGCTGTGCGCGGGATGATTGAGCCCCCGGCGCGGCGCGCAACGCGTGCCGTGCTGTTCGATTTCGACGGCACGCTCGCGGATACCGCCCCAGACCTGGGCGCAGCGGTCAACCGCCTGCGAGCGGAGCGCGGACTGCCTGCACTGTCGGTCGGCGAAGTGCGTCCCTACGCCTCCAGCGGCGCGCGCGGGCTGCTTCGCGTGGGCCTGAGCCTGGTGCCCGGCGATCAGGCGTACGAGGACACGCGCGTTGCGTTCCTGGCGCACTACAGTGAACATTTGTGCGTCGACACCAGACTATTTCCGGGAGTCGCGGAGCTGCTCGGCCAGCTCGGCGCTCGCGGCTTGCCATGGGGAATCGTCACCAACAAGGCCACCCGTTTCACTGCGCCATTGGTGTCCGCACTGGGCATTACCCCTGACTGCGTGGTCTGCGGCGACACGACGCCGCATTCCAAGCCCCACCCTGCACCGCTGCTGCACGCTGCCAGCGCGCTGGCGTTGGCGCCCGAGCATTGCTGCTACGTCGGCGACGATCTTCGCGACGTGCAAGCCGCGCACGCAGCCGGCATGCGGGCCATTGCAGTGGAATACGGTTACCACGGTATCGACAACGGCGGGCCGCGCAGCTGGGACGCAGACGCGGTCATCGCCCGTCCCGCGGACCTTGTCGCGCAGCTCTGAGCACCGCGGCGCGGCTTGAAAACCTCTGCCGCGCCCCGATATGAGACAATGAAGCGCGCATCGACAATCACGGGGGGCGACTTGGTCTCGACGTGGGTCACGAAGCAGCGCAGGGCATGCCGAGGACCAGATCACCTCGTAAATCCAGTCTGGAAACACACAAACGCCAAC
Source organism: uncultured beta proteobacterium (assembly GCA_963811085.1). Taxonomy (GTDB): domain Bacteria; phylum Pseudomonadota; class Gammaproteobacteria; order Burkholderiales; family SG8-39; genus DAHVFK01. The sequence goes on along the minus strand of CAWEPV010000011.1, from coordinate 223,883 downwards.
GACGAGCGTTTCGCTCTAGCCGCCTAACACCGGCTAGACGCTGCACTAGCTTGCTGATGGGCTAGGCCCCGAAAGGGGTGCAGCGTCATTTACATCAGCCTCTCTGCACGGTCTGGCCGCTTGGCCGCGCGGATCCGTCGAAGCGGCTGGCCAAGCGTCAGCCTGCCGGTCGGCGGGCGCAAGGCGAGATCCAAATGACCAGGCTAAGCATGTAGTCCTGACTGTGTAGGGCTTGCGGACGCGGGTTCGATTCCCGCCGCCTCCACCACCTTGCCGATCACTTCCGTGGTGGCTGACACAAATTCACAGCACGTTGGCACTGCGTTGCGCGGGCGCTCAGAGGAGCGTAGCGGACAAGGGGATAAGTGTCGCGCGGAGAGCGGAATTTCTTCATTGCGCGCACCGGCCAGACGTGGCACGTTTTGATCCTAACGGGGGAATTGACGGCACCACTATGGCGCCAAGCGACAATTCGATCGAGTCGAGCGACCACCTGCTCAGCTACCTTGAGCATCGGACGGGACGTAGCCTCAGGTCGCGCCAAGCGATCGACGCATACGTCGATACGAGCGGCATTTCGCGCAGCGGCGCTGGAGCTACATTGCACGATCCCAGCGTGCGCATTACGGCAGGGGTATGCGTACTGGCGCTGATGTTCCTGTTCTATTACTTCATGGATGTCGGACTGCAGATCTCGACCCTGCACTCCGCGGTCCTAACCCCGGCCACCATCACTTCCACGCTTGACCACCGGCAAGACAGGGGCGAGCGTGCCCAGTCGACGGCCGGTGCGGTGATTCCCGCCTAGAACTCGTATTCGAGCTGGATCCGAAAGGTGTTGTTTGGCGCACCGGTGGATGCCTTAAGCAGCAGCGCCGCGTTATAGCGAATTGCCTTGTGCACGCCCACTGGCAACTTGCCGAAGACCGCAGGGCCGAAACGATGCGACTGCTGATCCGCCGGCGCCCAGTCGTTCCAGGGGCCGACGTCGCCGAAGCCCTGAATCCCGAACTCCAGCCTCTCAGTCCAGAGATATTTCACCTGCCACTGGTAGCCGAATTGCATCGGCGCGCTCACGGCAGCACGGTACTGCCTGCCGAAAAGCAGGTTGCCGTTTAGCTGGACCTTGCCGAACTCGGTCTGAAACAGCGGCCCGAAGCGCACCTCGTATCCTTCGTCGTGGTCTTGCGGCCGCTCGACCTCAACCACGAGGCCGACGTCGACCGGATACTGTCCGGTCTCCGTCAGCTGGAACTTGTTCTCCCATTCCCAAGCATCGAAGTGCGTGCCGCCCGCGCCGGTGCTCTCGTACTTGGAATAGAACTCGGTGAACCAATGCGGCGTCGCGCCGTAGCCGAAACCGATCGAAGCGGCGCTTTGCTGATCGGCGTCGTGCGTGTTGGCCCTGCCGGCCTTGAAGTCGATCTCGCGCTCGCCGTATTCGACCGCGGGCGTGTAGACGTAGTCCGCCGGCCCGGCCGCGCACAGCCTGCAAAGGATTAGTGCGGCAGCGCCAAAGGCGAAAACCAAGCCTCGCTTCATGCAATGCTCCGCATCGCGTCTCACTCGGCGATGATCACGCCGGTCGTCGTTTTGGGATGAAAGTCACCGAAGAACGGATAGCGTCCCGGCTCCAGCGGCCCGATGTAGACGGTGCCGCTGGAATTTCCCGGGATGAGCTTCTCGCGATGCAGCTCGTAGCTCTCGAACTCCTCCGCCGCGGCGTCCTGGTTCACGATGGTGAGCCGGATTCGTTTGCCGGCCGGGACGCGAAGCTCGGCGGGCTCGAAGCGATGTTCGTGGATCGACAGCCGGAACTCGGTGTCGGCGGCAGCGGATACCGTGGGCACAAGCAACATGGCAATTAGGAATAGGCGCATGGGACTATATTATAAACGATAATCATTCGCATTTATAAACCAGCCCAATACTTCCCTACCCCTTTGCTTCTAAAGTGGTTTTGGTTCGCCGAGCGCGAACCCCTGGGCAAAATCAATCTTCATCAACGACAGGAGCCCAAGCGCCTCGACCCGCTCCACCGACTCGGCGATCATCTGCATGCCAAGTGCACGGCAGCTCTCGCCCAGGCGACGCAGCCTCTCCAGCGCGTCGGGGTTCGGATCGGCGCGCAGCGCGCTGGCTCCGTTGACCTTCAGGTAGCGCACGCCGACCTCGTACAACCGGCCAATCTCCTCGCCGTCATGGGATACGCCCGACACGGCCACCACGCACCCGAGCGCGGTCAAAGCCGCTACCGCCGCACCGAACTCTGCCGGCCGCTGCGCCGTCTCGTCGAGCGGAATTTCCAGCATCACACGCCGCGCCAGGTCGGTCGCACCACCGAGCTCTGCCGCAACGAAGTCGGGAAAGGTCTTGTCGACCAGCGCTTCGGCAGAAAGATTGATGCTGAAGCGCGGCGCGACCGCGCCGCTTTGTGCGACGCTGCGCAGCTTTCGGATCGCCGTCGACACGACCCACCGGTCGAGCAGCGGCATCAATCTCGCGTCCTGCAGCACAGGAATGAAGGATCCGGGCGGAAGCAGACCTTCCTCTTCGTCGCGGAATCGCACCAGTACTTCGAAGAAGTGTTGATCCGTCTGTGGCGTCTCCACCAGCACGATCGGCTGGCAGTATAGAAGAAAGCGGTCGCGCGTAAGCGCGCTGGTCAGATAGGCCGCAGCGGCCTCACGGTCGAATGAACTTTCCGTCACCCTTCGTCCTCGGCAAATGCATTATTTTTCTTCCCTTGCCCGAATATACCGCGTTCAGCAAGGCGGCGAGCGCGACGTCTCTGAGCCAGATCAAATCATGTGCGACGGCTCACGCGTTCGACGCCTTGCTCGAGCGCGTCGAGCAAGGCCTCTAGCCGCGCCGGCTCCACGTGGTCGACGCCGCCCGCCTCGCGGCGCCCACCGCCGCCGAATGCGCGGCAGAAGCGAGCAGCCGAAAACTCACCGCCGCCCGGCGCGCGCACGCTGACCGTGAAGCTCCCGCGCGTGTTCGGCGCCACGACGGCATGTGCCCGCTCCGGTGCAACGGCCGCCAATCGATTGGCGAAGCTGCCGCTGACACGCCGCGCCCACGACGCGTTGGGCAGGACGTATGCGTCCGCATGCTCGGAAGTTCGGTGCGGCGCGAGCGCCAGCGCCCGCGCGAGGTCGGCCCGGCGCTCTTCGTCCAGCCGCTTCAGCATCGGTTCCCTCTCGAGCAGCCGGAACGGGTCGAGGAAGCGGCTTACGCTGCGGTAAAGTTCCGCCGGGGGCACCAGCAGATCCGCTTCATCGTCGCCGTAAGCGTTGTAATTCAAGTTCTCGCCGAGCGCGCGCAGCGCAGCAAGCGGCTCTGCCTGAAGGCCCAGGTCCGACGCCAGCCGCAGAGCGGCCTCGGGCATTGCGTCGCCGAATGCGGCGACCACGGCCCAGACCTGGAATCGCCCTTTCAGGTATCGATCGACAAGAATGCTGGTGCAGACCCCGGCTGACTCGTCGATGTGCGGCTCGAAGCCCGCGTGCGACGGAACCTCGCCGGCGGCGTGGTGATCGAAGTAGCGCACGCTTGCGCCGCGTTTCAGCAGCGCCATCAGCGCTTCCCGATTGCGCTCGAGCGAGACGTCGAGCACTGTGACGCGGTCGCCCGCGTCCGCCCGCACGCGCCGCAGCAGGTCTATGTCGCGCTTCACCCCCGTCACCAGCTCGGCGTCCAGCGGCTCGGCCAGGCGCAGCTGATGCAGTGCGCAGATGCCGTCCGCGTCGCCGTTGAAGACGTCGATATTGCGCATGCGCGCTAGGATAGCGGAAGCCCAAGACGCCGCGCCAGAGCCGCCACGGCGTCCGGCAGCGCGCGCCCCGCGTTGAAGCTAACGGAATTCGCCAGCTCGGCCGGCGTCAGCGGCTCAAGCGATGCCAGCTGATGCGCGAGCACTTCCAGGTCCGCCTCGGAAGCATCCCTCGCATTTCGCTGCCGGGTCGCGACCCGCTCGCGCAGCTCACCTTCGGGCGCCTCGCAGACCGCGATCACGAACGGCACCCCTGACTTGTGCGCCAGGGCGGCGAACGCATCGCGCTGTGCCCGCGCCAGAAAGGTGGCGTCCACGATAGCGGCGTAGCCCGCCTCGAGAACCGCACCGGACAGCGCCGCCAGGCGTGCGTACGTCTGCGTCGTGAGGTCCGGCGTATAGATTCCGGCGCCGAGCGTCGAGCCGGTGCGTGCCTCCGGCTCAAGCCCCTGCAGGCGTTTGCGTTCCACGTCCGATCGCAAGCGCACCGCGCCGCAGGCCTCGAGCAGCTCTTGCGCCACAGTCGTCTTGCCCGACCCTGCTACGCCGTGCATGACGATGAGCGCGCGCGACGAACCCTCCGCCAGCACCTTCGCGAGACGCAGGTACTCGATGTATTCGCGCCCGGCGCGGCCGCCCTGCTGCGGATTGAGATTCGGCTGATGGGCCCTGATGCACGCGACCTTGGCACGCACCAGCGCGCGATACACCAGGTAGTAGCGCAGCAGCGCCAAGCCGGCGTAGTCGCCTGTGGCTTCCAGGTAGCCGTTCAGGAAGCGCCAGGCGAGCCGCGGCAGCCTTCGATCGAACAGATCCATGACCAGGAACGCGACCTCGTTCATGACGTCGATCCATCGCAACGCCTCGTTGAACTCGATGCCGTCGAAAGGCGTCGGCTCGCCATCGAGCAGCGCGATGTTGCCCAGGTGCAGGTCGCCATGGCATTCGCGCACGAAGCCGCCTGCCTTGCGCGCGTCGAACGCCGCGCGCAGGCGCGCATGTTCGCGCAGCGTCCAGCCACGCAGCCGCTCAAGCTCCGGCACGTCGGCATCGGCGCCGATCAAGCCTTCGATCTGGTCGAAATTCTGCTGCGCGGGCGCCAGAACCTCAGCCGCCGAACCGAACGGTCGTGCGGCATCTGCGCGCGCGACGCGCGAATGGAACGCCGCTATGCTGCGCGCGAGCGCGTCGATGTGCTCGGCGCCGAGCGTGCCGCCCTGTGCCATGTGGCTGAGCAGCGCCTGCTGCGGGAAGCGCCGCATCTTGACCGCATACTCGATCGCCCTGCCTTCGCCGCCCAGTCGCGGGTCCGCCTCGCTGCCAGTAATCGGCACCAGCTCGAGGTAAAGCTGCGGCGCGGTGCGCCGATTCAGCCGCAGCTCCTCCTCGCAGTAGAAGCGCCTCGCCTCCAGGCTGCCGAAATCGAGAAAACCGAGGTTTACCGGCTTCTTCAGCTTGTAGGCGAAGTCGCCCGCCAGCAGCACCCAGGAGATGTGGGTCTCCAGCAGCTCAACCCGCTCCACCAGATGCGGGTAGCGCCTCGGGTCGCGCAGCAACTCGATCGATTGCATAGGTGGACAGTTTAGACGAGGCGCCGACCGGCCCACCGGGTGTATCGTCGGGCGAAATGACGATCCTTGGCACTGCTTCGGTGCTGATCACGCTCGCCGCGCTGTTCAGCTACGTGAACTATCGCTTTCTGCGGCTCCCGTCGAGCATCGGGCTCATGCTGAGCGCGCTCGTCACCTCGCTGGCGGTGGTGGCCTTGGGCGAATTCGGCAGCCACGCGCTGGCGAACCTCGCCCGCCACGCGCTCGCGAACATCGATTTCAACCAGACGCTGATGCACGGCATGCTGAGCTTCTTGCTGTTCGCAGGCGCGCTGCATATCAACTTCAACGACCTGGCCGAGCAAAAATGGTCGGTCGGCTTCCTCGCGAGCCTGGGGGTCGTCGTCTCGACCGTGATCATTGGCTACGCAGCCTACTGGCTGTTCGCGCTGCTGGGCCATGGAATTCCGCTGATCTACTGCCTCGTATTCGGCGCACTGATCTCGCCCACCGATCCAATCGCGGTGCTGAGCATCCTCAAGTCGATGGGCGCCGACCGTTCGCTGGAGAACAAGATGGCCGGCGAATCGCTGCTCAACGACGGAGTCGGCGTGGTGGTGTTCGTCGTGCTGCTGAACATCGCCACCGGCGAGCATGCCGCCACCGTTACCTCGGCAGTCACGCTGTTCCTCGAAGAAGCGGTCGGCGGTGGGCTGTTCGGTCTACTGACCGGTTATCTGGCCTACAGGATGCTGTGCCGGGTCGACGACTACGAAGTGGAGATCCTGATCACCCTCGCACTCGTGATGGGCGGCTACGCGCTCGCCACCGCGCTGCACCTGTCCGGCCCGATCGCCACCGTCGTGGCCGGGCTGCTGATCGGCAACCACGGCAGGCGCTTCGCCATGTCGAAAGAGACGCGCGAGCACCTCGACACCTTCTGGCAGTTGATCGACGGCATCCTCAATGCCATCCTGTTCGTCCTGATTGGACTCGAGGCGCTGCTGCTGCACTTCGAGACCGCGTTCGCCTGGGCCGCCTTGCTGGCGATTCCGGTGGTACTGCTGGCGCGCATGGTCTCGGTGTCCCTACCGGCGCTGGTGCCCGGATTACGTGCCGAATTCCCTCCCAACATCATTGCAGCGCTGACTTGGGGCGGGCTGCGCGGGGGCATCTCGATTGCGCTGGCCCTTTCGCTACCCGACGTGCCGTGGCGCGGCGCACTCCTCACCGTGACTTATGCAGTGGTGGTGTTCTCCATCGTGGTGCAGGGCCTGACTGTGGTCCGGGTGCTGCGCCGGATCGGGCTTCAGGCCAGCTCGAAAGCGCGCGCGGCGGAAGAGTAGGACAGAATGATCTCGGCCGGCGCGTCGCCGACGTTGCGGATGCCATGCACCGCGCCCCTCGGAACCAGCGACTGGCTGCCCGCTCCAATCTGCACGCGGTCCTCGCCGATGCGACACTCCACCTCGCCGCGCACCACGTAGATCGATTCCTCGCAGTTGGCGTGGATATGCGTGTCGGTGCCCTTGCCCGGCGGCAGCGTCATGCGCGCGAGCGAGAGTTCCCGGCTGTTGCCGACCTCGTCGTTGGCCAGCCACTCGATCGTGCCCCAGGGAAATTCGTTGCGGATCGGCTTCATCGATGCCTTCATGCGGCCCTCCTCATCCCTGCTCGACCGCCATGGCGCGCGGATTGCCTTTGCCCGCCGCCTCGAGCGCCTGCCACACGCGGTGCGGGCTGGCCGGCATGTCGAAGTGCGTCACGCCCGCGCCGCGCAGGGCGTTCAGGATCGCGTTCATGATGCACGGCATGGAGCCCGTGACACCGGCCTCGCCGACGCCCTTAGCGCCGAGCGGATTGGTCTTGGTGGGCACCGGGTGGTGCGTCACTCTCAGGCCGTCGACCAGCACCGCGCGCGGCATGGGATAGTCCATGAAGCTGCCGCTGAGCAGCTGGCCGGTGTCGCGATCGTAGAGCGCCTGCTCGCCCAGAATGTGGCCGGCGCCCTGCGTGATGCCGCCCTGCATTTGCCCTTCCACGAGCTGGGGGTTGATGATGTTGCCGGCATCGTCGCAGGCGAGGTAGGACACGACCTCGACCGTCCCTGTCTCAGGCTCGATTTCCACCTCCGCGATGTGACAGCCGTTGGGGAACGTCGACCCCACCTTCTTGTCCTTCATGTCTACGTCCAGCGCGCCGCGGTGCTTCTTCGCCAGCGCGGTGATCGCAACCTCGCGGTCGGTGCCCTTGACGCGGTAGCGGCCGTCTACGAACTCGATGTCCGCCTGGGCCACCTCCAGATCGTCGGCGGCGAGCGCCATGCCCTTCTTCACCACCTCTTCCGACGCCAGCAGCATCACGCTTCCCACCCCGTGCAGCGAGCGCGAGCCGCCGGTGGGGTTGCCGGTCAGGTTCATGTCGAGATCTGCGGTGCGCAGCCGGATCGATTCCATCGGCACGCCGAGCGCGCCGGCCACGATCTGCGCGAACACGGTCTCGTGGCCCTGGCCATGATTGTGCGAGGTCGCGCGCAACGTGATGCGCGCGTCCTCGTCCCACGACACCTGGACCTGGTCGTAGGGTGCGAAGCCGCCCGACCCGGTGGCCTCGATGTAGTTCGCAATGCCGCGCCCGCGCAGACGGCCGCGCTTGGCGGACGCAGCGCGGCGCGCCTCGAAGCCGCTCCAGTCCGCCGCCTTCAGCGCGTCGGCCAGCACGCCCTCGAAATCGCCGCAGTCGTACTCGAAGCCGGTCGCGATCTTGTAGGGGAAGGCGCTCTTCGGCACCAGGTTGCGGCGTCTGAACTCTGCCGGATCGATCTTCAGCTCGTACGCGGCCTGATCGACCAGCCGCTCGATCGCGTACGAGCTCACCGGCCGGCCGGCGCCGCGATAGGCGGCCGTCGGCACCGTGTTGGTCAACGCCAGCCGGGCGCGCACATGAATCGCCTGCACGTCGTATACGCCGCTCGCCACGTTGACCAGGTTGACGGTGTTGACGAAGGTGCCGGTGAACGCGACGTAAGCGCCCAGGTTGCAGACGAAATCGAACCGCATGCCGAGGATGCGCCCGGATTCGTCGAGCGCCATCTCGCCCCGGTGCACGACGTCGCGCGCCTGCTCGTCGGAAAGGAACACGTCGGATCGGGTGCCGACCCATTTCACGGGCCGGCCGAGCTTCTTGGCCGCGATCAGGACTGCGCAATATTCCGGATAGGCGTTGAAGCGCACGCCGAAACCGCCGCCGACCTCCTCCGCGATGATCCGCACCTTCTCCGGCGCGGCGCCCAGCACGGCGGCGATCTGGCCGCGCATCGCCGAAGCGCCCTGGGTGCAGGCATACAGCTGGTAAGTGTCGCCCGCCGCGTCGTAGATGCCGGTGCAGGCCCGCGGCTCCATCGGATTGCCGACCACGCGCGTGTGATAAGCGCTGAGCGACACCACGCGCGCCGCGCGCTCGAATGCCGCGTTGGTCGCCGCCTCGTCGCCGCCCGCGAAGTCGAGCAGCAGATTGCCGGGGACATTGTCGTGCAGCTGCGCTGCGCCCGGGGTGATGGCCTCCTGCGCCGCGATCACCGCCGGCAGATCCTCGTACTCGACCAGCACGGCCTCGGCCGCATCCTGCGCCTGTGGGCGCGACTCTGCGATTACCAGCGCCACCGGCTCGCCGACGTGGCGCACCTTGCCCTGCGCCAGCGCAGGGCGGTGCACCTTGGGCTGCTCAGAACCGTCGCGTCCCTTGACCGGCGCGGCTGCGGGCAAGCCCTGCGCGCCGGCCGCCGCCACGTCCTCCCCGGTGAGCACCGCGATGACGCCCGGCATCGCGAGCGCCGCACCGGCGTCGATCGAGACGATCCTGGCGTGCGGCCGGTCGGAACGCAGGAAGTGCGCATGGGCCTGCTGTGGAAAGCTCCAGTCGGAAACGTAGCGTCCCCGACCCTTCAGCATGCGCTCGTCTTCGAGCCTGCCGCCCTTGGCGCCGAAACTCTGCATTCAGGCGTGCGACAGCGCGATCAGGATTGTGCAGGGCGCGTAATCGATCAGCGAAGCGCCCACCGAGCCTTTCCACCAGCGCGCTGCGAACGAAGTTTTCTGGTTGTGGCCGATCACGATCAGATCGACATCGAGTTCCTTCGCCAGGCGGCAGATCTCCTCCACCGGCTCGCCCACCGCCAGGTGCCCGGAAGCCTTGAAGCCTTTTTCCGTCAGCGACGCGATGCCCTCGTCCAGCACCGCCTGGGTGCGCTTCTTTTCCTCTTCCAGCAGTTCTTCCGGCACGAAACCCTCGGTCAGGAACAAGCTCGGAGGCATGCTCGCCACCGCCAGCAGATGTGTCTCGGCCCCCAGGAAGTTCGCCAATTCCGCGCACTCGACCAGCGCGCGCTTGCCGTCCTGGGACCCGTTATAGGCCAGAAGGATCTTGCGATACTTCATGTGCGGGCTCCTTGCGGGGTGGCTGGGCTAGCGAAACGATTATAGCCTCAGCCCGGGCCGGCGTAGGCAGCCGCTAGAATCGGAGTTTTACAGGACCCCGTCATGCTTGACGCTTCCCGCAGCGACCTCGTCGCCGGCGTCGCCGGCAGCGGCACCATGGGGCGCGGCATCGTCCAGGTGCTGGCGCAATGCGGCGTGCGCACCCTGGTGTTCGACGCGCAGCCCGGCGCGGCCGCCAAAGCCCGTGCGGCCATCGGCCAGGCTCTCGCGAGGCTGGTCGAGAAGGGCCGCCTAAAGCAAGCCGATGCCGACGCCGCGCTGGCGCGCGTGGAAGTCGTCGATTCCCTGTCGGCCTTAGCGCCCTGCCAGGTGGTGATCGAGGCGATCATCGAGAAACTCGAGGCAAAGCAGGAGCTGTTCCGGGCGCTCGAGGACATCGTCGCCGAGTCCTGCGTCCTCGCCTCCAACACCTCGTCGCTGTCGGTCACCGCGATGGCCGCCGCATGCCGCCTGCCCGGGCGCGTCGCGGGCTACCACTTCTTCAACCCGGTGCCGGTGATGAAGATCGTCGAAGTGGTCGACGGCGTGCTGACCGAACCGTGGGTCGGCGAGGCGCTGTGCGCCCTCGCCCGGCGCTACGGCCACACGCCGGTGCGCTGCAACGACACGCCGGGCTTCATCGTCAACCACGCCGGGCGCGCCTACGTGCCCGAATCGCTGCGCGTGCTGGCCGAGGGCGTTGCCGACTACGCCACCATCGATCGCATCCTGGTCGACGCCGCGGGCTTTCGCCTGGGGCCCTTCGGCCTGATGGACCTGGTGGGCCTGGACGTGACCCACGCCGTGATGCGCTCGATGTACCAGCAGTACTACGAGGAGCCGAAGTACAAGCCGTCGTACCTGAACGAGCCGCGTGTCGCGGCCAGGCTGCACGGGCGCAAGACCGGGCGCGGCTGGTACGTCTACGGCAAGGACGGCGTGGCCGGGAAAGTTCCGGAACAATCCGTGCCGGCCGCCGCGCCGGGACCGGTATGGTGCGTGCCCGAGTTGAAGGAGTTGCTGCTGAAGCTCGGCGCGAAATTCGCCGGCGACCCCTCGGGCGCGTCGGTATGCTTTTGCGCGCCGCTCGGCCGCGACGCGACCGCAAGCGCGCTCGAACTCGGGCTCGACCCGAGTCGCACGGTCGCGGTCGACTCCCTGTTCGGATTCGCCAAGCGGCGCACGCTGATGACCACTCCGGTTACCACGCCCGCCGCGCGCGACGCGGCGCACGCGCTGCTCGCCGGCGACGGCGTGCCGGTCTCGCTGATCCGCGATTCCGGCGGCTTCGTCGCCCAGCGCGTGGTGGCGCACGTGGTGAACGTCGGCTGCGACATCGTGCAGCAGCGGATCGCCTCGCCCGAGGACCTCGACCGCGCGGTGATGCTCGGCCTGGGCTATCCCCGCGGCCCGCTCGCCATGGGCGATGCCATCGGCCCGGCTCGAGTCCTCGCGATCCTCGAGGCAATGCACGACTTCTACCAGGAGCCTCGCTACCGACCCAGCCCGTGGCTCACCCGCCGCGCCAGGCTGGGCGTTTCCCTCCTCACCCCGGAGTAACGACCATGCTCGATGCCTACATCTACGACGGACTGCGCTCCCCGATCGGGCGCCACGCCGGCAAGCTCGCGACGCTGCGACCCGACGATCTCGCCGGCACGGTCATCAAGGAAGTGGTGGCGCGCAACGCCATCGACCCGAAGGAAATCTCGGACGTGGTGCTCGGCTGCGTGACGCAGGCGGGCGAGGATTGCCGCAACGTGGCGCGCTTCGCCGCGCTGCTGGCCGGGCTGCCCCCGACCACCCCGGGGGTAACGGTGAACCGGCTGTGCGCGAGCGGCCTGCAGGCCGTCGCGGACGCCGCGCGCGCCATCACCTGCGGCGAAGGCGAGCTGTACATCGCCGGCGGCGTCGAGAGCATGACGCGCGCGCCCTACGTCATGGCCAAGTCGGCGACGCCCTACGGCCGCGACGTCAAGCTGTACGACACCACGATCGGCTCGCGCTTCCCGAACCCGCGCTTCGCCAAGCAGTACGGCGACCAGTCGATGCCGCAAACCGGCGACAACGTGGCCAGGGAATTCGGCATCACGCGCGAACAGGCCGACGCGTTCGCGCTCGCCTCGCAGCAGAAGTACGCCAAGGCCGAAGCGGAGGGCTTCTACAAGGGCGAAATCCTGCCGGTCGCGCTGCCGTCGAAGAAAAAGGACGCACCGCCCGCAACGGTCGACGTCGACGAGCACCCGCGGCGCGACTCGAGCATGGAATCGCTCGCACGCCTGAAGCCGCTGTTCGAAGGCGGCGTGGTGACCGCGGGCAACGCCTCCGGCGTGAACGACGGCGCCGCGGCGCTGGTGGTGGCGAGCCGCGCTTGGGGCGAGAGGCGCGGCAAGAAGCCGATTGCAAAGATCCTTTCCGCCGCCTCGGCGGGCGTGGAGCCGCGCATCATGGGTGTGGGTCCCGCTTACGCGATCCCGCTCGCGCTCGAGCGCGCCGGACTCGCGCTCAAGGACCTCGAGATCATCGAGATCAACGAAGCCTTCGCCAGCCAGGTGCTCGGCTGCCTCAAGCTGATGGGCCTCGAAGCCAAGGATCCACGCGTCAACCCGAACGGCGGCGCGATCGCGATCGGCCATCCGCTCGGCTGCTCGGGCGCGCGCCTCGCGCTGACGGTGGCGCGCGAAATGCAGGCCAGCGGCGCCAGGCACGCTGCGGTTTCGCTGTGCATCGGCGTCGGCCAGGGCCTGGCCGTGATCCTCGAACGGGTAAACTAGCCGCACTGGAGGTCGCCATGAACGCCCCGCTCAAAGCCAAATCCAAGGCCAAGGAATCGAAATCGCGCTTCGTCTGGGACGACCCGCTGCTGCTGGAGGATCAGCTCAGCGAAGACGAGCGCATGGTGCGCGACGCCGCGCGCGCCTACTGCCAGGACAAACTGGCACCGCGCGTGCTGGAGGCGTTCCGCCACGAGAAGACCGACCCGTCGATCTTCCGCGAGATGGGCGAGGTCGGCCTGCTCGGCCCGACTATCGCGGCGCAGTACGGCGGCCCGGAGCTGAGTTACGTCTGCTACGGCCTGATCGCGCGCGAAGTCGAGCGCGTCGATTCGGGCTACCGCTCGATGATGAGCGTGCAGAGCTCGCTCGTGATGGTGCCGATCAACGAATTCGGCACCGAGGCGCAGAAACAGAAATACTTGCCGCGGCTCGCGAGCGGCGAATGGATCGGCTGCTTCGGGCTTACCGAGCCGAATCACGGCTCGGACCCCGGCTCGATGGTCACCCGCGCCAAGGCGGTGAAGGGCGGCTACAGCCTGAGCGGCTCCAAGATGTGGATCTCGAACTCGCCCATCGCGGACGTGTTCGTGGTCTGGGCCAAGGACGACGAAGGCGCGATCAGGGGCTTCGTCCTGGAGAAGAATTCCAAGGGCCTGTCGGCGCCGGCGATTCACGGCAAGGTGGGTCTGCGTGCGTCGATCACGGGCGAGATCGTGATGGACGGCGTGTTCTGCCCCGAGGAGAACGCCTTCCCCGAGGTGCGCGGCCTCAAGGGCCCGTTCACCTGCCTCAACTCCGCGCGCTACGGCATCGCCTGGGGGGCGCTCGGCGCGGCCGAGGACTGCTGGCACCGGGCGCGCCAGTACGTGCTCGACCGCAAGCAGTTCGGGCGCCCGCTCGCGGCCAACCAGCTGATCCAGAAGAAACTCGCCGACATGCAGACCGAGATCACGCTCGGGCTGCAGGGCTGCCTGCGGCTCGGCCGCATGAAGGACGAGGGCAGCGCCTCGCCCGAGATCACCTCGATCCTGAAGCGAAACTCCTGCGGCAAGGCGCTCGACGTGGCGCGCATGGCGCGCGACATGATGGGCGGCAACGGCATCTCGGATGAGTTCGGGGTCGCGCGCCACCTGGTCAACCTCGAGGTGGTCAACACCTACGAGGGCACGCACGACATCCACGCCCTGATCCTCGGGCGCGCGCAAACCGGAATCCAGGCCTTCAGCTGAGCGTGCGCACGCGCGCCTTCGCATTCGCCTTCGCGCTGCTCGCCTTTGCGCCGGCCGCCCCGGCGCAGCCGGCCAACGGCGTGCTGCTGGTCGCCAAGCCGACCATCGTCGACCCGAACTTCAACCGCACCGTGGTGCTGGTCACACAGGCGCCCGACGCCGAAACCGTCGGCGTGATCCTCAACCGCCCCGTGCCGCTCGCGGCGAGCGAAGTCCTGCCGCCGGAACTGCTGAGCGACAATTACCCCGATTCCGTGTACTACGGCGGGCCGGTGCTGCGGCGGGTGATCGTCGCGCTGTTCCACGCCGACCGGGCGCCGACAGCGCCCGCCTTCCACGTACTGAAAGACGTCTACCTCTCGATGCACCCGGACAACATCAAGATGCTGCTCGAGAGCAAGCACAGGCGCTATCGCCTTTACGCCGGCTTCGCCGGCTGGGCACCGGGCCAGCTCGAGGCCGAACTCGAACGCGACGGCTGGTACGTGCTGCCCGCGGAAGAGGACCTGCTGTTCAGGAAGGACACTGCGGGGCTGTGGCAGGAACTGCTGCGCAGGGCGAGCAGCCCGCGCGCCGCAGCCCGCCTCCAACGAAAAGGCCCCGCCTAGGCGGCGGCTTTGGACTGCGCCTTGTCGAACGTCATCTTGCCGCCGCGGTAGTCGACCAGGATCGTGTCCTTGGGCGCGAAGCCGCCCTGCAGGATCGCGCGCGCAAGCGGGTTCTCGATCTCGGACTGGATCGCGCGCTTGAGCGGCCGCGCACCGTAGACCGGATCGAAACCGACCTTGGCCAGCTCGGCGATCGCCGCCTCTGACGCCTCGAGGCCGAAATCCATCTTCGCCAGGCGCTGCTTCAGCACACCCAGCTGTATGCGGGCGATCGCGCCGATCTGCGCCTCGGCCAGGCCGTGGAACACGACCACCTCGTCGATACGGTTGATGAACTCGGGCCGGAAGTGCGACTTCACCTCGCCCATCACCGCGAGCTTCACCACCCCGTAGTCGCTGTCGGCCATCTGCTGGATCATGTGCGAACCGAGGTTCGAGGTCATCACGATCACGGTGTTCTTGAAGTCGACCGTACGGCCCTGGCCGTCGGTCAGGCGCCCGTCGTCGAGCACCTGCAGCAGGACGTTGAACACGTCCGGGTGCGCTTTCTCGATCTCGTCGAACAGGATCACCGCGTAAGGCTTCCTGCGCACCGCTTCGGTAAGGGCTCCGCCCTCCTCGTAGCCGACGTAGCCCGGCGGCGCGCCGATCAGGCGCGCGACCGAGTGCTTCTCCATGTACTCGGACATGTCGACCCGGATCAGGTGCTCCTCCGAGTCGAACAGGAACGCGGCGAGCGCCTTGCACAGCTCGGTCTTGCCGACCCCCGTCGGCCCCAGGAACAGGAACGACCCGTAGGGCCGGTTCGGATCGGACAGCCCCGAGCGCGAGCGGCGGATCGCGTCAGACACCAGCCGCACCGCCTCGTCCTGGCCGACTACGCGCTCGTGCAGCTTGTCTTCCATCTTGAGCAGCTTCTCGCGCTCGCCCTGCATCATCTTCGACACCGGGATGCCGGTCGCGCGCGAGACCACCTCCGCGATCTCCTCCGCGCCAACCTGGGTGCGCACCAGTTTCGTCTTCGCGCCCTGCTCGCCCTTCTCGGCCTTCTTCTGCTGCGCTTCGAGCTGCGGCAGCTTGCCGTATTGCAGCTCGGCGAGCTTGTCGTACTGGCCTTTGCGCTGCAGCTCGGCCATCTGCTGGCGCAGCTTCTCGATCTCTTCCTTGATGTGCTGGCTGCCGGCGACCTGGGCTTTTTCGGCGTTCCAGATCTCCTCCAGGTCCGAGTACTCCTTTTCCAGCTTGGCGATCTCGGCCTCGATCAGCGCGAAGCGTTTGCGCGAGGCCTCGTCCTTTTCCTTCTTCACCGCCTCGCGCTCGATGCGAAGCTGGATCAGACGCCGGTCGAGCCGGTCCATCGACTCGGGCTTGGAGTCGATCTCCATCTTGATGCGCGCCGCGGCCTCGTCGATCAGGTCGATCGCCTTGTCGGGCAGGAAGCGGTCGGTGATGTAGCGCTGCGAGAGCTCGGCCGCGGCGACGATCGCCGGGTCGGTGATCTCGACGCCGTGATGCAGCTCGTACTTTTCCTGCAGGCCGCGCAGGATCGCGATGGTCGCCTCGACCGTCGGCTCGCCCACCAGCACCTTCTGGAAGCGGCGCTCGAGCGCGGCGTCCTTCTCGATGTACTTGCGGTACTCGTTGAGGGTGGTCGCGCCGACGCAGTGCAGCTCGCCGCGCGCGAGCGCGGGCTTGAGCATGTTGCCGGCGTCGATCGCGCCCTCTGCCTTGCCGGCGCCGACCATGGTGTGCAGCTCGTCTATGAAGACGATGGTGTTGCCCTCGTCCTGCGCAAGCTCCTTCAGCACCGCCTTGAGGCGCTCCTCGAACTCGCCGCGGTACTTGGCGCCCGCCAGGAGCGAGGCCATGTCGAGCACCAGCACGCGCTTGTTCTTCAACGTCTCGGGCACCTCGCCGTTGACAATGCGCTGTGCGAGGCCCTCGACGATCGCCGTCTTGCCCACGCCCGGCTCGCCGATCAATACCGGGTTGTTCTTGGTGCGCCGCTGCAGGATCTGGATCGTGCGGCGGATCTCGTCGTCGCGCCCGATCACCGGGTCGAGCTTGCCCTGGCGCGCGCGATCGGTCAGGTCGAGGGTGTACTTGGCCAGCGCCTGGCGCTGCGACTCGTCCGCCTGTCCGCTGACGCTCGCGCCGCCGCGCACCTGCTCGATCGCCTTCTCCAGGGCTGCCTTGCCGACCCCGGCCTGCTTGAGCAGTCGTCCGCTCTCGCCCTTGTCGCTGACTGCGGCGATGAGGAACATCTCCGAGGCGATGAACTGGTCGCCGCGCTTCTGCGCTTCCTTGTCGGCGACGTTGAGCAGCGCGGTCAGCTCGCGTGAAATGTGAACTTCGCCCGGCGCGCCTTCGACTTTGGGCAGCCGACCGACCGCCTGCGCGAGCGCCTGCCTGAGGGCGTTCGGATTGCCTCCCGCCTTGGCGACCAGCGCCGAGGCGCCCCCGTCCTCCTGCTCGAGCAGGGACAGCAGCAGGTGCTGCGGCTCGATGTACTGGTGATCCTGGCCGACCGCCCGGCTCTGGGCGTCCGCCAGGGCTTCCTGCAGCTTGGTGGTGAATTTGTCGAAGCGCATCGTCTTGATCCGGTTGCGAAACCTGTAACGCAGGTGGGGACACTCGCGGCAGTTTCAAGCAAAAAAAAAGCCCGGCCGAAGCCGGGCCAGATGCTACAGGGAGGAAGACTCTCAGTTCGGCAGCACGACCGTGTCGATGACGTGAATCACGCCGTTCGAGGCAACGATGTCGGTCTTGATCACGTTCGCGTCGTTGACCTTGACCCCCGCACTCGAAACGTCGAGCCTCAGGCTCTGACCTTCAACCGTCTGGACCGATCCGGATTTGACGTCCTTCGCCATCACCGTGCCAGGCACCACGTGGTAGGTCAGTACCTTGGTCAGCGCCGCCTTGTCCGCCAGCAGCGCCTGAATCTGCGCAGCCGGGATTTTGGCGAATGCGGCGTCGGTCGGAGCAAATACGGTGAACGGACCGGGCCCTTTCAGCGTATCGATCAGGCCCGCCGCGGTCAGCGCCTTCGCTAGCGTGTTGAACTGGCCGGCCGCGACCGCCGTGTCGATGATATCGGACTGCATGGCAGTCACCGGGTACGAGGTCTCCGCGTCGGTGTGCCTGCCGGCCGCGGCGATGATCATGCCGCTCGCCGACGAGGCCGCGACCACAGGGGTCGTCGTCTCGGCGTCGGAGTAGACGCCGGCGACGGCCGCGGTCATGCCGGTCGCGAGGATGGCGGCGACTGAAGCAGAGGTAAGAAACTTGGGCAGCGATTTCATGGTTAAAACTCCTAGAGGGTTGGTTGAGAGCTGACGAATGGTGCAAGCGAATTGTCCAGATAAAATCTTTGTTTGTCTAGGACAATCTGTAACCACATGATTATCATTACTTCTTATCAATCAATATTCTGTTTTTGTCCTGGACATTGCGATAATCGCGTTCCGAAGCGGTAAGGTTGCACATGGGTCGAGGCACCCCCATCTAGTGAACTCAAGGCAAAGCGCGGGATCCACATAGCCGATGCAAAAACACACCCAAGTCAACATCGCGTATTTGATCTTCGCGTTCTTCGCCATGCTGCTCATGCAGCAGTGGTGGCACCAGGTGCAGACGGTCGAAGTCGTGCCCTACAGCCAGTTCGAGAAGCTGCTGCAGGAGAGCAAGATTTCGGACGTGATCGTGTCGGACCAGACCATCACCGGCACGCTGAAGTCGCCCCAGGGCGGCAAGAGCACCGTAGTGGCGAACATCGTCCAGCCCCAGCTCGCCGACCGGCTGTCGAAGTACGACGTCAAGTTCACCCGCGTATACCAGAGCACCTTCCTGCGCGACCTGTTGTCGTGGATCGTGCCCGCGCTGGTGTTCTTCGGCGTCTGGTTCTTCCTGGTGCGGCGCTTCGCCAGCCAGCAGGGAATGGGCGGCTTCATGAACATCGGCAAGAGCCGGGCCAAGGTGTACGTCGAGAGCAAAACCGGCGTAACCTTCGCCGACGTCGCCGGCGTCGACGAGGCCAAAGCCGAACTGCAGGAGGTGGTCGAGTTCCTCAAGAATCCCGAGCGCTACGGCAGGCTCGGCGCACGCATCCCCAAGGGCATCCTGCTCATCGGCCCGCCCGGCACCGGCAAAACGCTGCTCGCGCGCGCAGTCGCGGGCGAGGCCGGCGTTTCGTTCTTCTCGATTTCCGGCTCCGAGTTCGTCGAGATGTTCGTCGGCGTGGGCGCGGCGCGCGTGCGCGACTTGTTCGAGCAGGCACGACAGAAGGCACCGGCAATCATCTTCATCGACGAGCTCGATGCTCTGGGCCGTGCGCGCGGTTCGGGCATGATGGGCGGGCACGACGAGAAGGAGCAAACGCTCAACCAGCTGCTCTCGGAGCTCGACGGATTCGACCCGAGCATCGGTCTAGTGCTGCTCGCGGCCACCAATCGGCCCGAGATCCTCGACCCCGCGCTGCTGCGCGCCGGACGCTTCGACCGCCAGGTGCTGGTCGACCGGCCCGAGAAGATCGGCCGGCTGCAGATCCTGCAGGTACACGCGAAGAAAATCCATCTCGCCGAGGGCGTCGACCTGGAGCAGGTCGCTGCGCTCACGCCCGGGTTCTCCGGCGCCGACCTCGCCAATCTGATCAACGAGGCGGCGCTGGTCGCCACGCGCCGTAGCGGCGAGTCGGTGACGCTGGAAGACTTCAACCAGGCGATCGAGCGCATCGTCGCGGGCCTGGAGAAAAGGAGCCGCGTGCTGAACGAGACCGAGCGCAAGACCGTCGCCTACCACGAGATGGGACATGCCCTGGTCGCGATGACGCTGCCGGGCAGCGACCCGGTGCACAAGATCTCGATCATCCCGCGCGGCATTGGCGCCTTGGGTTACACCATTCAGCGGCCGACCGAAGATCGCTTCCTGATGACGCGCGAGGAGCTGGAAAACAAGATGACCGTGCTGCTCGGCGGACGCGCCGCCGAGACGGTGGTGTTCGGCCATCTGTCGACCGGCGCCGCCGACGACCTCGCCAAGGTGACCGGCATCGCGCGCAGCATGGCGCTGCGCTACGGCATGGTCGAGAAGCTCGGCTACGTCTCCTTCGACGATGAACGGCCGAACTTGCTCGGCGTCCCGATGGCACAGCCGCGGGAATACAGCGAGGACACCGCACGCGAGATCGACATCGCGGTACGCGACATCGTCCATTCCGCGTTCGACCGCGCGGTTTCGCTCCTCGCCCGCGAGCGCGATACCCTCGAGCGCGGCGCCAAGCTGCTGCTGGAGAAGGAAACCCTCGCCGAGCCCGAGCTCGCCGAGCTGAAGGCGGCGCTCAAGCCGGCTGCGGCGGCGTGAGCGGCGCGGGCGCTTCACGCATCGATGATTCGCTTCCCCTCGCCGCGCGCGCCGAGCTGGGCTTCTTGCCCCGTGCGCTGCTCGCGCAGGCGCGCTGCCTCGACCTCCAGGCGGACACGGTGTTGTTTCGCCTGGGCGAGCGACCCGACGTGCTGTACTACGTGCTCGAGGGCGAGATCGCGCTGCTGCGCCACTCGGTGGGAGGCCAGACGATCGTCCTGCAGCGCGCGCGGCGCGGCTTCCTCGCCGAAGCGAGCGTCGAGTCGCGCCGCTATCACTGCGACAGCGTGGCGCGAGTGCCTAGCCGTGTGTGCACGCTGCCTCTAGGCGCGCTGCGCCGGGCGCTCGCCGAAGACGCCGCCTTCGCCGCCGCCTGGGCAGGCCATCTCACAGCGGAAATCCGCCGGCTGCGCGCGCGCGCTGAGCGCCTGCAGCTGCACGGCGCCGAGGCGCGCGTCGTTCACTTCCTGGAATCGGAAGGCGTCGACGGCGCGATCGAGCTCGACCAGCCGCTCAAGTCCTGGGCCATCGAGCTCGGCATCACCCACGAAGCGCTGTACCGGGCGCTTGCGCGCATGACGCGCGCCGGCCGCCTGACACGCGCCGGCTCCCGGCTGCGCCTGTTGCGCTGAGCGCGGGGCCTTCAGGGCGCCCGTCGGGCAACGAGCATGTAGTGCTCCGGGCTCTGCCGCCGGCAGCGCAGCACCGAAAAGCCCGCGCTCTCGCACCACGCTTCGACCTGCTCGGGTGCGAGCCGGCACGTACGCGGCGCACCGTGCTCGCACGGGCCGGACGGGTGGAACTCGGCGACCACGACAAGGGCGTGCGGAGGAAGAATCCTGTGCAGATTGCGCAGGATTCCGGCCGGATCATCTGCATGGTGCAGGACCATGGAGACGAGCGCCGCGTCCGCGCGCAGGTCCGCCCCCTCCAGCGCGGAGGCGTCGGCCGCCAGCCGCCGGATCTGCCGCACGCCGCGTTCGTTCTGCAGGCGCTCCAGGTAGGCGAGCGCCTCGGCCGAGCGGTCGACCGCATAAACGACGCCCTCGGGCCCGACCCGCTCGGCGAGCGTGAGGCTTACGTAGCCGGGCCCCGCCCCCACCTCCAGCACGCGATCGTCCGGCTTGAGGCGAAGGGCGTCCATCCAGCCCGCGACGAGCTCGGCCCGCTGCATCTGTCTTGCATACACCTCGTCCCAGGTCAGATGGCTCAGGTCTTTGCGGAAAATCTGCTCCATGCCGGCTCGCGTCAAAGACCAAACTGCGCGAGCGACCACGCCAACAGCCCAAGCGTTGCGAGGATCGAAATCACGCCCATGACGCGGGTCGATGCGGGGCGCCTGGAATCCCGAATCTGGTAGGCGATCACGCCGACCATCGCCAGCGACATCCCAAACATCGCGTCGCGAACCGCCGGAGCCGCCGTCATGAAACGCATCGCCGCCTCGCCCAACCCGAACGTCAGGAGGAGCATATGGAGGTTGTGATGCTGGCTGGCGAGAAAGGCGAGCGCCACCGCGGCGAGCGACGAAACCCGGCCGCCCCCAATCGGCGCCGGCCCGGCGCTGCGGTTTCCTTCCTGCGGATGCTGGTGCGAAATACTGGCGAAGAGACTTTTCATCGGCGGCGCGGGCGAATCGGATTCCCAGTGTGACCCCGCGAGCGTACTTTGCCCGCATCGCCCGACATATGATCGCGATCATACGTGCCAGAGGCCGCCGGAGATAAACTCCCGACTGCGATGTCGTAACCGGGTAGCACAATGAAGAACAGGATCCATGCGGCGGCCATCGGCGTCCTCGTCCTCGCGGCCAGCGCAGCCGCCGCGCCGATGGACGAGCAGCATTCGATATCGATGAGCCACGAGGCGATGCGCCCTGGGGCGATCGAGGACACGCGCGAGCTGGTGCATTTCCCCCCGCACCTGCTGGAGCACGAAATGGCCAACATGCGCGACCACCTGATCACGCTGTCGCGCATCCAGGAGCACTTGTCGAAAAAAGAGTTCGACAAGGCCGGCGAGCTGGCAGAAAAGCGCCTGGGGATGTCCTCCTTCGGCCTTCACGGCGCGCACGAGGTCGCCCCGTACATGCCGAAGGGCATGCAGGAGGCGGGAACCGCCATGCACCATGCCGCGAGCCGCTTCGCGATCGCGACCCAGCGGGCCGCGATCGACGACGACGTGGGGCGCGCGCTTGGCGCGCTAAACGAGGTGACGCAGGCCTGCGTCGCCTGCCACGCCGCATACCGCCTCAGATAGGGGGCACCCAGGGCACGGAAGAGGGGGCGACAAACGCCGGACTCGAATCCAGCAACTCGTCGAACAGGGGGGGGAACATGTCGAAATTCGCGACGTTTTCGGCGCGAACGGCGATGGCCGCCGTCTTCGCGGCACTCGTTGGCCTGGCGCCTTGGGCCGGCGCTCACGCGCAAGGCGCGATGCATAAACCTGCCGCCACGGTGCACAAAATGGGTGGCATGGCTCCGAAAGGCCCGGCATTCGAACCGGCCACGGTGTGCAAGCAGTGCCACGAGGAGATCTATCGCGACTGGTCGCGCTCGATGCACGCGCATGCGCGCGAGGCGTGGTATTTCGCCCACAAGGTCGGTTCGGAGCGCATGGGCATGACCTGCTATAACGAGCAGAAAGTCGCGGTCGCCTGCCAGACCTGCCACGAGCCCGGCGGTGTGTATCCGCTGGGCGCGGTGCTGCAGAAAGTCCCGCCCGCAGTCGCTGCGACCGAGGGCGTATCCTGCGACGTCTGCCACCGCATCACCGAGGTTAAGGGCACCGGCCAGTTCGCGTTCGGGCCGAAGGGCACCAAGCGCGGACCGTACCGGGATGCAAAATCGCCCTACCACAAGACCGCGTATGCGCCGCTCGTTCAGAAGTCCGACTTCTGCGTCGCCTGCCACGGTCAATTGAACAACCTGAACGGCCTGAACGTCTGCGACACGGTAAGCACCTGGAGCAAGAGCCGCTACGCGGCCGAGGGAAAAACCTGCCAGTCCTGCCACATGCCAGCCGCGACCGGCGCCGCGGCGAGTGGCCCGGCGGTCCCGCTCGGCACGCCCAAGGACAGGCCGCTGCATCGTCACGTGTTCCGCGGCCCGCACAGCGATCCGACCATCCTGCGCGAGGCGGCGAAGCTCGCGCAGACAGTGGCGAAGACGGCAGACGGCGGCCTGGAAATCCGCGTGAGCGTGACCAACTCGGGCGCCGGGCACGATATGCCCACGGGGCTGCCCGATCGGCTGATCACGCTGAAGGTCGAGGCGAAGGACGGCGCGGGGAACGTCGTGTGGCAGAACTGGCGCGACGACCCTTACCGCGAGGATCGGCAGGCGGCGTTCGGACTCTTCGGTTTCAATGCCAAAGGCGGAGAGGTTCCGCCGATGGGCGCATCGCGGATCGATCGCCTGAATCTCATGCCCGAAGAGACGCGCTCGCTCGTCCTACCGGCTGCCGACCCAACATCGCGCAGAAGGCGGTGAGCGTGGAGTCCCGACTCACGTATTTCGCCGTGCGGGCCGAGAACGCGGCGTACTTCGGCGTCTGGGGCCTCGCCGGGACGCAACCGAAGCCGATGGCCGAGGCCGTGACGGCGGTGCGTTGACGGGGCAATCCAGAATCGGCTTCACTCGACAGGGTCACGCCCTGAGTGTCCGCGCGTGCCCCGCGGCGATCAACCCTGACGCGGCGAGAATTGTCAGCGATAGCAGCAGGCCGCTCAGGTTCTTGAGGAAATCGGTCGCAGCTTGCAGATTGGCGCCGATGCCGTACCCAAGGCCCAGATAGGCCGATGTCCAGACCAGGCGCCCGAGGACCGTCCACGCAAGAAACCCGGACAGCCGATAGCGGCCGGCCCCGGCCAACACGCTCACGACGGCGCTGAGATAGGACACGAAGGTGCGCGTGACCAGCACCGTCCAGGAGCCCCAGCGCCCGAATAGCAGATTGACGCGCACCGAACGCTCGGGCGTGTAACCGAACCATCGCCCGTGGCGATCGAGAATTCTGCGGCCGAAGGCGCGACCAAACCAATACGCCGCCGCGTCGCCGAGGACCGAGGCGACCAGCGTGATCGCGCCGGCCCAGAGCCAATCCAAACGGCCTTCGGCGGCCAGCGAGCCCGCAAACGTCGCCGCGAATCCGTCGGGCACCGGCAGGCCGATGGAGCCCAGCAGGATCGTCAATCCAAGGGCGGGATAGCCGTAAATCAGCACCGCGGAGAGAAACTCGTCGCCGATCGGACCAAGCCAGCTCGATCCGCTGCCTGCACGCTCCGCAGGCGCGGCGGCGCGGGCGACGGCTCGCTGAACGCGCCGAACGTATTCGAGCAGCGAGACGCCCTCGCGCTCTGCGAGCGTCCTGAGGCTCGTGTCCGGATCGGTTTTCGCGGGAAGCGCAAGACGCTCGAGCAGTTCCGCTTCTGGCGCACGGTAGGTGGCGGACACGTAGGCGAGCGTCATCCACGGCCGGAGGCTGCTCGTCGCGGGCGCGCCCGCTTCGTACGCGGAGCGCAGCAGCCGGAACGAGCCGACGCTGCGAAGCGCGAAGAATACGCTCGACAACGCCGCCACGACGGACACCGCAAGGGCGATGCGGCGCGTCCGGCGGGAACGAACATCGATCAACCCCGTCACTCGCCGCCCTCGCGTTTCTTGCCGAACAGACCCGATACGAGCCCGATCATTCCGCCTCCCGGGCGCATGGGTACGGCCGGACCGGATCCCGCCGTTGGGCCACGCACGATCCGCACCAGCGCGACGACCAGGATCAGGGCGAAGAAGGCCAGCATCGTCCAGGGCAGGCGGGTGAGGAGCGACGCCCATTGCGAAGGCGAACGCACGTCGATTGCGACGTGCTCCTTGCGCAGCTCCGGTATCAGCGCGGGATCGCCGAAGTCGGGAACCTGGCTGCGAAAGCTGTCGCGCCGCGAGGTTCCGGTCGGGAGCCCATCGCGCAGAGGATGCTTGAAGCGTCCGTCGACTTCGGTTCCATCGAACGTCATGCTCGCCACGTTTCCCGCCTCGACCTGGTCGAGAAGCGCCCCGTAAGGCATCGCTGCCGGTCTGCCGGTTTCCTTCACGGCCACGAAAAGCAGAGCTCCCGTCACGAGAATGGCAAGCAGCCAGACCGGCGGCCGCTTCCACCAGGGGCGATGGCAGTGTCGCATGGGTATTGTCATGTCGCTCACCTTCTAAAGCAGTATCCGTCTGCGCGAAGTTGTCCTTCGAGCCTGAATACCGCCAGAACCGCCAGCTCCGCCTGATCGAGCGCGAGCGCCAACCCAATCGCGACTCCGAGAACCGCCGCCTCGAGCAACCACGGGACCGGCCCCCGGAATTTCGCGCAGAAACCGCGCCCGCGCGGCCGATGCGTCAGAAGTAGTAGCGGGCATAGAGCTCAAGCTTGCGCGAATTCTGCTTCTCGCCAAAGTCGGTCGAGCCGTTCCCCCGCAGGAGGAAGAGCCGCAGGCGGAGCTCGAGGTTGTTGATGCCGGAGTACTGCAGCTCGGGAGTGATCTGGTAGCTGCGGTCCTGCAGATTCATCATCGCGGTGATCGCGGGCGTGAAATAGACGATTCCGAGCGCGTCCTTGGACTGCGCGCGAAAGTAGAGGTAGTTCTCGCCCGCGAAAGGCCGCGCGTAGCTTCCCTGCCCGAGCGCGAGCGCCTTCGGCAGCAGCGGGCTGCTGCCGGTCTGCTGCAGTTGCGCGAACGCCGCATCGACGAGCCGGTAGAACTGGTCGGCCTCCGACTCCGAGTAGCCGGTGCCGTTGTGGTAGACCTCGGCGATGTAGGTGGTGTCGCCCGCGGTGAGGTAGCGCAGGCCCAGCAGGTAACTCGTGGCGTTGCCGACTTCGGTCACGACGCGGCCCGAGCTGTCGGTGACCGGACGCGAGAATTGCCGGATTTGCGCCCACTCGCCGTGAATCTCGAAATTCGACGCCAGATTGCGGGAAAAATCCATGCCGAAGCGGGCGGGCCGGCTACCCTTTCCCTGCCAGGCGAAATCGATGTCGGTGTTGCGGTAGAGCAGATAGAGCTTGGCGGTCGGATTCAAATGGCCACTCGCGCCGAAATCGCTGTTGACGTCTTTGCCAACGGGTAGGAGAACCGGGGTGAAGGCGACCGTCTGCAAATCCCCGCCCGGATTCACGATCCAGTCGGCATCCGCCATGATGAAGCCCTCGCGCGCGAGCTGAGGGTCGTTCGCGTCCTTGGGCCGCTCGACGAATCCGATCGGGTTCCAGGCGTATCCCTTGCCCCATTTGAGCGCTCTCTTGCCCGCTTCAAGCGTGAAAGCGGGATCGGGGCGAATCGAGTAGGCGGCCTCGTAGACGCTGTTGTCGTGGCTGTGCGCGAGCTGGTCGCGCTGCAGGTCCGAGTTGGTCCGAAAGTCGAAAGTGCCGATGCCCTGTCGCAGCTTGCCGACCAGCTGCAGGGTCGCGGTCGTGCGCCCCAGGTCGTCTCTCTGCGGCTGGCCGAGGTTATTGAGCTGGTAGAAGGCCCCGCCGCGGTTGAGCGTGAAATCCTCCTGCTTGAGCTGGACGTAGCCGCCGAGCTCGAACGGCTTTTTCTCGAACGCGGACGAATCGAAGCCGGTGTCCTCCACCGCCCCGGCGCTCGCTGCCGCTGCGAGGAGAACAAGCGGCCATATTCGCCGCAGTCTCCGGCAGGAGTTCATTTGCGCAGCTCCTCGATCCTCGGCAGGTAGTTGAGGGTGAATATCTGGTCGGGAAAATCCCGCTTCTTGAGTCCCGACCACTGCATCACCGACTTGTAGCCCTTGTACAGCGGGCTATCGGTTTCCAGCGTCGCGGGGCGCTTGATGCCGCCGCCGAAGTCCTTGATGTTGCTGAAGTGCAGCGTCTTGAGCAACAGGCCGCTCGCGGCGTAGCACTCGATCGTGGTCGGCAGCAAATGCTTCTTGTCGACCCACATTTTGAGCCGGTCGTAGGCGACGTCGCCGGTCTTGGCCTTGAGCGAAAGAAGGTATGCGTCCTTCTCCTCCTGCGCCGTTTCGACGTCGTATTCCGCCGTGTAGTCGATGCGCAGGATGTCCGCGTTGTTGAAGACGCTGCCGGTCACCGATTGCAGGCTGGTGATCCGGATCGCGCGCCCGACGTCCGGAATGTAAAGCCACATGTTCTCGCCGAGGCGCAGCGTCACCCGACCTTTGTCGCTGGCCGGAGCAAGGAACAGCGCCACCACCTTGTCTCGGCCCTTCTTCAGGGTGTAGAGCACGGACACCTTCTTGCTGCCGTCGGGCTGGACGTCGGTCAACTGCCGGTACGACTCGTAGGATTCGGGTTCAAGGTTGCGGTCAACCTTTTTCAAAATTTCCGTTCCGTCGATTGCCGCCGCCGGCAACGCAACGAGACAGAACATCAGAAAGACGAGCTTGCGCATGGCATACCCCCAAGTGCTACACGTGGCCCAGCGCGCGCACGGGATCCATGCGGGAGGCCTTCCACGCCGGCTGCAGGCTCGCGAGCAGCGCCATCACCACCACCATCGCCGCAATGGTCACGATGTCCCCGACGGAGACCGCCGGAGAAAGCAGGATCGGGTCGCGCTGCATGCCGAAGTGGAAGCTCACCTTCCAGATGTTCAGGGCGTAGATCACGGCGAGACTGATCGCCGTTCCAAGCGCCGCACCGCCCAGGCCGAGCAAGAGACCTTCGGTGAGAAACAGGGCAAGTATTCTTCGCGGCGGCGTGCCGATAGCCGAGATGGTCCCGATCTCGCGGATGCGCTCGTAGACCGCCATCACCATCACGTTCATGACGCTGATCAGCACGATCGACACCATCATGACCTTGATGAACACCGCGAGCAGGTCGATCATGCGCACGATGCTCGAGAAGGGCGACAGATCCGCCCAGGTGTGCACTTCCAGCACCTGTTTGCCGTCCTTGTTGGCGATGCCCGACAGCTCCCGGTTCAGTTGCGCATACGCCTTGTCGAGTTGAGCGGGATTCTTGAGCCGGATGGCGATTTCGCTCACCTCCGGCTGCTTCATGCGCAGCAACGCCCGCGCGTCGTCGATGGTGATGTAGCCGTCCTTGCCGCTCGGCCCCGATATGCTTTGCAGCACGCCCGCGACGGTGAAGGTCTTGCCGTTGACCGAGCCGTCCCGATTGGTTGCGACCAGGACTACGGTGTCTCCTATCTTCACCTTCAGGCCGCGCGCGATCAACTCGGGAATGAGCACTTCGCCTTGCTTCAGCAGCGGCCCTGCCCTCTTGTCACCGACCAGGCGGCCGGGAAGCAGGGGAGTGGTGGCGATCTCCTTCGCCGGCTCCACGCCGCTGACGCGGATGTTGGTCGTCTCGGTGAAGTTGCTGAACATCGCGCCCAGCTTGATACGCTCGGAATACGCTTCCACCGAAGCCATCTTGCCGAGCACCTGCTCGACCTTCGCGACCATCGCAGGCTGCACGTTGAGGTTCAGCGGCAGGCTGTCGATCGAAGCCACGTAGCCCTTGCGGTGCACTTCGATATGCCCGAGCATCGCGTCGGTGAACTGGCCGACCATGATCGACTTGAACGACCCCGATACGGCAATGAACAGCAGCACGCCGACGATGCCGAGGGTGATGAGGGAGGAGGTCAGCAGCGTGCGCCGGCCGAAGCGCGCCAGGTTCCTCGCGGCGATTTTCAGTACGTTAAGCATGGGATACCCCGGTCTCAAACGGTGCCTGACGGATTCGTTCGTTACCGGCCGGCGGGCGGATGCGACCGTCTTCGAGCGTGAAGACGACCTCGGCCTCTCCCATGATCTTGGGGTCGTGGGTCGAGAACACGAAGGTGGTCCCGAGTTCGTCGCGCATCCTCTTCATCAGTTCGATGACGCGGTAGGCGGTGTCGTGGTCGAGGTTCGCGGTCGGCTCGTCGGCCAGGACCAGCTTCGCGTCCGTCGCCAGAGCGCGCGCCACCGCGACGCGCTGCTTCTGCCCGCCGGAGATCTGATCAGGCCGCT
The DNA here is from genome assembly GCA_963811085.1 of uncultured beta proteobacterium. Classification (GTDB taxonomy): domain Bacteria; phylum Pseudomonadota; class Gammaproteobacteria; order Burkholderiales; family SG8-39; genus DAHVFK01. The sequence continues at coordinate 195,118 of CAWEPV010000011.1, read as the reverse complement.
TGCCCGCTTGGCCGGCCATGCCGACCGCCTCGAGCAGCCGCGTGATTTGCGCGCGCCGCTTACGCTCGGGCCAATTCTGCACCATGATCAGCGGGTACTCGATATTCTCGTACACCGTGAGGACCGGGATCAGGTTGAAGTCCTGGAACACGAATCCGATGTTCCGACCGCGGAAATCGGCCGCGGCGCGCCGGTCCAGCAATCCGACGTCCGTATCGAGCACGGTCAACCTTCCGCTCGTCGGGCGGTCGAGGCAGCCGATCATGTTGAGCAGCGTGCTCTTGCCGCTGCCCGAGGGCCCGACGAAGGCGACGAAAGATTTCGCCTCGATCGCGAAATCGACGCCGCGCAGCGCCTGCACCTCGACTTCCCCGCTGCGGTAGGTCTTGACCAGCTTTTCAGCCCGCATGAGGCTCATGACGCCGCCTTGATCCCGCTTGACCAGCGGACAGCCTATGCCGGCGCGCGCGCGGCGTATTGATGGGGGTCAATCCGCCGCGGCGCAGCGCGCCCGAGTCAGCCCGTCGCGGCCAGCACCTGGCGTGCCGCGACGCCGATCGATTCGCTCAGCGTCGGGTGCGGATGGATGGCTGCAGCGAGCGCCTCGACCGTAACGCCGGATCGGACCGCCAGCGCGCCCTCTCCAAGCAGCGACGCTGCGCCTTCGGCCAGGATGTGAACGCCGAGCACTGCGCGGCTCGCCTTGTCGTAGACGAGCTTGAGCAAGCCTTCGGGATGTCCTGACACCTGGGCCCGGGCGTCGGCCCGAAAATCGTAGCGCGCGACGCCGACGTCGTGTCCCGCGGCCCGCGCCTCGCTCTCGGTCAGCCCGGCGATGCCCACTTCGGGGGCGCTGAAGATGACCGCCGTGTTGCTCGCCGGCTCGGGAAAGCGGGTCGACCGGCCGACGAGGTGTCGCACCAGCGCCAGCGCCTGCGCGGTCGCCCAGTGGGCGAACATCGGATGACCCACCACGTCACCGATGGCATAGATACCGGGCTCGTCCGTCTCCAGCTTCGCGTCCACCTTGACGCCGTGGTGGTCGTGGCGCACGCGGGTGTGCTCCAGGCCCAGGCCCTCCACGTTGGGACGACGCCCGGTGGCCTCGAGCACGAGATCCGCCTCCGCTTCGTGCGGCGCGCCCGCCGCGTCGCGGTACTCCACGCCCAGCTTATCTCCCTTGCGGGCGATCGCAGCGACCGCCGCGCCGAGCACGAGCGCGACGCCCTGCCGCCGGATGTGGCCGTCGAGCGCGAGCGCGATCTCCTCGTCGACCGGCGCCAGGATGCGCGGCCCGGCCTCGAGCAGCGTAACCCGGCTGCCGAAGGCGGCGAAGATCTGCCCCATTTCCACGCCGATGGGGCCTGCGCCGATCACGACCAGACGCCCCGGCACGCGGTCGATCTCGAGTATCTGCTCGCTCGTGAGCACCTGCGGCAGATCGACTCCCGGCACCGGCAAGCGGTTGGGCAGGGAGCCGGTGGCGATGATCGCGCTGCTGAATTCGACTTCCTCTGGCGCGCCGTCGCGAGGCGTGAATCTGGCCCGCCGCGGCCCAAGCAGCGCCGCGCTGCCGAACCGCACGTCCAGCGTGGGAATCTGGCGCGCGTGCTGCAACGCGCCGCCGGCGCGTCGGTGCAGGATCTCCGCCTTGCGCTTCATGATCGCGGCCCAGTCGACGCCAATCTCGCCCGCCGGAACCTGCAGCCCGAACTCCTTTGCGCGCCGGATTGCCTGCAGGCGCTCCGCGCTCTCGCGCAGAATCTTGGAAGGAATGCAGCCCTCGAACAGGCAAGTGCCGCCGAGTCCCGCGCCCCTCTCGACCAGAAGCACCCGGCGCCCCGCGCTCGCGAGCGCCATGGCGGCGGGCGTGCCGCCCGGTCCGCCGCCGACCACCAACACGTCGAACTTTGTCATGCTGAAGCCTCCACACGCGACGTATGCATTCTCGGCCAGTGCGTGGCGTCGTACTTGACCCCGGTCAAGCCGGTTGCGCGGCGCGCTCCCGGGGTCTCAGCTGTCGCCGTTTAGCATGCCGAAATGTACCGCCGTCTTGGTGTAGAAGCCGTGCGCGTTCTCGCGTCGCGCGAGCTCGAGCAGGTGCTGGGCCTCCTCCTCGGTGACGATGAACTCGACCACCACCGGAACGTCTCCCGCGAGTTCGAAGAAGTGCTGCTCGTGCAACAGGCCGTGGCGCCCGTAGCCGGCGATGGCGCGAAACGCGGAACCGCCGTGAATCCCGATCGCCTTGGCCTTCTCCAGCAGCCACTCATACAGCAGCACACCGTGGTGGCGCCGGTTCTCGTGCATATAAAAGCGCAGCGAAGTGCCTTGCATGTCGCCCTCCGTCCCCAACGCTAGATACGAAACAGCAGGCGCGCCGTGGCGATACCCGCAAACGTCATCAGGATCGAGCCTGCCACGTGACCGCCGATCAGCAGCGCGCCCCAGCCGAACTGCTGGCGCGCCAGCAGCGTGGTCGCCTCGGCGGAGAAGGTGGAGAAGGTCGTCAGACCGCCCAGAAAGCCGGTGGTTACGAACAGCCTCGCTTCGGGCGACAGCGCCTCGTAGCGGGTGAACACTCCCAGGGCGAGGCCCATCAGGAAGCCGCCGAGCAGGTTGGCGGCGAAGGTGCCAAGCGGGACCGTGGGGAAAACGGGATTGAGGACGATGCCGAGCAGCCAGCGAAGCCACGCTCCCGCTGCGGCGCCGGCCGCCACCGCCAATGTTCCGAGGAAAGTCACGTGCACACCTCCGACTAGCCGAAGCGTTTCGGTTCCGCCTTCTCCGTCCAGCGATCGGCGGCCGCGTCGTCGCTCGCGCGCGCCTCGACCCAACGGGTGCCCTCGGCGGTCCGCTCCTTCTTCCAGAACGGCGCGCGGGTCTTGAGGTAGTCCATGATGAACTCGCAGGCCGCGAAGGCGTCGCCGCGGTGCGCGCTCGCCACCGCGACCAGCACGATCTGGTCGGTCGGCTTGAGCTCGCCGTAGCGGTGGATGACGCTGCAATCCATCATCCGCCAGCGGCCTTTCGCCTCCTCGACGATCTTGCCGATCTCGCGCTCGGTCATGCCGGTGTAGTGCTCCAGTGTCATCGGCACCTCGCGCACCACGCCGACGAAGCTCGCCACCGCGCCAACCCTGGGGTCGCGCGACAAGGCGCGCATCTCGGCGCCGGCGTCGAAGTCTTCGTGCTGCACGCTGATCTTCATTTCAGCCTCCGGTCACCGGCGGAAAGAACGCGACCTCGTCGCCCGGCTTGACCGGTGCGGTGGGCTGCGCCATCTCCTGGTTGAGCGCCATGCGCACGAGCGCCTTGCCGGAAAACACACTTTCGTAGTTTCCACCGCGCGACTTCAGGTGCTCGCGAATTCCCGCGAGCGTGGTGACGCCGGCAGGCAGTTCGATCTCCTCGCCTGAGGATCCGAGCTGCTCGCGCAGCCCGGCGAAGAACAGCAGCTTGACCTTCACCCGTAGAGCTCCGAAAACGGCAGGAAGCGGACGTGCCCGCCCTTCGCGATGGACTGGTTCGGCGGATTGTCGACCAAGCCGTCGGCCCAGGCCGTCGAGGTGAGCACCGCCGAATCCTGCGTCGGGTACAGGTCGAGGCCCCCCTGCGGGTTCCATTTTACGCGCAGGAATTCGCGCCGCGAATCCGGTTTCGGCCAGTCGAAATCGGCCCGCGCGTCGATCGCGCGCGGCGCGACCTCGGCGATACCCTGCGTCTTGCGCAGGAACGGCCGCACGAACAGGAGGAAGGTCACGAAGCTGGACACGGGATTGCCCGGCAGGCCGATGAATGCGGCCCCGCCCACCTTGCCGAAAGCGAGCGGCCGCCCCGGCTTCATCGCGATCTTCCACATCAGGAGCGACCCCTCGGCTTCGACCGCCGGCTTGACGTGGTCTTCCTCGCCCACCGACACCCCGCCGGAGGTGACGATGATGTCGGCCTCTGCCGCCGCGCGCCTCAGCACGTCGCGCGTGGCCGCCAGGCTGTCGGGCACGATGCCGAAATCGCGCACCTCGCAGTCGAAGGTCTTGGCCAGGCCGTTGAGGGTGAAGCGGTTGGAGTTGTAGATCCGACCCGGCGGCAGCGGATCGCCCGGCATCACCAGCTCGTCGCCGGTGAAGAACAGCGCCAGGCGCACTCGGCGCCGAACCGGCAGCGACTTGATGCCGACCGAGGCCGCGAGCCCGGTGTCCTGCGGCCGCAGTCTGATGCCCGCCGCCAGCACCTCGCCTCCGGCGCGGATGTCGCTGCCGCGGCGCCTGATCCACTCTTCGGGCTGGGGGACTTTGTTCACGATCACGTACTCGCCGTCGGTGGCGCAGAACTCCTGCATCACGATCGCGTCCGCGCCCGGGGGAATCGGAGCGCCTGTGAAGATGCGCGCCGCGGTGCCGGGCGCGAGCGGCTTGCCCACGGCGCCGGCGGCAATGCGCTGCGCGACGCGCAGGCGCGCGTCGGGCGCGGCCACGTCGGCCAGGCGCAGAGCGTAGCCGTCCATCGCGCTGTTGTCCATCGGCGGCACGTCCATGTTCGACGCCTGCGCGTGCGCCAGCACCCGGCCGGTCGCCTCGAGCGTCGGCACCTGTTCGATTTCGGTCACCGGGCGCGCGCCCGCGAGCAGCACCTCGAGCGCTTCGTCCACCGACAACAGTCCCTTGCCGTTCATCCTAGCTTCATCTCCTTCAACACGAAATTCGCGATCCCGTCGGCGTCGTTCAGGTCGAGCAGCGGCAGGCGCGTTTCCACTTTGGCGTCACTCGCCACCGCCACGATGTGCGGATCGTTCGGATGCAGCAGCGCTTCGCCGGTCTCGGCGCGCCAGACCTCGAGCTTCGGAATCGGCGCGAACTTGAAGCCCTCGACCAGCAGCAGGTCGCAGGGCGACAGGTGTTTGACCTGGTCCTCGAACGAGGGCTCGGCCCCGCCGCGCAGCTCGTGCATCAGCACCCAGCGCCGCGACGAGGTCACCAGCACCTCGCCCGCGCCGGCGTGGCGATGGCGGTAGGAGTCCTTGCCCGGCTGGTCGACGTCGAACGTGTGGTGCGCGTGCTTGATGAGCGACACGCGCAACCCGTGCTTGGTCAGGCGCGGAATGAGCTGCTCGATCAACGTCGTCTTGCCGCTGCCGGAATAGCCTGCGAAACCGAAGACCTTCATGCCTGCGCTCTCTACCCTTCGCGGGCGGAGCGCACATTCTAGCCGGATTGCAGCGCGATCCGGCCGTCGTCCAGGCGCATCCGTGCGAAACCCGCGAGGCCGATGATCTCCTGATCGTGGCAGGCGACGATCACCGTGCGGCGCTCGTCGCGCAGCTGCGCCAGCAGCTCGAGCGTCTGCGCGCGGCCGTCGCGGTCGAGGTTGCTGGTCGGCTCGTCGAGCAAGAGCAGCTCGGGCCCCAGCGCCCGCGCGCGCGCGAGCGCCGCGCGCTGCTTCTCGCCGCCCGAGAGTTTCCCCGGCGGAGTCGTACGCCGCCGCTCGAGCCCGGCCCAGGCGATCGCCTCGTCGACCCGCCGCGCGCGCTCGGCGGAGGACAGGCCCCGGCATTTCAGCCCGTACTCGAGGTTGTGGCGCAGGCTGGTGTGAAACAGGTACGGGTGCTGATGCACGTACACGATCGAGCGGCGCAAACGCTCCGGATACGAGGTAAAGGCCGCCGGTTCGCCGCGGAAGTCCATCCCCCCGCCCGCGTCGCGGTCCAGTCCGGCGAGAATTCGCATCAAGGTGGTCTTGCCCGAGCCGTTCGGCCCGACCAGCACGTAAGCCCCGCCCTCCTCGACCGACAGCCGGTCGATCTCGAACAGCAGGCGCGGGCCGAACGTCTTGCGCACCCCGCGCAGCGCGAGCAGCGGCACGCTCATCTGAGCCCGCCCTGGCCCTGCAGCAGCGCGAGCAGCACGTTCACTCCCAGCGCCACCACCATCAGCACGAAGCCGAGCGCGATGCCCTGTGCGAAATCGCCCTTGGTCGTCTCCAGCGCGATCGCGGTCGGGATGTTGCGCGTCAGGCCGGCGATGTTGCCGCCGACCATGATTGCGCAGCCGACCTCGGAGATGGCGCGCCCGAAGCCGTTCACCACGGCGGCGAGGATCCCGAAGCGCACCTCCCGCAGCGTGGTGAGCGAGGCGGCGAAGCGGCCGGCGCCGAGGCAGCGCGCGGTCTCGTACACCCGCGGGTCCGCGCCCTGAACCGCCGAGATGGTGAACACCACCAGGATCGGGAAGGCGATCAACATGTACCCGACCATGATCGCCCAGGGCGTGAACAGCAGCTCGAACGAGCCCAGCGGACCGCGGCGCGACAGCAGCAGGTAGATCACCAGTCCGATGACAACGGTCGGGAACGACAGCAGCGCCTGCACCAGCACCACCGCCGCGCGCTGGCCGGGGAAGCGCTTCTTCGCCAGCAGGAAGCCGAGCGCGATGGATGGCGCGGCGACCAGCGCAATCGCACCGACCGAGACCCAGAGCGACAGCCAGATGATCTGCCACAGCTCCGGGTCGCCGCCGAAAAGAAGGGCGAAGGCCTGCCGCGTCGGCTGCAGGAGATCCAAGCGATCGCGCTTAGTGCGGCGGATGCCCGTAGTCGGGGTGGAACAGCTGTGCGCCCTTGAAGCGATAGTTGCCGATCGCCTTCTGCCCCGTGGGAGAGGTCATCCATTTGACGAAGGTCATCGCGCCCTGGTAGTTGATCTTCGGATAGCGCTTGGGATTGACCGCGATCACGCCGTAGGGGTTGAGCAGCTTCTTGTCCCCCTGCACCACGATCTCGAGCCCGGTCTTCGACGCGTAGGTCGTGTAGGTGGCGCGATCGGACAGCGTGTAGGCCTGCTTCTCGCCGGCCACCGTCAGCGTCGCCCCCATGCCCTGCCCGACCGCGAGGTAATGCGGCCCGCCGGGCTTGATGCCGATCGCCTTCCAGTAGGCGAGCTCCTTCTTGTTGGTGCCGGAGTCGTCGCCGCGCGAGACGAAGGTCGCGCCCGAGGCGTGGATCTTCTTCAGCGCCACAAGCGGATCGTGCATGCCCTTGACCCCCGCCGGGTCGGAGGCAGGCCCGACGATCACGAAGTCGTTGTACATCACGTCGCGCCGGTTGACGCCGTAGCCGGCAGCGACGAACTTGTTCTCGGCCGGGCGGGCATGCACCAGCACCACGTCGACGTCGCCGTTCTGCCCCAGCTTGAGCGCGGCGCCGGTGCCGACTGCGGTGTAGTGGATCGTGCATTTGCAGTCGGCCTCGAATTTCGGCAGCAGATACTGCAGCAGGCCGGAGTTGTCGGTGCTGGTGGTGGTCGCCATCCTGATGTCCTTGGCGAACGCGGATGCCGCCCAAAACGCGAGCGCGGCGGCGGCGAGACGGACGGCGAAACTCGGTTTCATCCCCAACTCCTCCTTTCTATATATGCGAAGCTTTACATCAAGATGCGAGCTATCATAGGAGCAGAACGGCTTTAGCCATATATGCAGTACATTGCATAACAATGCGCCTGGTGCCCGAAATCGGCTGGCGACGGGCGGGCCAGGACGGGGCCCGGCTCGACGCGCGCCTGATACCGCTGTTGCGCGAGATCGCGCGGCGCGCCACGCTGCGCGCGGCCGCGGCGCACCTGGGTGTCTCCTACCGCTCGGCCTGGGACATGCTGCTGGCGCAGTCCGAGGCCGCCGGCGGCGCTTTGGTGACGCTCGAGCAGGGGCGCGGCGCCCGGCTCACGCCGCTCGCCGAGCGGTTGCTCGCGGCCGACGAGGCGGCGCGCAGCCAGCTGCTGCGCCTGGAGCCGGGGCTCGCGGTGGTGCTCGCCGCGGGCGAACGCGGCGCCAAGGGGCGCGCATTGCGCGTCGCGGCCAGCCACGATCCGCTGCTCGCGGCCTTCGTCGACGAGCCCGCCACGCGCGCCGAGCTGGCGCTCGAGCTGCAGTTCAAGGGCAGCGCCGACAGCTTGGCGGAATACACGGCCGGGCGCGCCGACCTGGCCGGCTTTCACGTCCCGTTGCGCGATGCCGCCGCCGACGACGATCCGCTGCTTGCGCGCCTGAGCGCACGGCGCGACCGGCTGATCCGCTTCGCCGAGCGCGAGCAGGGACTGATGCTGGCGCCCGGAAACCCGAAGCGGATCCGTGGTCTTGCCGACCTCGCGCGCAAGGGGCTGCAGTTCGTCAACCGCCAACGCGGCTCCGGCACCCGGCTCCTGTTCGATGAGTTGCTGGCGCAGCAGGGCATCGACGCGAAGGCGATCGGCGGCTACCGCGACGAGGAATTCACCCATCTTGCGGTTGCGGTCAGCGTTGCCGCGGGGCGCGCCGACGCCGGCTTCGGCGTGCACGCCGCCGCCGCGCGCTTCGGACTCGACTTCCTGCCCCTGCAGCGCGAGCGCTACTGGTTCGCGGTCAGGGCGCGCAACGTGGGCGATGCCCCGCTCGAGCGCTTCCGCGCCGGGCTGGCCGGCCGCGCCTTCAAGCGCATCGCGCGCGGCTTCGTCGGTTACGACGTACGCGGCGCGGGCGAAGTCTGCGCGCTCGGCGCGCGGTCCGGCGCATGAGCGCCAGGCTCGCCGCGGCGCTCGTAGCATCGTTCTTTTGGCTGGCGCCGGCCCACGCACAGCAACGCGTGCTGGTCTTCGCCGCGGCGAGCCTGCGCAACGCGCTCGACGAGGCGGCGCAGGGCTACTCCGGCCCGCCGCCGGCGATTTCCTACGCGGGCAGCTCATCGCTCGCGAAGCAGATCGAACGCGGCGCGCCGGCCTCGATCTTCATCTCGGCCGACCGCAACTGGATGGACTATCTCGAGCGGCACGGCCTGCTCGAGCCGGGGACGCGGCACGACCTGCTCGGCAATCGCCTGGTGCTTGTTGCTCCGCGCGCCAGCACGCTGAAGCTCGAGATCGCCCCCGGGATGCCGCTTGCGCGCGCGCTCGGAGGCGGGCGGCTCGCGCTCGGCGATCCCTACCACGTGCCGGCCGGGATGTACGCCAGGGCCGCGCTCGAGTCGCTCGGAGTCTGGGACTCGGTGAAGACGCACATTGCCGCGACCGAGAACGTGCGCATCGCCCTCGCGCTGGTGGCGCGCGGCGAAGCCCCGCTCGGCATCGTGTACCAGACCGACGCGCGCGAGGAGCCGGGCGTGCGCCTGGTGGGGCGCTTCGACGCGTCGCTCCACCCGCCGATCGTCTACCCGATCGCGCTGCTCAAGGGCGCCGTGCCCGCCGCGCGCGCCTTCGAGGCCTACCTGCGCGGGACGCAGGCGCAGGCCATTTTCAGGAAGCACGGCTTTACCCCGTTAAACTGACGGCGTGCTCCTGTCTCCCGCGGAACTCGAGGTTCTAGGCCTCAGCCTGAAAGTCGCTTTCTGGGGCGTGCTGTGCAGCCTGCCGGTGGCGCTCGCGCTGGCCTACCTGCTCGCGCGCGCGAACTTCCCCGGCAAGATCCTGCTCGATGGCGTCGTGCACCTGCCGTTGGTGCTGCCGCCGGTCGTGATCGGCTACCTGCTGCTGGTGCTGCTCGGGCGCAACGGCCCGCTCGGCGCCTGGCTGGCCGAGCAGCTGGGGATCGTGTTCGCGTTCCGCTGGACCGGCGCCGCCCTCGCCGCCTCGGTGATGGGACTGCCGCTCGCGGTGCGCGCCATGCGCCAGTCGATCGAGGCCGTCGACCGCAAGCTCGAGGCAGCCGCCTCCACGCTGGGCGCGCCGCCGCTCGCGGTGTTCGCCTCGGTGACCCTGCCCCTGATCCTGCCCGGCGTGCTCAACGGCATGCTGCTCTCGTTCGCCCGCAGCCTGGGCGAGTTCGGCGCCACCATCACCTTTGTGTCCAACATCCCGGGCGAAACCCAGACCCTGCCGCTCGCGATCTACAGCCTGACCCAGGTGCCGGGCGGAGACGCGCAGGCGCTGCGCCTGTGCGTGCTGTCGGTCGCGATTTCGCTCAGCGCGCTGGTGGTGTCGGAAGTGCTCCTGCGCCGCGCGCGGCGGCGCGCGCACGGAACATGAGACTCGAAGTCTCCGTCGCCAGACGCCTGGGAGCGTTCGCGCTCGAGGCCGCGTTCGCCAGCGGCGGCGGGGTCACCGCGCTGTTCGGCCGCTCCGGCTCGGGCAAGACCAGCGTGCTGAACGCGATCGCCGGGCTGCTGCGGCCGGAGCGCGGCCGCATTGCGCTCGACGGCGAACCGCTGTTCGACGCCGCCGCGGGCGTGGACGTCGCGGCGCACCGGCGCCGCATCGGCTACGTGTTCCAGGAAGGGCGCCTGCTGCCGCACCTCACGGTGCGCCAGAACCTGCTCTACGGTCGGCGCTTCGCGCGCGGGCCGGGCGCGGTAACGCTGGACAAGGTGACCGAGCTGCTCGGGCTGGCGGCGCTGCTCGAGCGCCGCCCGCATGACCTTTCCGGCGGCGAAAAGCAGCGCATCGCGATCGGCCGCGCGCTGCTCGCCGACCCGCTCCTGCTGCTGATGGACGAGCCGCTCGCCGCGCTCGATGCGCCGCGCAAGAGCGAGATCCTGTACTACATCGAGCGGCTGCGCGACGAGGTGGGCGTGCCGATCGTGTACGTCAGCCATTCGCTCGACGAAGTGGTGCGTCTGGCCGACACGGTCGTGGTGATGTCAGAGGGACGGGTGCTCGACTCGGGGCCGGTCGACGAGACGATGGCGCGCATGGAGCTGCGCCCCTACCTTGGGCGCTTCGAGGGCGGCGCGGTGATCGAAGCTCGCGTCGCCGAGCAGGACCTCGAGATGGGGCTGGCGCGGCTCGACTTTCCCGGCGGCGCGCTGTACGCGCCGGACGTCGATGCGCTGGTCGGCGAGCGCGTGCGCGTGCGCATCCGCGCGCGCGACGTCTCGCTCGCGACGGTGCGGCCCGAGGCGATCAGCATGCTCAACGTGCTGCCCGGCACGCTCACTGCGCTGGGCGAGAGCGCGGGCGCGAGCGTCGACGTCCAGATCGACGTCGCGGGCACGATCCTGCTCGCGCGCATCACGCGCAAATCGGTCGAGGCGCTCGGGCTCGCTCCGGGGCGACCGGTATTCGCCCTGGTAAAAGCGGTGGCGATCGACCGCCACAGCGTCGGCTGGGCGTGACGCGACCTGCGCTAGACTAGATCGTTTTCAGAGGAGGAGCGCCATGCCCGGATACGTCGTCGCCGAAGTAGAAGTCACCGATCCGGCCGCCTACGAGGACTACCGCAAGCTGGTACCCGCCACGGTACAGAAATACGGCGGCAAGTTCCTCACCCGCGGCGGCAAGACCGAGACCAGGGAAGGCGGCTGGGCCCCGCCGCGCTTCGTGATCCTCGAGTTTCCGAGCCTGGAGCAGGCGCGCAAGTGGTACGAATCGCCCGAATACGCGCCGGCGCTGGCGATCCGCAAGAAGGCGTCCAAGTCGCGGCTGATCCTGGCCGAAGGGCTGTAGCGCAAATGAAAAGGGCGCCCGCGGGCGCCCTTTTCTTGGCTGCCGCCGGCAACGTCAGTGCTGGGTCTGCGGCGCTCCCGCCGCGGCGCCGGTCGATTTGGCCGGGATCTTGCCCGCCTTGACGTCGTTGTACCAGAGCTCGTGGTGCTCCTTGGCCCACTCCTCGTCGACGTAGCCGCTGCGCATCGACTGGTAGGCACCCTCCATCCCGATGGTGCCAAGGTAGATGTGGGTGAACGACAGCGCGACGAAGATCACAGCGCCAATGACGTGGATCACGTTCGCCTGCTGCATCGTCTCGCGCAGCTGGTCGAAGTTCGGGAACAGCATGATCAGCCCGGTGACGCTCATGATCACCCCGAGCAGCACGACGCCGATCCAGAACCAGCCCTTCTCGCCGAAATTGAACCGCCCCGACGGAACCTCGTCGCCGCTCAACAGGCCGCCGGCCTTGGCGATCCACTGGGCGTCGCTCGAGTGCCAGAAGTTGTCCTTGATGAACACGATGATCGTCAGCAGCAGGCTGAGGATGAAGAACGGGCCGACGAAGTTGTGCAGGTTCTTGGCCAGCGCGGACAACCACGCGAACAGGGTGTAGCCGATCACCGGCAGCAGCACGAACTTGCCGAACAGGATGGTCAGCCCCGACAGCGCGAGAATTACGAAGCTGATCGCGGTGCTCCAATGCGCGATCCGCTCCAGGCTGCTGAAGCGCTCGATCAGGCGGCCGGTCAGCGGATGCTTGAGCTTCATCGAGCCCTTGACCAGGTAGTAGGCCAGGATCGCCAGCGCGGCGACGATCAGCAGCCAGCCGCCGTAGAAGATGAGCGGCCCGTTGCGGAAGTTGCGCCACGCCTCGCCGGCGGTGGCGAAGGCGCTCTGTCCGGGAAAGCGCAGCGGACCCTGGATCAGAACCGCGCCGTGATGCTGCGGCAGTGCTGTGTAGTTCTTTTCGCCGGATTTCACGTCGCGCCACACAGGCGCGTTGTTTCCGGGCTGCTCCGCGCTGCGCTGGGCCTGCGCCTGGGCGCCCGAATCCTGCGCCAGCACCGGCCCCGGCAGCGCGAATGCGGCGAACGCCAGCAGCGCGCCCAACAGCTTATATAGCTTGCTCATCTGTTCCTCCTGGCCGCGGGCCGGCTAGTCGCCGATGCGCACGTATTCGTTCTGGAACTTGTTACGTGTCTTGATCTCGTCGGTCCAGCTCTTCTGATCGCCCTTGGTCCACTGGTTGGTGTTCGCGTAGGCGAGCGGCGCGTTGTCCCAGGGCGCCGTATCCGGCTTGCCCTGGTACTTGCCCTGCTTTAAGGAGGACGCCTGCGGCTTCTCGCCGCAACCCGAAAGCGCGACCAGTCCGAGCGCCGCGACGAAAACCACCATAACCGCGCGCGCACTCATGATTTGCTCCCGGAAGCGGCTTGGCCGCCCTTGGGCGGGCCGTAGGCGGTGCCCCAGCCCCAGACTTCCGCGCCCTTGCCGCGCACCGTGACGCGCTGGCGGTAGATGTCGGCGATCGTGTCGCCGTCGCCACCGAGCAGCGCCTTGGTCGAGCACATTTCGGCGCAGGCCGGCAACTTGCCCTCGGCGAGGCGGTTCCTGCCGTACTTCTTGAACTCGGCCTCGCTTCGGTCGGGCTCGGGCCCGCCGGCGCAGAAGGTGCACTTGTCCATCTTGCCGCGCAGGCCGAAGGCGCCCGCCTGCGGGAATTGAGGCGCGCCGAACGGGCAGGCGTAGAAGCAGTAGCCGCAGCCGATGCACAGGTCCTTGTCGTGCAGCACCACGCCGTCGGCGGTCTTGTAGAAGCAGTCGACCGGGCACACCGCCATGCACGGCGCGTCCGAGCAGTGCATGCAGGCGACCGAGACCGACTTCTCGGCCCCCACGACGCCGTCGTTGACCGTCACCACGCGCCGCCGGTTGACACCCCATGGCACGTCGTTCTCGTTCTTGCACGCCGTGACGCAGCCGTTGCATTCGATGCAGCGCTCGGCATCGCACAGGAATTTCATTCTGGCCATGACGTTCTCCTTATGCCTTCGCGACCTGGCAAAGCGTCGCCTTGGTTTCCTGCATGTCGGTGACGACGTCGTAGCCGTAGGTCCAGGCCGTGTTCACCGCCTCACCGCGCACGATCGGGTGCGCCCCTTCAGGGTAGTAGGGCAGCATGTCCTTGCCCTCCCACCAGCCGGAGAAGTGGAACGGTACGAACACCGTGCTCGCCGCCACCCGGTCGGTCACCAGCGCCTTGACCTTGATCTTGGCGCCGGTCGGCGTGTGCAGCCAGACGTACTCGCCGTCGCGGATACCGCGGTCGGCGGCCGCCTTCGGGTTGATCTCGACGAAGTTGTCCTGCTGCAACTCGGCCAGCCAGGGGTTGGAGCGCGTCTCCTCGCCCCCGCCCTCGAATTCGACCAGCCTGCCGCTGGTCAGGATCAGCGGGAATTTTTCGTGGTCCTTGTCGGCGATCGACTTGTCCTGGACGGTCTTGAACAGCGCCGGCAGCCGGTACAGCGTCTTCTTGTCCGGGTACGTCGGCCATTTCGCCGCAAGCTCCGGGTGCGGGGTGTAAAGCGGCTCGCGGTGCAGCGGCACGGCGTCCGGGAAGTTCCACACCGCCGCGCGTGCCTTGGCGTTGCCGAAGGGCACGCAGCCGTGCTTGAGCGCAACGCGCTGGATGCCGCCGGAGAGGTCGGTCTTCCAGTTCTTGCCCTCGGCCTCGGCCTTCTCGGCGTCGCTGAGATCGTTCCACCAGCCGAGCTTCTTCAGCATGTCGGCCGTGAACTCGGGGTAGCCGGTGGTGATTTCGCTCCCCACCGAATGCGAGCCGTCCTCGGCCAGCAGGTTGACCCCGTCGTGCACCACGCCGTAGCGGGCGCGGAAGGTGCAGCCGCCGTCCATCACCGCTTTAGAGGTGTCGTACAGGTTCGGCGTGCCCGGGTGCTTGACCGACGGGTTGCCCCAGCACGGCCACGGCAGCCCGAAGTAGTCGCCGGTCAGGTCGTAGCCCGTCTCCTTGTCCTTGCCGCCGCGCGCGCGCAGCGTCTTGACGTCGAACACGTGCATGTTGCGCATGTGCGCCTTGATCCGCTCGGGCGACTGGCCGGTGTAGCCGATGGTCCAGGTGCCGCTGTTGACCTCGCGCAGCGTGTCCTCCATCTCGGGCTCGTCCATCCCGCCCTTGCCCTTGACCAGCTTGATATTCTGCTTGCCGTCCTTCTTGCCCACGAACTCGTCGGCGAAGCCGAGCTTCTGCGCCAGCTGGTACATGATCATGTGGTCGGTGCGCGACTCGAACAGCGGATCGATCACCTTCTCGCGCCACTGCAGCGAGCGGTTCGACGCGGTAATGCTGCCGTAGGTCTCGAACTGCGTGCACGCCGGCAGCAGGTAGGCGCCGTCCTGGCGCACCATGGCGAACATCGACGCGCTCGCCGATGGGTACGGATCGATCACCACCATCATGTCGAGCTTCTTCATCGCCTCGACCTGGTCCAGGCCGCGGGTCTGCGAGTTCGGCGCGTGGCCCCAGAAGATCACCGCGCGCACGTTCGTGTTCTGGTCGATGTTCTCGGGCTTCTCCAGCACGGCGTCGGCCCAGCGCGAGACGGTGAAGCCGAACTTGCCCATCATGGCCTCGGACTTGAAGCGCTTCTTGAGCCAGTCGAGGTCGACGTTCCACACCCGTGCCCAGTGCTTCCACGACCCGGGCGCGAGCCCGTAGTAGCCCGGCAGCGACTGCGCATTGGGCCCGATGTCGGTCGCGCCCTGCACGTTGTCGTGGCCACGGTAGATGTTCGCCCCGCCGCCGGTGATGCCGGCGTTGCCGAGCGCCAGCATCAGGACCGCGCTCGCGCGCGTCACGTTGTTGCCGTTGGTGTGCTGCGTCTGGCCCATGGCCCAGATGATGAATCCGGGCCGGTTGTCCGACAGCATCTTGGCGGTCTCGTACATGTCCTTCTCGGACACGCCGGTAACTTCCTCCACCGCCTGCGGCGTGTACTTGGCCATCACCTCGGCCTTGACCTGGTCCATGCCGTAGACGCGGTCGTGGATGTACTTCGTGTCCTCCCAGCCGTTCTTGAAGATGTGATACAGCAGGCCGAACTGGAACGCGACGTCCGAGCCCGAGCGGATGCGCACGAACTTGTCGGCGTGCGCCGCGGTGCGCGTGTAGCGCGGGTCGGCAACGATCACCTTGGCGCCGTTCTCCTTGGCGTGCAGGGTGTGCAGCATCGATACCGGATGCGCTTCCGCCGCGTTCGAGCCGAGGAAGAACAGGCACTTGGAGTTCTGCTCGTCGTTGTACGAGTTGGTCATCGCCCCGTAGCCCCAGGTGTTGGCGATGCCGGCGACCGTGGTCGAGTGGCAGATGCGGGCCTGGTGGTCAACGTTGTTGGAGCCCCACATCGCGAGCCATTTGCGCAGCAGGTAGGACTGCTCGTTGTTGTGCTTGGACGAGCCGAGGATGAACAGCGCGTCGGGGCCGCTCTCCTCGCGGATCTTGAGCAGCTTCGCGGAGATCTCGCTGTAGGCCTGGTCCCAGGAAACCTTCTTCCACTTGCCGCCTTCGAGCTTGACCGGATACTTCAGCCGGTGCGAGTCGTGCGTAATGCCGTGATGGCGCACCGCGGCGCCCTTGGCGCAATGCGAACCCAGGTTCAGCGGTGAGTCGAACACCGACTCCTGCCGCACCCAGACGCCGTTCTGCACCACCGCGTCGATCGCACAGCCGACCGAGCAATGGCTGCAGACCGTGCGCTTAATCTCGACGTTGCCGCCCTCGCCCGGGGCGTCGGCGGCTTCGGCCCTGCCGATCATGTTGAACGGCAGCTGGGTGGCGACGGCGCCCGCGCCGAGCGACACCCCCGAGCGCTTGAGAAACGCGCGCCGGTCGATGGTTTTCGCTACCGTGTTCGTCAGCCCGCGCGCCAGGCGCGCCTGCGCAACTCCGGCCGAGCCGGATTTTCTGGTCAGCAGCATGGCGACCTCCTCAGACCTTGGTGGTGCGGTAGTAGTTGTTGACGTGCGCGGTCGCCTGGTAGCCGCGCGACGGGTGCTTGCCCGTCTCGGGCACCGCAGCCGGCGAGCCAGGTGCGGTCTTGGCGACGATGGCGGCCGCGGTGGCCGCGCCGCCTGCGCCGACCGAGAGAAGGAAGTTGCGGCGTGATAGACGTGGGCTGCGTTCGCTCATGGTCCCCTCCAGCGTTGTTATGGCGACCACGGCGAGCCGACCGCGGGCGCGTTACCCGGCTACAGTATTTCAAACATTGTTACATGCGGAAGGCTGCATATTCAACTTCGAGGAACTGTTTTGCGAAATACGCGACGGCGCGATAAAAGGAAGCTTGCTCGCACTTGACTACCGCATCGCACAACGGACCCACCGCCGGCCACAGAAATCGGTTGAAGACGGACTGCTGATCGTCCAACGGCGCATGCTGCTCTGCAATAAGGTAGCGCATGAGCTCGCATAGCGCGGCGAAGTGATCTTCCGGCTCGTGGACCGACGTCCGGCGCGCAATCCCGCGCCGCAAAAGGTAGTCGCGCAATTCCACCAACGGCGCATCGACCGCGCTCGTGACCAAATAGGCGCTGGTGTAGAGCGTCACCTGCGCCTTGCCTGTGCCGACGAACAGTGCTTGGTACTCCTCGTCCACCGCGGCCGGGTCAGCGGCCGCGGCTGCCAGCGTCAAATCGCGCCAGGCGAGCGCGAACCCGGCGCCTTCGCCGCTCGACTCCTCGGCCACGATCTCTTCGGCGCCGGCGAGCGCCGCGAGCATTTCCGCATCCGGGGCGTGATAAAAAAGGCGCGCGAGCAGGGCGTAGAAATTGGCGCGCGCGGCCTCCTCGGGCGGCAACGCGGGCGCAAACTGCAGCGGTGCGGGGTCGATGCTCATTTGCGCTCCGGATAATCGAGGATCGAAGGCTCGTCCTTCGACTCCATCATGTCGACCACCCGGCAGTCGGCGCACATCTGCAGCCGCCTGAGCGCGCCGCCGCCGGCGAACATCGAGTGCGCGGTCAGCTTGCCGAGCATGTTGTCGATCAGCTGTCGGGTGCCGAACGGCTTGCCGCAGCGCACGCAGTTGAAGGGCTCGGCTTCGTTCAGGGTCACCGCCTGCTTCGCCTGCGGCGTGAGCAGCAGCCGCGGCACGAGCGCGATCGAGCCCTCCGGACAGGTGTCGGCGCACAGCCCGCACTGGACGCAGTTGCGCTCGATGAAGCGCAGCGCCGGCGTCTCGGCTGCGTCCTGCAGTGCGGCTTCCGGGCAGGCGCCGATGCACGCCTTGCACAGCGTGCAAGTCTGCTTGTCGACCGCAAGCACGCCGAACGGCGCGCCCTTGGCGAGCGCGATGCTCTCCTGCGGCGCGGGCGCGTGCCTGGCCAGGTGGTCGAGCTCGAAATCGAGCGCACCGCGCTTTTCGAGCGCGAGGTTAAAGCTCGCCGGGGTCGAAACGCCCTTGGCCGGCTGCATGGCCCACAGCGCGCGCTCGAGGCTCGCGGAGTCCTCGGCGCGAATCAGCTCGAAGTGCCTGCCGCTATAGCCGAGCGCGTTGAGGATCGTCTCGGCGTGGCCCATCTGCTCGGTCAGCGCGGCGCCGTAGGACTCGGCCTCGCGCCCGGTCGAAACCACCGACGACCTGGCTTGCGCCGTAGCAGATCGCGCCCAGCAGCAGGTCGATGCCGATCGAGGCGATGTGGAAGGCTTCGACCGGAATCGCGCGCGCGGGCAACCCCTTGCCGCCGCGCAGCGCGTGGCGCCCCACGCCCTGCACCAGGGCGCGGCCGTCTTCCATGTTGTGCAACACCAGGCAGGCGTCCTTGCCGCCCGTGTCGCGGTAGGTGCCGAGCAGCGTCTTCAGGCGCCGCCCCATGTCCGGCAGGCGCGGGTAGGCGTAGCCCATCGCGCCCGAAGGGCACACGGTCGCGCAACCGCCGCAGCCGGCGCACAGGTGCGACTCGACCTTGACGTGGTCGCCGTCGGCGCTGATCGCCCCGGTCGAGCAGACGTCGATGCAGCGGTTGCAGCCGTTGCGCCCCGAGCGGCTGTGCGCGCAGATGCGCTCCTTGTAGATGACGAACCTGGGCTTCTCGAACTCGCCCGTCATCTGCGCCAGCTGCGCCGCGGCGAGCGCCTGCTCGAGCGGGTCGGCGCCCGGCGCCGCGTAGCCCTGCGGCAGCTCGGGCGTGCGCAGCAGCGGTTCGGCCAAAAGGTCGAGCACCATGTCGAAGCGCTCGCTGCGCGCCCGGTCCTGGCGCGCGAAGTCGACCGCGCCGATCGCGCCGCAGGCCTTGACGCAGGCGCGGTGCGACTTGCACTTGTCCAGGTCCACCTGGTAGGTGAAGTCGATCGCGTTCTCGGGGCAGGCCGCGACGCAGGCGTTGCAGCGCGTGCACAGCTCGAGGTCGATCGGGTTGTCCTGCGTCCACTCGACCTCGAACGCGCCGAGCCAGCCCGCGACCCGCAGCGGCTTGCCCGACCAGACCGGGTAGCCGCGCTCGAGCGGCAGCTCGCCGCCTTCGCCGCGGGTGACCAGCACGCTCACGTCGAGCCGCTCGGAGAGCCTTTGCGCCCAGTCGAGCGCGGCGGCCGAGGGTCCGATCACCAGCAGGCTGCCGCCGGAGCGGTAGTCCACCGCCGGCACCGGTTCGGGCTCGGGCAGCGCCGCCGCGGCGAGCAGCGCCGCGATCTTGGGCGTCGCGCGGCGGCCCTCGGCCGACCAGCCCGCCGCCTCGCGGATGTTGACGAAGCGCAGCTCGGACTTCGATTCGGCGCCTTGCGCCAGCTCGGCGAACAGCGGCGCTTCCTGCGTGCAGGCGACCACCAGCTGCGGGTCGCCGAGCGCGGCCTGAAACGCGCCCGTCTGCTTGCGACAAAGCTCGCTATGCACGGTGAGCGGCGCGCCCTGCTTGAGCGCCGCCGCCAGCGCCTTGGCGTCGAGCGGCAGCGTGCCGTTGCAGTTGCAGAGCTTAAGTGTCTTGCCTTCGAGCGACATCTTTGGGTTCGTCTCCGTCGTTCTCGTTTTCTTGTTTGCGGACTTCTTCTTCGGCTTCGATTTCTTGCGCCAGCTGCCGTTCGGGCTCCGTTTCCTTCTCCTTCTCCTTCTCGTGCTCCGGCTCCGGACGGCGCAGGGTGCGCCGCATGTGCTCCAGCTTCGCCACCATTTCCTGCGGCAAGTCCTCGAGCTTCGAGTAGTCCTCGGAGAAGACGTCAAGTCCGTCGGCGGCGTTCAGGCGCGGGTCGCCGAACAGCTTCTTCAGCGCGAGGCGGCGCAGGCCGTCGTCGACGCGCCGGTCCATGAAGGCGCTGAAGTCCGAGTCCGGGCTCAGCTTGTCCAGCGGCGGCAGTTCGGGCAGCGGCGCCTCGGGCGCGCGCGGCGCCGGCTTGGGCGCCTCGGCCGCGCGCGCCGATTCGCGTTTCAGCCGCGACCAGCGCGCCAGCCGGTTTTCCTTGTCCTGCGCCATCAGCCCTTGGCGCGGTCCGCTGGATCTTTGAACGATTGCGGGCGGATGCGCTTCTTCTTCGGCTCGGGGCGGTAGTTGTCGCGCACGAACTCGGCCACCCATTGCCCCGCTTCGCGCTGCATCGGCGCCGAACCGACCTCCTCGCCGCTGTCCATCCAGCCGCTCGCCTCGTCGGAGCTCGCGGTGACGAACTGGGGCACCGCGCGGCCGTCCTGCATGCGCCACATGACGAAGATGCGCGGCTCGTCGGTGGTGATGTTCATGTAGTAGCCCTCGCCCTGGTCGCGGTAAAGCTCCAGCTTGAGCCCCGGATAAAGCCAGTGCGCGGCGTCCGCCTCGCCGGCCACGGGCTCCGCCGCGGCGCTGCCGTGGTACGGCGCGAGCACCGCGGCGACTTCCCACAGCTCCGACTGCCAGGGATTGTCCAGCGCGCGGCGCCGCATCACTACCGCGACGTTCATCTCGGGTCGTTGCATGAATAAACTATAGCGCAGGCCGGCTCTGTTAAGATTTTTCCTTGGCACAGGCGGTCAAAGACACCATGCAGGACAAGGTTATCCCGATCCGCGCAGCGAGCACCGAGCGGCGCCCGGCCCCGCCCTACGACGGCGCGCCGCTGGCTGACACGCTCGGACGCGGACTGCGCGACCTGCGCATCTCGGTCACCGACCGCTGCAATTTCCGCTGCGTGTACTGCATGCCGCGCGAGGTGTTCGACAACGAGCACAAGTTCCTGCCGCACAGCGCGATCCTGAGTTTCGAGGAAATCGCGCGCCTGGCGCGCGTGTTTGTCGGCATGGGGGTGCAGAAAATCCGGCTCACCGGCGGCGAGCCGCTGGTGCGGCGCGACCTGCAGCGCCTGATCGAGCAGCTTGCCGCGCTCGACGTCGACCTCACGCTCACCACCAACGGCTCGCTGCTCGCCAAGCAGGCCGAGCGGCTCAAGCAGGCCGGACTGAAACGCATCACGGTCAGCCTCGACTCGCTCGACGACGCGGTATTCAAGGCCATGAACGACTCCGACTTCCCGGTGTCGAGGGTGCTGGAAGGCATCGACGCCGCCGCGGCCGCCGGGCTGGGGCCGATCAAGATCAACATGGTGGTCAAGCGCGGCACCAACGAGCGCGAAATCGTGCCGATGGCGCGGCGCTTTCGCGGCACGGGACACATCGTGCGCTTCATCGAATTCATGGACGTCGGCAGCACCAATGGCTGGCGCATGGACGACGTGCTACCCTCGGCCGAGGTGGTGCGCATGATCTCCGAGCACCACCCGCTCGAGCCCACCGGCGCCAACCACCCGGGAGAGGTCGCCGAGCGCTGGCGCTACCGCGACGGCGCGGGCGAGATCGGGGTTATCTCCTCGGTCACGCAGGCGTTCTGCCGCGACTGCAACCGGATCCGGCTTTCGACCGAAGGCGCGCTCTACACCTGCCTGTTCGCGCAGTCGGGCCACGACCTGAAGGCGCTGCTGCGCGCCGGCGCAAGCGACGACGAACTGCGCAACGAGATCGCCGCGGTCTGGCGCGCGCGCACCGACCGCTACTCGGAAATCCGCACCGCCGAGACGGCGAACCTGCCCAAAGTCGAGATGTCGTATATCGGCGGTTAGTCGACCCCGTGGTCAAGCTCACTCATGCGGCCCGGCCCGCGACCTTCGAGGTCGAGGCCTACAACGAGCGCGGCGAGATGGTGCCGACCGCGATCGCCGGCGAACACCCGCTCACCCTGTACCTGGACAAGCGCGAGATTGTCACTCTGATGACGCTCGGCCACGCGCCCGAGGCACTCGCGCTGGGCTACCTGCGCAACCAGCGCCTGGTCGGCTCGATCGACGAAGTCGAGGCGGTGCAGGTGGACTGGGAAACCGACTCGGTCGCGGTGACGACGCATCGAAAAAAGAACATCGGCAGTAAAATGAAGAAACGCACCGTCACCACCGGCTGCGGCCAGGGCACGGTGTTCGGCGACCTGATGGCGGAGATCGACTCGGTAAAGCTGCGCGACGACGTCAGCCTCGCCGACGCGCAGCTGTTCGACCTGATCGAGAAAGTGCGCCGCCACGAAACCATCTACAAGCAGTCCGGCGCGGTGCACGGCTGCGCGCTGGCGCGCGCCACCGGCCCCGCCGCGACCGAGATCATGATGTTCGTCGAGGACGTCGGGCGCCACAACGCGGTCGACGCGATCGCCGGGCGCATGTGGCTCGAGGCGATCGACGGCTCGGACAAGATCTTCTACACCACCGGCCGCCTGACCAGCGAAATGGTGATCAAGTGCGCGCAGATGCGCATCCCCTTCCTCGTCTCGCGCTCGGGCCTGACCCACATGGGCCACCAGGTCGCGCACAAGGTCGGGCTCACCATGCTCGGGCGCGCCAGCGGCCGGCACTATCTCCTTTTCAGCGGCGCGAAGCGCTTGCGCCGCACCGTCCCCCAACCAACGGAGCTCGCATGAAACGACGCGCTTTCCTGCATGCCGGTGCCGCAGCCTCGCTGCTCGGCACGCTGCCCCGCTTCGCCCTCGCCTCGGGCTTCGACCCGCGCCCGGGCGCCTGGCGCTACTTCGACGTCACGACTCGCGTTGACGTGCTCAAACCCGCCGGCACCAGCCGCGTCTGGATTCCGCTGCCGTCGCTGAACACGGACTTCCAGCGGGTGATCGGCAACTCCTGGGCGGGCAACGCGCCCGCGGCCAAGGCCGCGAGCGATCCGAAGTACGGCGCGCAGATGGTCTGGGCGGAATGGCCCGCCGGCACGGGCAACCCGCAGCTCGCCGTCACCAGCCGCGTGGCCACGCGCAACCGCGCGGTCGACTTCGACAAGCCCGATCCCGCGATCAGGCTGCGCCCGGCGGACGCGCGCTTGAACACCTCGCCCACCGCGCTCATCCCGACCGACGGCATCGTGCGCAAGACCGCGCTCGAGATCGTGCGCGGCGAGAAGACCGAACTGGGCAAGGCGCGCGCGATCTACCAGTGGATCGTCGACAACACCTTCCGCGACCCGAAGGTGCGCGGCTGCGGCATCGGCGACATCAAGTCGATGCTCGAGACCGGCAACCTGAGCGGCAAGTGCGCCGACCTCAATTCGCTCTACGTCGGCCTCGCGCGCGCGGTGGGCCTTGCCGCGCGCGACGTCTACGGCGTTCGGGTGGCCAAGAGCGCCTTCGGCTACAAGAGCCTCGGCGCCGGCAGCCCGGACATCACCAAGGCGCAGCACTGCCGCGCCGACGTGTTCGTCGACGGCTACGGCTGGGTCCCGGTCGACCCGGCCGACGTGCGCAAGGTCGTGCTCGAAGAGCCGCCGGGCAAGCTGCCGCTCGACGCGCCCAAGGTCGTCGCGGCGCGCAAGACGCTGTTCGGGCACTGGGAAATGAACTGGATGGCGTACAACACGGCGCACGACATCGCGCTGCCCGGCTCGAGCGGACCGGCGGTCGCATTCCTCATGTACCCGCAGGCCGAGACCGCACAGGGCCGCCTCGACTCGCTCGACCCGACGGACTTCCGCTACACGATCACCGCGCGCGAAATCGAAGCCTGAGCGTCCAGCTCGTTGCGCGAGGGGAAGAAGAGCGCAGTCGCGAGCATGCCGCCGGCAAGCGCCGCCAGCACGTAAAACACGTAGCGGAAGCCGCCGCCGGTGGCGTGCAGGCCGGCCACCAGCGGCACGCCGACCGCGGCCACGCCGAGCGAGACGACGTAGCGCACCGCGAGCACCCGCGCGCGGTACTCGTCGGCGATGTAGCGCCCGACGATCGCGTCGTTGAGCGGGATCTGGCCGAACACCGCCAGCATCATCAGCAGCGCCGCGATCAGCATCGGCCAGCCGTCGAGGTTGGCGGCGAGGAACAGCAGCGGGATCTGCACCAGCGCGACGCCGATCATGAGGCGCTTGAGTTCGGTGCGGTCGATCAGGGTGCCCATCAGCACCTGGGCGAAGGCGGCGATGGAGTACACCAGCGCGACCAGCGCGCCGACGCCGAAGTTGGTCCGCGTCAGCGCGTGCAGGCGCTCGTCGAACACTTTCGGCATCGACACCGTGGTCGAGTTGAAGATGATCCCGCCGCAAGCGGTGGCGATCAGCAGGATGGTGAAAATGCGCGTCATGGTGCGCCGGTCGACGTGCAGCCCGACCGACTTCGAGACCCTGGGAACGCGGCCCGGGTCGGGCACCAGCGCGAGGAACGCCGCGCCGGCGGCCATCGCCCCCAGCCCCGGCACGAAGAACGCCGCGCGCCAGCCCGCGAAATCCATCAGCGCGCCGGCAATCAGCGCCGCGGCCGCCAGTCCGAGGTTGCCGAA
Organism: uncultured beta proteobacterium; assembly: GCA_963811085.1. Lineage (GTDB taxonomy): Bacteria > Pseudomonadota > Gammaproteobacteria > Burkholderiales > SG8-39 > DAHVFK01. Next base: position 170,945 of record CAWEPV010000011.1, on the reverse strand, counting down.
CAGCCCGTTCCAGCCCAGTGCCTTGCCCATCTTGCCCGGCCCCGACACCAGCATCGCGATCCCCACCGGATGGTAGATCGCGGCGAACATTCCGGTCAGGGTCAGGCCCGCGCCGATCTGCCACGGGGACTGCGCGAACCCGGTCAGCAACAGCGAGCCCCCGACGCCGAAGAAAAAGAGCGCCATCATCTTGTGGCGGCTCCAGTGGTCCGCCAGCCAGCCCGCCGGCAGCGCAAAGGCGCCGAAGGCGATAAAGCCGCCCACGGCGAGCGGCAGCAGCTCGGAGTAGGACTCGCCCCAGGCGCGCGCGAGCGCCACCACCACGGTCGGAAACACCAGCATCGACAGGTGGTCGATGAAGTGCCCGAGGTTGAGGAACGGCACGAGGTATCTGGGGTTCTTCACGGCGCGCAAAGTCTGGCATGCGCCATTTTGGGCGGCAAGCCGGTTTCGCCGCACCGTTCCCTTAGAATCGCCGCATGGACGGAGTGACCGGGATAGTCCTGGCCGGCGGCCAGGGCCGGCGCATGGGCGGGGTGGACAAGGGGCTGCAGCCGCTGCGCGGTCGGCCGATGGCGGCGTGGGCGATCGAGCGCCTGGCGCCGCAGGTGGACGAGATCCTGGTCAACGCCAACCAGAATCCCGAGGCCTATGCGAAGCTCGGCCATCGCGTCGTGCCGGATTCGGTCGGCGGCTTCGCCGGCCCGCTGGCCGGTCTGCACGCCGGCTTGCAGGCGGCCTCGCGGCCGCTCGTGGTGACGGTGCCCTGCGATTCGCCTTTCTTGCCGCTGGACCTCGTCGCGCGGCTAAGGCAAGAGCTGTCTCAAAACGAAATCGCGGTCGCCAAGACCGGCGACCAGCCGCATCCTGTGTTCGCGCTGGTGCGGCGCAGCGTGCTGCCGCACCTCGAAGCTTTTCTCGCCGGCGGCGGGCGCAAGATCGACGCCTGGTACGCGACACTCGCGGTGGTCGAGGTGTCCTTCGACGACCAGCCCGAGGCGTTCCGCAACATCAACACGCTCGACGAGCTGAGCGCCGCCGCGCAGCCGGCTCAGTCGAACAGCAGGTTGTAGAACACGTCGATCGCGTTGTCGCTCCCGGTCTGGGTCTGCACCGACCAGCGCTGGCTCAGGGTGTAGCGCAGCTTGACCGCGTTGCCGGTCGCGAACAGGCCCCGCTCGTAGACCAGGTAGACCTTCGACGAGAGCTTCTTGCCGATCGTCATCACCGCGTCCCGCAGCCCGCCGCTGCCGCCGCGGACGCCGAACTCGTCCAGCCCCGTGGCGGCGGAGATCTTGCCCTGCAGCGACGCCGAGTCGCCTTGCGCAAGCAAGGCGGCGGCGGCAGCCGACATCACGTCCAGCTCGTTCTTGTTGGCGCTGTCCAGCGCGTGCCCGAGCACCAGCCACGACAGCTTGTCGCCGTCGGGAACCTCTGGCTTGGACACGAGGCTGACCTTCGGCGCCGACAGGGTGCCGGTGATCGCCACGCCGGCTTCGACCGCCTGATTCTTGCGCATCGCCACGATGTCCAGCCCCGGGTTGTCGAGCGGCCCGCTGAAGCTGATGATGCCGCGCTCGATCGTCAGCCGCTGGCCGTAGGCGCTGTAAGTGCCTTCGGCCACCCGGATGCTGCCGCTCGCGGTGGGCAGGCGGTCCTCGTCGGCGCGCAGGCGGACGCTTCCGGTGAGGCGCGCATCCAGGCCCTTGCCTTTCAGCACGAAACGTTGCCCGAGGTCGAGCGCGAGGTCGAGCTGCGCCAGCAGCGGCCGCGCGGGCGCGTGCTCCTTCTCGCGGCCTTTCACCACTACGTCGTTGCTCAGCGTTACCCCTTCGCGCTTGGGCAGAATGATCAGACCCTGGTCGGCGGCGAGCTTGCCGCTCAGCCGCAACCGGCCCCCGCGCAGCCCGATTGAGCCGGCGCCGCTCACGACCAGGTGCCGATCGGGGCGGCTGATCGCCTCGAGCTTGTCGGCCTTCCAGTCGAGCGCGAGCTCGGGCGCGTTGCTGCCCAAACCGAGCGTGCCGCTCGCCTCGAAGCGCCCGCTGCCCGCACGCAGCGAAAAAGCGTCCAGCACCAGCTTCGATTTCCGCAGCTCCGCGCGCAGACTGCCGTCGGCGAGATCGACGCCCTGCTCGACGTCACGCAGCGCGAGCCCGTCGCCGGACACGCTGCCCGAGAACTGTGGCGCGCCGAGCGTGCCGCGCGCCGAGACGGCGGCGCGCACGGCACCGTCCAGCGCGATGGGCTGCGGCACCAGCGCCGCCATCCACGCGATCGACGGCATCTGCGCCTCGAGCGTCGCATCGAGCGACGCCGCGCGCAGGTCTTCCGACACCAGGCCGAGCGCGGCCCGTGCCTGCAGCATGCCGAGGCGCTCGCCGCGCGCTTGGGCGCTGGCCGTGATCCGCCCGCCTCCGACGCGGGCGCTCAACTCGAGGCGCTCGATGCCGAGCGCGAGCGGAACGTCGCCTTGCAGCGTAACGTCGCCCGCTTCGCGCTTCAGTTCCGCCCGCCCGCTCCAGGTCGCCGGCGCGCCGGCAACGCCCGACAGGTCCCACTCGGCCGAGAGCGTGAGCGTCGAGCGCAGCGCAGCGGGCAGCGCCACCACATGCCGCAGCAGCTCGAGCGTGACGCCCTGGGCCGCGCCGCGGCTGGCAATCCGGGCGCCGCGGCGGCTCAGCGCGTCGAGCTGCACGCGCGCCCCGCCCGCCCGCAGCGCCAGCCCCTCGAGCGAGAAGCCGTCGCCGCCGACCGTGACCGCCGCCGGCGCGACGAGCTGCGCCACGAGCGCACCGCGAGCGTCGAGCCGCGTCAGCCTTCCCGTCCAGTCCTTGCCGGCCTGCCAGCCGCCGTCGGCCGCGGCGTCGAGCTCGACGCCGGCGCCGGCCGCGTGCAGCCGCAACGCGTGGCGGCGCAGCGTGCCGCGCGCGCTCAGCTCCGCCCGCTCGAGCGACAGGCGTCCCGAGCGAAAGCCGTGCAGCTTGGCGTGGAGCGACAGCGCACCCTGCAGCCCCTTTGCCAGATCCCCCTCGAGCACTAGGCTCGACAGGCGCTGGCCGCCGGGCAGGCGCAGCGCCTCCGCACGCAGGCGAAAACGCGCCTCCGGCGCGGCCGCAGTACCCTGCAGCGTTCCGCTTCCCGTCGCGCTGCCGCCGAAGCCTTCGCCGATGCGGTCCAGCCGCGGCGCCGCCAGCGTCCAGTCGATTCGGTCGCCGGGCGCACCGTAGGCCCCGCGCAGCTCGAGCCGGTTGCCGCCCGAGCGCAGCTGCAGCTCGGCGTCGCGCACGCGCCCGGGCGCAAGCGTCGCCTTCGCCCGCCCGGACAAAGGCTCGCCGCCGAGCGCGCTATGGTGCAGATCGAGCTCGAGTTCGCCGCCCGGGACCGGCAGCAGCCGCCCCGAGAGGCGGAAGCGGGCATTGAGGTCGCTCTGCGGATAGGGACCGAAGTACGCCAGGTCGATCTTCGCCACGCTGCCCTCGATCCGATAGGCGCGCGGCGCGTCCAGCCCGAGCTCGCCTGCGAGCTCGAGCCGGGCCGCGCCTTCCTGAAGCCGAACCTGCTTCAGTACAAGTCGCCCGCCTGCGAGCGGCAGCTCGAGCCGCAACTCGCCGTGGATGCGCGTCGCGCGCAGCCTGCGGTCGATGCCGTGCAGGTCGAAATTGCGTGCGTCGAGCGCCAAGCTGAGCTTGCCGTCGCGCAGCGCGCCGTCGCCCTCGAGCCCCCCTGCCGCGCCGAAGTCGATGCGCACGCGGCTGAGCGCCAGATCGTCCGGATCGCCCGCGAACTCGAACGCAAGCGACCTGGCCGGGATCTTGCCGGCATCGATCCCGCCGGCGTCCGCGTTCTCGAGCGCGATGCTGCCCGAGTAGCCGCCCTTGGTCCGGAACGGCGCGATTCGGGCCCGCAGCCGTGCACTAAGCGCACCGCGCTTGCCTTCGGCCGAGAGGTCGATCTGGCGCAGCGTTCCCGAGGCCTGCGCGGCGAGCCCGCCCCATGGCGTTTGCGCATGCTTCAAGTCGACACGAAGCGCGCCACCGGGCGCGAGGCGCGCGCTGAGTTCGATGCCGCGCAGCGTCTCGCTGCGAGCGCCCGTGCGCAGCACGAACTGATCGACCCACAGGCGCGCCAGCGACAGCTCGAGCGGCAGGCCGAGGTCCGCAGGCAGCCGCGCGGGAGCGCCGCTCTGCACCGGCAGCGTGACGCGCAGGGTACTGATCTCGAGCCCGGAGACGGCGACGCGGCCGGAAAGCAGCGCCAGCGGCAACCAGTCGAGCGACACCTTGTCCGCCTCGATGCGCTGTCCGCCATCGTCGTACGCGATGCGCGCGAAGCGCAGCGGTCCGTAGATCGAGCCGCGCGCGCCCGACAGCTCGAGCTTGCCGGCGCTGCGCGCGACCGCTTGCGCCGCCAGCCATTGCAGCGATGCTTCGCGCCCGGCGAGCCACAGCAGGGCGGCGCCCGCCAGCGCCGCGAGCACGACGGCGCCCAGAAGCTTTCGCAGCAGCGGCATCAGAAGGCGAAACCGAGCGAGAAGTGAACCCGGTAGGCGTCGGTCTGGCGGCCGTAAGCGAGGTCCAGGTTGACCGGTCCGACCGGGCTGCGCCAGCGCGCGCCGACGCCGGTGCCTTCCCTGGCGCTGAAACTCTGCCGCGTGTCGGCGGCGTCGCCGACGTCGTAGAACACTGCCGCGCCCCAGGTCGGCGTCAGCCAGCGCACCAGCTCGGCGCTGGCGACACCGAGCAGCCGGCCGCCGACCACGGCGCTGCCTTCGGCTACGCCCAGGCTCTGGTAGGCGTAGCCGCGCACCGACTGGTCGCCGCCGGTGCGGAACAGGTAGCTCGACGGAATCCCGTCGCGCCCGCCGGCGAGCACCGCGCCGGCCTCGGCGCGCAGGATGAGCGTCGCGCGCGTCCCGATCGGGTAGAAGCCGGTCCACTTGGCGTAGGCGCGCGCGAAGCTGCGGTCGGAAAGCACGTGCTGCGCCGCGGCGCCGAGCTGCAGGTTCAGCACGTAGCCCCGCTGCGGCGCCAGCAGCGAGTCCACTTTTCTCAGGGTCCAGGCGTAATACGGCACCAGCGCCTGGTTGTCGTCGGTCGGCACGCCGGCGACCTGGCGCGTCTCCACCTGGTACTGCAGCCCGGCGCTGCGCTCGATGCTGCCGACCATCCGGGTGCGCTTGCCGTCGAGCGCGAAGGTGCGCGTCTTCTCGCCCTGCAGGTCGCTCTTGGTCAGGCTTGCGCCGATGCTGTCGCGCGCGCCGTCCGGGCGCACCGGCGGCGAGAGCGTGACGCTCGCGCTTTGCGCTGTCTTGTCGAGCTTGAGCGCGGTGAGCAGCCGCAGCCCGCGCCCGGCGATGTTGTTGTCCTGGTACTCGATCTGGCCGCGCATGCCGGTGTCGCTGCTCACCCCGGCGCCAAGGCCGACGCGCTTGCGCTTGGCCTCCACCAGCGTGACCACCACCGGGACCGCCCCGGGCGGCGCATTCGCGGTCGCCGCCTCGACCGAGACGCGGTCGAAGTAACCGCTGTTCTGCAGCCGCGCCTGGAGCTCGAACAGCGCCGACTGACTATAGTCCGCGCCGAGCTTGATCGGGTTCAGGTTGCGAACAATGCTCGCCGGATAGCGCTTGAGGCCGTGGATCTCCGTCGCACCGAAGCGGTACGGCGGCCCGCTGTCGAGCACCAGCTCGAGATCGGCGCGCAGCGCCTGCGGATCCACGCTGGCGCGGCTGGTGACGATGCGCGCCGCCGGGTAGCGTTCGACCAGCAACGCGCGCAGCGTCGCGCGCTTGGCGTCTTCCCAGGCGCCCTGGCGGAACACCGCGCCGGACTTGAGCGGCCAGCGCTCGCGCAAAGCCTGCGGCGACGGCTTCTCGCCCGCGGGCCGGGCGGCGATCGCGCCGCGGAACTCGAGCGTAACCTTGCCGACCCGCACCGGCGCGCCGGGCTCGACCCGGATCCGCACGGTGGGCTCGGCCTTGTCGCGCTCGAGCGACACCTCGACGCTCGGGGCGTAGAAGCCCTCGCTCTCCATCAGCGTGACCACCTGGCCGCGCGTACGCGCGGCCAGCCGCTGCAGTTGCGGGCCGTCCATGCGCGGGTTGTCCCGCCAGCGCTCGATCTCGAGATTGTCGCGCAGCATCGCCCGGTAAGCCTCCGGGACGTCCAGCTCGACCGCATAGGAAAAAGCCGCCGCCTGGAACGAGGCGAGCGTGCAGCCGACGCCAAACAGAAATGCGGCGCACAAAGCGCCGCAGCGTCGAAGCATGGGAAATCTTAGCATGCGCGCACTCGATGTATCCTTATATGCAGACAACGGCGCACGCCCATCATTCCCGCATGAACAAAATCAGCGATGTCGTAAGCTGTCTCGACGGCTACGACCCCAAGGCGCTGCGCGTCGACAAGGCGCGCGAGGCGATCCGCGCCTGCCTCGCGCCGGTCGCGGGCCGCGAGCGGGTCGCCACGCGCAGCGCGCTGGGGCGCGTGCTCGAGCAGGAGATCGTCCCCGCCTTCGACGTTCCCGCGCACGACAATTCGGCGATGGACGGCTACGCGGTGCGCGCCGCGGACCTGCGCGCGGAGGGCGAATCGCGGCTGAAGGAGATCGGCGCCGCGCTCGCCGGGCGCCCGTTCAGGGGCGAGCTCGGCGCGGGCGAGTGCGTGCGGGTGACGACCGGCGCGGTCATGCCGGCCGGCGCCGACACGGTGGTGATCCAGGAGGTGGCGCGCGTCGAGGACGGCGCGGTCGTCGTGCCGCCGGGGCAGAAGCGCGGCCAGAACACGCGCGCGGCGGGCGAGGACCTCAAGCGCGGCGTCGCGGTGCTCGCGCCCGGCCGTGCGCTCGCGCCCGCCGACCTCGGGCTGATCGCCTCGCTCGGCATCGCCGAGGTGAGCGTGCGGCGCCGGCTGCGGGTCGCGTTCTTCTCCACCGGCGACGAGTTGGCCTCGATCGGCGCGCCGCTTGCCGAGAGCCAAGTCTACGACTCGAACCGCTACACCCTGCACGGCATGCTCTCGCGCCTCGGGGTCGAGATCCTCGACCTTGGCGTGGTGCGCGACGACCCCGTCCTGCTCGAGGCCGCGTTCGCCAGCGCGGCGGCGAACGCCGACGCGATCGTCACCTCGGGCGGCGTCTCGGTGGGCGAAGCCGACTACACCAAGCAGATGATGGCCAAGCTGGGCGAAGTGCTGTTCTGGACCATCGCCATGCGGCCCGGGCGGCCGATGGCCTTCGGCCGCATCGTATCCGGGGGAAATGCGGCCGCCCTTTTCGGCCTGCCCGGCAATCCCGTGGCGGTGATGGTGACGTTCTATCAGTTCGTGCGCGACGCGCTGCTCTACCTTTCGGGACGAACCGACGATTTCACCGTCCCCCTGCTGCAGGTGGCCGCCTCGCATCCCATCCGAAAGGTCGCCGGCAGAACCGAGTATCAGCGCGGCGTTCTTTTCCGCGCAGGCGGCGCGTGGCAGGTCAGGACCACCGGCCAGCAGGGCTCGGGCGTGCTGCGCTCGATGTCGGAGGCGAACTGCTTCATCGTGCTCGAGCACGAGCGCGGCCGGGTCGAAGCCGGCGAGCTGGTGCAAGTGCAGCTGTTCGACGGCCTGGTCTGAAGTGGCCGCGACGCCGCTCTTTTTCTGGGGCGCGTTCGCGCTCAAGCTGTGCGCGACCGGGATCGTGGTGGTCGCGGCCTCCTACGTGGTCGAACGCAGCGGCCCGTTTCTCGGCGCGCTGGTGGCAGCGCTGCCGACATCGGCCGGGGCCGCATACGTGATCCTCGCCCTCGAGCATCCGCCGGCCTTCATCGCCGCCAGTACGATCGGCAGCGTCGCTTCCAACGCCGCGGTGGCGCTGTTCGCGCTCGCCTACGCCGTGCTGGCGCAGCGCCGCGGGCTCGGCGCGAGCCTCGGCGGCGCGCTCGCGCTGTGGGCGCTCGGCGTGGCCGCGATCCGGGCCGCGAGTTGGACCCTCGGCAGCGCGGTCGCGCTCAATCTCGTGGTGTACGCGCTGACGATTCCCGCCAGCCGGCGCTACCGCAGGCCGGCCGCCCTCGGCGGGGGCGCGCGGCACGGGCGCTACGACCTGCTCGCGCGCGCGGCGACGGTCGGGCTGGTGGTGACGCTGGTCACCGCCGCGAGCAGCCGCATCGGCCCTCTGCTAACCGGCGTGTTCGCGCTGCTGCCGGTCGCGATGGGCAGCTTCGTCGTCATCCTGCAGCCGCGCATCGGCGGGCCGGCGACCGCGAGCGTGCTGGCCAACGCCCAGGCACCGTTGCTGGGCCTCGGGCTCGCCTTCGCGGTGGTGCACCTCGCCATACCGTTCGGGGTCTGGTGGGCGCTGCTGCTCGGCCTCGCCACCTCTTTCGGCTGGAACGCGCTGCTGTGGACCGTTCGCCGCGCGCTCGGATGAGCGCCTGCGCGGCAAGTCAGCCGCGCGCTTGCTTCACCAGCTGCTCGAGAGTCTCGTAGGGCTGGGCGCCGACCACGCCCTGGTTGCCGATGACGAAAGTCGGCACGCCGGTGACGCCGTACTGGTGCGACAGCTTCCAGTCGGCGTCGACCGCCGCGCGGTGGGTTCGTTTCTCGATCACTTCACGCGCCTGGTCGGCGGGCAGGCCGACCGCTGCCGCGATCTCGACCAGGACCTCCGGGTCGCCGATGTCGCGCGCGTCGACGAAGTAGGCGCGGAACAGCGCGTCGTGGATCGCTTCGCCCCCCGGCTGGGTGTCGGCCCAGGTGCCGAGCTCCTGCGCCAGCCGGCTGTTGTAGGTCATCGTGCGATCGCCGTAGGCCAGGCCCTCGGCCTGCATGCGCGCGCGCATCTGGGCCTGCATCTGCGCGATGTCGTAGCCGCGCCCGGCGAACAGGTCCGCGAGGCTGCGGCCTTCCGGGGGCGTGTCGGGGTGAAGCGGGAAATGCACCCATTTGATGCGCACGCCATGTTCGCGCCTGAGCCGCTCAATACGCACGGTACTGAGATAGCACCAGGGTCAAACGTAGTCGGAGAATACTTCCAGTACCAGAGGTTCTTGGGTCATGGGCCTAATCTTTCTTGGCTGCCTGCTTGTCGTAGAAGGTAACCAGTTTTACCACATCGCCCGCCTCGACGCGGCCGATGGGTCCCGAGCTGTAGGTCGACGACCGCAGCTTGCCGTCAGCTGCGACGACGAACTCGGAGGGCTGGATGATCGCGCGCCGATCCTCCCACCAGGCGCCGAGCTGGTCCGCCATCGCGCGCGTGACGCCGTAGGCCACGGGAAACGACAGCTCGGCCGCGACTTCCCTCGCCTTGTCCAGCGGATCGACGCTCGCCGCGACGATCTTCACCCCGAGCGCGTCGAGCTCCGGTTTGAGCTTCTCGAAGCCGGCCAACTGCCGGCGACAGTAGGGTCACCAGTGTCCGCGATAGAACAGGATCACCTTGTAGCGGGCGTCGAGGCCGGCAGGCAGCTCGAGCTTGCCGCCGTCGACCAGATCGAGCGTCAGCTTCGGAAAGCTGTCGCCGGTATTGAGCTTGTCGGCCATCGCAGAATCCTCCAGGGCCGATTATGGCAGGCTTTGCGTGGCGGAAAAGAGTGGGAGTCGAACCCACCAGGGACGTCTGACGCCCCTCACCGGATTTGAAGTCCGGGCGCCCCACCGGGGTGCGATTCTCTTCCGGTTGTCTTGCTCACGAGCACGTGGGTGTCGCCCACGCGCCGGGTGAATTTTATCCGGTCGAAGTGCTCGAGCACCTCGATCGCCGTATTGCGCCCGATGCCGGAGCGGTCGCGGAACTCGGAAGCGGTGACGGCGCCGCCAGGCCCGGCTGCGGCTCGCGCAATTTCCTCCAGCCGCCGCACGCCGGCCGGGAGGAAAAAGCGGGTCTTCGAGACGCGCACCAGCAGCCCCTGGCGCGCCACGCGCGACAGGGCGGGCTCGAGCTTCCCGGGGTCGGTCTTGAGCGAGGCGGCAAGCTCCGCGAGCGTGGGCGGGCGCAGCTCGGTTTTTTCCAGCAGCGGCAGCACTCTGTCCCACAGCGCGGCGTCGGCGCCGCTGAGCCGCGCCTGGTGACTCGCGAGGCGCACGCCGAGGCCTTGGCGCACGATCGCACGCTCGGCGGCGAGCTCCTTGAGCAGCGCGTCCAGCGCTGCGCGCGGCAGCCGCGGGGATTCTACGATCCGCTCCTCCAGCAGGCCGACCGAATCGGGCGCGCGCGCGTGCCAGGCGGCGAGCGCTTGGAGCGCGCTTGCCTTGAGCGCGCTCCAGGCCGGCGGCGCGAAGCCCAGACCGGCGACGTGCTTCATCGGTACGCGGGCAAATACGTCTTCTCCCGCCAGATTGCGATTGGCCGCGAAACGCGCCAGATCGACCCCCGCCGGGGACAAGGCAAGCAGCGCGCGCAACGCCGCCGCGTCGTCGCCGAGCTCCATCGCCTCGAGCCAGGCGAGCCGCTCCGGCTTCGCGCGTCCGCGCGCTGGAGGAAAAACATCGATTACCGCGCCGCCGCCGAGCGTGCGGCGGGAAGACTGGTCGCGCACAATGAAGCCGTCGCCGTGCAGCGCGCCGATCGGCTGCTCGAGAACGAGCTGCACGCGAGCCGATTCGCCGGGCGCGATGGCAGCGCCTTCGAGCAGCGCGACGCGGCCGAGCACGTTCGCCGCGCCGAGGTGCACGTGCACCGGGGTCCAATGGGCGAGCGGCTGCGGACCCACCGCGCGCAGACGGGCATCGATGCGGCGCGCGGGCGGCGGCAGCTCGCCCTGCACGATCCAGTCGCCGCGCGCGACCGGTTTCCTGCCTTCGATCCCGGCCAGGTTGAGCGCCAGGCGCTGTCCGGCGCGGCCGCTTTGCGCCGGCGCGTGCTGCGCGTGGATTGAGCGCACCCGCGCGCGTGCGCCGGCGAGCAGCGCGCGCACCTCGCCGCCGAGCGCGATCTGCCCGCTTATCGCGGTGCCCGTGACGACCAGGCCCGCGCCGGCAATGGTGAAGCAGCGGTCGACGCTCATGCGGAAATTGCCGCGCGCGTCGCGCAGGTCCGTTTCGCGTGCCGCATGCTCGAGCCGATCCTTCAGCGCCTGCACGCCCTCGCCGGTCGCGCTCGAGAGAGGAAACACGGGCGCGCCTGCGAGCGACGTCGTCGCCAGCATCGCATCGATCTCGGCGGCGACCTCGGTCACGCGCTGCGGCGGGACGCGGTCGGTCTTGGTCAGCGCCACCGCGCCGCGCGAGACGCCGAGCAGATCGAGAATCGCCAGGTGCTCGCGGGTCTGCGGCATGGGGCCGTCGTCGGCCGCGACCACCAGCAGCGCAAAGTCGATTCCGGGGACGCCGCACAGCATGTTGTGGACGAATCGCTCATGCCCGGGAACGTCGACGAACCCGATCACGCCGGAGGCAAGTGGCAGGTAGGCGAATCCGAGGTCGATCGTCATGCCGCGCCTTTTCTCGTCCGGAAGGCGGTCGGCGTCGACGCCGGTCAGCGCCTTGACCAGGCTGGTCTTGCCGTGATCGACGTGGCCGGCAGTGGCGACGATCACAGGCGCTCGAGCTGCGCGGCGAAGGCCTCTTCGTCCAGCAGGCAGCGCAGGTCAAGAATGAGCGCGCCCTGGTGGATGCGGCCGAGCACAGGAACGGGAAGCCGCCGTAACGCGGCGGCGATCGAAGCGCCGCCGGGACGCAGGGCAAGCCCCGCGCTGGCGACGCGCTGCGAGGGTAGCGCTCCGCTTCCGACCTGGCTTTCGCAGTCGACGACCTCGACCGTCGCCTTGCCCGCCAGGCGGGCAGCGACGAGCGGGCGCAGGCGCCCGGCCATGGCGCGGATCTCGCCCGCCGGCCGCGCCAGCATGCGCACCGTCGGCACGCGCTCGGCCAGGCGATCGGGGTCGAGGTAGAGGCGCAGCACTGCGCCGAGCGCGGCAAGGGTCAGTTTGTCCACCCGCAGCGCGCGCCGCAGCGGACTGCGCCGGATGCGCGCGATCAGATCCGCGCGCCCGACGATGATGCCAGCCTGCGGGCCGCCCAGCAGCTTGTCGCCGCTGAAGGTGACCAGGTCGGCGCCCTGCGCGAGCGAGTCCTGCGCCGTGGGCTCGTACGGCAAGCCGAAGCGGCGCAGGTCGGCCAGCGTGCCGCTGCCGAGGTCGACCACGAACGGCAGCGCGCGCTCGCGGCACAGTGCGGCGAGCTCGGCTTCCGCCACCGCCGCGGTGAACCCCTCGATCGAGTAGTTGCTCGCGTGCGCCTTCAGCACCAGGCCGGTCTTCGCCCCCACGGCCTCGGCGTAGTCCGCAAGATGGGTGCGGTTGGTGGTGCCGACTTCGCGCAAGCGGCAGCCCGAGCGCGCCATCAGCTCGGGCAGGCGGAAAGAGCCGCCGATCTCGATCAGCTCGCCGCGCGAGACGGGGACTTCGCGCCGCGCCGCCAGGGTGGCGAGAACGAGCAGCAGCGCGGCGGCGTTGTTGTTCACCACCGTGGCGGCCTGGGCGCCGGTCAGGCGGCACAGAATCTGCTCGACGTGTGCGTCGCGCTCGCCGCGCTTGCCGCTCTCGAGGTCGTATTCCAGGCTCACGGGGTTGCGCGCGGCGAGCGACATCGCGTCGATCGCCTCCTCGGGCAGCTGCGCGCGGCCGAGGTTGGTGTGCAGCACTGTGCCGGTCAGGTTGAACACCGGCCGCAGCGACGGCTGCGAATCCCGTTCGAGGCGCTCGGCCGCGCGCGCCGCGATCGCCTCGGGCCCGCCGGGATCGGCGGCGCGGGCAGCGCGCAACTCCGCGAGCACGCCGCGGACCGCGTCGGTCACCGCCGCGCGGCCGTGCTGCGCGACGAGACCCTCCGTCGCGTCTTGCCGCAGCACGAGATCGACCGACGGCAGCGAATACGGCGCGGCCGAGGGACGCGTCATTTGCCGGTCGGCGGCGCGGCGCAGACCTTGCTCGTAGGGATGGCGCTGCTTGAGCAGGCCGTTGTACTCGAACACGTCGAGCGTCTTCTCGTAGGCCGCACGCGTGATCTCGACGTGCGGCGTCCAGCAGCCGAGCTGCTGGTAGGTGCCGATGCAGTCGGCGAGCACTTTCTCGTCGATCTTGGGGAAGAACGGCTTCTCCGCCTTCGCGATCTCGGCCGCCGAGGTCTCGTTCATGTAGCGCCGCGTCTTGCGGTAGGCGCGCATGAAGGCCTGCGCCATGTCGCTCGCCAGCCATTCGCGCGTCGCCGCGAGGCTGGAAAACCCGCACGGCCCGATCTGCCTGCCGACCTGGGCCACGATGTGCCCGACGCCGTCGGCGGCGAGCTGCTGCGGGAACGGGCCCTGCTGCTGCACGTAGCGTCCCTGCCCGGCGCGGAACGCCGCGTCGATGTCCGCCGCGCCGCCGGGGCAGATCGGCTTGATCTTGTCGAAGTCGATCCCCGCCTTGTGGCAGGCGTACTTGAACATCGCCAGCGGCTGGCCGGCCTTGAACATCACCACCTCGGCGCCTTCGAGCTTCTTCCACGCGAAATCCGGGTCCGCCTCGCGCCCGGTGAGGAAAAAACCGTCCATCTCGTTGATCTGCGCGAAATGCACCGCGGGCGGCGTCTCGCCCCTGTCGAGCGGGCCGAAGCCCTGGCTCAGCGCCGACTGCGCGACGTGCGCCGAACCGTCCTTGAGCGCCTCGATCGCCGACATGCCCGGCGGCGAGACCGACCACTGCGGGTCGAGGCCCTCCGCCTCGAGGAACCCGCCCGACATGGTCGAGATGAGCGGCGAGTAAAAGGCGGAAAACAAGGTGAACCGAATGTTGATCTGTTCCAAAACGATGCACTCCTCTAGGTTGACTAGGCGCCGGCCAGGCCCATGATCGCCGCGGCGACGCCCACCAGGCTCTCGCCGGTGATCATGCCAGCTGCGGCGGCGAGCGTGAAGCGTTCGGCGAGCGCGGGCTTGAGCGCGGCGACGAGCCACGCCAGCAGCGCGCCGGCGAAGATCATGAGCGAGACCGAGGCCGGGATGACGAACGCGAGCCCGAGCGAGGCCGCGCTCGGCAGCCAGCGAGCCGGGCTCGGGCGGCTCTCGAGCGCGCCGAGAATCACGCCGGCGACCGCCGCGGCCAGCATCGCGGCGCGCGCGCTCGCGGGCACCGAGCCCAGGCCCTGCGCCAGCGCCTCGGCCACCGCCTTCCACACCGCGACCGCGGGCGCCGGCCACTGCTCGGTGAGCAGCATCGACGACGGGTCGGGGATCAGTGCCAGGTAGACCGCGACTCCTACCGCGCTGCCGGTGAGCACGCCGAAGCATTGCGCGATCGCCTGCCTCGCGGGCGAGGCGCCGATGCCGTGGCCGGCCTTGAAGTCGTTCAGCAGGTCGGCGCACTGGCCGGCGGCGCCGCCCGCGACGTTGGCCGCCATCAGGTTGGTCACCGCCTGGCCCGGCGCGACGATGCCGAAACCGAGCTGCGAGACCTTGCCGATCGCGCCGATGGGCGGAATCCCGGTCTCGCCCACCACGCGCGCCGCGACCACCGCGAGCAGCAGCGCGAGCGGGATCGCGAGCAGCGCCAGCGCCAGCGAAATTCCGAACAGCTCCACCTGCAGCGCCACGGTGAGCGCGCAGGCGAGCGCGAAGGCGAGCAGCGCGGGCGCCGAGGCCTTGGGCAGGCGCACGCGCCGCATTCCGTCGCGCCGCGCAGCGCCGGGCGCGAAGCGAAGGGCCAGTCCGGTGAGCGTCGCGCACACCATCAGGCTCACGCCCGGCCACAACAGCCACGCCACCAGCGGCTCGAACAGCGAGCCGCCCGCGCCCGCGGCGCTCACGCGGCCGCTCGCGATCAGCCACGGGCCGAGGCCGCCCCAGGCGAGCAGCGCGCCGGCCAGCAGCGACGCGCCCACGCGCAGGCCGACGATGGCGCCGAAGCCGATCAGCAGCGGCGAGGGCGAGAGCGTGAAGCTGTACTTCGCCGCCAGCGCCGAGGGCGACCACTCGCCGAGAATGCGGGCGAAGGTCTGGGCCCATTTCAGCAGCCCCGCGGCGAGCGCCGCACCGAGCAGCACCGCGACGCGGGCGAGCGCCTCGCGGCCGCGGCCGAAGACGTCGCGCATGGTTTCGAGCGTCGCGACGCCGGCGGGAAATCGCAGCGGCGAATCCTCTATCAGCGACGGGCGCAGCGCCCAGGCCACCCAGATGCCGAGGAAGCTGACCGCGAACACCCAGGCCGTCATCGCAAGCGCGCCGAGGCGTTCGCCGGTGATCAGGGTATAGGCCGGGATCGGCGCCACCAGGCCGCCGGAGATGATCGACGCGGCCGAGGAGGCCGCGGTCTGGGCGATATTGCCTTCCTTCTGCGACCAGCGCACGGCGCCCGCGGCGCGCTCGGCGATGCGCCAGCCACCCAGGCTGAGCAGCAGCGCGACGATCGACATGTTGAACGACCAGCCGATCTTGAGCCCGGAGTAGACGTTGCAGGGCGTGAGCAGCGCGCCGAGCAGCACCCCGCTCAGCAGCGCGCGCGCCGTGAGCTCGCGCTCTCCCCGCATCGCGCGGCGCTCAGGCGTCGCGCGGGCGCGGGCGCGGGCCGGCCGGCGTCACCATCGTCTCGGAAGCCTCCTCGAGCGGCTGCTCGGTGAAGCCCTTCAGCGTGCCGGTGTCCTCCTTGTCGCGCGGAATCTCGATCGAGCTGCTGGCGTAGGCGCTCACCAGCTCGGCGAGCGAGCGCAGGGCGTGCATGTGGATGCGCTCGTAGCCGTGCGAGGCGTCCAGGCCGAAGGTGATGAGCGCGGTGCGCACGTCGTCGCCCGCCTCGATCGCCGAGGCGCAGTCCGAACGGTAATAGCGGAACAGATCGCGCTGGTAGGTGATGTCGTTCTCGCGGCACAGGCGGATCAGCTTGCGCGTCAGGTGGTAGTCGAACGGCCCGGTCATGTCCGCCATCGCGATCGTGACGCCGAACTCGGAGCTGTTCTGGCCGGGCGCGGAGGTGCCGTTGTCGATCGTGATCATGGAAGCGACGTCGTGCGTCAGCAGGGACGAGGCGCCCACGCCGACCTCCTCGGAGATCGAAAACAGGAAGAAGGTGTCCACCGCCGGCTTCCGGCCCGATGCCTTGAGCGCCTTGAGCGCCGCGAACATCACCGCGCAGCCCGCCTTGTCGTCCAGGTGGCGGCTGACGATGAAGCCGTTCTCGAGGAACTCGGGCTGGGGGTCGATCGAGACGATGTCGCCGACCGCGACGCCTAGCCGCATCAGGTCGCCAACGTGGCGCCCGAGCGCGTCGACGCGCAGCTCGACGTGCTCCCAGTCCGTCGGCTGGGTGTCGACCTGCTCGTTGTAGACGTGGCCCGAGGCCTTGAGCGGCAGGATGGTGCCGCGATAGGCGCCCGCGTCGGTAAACAGGGTGCAGCGCGCGCCTTCGGCGAAGCGCGACGACCAGTGCCCGATCGGCGCCAGCTCGAGGCGGCCGTCCGGCTTCAGGCTCTTGACCTGCGCGCCGAGCGTGTCGAGGTGCGCGATAAGTGCGCGCGCCGGCTTCGATTCCTGCCCGGGCAGCCGCGCGCGGATCGCACCGCGGCGCGTCATCTCGTACTCGACGCCCAGCCTGGCGAGCTCCTCGCAGGCGAGGCGCGCGACCGCGTCGGTGTAGCCCGAGGGGCTCGGCGTGTCGAGCAGGCGGCGCAGGATCTGGGCCAGGTAGTCGACGTCAATGCTGAGGCGTGCCATGTGCGCGGTAGCTCCTTTCAGGCGCTCGCCTGGCGCGCGGCGGCCGGCAGCGAGAGCGGGAACAGCAGGTCGATGAAGCGTTCGGCGGTCGGCTGCGGCTCGTGGTTGGCCAGGCCGGGCCGCTCGTTGGCCTCGATGAAAGCATAATGCGCCGCGCGCGGCGAGCGCACGATGAAGTCGATCCCGGTGACCGGAATGTCGATCGCGCGCGCGGCCTTGACCGCGGCCGAGACCAGCGTCGGATGCACCTCGTCGGTGACGTCGTGAATCGTGCCCCCGGTGTGCAGGTTGGCGGTGCGGCGCACCGCGAACTCGGCGCCCTGCGGCGGCACGTCGTCGAGCGCGTAGCCGGCGCGCGCCACGCAGCGCGCGGTCTCGGCGTCGAGCGGGATCTTCGACTCGCCGCCGGTGGCCGCCGAGCGGCGCCGGCTCTGCGACGCGATCAGCTCGCGCACGCTGCTGCGGCCGTCGCCGATGACGCGTGCCGGCCGGCGCAGCGCCGCGGCCACGAGCTTGAAGTCGATCACCACCAGGCGCAGGTCCTCGCCCTGCACGCACTGCTCGATGAGCACGCGCGTCGAGCTCTCCCGCGCCTGCTCCACCGCGGCCATCGCCTGCTCGAGGTCCTCCAGCCCGACCGAGACGCCGCGGCCCTGCTCGCCGCGCGCCGGCTTGACCACCACCTGGCGGTGGCGGGTGAGGAACTCGGCCAGCTGCTCGCGCGAACCGAACTCGATCTGCTCGGGCACCCGCACCCCGGCGCGCTGCACCATGCGGCGAGTCACCGCCTTGTCGTCGCAGATGCTGACCGCGACCCCGCTGGTGAGCTCCGACAGGCTTTCGCGGCAGCGCACCGTGCGTCCGCCCGAGGTAAGGCGGAAGAACCCGCCCTCGGCGTCGATCACCTCGACCGCGATGCCGCGCCGGCGCGCCTCGTCGACGATGATGCGGGCATAGGGATTGAGCTGCGATTCGGGCGGCGCACCGACGAACAGCTTCTCGTTGATCGGGTTCTTGTGCTTGACGCTGAACTCGGGCACGCGCACGAAGCCGAGCTTCTCGTACAGCTCGATCGCCTGCCGGTTGTCGTGCATCACCGAGAGGTCCATGTGCGCCGCGCCGCGCGCCTGGAAATACTCCGCCAGCCGACGCACCAGCGTCTCGCCCACCGCGGAATGCACCGCCTGCGGGTGCACCGCGAGGCACCACAGCGAGGCGCCGCCCTCAGGGTCGCCGAAGGCGCGCCGGTGGTCGACCCCGGTCACCGTGCCGATCACCTCGCCGGTCTTCTCGTCCTCCGCCACCAGGTAGACGATGGTGCGGCTGTCGCGCTTGTCGAGCAGCAGGTCCGGGCGCACCGGCACCATCTTGCGCGAGAGATAAATGCGGTTCACCGCTTCGGCGTCCGCCGCGCTGGTCAGCCAGCGCACCACGAAGCCGCGCGGCCGGCGCGACGAGGCACGGTAGGTGCTCAGGTCGAGGCGGTAGGTATGCGAGGGGTCGAGGAACAGCTCCTGCGGCGCGGCCGCCAGCACCACGTGCGGGTCGCGCACGTAGGCCGCGATGTCGCGCCGCTCGAGGTCCTCCTCCAGCAGCGCCGCGGCGAGCTTGGCCGGGTCGTCGAAGGTCTGGCCGAACAGCAGCCTGCCCCAGCCGCAGTCGAGCGTCGCGTTGTGCTGCGGCAGCTGCCCGGGCGCGTCGCGGTGCAGGCGCTGGATGCGGTGCGCATAGGCGCCCTTGCTCCGGCTCTTGCGGGCGCGCGTCGCGGATTGGGTCCGGGTGGCCATGTCAGGCTCCTTGCGCTTGCAGCCAAAGTTCCAGCAATGCCGCCTGCCACAGCTCGGAGCCGCGCAGCGGCGTGATGTGCCCCTTCGGGTCGGCGAACAGCGCGTCGAGGTAGCCGCGGCGGAAGATGCCGCGCTCCTTCGCCGCGCGCGAACCCAGCGCGTCGCGCGCGAGCCCGAGGAACGGCCCGTCGAGATACTTGAGCGCTGGCACCGGGAAGTAGCCCTTGGGCCGGTCGATGACCTGGCTCGGAATCACCTGGCGCGCGACGTCCTTCAGGATGCCCTTGCCGCCGTCGCGCAGCTTCTGATCGGGCGGAATGCGCGCCGCGAGCTCGACCAGCTCGTGATCCAGGAACGGCACGCGCGCCTCCAGGCCCGCGGCCATGGTCATGTTGTCGACCCGCTTGACCGGGTCGTCGATCAGCATCACGGTCGTGTCCAGGCGCAGCGCGCGGTCGACCGGGTCGGTCGCGCCGTCCTGCGCCATGCGCGCCTCGACCAGTTCGCGCGCGTGGTCGTTGCCGACGTACTCGGCCGACACCTGCTCGCAATAACGCGCGTAGTCGCGGTCCATGAAGGCGCGAGCGTAGTCGCCCGCGGGGTCGCCCGAGCCGACCAGCTTCGGATACCAGTGGTAACCGCCGAACACCTCGTCCGCGCCCTGTCCGCTCTGCACCACCTTGACGTGCTTTGCGACCTCCTGCGAGAGCAGGTAGAAGCCCACGTTGTCGTACGACACCATCGGCTCGGACATCGCCGCGATCGTGCCCGGCAGCGCGTCGAGCAGGCGCGCCGACTCGATGAAGATCTTGTGGTGCTCGGTCTCGAAGCGCTCGGCCACCAGGTCCGAGTAAACGAACTCGTCGCCCGACTCGTCGTTGGCGGCCTCGAAGCCGATCGAGAAGGTGTTCAGCCCGACCTGTCCGGCCTCGGTCAGCAGGCCGACGATCAGGCTCGAATCGACCCCGCCCGAGAGCAGCACGCCGACCGGCACGTCGGCCACCATGCGCCGCTCGACCGCGCGCCGCAGCGCCGCCGCGAGCTGCTCGCGCCACTCGGCGCTGCTCCTGAGCTGGTCCTCGGTGCCGCGCGCGAAAGACAGCGACCAGTATTCGCGATCCGCGGCGCGCCCGTCGGGCTCGATCACGCGCAGCGTCGCGGGCGGAAGCTTGCGCACGCCCTTGAGGATCGTGTACGGCGCGGGAACCACGGCGTGGAACGACAGATAGTAGTTGAGCGCGACCGGGTCGATCGAGGTATCCAGCCCGCCCGCGGCGAGCAGCGCCGGCAGGCTCGAGGCGAAGCGCAGCTCACGCGGCTTCTCGGCGTAGTACAGCGGCTTGATCCCGAGCCGGTCGCGCGCCAGGATCACGCGCCCGCTGTCGCGCTCGTGCAGCGCGAAGGCGAACATGCCCTGCAGCCGCTCCGGCGCGCCCGCGCCCCAGGCGTGCCAGGCCTTGAGCACCACCTCGGTGTCGCCCTCCGAAAAGAAGCGGTAGCCCATCGCCTCGAGCTCGCGCCGCAGCTCGCGGTAGTTGTAGATGCAGCCGTTGAACACCAGCGTCAGGCCGAGCACCGGATCGCTCATCGGCTGCGCCGCCCGTTCCGACAGGTCGATGATCTTGAGCCGCCGGTGACCGAGCGCGACCCGCCCGCGCGCGACCACGCCCTCGCCGTCCGGGCCGCGCGGCGCCATCGAGTCGTTCATGCTCTGCAGCGCCGAAAGCGAGGCCGGCATCCCGTCGAAGGTCACTGCGCCTGAAATTCCACACATAAATTCAATGACTTGTATTTTATTTTCGAGTCATAAGTTTACAGGACATATAATTTGATGTCAAACTAACGCCATGAACGAATCCGAAACCCGGGTGCTGTCGGCGATACGGCGCATCGTACACGCGGTAGACAGCCACTCCAAAGAGCTCGAGCGCGCGCTCGGCATCACGCTGCCGCAGCTGGTGGTGCTGCGCGCGATCCGCATGCTGGGCGAAGTCACCACCGGCAAGCTCTCCGCGGCGGCGAGCCTGAGCCCCGCCACCGTCACCACCATCCTCGACAAGCTCGAGGCGCGCGGCCTGGTGGTGCGCTACCGCAACGTCGAGGACCGGCGCGTGGTGCACTCGCGCCTCACCGAGCAGGGCGCGCGCATGCTCGACGGCGCGCCGCCGTTCCTGCACGAGCGCTTCGTTTCCGGCTTCGCGAAGGTGGACGCCGCGCGCCAGGCCGCCGTTATCGGCGCGCTCGAGCAGGTCGCCGATATCATGGGCGCGCCCGCGGCGCGCCGCAGCGTGGCGCTGCCCCCGCCGCTCGAGGCCGAGCTCAAGCCGCTCGACGCGGCATAGGGCTTCAGAACGCCTGGTCCCAGGGCAGGCTCAGGCGCGTGGCGGAGTTGATCATGCCCACCATGCTGTAGGTCTGGGGGAAATTGCCCCACAGCTCGCGCGTTGCCGGGTCGACGTGCTCGGCCAGCAGGCCGTGGCGGTTGCGGCAGCCGAGCAGGTTCTCGAACAGCGCCCGCGCCTCCTCGCGCCGGCCGAGCGCCGCAAGCGCGTCGACGAACCAGAAGCTGCACACCACGAACGCGTTCTCGGGCGCGCCGAAGTCGTCCGGCTCGGAGTAGCGGAACACGAAGTCGCCGCGCCGCAGCTCGCGCTCGACCGCCGACACGGTGGCGAGAAAACGCGGATCGTCGGCGCGCAGGAAGCCGAGCTCCGCCAGCAGCAGCAGGCTGGCGTCCAGGCCGTCGCCGCCGAAGGCGCCGACGAAGCTCCTGCGCTTGACGTTCCAGGCCTGCTCGCAGATGCCGTGGTGGATGCGGTCGGCGCGCTCGCGCCAGTGATGCGCGCGCTCGTCCAGCCCCAGGCGCTGCGCGATCTTGGCCAGCCGGTCGCAGGCGACCCAGCACATGATGCTCGAGAAGGTGTGCACGTGCTCGCTGCCGCGCAGCTCCCACAGCCCCGCATCCGGCGTCGCCCAAGCTTCCGCCGCGCGGTCGCCGAGCACCTCGAGCTGCGTGAACAGCGCTCGATTGCCCTGGCGCATCACCCGGCGGTCGAAGAACACGTGCATCGAGGCCAGCACCGCCGAGCCGTAGACGTCGTTCTGCACCTGGCGGTAGGCCTGGTTGCCGATGCGCACCGGGCCCATGCCGCGGTAGCCCGGCAGCGCCGGCACCTCGAACTCGTCGATCTCGGCCATGCCGTTGACGCGGTACACAGGCTGCAGGCGCGCGCCGTCGGCGCCCGCCGCGACGTTGATGATGTAGCCGAGGTAGCGCTCCATGGTGCGCGTCGCGTTGAGCCGGTTGAGCGCGTTGACCGTGAAGTAGGCGTCGCGCAGCCAGCAGTAGCGGTAGTCCCAGTTGCGCCCGCTGCCGGCGGCCTCCGGAATCGAGCTGGTCATGGCGGCGACGATCGCGCCGGTGTCGTCGACCGACGAGAGCTTGAGGGTGAGCGCGGCGCGGATGATCTCGTCCTGCCACTCGAACGGGATCGACAGGTCGCGCACCCAGTCGACCCAGTAGTCGGCCGTTTCCTCGTAGAAGCGCCGCGCCACCTCGGCCACCGCGCCCTGCAGGGTCTCGTCCACGCTCAGCACGAACGACAGCGGCCGCTGCAGCACGAACGGCACCTCGTCGACCAGGGCCGAGATCGAGCAGTCGGTGGTGACGCGCATCACGAACTCGGCGCCGACGTAGCGCACGTGGTTGCTGCCGTAGGTCACGGTCGGGCGCAACTCGCCGTAGTCCGAGGCCGGCCGCAGCCGCACCCGCACGCGCGGGCTGCCGGCGACCGGGCGCAGCTGGCGCACCAGGGTCATGGGGCAGAACAGCCGCCCGTGCTGGCGGAAGCGCGGCGCCAGGTCGACGAGCTCGACTTCGCCGCCGTGCCGGTCGTAGAGGCGCGTGACGACGATCGCGGTGTTGGGCTGATATTGCTGCTCGCAGTGCGAGAAATCGGCCAGCTCGACGGCGAAGAAGCCGAATTCGTCCTCGTCGCCGCCGCGCTCGCGCAGCAGCGAGCAGAACACCGGGTCGCCGTCGATGCGCGGCATGCAGGCCCAGCACAGCTCGCCGCGGGCGTCGATCAGCGCGGAGATGTTGCCGTTGCCGATCAGCGCGAGCTCGAGCGACTGCGACATCACGCCCTCTGCCGCGCCTGGCGCGCGGCCCACTCGCCCAGCCAGGCGCGCACTTCCTGCGCGTCGGCGATGCGCCAGCGCGCCTGCGAGGGGCCCTCGCCAACCTTGATCGACACGCCGCCCATGCGGTTGACCACGCCGAAGCCGAACTCGTCGGTCAGGTCGTCGCCGATGAACACCGGCGTGCGGCCGCGAAACGGCGCCTCGGCCATGAATTCGGCGATCGCGCTGCCCTTGTCGCGCCCGCCCGGCCTCAACTCGAGCACCATCTTGCCGCGCTGCAGCTCGAAGCCCTCGCCCAGTTCCGCCAGCACCTGGTCCACCAGCGCGCGCGCCTCGCCCTCGAGCTGCGGCGCAAGCCGGAAATGCAGTGCCAGGCTATGCCCCTTGTCCTCCAGCAGCAGGCCCGGGTGCGCGCCGGCGAAGGCGGCCAGGCGCTTTGCGGCTTGCCGCACCGGCGCCTCGGGAAAGTCGTGCCGGTGCATGCGCCCCGCGCCATCGCGCCGCTCGGCGCCGTGCTGTCCCGCCGCGGGCAGCTTGAGGGGCGCGAACAGGCCGTCCAGGTCCGCGACCGAGCGCCCGCTGATCAGCGCCAGCGCCCCGTCCGCGCCGGCCTGCAGCTCGGCCAGCAGGGCGCGCATCGCGCCGTCCACCCGCACCGCGTCGGGGGTCTCGGCGTGCTCGAGCAGCGTGCCGTCGACGTCGAGGAATAAAGCCCAGTCGGCCGTGGGCGGCGGCAGCGACGCGCCGCTCATCCTGCGGCCGTGAGCCGCGGTGCGCGCCGCCCTCGCGAGAGCACCCGGCGGCGATGGCGCATGCGCGCCGCGTCGAGCAGCATGCGGCCGGCCCAGCGGTAGACGTTGAATTCGGCCACCAGGCTCCTCATGGCGCGCATGCGCGCGCCCTGCTCCTCGGGCTGCATAGTAAGCGCGATGTGCATCGCGGCGGCGCTCTGCTCAATGTCGTACGGGTTGACGATCAGCGCCTCGTGCAGCTCGCGCGAGGCGCCGGTGAACTGCGACAGGATCAGCACGCCGCGGTCGTCGTCGCGCGCCGCGACGAATTCCTTGGCGACCAGATTCATGCCGTCGTGCAGGCTCGAAACGTAGCAAAGATCTGACGCGCGGTACAGCTCGAACACTTGCTCGGCGGTGTGGTGCTCGATCTTGAGCACGATCGGCTGGTAGCCGGGCCGGCCGTAGCGCTCGTTGATCTTGTCGGCCTGCGCGCGCACGCGCGCCTCGAAATTCTGGTACTCGTCTATCGACGAGCGCGACGGCGCCGCCACCTGGACGAAGGCGAAGCGCCCGATCCAGTGCGGCTCGAGCTCGAACAGGCGCTCGACCGCCATGAAGCGCTCCAGGATGCCCTTGGTGTAGTCGAGCCGGTCGATGCCGATGCCGCAGCGCAAGTCGGGCGCCATTCCCAGGCGCTCGCGCACCACCCTGCGGCACTCCTCGACCGGCTTCTGGTGCACGAGCGCCGACGGCGGCCACTCGATCGAGATCGGGTAGCGCCGCACCTCGGTCTGCTCGCCGCCGTAGGAGATGGTGAAGGTCTCGCGGTCGACCCGCGCCTCGAGGAAGCGGTCGACCGTGTCGAAGAAGTTGTTGCAGTGGATCTGGGTGTGGAAGCCGAGGATCGACGAGCCGAGCATCCCCTCGAGCACTTCCTCGCGCCAGGGCAGGATGCCGAACGCCTCGGGGTTGGGCCAGGGAATGTGCCAGAAGGTGATGATGGTGGCGCGCGGCAGGCGTTCGCGCACCATGCGCGGCAGCAGCGCGAAGTGATAGTCCTGCACCAGCACGATCGGGTCCTCGGTGCGCGCCTCGGCCACCACCACCTCGGCGAAGCGCTGGTTGACCGTCTTGTAGTACTCCCAGTCCTCGGCGCGGAAAACCGGCCGCGTGTGCGCGATGTGGCACAGCGGCCACAGCCCCTCGTTGGCGAAGCCGAGGTAGTAGCCCTGCTCCTCCTCCTTGGTCAGCCAGACGCGGCGGATGCGGTAGGCCGGCTTGTCGGGCGGCACCATGACGCGGTCGAAGCGATCGACCGATTCGCGGTCGGCGCTGCCCGCGCCGTGCGCGATCCAGGTGCCCGAGCAGGCGCGCATCACCGGTTCGAGCGCGGTCACCAGCCCGCTCGCCGGGCGGCGGATCTCGATCACGTTGTCGTGCCGCTCGTGGATGTAGGGCTCGCGGTTGGAGACGATCAGCACCTCGTCGCCCTTCAAGTCCTCGCGCAGGATGCGGCGCAGCGCCTCGGGGCCCCAGGTGGTCTGGCTCTCGTCGCGTCCGAGGCGCTCAGACTCCAGGTCGTGCACCAGTGCCTGCAGGTCCTTGGCGATCGGCTGCAGCTCGGGCACCGAGACGTTCACCTGCTCGGGCGAGCGCAGCAGCGCCTCGCCCGATATCAGCGCCTTGATTCCCGCCACCCAGCCGCGCCAGCTGATCTCCGCGATCACCACCGTGATCAGCGCCACCACCGCCGCGATCGCCGCGAACAAATAGAAGATGTACTTCTTGGTGTCCTCGCTGCGCCGCTGCACGAAGCTCATGTCCTGCACGATCACCAGCTGGCCGAGCCGGTTGCCGTTCTCGTCGATCGGGTTGACCGAGACGTGCAGCGGGCCGTCCTTCAGCTGCAGCACGCGGTCGCGGTCGGCGGCGAGCGTGCCCGGGTCGCACTTCACCTGCGGCGGGAAGGCGCGCGTGGCGTACAGCATCTTGCCGTCGGCCTGGCAGAAGCCGATCGCGAACACCCGCTCGTCGCGGATCACGCGCTCGAAGTAGCGCGACAACTTGAGGCGCGACCGCTCGTGCAGCAGGTCGGCGAACGGCTCCTGCATCGCGTTCGCGACCAGCTCGGCGCGCCGCTCGAGGTCCTGCACGAACCACTTCAGGGTCAGGCGGTCCACCAGCGGGACCACCGCGTATGCGATCGCCGCCAGCGCGATGCCGAGAGGGACGATGAATCTGAGGGATAGCCGCATCGGTCTTGCTCCTCGCCGCGGCGCGCTGCCGAATGACCGCTCGATTATAGCGCGTAAGAAAATTCCGAAGCTAATCGGGCAAATTCGAGCGCAGATACGCTTCCGTATCCGTGCATCGCTGCGGCTGTGCGCGTTCGATCAAGCAACAGGGAAGTCATGAAACGCAATTTGATCGCCGTATCGATTACCGGCGCCGCAATCGCGCCGTCGTTCGCCGGCGCCGAAGCGCCGTTGATCCGGAAGCTCAAGCAGGGCTGAGCACTTCTTGACGCGGCTACAATGCGGGGTATGAAACGCTACCCGGCGGCGCTGTTCAAGTCGATCGACGAAATGATCTGGAGCCGGCCGACCGAGGGCCGGCCGCGCGTGCAGGTCTGGATGGTGCGCTCCACGCGCCTGCTGGTCGTGCTGGTGCGCGACCTGGCGCAGGGCCAGCTCACGCTGCGCGCGATGGGCCTGGTCTACACCACGCTGCTGTCGCTGGTGCCGCTGCTCGCGCTCAGCTTCTCGGTGCTGAAGGCCTTCGGCGTCTACAACCAGATCCGCCCCATGCTGCTCACTTTCCTCGCGCCGCTGGGCGAGAAAGGCGTCGAGATCACCGAGCGAGTCATCCAGTTCATCGAGAACATCAACGTCGGCGTGCTCGGTTCGGTCGGCCTCGCGCTGCTGCTGTACACCGCGGTCTCGCTGGTGCAGAAGATCGAGGAAGCGTTCAACTACATCTGGCACGTGGGCCGCGCGCGCGGCATCGGCGAGCGCTTCAGCCGCTACCTCTCCGCGCTGCTGGTCGGCCCGCTGCTGGTGTTCTCCGCCATGGGCATTACCGCCACCGCGGCGAGCTCGGGCGTGGTGCGCGAGGCGATGCGGGTGCAGGCGATCGGCTGGCTCGCGCTTCAGGTCGGGCATCTGCTGCCGTACGTGCTGGTGATCGGAGCCTTCACCTTCGTCTACACCTTCATGCCCAACACCCGAGTGCGGCTCGGGCCGGCGCTGATCGGCGGCGTGGTGGGCGGCATCCTGTGGCAGTCCGCCGGCTGGGCCTTCGCCCTGTTCGCCGCCTCCTCGACCCGCTACGCCGCGATCTACTCCAGCTTCGCGATCCTGATCCTGTTCATGCTCTGGCTGTACCTGAGCTGGCTGATCCTGCTGTTCGGCGCGGCGGTCTCGTTCTACATCCAGCACCCCGAGCACCTGGTGGCCAGGAGCGGCGAGCCGCGGCTGTCGAACCGCATGCGCGAGCGGCTCGCGCTGGTGATGATGAGCATGATCGCGCGCCACCACCTCGAGGGCGGCGCGCCCTGGAGCACCGACGCGCTGGCGCATACCCTGCGCATGCCGGTGCGCGCGGTCGACGCGGTGCTCGGCGCGCTGCGCACGCGCGGCATCCTCGCCAGCACCAGCGACGAGCCGCCCGCCTGGCTGCCGGCGCGCGACCTCTCCGGCGTGAACGCGAAAGAACTGCTCGACGCCGTGCGCGCCGCGGGCGAGGACCGCTACCTCGGCGTCGCCGCGCTGCCCGGCTCCGAACCGGTCGAGCGCCTGCTCAAGCGCTCCGACGACGCCGCCGCCTCCGTGCTGGGCAAGGTCACGCTCAAGGACCTGGGCGCGAACCCGCAGGTGCCGCGCGACTAGCGCCGCGCGAGGCGCGCCGAGAGCCGCGCTAGCGGCGCGGGCAGCGCGTCCCAGTCGACCGCGTCGAGCGCGTTCTTCACGGTGAGGCCGAGGTCGGTGTCGCCTTCCATGACCAGGCGGCGGGTGAAGAACAGCGTGTCGGGGTCCTCGCGCCGCAGCGCAAGCGAGAGGTAGTCGCGCGGCCTGGCGCGGATCGTGACGTCGGGCGTCCCGCGCGCGGGCAGGAAGTTTTTTCCATTGAGACAGACCGTGACCCCGATGCGGGGCGACTCGAACTCGATGCGCACCCGCTTGCCGGCGGCGGTCTCGAGCGCGCTGCGCGAGATGAGCCCGCTGCGCAGCGCGAGGTTGAGCGCAGCGCACAGCGCGAGCGCGGGCGGAAGCTCGGGCAGCGGCAGCCTCATGCGGCGTCGCGCTGCGCCTCGAGGAAGCCCTGCTCGAGTCCGGGGCGGCCGTGCCAGAAGCCGTCGCAGTACTTGCCCGGCTCGAGCGCCGGCGTGCGGGCACCGTCGAACGCTGCGCGCCACGCGCGCAACGCCTCGACGGTGCCCTCCGCCTGCGGGCTGACCCGCACCACATCGACGCCGCCCTCCCCGAGCGTCGCCGCTTCCCCCATCAGGTTGTAGATCCGCGCCGACTGGGTCTGCACCCCGTTCAGCGCCAGGAACGGCTCGCCCTCGCGCGTGTCGAGCGGCATGCCGTCCGGAAATTCCGAGCAGCGGTAGGCGCAGCTTTCCTTTTGCAGGTTGAAGCGCCGCGCGGTGAAGCAGCGCGCCGAGAACGCGAGCGGAAGGCGACCCCAGGCGAACAGCTCCGTTTCGACCCCGGCCGGGCGCGCCTGCGCGACGGCCGCGAACAGCTCGCGCGTGACCTCGATCGGCGCCACCCAGCGCGTAGCGCCGAGCTCGGCCATCAATTCGAGGCTCTGCGGGTTGTAGACGTTGAGGTGCGGCCCGGCGACCCAATCGCCACGCCCCTGCAGCATGCGCACCGCGCCCATATCGTTCGCCTCGACGCGGAAGCAGCCGTTCTCGACCACGCGCCGCACCAGCTTCAGGTCGCCCGCCGACTCGGTCAGCGCCTGCGCCGAGAGCACCACCTGCTTGCCGTGCGCGGCGAGCAGCTGCGCGACCTCGAGCCAGTCCTCGAACGAAAGCTCGTGCCGGCGCGAACACACCACTTCGCCCAGGTACACGATGTCGGCCGGCGACTCGGCGACCTCGGCGTAGAACTCGAGCACGCGCGTGCGCGGCCAGTAATAGAGGATCGGTCCGAGCGAAATCTTCATCTCATTTCCACGGCCTGGAAAAAGCGCCCAGCGTGTGCTGGCTGCCCTCGGCGTGGCGGTCCAGCGCGGCCATCCACTCGCGGCGCGGCGCGAAGCGCTCGCCTTCGCGCCCGGCGGCGTCGATCGCCTCGCGCCAGACCCGGGTCACCTGCGCCACGTAGGCGGGGCTCCGCTGGCGGCCCTCGATCTTCACCGCGCGCACTCCCATGGCGAGGAACTGCGGCAGCATCTCGAGCGTGTTGAGGCTGGCGGGCTCCTCGATCGCGTAGTAGGTCGCGCCGCCCGCGGCGAAGCGGCCCTTGCACAGCGTCGGGTAGGCCGCGCGCTCGCCCTTGGCGTAGCGGTCGATCAGGATCCCGTTCAGGCGCGACTCCAGGCCGGCGGGCGTGTCCTGCCAGCGCACCGCGTGACCGGGCGAGCACGCGCCCATGGTGTTGGGTGAATCGCCGCAGGCGTAGGCCGACAGCGCGCAGCGCCCCTCGACCATCACGCACAGCCCGCCGAAGCCGAACACCTCGATCTCGACCGGCGTGTTCTTTACCACGTGCTCGACCTGGGCGAGCGACAGCACGCGCGGCAGCACCGCGCGCCTGACGCCGAAGTGCTCGTGGTAGAACGCGATCGCCTCGTGGCTGGTGGCCGAGCTCTGCACCGACAGGTGCAGCTCGAGCAGCGGATAGTGGCGCGCGGCGTGTCGCATCAGCCCGGGGTCGGCGGCGATCACCGCGTCGACTCCCGCCTCCACCGCGCCAGCGAGCGCCGCGGTCCAGCGCCGCCAGGTCGCCGGCTGCGGGTAGGTGTTGACCGCCAGCACCACGCGGCGCTTGCGCGCGTGCGCGTAGGCCAGCCCCTGCGCCAGCGCCTCGCCGTCGAAATTCAGCCCGGCGAAATTGCGCGCGTTGGTGTTGTCGCGCAGCCCCAGGTAGACCCAGTCGGCGCCGTTGTCGATCGCGGCTTTTAGCGCCGGCAGGCTGCCGGCCGGACAGACGAGCTCCATGCGGCCGATTCTAGTTTCGCCGCCGCGCGGCGACTCTGATGCGAATCAACAAAACCACGACCCGGGTCGCGCGCTATGTCTGCCAGCGTACAGTCCGGCAGTGCCGGATCGAGTACAAGAAAGGCAAATGTCAGCCGTCGTCGCGCTCCAGGAGCGCCCCCAGTCGCTCGGCGAAGAGATCGCGAACAGCGTCAGCCACGGGCTCGGCCTGCTGGCGGGGGTGGCCGCGTTCCCCGTTCTCGTCATCGTGGCGCAGCAGCGCGGCACCACGGCCGGGATCGTGGGCTCGAGCGTGTTCGCCGCCACTGTGGTGCTGCTCTACCTGAGCTCGACGCTGTATCACGCCGTGACCGCTCCGCGCGCCAAGCGCGTGCTGCAGGTCCTCGACCACTCGGCGATCTATTTGCTGATCGCCGGCACCTACACCCCGTTCACGCTCGGCGTGCTGCGCGGACCCTGGGGCTGGACCCTGTTCGGGCTGGTGTGGGGCATCGCGGCCGTCGGCATGCTGCTGAAAGCCATCGGCGGGGTGCGCTACAACGGCCTCTCGACCCTGGTCTACGTCGCGATGGGCTGGCTGATCCTGATCGCGATCGACCCGGCCTGGCACCTGGTGCCGAAGTGGGGCCTGGCCTGGCTGCTCGCGGGCGGAATCGCCTACACCGCCGGCGCGGCGTTCTACCTGGCCGAGCGGATCAAATACTTCCACTTCGTGTGGCACCTGTTCGTGGTCGCGGGAACAGCGTGCCACTTTGTCGCCGTGCTGTGGTATTCGGCCTGACCGAGCCGGCGTGACGCCCGCGGCCTATCAAGGAGAACGGAAATGATTCGAAAGCTTGTTGTCGCGCCGCTTGCGGCGCTCGTGCTGAGCGCCTGCGTCGTGGTGCCCGCGCGCCACGGCCCGGGAATGGTTCTCGCACCGGCGCTGCCGGCGGTCGTGGAATTGGGCGTGGAGCCTTATTACTATCAGCGTGGCTATTACTATTACTACGACAACAGCCGCTGGCGCTATTCACAATCGAGATCGGGCCCCTGGACGGATCTTCCCAAGAGTCACTACCCGAAAGAGACCCGGTTCAAGGGCCGCGATAACCGGCGCGGCGCAGACCAGAAGCAGGACCGCCGCGGCGAAGACCGGAATCAGGACCGGCGCGACCGGAGATAGCCAGTGCCGCTGCCCGAGGCGACACGACCGCCGCGGCAGGCGGCAACGGATCATTCTTTCTGTTGCTTGAGCCTTTCCTCTTCACGCTTGCGTTCTTCGCTGTCCTTTTTCTTTTCATCCGGCTCGCCAGCGGCAGGCTTGGCCTTCCGGCCGCGCGGTTTGTCCTCGGGCGCCGGTTGCGTTTCCGATGGTTGAGGTTTGGGCGTGGCATCAGGCCGGCGCCGTTCGCCCTGCTTTGCGGCAGGAGCCGATGGAGCGGCTTTCGGCGCCGGGGCCGCCCGAGGCTGCGCCGCTCGTTGCGGTGGTGCGACGGGTCGTGCGCGCTGTTCCCCCCTCGCACGCGGCTCCGCCTTGGGCGCCGGCTGGGCTTGCGATGGTTTCGGTTTGGGCGTGGCAACAGGCGGACGCGGTTCGGCCTGCTTTGCGGCAGGCGCGGCCGGAGCAACTTTTGGTGCCGCCGCCCCCTTGGGCTCCGCCCGCCGTTGCGCCGGCGCAGCGGGGCGTGCACGCTTTTCTCCCCTTGCAGGCGGCTCCGCCTTGGGCGCCGGCCGGGCTTGCGATGGTTTCGGTTTGGGCGCGGCAACCGGCGGGCGCGTGGTCGGCGGCGCTTTTTTCCTCTGCGGGACCACCTTGACGACGGGCGCCGGTGCGGCCGCCGCAGGTTTCAACCGCTTGCGCACGGCATCGTCGAGCGGTTTGCCCGGCCTCGCATTCAGGTGCTGCTGTTGCACGGCGAAACCGGCGCGCGCCGCGGGCGGCGCAGTACGGGCGACCACCGGGCGCTTGAACACACGTGCAGGCGGCTTGTCGCGTTGGCCGGCGGCGCCGCGCACGCTTCTGTCCGTCGGAGCGACAGTCGGCGCGGCCTCCACCGGCCGGCCCACGATCGTTTCCGGCCGTACCCGGACCGCCGCCTTGGACACCGGCTGCGACCGCTCGAACGCGGTCCTCGGCACGGCGACGACGGCGCCCGGCACTCGCCGGTTGGCATACTCGGCGTGGGTCACGTTCCGGTTGTCGTAGTACTTGTTGATGACCGTGTTGTTGATGACCGTGTTGCTGCGGTTGATGTTCCGAAAATAGCCGCGGCTCACCTGATAGGACGGCCGATAGACCTCGCGCGGCCCAAGCGGGAACCACGCGACGCCGCCGACGCTGCCGCTGGAGATCGAAATCTGGAAGTTGGCCCCGCCCACGAACACCACCAATGCAGGGGCGTAGTAGGCCCGGCTGCGCACGGGACCCGGCACCCAACCCCAGGTGCCATGCAGATTCGCCCAGCGGCCGTAATGGGACACCGCGAAGCCCCAGGGCGCGTCATCCACCCAGGTCCAGCCCCAGGGGTCGACCCATGCCCAATGTCCGTCGCGATAAGGCGCCCAGCCGGCGGGAACGTGATGCGGGAACCAGACGTTGCCGTAGGTCGGATCGACGCGCCAGCTGCCGTTCGCATCGAGGTCCTGATAGCCAACCACGTCGCGCGAGACGTAGCGGGCGGAGGCCGAGTCGTCGTAGCGGCGGTTGCGCTCGCCCGACCAACGGTCGAAGTCGTCCGGGCGCGACGCGGCCACGTACTGGTACTCGCGCAGGCCGGTTCCCGTGAAGCGATACGCCTGGCGCGAATCGATTGAATACGCGGCGTCTTCGCCGTATACCTCGCCCCGGCCGTCGCGCACCATGATTGTCGTGGCATCGCCCTGCGGATCAACCTCAATCCTGAATTCGCCGGGCTGCTCGAGCGTAAAGGCGAGATTCGGCGTGTCGACCTCGAACAGCTGGCCGGGCTCGAGGAAACGCACGCGCACGTTCAATACGCCCTGCGTCAGTTCAAGCTGGGCGATACGGTCGTCGAGGTTGAGAACCGAAATGCCGGTAGCGTCGTCGACGTGAATCAGCGCGCCGCCGAGCTGGATTTCGGCTCGCGCACGCGTCTCCGTCCAAAGTCGGTCGCCGGTGGTCAGCGGCCGATTTATGCTCGCCTCGGTCCAATCGTCCTCACCGGCGGGCGAGAAACCGACCGCTCCGGTCGTGTAGCCCAGGCGCGCGACGCGCGACGGCGGATCCGCGCTCGCCCAGCCGCCAAATGCCAACACTGCGACACCCGCCACAAAGACGAGCGCCCGACGCC
This sequence comes from uncultured beta proteobacterium, assembly GCA_963811085.1. Classification (GTDB taxonomy): domain Bacteria; phylum Pseudomonadota; class Gammaproteobacteria; order Burkholderiales; family SG8-39; genus DAHVFK01. Next base: position 138,148 of record CAWEPV010000011.1, on the reverse strand, counting down.
GGAGAAGTTGCATCCGCATGACGACCCCCACCAAATGCTTGCAGTCTGTCCAGCGGCAGGGATCCCGTCAGTACGGTATCGTACATAGTAGTTTGCTCGTGAAGCAGCTGGAGCACGCGGGCGCATAATGCGGCCATGATCGAGACCATGCCCGGCCTGCCTGACGACGTGCTCGGCTTCAGCGCGAAAGGCACCGTCACGGCGAACGACTACGAGTCCGTCATCATCCCCGCGGTCGAGGCGCAGTTCGCGCGCAAGAAGAAAATCAAGTTTCTCTATCTCCTCGGCAAGGACTTCTCCCGCTTCGAGGTGGCCGCAATGTGGGATGACGCCAAGCTGGGCCTCAAGCACTTCGCCGGCTGGGAGAAAATGGCGGTCGTCTCGGACGTGACGTGGATCCGGGCCGCGATCGAGGCCTTCGGCCTCATGCTGCCGGGCCGCGTGCGCGTGTTCCACCTGCGCGAGCTCGCCGAGGCGAAGCGCTGGGTCAGCGAGTAGCCGGCGCGGTCGATCCGCTGCTGCAATATATCCCGGCGCCTGCCGCGCAGCTTGCAGCTTAATTTTTGATCGTGGCCAAGTAATCAGTCATAGTTGCCGCCATCTGCCCTACCTGGAGGAGGAGGAGGAGATGGAAAAAGAACCGAAACAAGGCAACGAAGCGCGGCAGCCGGCGGCCGGCCCGGACCGCACTCGCCGCCGCTTGATTCAGGCCGCGGGCGGCGCGCTGGCCGCGGGCAGCCTGCCCGGGCTCGCGTACGGCGCAGGCTCGCGCACGCTCAAGGTCGGCTTCGTCAGCCCGCGCACCGGCCCGCTGGCCGGCTTCGGCGAATGCGACCCGTTCGTGCTCGGGCTCGCGCGCAAGGCGCTCGCCAAGGGCCTGCGCATCGGCGGCAAGACCTACAAGGTCGAGATCATCGACCGCGACACGCAGTCCGATCCGGCGCGCGCGGGGCAACTCGCCAAGGGGCTGATCAACCAGGCGCACGTCGACCTGATGCTCACCACCTCGACGCCCGAAGTGGTCAACCCGGTGTCGGACGCCTGCGAAGCCGCCGGCGTGCCCTGCCTGTCGACCATCGTGCCGTGGGAGGCGTGGTACTTCGGCCGCGGCGCGAAGCCCGGCCAGCCTTCGCCGTTCCACTGGACCTACCATTTCTGCTTCGGCGGCGGCGACTTCTTCAAGGCCTACAACTCGCAGTGGAACGGCCCGGTCAAGACCAACAAGCGGGTCGGCATCCTCTACCCCAACGACGCCGACGGCAACGCGGTGCGCGCGCACCTCGCGCCCGGGCTGGCCAAGGCCGGCTTCACCATCGTCGACGCGGGCGGCTACGAGGACGGCACCACCGACTACTCGGCGCAGATCGCGAAGTTCAAGAGCGAGGAATGCGAGATCTTCAACACCTTCCCGATCCCGCCCGACTTCGCCACCTTCTGGCGCCAGGCCGCGCAGCAGGGCTACACGCGGATGGTGAAGATCGCGCAGATCGCCAAGACCGGCCTGTTCCCGTCGCAGGTCGAGGCGCTCGGCTCGCTCGGCTACAAGCTCGCCACCGGCTGCTACTGGCACCCGACCTGGCCCTACACGTCGCCGTTGACGGGACACTCCTCGCAGGCGCTCGGCGACGGCTACGAGAAGGCGACCGGGCGGCAGTGGAACCAGCAGATCGGCGCCAGCATGGCGCTGCTCGACGCCGGCTTCGCCACCCTGGTCGCGAGCGGCAACCCGAAGAGCAAAGCCGAGGTCGCCAAGGCGATGAGCACGCTCAAGGTCGTCACCCCGGTCGGCCCGATCGACTTCACCAAGGGGCCGGTGCCGAACGTGTCGGCCACGCCGATCATCGGCAGCCAGTGGGTCAAGGCGACCTCGGGCAAGTTCAAGCTGGCGCTGCCGCTGACCGAGAACGCGGACGACCCCAGCGTTCCGATCGGCGCGCAGCTGGTGCCGTACAACGCATGACGCGGCGGTGATCCTCGCGGCGGAGGGCGTCAGCAAGAGCTTCGGCGCCCTGGTCGTCCTCGACCAGATCCACTTCGCCGTCGGGGCCGACGAGGCCGTGGGCATCGTCGGCCCGAACGGCGCCGGCAAGACCACGCTGCTCAACGTGCTGGCGGGCGCCTTCGCCCCGGGCGCCGGAAGCGTCTTCTTCAAGGGCGCGAACGTCACCGCCGCCGGGGCGGCGGAGCGCTGCCGCCTGGGCGTCGCGCGCTCGCACCAGGTGCCGCGGCCCTTCGGCGGCATGACCGTGTTCGAGAACGTGCTGGTCGCCGCGAGCGCCGGCGGCGGACTGCGCGGCGCGAGCGCCTACGAGCGCTGCCTCGAGTCGCTCGAGCTGTGCGGCATGCTCGGCGTGGCCAACCGGCGCGCCGAGTCGCTCGGCCTGCTCGACCGCAAGCGCCTCGAGCTCGCGCGCGCGCTCGCCACCGATCCCAAGGTGCTGCTGCTGGACGAGATCGGCGGCGGGCTGACCGACGCCGAGGCGGGCGAGCTGGTCGCCGCCATCCTGCAGCTGCGCCGGCGCGGGATCGCAATCGTGTGGATCGAGCACATGGTGCACGTGCTGCTGCAGGTGGTCACGCGGCTGGTGTGCATGGACGCCGGGCGCGTGATCGCCGACGGCGAACCGGCCGCGGTGATGAAGGACGCGGCGGTGATCGACGCCTACCTCGGCCAGGGCGCGACGTGAGCCTGCTCGCGCTCGAGCAGCTCGACGTGCGCCACGGCCAGCTGCAGGCGGTGCGCGGCATCTCGCTCGCGGTGCGCGAGGGCGAAACGCTGGCGCTGGTGGGCGCCAACGGCGCGGGCAAGACCACGCTGCTGCGCGCGGTCGCCGGCGCGCACCGGCCGGCCGCCGGGCGGGTGCTGCTCGACGGCGCGGACATCACCGCGGTGCCGGCCCACCGGCGCGTGGCGCTCGGCATCGCGCTGGTGCCGGAGGGACGGCGCCTGTTCGCCGGCATGACGGTCGAGGAGAACCTGCGGGTCGCGCGCGCCAACGGCCGCCCGGGTGCGTGGAGCGTCGAGCGCGTGCTGGAGGTCTTTCCGATGCTGCGCGCGCGCTTCAAGGCCAAGGCCGGCAGCCTCTCGGGCGGCGAGCAGCAGGCGACCGCGATCGGGCGCGCGCTGGTCGCCAACCCGCGCGTGCTGCTGCTGGACGAGGTTTCGCTCGGCCTCGCGCCGGTCGCAGTCGAGCGCGTCTACCAGTGCCTCGAGGCCGTGATCGCGGGCGGCGCGACCGTGGTGCTGGTCGAGCAGGACCTCGCGCGCGCGCTGCGCGTGGCGACGCGGGTGGCGTGCATGCTCGAGGGCAGCGTGGTGCTCGAAGGCGCCGCGGCGGACGTGACGCGCGAGCAGGTGACCGAGGCCTACTTCGGCCTGGGCCGCGGGCAGCCCGCATGATCTGGCTCAATCAGGTGATCCAGGGCGTGATGCTGGGCGGCTACTACGCGCTGATCGCCTGCGGGCTGTCGTTCATGTTCGGCGTCATGCGAATCATCAACCTGGCGCACGGCGACCTCGCGATCCTGGCCGCCTTCCTGGTGTGGGCGATCGTCGACCGCAGCGGCATGTCGCCCTTCCTCGCGCTCGCGCTGGTGCTGCCGCTGATGGGCGCGCTCGGCTGGCTGATGCAGCGCGCGATGCTCGAGCGCAGCCTGCGCTCGGGCGTGCTGGTGCCGCTGCTGACCACCTTCGGCCTCGCGATCGTGATCCAGAATCTGCTGTTCCTGCAGTTCGGCGCCGACACCCGCTCGCTCGCGCCCGCGATCGGCGACCTGGCGTTCGAGAGCTGGTCGATCGGCAGCCGGATCTACATCGGCCACCTGGCGGGGCTCACCTTCCTGGTCGCGGTGCTGATGCTGGGCGCTTTGCAGCTGCTGCTGACGCACACCCCGCTCGGGCGCAGCATCCGCGCCATCGCCGAGGACCCCGACACCGCCGAGCTGGTCGGCATCGACTCGCGCCGGGTCTACGCCGCGGCGGCCGCGATCGCGGTCATGACGGTCGCGGTGGGCGGCACCTTCCTCGCCATGCGCGCCACCTTCGGCCCCTACGCCGGGCCGGCACAGCTCATCTTCGCCTTCGAGGCGGTGGTGATCGGAGGCCTGGGCTCGATGTGGGGCACGCTCGCGGGCGGCATCGTGCTCGGCGTGGCGCAGAACCTGGGCGCGCAGATCGCGCCCAACGGCTTCCTGATCGCCGGCCACGCGGTGTTCCTGCTGGTGCTCGGCGCGCGCCTCGCGCGCCAGCGCCTGAAAGGCACGCCGTGAGCGCGCGCGCGGGCCTGTCGATCCAGCGCTGGACGCCGCTCTCGGCCGCCTCGGTGGCCGCGCTCGCCGCGCTCGCGCTCGCGCTCGCCTTCGGCCCGCTGTTCCTCGGCGCGAACGCGGTCGACCGCCTGACCACGCTGTTCATCTACGTCGTGCTCGCGGTGATGTGGAACGCGCTCGCCGGCTACGGCGGCCTGGTCTCGGTCGGGCAGCAGGCATTCTTCGGCCTCGGCGCCTACGCCGCGATCCGGCTCTCGAGCTTCGGCCTGCCCGTCTACCCGGCGCTGGTGCTGGGCGGCGCGTTCGCCGGCCTGGTCGCGCTCGCGCTGTCGTCCTTCGCGCTGCGCCTGCGCGGCGGCGAGTTCGCGATCGGCATGTGGGTGCTGGCCGAGCTGTTCCACCTGCTGGTCAACCTCGACCGCCTGATCAACGGCGAGACCGGCACCTCGCTCATCGCGCTCAACGCCTTCGGCCCCGAGGCCAGGCGCAACTACAACTACTGGCTCGCGCTCGCGGTCATGGCCGCGCTGGTGGCGCTCGTGTTCTCGCTCCTGCGCGGGCGCCTGGGCAGCTCGGTGCAGGCGATCCGCGACAGCGAGGAGGCGGCCGCCTCGCTCGGGGTGCGCGTGCTCGCCGCCAAGCGCGTCTTGTTCGTGGTCGCCGGCGCCGGCTGCGGCCTGGCCGGCACGCTCACTCTCGCCACCGCGGTCTCGTTCCAGCCCGCGACCTACTTCGGCGTGCAGTGGACCGCCTACATGATCTTCATGGCGCTGGTCGGCGGCCTGGGCACCTTCGAAGGCCCGATCATCGGCGCGATCGTGTTCTTCGTGCTCGAGAGCGTGTTCGGCGCGAGCGGCGTGTGGTACCTGGTGGGGCTGGGCGCCACCGCCGTCGTGTTCGCGCTCTACCTGCCGCGCGGCCTGTGGGGCACGCTCGAGCAGCGCTTCGGCATCCGCCTGCTGCCGGTGGGCTACCGCGTCACGACGCGACGGCGCGCGCCCGCGGCGCCTTCTCCTCGCTGAGCGGGGCGCCGAGCGCGGCCGCCAGTGCGCGCAAGAGCGTCGCGCCGTCGCCGCGCCAGGCGCTGCCGTGCATGCAGGCGAGCGTGCCGGGCTTCTCGGCGGCGAGGCGCTCGAGCGTCGCGCCGGTATGCGGCGCGTGCGCGAAGTAGTCCATCGCGCCGCGGAAGGCCTCGCTCGGGCCGAGGATGTCGCCCTCGGTCAGCGCGGCCTCGCCCTTGCCGGGCTGGGTGAACAGGTCGCCGCAGAAAATGGTGCGGCTGGCCTCGTCGAGCATCAGCCCGCACTCCCAGCCGTGCGGCATGTGCGGGGTGTCGAACCAGCGCATGCGGTGCTTGCCGAGCACCAGCGTCTCGCCATCGGCCAGCGCGCGCGCGGGGCGGTCGGCGTAGTCGTTGACCGACACCATCGCCGCGACCTGGCCGCACAGCGGCACCGCCTGCGGCGCGGCGGCGAGGAACTCGTTCAGCGCGCCGCACTCGTCGGCCTCGAAGTGCGACAGCCCGACGTAGCGCAGCCGCTCGAGCGGCAGCACGCGCTCGATCGCCTCGCGCACCAGCGGGAACAGGCCGCGCGGCCCGCTGTGGAACACCAGCGGCTCGTCGTCCGTCACCAGGTACTGGTTGAAGCTGAACGCGCCCGCGCCCGGGATCTCGACCGGGGTGTTGATGCGGTAGATGCCCGGGGCGATCTCGTTGAGGTTGGTGCCCGAATCCTTGTTGGTGATCATGTGCGCCTCCTTGTGAATGACCCCCGGATGTGTAACGAAACGCCGTCCCGTTACACATCCCCATTGAAAGGCGGCGCGATGATATCTTCGGCCGGGTGGAGAATCCCCCGGTCGAGCGGCTCGAGGACGACGCCGCGCTCGCGCGCAGGATCGCGCAGGCGCAGCCCGGCCGCGCGCCCGCGGCCGAGGCCGAGCTGTGCCGGCGGCTCGCGCCGCGGGTGCGGCTGTACGGCCTGAAGCACCTGCGCGACGAGCACGCCGCCGCCGACCTGATGCAGCAGGTGATGCTGATGACGATACAGAAGCTGAGGGCCGGAGAGCTGCGCGACAGCGAGCGGCTGGCGTCGTTCGTGTTCGGCATCTGCCGCATGAGCGTGCTCGAGCTGCGCCGCGGCGGGCTGCGGCGCGAGCAGCTGCTCGAGCGCTACGGCGAGGACCTCGCCCCCGCCGCCGCGCCGGCCGAGCCGCTGTTCGACCTCGAGCGCGTCGCCGGCTGCCTGGAGAAACTGCCGCAGCGCGAGCGCTCGGTGCTCTTGATGACCTTTTACGAAGACCGCCCGGCGGACGAGGTCGGCGCCCAGCTCGGCCTGTCGCCCGGCAACGTGCGCGTCATCCGCCACCGCGGCCTCGCGCGCCTGCGCGAGTGCGTCACCGGCGAGGAGGCCGCGCAATGAACGACTTCGCCTGCGCCGCCCCGCTCGACGAGCGCACCCTGATCGAATACTGGCTCGGCGAGCTGCCCGAGGATGCCGAGTCGGCAGTGGACGAGCACCTCCTCGGCTGCGGCCACTGCAGCGCGCGCCTGGGCGAACTGGTCGCGCTCGCCGGCGGCATCCGCGACGCGCTGCGCCACGGCAAGGTGAGCGCCTTCGTCAGCGATTCCTTCATCAGGAGCCTCGCCGGGCAGGGCCTGCGCGTGCGCGAATACCGCGTGCCGCGCAACGGATCCGTCAACTGCACCATAATGACCGGGGACGACCTGCTCATCGGCCGCCTCGAGGCCCCGCTAGCGGGCGTCACCCGTCTCGACGTGGTGATCGACTCGCCCGGCCTACCCGGCGAAGTGCGCCAGGACGTCCCCTTCGACCCCGCGCGCGGCGAGGTCGTGGTCGTCCCCAACATGGTCCAGCTGCGCGCCGCGCCTTCGCACCGCCTGCGCCTCGAGCTGATCGCGGTGGACGACGATGGCAGGCGCACGATCGGCGAGTACATCTTCAATCACACCGCGCCGACCGCCTGAGGCGCCTTGACGCGCGCGGCGCGCGGGGCGCAGCATTCCGCGCACACCCCATAGGAAGGAGGAGATGCTCATGAGCGCCCTGGACGACATCCTCAAAGCCGGCGTGGCGGCCGGCGCCGCGCCCGGACTGGTGGCGATGACCGGCAACGCGGGCAGCGTGACCTGGACCGGCACCGCCGGCGAGCGCGCCCCCGGCCAGTCGATGAGCGCCGACACGGTGTTTCGCATCTTCTCGATGACCAAGGCGATCGGCTCGACCGCGGCGATGATCCTGATCGACCGCGGCAAGCTCAAGCCCGAGGCGACAGTCGAGAGCATCCTGCCCGAGTTCGCCAAGCTGCAGGTGCTCGAGGGCTTCGACGGCGACAAGCCGCGCCTGCGCGCGCCGAAATCGAAAGCCACCATCCGCCACCTCGCAACCCACACGTCGGGGCTGGTGTACGAGTTCTGGAACGCCGACGTGCCGCGCTACATGCAGCTCACCGGTCAACCGAGCATCCTGTCGGGACTGAAGCAGGGGCTCTTCTATCCCCTCATGTTCGACCCGGGCGCGCGCTGGGACTACGGCATCGGCATCGACTGGCTGTGCCAGGCGGTCGAGAAGGTCGACGGGCGCAAGATCGACAAGTTCTGCCAGGAGGAGATCTTCGGCCCCCTGGGCATGAGCAGCACCGCGTTCGAGCCCGATGCCCTCGCCTCACGCCTGGCCTCGGTCAGCGCGCGCGGCGAGGACGGCAAGTTCGCGCCCTTCGAGCTCGCGCCGCCGCCGCACCCCGAGTTCTACGGCATGGGCCACTGCCTGTACTCGACCTCCGGCGACTACATGCGCTTCCTGCGCATGTTCCTCAACAAGGGCACGCTCGACGGCAAGCGCGTGCTGAGCGAAAAAGGCGTCGCCACCATGCTCGCGAATCACATCGGCGACATCCGGGTAGGCAAGATGGTCACCGCCGTGCCGCCCGTCACCGCCGACGTCGACCTGTTTCCGGGCATCCCAAAGACCCACAGCCTCGGCTTCCTGCGGGTCGAAAATGACGTGCCGGGAATGCGCTCGGCCGGATCCCAGGGCTGGGCCGGCGTGCTCAACACCCACTTCTGGTTCGACCCGGCGAAGAACATCGCCGGCACGATCATGGCCCAGACCCTGCCCTTCGTCGAACCGCCCTTCATGGACGTGTACGCGAAATTCGAGCGCGCGGTCTACGCGTCGCTCAAGTGAGCTGACGGCGCGCGCGTGAGGCAGGCGCTCGGCATCGACGCGCTGACGGGAATCTACGCCCGCCTCGCGCAGCGCTACGACTGGCAGCACCGCCTCATCACCTTCGCCGCCGACGAGCGCGGCCGCAGGATGCTGGTCGAGCAGACCGTGCGCGAAGGCGACCGCGTGCTCGACGCCGGCGCCGGCACCGGCTCCACCGGCCTCATGGCCGCGCGCAAAGCCGGCCACAGCGGCAAAGTCACCCTGTTCGACCTGAGCGACGACATGCTCGACGTCGCACGCGAGAAAGCCGAGACCGAAGCCATCGACCTGCGGCTCGAATTCCGCAGCGGCGACATGGTCCAGCTTCCTTTCGCCGACGCCAGCTTCGACGTCGTGCTCTCCACCTACAGCCTGTGCCCGCTGTACGACCCCGCCAAGGGCGCGCTCGAGCTCTACCGCGTCCTGCGCCCGGGCGGCAAACTCGGCTGCGCCCACTCCGCCGAGCCCGAAAACCGCGCGATCAAATGGCTCTCCGACAAAGTGGAAAACATCGCCTGGCGCTTCCCCTGGCTCTCGATGGGCTGCCGCGCGGTCGACGTCCTGCCCGCCCTCGAAGCCGCCGGCGCCCGAGTCGTGTTCCTCAAACACATTGGCGTTCCGCTCTGGCCGTTCGTCGTCTTCGTCGTCGAAAAACCCGCGGCCCCGTAGCGCGAGAAAGAGGCCATGCAAATCAAAATCTCCCCGAACGACCTGCGCTGGTGGTTCTGGCTCGTCACCCTGCTCGTCATCCTCGCCGCCCTCGCCGGCTGGACCACGGGCTACTACCTCGCCATCTCCGTCAGCCTGGTCCACGCCCTCTTCTTCCTCGAGGAGACCAAGAGCGTCAAAGACTTCGAAACCCAGGTCCGCCTCGCCTACTTCGCCCTCACCCTGCTCGGCTTCTGGCCCAACGTGCGCTTCGTCGTCTTCCTGCTCCTCCTCGCCGAAGCCCTCATGATCGCCTTCTTCGACCGCAGCTTCATCGCGCGCGGCCTCAAGCGCATGCCGTGGAACCGAGGCCATGCGGCCTGAGCCGAGCACACTGATCCGATCGACGTAGCAAGCGCCCGGCCAGCGCTCCGGGGCCACCCTCGGCGTCGTGGCAACGCCCGCACTCAGCCCCTGCGCGCCGTCTCCGACGCCAGCTTCGACATCGTCCTCTCCGCCCTCCCGCAAGCCCGCGGCCGCATCGTGTCCCTCAAACAGCTCGGCGTCCTACTCTGGCCCTTCGTCGCACTCGAATAATGGCGATTTTCCCGGCTGTCCAACGCCGGCGACAAATTGGCCGACGAAACATTGCGTTGTCCCAAATTCTGCTGGATAACCACGCCGTCAATTTCATTTCGGCGAAATAACACTTTGATTCTGAGGTCTATTGACGCAACCGACGCCATGCGCGGACCATGCTATCTAGACCTTTTCGTATCCATATAACGTTCCCGTCGACGAGACGCGCCACGGTGCTGATAGAGGCGATAGGGACGAAAGGGGGCAGCCCGGTGCGAGGCACAAGCGCCCGAGGTGACAGCGTAGCGTTGAGAGCTGTCGCACAAGAGCAAGCTCTTGAGGCGAACAGCTCTCAACGCTACGCCGTAATGGACTCGAACGCGGGTGCTGAGGACCGCGTTGACAGCTGTTCGCAGATCGAGCCTATGTCAACCAAGTGGCCCGTCTCGTCGAGAGAACAACTCACTCCAGGGGACGCCGCGATGAGCAACGTAAGTACGCAAAGCGGCGTGCTGAGCGGCGCCCCTGAGTTCGGACGTTAAGCCGCAGCATTATGGACATACGCGCCTACCAAGCGAGCGATGAAGGCGCGGTTGTATCTCTCTGGGAGGAGTGTGGCCTGACGCGGCCTTGGAACGATCCTCACAAAGACATTGCACGCAAGCTCACAATCCAGCCGGACCTATTCTTGGTGGGGACACTTGAAGGCCAGTTGATTGCAACCGTTATGGCCGGATACGAAGGTCATCGCGGATGGGTGAACTACCTCGCAGTTGCGCAAAAGGCCCGCGGGCGGGGATTCGGACGTGCTTTGATGGAGAGCGTCGAGCGATTGTTGCTGAACCTCGGATGTCCGAAGTTGAATATCCAGGTCCGCTCATCGAACGCAGATGTACTCGCGTTCTATCGAGCCATAGGCTATGCGCCGGAAGAAATGGTTAGTCTGGGCAAGAGGCTTATTCATGACGATCCGACTGCGGCTTAACATGGCAGTGGTGCGGACGGGCGGAAGCTTCACGCCGTCACTCAACGCCGTGCGCGCCCGCCGCACACTTCCACGTTAGGCGGCCACATGACGGGCGGAACGGAGGGATCGATGTCCATTCAGCATCAAGGTGGATGCGTATGCGGATTCGTACCTTACGTAACCACCGGCGCGCCACTTCGAGTAACTGTCTGCCATTGCACTTGGTGCCAAAGGCGCACCGGCACGGCCTTCGCGGTCGTGGCGGCTTTCGACGAGAAAAGGGTCGAAATCCATGGTGCCCAACACTGCGCTGTTGACCGACGCCTTTCACCCCGCGCTGCGCACAGCGCCGCTAAACGCGAACATAAGGTGGCAGTAGTCGCCTCCTCTGCCATTGACCGAGCCTAACCGAGGCCAACACGATTGGGAGGGAACGTGAACTGGTTCATTACTGCACTCAAGAAGTACGCAGTCTTTTCCGGGCGGTCCCGTCGTAGCGAATACTGGTACTTCATACTGTTCTATTTGATCATCTACATCGCACTCGCTTTAATTGACGGTGTTACTGGAAGCATTGACGCAAAGTCCGGCATTGGCCTGCTTACTGGCATCTTCGGGCTCGCGTTGCTGATACCTTCTCTCTCTGTAAGCGTCCGAAGACTCCACGATACCGATCGTAGCGGCTGGTGGCTCCTCATTGGATTCATCCCACTGATTGGCGCAATCGTACTCATCGTGTTCTTCGCTCAAGACAGTGGAGCTGGAACAAACCGCTTCGGTTCAAATCCAAAGGCAGCCACCTAACCCTTTCATCGAGGCGCCTCATGTCAAACGTTGTACCGTTCGGCAAGCGGTTCGAAGGAAGAGTCTATGTTTGAAAGGCAATGCTGGTGGATCACAGGTGCTTCGTCGGGAATCGGCGCAGGCCTTGCGCGCGCGCTGGCAGCGCGGGGCGCAAGCCTCATCCTGTCCGGTCGGAATGTCGCCGCACTCGAAGCCGTGGCTCGGGACTGCCGGAACGCACTCGTGCTTCCGTTCGAAGCAACTGATTTTGCCCTGATACCAGGAATCGTCGAACGCGCGTGGTCGTGGAAGGGTCGCGTCGAAGGGCTCGTCAACAATGCAGGGATTTCACAACGCTCGCTGGCGATCGAGACCGTTTTCGCGGTTTACCAGACGATGATCGAGGTCGACCTGCTTGCGCCGATCGCACTGACGCAGGCGCTGTTACCCAGGATGGTACGTGCCGGAGGAGGCCGGATCGTGGCGATTTCGAGTGTGGCCGGCATTGCCGGCGTGCCGCTGCGTTCGGCGTATTGCGCGGCCAAACATGGCTTGATCGGCTATCACGATTCGGTGCGCGCTGAAAACGAGCATCTCGGCATCCAGGTCCATATCGTGGCCCCAGGATCGGTCAGGACGAACGTGTCGAAGAACGCGATCACCGCCAATGGCTCGAAGCGAGGGGTGAGCGACGAGGCGATCGACAACGGCATGTTGCCAGAGGTAGCGGCGCAAGCGATCCTGGCGGCGATCGAAGCGGGCAAGCGCGAGCTCGTGCTGGCGACGGGGCAGGAGTATGACATCGCCGCTCTGCGCCGTCATGATCCCGAGGCTTTGTTCGACCTAATGTCGGCCGCCGTTCGCGACGGATATGCCAGGAAAATGGCGGCTGACTCGGGCAAGGGCTGAGTCGATCAGACTGCTCATAACGGGTGGCATTATCCTGATGGCAATGCAGCGGAGACCAGAATGATCGATAGCGTTGAGGCACTGCGCACGCTTTACACGGAGCCGAAGGGGCGCTCGCTCTCTAAGGAGCTGCGGCGGCTGGATGAGCATTGCGTGCGCTTCGTTTCGCTCGCGCCGCTGGTGGTGGTGGCGACGACCGGGGCGGACGGGAGGATGGATTGTTCGCCGCGCGGCGGGGAGCCCGGCTTCGTCAAGGCGGCCGACGCGCATACGCTGCTGATTCCGGACTCGCCGGGGAATAACCGGCTCGATTCGATGACGAATATTCTCGCCACCGGGCGGATCGGGCTGTTGTTCCTGGTGCCGGGGGTGGACGAGACGCTGCGGGTGAACGGTCGCGCGCGGCTGGCGGACGAGGCGCAGGTGCTTGCGCATTTCGCGGGCGCGGCGCGCGCGCCGAAGCTGGCGATCGAGGTGGCGGTGGAGGAAGCGTATCTGCACTGCGCCAAGGCGCTGATGCGCTCGAAGCTGTGGGCGCCCGAGAGCAGGAACGAGCGCTCGGTGCTGCCGTCGATGGGCAGGATGCTGAACGACCAGACCGGCACGGCCGGGCCGGCCGAGACGCAGGAGGAGATGGTCGCCCGCTACCTGCCCGAGCTCTAGCCGCGGCTGCCGCCGCGGGCGCGCGAATCATCCGTAACGAACCGGGTCCTCGAGTCACTACGGTTGGTGCGGTCGACGATTTCGACTCGCAAACGAACCGAAGCTGTCTCCCGACTGACAAAAGGACCCACGCATGCAAAACGCCTCCGCTTTCGTCCTCACCGCGTTCATCGCCTGGACGCTGTTCCTGCTGATCGTGATGGAAGTGCTGCGAACGCGCTATCTGGCCACCCGGACGGTCGCCGCGAACGAGTTCAGGCCGGACAATTCGAATCTTCCCGCCTACATGCAGCGCCTGGCGCGGGCGCACGCCAACTGCGTCGAGTGCTTTCCGATCGTCGGCGGGCTGCTGGTGGTGGCGCTGCTGACGCACCACACCGGCGTCACGGACGCGCTTGCGCCGACGGTGCTCGTCGCCCGGCTGGTGCAGTCCTCGATCCATGCCGCCTCGACCAGCGTGCTTGCCTCGTGGCTGCGCTTCATCGCCTTCGCGGTGCAGATGGCGATCGCCGTCTATTGGCTGTTCGGGCTGTTTGCACAGGTGTAGCCTCGGCGTTCCTGCGCAGAGGAGGAAGCTGAGATGAAACTCGACGTGAGGGCTTTCGCGATCACCTGCTCGCTGGTGTGGGGCTTCGGGCTGTTCTTCCTCACCTGGTGGATGATCATGTTCGACGGCGCGAGCGGCGAAGCGACGCTGATCGGGCGCCTGTACCGCGGCTACACGATTTCTCCCATGGGCAGCGTGATCGGGCTGGTGTGGGCGCTCGCCGACGGCTTCGTCGGCGGGCTGGTGTTTGCATGGCTTTACAACCGGATCGCCGGGCGGTCCGCGGCACGGCCGCTTTCGTGACAAGCGTCCACTGCGGGAGGGGCGCCGCAGTGTAATCTCCCACCCGGGAACGGGTTGGAGGGGAACGCATGCGGCGGTCGTTACCGCTTGGCGCGCAGATCAATCTGCTGCTGCTGCTGGTCATCGTGCCGTTCCTCGGCACGCTGGCCTATCAGTACTGGAGCGACGTAACACTGGCGCGCGAGAACACCGGCGAGCGGCTGCGGCTGGTCGCGCGCGCGGTGGCCGCCGATGCGAATTCCGACCTCGCCGACGCGCAGGACTCGCTCGGGCTCGTGGCGCGCCGCCCGCTGATCCGGGCGGTCGACCCGGCCCGCTGCGACCCCTTCCTCGCCCAGTTCGCCCAGCTTCACCCCGGCTGGGCCAACGTCGGCGTGGTGAACCCGGCGGGACGGCTGGTGTGCAGCGCCGAGCGCTACCGCGGCAGCAAGCTGTTCACGATCGTCGACCGCAGCCTGTTTTTCGACCAGGCCCTGCGCAGCGGGCGGCCGCTCGTCAGCCGCCCGTTCGTCGGGCCGCTGTCGAAGCGCTGGGTGGTCGTCATGGCGCAGCCGATCCACGACGACGCCGGCGCGGTGAGCGGACTGCTGATCGCCGCCCTCGACCTCGCCAGGCTGCGCCTGCCGCGCGCCGGGCTTGGCCTCGAAGACAGCGACACGATCGACGTGTTCGATCTTTCCGGCACGGTGATCATGCGCTCGACCGACCCGGAGCGCTGGATCGGCAAGTCGCTCGCCGGCGCCAGCCCCGCGGTGGACGCGATCCGGGCGCGCGCGGGCGACGGCATGCTGAGCGCGGCGGGCCCGGACGGGTCGCGCGGCGTGTACGGCTACGCCACGATCGAGCGCACCGGCTGGCGGGTCGCGGTCGGCAGGTCGCTCGAGGCGGTGTACGCGCAGGCCAACGCGAGCGGGCGGCGCCGGGCGGCGATCGGGCTGCTGGCGGCGATCGCGGCGATCGGCGCGGGCCTGTTCTTCGCCGCGCGCATGCGCCGCTCGATCGGCCGCGTCACCGAAGCGGTGGACACCATCCGACGCGGTGACTTCAAGGTGCGCCTGCCGCAGGAGGGGCCGGCCGAGATCGCCCGCCTGGCGGCGGGCTTCAACCGCATGCTCGACATCCGGATCCGCGCGGTGGCCGGGCTGCGCAGGGCGAACCGCACCCTCGGTATGCTGGGCGAGTGCAACAAGGCGATGATCCGGGCGCAAAGCGAGCCGGAGCTGCTCGAGCGGATGTGCCGCATCGCGGTCGACCTGGGCGGCTACAGCCTGGCATGGGTCGGCTACGCGGAGGACGGCCCGGACAAGCGGGTGCGCGAAGTCGCCCACGCGGGCCCGGACGGCGGCTACGTGAGCGGCATCGTGGTGAGCTGGGGCGACGACGCCGCGGGCCGCGGACCCTGCGGGCGCGCGATCCGCGAGCGCCGGCCGGCGATTGTGCGCGACACCGGCGCCGACCCGAGCTTCGCGCCCTGGAAGGAGGCCGCCAACACCTACGAGTTCAGGGTCTGCGCCTGCTTCCCGCTGGTCGCCGGCGGCCGGGCGATCGGCGCGCTCAACCTTTACTCGCGCTATCCCGACGCCTTCGGCGAAGAGGACGTCAAGCTGCTGGGCGAGCTCGCCGACGACCTCGCCTACGGCATTCACGCGCTGCGCAGCCAGACCGACCGCGCCCGCATGGTGGCCGAGCAGGGCATCCTGCTCGACAGCACGGCGGTGGGCATCGCGTTCATCAAGGAGGACCGGGTCGTACGCAGCAACCAGGGCTACGCGGCGATGTTCGGCTACGGGCGAGACGAGATTGGCGGCGTGCCGACCCGCGAACTGCACGTCTCCGGCGCCGCCTTCGAAGAGGCCGCCGCCGAAGTGAAGCGCCGCATCGCCGAGAGCGGCCGCTACGCCGGAGAGCGCCAGTACCGCCGCCGCGACGGCGGCCTGTTCTGGGTCTCGTACGAAATCACTCCGCTCCACCCCCCCGAGGTCGACCGCGGCGTGATCTGGACCGGCTACGACATCACGCTGGCCAAGCACGCCGAGAGCGCGCTGCGCGAAAGCGAGGCGCGCCTGCGCGTCACGCTCGAGGCGACCCGGGTCGGCATCTGGGACTGGGACATTCGCAGCGGCGTCTGGCACGCCAACCCCACCTACTTCACCATGCTCGGCTACGAGCCCGACTCCGGGCCCCAGACGCGCGAGATATGGGGCCCGCGCCGGCACCCGGACGACCGCGACCTGGTGCACGACGCCTTCGACGCCATACTCGGGCTGGGGCGCGACTTCGAGGTCGAGTTCCGCGTGCGCCACGCCGACGGCTCCTGGCGCTGGGTGGCGAACATCGGCCGGGCGGTCGAGTTCGACCAGCGCGGGCGCGCGTCGCGCATGCTCGGGCTGCAGATCGACATCACCGAGCGCAAGGAAGCCCAGCTCGCGCTCGCGCGGAGCGAGGAGCTGCTGCGCCAGCTCGCGGGCAACATCCCCGAGGCATTCTGGGTGCGCGAGGCGGATTCGGAGCGCATCCTGTACGCGAGTCCCGGGTGGCACGCGATCACCGGCGCGCCGCCCCTTACCAGCCTGCAGGACGTGTGGAAGATCGTGCATCCGGACGATCTCGAGCGGGTGCAGGCCGAGGTGCGCGCGGCCTGGGCCGGCGGCCTCGACCAGGAGTACCGCTTCCTGCGCGCCGACGGCGAGCTGCGCTGGCTGCGGGTGCGCAGCTTCCCGATCCGGGGCACGGGCGGCGATTCGGGGCGGGTCGCCGTGGTGGCCGAGGACGTGACGGAAAAAAAGGCCGGCGAGCAGCGGCTGCTGCAGCTCGCGCACTACGACCACCTGACCGATCTGCCCAACCGGGCCTACTTCTCCGAGGCGCTCGAGCGCATCCTCGGCCAGGCGCGGCGCGGCGGCTGGACCGTCGGGGTGCTGTTCATCGACCTGGACCGCTTCAAGGGCGTGAACGACACGCTCGGCCACGCCGCCGGCGACGAGCTGCTGCAGCAGGTGGCGGGCAGGCTGCTGCGTTGCGTGCGCGTGCGCGACGTGGTGGGGCGCCTCGGCGGCGACGAGTACGCCCTGATCCTGCCCGCGCTCGATCGTCCCGAGCACGCGGGCTCGGTGGCGGCGAAGATCCTGGAGTCGTTCGCGCGGCCGTTCGAGATCGGCGGGCGCGAGCTGTTCGTCACCCCGAGCCTCGGCATCACGCTGTTTCCCGCCGACGGCGCCGAGGCCGGGGAGCTGCTGCGCAACGCCGACGCCGCGATGTACCGCGCCAAGGAAGAAGGGCGCAACACCTACCGCTACTACACCGCGCAGATGAACCGCCTCGCGGCCGAGAAGCTCGAGCTGGAGGGGCTGCTGCGGCACGCGCTCGAGCGCGGCGAGCTGCTGCTGCACTACCAACCCAAGCTCGACCTCGCCTCGGGCCGGGTCAGCGGCCTCGAAGCCCTGCTGCGCTGGCAGCGGCCGGGCGTCGGCCTGGTCGCGCCGGGGGAGTTCATCCCGCTCTTGGAGGAGACCGGGCTGATCGTTCCGGTGGGCGACTGGGTGGTGGCCGAGGCCTGCCGCCAGCTCAAGGCCTGGCGGGCCGAGGGCGCGCCGACGGTGCCGATCGCGGTCAACCTGTCGGCGCGGCAGTTCCGCGAGAAGGACCTCGCCGAGCGGCTCGTGCACGCCACGCGCGCGCACGAGGTCGCGCCGGGCGAACTCGAGCTCGAGATCACCGAGAGCGCGCTGATGTCGCACGACGCCGACGTCGTGGCGGCGCTCGGCGCGCTGCGCGCGGCCGGCATGCGCATCGCGCTGGACGACTTCGGCACCGGCTACTCGAGCCTGAGCTACCTGAAGCGCTTCCCGATCGACGCGCTGAAGATCGACCAGTCCTTCGTCAGTGGGGTGCTAAGCGACCCGAACGACGCCGCGATCGCGCTGTCGGTGATCGGGATCGGGCGCAGCCTGGGGCTGAGGGTCATCGCCGAGGGCGTCGAGAGCGAGGCGCAGTTCGAGTTCCTGCGCGCCAACCGCTGCGACGAGGCCCAGGGCTACCTGATCGCCCGCCCCGCCGGCGCCGAGGAAATCGCCGGGTTCATGCGCCGGCGGCGGCGCGGGTAGTTTCGGTCAGCCTGCCGTCGTCCAGGTGGTAGACGGTGTCGAAGCCCTCGATCATGCGGTGGTCGTGGGTCACGGTGATCACCGCCGAGTCGCGCTCGCGCGCGATCTTGCGCAGCAGCGCCATCACCCTGGTGCCGCGCTCGGTGTCGAGCGCGGCGGTGGGCTCGTCGGCCAGCACCAGGCGCGGCTCGTTGGCCAGCGCGCGGCCGATCGCCACCCGCTGCTGCTCGCCGCCCGAGAGGTTGGCCGGCAGGGAGTCGGCGCGGTGGGCGATCTCTAGGTAGCCGAGCAGCTCCCTGGCGCGCCGCGCGGCGTCGCGGCGGCCGGCGCCGTTGAGGTACAGCACCAGCGCGACGTTCTCCTGCACGGTCAGGAACGGGATCAGGTTGTGCTGCTGGAAGATGAAGCCGATGTTCTGGCGCCGGAAGGCGCGCTCGTCGATGCCGGTGGGACCGTCGTTGTAGATCTCGCGCCCGTTGACGACGATGCGCCCGGTGGTCGGCTCGAGGATCAGGCTGATCGCGAGCAGCAGGGTGCTCTTGCCCGAGCCGCTGGGACCGAGCAGCGCCGCGAGCTCGCCGCGCTCGACGTTGAAGCTGGTCGGCTTGAGCGCCTGCACCGCGAGCTCGCCCTGGCCGAAGGTCTTGGAGACGTTGTCGATTTCGAGCACCGCCATCTCAGCCCCCGAGCGCGAGCTGAGGCGGGGTGCGCAGCGCGTGCCAGATCGCCATCAGGCTGGCGATCACGCCGCCGACCAGGATCACGGCGAAGGTGATCGCGGTCTCGCCGGGCAGGAAGGTCAGCGTGCGCGGGAACACCGGCACGATCAGCTCGCGCAGCCCGTAGGCGACGGCGAAGCTGGCGAGGGTGAGCGAGAGCGACTGCTCGAGGATGAGGCGCACGATGACCCAGTTCGGCGCTCCGATCAGCTTGAGGGTCGCGATCGAGCGGATCTTCTCGATCGTCAGCACGTACACGATCAGCGCCATGATCACGATCGAGACCAATACCAGCAGGGCGCGAAACAAGCCCAGCACCGCCGACATCTTGCGCAGCCGGCCCTCGAGCATCAACGTGCGCTCCTGGGCGCCGGTGTAGACGTTGAAGTAGAGCCAGTCACGGATGTGCGCGGCGACCGCGCCGGCGTCGGCGCCGGGCGCGAGGCGCACCAGCACCGCGTTGATCGTGTCGCCCTCGGCGGACAGCAGCGGCAGCAGCCGCTCGGCCTGCGCGGCGGTGTAGCCGGCGCTCTCGAGGCGCTTGAGGTTCGCCGCGCGCGCCGCGACGAGCGCGCGGTTGTCCTTCTGGAACTGCACCGCCTGCGCGTCGGGCAGCGACAGGTAGACCAGCGGGTTGCCGCCGGCGTCGACCGCGCCGTGCGTGACGCCGACCACGCTGTAGGCGTGGGTTCCGAGCGTCACTTTCGCGCCCAGCGCCAGGCCGAGCTTCTCGTCCGCCAGCATCTCGTAATGCGCCGCCTCGATCGCGCGCCCGCGCACGATGCGGCCCGGCCCGCCCAGGCCGCCGAAGACGTCGTAGCCGATGATCGTGAACTGCTGGCTCGCGCCGTCGATCTCGCGCTGGGCGGTGTAGAGCACCAGCGGGCTCGCCCGCGCGACGCCGGGAGTGGCGGCGACGCTCTTGTAGCTGTCGCGCGGCATGCGCGAGGGCTCGTTGAAGGGCCCGCCGCGGTCGCGCTCGACCACCCACAGGTCGGTGGCGGTGTTGTCGATCAGCCAGACGCCGTCGGCGATGTTGCCCTGGTAGATGCCGTTCATCACCAGCACGATCGCCAGCAGCATCGACACGCCCGCGATGGTGGCGACGAACTTGCCGAGGTGGCGCCGGATGTCCTTTAGGGCGAGATCCATCGCGGCTACGGGGTTCGCACGCGCACGCCGGCCTTGACCCCCGCGGCCGGCGCCACCACGCGCTCGCCCGCGGCGAGGCCCTTGCGCACGATGACGAACTTCGCGTCGGCGCTCGCGGTTTCGACCGGCCGGAACACGGTGCGCCCGCCGCTCAGCACCAGTACGCCCCGGCGCCCCGCGCGGTCGCGCAGCAGCGCGCCGAGCGGCACGACGATTCCGCTGTCCTCGCCGGCGAGGATCGTGACCTCGGCCTCCTGGTCGATCGCGAAGCGCCGCGGCGGCGAGTCGAACGCGACGTCGACCTCGAGCTCGCGGGTGGCGGCGTCCGACAGGTGCGCGATGCGCGCGACTTTTCCGGGGCGCGTTTCGCCGGTGCGCAGCCGGATGCTCGCCGGCTGGCCGACCCTGACCCGGCCGACCACCGATTCGTCCACGTGCACCTCGATCCAGAGCGCGGCCGGGTCGGCGAGGCGGAACATCGGGCTGCCCGGCACCACCGTGTCGCCCGCCTCGGTCGCACGCAGGATGACGACGCCGTCGATCGGCGCCTCGATGCGGGCGTGCGACAGCAGGACCTCGGTATAGCTCAGATCGTGCGTGCCGGAATGCTGCTCGGCTTCGCGCGCGGCGAGCGCCTGGCGCGCGTTGTCGAGGTTGGCCCGCGCCGCGTCCAGCGCCGCCTCGGAGGTTTCCAGCGCGGAATGCGAGACGAACCCCGAGCGCTTGAGCTCGGCATCGCGGCGCTGCTTGCTGCGCGCCAGATCGAGGTCGGCCTGCGCCTTCGCCACCGCTGCCCGCGCCGCCTTGATGTTGCGCGCCAGGACTTCCTGCTGCGCGCCGGCCGCGCCGCGGCGCTCCACCAGGTCGCGGTCGTCGAGCAGCGCGAGCAACTGGCCGCGCTTGACCGCGTCGCCGACGTCGGCGTCGACCTCCTTCACGCTGGCGGTGATGCGCGAGCTGACCGTCACCGGAGCGCGCGCCTGCAGCGCGCCGGGGCCGGTAACGCGCACGGCGACGCGGCCCTGCACCGCCTCGACCGTGGTCACCGGGACCGCGCGCCAGAACCGGAGGTAGGCCACGGCGCCGACCGCCACAAGCGCGAGCGCGGACACTGCGGCAAGGATGATTTTGCGATTGCTCATGGAAATTCTCTAGTGAAGCTTGCGCCGGGCGAGGCAGTTCGGACTTAACATAGGTCAAACGTCCGCTGCACTTGCTAGCCTAGGGTTTTGACATGACGAGCCCAAACGGAATCAGCCCCAGCGCCGACCGCGCCTATTTCGCCGCCTTCCTCGACCTGCGCGGCAGGCCCGGCGTGGTGGTCGGCGGCGGGCCGGTGGCGGCGCAGAAGGCCGAGGCGCTGCTGCGCTCGGGCGCGCGGCTCACCGTAATCGCGCCCGAGCTGTGCGCGCGGCTCACCGAGCTGACCCTGGTCGGCGCGCTGCGCCACGAAGCGAGGCGCTTCCAGCCCGGCGACCTGGTGGGGGCCGAGATCGTGATCGCCGCGACCGATGACCCGGCGATCAACGATTCGGTCTCGAACGCGGCCAGGTCCCTTCACATCCCGGTCAACGTCGCCGACGACGCCCAGCTGTCGACCTTCATCATGCCCTCGGTGGTCGACCGCCCGCCGCTGCAGATCGCGATCTCTACCGCGGGGGCATCGCCGGTGCTGGCGCGCAAGCTACGCGCGATGATCGAGGCGCTGGTGCCGTTCGCCTTCGGGCGGCTCGCCGTGCTTGCGGCGCACTTTCGCGCCGCCTCCAGGCGCCGCTACGCCGACGCCATGGCGCGGCGCCGCTTCTGGGAGGACGTGATCGACGGCCCGGTCGGCGAGATGGTGCTCTCGGGGCGGGAGGAGCAGGCTGCCGCGAGCCTGCAGCAAATGCTTTCCCCGGGGAAAGCCGTCCAGGCTGCGCAGGGGATGGTCTATCTGGTGGGCGGCGGGCCTGGCAACCCGGACCTGCTCACGCTGCGCGCGCTACACGTGATGCAGCGCGCCGACGTGGTGCTGTACGACCACCTGGTGGCGCCGGCGATCGTCGACCTGGCGCGGCGTGAGGCGGAACGCGTGTACGTCGGCAAGCAGCGCGACTGGCACGCCCTGCGCCAGGAGGAGATCAACGCGCTCATGCTGCGCCTGGCGAAGGAAGGCAAGCGCGTGCTGCGCCTGAAAGGCGGCGACCCGTACATCTTCGGCCGCGGCGGCGAGGAGATCGAGACCCTGGCCGCGAACGGCATTCCGTTCGAGGTGGTGCCGGGCATCACCGCGGCGAGCGGCAGCGCGACCTACGCCGGCATCCCGCTCACCCACCGCGACTACGCGCACTCCTGCGTGTTCGTCACCGGGCACCTGAAGGACGGCAGCCTCGACCTCAACTGGGACGTGCTCGCGCGCCCGCTGCAAACGGTGGTGATCTACATGGGCGTGCGCGGCCTGCCGCAGCTATGCGAACAGCTCGTCGCGCATGGCATGCCCGCGGCCACCCCCGCGGCGCTGATCGAGCGCGCGACGCTGCCCAGCCAGCGCGTGGTATCGGGCACGCTCGAGACCCTGCCCGCGCTCGCCGCACGCGAGAACCTGCGCCCGCCGGCGCTTGCCATCGTCGGCGAGGTGGTGAAGCTGAGGGACAAGCTGGGCTGGTACCGCCCCGGCGCGCTCGATCAGGAAGCGCCCGCCGACCACTCGAACGTCGCGCGCACGTAATCCTCGCGCCGCCGCAGCAGGCGCAGCCCGCGCAGGTCGCGCGTCGTGCCGCCGGCCGAAAGCTCGTACACGCGGCCTTCCTTCCAGCCCTCGGGCGCGAGCAGCATGTTGGCCGCCTGCGAGCCGTGCGCGCCATCCGAGACGATGATCGCGCGCACCCGGTTGAAGTCGAACTGGCGCGCCGCCTCGCCGCTGTAGACCGCTTCCTCGCCGCGCTCGATGTGCGCCTGCAGCTGCACCGCCTGCGGCGCACGGCTCAGCACGTAGAGCGTGACGTGCAGCGCGTGGTCCGCGTCGGCGTGCACCGAGCGGATGATGGCCGGCCACCACGCCTGCTCGCCCGGCGCGAGGATGCCGATCACCTCGCCGCAGCGTATCCATTCGGGCGCGCCCTTGGGCACGTCGACGCCCAGCTCGTTGCCGCCTGAGTTGCGCAGGCGCCAGGTTTCCGGCGGCTGAGGCCCGCCGTCACCGTCCTCGACCAGCGAAAGCTCCAACGCGCCGGCGCCTTCCTGCGAAAGCTGGCGCCAGACCTGCGCGTAGCCGTGCACGACCTGCAACTCGCCGTCCGCCGGCGTGCGCACGGGCTCCTTGTAGGGCCGCTTCGGGCTCCAGAACGCGAGCAGGTGCTGAACCGCGGAGATCTGCGCGTAGGACGGGAGGTCTTTGCCGAAGGGCCTGTCCTCGCGCCCCGGCTCGAGCTGCTTGTAGAGCCGGTACAGCGCGTCCAGGCCGGCGCCGGCGCCGAAGCAGCGTGCGTCGGAGGCCAGGCCCGGCGGCCGGCTCTCGGTCCGCATGGGCAGGTGCTCGCCCGAAGGATCGAAGCAGAACACGTTGTCCAGCACGCGCGGGGGGCGAAGCGTGAAATCCGCGCCGACCTGATCGCACACCCGGTCGGCGACCTCGATTTCCGCCGGCGCCAGCATCTCCGGCGCGCCCGCCAGCAGCATCAGCAGCCGCAGCAGCTCCTGCGTCGCGCTGCTCGCCAGGTGCTGGGCGGTGTGCACGCGCACCGGCGTGTCGGCGCAGCCGGCCTGCTCGGCCCGGGCGTGGACCGTGTACGCCAGCCGCCACGCGGCGGTCGGAACCGCGAGGTAGCGCAGCAGGTGCGCCTTGGCCAGCATGCGGGTCGCATTCAGCGCCCGCGCCGCGGCGGCCGGGCCGAGCGGGCCGTGCGCGGCGATGGCCAGTCCGTGCGACAGCGCCTTCAGGTAGTCGACCAGCGCGATCCAGTTCGCCTCGCGCCCGCGCTGCGCCTCGACCGGCGGGGCGAAGAACTGCGCCAGCAGCATGTCGGCGTGGCGCTGGCCGGCTTCCTGCGCCAGGGCGAAGATCTCGACCCGCGCGCGCGCGTCCGGCACCTTGCTCTCGGCCAACGCCTCGAGCCAGCCGCGCAGGTCGTTCAGCGCGATCAGCGGATCGGCGTCGCACATCTCCGCCAGCAGCTTCTTCGCCGCCGCGGGATCGCGCAGCGGCTCCTCGGAGCCGGCGCCTTCGTGTTTCATCCACTCGAGCATGGGGCCTAAAGGTCGCGGTCGATCAGGGGCGGCGTTTCCGCCCCCGGCAGTGCCTCGACATCCTTCAGCTTACGCTCGATCTGGCGCGTTCGCGTCTCGGCGGCGTCGATCGAGTTGGCCACCGTCTGCAACTGGCGCTTGGTGTTCGCCAGCACCTCGCCGAAGCGGCCGAACTCGCTCTTGACTGCGCCCAGCACCTGCCACACCTCGGACGAGCGCTTTTCGATCGCCAGCGTCCTGAATCCCATCTGCAGGCTGTTGAGCAGCGCCGAGAGCGTGGTCGGGCCGCACAGCGTGACGCGGTAGTCGCGCTGCAGCGCCTCGAACAGGCCGGGCCGGCGCAGCACCTCGGCGTACAGGCCCTCGAACGGCAGGTAGAGCAGGCCGAAGTCGGTGGTCGCCGGCGGCGCGAGGTACTTGTCGGCGATCGTCTTCGCCTCGAGCCGGATGCGCGCTTCGAGCGCCTTGGCGGCGGCCTCGACCGCGACCGGGTCGGCCGCGTCCTGCGCCTCCTG
Source organism: uncultured beta proteobacterium (assembly GCA_963811085.1). Lineage (GTDB taxonomy): Bacteria > Pseudomonadota > Gammaproteobacteria > Burkholderiales > SG8-39 > DAHVFK01. The sequence goes on along the minus strand of CAWEPV010000011.1, from coordinate 113,538 downwards.
CAGCCGCTGGTAGTCCTCGGTCGGGAACTTGGCGTCGAGCGGCAGCCACACCGTGCTCTCGCTGTCGCGCCCGGGCAGCTTGATCGCGAACTCGACCCGGTCTCTCGAGTCCGGTTTGGTCGCGACGTTGGTCTCGTACTGCTCGGGCGTGAGGATCTGCTCCAGCAGCGCGGCGAGCTGCACCTCGCCCATCACGCCGCGGTTCTTGACGTTGGAGAGCACCTTCTTCAGGTCGCCGACGCCGGCCGCGAGCGACTGCATCTCGCCCAGCCCCTTGTGCACCAGCTCGAGGCGCTCGGAGACCTGCTTGAAGGATTCCGACAGCCGCTGCTCGAGCGTCGCGTGCAGCTTCTCGTCCACCGTGCGACGCATCTGCTCGAGCTTGTCGGCGTTCTCGATCCGGATCTTCTCCAGGCTCTGCCCGACCGTGCTGCGCAGCGTCTCGAACTGCTGGTTCTGCAGCCCCGCGACCGAGGCGATCTGGGTCGACATGCCCTGGCCGAAAGTGGCCAGGCTCTTCGAGAGCTCGTCGCGCGCCTCGCGCGCGGAGCCGCGCTCGCGCGCGAGCAGCACCCCCAGCAGCACCACTGCCGTGGCGGCGGCGACCAGCGTGAGCACCAGCAGGATCTCGTTCATTCCTGCCCCGGCATGTCGCCCTGCTTGTTGCGCATCCAGTCCGCGGTGGCGAAGAACTGCTGCATCAGCCAGGCGCGCAACTCGGGCGGCTCGACCTCGCTCTGCTCCAGCGCGCGGCCCATGCAGGCGAGCCAGGCGTCGCGCTCGGCCTTGCCGATTGCGTACGGCAGGTGGCGCGCGCGCAGCATCGGGTTGCCGATCTTCTCCTGGTAAAGCGGCGGCCCACCGAGGTAGCCGGAAAGGAACATGAACAGCTTGTCGCGCGAGCCGGCGAGATCGTCGGGGTGCAGCTTGCGCACCGCGTGGTACTCGGGCTCCGCGTCCATCAGCGCGTAGAAGCGCTCGACCAGGCGGAACAGCGCGCGCTCGCCGCCGAGCAGCTCGAAAGGCGTCGGGTCCCGCACTGGCTCGCTCGAGTTCATACGGGATTCTACCGTCCCGTAAGCGTGTCAGCGCACCGACAAAGGTGCGCGCCCGGATGCATCATCTCGGGATGAAAAACATCACATTCGCCGCGACCATCATTGCAATCGCGATGGCACTGAGCGCGCCGTTCGCGCTTGCCCAGACCAACCCCGCACCCGACGCGTCGCCGCCGGTCGCAGCGCCGAGCGAGTACCAGATGGGGCCCGGCATGATGACCAACCAGTACCAGGCCCAGCGCCAAGGGCGGCCGCAAGATCAAGCGCAAGGTCAAAACCAGGGCTCCGGCTACGGGCCCGGCATGATGAGCGGCTACGGCTACGGCTTCGGCTGGATGGGCAGCTACGGCGGCATGTGGCTGCTGGCCCTTCTCGTCGTCGCGCTGATCGGCGCCGGTGCATGGATCCTGACGCAGAAGAAGAAGTAAAAACGGGGTCAGAGTCGATTTATTTCGGTACCGGCAATGCCGGTCAACCCCGGGGCGCGGTCGGTCGTTGCTCGGATCGAACGGACCCGAAAACCGCCCATGCCACGCCGCACACGGATTTCGCTCGCCGGTTTGCCGCTGCATCTCATCCAGCGCGGCAACAACCGGTCGGAATGCTTCTTCGCGGTCGAGGACTTCCGCGCCTACCTGCACTGGCTGCGCCGCTATACCGAGGGGCTCGGCGTGCGCCTGCATGCCTACGTGCTGATGACCAACCACGTGCACCTCCTGCTCACCCCGGAGCGCCCGGAACAGGCCTCGCGCCTGATGCAGGCGCTCGGACGGCGTTACGTGCGCTACGTCAACGAAAAGTACGGACGCAGCGGCACGCTCTGGGAGGGGCGCTTTCGCGCCTGCGGCGTGCACGCCGAGGACTATCTCCTCTCGTGCATGCGCTATATCGAGCTCAATCCGGTACGGGCGGGGCTCACCGCTTCGCCCGAGCTGTACCGCTGGTCGAGCTATCGGCACAACGGCCAGGGCGTCGACGATCCGCTGCTCGGCGAGCACGCGCTCTACGCCGCACTGGGATGCGACGCGGCAGCGCGGCAGGCGGCGTACCGCGAGCTATTTCGCGGCCAGCTGGACGAAGCCACCGTCGCCGAGATCCGTGTGGCGACCCACAAAGGTCACCTGCTCGCCGCGGAAGGCATTCGCCGGCAGGCCGAAGCTTCACTCGGACGGCCGCTCGGACCCGCACCGCGCGGGCGTCCGCCGCGGAAAAATAAATCGACTCTGACCCCGATTATTTAGATGGACTCGCGCAGGGTGAGGGCCGGCGTGGCGCGCAGGACTTTCCTCGAAGACAGCCAGGCGTTGAGCGACAGAAGCGCGAGGCCGGCGAGCGGGCCGGCGATCAGCAGCATGGGGCTGGGCGGCAGGTCGAGGTCGAACACGCGCTGCGCAAGCAGCTGGCCGATCGCGGCCGCGCCGGCGGTGGCGAGGACGCCGGCGACCAGACCCATGGCGAGGAACTCGACCCGCTGGCTGCCGGCGACCTGGGCGCGCGAGGCGCCGTAGACGCGCATCACCGCCGCTTCGCGCCGACGCTCGTCTTCGGTCGAGATGAGCGCCGAGTACAGAACGAGCAGGCCCGCGCCGAGGGCGAACAGGAACACGAACTGGACCGCGTTGATGAGCTGGTCAATCACGCCCTGCGCCTGGCGCACCGCGGCGCCGACGTCGACCACGGTCAGGTTGGGGAACTGCTGCGTGAGCGCCTGCATCGCGCGCTCCTCGCCGGCGGCGACGCGGAACGCGGTGATGTAGCTGGTCGGCATCGATTCGAGCAGCGCCGGCGGTGCGATGACGAAGAAGTTGACCTTCATCGAGTCCCAGCGCAGCTTGCGCAGCGAGGTGACGCGGCCGGTGAAGGACTCGCCGCCCGCAGTGAAGGTGAGCGCGTCGCCCAGTTTCCAGCCCAGCGTGCCGGCGATGCCCTGCTCGACCGAGAGCTGGTGCGGGTCGGCGCCCTTGCGCCACCAGCTGCCCGCGGCGAGCTGGTTGTGGCCCGGCATCTCGTCGGCGTAGGACAGGTTGAACTCGCGCTCGACCAGGCGCTTGGCGCGCTCGTCGCGGTAGTCCTCGGCCGCGACCGGCTTGCCGTTCACCGCAACCAGCCGCCCGCGCACCATGGGATAGATCTCCGGCACGCCGATGCCGCGCGCGGTGAAGTACGACTTCAGCGGCGCGAGCTGGTCGGGCTGGATGCCGAGCACGAAGCGGTTCGGCGCATCGGGCGGCGCGGCGCGGCGCCAGGCGTCCACCAGGTCGTTGCGGGTGAAGCTGAGCAGCAGCACCGCGGTCAGGCCGAGCGCGAGGCTCGCGACCTGGATCGCGTTGCCGCGCGCGTGGCGCTTGAGGTTCGCCAGGCCGTAGCGCAATGCGCTGCTGTTGGCGCCGACCAGGCGCGCCACCGGCGCGCTCGCCGCCGCGCGCAGCGCGACCCAGGCGGCGGCGTAGAACACCGCGACCGCGACGCCGAAGCCGCCCACCACGTAGACGCCCAGGCGCAGGTCGCCGGCCTGCCACACCAGCAGCGCCGCGAGCACGCCAAGGCCCAGCGCGTACACCGCCAGCGTGCCGCGCCGTGCCGGTCCCGACTCGCGCCGGATGACGCGCAGCGCGGGGACGTTCTTGAGCTGCACCAGCGGCGGCAGCGCGAAGCCGAGCAGCAGCACCAGGCCGACCAGGAAGCCCTGCGCCGCGGGCAGCGGCGTCGGCGCCGGCAGCGCGGCCTGCAACAGGCCCGCGAGCGCGCCGGCGAGCGCCTCCTGCGCCGCGTAGCCGGCCAGGCAGCCGACCGCGCAGGCGGCAAGCCCGAGCGCGAGGAACTCGCCGCCGTAGAGCGCGAGCAGCCGGTTCTGCGTCGCGCCCAGGCAGCGCATCACCGCGCAGCCGTCGAGGTGGCGCTCGACGAAGCGGCGCGTGCCGAGCGCGATCGCGACGCCCGCCAAGATCGCCGCCAGCAGCGCGGTCAGGCCGAGGAAGCGCTGCGCGCGGTCGATCGAGGCGCGCACCTGCGGCCGCCCGCTCTGCAGGTCATCGACGTGCTGGCCGCGCTCGAGCCGCGGCCGCACGAACTTCTCGAACGCGCGGATCTTCTCCGGCGGGCCCGCGGCGTAGAGGTAGTAATGCACCCGGCTGCCGGTCTGCACCAGCCCGGTGGCGGTCACGTCGGCCAGGTTCAGCATCAGGCGCGGCGCGATGTTGAAGAAGTTCGCCCCGCGCTCGGGCTCGAGCGTGAGCACCGCCGCGACCTTGAGCTCGCTGCGCCCGAGCCGGATCATGCTCCCGACCGGCGCGCCGAGCGCGCCGACCAGCTGCTCGTCGAGCCACACGCTGCCCGGCGCCGGGCCGCTGGCCGCGGGCGCATCCGGCGCGCCGGGCGCGGGCGCGATGCGCAGCGTGCCGCGCAGCGGGTAGTTGCGGCTCACCGCCTTGACGCCCGCGAGCTTGCTGCGCTGCTTGTCGCCCTCGCCGGCGGAGGCCATGCTGATGAAATTGAGCGCCTCGGCGCGCGCCAGTCCGCTCGCGCTGATTTGCGCGCCGATCGCCTTGTCCCAGGGATGGTCCGAGGCCAGCACCAGGTCGGCCCCGAGCAGCTGGTGCGCGTCGCGCACCAGCGCCTGGCCGACCCGGTCGGCGAAGAACGCGACGCTGGTCACGCTCGCCACCGCGACCACCAGCGCCGCGGCGAGCACCTGCAGCTCCCCCGCGCGCCAGTCGCGCGCGAGCATGCGCAGCGATAGCCTCACGGCGCGATCTTCCCGGCTTCGAGCCGCACCGTGCGGTCGCAGCGCGCGGCGAGGTTCTCGTCGTGGGTCACCATCACCAGCGTGGTGCCCGCGGCGCGGTTGAGGTCGAACAGCAGCGCGATCACCTCGCGCCCGGCTTCCGCGTCGAGGCTGCCGGTGGGCTCATCGGCTAGCAGCAGCTTGGGCTGCGCAACAAAGGCGCGCGCCAGCGCGACGCGCTGCTGCTCGCCGCCCGAGAGGTGCTTGGGCGCGTGCTGCAGGCGCTCGGCGAGGCCCACGCGCGCGAGCACCTCGCGCGCCGCCTGCTCGGCGTCGTGCCGGCCGGCCAGCTCGAGCGGCAGCATCACGTTCTCCAGCGCCGACAGCGCCGGCAGGAGCTGAAAGGACTGGAACACGAAGCCGACCGTGCGCCCGCGCAGCTCGGCGCGCGCGTCTTCGTCGAGCGCGAACAGGTTTGCGCCCTCGAGCTCGACCGTGCCGGCGCTCGGCGTGTCGAGCCCGGCGAGGATCGCGAGCAGGGTCGACTTGCCCGAGCCCGACGCGCCGACGATGGCGAGCGCCTCGCCGGAGTCGACCGTGAGATCGATGTCGCGCAAAATGACGAGGTCGCGGTCGCCGCTCCTTACCGTCTTGCCGATGCCACGCGCAATCAAGGCTTTGCTGTTGATCATCATCTTTTTCCTGGCGGCCACTCCGGCGGCGGCGGGGGGAAGAACCATCCTGGTGTATGGCGACAGCCTGTCGGCGGCCTACGGCATCCCGCGCGATCGCGGCTGGGTGGCGCTGCTCGAAAAGCGGCTCGCGGCCGAGGGCTACGATTATAGCGTCGCCAACGCGAGCATCTCCGGTGAGATCACCAGTGGTGGACTGGCGCGGATCGGGAAAGTTCTGGCGCAGACCCGGCCGGCGGTGGTGATCCTCGAGCTGGGCGCCAACGACGGGCTGCGCGGGCTGCCGGTGGCCGAAATGAAGAACAACCTGGCGGCGATGATCGCGCGCGCGAAAAAGGCCGGCGCGCGGGTGCTGCTCATCGGCATGCGCATGCCGCCCAACTACGGTCCGGACTACACCGAAGCCTTCGCCGCCGCCTACGCCGAGCTCGCGCGGCGCGAGCGCGTCGCGCTGGTGCCGTTCCTGCTCGAGGGCATCGCCGCGCAGCCGGGCCTGTTCCAGGCCGACGGGATGCATCCGAACGAGGCCGGAGAGCCGCTTCTACTGGATAATATCTGGCCCCGACTCCGGCCCCTGCTCGTGAAATGAAGAAGAAAGAGCACGACGACGAACTGCCGCCGCTGTACGAAGTCGATGTGTTGCCGGTCGAGCGGCGACTGAACCATCCCGACCGGCGCGCCGCGGCCGCGCTGCGCAAGGCCGCCAAGCGGCGCAAGAGCAGGAAGGAGCTCGCCTTCGAGCGCCGCCGCCACCCTGGACGGCGCGCGACCGACCCCAAGCCTCAGATCAAGAAGAAGTCCTAGACGACGCTGACGCGCGCCGGGCCCTCGGCCAGGCGGCCGATCCGGCGCGCTTCGGAAAAGCCTTCTCCGGCGAACGCGTCGAGCACGCGCCGCTCGTCCTCGGGCGCGCAGGCCACCAGCAGCCCGCCGCTGGTCTGCGGGTCGGTGACGAGCTTTTTCACCCATTCCGGCGCGCCGGCGGGCAGCGCCACATCCGCGCCGTAGCCGCTCCAGTTGCGCTCCGAGGCGCCGGTCGCGACGCCTTTCTTGACCCACTCGAGCGCGGCGCCGATCACCGGCAGCGAGTCGAGCTCGATCTCGGCCGCCAGGCGCGAGCCGCGGCAGATCTCAAGCAGGTGCCCGGCCAGGCCGAAGCCGGTGATGTCGGTCAGCGCGTGGACGCCCGGCATCTCCGCCAGCGCGACGCCCGGAGTGTTGAGCCGGGTGGTGAAGTCGATCATCTGCGCGTAGCCGGCATCGTCGAGCTGGCCCTTTTTCAGCACCGCCGACAGGATGCCCACCCCGAGCGGCTTGCCCAGGATCAGCACGTCGCCCGCGCGGGCGGCGTTGTTGCGCTTGACCTTGTCCGGGTGCATGAGGCCGAGCGCCACCAGGCCGTAGATCGGCTCCAGGGTGTCGATCGAGTGTCCGCCCGCGATCGGCACCCCGGCCGCGGCGCAGACCGCCTCGCCACCGGCGAGGATTTTGCGGATCACCTCGAGCGGCAGCTTGTCGAGCGGCATGCCGACCAGCGCCAGGGTGAAGATCGGGCGCGCGCCCATGGCGTAGATGTCCGACAGCGCGTTGGTCGCGGCGATGCGGCCGAAGTCGAACGGGTCGTCGACGATCGGGGTGAAGAAGTCGGTGGTCGCGACCAGCGCCTGCGCGTCGTTGAGGCGGTACACCGCGGCGTCGTCCGAGCTCTCAGTGCCGACCAGCAGCTCGGCGGGCAGGCCGCGGATCGGCGCCTCGGCCAGGATCTGCGACAGCACCGCGGGCGCGATCTTGCACCCGCAGCCGCCGCCGTGGCTGAAGGCGGTGAGACGGATCCGATCGGGCGCGTTCATGACGGTAGAATTCTACTCGATGAAACCGACCTCGCACGCGGTGGCGATCGGGACGCTCGCACCTGGCGCCTTCGACGCGGTAATCGACGTGCGCTCGCCGGCCGAGTACGCCGAAGACCACGTTCCGGGCGCGGTCTCATGCCCGGTGCTGGACGACGAGGAGCGCGCGCGCATCGGCACGCTGTACAAGCAGGTCGCGCCGTTCCAGGCCAAAAAGCTCGGCGCCGCGCTGGTGGCGCGCAACATCGCGCGCCACCTCGAGACCGCGTTCGCGCACAACGAGCGCGGCTGGCGCCCGCTGGTGTACTGCTGGCGCGGCGGCAAGCGCTCGGGCGCGATGGCGCACGTGCTGCGCGAAATCGGCTGGCACGCGAAGACGCTCGAGGGCGGCTACCGCGCCTACCGCCGCCACGTGGTCGAGCGGCTCGCCGAGCTGCCCCGCGCTTTGACCTTTCGCGTCGTTCACGGCGCCACCGGCAGCGGCAAGAGCCGGCTGCTGCGCGCGCTCGCCGGCGCCGGCGCGCAGGTGCTCGACCTGGAGCAGCTCGCCGCGCACCGCGGCTCGGTGCTGGGCGGACTGCCGGACCGGCCGCAGCCGTCGCAGAAATGGTTCGAAAGCCTGCTGCTGCAGGAGCTCGCCGCGCTCGACGCCGCACGGCCGGTCTACGTCGAAGGTGAAAGCCGCCGCATCGGCCAGGTGCAGGTGCCCGAGGCGCTGATCGAGTCGATGCGCGCCGCCGAGTGCCTGATGCTGGAGGCCGACACGCACACGCGCGTGGCGCTGCTGATGGACGAGTACCGGCACTTCTTCGCCGATCGCGCCGCGCTCGAGGCGCAGCTCGACTGCCTCGCCGGCCTGCACGGCCGCGAGCGGGTGGCCGAGTGGAAGGCGCTCGCCGCGCGCGGCGCGTGGGCCGAGCTGGTTTCGCGCCTGCTCGCCGAGCACTACGACCCCGCTTACCGCCGCTCGGCGCTACGCAACTTCGCGCGCCTGCCGCAGGCGCAGACGCTGCACGTGCCCTCCCCCTCCGAGGACGCGTTCGCAACGCTTGCGCGCGCGATCTCTAGTTGATTGATTGGAGACTACTGCGTGGAAGATTCGTCGAACTACACGCCGCCGAAAATCTGGTCCTGGAAAAAGGGCAACGGCGGCCGCTTTGCGAACATCAACCGTCCGGTCGCCGGCGCGACGCACGACAAGGACCTGCCGCTGGGCCGCCATCCGCTGCAGCTCTATTCGCTCGCCACGCCCAACGGCGTCAAGGTCACGGTCATGCTGGAAGAGCTGCTGGCGCTGGGCCACGCGGGCGCGGAGTACGACGCCTGGCTGATCCGCATCAACGAGGGCGACCAGTTCGGCAGCGGCTTCGTCGCGCTCAATCCGAACTCCAAGATCCCGGCCCTGCTCGACCGCAGCGGGCCGAAGCCGATCCGGGTGTTCGAGTCCGGCGCGATCCTGATGTACCTGGCGGAAAAGTTCGGCGCCTTTGTTCCGACCGGCAGCGCGGCGCGCGCCGAGTGCCTGTCGTGGCTGTTCTGGCAGATGGGCAGCGCGCCCTTCCTCGGCGGCGGTTTCGGCCACTTCTACGCCTACGCGCCGAGCAAGATCGAATACGCGATCGATCGCTACGCGATGGAGGTCAAGCGCCAGATGGACGTGCTCGACCGGCGCCTCGCCGAGAGCCCCTATCTGGCGGGTGACGACTACACCATCGCCGACATCGCGACCTGGCCCTGGTACGGCGCGCTCGCCAAGGGGCTGCTCTACTCGGCGGGCGAATTCCTGCAGGTCCAGGAGTACTCCCACGTGCTGCGCTGGACCGATCAGATCGCCCAGCGTCCGGCGGTAAAGCGCGGGCGCATGGTGAACCGCGTCTCGGGCGATCCGTCCAGCCAGCTGCACGAGCGCCACGATGCGGGCGACTTCGATACCAGGACGCAGGACAAGCTGAAATGATCACGCTTTACGACTGCGCCACGGCGCCGAGTCCGCGCCGCGCGCGCATCCTGCTCGCGGAAAAAGGCGTCGAGTACGAAACGATCCAGGTGGACCTGAGGAACGGTGAGCATCTCGGCGAGGCCTACCGCAAGATCAATCCGCAATGCACCGTGCCGGCGCTGCGCACCGATGAGGGGCTGCTGCTGACCGACAACGCGGCGATCACGGCCTACCTCGAGGCGCGCTTTCCGCAACCGCCGCTGCTGGGCACCACGCCGCAGGAAAAGGGCGAGATCGCGAGCTGGAACTGGCGCGTCGAGTTCGAGGGCCTGCTCGCGATCGCCGAGGCGATGCGAAACAGCGCGCCGGCGATGGCCAATCGCGCGCTGACCGGCCCGGTGAACTATCCGCAGATCCCCGAGCTCGCGCAGCGCGGCCTGGCCAGGGTCGAGCAGTTCTTCGTCGTGCTGAACGAGCGTCTGGCCGGGCGCGACCACATCGCCGCAGATCGTTTCAGCATCGCCGACATCACCGCAGTGGTGGCGGTCGACTTCGCGCGCGTGGTGAAGGTCAAGCCCGGCGAGCAGCACCCGCACCTGCAGCGCTGGCGCGCGGCGCTGGCCGAGCGGCCGTCGATGTCTTCCCGCCAATAACAACTCCAGGAACCGAATCGTGACCAACCGTACCCAACTCCTGCTCTGGACCGACTCCAGCGCCGCCTATGTCGATGCGATCAAGGCCGCCGGCCTGGCCGAGCGCGTCACAATCGATACGCTCGCGCGCAAGGACAAGCCGTCGCCCGAGCAGCTCGCGCGCACCGAGGCGCTGATGGCCTACGTTGTTCCGCCCGGCGTGCTGCCGGCGATGCCGAAGCTGCGCTGGGCCCAGGTCATGACCGCCGGGGTCGAGCACTGGCTCGCCATGCCCGACCTGCCGCCGAATCTGACGCTCACCTGCGCGCGCGGCACGCACCGCGAAGCGATGCCGGAGAACATCATCGGCGCGCTGCTGTACGTCGCCAAGCCCTACGCGCTGGCGGTCGAGAACCAGAAGCAGCGCAAGTGGGTGCAGCAACCCGCGCAGCCGCTGACCGGCAAGACACTCGGCATCCTCGGGCTGGGCGCGATCGGCCAGGACGTCGCCCGCATCGCCGCCGCGCTCGGCCTGCGCGTGATCGGCACCCGGCGCCGGCCGCAACCGATGGCCGACGTGGCCGAGGTCCTGCCGCCCGAGCGCACGCCCGAGGTGCTGGCCCAATCGGACTTCGTGCTGCTGCTGCTGCCCTCGACGCCGCAGACGGACAACATCATCGACGCCGAGCGCCTGGCGATGATGAAACCGAGCGCCTGGCTGCTGAATTTCGGCCGCGGCCATCTGATCGTGGACGACGACCTGATCGCCGCGGTCAAGGCGAAAAAGATCGTCGGCGCGATGCTCGACGTCTACCGCCAGGAACCGCTGCCCGCCGAGCACCCCTTCTGGGGCACCGAGGGCATCATCGTCCTGCCCCACATCGGCGGCCCGCACCCGCAGCGCGACAGCTTCGTCGCGCGTCTGTTGGTCGATAACCTGCGCCGCTTCCTCGACGGCAAACCGCTCAAGGAAATCGTCGACCGCGAAGCGGGATATTGACGCGACCGATCGTTCGACCGGGCGATTGGTTTGAACACGGGTTGCACATGCCACGCTACGACGCCCTCCTCTTCGACCTCCTCACCGCGCTGATCGATTCCTGGTCGCTGTGGAACCGGGTCGCAAATTCGGAGGCCGCCGGCCGCGCCTGGCGCGCCGAGTACCTGCGGCTGACCTACGGCTGCGGCGCCTATCGTCCATACGAGACCCTGGTGCGCGAGGCCGCGCTCGCAAGCGGCCTGAGCGCCGCGCACGCCGAACAGCTCGACGCGCAATGGGACGCACTGCAGCCCTGGGAGGATGCGGTCGCGCTGCTCTCGGCGCTCGCGCCGCACTATCGCCTGGGCGTAGTGACCAACTGCTCGGAGCGCCTCGGCCGGCGCGCGGCGGCGCGCCTGCAGGTGCCGTTCGACGTGATCGTCACCTCTGAGCGCGCCGGCTACTACAAGCCCGATCCGGCCCCGTACCGGCTCGCGTTGCAGGACCTCGGCCTGCCGGCCGCGCGCGTGCTGTTCGTCGCCGGGTCGGGCTACGACCTGTTCGGCACTGCGGCGGTTGGTATGCCGACGCTCTGGCATAACCGCGTCGGCCTCGCGATGCCCGAAGGCGCGCCGCCTCCGGCGGCGCAGTCACGCACGCTGCGGCCGATGGTCGAGGACCACCTCAGGACGGAGACCACCCGCCCGTGAACGCACCCACCACCCTGACCAACCTCGCCGGCCTCGACACGCCGGCCCTGCTGCTCGAACGCGGCAAGCTCGAAGCCAACGCGGCGCGCATGCGCACGCACATTGCCGCGCTCGGCCCGCAGTTGCGTCTGCACGTGAAGACCGCCAAGTGCCTCGAGGTCGCGCGCATCGTCCAGGGCGACTCGCCCGGCCCGATCACGGTCTCGACGCTCAAGGAAGCCGAGGAATTCGCAGCGCACGGCTGGCGCGACATCCTGTACGGCGTGGCGATCGCGCCGGGCAAGCTCGGCCGCGCACTCGAACTGGCGCACCGGGGCGTGGACCTGAAGATCGTGCTCGACAGCATGGCGACCGCGCAGGCGCTCGCGGCGATGCTCCGCCCAGACGATCCTGCCCTCCCGGTGCTGGTCGAGATCGACTGCGACGGCCACCGCGCCGGGCTCAAGCCCGCCGACCCGCGCATCGTCGAGATCGCGCGCACGCTCGCTGCCACCCGCGCGCCGGTGCGCGGCGTCATGACCCACGCCGGCGAGTCGTACAACTGCCGCAGCCTGGAGGCGATCCGCGCCTGCGCGCGCGCCGAGCGCGACGCGGTCGTGCACGCGGCCGCGCTGTTGCGCGAGGCCGGCTTCGAGGCGCCGATCGTCAGCGTCGGCTCCACGCCCACCGCCACCTTTGCCGAGGACCTCACGGGCGTGTCCGAAGTACGCGCCGGAGTATTCGTATTCTTCGACCTCGTCATGGCCGGCATCGGCGTGTGTCGAGTCGAGGACATCGCGCTCTCGGTGCTTGCCACCGTCATCGGCCACCAACACGACAAGGGCTGGATCCTCGTGGATGCAGGCTGGATGGCGATGTCGCGCGACCGCGGCACCGCGAAGCAGCCGGTCGACCAGGGCTACGGCCTGGTTTGCGATGCCGCGGGCCGTCCGATCCCCGGGCTGAACGTGTCCGATGCGAGCCAGGAGCACGGCATCATCACCACGCACCGGCTGGCCGATCCGTCGACGATGCCGGACCTACCAGTGGGCACGCTGCTGCGCATCCTGCCGAACCACGCCTGCGCGACCGCGGCGCAGTACGGCGCGTACCGCGTACTCGACGGCGCCGACCGCGTCGAGGCGGTCTGGGAGCGATTCTCAGGTTGGTAACGCGGCGCTGCTGGGCACGATCGGGCAAGTTCGGGCAAAGGCCGCATCTGGCCGGTGGCGGTCATTCGAGCGCTGACTCGCGGGGTTTGTCGATAGACTGCGCCTTCACACAACCTTCTCGGAGATCCGCAATGCCCGTCGATGACTCTCGCACCTCGCTTCAACTTCGTTCGCTGGTGCGCGGCAACGGTGATCTCGAGCTTTCGCTTGCGAGCATCCCGATCCCGGAGCCCGCGCCCGACGAAGTGCTCGTGCGCATCGAAGCCGCGCCCATCAATCCGTCGGACCTCGGACTGTTGTTCGGCGCCGCCGACATGAGCAGCGCAAGGTTCTCCGGCACCGGCGCGAGTCCCGTGGTAACGGCATCCATTCCCGAGAAGCTGATGAAGGCCATGGCCGGCCGGGTGGACCAGTCGATGCCCGTCGGCAACGAAGGCGCGGGCGTGGTCGTGAAGGCGGGCGCGAACCCCGGGGCGCAGGCACTGACGGGAAAGACGGTAGCCATCATCGGTGGGGCGACGTATTCGCAGTACCGGTGCGTGAAGGCAGCGCTGTGCATGGTGCTGCCCGAAGGCACGACGCCGGCCGAAGGCGCGTCGTGCTTCGTCAATCCGCTCACCGCGCTGGGCATGGTCGAGACGATGCGGCGCGAGGGCCACAGCGCGCTTGTGCACACTGCTGCGGCGTCCAATCTTGGGCAGATGCTCAACAGAATCTGCATCAAGGATGGCATCGCGCTGGTGAATATCGTCCGCAAGCAGGAGCAGGAGGACATCCTGCGCGGCATCGGCGCGAAGCATGTGTGCAACGCCAGTTCGCCTGCGTTCATGCAGGGCCTGACGGACGCGCTGGTGGCCACCGGCGCCACGATCGCCTTCGATGCCACCGGCGGAGGCAAACTGGCCGGGCAGATCCTGAGCTGCATGGAGGCGGCCTTGAACAAGACCGCCAAGGAGTACAGCCGCTACGGATCGACGACACACAAGCAGGTCTATATCTATGGGCGGCTGGACACCAACCCGACCGAGTTGAGCGGCAACTTCGGTATGGCTTGGGGCGTGGGCGGCTGGCTGTTGACTCCGTTCCTGCAGAAGATCGGGCCCGCGGCGGCGCAGAAGCTGCGCGAGCGCGTGTTGGCCGAACTGAAGACCACATTCGCCAGCCGCTACGCGAAGACCGTGTCCCTGGCCGAAGCGCTGCAAGCGGACGCGATCTCCGCCTACGGCAGGCGTTCCACCGGCGAGAAGTACCTCATCAACCCGAGCAAAGGGCTGGCGGCGTAGCCGGCGTTCCGGGGCAGTGGGGCCCCTGGGCTCCAACACCGGCCGCGGTTCATTGCGGACCCGGGACCGGCGCAGAGGGTGAGGCGTGGTCCGCCACGACGCGGCGCTCGGCGAGGGAATCGATCTCCTGCTCGCCGAGGCCGATTTCGGCCAGGATCGCGCGCGTGTGCTCGCCCAGGCGCGGCGCAGGCGTGCGGGTGACCTTTGGCTGTCCTTCGATCTTCAGCGGCGTGTCGACGGTGCGCACGCGGCCGAGCACGGGATCGTCGATCTCGACGAACACGCCGTTGGCCGCCATCTGCCGGTCCGCGACCACGTCGTCGAGGTTGGCAACCAGCGAGTAGGCCACGTCGGCCTGCTCGAGCGCGCGCTGCCAGTAGGGCATCGGCTGGCCGGCGAAGATCCAGTCGCAGAGCGCGATCAGCTCGCGCATGCGCCCGTCCTCCAGGCGCGCCTCGAGCGTCGCGTAGCGCGGGTCGTCGACGAGGTCGGGGCGGCCGATCGCGCGGCAGATTTTCGGCCAGTCGCGCCGGGTATCCACCACGACCATCTTGAACAGGCGCCGGTCCCCCGCGCGGTAGTACACCGATGTGAAGCTGCGCGCGTCCTCGCGCGGCCGGCGCTCCAGGAACTGCGCCCCGAGCAGCTTGGCCTGGATCATGACCGAGTTCGACCACGCGCCGTTCGCGAGCAGTGAGCAGGAAACCCGCGTGCCGCGGCCGCTGCGCTCGCGCGCGAACAGCGCGAGCAGCACCGCCGACAGAAGCGCCATGCCGGTCGGATGATCGCCGGTGCCGTAGCCCAGCGGCCCCAGCCAGCCGTCGGCCGGAAACATGTTCGCCTCCATGCCCGAGCGCGACCAGTAGCTGACCGAGTCGAAGCCCGGCTTGTCGATCTCCTCGCCGAGGTCGCCGAAGCCCGTGCCGTGCGCGTACACCAGACGCGGATTGATCGCCTGCAGCTCGTTCCAGCCCAGGCCGAGGCTTTGGAGCGACTTCGGACGGTGATTGGTGAGGAAGATGTCGGCGCCCTCGACCAGGCGGCGCAGGATGGGACGCGCCTCGGGCGCCTTCAGGTCGATCGACAGGCTGCGCTTGCCGCGGTTGTCGGGCAGGAAGCAGTACTCGTAGTCGTGGATCGGCATGCCCGGGATCCGGTGCCCGCGCCGGTTCAGATCGCCCTCGATCGGCTCGAGCTTGATCACCTGGGCGCCGTAGTCGGCCAGGACCGCGCCTACCGACGGCACCATGATCATCGAGGCCGCCTCGAGCACGCGAACGCCTGCGAGCAGACCTGCTTCATCGGGCGACAGTGCCATGCGTCATTCCTCCATCTACCGGCCTTACGGTCCGCTCAGGGCTGCGCGGCGCAGCTGCGAAAGCCGGCGAAAATGTCGCAGCGGTCCGGGGTGTAGAAGTTGCGAAAGCCCTCGCGCGCCACGCGCGCCGGGGCGGTGAAGCTGCCGCCGCGCAGCACCTTGTGGCTGCCGAACCAGGGCTGGGAGTAGTCGCGGTAGGGATCGGGACTGAAGCCGGGATAGGGGCCGAAGCTGCTGTCGGTCCATTCCCAGACGCGGCCGGTCTGTTCGCGCGGCGCGAACGCGCCGTTTGCCGCGGCGAAGGCCCACTCGGCCTCGCTCGGCAGCCGCCTTCCGGCCCAGCGGCACCAGCCCTGCGCTTCTTCCCAGCTCACGTTCACCACCGGCTCGTGCGGCGCGAGCGGGAGCCAGCGATCGAAGCGCCGCTGCAGCCAGGCGCCGTCCTCGCGCCGCCAGTCGCGCGGCGGCTTGCCGCCGGCCGCGAGGTACTCGAGGTACTGCGCGTTGGTCAGCGGTGCGCGCGCGATGCGAAACGGCGCCACGCGCACCTCGTGCGCCCACTTCTCGTTGTCGAACACGAAGCCGCTGCCGGGCCGTGCGCCGAGCTCGAAGGCGCCGCCGGCGCACTCGGCATCACCCGCCGCAGGCGCGGGCGCGGCCGGAAACCAGGGCTCCTGCGGCAGGGGATCCTCGTAGCCCAGCGTGTGGCGCGTGTAGTGGAACGCCTCGGCGTGCATGTCCTCGTGCAGCGTGGACAGGCGCACGAAGTAGCGCAGCGCCGTGTTGCCGGGCTCGCGCCCGAGGCGCTCGAGCACGGCTTCGAGCACGCGTTCCGCGTACGCGCGCGTCGCCGCGAGATCGGGCAGCGGCAGGTTCCAGCGCGCGTCGTGCGCCACGGCCGAGGAGTCGTACAGCGCATCGGCCCCTTCGAGCATCGAACCGGCGAGCTCGCCCGCGGGGCCCGCGCGCAGGCACCAGCGCTCCTGGAACCAGGCCACGTGGCCGATCTCCCACAGCGGCGGGTTGACGATCGCAAGCTGCGGCCCGAGCAGGCGCGCCCCGCCCAGGCCCGCGGTGACGCGCGAGCTGCGCGCGCGGCTCGCCATCAGGTCGCGCGCGAGCGCCTGCGGCTCAAGCAGCGGATCGAGCGCCGGATCGACTAACATGACGCCCAGTCTAGCGAACCGCGACGATGGCGAGAATCTCGATCGTGACGCCGGCCAGGGCCGGCAGCCGCAACGGCAACCGGCACACCGCGCAGCGCTGGGCGGCGTTCGCGCGCGCGCTCGGGCACCGCGTCGCGCTCGGCACCGAATGGGACGGGCGCGCCTGCGACCTGCTCATCGCGCTGCACGCGCGCCGCAGCCACGCTTCGGTCGAGCGCTACCGCGCCGCACAGCCGGATGCGCCGTTGGTGGTCGCGCTCACCGGCACCGACCTGTACCGCGACCTGCCGGCTTCGGCCGAGGCGCGCCGCTCGCTCGCGCTCGCCGACCGGCTGGTGGTGCTGCAAGACGAGGCCCGGCGCGCGCTGCCCGCGCGGCTGCGGGCCAGGACGCGCGTGATCTACCAGTCGGCCGACACGGCCCTGTGCGCCGCGCCGCCGCGCGGACGCTTCAGGGTGCTGGTGAGCGGGCACCTGCGCGAGGAAAAGGACCCCTTCCGCGCCGCCGCCGCGCTCGCGCACCTGCGCGACCTGCCGCGGCTCGAGCTGGTCCAGCTCGGCGCCGCATTGAGCGAACCGATGAAGGCCCAGGCCGAGGACTGGGCGCGGCGCGAGCCTTGCTACCGCTGGCTCGGCGCGCGCAGCCATCCGCGCGCGCTCGGCTGGATCGCGCGCAGCCACCTGCTGGTGGTGAGCTCGGCGATGGAAGGCGGCGCGAACGTGATCGCCGAGGCCGCGCGCATCGGCACCCCGGTGCTCGCCTCGCGCATTGCCGGCAACCTCGGCATGCTCGGGCGCGGCTATCCCGGCACCTTCCCGTTCGGCGACGAGCGCGCGCTGGCGCGCCTGATCGCGCGCGCCGCCGGCGAGCCCGCCTACTATGCGCGCCTCAAGCGCGCCCTGCGCGCGCGCCGGCCTCTGTTCGCGCCCTCGGCGGAGCGCGATGCGCTCGGCGCGCTGCTGGGCGAGCTGCTGCAGGCGCGCCGCGCGCGCTAGCGGCAGCTGCGCGCAATCTCAGCGTTCAGTTGCGAAATACGCTCCTGGCGCGTAGCGTCGTCCATGTAGTGGCGTTCGCCCTTGGCGTCGAGCGACGATATGCTCCCCGCCTGCCGGTAAACCTGCGCCCGGGCTCTCAGGCTCTCGCAGCGCTGCATGTTGGCCGCGACGCGCTTGCTCTCGGCCTCTTCCTCCCGGCGCTGCTGCACCCGCCTGCGCTGGAAGTCCCTTTCGGCCTGGCGCAGATCGACCGCGCGCGGGGCTTCCGCGCCGGACATCGGCGGCGCGGCGTGAATGTCGACCTGTCCGCCGCTGCGGCCCGGGCAGGGCTGGTCCGCGTATTGCGTCACGCCGTGCTGATCGACGCACTTGTAGATCTGCCCGAACGCAGTCGAAGCGCTCAACGCAAGCAATACCAGCGCAAGAATGCGAACCGGCATACGTCGCCCCCGACAGGCCGCGCTCAGACGGCCGCGACCGGAACTTCGGCAGCCAATTGGTTATCTTCTGATCACGCGACGCAGCCGTCCTGGGTGAACTTCACCTTCGCCACGGCGCCGTACTTGTTGGCGTAGGACGCGAGCAGCTCTTCGTCGCGCCACCACCACTTCTTGGCGTTGGTCATCAGGCCGCGCTTGTACTCGATGCCGTGCGGCAGCTCCTGCACCGGGCGGATGACCGAGCCGTCGGGATAGCCGAGCAGTTCGCTTTCGGCCTCGCCGTAGCCTTCGATGCGCACGCGCCCGGCGCCGTCCTCGAGCTCGATCTCGATCGGAACGAACTTGGTCGGCAGCCAGGTGCTCACCAGCCGGGCGCCGAACAGCTCGAAGATGCCGCCGCCGGCGCGGCCCGATCCGATTGCCTCCAGCGCCTTGCGCTGGGCCGGGCCCGCGCGGTTGTCGACGTACACGCACGCGCTGCCCTCGCCTTGCGCGACTTCGCCCGGAAACTTGTAGTACAGCGCGAAGCGCGTGCCGTCTAACGCGGTGTCGCCGTAGCGCCCCTTGCCGATGTCCCAGGCGCCCCAGCCCATGCAGCGCCCTTCGGTCGAGGCGGCGTTGAAGTTGCACGGACAGCCCCAATCGCAGTTGCAGGCGGTGAAATAGTCCGCCTCGAAGCTCCATTCGGTCATCTTTCCCCCCTCCCAGACGGAATGCTGACTTCGGAGTAAGGTATTCTGCCGTCCGGGAAGAGAACGCGCAATCGGGTATCGTCGCGCCAATGCCGGCCATCATCTCAGTACAGCGCCTGTCCAAGACTTACGCGTCCGGCTTCACCGCGCTGAGTAACGTTAGCCTCGAAATCCGGCGCGGGGAGATCTTCGCCCTGCTGGGGCCCAACGGGGCCGGCAAGACGACGCTGATCGGCACCATCTGCGGCCTGGTTTCGCCGAGCGCGGGCACGATCCGGGTCGACGGGCACGACATCGTTGCCGACTACCGCGCGACCCGCTCGCTCATCGGCCTGGTGCCGCAGGAGCTGACCACCGACGCGTTCGAGTCGGTGTGGGGCACGGTGAGCTTCAGCCGCGGCCTGTTCGGCAAGCCGCCCGACCCGGCCCACATCGAGAAGGTGCTGCGCGAGCTGTCGCTGTGGGACAAGAAGGACAGCAAGATCATCACCCTCTCGGGCGGCATGAAGCGGCGCCTGCTGATCGCCAAGGCGCTGTCGCACGAGCCGCGCATCCTGTTCCTCGACGAGCCGACCGCGGGGGTCGACGTCGAGCTCAGGCGCGACATGTGGCAGCTGGTGCGCTCGCTCAGGGAGGGCGGGGTGACGATCATTCTCACCACGCACTACATCGAGGAGGCCGAGGAAATGGCCGACCGCATCGGGGTGATCAACAAGGGCGAGATCATCCTGGTCGAGGACAAGGACGAGCTGATGCGCAAGCTCGGCAGGAAGCAATTGACGCTGCAGCTGCAGACGCCGCTCGAGCGCATCCCGCCGAGCCTTGCGCGCCGCGGGCTGCAGCTCGTTGCCGGCGGCAGCGAGATGATCTACACCTACGACGCGCAGGCGGACCGGGCCGGCATCGCCTCGCTGCTGCGCGACCTGGCCGGCTCGGGCATCGCGTTTCGCGACCTGCACACCACCCAGAGCTCGCTCGAGGACATCTTCGTCGGCCTGGTGAGCGAGCGCCGATGAACCTGCACGCCATACGCGCGATCTACAGGTTCGAGATGGCGCGCACCCGGCGCACGATCATGCAGAGCGTGGTCTCGCCGGTGATCTCGACCTCGCTCTACTTCGTGGTCTTCGGCGCCGCGATCGGCTCGCGCATCCAGCAGGTCGAAGGCGTGAGCTACGGCGCGTTCATCGTGCCGGGCCTGATCATGCTCTCGCTGCTCACGCAAAGCATCTCCAACGCCTCGTTCGCGATCTACTTCCCGAAATTCACCGGCACCATCTACGAGCTGCTGTCCGCGCCGGTGTCCT
Source organism: uncultured beta proteobacterium (assembly GCA_963811085.1). Taxonomy (GTDB): domain Bacteria; phylum Pseudomonadota; class Gammaproteobacteria; order Burkholderiales; family SG8-39; genus DAHVFK01. The sequence continues at coordinate 93,602 of CAWEPV010000011.1, read as the reverse complement.
ACGTCGAGATCGTGCTGAGCTACGTCGGCGCGGCCGCGACCAAGTCGATCGCGCTCGGGCTGATCATCCTCGCCACTGCGGAGCTGTTCGTGCCGCTGCGCATCGAGCATCCGCTGTGGATGATCCTGTTCCTGGTGCTGACCGCGGTGACCTTCAGCCTGTTCGGCTTCATCATCGGCATCTGGGCCGACGGCTTCGAGAAGCTGCAGCTCATCCCGCTGCTGATCGTCACCCCGCTCACCTTCCTCGGCGGCAGCTTCTACTCGATCCACATCCTGCCGCCGCTGTGGCAGACGGTGACCCTGTTCAACCCGGTCGTGTACCTGATCAGCGGCTTTCGCTGGAGCTTCTACGGGCTCGCCGACGTGAGCGTCGCGGTGAGCCTGGGCATGACGCTCGTCTTCCTCGCCGCCTCGCTCGCGGTGGTGGCCTGGATCTTCAAGACCGGCTACCGGCTCAAGACCTGACCATGTCTCATCCCCTGCACGCCCTGTCGCTGCTCGAAACGCGCGTTCTCGGCACTCTGGTCGAGAAAGAGCGCACCGTTCCGGATTCGTATCCGCTCACGCTCAACGCGCTGGTCTCCGGCTGCAACCAGAAGACCAGCCGCGACCCGGTGCTGCAGGCGGGCGAGACCGAGGTGCAGGCGGCGATCGACAGCCTCAAGCACAGCAACCTGGTGGTCGAATCGAGCGGCGGGCGCGTGCCGCGCTACGCGCACAACCTGGAGCGGGTGCTGCAGGTGCCGACCCAATCGGGGGCCCTGCTCGCCGCGCTCATGCTGCGCGGCCCGCAGACCGCGGGCGAGCTGCGCATCGCCTGCGACCGGCTGCACCGCTTCGCCGACATCTCGGCGGTGGAAGGCTTCCTGAACGAGCTCGCGGCCCGGCCCGCGGGCGCGCTGGTGGCCGAGTTGCCGCGCCTGCCCGGGGCGAGGGAAAACCGCTGGGCCCACCTGCTGAGCGGGACGCCGGCGGCGCAGCCGCAGGCGGCGCAAGACGTCCCTGTAAACGAAGTCGCGGCCCTCAGAGCGGACGTCGCCCGGCTCGAGGACGAGGTCCGGGAGCTGCGCGAGCTCGTCAGCCGCCTGGCGGCGAAGTAGCTATCTCTTGCGCGTCTGCTGCATGCGGCGAATGAGCTGGGCCGCGTGCGCCACTCCCTTGGTATAGAGCTCGGGATAGTCGGTGCGCAGCACGTACCATTCGCGCACCTTGAGCTGGTCGAGTTCCTTGTCCAGGCCGTAAGGCTCGCGGATGCGCCCCGCGACCTCGAGCTGCGACATGAGCAGCTCCTCGAGCCGGTTGGCGAGCGCCTTGTGCAGCCTGCGGTAGCCCGGCAGCAGGCGCCCCACGCCCTGCAGCGTATGCGGCTCGGTCACCTCCGAGGCCTGCATCGCGTCGCGCATCGAGCCGGCCTGGCGCACCGCGCGCGCGGCGCTCTCGCACACCGCCTCGAACGCCTTCAAGGCTTCCGGACTGGCGCGGTCGCTCGCTTGCATACGAGAAGTCTAAGGCGTCCCGCAGCGGACGCAAAGGGCAAACTGCCGTTCAGCGCCCCGGCGTACGAATGATAATCGGCTCGCCTTCGCGCCAGCGCCGCATCAGGACAGTTTCCGGCTCGCCCGCGACGGGGACCTCCCGCGCCAGGACGGCGGCCGCGAACTCGTGCTCGTCCTCGACCCGCGACGCATCGCCGTCGATAGAGCGCATGATCCTGTCGCCAAACAGCAAGGGGTCGGCCTCGCCCGTGAGGCTCAGGGTGCCGACGTAGACCGCTTGCGCGCCCTCGGGAACGTCGATTCGCCAGCGCGGACCCGTTTGCAGCGACCTTTCGTAGGCACGCCAGTCGCTGCGCTGCGGTGGGCGCACGGCAAGGTAGTACACGCCAGGTCGAAGTACGAAATAGATCCATCCGTCGCGCCGCGATCGCTCGGACAGGAACCGCGACCCGACCGGTCCGGGTTGCCCCGCGCTGTCGAAGCTACCCAGCCCGAAGCTGACGTTGTCTGCGTCCAAGCTATGCGAAAAAGGCTCGTAGTGCCGGCCATCGATCGTGCACTGCACCCGCAGCAGCACGATCGCCGCCTGCGCGCTTTCTATCGCGGCGCGTTCGGATTGAGTCGGCGCTGCGGTTGACGCGCACCCGCCGAGTTGAACGACTGCCGCGAACAGGCACAGCGCCCCGAACAGCGCCTTCACTCGGGAGGAGCGCTCTTGAGCCATTCTTGAAGAAACTCGCCGTACGACTTGGACGCCGGCCGCACCGTCCGGGCGAAGCGCCGGACCCGCTCCTGTCGGTCGAACTGAATCAGCAGCAGATAGTGCTTCGGAATGTCTTCCATTCCGGCCGCTCCCGTGGTGTAGCCGCTGACGACCCAGAACAATATTCCCTGGCGCATTTCCCAGTTGTAGGCGAACACGCGCGCGTCCGCCCAGATCACGTTCGGCCTGCCGAGGCGCTCGAGGACCTCGCGCTTCGTGGTGATCTTCGGCGCAAGGAAGGCAAGCTGCTCTTCGGACACCGGCTTGCCGCCCAGCACCTTGTTCTCCTGGGTGGCGACCGGCAGCACGACGCAGCTGGCGAGCGCGAGCGCGGTGAAGCACGCGTAGATGCCGAACCCACACCCGGAGCCGACTACCCCATCAGGACCTGGCATAGGCGCGCACGCGGTTGCCGCCCGCGGCCTTGGCGGCATAGAGCGCCTTGTCCGCCTCCTGGAACAGGCCTTCCTCGGTCTGCCTGGCGCCGGGAACAAGGGAGGCGTAGCCCGCGCTGATCGACAGCTTGCGCGCGCCGCGATAGACGATTCGCAGCTCGGCGACGTCGTCGCGCACCGCGTGCGCGATCCTGCCCGCCCCCGCCAGGTCGGTGTTGCCGAGGATCAGCGCGAACTCGTCGCCGCCGAGGCGCGCCGCGAGGTCGGTGGCCCTGCGCGCGTAAGCCGCCAGGACCCCGGCCACACTGACCAGGCAGTGGTCGCCCGCGACATGTCCGAGCGCGTCGTTGTACTCCTTGAAGCCGTCGAGGTCCAACGCGACCAGGCCGACCGGGGACCTGTTGCGCGCGCCGCGCCGGATCTCCTCGCCCAGGAAGCGGCTGAACTGGCGCCGGTTGGCCAGCCCGGTGAGCGCGTCGTGCAGCGCGAGGTGCTCGGCGTGCTCCTCCGCCAGCTTGCGCTGGGTGATGTTGTGGTGCGTGACGACGAACAGTCCGCCGGGGCCGTCCTGCAGCGCGGCGGCGCGCATCACGAACCAGCGCTTCTCGTGCGGGCCGTGGCAGGGATACTCGAGCCGGAACTCGGCGCGCACGCCGGCGACAACGTCGGAGATGCCGCGCGCCGCGTCCTCGGCAAGCGTGTCGCCGCTCGCGGCGGCGTCGCGCAGCACCTGCAGGTAGTTGCCGCCCGCGCCGGCGGACTTCGGGGAAAGCCCGTTCTCGATCCCGAACCGGGTCCAGGCGCGGTTCACGTCGACGATCGCGCCCGCCGCGTCGATCACCGCAAGCTGCTCCTCGAGCGAGTCGACGATCAGCGCGCCCAGTGCGGCCCGGTCGAAGGCCGGCGTGCTCACGCGTTCAGCCCGGCCAGCACGCGCAGGTGCTGCACCACCGAGCGCCCGAGCGCGGACAAGGCGTAGCCGCCCTCGAGCATCGACACGATGCGTCCGCCCGCGGTGCGCTCGGCGACCGACTTGACCTGCTCGGTGACCCAGCCGTAGTCCGCGTCCCTGAGCGCGAGCATCGCCATGTCGTCCTCGGCATGCGCGTCGAAGCCGGCCGAGAAGATCACCAGCTGCGGCTCGAAGGCCTCGAGCGCCGGCAGCCAGGCTTCGCTCACCGCCTCGCGGAAGGGCTTCGAGCCGCTGCCCGCGGCGAGCGGCACGTTGACCATGTTCGGCGCCCGCTCCTCGGTGCCCGAGTAGGGATAGAAGGGATGCTGGAAGGTCGACACCATCAGCACGTTCTCGTCGTGCGCGAAGATGTCCTCGGTGCCGTTGCCGTGGTGCACGTCGAAGTCGACGATCGCGACACGCTCGATGCGGTGCGCGCGCACCGCGTGGCGCGCCGCGACCGCGACGTTGTTGAAGAAGCAAAAGCCCATCGGCCGCGCGCGGCAGGCATGGTGTCCCGGCGGACGCACGCTGCAGAAGGCGTTCTCGACCTCGCCCTTGAGCACCAGATCGGTGGCGAGCACCGCCGCACCCGCGGCACGCAGCGCCGCGTTCAGGCTGTAGGGATTCATCGCCGTGTCGGGGTCGAGGTGCACCGTGCCGTGCGCGGGCGCCGCGTCGCGGATCGCGCGCACGTAATCGAGCGGGTGCACGCGCGCAAGCTGCTCGTCAGTGGCGAGTGGCGCCTCGTGGCGCGCGAGGTACTGCGCCACCCCGGAGGAGATCAGCTGGTCCTCGATCGCGCTCAGCCGCTCCGGGCACTCGGGGTGTTGCGCCCCCATGTCGTGCCTGAGGCAGTCAGGGTGGGTGATAAAAGCTGTGGTCATGCGAGCATTCCGTCACGGAATCTTAGCCGAATCCGCGCCGGCGCTGGGACTTGAGCGCGGGGGCTTTCGAGTACAATCGACGCGTGCTGCTGAAACCCCAGTTCCTGAAGGAGCAGAACGCGCCGATCGAGCGCGTGCTCGAAGCCGCCGGGCACGTGATTCTGGGCAAGGAACCGCAGCTGCGCCTGGCGCTGGCCTGCCTGCTCGCACGCGGGCACCTGCTGATCGAGGACCTGCCCGGCGTGGGCAAGACCACCCTCGCGCTGGTGCTGGCGCGCTCGCTCGGGCTGCAGTTCCAGCGCATCCAGTTCACCAGCGACATGCTGCCGGCCGACATCATCGGCGTTTCGGTCTACGACCGCGGCAGCGGCGCGTTCAAGTTCCATCCCGGCCCGATATTCGCGCAGATCATCCTCGCCGACGAGGTCAACCGCGCCACGCCCAAGACGCAAAGCGCGCTGCTCGAGGCGATGGAGGAACACCAGGTCACCGCCGAAGGCGAGACGCGGCCGCTGCCGCACCCGTTCTTCGTCATCGCGACCCAGAACCCGTCGGAGCAGGTCGGCACCTTTCCGCTGCCGGAGTCGCAGCTCGACAGGTTCCTGATGCGGATCGAGCTGGGCTATCCCGACCGCAACGCCGAGCGCGCGCTGCTCTCGGGTACCGACCGGCGCGACCTGCTGGCCGAGCTCGAGCCGTGCATATCGCCCGCCGAGCTGGCCGCGCTGCAGGACACTGCGCGCGCGGTGCATGTCGCGCCCGCGCTGCTCGACTACGTACAGGCGATCGTCGCGCACACGCGCCGCTCGCCGGAGTACGTCGCGGGCCTGTCGCCGCGCGCCGCCCTCGCGCTGGTGCACGCGGCGCGCGCCTGGGCGCTGCTCGAGGGGCGCGACAAGGTGATCCCGGAAGACGTGCAGGCGGTGCTTCCGGGCGTCGCCACGCACCGGCTGCACCCCGCGCACGACAGCGCGCGGCGGGTGGACATCGGCGCGCAGCTGGTGGCCGCGGTCCCGATTCCCTGATTCAGCGCGGCAGCTTTTCCTGCAGGAACTGCAGCACCGCGACCTCGTCGCGCCGCAGCGCCGGCGTCGCGCGCCCGCTGCGCGCGCGCCGCGCGGGCGGCTGCGGCACCGTCATGCCGAGCAGGTAGGCCTGCACCAGCGCCGGGTGGACGTAGTACTTGCGGCACACCGCGCGCGTATTGCCCAGGCGCTCGGCGACCGCGTCGATCGCGCGCACGATGTTGCGGTCGGCCTCGCGCCGACTCGCCGCCGGTCCCATTGCGCGCAGCTTCACCGCCGCCAGCATCGTGCCGCCCCAGGTGCGGAAATCCTTCGCCGTCACGTCGCGCCCGGTGATCTCGCGCAGGTAGGCGTTGACGTCGTCCGAGGTCACCGTCTGGCGCTTGCCCTCGGCGTCGAGGTACTGGAACAGCTCGTGCCCGGGCAGGTCCTGGCAGCGCTGGATGATGCGCGCCAGGCGCGGGTCGGCGAGCGCCACCGAATGCTCCACCCCGCTCTTGCCGCGGAAGCTGAAGCGCAGCATCGAGCCCTCGACCTTGACGTGGCGCCGGCGCAGCGTGGTCAGGCCGAACGATCGGTTCTCGCGCGCGTATTCGTCGTTGCCGACCCGGATCAGGGTGCGGTCGAGCAGCCGCACCACCGTCGCCAGCAGCTGGCGCAGGCTCAGCTCGCCGACCCGCAGGTCGCGCTCGACGCGTTCGCGCAGCGCCGGCAGCACCTCGCTGAACTCGAGCATGCGGCGGAACTTCGAGCGGTCGCGCGCCTCGCGGTAGGACGGGTGATAGCGGTACTGCTTGCGCCCGCGCGCGTCGCGCGCGGTGGCCTGGATGTGGCCGTCCGGGTCGGGGCAGATCCAGACCTCGCTCCAGGCCGGCGGGATGGCGAGCGAATTCAGGCGCCGCCTGACCTTCGCGTCCGAGATGCGCTCGCCGCCGGGCGCGTAGTAGGCCCAGCCGCGGCCCGAGCGCTTGCGCCGGATGCCCGCCACGCCGTCGGTGACGTAGCGCAGCCCCGCGCGGGTGGCCGACCTGCGATGCTCGTTCACCCGCGACGACTCCATGCGGCGGACCCGCGGCCGCGCTCAGTCCGGCCGGATCGCCACCTTGCCGCTGCCGAGCAGCAGCACGGCCAGGCCGCAGAACAGGTAGAAGCCCTGCAGCTCGAGCGCCCAGCCGCCGTTCTTCGACAGCGTCAGCAGCTGCATCGAGTGCACCAGCACCAGCGCGAACAGCATGTTGATCACCACCAGCAGGCCGCCGATGCGCGCGTACACGCCGAGGATGATCAGCAGCGGCGCGACCACCTCGCCGATGTAGACCAGGTAGGCCACCTCGTGCGGCAGCCCGAGGTCGGCCAGCTTGCCGCCAATGTAGCCGAGCACGTCCGGGTGCAGGATCTTCGCCACCCCGTGAAACAGCGTCAGCAGCCCCAGCGTCAGGCGCAGGACAAGTTTGCCGATGTCGTCGACGAAAAGCGGATTCACCAGTTGCCCTCCTTCGGAAATTTGGCTCGAAGGATATCAGACCATCAGCGCGGGAACGCCGCGGCGATGGTGGCCTGGATCGCCTCGGCGGCGGCGCGCGGGTCGGCCGCGTCGCGCACCGGTCGGCCGACGACGATGTAGTCCGCCCCGTTCGCGAACGCCTGCGCCACGTCGACCGTGCGCTTCTGGTCGTCCTTGGGCCTCGCCCCCGCAGGACGGATGCCGGGCGTGACCAACAGCAGGCGGCGGCCGAACTCGGCCCGGATCGCGGGCGCCTCGAGGCCGGAGGAAATCACGCCGTCGCAGCCCGTCTCGAGCGCGTGGCGTGCGCGTGACAGCACCAGCGCGCCGACGTCGGCGCCGGGGCCGAGTTCGGCCAGGTCGCTCCGGTCGAAGCTGGTGAGCACGGTCACCGCCAGGATCTTCAGCGCGCCCTTCTCGCCCGCCGCCGCCTCGAGGATCGAGCGCTGCCCGTGCACGGTGAGGAAGCTCGCGCCGCTCGAGCGCAGGTTGGCGACCGCGCGCCGCACGGTCTCCGGGATGTCGTACAGCTTGAGGTCGGCGAACACCTTGTTGCCGCGCCCGGCGAGCCACTGCAGCAGCTCGAAGTAACCGCCCGAGGTGAACAACTCGAGCCCGATCTTGTAGAAGCAAGCCGCGTCGCCGATGCGCTCGACCAGCGCGCGCGCCTCGGCCGCGCTCGGAACGTCGAGCGCCACGATCAGGCGCTCGCGTCGGTTCACGGCTTGGGGAGAAAGCTCGTTCATGGGAGCCGGTATCATACCCGCCGTGTCCGAAATCCTGGTCCTCTACTACAGCGCGGGCGGATCGGTGCGCCGCCTGGCGGAGCTCGTCGCCGAGGGCATCGAGCGCGTGCCGGGCGCGGCCGCGCGCCTGCGCACGGTGCCGCGCGTGGCGCCGCTGACCGAGGTCGCGTCGCCGCCGCTGCCGCCCGAGGGCGCGCCCTACGCGGAGCTGAAGGACCTCGATCAGTGCGCCGGCCTCGCGCTCGGCAGCCCGGCGCGCTTCGGCAACATGGCCGCGCCGCTCAAGCACTTCCTCGATAGCAGCGGCGCGCTGTGGCAGCGCGGTGCGCTCGCGGGCAAGCCGGCCTGCGTGTTCACCTCGAGCGGCAGCCTGCACGGCGGGCAGGAAACGACGCTGATGTCGATGATGCTGCCGCTGCTTCATCACGGCATGCTGATCGTCGGCCTGCCCTATACGCAGGCCGAGCTGAACGCGACGCGCGACGGCGGCACGCCGTACGGCGCGAGCCACTTCGCCGGCATCGCCGACGACCGCCCGTTGGCCGAGGCCGAGCGCAGGCTGTGCATCGCGCAGGGCCGGCGCCTGGCGGCGGTTGCACTGAAACTTTCGCAATGAAGGCCGCTCGCCTCGCCGCAGCGGCCTCGCTTGTCGGCTTGATCACCCTTTGTCTCGCCTGGGAGCTGTGGCTCGCGCCGCTGCGGCCCGGCGGCTCGCTGATCGCGCTCAAGGCGCTGCCGCTCGCGCTGCCGGCGGCGGGGATCGTGTCCGGCCGGCGCTACACCTACCAGTGGGCGAGCATGCTGATCCTGGCCTACTTCGCCGAGGGCGTGGTGCGCGCCTGGGGCGAGCGCGGCGCGGCGCAGGCGCTGGCCGGCGCGGAGATCGTCCTCAGCCTCGCGTTCTTCGTCTCGGCGCTGGCGTACGCGCGGCTGACTCGAGCAGCCGCTTAGCCGCGGCGTAGACCGGGACCTCGACCAGCCTGCCCTCGACGTGCGCGCGCTCCCTGCCCTTGGCGCGCGCCTCGTCGAACGCGCGCACTATGCGCCGGGCGCGGTTGAGTTCGCGCGTCTCGAACGCGAACACGCGGTTGACCGGCGCGGCGTGCACCGGGTGCACGATGCTCTTCATGCGGTAGCCCAGGCGCTTGGCCCGGCGCGCATCGGCCGCAGCGCCCTTCGCGTCGCCGAAGGTGTACGGGCAGTCGATCGCCTCGACCCCTGCGGCGCGGCACTCGACCAGGAAGCGCGCGCGCACGTAGGCGAGCTCCTCGCCGCTGCGCGAGCGCTCGGCGCCGAGGTCGGCCACCATGTCTTCGCTCGCCACCAGCATCGCGCTCACGCGCGGACTGGCGCGCGCGATCTCGCACGCCCGCACCAGCCCCGCCGCGGTCTCGATATTGGGCACCAGCTCGACGCCGTGCGCGATCGCGGCCAGCGCCTGTACCTGCTCCGGGCGCGCGACCTTCGACATCAGCACGATATCGGGCCTGGCAGCGAGCACCGCCTCGAGGTCCTCGCGGCCGCAGGTCTCGAGCGGGTTGACGCGCACCGCGGCGAGCGCGCCCGCGGCGCGCCAGCGCTGGTACAGCTGCGCCGCCAGGGCGCGCGCCTTGGGCCGCAGCGCCGCGGGCGTGAAGTCCTCCAGCTCCTGGATCAGCACGTCCGCGCCGCTGCGCGCGGCCGCGGCCTGCGCCTTCTCGTCCGCGCCGGGGACGAACAGCCAGGTGCGGCGCGGATGACTCATGCCCCGCCCGCGCAGGACTCGAGGTGGTCCTCGATGAACTGTATCTGGTCGCTGCGGGTGCGGCTGCTGGCGTAGATCCAGATCGCCGCCACCCCCGCCACCACCAGCCCCATGCCGAGCATGCCGCTGTCGTGCGCGGTGCCCTCCAGCTCGCGCACCGCACCGGCGAACAGCAGCACCGCGCCGATCACCAGCATCCCGACGAACTGGAACTTGGTGCCGTAGGCGTAGCTCAGCTCGCCCTCGAACGCGCTGCCCGTGCCGTCGGCGCGCAGCGTGCCGCGGAACTCGATCACGTCGCCCGCGGCGGACAACAGCCCCTTGCGCCAGAGCCTGAGCGCAGGCGCCGAGTCCGGCCCGCGGATGGTGCCGATGAGCCGCAGCCCCACGCCGAAGCGCCTGCCCTGAATCAGCATGCGCAGCCGCGCCAGCGCCTCCTGCGGCGGACGCGAGCCCGCGACGCGCAGCGGCCGGCGCCAGAAAATGAATCCCTCGGACATTCCCTCGCTCCCTTTTGCCGCACGTTACCGCGCGGCGCGACCGGCGTCGAGTGTCGCGGCGGGCCTGAAGATCGCGTAGTTGCCGTTCGCCTTCGCCACCAGCGTTTCCCCGAGGTAGACGTTCGACTCGAGGTTGGCGACCGTCTTGCCGCGGTTGACGATCTCGGTGACGCACGCAAGCAGGCCCGACACGATCGGCTTGAAGTAGTTGATCTTGACCTCGATCGTGGCGCAGATTTCGCCCGCACCGAGGGTCGGATAGAGCGCCGCGCCCATGCCGGTGTCGGCCATGGCGAAGATCACCGCGCCGTGCGCCACGCCGTGCGGGTTGAGGTGCTGTGCGCTGACCGCGAGCGTGCAGCGGCTGCGTCCGCCTGCGGGAGGCTCCTCGAACCTGATCCCGAGCTGCTCGCCGAAAGGATGTCGCATATCGCTTGCTCCTTGCTTAAAGGCCTTCGCTGCGCAGGATCGGCTCGATCGCGGCGAACGACCCGACCTGGAAGGCCCTGATCCCCATCTGGCGCGCAGCGTTCACGTTCAGCGGCAGGTCGTCGAAGAAATAGACCTCGCCCGGCGCCGCGCCGAGGCGCTCGAGCGCGTGCTCGAAGGCCTCGCGGTCGGGCTTGACGAATCCGGTCTCGTGCGACACGAAGCACGCGTCGAGCAGCGTCTGCAGCGTGCTCAGGCGCTGCCAGTGCAGCACGTTGGTGTTGCTCAGGCAGGCGAGGCGGTGGCGCCCCTTGAGCTCGCGCAGCAGCGCGTCGGCCCCTTCGTACAGGCCCCTGGGCCAGCCGGCAAAAGCCTCGAGGAAGGCCGCGGGCTCGAGCGCGAGCTGCCACTCGTCGATGAACTCGGCGGCGAATTCCTCGGGCGCCGTCCGGCCGCGCTCGAACGCGCGCACCGCCGGCGAGCCGAGCCATTTGCGCCACAGCTCGCCCGGCTCGAGCGGCGCCGGCAGCATCGCCGCCAGCCCCGCCGCGCCGGCGTTCTCGACCAGCACGCCGCCGAGGTCGAACATTACGACTTTGCCGGCAGCGACGGCACGCAGCGGCTTTCTCATATAAACGCGCGCCAGCCCTTGTTCAAAGCGTCGGTCGTATTCGACGTAGCCGATCTTCGTATACAGCGCGCGGTTCTCGGTCATCTTCTCGTGCGTGTAGAGGTAGATTGAGTCGAACCCCGCGCGCCGGGCCTCGCTTTCGGCGAGCTCGAGCAGCGCTCTTCCCAGGCCGGTGCCGCGCAGCGTGGGGTCGACCGCCACGTTCTCGAGCAGAAAACCCTCCTGCGTGAGCGCGAGCACCAGCACGCCGACGATGCGGCCCGCGCTCTCCGCGACCGTGACCCGGCGCCCGCGGATGACCTCGGCGTAGTCGTCGGTCATCGGACCCGGCGCCCTGCCGATGCGCTCGATGTAATGCCGGTATGCGGAGTCCACGCATGCTGCTACCGCCGCAGCGTCGCCTTCGTTGGCCGCGCGCAGCGCATAGCGCGCCGCCAAGTCCTCAGCCACCGGAAAGAGTCCCGATGAAGTGGCGCGCCAGCGCAATCCAGAACTCCCTGCCCGAATGCAACTCGGAGATGAGAGAGACGTCCGCAAAGCCCTTGTGCAGGATCAGCGAAAACATGAAGGCCAGGCAGATGATGGCGAGCACCTGCATCGCGTCTTTGCCCCTGTTGCCGCTATCGCTGTTCATCGCAATGCTTGCCCCCGCGCCTAGAGCGCCTGACCTACAAGACGCAATCCTCCATCGCACTCCAGCACGCAGCCAGTCATGAAACTGTTTCCGATCAAGAATACTATCGCCTGGGCGACGTCATCCGGCCTGCCGACTCTCGCCACCGGGGTAGCCATTGCGAATTTGGCGAAAGTCTCCCGCCTCTGGTCTTCCGGCAGCCGGTTCCACCATGGCGTATCGATCACTCCGGGCGAAACGGCGTTTACGCGGCGCGGCTTCAGCTCGACCGCGAGCGGCCTGACCAGCCCTTCTATCGCCGAGTTGATTGCCGACAATCCCGCCGTGCCCGGGTTGGCCGCTCGCGCGGAGATGGCGGAAACGAAGGTGATCGATCCGGATCGACTGAGGTAAGGCAGCGACTCCTGTGCCAGCGAGAAATGCGACCAGAATTTCGCGTCGAATCCGGAGCGCAAGTCCGCCGGCGCGATTGCGGCAAAGGGGCCCGCCCCCTTACCACCGCTGAGCGCGAGCACGAGGTGGTCAAAGGAACCAATCTGCTCGAGCGCCTGCGCCCGACCTTCGGGCCTGGTTGCGTCGAATACGGCGACTGCCGCGCTCTCGCCGAGCTCCTTCCGCGCCGCCCCCAGCTTCGACGGATCCCGCCCGCATACGACGACCCGCGCTCCGCAGCGGATAAGCAACCTGGCCGCGGCCAGGCCGATGCCGGAAGACCCGCCGGCAATCAGCACTCGGGCCCCGCCGAATTCGTACATCTGCCGTCCCTCGAGTTCTAGCCGGCGATCGTGCACTCGAGCCTAGCGCCCGTAGAACTTCTGCACGGTATGCTCGGCCACCTGCTGCAGGAACGCGGCAGTGTCCTTGTCGATCTTGCCGAAGTAGTCGTAGCTGTTGCCGACCGGCGACTTGCCGTAGATGCTGGCGTAGACCGTGCAGGCCGCGAGGTAGGTGCCGATGAGGGTGGGGTGCGAGCCGTCGTAGTCCTGCTGCAGCTTCATGTCGGGCCGGCGGCGGTAGGCCTCTTCGAACGCGAGCCCGACCGGAATGACAAGCGCGCCGACTTCGTTGCCGACCGAGACGTAGAGGTCTTCGGTCAGTCGGATGTTGTGCGGATTGGCCTTCTTGTGCGGCTTGACGTAGGCGTGGGTCATATAGAGCGCGGTCTGGCCCCCGCGCTCGGCGATCAGCTTGCTGAACCTGATGACCGTCGCGCGAAACCCGGCCCGCTTTTCTTCCGACAGCGGCTCGTTGCTCGCACCCTGCAGGATCACGAGCTGGAACGGCTGCTTGACTCCGATCTGCCCCGGCCGGGTGAGCCAGTCGATGTCCTGCTCGTGCAGCGACGCGCCGCCGATGGTGGCCGACTTGTAGTGCATCCTCTTTTTCAGGCTCGGATCGGCCGCCATCGCCATTCGGCGCACGTGGTTGTGCAGGCTGTCGTTGTAATAGAAGTAGCTGTTGCCCACGAACAGCACCCGCGTTGGCGTGTCGACCTGGGGCGCCTTGACCAGCGGAACGGGCGCCGCCGCGGCGGTCGACGTCAGCGCTACGGCGAGCGCGGCAAGCAGAAGGCGCATGATCGACCTCATCAGCGCGGCCTTGCGCCGTAGTGCTGCCTGGCCCAGGCGACGGTCTCGCGCGCCGCGGTGTCGGCGGGAACGGGCTGCGCGGCGAAGCGCTCGCGAAAGCGCCGGTCGTCGACCACGAAGGGCTCCTCCCACTGGTAGAGCATTTCATTCATCTCGCGGATCAGCGGCACGAACAGGCCGACCGCCTTGAGCGCCGGCTTGGGGACGCGGCCGACGGGGATGCGCCGCCCGAGGACCCTGGCGAAGCGATCGATCAGCTCGCGCATGCTGCCGGCGCGCTGGCAGGGCAGCATCCAGGCGCGCCCGAGCGCGTCGTCCGGCGCGCTGCCGAGACGCGCCAGGCCGGCGGCGACGTCGGGAATGTAGTGGTAGGTGTGCACCGCGTCCGGGTCGACCGGCGATCGGGCCTTCTTGCCGGCCAGCACGGGCTTCCAGAAGAAGTCGCCCAGGTAGGTGAGCGTGCCGCGCGGGCCGTAGTAGTCGGAGGCGCGCCCGGCCACCGCGCGCACTTTGCCCTCGGCATGCGCCTCGAACAGCCGCGCCGCGACGCGGGCGCGGATCTCGCCCTTGCGGCTGCAGGGATTCATCGGCGTGTCTTCGTTGATCGGCCGCCCGCCGGTGCGGCCGAGCATGTACAGGTTGTCGAGCACCACCAGGCGCGCGCCGGCGCCGCCGGCGGCCGCGATCAGGTTGTCCATCGCGCGCGGCACGACCTCGGCCCAGACTGCCGAGTCGTAGGCCGGATTCATGCAGTGGTAGACGACGCGCGCGCCCTCGCAGGCGCGGGCACAGAAGCCCGGATCGAGCGCATCACCCGGCACGAGCTCGGCGCCGGGCGCGATCTCGCCGCGCGAGCGCCGCACGACGCGCACCCGCTGTCCCTGCTCTCGCAGCTTGATCGCGAGCGGCGTGCCGACCTGTCCCGCACCGAAAATGACGTGCATCGGCCTCCTATGGTGCCACCGACACGCCGCGCACGCCATGGCGCGCGATTGCCTGCGCCACCAAACCCGAGGCCTTCACGTGAGCAGCAAACTCGCGCAGGTACGCGGCCCCGGCGTCGCGCCCGATGGGGGTGCCGATCGCCTGTTGCACGGCGGTGAAGCGTCCTTCGAGTATGCGCGAGCCGGGCAGCTTCTCGGCGTCGGCCACCAGCCGCGCCTTGAGACCGGCGAGCACCTCGAGGCCGTCGGCGACGAAGCGCTCGAAGGAAGCGTCGATCCCCGGCGTGCGCACCAGCGTGGCGTGCTTGAGCGTGCGGGTCAGGTACAGGTCGTACGCGCTCTTCTCGGCCGCGGCGATGCGCACCCCGGCGCGGTCGACCTCCGCGATGCCGCGAATCGGCGACCCGGCGGGCACCAGGTAGGTGGCCTCGATCTCGAGGTAGGCCGGCGAGAAGGCGATCTCCTTCGCCCGCGCCGGCTCGGCGGCGAGGAAGGCCACGTCCCAGGCGCCCTGCCGCACCGCCTCGGCGAGCTTGCCCGCGCGGTCGAACTGCACGAACTCGAGCGGCAGGCCGCTTACCCGCCCGAGCTCGCGTGCCAGGTCGGGCACGATGCCGACCGGCTCGCCGCTCCTGGGGTCCTTGTTCACCAGCAGGAAGTTCTGCATGTTCAGGCCGACGCGCAGCGTGCCGCTCGGCGCAAGCTCGGCGCGCGCGGCGAGGGTAATGTCGAGGCTCATCGCCGCGCCCCTACAGCTGGTGCTGCGGGTTGAGGCGCTCCATCTTGCTCGAGAGCCGGTTGAGCGCGCTGACGTAGGCCTTGGCCGAGGCGACGATGACGTCGGTGTCGGCGCCGATTCCGTTCACCACCCGGCCGCCCTTGGCCAGGCGCACCGTCACCTCGCCCTGCGACTCTGTGCCCTGGGTCACCGCGTTGACCGAGTACAGCAGCAGCTCGGCGCCGCTCTTGGCCACGCTTTCGATCGCCTTGAAGGTGGCGTCGACCGGGCCGTCGCCCTGCGCCTCGGCCTTGCGCTCCTTGCCCGCCTCGGACAGGACCACGGTCGCGTGCGGCCGTTCGCCCATGCCGCTGGCCTGGTTCATGGTCACCAGCGCCCAGTGCTCCTCGGTCGCGGCCCCGGCCTCCTGCGCCACCAGCGCCTGCAGGTCCTCGTCGAAGATGTCGGCTTTCTTGTCGGCCAGGTCCTTGAAGCGCTGGAAGGCCTTGTTGTAGGCGTCCTCGGAATCGAGCTCGATGCCGATCTCCTTCAGGCGCTGCTTGAACGCGCTGCGGCCCGAGAGCTTGCCGAGCACGATCTTGTTTGTGCTCCAGCCGACGTCCTCGGCGGTCATGATCTCGTAGGTCTGGCGCGCCTTGATCACCCCGTCCTGGTGGATACCGGAGGCGTGCGCGAAGGCGTTCGCGCCCACCACCGCCTTGTTCGGCTGCACCACGAAGCCGGTGATCTGGCTCACCAGGCGCGAGGTCGGAACGATCTGGGTGGTGTCGAGGCGCGTGCCGAGGTGGAAGAAGTCGCTGCGTGTTCGCACCGCCATCACTACCTCCTCGAGCGAGGTGTTGCCCGCGCGCTCGCCCAGGCCGTTGATGGTGCATTCGATCTGGCGCGCGCCGCCGATCATCACTGCGGCGAGCGAGTTCGCCACCGCCATGCCGAGGTCGTTGTGGCAGTGCACGCTCCACACCGCCTTGTCCGAGTTCGGGATCTTCTCCCTGAGCCTTCGTATGAACTCCCCGAACTGCTGCGGCACCGCGTAGCCGACGGTGTCGGGGATGTTGATCGTGGTCGCGCCCTCCTTGATCACGGCCTCGAGCACCCGGCACAGGAAGTCGGGCTCGGAGCGGCTCGCGTCCTCGGGCGAGAACTCGACGTCCTGGCAGGCGTTTCTCGCGTAGCGCACCGACAGCGTCGCCTGCTCGAGCACCTGCTCCGCCGTCATGCGCAGCTTCTTCTCCATGTGGATCGGGCTGGTGGCGATGAAGGTGTGCACGCGCCAGGACTTGGCTCCCTTCAGGGCGTCGATGCCGCGCTGGATGTCGCGGTCGTTGGCGCGGCACAGCCCCGCGACGGTCGAGTCCTTGACCGTGTCGGCGATCGCGCGCACTGCCTCGAAGTCGCCGTTGGACGAGGCGGGAAAGCCGGCCTCGATCACGTCCACTTTCATGCGCTCCAGGGCCCGGGCGATGCGCAGCTTCTCGTCCTTGGTCATCGAGGCGCCGGGGCTCTGCTCGCCGTCGCGCATGGTGGTATCGAAGATGATCAGGTTTGTGTTGCCGCTCATGGTGCGCTCCTTGGGTGCAAATGTACGAATGCCTATCCGCCGCGAAGGGCGGGAGGGGGTACTGCCTGAAGGGGGGTTTAGTTTGTGCGCGCGAGGCGCAGCAGCAGACCGGCAAGCAGAAGTGCGGTGCCGGAGAGGAGAAGCTCGAGCCTGAAGGTCGGAGCCATGGCAGGCAATATAACTCGCCCTCCCGGGTCCGCGCAAGCCTTCAGCCCGGCTTGCCGTCCAGGCGCGGTTGCGCCAGGCGCGGCGCGTAGGCCACGAAGTAGGTCAGGAAGGCCGCGCTCCAGAGCGCGGCCGACGCGATCACCAGCGGCAGGTAGGCGCTCGGGATCAGCGCCGCGGCCACGCGCAGCAGCGCCGCGCCGAGAACGAGCACGTAGGCCAGGGTCTCCGCGCCGCGCGCTACCAGCGGGCGGCCGGTGTGGCCGAGCGCGGTGCGCGTGATCATGCCGACGATCGTGCACGAGACCGCGCCGACCGCGAACGCGTGCAGCGCGGCGGAACCAATGACCATGCCGAAGGCCGCCAGCCCCAGCAGCACGAAGCCCACCGGGATCCAGGCGTGCGAAAGGTGCAGGATCCAGAGGAGCGGACGGCCGCGCGTCGCGAGCGGCGCCCAGCCGGCCTGACGCGCCGCGTGCGTCGCCGCGGCGGCGAACGCCGGCGCCGCAGTGAGCCAGCCGCCGAGCCCGGCCAGCGCGCAGGCGAACGCGAGCACCGACAGCGCAAGCGCGGCGCGGTCGAGCGCCGCCGAGCGGCGCAGTTTCGCCTGCGGCAGCGCACTGGCGGTGAACGACGGCACGACCCGACCCGCCATCACGATCAGCAGGATCACGATCAGGTACAGCGCAGCCTGCACCGCGAGCGGCGCGGGCGCATCGATCAGCCCCAGCGTCGAGAGGTGAAAGCAGGCGTCGGCCAGGCCGAGCACGCCGAGCAGCGCGGGAACGAAGTAGTTCCGCCTGTTGCGTGCGCCGACGATCACGCGCGCCAGCACTGCCGCCACGACGAAGGGGAACGCGCCGTCGACCAGCGCACCGAGCCAGCCCGGCCCGGTGAGCATCAGCACGCGCGCGGCGAGCCAGTGCGCGGCGAGCAGCGCAAGCGGCCACCCGGAGGGCGTCGGCCGCCCGGTCCAGACGCGCGCCGCGGTGAGCAGGAAGCCGGCAATCACCGCCAGGGCGAAGCCGAAAACCATTTCGTGCTGGTGCCACGCCAGCCCTTCGAGATAGCCGGTTGGCCAGCCGTAGCCGGTGAGGTCGGCGACCCAGGCGGGCACCGCGATGGCGGCGAACAGCGCGGCGAGCAGGTAGAAGGGGCGAAAAGCCAGGTTGAGCAGCGCCGATCGCACGCTCAGACGATCCGCCCCGGGCGACCCTTCATGACCCATTGCACGTAGCCCGAGATCGAATAGGCCACGACCAGCAGGAACAGCACCACCGCGGGCTTGGTGGCGATCACCGTCAACCCCGCGACGATCGCGAGCACGGCCCAGAACGGCACGCTCTTCTTCAGGTTGATGTCCTTGAAGCTGTAGAACGGCACATTGCTCACCATGGTGATGCCGGCGAACATCGTCACGCACCACGACAGCCAGGCGAGCCAGGTCTCGCCGCCGAAGCCCAGGTCGTTCATGATCCACACCAGTCCCGCCACCAGCGCCGCGGCCATGGGGCTCGGCAGGCCCTGGAACCAGCGCTTGTCGACCACGTCGATGTTGGTGTTGAAGCGCGCCAGGC
The DNA here is from genome assembly GCA_963811085.1 of uncultured beta proteobacterium. Classification (GTDB taxonomy): domain Bacteria; phylum Pseudomonadota; class Gammaproteobacteria; order Burkholderiales; family SG8-39; genus DAHVFK01. Next base: position 75,319 of record CAWEPV010000011.1, on the reverse strand, counting down.
GCAGCGCGGCGCCGGCGCAGTAGACGAACGCGGCCACCCAGCCCAGCTTGCCCAGGCCCTTGAGCGACCACTCGTAGATCACGAGCGCCGGTGCGGCGCCGAAGGACACCATGTCGGACAGGCTGTCGTACTCCGCGCCGAACTCGCTCTGGGTGCGGGTCAGGCGCGCCACGCGGCCGTCCAGTCCGTCCAGCACCATGGCGATGTAGATCGCGACCGCGGCGATCTCGAAGCGCAGGTTCATCGCCTGCACGATGGCATAGAAGCCGGCGAACAGCGCCGCGGTGGTGAACAGGTTGGGCAGCAGGTAGATGCCGCGCCGGCGCAGCGCGCCGATCGGCGGCCGCTTGCCCTGCCAGTCGTTGGGATGTTCAGCCATTCTGCGCCAGCCTCGCGAGCACGCTCTGCGCAGCGTACACCTTGTCGCCCAGCGCCGCCGTGACCTGTGCATCGAGCGGCAGGTACAGGTCGACGCGCGAGCCGAAGCGGATGAAGCCGTAGCGCTCGCCGCGCGCGAGCTCGCCGCCGGCGTCGACGTAGCACAGGATCCGGCGCGCAATCAGCCCCGCAACCTGCACGCAGGTGACGTCCTGCCCGCCGGGGGTGCGCAGCCAAAGCGCGCAACGCTCGTTCTCGAGCGAAGCCTTGTCCAGCGCGGCGTTGAGGAAGCTGCCCGCGTGGTACCAGCGTTGCTTGACGCCGGCGTCCACCGGCGAGCGGTTCGAGTGCACGTTGAACACGTTCATGAACACCGACACCTTGAGCGCGTCGCGCTCGAGCCAGGGGTCGCGCGCCTTTTCCACCGCGACCACGCGCCCGTCGGCGGCCGAGAGCACCGCGCGCGGGTCGTCTGGAATCTCGCGCGGCGGGTCGCGGAAGAACTGCAGCACGAACAGCGCCGCGAGCCACAGTGGTGCCGCCCACCATCCGCCCGCGAGCCAGCCGACCAGCAGCGCGGCAAGCAGCGCCACGGCGAGGAACGGCCAGCCCTCGCGCGCGATCAGCGGATGCGGATAGCGCGCGGCCATCCGTCAATTCTTTGATTGATCGACCAGGCGGTTCTTGCGGATCCACGGCATCATGTCGCGCAGCTTGCCGCCGACCGTCTCGATCGGATGCTCCGCGGTCATGCGCCTGCGGCTGAGCAGAGTCGGCGCCCCGGCCCGGTTCTCCAGCACGAAGTCCTTGGCGTACTCGCCCGACTGGATGCGCGCCAGCGCCTCGCGCATGACGTTCTTGACGCGCTCGTCGATGACCTTCGGCCCGGTGACGTACTCGCCGTACTCGGCGTTGTTCGAGATCGAGTAGTTCATGGTGCCGATGCCGCCCTCGTACATCAGGTCGACGATCAGCTTGAGCTCGTGCAGGCACTCGAAGTAGGCCATCTCGGGCGCGTAGCCCGCTTCGGTAAGCACCTCGAAGCCCTTCTTCACCAGTTCGACGCAGCCGCCGCACAGCACCGCCTGCTCGCCGAACAGGTCGGTTTCGGTCTCCTCCTTGAACGAGGTCTCGATCACGCCGGCCTTGCCGCCGCCGATCGCCGCAGCGTAGGAAAGCGCCATGTCGCGCGCCTTTTTCGAGGCATTGCGGTGCACCGCGATCAGCATCGGCACGCCGCCGCCGCCGGCGTAGGTCGAGCGCACGGTGTGGCCCGGCGCCTTGGGCGCCACCATCCATACGTCGAGATCCGCGCGCGGCTGGACCTGGCCGTAGTGGACGTTGAAGCCGTGCGCGAAGGCGAGCGCGCCGCCCTTCTTGATGTTCGGCTCGACCTCGGCCTGGTAGACCGCGGCGATGTGCTCGTCGGGCATCAGCATCATCACGATGTCCGCGCCCTTCACCGCGTCCCCGACCGGCGCGACCTTGAGACCGGCCTTCTTCGCCTTGTCCCACGATGCGCCGCCCTTGCGCAGCCCGACCGTGACCTTGATCCCGGAATCGTGCAGGTTGAGCGCGTGCGCATGCCCCTGCGAGCCGTAGCCGAGTATGGTGACCTTCTTGCCCTTGATGAGCGAGAGATCGGCATCCTTGTCGTAGTACACCTTCATCGTCTTCCCCTAGTCTAGACTCGCAAAATACGGTTGCCGCGCCCGATGCCCGAAGCGCCGGTGCGCACTGTCTCCAGGATCGCGCTCTGGTCGAGCGCCTGGATGAATGCGTCGAGCTTCTTGCCGTCGCCGGTCAGCTCGATCGTGTAGGTATTGTCGGAAACGTCGATCACGCGCGCGCGGAATATGTCCGCCATGCGCTTCATGTCCTCGCGCTCCTTGGCGCCGGCGCGGACCTTGATCAGCATCATCTCGCGCTCGATGTGCTCGGCTTCCGACAGGTCCACCACCTTCACCACCTCGACCAGCTTGTTGAGCTGCTTGGTGATCTGCTCGACCACGTCCTCCGAGCCGGTGGTGACGATGGTCATGCGCGACATCGACGGATCCTCGGTCGGCGCCACCGTGAGCGATTCGATGTTGTAGGCGCGGGCCGAGAACAGGCCCGACACGCGCGACAGCGCTCCTGCCTCGTTCTCCAGCAGGATGGAGATGATGTGGCGGCTCACAGGTCTTCGGCGAGGATCATTTCCGAGATGCCCTTGCCGCCGGGCACCATCGGGTAGACGTTCTCGGTCTGATCAGTGAGGAAATCCATGAACACCAGCTCGTCCTTGCGCTTGAACGCGTCGCGCAGCGCCGGCTCGACGTCGGCCGGCTTGTCGATCAGCACGCCGCGGTGCCCGTAGCCCTCGGCCAGCTTGACGAAGTCCGGCAGCGCGTCCATGTAGGACTCGGAGTAGCGGTTGCCGTGGAAGAACTGCTGCCACTGGCGCACCATCCCCATGTACTTGTTGTTCAGGTTGACGATCTTGATCGGCAGCCGGTACTGCTTGCAGGTCGACAGCTCCTGCAGGCACATCTGGATGCTCGACTCGCCGGTGACGCAGGCCACCGTCGCGCCGGGATTCACCAGCTGCACGCCCATCGCCGCCGGCAGTCCGAAGCCCATCGTTCCCAGGCCGCCCGAGTTTATCCAGCGGCGCGGCTTCTCGAACTTGTAAAACTGGGCCGCCCACATCTGGTGCTGGCCGACATCCGACGTAACGAACGCGTCGCCCTTTGTGACCTCGTACAGCTTCTCGATCACGAACTGCGGCTTGATGATCTTCGAGTTGCGGTCGTACTTCAGGCACTCCCTGGCGCGCCACTCCCCGATCTGCTTCCACCAGGGCGCGATGTCGGGCTTGCCCCCCTCCGCCGAAAGCAGCTTGATCAGATCCTGCAGCACGTCCGACACGTGGCCGACGATCGGCACGTCGACCCTGACGCGCTTGGAGATCGACGAAGGGTCGATGTCGATGTGAATGATCTTGCGCGGGTTCTGCGCGAAGTGCGCCGGGTTGCCGATCACGCGGTCGTCAAACCGCGCGCCGATCGCGAGCAACACGTCGCAGTTCTGCATCGCCATGTTGGCTTCGTAGGTGCCGTGCATGCCGAGCATGCCGAGGAACTGCGGGTCGCTCGCCGGGTAGCCGCCCAGGCCCATCAGGGTGCTGGTGCAAGGAAAGCCGAGCAGCCTGACGATCTCGCCCAGCTGCTTGGCGGCGTCCGACAGGATCACGCCGCCGCCGGTGTAGATCATCGGACGCTGCGCGCCGAGCAGCAGCTGCGCCGCCTTGCGCAGCTGTCCGGCATGGCCCTTGCGCACCGGGTTGTAGGAGCGCATCGCCACCGTCTCGGGATAGGCGAACTCGCAGCTATGCATGGTCACATCCTTCGGGATGTCGACCAGCACCGGCCCAGGGCGCCCGGTCTTGGCCAGATAGAACGCCTTCTTGATCGTGCCGGCCAGGTCCTTCACGTTCTTGACCAGGAAGTTGTGCTTCACGCAGGGGCGCGTGATGCCGACCGCGTCTACCTCCTGGAACGCGTCCAACCCTATCGCGGCGGTCGGCACCTGGCCGGTGAGGATGACCATCGGGATCGAGTCCATGTAGGCGGTAGCGATTCCGGTTACCGCGTTGGTGACGCCGGGACCGGAGGTGACCAGGCACACGCCGACCTTGTTCGACGAGCGCGAGTAGCCGTCGGCGGCGTGCGCCGCGCCCTGCTCGTGGCGCACCAGCACGTGCTTGACCTTGTCCTGCTTGAACAACTCGTCGTAGATGAACAGCACCGCACCGCCGGGGTAGCCGAAGACGTACTCGACGCCCTCCTCCTGCAGACAGCGCACGACGATCTCGGCGCCGGTAAGCGCAACCCCCTTGACTCGGTCCATGACTTGAATTGCCCGAAAGTGGCGGAAAACCTTGAACAATAAAGACTTGTTGCGATGCGGTCAAGGGAGCGAAACGAACCCGCGGCAACGGTTTTGGTAACATTCCCGTCCGGAGTACATTGCGCACCCGCGCACGACAAAAGGGCCTACCCTGGCGACTCGCAGCGAGCTTTCGGCGTTCCTCGAGAGTGTCGAGCGGCGAGCCTTCAAGCAGGCCGTGTTTGCGGTTCGCGATGACGACGCTGCGCTGGATATCGTGCAGGACGCGATGCTGAGAGTGGCGGAGAAGTACGGCGACCGGCCGGCGGAGGAGCTGCCGCTGCTGTTTCATCGGATCATGCAGAACGCGATCCGCGACTGGTACCGGCGCCAGAAGGTGCGCTCGCTGTGGAGCACGCTGCTCTCCTCGCTGCACCCCGGGCGCGGCCAGGACGACGAGCATGATCCGCTCGATACCCTTGTGGTCGAGCGAAGGTCACACTACGAAGGGACACCGGACGAGCTGTTGGGGCGATCGCAAGTAGTTGAAATTATGGAACAAGAGATCGCGAGACTGCCGCCGCGTCAACGAGAGGCTTTCTTGATGCGTTACTGGGAGGAACTGGACGTGGCTGAGACGGCAATGGCGATGGGATGCTCGGAGGGCAGCGTGAAAACGCATTGCTCCCGGGCTGCGCGCGCGCTGGCGACGGCGCTCAAGGCCCGCGGCATTACGCTGTAGCTCGGCAGGCGTCCGGCAATAGCCATGAACGAACCCGAATTCGGCAACAAGGTCCGCCACCTCCTCGATCAGGGCGGGCCGCTCGACGCGCGCGCGGCCGAGCGCCTGCGCGCGGCGCGCGAGCTGGCGCTGGCACGGCAGAAAGCCCAGCCTGCGTCGGCGCTCGCCTGGGCCGGAGGTCTGGTCGGGCGCTTCGGCGGCCTCGGCGGCCTGTCGCTGCGGCTGCTGCTGCCGGTGGTGCTGCTCGGCGCCGCGCTGACGACGATCTACGGCTGGCAGCAGAACCAGAAGGTGGCCGAGTTCGCCGACATCGACAGCCAGCTGCTGGCCGACGACCTGCCGATCGACGCCTACCTCGACAAGGGCTTCGACGCTTGGCTCAAGAAGCACGCCGCGCGCTGAGCGCGGGGGCGCGCTGCCTCGCCGCGTTGTGCGGCGCGCTGGCGATTGCCTTCGCCTCGAGCGCGCTGGCTGCTGCGCCGCAGTACAAGAACCCGTCCTGGTCCCAGCTAACGCCCCAGCAGCGCGAGATCCTGGCGCCACTCGCCGGCGAGTGGGACAAGCTCGATCCGCCGCGCAAGAAGAAGTGGCTCGGCGTGGCCAAGCGCTACCCCAAGATGACGCCGATCGGCAAGAAGCGCGTCCAGACGCGCATGCGCAAGTGGGCCGAGCTCACTCCCGCGCAGCGGGAAGAAGCGCGCAAGAAATATCAGCGCATCGACAAGCTGCCCCCGGCCAAGCGCGAGGCCCTGCGCCAGAGCTGGAAGGAGTACGAGTCGCTCCACCCACAGCAGCGCAAGTGAGTTCGCCGGGGATCCTGCGGCGGCTGGCCGCGATGACCTATGAGGGCACGCTGCTGTTCGGCGTGGCCTTCGTTTCGACCGCACTGTTTCTGCTCGCCGCAGGCGGCGCCTCCGGGCTCGAAGGCTGGCGCCACCTCGCGTTGCAGGTCTACCTCGGCGCGGTGTTCGCGGGCTATTTCTTGTGGTGCTGGCTGCGCGGCGGGCAAACCCTTGCCATGAAGGCGTGGCACATCCGCCTGGTGGCGCCGGGGCACGAGCGCGTGCCGCCGGGCAAGGCGCTGCTGCGCTTCGTCCTCGCCGTGCTGCTGGTGCCGAGCGGGATCGGGATCCTGTGGGCGCTGTTCGACCCCGAGCGCCAGTTCCTGCACGACCGCCTCGCGGGGACCCGGCTGATTTCGGTAGCGCGCTAAGGCGCCTCGGCGCCGCGCGTTGCGGTCAGCGCCGCTCGATCCACCACATCATCAGCACGGCCGCGAGGAAAAACGCGGCGCTCGGAACCGCTGCGGCCGCGACCGGCGGCCAGTTCTGCAGCAGGCCGATGTGCGAGAACAGGCTGTTGAGCATGTGGAAGAAGGTGCCGAGCATGATGCCCGAGAACACCTTGACGCCCACCATGCCTGCGCGCGCCTGGATATAGGCGAAGGGCAGCGCGAGCGCCATCATCACCATCACGGCGAGCGGATAGAACAGCTTCTTCCACATCGCGATCTCGTAGCGCTCGGTCTTCTGCCGGTTGCCGGCCAAATGCTCGGTGTACTTGTACAGCTTCCAGACCGACATGCGCTCCGGCGCGACGATCAGCACGTCCAGCATTTCCGGGTTCACGGCCGAGCGCCATTCGACGCTCGGCAGGCGCTCGACGCGCGGGCCGTCGAGCGTGAACGCGGTCTGCACCACGTCGATCAGCTTCCAGCGCCCGCCGCCCAGGTACTCGCCGCTGGCCGCCGCGCGCGCGAGCTGCAGCCGGTCGTCGCGGTCGAACTGGTAGATGCGCACGTCGGTCAACGCGCTTGCACTGCGGGCTTCGCGCACGTTGATGAACGAGTGCCCGTCCTTGAACCAGAGGCCGGTGCGCATTTCCTGCCCGATCAGCGCGCTCATGGCGTGCATGCGCAGCTTCTGCGCCGCCTCCTCCGCCGCGGGCGCCACCCACTCGCCGACCACGAAGGTCGCGACCACGAACACCAGCCCGACCTTCGCCAGCGCGGCGCCCGCGTCGCGCGGCGACAGCCCCGAACCGCGCATTACGGTGAACTCCGAGTTGCTCGCCAGATGCGCGAGGACGTAGAGGGTGCCGATCAGCACCACCACCGGGAACAGTTCGTAGGCGTGCGCCGGCACCGACAGCAGCACGAAGATGAACACTTCGCGCAGGTGGTAGTTTCCGCGCCCGAGATCGCCCAGCTCGCGGATCAGGTCGAAGAAGGCGAACAACGACAGGAACCCGAGCAGTACGAAGCCCACCGCGCCGAAGATCTGGCGCGCGAGGTAGCGCTCGAGCGTGCGGGAACGCATCTCGCGCGCCCCCTTCAGCGCGCCAGCCGCAGCCGGAACAGCTGCATGCGGCGCGCGAACAGGACCAGCAGCAGAACCAGCATGGCGCCGTGTACCAGCCACCAGCCGAGCGAGAAGTCGAGTTTCCCGAGCGTGACCCTCGCCTGGCTGACCGACAGCAGGTTCGAGTACACGACGTAGGTCAGCAGCGCGAACGCCAGATTCACCGAGCGGCCCGCGCGCGGATTGACGAAGCTCATCGGAATCGCCAGCAAGACCAGAATCAGCGCCGAGATCGGAATGCCGACGCGCCACACCAGCTCGCCCAGATTAGCGTCGGTCGGGTTGCGCATCAGCGCCAGGGTCGAGAGGTCCTGGTGCGAGGCGGAGGGCTGCGGGCCTTCGCTCGACTTGATCCGCGTCGCGTAGCGCCCGAAGCGCATGATGCGGTAGTCCGCCTCGCCCGGGCGGCCCTCGTAGCGCTGGCCGTCGTCGAGCACCAGAAAGCGGTCGCCGTTCGGCGCCGTCTCGGTGCGGCCGGTGCGGCTCATCATCACGCCCTCGCGCTGGTGCTGGACCGAGTTGACGAACACGTTGTTCACGGTGGTCTTGTCGGCGCCGACCGAGTCGACGAAGAACACGCGGTCGTGATCGCCCGATTCACCGAAGGTGCCGGGATCGACGCGCGAGATATCGTCGCGCGCCTCGATGCCGGCGCTGTACTGCTGGGCGATCTGCGCCGCCCAGGGCGCAAGGAACAGCGACGTGGCCGCGATCAGCGCCACCAGCGGCAGCGCGAACTTCAGCACCGGGGCGAGCCACGCCGTCAGCGACAGGCCGGAATTGAACCAGATCACCATCTCCGAGTCGCGGTAGCTGCGCGTCAGCGTAAGCAGCACCGAGACGAACAGCGTGAGCGAAAGCAGCACCGGGAGCGTGGTGACCGAGAAGAAACCGAGGTAAGCGATCACCGCGTCCGACGGAATCTTGCCGCCTGCGGCGTCGCCGAGCAGGCGGATCAGGCGCGTGGTGAGCGCGATCGAGAACAGGGTCAGGAACACCGCGCTCGCGAGGCTCGCGAATTCCCTGATCAGCGCGCGTTGAAAGATCATCTTCGCTTGAGCGCCCCCTTCGATTCACAGCCGGCAGCAAAACATGCGATCATTTACGCCGTCCGAAACGAGGGAGAACGCGGTGGAATTTAGCATAAAAACCCTTGCGCCCGAGCGCGCCAAGACGGGTTGCCTCGTGCTCGGCGTGTATCCCGGCGGCGCACTGACGCGCGCCGCCCAGCTTGCCGACCGCGCGGCGCGCGGCGCGCTGCGCAGCGCGCTCGCGCTCGGCGACCTGACGGGAAAGCCGGGCTCGACGCTGCTGCTGCGCGAGCTGCCGGGGCTGGCGGCGCAGCGCGTGCTGCTGGTCGGCCTGGGCGAGCGCAAGGAGTTCAGCGAGCAGCCTTTGCGCGAGGCGGTGCGCGGCGCGGCGAACGCGCTGCGCGAGCTCGGCGCGAAGGACGCGACCGTGTACCTGGGCGAGCTCAGGGCCGCGCGCCGCAGCCAGGCCTGGGGCCTGCGCCAGCTGGTGCTCGGCCTGCGCGAAGCTTTCTACCGCTTCGACCAGCTCAAGACGCAGAAGAAGCCGCCGGTGCCGGCGCTCGCCGCGGTGACGCTGGCGCAGAGCGAAGGGCCGGTGACGCTGCAGGCGCAGGCCGCGCTGAAGGAGGCCGTCGCAACCGCCGACGGCGCGGCGCTCGCGCGCACCCTCGGCAACCTGCCGCCCAACATCTGCACCCCGTCCTACCTCGCGCAGGAAGCGAACAAACTGGCGCGCCAGTACAAGCTCAAGCTGCAGGTGCTCGAGCGGCGCGACATGGAGAAGCTCGGCATGGGCGCGCTGATCGCGGTCACCAGGGGCTCGCACCAGCCGCCCAAGCTGATCGTGCTGCGCTACGACGGCGCGGCCAAGTCCAAAAAGCCCGTGGTGCTGGTCGGCAAGGGCATCACCTTCGACACCGGCGGCATATCGCTCAAGCCGTCCGCGGAAATGGACGAGATGAAGTACGACATGTCGGGCGCGGCGAGCGTGCTCGGCGCGATGCGTGCGCTGGCCGGCATGAAGGCGCCGGTGAACGCGATCGCGGTAGTGCCGACCTGCGAAAACATGCCGGGCGGCGGCGCGTCCAGGCCCGGCGACGTGGTCACCACGCTCTCGGGGCAGACGGTCGAAATCCTCAACACCGACGCCGAGGGGCGCCTGATCCTGTGCGACGCGCTCACCTACACCGAGCGCATGCAGCCCGACGTCGTGGTCGACGTCGCGACCCTCACCGGCGCCTGCGTGATCGCGCTCGGGCACGTCGCGACCGGCATGTTCGCGAACGACCAGCGGCTGGCCGACGAGCTGCGCGCCGCAGGCGAGGACGCCTGGGACCGCGTCTGGCAGATGCCGCTGTGGGAGGACTACCAGGAGCAGCTGCGCTCGAACTTCGCCGACATGGCGAACATCGGCGGCCGGCCCGCCGGCAGCGTGACCGCGGCCTGCTTCCTGTCGCGCTTCGCCAAGAAGCTGCGCTGGGCGCACCTGGACATCGCCGGCACGGCCTGGAAGAGCGGGCGCGAGAAGGGCTCGACCGCGCGCCCGGTGCCGCTGCTGGTGCGCTTCGTGCTGCGGCATGCGGGCGCAAAGTGACCAGCATCGATTTCTACTTCAACGCCGAAGACAAGCTGCAGGTGGCCTGCCGCCTCGCCGGCAAGGCGCTGGCGCAGAAGAAGCGCCTGCTGATCTACGCGCCCGAGCCCGAGACGGCGCAGCGCCTCGACCGCATGCTGTGGACCTGGCCGCCGACCGGATTCGTGCCGCACTGCCTGGCGCACGATCCCGAGGCGGCGCAGACCCCGGTCCTGATCGGGACCGACGGCGAAGCACCGCAGGCCTGCGAGGTACTGCTCAACCTCTCGCCCGAGGCGCCGCCGCACTTCGAGCGCTTCGAGCGCCTGCTCGAGATCGTCTCGCGCGACGACGACGAGCGAAAGGTAGCGCGCGCGCGCTACCGCTGGTACCGCGACCGCGGCTACCCGATCGGCGACCACGACCTCGCCCGGGAGGCGGCGCGCAGTGAGTGACGACCCGCCGCGTGAGTTCAACCCGCTGATCCAGCGCGTCGACGCGCTGCTGCGCCGGCACCAGGAAGCGCCCAAGCCGGACGAGGACGTCCCGGTGCTGACCGAAATCGTCGATCCGAAGGCCGACCGCCCGGCGCGCGGCGTGGACCGCGCCACGGTCGAGGCGCTGGCCGAAGAGCTCGAGAACGCGGTCCTGCTGCGCCTTGCGCCGGAGCTGGATCGCGTGTTCGAGGAGCGCCTGGCGGGCACGCTCGGCGACATGCTCGAGCAGGTGCTGAACGGAATGCGGGCCGAACTCGCCGCGAGCGTGCACACGATGGTGCGCGAGGCGATCGCCGTCTCGGTCACGCAGGCGCTCGCCGAGCCGCCACCGGATTCCAACCCGAAGTAGACCGATGTCCCTCGACAAGAGCTTTGATCCGGGCGCAGTCGAGCAGCGCTGGTACCGGCGCTGGGAGGACGCGGGCTGGTTCGCCGCCGGCGCCGAGCCGGGCAAGCCGGCGTTCTGCATCCAGCTGCCGCCGCCGAACGTCACCGGCGTGCTGCACATGGGGCACGCGTTCAACCAGACGATCATGGACGCGCTCACGCGCTACCACCGCATGCGCGGCGACAACACGCTCTGGCTGCCCGGCACCGACCACGCCGGGATCGCGACCCAGATCGTGGTCGAGCGCCAGCTCGAGCAGCAGGGCGCGAGCCGCCAGGAACTCGGGCGCGAGGACTTCATCGCCAAGGTGTGGGAATGGAAGGCCCGCTCGGGCTCGACCATCACCGAGCAGATGCGACGCATGGGCGACTCCTGCGACTGGAGCCGCGAGTACTTCACCATGGACGAGAAGCTCTCGCGCGTGGTGGTCGAGACCTTCGTGCGGCTGCACGAGCAGGGGCTGATCTACCGCGGCAAGCGGCTGGTGAACTGGGACCCGGTGCTGCTCACCGCGGTGTCCGACCTGGAGGTCGAAAGCGAAGAAGAAGACGGCCGGCTGTGGCACATCCGTTATCCCGGCGACGGCTTCAGCCTGACGGTCGCCACCACCCGCCCCGAGACCCTGCTGGGCGACGTCGCGGTGATGGTGCATCCCGAGGACGAGCGCTACCGCGCCTTCGTCGGGCGCGAGGTCGAGCTGCCGCTCACCGGGCGGCGCATCCCGGTCATCGCCGACGAATACGTCGACCGGGAGTTCGGCACCGGCTGCGTCAAGGTCACCCCGGCGCACGACTTCAACGACTGGCAGGTCGGCCAGCGCCACGGCCTGCCGCAGATCGCGGTGCTGACGCTGGATGCGCGCATCAACGACAACGGGCCCGAAAAATACCGCGGCCTCGACCGCTACGAGGCGCGCGAGCGCATCGTGCACGACCTCAAGGCCGCGGGGCTGCTCGAGTCGGTCAAGCCGCACCGCATGGTGGTGCCGCGCTGCGGCCGCACCGGCGCCGCGGTCGAGCCGATGCTCACCGATCAGTGGTTCGTCGCCATGTCCAAGCCCGGCGCCGAGGGCAAGTCGATCGCCCAGCGCGCGATCGAGGTGGTGCAGCAGGGCGAGGTGAAGTTCTACCCCGAGAACTGGCTCAGCACCTACTACCAGTGGATGAACAACATCCAGGACTGGTGCATTTCGCGCCAGCTGTGGTGGGGTCACCAGATCCCGGCCTGGTACGACGACGACGGAAAGATTTATGTCGCGCGAAGCGAAGAGGAAGCATTGAAGCAATCTTCGGGAAAACCCCTGAAGCGCGACCCGGACGTGCTCGACACCTGGTTCTCCTCGGCGCTGGTGTGCCACTCGACGCTCGGCTGGCCCGAGCCGCAGGGCGCCGGACAAGCTCGCCTACGAGCTCTACCTGCCCTCCTCGGTGCTGGTGACCGGCTACGAGATCATTTTCTTCTGGGTCGCACGCATGATCATGATGACGACCTGGTTCACCGGCCGCGTGCCGTTCCGCGACGTCTACATTCACGGCATCGTGCGCGACCATGAAGGCAAGAAGATGTCGAAGTCCGAGGGCAACACGATCGACCCGGTCGACCTGATCGACGGCATCGGCCTCGACGCGCTGCTCGAGAAGCGCACCACCGGGCTGCGCAAGCCGGAAGAGGCGCCCAAGATCCGCGCCCGCACGAAGAAGGAATTCCCGGACGGCATTCCCGCCTTCGGCGCCGACGCGCTGCGCTTCACCATGGCGGCCTACGCGACCCTGGGGCGCAACGTCAACTTCGACTTCAAGCGCTGCGAGGGCTACCGCAACTTCTGCAACAAGCTGTGGAACGCGACCCGCTTCGTGCTGATGAACACCGAGGGCAAGGACTGCGGCCAGGACGACGCCACGCCGGTCGCGCTCGGATTCGTCGACCGCTGGATCGTCAGCCAGCTGCAGCGCACCGAGGCGGAGGTGGAAAAGGGCTTCGCCGAGTATCGCCTGGACAACGTCGCCAACGCGATTTACCGCTTCGTGTGGGACGAGTACTGCGACTGGTACCTGGAACTCGCCAAGGTGCAGCTGCAGTCGGGCGACGAGCCGGCGCAGCGCGGCACGCGGCGCACGCTGGTGCGCGTGCTCGAGGCGGTGCTGCGCCTGGCGCACCCGGTGATCCCGTTCATTACCGAAGAGCTGTGGCAGAAGGTCGCGCCGCTGGCCGGCAAGACGGGTGAGTCGGTGATGCTCGCGCCTTACCCTGCGCCGCAAAGCGAAAAAGTCGACCAAGCCGCTGAGCGCGAGATGGCGCTGCTGAAGCAGATGATCGACGCCTGCCGCAACCTGCGCGGCGAAATGGGCATCTCGCCGCAGCAACGCGTGCCGCTGTACGTGGTGGGCGATCGCGCCGCGGTCGAACGCATCGCGCCCTACGCGCAAATGCTGGCCCGGCTCGAGTCGGTCAGCGCGATGGACGAATTGCCGCAGGCCGACGCGCCGGTCGCGCTCGCGGGCGAGCTCAGGCTCATGCTGCACATCGAGGTCGACCTCGCGGCCGAGCGCGAGCGGCTGGGCAAGGAAGTCGCGCGGCTCGAGGGCGAGATCGCCAAGGCGCGCGGCAAGCTCGGCAACGCCTCGTTCGTCGAGCGCGCGCCGCAGAAGATCGTGGCGCAGGAGCGCGAACGCCTGGCCGGCTTCGAGGCGACGCTCGGCAAGCTGCGCGAGCAGCTCGACAAGCTCTCTCGCGCGCGCCTAGGCGCGCCCTGCAAGTGGCCCTGCCGCAAAGCCTGCGCGCGTTCCGGCACCGGAACTACCGGCTCTACTTCTTCGGCCAGGGCACCTCGCAGATCGGGACCTGGATGCAGCTGATCGCGACCAGCTGGCTGATCTACCGCCTGTCGGGTTCGGCCTTCCTGCTCGGGCTGGCGGCCTTCGCGCTGCAGATTTCGTTCCTCGTGCTGGCGCCGGTGGCCGGAGTGCTGGTTGACCGCATGGTCAAGCGCAAGGTGCTGTACGCGACGCAGGGCACGGCGCTGGCGCAATCGCTGGTGATGTTCACGCTGGTCGCGAGCGGGCGCGTCGAGCCCTGGCACCTGGTGGCAGGCAACCTCGTGCTCGGCGTGGTGAACGCGTTCGACAGCCCGGCGCGCCAGTCCTTTCTGGTCGAACTGGTCGGCGGCAGGGACGACCTGCCGAACGCGATCGCGCTCAGCTCCGCGCTGATGAACGGCGCGCGCTTCGTCGGCCCGATGATCGGCGGGGCGGTGATCGCCTCGGCCGGGGTAGCCTGGGGCTTCGGCCTGAACAGCGTTTCCTACCTCGCGGTGCTCGGCGCGCTGGCGGCGATGCGCACCCCAAGGCGCGCGCCCGAGCCGGGCAGCGGCGGCTGGGCGGGAGAGCTGCTGGCGGGCTTTCGCTACGCCTACGGCTTCCTGCCCACGCGCAGCGCGCTGCTGCTGCTCGCCGCGGTGAGCTTCTTCGCCCAGCCCTACCAGTCGCTCATGCCGTGGTTCGCCAAAGAGGCGTTCGACGGCAACTCGGCCACGCTCGGCATGCTGATCGGCGCCGGCGGCTTCGGCGCGGTGTCGGGCATGATCTATCTCGCGACGCGCAATTCGATCCGCGGCCTGCTGCGGCGGCTGCCGCTCTCGGCCGCGACCGCGGGGCTCGCCCTGACGTGCTTCACCTTCACGCACGAGCTGTGGCTCGCGCTGCCGCTGATCTACCTGACCGGGATGGGGATCATGCTCACCGCGGCCTCGACCAACACGGTGCTGCAGACCATCGTCGAGGACCGCCTGCGCGCGCGCGTCGCCGCCTTGTACATCATGGCCTTCCTCGGCATGAGCCCGCTCGGCGCGCTGCTCGCGGGAACGCTGTCGCGCTACGCCGGCCCGCCGCTGACGCTCGCGCTGGGCGGGCTTTGCGCGGCCGCCGCCGCGGCCTGGTACGCCTCGAAGCTGCCCGCGATCCGCAGGGAGATCCGCCCGCTGTACCAGCGCCTGGGCATCATCCCGCCGCCCGAGGCCGGCTAGCCGGTCACCACGCGAAGCCGTCGCACAGCCTAGGCAGAAGCGCGGCGAGCTCGCCGCGCTCGAAGAAACGGTCCGCGCGCGCCAGCCGCGCCGCATCGCGAGCCGCGGCGTGCCGCCGACGCAGAAGATCGGGATGTTAAGCAGCATCTCGCTGCGGATCTCGCGCACGGTCTCGACCGGATCGGAGCCGTCGCCCGGCTCCAGGTCGAGCAGCGCGAAGCGGTGCAGCAGCACGTCCTGGAACTCGCCCACGTCCGACGCGCTCGCCGCGTAGCTCGCCTGCCAGCCCTCGGGCAGCGAGCGCGCGATGTCCTCGCGCAGCGCGGCGTCGCCAGAGAAAACGATCAACTTGCGCGCCAGGCGCTCCGCGACGGACGGCACGGCTAGACTCTCGACAGCGCGCGGCGCGCGTTGAGTCGCACCTCGCTGCGCGCGCGGCCCTGCTCGATCGGCTCGGACAGCTCGGCGCGCGCCTCGGCGATGCTCCCCTGCTCGGCGGCCGAGGGCCAGGCGTTCTCGAAGCTCCAGCCGTGCTGCGCGCCGATGCGCGAGCGGAACACCTCCTCCAGCTCGCGCTCGGCCGGCAGTGCGCCGTGGTCGGCCCATTCGGTCATGGCAAGCGACAGCCCGTCGCGCAGCCAGCCGCGGAACTCGGGCGACGGGCCCGCCACGCTGCCGGCGAAGGCCTCGGCCGGAAAGCGCAGCAGGAAGCTCGAGGCCACCACCGCGCACTCGCCGATGGTGGCCGCGCCGCTGCCGGCGATCTTGCGCCCGTGCAGCCAGATGTCCTGCTCGTTGAGATAGGCCGGCAGCCCGAACTGGCGGTAGGTCGCCACCGCCGGCGCGAGCGCCCAGGAAAACCAGCGCGCCGGGCGTCCCGGCGCCAGCCGCTTGGGCGCAATCAGCACGAACACGTACTGCGACTCGTCGACCCATACCAGGCCACCGCCGAGCGGACGTCGCACCACCGGCACATTTACGCCCGGGTCGAGCTCCGCCCGCCCCTGGCTCTGGCCGAGGCAAAGATGCGTCCTGGCCTGTGCCCAGACCACGATCGGCGCCGCGTCGGCGCCTTGCGCGGCTGCGAGTCCGCTATAGGCCGCGTGCAGCTCGAGCGGCTCGACCAGCCCGAGCCGAATCCAGCGCGCGACCGGCCCGGCCATCAGCCGCTGTCCTTCGGGCGGAAGAACTTGCCCAGGTAGAAATCGCGCCGCGCGAGCGCGTCCAGCTCCTTCGCGCGCACCTCGAAGCCCTCGCGCAGGATCTCGGCCAGCCGCTCGCCCTGCTCCGCGTCGAGGATGTGGATGCGGCCCAACAGCTCGACGTCGAACTCGAGCATCTCGCCCGCCAGTCCCTCGGGGCGCTCGAGATGCAGCAGCCAGGCGCGGCACTCCGGATCCTCGGGATCGAGCGGCGAGAGCACGATCCTGCCCAGCCACGCCAGCCGCGCGGCCTGGTTGAACTGGCTGATATCGAGCTTCTTGCCGAGCTTGTACTTGCGCAGCTCGTTCTTGAGCGCGCCGATGTCGGCGATGTCGATCGACTTCATCGGGCTAGGTTAGCAGAAAAGAAAAGGGCCGGATCGCTCCGGCCCCATCGCACGACACGGTTGCCGCGTGCGCTACATCTTGATGCCGTAGGCGATGCCGAACGAGTCCTGGTACATGTGCAGGTTCGCCTCGCCGCCGCCGTAGCCGGGCGGCATACCCGGCGGGATCGAGCCGACGCCGTTCACTTCCTTCTTGAACGCGTGCATGTAGGCCAGGGTCAGCTCGTTGCCGTTCTGCTGCGTCCAGGTCGCACCGAGCGTCAGGTGCTGCTCGACCACGCCCGGGGCGAGGATGTTGAAGAACGTCTGGTTGGCCGGAATCGGCTGCCGCAAGGCGTTGAAGCCCGCGCGCAGCACCAGGTCTTCGCGGTACTGGTAGCTCGCGCCGAGCTTGAGCGCCGTCACGTCACGCCAGCCGAAGCCCGGGCCATTGTTCGCGCCCAGCATGCACAGGCCCTGGAACAGGCAGTCGACCGGGTTGCCGACCGCCGCGATCTTGGAGTAGTTGATCTGCTCGACGTCGGCGGCGAGCGTCAGGCGCGGCGAGGCCTTGAGCGCGATGCCGATGCCGTAGTTCTCGGGAATGTCGAATTCGCCCTCATTGGCGAACAAGCCCTTGTACTTGTCGAGCTTGCCCATCTTGGTCTTGCTCTGGTAGGTCGCGCCGAGCGTCACGCTGGGCGAGATCTGCCCGGTCCAGCCGATGCGCACGCCCCAGCCGGTCGAGGAGTCGTAGCCGTTGTTGGTCACATCGTTGGGGCTCCAGGACGCAGGCTTGAACGGGTCCAGCCCCTTGGCCGCGAAGCGCTGATAGGCAAAGTTGAGCGACACGCCGACCGAGTTCGAGTCGCTCAGCTTGTAGGCCGCGGTCGGCGCGATGAACAACTGCATCAGGTCGACGCCCGCGGGGCTGGATCCGCCGAACCTGGCAAACGGGGACTGCTTGTAATCGGTGTTCATGCCGCCGTTGCCGTACACCGCGACGCCGACCGTGAGCCGCGGGTCGATCGTCCTGCTGTAGCCGAATTCCGGGATGACGAAGTTCGTCGAGTCGTTGCCGTCGTAGCTGCCGTCGGGACCGAACATGTTGCCCTTGATGTCGGCGCCGCGCACCGGACGGAAGATCGCCGCGCCGAAGTCGATGCGGTCGCCCACCATGGTCAGGCCGGCGGGGTTGGTCGCCGGCGCGAGCGCGTCCTGCGGCAGGGCGATGCCGACGCCGCCCATGCCGATCGACTTCATGCCGTAGCCGTGGGCGAAATAGCCGTCGGTCGCGAGCGCCATTCCCGGCGCGAGGGCCGCTGCGATGGCGGCACTGAACAGTATCTTTCTCACTTCGTCCTCCTCCCTTTCGGTTCTGACCGCGGATGCTAGATGAACAGGCTGACGTCGGAGTCCTTGGCGATGCCGAGGAACGACGCGGCGCCGCAGTACTCCTTCACTTCCGGAATGAAATCGCCGTGCTCGAAACCGAACAGGTCGACCGTCATCTGGCAGCCGATCAGGTTGGCGCCCGCCTCGAGCGTCAGATTGCGCAGGTCGGTGATGTCCGCGACGCCGTTGTTCTTGATGGTCTGCTTCATGAGCGTGGTGGCGACGTTCTCGAACCCGGGGATCGCCGCTTGCACGACGTTCGGGATGTTCCAGTTGATGTGCTTGAACCAGTCCGGGCCGAACGGCATCTTCATCGGCATGCCCGGATTGCCGAGCGGCGAGATCTTAAGATCGGAAATATCCTTCCTCAGCAACTGCAGGCCGTAGAAGGTGAAGAAGATGTCGACCTTCCAGCCCAGCGCGGCGGCGGTGGACGCCAGGATGAACGGCGGGTAGGCCCAGTCGAGCGTGCCCTTGGTGGCGATGATCGACATCGACGGCGTGTGAGTCTCGGCGCGCTTGGCGAGCGCTTCCTCGATTTTCTGCGGCAGCATCTCGTCGATGCGGCGCTTGATCAGGTCGTCGATCAGTGCGGTATTGGGGGCGGCTTCCATGGTCGTCTCCTGCGGCATATCACTGATTAATCAAATACTGTACTTCAGGAATGTGAAACTCCATTCGGCTTTACTTATGCTGCGATAAGACAGCCTTGATATTGTTCCCTATCGGCCGACTTTGACCGGCTTGCCGTCCATCTGGCGCCGGATGGCGGCCAGATCGCGCTTGGCGGGGGCAAACGGGAACGACAGGATGTCGGTCGGGCTCGAGTCGCCGTAGGGACGGTTGCAGGCCGAAACCTCGTCGTCCTTGCCCGGGCAGCCCGAGGTGCGGAACGGGGTCCCGGCCGCGATTTCCTGCTCCAGGACCTCGCTCGATACGCCGAAATCCACTACCCGCCCGGACTCGTCGAAGCTCATCTCATCGACCCGCTTGCCGCGGTAGTCGATCAGGAACCTCGCCAACTGCACCCGGCGCCACTGGCCGCGGTCGACCGCGGGCCAGTCCTCCATCAGCGAGCCGCGCTCGGGGAAGAAGGCGAACATGTGGTTGTGACCGCCCAGGTCGCGGATCTTCTGCGCCACCTCGAGGATCTCGCGCTCGGTCTCTCCCATGCCGCAGATCAGGTGGGCGCCGAACTTCTCCGCGCCGTAGATCTCGGCCGCCCATTCGAGCGCCTGCCAGTATTTGTCGTAGCGGTGCGGGCTGTCGACCCCGCGCCCGCGCGTGCGGTCGAAGATCGCCGGGGTCACCGCATCGAGCGCGACCGTGAAGATGTCCGCGCCCATGCGCTTCATTTGCTCGAGATGATGCTTTTCCAGAGTCGTCGGATTCGAAAGGATCGAGACCGGAATCTGCGGCACCTCGCGGGTCCACTTCTCCAGCAGCACGAAGGTGTCGTCGTTCGAGTCCGGGTGGGTGATCATCGAGATGCACATGCGCTCGAAGCGGCCCTTGTCCGAACCCGCCTTGACGCGCTCGATTACCTCGTCGTAGCGCGCCGTGGGCCAGTCGACGCGGATGAAATTGCGGTCGGCGTAATCGCGCGCCTCCTCGCGGTGGCGCGCCAGGCCGCAGTAGGCGCAATTGGCGCGGCAGCCCTCGGGATAGGTCACCAGCAGGTTGAGGCAGTGGGTGCACGAGGTGCGGTGCATCTTGCCCGCCACCAGTCCGAGCGTGATCGCTGCCGCGGTGCTCATCTGCACGTACTCGGGCGAGCGCATCTGCGGCGTCTTGACGTGGTAATTGGGACGGTAGAACTGCACCGGCTGCGTGCTCTGCGTCGTGCTCATGAGAAATACTCCGGAAAGGCGATCCAGCCTGCGCGGTGTGCGGCGTCGTCCGCCGCGCGTTCGGTTTTCCAGACCCCGGCCATGCGCCGGCGCGCGGCGAGCGCGCGCTCCAGCGCCGGGCCGAATTCCTCGCGCAGTTCGTCTTCGTACTCGGCCAGGGCCGCTTCGTCGCCGCCGGCGGCGCGCGCGGCGGCCGCGCCCGCGCGCTCGCCCGAAGTGACCGCGGGCGCGATGCCGGCGCCGGTGATCGGGTGCGTCAGCCCGGCCGCGTCGCCCGCGAACAGCGCGCGCCCGACGACGATGCGCTCGCGCAACCCCCCGACCGGGATCGGCCCGCCGGTGCGCAGCAGCACTTCGGCCCCGACGCGCCCCTCGCGCGCGAGCGTCGCGTGCAGCTCGTCCAGCGGCGCCTTCATGTCGTCCTCGAGCGCCGGGTCGAGCCCGAGGCCCAGGTTGGCGACCCCGCCCTTGGGAAACAGCCAGGCGTAGCCGCCCGGATAGCGCGCCGAAAGCCAGATGTCGGTGTCGCGCTGCAGTTTCAGCAGCGGCACGGTGTACTGGCGCGTCGTCACCACCGGCAGGCGCGCGAGGCCCATGCAGGCCGCGGCCTGCGACAGCGGACCGTCGGCCGCAACCAGCGCGCCGTAGCCGACCTCGCGCAGCCCGCCGGGAGTGCTGACGCGCACGCTGCGCCCATCGGTGTCGACCGAGCGCAGCGCGGCATCGGTCCACAGCACCGCGCCGGCCGCCTCGGCGGTGCGCGCGAGCGCCTGGTCGAAGCGGTCGCGCCGGATCATCAGGCCGCCGAACGCGCGCTCGGCGCGCGCGCCCGAGGGCAGGTAAGTCGCCATGCCGGCGATCGGCTGCGCGCGCACCTCCGCCCCGGCGTAGCTCGACAGCGGCAGCGGAATGAACTCGGCGCATTGCACCGGCAGCCCGACCACCTTCTTGCGCTCCACCGCGAGCACGCGGCAGCCCGCGCGCGCGGCGGCTGCGGCCGCGCTCGAGCCGGCCGGACCCAGGCCGATCACGAGAACGTCGCAGGCTCTCATGCCCGGCTCACGCGGCGACCACGGGAATGCGAGAAAGGCGCGAGGCGGCGCGCTTTTGCGCCTCGACCACGAGCTTGGGGTCGATGCGCGCGGCGGCGGGGTCCTCGAGCGCGAGCACCTCCTCGCCGATCGCGATCGAGCAGCAGGCGGGCGTCACCTTGACCTCGCGCCCGAGCGCGAGCGCGAGCTCGACGCTGCCGTCGG
Source organism: uncultured beta proteobacterium (assembly GCA_963811085.1). Classification (GTDB taxonomy): domain Bacteria; phylum Pseudomonadota; class Gammaproteobacteria; order Burkholderiales; family SG8-39; genus DAHVFK01. Next base: position 54,430 of record CAWEPV010000011.1, on the reverse strand, counting down.
CCGGGTGCGCGATGCCTTGCAGCCCGGCCATCACGGCGTAGGCGTCGATTTCCATCTTGGCGCGCCCCGCGGGGCGCGCGCAGCCGAGCAGCAGCGGCAATTCGGGCAGCGCAGCGCGCGCATCGAGGAAAAAGCGCCCCACCTCGCGCGAAGACGGCGTCGCGAACGGGCGCCCGGCCGGGGCGTAGAACGGCATCACCACCACCAGCACCAGCGCCGAGGGGCGGTGGCGCGCGATCATCTCGAGCGCGTGCCATTCCCCGAGCATGCGGCCGTAGTGCAGCCCGAGCACGATGTGCGGCACGACCTTCATCCGCGTGGCCACCAGCGCCTCGAGCGAGCGCTCGAAGTCCTCCACCGGGCGGCGCAGGTGGTAGACCTGCGACACGGTGTCCTGCGCGCCGATAATGTCGAGCATCGCCGCGTCGACCCCGGCTTGCGCGATCTCGCGCGCCATCGCGCCGTCGACCAGCGCGGTGTGCATCGCGATGCGGAACTCGGGGAAGGCGTCCTTGATCCGGCGCACGGTCGACAGGAACGGCCCGTACTCGACCTCGTCGCGGTGGTTCGAGCCGCCGGTGAGCAGCATTCCCTTCGCGCCCTGCGCCACCTGCTCGTTCACCGTGCGCCACAGCGCCTCGGGCGTGGTCGCGGCGAGCATCGGCTCGAGGATCCTGGCTTTGCAGTGGTCGCACTGCAGCTTGCACTCGCCGCCTGTGATCGACACCGCCGGCCAGGCGCTCTTGCCGCACGCGGAAATCTCGCTCGAGGCGTAGGCCTTGAAGCTGGGCGTGTAGAAGTTGATGGGGCGGGCAGCAATGCCGCCTGCCCGTTTCAGCCGATCAATGAGCTCGAGGTCGAACCGTGCCGGTTCGAGCGCTTCGATCCCCGCTGCGATGTCGGCCCAGCCGGCCACGCTCAGGGGCAGCCCGCGAAGCCGTCGGCGGCCATCTTGGCCTCGAACGCCGCGCTCGCCGCGGCGCCGGTCACCAGCGAGGCCGCGTCGCCGTCCCAGTTGGACGGCTTGAGCTTGACCAACCAGCCGTTGCCATAGGGGTCGGCGTTGATGCTCTTGGGATTCGCGCTCACGGCGTCGTTGATCGCCGCGACCTCGCCCGCGACCGGCGTCTTGACCGGGCCGACCCACTTGCCGGACTCGATCGTGGCGGCGGACTTGTTCAACTCGACCGAGCGGCCGACCTTCTTCGGCGTGTAGGCGACCACCTCGCCGGCGAGCGCGCAGGCGTAGGCGGTCATGCCGATGGTGACGGTGCCGTCGGCCTCCTTGCGCACCCAGACGTTGTTCTCGACGTTGTAGTACAGCTCATCGGGCAGGTTGCAGTTCTTGACCGAGGCCATCGCTTGCTCCTTCTCTAGAAAAACAGCACTTTGTCGCAGGAAAGTATCATGTCCGCCAGCACGCCGCCGCTCGAGACCTCGTCCACTTCGGCGATCAGGTCGACCGGCTCGATGTCGTAGCCCGGCAGCGCCGGCCGGCAGGCGTGGAACCGGACCCCCGCCGCCTTCGCGTCGCGCATGAATTCGATGATTCTTTTCCCGCCGTCCATCGCCGTCAAGCTCTCCGCGACGCCGTTCTGCACCAGGCGCACGCCGTCCATAGTGAAGAAGATCGTCACCACGGCGTCCATCGAGGCGAGCAGCGCGCCCAGGTAGAACGGGGTCGCGCAGCGCCCGCGCGTCGCCGGGCCGCTGGTCATGACGATGACCACCGATTTCTCTTCGTGGTCGAGAAACTTTTCCTCGCTCACGCGCGCTTGCACTCCAGCTTGTCGGCCCGGCAGCGCTCGCAGAAGCCCGCTTCGGCCGCGGCGCCGGTGAGCAGGCCGTCGAGCGCCTGCTCGAGCGAGGCCGAGGGCCGCACGCGCGCGATCCACTCGGCGTAGGGATCGCGGTTGATGCGCAGCGGGTCGTCCAGCACCGCCTCGTTGGCCGCTTCGATCACGCAATCGAACGGGTTCGGCACCGGGCCGGCCCACTTGCCGGTCTCGACCGTCGCCACCGGCTTGCCGCGCGGGCGCAGGCTGCCGGGCCGGCGCACGCGCACATGCATGATCTTGCCCGCCCGGGTCTGCGAAATGTCGGTCATTCCGATGCTCACCGCCCCGCCCTGCTCGACACGCGCCCAGATCTGGAATTCGGCGTCGTAGTACAGCTCGGGGCGCACCTCGCAGCCGTTGCAGGTCGCCATCCGCTAGATTATGCCCTTCTCCGCCAGGAGGTCGATCGAGTCGCTCACGTTCTCGTGGATCGCGACCTTGCGTGCCGACATGCCGAGCGCCAGCCCGAGCAGCTGGGTGAAGTACAGGATCTTGACCTTGGTCTTGATGCCGAACTTCATCTCGGCCCGCACCTGGTGCATCTCGAGGCCCGAGTGGCAGGTCGGGCATTCGGTCGCGATCACCTCGGCGCCGCAGTCCTCGGCCGCCTGCAACAGGTTCAGCACCAGCTGGGTCGAGGTGTCGGAATCCGAAAGCGTGTGCGCGCCGCCGCAGCACGCGGTCTTGAGCGGGTATTCGACGTTCACCGCGCCGGCGGCGGCCAGCAGGTCGTCCATGAAGTGCGGCTTGTAGCTCGACTCCGAGCCCGGGCCCTGGTCCTTCTCGGGGAAGATCTGGCGCGGGCGGGTGTACATGCAGCCGTAGTAGTTGGCGATCTTGACGCCCTTGAGCGAATTCTTCAGGCGCGCCTTGATGCCGTCCGGTCCGAGCTCTTCCATCAGCCACTCGAGCAGGTGCACGGTGCGCACGTCTCCCTTGTAGACCGGGTCGTCGGCCTTGTGCGCCAGGTCCTGCACCGTCTGCATGGTCTCGGACGAGGTGGCGCACTCGTACTCGGCCTTCTTCAGGTTGTGGTAGCAGCCGTTGCACGGCGCCATCACGGTGTCGAAGCCCATCTTCTCCGAGGCGATCGCGAGGTTGCGTGCCGACATGTAGGTCTGCAGCATCGGATGGACGTTCTTCACTTCCATCGCGCCGCAGCAGTTCCAGTCCGAGAGGTCCTGCATCTGCAGGCCGAGCTTGTCGACCAGCGCCCGCGTCGAGCGGTCATAGGGTCCGCCGGAGCCTTCCAGCGCGCAGCCCGGGTAGTACGCCACCTTAGCCATGTTTCTGTTCCTCGAGATATGCCTGCAGCACCGCGCCGGTCTTGCCCCAGCTGCGCGTGCGCGGCTTGAAGACCATCGCCCAGCCCATCTTCAGCGGCCCGGTGATCGGCAGCCGGGCCATGAACTTGCCGACCTTGCCCTCGCGCAGCAGCGGCAGGTTGCTCATGCGCGCCATGAACACGCCGAGCCAGCCCTTCTTCAGCAGCTCGACGATGTCGACCCCGGTCTTCTTGAAGAAATTGAACATCACCTCGGAATCCTCGATGCGCCCGCGCTCGAGGCACTGGCGGGTGAACTCCTCATCGAACCGGGTCGAGTTCGACGCCGGGACGTGACCCTCCGCCTCGAGCCAGTGCTGCAGCGCCTTCATCACTCCTTCGGGCTTCACGTCCTTGGGGCAGATGTTGGTGCACTTGTTGCAGGAGACGCACTGCCAGATGATGTCCTTGTCCTTGACGATCTCCGACTGCAGGCCGAGGTTGGTGCAGTAGATCCAGTAGCGCGGGTTGAAGTCGGTGTTGACCGCGTACATGGTGCAGGAGTTGGTGCACGAGCCGCACTGCCAGCAGCGGTGCACGTTCTCCCCTCCCGGCATGGCCTGGATCGCCTTCTGGAATTCCGGGTCGTAGTCCGCCACCGTGCGCGGCAGGATCATCGTGTTCCAGTGGCCCGATACGTCCACGCCTTCGATCACCAGTTTCTCGGCGGACAGGACCTGGTTCGGGTCGATCAGCGACTTCTCGTGAATCGGCATGCGTCTTCCCTAGTGAATCGTTGCGGCGGACTTCCTGACGCGCGGGCGGCCGCCCGTCGCGTCGAGACCGAGCAGCTTGCGCAGCTGCTCGTCGGGCGTGCTGGCGCGGGTGAAATCGGACCCCAGCACGCCGCCGGTCATGGCGCGGAAGTACGTGACGTAGGCCATCGCCAGCACCAGGTCGGCGATCCAGTGCCGGTCGCGCCAGATGCCCTGCTCGGCGATGCGTTCGTAGAGCCAGTCGCGCGCCGCGGCGCGATCGATTTCGAGCGCGCCGTCCTCGCGCATCAGCTCGCGCAGCGCGCCGCTCGCGCTCGAGGCGTCCCAAACCCAGCGCGTCATCAGCGGGTGCGCCTGCGGATCGCCGAAATGCAGCAGTTCGGCGGCGAAGTCGTAGGCCGCGCCGCGCAGCTTGCGTCGCGCCGCGCGCTCCTCGGGCATCGGCAGCGCGTCGCTGAATTCGTCCAGCGTGGCCTGGCCGGCCCTCAGCTGCGCGACGCGCGCGGCGAAGGCCTCGGCGCCGAGCGACTCGATCGCGGGGTAGAGCTTGCGCCGCGCGGTGAACACGGTGCCGAGCAGCGACTCGATCGCGGCGAGGTCGAGCCGCGCCGGCTGCGCCAGCGCGGCGGCGAACAGGCGGTGCTTGGTCTCGAGCGCTTCGACGTAGGCCTGCAGGCCCGCACCCGCGTCGGCGAGCGACACGAACTCCGAGAAATGCGCCGCGAAGCGCCCGGGGTCGAGCTGCTGCATTTCGCGCCCCGGGCTCAGGCGGCCTTGCGCGCGCGCGCCTCGAGGTCGCCGACCGCGCGCATCGCCATCGCCAGGCCGTGCGAAACGCAAGTGTCGATATCCTCGGGGCCGAGCGCCGAGCCGCCGACGTAGATCCCGGGGCGGGTGGAGGCGAACGAGCTGGTGTAGTGCTCGCCGCGCTCGACGAAGCCGTGCTGCTCGAGGCCGACGCCGAACACCTTGGCGATCTCGGGGTTGTCCTCGTTCGGGTCCATGCCGATGGCGTGCACCACCAGGTCGAACGGGATCACGATCGGGCGCTTGACCAGGGTGTCCTCGCCCTTGACCAGCAGCCGCTTGCCGTCGGGGGCGATGGTGACCTCGGCGATGCGCGCCTTGACGAACTTGGTGCCGAACTCCTCCTGCGACTTCCAGTAGAACTTGTCCTCGTACAGGCCGAAGGTGCGGATGTCCATGTAATAGATGTACACGTCCGTCTTGGGCGAAAGCTCCTTGATCTCCATCGCCAGGTTGGTCGACACGGTGCAGCAGATCTTGGAGCACCATTCGCGCCCGATCTGGCGGTCGCGCGAGCCCACGCACAGAAGGATCGCGACGCGCTCGGGCGCGCGCCCGTCGGACGGACAGGCGATCTTGCCCGCGCCCACCATCTGCTCGACCTGGGTCGTGGTGACCACGTCCTCGAAGGTGCCGAAGCCCCACTCCGGCTTGTTGATCGAGTCGAAGTGGGTGAACCCGGTGCCGAGCACCACCGCGCTGGCCTGGACCGCTCACCGTTCGAGAGCGTAGCGGTGAAATTGCCGTGCTCGCCATCGAGCTTCGTGACCGTGGTCTGCTTGTGAATGGTGACGAGGGAATTCTTCTCGACGCGCTCGATCATTCTTCCGATCGCGTCCTTCGCCCACTCGCCCGAGGGCACCAGCTTGGCGTAGCCGGAAATGATCGGCGCGCCGCCGAGCCGGTCGGCCTTGTCGACCAGCACGACCTTGCGCCCGACCGAGGCGATGCCGTGCGCGGCGGAGAGTCCCGTCGGCCCGGCGCCGACCACGAGGATGGTGTCGTTCATTTCAGGTCAGGCGCTGAGCGCGAGTTCGGGGTTGTAGAGGTATTCGATCCTGCCGGCCTTCACTTCCTCCAGGTAGGCCTCGAATTTCTTCTTCGACTCGCCCCAGGAAAGGCCCATCTTCTCGACCACGTCCTCGCAGGGGCTCGCGTGCCACTGCAGCTGGACGATCTTGAACGGGTCCGCGCCGCAGGCGAGCGCCGCGAACTGGATGTCGGCCATGATCGGCATCGTGTACTGCTGCTCGTGCGCGCGCCCGATCCACTGGTTCTTGTCCATGGTGGTAACGCAGCCGGTGTCGATGCCGAGCATCACGTCCGCCTTGGCCTCCTCCTGCGCGACCTTGATCTTGCGCTCGATGGTGAAGGAGCGCGTGAACTCGCGCTCGGAGATGATGTGGCGGAAGCCGAAGCCGCAGCAGTCGTACCAGGTCGAGTAGTCGATCACCTGCGCACCGAGCGCCTGCGCCATCGAGGTCCCCACCGCGGCGCGATTGCCGCCCAGCACCGTCGGGTCGTAGATCGCGTCCTCGTGCACCATCTTCGAGTAGTGGCAGGCCATGTGCACCGTCGTGCGCAGGTGCGAGACGTCGATCTTCTGCAGCTCGGAGGCGATGCGCTTGCGCATCACGTGCACCCACTCGGAGTAGTGCACGATCTCTTCGGGGATCACGATCTTGCCGTCGACCAGGCGCCCCAGCTTGCCGAGGATCTTCTTCACCCGCTCGCGCAGGGTGGCGTTCTCGACCAGGTACTTGCGCACTTCCTTGTAGTTGCCGAACGAGGTGCCGCAATGCACCAGCGGGAAGAAGTGGCCCGGCTCGTGGCCCAGGCGCTTGCCCGAGACGTAGGCCTGGTGGAAGTTGCGCAGGAACACCGCGGCGAGCGACTCGACGTTGCCGATGCCCGAGCCGTGGTAGTTCCACGCCGTGCACGAGGTCTGGTCGGTCTCGTCCAGGTAGTCGCGCCCCGGCTGCATGCCGAGCTGGTTCATGGTCCACAGCAGCGACGTCGGGTAGCCGGGAATGTTGCCGCACTGGCCGCAGCTCTTGTGGTGCCACAGCTGCATGGTCGGGATCTTCTTGTCCCAGCCGAACAGCGTCTTCACCATCGCCGGCTGGTGCGCGTCCGAGATCCGGTGGACGATGATCTCGCCCTCCTTCTCCAGCTGCCACATGTGCTCGCGCACGTCGTCCATGCGCTCGCCGAGGTCGAGCTCGCGCCGGTCGACGCGCTTCTTGACCCACTCGGTGGCCTTCTCCGCGTCCGCCGCCGACAGATTGGTCGGCTGGAAGAATTCTCCGTGCCCCGCGATTCCGCTCATTTGGTCTCCTCCTGCTCTTCGAGCATTTCGTCGTATTCCTCGCGCTTCTCTTCGATGAAGTCCTCGATCACGTCGAACAGGTTCTCGTCCATCGTCTCGAGCTGCTTGAGCACGCCGGTCATTTCCCAGATGGTGTACATCTCGACCGAAGTCTTGAGCGCCACTTCCCACGCGGTGTCGGTGGTCTGCAGCGTCTTCATCGGAATGGCCTTGCGCAGGATCTTCAGGTCGCCCTCGACCTTCTGGATGTTGGGGCCCCAATCGGGGAAATGGTCCGGCTGGATCATGTCCGGCGAGAGTTGGTTGCCGGTGGTGATGAGCTTCAGCATCACGCGCCCGAACGGCCGCAGCACGTCCTTGGCCGACTGCAGGCCGTGGCCGATCGCGACCTCGCGCATGATCGCCACCAGGCCGCCGGGCGAGTTCTTGAACGGGCAGCGCGCGGCGCAGGTCATACACTGCGCGCAGGCCCAGATCTTCTCCTGCATCGCGTCGTAGACCTGCTCGACGTTCTCGGTCCACAGCAGCTGCACGATTTCGCGCGGGCTGTAGTCGTAGAAGTGCGCCGAGGGACAGGTCGCGGTACAGATGCCGCAATTCAGGCAGCCGTTGAGCTCGTGCTCGTAGCGGAAATCCTTCTTGATGTCCTCGAAGATCTCCTGCATTTCCGCGTACGTCGCCATGGCCGCTCCGCGCGCTCGCCTACTTGCGCTTCATGAAGAAGGTGAATTCCTTGCCTTCGGTCGCGTGCGACAGCAGCTCGTTGCCGGTCTGCTTGGAGAAGGCCTGGAAGTCCTTCACCGAGCCGGGGTCGGTGGCGACGATCTTCAGCACCTGTCCCGATTGCAGCTCGGTCAGCGCCTTCTTGGCGCGCAAAATCGGCAGCGGGCAGTTCAAGCCGCGTGCGTCGAGTTCCTTGTCGAAGTCCATCGCCGTCGTCTCCTTAGTGGGTGGTCTTGCGCTTATACCACCTCGATCGAACCCCTCGCCGACCTGCGCAAAAACCCGCCTGGCAGAAGGGTGAATATTAGTATTCGTTAATATACCAGCATGCGGCGCGCGAGCAAGCGGCAGCGCAGCAATCTAGGACACCGCCTGGTAGTAAAGATTCTGCGGATGATTCGCCTGCGCGAAAAAGAACCAGCGCTCGGCCATCAGGCCGGCGAACTGAACGATAAAGGCAAGACTCGGGAATCCTCCAACAAGAAGCGCCGCGGGCAGGATGAAGGCGCCGACCAGAAACAGCCACTTCACCTTGCGCAGGGTGCCGGGGCCCCGTCCGTGGAAGAACTCGCGCGTGTTGAACGAGCCCGCGATCGCGCCCTGCGCCTTCTGCGCGATGCGCGGGTGCTTGACGCCGATCGCGCTCTGCAGGTTCGAGCGCGCCTTGAGCCGCGCGTTGCGCGCCAGCGACGCGCCGCGCGTCGCCAGCCCGAGCAGCGTCCAGCCGACGGCGGCCGCCGCGAGCGGCGCGGCGACGGCATGCGCCGCGAGGCCGGCCCAGGCTGCGGCGAGGGTGAAGCCCGAGGCGCAGCCGAGCACCAGGTAGTTCACCACCGTGAGCGGGCTGTGCCATTCCTGCAGGAAGGGCAGGCAGGCGTAGATCATCGCGGTGCACAGGTACAGCGCGAGCGCGAGCAGCGCAGCCGCGGCGGCGAACGCGAGCGTCGGCCAGCCGAGCCAGTGCGCGACGCCCCAGGCGAACACCGCCGCCATGAACGCGGGCAGAACGATCACCTCGCGCGACAGCCACGAGGTGCGCCACTTCGCCGCCGAGCGCCAGGCGCGCTCCGGGTGTCCGAGGTGGAAGAACGAAGCTGCCAGCCCTGCGCCCAGTAGTACGAGTGAAATCGCCGCTCCAATAACGAAGAAGCCCCTCGACGCGCCGGAAAGCGCCTCTACGCTCACGAGGGCAAGAAACAGCCCCTGCCCCGCGCCGATCAGCGTGGTGAGCAGGATCACGGACAGGGCGGGCCGCACGGCTACCAGCTCGTGACGTCGTCGAGCGCCGGGTCCTTGCTCGAGGGGCGCGGCAGCAGGCCGTCGACCTTGAGCGGGTTGTCGTGGCGCTCGAGCTCGTCGGGATGGATGCGGATTTCGGTGCGGCGCCGCGGCAGGTAGTGGTTCGCCGGCTGCGTGCCCCACTCGGGCATCAACGCGTAGCCGCCCTGCTCGCGGATCGCCTTCGAGGCGGCCGAGTCGGGATCGTGCACATCGCCGAAGATCCGCGCGCTGGTCGGGCAGGCCAGCACGCAGGCCGGCTTCCTTTCGCTCTCGGGCAGCGCCTGGTCGTAGATGCGGTCGACGCACAGGGTGCACTTCTTCATCACCTTCTGGTGCGCGTCGATCTCGCGCGCGCCGTAGGGGCAGGCCCAGGAGCAGTACTTGCAGCCGATGCACTTGTCGTAGTCGACCAGCACGATGCCGTCCTCGACGCGCTTGTACGAGGCCCCTGTCGGGCACACCGGCACGCAGGGCGGGTCCTCGCAGTGCAGGCACGACTTGGGGAAGTGCACCGTCTCGGTATTGGGGAACTCGCCCACCTCGAAGGTCTGCACCCGATTGAAGAAGGTTCCGGTCGGATCGGCACCGTAGGGGTTGTCGTCCGACAGGTAGCCCGCCGCGCCCGAGGTGTTCCACTGCTTGCAGCTCGTCACGCAGGCGTGGCAGCCGACGCAGACGTTGAGGTCGATCACCAGCGCGAGCTGCGTCATCGTTCGATCCGTTTGCCCGCGACGTAGGCGAGCCACTTGCGCGGCGCCGCCCGGATTCCGGGGAACGCCTTGAGGGTGTCGAATTGAGGCCAAACCCCCGCCTCCTCGGCCGGATAGATCCGCACCCTCACGTCGTACCAGCCGGCCTGGCCGGTGAGCGGGTCGGAGTTCGACACTTGCGCGCCCTCGAGCGGCAGCTCGTCGCTGATCAGGTGGTTGAGCAGGAAACCCCTGGTCGCCTCGTTGGCGTCGGGCGCGAGGTTCCAGGCGCCCGGCTGCTTGCCGATCGCGTTCCAGGTCCACACCGTGCCGGGCTCGACCGCCTCACTGTGCCGGCACAGGCAGCGCACCTTGCCCCAGCGCGATTCGACCCACATCCAGCCGCCGTCCTCGATCCCCGCCGCGCGCGCGGTGCGCGGGTTGACGAACAGGTAATTGTGTCCGTGGATCTGACGCAGCCAGGCGTTCTGCGAATCCCAGGAGTGGTACATCGCCATCGGCCGCTGGGTGATCGCGGCGAGCGGGTACTGCTCGAGGTCGGTGACCTGCGCCTCGAGCGGCGCGTAGTAGAACGGCAGCGGGTCGAAATATTTCTGCACCCGCTCGCGCAGGCGCTCGGGCGGCTGGCGGCCGGGCCACTTGCCCTCGCCCGCGAGCCGAAAGCGCTGCAGCACCTCGGAGTACAGGTGGATGATCACCGGGTCGCCCCAGCGCCGGATGCGCATGCGCTGCGCCCATTCCATGTAGCCGCGATTCCAGTTGCGCATGTACTGGTAGGAGTGCGGCAGGCGGTGGTGGAACACGCAGTTGTTCTGCGCGTACATGTCCCATTGCTTCGGGTTCGGCTCGCCCAGCATCGACTTCTCGCCGTCCTTGCCGCGCCAGCCGGCGAGAAAACCGATTCCCGAGCCGGGCTCAGTCTCGTGCCTGACTATGAAGTCGGGGTAATTTTCGTATTTTCTTTCTCCATTAACATCTACAAATGCAGGCAACTTCAGGCGACTCCCAAGCTCGATGAGCACTTCCTGGAAGGGTTTGCATTCGCCCAGCGGCGGCACGACCGGCACGCGCACCGAGTCGGCCGGACCGTCGAACTCGGAGATCGGGCGGTCGAGCATCGACATGACGTCGTGCCGCTCGAGGTAGGTGGTGTCGGGCAGCACCAGGTCGGCAAACGCGGTCATCTCCGACTGGAACGCGTCGCATACCGCGATGAACGGGATCTTGTACTCGCCGTCCGCGCCACGGTCGTTGAGCATCTTCCTCACCTCGACCGTGTTCATGGTCGAGTTCCAGGCCATGTTGGCCATGAAGATGAGCAGCGTGTCGATCGGGTAAGGGTCGCCGCGCCAGGCGTTGGTGATCACGTTGTGCATCAGCCCGTGCACCGACAGCGGGTGCTCCCAGGAGAAACCCTTGTCGATGCGCACCGGCTCGCCGTCGTCGTCGACGAACAGGTCCTCGGGCGAGGCCGGCCAGCCGAGCGCGAGGCCGGCGAGCGGCTTGCCCGGCTGCACCCCCTCGGGCCCCGTCGGCGTCTTGGCCGAGGGCGGAATTCCGCGCGGGAACGGCGCCTTGTGGCGGAACCCGCCCGGACGGTCAATGGTGCCGAGCAGGCTCATCAGGATCGCGAGCGTGCGCACGGCGTGAAAGCCGTTCGAGTGCGCCGCGAGGCCCGCGCATGGCATGGAACGCCACGGGGTTGCCGGTCACGCTCTGGTGCTCGTTGCCCCAGCAGTCGGTCCAGGCGATCGGCAGCTCGATCTTCTCGTCGCGCGCGGTGACCCCCATCTCGTGCGCCAAGCGGCGGATGGTCGCGGCCGGAATCCCGGTGATGCCTGCGGCCCATTCGGGGGTGTACTCGGCCACGCGCTCGGCGAGCAGCTGGAACGCGGGCCGCACGTGCGTGCCCTCGGGCAGGGTGAACTCGCCGAACAGGAATGGGTCGGTGTCCGGGGTGTGGGTCAGGCACGGTCCGTTCGAGTGCCGGTCCCACCAGAGCTGGTTCTGCGGGTAGAGCGGGTTGATCGGGTCGGCGTCCTCGTCGGTGGCGAGCAGCCCGAAGTGCGGCGAGGCCGGGTCCGATACCACCAGCTGGCCGCCGTTGGTGTAGCGCGCGACGAACTCGCGGTCGTACAGCCCCTGCGCGATCAGCTCGTTGACCAGCGCGAGCAGCAGCGCGCCGTCGGTGCCGGGCCGGATCGGCACCCACTCGTCGGCGATCGCCGAGTAGCCGGTGCGCACCGGGTTGATCGACACGAACCTTCCGCCGCGGCGCTTGAACTCGGAGAGCGCGATCTTGAGCGGGTTGGAGTGGTGGTCCTCGGCGGTGCCGAGCATGACGAACAGCTTGGCGCGCTCCAGGTCCGGGCCGCCGAATTCCCAGAACGAGCCGCCGATGGTGTAGATCATGCCCGCGGCCATGTTGACCGAGCAAAAGCCGCCGTGCGCGGCGTAGTTCGGGGTGCCGAACTGGCGCGCGAACAGGCCGGTGAGCGCCTGCATCTGGTCGCGCCCGGTGAACAGCGCGAACTTCTTCGGGTCTGTCGATCTGATTTTCCCGAGTCTTTCCTGCAGCAGGGAAAACGCCTCTTCCCAGCTGATCGCTTCGAATTCCCCCGCCCCCCTTTCGCTGCCTTGCTTTCTTTTCAAGGGCCGCGTCAGGCGCGCGGGCGAGACCTGCTTCATGATCCCGCTCGAGCCCTTGGCGCAGATCACGCCGCGGTTGATCGGGTGCTCCGGGTTGCCTTCGATGTAGCGCACTTCGCCCTCGCGCAGGTGCACCCGGATGCCGCAGCGGCAGGCGCACATGTAGCAGGTGGTGGTCTTGACCTCGGTATGCGTAGAGGCGCTCAATTGGAACCTTCCCTGAGCCGAAGACACCATTGTCCGCACGCATCCGGACCGCTGCCAACGAGATAATCTGATTCGCCCATAAGAGGGCTGGCCGCACCTTCCTTATGGTTTATCATGCGCGCCACCCGTGCGAGGACCGACGATGGACAAGAGCAGCTTCAAGCCCGACACGCGCTATGTGCTGACCGTGTACGACGCCAAGCGCGCACCGCGTCCCGCCAACATCTACGTCTACCGCGTGTACGACAAGTTCATGCTCGCGCGCTCCACCAGCGGCGACGGGTTGCTGCGCAAAATCGCCTACGACGACATCGAGCGCATCGTCGAGCAGGCCGCGGTGCCGAACGCAGAGCGCTTCGCCCTGCCCGCGGGCATGCTGGACGAGAAGAGCTGGGCCGACCGCAGCGAGATGCAGCTCTACGCCAGCTCTCCCGGGCGCGGCAAGTAACCGAACGTCGTCGGGTGAAAGTCTGCATCGTCTCGGATAGCCACGACCGCGCCGACGCGCTGGCGCAGGCCGTGCGCGAGGCGAAGGCCGCGGGCGCCGAGGCGGTGATCCATTGCGGCGACCTGATCGGGGCGCAGACGGTCAAGGCGGCGCTGGCCCACGGCCTGCCGATACATTTGATCCACGGCAACAATGTCGGCGATACGCAGGCGCTGCACTTCCAGATGGGCAAGAGCGGCGGGCTGCTGCGCTACCATGGCGCCGACGCGCGCATCGAGCTCGGCGGGCGGCGCATTTTCGCCGTGCACTACGACGACTACGGCTACGCCATGGCGTGCACCGGCGATTGGGAACTGGTGTGCTGCGGACACTCGCACAAGGCCGAGGCGCGCAGGATCGCGAACGTGAAAGGCGGCAGCACCTGGCTGGTCAATCCCGGGACGGTGGCCGGCCTCGCCGCGCCCGCGACCTGGGCGCTGGGCGATCTCGCGGCGATGCATTTCGAACTGCGCGAGCTGGCGCGCGAGCATTTGGCGTCTCTATAGGCGCATAGTGAACTTATAGGCGGGCGCCGAGAGGCGGCGCTTAAAATTCCCGAAAGAAAGGCGAGGAGACAGGAAATGCTCAGCAACAATCCTTTTGCGGCGTTATCGGCGTCCATATCGCCCACCGTGATGCAGTGGTACGTCGTCATCATGATCCTCCTGGTCGCGGCGGGCACCCTGTTCGAGGTCGTGCACAAGGGAAGCGCCAAGTACTTCTTCGAGACTTGGCGCCGGTCGAAGGAGAAGAAGGGCGCGAAGCCCGTCGGCGGCGGCGACCTGGTCTCGATCGCCGTGCAGACGGCGGTGGTCGACGTGCTGACCTCGGGCGAGTTCTGCAACGCGCGCCGGCGCATCGCGCACCTGCTCGGCATGTACGGCTTCGTGCTCTACTGCCTGTCCACCGCCGTGCATGGTGTTCGATCTCTCGGCGGGCGCGATCTGGGCCAAGCTGTGGTGGATCGGCGGCCTGATGGTGTGCGCCGGCGGCTACTGGTTCTGGTTCTTCATCCGCGTCGACGTCGCCGCCGAGGGCCACTCCCCGTTCCGCGTCGTGAAGGCCGACCTGTTCATCCTGTCGATGCTCGCCAGCGCCACGCTCGGCCTGATCTGGGCCGCCGCAGGCGGCGGGGTCGGCGTCCTGTTCGGTCTCTACATCATCGCCACGACCGTGCTGTTCGCGGGCGTGCCGTGGTCGAAGTTCGCGCACATGTTCTTCAAGCCCGCGGCCGCGTTCGAGAAGCGAGTCACCAAGGCCAACGGCACGGCCGAGAACTTGCCGACGCAGACGCGCGACGACCCCGAACAACAGAAAAGACACTCCATGGAGCTGTTGCGAAACGCTCCGATGGACATGGGACTTGGCATCAAGCGCGAAGCGCCCCGCCACTACTAGGAAACAGTATGCCTACCTTCGTATACATGACGAGGTGCGACGGCTGCGGACACTGCGTCGACATCTGTCCCTCGGACATCATGCACATCGATAAGACCTATCGGCGTGCCTACAACATCGAGCCGAACATGTGCTGGGAGTGCTACTCCTGCGTCAAGGCTTGCCCGCAGCATGCGATCGATGTGCGCGGATATGCCGACTTCGCCCCGCTCGGCCACAGCGTTCGCGTCCACCGCGACGAAGAGAAAGGCACGATCGCCTGGAGGATCAAATTCCGCAACGGCACGGAAAAGAACTTCCTGTCGCCCATCACCACCAAGCCCTGGGGGACGGCGATCCCGCAGCTCGGAATGTTCCCGGCCCCAGCAAGGAAATGCGCGACGGCGAGCTCTTGTACAACGAGCCGAAATGCATCCGCATGGATGACGGCGGCTTGCATACGCTTCAGGCCGCCGGTCTCAAGATTGAAGAAGGGTGTCTATTACTGATGGCCTACGAAACGATCGTCGAAGACGGCATCGACATTCTGGTCGCCGGTGCAGGCCTTGGCGGCACGGGTGCCGCCTGGGAGGCGAGATTCTGGGGGCAGAACAAGAAGATCGTCATTGCCGAGAAGGCCAATATCGATCGCTCCGGCGCGGTCGCCCAGGGCCTGTACGCCATCAACTGCTACATGGGCACCCGCTGGGGCGAGAATAACCCGGAGGACCATGTCCGCTACGCTCGCATCGACCTGATGGGGCTGGTGCGGGAAGACCTGCTGTTCGATATGGCCCGTCACGTCGACTCCACGGTGCACCAGTTCGAAGAGTGGGGCCTGCCCATCATGAAGGACCCGAAAACCGGGCGCTATCTGCGTGAAGGGCGATGGCAGATCATGATTCACGGCGAGTCCTACAAGCCCATCGTGGCCGAGGCCGCCAAGAAATCGGCGGACAAGGTCTTCAACCGCATCTGCGTCACCCACCTGCTGATGGACGACAGCAAGGAGAACCGGGTCGCCGGTGCCGTCGGCTTCAACGTCCGCACCGGCAACTACCACGTCTTCAAGTCCAAGACCGTGATCTGCGGCGCGGGCGGCGCCTCCAACATCTTCAAGCCGCGTTCGGTGGGCGAAGGTTCCGGCCGTACCTGGTATGCGCCCTGGTCGTCCGCGTCCGCCTATGGGCTCATGATCAACGCCGGCGCCAAGATGACGCAGATGGAAAACCGCATCGTGCTGGCGCGGTTCAAGGACGGTTACGGCCCGGTCGGCGCCTACTTCCTGCACCTGAAGACCTATACGCAAAACTGCCTGGGCGAAGAGTACGAATCCAAGTGGTTCCCCGAACTGCAGAAGATGGTCGGCAAGGAATATCTCGATCCGGAAGCGTCGCACCTGACCCATCGGCCGATCCCGACCTGCCTGCGCAACCATGCCTTGATCAGTGAAGTGAATGCCGGCCGCGGCCCCATTCACATGGTGACCATGCACGCCTTCCAGGATCCTCATCTGGAAGAGGTCGGCTGGGAAAACTTCCTCGGCATGACCGTCGGCCAGGCGGTCCTGTGGGCCGCCACCGACGTGGACCCCAAGAACGAGAATCCCGAACTGACCACGTCCGAGCCCTACGTCATGGGCTCGCACGCGACCTGCTCGGGCGCCTGGTGCTCGGGTCCCGAGGACGTTTCCCCGCCCGAGTATTTCTGGGGCTACAACCGCATGACGACGATCGAAGGTCTGTTCGGCGCCGGTGACGCGGTCGGCGGCACGCCGCACGCCTTCTCATCCGGCTCGTTCACCGAAGGCCGTCTCGCCGCGAAGGCCGCCTGCAAATATATCGACGACGGCAAGGCCGAAGGCATTGTCGTGTCCGACGAGCAGATCAACCGCCGCAAGGCGGAGATCTACAAGCCGCTGGAGCACTACAAGGTCTACCGCAATGAGATCGTGGCGGGCGACGTCAACCCGCACTACATCAATCCCAAGCAGGGCCTGGACCGTCTGCAGAAGCTGATGGACGAGTATTGCGGCGGGGTGACCGTCAACTACATGACCAACGAGAAGCTCCTGAATATCGGTCTCAAGAAGCTCAAGATCATGGAGGAAGACCTCGAGAGCCTGGCCGCAAAGGATATTCACGAGTTGCTGCGTGCGTGGGAGTTGAAGCACCGGCATCGCGCCGCCGAGTGCGTCACGCAGCACACGCTGTTCCGCAAGGAGACCCGCTGGCCGGGCTACTACTACCGCGGCGACGCCATGAAGGTGGACGACGAAAACTGGCACGTGCTGACGGTTTCGCGTCGCGATCCGAAAACCGGTGAATACACCATGGAGAAGGCGCCCTGTTATCACCTGGTTCGGACGAGGAGTAGCAACGCTCACCATGAAGCCGGTCTCTCCCGCCCGGGAAGAGCCGCGCGTGAACATCGTCGAAAAGACCGATGAGGAGATTCGCGCCATCGCCGATCCCCTGTGGCGCGACCTCGTGAAAAATTCCAACGAAGGCAAATACGGAGAATTCGCGAGAATTTCTCCAATGCCCTGGCGCTCGCCATGAATCAAGTCGAGGCCGGCCACCAGTTCGCAAACAGCGAACTGGCGAGAAACCTCTCGGAAGACTTCGACTTTCTCGGCATCATCCGCCGGGGCGAACACGTGACGGTTCTTTACCGGCAACGCAGCACCAAGAAGGAGGGCGAATGGCTTGGCAGGCTTGTCCTCGGCTATGAAAACGGACAAGGTCAGGATTTTCGGTGCATCCATCTTCTGAACGGCCTGGTCGGATTCGACATGAGTGAAACCATCCAGGACGGCAAATTCGTCGAGCTCACCTACAAGGTGACCGACAAGAAGTCGGGGCATGTCCTCACCAGGGTCGAATTCCCGCTGGGCTATGTGCACGGACACAATGAAATTCTGGCCCCTTCGGTCCATCGGAAGCTGGAGGGCAAGTCCGCCGGCGACGTCATCGAGGTGCCGATCGACGGCAATCAGATCTTCGGCCCCAGAGACGAGTCGCTGGTCTTTACCGATCAGCATCGAGAACGTTCCCGAGGAGTACCGGCAAATCGGCACCTCCATCCTCATGGAGAACGACAAGGGGCAGACCCGCAGCTTTATCGTGACGCGGATCGACGACAAGACGCTGACTGTCGATGGCAACAATCCGCTTTGCGGCAGAGAGGTCGTCTTTACGCTCGAGATACTGACTGTGCGCGACGCAACCGACTGAAGAGACAAGAGCGGGCGGGGCGATCATTCCCGGCGCGGATGTCGACCCGTCACTGATGAGACCTTTACAATCCTGACTTCACGGCAGAAAAGGTGATTTATGAGCGAGGAGAAGAAACCCACCCCCACCAAGGTTCCTGACGGTCATGCGCGTTTTTTGACGACGCGCCAGCTGCCGCCGAACGAAAAGGGGTTTGTTGGCTACGAAACCGTCTGGGAACCGTTCCAGAAGGAAGCCGAATACGAAACGCCGAAGAAGCCGTAGGCGTTCCGAAGCGGCGAGTGGACGATGGCTAAGGCGCCCGACTACCATATCGTCGACTGAAGGGACCGGTCCGGGTCCCTCGGGAGGGAGGGACATGCCAGCCGCAGCTGAGGCGCCGGAGGAAGGCCGCTACAAGGTTCCGGCGCTGCTCGTGCTGTCGGAGATCGCCTCCAGCCTGTCTACCGAGGCGACGCTCGACGAGCTCGTCTCCCGCTATCTCTCCACCATGGTGCGCGTCGCCGGCGCGCTCGCCGGCACCGTGCGCCTGCTCACCCCTGACGGCCGGCAGCTCAGGCTGGTCAGCTCGGTCGGCCTGCCGCCCGAGATGGTCGAGCGCGAGCGCCTGGTGGCGCGCGACTGCGGCGTATGCGGCGAATCGATCGACCTCGCGCGGGCGACCTGGTCGGGCGAGCCGCGCGTCTGCCGCGGCATGAACCCCGGCGCGTTCGTACCGGGTTGCGGCGAGGTGATCGCGGTGCCGCTGCAGCACCGGGGCGAGATGCACGGCGTGTACAACCTTTTCCTGGCCCATGGCCGCAGGCTCTCGGACGACGTGCGCCTGCTGTTCGGCGCGATCAGCGAGCACCTCGGCGTTGCGCTCGAGAACGCTCAGCTTGCGCGCGAGAACACGCGCGCCACGCTGGTCAACGAGCGCCAGCTGCTCGCCAACCAGGTGCACGACTCGGTGGCGCAGACCCTCGCCTACACCCGCATGCGCGCCGCCGCCCTGCGCGAGGCGCAGAAGAACGGCGACCCTACGCTCGCCGAGCGGTATCTCGCCGAGATGGAGGACGCGATCGAAGGGGCCTACGGCGAGCTGCGCGAGCTGATCGGGCGCTTCCGCCAGCCGATGGACCCGCGCGGCCTGGTCGCCGCATTGCAGGCCGCGCTCGACGCCTTTGCCGCCCGCAGCGCGGCGAGCGCGAGCCTCGAGGTCCGCGGCCCGGAGCCCGAGCTCGGGGCCGAGGAGGAAATGCACGTGTTCCACATCGTGCAGGAAGCGCTGGCGAACGTGCAGAAGCACGCGCGGGCGAAGACGGTGCGCCTGTCGCTCGAGTTCGCCGGCGGTACCTGCCGCGTGCGCGTGGAGGACGACGGCGCCGGCTTCGACCCCGGCGGCGACGACCACTACGAGCACTTCGGGCTGGCGATCATGCGCGAACGCGCCAAGCGCCTCGGCGGCGAGCTGGAAATCGAATCGCCGCCGGGCGGCGGCACGCGCCTCACGCTGTCGTTCCCCGCCCGCGGCGCGTAGCGTGCAACCGGTCAGCGCGGTCCTGATCGACGACCACCCGCTGTTCCGCAAGGGGCTGGCGGAGCTGTTCGAGCACGACGGCAGAATCCACGTGCTTGGCGTCGCGGGCTCCCTGGTCGACGCCCGCCCGCTGCTCGCGCAGAAGCCCGACGTCGTGGTCATGGACCTCAACCTCCCGGACCAGGACGGCATCGAGTCCATGCGACGCCTGCGCGAGGAAGGCGTGCAAATCCCGGTGGTCGCGCTCACCATGAGCGACGCCGAGGACGACATGGCCGCCGTGCTGCGCGCCGGCGCGCGCGGCTACCTCCTGAAAAGCATGGAGCCCGGCGAAGTCATCGAAGCCATCGAGCGCGCCGCGCGCGGCGAAGTCGTCGTCGCTCCCGCCATGACCGCCAAGCTGGTGCGCCTGCTCGACCCCAAGCCCGGCGCCGCCGGCTCGCTCATGGACCAGCTCACCCCGCGCGAGCGCGAGATTCTCGACTGCCTCACCCGCGGCAAGAGCAACAAGGCCATCGCCCAGGAGCTCGGTATAAGCATCGACACCGTCAAGCTGCACGTGCGCAACGTCCTCACCAAGCTCAACCTCTCCTCGCGCGTCGAAGCCGCCGTCTACGCCGTGCGCCACGATCTGCGCAAGGGCAAGTAGCCCAGACAGAAGCGTCGCCCGCGCCCCTCAGGCGCGCCCTTGTCCCTTCGTCCGGCGGCCCCGAACATTCGGTGGGCAAATCAGGCACTTGCCCTCCCCCAAGTCGGATATCAAAGAGGCCTGCAACGCCGTCGATCTCTAACGCGTTGATTCAAATGCGCGTTGCCGTTTCCCCAAATGTCTGCGCCCATGCTATTCAGCAAGCATTCTGACTATTTCACGTTCCCGTCGACGAGACGCGCCACGGTGCTGATAGAGGCGATAGGGACGAAAGGGGGCAGCCCGGTGCGAGGCACAAGCGCCCGAGGTGACAGCGTAGCGTTGAGAGCTGTCGCACAAGAGCAAGCTCTTGAGGCGAACAGCTCTCAACGCTACGCCGTAATGGACTCGAACGCGGGTGCTGAGGACCGCGTTGACAGCTGTTCGCAGATCGAGCCTATGTCAACCAAGTGGCCCGTCTCGCGAGAGAACGACTCACTCCAGGGGACGCCGCGATGAGCAACGTAAGTACGCAAAGCGGCGTGCTGAGCGGCGCCCCTGAGTTCGGACGTTAGAGCGCATGACGAAAAGCGGGGCGGAGATCGTGAGGGCGGCGCAGAACACGTCCTAGGGCGGATACCGCGGGATATTTCCGCGACCCGACGGGCATATGTGGGAGGATGCGCGGAGTCCGCAGTGGAAGGTCAACTAGTAAGATATCAAAGCGACGGGCGACAGAGAGTCATGGCCAGCGATTCGATATACCACGACGGAATGCGGCATCTGCAGGACGCGCGCGAGACGCGGCCGATCGCAGATCGCCTCGGGCAGGTCACGGTGCGCAGCGCCTTCACCGACGAGGATCGGGCGTTCATCGAGCGCTCGGCGATGTTCTTCATCGCCACCGCCGACGCCGAAGGGCGGCCGGACTGCTCGTACAAGGGCGGGCTGCCGGGGTTCGTGCGGGTGCTCGACGAGCGCACGCTCGCGATCCCCGACTACGACGGCAACGGCATGTACCGTACCTGGGGCAACGTGCTGGTCAACCCTCGCGTGGGCCTGCTGTTTCTCGATTTCGAGAACCCGAAGCGCATCCGCGTCAACGGCACCGCCCAGTTGCGCGAGGACGATCCGCTGCGCGCCGAGTTCCCCGGGGCAGTGTTCATCGTGCGCGTCGCCGCCGAGCTGATCTTCCCGAACTGCCCGCGCTACCTCCACAAGATGAAGCTGCTCGAGCACTCGGCATACGCGCCGCGGCCCGAATACAAGCCGCCGGTTCCGGCGTGGAAGACGTTCGAGGTGTTCCGTGACGCGCTGCCGGCGCGCGACAGAGAGGAGGATAAATGACGATCAAGCTTTACTCCTGGCCGATGAGTTCAGGCACGCGCATCGCCTGGGCGCTGGAGGAGCTCGCGCTCCCTTACCAATACGTGCCGCTCGATGGGAAGAAACAGGAGCACCGCTCGCCCGAGATGCTGGCGGTGAACCCCCACGGCAAGGTTCCCGCGCTTGCCGACGGAGAACTCAAGCTCTTCGAGTCGGGCGCGATCCTGCTCTATCTCGGCAACCGCTATGGCGCGGCGAAGGGCCTGTGGCCCGAGTCCAAGGGGCAACCGCACGCCGACGCCGTGTGCTGGACGGTGTGGGCGATGACTGAGATCGGCAACTACATGATGCAGTACCTGTATCACGGGCTCGATTCGCCTGTCTCGTACAAGCCGGAGGACCGCAGCAAGGCGGCCGCGGCGTACAACCGCGCGCAGCTCGACCGGCTGCTCGATACGCTCGAGACGCGCCTTGAGGGCCGCGACTACCTGATGGGCGGTTTCTCGCTCGTGGACGTCGGCGTGGCGAGCTGGTTGCTGCTCGGGACGCAGCTCGGCTTGCCGCTCGAGGGCCGTCCGCGCGTAGCGGCGTGGTGCAAGCGCTGCGCCGAACGCCCCGCTTTCAAGCGCGCGCGCTAGAAATGAGTCCTCGCTTTCTCGGGAAACGACGGTTTCCGGCCTCGGTGGCAGCGGTGTACTGATGCGCCCTAACCTGGCGGTCGTGCCGGACGCGCCGCGAGCAAACGCGCGTGCAGGTTCAAGTTCCGAGCGCGCGGCGCGCCGCACACCTCCACGTTAGCAGTCCGAGTCCCGCACCGCGAAGCAGCATCAACGTCTAACCGAGAGGAGCAATTGCGTGGCCGAACAGCAACCCTCATTCGATGCGGCTACGTACAAGAATGCACAGCGAGAGCAGTGGAACAAGGACGGCGCTGCGTGGCGACGCTGGAATCCCACTCTGGATCGCTGGTATGGCGGCGCTACTCGCCAGATGCTCGACCTGACCCGCATTCAGCCTGGTCAGCGCATCCTGGACATCGCCGCGGGCGCGGGCGAACCGGCTGTCAGTGCCGCCGAACGAGTTGGTCCTGGCGGTTACGTGCTGGCGACCGACATCTCGGAAGGGATCGTTGAACTTGCGCTCCAGGTAGCCCGTGAACGCGGACTCAAACAGGTTGAGACGCGCGTCATGGATGGCGAGAATCTGGATCTCCCCGACGCTTCCTTTGATGCCGTGCTGTGTCGGCTCGGCCTGATGTATATGCCGCACCCCGTGACGGCGTTACGCGAGTGGCGCCGTGTTCTGAAAGCGGGCGGCCGGGTCGCCGTCGCTGTCTTTTCCACGGCTGATCGAAACAGCTGGGGTGCTGTGCCGGCTTCCATCATCCGCCGGCGCGCGAAACTCCCTCCTCCCGTTCCGGGGCAACCCGGGCCGTTTAGCCTTGGCGGTCCCGGGATGCTTGAAGACATTTTCCGTCAGGCCGGATTTGCCAACCCCGTAGTTTGCGCCGTGCCGGCGCCCCATCGAATGGCCAGGGCCGCCGAGTACGTGCAAGTCGCCCGAGAAGCCTTCGGGGCATTCAATGCCATGATGGCTCACCTGCCCTCTCAAGAACGCGAGTCCGTGTGGAACGAAATAGAAGGCTCACTGCGCAGTTTCGAATCGCCCGGTGGGTTTGAGGTGCCGGGCGAGTGCCTTGTCGGTGCGGCCACAAAGTAATCGTACGCAGACTGCTAACCATCAATTGCAGCCGACCCATTCGGGCGGCTGAACTGACACGTTAAAGTGGCAGCGATCGCCTCATCTGCCATCGACCGAGCCTAACCGAGGCCAACACGATTGGGAGGGAACGTGAACTGGTTCATTACCGCACTCAAGAAGTACGCAGTCTTTTCCGGGCGGTCCCGTCGTAGCGAATACTGGTACTTCATACTGTTCTATTTGATCATCTACATCGCACTCGCTGTCATCGACGGTGTTACTGGAAGCTTTGACTCAAAGTCCGGCATTGGCCTTCTCACTAGCATCTTCGCGCTCGCATTGCTGATACCTTCTCTCTCTGTAAGCGTCCGAAGACTGCACGATACCGATCGTAGCGGCTGGTGGCTCCTCATTGGATTCATCCCGCTGATCGGCGCGATCGTACTCATCGTGTTCTTCGTTCAAGACAGCGGAGCCGGAACAAACCGGTTTGGTTCAAATCCAAAGGCAGCCACCTAAGCGTTCCGTCGAGGCGACGGGCGGAGCAAGCAAAATCCGCACTCCATTGCCATCACCACCACGCCGATGACGTCGATGCAGGCACCGCCCCGCAGCGATGCGGAGCTGCTGCGAGCGAACAAACGGTTCTACGAGGCGCTGTGGGCCGATGCGCGGTTGATCCCGCCGCAGCGCTTCAACACCTGGCCGCTGGTGACTTCCCTGCTCCCGCCCGCACGCGCGCGGTTGGAGGTCGCGCCGGGGTTGAGGCCGCGCCTGCCGATCACCGGGACGCACTTCATTGACGTCAGCGCGGCCGCGCTGGCGCGGCTGCGCGAATGCGGTGCGCATGCCGTGCTGGCGTCGGTCACCTCTATTCCATTTCCCGACCGGACATTTGATCTGGTTTGCGCGCTCGATATCGTCGAGCACATCGACGATGAGGATGGTGCGCTATCGGAACTATCGCGCGTGGCTGCGCCGGACGCGGTGTTGCTGCTGTCCGTTCCGCTGCATCCGTCGCACTGGAGCGCGTTCGACGAGCTCGTAGGACATCGGCGCCGCTACGAGCCGGAACGTCTGCTCGCCAAGCTGTCGGAATACGGCATCGCGGTTGACCGTAGCGCCGCATTCGGCATGCGGCCGCGATCGTCGCACCTGGTAGACCGCGGCATGTGGTGGCTTGCGCATCACCGCGAGCGCGCCATGTGGTGGTACAACCGCGTCTTTATGCCGTTGGCACTACGGCTGCAGTCAGCGCTCGCCTTTGTTCCGGGCATGATTGGCGCGGAAGAGATCGACGAAGTGCTGCTGGTATGCCGCAAGTATCAAATCCGGGGTCACCCTCGATCGGGCTAGCGCAGCACGAGGAAGAGGATGATGATGACCAACAGAAGACCGCCGCCGATATACATTTGAGACTCCTACGCATTGCCTGCCCTCGGAGAGAGCACTGAGCATGCGTCAGCGGCACTATCAAACACCATCCTCGGGCTCCCGTCTGTTGCCTAGCAGACGCAAGCGCTTCAATCCCCGGCGTGGATGCCCGGGCGGAACAGGTTCTCGGCGTCTCGCGCCAGGGACACGGCGTGGGGATCGATCGCGGCCTCGATCTCCTCGCACCACGAGGGGTGGCTGTAGCTCAGGTCCCTGAGGAACCACATGCCGCGCACAGACTGGCAGGCGGCGCCCAGCAGCAGGATCTGCTCGCCGGCTTCCGAGCCGACGATGCAGCCGCCCAGCAGCTGGCCGGTCTCGAGGTCGTGCACCACCTCGATGAAGCCGTCGTAGTCGTGCCGCGCGCGCGCCTTGGCCGAGGCGCCGAAGCTGCTGCGCGCGACGCGCGGGGCGAAGCCGGCGTCCTCGGCCTGCGCTTCCGACAGACCGACGGTGGCGATCTCGAGCGCCGAGTTGACCACGAACGGGCACCTTGAAGTAGTTGGCGCGCAAGCGCTCGCCGCCGAGCGCGTTCGCGACCACGAGCTTGGCGTCGTACAGCGCCGCGTTGGCGGTCATCGGCCCGTCGCGCACGTCGCCCGCGGCGTACACGCCCGGCGCGTCGGTCTCGAGCAGGGCGTCGGTGCGCAGCTGTCCTGCCTCGCTCAGGCGAACGCCGATCTGCTCCAGGCCGAGGCCCGAGCTGTTCGGCTCGCGCCCCACCGCGACCAGCACCAGGCCGTAGTCGGCCGCGCTGCCGTCGTCGAAGGTCACGTGCGCGCGCTCGCCCTGCACGCGGCAGGCCGCGACCCGCGCGCCGGTGCGCAGCTCGACCCCGAGGCGCTCCAGGCGCGCCTCGAGCAGGTCGGCGACGTGCTCCGGCACGCGCGCGGCGGGCAGCAGGCGCGGCTCGCGCTCGACGAGGGTGACGCGCGCGCCGTACTGGCGCGCCAGGTAGGCAGCCTCGACCCCGACCGCGCCGCCGCCGACGCACAGCACGCTGTCGGGCAGCCTGTTCAGGGTGGAGAAGAACTCGCGCGAAGACAGCACCACCTTGCCGTCGAACGGGCACTCGGCGAGCACGCGCGGGCGCGAGCCGGTCGCGACCACCACGCGCGGCGCTTCGAGCGTCTCCCCGTCGCCCACGCGCACCTTGCCCGGCGCCTCGAAGCGCGCCGCACCGCGCAGCATCCGGATCCCCAGCCGGCGCATCGCGCCCGGCAGCCCGTCGCGCAGCGCGGCCACTACCGCGTCCTTGTGGCGCACCGCGGCGGCAAA
This sequence comes from uncultured beta proteobacterium, assembly GCA_963811085.1. Taxonomy (GTDB): domain Bacteria; phylum Pseudomonadota; class Gammaproteobacteria; order Burkholderiales; family SG8-39; genus DAHVFK01. The sequence continues at coordinate 28,860 of CAWEPV010000011.1, read as the reverse complement.
GTCGGCCCGCGGGCTGCCCACCAGCCCGCGCCCGGTGAGCGCGTTGCAGTCCTCGATCAGCATCGCCGGATGCAGCAGCGCGCGGGTCGGGATGCAGCCCTCGTTGAGGCAGTTGCCGCCCGGCGTGCCGCTCTCGACGATCGCGACCGCGGCCCCCAGGCGCGCGGCGCCCGCCGCCGCCTTGTAGCCGGCCGGGCCGCAGCCGATCACGATCAGGTCAAGCGGCATCGTCCGCCGCCGGCCGCAGCACGAAATCGGGCTCGACGAAATCGAGCACCATGTCCTCGAGCAGGTCGCGGCTGTGGTGCGACACCAGCAGCGTCACGCCCGCGGTCTCAATCAGCTCGTCGTTGGCGCGCTCGATATCGAAGCCGATGCCGAGCAGCACGCGGCCGTCCCGCTCGCGCTTGGCGGCCACGCGCAAGGCCATTGCCTCGGCGTCGCTCGCGGCCGCGGCGCGGCGCACCTGCTGTGCAGCGCGCGCGGTGATGGAAAGCTTGCGGCTCATGCCGCCTGCCGGCGCGCGAATTCGACGAACGGCGCGACCCAGCCGCGAGCTCCGGCCCCGCGCAGGTGGCAGAACGAAGCGAGCACGTTGCGGTGCACGATGCCGTCGCGCGCGCCGTCCACGCCGTGCCCGCGCGCGACACGGTAGGCGTAGCGCAGCCCCGGCGGCAGGTTCTCCAGGCTCGCGTAATGGAATTCGTGCGCCGCGATCCCGCCCTCCCCGCCCGGCAGCCAGCTCGCCTCGGGCGTGCCTTCGAGCCGCGCGTAGCCGCGCCCGACCGGGCGCCGGTGCATCACCGCGTCGCCCGGCAGGGCCCCGACCATGCGCGCGGTCTCGCCCCGCCAGCTGATCGAACGCGCAAGGTACATCAGCCCGCCGCATTCGGCGTACACCGGCAGCCCCGCCTCGATCGCTTCCGCCAGTTCGCGCCGCAGGCCCGCGTTCGCCTCCAGCGCCCGCATCTGCGTCTCGGGGAAACCGCCGCCGATCACCAGCGCGTCGATTTCGGGCAGCCGCTCGGCGCGCAGGGTATCGATCGGCACCAGCTCGGCGCCTGCCTCGGCAAGCGCTTCCAGGTCGTCCGCGTAGTAGAAGCCGAACGCCGCGTCGCGCGCGACGCCCACCCGCAGCCGGGCCCCGCCCGCCGGTGCGGCGGCCGCCGCAGGCTCGCATGACGGCGCGGGCAGCGGCGCGGCGCGCGCCGCGATCGCCAGCAGCCGCGCCGAGGTCGACGCGACTGCTCGACGCGCTCGCGCACGGCCTGACGATGGCGGCCGATGCGGCCGCCTCGTTGCTCGGCACCAGGCCCAGGTGGCGCTCGACGATCGCGATGCGCTCGTCGTGCGGCACGGCGCCGATCACCTCGACGCCGGTGTAGTGCGCGATCACGGCGCGCAGCTTCTGCTCGTGGCGCGCGCCGCCCAGGTTGTTGAGGATCACGCCCGCGATACGGATCGAGGGGTCGAAGGCCTGGTAGCCGAGAATCAGCGGCGCGATGCCGCGCGTCATGCCGCGCGCGTCGATCACCAGCACCACCGGCGAGCCGAGCAGCGCCGCCAGCGCGGCGTTCGAGTTCGAGCCGTGCAGGTCCAGCCCGTCGTACAGTCCCTTGTTGCCCTCGATCAGCGACACGTCCGCCGCGCGCGCATGGCGCGCGAAGCTCGCCACGATCTCCTCGCGCCGCATGAGGTGGAAGTCCAGGTTGCGGCACGGCCGCCCCGCCGCCAGCGAAAGCCACATCGGATCGATGTAGTCCGGCCCCTTCTTGAACGGCTGCACCGCCAGGCCGCGCCGCGCCAGCGCGGCGGCCAGGCCCAGCGTGAGCGTGGTCTTGCCGGAGGACTTGTGCGCCGCGGAGATGAAGACGTGCGCCATGGCGGGCGCGCGGCGCTCAGTTCGCGCCGGCTCCGGGCTCGAGCGCCTCGTCGGAGAGGCTCTCGGGCAGCAGGCGCAGGAACTTCACCCCGAGCAGCGCGCCGAGCAAGGCGATCGCGAAGCCTCCGAGCGCAAGCGCCGCCTCGGGCAGGCTCGGCGCGTAGGGATGGATCACGCCGTCGAAGAAGGACGAGCGCATCTGGTAGCCCGGGAACAGATCCAGCGGCCAGGCCTGCGCGCCGATGATGGTGACGTACATCTGCGCCAGGCCCCCGAGCACGATCAGCGCCGCCGCGGTCACGGTCGCGCCGCGCTTGCCGCGCGTCGCCGGCAACCACAGCAGCACGAGCGGCACGACGCTGCCCAGCAGCACCTGCCCGACCCAGAACAGCCAGCTGTAGATCCCGCCGTCGACGAGCAGGAAGCGCTCGACGCCGATCTGCTTGGCGAGGTAGAGGTTGGTGAGGTGGAACACCGCGACGAAATACAGCGCGGCCAGGACGAACCAGCCGAGCAGCCGGCCGATACGCTCGATCACGCCGCGCCCGAGCGCGCGCCCGCTGCCGGCGCAGACCCCGATCAGCGCGAGCAGGTAGATCGCCATGCCGTACGCGATCGACAGCACGATGAACATCGGCGCCAGCAGCGCCGAAGCGTAGGCCTCGCGCGCGATCAGGAAGCCGAAGATCGAGCCGGTACCCGTGGTGAGCACCAGGCGCCAGACGAAGGCCACCCGGCCCGCGGCGCTCGAGTAGCCGCCCACCGTGCGGTCGAGCATGGTCCACAGGTACACGCCGACGATGGCGAAGAAGCCGCTGTAGAGGAACATGTTCCAGGCGAAGATCGACTTGAAGTTGAAGTGCGTCAGCGCCACGATCAGCCGGTCCGAGCGTCCGAGGTCGAGCCCCAGCACCGCGAGGCCCCCGGCCAGCAGCACGACCGCCAGCCAGCCCGAAAGCGGCGCGAGCGGCTTGTAAAAGCGCTTGCCGAAAGCCGAGGCGACCGAGGCGACGTTCAGCACCCCCGAGGCGGCCAGGATCAGGAACACCGCGACCACGTGCGGCAGGCCCCAGACGACCTGGTTGGTCATGCCGGTGATGATGTGGCCGCGGGTCTCCATCGCGTGCCAGGCAAGGAGCATCCCGAGCAGCACAGCGGCGCCGAGCGCGAACAGCGCCCACCAACCGCGGCTGCGGCCCTCGATCTCGCGCATGGCGATGGCGGCCACGTCAGATCCCCTGGTAGCGCACGCCGGTGTTTAGCTGCAGATCGGCGCGGATCTGCTTCGCGCCCGCCTCGCGCATGCGGCGCGAGATCGCGCTCGCGGGGTCGTTCAGGTCGCCGAACAGGAGCGCGTTGCGCCCTTCGGCCCGGCAGGCCTCGACGCAGGCGGGCTCGCCGCCGCGGTCGACGCGCTGCACGCACAGCGTGCACGATTCGACGCAGCCCTGGCCGCGCGGCACGTCGGGCTTCTGGTCGTGCAGCGGCCGGTGCACGAACGAGCGCGCCTTGTAGGGACAGGCCATCATGCAGTAGCGGCAGCCGATGCAGATGTGGCGGTCGACCAGCACGATACCGTCGGCGCGCTTGAACGAGGCGCCGGTCGGGCAGACGTCGACGCAGGGCGGCTCGGCGCAGTGCTGGCACATCACCGGCAGCGACAGCGTGCGCCCGGTCGCCTTCTCCTTCAGCTCGACCTTGCGGATCCACTGCGAGTCGTCCGGCCCGGTGCGGCCCGAGAGGCCGTTCTCCTTGTTGCAGGCCGCCACGCAGGCGTCGCAGCCCTCGGCACAGCGCGTGGTGTCGACCAGCATTCCCCAGCGCACCTTGGACGTGACGCCCTTCGCCCGCGCCGGCTCGAACAGGAACAGGCCGGGCGCGACCGCGATGCCGCCCAGCGCCGCAGCCTTACCGAGGAAGGCGCGCCGGTTATTCATTCCTTCTCCGGCCTGGATGCATGACACTCGAAGCAATCGAGCTTGACGCCGGCGTAGGCGTGGCAGCTCTCGCAGAAGTCCTGCTTGCTCGCGGCGACGCTGCCGGTCGTCTTGCTCGCGTGGCAGGCGACGCATTTCTCGAGATCGACCTTGGCGTTGCGCACCCCCTCGTGCACCGTGATGGTCCGCTGGTGCTTGAGCATGTCGGGGTGCTCGCGCCGCATCACTTCCGGCGGCGCGATGCACGGACCGCTCTGCGCCTTCACGATCACCGGTTTCTCGACGCCCGCCGTCGCCCCCGCCGGCAGCGCCAGCGCGGCGAGCAGCGCGAGCGCGCCGAGCAGTCTCACTCGCCCAGCCCCATCTGGATGTAGCCGGTCGGGCATACGTCGCTGCAGATGTGGCAGCCGATGCATTTCATGTAGTCGGTGTCGACGTAGCGCCCGGTGGTCGACTTGTCCTTCTTGACCCGGAACACCGCGTGCTGCGGGCAATACACCACGCAGTTGTCGCACTCGAAGCACAGCCCGCAGCTCATGCAGCGCTTGCCCTCGGCCACCGTCTCCTTCTCGGACAGCGGGTCGAGGCGCTCCTGGAAGTTGCCCAGCGCCTGCTCGGGCGTGAGCTTCGTCACCCGCCGCTGGTTGCGCGGCACGTAGGTGAAATGGCCGAGGAACAGCTCGTCGTGCGGGATGACGAAGCGCGCCGAGCGGTCTTCGTAGTTGTGCACCGCGAAGCTCTGCTCGCCGGTGCCGCGCACCGCCTCGCGCGGGGCCTCGTTCGGCTCCAGACCGCGCTCGGCCAGCTTGCGCATCAGGTCGAAGGCGTGCACGTCGATCCTGGGCCGCCTGTCCTGCTCCTCGCCGCGCAGGTGGCGGTCGATGCCCTCGGCGGCGATCCAGCCCTGACCGATCGCCGAGGTCAGCAGGTGCGGCCGCAGCACGTCGCCGCCGGCGAAGAAACCCGGCTTGCCCGGGATCTGATAGTTCTTGTCGGCGCTGACCAGCCCCTTGCCGTTGTCGAAGCCCTCCAGCCCGGTGAAGTCCACCGCCTGGCCGATCGCCGAGACGATGAGGTCGGCCGGGATCACTTCGGCGCTGCTTTCGTCGACCTTGATCTCCAGCTTCGGGCCGACGAACTTCGCCTCGCATTTGGCGATCTTCAGGCCGGTGGCGCGGCCGCTCGCGTCGCGCATCACCTCGACCGGCGCCCAGCCGTCCCGGATCACGATGCCCTCGGCCAGCGCGTGCTCGATCTCGTGCGGGTTGGCCTGCATCTTGTCGATCGCGAACACCGAGCTGAGCGTCACCTCGGCGCCCTGGCGGGCCGAGATTTCGGCCACGTCCTGCGCCTGCTTGCCGAGGATCACCGACTCGGGATGGTCGGTCGCGTGCGGGTGCTCGATGTGCCCGAGTCGCCGCGCCACGGTGGCGACGTCGATCGAGGTGTCGCCGCCGCCGACCACCACCACGCGCTTGCCGACCGATTTCATGCGCCCGTCGTTGAACGCGCGCAGGAACGCGGTCGCGGTGACGCAGTTCGGCGCCTCCGCGCCCGGCACCGGCAGCGGACGGCCACCCTGCGCGCCCATGCCCATGAACACCGCGTCGTAGTCCTTGTTCAGCTGCTCGAGCGTGACGTCGCTGCCGATGCGCGTCTCGAGACGCGCCTCGATGCCCAGCTCGAGGATGCGCTTGATCTCCACGTCGAGCACCTCGCGCGGGGTGCGAAAACCCGGGATGCCGTAGCGCATCATGCCGCCGAGCTGCTCGTGCTCGTCGAACACCGTGACCGCGTGTCCCTTGAGCGCGAGCTGGTAGGCGCACGACAGGCCCGCCGGCCCGCCGCCGATCACCGCCACCTTCTTGCCGCTGCTCGTGTCCGGCTTGTCGAACTTGAGGCCGTTGGCGATCGCGTACTCGCCGAGGAAGTGCTCGACCGAGTTGATGCCGACGAAGTCCTCGACCTCGTTGCGGTTGCAGCCCGACTCGCACGGCGCCGGGCACACCCGCCCCATCACCGAGGGGAAGGGATTGGCCTCGGTGAGGCGCCGCCAGGCGTACTCCTGCCAGGGCACGCCCGCGGGCGGCTTCTCGGTGCCGCGCACGATCGCCAGATAGCCCCGGATGTCCTCGCCCGAGGGACAGCTCCCCTGGCACGGCGGCGTGCTCTTCTGGTAGGTCGGGCACTTGTGGCTGTGGCTGGCCTGGAAGATGTGCTCGGTCCAGGGGCCGTGGCCGGAATCGCCCTCGCGGTAGCGCCGGTAGTTGAGCTTGGTGTCCGCCTGCGGCGTTGCCTCTGATGACATGGCCTGCCTCCTCTAGTGCTGCTCGCCGAGCCGGATCGCGTCGCCCACCAGCTGGTGCACGCCGCCGACCATGCTCATGTCGAATTCGTAATAGGGCACCACCTTGGTGAACTGCGCCTTGCAGATGGCGCAGATCATCGCCATGAAGTTGACCCCGTGCGCGTCGACCACCTGCTTGAGCGCCTCCATGCGCGGCAGCGCGCCCTTGACGCGCAGATCCATGATCTCGTCCGACAGCAGCCCGCCGCCCCCGCCGCAACAGTAGGTGCTCTCAAATATCGTATCGGGCGCCATGTCGTAAAAGTTGTTGCACGAGGCGCGGATCAGGTCGCGCGGAATCGTGAACTGCCCGCCAGGCACCCCGCCCATGCCGGCGCCGCGCGCGACGTTGCACGAGTCGTGGAAGGTCACCACGCGCTGGTCGTTCTTTTCGCGGTCGAGCCGGATCGCGCCGCGCTTGACCAGGTCGTGGGTCAGCTCGCAGATGTGCTGCGGCGCCGGGTAGCGCGCGTCGAGAAAATCGAACGGGCCGATAAGCGTGTTCCAGAAGCTGTAGGCCACGCGCCAGGCGTGGCCGCACTCGCCCACCACCAGGCGCTTCGCGCCCAGCTCGAGCACCGCCTCGCGCACCCGCATGGAAACTTTCTTCATCTGCTCGTAGCTGCCGATGAACACGCCGAAGTTCGCCGCCTCGGAGGCGTGCGACGAAAGCGTCCAGCTGATGCCGGCGGCGTGGAACACCTTGGCGTAGCCGATCAGGCTGAACACGTGCGGCTCGGCGAAGAAGTCGGCCGAGGGCGTGACCAGCAGCACCTCGGCGCCCTTCTGGTCGAGCGGCAGCTTGACGTCGAGCCCGGTCTCCTCCTTGATCTCCTCCTCAATCGTCTCGAGCGTGTCGGCCAGCGCGCGCGGTGGCAGGCCGAGGTTGTTGCCGATCTTGTGTACCTTGCCGATGATCTCGTTGGTGTACTTCTGCCCCATGCCGACCGCGTTCATGATCTCGCGCGCGGCCATGGTGATCTCGGCGGTGTCGATCCCGTAGGGGCAGAACACCGAGCAGCGGCGGCACTCGGAGCACTGGTTGAAGTACTTGAACCAGTCCTCCAGCACCTCCTCGGTCAGGTCCTCGGCGCCGACCAGCTTCGGGAACCACTTGCCGGCCAGCGTGAAGTAGCGCCGGTAGACCTTGCGCAGCAGCTCCTGGCGCGCGACCGGCATGTTCTTCGGGTCGCCGGTGCCGAGGAAGTAGTGGCACTTGTCGGTGCAGGCGCCGCAGTGCACGCAGGCATCCAGAAATACCCGCAGCCCGCGGTATTTCTCGAGCAGCTCGCCCATCTTGGCGATCGCGCGTTGGTGCCAGTCCGCGGGCAGCTTGCCGGGAAAGCCGAGCGCCTCGTTCATCTTGTCCGAGGCGGCGTAGGGCTTGCTCGCCGCCATCGCACCCGGCGCGAGGATCGGGATGACCGGGTACTCCTTCAGCGGCGGCGCCTTGATCGCGGCTCCGGCCATGGCTAGTCCCGGGCCCAGGCGGCGAGGTGGCGCCGCTCGCGCGAGTCGTCGGCCTGGTTGCGCGACGGGCTGAAGAACACGCCCGGCGCGTGCAGCAGCTTGGAGGCCGGAAAGACGACCATCAGCAGCAGCACGAGCGAAAGATGGATCAGCAGCAGCGGGTCGGCTGGCAGCGGCTGCCAGTCGAACACGATCAGGCCGCGCATGAATTCCTTCAGGCCGACGATGTCGGTGTGGGCGACGTACTTCATCGCCAGCCCCGAGAACGCGATGCCCGCCAGCAGCGCGAGCATCAGGTGATCCGACCAGGTCGAGATGTAGCGCATGCGCTCGAGCAGGAAGCGACGCGCCCACAGCCCGGCCAGCCCCGCCAGCAGCGCGAAGCCCGCGTAGACGCCGAACGGCTGCGCGAACGCGACCCAGCCCCACACCGGCTCGATGAAGTAGCGCAGGTGCCGCAGCAGCACCAGCGCGAGCGCGACGTGGAACAGCCAGCCGAACAGCCAGATCCACTTGTTGGAGCGGAACAGGCTCTCGAACAGCACCACCTCGCGCGCGACGCGTCCCGCCGCGCCCGCGCGCGTCATCGGCGCGGGCGTGGTCGGGATCTTGAGCGGCGCCGGGACGCGCGCGTACTCGAGCACGCGCCATGCCACGCCGCCCACCAGCACGGCCGTGGCCGCGTAGAACAGCGAGGCGTACAGCGCGGACAGCACGGGCTCAGACGCAGCCGGTCGGCTTGGGCAGCCCCGCGATCTTGCACGCCTGCTTGGCCGGGCCGTAGGGGAACAGCTCGTACAGGTACTTGTTGTTGCCCTTGTCGGCGCCAAGCTTCTTGCCGATCGCCTTGGTGAGCACGCGGATCGCGGGCGCGATCTGGTATTCGTTGTAGTACTCGCGCAGGAAGTTGACGACTTCCCAGTGGTTCGGCGTCAGCTCGACTTTCTCCTCCTGGGCGAGGAACTGCGCCACGTCCTCGTTCCAGTCCGACAGATTGACGAGATAGCCTTCCTCGTCGGTCTCGTAGGCCTTGCCGTTCAGATCGAATGCACCCATGTTGCCTCCTGTTTGTCTACCCCGCCTAAAGCCATGACTGACAATTCGGCTGCCCGCAGGCCAGATCCACGAAGCCGCCGTAGTCCACCAGTTCGATGCCGTCGATCACCCGCGCCGCGACGCCGCGCGCCTCCAGGTCGGGCCGCAGCGCGTACACCTTGAGGCGCGCCATCGCGTCCCGCAGGCTCGCCTCGGCCACGTTGCCGCGGGTGGCGGCGTATACGCCGTCCTCGATCAGCAGCAGCGCCGAGCCCGGGCGCGCCAGCCGCAGGCAGGCCTCGAGCGCGTTGCGCTCGTAGGGGCTCTTGTTGACGATGTGCAGCATGCCGCGCCTCAGAATCCGATCACCACGTCCTGCGCGGCCATCAGCTCGCCCAGCTCGGCGGACGACATCAGCTGGACATCGACCAGCAGGTCTTCCTCGGCCAGGCCGCGCGCTTCGAGCGCCTCGCGCTCGACGTACAGCTTCTCGATGTCGTAGCCCTCGAGCGCCCGGTAGGCGGGCGAGAAATTCTTCGCCTCGATGCCCTTGGTCTGCTGTCCCTTGACCAGCTGGTAGACGCCGTCGTCGACGAAGGCGAGCGACACGTCCTGGTCGAAGGCGGCGCTGATCAGCACGACTTCCAGCCCCTCGAGCGCATAGATGGTTCCGTAAGGCGCCTTGCGGTTGACGAACATGAATTTCTTGACGACACCGCCGCCCTCCTCGTCCTGCTGATCTGCTTCGCTCACCCGCGCCTCCTCAATCCCCGAACACGACCAGCCGCTCGCCCTGGATGCCCGCCTCGACCAGCTGCCCCAGGCCGGAGATGCGGAACCCCGGCGCCAGCAGCTCGTCCTTGATGCCGCGCCTCAGCGCCGCCGCCACGCACACCACCAGGTCGACCTCGTACTGCTCGGCGAGCTTCGTCCAGCGGTTGACGATATGCCGGTCGTCCTGCGGCGGCTCGGTGTACTTGTTCGCGTTGTTGACTCCGTCGTGATAGAAGAACACGCGGTAGATCTGGTGCCCCTTCTCCAGCGCGGCGCGGGTGAACAGGTAGGCCGAGTCGCTCGCCTCGTGGGTGTACGGTCCCTCGTTCACCAGGATGCCGAATTTCACGCGCGCCTCAGAAGCGGATATGGGCCGAGGCATTCAGCGTGTAACGCGAGCCGCGCCAGTCGTCGATGTGGTACTTGGTGAACGGCAGTCCGGTCTTGGTGAAGAACGCCGGCCAGCCGATGCGCTCGACCCAGTCGGACATGCGCTCCCAGGGCCGGCCGTCGGCCTTGTAGGCGTGCAGGATCGACTTCACCACCTGGCCCACCTCGGTCCAGCGCGGCGGGTTGTTCGGCAGCCCCGAGGCCACCAGCTTGTGGAAGGTGGGCCGGATGCGCGCATTGGAGTTCTTGCCGCCGACCCAGATCGCGATCTTGGAATGCTCGGGGTCGTTGATCTGCATCGGCGGGCACGGCGGGTAGCAGGCGCCGCAGCAGACGCACTTCTTCTCGTCCACCTCGAGCGAGGGCTTGCCGTTGACCAGCGCCGGGCGGATCGCCGCCACCGGGCAGCGCGCCACCACCGCCGGGCGCTCGCACACGTTCGCCACCAGGTCGTGGTTGATCTTGGGCGGCTTGGTGTGCTGCACGATGATCGCGATGTCGGCCTGGCCGCCGCAATTGATCTCGCAGCACGAGGTAGAGATCTTGACCCGGTTGGGCATCTCGCACTTGACGAACTCGTCGTACAGCTCGTCCATCAGCGACTTGACCACGCCGGAGGCGTCGGTGCCGGGGATGTCGCAGTGCAGCCAGCCCTGCGTGTGGGCGATCATCGACACCGAGTTGGCGGTGCCGCCGACCGGGAAGCCGCCCGCGTTGAGCGCGCCGATCAGCGGCTCGACCTTGGCCTTGTCGGCCACCATGAACTCGATGTTGGAGCGCGTGGTGAAGCGCACGTGCCCGTCGGCGTACTGGTCGGCGATGTCGCACAGCTTGCGGATCGTGTGGTGGTCCATCTGGCGCTGCGTGCCCGCCTTGACGGTCCAGATCTCATCGCCGTTCGCCGCGCGGTGCATCAGCACGCCGGGCTTCGGGTGGCTGTGGGTGACCCACTTGCCGTAGTTCTTCTTCATGACCGGATGCATGTAGGGCATCGGGTCCGGCGCGCCGTGCTCGACCGGCATCTTCGGTTGTGCTTGTGCCATGTCCCGTCCTCCTTCAGGCTGCTTTCCGGGTGCCGCTCTTCGCCACCTGCTCGTCCCAGTCGTCGGTTCGCACGTAGGGATTCGTCCGCGGGTGCAGCACCATGCTCGGGTCGACCGGCAGCTCGACCGCCTCGAGGAAATTCGCCAGCCCGATGCGCTCGATGGTCTCGCCCAGGCGCTCGTGGTCGAGCGCGTTCTCGGCGAAGAAATCGAGCACCTTGCGCGCGAGTTCCTGCAGCTGCGCGAAGTCCTCGTCGCTCTCGAGCCTCATGAAGGGCACCACCATGATGCCCATGGTGGAGCCGATCTTGAGCACGCTCTTGCCGCCCATCAGGATCGACACGCCGCGCTCGCTGCCGGGCAGCAGCGCGCCCGGCATCACGTTCAGGCAGTGCATGCAGCGCACGCAGTCGTGGTTGTCGATCTCCAGGCACTGCGCGTCGTCGAGCTTGACGCGCGAAACGTGCGCCGGCGGCGCCTCGCCGTTGCTCTTCCTGAGGCGGATGGCCTTGGTCGGACAGCGCGTGATGACGTTGTCGATCAGCTCCTCCGTGCCGTGCGCCGCGAACCACTCGCGCGCCAGCTTCTCGTCGGTGCGGATATTGTCGCGCCAGGTGCCGATGGTGGCCATGTCCGAGCGCTGGATCGAGTTGACGCAGTCGTTCGGGCAGCCGGAGAACTTGAACTTGAACTTGTACGGCAGCGACGGGCGGTGCATCTCGTCCAGGTTGGAGTTGATCACCTCGCGCAGCGCGCGCTGCTCGTCGTAGCAACTCATCTCGCAGCGCGCGGCGCCGACGCAGGACATCGAAGTACGCACCGCGGCGCCGGCGCCCCCCATGTCGAAGCCCATCGCGTTCAGCTCGTCGAACGCGGGCTGCACGTTCGCCGTGCTGCAGCCCTGGAACATGATGTCGCCGCTCTGGCCGTGCAGGGCGATCAGCCCCGAGCCGTGCTTCTGCCAGACGTCGCACAGCTTCCTCAGCACCTCGGTCGTGTAGTGCATGCCCGCCGGCGGCTGCACGCGCAGGGTGTGGAATTCGGCCGCCTCCGGGAAGACCGGTTTTCCGTCCTTGTCCTTCAGGTCGGTGAAGCGCGGGATCACGCCCGCGCCGTAGCCGTAGACGCCGACCGTGCCGCCTTTCCAGTAGCCGAACTTGTTGCGGTAGGAGGTCTCGAGCTGCCCCAGCAGGTCGACCGCCATGTCGTTGTCCTGCGCCAGGCGCTTGAGCCCGGTGACGAAGCTCGGCCAAGGGCCCTTCTCCAGCTCGTCGAGCATCGGCGTTTGATGCGGCTTCTTCGCCATATGACCCTCCTCGTGCGATCACGTCATGCTAGAGACAGACGCGCCCGGCGCCATCTGCCCTGAGGGGCGGCGCCGACCTACCCGTTCGGGTAGGGTCGCGCCCTCCATGCGAGGGAATGCGCGCCGCGCCGGCTTGGCCTCAAACTGCTTCGATGGCCGAAACACGCCCATTGGCGAGCTTTTCCGTGCCTCTCGGCGGGCAGCGAATCGAGCTGCAGCAGATCGAGCACGCCAGCGGAGGCATGGCGCTGCTGCGGGTGCGGATCCGCGAAGGCAGGCGTTTCACGGTGTTCGACATCGACCCGGCCAGCGCCGCCGCCTGGGGCGAAGCGATGATCGCGTGGGCGGCGCAACAGAATGTTTCCGGAACTTGAAACCTCCGCCGAGGCAGCCGACCTGCGCTTCGAGCTGCAGGGCGAGCGCCTGCCGCTCGACCATGGCCAGGTGCTGGCCGAGGCGGTGTGCGAACAGCTGCCCTGGCTGGCCGAGGAGCGCGGGGCGGGAATCCACGCGGTGCGCGGCGCAGCGATGAGCGGCGGCCTGCTCGGCATCTCGCGCCGCGCGCGCCTCACCCTGCGCCTGCCGGGCGCCCGGCTGGACGACGCGCTCGCGCTCGCCGGTCGCAGCCTGCGCCTGGGCGCGGAAACGCTGCAGGTGGGCGCCGGCAAACCCTGGCCCCTCACGCCGAGCAACACCGTCTACGCTCGGCTGGTGATCGCCGGGCCCGAAGAGGAGGGTCAGTTCGCCCAAGCGCTGGGCGGCCTGTTGCGTTCTTTCGGCGCCGCCTGCGAGGTGGTGCTCGGCAGGCCGCGCGCGCTCGCCACCCGCGAGGGCGTGCGGCACGGCTTCAGCGTGCTGCTGCACGGCATGACGCCCGAGCAGTCGCTGCGCCTGCAGGAGCGTGGACTGGGCGAGCTGCGCCTGCAGGGCTGCGGCATAGTCGTACCCTACAAATCCATTGCCGCGGTGTAGCGGCGCAGGAGCTCCCGATGAGCGAAGCAAAGCCTCCCCAACCCGACGTCCGGCTCGATCTGAGCGGCCTGACCTGCCCCGCGCCGCTGGTCGGCGCCAAGCGGGTGGTGGACGATCTCGCGCCGGGCCAGGTCCTGGCGCTGGTGTCGGATTGTCCCGGCACCCGCGACGACCTTTTCATCTGGGCGCGGCACACCGGCAACGACTTGCTGCAGGTCGAGCAGCTGGCGGGCAAGCAGCACGTGTTCTACATCCGCAAGGGCAAGGGGCCCGTGCCGAGCGCCCAGGTGACGCTCGACATGCGCGGCGCGGTCTGCCCGGGCCCGGTGCTCGAGGCGCGCCGGGTGCTGGAAGGGATGAAGCCGGACGAAGTGCTGCGCCTGGTCACCAGCTGTCCCGCGGCGCGCGACGAGGTGAACGCCTGGACCCGGGCCACCCGGGTCGCGCTCGCCGGTGAGCGCGAGATCGGCGCTGACGAGTGGGAGTTCTACCTGAGGCGCACATGAAGGCGGTGCGGGTCAAGACGGTCTGGTTCAGGAAGGACGGGGCGCGCACGCCCGCGGAGCTGGCGAGCGTGATCGCCTCGACCCTGTGGCGCCTGGCGGAGAAGCTGGTCGACAACCTGTCGCGCGCCGAGTACGACATCGTCACCCCGGCGCGCGGGTTCAGGATCATCGCCGAGGTGCTGGCGCTCGGCCTGCACCTGTGCGACCGCTGGGCCTACGGCCGGATCGACGACGCGCGCCGGGCCGCGCTGGTGCAGGCGATCGGCGCGCACCTGGCCGACACCATGGAGCACAATGTGCGCGCCCTGGTCGGCGCCGACGGGCGCGACTACCGCGCGGAGCTGATCGACATGCTCAACCGGCGCGCGGCCGACTACGCGGGCTTCGACATTCCCGCCGCGGGCGCATCTTTTCCCGTCCTGCGCTATCTCGCGGCGCAGATCCGCGAAGCGATGGACGAGCACGACCAGCACTGGGTCATGGACCAGATGATGGACGTGGAAATGCCCGAGGTGCTGGGCACGCTGAAAAAAACCTTCGACGGCCTCATCGCGCCGCCCGCCGGCGCGCCCTGACGCCGTGCCCGGGCCGTTCGACCTCGACGACGAGCGCGCGTATCGCGGATGGCGCGAAGAAAAGCTTCGCAACTATCCTCAACGCCTCGAAGATCTCTTAATAGACCTGCAGAATCCAAGAGAACTCGAACCAAGCGAGCGCGCAGCGCTTCTGGAGCGCTGCGCGCGAGCCAACATGGCGCTATACCGATCGCCTACGGCCGGTGTCGAGGACAAGGACATCCCCCGGCTGCTCGGCCTTCAGCTCGGGCTCGAGCGCCTGGACGGGAACTACCTCGCCGACGACGACGGCATCTCGTCGATCACGCCCGGCGCCGGCGTGCGCGGCGAGTTCATTCCCTACACCGAGCGGCCGATCGGCTGGCACACCGACGGCTACTACAACCCGGCAGCGCGCCGCATCCGCGCCATGACGCTGCATTGCGTGCGCGATGCGCTCGAAGGCGGCGAGAGCGCGCTGCTCGATCACGAGCTGGCCTATATCCTGCTTCGCGACGAGAGCCCGGAGCACGTGCGCGCGCTGTCGGCGAGGGACGCCCTGACCATCCCGCCGCGGCTGGAAGGCGAAACGGTCGCGCGGCCCGCCGAGACCGGGCCGGTGTTCAGCGTCGACGGACCGGCCGGGACGCTGCACATGCGCTACACCGCGCGCGGCGTCAACATCGAGTGGAAAGACGACGCGGCTACGCGCGCGGCGCGCGCCGCGCTCGAGCGCATCCTGTGCGACGACTCGCCCCACATGCTGCGCCTGCGGCTCGAGCCCGGCATGGGGATCGTGTGCAACAACGTGCTGCACGCGCGCAGCGCCTTCCGCGACGCGCCGTCGCACCGGCGCCTGCTCTACCGCGCGCGCTACTACGACCGCATCACGGCGAGGGACCGAAGTGAATGACTGCCTCCGATCTCGGACCCATTTTCTGCCGCCACATGCCTTCGAGAGCGTCTTCCAGATGCCGTGCGAATCGGGTACCGTCGAAAAGCGGGGAGGCAAGCACCTTCTGCCGCAGTCCCGAGCGCAGTTGCGCCAATCCGTCGAGATCGGCGGCGCGGGCTACCGCCCGACGCACGTAGTCCTCCTCATCTTCCGCGACCCAGTCCTCCAGCCCGGCGCAAGTCAGCAGGCTCGCGCCCTGGCGGGCGAGCAGCGTCTCTCCGGCAAGAGTCAGCGTAGGCACCCCCATCCACAATGCCTCGCAGGTCGTCGTCCCTCCGGTGTACGGGAACGTGTCCAGAATGATATCCACTTGCGCGTGTGCCGCGAGGTAGTCCTTCCTCGGCATGGCTCCCACCATTGTCACGCGCTCAAGCGCGATCCCCGCCCGCTCCAGGCGCCGCTGTAGTTGCTCGCGCTCGTTCGGGTAATTCATCTGATTGTTCTGCAGCCGCAGCCGCGCCTGCGGCAGAGAGCGGAGGATTCGCGCCCAGGCCGCCAACACAGTATCGGTCACCTTACCCGCGTACTGAAAGCAGCCGAACGTGATGTAGCCGTTGCGAACGGCCGGCGGCGGCGTGCACGCCGGACTCGCGCTCGGCGCGGGCGGAGCGAAGCACAGCCGAGTGTCCGGCAGGTACCACACAGTTTCGGTGAAATACCCCCGATGATGCTCCGGGACCGAGACGGGGTCGGCGAGAAAATAATCCATTCCGGGCACCCCGGTGGTCGCGAAATATCCGAGCCAGCTCACTTGCACCGGGGCGGCCATCCACGCGAACAGGGGGAGGCGATTGTCAGCCGTATGCCCCGCCAGGTCGACGAGGACATGTATGCCGTCGTCGCGAATTCTGCGGGCCGCGGCTTCGTTGTTCAATGCCCCGATCGCATTCCAGGCGGCAAAGCGCGGCTTGATGCGGGCGGTCAGCTCGTCCTCGTACGCCTGGGTAGGATAGGCCACGAGTTCCACCCGAGTGGGGTCGAGATACCCGAGTATGTTCTCGAGAAAATAGCCGACCGGGTGATTTCTGAAGTCTCCGGAGACCAGACCCACCCGCAAGGGCCGTCCACCACCGCCTGCGGGACGCACGGACCAGCTGGAATAAGGGCGGGCCTGCGCCGCCACTTTCGCTCCATATCGCCTGGCCTCGGCAAGATAGTCGGCAGGCGAATGAATTCCGTGGAAGGTCTGGATAATGAGCAGGAAGGACGCCGTCTCGACAGAATCCGGATCGAGCGCTTCGACCTTTTGAAACCAGGCCGTCGCTTCTTCCAACTTGGCCTGCTCCAGGCAGACTTTCGCCATGTTGGAATGGACCAAGACATAATCCGGCCGGCTGCGCAGCGCTTGCCGGTAGCACGCGATCGCCTCGTCGAGTTTCCTTTCTTGGAAGAACAGGTTCCCCGCGTAGCAATGCAACTCCGCGAAGTCCGGATCCAGGGCAAGCCCCTTGTC
The DNA here is from genome assembly GCA_963811085.1 of uncultured beta proteobacterium. Lineage (GTDB taxonomy): Bacteria > Pseudomonadota > Gammaproteobacteria > Burkholderiales > SG8-39 > DAHVFK01. Next base: position 12,236 of record CAWEPV010000011.1, on the reverse strand, counting down.
GATCAACCTCCTGGCACCCGCGACGTCACCGCTGCGAATAAGCGCGAGACACAAGTCATCGTAGACGACTTTGAAATCCGGTTTCAGCTCGAGGGCCTTGCGGAACTTCTCGATGGCCCCGCCGAGATTGCCCAGTTGCTCCCAGACGGTTCCCAGGATGTAAAAGGCGTCTTCCATTCCGGGATCGAGCTGGATCGCGCGCTCGAGATGGCGCCGAGCATCCTCGTAACGTTTCTGCTCCCTCGAGACGTATCCCAGGTTGAGGTAGCCCTCTGCGTAGCCGGGATTGATCGATACGGCCTGCGCATAGCACTCCGCAGCGCGTTCCAGCTCGCCCTTCGCCAGGAACGCGTTGCCGCGTCCCAGGGCTTCCCTTTCCCGAAGCGGTTTCTCGGGGGACGAGAGGACTTTCTTGATCAGACCGAACATGCGGGGTCGAGAGTGTAAGCGGCGTGACGGCAAATACTGCGCTCCATTGGCGCATTCGGGCAAGTTCGGCAACCGCGAGGACGGCGTCAGCATCGAGTGGAAAGACGACGCGGCCGCGCGTGCAGCGCCTAGACGACGCCCTTCTTTTCGAGCGCGGCGATCTCCTCGGCCGACAAGCCGAGCAGGCGCGCGAGGATTTCGCCGGTGCCCGCGCCCGGGACCGGCGCGGGCCGCGAGTGCCCCGCATCGGAACGGCTGAAGCGCAGCGGCAGGCCCGCCGCGAGCGCCGCGGTCGGCGCGCCGTCAGGCGCGTGCAGCGGCTGCACCATGCCGCGGCTGCGCAGCTGCGGCCACTCGATCGCCTCGATCGGCCGCCGCACCGGGCTGCACGGCACGTCGGCCGCGCGCAGCGTTGCGACGATCTCTTCGACGGCGTGCTCGCGGGTCCAGGCCGAGACCAGGCGATCGACCTCGGCGTTGTGGACGATGCGCCAGGACACGCGCGAGAAGTCCCGGTGCTCGGCGAGGTCGGCGCGCCCGATCGCGGCGGCGATCGCGCGCCAGTCCTCGGGCGTCGCCGCGCCGAGCGCCACCCAGCCGTCGCGCGCGCGATACGAGTTGAACGGTGAGACGCGCATGATGCGGTTGCCCTGCCGCTCGGCCAGGCCGAGCCGCGCGTAGCAGTCGAGCGGCTCGTCCATCATCATCGCGAACAGGCAGTCGACCATCGACACGTCGATCGCCTGGCCGGTCCCCGAGCGCTCGCGCTCGTGCACCGCGGCGACGATGCCGAGCGCGGCGAAGGTTCCGGCGATCATGTCCGAGAGCGCGCCCGCGGTCTTGACCGGCGGGCCGCCCGGCTCGCCGGTGATCCCCATCAGCCCGGAGGCCGCCTGCGCCATCAGGTCGTAGGCCTTCAACTCCCGGTCCGGGCCGGTCGCGCCGTAGCCGCTGATCGCGCAGTACACCAGGCGCGGGTTGCGCGCGGCGAGCGCGGCGTAATCGATGCCCAGTCGCGCGGCGACGCCGGGGCGGAAGTTCTCGACCACGACGTCGGCGCGCTCGGCGAGGCGAAGGAAGAGCTCCCGTCCCTCCGGATTCTTGAGATCGAGCGTCATCGACGACTTGCCGCGCGCGCGCTTGAGGTAGGCGATGCCGAAGTCCGCGTCGCTGCCGCGCTCGAAGCCGACCCCGCCGGGGCCGACGAAGGGAGGCGCGCCCGCGGTCGGGTCGCCGCCGCGCGGCTCGTCGATCTTAATCACCTCGGCGCCGAGGCCGGCGAGCAGCAGCGTGCAGTACGGCCCCGAGAGGAAGCGCGTGAGGTCGAGGACGACGAGGCCCTGCAGCGCTCCGCTCACGCGGCGCTCAGGCGGCCGGGGCGCACAGCAGCGCGGCGCACTCCGCCGCCGCCCTGCGCGCGCGCTCGGCGAGGTCCTCCGCGGACGCGCTCGAAATCGGGTGCTCGATGACGACGAAGCGGTAGTCCTCGGCGCCGAGCGCGCGCGCCATGAGCTCGGCGGCGCTGACGAAGTTCGACGTCATGATCGCCGCCGAGGGCAGTCCCAGGCGTTCGCCGTTGATGGAGTCGTGCAAACTGCACGACGAGCAGCTCCCTCAGTCGCCGATGCCCGAGACGAGCGCCTGCCAGCGCTCGGCCTCGGACATGATCCCGGCCTCGGCCGGCGCGCTGTAGTTGGACTTCGTCGTGCGCACGACCCTGGCCACGCCGAAGCGCTCCTTCAGCTCGCGCTCGAAGGCGTCGAAGAACGGCTTGGTGCCCTTCTTGCCGTTGGAGACGATGCCTACCGTCGCCCCTTTCAGGGTGGCGAGGCGCTTCGCCGGCGCGAACGCCGCGGCGCCGGATTCGTGGGTGGGGTCGAGGAACTCGATCGCCATGGCGCCTCCCTCAGGCCTCGCAGTCGACGCAGGCGCCGATCGCCATCGTCACCGCGCGGCTCTTGTTGCCGTACCAGGGCGGGATCACCGCGCCGAAACCGCCCGCCGGGCCGCCAGCGGCGACGACGAGCACGTCGTCCGGCGACTCGAAGGCCGCGTACTCGCGCTCACCGCGCTCGCCGACCACCGATCCCTTGCCGCAGTCGGCCCATTCGCTGCGGCGCACGCGCGCCTTGCGGAAGAGGTACTCGCGCACGTCGGCCTTCGACCAGCCGGCGCGCTCGAAGTGCGCGCGCAGCTGCGGCGGAACGACGATCGCGTAGTTGCCCGGCCAGATCGAGTAGTGGCGCATGCTGGCGCGAATCTCAGAGGCGTAGGTGTCGAGGATCTCCTCGGGCGCGGTGGTCCACTCGTTCATGAGCTGGCGCGGCGCGCCGGCGGCGAGCACACTCACTGCCGAGGCTCCCGGCGGCACGCCGCGCTCCTCGGCGAGCGGCAGCCAGGGCGAGCCCTCCTCGTCCTCGGCCACGCAGTAGCTGATCTTGCCCGGGTGGCCGAGCGTCGAGCGGTCGATCTCCCCCGGGCGCGCGTCGAGCAGGTTGAGCAGGACGAGGCGGATCGCGCGCCCGATCACGGTCGTCGCGCGGTCGCTCGGCCCCAGCGCGTTGAAGCTGCCGCACATGCCGAGCTCGGCGCGGATCGGGCCGTTGACGACGATGAGGATCGCGCTGCCGCCCGTGCTCGCCGTGGCGCCGTGCAGCAGGAACGGCTCCTGCAGCATCGCCGTGAACGCGGCGACCACCACCGGGAAGTGCATCGGCAGGCAGCCCGCCATCACCGCGTTGACGGCGAGCTTCTCGGCGGTGATCGGGCGGCTTCGCACCGGCTCGATGCCGACGAGCTGCTCGGGCGGCATCAGCGCCCACTCGAGGCAGGCACTCACCAGCGGCGGCGTCGGCGGAACCACCGGCAGGCCGTCGGTCCAGCCGCGGCTGTGGAAGACCTCCTGCACCGCGGCGAAGTCGTCGCCGCGATGGCGCTTCGAGCGCAGGCCGGCGGCGGGCTTAATTATGGGTTGGGCGATGCTCATACCAGAGGCGTCGATAATGGATCGGAGGATATTGGTACCGGCCTGGCCGTCCTCCCCACTCGGCGTAGAGGATACCGCCTTCGATCCTGCTCGGGTAGCGCCCGAGCGCGACGGCGATTTATGTGACCTAACGCACAGACCGTCACCGTAAACGCGCGGACGCTGGCCCTTGCCGCGCTGGGCCTCGTCACCTTCGGCGAATACGTGTTCGGCTGGCGATTGGGGATCGACGAATTGCTGTTGCGCGACACCGCCCACACGTAAATGGACAAGACCATCCCGGCACGGCTCGAACTGCGGGCGATGCTTGCGTTCGTCCCCGCGGAGTACGAAAAGCGGTTTGTCGACCACTACGTCGAGTTCTACTATCGCTACGCGCAGGCCAGCCTCGCGATGGGCCTGTTGCTGGTGTTCGGCGATTTTCTTGTCGATTACATCGCCTATCCGGACGTGTCGGCGAATTTTCTACGACTCGAAATCTGCCTGCCCGTGCTCGGCGTGGGGCTGGCCTATTCCTTCACGCGTTTCGCGAGAAGGCACTGGCAATCCGTGATGGCCGGCTTCATCGTTGCCATGTCGTTTTCCCTGTTCTGGGTCCTGCTCCTCATCGACGCCGAAGGCGGAACGGGTCTCAAATCGTGGGTGGGCATCCTCAATTTCACCTTCCTGGAGTTCTACTGCTTCGTCATCCTCGGCGTCCAGTTCCGCTACGCGCTCGCGTCCGGCCTGCTGATCCTGGTTGCGTTCGAATTGGCGATGTGGGCTCACGCGGACCACTCGGCCGGCGAGTTCGCCTACTGGTCCTATCACGTAGTCACGCTGTTCATGCTGTCGGCAGGCATCGGTTGGTGGCGCGAGTACGTCCTGCGCAAGGATTTCTCGATGCGAACGTCACTGGACGAAGCGCGCGAGTCGGCCGAACGCCTGGCCCTGGCGAAAAGCGAATTTCTTGCCACCATGAGCCACGAGATCCGCACGCCGCTCAACGGATTGCTTGGCATGCTGGAGTTGCTCGGCCTGTCGCGGCTCGACGGCGAGCAGCGCGACTCGCTGCAGATCGCGCGGGATTCGGGGCGCGGTCTGGCTCGCATCATCGACGATGTTCTGGACCACGAGAAAATGGAGGCGGGGAAGCTCGAAATCCGGTTGGAGCCCGTGTCCATCGCGCAACTCCTGCGTCGAGTGTTGAATACCTATCAGGCGGTGGCGAGCGCCAATGATCTCACGCTGAAGCAGAGCGTGGACCCTCGCATCAGTCCGTCACTGCTGGCCGATCCGCTGCGGGTATCGCAGATCCTCAACAACTTCGTCAGCAACGCACTCAAGTTCACCGCCAATGGGTACGTCGAAGTCCGGGCAGAGTTGCTCGGGCGGGAGGGCGGCGCCGACACCGTGTGCTTGTCGGTGAAGGACACCGGCATCGGCATCGAGCCGGACGCGCAACAGCGGTTGTTTCAGCCGTTCGAGCAGGCAGGCGCGGTCACCGCGCACCTGTATGGCGGAACCGGCCTCGGCTTATCGATCAGCCGCCGACTGGCGGAGATGATGGGCGGCACCATCGCGGTGAAAAGCGCGCCGGGCGAGGGCACCACGATGAGTGTGACGTTCACGCTACCGATCGCCGAAGCCGCGCTGGCCGAACCAACGCACGAGGCCGCGTCAGCGGTCGCACCGATAATCGCGGCTGGCGCGCGCGGCGCAGGCCCGCTGGTGCTGGCGGTGGACGATCACCCGACCAATCGCAAGTTGCTGGCGCGCCAGATCGCGGCGCTGGGGCTGCGCGTGCAGACGGCCGTGGATGGCCGGGAGGCGCTTACGCTGTGGCAGGCCGGCGGTATCGACCTGGTCGTCACCGACTGCAACATGCCGCAGATGGACGGCTATGCTTTCTCGCGGGCCGTGCGCGAGATCGAAGCGAAGGACGGCCGGCCGCGAACACCCATCATCGCCTGGACCGCCAATGCGCTCCCCGCCGCGGCGGCGCTGTGTCACGCCGCGGGCATGGACGATATTCTGACCAAGCCGGCCGAGCTGGCCGTATTGAAGGCGATACTGTTGAAGTGGCTGCCGCCCGCCGCGATGGCGACAGCCGGCCGCGATGAGGCCGCAGATACGGGATCGGACGCCGCGCTGATCGCGCCCATCGATTTTGCGGAACTCGACAAGATTGGCATAAGCGCCACCGAGCGGGCGGAGATCCTGCTGGATTTCATGACCCAGATCCGATCCGATTTCGCCGGACTGCGCTCGGCGCTGAGCATGCAGGACCTTCCGGCTTGCGCGCGCATCGTCCATCGAATGAAAGGCTCGAGCCGGATGGTGGGCGCAGGCGATCTGGCGGCGGCGTGTGAATCCATGGAGCGTGCCGCGCGCCAGGGCAGCACAGAGGACGCGGGGACGGCGCAGGCGGCGATGCGCCGGGCGCTGGAACGGCTTGAAGCGCATATTGGCGAAACGACCGGCGCAAACGAGAAGCAAGAATGAACGTAGCCAATGGCTTGATCACGCTGGTCGTTGAGGACGACGATTTCCAGCGCCGGACCGTGGTGCGCATGCTGCGATCTCTGGGCGCCCGGGAGGTGCTGGAGGCCGGCAACGGCAAGCAGGCGCTGGAGACGATACGAGAAGCTGCGCTGGTGGACCTGGTGGTGTGCGATCTGGACATGCCGGAAATGGACGGCATGGAGTTCATGCGGCATTTGGGTCAGGCGAACAGTGCCGTCTCGGTCATCATCGCCAGCGTGCAGGAACTCCCGCTGCTGAATTCGGTTAAGAAAATGGCGCGGGCGTACGGCGTGCGCCTGCTCGGCTTAATCGAGAAACCGGTGACGCTCAAAGGCCTCGAAACGCTGATCGCGTTGCACGAACTGCCCAAGCTGCAGTCCGCGCGCGTATCCGCCGACGCCCCGGTCTTCAGTCTCGAGCAGATTCTTCACGGAGTGCAGGAGAAACAGTTTGAGCCGTTCTTCCAGCCCAAGGTGGCGCTGGCGACGGGGAAGGTCTTGGGCGCGGAAGCGCTGGCCCGCTGGCGCCATCCGGAGCACGGCCTGGTCGGCCCCAATGCGTTCATTGCGCCACTGGAGCACAGCGGAAAGATCGACGAACTTACGCTGGTGATGCTGCAGAAGGCGGCGCTCGCATGCCGCACCTGGCGCGAGCGCGAAATGGAATTGACGGTTTCGGTGAACCTCTCGCTCGTCTCGTTGGCCGATACGAAGCTGGCCGACCGCATCACCGAGATCGTTCGCTCGGCCGGGTTCGATCCGCATTACATGATTCTCGAAATCACCGAAACCGCCGCCATGACCGAGGTTGCGCCCGCGCTGGAAAACCTCACCCGCTTGCGCATGCGGGGTTTCGGCCTTTCGGTTGACGACTATGGAACGGGTTTCTCCAGTTTGCGCCAATTGACGCGTGCGCCGTTCACCGAGCTCAAGATCGACCAGGGCTTCGTGACGGGCTGCGGGGCTAATCCTTCGGCGCGCGCCATCGTCGAGTCCAGCGTCGAAATGGCGCGCCGCCTGAACATCACAAGCGTTGCCGAGGGCGTGGAAACGCAGGCAGACTGGGATGTGCTTCTGGCTGTGGGCTGCGATCTGGCGCAAGGGTATTTCATTGCCAAGCCGATGCAGGAGAGTGAGTTTCTGACCTTCTGCACTACCAACGGATCGGGAGAATAAGATTTCATTATTCTGCGTCGTTCTTAAGATCGCGTTTTTCCCCACTTATTCAAGTTTAGGATATTCCAATGAATAAGAGAGTTATCGCATCAATGCTTTCCGCATTGTTGATGCTTGTGACTTTGCCGGTTTGGAGCAAAGATTTCCGTTCACCCTTTGTTCCAGCAGATGCGCCCCCCGCAATTGACTATTCGCAAACGAATAGCTGGCTGGCGTTGCCGGCCGATCCGAACGCCTACGACGTGGATGTTTTCTGGGTCTACCCGACTGTTTTCCACAAGAAAACAGGATGGCTGATGGATATTCGCGATAAGGAATTGCAACAGGCTGCGCAACGTACCCTGCGCTACCAGGCTAGTGTCTTTAGTCAGCAGGCCAATGTGTATGCGCCCCTTTATCGTCAGATGAATATGGCCGGCTTGAGCCTGCCGGAGGACCAAAAAGACAGACTGATGCAATATCCGAAGGAGGATGTCTGGCACGCGCTGCAATACTATCTGAAGCATTACAACCGGGGCCGGCCATTTATTCTCGCAGCGCATAGCCAAGGATCGATTTGCTGACCGATCTCGCTGTAGAGAAATGGGGAAGTCTAGGCGTGGAAACACGGATGGTGGCCGCCTATTTGATCGGGTGGTTGATTACCGGGGATGATCTGAAAAAGAATCCAAATATCGAAATTTGCCAAAACGCCAGGCAGACGCGATGCTTTATCACTTATAACACTGTGGCCGCGGGCATGCAGTCCAAGGCGCCAACTATCAAGCCCGGCGCCGTGGTGGTCAATCCTCTTCCTGGACTACCGACAACAAGTTGGCGAGCAGTGAGCTGAATCTGGGTCTGCCTTTTTCCCGGATGACGGGACAACAAGAACCTATCCTAGCTTCGCCTCTGCCCAAGTGCAGGACTTTGGCCTGGTAGTGAAACCGAAAGATCCTCAACTTGTGCGTTCGTCGACGTCCAGTTTTCCTGTAGGCGTTTATCACCCTTGGGACTATTCGCTGTTCTACGAAAACCTTAAGGCGAACGTGGCGCAGAGGATCCAGGCGTATTTGACCAAGAATTGAACGCTGGAATCCAATTTAGCTCAACCGTTAGTCGCGTTTAAGAAGTAATAATCAGACTTGCTCGCTTACCCAGCCACAGCGCGATTACGCTGATGTCCACCCCTGACTGAAACAGGCTTAATGTCATGGACAACATCGAAAGCACTGACAACGTGTTCAAAGAACCAAAAGGGTCAGACTCGATTGAAAGTGGAATAAGTGATGATGAAGTTGATGTGGCTGGTTGGGAAAAATCAAACGACTCTGACCCTTTTGGTTTGCACCTACGAGGCACAAGATGTCGTCGAAGCTGAATCGTGCGCTCTTCGCGGGCGTTCTGCTGGCCGTGGTCCTGCCCGTCTGCGCCATGGCCCAGGTGTTCCAGTCGCAAGGGCCGGGGCCGGCCAACAGGACCTTCGATGCGGTCGGCAGCAACGACGAGCCGCCGGACAGCGGAACCGCCACCGGCGCGATCGAGGCGGTCATCGCCGACCCGAACAACGCCAACATTCTCTACGCCGGGTCGGTGAACGGCGGCATCGGAAGACGACGGATGGTGGGACGCACTGGACACCCTTGAGCGACCACCAGGCGTCCTTGTCGATCGCCAGCCTGGCGTTCGATCCGACCGATTCCTTGGCCGGACGATCCTCGGCGGCGTGGGAATCAGCTCCAACGGCCGCTTCGCCACCTACAACGGGGGGAGTATCGGCGGCCGCGGCGGGGATCGCACAGGACTGCTCCTCTCCACCGACGGCGGGCAAACCTGGAGCGCGCTGGGGACGACCGACCTCGCCGGCCAGACGGCGGCGGCCGATGCCATTCGCGGCCAGACCATCCTCGCGGGCACTGATGAGATCGTCAACCGGTTGAGCCCGCCCGACTCCACGGGCGACAGGGGGCTCTATCGTTCCACCGACAGCAGACGAAAAGCTTTTTTTCACCGTAGTCTCGGGCGCGGCCGCTTCGGGCCTTCTGTCCGGACCGGTCGGCTACTATCGTGGGCGACCCCAACAACCCCAACCGGCTCTACGCGGCGGCCACCGCCCCGGACGGATCGTCCTTCGCCTCGACCGGGGTCTATGTCAGCGACGACACCGGCGCCCACTGGACCCAGCTGTTCAGCGCCTCCAACAGTGGCAGATTTGCATCCAATCGGGCTCGCAGACCCTCATCAAGATTGCGCTCGGATCGAGCGGCGCTGTTGTCATCGTCGTGGTGGATCTGAACCAGCGTAACCTCGGCCTGTTCCTGTCCAAGGACTCCGGCTCGACCTGGTCATCGCTGCCCGTGCCGTCCACCACCCCGGGCACCGCCCGCAAACTTGTCGTCGCCGTGGACCCGACGACCAGACCTGGTCTACGTCTTGGGCGACTACAACTTCTTCACCGGCCTCTACGCGGTGGCTGCCTTCCGGTGGCGCCAGCGACCAGACCATCACCGACCTCACGGACATCGGACCGGCCCGGTCAACACGAACAACGGCTCACGGTCCACCCCGACTCGCGAGCGCTCGTCTTCGACGCCAACGGGCGGCTATCATCACCACCAACGGCGGTGTCTACGCGCACACCGATCCGCAGGGTTCGAACGGCGGCTGGAGCGGGCTGAGGCAACCTCGCGGTGTTCGGGCCCTATGCGGTGGCCTACGACGGCGCCAGCAAGCGCCTGGTGGTCTCGGCCCAGGACAACGGCTGGTCCATCCAGTCCGCGCCCCGTTCGCACTCGTTCATAGCGGTCGGCGGTGGCGACGATAGAACGCCGCGTCAAGTCGCGCGTGACCGGCTTCGGCGCGATCTACACCAGCTCGCAGTGCCTGGGCGGCCTCCAGCGCAACGTGCTGGACTCCAACGGCGACCTGGTCAGTCCGTCCGGGCCGAGCTACGCGACCGGCGCACCGGTCTACTCCGACTTCACGACTGTAGCTCCGAAGTCTACGGGCCTTTCCTGAGCCCATTCGTACTGAACAAGGTCGATCCTTCCAGTACGCCCTGGTGGCATCGACCTCTATGTCACACGGGTCCTCTAACCGGCCAAGACGCCCAGCGCGCCGTCCGTCAACCTGACCCTGACCGACCCCGGCAGCGCCCTCGCCGCCATCCTCGCCATCGCCTACGGCGCGCGGGGCGACCTCGACGCCATCGTGGCGGTACGCGCGCCAACCAGGTCTACTTCAGCGCTGCGGCGCGCCTGGCTCTCTGAGCCCGCTGCCCGCCGCGGCGCGTCCGACCTCGCTCGTCTTCGACGCCCGCTTCTCCACCGGTTTTTCGTGGCGGACAGCTTCTCCCTCTACGGGACGACCGACAGGGCGCCACGTTCCAATCTGACGGCCGACCTACCCACTGGGTTCGTCCGGCCGACCAGCACCGAATTCATTTCGAGCAACGGCGTGAACGCTGTCTCATGGGCGGGCTCAACGAGCCCTTGACCTGCACCAGCGATCCGAACGGCTGCGTGATCTCGAGCTCGCAGAGCCCGATCACCGTCGCCGACAGCAACACCAACGGACTGCTTTCGAACTGGCGAGCGTTCGGCCACAGCTTGCCCAACGCCATCGTCTACCGGCTCAACTACAACCCGCTGGTCGACGTGCTGGCGGCAAGAGCTCGATCGGACGCGGCGCCTGGGTGCTCTAGAACGTCACCAGCTACTTCCCGCAGGCCACGGTCCTGCAGTTTAGCCTGGCGAACAACGACTCCATGCCGGACGCCTCGTTCCTGACCGACGGGACCAGCGCCAACCGGCCACTGATCAAGTACGGGACGGGAACCCTCGTGATCGATGGGGACGCGACCTACACCGGCGGCACCACCCTCTCGGGCGGCGTGCTGCAGATCGGCGCGGGCGGAGCCGCCGGCTCGATCGTGGGCGACGTGACCGACAATGCGACGCTCGCCTTCGACCGGTCGGACAGCAAGGCTTCGACGGCGTCATCTCAGGAACGGGCGGGGTGCTGCAGATCGGCTCGGGCGAAACGATCCTGACCGCCAACAGCACCTACACCGGCGCGACCAACATCGACGGCGGCGCTCTGGCGATCGATGGCTCTATCATCTCGAACGTGTTCGTCAACGCCGGCGGGACGCTGAGCGGCGCCGGGCAGGTGGGTCCAACGACAGTGAACTCCGGCGGGATCGTGTCTCCCGGCCACTCGGTGGGCGTGCTCACCGTCAACGGCGACCTCACCTTCGCGGCCGGCAGCCAATACTTCGTCGAAATCCAAGACGCCGCCGCGGATCTGCTCAACGTGAGCGGGACGGCGAACCTGCACGGGACGCTCACCGCAGCCTTTCAGGGCGCCCGACTCGTCCCCAGCTACACAGTGCTCGATGCCGCGGGAGGCGTGACGGGAGCCTTCGAGCGCTGCAGACCTTGGGCGAGCCGGCGTTCATCTCCTCGGCCCTGTCCTACGGCGCCGGCAGCGTGCAACTGGATCTCGCCCTCGGTCCTCGCCCGATCACCCAGGGTCTATGACCAAATTAAGATGGCAGTCGGGCTGCGACCCTGAGCCAGGCGTTCAACGCCGGCGGCGGTTTCATCACTGGCATGTTCTACGTTCCGAGCACGGGGATTCCCACAGCGCTCAGCCTGCTCTCGGGCGAAGGGGTCGCCGGCAACGAGGACACCGCCCTTAGCGCGGGCGATCTGTTCACCGGCGCCATGATGCGCGAGGCGCTCGCCTTCGGCGGTGTCGGCGTCGGCGTCGAAGGTTCCGGCGGCGCCCGCTCGGACGGCGACGGGCCACGGCACGCCTGGGCGACGGGCCTGGCATCCGGCGCCACACTGGATGGCCAGCCGGCGTTCGGCAAGCTCAACGATCAGGCGCGAGACCCGCGGCGTCGCCGGCGGGTGGGACTTCCGCTCTGACAGCGGCCTGGTCTTCGGCGCAGGCATCGGCGGCGCCGTCTCCAAGCTGTCCGTCGACCGTCTATCGACGAACGGCAACGTCAACAGCTTCCACATCGGGGCCTTCGCCGAACAGACGACCCAGAACATGTACCTGGCGGGCGCCCTGAGCTACGCGGCCCTGTGGACCGACACCACGCGCAAGCTGTGAGGGGATCGGTGCGGCGGAAACCGAGATCGGCCGCATCA
>CAWEPV010000010.1:0-127737 GCA_963811085.1 uncultured beta proteobacterium | reverse complement strand
AGCGGCGGCGAACAGGAACAGCATCCAGAAGCCCAGGCCGACCATCACACGAAAGCTCGGGAACAGCGGCGCGACCCTGGGAATGCTGTCGTGCGCCGCCTGCTTGATCTGCGCATCGCTTGCGGCGGTCACGTTGCCGGTGTAGCGCTTGAGCAGCAGCGCGTAGCCCAGATCGCGGCGGTGCGCCGTGAACGCGGCGCGCGTCGTCTCGCTGGTCGTCGCCCTGACGCAGCTTCGTGAGCGCGTCGTAGGCAAGCATCCCCGAGCGGATGCGCCGTTCGTGCTCGGCAATGAGGTCCTTGATGCCGGTAACCCTCTGGTCGGTCGAGCGCGTCGCGATAAGGCCCAGGGCCCAGGGAATCCGAATCGCGGCGTGCGTTTCCATCTTGTCCTGGTCCGGAATGCCGACCAGCGTGAACGAAGCGGGCGGCGGGGCGGTGTCCCACTCGGCCTCGATCGCGGCGAGCTTGACTTTCTGCACGTCGCCGAGCGTGTACCCGGACTCGTCGCCCAGAACGATCACCGACAGCACCGACGCCAGGCCGAAGCCCGCGGCGACGGCGAACGAGCGGCGCGCGAAAGGAAGGTCATGGTGCTTGAGCATGTACCAGGCGCTAATGCCAAGCACGAACAGCGAGCCGGTGACATAACCCGAGGCCACGGTGTGGACGAACTTCACCTGTGCCACGGGATTGAAGATCAGCGCGCCGAAGCTGGAGAGCTCCATGCGCATCGTTTCCGGATTGAAGACCGCTCCCACCGGGTTCTGCATCCAGCCGTTGGCGATCAGGATCCATAGCGCCGAAAGACTCGAGCCGACCGCCACCAGCCAGGTCACCACCAGGTGCTGCACCTTGGTCAGGCGGTCCCAGCCGAAGAAGAACAGGCCGACGAAAGTCGATTCGAGGAAGAATGCCATCAGTCCCTCGATCGCCAGCGGGGCGCCGAAGATGTCGCCCACGTAGTGCGAGTAGTAGGCCCAGTTGGTGCCAAACTGGAATTCCATCGTGATGCCGGTCGCCACGCCCATGGCGAAGTTGATGCCGAACAGCTTTCCCCAGAAGCGCGTCATGTCCTTGTAGATCTGGCGCCCGGTCATGACGTAGACCGATTCCATGATCGCGAGGATGAAGGACAGTCCCAGGGTCAGGGGCACGAACAGGAAGTGGTACATCGCGGTAGCCGCGAACTGCAGGCGCGAAAGACCGACTACGGTTTCACTGATCATTGCGAGGTCTCCCCAACATGATTGGCGTCGGACTGGAACAGGCGCGCGGGCTCGGCGGGGACCGGCGCGCGGAAGAACGCGAACCAGAGCACGGCGAGCGCGAGGAGCTTCACGACCAGCAGGACCGCGATCCTGCGCGCCAGCGGGTCCGGTTCCGTTCGCATCTACAGCATCGCCCCCGGCTGGTCGATCGCGCCTTCGCTCAGGCGCGCGACGACCCACTCGTAGGCCTCGTCCACCGAGTCCGTGCGGTGCACGAGCTCGATGTCCTTTGCGTCGATCGTCCCGTGCTCGACCAGGGCGTCGAAGTTGATCACCTCGCGCCAGTAGCGCGTGCCGAAAAGCACGATCGGCAGCGGCTTGGTCATCTTGCGCGTCTGCACCAGCGTCAGCAGCTCGAACAGCTCGTCCAGCGTGCCGTAGCCGCCGGGGAACACGATCACCGCCTTGGCGAGGTAGGTGAACCAGAACTTGCGCATGAAGAAGTAGTGGAAGTGGAACGCGAGCTCGCGCGTCACGTAGCGGTTGTCGAACTCCTCGATCGGGATCGAAATCGTCAAGCCGACGTTCATTCCGCGCGCGTCGGCGGCACCGCGGTTGGCGGCTTCCATGATCCCCGGGCCGCCGCCGGTGCAGACCACGAAGCGGCGCTCCTTCGAGTCGAGCCCCTTGGACCATCCGGTGAGCCGGAACGCGAGCTCGCGCGCCGCCTCGTAGTACTCGGACATGCGCAGCGCGGCCTGGGCGCGCGCGGGGTCGCCCTCCCCAAGCTGCGCCTGCCGCAGCTCGGCCTCCGCCTGCTCGCGCGGTTTGATGCGCGCCGAGCCCATGAAGACGATGGTGTCGTCTACCTTGTGGTACTCGAAGCGGCTCTTGGGCTCGAGGTACTCGGCAAGGATGCGCAGCGAGCGCGCATCCTTGCTGTTGAGGAATGCCTGGTTGCTGTAGGCCTTGATGCTGTGGCGCCGACGTTCGGTCATGCGGCGAGTCCTCCGTCCTCCGTGCGCCGGACGGCTCCGGCATGCACGTAGTCTAGCGCGCCGCCGGAACGTCAGCGTCCGCCCGGGCCGCCGCCGGGCCCGCCGCCTCCGCCGCCCGGTCCCATGCCCTGTCCGCCGGGCCCCATGCCGCGCCCGCCGCGCGCGGGCGGCTCGTCGGGCAGAGTGATGCCGCGCGCGCGGGCGCGCTCCTGCATGCGCTCGTGGTGCTCGAGGCGGAACTGCTCGCGCTCCTGCGCCGTGCGCAGATTGCGCATGCGCGCGCGATATTCGGCGCGTTCCTGCTGCGTCATCAGCTGCCAGCCGTAGACGTTGCTTTCCGTCTGGTCCCGCAGCTGGTCGCGCGTCTGATCGCGATCCTGCGCCAGCGAAAGAAACGGGAACGAAAGCGCCGCGGCCACGACGACCGCGGCAAACGATTTGTGCTTGCTCATGATGCGCTCCAGCTCGCGATTCAGAAATCGGGGCCTAGCGGCCGCGTGTCAGCTTGCCCCGCTGCGCCTCGGCGACGCGCGCGATCGTCTGCGCGGCGTGCTCCGAAACGGAGGCGCACAGCGAGTTGCTTACGTCCGCGACCAGCGCCGGCGTCACCGGCATGGCCGAGGCGATGCCGAGATAGGTGCCGGCGAGGGTCAGGTCGGGCTGCGGCTTCGCCAGTTCTTCCTGCAGATCCGCCAGCAGGTAGCGCGCGGTCGAGCTTGCGTGTGCCTGTGCGGGGTGCGACAGGTACTGCGCCACCGTGCCGATCCGATCCATGTTGGCACTTGCGGCGCGCGCCGCGCAGTCGCCGAACCGGGTCCCCACCAGCGTGGTGATCGTCGTTCCGGGCGGCAGGGGAGGCGGGGTGACCGGAGTCGTTTCGCGCCCGCCCATGTACCCGGGACGCGACGTCTCGGTGCCCTGCGGACCGCTGCTCTGCTGGGGGCCGCCGACCGACGCCGGCTCGCCGCCCGGGCTCGGATTGCTGACGCCGCCCGCGCCGCCGCGGTTGACCGCGCCACTCACGTCGCCGCCGAGCGTCCCGGCCGACGGGCCGGTCGAACCGCCGTTCCTGCCCTGCGCGCCGGCATCGAATGCAATCGCGACTGCGGCGGCGACCAGCGCCGCCGCGAAGCGTCGCCTAGCGAGGTTTTGCATGTTCGGCTCCCGTGCCTGCGTTCGCGCCGGCGGAGACCAGCGCGGTACGCTGCTGTTCGGCAACCTGGGCGATCTCCTTCGCTTGGGCGTCGCTGATGCGCGCGCAGAGCTGGAACCCGACCTTCTTCACCGTTTCCTCGGTCACCGGGGCTTTCGCCACCAACCCGAGGTAGGTGCCCGCGAGCTCGGCGCTCGGCGTCCCCCTGACCAGCTGCTCTTGCAGGTTGGCCATGATGTAGGGCGAGGCGATCTTGCCGCTCACCGCGAGCGACGGATCGACCAGCGCGCGCGCCTCGTTCAGCCGTAGCAGGTTGCCGCCGCCCAGCTGCTGCGCCGCCGGCATGTCTGGCGCGACGCCTTCGCAACGGGGCGAATCGACGAGCGTACTGCGGACGTTGACCGACGGGCCACCGCCCGGCCCAGGCGTCAGCGTCGCGGTAGTGATTGTCTCGACGATGCTCGGTTCGTCCGGGTCGCTTGGCAGCGTCCAGCCGCCCCAGTAGCGGAAGCGCCCGAGGTCGCTGCTGGCGGAAGCCGATATGCCTGCGCCGTAGCGCCCGACGCCTTCCGGCACCTGGGCGTTGCCGCGCAGACCGCTGCCGCCGCCGAATCGATCGCCCCCCGATTCATGCGACGCGGTATTGCCGTGGCGTCCGGAGCCGTGGCCCTGGTGTTGGTAGCGCGTGCCGTGACCCTTAGCGCCCTCGCCGCCGCTACCGTGGCCGCCCCCGCCGCCGCTAGCGTGGGCGCTGCTTTCGCCGCCGGTTTCATGGCCGCCGGTTTCATGGCCGCCGCTTTCGCCGCCGCCACCGCTGCCGCTGCCACCGGGCCCGCCGGTGTGCTCCTGCGCGTACGCCGCCGTGATCCAGCCTGGAAAAGCCAAGCCTGCCCCGCGTTCGAGCGCGAGCGAAGCGCCGCCGATCGCGATGACCGCCGCCGCGACTGCCGTCGTGGTGTGCTTCGTTACCGTTTTCATTTTGTGCGCTGTTTCTGTTCGAGACTTGGGTGATGCGGTGCCGGGCGATCGTCCGCCCGGCACCCCTTGCGGCTGCTTAGCCGTGCGCGTCGGCGATCGCCTGGCGGACCGCTTCCGCATAGCTCGCGATCGCGTCGGACGTCACCCCGGCCGGCAGGGTGAGCTGCATGATCGTGGTCACCGCGTCGACGGTAGCCGTGCTCACCGGGATCGTCTTGTCGGACGCGCTGCCGATGAACACCGCCGCCAGCAGCACTGCCTCGTTGACCGAACCCGTGGTGTCATAGGTTGCCGCGGTCGCGACGATCTTGCCGTCGGTAATCAGATCCTTGTACAGGCCGAGATTCTCGAGCGGCGAGTCGATGCGCACTACGGTTGTGCTGTCAAAGTTGTCCTTCACCAGCGCCTGCAGTGCGGCAATCTTGTCCGCCTCGCTGAGCGACGTGTTGTTCGCAATTGCGACCACTTGGTCGTAAAACGCGGGCTGTAACGCGGCCAGCGCCGACGCGAGCGACTGGTCTATCACGTGCGAGGGCGCGCGCACCACGCTCAGGCGCCCGAGCTCGAGGTCGGACGGCACACCTTCCTGCGCCCAGACAGGCTTGCCACCCTGTGTTCCGGCGGCCGGCTTGGAGCCTTCACCGCCGTAGCGCGGGCCCTTCGCGTCGCTGTCGCCGCTCGGGCCGCCCTGGCCTTGGCCGCGCCCGCCGACATCGGACGGCGTCTTGCTGCCGCGCTGACCGTGCTCGCCGGTGGGCCCGCCCTGTCCCTTCGGTACGCCGTCGTCCTGCGCCTGGGCGGACGAGATGGGCCCAAGCCAGCCGGGAGTTACGCTTGTCACGGCGATCGCGAGGCCAAATGCTGCAACCGTTGCGAGGGCGATCGGACGCAAATTGTGGAGTTTGGCAGACATGATGTGGTTCCTTTATTGGGGACTGACGACTGCTGAACTTGGTTGCTCTTGTTGCACCGTGTTGGGACGACCCTTGCGACTAGCCTTACAGAATAGACAGAGAAAAACCCGATAAGTTTATGAAACGCTTATATATATGGGATTCGCTTCGTCAATTATTTATTTAGTAAATTCATGCACTTAACGTACACTAACGTCAAGCTGACATTTTGATCAGGATCAAGCGGGGGATGAATCCAGCCGTTCGATCCAGCATTTGAAATTCAACTGCGCGAAGCGAAATGGCGGGCGCGCGCTGCGCCCGCGCGCGCTCAGTGCGCGAAGGGAACCGCGATGCGGACGAACACCATGCGCTTGGTGAAGTTCTCGCTCGGCAGGCTCGAGTCCAGCTTGCGCGCGGCGAGGTTCAGATCGAGGAACAGGTTGCGATGCAGGCGGTAGACGAGGCCGATGTTGCCGCCCTTGTAGTCGTCGGTGCGGTCGAACCCCTCGTAGGCGACGCGCGAGACGGAGCCGTTGGCGCGCCCCGAGAGCTTGTCGCTAAAGCGGTGCTCGATGCCCGCCGCGACGTAGGTATTGACGTAGCTCGACGACACCAGCACGTTGCCCGGAGTCGGCGTGTAGGTCACCGTGGTCTCCTCGATCGTACGGTCGAGGTATGCGGAGAAGACCGTTCGCTCGCCGACGGCCCACTGCAGCGCCACGCCGGCGACTGGCGCGCTGACGTCGTTAAAGCGCGGGTCGGCGTAGTCCTGCTTCAGCCGCCCGGCGAAAGCGTCGAGCTTTAGTGTGCGCGGGACGTTCCAGCGGATCCCTGCCAGGTAACGCCTGCCGTCCGAGTCGCGCTGGTAGCCCAGATCATCGAGCGCGTCGTCGTAGCGCCGGTTGTCGAGCGCGATCTGTAGGTAGGGCTCGAGGCGGGGCGAGAGCTCGTAGCCCAGCCGCACGCCACCGGTGTACTGCCAGCGGTCGCGGTCGTCGTTGTTGATGATGTTGATCGCGCCGCCGCCGGTGACGAAGTTGACGTCGTCGTAGTTCAAGTGGAGCGCGGTGCCGGCGATGCGCAACGAGAAGCGACCCGTCTGGCGGAAGAAGCCGCCGTAATAACGTCGCTGGTAGTACTTGGTGGGGGTGACGCCGTTTCTGTCGTCCGGCGACTCGCGGTCCTCGTGATCCTGCGAGAAGCGCGCGCCGCCGTAGACGTTGGTGTTGGCGTTGAAGTCGTAGCGCCCTTCGCCGCTGACGCGCCAGTCGTCCGAGTCCTCGTTGCGGTAGCGCTGGTAGCGGGTGCTGTCCCATGCGGCCGAGAAGTTCAGCATGTGCTGGGTCCAATCGGACTGCACCCAAAGCGCGGGGGAATAGACCCAGGCATGGTCGCTAACCGGGTTGTCGTTCGAGTAGTACACGTTGTCGTCGTACATCCAGGTGGCGTCGATCTCGGGGTAGACCAGGAACGACCCGGCCCGGAACGGCGTCCCGCCTGCGGCGACGGGCTCGCTGGGCTTTACCGTGCGGCCCGGTGCGGGCCCCGGCCTTGCGACTTCCGGATCGACGGTGGGTTTCTCCTGCGCGGCAGCCGCGGCGGACCACAGGCAGCCCGCAGCGGTAAGGAGCGCGCCGCAAAGACCGATAGTGAGGATACGCAAGCTTGTGTTCATGGCGCTTTTCGGCCTTCAATCGCGCCACGTGGCGCGCAGAAGATTTTCTTCCTTGTTGTAGTGGAATTCGAGGCCGCCCTTGTAGGCGTTGTGAACGTGCTCGGCGATTTCGCGCGCGAGGTGCGTGCCGGTGGTGGTGATCAGCACGCCTTGCGCGCTGTTCTCGATCGCCATGATGCGCTCGAGCGGATGGCGCGCCTTTTCGTTCGTTTCGCAGTGCCGCGCCAGGCTCATGATCTCGTCGCGGTGGGCGGCGAACAGCTTGCCGCCGAGGGACACGAAGCCGGCGGGGAACTTGTCACGCGCGCGGTGGCAGGCCGGGCAGATCTGCTCGTGCGCGTCGGCGGGCGCGGGCTCCCAGGTCCAGCGCCCGCGATGGTAGGTCGCGCCGCAATCGGGGCAGCGCGTGGGCTCGGGCAGCTTGCCCTTTGCCTTGTACGTATCGTGCACCAGTTCTTCGCGCAACTCGTCCCTGCGCAGCACGCGGAAACCGCCTTGATCCTGTTTCATGATCGACCCCTACGATGGTTTGTGCGACTTGACGTCGCCGCGCTTGACGCGCACTTCGTCCTCGAGCTGGCGCGCCAGCGCGTCGAAGGCGTCTCGCAGCGCGACGTAGACGTCCTCGTGATTGTCGCGGTTGGCAACCAGTTCTTGACCGGGCACACGCGCTTCGATGCTCACCCGGAACTGCCGGCCCTGCTGCTGATGGCGCGCGATCTCCTCGACCGTGACCCGGCAGCTGACCAGGTGGGGGTGGAACTCCTCGAGCTTGGCAGCCTGGTCGCGGATGCGCGCCTCGAGCGCGTCGGAGGGCGCCATGTGGCGCACGGTAATCTGGAGGGGGATTTGCATGGTGGGCGGACTTTCCAAGGGCGGGGTACTGTATTCACCATATGCGCGGCGCCGGCGCCGGCATTGACCTTAATCAAACCGGGTTCCGCGCCGGCGGCGCCAAGATGGCGGCGGGCGCAGATCGACCAGCGCATACACCAAAGGACAGGAAATCATGACCTACAAACGCATTCTCGTGCCGATAGACGGAAGCCGCGCTTCCAGTCGCGGCTTGCGCGAAGCAATCCGCATGGCCAAGGGGGAGACGGCGACCAGGTTGCAGCTGGTGCACGTCGTAGACGAGCACACTGTGTTGGTGAGCGGCGCGGAAGTGGGGCCTTATATGGTGAACCTGATGCTGGAGTTGAGGGAACGCGGGAGCCAAGTGCTGCGCAATGCCGAGGCGCTGGTGCGAAGAAATGGATTGAAGTGCACGGCCGTCCTGCTCGAAACGCAGACTGGCTCCGCGGCGGACCTGATCGTTCGGCACGCAAAAAAGTCGGGCGCCGATCTTATCGTCATTGGAACCCACGGCCGGCGCGGGTTGAAGCGGCTGATCATGGGCAGCGATGCGGAACAAATCGTGCGAACGGCCCCGATGCCCGTCATGCTCGTGCGGGCACCTGCCGCATAGGAACTCACCACACCTGCTGCGGTCCCTCCAGCAGCTCGCGCCACAGCGTCGTCACGCCGGCGAGCTCGCCGCGCGCCACTTCTTCGAGGCGCGGCCGCAGTACGGCGAGAGCGGCCGGATCTTCGAGCCGCAGCTTCAGGTCGAACAGCTGCGGCTCGGTGACTGGGTGCCCGATGCGGCTCACCAGGTAGCAGTAGGCCTCCAGCACGCCGTCCACCTGCGCCACAAGCGCGCGCGCGATGCGGTTGGCGAGCAGGTTGTAGAGCTTGCCCACGTGGGTAACCGGGTTCTTGCCCGCGGCGGCCTCGAGGCTCATCGGGCGGTAGGGCGTGATCAGGCCGTTGACCCGGTTGCCGCGGCCGACCTGGCCGTCGTCGCCCGCTTCGGCCGACAACCCGGTCACCGTGAGATACACGCTGTCCTCGGTGTCGCCGTCGGCGGCGTTGAGGGCGACTTCGGCGCCGGCACCGGCCGCCGAGGATGCGATTTCGCGAATATGCGCTTTCTTGCGCCGGTAGTCGTCCATGTCCGAGACGTGCCGACCGACCAGCGCGCAGGCGACGGTAAGAGCGATCTCGCGTCCGCTGCGCACGCCCATGACCTTGATGTCCTCACCGATCTCCGGTTGCGCCACCCTGACATCGCGCGAGTTGAGCTTGTGCTCGACCGCGAGAACGGCGCTTTCCAGCTCGTCGAACGGGGCGAAGCCGACCCCGAGCGAAGTGTCGTTGGCCAGCGGCGCGGCGGCGTCGTGCTGGCGCAAGAAAAGCGCGGCAAGATCGGGCGAGGTCGGGCGGACGCGCGGATGGATGCGCACGTGGTGCGTGGGATCGAGGTGGCGCAGGTTCTCGCCCAGCCAGCGACGGCTTTCCTCCACCGCGATCTCGTCGACCGGAATCGTCACGCCCTCGAAGCTGGCGGTCGCGCGCCCGGCGAGGTAGATGTCGATCGGCTCGGTCACGTCGCCGCCGCCGAACGCCGGTCGCGCCGCGCCGCCGCACAGCAGCGCCTTGTCGACGTTGTGGTGCAGGATCGTGCCGAAGCGCTCGAGATAGACGCGCGATAGGGCCCGGCTCAAGTTCTCCGCCAGCGCGTCGCAGATCGTGTCGGGATGCCCGAGTCCCTTGCGCTCGACGATCTCGAACGGAAGTGAGGCGGCCGAGGCGGCCTCAAGCGGCCCGATTTCCAGTTTCATTTTGCCGACCGAGCGCAGCAGTTGGGTG
The DNA here is from genome assembly GCA_963811085.1 of uncultured beta proteobacterium. Taxonomy (GTDB): domain Bacteria; phylum Pseudomonadota; class Gammaproteobacteria; order Burkholderiales; family SG8-39; genus DAHVFK01. The sequence continues at coordinate 118,136 of CAWEPV010000010.1, read as the reverse complement.
CGGCTCGAGGCGGACCTGCGGCGCCCGGTTGACGCAGGTAAGCAGCGTCGCGTAGCCGAACAGGTTGGTGCGCCGCGTCTCGACCACGTCGAGCTTTGCGGCGGCGAGGAAACGCTCGAGATTCATGTCGGCGCGGTAGCGCATCAGCCGGTAGGTCGGATCGAGCACCAGCTCGCATGCGCGCATCAGCACGCTCGCCGTCCGGAAGTGCTGCACGATCACAATCGTTCCGCCGGGGCGGCAGACGCGCTGCATCTCGCTTACCGCGCGCAGCGGATCGGGCAGACCGGAAAGCGCGAACATCAGCGCCACCTTGTCGAAGCTGGCGTCGGCGAACGCGAGCCGCCCGGCGTCCATTCGCACCAGCCCCTCCACCTGCGACAGCCGCCGCGCGGCGACGCGGGCGGCGGCGCGCGAGAGCATCTCGCGCGAGGCGTCGATTCCGGTGACGCGAACCTGCGGCGGATAAAGCGGCAGCGACATTCCGGTTCCGACGCAGACTTCGAGCACGCGATCGCCGGGGCGGCAGGCGAGCGCCGCGAGTGCGGCGCGGCGCCCCGGCGCTAGGCTCGCGCCGAAGACGAGGTCGTACAGGGGTGCGAGGCGTCGGTAGCCCTGCTGGCTTAGCGCAAGGGCGGATTTCACTCGGGCCCCAGTGTATTCGCCTGCACGAGTCTTCTTGGCATGGTGTTGCAGATTGTCGCCTGCATGGCCCCGATTTCCTAGACCCGTGGCGTATGTTTGACCTCGATCAAGCGCCGCCGCAGCATGGTCGCGCCTAATCGCTTTGTACACCAGTGGCGGAGGACGCAGATGGCCCTGACCCGCAAGCAGTTGAACGAGTTCGAAGTGTTGATCACGCAGCGCAGGAAACAGCTGGTCACCGATTTGCTGGAGGACGTGGCGCGCGCGCGCGACGAGAGCTACGCCGACGTGGCGGGCGGCGTGACCGACCTGGGCGACGAGGCGCTGGCCGACTTGTTGTCCGATCTGGACAACGCGGAAGTCGCACGCGACATGCGCATCGTGCGCGAGCTGGACGCCGCGCTGGGGCGCATCGCCGACGGCAGCTACGGCACCTGCGTCGAGTGCGAAGGAGAGATCGGCCTGGAGCGGCTGCGCGTCTATCCGACGGCGATGCGCTGCATCAAGTGTCAGGAGGTCTACGAGAAGACCCACGCCCATCCGGGGGAGCCGAGAATGTAGCCTCCGCCGGCGGTCCCGCACCGCTCTTTGGTGCATCGGCGCCGCGGTCTGAGCTATGCTTGCGGCGCAGCCGGGGGACGGGCGATGAGCAAGATCCTCGACAATCTCAAGCAGGCGGAGCTAGACCGTACCGAGCTCGCCGAGGCCGAGTCGGGCCTGGAGTCGGACCGCCTCGGCAGGACCCTGGCGGAAGAGCAGCGCCTGCTCGAGCGGGAAGCCGAACGCAAAGCGCGCGAGCGCGCTGCAGTCGAAGCGCGGGCGCTCGAGGCGGCGCAGGCGCGCCTGGCGGCGGAGCGCGAAGCGCAGCGCGCGGCGCACGCCCGCATGGAGGCCGTGGCCGAAGCGGGGCGCATCGAGCGCGAGCGCCTGGTGACGGAGCTGGAGCTCAGGCGCGCGGCGCAGGCGCGCACCGAAGAGGAGGCCAACGCGGCGCTGGCGGCGCTGGACAGCGAGGCGCCGATCGGTGGCCCGCCGCAGCAGCAGGCGCGGCGAACGGCGCCGCGCAAGGGCCCGCTCGCGCTCGCCGCGTCCCTGCTCGCGTTGGCGCTGCTCGCGGTCCTCGCGGCCGGGATTGCGATCGGCAGATTTGCCGCGACCAGTGCGCCGCGGGGCGCGCTCGCGCCCGCACCCGCGCCGGCGGCGCAGCTCAAGCCGGCGCCTGGCCTCAAGCTCGACCGCGATCTGGATGCGTTCGCGACCCGCGCCGCAGCGCTGGAAGAGAAGAAATGAGTCAGCCGAGCACGTCGTCCAGTGCGCGTCGCGGCGTCGGCTGCGGCGGCAGATCACCGTAACCGAGCCGGAACGGCAGCAGCGGTATGCCGCCCGCGCCGAACAGGCGCGTGAACTGGGTCTTCACCATCTCCGCCTCGAGCAGCTGGCTCACCGGCTGCAGGCACAGCCCGACCCCCGTCGCCGCCAGATACAACCGCTCGAGCAGCTGGCCCGCCTTGAGCTCGAACTCCGGGTCGGCGAGGCGACCGCTGATCAGGCCGAATACCGGCGCGCTCATCAGCGCCGCGTGATCGCGCTTGGCGAGCAGGCCCTCGACCCGCAGGTGTGCCACGGCGAACTGCTGAAGTGTCGACAGCAACCAGGGCCCGCCGAAATTGCCGCCGCCGATGCATTCCGCCAGCTCGTTGCGGTACTTCGGGTCGGCCAGCAGCAGCGCGTCGGCCTGCAGCATGAGCTTGTCGACCGCCTGCCTGATCGCTGCGTCCTGCGTCAGCAGCAGGGTGATCTTGAGATCCGACTCGCAGGCGCGCAGCTTGCCGAGCACGCTCGCCGAGACGGCGCGCGAGAGGTAGCGCGCATGGCTGGTGCGCCGGCGCGTGATTGCGGGGAACAGGCTCGCCGCACGGTAAGGCGTCGGCTGGTGCGCGTCGTCCAAGTCGACCGTGGCCACCAGGGAGTGGATCTGGTCGCGGCCGAAATAGCTGACCTTGTGGCCGAAGCCGAAATGCTCGGCCGCGATCAGCAGGTTCTCGAGCGCGCATCCCAAGCCTACGCGCAGTTCACGTTGGTTCGGGTCGGCGACGCTCTGCCAGCGCGCCAGGTCGGCGTGCAGGTTGATGCGGCTGCCCGCGATCCTGAAGCGCCAGGGCTGGGTATTGCGCGCCGACGGCGCGAGGATCGCATAGCGCAGCAGGAAGGTCAGGCGCGCGTCGAGCGATCCCCCGGCGGGGAAATCGGACTCGCGCACCGACCAGGGCTCTCGGTCGGTATCGGCCATGGCTCAAACGTGCTGCGATGTTACCGCGCTTCGGCGCGCCGCGACGCGACGCGCTTTCCCGCCTGACACGGTATATTCGCGCGGACTCGATTCCGGAGACCGCCGATGTCCCCAAGCAAGCAGCACGCTTTCCGCGCCGAGCACATCGGCAGCTTCCTCAGGCCGGACCGGCTGATGGCGGCGGTACGGCAGGCGCGCGACGGCAAGCTGCCGGCCGAGGCGCTGCGCGCAGTGCAGGACGAATGCATTCGCGAGCTGGTGGCGATGGAGGAAGAGGCGGGCCTGTCCTCGGTGACCGACGGCGAGTTCCGGCGGCGCGGCTGGTCGGCGGGCTTCATCGACGCGGTCGAGGGCTTCGGGTTGAGCCAGGGCACGCTGCTCGGCTTCCGCGACGAAAAGGGCGCAAAGGGCGACGCCGCTTCGCCCTACGCCAAGGCGAAGCTGCGGCGCACGCATGGCATCGCCACCGACGAGTTCCGCTTCCTGAAGGGCGTCGTCAAGAGCGGGCTGCCCAAGGTCACCGTGCCGTCGCCGGACGTGATGCACTACTTCCTCGGACCGAAGAGCGTCGACAAGAAGGTGTACCCGGACATCGAGCTGTACTACGGCGACCTGGTGTCGATCTACGCGGCCGAGATCAAGGAGCTCGCGGCGCTCGGCTGCAGCTATCTGCAGCTCGACAACACGGCGCTGCCGTGCAACTGCGACATGCATGCGCGCGCCGATGTGAGTGCGCGCGGCGAGGACCCGGACGCGCTCACGGCGCGCTACGTGAGGCTCGTGAACGACGTGCTCGCTGCCTGCCCGCCCGGCATGGCCAAGGCGACGCACATGTGCCGCGGCAACCTCAAGGGCGCATGGATGGCCGAGGGCGGCTACGAGCCGATCGCGGAGAAGGTGTTCGGCGGACTGAACGTCGACGCCTTCCTGCTCGAGTTCGACACGCCGCGCGCGGGCGACTTCCACCCCTTGCGCTTCGTGCCCGCGCCCAAGCGTGTGGTGCTCGGTCTGGTCAGCACCAAGACGCCGCGCCTGGAGTCGGCTGACGAGCTGAAGCGTCGCATCGACGAGGCCTCCAGGTTCGTGCCGCTGGAGCGCCTCGGGATCTCGCCGCAGTGCGGCTTCAGCTCCGCGCCCGGCGCCGGCCAGCCGCTCAGCGCGGACGACCAGAAGCGCAAACTCGATCTACTGGTCGGCGTGGCGCGCGACGTCTGGGGAGGCGCCTAGCGTTCCATCGTCACGAACACGAGCCCGAGCGTGAGCAGCGCTATGCCGGCGAGCTCGACGCGGCTCAGGCGCTCGCGGAACACGCGCCGCGAGACGACGTAGCTGAACAGGAGCTCGACCAGGCCGAGCGTGCGCACGTGCGCCACCGGCTCGATCGCCATCGCGGTGAACCAGCCGGCCGAGGCAGCCGCGCCCATGAAGCCGGCGAACAGCGAGGCGCGCCAGGCGCGCAGCACGCGCCGCACGGCGTCGGCATTGCGCGCCAGCAGCCAGCCGCCGAGCAGCAGCGTCTGCGCCAGCTGCGCGGCGACCAGCGTGGCGGCGCCGGCCATTAGGAACTCGGCGTGAAGCGCCAGCGCGGCACCGCGGTAGCCGACCGCGGCGAGCGCGAAGCCGGCGCCGCAGGCGAGGCCGAGCAGCGCGGTGCGCGAGGTCCAGCCGGTGAGCATGGTGCGCAGCGGCCGCGTCCGATCCGCAGGCGACAGCAGCAGCACGCCGAGCGTGCCGCAGGCGATCGCGAGCCAAGTGATCGAGTTGACTCGGTCGCCGAGGAAAACGAGCGCGAACACCGCGACCTGGATGATTTCGGTCTTCGAGTACGCCACGCCGAGGGCGAAGTTTCGCTCGGCCATCACGCGCAGCAGCAGCGCGGTGGCGACGATCTGGCTCACGCCGGCGACCAGCACCCAGAGCCAGAACGCGGGCGCCGGCGCGGGCAGGAGCAGGCCGGTGACGGCCTGCACCCCCCACAGCCAGGCCAGGGCGAACGGCAGGCCGTAGAGGAAGCGCACTAGCGTGGCGCCGAGCGTGCCGAGCTCCGCGGTGAGGTGGCGCTGCGCGGCGTTGCGCAGCGTCTGCGCGAAAGCCGCCCAGACGGTGATCGGGATCCAGAGCCAGGCGGCGGGCACCGCTCAGCCGCCGCGCGCGCCGATCACCTTCTTCAGCACATGGCGGCGATTGCGCGTGTGCGGCCGCACCTCCCCCGGCCAGCGGCCCGAGTCGATCGCGGCCGCCCAGGCGGGGCTGAGCAGCACCTCCGCGCTCTCGAGCTCGTACAGTGCGCTGTAGCGCGGCTCGCCTTCGGCGACGATGGTCTTCTTCTCGCCGCCCATGACCATCTCGAGCGGTGCGGTGGTCGAGCGGGTCACCCCGAGCACGCCCGGAACCTTGAGCAGCAGCGGCACATGCTCGGTCTCATAGACCTCGTTGAACAGCGCCTCCTTCTCCGGCGCGACGTCCATGCTGGCGATGAAAATGTATTTCGTTTTGGGGTTCATGTTGCTCTGTATGGATTGGAAAACTGACAATCAACTCAAGGAGCGCCGCTGCCGGGCGCGGCGGCGCGCGTGGTCGTGGGCGACGGCCGCGCCGATGATGCCGGCCTCGTTGCGCAGCTTCGCCGGCACGACCGGCGTGGCGAGCGTCAGGCGCGGCAGGAACTTCTGCCACTTCTTGCTCACGCCGCCCCCGATGATGAACAGGTCGGGCCAGAAATAGTTGTGCAGCAGGCGAAGGTAGGCGTCGACGCGGTGCGCCCACTTTTTCCAGCTCAGGTTCTTCTTCTCGCGCACGCTCTCGGCTGCCCAGGTTTCGGCGTCGCGCCCGCGCAGCGCGAGATGGCCGAGCTCGGTGTTCGGCACCAGGTGGCCATTGATGAACAGCGCGGTGCCGATCCCGGTGCCGAGCGTGACCATGATCACCAGCCCCTCCCGGTTGCGCCCGACGCCGAAATGCATCTCGGCGTAGCCCGCGGCGTCGGCGTCGTTGATCACGCTCACCAGGCAGCCGGTGTGCTTGCGAAGCAGGGCGGCCGCGTTCACGCCTACCCAGCCCGGCGCGATGTTGGCCGCGGTGCGCAGCCTGCCGCCCTTGACCACCGCTGGCATGGCGCAGCCGATCGGGCCGTCCCAGTCGAAGTGCCGCGCGAGCTCGCGCACCGCGCGCGCGACCGCCTGCGGCGTGGCGGGGTGCGGCGTTTCGACGCGCTTTCGCTTGGCCAGCAGCTTGCCGCTCGCGGTGTCGACCGGGGCGCCCTTGATGCCGCTGCCGCCGACGTCGATGCCGAGCACGTGCATGCGCTAGCCACGCCCGACAAAGGGCATCTTGGTCGCCATGATGGTCATGAACTGGACGTTCGATTCGAGCGGCAGCTTGGCCATGTACAGCACCGCGCTGCCGACGTGCGCCACGTCCATGCGCGGCTCTACCATTGTGGTGCCGTTGGGCTGCGGTACGCCCTTGGTCATGCGCTCGGTCATCTCGGTCGCGGCGTTGCCGATGTCGATCTGGCCGCAGGCGATGTCGTACGCGCGCCCGTCGAGCGAGATGCACTTGGTGAGCCCCGTGACCGCGTGCTTGGTGGCGGTGTAGGGCGCCGAGAACGGGCGCGGGGCGTGGGCCGAGATCGAGCCGTTGTTGATGATCCGCCCGCCGCGCGGCGACTGCGCCTTCATGATCCGGATCGCCTCCTGCGAGCACAGGAACATGCCGGTCAGGTTGACGCTCACCACCGCCTGCCACTGCTCGAAGCTCAGCTCCTCCATCGGGATCGCGGGCGCGCCCATGCCGGCATTGTTGAACAGCAGGTCCAGGCGTCCCCAGTCCTGCTTCACTTTCGCGAACAGCGCCTTGACCGTCGCGGGCTGCCCGATGTCGCCCGCCAGCACGAGCGCGCGCGCTCCCGCGCCCGAGTCCGCCGCGGTCTTGTCCAGCAGCTCCTTGCGCCGGCCGACCAGCGCCACGTTCCAGCCGTCGCCGAGCAGCGCCAGCGCTGCCGCCTTGCCGACTCCGGTGCCTGCGCCGGTGATCAGCGCGACCTTGTTCGATCCTGCCATGGCTTTGTCCCCTTGCTTGCTTTGAAGGCGGATGTTACCGCAGGGGTCGGGCCTGCCGTGCGGTAAGCTTGCACGATGGAATTCGTCGTCAATGGCGAGCGTCGGCGCGTCGAGGCGGACCCGGATATGCCGCTGCTGTGGGTGCTGCGCGACCTGCTCGGGCTGACCGGCACCAAGTACGGCTGTGGCATCGGCGCCTGCGGGGCCTGTACCGTGCTGATCGACGGCCGTGCCACGCGCAGCTGCCAGCTGACCGCGGCCCGCGCGAACGGCAAGAAGATCCGCACCATCGAGGGCCTCGGGCCGGAGCGCCTGCACACGCTGCAGAGGGCGTGGATCGGGCATCAGGTGCCGCAGTGCGGCTACTGCCAGTCCGGCATGCTGATGGCCGCGGTCGCGCTGCTGGCGCAGAGCCCGCACCCGAGCGACGCCGAGATCGACGCCGCGATGACCAACATCTGCCGCTGCGGCACCTATCCGCGGGTGCGCGCCGCGATCCACGCCGCGGCGCGGGCAATGCGGGACGCGCTTTGAAGCGGCGCAGCTTCATCCTCGGCGGCATCGGCCTGGGCGGCGCGCTGATCGTGGGCTGGGGCGTGTTGCCGCCGCGCAGCCGCCTGGGCGGGCGCGACACGCTGCCGCCGCTGTACGGCGCCGTGTCCCTCAACGGCTGGGTACGCATCGCCGCGGACGGAAAGGTGGTGGTGGCGGTGCCGCGCTCGGAGATGGGGCAGGGCGTCTATACTGCGCTGCCGATGCTGGTGGCTGAAGAACTCGGGGTGTCGCTCGCGCAGGTGCTGGTGGAGCAGGCGCCGATCGACGCCATCTACGGCAACGTCGCGGTGCTCGTCACGGGATTGCCGTTCCATCCCGACCAGGAGAACGGCGATCTCGCGCGCGCGAGCGAGTGGATCGTCGCCAAGCTCGGACGCGAGCTGGACCTGCAGGTCACCGGCGGCAGCACCAGCGTCCGCGACGCCTGGCGCCCGATGCGAGAGGCCGGCGCGGCGGCGCACGCGATGCTGATCGCGGCCGCCGCGAAGCGCTGGAACGCCGCGCCGGCGCAGTGCAGCGTCTCCGACGGAGTAGTCAGGCACCTCGACGGCCGCAGCCTCGCGCTGCGCGACCTGATCGGCGCGCTGCGCGAGGTGCCGCTGCCGCGCGAGGTGCGGCTTAAGCCGGCGCGAGACTTCACTTTGATCGGCAAGCGGGCGCCGCGGCTCGACGTGCCCGACAAGGTGAACGGGCAAGCGCGCTTCGGCATCGACGTGCGACTGCCGGGAATGCTCTACGCGGCGCTGCGCGCCTGCCCCACGATCGGCGGCGCGCTGCGCTACGTCGACCCCTCGCCCGCGCTCGCGCTGCCGGGCGTGGTGCGCGTCTCGACGCTCGCCGGAGCGGCCGGCAGCGCGCCCGCCGTGGCGGTAGTGGCCAACAGCTGGTGGACCGCGCAGCGCGCGCTGGAAAAGCTGCGCATCGAATGGGACGAGGGCCCGAACGCCGAGATGTCGACCGACTGGCTCCTGGCGCGCATGCGCGGCGCGCTCGGCGCCGAGGACGGGTTCACCTTCTACCAGCGCGGCGACGGCGAGGCGGCGCTCAAGCGCGCGGTGCAGCTGGTCGAGGCGGAGTACCGCGCGCCGCACCTGGCGCACGCCGCGCTGGAGCCGATCAACTGCACGGCCCGCATGGCCGACGGGCGGCTCGCGATCTGGGCGCCTACCCAGGTGCCGAGCGTGCTGCGCCACGTCGCGGCGCGCGCGGCGGGATTCGACGCGGACAAGGTCGACGTCAGCGTCACGCTGCTCGGCGGCGGCTTCGGCCGCCGCCTGGATGTCGACTTCGTGCCGCAGGCGGTCTGGCTGGCGCGCGACGTATCCCCGGCACCGGTGCAGCTGATCTGGTCGCGCGAGGAGGACACCACGCACGATTTCTACCGCCCGGCGGCGGTGGCGAAAATGAAGGGCGGCCTGGACGCGGACGGCGCGCCGCTCGCGTGGGTGACCAAGAGCGTGAGTGACGCGATCGTGCCGCATTACGTGCGGCGCACCTACCCCGCGCTCGCCGTCGAGACTCCCGACAAGACCACCGTCGAGGGGCTGTTCGACCAGCCCTACGAGTTCCCGCACCGCCACTGCGCGCACGTCACGCACCATACGCCCGTGCCGATCGGCTTCTGGCGCAGCGTTGGACACTCGCACAACGCGTTCTTCGTCGAATGCTTCATCGACGAGATGGCCTTTGCGGCCAGGCGCGATCCGCTCGATTTCCGGCGCCGGCTGCTGGCGCGCCACGCGCGCCAGCGCCGGGTGCTAGAGCTCGCCGCGGCCAAGGCGCAGTGGGGACGGGTAGACCTCGGGCGCGCGCACGGCATCGCGCTGCACGAGTCCTTCGGCTCGATCGTAGCGCAGGTCGCCGAGGTGTCGCTCGCGCAAGGCGGCGAGATCCGCGTGCACCGCGTGGTGTGCGCACTCGACTGCGGCACGGCGGTCAACCCGGAGATCGTGGCGCAGCAGGTGGAGAGCGCCATCGTGTTCGGGCTCACCGCCGCGCTTTACGGCGAGATCACGATCAGCGCAGGCCGCGTCGAGCAGCGGAACTTTCCTCAGTACCGCCTGCTCACGCTGGCCGACACGCCGCGCATCGAGACTCACCTGGTGCCGAGCGATGCGCCTCCGGGCGGGGTGGGCGAGGTGGGCACGCCGCCGATCGCGCCGGCGGTAGCGAACGCCCTGTTCCGCCTGACCGGGCGCCGCCTGCGCTCGCTGCCGCTCAGGCTCGCGGCTTAATTGTCGCGCCGCCCGCGCCCCTGCTGGGGCTGATCGTCCTGGCGCGGGCCTGCTTGGCGGGAATCCTCGCGCGAGTCACGTTTCACCGGAGCGGGCTTTGCGCGCTCGCGCGTTTCACGCTGCACCGGAGCGGGCTTTTCGCGCTCGCGCGTCTCGCGTTGCGCCGGCGCCGGCCGGGCGCGCTCGCGTGTTTCACGCTGCACGGGCGCCGGACGTGCGGGCCGCTGGTAGCGCTGACGCAGCTCCGGGCTGCGGTAGGGGATGTTGCTGCGGTGCACGGGTTCGTGCTGCCAGCGCACCGGCGCGCCGCGGCGCAGCGCATCAACGTGCCGGCGCTCGATCACGGTCGTCGGGCGGTAGTAGTAGCTCTGGCGCACGATGTTCACCCGGTGCTCGCGCCAGTCGACGGCGCCGAAGAAGAATCCGGTCGAGACCCGCACGCCGCCGCCGAGGTAGATGCTGACCGAGAGCCCGGGCCGCACGTGGTAGCCGGGCCACGGTGCCCAGCGCACCGGCGGATACGCCGGCCACCACCAGCCGCCGTACACCAGCAACGGGTCGTAGTAGGGCACATAGACCAGCAGCGGATTGGCCGGCTCGATGACGATCGTTCCGGCCTGCCGCAACACCAGCATGCCGTCGTTGCTGGCGAGGTTGCCGGAGGCGAGCGCGCGCTCGCGCAGGCGCTGCACGGTGTCCATCACGTACGGTTCCTGCTCGAGGAAGGCTTCGCCCAGCGATTGCGTCCAGTCGAGCCGCTCGTCCATCATCGCCAGGATGCGCGGGAACGCCAGCAGCGACTTCACGCTCGGATCCCAGTTCTGGTACTCGACCGCGCGCACCGCCTCGTCGCCCTGCAGGCCGGGGTGCACGTCCGCCCAGCGCGCCGCCTGCACAACTTCGAGCGGATAGGTGGACGCCATCAGGATCTGCGACAGCAGCGGGTCGGGATAGAGCGCGATCGGCGCCAGCATCTGGTCGAGCTGTGCTTGTGAGTAGACACGCACCGGAGCCGCCTGGGCGAGCGCGGCGGGGGTCGCGAGCATCAGCGCTAGGAGCGGGAATAGCCAGCCGATAAGGCGTGTTCGCATGAGGAATCTCCTTGATCTGCCCGCCATTTAAGCGCTGCGCGGACAGTCGCGTATTGACAAAGTGCAACTGAATGTGACGGTGAGTGGCGCACAGCAACATTTCTTTACCCACTTGCAGAACTATTTGACCTGGCCGGGTCTATATTTAGAAGCAAATGTGCGTGCGGGAGGCTGCAATGCGAGCTTTAAGAGGGATCTTGATCGTGGCGCTGGCGCTTTGCGCCGCCGCGGTGAGCGCGCCGGCGTTCGCGGACCGCTGGCATGGGCACAGCCGGGTGCACTTCGGGTTGTATTTCGGCGCTCCTCTGTATTGGTCCGCTTACCCGTACTATCCGGCGCCCTACTACTACCCGCCGACCGTGGTGGTGCCGCAGTCGCCGCCGGTATACGTCGAGCAGGGCCAGCAGAACGGGCAGGCCCCTGCCGCACAGGGCTGGTGGTACTTCTGCCGCGAATCGAATGCATACTATCCGTATGTCAAGCATTGCCCGGCCGGATGGGAGCGGGTCGACCCACAGCCGCCGGCGCAGTAAACCGGAGACGACGATGAGGCTCAAAACGACACATGCGGCGCTCGGTGCCGCGCTCTTGCTCACGGCGTGCGTGACGGTGCCGGAGGGCCCGAGCGTGATGGTTCTGCCTGGCAGCGGCAAGAACTTCGACCAGTTCCAGCTCGACGACTACTCCTGCAAGCAGTTCGCCAAGGCGTCGATCGGCGGCACTAACGCGCAACAGGCGGCGACCGAAAGCGGCGTGAAGAGCGCCGCGGTCGGGGCCGCGGTCGGCGCGGCCGCCGGCGCGCTGATGGGCGGTCACCGAGGCGCCGGAACGGGCGCCGGCGCCGGGCTCGCCGTCGGCGCGCTCGCCGGCACCGGCGCGGCGCAAAGCTCGGCGGGCAACCTGCAGCAGCGCTACGACACCGCTTACGTGCAGTGCATGTACGCGAAAGGCAATCGCGTGCCGGTCTACGGCGGCATGCAGCAGGCCCCCTCGCGCAGCTACGACACTCCGCCCCCCCCGCCGCCGCCGCCGCCTTCGCGCTGAGCGCGAGAGCGCCCCGGCGGGAATTCCGTCGGTGGCCTGCATTGATGGCGATCTGTAAGATTCGGCGCTGGGAGATCGCTCATGAAGAACATGTTCATTGCGTTCCTGCTCGGGATCATCGTCGGCGCGGCGGGCTACTGGTTCATGCTGCAGCAGCCGGTGCAGCAGGCGGGTGAGACCGCACAGCAGAAGGCGACCGCGGCGGCCAAGGCGGCTTCGGACGCCGCCGCGCAGGCGCGGCAGGCCCTGGCGGCCAAGCTCGACGCGCTGCAACTGAGCGCGCAGGACATCCGCGACGAGCTCAAGCAGACGGGCGAGGTGGTGCGGCGCAAGGCGCGCGAGATCGGCCAGGCCGCCACCGACGCCGCCACCGATACGCGCATCACCGCCGAGGTCAAGCGCAAGCTGCTTGCCGACCCGGGGCTGTCGGCGCTCAGCATTTCGGTAAGCACCACCGATGGACGGGTCACCTTGTCCGGTAGCGCTCCATCGGCGGACTTGATCGGCAAGGCGATGCTGCTGGCGCTGGAAACCGACGGCGTGCGGGAAGTCGTTTCGACGCTGCAGGTAGGTGCAGCGGGCGCCGAAGCAAAGCGCGGCTAGCAGGACTGCGCGTGCCCGCATTCGACCGCTGGTTGTTCGACCCGACTGCGGGGAAGCTGGTCTTCGTCCTGGTGGGGCTGGTCGCGATCGTAATTGCGGTCCGCCTGCTGCGCCGTGCCGTCTCGCGTGCGGTTCATGACGACGCCACCCGCTACCAGGTGCGCAAGGGCGTCACTTTCTTCGGCTATCTCGCGGCCGTCGTTTTCGTCGCGCTGGTGTTCAGCGACAAGCTGGGAGGGTTTACGGTCGCGTTCGGCGTGGCCGGCGCCGGCATCGCCTTCGCCCTGCAGGAGGTGATCGCGAGTGCCGCCGGCTGGGTGGCCGTGATCTTCGGCGGATTCTACCGGGTGGGCGACCGGGTGCAGCTCGGCGGCATCCGGGGCGACGTGATCGACGTCGGCGTGTTGCGCACCACGCTCATGCAGATCGGCGACTGGGTCAAGGCCGACCAGTACAACGGCCGCATCGTGCGGGTCGCCAACAGCTTCGTATTCAAGGAGCCGGTGTTCAACTACTCGAGCGACTTTCCGTTCCTGTGGGACGAGATCATGGTGCCGATCAAGTACGGCAGTGACTACCGCCTGACGCGCGAGCTCATCGGGCGGGTGGCCGATGAAGTAGTCGGCGACTACGTCGCCAAGGCGCAGCAAGCCTGGCAGCCGATGAAGAAAAAATTCCTGATCGAGCCGGCGAGCGTGCAGCCGATGGTGACGCTGATCGCCAACGAAAACTGGATCGAGTTCACCTTGCGCTACGTGACCGACTACAAACTGCGTCGCTCAACCAAGGATCGGCTGTTTACGCGCATCCTTGAGGAGATAGATCGCAATTCAGAGCACGTCGGAATTGCCGCGGCCACGCTGAACATCGAGAAACACGCGCCGATAGAGGTCCACCTGACCCGCAGCTAGCGCGCCGGCGGCGACGCACCAGCGCCGTTCGCTATACTGGGTCGATGCCTGCAATGCTCGCGCTCGGCGACCTTCGCGTTCACCGCCTCGGCTTCGGCGCGATGCGCTTGTGCGGCCCCGACGTGTGGGGGCCGCCGAAGGACCGCGCCGCGGCGCACCGCGTGCTGCGCCGAGCGCTCGAGCTCGGGGCGGACTTCGTCGACACGGCCGACAGCTACGGCCCGCACGTCGATGAGACGCTGATCGCCGAGGCGTTGCATCCTTATCCCGCAGGCCTGGTGATCGCGACCAAGGGCGGGCTGCTGCGCCCGACGCGCCATTCCTGGGATCCGGACGGACGGCCCGAGCACCTGCGCCGCGCGCTTGAGGGCAGCCTGGCGCGGCTCAAGCTCGAGCGCATCGACCTGTACCAGCTGCACGCGCCGGACCCCAAGGTGCCGTTCGCCGAGTCGGTCGGCTGCCTGGCCGAGCTGCGGCGTGCGGGCAAGATCCGCCATCTCGGCCTGTCGAACGTTTCGGTGGCGCAGCTCGAGCAGGCGCGCCGCATCGCGCCGATCGTGTCGGTGCAGAACCGCTACAACCTGGGGGACCGCGCCTCGGACGACGTGCTTGCCGCCTGCGAGCGCCTCGGCATCGCGTTCCTGCCTTGGTACCCGCTCGGCGCGGGAAGCAGCCTGCGTTCGGCGCGGGCGACGAAAGTCGCCGCGCGCCATGGCGCGACCCAGGCCCAGGTCGCGCTCGCCTGGCTGCTCGCGCGCTCGCCGGCGATGCTGCCAATCCCGGGCACGGCTTCGGCTGCGCACCTGGAAGAGAACATGGGCGCGGCTGCGCTGGAACTGTCGGCGCAGGACCTCGCCGAACTCGGCTAGCGCCGCACTGTCTCGGTTTTGCGACGCATTTAACGCTTGGATTACAGTGCCTGGCGCCTTACGCGTCGCCCCGAGGCGACAGAATCGCGCCGCACGGCAAGGGCGTGAATTCGACTTAAATCTTTGATCGAGAATCGCTTAGGGACTCCTGGCACGGTGATTGCGACGGACAGGGTGCGGGGGCCCACAAGGCCCCCGAGCCGTATCAACTCGTGAAAGGAGCAAGCGATGACACGACAACTAACCAAGCAGGCAATCATTGCGGCAACATTCGCCATGTTCATGCTGCCCGCCGCGGCGGCAAATGCGCGTCACGCCAGTGACTTCGCCGCGCTCGACATGAACCACGACGGCTATTTGTCGAAGAGTGAAACGAGCAAGATGAAAGGATTCGACAAGGCGTTCGACGAGGCCGACGCCAATCACGACGGCAGGCTGGACAGCGACGAGTTCGTCAAGGCCGGTGCGATCTACGACCGGATCCGGCTCGGTCACTACGTCGACGACAGCGTGATTACCGCGAAGGTCAAAGCCGCGCTGGTGAAGGAAGAGAAGCTCAAGGGCTTCGACATCAGCGTCGAAACCCAGGGCGGACAGGTGCTGCTGTCTGGGTTCGTCAAAAGCCCGCAGTTACGCACGCGTGCAGTGAAGATCGCCTCGGGCATCGACGGAGTGCGAGACGTGCACGATGGGATCGTGGTCCGTTGACTTCGCGCGGCGCGCGGCGGCGCGCTCAGCCCTGGACCGAGTAGCCGCCGTCTACGGGGATCGCCGTCCCGGTGACGAAGTCGGACGCAGGCGCGGCCAGAAAGACCGCGATGCCGCCAAAGTCGTCGATCGCGCCCCAGCGCCCGGCCGGGGTGCGCTTGAGCACGCTGTCGTGCAGGCCTGGTATCTGCGCGCGCGCCTTTACTGTCAGTTCGGTGTCAATCCAGCCCGGCAGGATGGCGTTGACCTGGATGTTGTCGCCGGCCCAGGCCGAGGCGCAGGCCTTGGTGAATTGCACGATGCCGCCCTTGCTCGCGGCGTAGGCGGGAGCGAAGCTGGCGCCGAAGATCGATAGCATCGAGCCGATGTTGATCACTTTGCCGCGGCCAGCCCGTTTCAGCAGCGGGTACGCCGCGTGCGAGCACAGGAAGGCGCTGGTGAGATTGGTGTCGATCACCTCGCGCCACTCGGCGAGCGACAGCGCCTGCGGCGGCTTGCGGATGTTGGTGCCGGCATTGTTGACCAGGATGTCGAGCCGGCCGCAGCGCGCTGCGACGGCCTCGAACAGCGCGCCGACCGAACTTTCGTCGCGCACATCCACCTCGAGCGCGAGCGCGCCGCCGGCGCCGAGCGCCTGAAGTTGCGCGACCGCGGCGGCGGATTTCTCCGCGTTGCGGGCGGCGACGACCACCCGCGCGCCTGCGCCGGCCAGTCCGCGCGCGAGCCCCAGGCCTATGCCGCCGTTGCCGCCGGTGACGACGGCCACTCGTCCGCTGAGATCGAACATCGGTTTGCTCCGTAGCTATGGGCTTGATTCGTGCTGCAGGCGCGCGCGCACCAGGGCGATGTGACTGCGCAACTCGTACAGCTCGTCGGTGTGCGACAGCGGCACAGCGATGGCGCGCGCCTTGGCCTCCAGCCGGTCGAGCTCTGCCAGCAGCTCGGCGGGCGGCGCCTCGGCCCGGCTGAGGCGGTCCTCGATGTGGCGCAGCTGCCGGTACCAGCGAAAGGTGCGCGAGCGGATGCGAAACTGGTACAGCGGCGGCACCACGCGCGAGAGCGGGATCAGCACCGCGACGATCGAGAACATCACTACCCACATGCGGTCGATCAGGTTCGCGAGCCAGAACGGCAGGTAGCGCTGCAGCAGCGGCGTGCCGCTGCGGTAGAAGCGTTGGGCCTCTTCGGCGAGCGGGAACTCGCTGTGCTCCGGCGTCGGGAAGCGCCCGGCGCGCGCGATCCAGCCGGCGCCGCCGTGGATGCGCGCCGCCGCCTGCACGAAAAGCTGCACCAGCGCCGGGTGCGTGCCCTCGCGCGCGAGCAGCGATGTGGTGGTCGCGATCAGCGTCACGTCGCGCGGCGGAACGTTGCGCGCGAGGTCCGCCACGCCGCGCGGCAGCACCACCGGGCTGAGGAACGGAAAGCGCCGCGCGTAGGCCTCGGCCTGCGGGAACTCGAGCAGCCTCACCCCCGGCGTTTGCAGCAGCATCTGCACGATCGGCGACTCGGGCGCCGAGGTGAACGCGAGCGCGTCGAGCTCGCCGCCGAGCAGCGCCACGACCGCGGGAGTCAGGTCGAGATTGCTCGCGCGCAGGCTATCGCGATCGATGCCGTTTGCTTCCAGCAGCTTGCGCATCAGCCCCGGCGTGCCGCTGCCGCGGGCGCCGAGATTGACGCGCAGGCCGCGCAGCGCCGCCAGGTCGGCAAGCGGCGCGGGGGCGCGGTAGAAGATCCACAGCGGCTCGTAGAACAGGCTGCCGAGCGACTCGAGCGACACGCCGCCGTGTTGCTCGTCGACCGTGCGCGCAGCCTCGCTCGAGCCGCCCTGAACGAAGCCAAGGTCGACCTCGCGCTTGGAATCGCGCAGCGCGCGCAGGTTGTCGAGCGAGCCGCGGGTCGGCTGCAGCACGACTTCGATGCCGTACGGTGCGAGTTCGGCGGCGTAGCGCTTGCCGAACTCGGCGTACGCGCTCTGCTCCGGGCCGGTGGCCAGCACCACGCGCTTGGGCGGAGCGGGATCGAGCACAAGGTAGGCCGCGACGAGCAGTGCCAGGGTCAGCAGCAGCAGCGGCCCGGCGGTAGCGAGCAGGTCGCGGAACGAGATCAGCGTATCGCGCAGGAGGCGAGGCATGGCGGCGCCGGAAGCCTACACCAGCGCGACCACGAGCGCCGCGATGGCGGCGAGCGCGACGCCCGCGGCGAGCATCGCCAGCAGCGGATCCTCGTTCAGACGCCGGCGCGACGGCAGCGGCGCGCCGTCCGCGCTGCGTCCGGCGGCGGCCAGCGCCGCGAGGTGCTCGAATCCGTCGGCGGACTCGAAGCGGCGCGACAGGGGCAGGCGGCCGGCGGCGGGAGCGGAGGCGACGGTGTCCTCGAACTCGAAATCGAGCGCGGGCGCAGGCGCAGGCGCAGTCGCCATGCCGGGCTGCCCCAGGCAGGCGCGCAGGTCGGCCGCGAGGTCGGCCGCGCTCTGGTAGCGCCTGGCGGGATCCTTCTCCAGCGCGCGCGCGACGATCAGGTCGAGCATCGGCGGCAGCGCGGGGTTCAGCGTGCTGGGCGGCGCGGGCGTCGCGCCGGCGATCTGCAGCATGTATTGCTGCACGTCGGGTGCCGAGAACGGTGGCGCGCCCGCCGTCAGCTCGTACAGGATGACGCCGAGCGAAAACACGTCCGAGCGGCCGTCGATCGGGCTGCCAGTGACCTGCTCGGGCGACATGTACTTTGGCGAGCCGAGCACGGCGCCGACCTGGGTCTCGATGTCGGATGCGCGCATGCGCGCGACGCCGAAGTCCATCACCTTGGCGCGCCTTTCGCCCACGATCATGATGTTGCCCGGCTTGACGTCGCGGTGGACCACGCCGCGCTCGTGCGCGAATGCGAGCCCGTCGGCGACCTGCGCCAGGATCTCGAGCACGAACGGCAGCTCGAGACCGCCGCGCTTCATCATGTCGCGCAGCTCGACGCCTTCGAGCACCTCCATCGCCATGTAGGCCGTGTCGCCCTCGTGCCCGATGTCGTAGATCGTGATCAGGTTGGGGTGGTTAAGCCCGCCGGCGGCCTTCGCTTCCTGCCGGAAGCGCGCCTCGTACTCGGCGCGCACCGCGGGGTCGGAGGACATGAGAATGGTCTTGATCGCCACCGTGCGGTTGAGCATCGGGTCCTCGGCGCGGTAGACGACACCCATCGCGCCGCGGCCCAGCTCGCCCAGCACGCGGTAGCGTCCGATTTGCGCCGGCAGCGGTTCGTCCATGCCCTAGAACCCCAGCTTGCGGCGCGCGTTGTCGAAATCGCTCTTGATGTTCTTGCCCCAGTCCACGTTCTGCTTCGGCTCTTTCTTTGGCTGTTTCCTGACTTCCTTCCTCGTTTCCTTCCTGGGCTCCTTCTTCGGCTTCTTGTGCGCCGGCGCCGGCGGCGGCTTGGGCGCGACGAACTCGTGCCGGATCGTCATCTGCTCGGCCGCCGCGAGGGTCACCTCGAGCTGCAGCGGCGCGAAGGCGCCGTTGCGCACCTCGAGAGTGTGCGGCCCGGGGGTGACTTCGATCTGCACCAGCGGCGGCGTCGGACCCTTCATCTTGCCGTCAACATAGACCTCGCCGTGCGGCTTGATGTCGAACTGCAACAACGCCGGCCTGATCGGCGGCGCGGGCAGCGGGCGCAGCGCGCGCGCTCCGGCGCCGAGCGCGACCAGCACGCTCGCGGCGGCCGCGAACAGGGTCATGCGCCAGCGGCGCTGCGCCCGCGCCGCGCCGGCCGCCGCCGTCGAGGCTTCGAGCGCCGCGCGAAAACGGGACGCGACGAGTATCGCGCCTGGGTCAGCCTGCTCGGCGAGCGCGAGCGCGCTGTCGAGGCCGTCGCCCGCCAGGCAGGGGCCGCGCTCCGCGTCCTCGACGCCGGCCAGATGGCCGTAGTCGACGCCGACGCGCAGCGGCAGCTCTCCGGCCGCCGCGCGCGCTCGCTCGGCGAGCGCCATGGCCGCAATGGGACCCTCCAGCACCGCCACCGCGAGCGCGTCGTCGGCATCGAGCACGATTCGATGAGCGGGGGCGAGCGGCTGCAGCGCCACGCCGGTGAGCGCCTCGAGCTGGGCGCGCAGAGTGGCCTGCTCCCCCGCGCGCCTGTGCGCGAAATCCGCCATGCCCAGCACCACGACGCTGGCTCGCACCGGCGCGGCCGCGCCACCGTTCGTCTGCGTCATGCGCGGATTATCTATCGGTCGAGCTCGGAGTAGTGGCGGAATATCCCGGATTCGTTGAACGGGATGCGCCGCGGCGAGGCGAGGTAGGCGGCGAGGCGAGGGCGCGCCGCGATACGGTCGTGCAGCGCCGCGGCCCAGGCGCGGCGGCGCTCCAGCCTCGCCATCTCGCGCGGGAAAGCGTAGCGCAGCCCCGCGATCATCTGAAACAGCGACAGATCGACGTAGGAGATCCGCGCACGACGCTTTTGCGCAGCGAGTGCGCCGAAGTAATCGAGGAACTTCGGCAGCCGATTTATCCGGAAGTCCTCCGCGCGGCGCTTCGCCTCGCGCTTCTGCTGCTCGTAGTACAGGCCGCTGCCGATCGGATGATGCACGTCGTGCGCCTCGACCACCCAGTCCGCGATCGTGAGCTGGAGCTGGTGCAGCCACAGCCGCCCGGGCTCGCTCTTCGGCGCCAGGCCGAGGCGGGACCCGAGGTAGAGCAGGATGTTCGCGCTCTGACCGATGAGCAGCGTGCCGGCGCGCAGGAAGGGAGGCGCGAACGGCGGTTGCGCCGTGCTTTCCATCAGCCGCATCATCGCCGCCATGCCGCGCGGCCGGCGGGCGACGTCGATGTAGTCGGCGCCCGCGTCCTCGAGCGCGAGGCGGACGAACTCGCCGCGGCCCTGGATCGACGGCCAGTAGTAGAGTTCGTAGCGCATGCACTTGCTCCCTTGTTCGGCGTTTCACTCAATTATCGCCCGGGCGCCGGTAGACTGCGAACGAAGGAGGATACGATGACCGAAGAGAGGAATTTCGATGCCCATGGCGGCGGCCGTTTCGGCGCCTTCGTCGCGCTGCCAGGCAAGCTTCCCGCTCCGGCGCTCGTCCTGCTGCAGGAAGTCTACGGCGTGAACCGGTTCATGCGGCGCATCACCGAGTACTGGGCGGCGCAGGGCTTCATGGCGGTGTGTCCGGATGTCTACTGGCGGCTGAAGCCGGGCATCGTGCTCGATCCTGAAACGCCCGGGCATCGCGAGCAGGCGCTCGAGACCGGCGGCCGGCTGGACGTCGATCTTGCGGTGCGCGACATTGCCGGGCTGGTCGAGCAGCTGCACGCGGCCAAGGAGTGCAGCGGACGGGTGGCCACCGCCGGCTATTGCCTGGGCGGCAAGCTCGCCTACCTGGTCGGGACGCGCGGCGGTGCCGACTGCAACGTCAGCTACTACGGCGTCGGCATCGAGATCGCACCTGGACGAGGCGGCGAAGCTGAGCGAAGCCGCTGCTCATGCATATCGGCGAGAGCGATCCGTGGACGCCCGAGGCGGTGCGCGCGCGGCTGCGGGACGCGCTGGGCGCCAGCCCGCTCGTCACGCATGCACGTCTACCCGGATACCGGACACGCGTTCGCGCGCGAAGGCGCGGCTACCGACGTTCCTGCGATGCGCGAGCTTGCCAACGGCCGGACGCGTGCGTTTCTCGAAGCGAACCTGCGCTAGCCTGCACCACGCGCACCGCGGACCACAGCAGCAGCGCCGCGAGCGCTAGCCCCGCGGTCAGGTCGGGCCAGGCCGAGCCGGTGAGCCATACGCCGCCGGCGGCGACGAACACCGCGAGGTTGGAGGCGATGTCGTTGCGCGCGCATGCCCACACCGAGCTCATGTTGACGTCCTCGTCGCGGTGCCGCTGCAGCAGCAAGACGCAGGTGCCGTTGGCCGCGAGCGCGAGCAGGCTCACGGCGCCCATCGCTTCGTACAGCGGCAGCGACGGAACGAAGGCGCGGTAAGCCACTTGCGCCAGCACGAACAGCCCCGCGCTGAGGATCAGCACGCCCTTGAACAGTGCCACCCGGGCCTTGGCGCGCTCGCCGCGCGAAACGGCCCACAGGCTGAGCGCGTAGGTGAACGCGTCGCCGAAGTTGTCGAGCGAATCGGCCAGCAGCGCGGTCGAGCCCGCGAGCAGCCCCGCGGCGAGAACGACCACGAACATGACCGCGTTGATAACGAGGACGATCTTCAGCGTGGCGCGCTGGTGAGCGCTCTGCAGGTCACAGGCGGCGGATCCGCAGCAGTCAGCCATCGGGTACATTGTAATATGCAACCCATGCCATCTCCTTACGACAACCCCCGCTCGCTTCCGGTTCACCGCCTGCGCGACGCGCTCGCTTCGGGCGAGCTGACTTCGGCGGCGCTGCTCGACGGCCTGCTCGGGCGCATCGCGCGCGACGACGGCAAGCTGCATGCCTTCGTCGCCGTCTACGCCGACGATGCGCGGGCAGCGGCGGCCGCGCTCGGATGCCGCGCGGCGCGCCGGGCACGCGGTCGGGCCTCTGCACGGCATCCCGGTGGCGGTGAAGGACATCGTCGACATCGAGGGCCGCATCACGACCGGCGGCTCGAAGGTGTGGCAGAAGCGCGTTTCGCCGCTGACCGCGACGCTGGTGCGGCGCATGCTCGCGGCGGGCATGATCGTGCTCGGCAAGACGCACTCGGTCGAGTTCGCCATGGGCAGCTTCGGCACCAACCGCCACATGGGAACGCCGTGGAATCCATGGGATGCCGAGACTCACCGCGCGCCCGGCGGCTCCAGTTCGGGCACCGGGGTGGCGGTAGCCGCTGGAATGGCGCCCTGGGGTATCGGCACCGATACCGGCGGCTCGGTGCGCATTCCCTCGTCCTGGTGCGGGATCACGGGCCTGAAGACGACCATCGGCCGCGTCAGCTGCCACGGCGTGCTGCCGCTCAGCGCCACGCTCGACACGCCGGGCCCGATGGCGCGCTCGGTGGAGGACGTGGCGCTGCTGTACCACGTGCTGTCGGGCGACGACGCATCGCCGCGGCTCAAGGCGGGCGTGCGCGGGCTGCGCCTGGCGCGCATGCCGGCCGCCGAGCGCAAGGGCTGCGAGCCCGAAGTGCTCGCGTCCTACGACGCCTCGCTCGAACTGCTGGCGGGGCTCGGCGCGACGATTGTCGACCTGCCGCTGCCGCGCGGCTTCGCCGAGATGGGCGCAGTGGTGGGGCGCATCATCGGCGCCGAGGGCTATTCTTTCGTCGGCGAGCTGGTGGACGAACTGTCGCTTCCGGTGGACGACGACGTGCGCCCGCGCATCCAGGTGGGGCGCGGCATGAGCGCGAAGGACTACCTGCTGACGCTGCGCGAAAAGGACCGCCTCAAGCACGAATTCAACGCGGCGCTGGCCGAGGTCGACGCGCTGCTCACGCCGACTACCGCGACTGTTGCGCCGCCGGTCGCGGCGATCGACCAGTCGGGCACCGCCGCCGGTTTCACCCGGCCTTTCAACCTGATCGAGTGGTGCGCGCTCGCGCTGCCCAATGGCACTGGTGCGGCGGGGATGCCGACTTCGCTCCAGATCGCCTGCCGCGGCAACGACGAGGCGACGGCGCTGCGCATCGGCTGGGCCTTCGAGCGGGGTCGTGAGCGCGATTGACGCCCTGGCGGGCCTATCGGCCTGGGAACTGGGCTACTGTGTGGGCGTGATTTTGCTCGCCTACGGCCTGCGCGGCAGCACGGGCTTCGGCGGCGCGATCGGCATGCCGCTGCTCGCGCTGGTGGTGCCGATCAAGACGCTGGTGCCGGTGTGGACGCTGCTCGGGTTCACCTCGTCGCTCGCGATTCTCGGGCGCGAGCGACGCCACGTGGATCGCGCCGCGTTCCTCGCTTTCCTTCCGTGGTGCGGAATCGGCGTGGCGGTGGGGTTGCTGCTTTTCGCCTCGCTCGAGGAACGCATCCTCTCGCGGGCGCTCGGCGTGGCGGTGCTGCTGTACGCGGCCTACTCGCTGCGCGGGAGCGTCCGTGCGCCGCGCATCCTGGGACCGCTCGCGGCCGCGCTCTCCGGCGCGGTGGGCGCCATGTTCGGCGCCATGGCGAGCGTGTTCTACGCCATGTTCCTCGACACGCGGCGCCTGAACCGGGAAGCCTTCCGCGCGACGGGGTCGGCGATGCTGCTGGCGCTCAGCCTCGCGCGCGGCGTCGGCTACTGGCTGGCCGGCGAGTTCAGCGCGGAATCTTGGTGGCTGTTCGCCGCGGCTCTCACGCCGATGCTGGCGGGGATCTGGATCGGCGATCGCGTCACGCTGGATCTCGCCGAGACGTCGTTTCGCCGCCTGGTGTGCCTGACGCTGGCGCTGAGCGGCGTCCCGCTGCTGCTGCGCTAGTCCGGCCTGTGGGCGCGAAGGGCGGAGTAGATTTCGTCCTTGATGCGCAGGCGCTTTTTCTTCATTTCCTCGAATTCCGCGTCCTGGAACAGCTTGTCGTTTTCCTCGATGTCGACGATGGCGCCGTTCACCCTGTCGTACTGCTCGAACAGGTTGCCGAGCTTCGGGTCGCGCACCCTGAGATCGTGCATCCGGCCGGAAAACTCGGGAAATTCGTGGTCGAGGTCATGGGGCAGAATCTGCATCGGCGCTCCTCCTCTAGGCTGCCTTCTGTGCTTTTAGGCCCATCTCGTCGGCGATTGTCTGGCGCAGCAGGTATTTCTGGATCTTGCCGGTCACGGTCATCGGGAAACCGTCGACGAACCTGACGTAGCGCGGGATCTTGTAGTGCGCGATCTGGCCGCGGCAGAACTCGCGGATTTCCTCCTCGCTCGTGCTCATGCCGGGCCGCAGCACTACACAGGCGCACAGCTCCTCGCCGTACTTGTCGTCCGGCACGCCGACGCACTGCACGTCCTGCACCTTGGGGTGGCGGTAGAGAAACTCCTCGACCTCGCGCGGGTAGATGTTCTCGCCGCCGCGGATCACCATGTCCTTCGAGCGGCCGACGATGTTGCAGTAGCCCTCGGCGTCGATCGTGGCCAGGTCGCCGGTGTGCATCCAGCCCGCCGCGTCGATCGCCTCGCGCGTCTTGTCCTCGTCGTTCCAGTAGCCCAGCATCACCGAGTAGCCGCGCGTGAGCAGCTCGCCTTTCTCGCCGCGCGGCACCACGCGTCCTTCCGCGTCGACGATCTTGACCTCGATGTGCGGCTGGATGCGGCCCACGGTCGAGACGCGCCGCTCGAGCGGATCGTCGACCGAGCTCTGGAAGCTGACCGGCGAGGTCTCGGTCATGCCGTAGGCGATCGTCACTTCGCGCATGTTCATCTTGTCGGCTACCCGCTTCATCACTTCGACCGGGCAGGGTGAGCCGGCCATGATCCCGGTGCGCAGGCTCGACAGGTCGTAGCTTGCGAAGTCGGGGTGATCGAGTACGGCGATGAACATGGTCGGCACGCCGTGCAGCGCGGTGCAGCGCTCGGCCTGCACCGCCTCGAGCACGCTCTTCGGGTCGAAACCGCCGTCGGGGTAGACCATGGTCGCGCCGTGGGTGAGGCAGGCGAGGTTGCCGAGCACCATGCCGAAGCAGTGGTACAGCGGCACCGGGATGCACAGCCTGTCCTTGTCGCTGAAGCGCATCGCGTGGCCGATGAAGTAGCCATTGTTGAGGATGTTGTGGTGGGTGAGCGTGGCGCCCTTGGGCGCGCCGGTGGTGCCCGAGGTGAACTGGATGTTGATCGGGTCGTCGAACTGCAGCGTGGCGCCGAGGGCCTCGAGCTGCTCGATCTCGGCGTCGCTCGCGTCCGCCAGCAAGTCGTCGAAATTGAGCATGCCGGAGGTCTTGTCCTTGCCGAGCCGGACGACGATCGAAAGGCTCTTCAGGTCGAGCGCGACCGACTGCAGGATCTCGATGTAGTTGCTGGATTTGAACCCGGGCGAAAGGATCAGCGCCTTGCACTGCACCTTGTTGAGCGCGTACTCGAGCTCGGACCTGCGGTAGGCGGGGTTGATGTTGACCAGGATCAGGCCCGCCTTGGCGGTCGCGAACTGGGTCAGCACCCATTCGGCGCAGTTCTGTGACCAGATCCCTATCCGCTCGCCGGGCGCGAGCCCCAGCCGCCGCAGCGCGCAGGCTAGGTTGTCGACCCGGCGCTTGAGCTCGGCCCAGGTCCAGCGCACGCCCTGATGGCTCACCACCAGCGCTTCGCGCGGCGCATGCTTCGCCGCCACCCGGTCGAAGTGGGTTCCAATCGTGTCGCCGATCAGCGGGGCGGGCGACGCGCCGTGCACGTAGCTCGGTTTTGCCTTCATGTTGTGGCCTCCTCTCGCTTGAGCCCCCCGAGCGATGCTACTCCAGATAGTGCTGTCAAACTATTGCGTAAAAATCCATTAAAGCTCTTGCCCCGCGGGCCGCCGCGGTGCAAGCATGTCAAGCGGATCTAAAGGGGGTTGCGGGGTTCGGGGGGTGAATGGCAACGAGCGACAGAATCTATCGGCGGACTGAGGCCGGCCAGAAAGCCTGGGAAGAGAGAAATCCCGGGTTGTCGGTGCAGTGCCGGCGCATCCTGGGAATGATCGCCGAAGATACCCACCCCGATTCGATCCGCGCTTTGCTGCGTGACTTCGGCGACGCGCAGATCGAACACTGGCTGGTGCAGCTCGAAAGCTTGCATCTGCTTGAATCATCGCCGGCCGCGCCCGAGAGCGACCTCGATTTCACCGGCAGTTTCAAGATTTCAGAGCTGCTCGGCAAGCACTAGCCGCCCGCCTCGCGCAGGCATTGCTGCAGCAGCTCGATGGCCCGCTGCGCGAAGGCCCACATGTTCGCCTCGCGCGCGTCGCGCCCCGTCTCCAGCGTCACCGCCGCTTCCACCGGCCCGCTGACCGCGATACACGCGTGTCCCGGCGCGTCGCCGTAGCGGTTTCCGCTCGGCCCGCTGGCGCCGGTCTCCGCCAGGCCCCAGGTGGCGCCGAGCTTATCGCGCACGCGGCGTGCCATGAGCAGCGCGTAGGGCTCCGTCGCCGAGCGCAGGCCCTTCATGTCTTCATTGCCGATCCCGAGCAGCGCTTCACGCCCGGCGTAGGTGTAGACGATCAGGCCGCCGAGATAGTAGGCGGAGGCGCCCGGAACGGCGACCAGCGAAGCGTTGATCAGGCCGCCGGCGGAGGACTCTGCCACCGCAAGGGTGTGCTTGCGCGACTTGAGCAGATCGCCGACGGCGCTGCCCAGGACGGTGAGCGATTGCATGCAGTACCTCGGGAAAAGTTGTTCGGGATGCGGAAAAAAGGTCTAGAGTAGCTGTAAGCTGGCCGAAGGGGGAGGGGAGATGGATGCGAGCGACGAAAAGTTGACGCGTTCGGCATTTTGGTGCGGCGTCCTGGAATGCGACGCGCGGCCCGTCGCGGCCGGCGCCGCGGTGCGCACCGTCAGGGGCGCGTATACCGCGAGCCGCCCGCCGGAGCCGGAGCCGAAGCGCGCGGGCGAAGCGGTCAAGCGGGCGTCGTGGCCGAGGCGCGCGTGAGCAAAGCGAACAAGGCCAAGGCGCGGCAGACCGAGTCTTCCGCCGAATACTTCCGCCGCTCGCGACCCAAGTTCCTCGACTGGGAGCCGCCGACGGAGGAGGAGCGCCTGCAGGAAGTGAAAGCGCGGCGGGAAGCGAAGCAGCGCGAGCTGGAAAAGGTCACTCGCCTGGAGAAGGAACGGCAGGCGGCGAAGAAGGCCGCGCGCAAGTAGCGCTCAAACCACCAGCATGCCGCCGTCGAGCAGGATCGACTGGCCGGTCATGCCGTCGGACTCGCCCGAACCGAGATAGATCGCGAGCTGTGCGATCTCTTCGGGTTTGAGAAAGCGCTTCAAAGGGACGCGCGCGAGGCCCGCCTCCTTCACCTTGTCGAACGGCATGCCGAGGATCTCGCCGTGGGCGCGGAACTCTTCCAGCATGTCGGTCTCGACGAAGCCGGGGCAGATCGCGTTAACGTTCACGCCGAAGGGCCCCATCTCGAGCGCGGCGCAGCGCGTCAGCCCCACCAGCGCGTGCTTGGAGGCGTTGTAGGCGCTCTGGTTCATCGACATCCACTTGCCTGCGGTGGACGCGATGTTAACCACCTTGCCGCTCTTCCTGGCCTGCATGTGCCGCAGCACGAACTGCATCACGTTGAACGCGCCGTAGAGATTGACCTTCATGATGCGGTCGAAGTCCTCGGGCGTGGTGTCGACCAGGCGCGCCGCTTTGTACACGCCCGCGTTGTTGACCAGCACGTCGATGCGCCCGAGTTTCTTCACCGCTTCGCCGACCATCGCCTCGACTGCGGCGCGCCCGCTCACGTCGGCCAGGTGCGTGACGACCTTGCCGCCGTGCGCCGCGGCGAGCTGCCGCGTTTCCTCCAGCTTCGCCTCGTTGGTCGCGGTCAGAAACAGATCCGCGCCTTCCTCGGCGTAGCGCAGCGCAATCGCGCGCCCGATGCCGCGGCTCGCACCGGTGACGAGCGCGGCGCGTCCGGCGAGCCGGCCCGGTCGCGCGTCAGCCGCCATGGCCGTGCCGCGCGGCGAACCTGACCTGGTGCAGCGTCATCGTGGTGCTGGTCGCGTCTGCGGGGCCGTATTCCGGGTAGATGAAGCCGAGCAGCGTAAGGGTGTCCGCCATTTCTTGTCCTGTTGGTTTTATCTCGGGGATAGCGCATCAAACGTGATTGGAGCCTTAATCAGCGCGGCTTGGCAACTCCCCCGTCCGACGACATCCACCCGTATCAGCGTATCGGTGTCCAATGCGCGCAGCGCGGCTTCCCGTTGAGCTCCCTTCCACAGGCCCCGATAGTAGGAGCCCAAGAACGACCGTCCCATCGGAGCGACTCCGTTGGCGTCCACATACAAAAACTTGCGCACTCGCGCAACGGTCTTGGCACACGCGGTGCGAAACGAATCAGTGGGGACTTCCCTTAAGGCGATGAGTATTTCGATTTGGTCCGGATCGCGTTTGTACGACACGCTCGCGCCTTCAACGGGGGAGGGCCAGTCCTTGATTGACGTGAGCGCAACCTCGAGCTTGAAACTGCCGAACTCGAGTTTGGACACCGGCGTTCCGCCAAGCTCATCCAGCGGCGTCGCCTGGGCAGTGCCACCGAAAGTGGCGGCCAAAGCCAAAAGCAGGACGGTAATTCGCGTGTTCATCGCTCTTCCTTATGCCCAAGGCGGTGCTGTTATACGCTTCGCGCTCAATGCAGCGACCCCTGGATCAAGCCTGCGACAGTACCAGCGCCGGCCATGATAAGAACAAATTCTAAAAGTCCCGTGCTGGAAAACTCCTCTGGAGCAAATAGCGCGGCGATTCCTCCGGTGAAAGCGCCAAGCGCCGCACCGCCAACCAGGCCGACCAAACTTCCCAGGGCAATCCGCATCAGCACTGCGCGGTCGACGCTTGGCACTGGCATGCGGGTTAACTTCTGATTGACCGGCATGCGGAGGATGCTAGGAGCATCTATTGCCGCGGTGCAAGCGCGCGCACGGTGGCGGCGAGGGTTTCGGCGGCGTGTCTGGTGCCGGCTTCGGGCTGGCCGAAGCGGCTCAGGACGAGTTTCTTCTGCGCGAGCGCCGCGTCGACTGCGCGCCGGATCAGCTCGGCGGCGCCGCGCTCGCCCAGGTGATCGAGCATGAGCGCGGCGGAAAGCACCTGCGATACGGGGTTGGCCTTGTCCTGACCGGCGATGTCGGGCGCACTGCCGTGGATCGGTTCGAAATACGCATGGCGATCGCCGATGTTGCCCGACGGGCACAGGCCGATCCCGCCGACTGTGGCGCCACCGAGGTCGGAAAGGATGTCGCCGAGGAAGTTCTCCATCACCAGAACGTCGAGCCGCTGCGGGTGCAGCACCAGCGCCTGCGCCGCGGCGTCGGCGTAGAGATACTCGCGCTCGACGTCGGGGTAGGCTTCCCCGACTTCGTCGAAGACGCGGCGGAAGAACGCCAGCGAGGCCAGTACGTTGGCTTTGTCGACGCAGGTGACGCGGCGCTTGCCGTCCTCGGGCGCGCCGCTCCTCCTTCGCGCGAGCTCGAAGGCGTAGCGCGCGACGCGCTCGACGCCTTTGCGCGTGACGAGCATCGTGTCGGCCATCGCCTCGCTCGTGCCGACGCCCTTGCCGCGCGACAGGTACAGGCCCTCGGTGTTCTCGCGCACGACCACGTAGTCGATTTCTCCCGCATTCGCCTTGAGCGGCGCCTCGACGCCGGGCAGGAGCCGCACCGGGCGCACGTTGGCGTAGGCGTCCAGCCCGATCCTCAGCACGCCGCCGAGCAGCCCCGCCTCGGTGCCGTCGGGCAGGCGCACCTCGGGCAGGCCCACCGGGCCCTTCATCGCGGCATCGGCGCGTTTGATCGCCTCGAAGGACTCGGGCGCGAGGCTCGCGCCTGTCCTGCGGTAGAACTCCGCGCCGCCTTCGCGCAGGTCGATCTCGAGTGCGAAGCCGAGCGCTTCCTTTGCCGCCTCGAGAACGAGCAGGGCGGCGTCGACTAGCTCGGGCCCGATGCCGTCGCCCTTGATGACCGCGACGCGATGAGAGCGGGGCGAGGCCATCGCCTTACTCGCTGAAATAGCGCCCGGGAGTGAAATCCGCGAGCGGCTTGCCGCTCGGCTTGAGCACGGCGTTGACGCGCGCAACGGGTTCTCCGCGCACCGTCATGCGCCCCTGAGTGAAGATGATGCTCTTGCCGGCGCGCAGTACCTCTGTGCGGCCTTCCAGCCAGTCGCCCAACTTCACCGGGGCGACGAAATCGACATCCAGGCTCACGGTGAGCAGGAACTGGCCGAGCCCGGTCTGGATGTTGGTGCCGAGCAGCAGCAGCATGTCGGCCAGCGTCGCCACCATTCCGCCGTGGCACACCATCATCGGGTTGCAGTGCTTCGTCTGGCACAGGAATCCCATGACGAAACTGCCGCCTTCGAGCCGGCCGTACAGGGGGCCGTTGGCCTCTATGAAGGGATTGCGCGGCAGGTTGAGGGCGCGGAAGCCCTCGGGGATTGCGGTGGCGTTCAAGCGCTGACTCCTCCTTTGGCGGCGGGATTATCGCCCGATTGCCGGGCGCCGCGCTCTACTGTCGTACAATCCTCCGGCCCCTGACGCGGGTTCGATTTGATTTGCATCAACCGCGCTTTCCCCGGGCCCGTTAGGCTGGCGGCTTTTTAGAAGTTAAACTACGCGAGTCGAACATCCAATCTTTCGTTGCAGAGGAAAGGTTCATGAAGCGCAGTAGTCATGCTGCAATCCGGGCGTTGTTTGCCGCTTGCGCAGGCTTTGCGCTCGCGGCCTACGTTTCGCTGGCAGCCGCCCAGGTGACGACGGTGACGGCGCGCAAGGGCGATGATTTCCGGGCCGTGTACGCGGGCACCGAGGATATCGCAGAAGGCAAGGCCGTCGCCGAAGGATCGTGCGCGGTCTGTCACGGGCTGCTCGGGCAGAGCACGATTCCCGGAATTCCCCACATCGCGGGTCAGCGCGCGGCCTACGTCTATCTCGATCTGAACGCCTACAAGACGGGCAAGCGCAGCAACGAAGCCATGGCGCGGGCGGTGAAGTTCCTCAGCGACAAGGCGCTGGTCCAGGTCTCGGCCTACTACGCGAGCCTCGAGCCGGCGCGGCCGGTGCCGCTGCGCGGAGCGGCTGCCGCGGCCGCCAAGGGCTCCACGCTTCAGACCGCCGCTGCGGCGGCGGCCGGTTGCGCCGGCTGTCACGGCGACAACGGTGTCAGCAGCACGCCTGGCATGCCGAGCCTCGTCGGCCAGGATCCCAAATACCTGGCCGCGACAATGTTCTCCTACAAGAACGGGCAGCGCAAGGACGACACGATGAAGTCGATGGTCGACTCGCTCAATGACTCGGAGATCAAGTCGCTCGCGCTGTATTTCGCCCTGCAGAAGCCCGCCCGCGCGAACACGCCGGCCAAAGGGGACGGGGAGGCGGGCAAGAAAGACGCTGAGGCGTGCGTCGGTTGCCACGGCGAGCGCGGCATCAGCGGAAATCCCGCCACGCCGAGCCTCGCCGGCCAGGATGCCGAGTATTTTGTGAAGGCGCTGCACGCATACAAGAGCGGCGCACGGAGCGATCCGGCGATGAGCGGCATTGCGGGAGGGCTCGACGATGGCGCGACGAAGAATCTGGCGGCGTACTACGCTTCGCTGGAGCCCAAGCGACCGGCCAACGTGCGCGCACCCCTTTCACCGTCGCAGTGGGTCGCACGCTGCGATCGCTGCCACGGCGACAACGGCAACAGCAAGGACCCGCGCATCCCGGCGCTCGCGGCACAGCGCTTCGACTACCTGGAGCAGGCACTGCGCGCCTACCAGACCGGGAAGCGCAAGAGCGACATCATGTCGGCAATGACGGCGCTGCTGACCCCGGCGGATATCGGCGCACTGGCGGCCTACTATGCCAGCCAGCGCGCGCGCCCGGTCGTGTACGTGACGCTGCCGTGCCAGTGACAGCTGGGCGCCACGGCGCTCCGGTCTGTAAGAACGAGAGGAATCGAAGATGACTGATGCGCCCACCCCCGTACACCGCTTCTATCTGCATTATTCGGAGCTGCCCTACAGCCTGCGCGTCCTTTATACGTGCGCACTGCTGGTGCTTGCACTGGCGTATCTGTTCGCGGGGATCTACCTGTATCACAGCTACGCCGGGCGCGCGGGGGGGAATCCGCTGATCCTGACCTACCAGGACATCGTGGTCGCCTACAGCGGCAGCGGCAAGACTTCGCGCCTCGAAGCCGCGCTGCGCGGACCGATGTCGAGCATGCTTCCGCACGACGAGATGAACCAGATCATTACCTGGGTGGAGCGCGGCTCGGACCGTGCGCAGTACGAAAACACGATCAAGCCCGTACTCGACCAGCGCTGCATGGCCTGCCACGACGGCAGCAACCCGCACCTGCCGAACCTAAACGGCTACGACAACCTGAAGAAAGTGACCGAAATCGACACCGGCACCGGAATATTCACGCTGGTGCGCGTGTCGCACATTCACCTTTTCGGCCTCACGTTCGTCTTCTTCATTATGGGGCTCATTTTCAGCCATGCTTTCCTGCGCCCGGTGTGGTTCAAGTGCACCGTCATGGCGGCGCCGTTCCTGGCGCTGGTGCTTGACGTCAGCTCGTGGTACTTCACCAAGCTGTACCATCCCTTCGCCGGAGTCGTGATCTTCGCCGGCGCCCTCATGGCGCTGTCGTTCGTCTACATGTGGCTCGTGTCGATGTACCAGATGTGGCTCTCGCGGCCGCCACGCGCGGTCGCAGAGAGAGGAGAGGCCGCCCAGCGCCTGCTCGGCTGACGGCCCCGGCGCACCCGGGGCCGGTCAGGATCGCGGGATTACTTCTTGTGGCAGGTCTTGCAGTTCTTCGGGTCGGAAGACTTGAACGCTTTTTCCCCGTTGTGGCAGGTGCCGCAGAACTCGCCCTTGTTGATCGCGGCCATCGTGATCTTGTCCCCGCCCTTCTTCATCTTGAAAATCTTGGTGTGGCACGCGTTGCACTTGAGCCCCGCGTCGGCATGTACCTTGCCGCTGAAATGGACCGTGCCCATCGGCCCACCGTTAAACTCGATCGTCTTTCCCGTCGGTACGGCCGTCGCGCTCGGGCTAAGCGCGGCAAAGGTCACAACGGCCACAACGGCCAGCATGTTCTTTAAGATCTTCATTGCGCAACCTCCACGTTGTGCGAGGCGCCTTCGCCGGCGCGCCGCCGGGTTACAAAGTAGCCTGCATTTGCAAATTTGACACAGCATATCTTACAGCGCCCTGATCTAGGTCAAATCGGCGAGGGAGGCTTGTCTTTATAACCTCCAATGTTGACAAAGTCTTAGGCGCGGATGCGATCCGCCAAAAGAACGACTGCCGGAGCTCAGGGAACGGAAATGCAAATAAGGCAAGAGATAGCGGCTTGGGCACTTGCGGGCGCGGCCTGCCTGGCCGGCGTGCCGGGCCTGCCGCTGCCGGGGGTCGCTCCCGCCGCGGCAGCTGAGGCCCAGGCGTCGGATCAGGCCGATGAGCGACCCACCAACGACATCTGTCTTGGCTGCCACGGTAGCGAAGGGTTCCAGATGCCCGGCCCGGACGGGAAGATGCGCTCGCTGTTCGTCAACCCCGAGCGCTTCGGCAAGAGTGTGCACGGCAAGCGGCTGTGCGTGGAGTGCCACAAGGACATCAAGGAGATCCCGCACCGGCCGGGCGTGCAGCGCAAGGTCAGCTGCGTGGAGTGCCACGAGGACCTCTGGGCCAAGGCGCAGCGCGAAGGCAAGACCAAGGAGTTCGCGCGGCTTGGGGTCGTGGTCGCGCAGATCAAGGGCTACATGAAGTCGATCCACGCCCGGCCGAGCCGTGCGGACCAGTCGCGCACCAACGCGACCTGCTACAACTGCCACGACGCGCACGCGGTCTTTCCCAAGGGCAGCCCGGAGTGGCAAAAGTGGCGGCTCACGGTCCCCAATATCTGCGGCAAGTGCCACACCGAGGAGCGCGCCCTGTACGGCACGTCCATCCACGGCGAGCTGGTGCTGAAGTATGGCATTCAGTCGGCGCCGGTGTGCGTGGATTGCCACACCATGCACGACATCGAATCGCCGAAGAGCGCGTCAGTCAGGGTCATGATCACCAAGAACTGCGGCAAGTGCCACGTGGAGAACCTGAAGACCTACCTCGCGACCTACCACGGGCAGATCACCGCGCTGGGCTATGGCTACACGGCCAAATGCTTCGACTGCCACGGCAGCCACGGCATCAAGCGGGTCAACGATCCGCATTCGACCGTGTACCCGACGAACCGGGTGAAGACCTGCCAGCAGTGCCACAAGGACGCGTCGGCGGGCTTCGCCACCTTCGAGCCGCACGGCAACGCCCACGACTACAAGCGTTATCCGTATCTCTGGTTCGCGGGGCACTTTATGGCCGCCCTGCTGTTCGGCGTGTTCGCGTTCTTCTGGACGCACATGGCGCTGTGGTTCTACCGCGAGTACAAGGACCGCAAGGAGCGCAAAAGCCGGCCGTACGTCAAGACCGCCGAAGCCGCGGCGGACGAGGGCAAGTACATCCAGCGTTTCGGCCCGGTCTGGCGCCTCGCGCACCTGATGCTCGCGATGTCGGTCATGGGCCTGGTGCTGACCGGGATGTCGGTGCTCTACGGCAGCAGCCCGTGGGCGCCGGTCGTCATGCACTGGCTCGGCAGCCCCAAGGTCGCGGCGATCATGCACCGTTCGTTCGCGTCGATCTTCCTGACGATATTCGCGGTGCACTTGGTCTACTTCCTGCTGCACATCGCCCGCAAGGGCAAGGAGTTCCAGTGGTTCGGGCCCAATTCGCTCGTGCCGCGCTGGCAGGACCTCGCGGACATGGTCCTCATGTTCACTTGGTTCTTCGGCAAGGGGCCGCGGCCGGCCTTCGACCGCTGGACCTACTGGGAGAAATTCGACTACTGGGCGGTCTTCTGGGGCTTTGCGATCATCGGCGGCAGCGGGCTGACGCTGTGGTTCCCGGTACAGGTTGCATCGGTGCTTCCGGGCTGGGTGTTCAACATCGCGACCCTGGTTCACGGGGAGGAGGCGATCCTCGCGGCTGTGTTCCTGTTCACGGTGCACTTCTTCAACAACCACTTCCGTCCCGACAAGTTCCCGCTCGACATCGTGATGTTCACCGGTGCCGTGTCGCTGGAGGAATTCAAGCGCGAGCACGCAGCCGAATACAAGCGCCTGCTCGAGTCCGGGGAGTTGGAGAAGCGCTTGGTCGACGTTCCGTCGCGCCCGATGACGATCGGCTCCAAGATCCTCGGCTTCACGCTCATCAGCATCGGCCTGATCCTGTTGATCCTGGTGATCATCGGCTATACGGGAAGCGTGGGGCTCGCGTGATCAGCCGTGCGACGGAGTAAAATGCAATCTGGCATCTCGGGAGGTCTGTGATGGACACGCGCGTTCTGCTGGGTCTCGTCCTTTGCGTGGCTCTGATCGGCTGCTCGAACAAGGAGGAGACGGCATCCAAGGCGGCGGGAGGAGTACCGGCCGCCGCAGACCTCGGCGCGGGCAAGGTGGTGGCCGAGAGCGAATGCAAGCGTTGCCACGGGATGGACGGCAAGGGCATCGCGCCCGGAATCCCGACCCTGGCGGCGCAACCCTATCGCTACCTCGTCGCGGCGATGGAGGACTACCGGCAGGGCAAGCGCATTCACGTCGTCCTGACCAAGATCGCCGAGGGCCTGACCGAGAAGCAGGAGCACAACGTTCTCGCGTACTACGCCAGCATGCCTCCCGTCGCCCGGACCGCGGACAGGCCGGCCCACATCTTCTCGCCCTATGAAGAGGGCAAGACATTGACGGCCGAGTGCGCCAAGTGCCACGGCGCCGACGGCAACAGCACGACTCCCGGCATCCCGACGCTCGCCGGCCAGCAGCCGCGCTACCTCGTGGCCGCAATGCAGGAATACCTCAACGCCGAGCGCGCACGCTCGCCGATGCACCCGATGCTGCGCAGTCTCAACAGGGTACAGATGGAAAGCGTGGCGCTGTACTTCGCGTCGCAGGCTCCCGCCGAACGCGGCACGCCGCCGTTCGGGGATCCGAAGGCGGGCGAGCCCTTGAGCGCGGTGTGCGGCGGCTGTCACGGCCCGTCCGGGGTGAGCGGCGACTCGGCAACGCCGCGGCTCGCCGCCCAGGACCCCCGATATCTGGTCGACGCGATCAAGGCCTACCGCACCACCCGCAAGCGCGCGAACATGCGTCTCTACGTCAGCGAGTTGAGCGAAAAGCAGATTGGGGATATCGCTGCGTTCTATTCCATCCAGAAATCGGGACCCGCCGAGAATGGGCAGACTCTGGTTCAGGACCTGACTGAAAAATGCAACCGCTGTCATGGTCCTGAGGTGGCAGAAAATACCAACGTGGCGTTCCCGAAGATCAACGGTCAGGACCGCGACTACCTCATCATGGCACTGCGGGCTTACCGTGACGACCGCCGCAAGAGCTCGATGATGCATACGATGAGCATGCCCTACGGCGACGCCGTCATCGAGAGCCTGTCCGACTACTACTCCAGCCAGCCGGTGAAATAGGTTCCGCCCGATTGCCAAGCGCCATGGCATGCGGCAATCTGCGCGCCATGCGAAACAGCTACGACCGCAGCGCCGAAGACCTGGGCAACGTGATTGCGCTGGAGCACGTCAACACCCGGATCCCGGACCAGCAGCTGGCCACCGCGTTCTACGTCAGCGCGCTCGGCCTCACGCGCGACCCCTACCTGATGACCGGCACCGACAACATGTGGGTCAACGTCGGGCGCTGCCAGTTCCACCTGCCGACCTCGAAGCCGGAGGTGCTGCGCGGGCGGGTAGGCGTCGTGATCCCCGGCCGCGAGGCGCTGCTGGCGCGCCTGGCGCGCGCGAAGAAGGTCCTCGACGGCACCCGTTTCGCGTTCGCCGAGCACGAAGGCTTCGTCGAGGCGCTGAGCCCGTGGGGCAACGTGATCCGCGTGCACGAACCACAGCCGCGATTCGGCCGGATCCGGCTCGGAATGCCCTACGTCGAGCTCGACGTGCCGCCCGGAGCCGCCGAGGGGATCGTGCGCTTCTACCGCGAGATCATGGACGCTCCGGCACGGCTCGAGGACGGCGCGGCGCGGGTGGATGTCGGGCCGGACCAGGTGCTCCTGTACCGGGAGAGCGAGCGCGAGCCGCTGGCCTACGACGGGCATCATATCCAGGTGTACCTGGCCGACTTCTCCGGACCCTACCGCCGGCTGCTCGAGCGCGGCCTGGTCAGTGAGGAAAGCGACCAGCACCAGTACCGCTTCAGGGACCTGGTCGATCCCGCGAGCGGCCGCAAGCTCTTCACGCTCGAGCACGAGGTGCGCAGCATGCGCCACCCGCTGTACGCCCGCCCGCTGGTGAACCGCGACCCTGAGCAGAGCAACGTGCGTTACGCGCCCGGCTACGACGCGGTGCAGCCGGCACAGCCGCGCGCGGAGCGCTCGTGAGCGGGCTCGGCTCGCTCACCGAACTGGTTGCGCGCTCGGCCGAGCGCATCGAAAAGGAGCGGCGCCTGCCGCCCGAACTGCTCGAGGCGCTGCACGAGGGCGGCTGGTTCCGCATGCTGCTGCCCAAGGCCTACGGCGGCGGCGAGAAGGATCCCGTCGGCTTCGTCGAAACGATGTCCGAGATCGCGCGCCACGACGCCAGCACCGCCTGGTGCCTGTGCCAGAACTCGGTCTGCTCGATGGTCGCAGCCTTCGTCGCGCCCGAGGTCGCCGGGGAAATCTACGGCCGCGATCCGCGCGCGGTGCTGGCCTGGGGACCGGGACCGAACGCGCGCGCGGTGCCGGTGGAGCGCGGCTGGCGCATCTCGGGCTCGTTCGCCTTCGCAAGCGGCGGCCGGCACGCCAACTGGCTCGGCGGCTACTGCGCGATCGAGGGCGCAGCAATCGGGCGCACCATGCTCTTTCGCGCCGACCAGGCGCAAATGAGCGACATCTGGCATGTGATCGGACTGCGCGGCACGGCAAGCGACGCTTATGAGGTGAAGGACCTGTTCGTGCCGGCGGCGTTCAGCGTCTCGCGCGACGACCAGTCCGAGCGCCGCTGCCAGGGGCCGCTCTATTGCCTGCCCACCGGGTCGATGTACGCCGCCGGATTCGCGGGCGTCGCGATCGGTCTCGCGCGCGGGCTGGTCGACGCGCTCGCGGCCCTCGCGCTGGAGAAGACGCCGCGCGGCTACAAGACCAGGCTGCGCGAGAGCGCGCTGTTCCAGCTCGATCTCGCGCAGACCGAGGCGCGCCTGCGCGCGGCGCGCGCGTACCTGTTTGGCACGCTGGCCGAGGTGTGGCGCGAGGTGGAGCAGGCGAACCGGCTCACGCTCGATCAGCGCATGGCGATCCGGCTCGCGGCGAGCCACGCGATGCAGGAAGCGGTCGCCGCGGGCGACGCGGCCTACCACGCCGCCGGCGCCAGCGCGGTGTTCGAGCGCAACCCCTTCGAGCGGCGCTTTCGCGACCTGCACGCGGTCGCGCAGCAGCTGCAGGGCCGCCGCGCGCACTTCGAAACCGTGGGGCGCTATCTGCTCGGGCTCGAGCCGGACCTGAGCTTCGCGTGAGCGCGCGCTAGGGGCGCGGATCGACCGGCAACTGCGGCGCGATGGCGAGCTCGCGCTCGAGCAGATGCGCGGCGCACAGCACCTCCGCGTCGCCGCGCGTGCGGCCGACGAGCTGCAGCCCCACCGGCAGGCCGCTCTTGGTGAACCCGCAGGGCAGCGAGAGCGCGGGACAGCCGGTGAGCGTGATCACGAAGGTGAGGAACATCCAGTCGATATAAGTGGTGAGCTTCCTGCCGCCGATCTCGGTCGGGTAGGCCTGCTCGACCGGGTAGGGCGGCACAGCGACCGTCGGGCAGGCGAGCAGGTCGTACTCGCCGAAGAAGGCGGCGACGCGGTGATAGAGCTTCGCGCGCTCGCGCTCAGCGCGCAGCAGCTCGTCAGCGCTCAGGGCGAGGCCTTTTTCGATGTTCCACACGATCGCCGGGTTGATCCGCGCGCGCTCCTTCGGCAGCAGCTCGCCGCGCAGGGTGCCGAACAGCGCCGCGCGCAGGGTCTGGAAGGCCTCGATCGATCCGGAGAAGTCGGGCGTCGCGTCCTCGACCGCCGCGCCGAGCGTGGCGAAGCGCGCGGCCGCCCGGCGGCAGATGTCGGCCACCTCGGGGTCGACGCTGGACAGGCCGAGGTCGGGCGTGAAGCCGACGCGCCGCGGCGGCTTCGGCTCGCGCAGGGCGCGCGTGAATGGCACGGCCGGCGCCGCAAGCGAGAGCGGGTCGCGCGGGTGCGGAATGCTCTGCGCGTCGAGCATCAGCGCGAGGTCAGCCACGTTGCGCGCCATCGGCCCTTCGACCCAGAGCGGATCGAAGGGAAGCAGCCCCGCGCCGCGCGGCACGCGCCCGATCGAGGGCCGCAGCCCGACGATGCCGCAGTAGCTCGCGGGGATGCGCAGGCTGCCGCCGAGGTCGCTGCCCATCGCCAGCCACTGCGTGCCGGAGGCGAGCGACGCGGCCGCGCCGCCCGAGGACCCGCCCGCCGTCATCGCGAGGTTCCAGGGGTTGCGCGTCTTGCCGTACACCGGATTGAAGGTATTCGAGCCGGCGAACTCGGGCACGTTCGACTTCGCCACGAAGATCGCGCCGCTCGCTTCGAGCGTGGCAACGGTGTAGTCGTTCTCCTTCGCTACCGCGTCGGCGAAGATCGGCGAGCCGAAGGTCGTGGGCTGCCCGGCGACGTCGTTGAACTCTTTGGCCGCGACCGGAAGTCCGGCGAGCCATCCCGCGGGCGGATCGGCCGGCGGGATGCGCGCCATGAACGCGCGTGCCGTTTCGCGCGCCCGGTCGAGGAAGCGCACGGGAAGCGCGTTTACCCTGGGCTCGACTTCCTCCATTCGCGCGCCGAGCGCGTCGATCAGTTCCAGCGGCGAGACTTCGCGCCGGCGCAGCAGCGCGACCACCTCGGTCGCCGTGAGGCGGATCAGGTCGGCGGCCACGCTCAGTCGAGCCCGATCATTCGCCCTATGGCGCTGAGGAACATCCCGGCGCGCACGCCGTCGGCCTGCAGCTCGGTGCTGGCGCGTTCGAACATGCCGTGCACCGACTTCATTTTCACTTCCAGCTCGGGTGGTTCGGCGCCGCCCGTGCCGAGCATATCCTTCAGCTCGTTCACCTCCGCGCGCAGCGCGGCGTGGCTGGTGCCGGCCGGCAGCCGGCTGAGATTGTCGGAGATTTCGTCCACCAGCTTCCTGGCGGCGTCGACGTCAATGCTGCGCTTGCTCATGTGCGCCAACCTTACACCCGTTCGCGATCAGGGGGCGACCGGCGTGGGGGTGGGCAGCGCGATTCCGGCATGCTGCAGCGCATCGCGCGCCCAATCCGGGCGGTCGGTTATCAGTCCGTCCACTTTCAGCGCCAGGATGGCGTCGATCTGCGCGCGCGTGCTCGCGGTCCACGCAACCACCTCGAGGCCCAGCGCATGCGCCTCGGCGAGCTTGGCCGCGTCGAGGTCGCCGAAGTAGGGCGACCAGATCGCGCCGCCGGCGGCCTTCACCATCTTCGGCACCGAGCCGTAGTCGGCGAAGCGCAAGCCCGCGGTCCAGGGTGAGCCGGCGGGATCGCCGGCGCGGATGTTGTCGAGCCAGTGCCGCTGCGCGCTGAGGTAAACGGTGGGGATATCCGGCGCCTCGGCCTGCACCACCTTGAGCGTGCGCCAGTCGAACGACTGGATCATCGAGCGCTTTTCCATCCCCCCTGCGCGGATGGCGGCAAGCAGCGCGCGCGCGAACGGCTCCGGCGGCAGCGTTTCGTCCGGCGCCTCGGGCGATATCTTGGTCTCGATATTGAAGCGCACCACGTCGTTGCGCGCCTTGTTCACCAAGGCGAACAAGTCCGCCAGGCGCGGGATGCGCGCTCCGTCTGCCGGCACTTGGTGCGGAAATTTGCGCGCGTAGCTCGTCGTCGGGTTGAGCCGCCCGACGTCGTAGCGCTCGAGCTCGGCGTAGGTCAGGTCGTGGATCATCGGCCCGGGCGCCTGCAGCCACTTGCCGTCCGGCCCGCGCGCGGTGTTCGGCGTCAGGCCGCGCTCGTGCGAGATCACCACCACGCCGTCGCGCGTCACCCCGACGTCGAGCTCGAGCGTGGTCACCCCGATCGACAGCGCCCGCGCGAACGCGGGCAGCGTGTTCTCCGGCGCCAGTCCGCGCGCGCCGCGGTGGCCCTCTAGGTCGAAGGCGTGCGCCGCGAGCGAGACGCAGCAAGCGAGCGCGGCGGCGAGCAGCGTGCGGATCATTCTTCCTCCAGGTATTTGGCGTAAAGGTACAGCGCGAGCGAGGCGAGCAGGCTGAGGAAGGCCACGCTGTACGCGAGCCTTCGACCCTGCCACAGGTCGGCGAACCAGTGCGTGATTTCCGCCGCGAGCACGTTCGCCTTGCCCCCGAAGCGCTCGAGCTCGCGCTGGTAGGCCTTGGAGTCCGCAGGCGCGACCGGGTAGGCGACGCCGTTGATCACCTCGTAGCCGACCGCGCCGTGCGCATCGTCCCTCGCCGTCAGGTAGATCGCGGCGGCCGCGCAAAGCCCGAGCAGCAGGACCAGCATGCTGCTCAGGTACAGGCGGCTCCGCCGGGCGGAGCTCATCGCGTGGCGAGCATGACGAGAACGATCAGAAGCGCGACGATGACGATCATGCCGACGAACGCACCGACCACCGCCTGGAACAGAGTGATCGTCGCGCCGTCCTTGTGCCAGGTGTCCTTGCGCCCGATGGCGAACAGCGCCCAGAACATCGTCGCCGCGACCTGCAGCGGGCTTGCCTTGCGCGGCGGAGTTACTTCCCGCTGGTCCACGAGTCCCTCAGCGTCACCGTGCGGTTGAAGGCCGACGCGTCGGCGCGGTCGGCGACGAAATAGCCGTGGCGCTCGAATTGGAAGCGCTCCTCCGGCTTGGCCTCGCGCAGGGCGGGCTCGAGTTGGGCGGTGACGACCTTGCTCGATTCACGGTTGAGGTCGCCGACGCCTTCGGGCTGGGGCGTCGCGAACAGCCGGTCGTACAGGCGGACCTCGGCCGTATGCGCGTGCTGCGCGCTCAGCCAGTGGATGTTGCCCTTCACTTTATAGGCGTCGGCGCCGGGCGTGCCCGAGCGCGAGTCCTCGAACACCCGGCAGCGCACGGTGTCGGAGGCCTTGTCGTAGCCGATGCACTCTACGACGTAGGCGTAGCGCAGGCGCACCTTGTTGCCGGGATAGAGGCGGAAGTAGCCCTTGGGCGGCGTTTCGGCGAAATCCTCGCGCTCGATCCACAGCTCGCGCGAGAACGGCAGCGGGCGCTTGCCCCAGTCGGCCTTCTGCGGATGATTCGGCCCCTCGCACAGCTCTTCCTTGCCTTCGGGGTAGTTCTCGATCACCAGCCTGAGCGGGTCGAGCACCGCGATGCGGCGCGGAGCGACTTCGTTCAGGTGCTCGCGCATGCAGTCCTCGAGGATCGAGAAGTCGATCCACGAATCCGCCTTGGCGACGCCGATCCGATCGGCGAAGCGGCGGAAGCCCTCCGGCGTGTAGCCTCGCCGCCGTGCGCCGACCAGGGTCGGCATGCGCGGGTCGTCCCAGCCTTCGACATGGCCTTCGTCCACCAGCTGGATCAGCTTGCGCTTGCTGAGCACGACGTAGGTGAGATTGAGGCGCGCGAACTCGATCTGCTGAGGCAGCGGCTGCTCGAGCAAGCCGGCCTCGGCCAGACGCTCGTTGAACCAGTCGTAGAGCGGGCGGTGGTCCTCGAACTCGAGCGTGCAGATCGAATGCGTGATGCGCTCGATCGCGTCCGAGACGCCGTGCGCCCAGTCGTAGCTCGGGTAGACGCGCCAGGTGTCGCCGGTGCGGTGATGCCCGGCGTGGCGAATGCGGTACATCACCGGGTCGCGCAGGTTGATGTTGCCGCTTTGCATGTCGATCTTGGCGCGCAGCACATGCGTGCCGTCCGGAAACTCGCCTTTGCGCATTCTTTCCAGTAGATCGAGACTCTCCTGAGAAGAGCGATTCCGGTACGGACTGTTTCTGCCATGCTCGGTAAGCGTGCCGCGGTGGGTGCGGATCTCCTCTGCGGTGAGCGAGTCGACGTAGGCCAGGCCGCGTTCGATCAGGTTGCGCGCGAAGCCGTACAGCTTGTCGAAGTAATCCGAGGCGTAGTACTGGTGCTCGCCCCAGTCGAAGCCGAGCCAGCGCACGGCGTCGATGATCGAGTCGACGTACTCCTGCTCCTCCTTGGCCGGGTTGGTGTCGTCGAAGCGCAGGTGGCACACGCCGCCGTAGTCGCGCGCCAGGCCGAAGTTGAGGCAGATCGACTTCGCGTGGCCGAAGTGCAGGTAGCCGTTGGGCTCGGGCGGAAAGCGCGTGCGCACGCTCTTGTGCTTGCCGTTCGCCAGATCGTGCTCGACAATCTGGCGGATGAAGTTCGACCCCGAGGGGGCGTTCTGGGTCTTGCTCGAGGGCGGGGCCATACCGGAATGGATGCAGGGGATAAGCGTTGATTCAGGAAGGGAATTCTACTCTAGCCGTCGCACGCCATGGCCGCCTTGTCCCGCTTTTTGTCCCGCTTAGCGCGACCACGGGCGGCCCGCGCGGGCGTCAAATGAAGGCGCGTTTTTTCTAAACTCTAAAGGAGAACGAGCCATGAGCTGGAAGATCGAAGGAACCTATTTTGAAAGCTGCAACTGCGAAGCGGCGTGCCCCTGCGTCTTTCTTAGCAAACCGACAGACGACGAGTGCGGCGTCTTGATCGCCTGGCACATCGACAAGGGCAAGTTCGAAGACGTGGCACTGGATGGGCTCAACGTGGCTTTCGCCGTGCGCTCGCCGGGCCACATGGCGCAGGTGAAATGGGACGCCGCGGTGTACCTCGACGAGCGTGCGAGCGAAAAGCAGAAAGGGGCTCTGACCAAGATTTTCGCCGGCCAGGCGGGCGGGCACCCGGAGCGGCTCGCTTCGCACGTCGGCAAGATCCTCGGCGTGGCGAGCGTGCCGATCAAGTACGCCGCCGCCGGCAAGCAGCGCAGCCTGAGCATTCCCGACGTCGCCGAAGTCTCGATCGAGGCCCTCGAGGGACAGGGCGGCGCGGAGATCACGGTCACCAATCATCCGCTGTGCATTGCGCCCGGGAACCCCGCGGTCACCGCGCGCTCGAAGAAACTGAGCTACAAGGATCACGGCATGAGCTGGGAACTCTCGGGCAAGAACGGCTTCTTCTCGCCGTTCCAGTACGCGGCGTGAACGGGCGGGCGCTGCCGCTCGCGTCGATCGGCGTGGTCGGGCTGCTCGCCTGGGCCTGGTTCGTGCAGATCGGCCGCGGCATGTCGTTGCATGCGGCGATGCCGGGCATGCAGATGAGTTTCGGCATGCTGGCGAACATGTGGGCGGCGATGATGGCCGCCATGATGGTGCCGGCGGCGGCGCCCTCGTACCTGCTGCACGCGCGCCTGGCGAAGCGCCCGCTCGCCTCGGCCGCCTACCTCGCCGGCTATCTTGGCGCCTGGGGCGCGGCGGGCGTCGTCTACGCGCTCGCGCACTGGGGCTTGCAGCAGACCGGCCTGATCGGCGCGGGCATGCGCCTCAGCAGCACCCCGTTCGCCGGAGCGCTGTTGATCGCGGCCGGGGCCTGGCAGTGGTCGCCGGCGAAAGCAAGCTGCGTCTCGCACTGCCGCTCGCCGCTCGGCTTCATGATGAACGAGTGGCGCGACGGGTTGGGGGGCGCGTTCGGCATGGGGTTGCGCTACGCGGTGTGGTGCGTCGGCTGCTGCTGGCTGGTGATGACGGTGCTGTTCGTCGCCGGCGCGATGAGCTTCGCCTGGGCGCTCGCGATCTCGGCCTATGTGCTGGCGGAGCGCCTGCTTCCGCTGGGACGCGCGTTCGACCGCACGGTGGGCGTAGCGCTCGCGGCCTGGGGCGTCTGGCTGCTCGGCGCCGCGTTTGTCTGAGTCGCCGGCGCACGACAGTGTGCAAGCAAATTTCAGGCGGAGATTAATAGAGCTTTAAGAATGTGGCGCTACGGTCGTGGGCAATCCGCTCTCCCGTTCGTTTCCGAAAGGAGCACTCCCATGGCCCAGCAGCTCATTCCTGCCTCCGCAGCCGAATTGTTCGCCCACGCGCTCGCCATCGAGCGCGAAGCGCTGTCGCGCTACCACGAGTTCGCCGACTGGATGCAGGACCTCGGGATAGAGCACGTGGAGAGCGTGTTTCGAAAGCTCGAGCGGAGCGAGCGAGCGCACCTCGATACTCTCGAGCGCAGCGCGGCGGGGCTCGAGCTGCCCGAGATCTCGCCCTGGCAATACGCCTGGTTCTTCAC
This sequence comes from uncultured beta proteobacterium, assembly GCA_963811085.1. GTDB lineage: Bacteria > Pseudomonadota > Gammaproteobacteria > Burkholderiales > SG8-39 > DAHVFK01. Next base: position 73,307 of record CAWEPV010000010.1, on the reverse strand, counting down.
CTCGTCGCCCGCTTACATGGAGCTCACTTTCCCGCTCATGCCGCAGACCCCGCGCGACGCGCTCGCGCTCGCCTGCGTGGCGGAGCGGCGCGCCGAGGAGTTCTTTCTGGTGGCGGCCAACCGCATCGGCGACGCGGTCGGAATCAAGCTGGCGGTCGAAATCGCGCTCGAGGAGCACCGGCGGGTGGCTGAGATCGAGCGCGCGCTGCAGGTCACCCCCGACCCGAGGCTAGACTGGGAGCTACTGCACGATTCGGGCGCGAGCGGCGCGGCGTTGCACGGCGTGGACTGAATCCCGTTTGACGCCGGTCAAGGCGCTCCCGGCCGGAGCGCGTATTAGTCTCGGCTGGGACGCTTGGCGCGGAGGGGCGCGATGGGGGAGCTGGCGGATCTGGGCGGAGCCGGGGGCGTGGCGGCGCTTTACGCCCACGCGCTCGCAATCGAGCGCGAGGCGGCGCGGCGCTACGGCGAATTCGCCGCGCGCATGGCCGATGAGGGCAACGACGCGGTCGCGCAGCTGTTTGCCGATCTGGCCGGGTTCGAGGGCGAGCACGCCAAGGCGCTCGAACGCGAGTGCGACGGCATGGCGCTGCCGCCGACCGCGCCGGCGGAATTCGCCTGGCTGGATACGGGCGCGCCCGAAACCGCAGCCCACGACCTGCTGTTCCAGCTCATGACGCCGCACGACGCACTCGAGATCGCGCTCGCCGCAGAGCTGCGCGCGCAGTCTTTCTTCGAGCAGGTGCTCGACCGCGCGGCCGACCCGCGCCTGCGCGACCTGGCGGCCGAGATGGCGCAGGAAGAGCAGGCGCATGCGGCCTGGGTACGCGAGGCGCTTGCGCGCACGCCCGATCCGCACGTCGACTGGGAGCAGGTCTTCTCGCGCCGCTAGCGCGCCCCCGGACGGTATGATCCGGACATGGACGCCAACGACCGCAAGCGCCTGGGCGAGGCGGTGCAGGCAGGGATAATCGACCGCGGCCAGGCCGAGCGCCTGCTGCAGTTCTTCGTCCAGGAGCACGAGCGGCCGCGTTTCACGCCGGTGCACGTGCTCTACTACCTCGGCGGCATGATCGCGATCGGCGCCATGTCGTTGTTCATGACGCTCGGCTGGAACTCGCTCGGCGGCTGGGGCGGGTTCGCAACCGCGCTGTGCTACCTGGTGCTGTTTCTCGCGCTCACGCACTGGCTGCTCGAGCGCAAGCAGCTGTCGATTCCGGCCGGCATCATGGCCACCCTGGCGGTGGTGATGGTGCCGCTGGCGATCTTTTCGGCCCAGGCCGCGCTCGGCTACTGGGGCGCGGCCAAGGCCTACCGCGACTACCACGTGTTCATCGACGGCCGCTGGCTGATGATGGAGTTCGGTACGCTCGCCGCCGGCGCGGCGCTGCTGTGGCGCTATCGCTTCCCGTTCATGCTGATGCCGATCGCGGTCACGCTGTGGTACATGAGCATGGACCTGGTGCCGTTCCTGTTCGGCGCCGGCCTGTACGACTTCGAGATCCGCAAGTTCATCTCGCTCTACTTCGGGCTCGCAACCGTGCTGCTCGCGTTCTGGGTCGACCTGCGCTCGCGCTTCTCGCAAGACTACGCGTTCTGGCTCTATCTGTTCGGAGTGCTCATCTTCTGGGGCGGGCTGTCGCTGATCAATTCCGGCAGCGAGCTGGGCAAGGCGGCCTACTGCGGCATCAATCTGGCGATGATCCTGGTCGGCGCGGTGCTGGGGCGGCGAGTGTTCGCGGTGTTCGGCGGGATGGGAGTTGCCGGCTACCTCGGCTACCTGTCGTGGCGCGTTTTCCGCGACAGCCTGGTGTTCCCGTTCGCGCTGACCGTGATCGGCCTCGGGATCATCTGGCTCGGGGTGATCTGGCAGCGGCGCGAGCGCGAATGGTCGCAGCGGCTGCGCGCGGTCCTGCCCGCGGCGCTGCGCGAGCTGATCGAGGCGCGCGCCACGCGCTGAGCACGCGGCGCGAAAGCCCAGGATGGTGACCGAGCTGCTCGAGCGCCACTGGCTGACGCTGCACAGCGGGCTGGTTGTGCTCGGCCTGGCGATCTACGTGGTGGGCTCGCGCACGCTGCGCCAGCGCCGGCGCCCCTCGGCCGCGATCGCCTGGGTCATCGCGCTGCTGCTGCTGCCCTACGTGGCGCTGCCGCTGTACATGGTGTTCGGCACGCGCAAGATCATCGACCCGCGCCAGGGCGCCGGAGGGCAGGCGCGTCCGGCGCTGGTCGCGGGCGACCCGGAGTCGGCCGAAGTGCACCTGCGCAAGCTCGCCGCGGCAATGTCGCTGCCGGGCGCCGCCTCGTACCGGCAACTGAACATCCACGAGGACGGCGCGCAGGCACTGCAGGCGCTGCGCGAACTGATCGATGGCGCCGCGCACACGCTCGAGATCTGCACTTTCCTCATCGGCAAGGACGCGGTCGGCAGGGAGATCGCCGAGCACCTGGAGCGCCGCGCGCGCGACGGCGTGCGGGTGAGGTTGCTGGTGGATGGAATCGGGGCCTACCTGTCGGGTCTGCCGGATTTCGGACGCCTGAAAGAGGCGGGAGTACAGACCGCGCTGTTCGTTCCGCCGCTGCGCTCGACGCTGCGGGGGCGCACCAACCTGCGCAATCACCGCAAGATAGTGATCGCCGACGGAGACTGGCTGTGGTGCGGCGGCAGGAACCTGGCGCGGGAATATTTCGACGACCGCGCTGCGCCGGCACGCAAGACCAGGCCCTGGATCGACCTGAGCTTCGACCTGCGCGGCCCGCTGGCCGCGCAGGGCCGGCAGCAGTTCGAGCTTGACTGGGCCTTCGCCACCGAGCAGCCCGCCCCCGATGCGGTGGCCGCGGGGCAGGCCGAGTCGCTTGCGCCAAGGGGACAGCTCATCGCGAGCGGCCCCGACCAGGCCGACGACACGGTCTACACCTTCCTCGTTTCGGGTTTCTTCGCCGCGCGACGGCGCATCCTCGCGGTGACGCCGTACTTCGTGCCCAACTCGACCCTGCTGATGTCGCTCGCGCTCGCGGCGCGGCGCGGGGTGACGGTCGACCTGGTGATGCCGGCGAAATCGAACCACCTGCTGGCCGACATGGCGCGCCATCGCGCGCTGCGCGATCTCGCCGCGGCCGGAGCGCGGGTCTGGTTTCTGCCGCACATGATCCACGCCAAGGCCGTGGTGATCGACGACGACCTCGCGCTCGCCGGATCGGCTAACCTGGACGAGCGCAGCCTGTTCCTCAACTACGAGCTGATGATCGCGTTCTACGAGCCGGCCGCGATCGAGCGCTTCGCGCAGTGGGTCGCGCGCCAGCGCGACGCCGCCGAGGCGTACCGCGCGCGGCCGCCGGGGCTGTTGCGGGACGTCGCGGAGGGCTTGCTGCTTTGGCTGGCATTCCAGCTCTAGCCAGACGGTAATCGGCACGCCGTTGACGACGGTCAACGGGCCACGTACTTGTCGGGCGAGCGCCGGTTTACTCTCGCAGGTTAAGGGTGCGCGTCAGGTGGCCTCGGAGAGGATCCTCGGTTTCGTTCTTGCGGGTGGCGAAGGCTCGCGCCTGCAGCCGCTTACGCGCGAGCGCGCCAAGCCCGCGCTGGGGTTCGCCGGCGGCTACCGCCTGATCGACTTCGTCCTCAGCAACCTGGTCAACTCGGGCGTCGACCCGATCTACGTCCTGGCCCAGTACAAGCCGGACTCCGTCATCGAGCACATCGCTGCGGCCTGGGGACCGCGCGTCAAGGTGCTGCTGCCGCACTCGGGCGACGGCCACGGCTACACGGGCACTGCGACCGCGGTCCAGCAGAATTTGGACGTGGTAGAGCGCGCCAAGCCGGACCTGGTCGCGGTGTTCGCCGCCGACCACGTTTATCGCATGGACGTGCGGCAAATGGCGGGCTTCCACCGCGCGCGCCGGTCGCAAGTGAGCGTGGCGGCGGTGGCGGTGCCGATCGAGTGCGCACCCGCCTTCGGCGTCATTGTCGCGCGGCGCGACGGAATGGTGAGCGAGTTCCAGGAAAAGCCGCAGCGGCCCCGGCCGCTGCCGGGCGACCCGAGGCATGCCTACGCGTCGATGGGAAACTACCTGTTCGAGCCCGGCGTGCTGGCGCTGGCGCTGCGCGAGATGGAGCAGGGCGGCGGCACCGACTTCGGCCACGAAGTCCTGCCGCGCCTGCCCGAACGCTATCGCGTGTTCGCCTACGACCTGGCCGAGAACGTGCTGCCCGGCGTGCGGCCGTACGAGGAGCCGGCCTACTGGCGGGACGTCGGGACCCTGCCGGCGCTGATCGCGGCGCGCAAGGACGTGCAGGGCGCGCGCCCGCGCTTCCAGCTGCGCAATCCGAGCTGGCCAATTCACGGCCGCGGGGACGAGGAGCGCAGCGCCGCCTAGGCCGCGCCCGGCGCGACCGGGCGTACACTTCGTCGCATGGGCGATTATCCGGAGATCACGCTGCGCCTCATCGTGGCGCTCGTGTTTGGCGGGCTGGTGGGGCTGGAGCGCAGCTACCACGGCCGCCCGGCCGGTTTCCGCACTCACGCGCTGGTGTGCCTTGGCTCTGCGCTGCTGATGCTCGTCACTGTGTACGAAAGCCAGTGGTTCGGGCCGCACGCCACGGCGCGCGTGACGATCGATCCCACCCGCATGGCGCAGGGCATCATGACCGGAATCGGCTTTCTCGGCGCCGGCGTGATCATGAAGGAAGGCCTGTCGGTGCGCGGGCTGACGACTGCCGCGTCGATCTGGGTCACCGCGGCGATCGGCACGCTGGTCGGGATCGGCTTTTATTTCCCCGCGGCGCTGGCCGCGGCGATGGCCCTCGGCACGCTATCCGCGTTCCGCTGGCTCGAGAGCCGGATGCCGACCCAGTCCTACGCTCACTTCACGCTGCGCTTTGCGCGCGAGGCGCCGATGTCGGCGGCTGAGCTGCGCAGGCTGGTCGGTGGATTCGACTTCACCATCGCCAACCTCAGCTACCGCCTGACCGACGAAGGGCGGCACTTCGAATACCGCATGATGATCCGCACCCTCGAACCGGACAATCTGCGCCGGCTTTCGGAGGCCCTGATGAATGCGCAGGGCGTGCTCGAGTTCCGTATCTCTCCCACCGGCGATTGAGGTGATGCACGACCTGCTGATTCGCGGCGCGACGGTGTACGACGGCAGCGGGCGCCCCGGCGCGCGCGCCGACGTCGCGGTCGCGGGCGGGCGCATCGCCGCGGTCGGGCGGGTGAAGGAGGGCGCGCGGCGAATCGTCGACGCCGACGGCTTGGCGCTGATGCCCGGCATCGTCGACGTGCACACGCACTACGACGCGCAGGCGACCTGGGACCCGACGCTTTCGCCTTCGCCTTCCCTCGGGGTGACCACCGTTGTGCTCGGCAACTGCGGCTTCGGCATCGCGCCGTGCCCGGCGCCGATGCGCGAGACGATGGTGCGCAACCTGTCGGTGGTCGAAGGCATGGACCTCGAGGCGCTGCTCTCGGGCACGCGCTGGGAGTTCGAGACCTTCACCGAGTACCTGGCGCAGCTGCGCCGCGCACACCTGTACGCCAACGTCGCGGTGCTGGCGCAGCACTCGACCATCCGCACCGCGGTGATGGGCGAGGAGGCCTCGACCCGCTCGGCGGCGCGCGCGGACGAAATCGCGCTGATGCGGGCTTTGGTGCGCGAGGCGCTCGACGCCGGCGCGATCGGCTTCGCCTCGTCGTTCTCGCCCAACCACAGCGGCTGGGGCGGGCGGCCGATGCCATCGACCATCGCCACCGACGACGAGATGAAGATCCTCGCAGGCGCGCTGGGCGAGGCGCGGCGCGGCGTGTTCGTCGTGGCGACCGGCTCGCGCGCCACGCCCGAGTTTATGGAATCGATCGCTGCCGACACCGGCCGCCCGGCCTTCATGGTCACGGTCCTGACGATGCACAACCACGCCGACCCGGGCCGCGCGCTGACCTACTACGAAAAATGCGCCGCGGCGATCGCGCGCGGGCACGAAGTCTATATCCACACCAGCTGCCAGCCGCTGTCGTTCGACTTCACGCTCAAGGACCCGTACCTGATGTACTCGCACGACGCGTTTGAGGCGGTGCGGCGGGCGAAACCAGAGGATCTGCCCGCGATCTACGCCGACCCCGAATTCCGCGCGTGCTTCCGCGACAACCTGGCGCACCCGGGCAAGGGGATTCTGTTCTACGGCGACTGGAGCAAGGTCGAGGCCGCGGGGGCGCCACTGACCGACCTCGCGCGCGAGGCGGGCAAGGACCCGCTCGACTATTTCTTCGATCTCCCAATCGACACGCCGCTGGTGGCGAAGTTGTTCCAGAACGACGACGCGGGCGTCGCGCCGCTGCTCAGGCACCCGGCGGGAGTGGTCGCATTGTCGGATGCGGGCGCGCACCTCATCTTCCTGTGCGACGCGGGCTTCGGCCTGCACCTGCTCGGGCACTGGGTGCGCGACACCGAGACCCTGACGCTGGAGGAGGGCGTGCGCCGTCTCACCAGCGACCCGGCGACGAAGTACCGAATCGCCGGGCGCGGCCGCATCGCGCCGGGCTTCGGCGCCGACCTGCTCCTGTTCGATCCGCTCGCGGTCGGCGTGTCGCCGCTCGAGCGCGTCGCTGACCTGCCCGGCGGCGGCACGCGCGTGATCCGCCGCCCCAAGGGCGTCGCCGGGGTGTGGGTCAACGGCCAGCAGGTGTTCGACGGCACCGACTACCTGCGCCTCGAGTCCGGCCCGGGCGAGGTCCTCGACCGCTTCGAACCGTAATCGGTAATCGGGGTCAGAGTCGAATTATTCCGGTCCGCGCGTCGCCGTTGCATGACCGTTTTCGACCCGAAGCGGTCGACCATAGATGCTTCCTTATGTTTGCGATCATCGTCGCATCTGCGCACGTGCAATCGGCGCGCATGATCGGCAACATACGGTGACGAACCTCAATCCACTGAAATACTGTTTTCACGGCCAGCACGCCAAGCCGCGCGCGACCTTCCGAATACTGCCTGGAGCAAAGGGAGAACGGGCCGTGTGCGCCGAGTGCTACGATGAGATCGTGGCTGAGCGTGCGCAAAAGAGGGCGAGCGAAGCCGTGCGGGCTCTTCCCTAGTCGACCCCGCGCGGCGCGCCCAACAACCGCAGGGATCGATCACGACCAGCCGACACTGCTTACACCACAGGTGCACGCCGCTATTGCCACTCGAGTGCATCGCCTGAGTGACGTCGCTAAGGAAAGTATTGGCCTCTATTTATGTCGGGCTAAGGCGACGGCGGAATTTCCGGATCGCTTTAATGATTCCCTCTAATCGTTTGATTGACCAGTTCTAGCATTTTTGGCACAAACATTGCGTTCCTCTTATCAGTCTAGGTCCTTGCAGATCCGTAACGACCGTAGACTGGAGGGTGAGAATGAGCACTATCGGGTTAGCGATTGTTGGGATAGTGATTGTTTGTCTGATGATTGGATGCTTGGTCGGTGTTGTGGCGATGTCGCTTGCGGTCATGTCAGAGGACGACCTCGAAGAAGAAGCAGAAAGAGCGCTACAACGTCTAGGTCGCGCCCTGCATTAGGACAACGCCCACTCGCTGCCGGTCGTACGACGCGGGCCACGGTCTGATGGATTTCGTGCTGCGTCCCCGGAAGCAGAACTCACTTGCAGCTTGATTCAGCCGGGCGGAAACCCCAGTCGGGAGCTTCGGCTTCCGTTTGTTTTTGGCGCTCAGCTGAAGATATCTAAAGCGAACTAATCGTTCGGATCGCACCCCGCGTCACGTTTCCACCAGCCGCACGGGTCGACAACCACCTGTCGGTGGTGCTCGCACCACAGGTGTTCACCGTCGTAGCCCGTCGAGTGCGTGCAGTTCCAGCAGCTACGCTCGGCGCCGTCGGTTCAGGGTGTGACGTGCTGGAGTGTGGGTCGCGGCTCAACCGGATCATGAGCGTCCGCTCTCGACCCAGAGCAGACGTTAGTGCGCCAACCTTCGGCTGCGTTCGCCCCGCTAGCCGTGCTTGAGGACGCTGCGAATGATCTCAGTGAGGACTCTCTTGCTGTAGGGCTTGGTGATGTAGCCGTCGGCGCCGAGGCTAAGGCCGCGTCGCACCTCTTCGGGTTTGGCCAGCACCGTCAGCATTACGACCGGGAGCAAGGCGAGTTTCGGGTGGCGCCGGATGCTCGTCAGCATGTCAAAACCGTTGCCGTCCGGCAGCATGACGTCAAGCAAAACTAAATCCGGAACCGCGCGCGCGCCAATGTCCGCAACCAGCTCTTTGCAGTCTCGTGCGATACGGACGGAGTAACCTCCCGCGCTCACCCGCAAGTTGGCCAAAGCTGCCTGGTCCGGGTCGTCTTCCACGATCAGGACCGCGATCTCGCCCGGGACTTTGGCAAGCGGCTGGCGGTTTGCGAGACGGTCCGGAGAGAGATAGGCGCCTGCACGATTGAGCGCCGAGCGGGCTGCAAGCGCCTGCCTTTCGAGCCGATTTGTATCGTCCGGCGTCACGACTCTCGGTTCGACCTGCGCCTTCCTCGTCGGGCCGGTAAAGTCGAGATCATGGGTCGGGTCAGCGGGAGCTGAAACGACAAATCCAACCTCTTCCATCTCGGACAGCCAGTCTCCCAGCAGCTCATCCGGGAATTGTCGTAGGAGTCCCCGGATGATATCCGCGTGTGTTACCCCTTCCATTACCCCAAGAATCCGGCGGTACTCAGGGGGAACTTTCGCATCGTTCGAGAGCAACGCCTTGTCGCCGGACGCAGTACGGCGATAGATCAAATCTTGCGGCCACGATTCCATATCGGTTTTGTAGCATACCTTCGCCCGATGAGAGCATCACTAACTTCACGGGTGCGCCTCAGCGCTCTTGCGCACGAGCGAGTGGCAGCACAAATTGACAACTGCGAGCCCACCAGTCATCTGTCGCCTGAAGCAGAACCTCGGGCAGCAGGACGAACTCGGTCATAAAGGGTCCAAATCCCTTTGGAGACACGGCTATGCCTGGCAACAGGCAAGCGAAGTGTTGAGCCGATTCTTCGGGCGGCGAGGGCGACATGCCAGAGTCTGCTTCTGGCCGAAAGCGGACATTGCGAAAGAGCCACTCCGGATCAGCAAGCAATTGACGCAAGAGCGGGTCCGTCGGATTAAGAGTCCGCGCGCGCCTCGAGCAGCAGCCGGTTGACGCGCTTGACGAACGCGGCCGGGTCGTCGAGCTGGCCGCCCTCGGCGAGCAGCGCCTGGTCGAACAGCAGCTGCGCCCAGTCGGCGAGGCGTGCCTCGTCGCCCGCCATTCGGGTCACCAGCGGGTGCGAAGGGTTGAGCTCGAGGATCGGCTGCGAAGCCGGTGCCTGCTGCCCGGCCGCCTTGAGCAGGCGCTGCAGGTGGCCGCTCAGGTCGTGCTCGTCGGCCACCAGGCACGAGGGCGAGTCGGTCAGGCGCAGCGTCACGCGCACCTCCTTCACGCGCTCGCCGAGCGCGGCCTTGACCTTTTCCACCAGCGCCTTGTGTTCCTCGGCGGTCTTTTCCTGCGCCTTCTTCTCCTCTTCGTCGGCCAGCGCGCCGAGGTCGAGCCCGCCGCGCGCGACCGACTGCAGAGGCTTGCCCTCGTATTCGGTCAGAAAGCCGAGCATCCATTCGTCGACGCGCTCCGACAGGAGCAGCACCTCGATGCCTTTCTTGCGGAAGATCTCCAGGTGCGGGCTCGAGCGCGCTGCATCCCAGCTGTCGGCGGCGAGGGTGTAGATCTTGTCCTGGCCGGGCTTCATGCGCCCGATGTAATCCGCCAGCGAGACGCTCTGCTCGGCGGAGTCGGAGGCGGTGCTGGCAAAGCGCAGCAGCTTCGCCAGCGCGTCGCGGTTGGCGCTGTCCTCGCCCACGCCTTCCTTCAGCACCTGGCCGAACTCGGTCCAGAACGCGGCGTACTTGTCCTTCTGGTTCTCGGCCAGGTCCGCGAGCAGCGCGAGCACGCGCTTGGTGCAGCCTTCGCGAATCGATCTTACGTCGCGCGACTCCTGCAGGATCTCGCGCGAGACGTTGAGCGGCAGGTCGGCCGAGTCGATCACGCCGCGCACGAAGCGCAGATACGCCGGCAGCAGCTGCTCGGCGTCATCCATGATGAATACGCGCCGCACGTACAGCCGCACGCCGCGGCGCTGGTTCCGGTCCCACAGGTCGAACGGCGCGCGCTCTGGGATGAACAGCAGCTGCGTGTACTCGGTGCGGCCCTCGACCCGGTTGTGGGTCCAGGCCAGCGGCTCGCCGAAGTCGTGCGAGACGTGCTTGTAGAACGCCTTGTACTGCTCGTCGCTGATCTCGCTCTTGGGCCGCGCCCACAGCGCGCTGGCCTGGTTGACCGTTTCCCACTCGCCGCCGTCCTTCTTCATCTTGATCGGGAGCGAAATGTGGTCCGAATAGCGGGTGACGATCTCACGCAGCTTCCAGTCCGAGAGCAGCTCGTCCTCGCCTTCGCGCAGGTGCAGCGTGACGTCGGTGCCGGGTGCGTCGCGCTCGGCGGCCTCGACGCTGAACTCGCCCTCGCCGTCGCTTTCCCAGCGCACCGCCTGCGCGGCCGGCAGCCCGGCGCGGCGAGTGACGACGCTGACGCGATCTGCGACGATGAAGGAGGAATAAAAGCCGACCCCGAACTGGCCGATCAGCTGCGCGTCCTTCTGCTGGTCGCCCGAGAGGCTGGCTAGGAACTCGCGCGTGCCCGAGCGCGCGATGGTGCCCAGGTGCTCGACCGCCTCGTCGCGCGACATGCCGATGCCGTCGTCGGACACGGTGACGGTGCGGGCCTCCTTGTCGAAACCGACTCGGATCGCGGGCTCGGCGCGGCCCTCGAGCAGCTCCGGCTTCCCGATCGCCTCGAAGCGCAGCTTGTCGCAGGCGTCCGACGCGTTGCTGACCAGCTCGCGCAGGAAGATCTCCTTGTTGCTGTACAGCGAATGCACCATCAGGCGCAGCAGCTGCTTCACCTCGGCCTGGAACCCGAGCGTCTCCTTGTGTGCTCCCATGACTGCCTCCTGCAAAGAATCGCGGCGCGTATGATAAATTGATTCATGCCCTCCGGAATTCAAGTCAGGCGCATCGCCGGCGCCCTGGGCGCCGAGGTGAGCGGGGTCGACCTGTCGCGGCCGCTGCCGGCCGGTGCCGCGGCCGAGCTGCGCCGGGCCTGGCTCGAGCACCTGGTGCTCTTTTTCCGCGGCCAGGACCTGACCCCCGAGCAGTACATGGCGTTCGCGCGGGGCTGGGGCACCCCGGTCGAGTACCCGTTCGTGCGCGGCATCGAGGGCTTCCCGGAGATCATCGAGGTCAAGAAGCTCGAGCACGAGACGGTCAACTTCGGCGGCATCTGGCACTCCGACACTTCCTACCTCGAAGTGCCGCCGATGGCCTCGATGCTGCTCGCGCGCGAGCTGCCGCCCTACGGCGGCGACACCGAGTTCGCCAACATGTACCTCGCCTACGAGACCCTTTCGGAAGGCCTCAAGCGCACGCTCGAAGGCCTGCGCGCGGTCAATTCCTCGGCGCGCGCCGATGTCACGCGCACGCGCGAGGACCGCATCAAGTCCGGCGGTACCGGCGGCGAGAAGAAGGAATTCAACGCCGAGCACCCGGTGGTGCGCACCCATCCCGAGAGCGGCAGGAAGGCGCTGTACGTCAACGTCGCCCACAGCGCGCGCTTCGTCGGCTGGAGCGAGGAGGAGTCGCGCCCGCTGCTGGAGTACCTTTTCCGCCACCAGATCCGGCCCGAGTTCACCTGCCGCTTCGCCTGGCAACCCGGCTCGATCGCGCTGTGGGACAACCGCTGTGCGCAGCACAACCCGGTCAACGACTATCACGGCCACCGGCGCCTGATGCACCGGATCACGCTGGCGGGCGACCGGCCGGCCTAGCCCGGACGATCGAAAATGAGGCAGGTCGTGGTGGCGTGGGCGTACAGTTTGTCGTCCGCGCCCACCAGCCGGCCTTCGGCGGTGGCGACCTGCCGCCCGGCGTGAATCACGCGTCCTTCCGCGCGCACCAAGGGCACCGCATCGGTCAGCGCGCGGACGATGTTGAGCTTCAGTTCCAGCGTGGTGTAGCCCTTGCCGGCGGGCAGCGTCGAATGCACTGCGCAGCCGACCGCCGAGTCGAGCAGGGTGGCGAACCAGCCGCCGTGCACGCTGCCCATGGGGTTGTAGTGTTTCGTGCGCGGCCGGCCCTGGAACACGGCTAGGCCGCGTTCGATGCGGATGGGCATGAAGTCGAGCGTGTCGCCGATCGGGGGGCGGGGCAGGCGCCCGGCGAACATCGCCTCGAACACCTCGAGGCCAGACAGGCCGGCCACCTGTTCTGGGCGCGCCCAGCCGACTTGGCCCGATAGCTTTGCGGCGACTTCGCTTTCTTCTGCGCGCCAGCGGGCGAGGGTCGATTCCTGGTTCATTGCCGGGAGCCGATTGAGGCTACCTCGCGCAACTCCGCCCGCAGCGCGGCGGCACGCTCGGCGCCGAACTGCGCCTCGAAGTCCGCTTGCGCGTTGGACCAGAGCTTCGCCGCGCGGCGCAGGCGCTCGAATCCCGCCTTCGTGAGCTCGAGCTCCTTGCGGCGCTTGTCTGTGGCTCCTTGCCGGATGGCGATCAGGCCGTCGCGCTCGAGCGGCAGGATGTTGCGCCCGAGCGTCGTCCGGTCGATGACCATTTCGGCGGCGAGCCGGTTGATGGTCATGGGACCGAGACGGCGGAGATTCACCAGGACCGAGAACTGGGTCGTGCGCAGTTCCGCCGCGGCGAGGTGACGGTCGTAGAGCTGGGTCGCCTGGCGCGCCGCCTGGCGCAGCGCCAGGCAGTTGCACAGCTGCGGTCCGGACTCGGATTCAGAACTCATCGGGCTCTCCCGCTTGACAAAAGGTGCATATGCACACATTGTATGTGCATATACACCTATGTCAAGCGTCGCGCTGACTCCGAAATCTCAAGACCCGCTGCTCGCGGCGGCGATATTGCCGACGCTGGCGCGTTTTGCGCTGCCGAACATGGTCGCCATGCTGGCCACCGCACTGGCGACGATCGCCGAGACGACCTATGTCGGCAAGCTCGGCGTGACCTCGCTGGCCGGAATGGCGCTCGTATTTCCGATGGTGATGCTGCAGATGATGCTCTCGGGCGGGGCGATGGGCGGCGGCGTGTCGTCCGCCGTGAGCCGCGCGCTCGGTGCCGCCGACGGCGCGCGCGCGAACGCCCTTGCCGTGCACGCGCTGTGGATCGGGCTGGCGGGGGGAGCGCTGTACTCGGCGCTGATGCTCGTCCTGGGGCCGGCGATGTTTGCAGCGCTCGGCGGCCGCGGCGAGGCGCTGGCGCAGGCGGTCGCGTATTCGAACGTCGCCTTCGTCGGCTCGCTCGGCGTTTGGCTCATGAACACTTTCGCCTCAGTGATCCGCGGCTCGGGCAACATGCCGGTGCCGGCGGCAACTTTCCTTACGGTCTCCGTGCTGCAGGCGCTGGTTGGCGGCGCGCTCGGCCTCGGCTGGGGACCGTTTCTCCGCCTGGGCATGCCCGGCGTCGCGGTCGGCCAGGCGCTCGCGTACTCGCTGGGCGCGGTGTTTCTGTATGGCTACCTGCGATCGCGCCGCTCGCGGGTCCGGCTGTCGCTGCGCGCGAGCCCGCTGCGGCGCGAGCTGATGCGCGACATTCTGAGAGTTGGCGCGCTCGCGTGCATCTCGCCGCTGCAGACGGTGCTCACGATTCTGATTCTCACCCGACTGGTCGCGCAATTCGGCACCACTGCTCTGGCCGGCTACGGTATCGGCACCCGGCTCGAATTCCTGCTCATCCCCATCGGATTCGCCATCGGCGTGGCATCGGTGCCGCTGGTGGGAATGGCAATCGGCGCGCACAGGATCTCCCGCGCCCGGTGCGTGACCTGGATCGCGGCCGCGCTCGCCAGCGCGCTGCTCGGCGCGCTCGGGCTCATCGTGGCCGTCGCGCCCGATTTGTGGACTGCTCGCTTTACGCAGGCGCCAGAGGTGCTCGCTTCGGCCGCGCTCTACTTTCACTGGGCAGGCCCCTGCTATGGGCTGTTCGGACTGGGGCTTTGTCTCTATTTCTCGTCGCTCGCCGCCGGCAAGGTCGGCGGCCCCGTGCTCGCCGGCACGCTCAGGCTGGTTCTGATCGCGCTCGGCGGCTGGATTCTTGCCGCCGCCCATGCGCCGTCGTGGACCATATTCGCGCTCGTCGCGCTCGGGATGGCGGCCTATGGGGTCGCGTCAGTCGTCGCGGTACGGTACACGATCTGGGGCGTCGACCGATGAAAGGGTTGCCCCCTCACTTCCACAGCTCGACCGCCTGGCCGCGCGCGCGCATGCGCTCGGCCTTGGCCCGCAGGAAGCGCTGGAACGAAGGCTGCTTGCGGTAGGCGCCGGAAGACACGTACTCGAACGAGCCGGCGAGGTGGAACGGCCGCAGGTAGGCCTCGATGCGGAACACCTCGCGCCCGTGCCGGTCGAAGAAGACGATGCTGGGCGTATAGGTGATTTTGAGCAGTCTTGCGAATTCGGACGCGGGGACGGACTTCCCATCCGGGGCGATGATCTTTTCATGCTGCAAAAGCGAGACCCGCGCGACATCGAACTTCGCGATCTGCGCTTTCACCTCGGGCCGCTGGAAGCCTTCGCGGTGCAGCTCGTCGCAGCCGGCGCAGTAGGGCGTCTCGAATAGCACCGCGAGCGGTTTGGCGCTCTTGCCGCGGCGCAGGTCGATGGGCCCCTTGATGAAGAACGGCTCATCGTGCAGTGTCGCGCTCGCGGCGTCGCGCACGTGGCTTTGCAGGTACTCGCCGAGCGGGACCCTGTTCTCCATATGGCCTCCGACCCAGTCCAGCACGGCCTCGAAGCGGTGCGGCGGGTAGTAGCCGTTCAGACGCGCGACGATCTGTCCGCGCTCGTCGAGAAAGAGCAGGGTAGGGGTGAACTGGACGTTCAGGAACGCGGCGAAGTCTTTCTCGCGCCTGACCTTGCCGTCGGTCCAGGTCACGTCGCGGTCGCCCCAGATGTTGAGCGCGATCGCCGACAGGCTCGTGCGCGCCTTGGCGACGATCTCGCGCTGGCTGAAGTTGGTCTTCATCAGCGCGGCGCAGTAGGGGCAGCCGTCCTGGCCGAAGTAGAGCATCATGCGCTTGTGGGCCTGCGCCGCGTCGGCGACGTCCTCGCGCAGATCGAGGAAGCTCTGGCTGAACCATGGCGGGATATCGATCGCGTGCGGCGCGACGTCCTGCGCGCGAGCGGACGCGAAAGCGAAACACAGCGCGAGGGCGATCAGACGCAGCACCGAGTGAGTATAGTTAGGGCAGGTCACTCACGCCATGCTGCGCCTGTTCCTCGCCTTGAACGCCCGCCTCGCGCACCAGCGCGGGCGCGCGGCGCTGTCGGTGGCGGGCATCGCGCTCGGGGTGGCGCTGGCTTTCGGCGTGCAGCTGGTCAACCGCGCCGCGGTCAACGAGCTCGCCGCCGCGGTGCGCGCAGTGGCGGGCACGGCGGACCTCGAGGTGCGCGGCGGGCGGACCGGCTTTCCCGAGGCGCTGTACCCGCGCATCGCGCGTCTGCCCGGGGTCGCGCTGGCGAGCCCCGCCGTCGATCTGCGCGCCGGCGTCGCCGGCACCGAGCGCACGCTGCGGGTGCTCGGACTCGACGTGCTGCGCGCGGCGCGCATGCATCCGCAACTGTTCGCGGGTCTCGGACAGGGCGAACGCCTGGCGCTGCTCGAGCCCGACCGGGTGCTGCTCTCGGCGAGTGCCGCGCGCGCGCTGGGCCTCGAAAAGGGCGGCCGGCTCGCGCTGGTGGTGGGTCTTGCGCGAGTCGAGCTGCGGGTGGCGGGCGTGCTGCCGGCCGCGGCGCTGCCGGGCGAGGTCGCGCTGACCGACGTCGCGGCCGCGCAGTGGCGCCTCGAGCGCCTGGGCGAGCTGAACCGCATCGACCTGCGCCTTGCGCAAGGCGTCGACCGCGCCGCGATGCGCGAACGAATCGCCGCGCTGTTGCCCGCGGGCAGCTTCGTCGTGCCGGTGGAGAGGGCGGCGGCGGAAAGCGCCGATCCCTCGCGCGCCTACCGGGTCAACATGAACGTCCTGGCGCTGGTGGCGCTGTTCACCGGTGGGTTTCTGGTGTTCTCGGCCCAGGCGCTCGAAGTCGCGCGCCGGCGCGGCGAGCACGCGCTGCTGCGCGTGCTCGGCCTGCCGCGGCGCGGCATTGCGCGCCTGGTACTGATCGAGGCGGGCGCGGTCGGGCTGGTGGGCAGCGCGCTCGGGCTCGCGCTCGGCTGGGGCCTGGCCAAGCTGGCGCTGCGCTTTACCGGGGCCGACCTCGGCGCCGGGTTCTTCCGCGGCGTGTCGCCCGAGCTTGCGTTCGACTGGCGGATGGCGCTGGCGTATCTCGCGGCTGGCAGCGCGATCGCGCTCGCCGGCGCGGCGCTGCCGGCGCTCGACGCCGCGCGCCGCCCCCCCGCGCGCGCGCTGAAGGCGGGCGACGAGCAGGCGATGTTCGGCTCGCTGGTGTCGGCCTGGCCGGGCCTGGCGCTGCTCGCGGCCGGCGCGGGCATGATCGAGCTCGGGCCGGTCGGCGGGCTGCCCTTGTTCGGCTACGCCGCGATCGCCTGCGTGCTTCTGGGCGGGATCGCGCTCATGCCGCGCCTGGCGCAGGCGGTGTTCGACCGTCTGCCGCCGCCGCGGCGCGTGCCGGCCGCGCTCGCGCTCGAGCAGCTGCGCGGCGCGCCGGGGCAGGCGATGGTGAGCCTGGCGGCGATCGTCGCCAGCTTCTCGCTCATGGTCGCGATGGCGATCATGGTGGCGTCGTTTCGCGAGTCGGTGAGCGACTGGCTCGACCGGGTGCTGCCGGCGGACTTCTACTTCCGCACCACCCAGAGCGGCGACACCGCGTTTCTCGATCCGGCGTTCGAGCGCGAGGTACTCGCGCTGCCGCAGATCGCGCGCGCCGAGTTCATGCGCACCACCCGCATCGCGCTCGATGCGAGCCGCCCGCCGGTGTCGCTGCTCGCGCGCGACCTGCCGCAGGCCGGGGTGGTGAAGACCTACCCGCTGGTCGGGCCGCGCTACGCGCTCAAGTCCGGCGATCCGCCGCCGGCCTGGATCAACGAGGCGGTGGAGGCGATCTACGGCTACAGCCCGGGCAGGAAGATCGAGCTGCCGCTCGCCGGCGCGCGCCGGCCGTTCGTCGTCGCCGGCGTGTGGCGCGACTACGCGCGCCAGCAGGGCGCGATCATCATCGACCGGTCCGAGTACGCGAAGCTTACCGGCGACGCGCGCGCGAACGACGCCGCGCTGTGGGTCGCACCCGGGGCGAAGGTCGAGAATGCGATCGCCGCGCTGCGCGCGCTGCCCGGCGGGCGCGAGCTCGAGATTTCCACCCCGGGCGAGATCCGCAGCGCCTCGCTTCGCATCTTCGACCGCAGCTTCGCCATTACCTACGCGATCGAGGCTGTGGCGGTGCTGGTGGGCATGTTCGGCCTGTCCTCGAGCCTGGGCGCGATCGTGCTCGCGCGCCGGCGCGAGTTCGGCATGCTGAGGCACCTGGGAATGACGCGCGGCCAGATCGGCGCCATGCTCGCCACCGAGGGCGGACTGCTCGCCATTCTCGGCGCGGCCGCCGGCATGCTGGTCGGCTTTGCGATCGGCGAGATCCTGATCCACGTCGTCAACCGCCAGTCGTTCAACTGGGGCATGGAGACCCACGTTCCCTATGGAATGTTGGCTTTACTCACCGCGGTGCTGATCGCGCTCGCCGCGCTCACCGCCTACCTCTCCGGGCGCGAAGCGATGGGCATCGGCGCCGTGCGCGCCGTGCGGGAGGACTGGTGAAGCGCAGGGACTTCATATCGGGCTTGGTTTTACTTGGGTTTGGTCATGACCTGGTTGCGAAAGAAATCTCTTTTCCTCAGGTCGTTCCCGATCGTCCGCTTCATTTCCCTCGCGATCACGGTGCGCATCCGGAGTTCCGCACCGAGTGGTGGTACGCCACCGGCTGGCTCGACGCGGGCAGCGAGCCGCTCGGCTTCCAGGTGACGTTCTTCCGCTCGCGCCTTCCGTTCGCGACCGACAACCCGAGCGCCTTCACTCCGCGCCAGATCGTGTTCGCCCACGCCGCGCTGTCCGATCCGAGCTTCGGGCGGCTACGCGACGACCAGCGCGCCGCGCGCGAAGCACTCGGCCTCGCCGGCGCGGCCGAGGCCACCACCGACGCCTGGATCGACGACTGGCGCTTCAAGCTCGAAGGCGACATCTATCGGACCGTCATTGCCGCGCGCGAATTCGCGCTCGATCTGAGCCTTACCGCCCACGCCCCGCTGCTGCTCGATGGCGACGACGGTTACAGCCGCAAGGGCCCGCGCCCGGGCGAGGCCAGCTACTACTACAGCCGTCCGCAGCTCGAAGTGCGCGGAACGATCGAGCGCGGCAAAGGCAGAGAAGCCGTCACCGGCAGCGCCTGGCTCGACCACGAGTGGTCGAGCGACTACCTCGCCCCCGAGGCCGCCGGCTGGGACTGGTGCGGCATTAACCTCGAGCGCGGCGGGGCCCTGATGGCCTTTCGAATTAGAAACAAGACCGGCGGTGTCTACTGGGCCGGCGGCACCCTCAACAACGAGCAGGGCAAGACCGTGTTCACCCCCGCTCATGTTTCCTTCACGCCGCTTCGCACGTGGCGCTCCCCGCGCACCAACGTTGAATACCCCGTCGCCATGCGCGTCACCGCCGGCACCGAATCGTGGGACCTCGAGCCCCTGATGAACGACCAGGAACTCGACTCGCGCGCCAGCACCGGCGCCATCTACTGGGAAGGCGCCGTGCGCGCGATGCAGGGCGGCAAAGAAGCCGGCCGTGGCTACCTCGAGCTCACGGGTTACTGGAAGCCGCTCGAGATGTAGCGCCGGGAACTCACACTCATGTCCACGCGCAAAGCATTCGTCGCAGGTGCAAGCGGCGCGATCGGTGAAGTCCTGTGCGGGCTGTTGCTGCAGGACGGCTGGCGTGTCGTCGGCATGACGCGCTCGCCGGAGCGGGCGGCGCGACTTCGGTCGCTGGGGGTCGATCCAGTCGTCGTCGATGTGTTCGATCGGCAGGCGCTGATCGAAGCGGTAGGCGCCGCCGACCCGGAAGCCGTCGTCCATCAGCTCACCGACCTGCCCAAACAGGCGACTCCGGAGAGCATGGCGGCCGCGCGTCCGCGCAACGCGAGGATTCGCGAGGTCGGGACCGACAACCTCGTTGCGGCGGCGCTCGCCTCGGGTGCCCGGCGCATCGTGGCCCAGAGCATCGCCTTTGCCTACGTTCCGGGGCCGCAGCCGTACGCGGAAGAGGCGCCGCTGGACAGCGCGTCGTATGGTTCAGTGATCAAGCTGGAACAGCTGGTGCTGGGCTGCGGATTGGAAAGCGTCGTCCTGCGCTATGGCCGGCTGTACGGGCCGAACACCTGGACAGCGGTCCCGCCGGCCCATGGGCCGGTCCACGTCGAGGCCGCCGCCGACGCCGCGCGCCGTGCGACGACCTGTGGGGGGCCCGGCGTCTACAACGTTGCCGAGGAAGACGGCACCGTCACGAGCGCGAAGGCTCGTCGCGAGCTCGGCTGGTCGCCCGCCTTCCGGCTTCCCGCCGGCGAGAGCTGACGATACAGTTTATACACGGAACAACGGGAGGATGCGTGATCACTCATACCGGAGGTTGTCACTGCGGCCGGGTCAGGTTCGAGGTGACCGCACCCGCGAAGATCCGGGTCTCGGAGTGCAACTGCTCGATCTGCACCAAGTCGGGATACCTGCACCTGGTCGTTCCCGTCGAGCGCTTCAAGCTGCTCTCCGGCGGCGACTCGCTCGCAACGTACACCTTCAATACCGGCACGGCGAAACACCTGTTCTGCAAGGTGTGCGGCATCAAATCGTTCTACGTGCCGCGCTCGCACCCGGACGGCATCAGCGTCAATGCGCGCTGCCTCGATCCGGGCACGGTCGAGGAGATGAGCGTACGCGTGACCAACGGCCGGGAGTGGGAGAAGGAATACCCCAAGGGCAGGGGCGAATACACCGACTGACGATGCAACGAGTCGCCGCATGCGCAAACTGAACCCGAGCAAGGCCTCGCTGCCTACGTCGATCCCGCGCGCAAGGAAAAGTGCACCCGTCACGCCATTGGCGACGGCAGCTTCATCGTCGACGGACGCAAGCTCGACCGCAGGAAGATGATGGCCTCCAAGCTCCCGCAGGGCGTCTAGCCCCGGGGTCACGTCGCCGACGCGACGGACCAGGCCAAAATCAGCTGTGCCGCGAAATAGGCGGGCGATCCCCAGGCCTTGTTGGGGAAACTCTTGACGACGAAACGGTCGCGGGCCACCGCGACGTCCGAGGCCGCAAACATGACGGCGCCGAGCAGCACTTGCCAGCGGCCGGTCGCGGCGCCGTAGCCCGCCGCGGTCGCGCACATGACGAGGATCGCGGCAACGTAGGCTGTCACGGGACCCCTGTAGGCCGCCCCGAGATGGGGCCACAGCCAGCGCACGACGGCGATCCCGACGCCGAGCGCGGGAGCAAGGGCGACCAGGAAACCCTCGAACGAGAACGCGCCGGTGCAGAAGGCCAGCGCGAAGCACAGATGAGCGATCAGAAAGGCACCGAGACCGGCCAGGAAGGCGCCCCGGCGCCTGGACAGAAGCGCCGCATCGCCGAGCCAGCTCAGCGCCAGGGCGGCTAGGATCAACCGGCCGTAGGCCGAGGCGGGCGCATCGAGCGAGAGCGCAACAAGGACGAAAGCCGAACTTGCGCTGAGCTTGAGAATCGCGTGCGCGACCGGTCTTGCGAACCGTTCGGCAAGCAGCAGCCCGGCGACCGCGGCAATACAGGATAGTGTAACTATCTGAGCCAAGCGCCTAGCGATTACGCTTTGGCAGTGCGACAAGGCGGCATATTATTCGAGTTCCGGGTTGGCAAAGTGATCCGCAAGGACTTGTGCTGGAAGATTATCGAGTAACTGAAAGGAGGGGACGGTGAAAACTGCAACTTGGAAATGCGGCTCAATTTTGGCGATGTCCGTCAGCCTGCTTCTCGGCTTTTCCGCCCCTGCCGCCGCGAAGCCCGGCGGGGACCTTGATATCTGCAATCAGGTCGGTGCCGGTCAGCTCAAGAAACTGTATCGCAAACGCCTCTTTCCCACCGCCTCTCCCAACCATTGTTTCTGGAGTGAAAGACCGCATGGCATGGCCGACATGGACATTAGGGTTCAGGATGCCAGGGGTCCGCTTCGCGCGTATTTTGCGAAGAGCCTGCCTTCCCGGGTGAAGCTGGTGAAGATAACCGACATCGGCAACGGGGGCCTGATGTCGGTGGGCGAAGGCACACTGGGTGTGGTGGTCATTCGGAAGGGCAAACGTGTGTTGCTGAGCGCGGTGACGTTTCTGGACATAAGGCCCGGAAGCAAACAACAGGCCGTGCTGTGGGATATCTATCGAAAGATCCTCAAGCAGATGTGACGCCGAGCGCTTGAAGTGAGGCCAAGCTCCGGGCGGAACTGCTCAGCGGCCGCCCGGCAGGCCGACGACGACTTCGCTGATCTGGATCACCGGCGGTATATCCGTGTAGTTCGGGATGTCGGCCATGATTTCCTGAGCATGAGGTCCGAAGCCGGCCTGGAAGCTCTCGACCGAATCGCAGAAGATCTGGCACATGCCGACGTAAGTCGCCGATGTGCCCGGAGCTCCGCCGGCCAAACCCTTGTCGACCGTGTAGTACTTGCAGGCGTCGCCCAGCCGGGCCTTGACCAGCGGCATGTGCTTGTCGCGGTAGTACGCATGATCGAACCGCGCGCCGGGTGTGTTGGGGTACATCACGCTGACCTTGATCATGTCTCCTCTCCTGGTGATAGGCTTTCGGCCAATGGGAGGTCGATCGTGCACGATAATCGAAACCTGACACAAGTGTTCAGTATCGCTGGCGCACGCCATGTCTGAGCTGAACAAGAGCTACTGGAACGACACTGGCGTCAGCCTGCGCGTGGTGGAGCTGCGCGCGGCGGGGTTCGATCCGGATCGGGCCGGAAAGACGAATGCGGTGGTGACGGTGGGCAGTCCTTATACGAACGCGCACCGCTGCAACAACCGGGTGCGACGGATCGCGGATCTGGTGGTGGAGACGATCGGAGAGCGCGGCGGGCAGGGGTTGCTGGTGGGGGCGCCGGCGGTGTCGGATGCGCTGACGCAGGGCAGCGCGAACGCCGGGTATAGCCTGGTGTCGCGCGAGCTGGTGGCGGATTGCTTCGAGACGGGGCACTACGCGCATCACGGGCAGGCGATGGTGGTGATCTCGGGCTGCGACAAGAGCGGGGCGGCGGCGATGATGCCGCTCGCGCGCACCAATGCGTTCGGGCTGGTGGTGTATCCCGGTACGAGCTCGCCGGGGCATGTGGATTTCGCACCGTGGGCGGCGAAGGGCAACAATTTGACGATCCTCGACCACGGCGAGGCGCAGGCAGCGCGCGAGGCGGGGAAGATCGGCGACAAGGAGCTGTTGCAGATCGAGCGCGCGATCATGCCGGGCAGCGGGACCTGCGGCGCCATGTTCACCGCCAACACGATGAGCACGATCGCGGAGGCGATGGGGATGATGCTGCCGCGCGGCGCGTCGCAGCCGGCGGACGTCGACGCGGCAAGCGACATCCACGCCGACGTGAAGGCGCACGTGCGCGCGAGCGTGGACGCGCTGTACGGGCTGATGGCGAAGGGGCTGCGCCCGCGCGACATCATGACGCTCGAGGCGTTCGAGAATGCGATCGTCACCGCCTACGCGATGGGCGGCTCGACCAATATGTACCTGCACCTGCTCGCGATCGCGCGCGAGGCCGGGGTGCCGCTGACGGTCGAGCGCATCGAGCAAGCGGGCCAGCGGGTACCGTTGATCGCGAACCTGCAGCCGCACGGGCCGTACGCGATGGTGTCGCTGCACAAGATCGGCGGGGTGCCGGTGGTGATGAAAGAGCTGCTCGAGCACGGTTTGCTGCACGGCGGCGCTATGACGGTGACGGGCAAGACGGTGGCTGAGAACCTGCGCGACGCGCCGGCGCTCGCCGCGCTCGGCGAGCAGGACATCGTGCGGCCCGTGGCGCGCCCGGTCGCGCCGCCGGGGAACCACATCAGCGTATTGAAGGGCAACCTCGCGCCCGAGAGCTGCGTGCTGAAGCTCTCCGGCAAGACGCTCGCGGGCGGCGCGTTCCGCGGCCGCGCGAGAGTGTTCGAAAGCGAGGCCGACACGCTCGCCGCGATCCGCGCCGGCGCGATCGTGCCGGGCGACGTGGTGGTGGTGCGCAACGTTGGTCCGGCCGGCGCGCCCGGCATGCCGGAGATGGTGCACCTGACGATCCAGCTCCAGGGGCGGGGCCTGGGCAAGGACGTCGCGTTGATCACCGACGGCAGGTTCTCGGGCGTCTCGCACGGCGTTCTGGTGGGTCACATCTCGCCCGAGGCGGCGCGAGGCGGTCCGATCGGGATCGTGCAGGACGGCGACACGATCGTGATCGATCCGCGCACGCGCACGCTGGATCTCGCCGTGGACGCGACTGAGATCGCGCGCCGGCTGGCGGCGCGCAAGCAGCCCGCCCGGCGGGAGCCCTTGCGCCCCGGGTCGGTGATGGACAAGTACGTGCGCCTGGTCTCCTCGGCGCACTACGGTTGCGTGCTCTGATGAGCCATCCCGCGGATTCGCCTGCGACCGAAACCCCGCTCAGCATCTCGCGCGAGGCGATGAACGAGCTGCCGATCAGGCGCTACGAGGGGCCGCTGTGCCTGGTCGAGGCGCCGGAGGATCTGGAGCGCGCGCTGCGGGACATGCGCGGGGAAAGCGTGGTCGGCTTCGACACCGAGACGCGGCCCGCCTTCAGGCCCGGGGAGAGCTATCTGCCGTCGGTCGTGCAGTTCGCCACCGCGGACGTGGTATATCTGCTGCAGATCCAGCAGCAGGACTATTCGGCTGCGATGCGGGAGATTTTTTCGTCGGATAGGATCGTAAAGGCGGGCGTGTCGGTGGCCGACGACCTGCGCAACCTGAAGAAGCTGTTCGAGTTCGAGGAAAGGGCGGTGGTGGATCTGGGCAAGGTTGCCAAGCGCCACGGCCTGAAGCAGACGGGCGTTCGCAATCTGACCGGGATCTTCCTCGGCACGCGGATCCCCAAAGGCGCGAAAACGACGAACTGGGCCGCGCGCCGCCTGACGCCGCAGCAGATCACCTACGCGGCCACCGACGCCTGGGCGTGCCGCGAACTGTATCTGCGCTTCAGGCAGTTGAATCTCGTCTGAGACGCGAGTCTGAGAGGAGCTGTGCCATGGACCAAGACGCCAAGCCGACGATCGCGCCCCAGCACATCGGCATCGTCGCCTGTTCGGCCGAAGGCGCCGCGCTGTGCTACACCACGATCTGCGTCGAGGGACCGGCGCTGCTGGGCGCGCCGCACGCGCATCCCGAGGTGTCGCTGCACACGCACTCGCTGGCGGATTACATGGAATGCATCTACCGCGGCGACTGGCGCGGCGTCGCCGAGCTGATGCTTTCCGCGGCGGACAAACTGGCCAAGGTCGGAGCGCAGTTCCTGATCTGCCCCGACAACACGATCCACCAGGCACTGCCCTGGGTGCTGCCGCGCTCGCCGCTGCCCTGGCTTCATATCGCGGAGGTGGTGGCCGAGCAGGCGGTCGCGAGGGGGTTCCGCCGTCTCGGTCTGAGCGGAACGCGCTGGCTGGTCGAGAGCGAGGTCTATCCGCAAAAGCTGGCCGCGTTCGGCCTCGAGTGCCTGCGCCCGGACCAGGCGGAGCGCGACGAGATGAACCGCATCATCATGGACGAGCTGGTGTGCGGGGTGTTCCGGCCCGAGGCGGCGGCGTATTTCCAGCGCGTGGTCGGGCGCATGAAGGAGCAGGGCTGCGACGCGGTGGTGCTCGGCTGCACCGAGATTCCCCTGCTCATGAGCGACGCGAACTCGCCGCTGCCGACGCTCGATTCGACCCGCCTGCTGGCGCGCGCGGCGCTGTGCCGCGCGGCTGCCGCCTGATCAGCCCGCCGCGACCGGTTCCTTGAGGCTGAAATGGGACTGCACTCGGACGCCTTGACGGAGGGTGGCGAGGTTGATGCAAAGCCGTTCGGACTGCGCGAACAGTCTCTTCACCTGCTCGGCCGGAGTATCCGGCGCGACCTGCACACGGACCTTGCATTCCATGACCTGAAACCCGATCGGGGTTGCGCGGTCTATCGCCAGGCAGCCCCGGACGTCGACTTGGCCGATCACCTCGACCTCGGTCTGCAGCAGCGCGACACCCATCAGGTCGGCCACCATACGCAGGGTGGAGTCCTGGCACGCGGCAAGCGCCGCGCACAGGATCTCTCCGGGGTTCGGCGCATCGTGCAAGCCGCCGACGGCGCGGTCGATGCCGAAGCGCCATTCGACGCCGTAGCCATCACCGGGAACCACGACGCCGTGCAACGGATCGGTTCCCGGCGGACAGGACGTTCGCACATGCTTCGTGATCATCGCTTTTTCCGGCTGCGCCTTGTACGCACCGCGCAGCGGCGCCTGGCTGCTCAAAACCACGGACTGGGTTGCGCTCACAGGATCTCCTTGGTCGGTTCCACGGGGGCAACAATATAGAATCGCGGCGCGGTGCACCGTAGCCCGTTCGCCGCGTGATTTGATCCAACTACCGCAGGAACGCACTTGCCATGGATGCGCTCTCGGAGCTGTTGCGCGTGATCCGGTTGACCGGATTCGCCTATATCGACGTCGAGCTCACGGCGCCGTGGGCGATCCAGACGCCGCCGCCCGCGGCAATCGCCGAGCGCCTGGCGCCGGGAGCCGAGAGGATCATTCCCTATCACCTGGTGCCGGAAGGCGAATGCTTCGTTCAGATCCAGGACGAGGCGCCGGTTGCCGTCGGGGCCGGGGAGGTCGTCCTGGTCCCCCACGGGGACGTACACCTGCTCTCAAGTCAGCCCGGCATGGAACCGTTGCGCATCACGACCGACATGACGGTGAAGCTCGCGCGGCCGGAAAGCATGGCGCGCGTGCGCTACGGGGGAGGCGGCGCCCGGACACGCCTCATCTGCGGTTTCTTCGCCTGCGACGAGGTGCTTTCGGGGCACCTCGTGCTGCACTTGCCGAAGCTGCTGCGTTGCGGTTTCGGCGCCGACAGCGCGGCAGCGCTGCTTGAGCGCGCGGTGCGCGATTCGCGCGCGGGGACGCAGCCCGGCGCCGGCGCGGTGCTCGGCAAGCTCTCGGAGCTGCTGTTTGTGGACGCGATTCGCGCCTACCTCGACGTTGCGCCAGGGCACGAAGGCTGGACCGCGGGATTGCGGGACGGCACTGCCAGCCGCGCGCTCGCGCTTATCCACGGCAAACCGGAATCGCATTGGTCGCTCGAGTCGCTCGCCCGCGCGGTAGGCGTCTCGCGCACCGCCCTGGCCGACCACTTCGCGCGCTGCACCGGCGCGGCGCCGATGCAGTACCTGTCGCGATGGCGGCTGCGGCTCGCGGCGGACTCGCTGCGGCATACCGACCACGCGATCAAGAAGATCGCGGCAACGGCGGGCTTCGCCTCTGTTGCCGCGTTCACGCGCGCGTTCAAGCGCGAGTTCGGCGCCGCTCCGGCGACATGGCGCCGCGGCCGCAACGACGGCGCGCGTCCGTCGCCGTAGGGCTCAGTCCGTGCGCGCGACGCGGAATCCGACCACCGCGTAGCGGCCCGAGAGGTCGTGCAGCTCGCGCTCCGCGGCGCGAATGGTCGACGTGCCGCAGTTCCACGAGCCGCCGCGCATGACGCGGTCGACGCAGCTGCCGCTGAGCCAGGCGCTGCCGTCGGCCGGCGCGCCGTCGTAGTTGCGGTGCCAGCAGTCCTGCATCCACTGCCAGGCGTTGCCGTGCATGTCGTACAGGCCGAAGGCATTGGGCGGAAAGCTGCCCGAGGGCGCGGTGTGCAGCCAGCGGTCCTTGCCCTCGGCCGCCGGCGCGCAGCAGCGCTCGGTGCCGTAGTTGGCGTAGGCGCGGCTCGCCTGCGCGCCCCAGTAGTATGGCGTCGTGGTCCCGGCGCGCGCGGCGTATTCCCACTGCGCCTCGGTCAGCAGCGCGTACGCGTGGCCGGTTTTGCGGCTGAGCCAGTCGGCGTAGGCCTCGCCGTCGTTCCAGCTCATGCACACCACCGGGTCCTGGTCGGTCTGGGCGAAGCCCGGGCGGCGCCAGCTCGCGCGGCGCTCGTCGCGCCAGCCGCCGCTCCTGCGGATCAGGCAGCCCGGGGCAACGCGGTAGCCGGACTCGGCGACGAAGCGCGCGAACTCGCCGCGCGTGACGGCGTATTTGGCCACCGCGAACGGGCGGACGAAGCTGACCCGGTGACGCGGCTGCTCGTCCGCGGTCCGCGCCGGATCGCTCGCCGGCGAGCCCATCTCGAAGCTGCCCGCCGGCAGCACGACCATCACCGGGCAGACGCTGCAGTCGCGAAAGCTCGTGCCGGGCGCCAGCGCGCTGAGCAGAGCGACTGAGCCGGCTAGAGCGAGACCGTGCATGAAGCAATCCTAACTTCTGTCGTGAGCGGACGACAGAGGGTGCAGCCAAATAGCGCAAAAGAGACAGGAAACCGTCGGCCGGCGGCGACGAGCGCGGCAATTCGATTGACAGCGCACCGCTGCGACAAGCAAAGATGAGACAGCGGAAACACACGCCGATGCGATCAGCGTCGGCGCCTTGCTCAATCTCTGAAGGATGATCCCGCCATGCCACGCTCAACCAACGACATCGACGCCGCATTCGACGAGCTGGAGGAATCGCTACGCCAGCTGCAATGGGCGGCAAAGGCGATGGAAGAGTCCGCGCACGTCTGGCCCGCCGCCCTTTCGGCGCGCATTTCGTCCGCGCGGACTGTCGCGCAGTTGCTGCGCCGCGACCTGCAGAGCGCCGGCGCCGGGCTCAGTTCTCGGTGAGGGTCAGCAGGATGTCCGCGTACCAGGCGCAGTTCAGGCCCAGTGCCTCGTCGAGCTTGAGGTCGCGCGTGCCCACGTCCAGCCGCGCGGAATGCACGCCGAGCAGGATCCACGGCAGATCGCCCTCGGGCGGCTGCCCGTCGGGCGCCCGCAGTACGACCGGCGCGCCGCTGGTGCCGCGGTGGGTGCGCGCGTCGGTGAGGAAATAGCCTTCGCCCTGGAAGCGCAGCCCGAACGAGGACGCGATCACCGCCTGCCGCACCACCGGCATGTGGTGCAGCGTGTCGTGAAAGCCGAGCGGGAACCCGACCACCAGCAGCGAGGAGCCGACCTCGACCTGGTTGCCCGAGTCGGGCAGGTGCGCGGGCGTGAACGCCCGGTAGACCGCCGTTTCGGGCAGCGCGGCGCGCTCGAGCTCGATCACCGCGACGTCGATCTCGCCCGCGCTGTCGAGGCCCTGGCGCCACAGGCTCTTGCCGTCCCGGTAGAGGGGGATCGAAAACCCGATCGACTGCGCCATGTTGTCCGGGTCGACGTGCAGCTCGATTTCGATCCGGTTCGGGAAGTGCTTGCTCGAGGAATCGCTCATCACGTGCCGGCTCGTCACCAGGAACAGGCGCCCGTCGCGCTCGAAGAAGAAGCTACTGGCGTTGGTCAGCCGGCGTTGATTATCGAACGTGACGACGCGCGCCGCGGTGAGCAGGATGGATTCGATCATTGTGCCAGCATACAAACCTAACCGAAGCCTAGCGCCAGGCCCAGACCGGTTGCTCGAGGTGCGCGACGCGGGTGTCGCGCCCGAGCAGGGCGACTTCCATGAACTGGTACATCACCGCCGCGGTAGGGGCGTGGATCAGGGTGCCGAGCAGGGGGTAGCGCACCACCGGCTGCTCGGACTCGGGGATGGAAACGAACTCCGGCGAACCCGGGCGACCGAGATCGGCGAGCGGAACGTGGTAGATCTTCGCCACTTCCACCGGGTTGGGCACCAGGCGGGACGTTTCGCCGCACCAGGCCACCAGCGGGGTGATGAGGTAGCCCGAGCGCGTCGGGTAGTCGTCCAGGCGCCCGAGAAAATCCTCCGGCGCGAGCTCGAGGTTGATCTCTTCGTGCGCCTCGCGCCGCGCCGCATCGAGCGTGCTCTCGCCGCGCTCGACCCGTCCGCCGGGCAGCGCGAACTGCCCCGAGTGCGTGCTCAGGTGCTCGGCGCGTCGGGTCAGCACCAGCGCAGCTTCGCCGTGGCCGTCGTCGGTGACGACGATGCACACCGCGGCGCGCTTCAGGCCGCGCTCGGCCAGCGGCGCATGCTCGCTCCTGGCCAGATTGCGCGTCAGGCGCGCGCGCAGCGCGGCGTCGAAGGCGACCGGCTTCATGCGGGAGCGACGGCGTCCGCGCGCGAGGAGGACAGCGCGACGCCGGTCAGGATCAGCGCCATGCCGGCGAAGTGGAACCAGTGCGGCACTTCGCCCAGGAACAGCATCGCCATCAGCACGCCCAACGCGGGCATCAGGTGCATGGTGACGCCGGCGCGCGCGGCGCCCAGCCGCGTCACGACGTAGCTCCAGCCGGCGTAGGCGAGCAGGAGCGAGCCGATCGCGGAGTAGGCCACCGCGAGCAGGCCGGGCGTTGACAGCAGCACCTGGGTGCCGTGCGCGATTTCCCACAGCACCCACGGAGTCATCCAGAACATGCCGAAAACGCACACCACGGTGAGGAACTCGAGCGTGTTGAGCGCGTCGCGGCGCAGGCGCAGGAACACGGTGTACGACGCCCACATCGCCATCGAGGCGAGCGCGAGCAGGTCGCCGACGTTGAACGACAGGTTTGCGGCGCCTTCCAGGTTGCCGCGGGTAGCGATCACGATCACGCCGCAGAAGGAGATCGCGACGCCGATCCACTGTCGGCGCCGGATCGGCTCGCCGAGCAGTGGCGCGGCGAGCAAGAGGATGAAGATCGGCGAGGTCGAGAGATACAGCGTGCCGCTGGTGGCGGTGGTGTAGTGCAGCCCGAGCCACTGCATCGCCAGGTGCAGGCCGCCGCCGAAGAAGCCCAGCGCGGCGAGCACCCGCCAGTCGCGCGGCCCGAGCGCGCGCAGCTTGCCCGGCAGCGTGCGCCACACCAGCGGCAAGAGCACCGTGAGCACCAGCATGAGCCGCCCCATGGTGGCGACGCCCGGCGCGATGTCGGCGCGCACGGCGCGCGCCACGATCCAGTTGCCGGACCAGAGCATCAGGGTGGCGATGAGGATCAGGTAGGCCGCGGCGCGCATCGAGCGCGCATTATGCGCGAATGATATTCTCGCGCGCATGCCGTTTCTCACCGCCGCGGGGCACAAGCTCGAATACGAATGGCATGAAGCCGCCGACCCGGGCAAGCCGGCGCTGGTGTTCCTGCACGAAGGGCTCGGCTCGATCCGCCAGTGGCGCGATTTCCCCCTGCGCGTGACGCAGGCCACCGGCTGCCCGGCGCTGGTCTACAGCCGCTACGGCTACGGCCACTCCGACGTGCTGGAGGAGCCGCGCCGCAGCGTGCGCTTCATGCACGAGGAGGCGCTCGAGGCGCTGCCGGCGGTGCTGGCCGAGACCGGAATCCGCGCGCCGATCCTGGTCGGGCATTCCGACGGCGCGTCGATCGCGCTCATCTACGCCGGCGCCGGCAACCCTGTGCGCGCGCTGGCGCTGATGGCGCCGCACGTGTTCGTCGAGGAGATCTGCATCCGCAGCATCGAGCAGGCCAAGCGCGAGTTCGAGACCACCGACCTGGCGCAGCGCCTGGGAAAGTACCACCGCGACCCGCGGCGCTCGTTTTACTTGTGGAACGACGTCTGGCTCGACCCCGAGTTCCTGGACTGGAACATCGAAGAATATCTGCCGGGCGTCGATTGCCCGGTGCTCGCGATCCAGGGTCGCGACGACCAATACGGCACCATGGCGCAGCTGCGCGCGACCGCGCTCAAGGTCAAGGGTCCCTGCGAGCTGGTCGAGCTCGAGCGCTGCGGCCACAGCCCGTTCCGCGACCAGCCCGAGGCGACGCTCGCGGCCGTTTCGCACTTTGTCGATCGCATTGCGGTAGCCTAGGCGAATGCACGCCGCCGCCCGCCCATTGCGCGAGGACGTCAAGGTAATCGGCCTGATCGCGAGTGCGCATTCGCTGTCGCACTTCTATCAGCTCGTGATCCCGGTGCTGTTTCCGCTCATCAAGGCCGACCTGGGAGTGTCCTACGCCGAGCTCGGCGCGGCCTCGGCGCTGTACTACGTCATGTCGGGCGTGTGCCAGACGCTGGCGGGGTTCGCGGTCGACCGCTTCGGCGCGCGCCGCGTGCTGGTGGGCGGGCTCGCGCTGTGCTCGGGCGGGATTCTGCTCGCGGGCCTGGCGCACGTCTACCCGCTGCTGCTCGTCGCGGCGCTCATCGCCGGCGTGGGCAACAGCGTGTTCCACCCGGCCGACTTCGCGATTCTCAACGCGCGCGTCGACAGCGCGCGCCTGGGCTACGCCTTTAGCTTCCACGGCATCGGCGGCAACCTCGGCTGGGCGCTCGCGCCGCTGTTCTGCGTCGGCATTTCCGCCGCCTACGGCTGGCACGCGGCGCTGCTCGCCGCCGCCTCGCTCGGCATCGTCATGATCGGCGTGCTGCTCACGCAGCGCGAGGCGATATCGGTCGAGCTGCGCCGCCCCGCGGCGGGCGCGCCGGCGCCGAGCCTGGCCGGCGACGTGCGGGTGCTCACCGCGGCGCCGGTGCTGATGTGCTTCTTCTTCTTCTTCCTGTTCTCGGTCGGGCTCACCGGCATGCAGACCTTCGGCGTCGCGAGCCTCAGCGCGCTGTACGCCGCGCCGGTCGCGCTCGCCTCTTCGGCGCTGACAGCGTTCCTGCTCGGCGGCGCGGCCGGCATCCTCGCCGGCGGCTGGGTCGCCACCCGCACTGCGCGCCACGACCTGGTCGCCGCCGGCGGCATGCTTGCCGCCGCGATGCTTGTGCTATCGCTCGCGCTCGGCGCGCTCACCCCCGCGCTGCTCGCGCCGGTGCTGGCGCTGGCGGGCTTCTGCTCCGGCATTACCAACCCTTCACGCGACCTGCTGGTGCGCGGCGCCACGCCGCGCGGCTCGACCGGCAAGGTGTACGGGTTCGTCTACTCGGGGCTCGACCTGGGCGCGATGGTCACCCCGGTGTTCTATGGCTGGCTGCTCGACCGGCACCTGGCGCAGGGCGTGTTCTTCACCGTGTTCGTCGCCTTGCTGCTCACCATCGCCACCGTGCTGCAGCTCCCCGGGCAGGCGCGGCAGGCGCAAGCGCAGGCCGCGCCGTGACCGACCTGCGCGGCAAGGTGGCGCTGGTCACCGGGGGCAACGGCGGCATCGGCCTCGGGATGGCCGAAGGGCTGGCCAAGGCCGGCTGCGACCTCGCCATCTGGGGCAGCAACCCGGACAAGAACGCCGCGGCGGAGAAGGTCTTGCGGGCGCACAAGGTGCGCGTACTGGTGCAGCGCTGCGACGTCGCCGACGAGGCGCAGGTTGAGGATGCGTTCGCGGCCGCGCTGAAGACCATGGGCCGCATCGACGGCTGCTTCGCCAACGCGGGCGTGTCGCAGAAGCACGGCCCCTTCCACGAGCTCGAAAGCGCGGAGTGGAAGCGCGTGCTGGGGGTCAATCTCGACGGCGCGTTCTATACGCTGCGCGCCGCGGCGCGCCACATGGTGGCGCGCGCCAAGGCGGGCGACGCCGGCGGGCGCCTCATCGGCATGGCGAGCACCGCGGCGGTGCACGGCGCGGCCCGCGCCCAGGCCTACGCCGCGAGCAAGGGCGCCATGCTCGCCGTGGTGCGCGCGCTGGCGGTCGAGCTCGCGCGCTACAAGGTGACCGCGAATTCCATCCTGCCGGGCTGGATCGAGACCGATATGACCGCGCGCGCGATGGGCGATGCGAAGTTCGCCGGCGCGGTCATGCCGCGCATCCCGCTGCGGCGCTGGGGCGCGAAGGAGGATTTCGCCGGCATCGCGGTCTACCTGATGAGCGACGCGAGCGCCTACCACACCGGCGACAGCTTCGTGATCGACGGCGCCTACACGATCTTCTGAACCCCCCGCCGCTAGGCGGCGTCGAACGAGACCAGGATCTTGCCGCCGCGCCCGCCGCGCGCGGCGTGGGCGAGGGCTTCCTTGATGCGGCGGATGGGGTAGACCTCCTCGACCTCGACCGCGAGGCGGCCGTCGCCGAGGCGCGTCGCGAGGTCGCGGTAGAGTGCGCCGATCTTCTCCGGCGGGGTCTGCATGAACCAGCGCCGCAGCCAGAAACCGCGCAGGCAGACGTCGCGGAATACGGTCTCGCGGCCGTCGACCATACAGGCCTCGCCGCTCAGCACGCCGTAGTTGACCACCGTGCCGCCGTCGTCGACGCAGCGCGCCAGACGCTGGGTAGCCGAGCCGCCGACCGCGTCGATCGCGAGCGGCAGCGCGCCGCCGCCGATCGCGGCGCGAACGCGGGTATCGAGATCAGGGCCGTCGGTCAGCACGACATCGGCGCCGAGGGCGCGCAGCGGCTCAGCGAGCTCGGCGCGCCGCACCACGTTCACGCTCTTGGCACCGACTTCGCGCGCGAGCCGGATCAGGCAAGTGCCGACGCCCGAGTTGGCGGCGTTCTGCACCAACCACTGGCCGGGCTTGGGCGCGACGTACTCGTGCAGCATCAGCCAGGCGGTGGGCGGGTTGACGCGCAGCATCGCGAGCTGCTGCGGGTCGATGCCCTCGGGCAGCGCGAACACCGCCTTGGCCGGCGCCTTGAGGCGTGAGCGCCAGGTCCCGGGCCCGGGCAACAGCACGCGGTCGCCCGGCTTGACGTGAGTCACACCGGCGCCGGCCGTGGCGATGCGCCCGACGCCTTCTGCGCCCGGGATCTGCGGCAGCGTCGGCTGCGCCGAGCCGTAGCGGCCTTCGAGGTTGAGCAGGTCGGCGGGATTGATCGGGAACAGCTCGGCGTCGATGATCACCTCGCCCGCGCCGGGCTCGCCGGGGTCGGGCTGCTCGACGAGCTCGATGACCGCGTCGGGCCTGCCGAAAGAAGAGAACCGGGTTGCGAGCATTTTTCTTTCCTTATTGGTAGCGGATGCCTTTGCGCTCGAGCAGGCGCAGCAGCGCCGGCCAGTCCTTGTGTTGCGCCGAGCGGTCGGTGCGGTGGAACTGCTCGTCGGCGGTCGCGGCCGCGCGCTCGGACATCAAGAGCACGTTCTCCATTCCACCCGCCACGGCGTCGACCTGGATCTGGCAGGCGCAGTCGAGGTAGTACATCACCTCGAAGGCCTCGCGCACACTCTCGCCCAGCGCGAGCAGGCCGTGGTTCCTGAGGATCATTGCCTTGGACGTTTTTCCGAGGTCGCGCGCCATGCGCGTCTGCTCGTCCAGCTCGAGCGCGATTCCCTCGTAGTCGTGATAGGTGAGCTCGCCGTGCACGCGCATCGCGTGCTGGCTGATCGGCAGCAGGCCGCACTTCATCGCCGAGACCGCGACCCCGGCGCGAGTGTGGGTGTGGATCACGCAGCCGATCTCGGGCCGCGCCTTGTGCACGCAGCTGTGGATCACGTAGCCGGCCTGGTTGATGCCGTATTCGAGCGGGTCGTCCAGGATCTCGCCGTCGATGTCGATCTTGACCAGGTTCGAGGCGGTGATCTCGTCGAACATCAGGCCGTAGGCGTTGATCAGCAGGTGCTCGGTGCCGGGGATACGGGCCGAGAAATGGGTGTAGATCAGGTCGGTCCAGCGCAGCTGCGCCGCGAGCTGGTAGGCCGCGGCCAGGTCGACACGCACCTGCCATTCCTCGTCGCTCACGCGGTCGCGCAGCGAAGGCGATTCGACAGTCTTGAGCTTTGCGGTCATCGGATTCTCCTTGGCAGCGGGCATGATACGCGGCATCAGGCCGCCTGCTCCAGGCCGGACTCGACCGTTTCGAGCGCTTCGAGCAGCAGCGCCGGGTCGTTGCGCGCCAGGCGCGCGGGATCGGACAGCATGCGGCGCCACAGGCGGGCGCGCGGCGCATGGTGGTACAGGCCGAGCATGTGGCGCGTGATATGGCGCAGCGCGACGCCGCCGGCGACCTGGCGCGCGGCGTAGTCCGCCATCGCCTGCGCGACCTCGGCGCGGGTTTTCGGCAGGACGCCGGCGCGGTAGAGGCGCGCGTCGGCCTCGGCCAGCAGCCAGGGCTGGTGGTAGGCCGCGCGCCCCAGCATCACGCCGTCGACCGCGGCGAGCTGGGCCTCGATCGCGGGCCAGTCGGCGAGGCCGCCGTTGACGACGAAGGCGAGCGCGGGAAAGTCGCGCTTGAGCCGATGCACCACCTCGTAGCGCAGCGGCGGAATCTCGCGGTTTTCCTTGGGCGAGAGGCCTTTGAGCACCGCGTTGCGCGCGTGCACGATGAACGTCGTGCAGCCGGCAGTGGCAACCATGGAGACGAAGCGCTGAACAAAAGAATAATCCTGGCTTTTGTCTATTCCGATCCGATGCTTTACCGTCACCGGGATCGAGACCGCTTCGCGCATCGCGCGCACGCAGTCGGCCACCAGCTCAGGCTCGGCCATCAGGCAGGCGCCGAAGGCGCCGCGCTGCACGCGTTCGCTGGGGCAGCCGATGTTGAGGTTCACCTCGTCGTAGCTCGCGCCCTCGACCATGCGCGCGCAGGCAGCGAGCTCGTCGGGCTCGCTGCCGCCGAGCTGCGCCGCGACTGGATGCTCGGCCGGATCGAACGCGAGGTGGCGCGCGGCGTCGCCGTGCAGCAGTGCGCCGGTGGTGATCATCTCGGTGTACAGGAACGCGTGCGGCGCGCACTGGCGCAGGAAATAGCGGCAGTGCCGGTCGGTCCAGTCCATCATGGGGGCCGCGCACAGGCGGTGGGAGCTGCGCATGGGGTCTTTCGCGGCCATATGAGATCATAATTCGCATTTGGAGGAGGGTGGACTATGGAGACGGCCGAGCGCGTCAGGGTGTTCTGGCAGCCGGGATGCACGAGCTGCCTGAGAACAAAGGAGTTTCTCACCCGGCACGGGGTCGACTACGAGTCGATTAACGTGCACGGCAACGACGCCGGAATGCAGGCGCTGCGCGAGCTTGGGGCGCAGCGTGCCGATCGTGGCGCGCGGCAAGGAGTTCGTTTTCGCGCAGTCGCTGACCGACGTGGTGCGTTTTCTCGAGCTCGACATCAAGCTGCACGACAAGCTCTCACCGCAGCAGCTGATCGACAAGCTCGACCTGGTGCTCTCCGCGGCGACGCGCTACGTGCGCCAGATTCCGGCCGACAGGCTCGAGCAGCCGTTCCGCAACCGCAACCGGCCGATCCGGCTGCTCGCCCATCACGTGTTCCGGATTCCCGAGGCCTTTGTCGAAGCGATGCAGGAGCGCCGTGAGCTGACCTACGAACTGATCATGCAGCCGCCCGCAGAGACGCTGCGCACCAGCGCGGACATCGCGAGCTACGGCGAGGGCGTACGCGCCGCAGTGCGGCAATGGTGGGCGACTTACCCCGACAGCAGCTGTGGACAGATGATGGACACCTACTTCGGCCGCCACCGCGTGCACGAGGTGCTCGAGCGCAGCGCATGGCACCCCGCGCAGCACGCGCGCCAGTTGATGCTGCTGCTGGGCGAGCTCGGCATCGAGCCCGACGGCAAGCTCACGCCCGAGGACCTGGCCGGGCTGCCGCTGCCCGAAAAGGCCTGGGACGACTGAGCTGTCGCGCGATTGACGCGCGCCGAAAAGCCGCTTACGGTTCAGCCCCGACGCCCCATTCCAGAAGGGCGAGCGAGAGACAGACAAGAATGGCGATGCTGCTCGAAGTAAAGGATCTGCGCACGCAGTTCGAGACCTCGGCCGGAACGGTGCGTGCGGTCGACGGAGTTTCGTACACGGTGGAGGAGGGCGAGACGGTCGGCATCGTGGGCGAGTCCGGCTGCGGCAAGTCGGTCGGCGCGCTGTCCGTGCTGCGCCTGATCCCGGATCCCCCGGGGCGCGTGGTGGGCGGCAGCATCCACTTCCGCGGCGAGGATCTGCTGGCGATGAGCGACGAGAGGCTGCACGCCGTGCGCGGCGGCCAGATCGCGATGGTGTTCCAGGAACCGATGACCTCGCTCAACCCGGTGCTGACGATCGGGCTGCAGCTGTGCGAGACGATGGAGTTCCACCTCAAGCTGACGCCCGCGCAGGCCAGGCTGCGCGCGGTCGAACTGCTCGGCATGGTCGGCATCTCGGAGCCCGGCCGGCGCCTGGACCAGTACCCGCATCACCTGAGCGGCGGCATGCGCCAGCGCGTGATGATCGCGCTCGCCATGTCGTGCAAGCCCAAGCTGATCATCGCCGACGAGCCGACCACCGCGCTCGACGTGACGATCCAGGCCCAGATCCTGGAGCTGATGAAGGACCTCACCAAGCGCTTCGGCGTGGCGCTGGTCGTCATCACCCACAACCTGGGCGTCGTGGCGCGCTACGCCGACCGCGTCAACGTGATGTACGCCGGCCGGATCGTCGAGAGCGGCACCGCTGCCGACATTTACCATCGCCCGATGCACCCTTACACGCTCGGGCTGCTGCGCAGCGTGCCGCGCATGGACCGGCCGCGGGGGGAGAAGCTGATCCCGATCGACGGCCAGCCGCCGGATCTGACGCGCGAGATCAGGGGCTGCGCCTACCGTCCGCGCTGCAGCTTCGCCGCGGAGCGCTGCGCGCACGAAGACCCCGAGCTCGAGCAGGTGGGCCCCGGCCATAATTCCGCCTGCTTCGAGAGAAACCGGCTGGCACGGATGCTCAAGGTGGCCTCGTGAGCGCGGGGCCGGCGTCGTCGCAGCACCCGCTGCTCGAGGTGAAGAACCTCAAGATGCACTTCCCGGTGACCGAGGGGGTGATGATTCGCAAGGTGGTAGCGACGGTCAAGGCGGTCGACGACGTCAGCTTCTCCCTCCGCGCTGGGGAGACGCTCGGCCTGGTGGGCGAATCGGGCTGCGGCAAGACGACTACCGGGCGCTGCATCCTGCAGCTCGAAAAGCCCACCGCCGGCGAGATCATTTTCGAGGGCGAGGACCTGGCGAAACTCGACCGCAAGGGGCTGGTTGCGAAGCGCGCGCGCATGCAGGTGATCTTTCAGGATCCTTACAGCTCGCTGAACCCGCGCATGAAGGTAGGCTCGATCATCGGCGAGCCGATGAAGGTGCATGGCATTCTGCCCGACCGCAAGCAGCGCCAGGAGCGCGTCGCCGAGCTGCTCTCGGTGTGCGGCCTGAACCCGAAGTTCATGGACCGCTACCCGCACGAGATGAGCGGCGGCCAGCGACAGCGCGTGGGCATTGCGCGCGCGCTTGCGCTCAACCCGCAGTTCATCGTCTGCGACGAGGCGGTGTCGGCGCTCGACGTCTCGATCCAGGCGCAGGTGATCAACCTGCTCGAGGACCTGCGCGACAAGTTCAATCTTTCCTACCTCTTCATTGCGCACGACCTGAGCGTGGTGCGCCACCTGTGCCATCGCGTTGCGGTGATGTATCTCGGCAAGCTGGTCGAGTTGGCCGACTCGGACGAGCTGTTCGAGCATCCCAAGCACCCCTACACCAAGGCCCTGCTCGAGGCGGTCCCGATCCCCGACCCCACGCTCGAAAAGGGACGTGTGCACCGCATCATGCAAGGCGAGGTGCCCAGTCCGATGAACCCGCCCAGCGGCTGCGTGTTCCACCCGCGCTGCCCGCTGGCGGTGGACAGCTGCAAGCGGGAGGTGCCGCAATCGCGCGAGTTGCGGCCCGGGCACTGGGTCGCCTGTCCCAAGGTATAGCACGAGGCCCGGATTTGAGCTTGGAGGCCTGGGAGAAGCTGGTATAGACTGCGAAAAAGAAAAGACAAAAGCATTGGATGACAACATAGGAGGGAGGCCAATGAAAGGCATTCAAGTCAAAGCGCTGTGCGCCATGGTCGCCGGCGTCGCCATCGGCATCAGCGCGTCGGGCCAGGCGTCGGCGGAAACGCCGAAGCACGGCGGGATCCTGAAGTACGTGGTACCGGCCGAGCCGCCGAGCTTCGACGGCCACATCGAAACGACCTTCGCCCTGATCCACCCGGTCAGACCGTTCTACAGCGTCCTGATCAAGGTCAATCCCGAGAATCCTTCGTCCACGACGGACTTCGTGTGCGATGTGTGCGTCGGCAAGGTGCCGGAGCCGACCGACGGCGGCAAGACCTACACCTTCAAGATCCGCGACGACGTCTACTTCCACAGCGGCGAGAAGATGACCGCGCAGGACGTCCTGGCCACCTACAAGAAGATCATCTTCCCGCCCGCCGGCGAGCCGAGCGCGCGCAAGGCCTTCTTCGTCATGGTCGACAGCGTCACCGCACCCGACGACCACACGGTGGTGTTCAAGCTCAAGTATCCGTCCGGGGCATTCATCCCGGCGCTTGCGGTGCCGTTCAACTGGATCTACCAGAAGGCCAAGCTCGACGCAGACATCCACTGGTACGAGACGCACATCGACGGCTCGGGGGCGTTTATCTTCGAGAAGCGCGAGGCGGGCGCGTACATCAGTGGCAAGAAAGATCCCAGGTACTACCTCAAGGGCAAGCCCTACCTCGACGGTTTCCAGGCGATCTTCGCCAAGAAGCAGGCGCTCAGGGTGCAGGCGATCCGCGGCGACCGTGCGGCGATCGAGTTCCGCGGCTTCCCGCCCAAGGCGCGCGACGACTTGGTGAGGGCGCTCGGCGACAAGATCACGGTGGAGGAAAGCGACTGGAACTGCGTGTTGCTGATGACGGTCAACCACAAGAAGAAGCCCTGGGACGACGTGCGCGCACGCCGGGCGCTGACGCTGGCGGTGGACCGCTGGGGCGGCTCGAAATACCTGTCCCGCATCGCGATCGTGAAGACGGTCGGCGGTATCGTCTTTCCGGGCTCGCCTCTGGCGGCGACGAAGTCGGAGCTCGAGCAGATCGCCGGCTACTGGCCCGACCTGAACAAGTCGCGCGCTGAGGCGCGCCGGCTGTTGAAGGAGGCCGGCGTCGACCTTTCGAAGACCTACTACCTCAACAACCGCGCGGTCGACCAGCCGTACAAGATCGTCGGCACCTGGCTGCTCGACCAGTGGAAGCAGGTGGGCCTGAAGTTCGACCAGCACGTGTTCCCTACCGGGCCGTTCTACGCCGAGCTGCGCAAGAAGAAGGATTACGACGTTTCGATGGACTTCAATTGCCAGTCGGTCGTGAACCCGCTGGTCGACGTGTCGAAGTTCATCTCCGACGACCGCGCGGGCAACAACTACGGCAGCTACCAGGACCGGGACGTCGACGCGCTGTTCGACAAGATGAACCGCACGGCCGACCAGGCGGAGCAGCGCAAGTACATGCGCGAGATGGAAAAGCTGACGCTCGATACGCACGCCAACGCGTTCATCACGCTGTGGTGGTACCGGATCATCCCGCACCGCTCCTACGTGAAGGGCTGGAAGGTCAGCCCGAGCCACTACCTCAACCAGGCGCTGGACAATGTCTGGCTTGACAAGTAGGGCACGCTAGCCGGAACGCGCCGCCCGCGGCCAAGGCCGCGGGCGGCTTCGTATCGGGGACCTGAAAATGTATCGCTACATCGTCAAGCGCCTGCTGCTGATGATCCCGACCCTGTTCGGGGCGGCGGTGCTTGTGTTCACCCTGCTGCGCCTGATCCCTGGCGACACCTGCGAGCTGCGCCTGGCCGGATCGGGTGGCTACTTCGATCAGTCGGCGCTCGACATCTGCCGGCATGACATGGGAATCGACCAGCCGAAGCTGGTGCAGTTCTGGCATTTCATCTGGGGCATCGTGCGTTTCGACTTCGGCAAGTCGATGTGGACCGGGCAGCCGATCGTCTCCGAGATGGCGATGCGATTCCAGCTCTCGATGGAGATCGCGATCGTCGCCACGATCGTCGCGATCGTGGTCGCGGTGCCGCTGGGGACGATCTCGGCGGTCAAGCAGAACACCTGGATCGACTATCTGGTGCGCGCGATCAGCATCGCGGGCATCGCCATGCCGTCGTTCTGGCTCGGCATCCTGATCATCCTCGGCCTGCTGATCGGTACCCAGCACTTTTTCGGCACCCCGTGGATGCCGCCTATCACCTACACGCCGATCTGGATCGATCCCGCCAAGAACCTGGCGCTGGTCGTCTGGCCGGCAATCGCCACCGGCTACCGCTACTCGGCGGTAGCGACGCGCATGACGCGCTCGGCCATGCTCGAGGTGCTGCGCGAGGACTACGTGCGCACCGCGCGCGCCAAGGGGCTGTTCGAGAAGCTGATCATCCGGCGCCACGCGCTCAAGAACGCGATGCTGCCGGTGATCACGGTGATCGGGATTGAGTTCGCGTTCCTGATCGGTGGCCTGGTGGTGACCGAGCAGGTGTTCAACCTGAACGGCTTGGGCAAGCTGTTCGTCGAGTCGGTCACCAACAACGACTACAGCATGACCCAGGCGCTGGTGATGCTGGTGGTGATGATCTTCCTCTTCGTGAATCTGCTAGTCGACATCCTGTACGCCTGGCTCGATCCGCGCATCCGCTACCGCTAGAAGAGCAACCCGCAATGGCCGCCACCAGCGCCGACATCGATTCCGAGCTCGCCGCAGCCCGTCCGCCGCTGGCCAAGGCGGCGCTTACCTTGATCCGCCAGCAGCCGCTCGGTGCCGTGAGCGGGCTGCTGGTGATCATCATGATTCTGATGGCGGTGTTCGCGCCGGAGATCGCGCCCTACGACCCGGTGAAGAACTTCTACCAGTACATGCAGATGGCGCCGAGCTCGCAGTTCTGGCTCGGCACCGACCAGTTCGGGCGCGACATCCTGTCGCGCATCATCTTCGGCGCGCGCACTGCTCTTTTCATCGGCTTTTCCTGCGCCTTCATCGGCTCCACGGTCGGGCTGATCCTCGGCGTGACGAGCGCCTACTTCGGCGGCTGGTTCGACCTGCTGTTCCAGCGCGTGATGGACGTGTTCCTCGCTTTCCCGCTCATCATCATGGCGCTCGCGGTTGTGGCGATCTTCGGCACCGGGGCACAGAACGTGATCATCGCCATCACCATCCCGCTCATCCCGCGCTGCGCGCGGGTTGTGCGCTCGAGTGCGCTTGCGATCCGCGAGATTCCCTACGTCGACGCCGCGCGCGCGCTCGGCTTCGGCCACATACGCATCATCCTGCGCCACATGGCGCCGAACTGCATGGCGCCGTTTCTGATCATGCTGACCACCTTTCTTGGCCAGGCGATCCTGCTCGAGGCCTCGCTGTCCTACCTGGGGCTGGGAGTGCAGGAGCCGACGCCGGCCTGGGGCCTGATGCTGCAGGGCGGGGCAGAGGAGTACGCCGAAAGCGCGCCCTGGATCGCGATCTTCCCCGGGCTCGCCATCACGCTCGCGGTGTTCGCCTTCAACCTGTTCGGCGACTCGCTGCGCGACACGCTCGACCCGAAGCTGCGCAGCCGCTAGCCCCGGTACTGACCGCTGGTCCCGGCGCGCAGGCGGATCAGCCCCAGCAGACTTTCGGTGTGCGGCGCGGCGACGCCCGCCTCGCGCCCGATCTCGAGCGTGGCGGTGAGCAGGCCGTCGATCTCGAGCGGCTTGCCGCCTTCCATGTCCTGCAGCATGGAGGTCTTGAACTGGCCGAGCGCGCGCGCCATGTCGATGCGCGCCTCGGGATCGATCGCCGCGTCCACGCCCACAGCGCGCCCGATCTCGAGCACTTCGCGCATGACCGCCACCATGTAGCCCTTCACCAGCGGATCGGCGATCAGGCGGTCCGAAGTCGCAAGCGTCAGGGCGGAAACCGGGTTGAAGCTCACGTTTCCGAGCAGCTTGACCCAGAATTCCTTTTCGATCGATTCGCTGCGCGTCACCTCGAAGCCCGCGCCCTCGCACGCGCCGGCGATGGCGTTCGCGCGCGCGCCGACCGTACCGCCCGGCTCGCCGAGGATCAGTCTGCGCCCCATCGCGTGGCTCACCAGTCCCGGCTCAGGGGTCGAGGCGGCGAAGTGCACTACGCAGCCGACGATGCGCGAGGTCGGCATCGCGTGCGAGAGCGCGCCGCTCGGGTCGAGGCTCGCCAGCCTCAGCTTTCCGCCGCCGAAGGCGAGGCGGTCGAAGAACCACCACGGCACGCCGTTCATCGCGGTAACGATGCCGGTGCCGGATCCGAGCAGCGGAGCGATGTGCGCCGCCACCTCGGGCAGCGCGTGGCCCTTCACCGCGATGATCACGCAGTCCTGGGTTCCGAGCCTGGCAGGGTCGTCCTCCGCGCGCACCTGCGCGACCTGCACTTCGCCTTCGGTACCGGTGCGCAGCCGCAGCCCCCGGCTGCGGATCGCTTCCAGGTTGGCGCCGCGCGCGATGACCGACACTTCCTGCCCGCTGCGCGCGAGCCAGCCGGCGATCAGGCCGCCGACCGCGCCCGCGCCGTAAACGCAGATCTTCATGAGAGGGAATGAATCCTGGAGACGCGACGCACCGTACAATAAAGCCTTGAGACGGGCAACCGCGAGCGGAGGTTCGAAATGTTCTCCTTCATGCAGAAACTGAAAGCGCTGCTACCGGCGGAGCGCACGCTGCCGGGACGCGAGGAGGAAATGGCGGTGCCGGAGCGCCATTTCGTCAACGGCCATCCGCTCAAGCCGCCTTTCCCGGAGGCCATGCAGCAGGCGGTGTTCGGCATGGGCTGCTTCTGGGGCGCGGAGCGCCTGTTCTGGGATACGCCGGGCGTGTATGCGACCGCAGTCGGCTACGCCGGCGGCGAGACGCCGAACCCGACCTACGAGGAAGTGTGCAGCGGCTGCACCAACCACACCGAGGCGGTGCTAGTGGTGTTCGACCCGGGCGTCATTTCATATGACGCGCTGCTGAAGCTGTTCTGGGAGGGACACGATCCGACCCAGGGCATGCGCCAGGGCAACGACGCGGGCACGCAGTACCGCTCGGCGATCTACGTCTATGGCGACGAGCAGCTGCAGGCGGCGCGGGCCTCGAAGAAGGCGTTCGAGAATGAGCTGCTCAAGCGAGGCTTCAGCAAGATCACGACCGAGATCCGCGCCGCGCCGCCGTTCTACTACGCCGAGGACTACCACCAGCAGTACCTCGGCAAGAACCCGAACGGCTACTGCGGCCTGGGTGGCACCGGTGTTTCCTGCCCGGCGGGAGTGCTGGCCAAGGCCTGATGCGACTCGACAAGTGGCTCTGGGCGGCGCGCTTCTTCAAGACGCGCTCGCTCGCGCAGCAGGCGATCGAGGCGGGCAGGGTGCGGCTCGCCGGCGAGCGCGCGAAGCCGGCGAAGGAGGTAAATCCCGGCGACCGGCTCGCGATCCGGATCGGAGATGCCGAGTGGGAGGTCACGCTGCGCGCGCTTTCGGAGCGGCGCGGCCCGGCCGCGCAGGCGCGCACGCTGTACGAGGAAAGCGAGGATAGCGCGCAGCGGCGTGAAGCGCGGCGTGCCGAGCGCAGGCTGATGGTCGAGCCGTCGCGCGAGTTACATGGACGACCGACCAAGAGGGACCGCCGCAACCTCGAGCGTATACGGTGCGGCGACTGACGTTGCGCCCTATTTCCTGACGTTGCGCCCTATTTCCTCTTGAGCATGGTCTGCGCGTCCTCGACGACCTTGAACGGGCTCCTGCCCCACAGGATCGCGCCGTAGAAGAAGGTCTCGAGCTTGGCGTCGTTGAGCGCACGCCACTGGTACTGGTTGACCAGAATGACCTGTCCGGTCATGCCGAGGTCGCCGATCACCGTGAAGTGGCCTTCCTGGACCGGCTTTTGCGGCCGCTTGTCCCACTTGACCGGGTCGACG
This sequence comes from uncultured beta proteobacterium, assembly GCA_963811085.1. GTDB lineage: Bacteria > Pseudomonadota > Gammaproteobacteria > Burkholderiales > SG8-39 > DAHVFK01. Next base: position 28,557 of record CAWEPV010000010.1, on the reverse strand, counting down.
CGCGAGATCGAACCCGGCTGCTCGCCGGGGTAGACGTCGAATGAGCCATGGCAGCCGTCCTGGCTGCGCAACGAGCATGCAAGGCGGCTGCCGCGCCGTGGCATTGGGCGGACCCGAGATCAGGCGGCGACCGCGGCCGCCGGGCCACTGGCGCCCATCAGCTCGCGCAGCACGTAGGGCAGAATGCCGCCGTGCTTGTAGTAGTCGACCTCGATCGGGGTGTCGATGCGCGACTTGACCCTGACCTGGCGGCTGGTGCCGTCCTTGCGCTTGATGAACAGCATCAGCTCCTGCTGCGGCCGGATGTCGTCCATGCCGAGCACGTCGACCGTCTCGTCGCCCTGCAGGCCGATCGACTGCGCCGAGTCCGAGCCCATGAACTGCAGCGGCAGCACGCCCATGCCGACCAGGTTGGAGCGGTGGATGCGCTCGAAGCTGCGCGCAATCACCGCCTTGACGCCGAGCAGCTGGGTGCCCTTGGCGGCCCAGTCGCGCGACGAGCCGGTGCCGTACTCCTCGCCGCCGAACACGACCGTCGGCGTGCCTTCGGCGAGGTAGCGCATCGCCGCGTCGTAGATCGGCATCTTCTCACCCTTGAACAGGGTCAGCCCGCCTTCGGTGCCGGGCAGCATGAGGTTCTTGATGCGCACGTTGGCGAAGGTGCCGCGCATCATGACCTCGTGGTTGCCACGCCGCGCGCCGTAGCTGTTGAAGTCCGCCACCGAAACGTCGTTCTCCTGCAGGTAAATGCCCGCGGGCGAGGTCGGCTTGATCGAGCCCGCCGGCGAAATGTGGTCGGTGGTGACGGAGTCGCCGAAGACCCCGAGGATGTGGGCGCCGGCGATCCCGACGACCTTCGACGGCTGCATGCGGAAGTCCTCGAAGAACGGCGGCTCGGCGATATAGGTTGACTCGGGCCAGGGGTAGACCTGGCCGGACGGCGCGGAAATCTTCTTCCACAGCGGAGTGGCCTCGCTCAGCCCCGAGTACAGGCGACGGAAGGTCTTGGGGTCCATCGCAAGCTTCATCAGCGCCTCGACCTCGTCGTGCGTGGGCCAGATGTGGCCGATGTAGACGTCCTGGCCGTCCTTCGACTTGCCGAGCGGCTCGGTGCGGAAGTCTCTCAGCATGGTGCCGGCGATCGCGTAGGCCACCACCAGCGGCGGGCTGGCGAGGAAGTTGGCGCGAATGTTAGGGTGGATGCGCGCCTCGAAGTTGCGGTTGCCCGAGAGCACCGCGGCGCACACCAGGTCGTTCTTGACCACGGCTTCCTCGATCGCCTGCGCGAGCGGCCCCGCGTTGCCGATGCAGGTGGTGCAGCCGTAGCCGGCGAGGTAGAAGCCTAGCTTCTCCAGGTAGGGTAGCAGCCCGGCCTTGGTCAGGTACTCCGTGACCACGCGCGAGCCGGGCGCGAGCGAGGTCTTGATGTGCGGCTTGACCTTCAGCCCGAGTTCGACCGCCTTCTTGGCCAGCAGCCCGGCGGCGAGCAGCACCCCGGGATTGGAGGTATTGGTGCAGGAGGTGATCGCCGCGATCAGCACGTCGCCCGAGCCGATGTCGATGCCGTCGAAGGTCTTGAAGCGCTTGCCGAGATCCTCGGGTTTCTTGGCGAAGCCGTTCTCGGCCGCCGGCTTGGCGTAAAGGCCGGTGAAAGTGCTCTTCACCCGTTCCAGACCGATGCGGTCCTGCGGCCGCTTGGGCCCCGCGAGCGAGGGCATGACCGACGCCAGGTCGAGCTCGAGCGTCTGGCTGTAGTCGATGCTGCCGTTGGCCGGCATGCCGAACAGCCCCTGCGCCTTGAAATAGGCTTCCAGCGTGTCGATTTCGGCGTCGGTGCGGCCGGTGCCGCGAAAATAGTCGAGCGTCTTGTCGTCCACCGGGAAGAAGCCCATGGTCGCGCCGTACTCCGGGGCCATGTTGGCGAGCGTCGCCCGGTCGGGGACCTTGAGCGAGGCGGCGCCGGCGCCGAAGAACTCGACGAATTTGCCCACCACCTTGGCCTTGCGCAACATCTCGGTCACGGTGAGCACGAGGTCGGTGGCGGTGCAGGCGGGATGCAGCTTGCCCTTAAGATGGACCCCGACCACGTCCGGCGTCAGGAAGTACACCGGCTGGCCGAGCATGCCGGCCTCGGCCTCGATGCCGCCCACGCCCCAGCCCACCACGCCGATGCCGTTGATCATTGTGGTGTGACTGTCGGTGCCTACCAGGGTGTCGGGGTAGTACACGCCGTCCCCCGACTTGTGCACGCCGCGCGCGAGGTACTCGAGGTTGACCTGGTGCACGATGCCGATGCCCGGCGGCACGACTTTGAACGTGTCGAACGCCTGCATGCCCCACTTCATGAACTGGTAGCGCTCCTGGTTGCGCTTGAACTCCAGGCGCATGTTGAGGTCGAGCGCGTCCTTCGATCCGTAGTGGTCGATCTGCACCGAGTGGTCGACCACCAGGTCAACCGGCACCAGCGGCTCGATAAGCTTGGGGTTGTTGCCCATCCTGTGCGCCACGCTGCGCATCGCGGCGAGGTCGGCGAGCAGTGGCACGCCGGTGAAGTCCTGCAGCACGATGCGTGCGAGCACGAACGGGATCTCGTCGCTGCGCGGCGCGTTCGGCTGCCAGCCGGCGAGCTGGCGCACGTGCGCCTCGGTGATCTTCTTGCCGTCGCAGTTCCTGAGCACCGATTCGAGCACGATGCGCAGCGAGACCGGCAGTCGCTCGATCTTCAGCCCGAGCGCCTTGCCCAACTGTTTGAGCGAGTAGAACTTCCCGCTCTTCAGCGGCTGCAGAGTGTCGTGGAGATTGTGCGGCATGTTCAGGATCCCTTCTTCGATTGCAGATATTGCGCGAAGCTGCGGCTGCGGTAGGCACCGCTGGCGACATATTCTCCGAGCAGCAGGAACTCCTTCGGGTCGTAGAGGGCGCCGCGCTGGGTCACCAGCGGCGTGCCGTCCAGGCCGTAGAAGATGAAAGTCGGCGTGTAGCGGATGCCGGCGGCGCGCGCGAACTCCTTCTCGATCAGGTTCTTGCCGTCGAAGCCGGTGATCATCTGGTCGCCGCGGGTGTCGATCTGGAACAGCTGAAAGTGCTTGCGGAAGTAGGCCTGCACGTCGGGCCGCGACAGCACTTCACGCTTCATGCGCGCGCAGTAGGGGCAGTCGTCGAACTCGTACATCACCACGATTGCCTGCTTGCCCGCCTTCTTCGCATCCGCGGCCTCCGCTTTCAGGTCGCCCAGGAAGGGGTGGAAGAAATAATCGATCGGGTCGCGGTACGCGCTTGCCGGCGCCGCGTGTGCGGCCGGCACGAGCAGGCACAGTAGAAGCAGCGAGAGGCTGCGAAATTCACGAAGCATTCTTGTTTAGCTCCTCCAGTACGCGCGTGCGCTCTTCGAGCAGGGCGGCGAGCTGCTCGTCGCAGCGCGCGATCGGCGTCGGATACTCGCGCACCTGCTGCGAGAGTACGGCCAGCCTGCGCTCGAGTCGATTAGCCTCGTCAGTCGAAAGCTTGCGCCGCGACACGTGCCACTCTAGATCACGAACAGGTCGACGAATTCGTCCACCGGCATGGCGTGCAGCCGGCCGGCGTCCATGCAAACCTCGAGGATCGCATTCTGCTGCTTGGATGGGAAGCGGCGCGCAAGGTTTCGCTTGAATTTCTCCACCAGCACCGGCATGCCCTCCTTGCGCCGGCGCTTATGGCCGATCGGGTATTCGCACACGAATTCGCCCAGCTTCCTGCCGTCCTTGAACTCCACCGTCAGGGCATTGGCGATCGAGCGCTTGTCAGGGTCGTGATAGTCGCGCGTAAAGCCCTTGTCCTCGACGCAGCTAATCCTGGCGCGCAGCGCGTCGATGCGCGGGTCGGCCGCGATCGCGTCCTCGTAGTCGCCGGCGGTCAGGCGGCCGAAAAGGATCGGCACCGCCACCATGTACTGGATGCAGTGGTCGCGGTCCGCCGGGTTGTTGAGCGGCCCTTTCTTGTCGATGATCCTCAGACAAGCTTCGTGCGTCCGGATGGTGATCTTCTTGATCTCCTCGGGCTTGCGGTTCTGGGCCTTGAGCGCCTCGTGGATCTGCATCGCGCACTCGACCGCGGTCTGCGAGTGGAATTCGGCCGGGTAAGAGATCTTGAACAGCACGTTCTCCATCACGTAGGAGCCGAACGGGCGCTGGAACTTGAACGGCTTGCCCTTGAACGAGACGTCGTAAAAGCCCCAGGTCTTGGCCGTCAGCACCGAGGGATATCCCATCTCGCCGGTCTTGGAGATCAGCGCCAGGCGAACGCCGCGGCTGGTGGCGTCGCCGGCTGCCCAGCTCTTGCGCGAGCCGGTGTTCGGCGCGTGGCGGTAGGTGCGCAGGCTCTGGCCGTCGACCCAGGCCTGGGACACCGCGTTCACCACCTCCTCGTAGCTGCAGCCGAGCATCTGCGCCACCACCGCGGTGGTGGCGACCTTGACCAGCAGCACGTGGTCGAGGCCGACGCGGTTGAAGCTGTTCTCGAGCGCGATCACGCCCTGGATCTCGTGCGCCTTGATCATGCCGGTGAGCACGTCGCGCATCGGCAGCGGCTTTTTCGCGCTGCGCGAGATCCAGTCCGCGGCGGCGAGGATGCCGCCCAGGTTGTCGGACGGGTGGCCCCACTCGGCGGCGAGCCATGTGTCGTTGAAATCGAGCCAGCGGATCATGGCGCCGATGTTGAAAGCGGCCTGAATTGGGTCGAGCTGGAACTGGGTGCCCGGTACCTTGGCGCCGTTCGGCACCACGGTGCCCGGCACGACCGGCCCGAGCAGCTTGGTGCAGGCGGGGTACTCGAGCGCCTCCAGGCCGCAGCCCAGTGTGTCCATCAGGCAGTAGCGCGCGGTCTCGTAGGCGTCCTTGCTCGTTACCTTGTGCTTGGCGACGTAGTCCGCGATCTGCGTCAGCACCTTGTCTGGCGCGCGCCGGACGTTCGAGATGTGGCCGGACATCTACTTGTCCGCCGCGGTGAGCTTGTCGGCCTCGGTCAGCGGCCTGAAGGTGTATTCGGCGCCGCCCGACTTGGCGGGGTGGCGCGGCGGCGGGGGCGGAGTGCGGACCGACGGGTCCTTGTCCCACCACGCGTCGCGCCCGATGCGCTGCGACTCGATTTCCTCGGGATGCTGCTTGAGGAACCGGCGCATGAACTTGGTGAGATCGGATTCGTACTGGGCCATGCTCAGGTCCTTTCCTTCATCGGTTGCCACTTGCGGTTGTCGGGCCCCGTGTAGTTCGCGCCGGGGCGGATGATCTTGCCGTCGATGCGCTGCTCGATCACGTGTGCCGACCAGCCGCTGGTGCGCGAGATCACGAACAGCGGGGTGAACATCGCCGTCGGCACCCCCATCATGTGGTAGCTGGTGGCGCTGTACCAGTCCAGGTTGGCGAACATCTTCTTCTCGCGCGACATGACCTTCTCGATGCGCTCGGAGATGTCGAACAGCTTCATGTCGCCGGCATCCTTGGACAGGCGCTTGGCGACCGCCTTGATGACCTCGTTGCGCGGGTCAGCGATCGTGTAGACCGGGTGGCCGAAACCGATGATGACCTGCTTCTCGCCAATGCGCCTGACCACGTCCTTCTCGGCGTCGTCGGGCGTGTCGTAGCGGCCAATGACATCGAACGCGAACTCGTTGGCACCGCCGTGCTTGGGCCCCTTGAGTGCGCCGATACCGCCGGTAATCGCGGAATACATGTCGGAGCCGGTGCCGGCGATGACGCGGCAGGTGAAGGTCGAGGCGTTGTACTCGTGCTCGGCGTACAGGATGAGCGAGGTGTGCATTGCCCGCACCCACAGCTCGCTCGGCTTGCGGCCGTGCAGCAGGTGCAGGAAGTGCCCGCCGATCGAGTCATCGTCAGTTTCGACGTCGATGCGCCGTCCCGAGTGCGAGAAGTGGTACCAGTACAGCAGCATCGAGCCGAAGCTCGCCATCAGTCGGTCGGCGATATTGCGCGCCTCCGACAACTTGTGGTCCTGGTTTTCCGGCAGCAGTGAGCCGAGCGCCGAGCAGGCGGTGCGCATCACGTCCATCGGGTGCGCGTTGGCCGGGATGCATTCGAGAATGTCCTGCACCGCGGCCGGGATGCCGCGCAGGCCGCGGAGCTTGGCCTTGTAGGCCGCGAGCTCGGCGGCGTTCGGCAGCTTGCCGTGCACCAGCAGGTATGCGACCTCCTCGAATTCGGCCTCGTCGGCGAACTCGAGGATGTCGTAGCCGCGGTAGTGCAGGTCGTTGCCGCTGCGCCCGACGGTGCACAGGGCCGTGTTGCCGGCCGGAACGCCGGACAAGGCGACGGATTTCTTGGGTTTAGGCGTTGCTGCGGGCTGAGAAGAGCTCATCGAGTTTTTCCTCGTATGCGTGGTAGTCGAGGCATTCGTACAGCTCGTCGCGCGTCTGCATGCTTGCGACGACGCTTTTCTGCGTGCCTTCGCGGCGCAGCGTCTGGTACACGTTCAGTGCGGCCTGGTTCATGGCGCGGAACGCCGAGAGCGGGTAAAGCGCCAGCGCCACGCCGGCCGAGCGCAGCTCGTCGAGCGTGAACAGCGGCGTCTTGCCGAACTCAGTGATGTTGGCCAGCACCGGAACCCTGGTGCGCTCGACGAACGTCCGGTACATGCCGAGCTCGGTGATCGCTTCCGGAAAGATCATGTCCGCGCCCGCGGCAGCGTACGCCTGCGCGCGCTCGAGCGCGCGCTCGAGGCCTTCGCTCGCCAGCGCGTCGGTGCGCGCCATGACGACGAAATCGGGATCGCCGCGGGCGTCCACCGCGGCCTTGATGCGGTCGCACATCTCCTGTTTCGACACCAGCTCCTTGCCCGGCCGGTGGCCGCAGCGCTTGGCGCCGACCTGGTCCTCGATGTGCATCGCCGCGGCGCCGAACTTGATCAGCGAGCGGGTGGTGCGGGCGACGTTGAACGCGCTCGCACCGAAGCCGGTGTCGACGTCGACCAGCAGCGGAAGGTCGCACACCTCGGTGATGCGCCGGATATCGGTCAGCACGTCGTCCAGGTTGGAGATGCCGAGGTCGGGCATGCCGAGCGAGCCGGCCGCGACGCCCCCGCCGGAGAGGTAGATCGCGCGGTAGCCCGAGCGCTTGGCGAGCAGCGCGTGGTAGGCGCAGATCGCTCCGATCACCTGCAGCGGCGATTCCTGCTTCAACGCGAGGCGGAACTTAGCTCCCGGGGAGGTCTGGTTCATCGCGTCGCTCCTAGCCCAGCAGGTGCTTGATGCTGTCGCGCTCCTCGTGCAGCTCCTTCAACGTCGCGTCCATGCGCTTGCGGCTGAAGTCGCTGATCTCGATGCCCTTGACGATCTGGTACTGCCCGCCCTTGCAGGTGACGGGATAGCCGTACAGCACGCCCTCGGCGATGCCGTAGCTGCCGTCGGCCGGGATGCCCATGGTGACCCAGTCGCCTTCGGGGGTGCCGGAAACCCAGGTGCGCACGTGGTCGATCGCGGCGTTGGCGGCGCTCGCCGCCGACGAAAGACCGCGCGCCTCGATGATCGCCGCGCCCCGCTTCTGCACGGTGGGAATCAGCGTCTTCTCGAGCCATTCCTGGTCGTTAATCATCGGCCATACCTTCTTGCCTTCGCACTCGGCCTGGAACAGGTCGGGATACTGGGTCGCCGAGTGGTTGCCCCAGACGGTGATTTTCCGGATCGACGACAGCGGTTTGCCGAGTTTGTGCGCGATCTGGGACAGGGTGCGGTTGTGGTCCAGGCGCATCATGCCGGTGAACTGGGTCGGTTTGAGCGAGGGCGCATTCTTCATCGCGATCAGGGCATTGGTGTTGGCCGGGTTGCCGACCACCAGCACCTTGACGTTGCGATTTGCGACCTTGTCGAGCGCTTGGCCCTGCGGCGCGAAGATCTTGCCGTTGGCTTCGAGCAGATCCTTTCGTTCCATGCCCGGGCCGCGCGGGCGCGCGCCGACCAGCAGCGCAACCTCGACGTCCTTGAAGGCGGCCATCGGGTCCGAAGCCGCCTGCATTCCGTGCAGCAGGGGAAAGGCGCAATCGTCCAGTTCCATCATCACGCCCTTGAGCGCCTTCTGCGCCTTCTCGTCCGAAATCTCGAGCAGTTGCAGGATGACGGGCTGATCCTTGCCGAGCATCTCGCCGCTGGCAATGCGAAACAGAAGGCTGTAGCCGATTTGGCCGGCGGCGCCGGTGACGGCGACGCGTACGGGGGCTTTGGACATTTTGGCTCCGGAAGGGCGCGTTCGTGGGGTGGTCGGTGATTCTAGGCCGGAGGTCCGGCTGCGCGCGCCATGTTATGCGGCCCCCGGCGCGAAGTCAACGTGTCTTATGTCTTATAATAGACATAAGACACAATATAGACGACTAACGCTTTCTGTGCTGAAATGACTTTTATGACGTCGCCCACCTTCAGGCCACTGTACAAGCAAATCAAGGAGTTGCTGCTGGACGGGTTGCGCGGCGGCGAGTGGCGTCCGGGCGACGCGATCCCGAGCGAGATCGAGCTCGCTGCGCGCTACCGGGTCAGCCAGGGAACGGTGCGCAAGGCGATCGACGAGCTCGCGGCCGACAACCTGCTGGTGCGCCGCCAGGGCAAGGGAACCTTCGTCGCGAGTCACGGCGAGCCGCAGGTCCGGTTCCGTTTCCTGCGCCTGGCGCCTGACGCGGGCGGCCCGGTGGCCGCCGAGCGCAAGCTGCTCGACTTTCGGCGCGCGCGCGCGAGCGCCGAGATTGCGCGCCTGCTCGAGCTGCGTACCGGCGACAGCATGATCGTGCTCACGCGCCTGCTGCTGTTCTCCGGCGATCCGGTTGTGCTGGAGGAGGTCTGGCTGCCGGCGGGACTCTTTCGCGGGCTCACGGCGGCGGCGATCACCGAGCACAAGGGGGCGCTCTATAACCTGTTCGAAACCCAATACGGCACCCGCATGGTGCGCGCCGAGGAGAAGCTGAAGGCCAGATCGGCCGACGCCGAAACTGCGAAACTGCTGGCGGTCGAGCCGGGCCACGCACTGCTCGAAGTGGAGCGCCTTTCATACACTTACGGCGATCGTCCCGTCGAATGGCGGCGTGGGCTGTACAAGACGGATCGCCACTTCTATCGCAGTGAACTGGGGTAATTGACGCATTGCAGCGATATAATCAACCTATCCCGGCATCAGTCGCCGGACACCGCCACCCGGAACTCCAGGACATGCCGCAAGCGGCCGCCAATAAGAAACGTCCCAAGTACCTCAATCTGACCGCACTGCTGTTCGAGATCCGCCTGCCGCTGGCGGGTTGGGTGTCGATCCTGCACCGCATCAGCGGCGCGCTGATGTTCGTCGCCACCCTCTGGCTGCTGTTCATGCTCGATCGCAGTCTGGCTTCTGAGCGCGAGTTCGAGTTCGTGCGGCACTACCTCGGCCTGGTGCCGGTCAAGCTCGCGCTGCTGGTCCTGATCTGGGCCTATTGCCATCATTTCTGCGCCGGTATCCGCTTCCTGCTGCTCGAAACGCAGCGCGGCTGGGACAAGCCCACCGCGCGCCTCACCAGCATCATCGTGCTGGTGGCGGGCCTTGCCCTTACCGTGTTGTTCGGAGCCAAGCTATGGTGAGCCGGATCGTGGTCGGGGCCCATTACGGCTGGCGCGACTGGCTTGCGCAGCGCGTCACCGCCGTCGTCATGGCGCTCTACAGCGTCATCCTCGCGGCGGTCCTGCTGCGCCGCGCGCCGATCGACTACGGCGTCTGGCGCGAGCTGTTCGCACAGGGCTGGATGCGCGTCGCGACGCTGCTGTTCGCGGTCAGCGTCGCCTGGCACATGTGGATCGGCGTGCGCGACATCCTGATGGACTACGTCAAGCCCGTCGGCCTGCGGCTCGCGCTGCAGGTGTTCGTCGTCCTGACCGTCGCCGGCTACCTCGGCTGGACGGTCCAGATTCTCTGGAGATGAGCGTGGGGCTGCAGGCCAGAAAATTCGATGCGATCGTGGTGGGCGCCGGCGGCTCGGGGCTGCGCGCCGCGCTCGAGCTGGCGCGCGCCGGACTGCGCGTTGCGGTGCTGAGCAAGGTGTTTCCGACCCGCTCGCACACCGCTGCGGCGCAGGGCGGTATTGCAGCGCCGCTGGGCAATTCGTCCGAGGACCACTGGCACTGGCACATGTACGACACCGTCAAGGGCTCGGACTACCTCGGCGACCAGGACGCGATCGAGTACATGTGTCGCCGCGCCACCGAGGTGGTGATCGAGCTCGAGCACATGGGCATGCCGTTCGACCGGCTCGACAACGGCAGGATCTACCAGCGGCCGTTCGGCGGCCACACCCAGGACTACGGCAGCGCAAAGATGGCAACGCGCGCCTGCGCCGCCGCGGATCGCACCGGCCACGCGATGCTGCACACCTTGTACCAGCAGAACGTGAGGGCGAGCACCCAGTTCTTCGTCGAGTGGATGGCGCTCGACCTGGTGCGCGATCCGCAAGACGGCGCGGTGCTCGGCGTGACGGCGCTGGAGATGGAAACGGGCGAGGTGTGCCTGTTCCAGGCCAAAGCGACCCTGTTCGCGACCGGCGGCTCGGGGCGCATGTTCTTCAGCTCGACCAACGCGTTCATCAACACCGGCGACGGCCTTGGGATGGCGGCGCGCGCCGGGATTCCGCTCCAGGACATGGAGTTCTACCAGTTCCATCCCACCGGTGTGTACGGGGCTGGAATCCTGATTACCGAGGGCGTGCGGGGCGAAGGTGGCTACCTGCTCAACAAGGACGGCGAACGCTTCATGGAACGCTACGCGCCGAACGCCAAGGATCTGGCCAGCCGCGACGTCGTGTCGCGCGCGATGACCACCGAGATCAAAGAGGGCCGCGGTTGCGGTCCCGAGGGCGATCACGTGCTGCTCAAGCTCGATCACCTCGGATCCGACGTGATCAACCTGCGCCTGCCGGGGATTCGCGAAATCGCGATCAAATTCGCCAACGCCGATCCGGTGCGAGAGCCGATCCCGGTCGTGCCAACGGCGCACTACCAGATGGGCGGAATTCCGGCCAACTACATGGGGCAGGTTGTGGTGCCCGAGGGCGAGAGCCGCGAGTCGATCGTGCAGGGCTTCTACGCCGCCGGCGAATGCTCCTGCGTCTCCGTGCACGGCGGCAACCGCCTCGGCTGCAACTCGTTGCTCGATTTGCTGGTGTTCGGCAAGTCCTCCGGCGAGCAGATGACGAAGGACATTCGCGCATTGCCACGGCCGCACCGCAATTTGCCGAAGGAGGCCGGAGAATCCTCGCTCGCGCGACTGGCGCGGCTCGACGCGGCTTCGGGCAGCGAGCGGGTAGCCGAGGTCGGTAACGAACTACGAAAGGTGATGCAAGCGCACTGCGGGGTGTTCCGCTTCCCCGACATGCTGGCCGCAGGGGTCGGGAAAATGAGAGAGATCGCGGCCCGCGTTGCGCGCGTCGCCATCGAGGATAAATCCAAGGTCTTCAACACCGCACGCGTCGAGGCGCTCGAGCTCGAGAATCTGGTCGATGCGGCGATGGCGACCATCGTTTCGGCGGAGGCGCGCAAGGAAAGCCGCGGTGCCCAGGCGCGGGCGGATTTCCCCGAGCGCGACGACAAGAACTGGATCAAGCACAGCCTCTGGTACAAGGAGGGTAACCGGCTCGAGTACAAGCCGGTGCACCTCAAGCCGATGTCGGTGGAGACCTTCGAACCCAAGGTACGGACCTACTGATGCGTTTCTCGATCTACCGCTACGACCCCGACAAGGACTCGCGTCCGCGCATGCAGGACTACGAGCTCAAGCTCGAGCCTACCGACCGCATGCTGCTCGACGCGCTGGTGCGCCTCAAGGCGCAGGACGACTCGCTTTCCTTCCGCCGCTCGTGCCGCGAAGGCGTTTGCGGCTCGGATGCGATGAATATCAACGGCAAGAACGGGCTAGCCTGCATCACCAAGATCGCCGACCTGCCGGACAAGGTGACGCTGCGGCCGCTCCCGGGCCTGCCGGTGGTGCGCGACCTGATCGTCGACATGACCCAGTTCTTCAACCAGTACCACTCGGTCAAACCCTACCTGATCGCTCACGACGCACCGCCGGAGCGCGAGCGGCTGCAGTCGCCCGCAGAGCGCGAGGAGCTGAACGGACTGTACGAGTGCATCCTGTGCGCGTGCTGCTCGACTTCGTGCCCGTCGTTCTGGTGGAACCCGGACAAGTACGTCGGCCCGGCCGGGCTGCTGCAGGCCTACCGCTTCATCGCCGACACGCGCGACCAGGCCACCGCAGAACGGCTCGACAACCTGGACGACCCGTATCGTCTGTTCCGCTGCCACACGATCATGAATTGCACCGACGCCTGCCCGAAGAACCTCAATCCGGCGCTGGCGATCGGCAAGATCAAGGAGATGCTCGTTCGGCGTGCCGTGTGATGGATCGCGTTGCGCACGATAGGCTGAAGTGGAAGTGCCGCCGGGGGCTGCTCGAGCTCGACCTGGTGCTGGAAAGGTTCGTGGAACGCAACGCGGGCGCGATGGACGAGGGCGAGTTGGCGCGCCTCGGCGAACTGCTCGAGTTGCCGGACAACGATTTGTGGGACATCGTCAGCGGGCGCAGCGACCTGTACGCGGCCCGGCTCGGCGATGTCGTCGCCCGTCTGCGGGCGTGTTGATAAGGAGAAGACCTTGGACAAGAAAGCCACGCTGAAGCTACCGGACGGCGGCAGCATCGATTTCCCGGTCTTGTCGGGATCGGTGGGACCCGACGTCGTCGACATCCGCGCGCTGTACGGCAAGACCGGTGTGTTCACCTACGATCCGGGGTTCCTGTCGACCGCCAGCTGCGCCTCGACCATCACCTACATAGACGGCGACCAGGGCGTGCTGCTCTACCGCGGCTACCCGATCGAACAGCTCGCGGTGCACTGCGACTTCCTGGAAGTCTGCTATTTGCTCTTGAAGGGGGAGCTGCCGGATCAGAAGCAGAAGAAGGACTTCGTCGGCACGGTGACCAAGCACACCATGGTGCACGACCAGATCAACCGCTTCTTCACCGGGTTCCGGCGAGACGCGCATCCGATGGCGGTGCTGGTGGGGGTGGTCGGCGCGCTTTCCGCGTTCTACCACGACTCGCTCGACATTACCGACCAGCACCACCGCGACGTGGCGGCGTTCAGGCTGATCGCCAAGCTACCCACCCTAGTGGCGATGGCCTACAAGTACACCATGGGCCAGCCGTTCGTCTATCCGCGCAACGACCTGTCGTACACCGCGAATTTCATGCGCATGATGTTCGCGGTGCCGGCGGAAGAGTACAAGAGCAACGACGTGCTGGTGCGCGCGCTCGACCGCATTTTCATCCTGCACGCCGACCACGAGCAGAACGCCTCGACCTCGACCGTGCGGCTGTCGGGTTCGTCGGGGGCGAATCCGTTCGCCTGCATCGCGGCCGGAATCGCCTGCCTGTGGGGCCCTGCGCACGGCGGTGCCAACGAGGCCGCGCTGCAGATGCTCGATCACATCGGCGATGTGTCCAAGATCGGCGAGTTCATCAAGCAGGTCAAGGACAAGAACTCCGGTGTGAAGCTGATGGGCTTCGGTCATCGGGTGTACAAGAACTACGACCCGCGCGCGAAGCTCATGCGCGAGACCTGCTATGAGGTGCTCGAAGAGCTCGGGCTGCACGACGACCGCTTGTTCAAGCTGGCGATGGCGCTGGAGAAGATCGCCCTCGAGGACGACTACTTCGTGTCGCGCAAGCTGTACCCCAATGTGGATTTCTACTCCGGGATCGTGCAGCGCGCGCTCGGCATTCCGGTGAGCATGTTCACCTGCATCTTCTCGCTCGCGCGCACGGTGGGCTGGATTGCGCAGTGGAACGAGATGATCGTCGATCCGGATCAGAAAATCGGCCGCCCGCGCCAGCTCTACAAGGGCGCGACGCGCCGCGACGTGCTGCCCATCGACAAGAGGTGAGCGCCATGATGAAGCAGCTGCTCTCCAGTTCCTATCTGTTCGGGGGCAACGCGCCGTTCATCGAGGACCTGTACGAGCAGTATCTGGCCAACCCCGGCGCCGTACCAGACGAATGGCGCGAGTACTTCGATCAGATGCAGCTGATGCCCGGACGCGGCGGGAAGCGCGGGCAAGGACGTGGCGCACGCGCCCGTGATCCAGTCCTTCGTGCAGCGCGGCAAGGCGGGGGAGCTGGCGGGGCGTGCGGCACCGCAAATAGACGTGGCGCACGAGCGGCTGCAGGTCGCCGCCCTGCTGCTTGTGACCGCGTACCGGATCGCAGGCTCGCGCTGGGCGACGCTCGACCCGCTCAAGCGCATGCCGCGCCCGTCGGTGCCGGAGCTCGAGGCCGCCTACTATGACCTCACCGAGTCGGATCTCGACCGCGAAGTCAGCGCAGGCTCGTTCGTCGGGCTGGACCGCAGCTCGCTCAGGAACCTGATCCATGCGCTGCGCGACACCTACTGCGGCAACATCGGCTTCGAATACATGTTCATCAGCGACCGCGTGCAGCGGGACTGGATCCAGCAGCGCATCGAGTCGATTCGGGCAACGCCGAAATACACGCCCGAAGTGCAGAAGCGCCTGCTGCAGAAGCTGACCGAGGCCGAGCAGCTCGAGCGCTACCTGCACACGCGCTACGTCGGACAGAAGCGCTTTTCGCTCGAGGGCGGCGAAAGCCTGATCCCGTCGATCGACGAACTGATCCAGCGCGCCGGCGCGGCGGGGGTGCAGGAGATCGTGATCGGCATGGCGCACCGCGGGCGCCTCAACGTGCTGGTGAATGTGCTGGGCAAGATGCCGCAGGAGCTGTTCCAGGAGTTCGAGGGCAAGCACGCGCACGAACTGCCGCTGGGGGACGTCAAGTACCACAACGGCTTCTCGTCCGACATATCCTCCGGCGGCGGCCCGGTGCACATCTCGCTGGCCTTCAATCCCTCGCACCTCGAGATCGTCAACCCGGTGGTCGAGGGCTCGGTGCGCGCGCGCCAGCGCCGGCGCGACGACAAGACCGGCGACCAGGTGCTGCCGATCCTGATCCACGGCGACGCCGCGTTCGCGGGGCAGGGCGTGGTGATGGAGACCCTGAATCTTTCGGGCACCCGCGGCTACGGCACGGGCGGCACGGTGCACCTGGTGGTGAACAACCAGATCGGCTTCACCACCTCCGATCCGCGCGACACTCGTTCGACTATCTACTGCACCGACGTGGCGAAGATGGTCGAGGCGCCGATCTTCCACGTCAACGGCGACGACCCCGAGGCGGTCCTGTTCGTGACCCAGCTGGCGCTCGATTTCCGGCAGCAGTTCAAGAAGGACGTGGTGATCGACCTGGTGTGCTTTCGCAAGCTCGGCCACAACGAGCAGGACGAGCCGTTCGTCACCCAGCCGCTGATGTACAAGAAGATTTCGCAGCACGCGGGGACGCGCAAGCTTTACGCCGACAAGCTGGCGACGCTGGGCGTGATCCAGGCCGACGACGCCGAGGCGATGATCAAGAAGTTCCGCGCCGACCTCGACGCCGGCAAGCACAGCAGCAATCCGGTGATCTCGAACTTCAAGAGCAAGTTCGCGGTCGACTGGGCACCCTACCTGAACACCAAGTGGACCGACGCTGCCGACACCCACGTGCCGCTGGCGGAGCTGCAGCGCCTGGCCGAGCGCGTCACCAGCGTGCCGGAGGACTTCAAGGTGCATCCGACGGTCGAACGCGTGCTGCAGGCGCGCCGGCAGATGGCGGACGGCAAGCTGCCGGTCGACTGGGGAATGGCCGAGACGCTGGCTTACGCTTCGCTGGTGTCGAACGGCTACGATGTCCGGCTGTCGGGGCAGGACGCCGCGCGCGGCACTTTCGCGCACCGGCACTCGGTACTGCACGATCAGGACCGCGAGCGCTGGGACTCGGGCAGCTACGTGCCGCTGCAGAACATTTCCAAGGACCAGGGCTCTTTCGTGGTGATCGACTCGGTGCTGTCGGAGGAGGCGGTGCTCGGCTTCGAGTACGGCTTTTCCACCGCCGAGCCGACCGCGCTCGTGATCTGGGAGGCGCAGTTCGGCGATTTCGCCAACGGCGCGCAGGTGGTCGTCGACCAGTTCATCAGCTCGGGCGAGGCGAAGTGGGGCAGGGTCTGCGGGCTCACCATGTTCCTGCCGCACGGCTACGAGGGCCAGGGGCCGGAGCACTCGTCGGCGCGGCTGGAGCGCTATCTGCAGCTTTGCGCCGAGCACAACATGCAGGTCTGCGTGCCGTCCAACGCATCGCAGATCTTCCACCTGCTCAGGCGACAGATGCTGCGCCCGTTCCGCAAACCGTTGATCGTGCTCACGCCGAAGTCCCTGCTGCGCAAGAAGGAGGCGTCGGTGTCGATCAAGGATCTGGCCAAGGGCTCGTTCCTGACCGTCGTGCCGGAGGTCGACGCGCTCGACCCGAAGGCCGTGACGCGCGTGATTGCATGCTGCGGCAAGGTCTACTACGACCTTCTGGCCGCGCGGCGCGAACGGCGCCTGGATCACGTCGCGATCATCCGCGTCGAGCAGCTCTATCCGTTTCCGCACAAGCCGTTCGCCGCCGAGATGAAGGGATACCCGAATGCGCGCGAGGTCGTCTGGTGCCAGGAAGAGCCGCAGAACCAGGGTGCGTGGTACGAGACGGCGCATTACTTCAGCGAGAACATGCGCAGCGATCAGAAGCTGCATTACGCCGGCCGCCCGCCCTCGGCGGCGCCCGCGGGAGGGTATCTAACCAAACACAATGCGCGCCAGGCGGCGCTGGTCGACATGGCGTTCGGCAAGTTCAAGTAGCGATTCAGGCATCAGCCCGGCGCGTTGCGCGCTGGTTTTTCGTCAACTCGGGCGAGGTTTAGCCGAACCCGGGGAAAAATCGAACGGGAGATCGAAGTGATTATCGAAGTCAAAGTGCCGCAATTGTCGGAGTCGGTCTCCGAGGCCACCTTGCTCGAGTGGCACAAGAAAGAGGGCGAAGCGGTGTCGCGGGACGAGAACCTGATCGACATCGAGACCGACAAGGTCGTGATGGAGCTGCCGGCGCCGGCCGATGGCGTGCTGACGAAGGTGCTCAAAGCCGACCGCGTCTCGGTTGTGGCGGGCGAGGTAATCGCCACCATCGACACCGACGCCAAGCCCGCCGCAGGTCCGGTGCCCAAGCCGGCGGCAGCGCCGGCGCCTGCTGCGCCCCCCGCCGAGGCGCCAGCCGCGGTGCGCGGCGCGCCGGTGATGCCCGCGGCCGAGAAGCTCGCCGCCGAGCAGGGCATCGACACCAGCAAGATCCAGGGCAGCGGCCGCGGCGGCCGGGTGACCAAGGGCGACGTGCTGGAGCACGTCGGCAAGCCAGCCTCCTATGCCGGTGCGGCGCCCGCGGTGGAACCAGCCGCGGCGCCCGCGACCGCACCCAAGAGCGCGCTGCCGCAGCCGTCGGCGCCGGTCAACGTCGAGCGCCTGCTCGGCAACCGCCCAGAGCAGCGCGTGCCGATGTCGCGCCTGCGCGCGCGCATCGCCGAGCGCCTGGTGCAGTCCCAGTCGACCGCCGCGATCCTGACGACCTTCAACGAGGTCAATATGCAGCCGGTGATGGAGCTGCGCAAGAAATACCAGGAACGCTTCGAGAAGGAGCATGGCGTGCGTCTGGGCTTCATGTCGTTCTTCGTCAAGGCCGCGGTCGCCGCGCTGAAGAAGTACCCGCTGGTGAACGCTTCGATCGACGGCAACGACATCGTCTATCACGGCTACTTCGACATCGGCATCGCGGTGGGCAGCCCGCGCGGGCTGGTGGTGCCGATCGTGCGCGACTGCGATCAGCTCTCGTTCGCCGCGATCGAGAAGAAAATCGCGGAGTTCGGCAAGCGTGCGCAGGACGGCAAGCTCGGCATCGAGGAACTCACCGGCGGCACTTTCTCGATCTCGAATGGCGGCGTGTTCGGCTCGATGCTCTCGACTCCGATCATCAACCCGCCGCAGTCCGCCATCCTCGGCGTGCACGCGACCAAGGAGCGCCCGGTGGTGGAGAACGGCCAGGTCGTGGTGCGGCCGATGAACTACCTGGCGCTGTCCTACGACCACCGCATCGTCGACGGGCGCGAGGCGGTGTTGTTCCTGGTCGCGATCAAGGACGCGCTGGAGGACCCCGCGCGCCTGGTGCTGGAGATCTAGCGCATGCAAAGCTTTGACGTCGTCGTCATCGGCGCCGGCCCCGCCGGCTACATCGCCGCGATCCGCGCCGCGCAGCTGGGCCTTTCCACCGCGTGCATCGACAAATGGAAGGAGCCCGACGGCAAGTACGCGCTGGGGGGCACCTGCCTGAATGTCGGCTGCATCCCATCCAAGGCGCTGCTCGAGTCGTCCGAGAACTACGAGCGGGTACAGCACCGGTTCAAGGTGCACGGGATCACCGCCACCGGGGTGAAGCTCGATCTGGCGGCGATGCTCGAGCGCAAGGACAAGATCGTGAAGAAGATGACCGGCGGCATTGCCGGGCTGTTCAAGAAGAACAAGGTGACCTGGCTGCAGGGCCACGGCCGGCTGATGCAGGGCGGTACGAGCTGGAAACTGGAGGTGAAGGGCGAGAAGGGCACCGAAACGGTCGAAGCGAAGAATGTGATCATCGCCACCGGTTCCAAGCCGCGCCATCTGCCCGGGGTGCCGGTCGACAACAAGCTGGTATGCGACAACGAGGGCGCGCTCTCGTTCGGCGCGGTGCCGGGGCGGTTGGGTGTGATCGGCGCCGGCGTGATCGGGCTCGAGCTCGGCAGCGTTTGGCGGCGGCTCGGCGCCAAGGTCAGGGTGCTCGAGGCGCTGCCCGAATTCCTCGGCGCCGCCGACGAGTCGATCGCCCAGGAGGCGTGGAAGATCTTCACCGGCGAGCAGGCGCTGGAGATCGAGCTGGGAGTGAAAATCGGGGACGTTGTGCAATCAAAGAAAGGTGTTTCTATTCAATATACTACGTCAGAGAACTCAAGTAAAATATTGGAATGCGACCGGCTCATCGTATCGATCGGCCGGGTGCCCAACACCGACGGCCTTGGGGCCGAAAACGTCGGCCTGAAGATCGACTCGCGCGGCTTCATCGAGGTCGACAAGAACTGCCGCACCGCGCTGCCGCGCGTGTACGCCATCGGCGACGTGGTGCGCGGCCCGATGCTTGCGCACAAGGGCGAGGACGAGGGCGTGATGGTGGCCGAGATCATCGCCGGCCAGCGCGGGCACGTAAACTACGACGCCATCCCATGGGTGATGTACACCGCACCCGAGATCGCCTGGGTCGGCAAGACCGAGCGCCAGCTGAAGGAGGAAGGCGTCGCCTACCGCTCAGGGAAGTTTCCGTTTGCCTATAACGGCCGTGCGCTCGGGCGCGACGAGCCCGAGGGCTTCATCAAGATGCTTGCCGACGCCAAGACCGACCGCATTCTGGGCGTGCACGTGATCGGGGGGCAGGCCTCCGAGCTGATCGCCGAGGCGGTGGTGGCGATGGAGTTCGGCGCCAGCTCCGAAGACCTCGCGCGCATCTGCCACGCGCACCCGTCGATGTCGGAGGTGATGCGCGAGGCGGCGCTCGCGGTCGACAAGCGCAGCCTGAACGGCTGACCGGCTTGCGGCTGCCTCGAGCCCCCGCCGCGACCGTCCGCGGCATGCTCTGGATGATGCTTGCGGGCGCGATGTTCATCGTGCTCAACACGATGATGAAGCGCCTCGCCGGTCAGCTCGATCCCTGGCTGGTGGGGCTGCTGCGTTACGCGATCGGCGCCGCGGTGATCGCCACGGCGACCTTGCGGCTCGGCCCGCGCACGCTGTGGCCGCGTGCGCCGCGGCTGCAGTTCGTGCGCGGCCTGTTCCACTCGGGCGGCATGATCCTGTGGTTTGCCGCGCTGCCCAAGGTGAGCCTGACCGCACTCACGGCCATCGCCTTCAGCGGCCCGATCTTCATCTGCCTCGGCGCGGTGCTGTTCCTGCGCGAGCGCATGACCGGCGCGCGCTGGGCCGCGGTGCTGGTCGGGTTCGGTGGCGTGATTCTGGTGCTCAATCCGGGTGAGGGCGCGGGCTTCGCGGGTGTCTCGGCCGGCATGCTGCTAATGCTCGCGTCCCAGCCCGTCTTCGCCGGCTCCTACCTGGTGGCCAAGGCGCTGGCCGCGCGCGAGCGCTCGGAAGTGATCGTGCTGTGGCAGCACCTCTGGGTGGTGGTGCTGCTCGCGCCGCTCGCGCTGCCGCACTGGACCGCGCCCAACACGCTGCAGTGGGTCCTGTTCGTGGCTTGCGGCTTCTTCGGCGCTGGCGGCCACTACTGCATGATGCGGGCCTTCCGCGTGGCCGACATCTCGGCGGTGCAGACGGTCAAGTTCCTCGAGCTGGTGTGGGCGGCGATCCTCGGCTTCCTCGTGTTCGGCAGCGTGCCGGCCAGCGCCACCGTGCTCGGCGGCGCGGTGATCCTGGCGAGCACGCTGCTTCTGGCGCGGCACGAGTCGCGGGCCGCGCGCCCGCGGGAGACGGCGGCATGATGATGCGGCGCGCCGCGGCGCAGGACGTGGCCTCGGTCTACCGCGCACAGCTCTCGAAGCGGGGCTTCGTGTCCGACCCCGTGCAGTGGCGCGCGGTCGAGCGGCTGCAGCGTCTGTTCGAGGAGTGGTCGGTCTACAAGGCGCGCCGCCGCAGCGCGCTGCGCCGCATGCTGGTGAGGCCGCCGCTGCCCAGAGGCGTCTACCTGTGGGGCGGCGTCGGGCGCGGCAAGAGCTTCCTGATGGACGCGTTCTTTCTCTGCGCGCCGCTGGTCAGAAAGCGGCGGGTGCATTTCCATCACTTCATGCGCGAGATCCACCGCGAGCTGGACGAACTGAAGGGCACCGAGGACCCGATCGCCGCGGTGGCCGAGCGCACTGCACGGCGCAACCGCCTGATTTGCTTCGACGAGTTCCACGTCGGCGACATCGCCGATGCGATGATCCTGGGGCGCTTCCTCGAGCAGGTGATGGAGCGCGGCGTGGTGCTGTGCATGACCTCGAACTATGCCCCGCACGCGCTGTACCCGAACGGCCTGCAGCGCGAGCGCTTCCTGCCGGCGATCGCGCTGCTGGAGGCGCAGCTGGACGTGCTCGAGGTCGACAGCGGGGTGGATTACCGGCGGCGCAAGATGGAGCGGCTGCGCGCCTACCACGTCGGGCCCGGCGGCGACCAGGCGCTGGAGCAGATCTTCCACGCGCTCAAGGACGTGGAAGAGGAACGACATCCGCTCGACGTCGAGGGACGCCAGATTCCGTACCGCAAGCGCGCCGGCGGCCTGGTCTGGTTCGACTTCAAGGCGCTGTGCGGCGGGCCGCGCTCGTACGCGGATTACGTGGACCTGGGCAAGCGCTTCCACAGCGTGATCCTGTCCGGCGTGCCGCGCATGTCGGCGCGCAACGCCGATGCCGCGCGCCGCTTCACCTGGCTGCTCGACGTGTTCTACGACGACGGCGTAAAGCTGTTCGCCTCGGCCGAGGCGCAGCCCCAAGAGCTGTTCTTGGAGGGCGCGAACAGCGCCGAGTTCGCGCGCACGGTCAGCCGGCTGCACGAGATGCAATCGGCCGAATACCTGCAAGCCGAGCGCGCGCGGCGTTAAACTTCGCACGGGAGGAAGAACGATGGAGAAATTCAAGGCATTCAAGCTCACCGAGGCGGACAAGAAGGTGCAGGCCGGGTTCGTCGAGTTCACGCTGGACGAGCTCGACCCGGGCGAGGTAGTGGTCCGCGTGGCGTACTCGGACGTGAACTACAAGGACGCCCTCGCGGCGACCGGCAAGGGTCGCATTCTGCTGCGGTCGGCGTGCATCGGCGGGATCGACTTTTCCGGCACTGTGGTGTCGTCCAGCGACGCGCGCTTCGCCAAGGGCGACGCGGTGCTGGCGACCGGGTTCGACATCGGGGTCAAGCACCACGGCGGCTACGCCGAATACGCGCGCGTGCCGGCGAACTGGCTGGTCAAGGCGCCCAAGGGCCTGACGCTGTGGGATGCGATGGCGTTCGGCACCGCGGGCTTCACCGCCGGCCTGGCGATCGTGCGCATGGAGCAGAACGGCCTCAAGCCCGCCAACGGACCGGTGATCGTCGACGGTGCCACCGGCGGCGTGGGGTCGATCGCGGTCGATGCGCTGGCGCGTCTCGGCTACCAGGTCGTGGCGCTGACCGGCAAGGCTGGCGAGACCGAGTACCTGAAGAAGATCGGCGCGAGCGAGGTCAAACTGCGCAGCGAACTCGACCTCGCCAAGATCCGGCCGCTCGACAAGGCGATCTGGGCAGGGGCGGTGGACAACCTGGGCGGCGAGACGCTGGCCTGGATGGCGAGCACGATGAAGGTCGGCGGCTGCATTGCCTCGATCGGACTCGCGGCGAGCACGGCGTTCAACAGCACAGTGCTACCGTTCATCCTGCGCGGAGTGAGCCTGCTCGGCGTCGACTCGGTGAACTGCCCTATACCCTTGCGGCAGGAGGTCTGGCGCCGCCTGGCGGGCGACATGCGCCCGGCCCACCTGAAGGAGATCACGCGCACGATCCCGTTCGCCGAGCTGCCCTCGGTGTTCGACAAGTTTATCGGCGCGCAAATCCGGGGCAGGGTGGTCGTCGACCTGAACGCCTAATATCCAGGGGGAAGAGGAGGAGGCTGCCATGGGAAACTACCGCGATTTCCACCGCCGCTCGATCGAGCAGCGCGACGCTTTCTGGGCAGAGCAGGCGAAGCTGGTCGACTGGCACAAGCCGTTCGACAGCGTGCTCGACTACTCGCGGCCGCCTTTCGCGAAGTGGTTCGTCGGCGGCGAGACGAACCTGTGCCACAACGCCATCGACCGCCACCTGGCGGCGCGCGCGGAGCAGAAAGCGCTGGTGTACATCTCGACTGAGGTCGACCAGGAGCGCAGCTATACCTTCCGCGAGCTGCACCAGGAGGTGCAACGCGTCGCGGCGATGATGCAATCGCTGGGGGTCAAGAAGGGCGACCGGGTGATCATCTACATGCCGATGATCCCGGAGGCCTGCTTCGCGATCCTCGCCTGCGCGCGCATCGGGGCAATCCACTCGGTCGTGTTCGGCGGCTTCGCCGCCGCGAGCCTGGCGGCGCGCATCGACGACGCCCGGCCGAGCCTGATGATCACCGCCGACGGCGGCAGCCGCATGGGCAAGGCGGTGCTGTACAAGTCGTTGGTCGACGAGTCGCTCAGGCTGGCCAAGAACCCTCCGGCCAAGGTGCTCATCTACCGCCGTGGCCTCGACCCGAACATGCCCGTGGTCGCGGGGCGCGACGTCGAATGGAAGGAGCTCGCGGCGCAGCACGCCGGCGCGCGGGTACCCTGCGCCTGGCTGGAGTCGAGCGAGCCTTCGTACATCCTGTACACCTCGGGCACGACCGGACAGCCCAAGGGCGTGCAGCGCGACGTCGGCGGCTACGCAGTGGCGCTCGCATCTTCGATGAAGCTGATCTATTGCGGCGAGGCGGGCGAGACGATGTTCACCACCTCGGACATCGGCTGGGTGGTGGGGCATTCGTACATCATCTACGGTCCGCTGATCGCGGGCATGACGACGATCATGTACGAGGGCGTGCCGATCCGGCCCGACGCCGGGATCTGGTGGAAAATCGTGGAGCAGTACAAGGCCTCGGTGATGTTCTCCGCGCCGACCGCAATCCGGGTGCTGAAGAAGCAGGACCCAGCGTTGCTGAAGAAGTACGACGTTTCGTCGCTCAAGCACCTGTTTCTGGCCGGCGAGCCACTGGATGAGCCGACCCACGTCTGGATCTCGGAGGCGCTGGGAATTCCGGTCATCGACCACTACTGGCAGACCGAGACCGGCTGGCCGATTCTTTCCGCGGTGCCGGGGGTGGAAAAGACGCCGATCAAGTTCGGCAGCCCGTCGTTCCCGGTCTACGGCTACGATCTGCGGTTGCTGCGCGAGTCCGACGCCAGCGACGCGGCGCCGAACGAAAAGGCGGTGGTGACGATCGCGCCGCCGCTGCCGCCGGGCTGCATGACCACGGTCTGGGGCGACGACGAGCGCTACGTGAAGACCTACTACTCGACCTTTAGCAAGAAGCAGGTCTACTCGACTTTCGACTGGGGGATCCGAGACGAGGACGGTTACTACTTCATTCTCGGGCGTACTGACGACGTGATCAACGTCGCGGGCCACCGCCTGGGCACGCGCGAGATCGAGGAGGCGGTGAGCATGCACCCGGCGATCGCCGAATGCGCGGTGGTCGGCGTGGTGGATCCGCTCAAAGGCCAGATGCCGCTCGCCTTTGCGGTGGCGAAAGCCGTGGTGGAGGACAAGAAGAAGCTCGAAAAGGAAGTCATGGATACCGTGGACCGGCAGCTCGGCGCGATCGCGCGGCCGCGCGCGGTGCACTTCGTGACCCTGCTGCCGAAGACGCGCTCGGGCAAGACTCTGCGGCGCTCGATCCAGGCGCTGGCGGAAGGGCGCGACCCGGGCGACCTGACCACCATCGAAGATCCCGGCGCGCTGGAACAGATTCGCAATGCACTCAAGGAAAGCGCAACAAAATGAGAACTCGACCTGAGCTGACTCTCGACGACTGCCGCAAGATGAGCGCCGCGGCGGAGGCCGAGGCGCGGCGCAACAAATGGAACGTCGCCATTGCCATCGTGGACGACGGCGGACACCTGCTGCATCTGGTGCGCATGGACGGCGCGACGCCGGCCAACGCCGCGATCTCGGTCGAGAAGGCGCGTACCGCGGCGACCACGCGCATGCCGAGCAAGACGTGGGAAGAACGCGTCGCGGGCGGGCGGACGTCGATGCTAAAGATGCCCGTGCTGCCGGTGCAGGGCGGGCTGCCGATCAAGGTGGAGGGCAGCTGCATCGGCGGCATCGGCGCCTCCGGTGTGGCGTCGCACGAAGACGAGCAGCTCGTGCAGGTCGGCATCGACGCGCTGCTCAACGGTTAGCGCATGGCCGAGGCCAAGGCGACGTCGAAGGTGTTCATCGACAACGAGCGCACGCGGGTTGCGGAGTGGCGCTTCGCGCCGGGCGCCGCCACGGGATGGCACCGCCACGAATATGATTACGTCGTGGTGCCGATGCTGGACGGGCGCCTGAAGTTGCTCGAGGCCGGCGGCGAGCGCTTTTCGGAGCTGAAGAAGGGCGTGCCCTATTTCAGGAACGCCGGCGTCGAGCACGACGTGGTGAACGCCAACGACTACGAGTACGTGTTCGTCGAAATCGAATTCAAGCAGGCGGCAGGGAAATGACCCCCGCGGCGGCGAGCGCGTCGATCTGCGCCTCGCCATAGCCGATACCGAGCAGCACGTCGCGCGCGCCGTCGCCGATCGGCGGCGGGTCGAAGCGCTTTGGCAGGTGCTCGCCGCCGAAGGCGATCGGCAGGCCGGGAACGTGGATCGTGCGGCCCGAGGGCAGCTGCGTCACGTGTAACGCGCCGGAGGCGGTGAGGTGCGGATCGTTGAGCAGGTCCCAGGGCTTGGCGATCGGCGCATACGGCAGGCCGATGCGCTCGAGCTTGGCTTCCAGCTCGGCCTTCGAAAACCGCTTCATGGCCTCGCCCAGGCGCGGGATCAGCCAGGCGCGCTCGCGCACCCGCGCGCCGTTGGTCCTGAGGCGTGGGTCGGCCGCCAGCTCGGTCTGGCCGAACTCGCGGCAGAAGATTTCCCATTGCGTATCGGTGACCACGCCGACGAACAGGCGGTCGCCGTCGCCGGTCTCGAAGATGTCGTACACGCTCCATGCCGGCCGCTTGACCGACATCGGCGGCGGCGCCTCGCCGGTGATCTCGTACTGCGCCATGTGCTGCGCGACGAGGTAGGCGGTGCTCTCAAACAGCGCGCTGGTCACGCGCGCGCCACGGCCGGTCGATTCGCGCTCGCGCAGCGCGGCGAGCACCGCGACCGCGCCGAAGGTGCCGCCAAGAATGTCGACCACCGACGAGCCGGCGCGCAGCGGGCGCTCGGGCAGCCCCGTCATGTAGGCCAGGCCGCCCATCATCTGCACCACCTCGTCGAGCGCGGGGCGGTGCTGGTAGGGGCCGTCGAGGAAGCCTTTCAGCGAGCAGTACACCAGGCGCGGATTGCGCGCCGCGAGCGCCTCAGAGCCGAAGCCGAGCTTGTCGAGCGCGCCGGGGCGGAAGTTCTCGGTCAGCACGTCGCTCGCGTCCAGCAGGCGCAGCACCATATCGCGGCCCTCTGCGCGCTTGAGATCCACCGCGAGACTCTTCTTGTTGCGGTTGAACACCGGAAAGAAGCCGGCCCCGGCGGCCTCCAGGCGGCGCGTGTTGTCGCCCTCCAGCGGCTCGACCTTGATTACCTCGGCGCCGAGGTCGGCGAGCACCAGTCCGCAGCTCGGCCCCATCACCATGTGCGCGAACTCGACGACGCGCACGCCATCGAGCGGGAGCCGGTTCATGCGGCGCGCTTGAAGCCCTTGGGCAGCCCGGCCTGCGGCGTGTGGCCGTAGACCGGCTCGTCCGGCAGGCCTTTCACCAGTGCGTCGCGCGCGGCGAGCAGGCGGTCGAAATCAATCCCGGTCGCGAGACCCATGCTCTCGAACATGAACACCAGGTCCTCGGTGACGACGTTGCCGCTCGCTCCGGGCGCGAAGGGGCAGCCGCCCAGCCCGCCCAGTGAGCTGTCGAACGAGCGCACGCCTTCCTCGTAGGCGGCGAGCGCGTTGGCCAGGCCCAGCCCGCGCGTGTTGTGGAAGTGCGCGCCCTCGAGCTTGTCGCCAATCTCCTTTTTTACCTTGGCGAAGATTCGCCGCACCTGCGCCGGGTTGGCGTAGCCGACGGTGTCGGCGAGCGCCACGCAGTCGCAGAACTCCGCCAGCGCGGCGGCGATGCGCAGCACGTCATCCTCCGGGACTTCGCCCTGCATGGTGCAGCCGAAAGCGGTCGACACGGCGCCCTCGATCTGAGGGCCGTTGGCGCCGCGCAGGTCGCGGCACTTACGCACTTCCTCGACCATCTGCTCCGGCGTCATGCGCACGTTGGCCAGGCTGTGGGCGCGGCTGGCCGAGACCGGAAAGGTGATCTTGTGTGCGCCGGCCTGCATGGCGCGCTCGAAGCCCTTCAGGTTTGGCGCCAGGGCGACCACTCTAAGGCCGGGGATGGTACGCGCGTGCGCCACGATCTCGCCGGTGTCGGCCATGGCCGGGATCAGCTTCGGCGGCACGAACGAGCCGACTTCGATTTCCTCCAGCCCGGCCGCGGCGAGCGCGCTGATCCAGCGCTTCTTGGCCTCGGTCGGCATCGTGTGATGGGCGTTCTGCAGCCCGTCGCGCGGGCCGACTTCGCAGATGTGGATGTCGCGCATGACGATTTCCCTCCAGGACGCCGATTCTAGCGCCCGCGGCGCGACTCGATGACTTGCAGCGCGAAACCGCAGGCTGCGCCGCAGGCGGCGAGCGCCAGCATCGCGGAGAGCGATGCGCTCCAGCTGCCGAAGCGCGCCGCCAGCCAGGCCAGTACGATCGGCGCGACGAACTGGCTTGCCTGCGAAGACTGCATCACCAGTCCGTTGCTGGTGCCGACGTGGCGCGGGCTGCGGGCGTGCACCGGCACGCCGGAAAAGACCGCGGCCGGAATAACACCGGCGCAGGAGGAGAAGGCGAGCACGAGCAGAAAGCGGGGCAGGTTCGGCAGCACGTCGAGCAGCATGCCGACCGCGCACAGCGCCATGATGGCGAAGGCGGCGATCGTCATCGGGCCGCGACGCACGCCGCGCGCCAGCAGCCAGCCCCCGGCCAGGTTGCCGGGGACGTTGATCAGCACCATCAGCGCGGTGAGCAGAGCTGCCGTCGCGGCCGAGCCGCCGCGCTCGTCGACGACAAAAGTCGGCAGCCAGATCATGACCGATGTCCACTGCGCGACGTAGAAGGCGAACATCAGCGCCAGGGCGAGGGTGCCCGGATCGGCTAGGGACTCGAGCGCCAGGCGCAGCGAACCCACGCTGCCGGCGCGCGGCGCCACCGCGTAGCGCCAGACGAGCGCAAGCGCGCCCGCGGCGACGAGCGCCAATGCGACCCACAGGCCGCGCCAGCCTACCGCCGCCATGACCAGCGGCGCGGCGAGCAGCGCCAGGCTGCCGCCGGCGGGCATGTAGGCGCTCCACAGCGAAAGCGCCTTCGCGCGCGCGCGCGGCTCCGGTGCGGCGGCGGTCATCAGCGCCGCGCCAGCCACAGTGAACAGGATGAAGCCGGCACCCTCGAGGAAGCGCGCGAACAGCAGCGCGGCGAAGCTTCCCGCGGCGGCGCCGAGAAAGCCGCCCGCGGACAGGATCGCAAGCCCGCCCAGGGCAAGCCGCTTGGGGCCGAAGCGGTCGGCGAGCACCCCGGCGAGCATTCCCGCCAGCCCGCCGACGACGTTGAACATGGTCGCGACGAATCCCGACTGGACCAGCGTCAGGCCGAGCTCGGTGCGCAGCATCGGAAGCGCGGGTGGAACCTTGCCGATGTAGGCGCCCGCGACCAGCCCGCCGGCGAACACCGCCCAGACGGCCGTCCAGCGGGCGGCGGAGCGGTGGTCCAAGGCGCCGCGTTCAGGCCGCCGTAACGGGCAGCTTGAACTCGCGGATGCGCTTCTCCCA
>CAWEPV010000009.1:0-4643 GCA_963811085.1 uncultured beta proteobacterium | reverse complement strand
TCGTCTAGCGGCGCATTGCAACTCCGAGCGCGCGGTCCGACACGTAGGGATTGCCTTCGCGCTCGGCGCCGAAGGTCGACGTCGGGCCGTGCCCGGGAATGAACGCAACGTCGTCGCCGAGCGGGAACAGGTTTTCCCTGATCGAGCGCACCAGCGCCGCCGGGTCGCCGCGCGGGAAATCGGTGCGCCCGACCGAGCCGGCGAACAGCACGTCGCCCACGATCGCGAGCCGGTTCTCCGGCGAATAGAACACCACGTGCCCGGGGGTGTGTCCCGGACAGTGGCGCACTTCGAGCTCGACGCCGCCGAAGCGCACCTTATCGCCCTGCTCGAGCCAGCGGTCTGGCTCGAAGGCCTCGGCGCCCTCGAAGCCGAAACGCTCGCCCTGCGCCGCTAGCTGGGCGATCCAGAACGCGTCCTCGCGCTGCGGGCCTTCGAGCGGCACGCCGGTGCGGCGGCGCAGCTCGGCGGCGGCGCCGCAGTGGTCGATGTGGCCGTGGGTGAGGAAGATCTTCTCCAGCTGCGCGCCCGAGCGCTCGAGCGCGTCGAGCACCCTGTCCAGGTCGCCGCCGGGATCGACGATCGCCGCCTTGTTCGTCGCTTCGTCGATCAGCAGCGAGCAGTTCTGCTGGAACGGCGTCACGGGAATGACGGCGACTTTCACGGCTTCAGCTCGTACAGGCCGCGCACCGCGGCCTTGTGCGCGGCGAGCGCCGCGGCCAGCTCGAACGCCGGCACCGGAATCCCCGCGACGCGCGCGAAGGCGAGCGGCGCCATTACCTGGGCCTCGATTTCCATCGGCCGGCCGCGCTCGAAGTCCTGCAGCATCGAGGGCTTGTGCGCGGCGCCGCTCGGAGCGCCGCCGGGCCGGCGCGGCGCGCCCTCGACCGCCACGCCGTGCGCCGCGGCGATCGCGCGGCCCTCGGCGCGGATGCGCTCGAGCTGGGCCGCAAGCGCGGGGTCGGCGCCCACGCCGGCCACCGTATCCTCGGCCAGCAGGCAAAGGGGCGAGCTCGCCAGGTTGAGCACCAGCTTGTTCCACACCGCCTGGCGGATGTCGCCGGTCGCGGGCGAACGCAGCTGCGCCGCGTCGAGCGCGGCGCGCAGCGCCGCCACCTGGGGCGAGGCGCGGTCGTCGGCCGCGCCGATCACCAGCATGTTGCGCCCTGCGGTGTGGTTCTCCACCACGCCGGGTGCGGTCACCTCGTTGGCCGAATAGACCACGCCGCCGACCACCCGCTCCGGCGCCACCGCGCGCGCGAGCGCACCGCCCGGGTCGAGGCGCGACAGGTCCGGCGGGCGCGGACGAGCCGCTGAGAGCCCGAGCGCGTACCACCAGGGAATCCCGTTCTGGCAGAACACCACCGCGGTGTCCGCCCCGAGCAGCGGCGCGAGGCCCTCGGCCGCCTCACCGAGCGCGGTCGCCTTGACCGTCAGCAGCACGATGTCCTGCGCCCCGAGCTCGGCCGGGCGGTCGCTCGCGCGCACGCGCGCGCTTACCCGCTCGGCGCCCGACACCAGCGTGACGCCGCCGGCACGCAGCGCCTCGAGCTGCGCGCCGCGCGCCAGCACCGAGACCTCGTTGCCGGCGGCCGCGAGCCGCGCGGTGACATGGCTGCCGACCGCGCCGGCGCCGAAGACACAAATGCGCAACACGTTCTCCTAGCGAAAGCCGCGCTGATTCTAACCTCGCTCCTGGTGTAGGATCGCCCCTGCCATGGACATTTCAGCAGAAGAAATCAAGCAGTTCTGGCGCGGCTGGTGCGAGCGGCGCAAGATCGCCGCCGACCTGGTCGCGAAGGGCGAGGCCGAGATCGACAGGGATCCGGAGCGCTGGGCCGACGAGACGATGGATCAGTTGCTCGAGTCGCTCAAGCGCTGAGCGTCCAGTCGCGGATCAGCGCCTCGTACAGCGCGACCGACTCGCGGATCCGCTCCATGCTGCAGTACTCGTCGGTCTGGTGCGCCTGCCCCGGCTCGCCGGGCCCCAGCACCACGGCCGGCGCGCCGCGGTAGACCTTGAGCAGGTTCGCGGCGTCGGTCATATAGGTAGCGGTCTTCACCTCGGGCGCAACGCCGAGCGCGGCGTTGCAAATCTCGAACACGCGCTGCATCCAGGCTTGTTGCGGCTCGGTCCATACCGGCTGCAGGTCGGAGAACACGTCCAGCTCGGCGTCGTCGAGCGTCTGCTTCAGGCGCGCGATCAGCGCAGCGTGGTCCATGCCGGGCACGGTGCGGATGTCGACCCCGATGCGCGCCGAGTCGGGCACCAGGTTTACCCCCGCGCCACCTTCGATCGTGCCGACGTTCATGCTCGGCGCGCCCATCACCGCGTGCGCGTGGGCGTGGAAGTCGAACTTCTCCAGCGCCGCAACCGCGCGCGCCGCCTTGTAGATCGCGTTCTCGCCCAGCTCGGGCATCGAGCCGTGCGCCGACACGCCGCGGAACGCGGCGTGGAATTTGAGCGAGCCCTTGTGCCCGACGTAGGGCTGGTTGGCGCTCGGCTCGCCGACCACGATCGCGCCGGCCCTACCCATCAGCGCGGGCAATTCGGCCAGGTGGCGCGAGCCGATGCAGCCGTTCTCCTCCGACGCGGTCAGCACCAGCACCACGCCCGGCGTGCCGGCGAGCTTGCCGGCGAAGGCCCTGGCCGCGAGCAGCATCGCCGCCACGCCCGCCTTCATGTCGGACGAGCCGCGCCCATAGAGCCGGTCGCCGTCGGTCTCGCCCGCGAAGGGATCCCTGGCCCACTTGCGGGTGCCGAGCGGCACCACGTCGAGGTGCCCAGTGAGGCACAGCGGCGCCTTCGCCTCGGAGCCGCCGGCGCGCGCGATCACGCTGGTGCGGCCGGGCTCGAACTCCTGGTACTCCACCGCGTAGCCCCAGTCCTCGAGCAGCCCGCCCGCGTGATGCGCGCAGTCGCGCTCGCGCCCGGGCGGATTGACCGTGTCGAACTGGAGCAAAGACCTCGTCAGCGAAATGGCGTCCTGTGCACCCATGCGATGCATGATAATCGATTCCCGTGAAATTCGATCGAACCGGGCCAAAACCATGACCGATCTCCTGCACGAGGTGCGCGACGGCATCGTGTACCTGACCTTCAACCGGCCGCAGGCGCGCAACGCGCTCACTTTCGCGATGTACGACCGCCTGGCCGAGATCTGCGAGGAGGCCAACCGCGACCGCTCGATCCGCGCCATGGTGCTCACCGGCGCCGGCGACAAGGCCTTCGCCTCCGGCACCGACATCTCGCAGTTCCGCGCCTTCGACAAGGAGCAGGACGCGCTCGACTACGAGGCGCGCATCGACCGCGTGCTGGGTGCGCTCGAGGCCTGCCGCGTGCCGACCATCGCCGCGATCCAGGGCGCCTGCACCGGCGGCGGCGCCGGCATCGCGGTGTGCTGCGACCTGCGCATCGCGATCAAGGGCGCGCGCTTCGGCTTTCCGGTCGCCCGCACGCTCGGCAACTGCCTGTCGATGAACAACTACTCGCGCCTGGTCGCGCTGCTGGGGCCGGCGCGGGTCAAGGACATGATCTTCAAGGCGCGCCTGATCGAGACCGACGAGGCGCTCGCGATCGGCCTGGTGGGCGAGCTGGTCGAGGACGGCGCCGCGCTCAGCGCGCGCGCCGAGGAGCTCGCGCGCCACATCGCGAGCCTCGCGCCGCTCACCCTGCAAGCCACCAAGGAAGCCGTGCGCCGCCTGCGGCCGACCATCCCGCACGGCGAGGGCAACGACCTGGTGCTGATGTGCTACATGAGCGAAGACTTCCGCGAGGGCATGGACGCCTTCCTCAACAAGCGCAAGCCGGTCTGGAAGGGGAAGTAGGCGCGCGGCGCGCTTACCGCGCCGCCGGGTGCGCCGCGCGGTAGGCGTGCACCTGCGCCGGATGCATCGGCTTGCTGCGCGCCTGTGCCACCGCTTTTTCGTCCACGTCGACGAAATCGGACGGGCGCAATTCGGCGTTGTTCCAGGCCGCGCGCACGTAGCCGATGACCGCCGCCACTTCGGCGTTCGACAGATGGTCGAACGGCGGCATGACGCCGTTGTAGCTTGCGCCCTTGACCATGATCGCGCCCTCGAGCCCGTTCAGCAGCACATAGACCGGGAACATGCGATCGCGGTAGAGATCGTGGTTGCCCGCAAGCGGCGGGAAGGCGCCGGGCAGGCCGCCCCCATGCGCCTGATGGCAGGCCGAGCACTGGCGCTCGTACATGGCCTCGCCGTCCACCGCGGGCGAGGGCGCGCCGCTCGGCGCGGCCGCCTTGGGCGGGTTGGGGCCGAGGTAGGTGACCAGGTACTGCACGATCTTCTTGCGCTCGTCGTCGGGAATGCGCAGGCCGTACTGGCCCATGTCCTCGATCAGCGCTTGCCAGTTGTCCGCGGTGATGCCCGCCGACTCCTTCACGTACTGCAGGTCGTGGCAGGTGCGGCACTTGGCGTAGACCAGGTCGCGGTTCGGCCCCTCCGGCAGCTCGATCCTGTCCGCGGCGCGGGCGGGCAGCGACAAAACGGCGGCGACGGCCGCGATGAACAGCACAAATCCGACACGCGTCATGCCGTGTCCTTCTCCAGAAAAATAAAAAGGGGCGCCGCAGGCGCGGCGCCCCCGGGGACTTCGTTAGTTAGACGTTGATCAGCAC
>CAWEPV010000008.1:0-5603 GCA_963811085.1 uncultured beta proteobacterium | reverse complement strand
GCTCGGTCATGGCGGTTGTCCCGGTCGGGTGCGCGGCATCGGCGCCAGTCCGCGGCGAGCGATGCCGCGCAGCCCCATTCAGGCGATCACTTCGGAGAGCGAATCGACGACACTGACGCCCACCAGCGCGCCCTGCTGCCGAACCTCCGTCAGAAGCGCTCGATACTCGTCGTCGGCCTCGATCTGTTTCGAAGCCTTCTCCCAGGACGCGAGCGAGTCGTAAGTCGCCGACCAATGGACCTGATACAACGGCCCGCCGACGTTTCGAATCACCTGCATCTTGGTGCCGGGATACTTCCGGTTGGCCCAGCTCGCGACCTTCACCGCCCAGGCGAAAGCTTCTGTCGCTTTGCCGTCGTGGATGTTCGCGGTCCTCTTCCAGATGATCATGTCGTTCCTCCTCTCAAGGTTGGAGTGCAGCCTCCCCATCGCTTTCACCATAGAACATGATCGGCTTCGCCGCAGCCAAAATATCGGCCCGCTTTTGACCCGAAGCCGTTTTCGCGCCCGCTGCGGTGCACTATCCCCGCCGCACCCCGTAGCCCTCCCCGCGCAACCCCATCGCCAGCTTGTGCCTCCCGAGCCTTGCTTCGGGCATCGGGCCGGTCGTGCCGGCGTAGACGCAGGGCCTGGTGGCCTCGCATCAGGTACTACTTCGTTGACATGCATCAGAACCGGCTCCCGCAGGCCGCGCTAGGCTGGTTTGCAGCCGATCGGAGGTGTGCCGTGCTGCCGTTCACCCGCGACCAATTCCTTGCCGTCTTCGTGCAATACAACGCCGGCGTGTGGCCGGCGCAGATCGTCGCTTACGTGCTGGGCCTCGCGATGGTCATCCTGCTGTTCGTGCCGTCGCCGGGCAGGAACCGGATCATCGGGGTCGGGCTGGCGGCGATGTGGGCATGGACGGGGATCATGTACCACTGGGTCTATTTCTCCGCGATCAACCAGGCCGCGCGGGTGTTCGCGGCGCTGTTCGTGCTGCAGGCGGTGCTGTTGCTGTATTCGGGCGCGATCCGGGGGCACGAGAAGTACAGGCCTTCGGGCGGGGCGCAGGCCTGGGTGGGCTGGGCGCTGATCGCGTACGCGGCCGTGCTGTACCCGCTGATCGGGCTCTGGAGCGGGCATTCGCTCGAGGAAGTTCCGATGTTCGGCATCACGCCGTGCCCGGTGACGATCTTCACCTTCGGGCTGCTGCTGCTCGCCAGGCCGGTTGCGTGGTGGCTGCTGGTGATTCCGTTCCTGTGGTCGCTGGTCGGGGGCAGCGCGGCTTTTCTGCTCGGCGTGCCGCAAGACTGGGTGCTCGCGGTGAGCGGGCTCGCGGCGCTGTGGATCGTGTTGAAACAAGCTCGCGGCTCCTTCTCCGGCACGGGAAGGTTCGGCGTAAGCTAACCGCTCGAGCGAAAGGAGCGGCTATGGCCGAGGCATACATCATCGAAGCAGTGCGCACCGCCGGCGGGCGGCGGGGCGGGCGGCTCGCCGGCTGGCATCCGGCGGACATGGCGGGCGAGGTGCTGAATGCGCTGGTCGAGCGCACCGGGATCGACCCGAAGGCGATCGAGGACGTGATCATGGGCTGCGTCGGGCAGGTGGGCGAGCAGAGCCTGCACATCGGGCGCAACGCGGTGCTGGCCTCGAGGCTGCCCAACAGCGTGCCGGCGGTGTCGATCGACCGGCAGTGCGGCTCGTCGCAGCAGGCGATTCAGTTCGCCGCGCAGGCGGTGATGTCGGGCACGCAGGACGTGGTGATCGCGGCGGGCGTGGAGAGCATGACGCGGGTGCCGATGGGGACCTCCGCCGCGCTGCCGACCAAGCAGGGCATCGGCGTGGGGCCGTGGTCGAAGCGGATCCAGGAGAAGTTCGGGGTCTCGAGTTTCAGCCAGTTCGTCGGCGCGGAGATGATGGCCGAGAAGTACGACCTCTCGCGCGAGGTGCTCGACGCGTTCGCGCTCGAGAGCCACAAGCGCGCGGCGCGCGGCGACGAAGGCGGGCGCGTTTCGGCACGAGATCGTGCCGCTCGAGGTGGAGGTCGACGGCGAGACGATGATGCACGACGCGGACGAAGGCATCCGCTACGACGCCTCGCTCGAGTCGATCGGCGCGGTGAAGCTGCTGCGCGAGGGCGGGCGGATCAGCGCCGCCAACGCGAGCCAGATCTGCGACGGGGCCTCGGCCGCGCTGGTGGTGAGCGAGCGCGCGCTGAAGACGTTCGGCCTGAAGCCGCGCGCGCGCATCCACACGCTCGCGCTCACCGCGGGCGACCCGGTGATCATGCTGGAAGAGCCGATCCCGGCGACGAAGAAGGCGCTCGAGCGCGCCGGGATGAAGATCGGCGACATCGACCTGTTCGAGGTGAACGAGGCCTTCGCCTCGGTGCCGCTCGCCTGGCTGAAGGGCACCGGCGCGGATCCGGCGAAGCTCAACGTCAACGGCGGGGCGATCGCGCTCGGCCACCCGCTCGGCGCGACCGGGGCGAAGCTGATGGCGACGCTGATCAACGCGCTGCACGCGCGCGGCAAGCGCTGGGGGCTGCAGACGATGTGCGAGGGCGGCGGGATCGCGAACGCCACCATCGTCGAGGCCGTCTGAAGATCGACGCTGCCCCCGTTTTTCGCTATTGTTGCCCTAAATACATGCAGGCGAATGGAGGGGCCATGTCGAAGCGATCGGCTTGCGCATTCATTCTCGTCATCCTGCTGGGCAGCGCGGCCGGCTGCACGACTTTCCTGATCGAGGGCTCCGGCGACATTGACAAGGGGCCCGGCGCACAGAAGGTGGAAGAGACGGTTCAAGGTTCGTTCTGGGGATTCAGCTGGAGCGCGCGGAACGTCGTCAAATGCGATAAGAATCGCGAGCTCTACCGCATCAAGGTCCACCAGAACGCGCTGTTCGTTCTGGCGTCGGTGGCGACGCTCGGGTTGTACGTTCCGCAGTCCGTGGAATGGTGGTGCGTGCCACGCGAAGACCCGGGCGAAGATCAAGGTCCGTCGCTGAAGCTCAGGAAGCGCACGACGAACTGAGGAGGACAGGTGGCGGAGGCAGCGGTGCGAAACCTCATCGTCGGTCTGGATGGCACCTGGAATGACCCGGCTCAGCTCGACGCGGGCAAAGCCGCGCCGACCAACGTCGCCAAATTCATTTCACTGCTGAAGCGCGGGCAAAGAATTCACTACGAAGAAGGCGTGGGCACGGGCATGTGGGAGGCGGTCCGCGGCGGCATCTATGGTTTCGGCCTCGACGAGAAGGTCCTCGGCGCCTACCGCTTCCTCTGCCAGCGCTTTTCCGATTCGGACTGGAAGCGCGAAGAAAACAAGGTATTCCTGCTGGGCTTCAGTCGCGGAGCGTACGCGGCGCGGCGACTGAGCGGGCTCATCGCGCACAGCGGCATTCCGGCCAGGGTCGAAGATACGGAACTCGGCCTGGAGATGTACAAGATGCGCGATTTCGACAGCCCGCCCAATCTGAAACGCAGCAAGCGCTTCTTCGACATCACGGTCGAGATGGTGGGCGTGTGGGATACGGTCAAGGCCACCAACGATGCCGACTACCATGACAACGAGTTGAGCCACAACGTCGTCGCGGGCTATCACGCCATGGCGATCGACGAGAAGCGCAAGGTCTTCCCGGTCCTGAGATGGGACACCGACCCGCGCGTGATCCAGGTCTGGTTTGCCGGGGTCCACGCCGACGTCGGCGGCGGCTACGCGGCAACCGGGCTATCCGACATCACGCTGCAGTGGATGGTGCTGCGCGGCCTCGAACATGGGCTGGACTTCAAGGAGAAGGATTTCTACGAGCTGGATCCCCGGCCCGATGGGCCGATGCACCAATCCTACGAGGGGATCTGGAAGGCATTCGGCGAGGAGGCCCGCACCGTGGCGGCGGCCGATCTGATCCACCCGTCCGTCGCGGCGCGCATGGACAGCAAGCTCGCCCGGTACAAACCGAAACTCCCGCGCAAACCCTTGTACTGGGACGAGCCGTATCAGGTTTAAACGCGCGCGCCCGATGCGCGTTAATTGTCGACAATTACGCCCGGGTTCATCACCCCGCGCGGGTCGAGCTTCTGCTTCGCCCCCCTGAACGCCTCGGCGAACAGCCCCGGCCGCTGCTGGTCGTACCAGGTGCGGTGGTCGCGCCCGAGGGCGTGGTGGTGGGTGATGGTGCCGCCGGCGTCGATCATGGCCTGCGAGGCGGCGGACTTGATGGCCCAGAACTGCTCGGGGAGCCTGGCCTTGTCGCCGTAGGCGTGCCAGGTGAAGTACGGCGCCGGGCCGTCGGGGTAGAGGTGGGTGAAGCGCACGGTGCAGGTGCCTTCGCGGCCGGTGGCTTCGCGGATGGCGGCGAGGGTCGCGGCTTTCACTTTGCGTTCGAGCGCGAGGAAGCCGCTCCAGGGGATCGCGGTCTCGACGGTGTCGCGCATGACGCCGCGCGCGATGGCGTGCTCGCGCAGGTAGGGGCCGCGCAGGAATTTGTCGCGCCAGTTGCCGGCGGCGCCGCTCTTTTGCGATTCGGGGTCGGCGAGCGCTTTGGCGTCCCATTCGCCGCCGTGGTCGGCGCACAGCTCGAGCGCGCGCTTCATCCAGGCATCGAGCGGGTGGTCGGCGCCCTCGAAGCCGAGCACCAGGAGGTGGCGGCTGCCGTCGCCCGCCTCGGTGAAGCGCGCCTCGTCGGCCTCGATCAGGCGCGCGTTGGCGGGATACAGGCCGGACTGGGAGAGCGCTCGCACGGCTTCGACCGCCTGCTCCCAGTCCTTGAAGCCGACGGTGGTGGCCTGGCGGAAGGTGGGGCGGCGGTGCAGCCGGATCCAGGCCTCGGTGATGACGCCCAGCGAGCCCTCGGAGCCGATGAACATGCGGTCCGGGCTCGGGCCCGCGCCCGAGGCGGGCAGGCGGCGCGATTCGAGCGTGCCCGCGGGGGTGACCACGCGCAGCGCTTCGACGTGGTCGTCGATCTGGCTGTAGACGGTGGCGTAGTGGCCGGCGGCGCGGGTGGCGATCCAGCCGCCCAGCGAGGAGAACTCCCAGGCCTGCAGGAAAAAGCGCAGCGTGAGGCCCGAGGGCTTCAGCTGCTTCTCCAGGCTGGGTCCGAGCACGCCCGCCTGCACGCGCGCGGCCTGCGAGGTCTTGTCGATCTCGAGCACGCGATCGAAATGCGACAGGTCGAGCGTCAGCACGGCCTTCGCGTCGGCGGGCGGGTTGACGCCGCCGACCACGCTCGAGCCGCCGCCGAAGGGGATCGCGGCGATGCCGTGCGCGCCGCACCAGTCGAGCAGGCTGACGATGTCGAGCTCGGTCTGCGGGTAGGCGACCACGTCCGGCGGGTTGGAGAAGTCGCGCCGGTGGATCATCTTCGCGAGGTCGATGCGTCGAGCGGCCGTAGCTGTGCGCGAGGCGCGCGTGGTGGTCGGTGGTGCAGACCGCGGCCAGGCTCGCGGGCGGCGTGACGCGCGGGGCGCGCAGCGTGATCTCGTCTTCGCGCGGCATCGGCGCGGCTTCGAAATGATCGATGCCGAGCAGCCCGGACCAGGCGCGCTCGAACCACTCGAGCTCGCCGGCGGGCAGCGGCTCGTTCTCGTAGCCCCAGCCGTAGAAGCTGCGGCGGCG
>CAWEPV010000007.1:0-4773 GCA_963811085.1 uncultured beta proteobacterium | reverse complement strand
CGCTGGGCTAGGCGCGGCGTAGCGCGCCGTCGGCGCACATCTGCGCCACCAGGTTCAGGCTGTCGCGCTCGAAGCACAGCGCCACGTCGTCGAGCAGCGCCGGGATCGCCAGCAGGCGCCGGCCGTTGCGCGAATGGCGTGCCGCCGCGGCGAGGTCGCGTTCGAACGGCGGGTAAAGGCGGCGCGCAATCTCGGCTCCATCGGAAATCCGCTTGCCGGAAAAGTCCGGCAACAGCTCGTGGCACACCGCCCCGGCGGCGAGGATGTCTTCGAGCGCCGGTTCATCGTGAGTGCCGCTGCACACCAGGATGAGGTGTGAGGGCTCGCGCGCGCGCAGCCATTCGATCGTGGCGCCCATGTTTAGGAAGCCTGCGGCAAGCACGTGGCGCGCGCCCGCGCAGGCGCGCAGGGCGCGCGTGCCGTTGGTCGTCGTCATGACGGCGCATCTGCCGCGAATTCTCTCGGCGGTGAATTCCCGCGGCGAGTTTCCCAGGTCGAATTCGACGCCTCCGCTCAGCGCGCCGCCGATACGCAGACCGTTGCGTTCTCCGGCCAGGAGCACGTCGGGGCGCCGCCGCCGGAACGCCAGGGCTTCCTCGATCCCGGCTACCGGCACGATGCTTTCTGCCCCGTTGGCCAGACCGGTTACGATCGTGCTCGTCGCGCGAAGAATGTCGAACACCACGCAAACGGAATCACTCAGGTCGCGCTGGCGCAGCCCGGCCAGTTCGGCAGGTGAAAGGAGGACTTCGAGGCCCGGCGCCACGAGATGAGGCGCCTCGCGTCAGTCCGCGCGCCCGAGCGGAACCAGCCGCTCGGGCGGGAGACGCAGGCTCGCTCGCCCCGAGCGTAGCGGCTCGGAGGAGAGAGTCTGCACGCGCAGCGTCGTATCCAGTACCTCGATGCGCACTTCGTACTCGACGTGTCCGCCGAGGAACGATG
Organism: uncultured beta proteobacterium; assembly: GCA_963811085.1. GTDB lineage: Bacteria > Pseudomonadota > Gammaproteobacteria > Burkholderiales > SG8-39 > DAHVFK01. The sequence continues at coordinate 3,831 of CAWEPV010000007.1, read as the reverse complement.
CGTGGAGGATGTTGCCCTCGAAGAGGTTCTCGCCGCTTTGCGCGAAAGCGACCGCCTCCGGACGGATCAGCAGCGCGGCGACGCCCGGAGCGAGCGGCGCGCTCACGGCGAGTGTCCGCTGCGCGATCCGCAGCTTCCCTCCGGCGGCCTCGCCGCGCAGCACGTTGGCTTTACCGAAGAACGCGGCGACGAACTCATCGCGCGGATGCACGTAGACTTCTTCCGGCGTGCCGACCTGGAGCAACCTCCCGTCGCGCATGACGCCGATACGGTCCGAAACCATCATCGCCTCGGCCTGGTTGTGCGTCACGTAGACCGTTGTGATTCCAAGTCGCCGCTGCACGCTTCTGATCTCAGCGCACATCTGCTCGTGCAGCGCGGCGTCCAGGTTCGACAGCGGTTCGTCGAACAGGAGCACCTGCGGCCGCAGGGCGATCGCGCGCGCGAGCGCGACGCGCTGCTGCTGGCCGCCCGAGAGCTGATGCGGATACCGTTCCGCCATTCCCGCGAGGCCGACCATCGCAAGCGCCTCGTCCGCACGCGCGCGTGCCTGGCCGGCCGGCAGTCGGCGCACTTCGAGGCCCAGGCTGCAGTTGCGGCGCACGCTGAGGTGCGGCCAAAGGGCGTAGGACTGGAACACCATGCCCAGATTGCGCCGCTCGGTGGGCACCGTCACGCCGGCGACGGGATCGGCGACGAGCTGCTCACCGAAGCGGATGCGTCCCGCGCTCGGCTCGATCAGCCCGGCGACCATCCGCAGCGTCGTGGTCTTGCCGCAGCCGGACGGCCCGATCAGGGTGAACAGCTCGCCGCTCTCGACCCCGAGGTCGAGCGAGCGCACCGCGGGCGTCGCGCCGTAGCTCTTTGATACCGCTTCCAGGACGATCTTCATGAGGAAAGTTCTCCGCTTGCTAGCCGTGACCTACGCGCGATGATCAGGGAGCCGACGAGCGCGATCGTCACCATCAGGACGCTGTAGGCGCTGCCGACGGTGTAGTCGCCGTCGGAGTAGCGCAGGAAGGCCTCGTAGGCGAGCGTCTCCGTTCCCTGGCTCGCGACCAGGCTTGTCATCGAGACTTCCTTGATCGCGTTCACGAACACAAGCAGGAAACCGGCTGCGAGGCTCTCGCGCAGCAGCGGCAGCGTGATGCGCGCGAGCACGCGGCTGCGCCCGAGCCCGCACACCAAACCGGCTTCCTCGAGCTCCGAAGAGAGCTGGCGAAGGTTGGCGCTGACGCCGCGCACGGCCAGGCCGGCGAAGCGAACGAAGTAACCGAAGAGCAGGATCCAGTAGGTGCCGAAAAGGTTGACCGGCGGGCCGCTGAAGGCGAGGACGAACGCGATGCCGACCACGAGGCCCGGCGTGGCAAAATTGACGAAGCTCATGCGGTCGAGCCACGCACCCCATGCAGTCTTCAGGCGTACCGCGCCGTAGGCAGCGATGAAGCCGGTGGCGGCCGCCAGCGCGGCGGCGCCGAGCGCGAGCGCCAGGGAGTTCCACAGCGCGTTCGTCAGCGTGTGCGATGCGAGCATGGTCGAATAGTGGGCGAGCGTCAGGTTGCCCGGCCCGAAGCCGCGTCCCCAAGAACCGAGCAGGCTGATGAGCACGAGGGCGGCGAGGGGCGCGAGGGCCGTGGCGGTCAGCCAGATCCAGGCCAGCGCCGCGAGCGGCGCGCGCAGCCCTCTCAGGCGCGTGATTTCGCCCGAGCTCGATTTGCCCGAGACGGTGACGAAACTGCCCCGTGCGAGCAGCCGCAGGTTGATCGCCATGACGGCCAGCGCCAGGACGCCGAGCAGGAGGGAAAGCACCGCGGCTTCGCCGAATTGCAGCGGCGGCGCGGTCGAGAGCTCGTAGATCTGGGTGGTCAGGGTGCCGAAGCCGGCCGGCGCTGCGAGCAGGATCGGCGCACCGAACTCCGCCATCGAGTACGCGAAGGCGAGCAGCATGCCCGACAGGATCGAGGGCAGCATGAGCGGAAAGGTCACGCGACGCAGCACCTGCCGCGCGTTGAGGCCGCCGGCGCGTGCGGCTTCCTCGAGGCTCGGGTCGAGCGAGCCGAGGGCGCCGGCCACATTGAGGTACGAGAACACCGTGAGATGGATCGTCTGCACCGCCACCAGCGGTGCCACCCCGTAGGCCGGAAAGGGCGTAAGGCCGGTCACGCTCTTCACGATGCCGGCGTCGCCGAAGAGCACGATCCACGACGACGCGAGCTGGAATGAAGGCACGATGTGCGGAATCGCGACGAAAGCCGTCATCGCGTGACGGCCGGCAAGATCGGTGCGGACCGCGAGCCAGGCGAGCAGAGTGCCGAGTGCCGTCGACAGGACCGCGGTAGCGGCGCTTACCACGAGCGAATGCAGAAGGGGAGTGCTCAGCAGGTAGTCGTGCCGAGCGACGTTCAGGTAGTGCGCGAGCGTGAAGGCTCCGCCGTCGCGCAAGCTGGCGAGCACCAGCCGCGCATAGGGATAGAGCGACAGGAAAAGGAAACCCCCGCCGAGAACGAGCGCCGCGGGGGCGAACCAGCCTTGCCGGCCGAGGGCGGCGCGGAGGCCGCCCGCCCCGGCCGTGCCGCGCGGGGTCAGCGGCCGAACATGCCGCGCCACTGGGACTTCACGTCGGTCCAGTGCGCGACCATCCAGTCAGAGTCTGGGATGATCGCCTTTTGTTTGATCTGTCCGAGCGGCGGCAGGCCCTCGGGGCCGGCGACGTCGTCACGCGCAGGGTAGATGCCGCTCTGCGAAAGCACCTCCTGTGCTTCCTTCGACAACAGGAAGCGGTACAGCAGGCGGGCCGCGTTGGGGTGCCCCGCTTTCGCGAACAGCGCGATCGGCGAGGACATCAGGATCGGCCCCTCCTTCGGGAACACGATCTTGATCGGCGAGTTCTTGTACTCGGCCTGGTACTTATAAAGCGTAAGCGTGATCCCTAGAGGCCGCTCGCCGCTCGCGACAGCTCGCGCGACGTCGGGCACGTCCTGCAGGATCAGCACACCGTTGTCCTTCAGCTTCTGGAAGAACTGCCAGCCGAGGCCCGCGTCGTGCACCAGGCTACTCACCATCACCGTGGTGGAGCCCGAGACGACCGCCGAGGCCATCACAACCTTGTTCTTGTACCTCGCATCCGCGAGGTCGCTCCAGCTTGCCGGGAAATCCTGCGTTTCCTTCGTGTTGGCGAAGATCACCCCAGGCAGAAAGCGCCCGGTCACGAAGTAGCCCCCGGGGTCCTTGCCGAAGGGAATGTGATCCCATTCGGGCGTCTTGTAGCTGGCCAGCATCCCCTCTTTGGCGAAGTGCACGTAGGCCGTGGCGTCCGCCACCCAGACCATGTCGCCGTGCAGCTGTCCCGCGGACTTCTCCGCGTTGATACGCGCCAGCACCTTGCCCGTGCCGCTGCGGAAATATTCCAGCTTGACCCCCGGGTAGCGCGCTTCGAACTGGCTGCGCCACTGATCGACGATGAACGTCGGCACCGAGGTGTACATCACGACCTTGCCCTCGGCCTTGGCCTTCTGATACAGCGCGTTCAGGCCTTCGTCCGCCCGCCCCGCCGTGGCGCCGAGCAGCAGCGCGAAGGCGAAGGCGGCGCAGCCGAACACGCGCGGCGCGTTCTTGAAGAATTTCATGGTTTTTCCTCCCCTGACCGGTACGCGGTATTGTTGATCTTGCGCTCAAGATGCTACATGCGTCCTGTCTCTGCGGGAACCCGACTCGCGACAGACTTATGTCAGGTTGAGGAAACGACGCCCGCGCCGGGCTTCCACCTGCCGACGCTGGGCTAGCCTTCAGCCCGCGAAGCGCGATTCGGGCAGGCCCTTCACGCCGGGGCGA
>CAWEPV010000006.1:0-6789 GCA_963811085.1 uncultured beta proteobacterium | reverse complement strand
CCTCGGCCTGTCGGGCGCGATGGTCGACCGGGTACTTGGCCGGCTGGGCTAAATGGAAGCCGCTGCTTTCTCTCTTTGATGGCCACGCGAACTTCCGGCAGGATCCGTTGGGGGAGCAAACGCAGTTGCTCCAGGGCGTGAGCGAGCAACGCGCCGGTGGCTCCGGCCATGCCTATGTTGCCGGTCTTCATGGCGGAGTACGCGTTGGCGGCGATATCGACCAGCCGCCGATGCTCGCCAGTGTAGTCATCCAGGTGCTTGGACAGGGATCGCCCCTTTTGCGACGCGTCGGTATCCCCGCCGTTGCGCGCGTACGCGCTGACCGCGTCGGCGATGGCGTTGTCCAGGCAACGGTTGAGGGTGCGAAACTCGTCGGCGGTGATGTTCATGTGCCTTTCGACGGCCAACCCGGTGACGGCCTGGCACACGTCGCCGTAGCCGTGGACGACCTGGTCGACGGTGAATCCGAGGCGCAGCAACTCGGACCCGTGCAGGGCCGCGGCGCGACCGATGTCGGTACCCGACGGCGTCGCTTCCGGCTCGGACTCGAGCTCGCGGCGCACGTCAGTCGTTTGCTCGAAGCGCAGGATGTCCTCCAGCTGCTGCAGGAACATCGGCACTCCATGATCGATGGTTTCGGGGTCGAGGCTGGGCTGGAACCGCAGCTTCGCCTTGCCGTTGCAACGCTTGATAAGGTCGTTGTGGTTCGCCGTCAGGAATTCGTGGAGCATCATGGCGCCAGTGTCCTTCATCGTTGGGCGGGCGGCTGTGCGTTACCGCACTTATCAGCCCGCTTATCAGCCCGCTTATTGCGCAAAGGCAAACCTCGATCCGGCCTGCTTGGCCCGGTACATTGCCGCGTCCGCGCTCTTGATCAGCGTCTCCACCGTGGTGCCGTCTTTCGGGAAGATCGAGATGCCGATGCTGGCGCCGACGCTGAGTTCGATCTCCGCGTCGCGCAGGGTGAACGTGCAGGGCTCCTGAATCGCCCGGATGATCTTGTCCGCGATCATGCCGATCTTGGTCTCATCCCGGATCCCCGCCAGCAGGTAAAGGAATTCATCGCCGCCAATGCGGCTGACCGTGTCTTCCCCGCGCGAGTTTTCCGTGAGCCGCCGCGCGATGGCCTGCAGCACGCTGTCGCCCGTCGCGTGTCCGTGGGTATCGTTGATGATCTTGAAGCGGTCCAGGTCCACGAACAACACGGCCAGGGACCAGCCGTGGCGCTGGGCCTGCTCGAATCCATGTTCCAGCCGGTCATTGAACAGCGCGCGGTTCGGCAGGCCGGTGAGGACATCGTGGAAGGCGGCACGGTGGCTCGAGCGTTGCTGCTCCTCTGACGCGGCGAATTGATGATCGACCATGTCCCGGTCCCGGATCGCGGCCCGCAGCGCCCGGTTCACCGACGTCAGCTCCGCGGACGCCGCCAGCGCTCTGGCGGCAAGCGCCACATTCTTGCCGAGGGCGCTTTTAACCCCGGCCAGTGCGTCGCGCGACGCTAGCGCCTGACTGATGGCGTCATTCACCGACGACAGCTCCTCCGCGCACGTCTGCATCAGAGCCCCGGCGTGATTGCAACGCTCCAGGACTTGGCTCAGGGAATTGACGCCCGTGCTGCTTAGCGGCGGTGCGTCGTAGGGTTCGTTTGGCATGGGTTGGACGGCCAAAAGGGCGGGAATGCCCTTGACGCCGCAATTCATCGTCCACCTTTCCTCTGGAGTGCACTGTGCGCCGTCGCACATTGTGCTTTAGCCTTTGCGGCCTTTCATTTTGCGGCGGCTACCGGGTGAACACCAGTTTCTGGTACAGGCCGCCGAACCAGGTCCGGCGCTCGACGGCGGTCGGCGTCAGGTCCTGCGGCATGAACGCCCGGACCTCGTGCCGCCACAGATCGAAGGCATGAGGCTCCAGATGCTTGAAGATCTGGTGCATCAGCGGCCGCAGCGGGTGCAGGCGGGTGGGCCGGCCATAGTCAACGATCACCAGCTTGCCGCCCGGTTTGAGCACGCGCATGGCCTCGCGCAGCGTGGCACGGCGCACCACCTCGGGCATCTCGTGCAACAGGAAGAACAGCAGCACTTGGTCATAGCTGGCGTCGGCGGCGCTTAGTGACGAGGCGTCGACACGCTTGAGCGTCACCCGCTCGTCGGGCGTGAGCTTGCGGCGCAGGTTGTCCAGTTGCACCGGCAGGATGTCGATGACGTCGAGCCGCGCGTCGTCGGCCAGACGGCCACACAAGCGCGGGGTCAGGCTGCCGTAGACACAAGCCACCTGCAAGGTGCGACCCTGCACGCGCTCGCCCAGATCGGCCAGCGCGGCGTCGCGCAGGCGGCGGTAGTTGCCGAACAGGATCGCGTTGACCAGCCACTCGCGCTCGAAGACAACGACCGCCCTCGGGTGCACGTAGGCCCACCAGTACAGCTGCTCGAGGTAACCGGGGATCGGGGGCGCATCGGCGGAGGCCCTGGAGCCGTCGTCCAGGATGGCCTCGATCGATGGCAGGGGCACGCGGAATTCCTCGAGTCGGGAGTGCTGCAACGGTTTCAGGATGCGCGAGTCAGGTCGCGCGCAAACTGACCTAGATCAAACCGGCTGGTCTTATGGTTGCCCGCGGTGGAGGTATCTCAGTTGCCCGGCTCGGGAGGTTCGCGCTCCGCGCCGCGGCAAATTGGCCCGGTGTCCTCTTCGCACAGTCGAACGACCGCTTCGTCGCGCTTAAAGTGGTCCTGAGGCTGGACGGGAACGGCAGAGAGGAAGAGCAGCGCTAGGGTGCTACACTTTTTGACATGAGTGCTGTCACGACGGCGGTGGTTTCTGCGCGGCACGATGAACGACGGGCTGCGGGCGTAGCGTGCGGCGCGCACGCGCTGCACGACGGGTACACGGATCTGGTGTACGTGATGCTGCCCGTGTGGCAGGCCGAGTTCGGGCTTGCGTATGCGGCGCTCGGTGCGCTCCGAACGCTTTTCAGCGGCACCCTGGCCGCGCTTCAGATTCCGTCGAGTTTGCTCGCGCAGCGACTGGGCGCGCCCGCGGTGCTCGCCCTCGGGACGGCGCTGGTCGGGGGCGCGTATCTCCTCGCCGGGGCGAGCAGCGGGCTGGTAATGCTCGCGATTGCCCTCGCCCTCGGCGGCGCCGGAGCGAGTACGCAGCATCCGCTCGGCTCGTCGATGATGGCGCACGCGTTCTCCGGGCGGCGCTCGCTCAAGGCGCTCGGGGCATACAACTTCGCGGGCGACGTCGGGAAGATGGTCGTGCCGGCGCTCGCGTCGCTGCTGCTGGTCGCGGTGCCGTGGCGCGAGGCGCTCGCCTTGCTCGGCGGTGCAGGGTTCGTTGCGGCGGTCGCGATCTTCGCGCTAGCGCCGCGTTTCGCGGTCGAGGGCGGCGGGAAGGACGGCGGCGCTGGCGCGGCGGACGCGCCGGCGGCGACCGACCGCGTCGGCTTCCGGACGCTGCTCGCGGTGGGGATGTTCGACAGCGCGGGGCGAATGGCCTTCCTCACGTTCCTGCCGCTTCTGCTCACGGCGAAGGGCGCGAGCCTTCCCACGATCGGCGCTGCGCTGACGGCGGTATTCGCAGGCGGCGCAGCCGGCAAGCTCGTGTGCGCCTTCCTCGGGGCGCGCATCGGGGCGGTGCGCACGGTGTGGCTCACCGAGATCATGACCGCGGGCGGGATCGTCGCGATCCTGCCGCTGCCGCGCGAAGCCGTGCTCGCGCTGCTTCCGGTCGTCGGCGTCGCGCTGAACGGCACCTCGTCGGTGCTGTACGGATCAGTGCCCGAGCTCGTCGCGCCGGAGTGGCGCACGCGCGCCTTTAGTATCTTCTACACCGGCACGGTCGGGGCCGGGGCGGTCGCGCCGGTGCTCTACGGCGCACTCGCCGACCGGGTCGGGATTTCCACGGCGCTGGTAGCGGTCGCCGCGATGGTGCTAGTAAACGTCCCGCTCGTCGCGCGGCTCGCTCCGCGGCTTCGAAGCGCCCACGGTCCGCGTCAGCGCAGAAGTGCCGCTCGCTAAGATGGATATGAAATTCCTTCGCACCCCAGAAGGTCTGGCATAACGTTAAATGGCAATGGCGCGCTCCTTGGGCCCGGGCGTTACGCTAGCTAGCCAGCACGTAAAGGAGCGACGATGGCGGCACAGATAAAGCGCTATGACTTCAGCGCGGTGCACGCAGCAATGCGCCGCTACGTCGAAGCGGAGATTCTGCCGGGCGTTTCGTCGGCGGTGCTTGTCGGACGCGACTTGGTCGATCTGCACTGCACCGGCTGGGCCGATCGCGAGGCGAAGATTCCGCTGCGCGAAGACCATATCTTTCGCGTGTTTTCGAACACCAAGCTGGTCACGAGCTGCGCGGCAATGATGCTCTACGAAGAAGGCAGGATCGGGTTGGACGATCCGGTCGAGCGCTTCCTGCCGCAGCTTGCTAGGCGCCGCGTGTTGCGGCCGGGCGCGACGACGATAGACGATACCGAGCCAGCGCGCGGGCCGATCACGATCCGCCATCTCATGAGCCACAGCGCGGGTCTCAGCTACGGCCTGCTTGATCCGGGCACGCTCATCTACCAAGCCTATGTCGGGCGCCGCGTGCTGAACCCGGCCGCCACGCTCGCGGAGATGATCGATGCGCTGGAGCCGCTGCCGCTCGTCTTCCATCCTGGCGGCGGCTGGGAATACTCGGTAGCGACCGACGTGCTCGCGCGGATCATCGAGATAGTGAGCGGGCAGCGCTTCGACGCGTTCATCCAATGTCGCGTCCTCACTCGGCTTGGCATGAGTGACACCTCTTTCGTGGTTCCGGAGGAAAAGCGCGCACGCTTCACCGCATACTATGCCGGCGCGGATGTGCTCGAGCCGATGAAGCCGGGGCTTACGCGCACCGACGACGCACCTTATCCACAGGCCTACCTTCGCCCGGCGGCAAAGCTCTCGGGAGGCGGGGGGCTGGTCTCGACGCTGCCCGACATGATCGCGCTGGTGCGCAGCCTGCTCCTGGGTGGACCGACCTTGCTCAAACCGGAAACGATTGCGCTGATGATGACCAACCAGCTTCCGGAGAACGTCTGGATTCGGTTTCCGCGGTTCGGCGACATCGTCGGCAAGGGGTACGGGCTCGCGGGTGCGGTGACGCTCGTTCCTTCGCCCGTGGATCCGGTCAGCGCGGCGGGCGAGTTTCAATGGGGCGGCCTCGCGGGCACGCACTGGTGGATCTCGCCGCGGCAGAATCTTGCCGGCCTGCTGATGACGCAGCGCCAGATGGGCTTCTGGCACCCGTACTCGTTTGAGTTCAAGCAGCTTGTGTATCGCGCCTTCGGCCACTGAGCGGGAGCGTCGATCGCCGCCATCGCCCACGGGCGCGGCAAGGGAAGGCATGGCTTCACCGAGGCCGACTGGACGGACCCGGACTCCCCGCGCATCGGCGTACGTTCGCTCGAAGACGATCGCCGAGCGCGCAGCGCGGGAATGGGTGGCCAAGAAGGGCGGTGACATCGAGTACTGCACCGTGAACCCGGCGTTCGTCATTGGGCCGGTGTTGAGCCCTGACTACTCGCCGTCGATCCTCGTGGTGAAGCGGCTGCTCGACGGTTCTCTGCGCGCCTGCCCGGACATCGGCTTCTCGCTCGTCGACGTGCGCGATGTCGCCGACATGCATGTGCGGGCGCTCGAGGCGCCAGAAATGGCGGGCGAGCGCTTCATCGCTTCGGGGCCGTTCCTGAAGCTGATGGCGATGGCGGCCATATTGAGGGCCAGGCTCGGCGAGGCGGCGCGCAGCCTGATCGAGCTGGGGATCGTGCAGGGCTGAAGCAATACGTCCGAAACGGGAACCGATCGGCGGCTTGGGCCGAACAGCGGCCATTCGACTTCGCCGTTCCCGAACTTGCCCGACCGCACCGAAGCGGCGCAGTATTTTGCTATCGCGCCGCCGCGCACGTGAGGATTCGCGTAATGACCATGAAGGATCTGTTTTCGCTCGAGGGTCGCGTAGCCGTGATCACTGGCGGCTCGCGCGGGATTGGCAAGATGATCGCACGCGGCTTTCTCGAGTACGGTGCCAAGGTCTACATCACGGCGCGCAAGGCGGCGGCCTGCGACGCCGCGGCCGAGGAGTTGTCGTCGCTCGGCACCTGCATCTCGACGCCGCACGACCTGGCGACCATCGATGGCTGCCGGGCGTTCACCGCCGCGCTCGGCGAGCGGGAACGCGCGATCCACACGCTGGTGAACAACGCAGGCGCGGCGTGGGCCGCGGACTTCGAAGAGTTCCCCGAGCACGGCTGGGACAAGGTGATGAACATCAACCTCAAGTCCCCATTTTTTCTCACGCAGATGCTGCACCCGATGCTCAAGGCGGCGGCGAGCGAGGCGCGTCCGGCGAAGGTGATCAACATTGCCTCGATCGACGGCATCAAGCTTAATCCCCTCGAGACCTACTCTTACCACGCGTCCAAGGCGGCGCTGATCTATCTGACGCGGCGCATGGCGGCGCGCCTGGTGCAAGACAAGATCGTCGTGAACTGCATCGCGCCCGGACCCTTCGCCTCGGACATGAACCGCGCGGCGCGCGATCATCCGGACCTCGTGGCGGCGCGCACGCCGCTGCGCCGTATCGGGCGCGACGAGGACATGGCGGGCGCGGCAATCTTCCTCGCCTCGCAGGCCGGAGACTATGTGGTAGGCGAGACTATCGCGGTGGACGGCGGGATCGCGTACGCCAGCCTTGCCGCGGGCCCTAGCTGACGCACATAGCTGTCTGGGAGACAGGCGTGCAGGAGATTCCTGCGCGCTGAAT
>CAWEPV010000005.1:0-5483 GCA_963811085.1 uncultured beta proteobacterium | reverse complement strand
GGCGTCCAACTACCCGGAGTCGTTCGCCGCGCGCGTCGCCGGGCGGGGTAAGCAAGCGCTGGGGGACGTGTTCGGGCTGAAGAGTTTCGGGGTGAATCGCACCACGTTGAAGCCGGGCGCGATGTCGGCGCTGCGGCATTGGCACGGGGTGCAGGACGAGTTCGTCTACGTGCTATCGGGTCATCCGACGCTCGTCACCGATGCTGGCGAAACGCTGCTCCATCCCGGCATGTGCATGGGGTTCAAGGGCGGAGACCCCGACGGGCATCATCTGGTGAACCGGACGAAGGAAGACGTCGTGTACCTGGAGATCGGAGACCGCCTGCCGGGCGATTCGGCAGAGTACCCGGACGAAGATCTCAGGGTGGTGATGGGGGCCGACGGCAAGTGGCAGTACCAGCACAAGAACGGGACGCCTTATTGATGATGGCCGGCCGGTGCATCCGACGGGCGGCGGGCTGAACCGCGTGGTGCGGCTGTTCCTGACCGCGAACGGGCTGCTGCTGCCGTTTCTCGTGCTGCAGATGTGAGTGTCATGCCGATCGCTGTTTTGCTGAAGGCGCTTGTGCTGTGGCTGGGCATACTCGTGCTTGCCATGCTCAACGGCATGCTGCGAGAGAAAGCGCTCATCCCGGCGATGGGGACGTTCGCAGGTCTGATCGCAAGCGGCATCGCTCTCTCCGCCTGCATCGTCCTGGTCGCTTTTCTCGCCGCACCCTGGTATGGGCCGCTTGCCTCGCCGCAGGTTTGGCTCATTGGTCTGTTCTGGCTTGTCCTTACGCTGCTGTTCGAGTTCAGCTTCGGTCGCTTCGTACAACACAAGGATTGGGCACAATTGCTCCAGGCGTACACGTTCAAGGGGGGCAACCTGTGGTCCGTTGTGCTGGCGGTAACTTTGATCTCGCCCTGGCTCGCCGCGCGGCTGAGGGGCCTGCTGTAGCGATGTTGGCGCCGAACCACTCTGAGCGGGTGAGCGGGCTCCTCCACACAGTGTTGGCATGACCAAGACGACTCACCTTCACCCCTCCGACCTTCGCGGCTTCGCGCGGCTGGCGACGCAGGCGACTGCCGGGCTGGCGGATCTGGTGGAGGCGATGCACCACACGATCACCCGCCGCGGCGGCGCGGGCGGGGCGCAAGCACCGGCCCGCATGCGCGGCGTCGCGGGGCTGGTGTACAAGAGCGTGCGCGGCGTGACGCGCCTGGTCGGAGGCGGGCTGGATGCCCTCCTTGGCCGACTCAGGCCGGAGCTTCAGGGACGCACTTCATCGCCCGAGCGCGAGGCGGTGCTTGCCGCGTTGAACGGCGTGCTGGGCGATTACCTCGTCGCGACCGGCAACCCGCTCGCGATCCCGATGAGCCTGCGGCGCGACGGCCGGGCGCTCGCGCTCGAGACGCGGGCGCTGGCCGCGGCGTTCCCGCAGGCGGGCGGCAAGCTGGCCGTGCTGGCGCACGGGCTGTGCATGAACGATCTGCAATGGAACCGCGCAGGGCACGACCACGGCGCGGTGCTTGCCCGCGAGCTGGGCTACGACTGCCTCTATCTGCACTACAACAGCGGCCTTCACACCTCCACCAACGGGCGCGCGCTGGCCGACCTGCTCGAGCTTCTCGTCGGGCAATGGCCGCATCGGGTCGAGGAGCTCGCGATCGTCGCCCACAGCATGGGCGGGCTGGTCGCGCGCAGCGCCTGCCATTACGGTCCGCTCGCGGGGCACGCATGGCCGCGGCATCTGCGCAAGCTCGCTTTCCTCGGCACGCCTCACCTGGGCGCGCCGATGGAACGCGCCGGAAACTGGGTGGACGCGGTTCTGGGCGCGACGCCTTACACCGCCCCGTTCGCCCGGCTGGGAAAGATCCGCAGCGCCGGCATCACCGACTTGCGCCACGGCAACGTGCTCGACGAGCACTGGGAGGGCCGCGACCGCTTCGCGCGCGCGCACGACATTCCGCGCTTCGTGCCTCTGCCGGACGGCGTGGACAGCTACGCGATGGCGGCGAGCGCCGGCAGGAAGCGCGGCGACCTGCGCGATCGCCTGCTGGGCGATGGAATCGTGCCCGTGCGCAGCGCCCTGGGCCTGCGGAAGGGTTCGGACCGCTCCCTGTGGTTTCCAAAGTCGCGCCAATGGATCGGTTACGGCATGAAGCACCTGGACTTGCTCGGCCGGACCGAGGTGTCCGATCGACTCGTGCGATGGTTTGCGTCCGGGCCCGGCGCGCGCCGCCCGGCCGGCCGCGCGACATGATGCTCGCGCGCTTTCTGATCGTCGTTCTCGCGCTGCAGCTCGGGCTGTTCTGGGCCGCGGGGCTGGCGCTGTGCGCGCATTTCGGCTGGTCGGGCTGGTGGAGCCTCGCGCTTGCGCCGGCCGGCGTGCTGCTGCTCGAGGCGCTGACGGTGGCGCAGAGCTTCGCGCTGTCGCGCCTGTTCGCGGGCGGGGCGCCGGCCTCGGCACGCTTGTCGTGGGGCGCAAGGCTGAGGTTGTTCTTGTGCGAGCTCGGCGCGTACGTGCTGCTGTTCACGTTCATGCAGCCGTTCGCGCGGCGCACGGTCTCGGGCGCGGCGGGGGCGGGATGCCGGTCGTGCTGGTGCCGGGCATCTACTGCAACGCGGGGCTGTGGGGTTGGTTCCGGCGCAGGCTCGCGGCGCTGGGCGTGACGGGGACCTGGGCGGTGACGCTCGAGCCGCCGCAGGCAGGGATCGACCAGCTGGCCGAGCGGCTGGCGGAGGAGATCGCACGGGTGTGCGGGGCGACCGGCGCCGAGCGCGTGGTGGTGGTGGGGCACAGCATGGGCGGGCTCGTCGCGCGCGCCTGCGCGCGCGATCCCGCGGCGCGCGCGCGCATCGCGAGGATCGTAACGCTCGGCACGCCGCACCACGGAAGCATCCTCGCGCGCTGGGGGCTGGCGCACAACGCGCGCCAGATGCGCCCCGGCAGCGCCTGGCTCGCGGCGCTGAATGTGGACGGCGCCGGCGCGGCGGACGGGGTGCCGGTGGTGTCGGTGTTCTCCTGGCACGACAATTTCGTCGCACCGCAGGACAGCCCGGTTCTAGCCGGCGCGCAGAACGTGGCGCTGGCCGGGCTGGGACACCTGTCGCTGGTGTTCTCGGACGCGGTGGCGCGGCGCGTCGCGGCGGAGGCGCTGGCTGCTCAGAAGTGAAGCCCGCGGGTCAGCTCGGCGAACGCGGCCTGCTCCGGCGTGAGCTTGGGCGCGGCGGCAGGATCCTTGATGCCGAGCGCGGCGGCCGACTCCGGGAACATGCGGTAGGCGGTGTTCATGATGATGTGCGAGATCTTGGGCGCCACGGCGTGCACGACCTCGGCGAACACGCCCAGGCGCGTGGTGACGCGCTCGGGCCGCTCGATGACGGCCTGCGCGATGAGGTCGGCCGCCTCCTCGGGCGCGAGCATCGGGGTGTGCTGGTAGATCTCGGTCGGCGCACTCATGGCGGTGCGCACCAGCGGCATGTTGACGGTGGTGAAGGTGATGCCGTCGTCGGCGAACTCCGAGGCCGCGCAGCGCGCGAAGGCGTCCATCGCCGCCTTTGAGGCGACGTAGGCCGAGAAGCGCGGCGCATTGGTCAGCACGCCGAGGGAGGAGATGTTGATCACGTGCCCCGATTTCTTCTTCTGCATCGACGGCAGCAGCGCGAGCGTTAGGCGCAGCGCGCCGAAGTAGTTCAGCCGCATGGGCGCTCGAGCTTGGAACGCTCGAACGAGTGCTCGATCGAGCGCCGGATCGAGTGGCCCGCATTGTTGATCAGCACGTCGACCGCGCCATGGGCCTCGAGCACCGCCGCGGCGGTGCGCTCGACCTGCTCGAAGTCGGTCAGGTCGCAGACGTAGGTCGCGATCGGTGCCGCCCTCGGCCTTGATCTCGGCCTCGGTCCGGCGCAGGCGCTCCTCCTCGCGGTCGAGCACGACCACGGTCGCGCCCGCGGCGGCGAGCTTGCTCACCGCCGCGCGGCCGATGCCCTGCCCGCCCCCGGTGATCAGCACCACCTTGCCCTTCACCGCGCCGCCCAGGCTGCGGTCGCGAAACAGCTCCGGGTCGAGGTGGCGCTCCCAGTAGTCCCACAGCCTCCAGGCGTAGTCTTCAGCGGCGGCACCTCGATGCCGCTGCCGGCGAGCGCGGCCTGCGCCTCGCGGCAGTCGAAGCGGGTCGGGTAGTTGACGAACTGCAGGATGCCCGGCGGCAGGCCCAAGTCCTCATCACCTGTTCGCCGATGCGCCGCACCGGCGCCATGCGCGCGATGCCGTGCCGCACCGCCTCGGGACGAAGCCGAGCATGCGCGCGTTGACCTTCATGCTCATCGACGGCGCATGACCCGCCTTGGCGAACAGATTGAGGATGTCGCCCACCCGCCGCGGCTTGGGGTCGGTCAGGTGGAAGCACTTTCCGTCGAGGCCGGGCTGGTGCGCGATGTGGTCCATCGCGGCCACCACGAAGTCCACCGGCACCAGGTTCAGGCGCCCGCCCTCGACCCCGATCGCGGGCATCCACGCCGGCAGCGCGCGGCGCAGCTTCTGGATCAGCTTGAAGAAGTAGTACGGGCCGTCGATCTTGTCCATCTCGCCCGTGCGCGAGTCGCCCACCACGATGCCCGGGCGATGAGGGTCACCAAGGCCGGCGGCACTCGCCGCGCACGATGGCTTCGGCGTCGTGCTTGGTACAAAAGTACAGATGCTCGAGATTCTCCGCCTCCTCGAACATGTCCTCGCGGAACACGCCTTCGTACAGCCCGGCGGCGGCGATCGAGCTGGCCAGGTGCAGGCAGCCGACCCCGGCCTCGTGCGCGAGTTCCACCGCGTGGCGCGTGCCCTCGACGTTCGCGGCCTGCTGCGCCTCGGCGCTGGCCCTCAGATCGTACACCGCGGCCAGGTGGAACATGTGCTCGACGCCGCGCAGGCGTTCGAGATCCGCCTCGGACAGGCCCAGGCGCGGCAGCGTCAGGTCGCCCGTCAGCGGGATTGCGCGCTCGGGCCCGACGCCCCAGCGCCGGCGCAGCGCGTCGACCTTTTTCAGCCTGCGCTCGCGCACCAGGAAATACACGGTCGAGCCTTCGCGCTCGAGGAGCTTGCGCGCGAGCCGCGAGCCGATGAAACCGGTCGCGCCGGTAATGAAGTAGCGCATGGCGGTCGTCCCTTGGAGATAGGGCTAATCTAGGATCGATCCGGCGCGCGCCTTTTGACGTAGCGCAAGAAGCCGGCGGGTCCAGTTTGTATCGTTGTTTCCATGTCCCAGCGCAGACCCATGTCCGCGATCGACACCGCCTGGCTGCGGACCGATCGGCCGACCAATCCGATGGTGATCGCAGGGGTGCTGCTGACCGAGGGCAGGCTGCCGTTCGAGCGCTTCAAGCAAGTCATCGCGACGAATTTCCTGCGTCACGGGCGCTTTCGCGAGCGCGTCGCGTTCGACGGCGACAGCGCATACTGGGAGCCCGATCCGAACTTCGACCTCAGCTTCCACGTCAGGCGCAC
>CAWEPV010000004.1:0-12628 GCA_963811085.1 uncultured beta proteobacterium | reverse complement strand
GATCTTCGAGCCGAGTTCCATACCGACGAAGGCTGCTTCATCACCGAGCTCTCCAACATTCCCGAAGACGCCGACGCCTCGATCGCGCGGGCGCGGGTTCTGCCGGGGGTGACGACTCGCTGGCATCGGCTCAATGGGACGGCCGAGCGGTACGTGATTCTTTCGGGCACCGGGCGGGTCGAGGTCGGGGAGTTGCCGGCGCAGGAGGTGGCGCCGAATGACGTGGTGCTGATTCCTGCGGGGTGCCGGCAGCGGATTACTTGTACGAGCGCGGAGGATCTGGTGTTTCTGGCGATCTGCACGCCGCGCTTTCGGCCGGAGGCGTACGAGGATATCGATCCGGCGCCGCGCTGAGGGCGCTATTGTTCGGCCATGAGTGACGAACGGACGTCCGATCGGGGCCGAACTGTCGGTTTGCGGCTCGAGGGCGATCGGCTGATCTTTCTCGATTCGACGGCGGGACCGCTTTCCGGCGTGCGGAGCGGCCTCGAGGCGGGGCGTCTGGACGCGGCGGCGCTCGAGCGCGCGATCGCCGAGGTCGAGGACCTGATCATGCCGACGATTCGTTCCTTGCCTCGGACTGCGGAGCTCGTGGTCTCAGGGTCGGAGCTGGCGGAGGTTCTCGCGCTGCTGCCGGCCGGGGCCGGCGGCGCGCGTTTCGATCGAGTCGGTGGAGAGCCTGTTCAATCAGCTTGCGGATTACGCCGCGGGTTCGCCGGTCGCCTGGCGTCACGCCGCGTCTCCGGGCCGGGTCGCGTTGGGTCTGGTCGTTTTGCGCGAGGTGATGCACCACGGCGGCTTCCGCTCCGTTTCGTTGTTGCGCGATTCCGCGTAATTGCAGCACCATGGCAAGAAGAAAGGAGAAGGCACATGGCTAAGTCAGGTCCGGTGGTCGCTTCGGATGTTCCGCCCCGCGCCAAGGCGTCCAACTACCCGGAGCCGTTCGCCTCGCGCGTCGCCGGGCGGCAGAAGCAGGCGCTGGGGGATGTGTTCGGGCTGAAGAATTTCGGGGTGAATCGCACCACGCTGAAGCCCGGCGCGATGTCGGCGCTGCGGCATTGGCACGGGGTGCAGGACGAGTTCGTCTACATCCTTTCGGGTCATCCGACGCTCGTCACCGATGCCGGCGAAACGGCGCTCCAGCCCGGCATGTGCATGGGGTTCAAGGGCGGAGATCCGGACGGGCATCACCTGGTGAACCGGTCGAAGGAGGACGTCGTGTACCTGGAGGTCGGAGACCGCCTGCCGGGCGATTCGGGGGAGTACCCGGACGACGATCTGCGGGTGGCGATGGGGCCCGACGGCAAGTGGCAGTTCCGGCACAAGGACGGGACGCCTTATTGATGGCGGGCGCATCCGACAGGCGCCTCCTGCCGGTCTGGCGAGCCAACGCCGCCGACCCCGGCCAAGCACGCTGCGCATTCGCCGCGGCTGGGTCTGCATAGCTGCGGCGTTGGCAGTCGGAGCGATTTCTTATCCATTTGTACTGACTGTGGCGGCGCGGCACCAATGGTGCAGGCGGGCTTCATTGCGCACTCGAAGCCGTGCGGACTATTTCCTTCCCGCGCGGCATGCTACTGGTAGATTTACTCTGCATAAGGACCTTTGGCCGAATTGGCCAGATTTGGGAGGTTCAATGTTGTCCGACGTTCGTGTGTTGAAATGAGAAAGTTCCTCCAGATTGTGGGCGTACTGTCGTTCGTTCTCGTCCTCGCAGTCGCCGCGGTCTTCGGCTACGTCGCATATCGAGGGCGCGGGCTGGATGCGTCGAGCAAGGCGTACGTCGAGGAAAGCGTTCCGGCCGTTATTTCAACCTGGTCTAAAGACGAGCTGCTTAGACGTGCATCGCCGGAACTGCTAAAAGCCCTCGACGAAACGCCCGGGCAGGGAAACCGGATATTTCAACTGTTCTCGAAGCTCGGCGCCATGCGGAGTTTCGGCGGCGTAAAGGGCGAGGCGACCATGTTCTACGCCCCTCGACAGGGCGCGGTGATTACTGCCTATTACGTGGCCGACGCAAAGTTCGCGAATGGCGATGCCCACATCGCCGTGCGGTTGATTCGGAGATCCGAGCAATGGCGGTTCATGTTGTTCAACGTTAATTCCCCGCTGTTCCTCCGCTGAGCAGAGCGCCCCGTGCCGGTAGAGGAATTCCGTCGACTCTTGACGATCGGCCGGGTCCGGCATGGCTAAGCACAGCGTTCTAGCTCGTCTGACGGCAATCGTCCTGACCGCAATTGCGGCGACCCCCGCCGCAGGGGCCCCCGCCTCCACTCACCTCGAGTATACGGGCGCAGTCATCTCTGACGCCTCGTCCGATGAAGCCATAGTCAAAGGCGACGAAGCCTGTTACAGGAACGACTTTGCCGCAGCGATGACTTTCTATCGCATCGCGGCGGGAAAGTCGGATTCCCACGTCCAGGCAGCCGCAAAGAATCGCATCGGCATACTCTATGAGAGGGCATTTGGAGTTCCGCAAGACTACGCTGAAGCCTTGAAATGGTTTCAGCAGGCGGCGGCGCTCGGCAATGGATTCGCGCAAGGCAACATCGGCGACTATTACTTCTATGGCATTGGACGAGCGCGCTCCTTCTCTGAGGCGTTGCGCTGGTACCGGCTGGCGGCCGAGAAGAACGTTCCCTTGGGCGTCAATCAAGTCGGCTGGATTTACCTGCACGGACTGGGTGTGGCGCAGGACGCCGCTGAAGCACGGCGCTGGTACTTGAAGGGAGTGATGCTCGGCAGCGCCACCTCCGAGGTCCAGCTCGGCTGGATGTACGTCCATGTTGCGCCGATCGACTACGCGCAAGGCATGAAGTGGTACCGGAAGGCAGCGACTCGCGGCGACGAAACTGCCCGGAACAACATCGGCTATCTCTATGAAAATGGGCTCGGCGTCAAAGTCGACTACAAGGCTGCCGCGAAGTGGTACAGCCTGTCCGCCGCACAGGGGTATTCCAGAGCCATGTTCCATCTGGGCTCGTTCTTTGACAAGGGCTTGGGCGTGGCTCGCGACCCGACCATGGCCGAGCAATTGATGGGCCAGGCTGCCCAAGGGGGCGACTCAGATGCTCAAAGGTGGCTGGCAGTCCACTGGTCGCGTCGCTTGGCCCCGTGGGTGCTCTTGGGAATTGCCCTGGCGTCAGTTACAGGCTGGATGGCGAGGAGCCGGGTGACGCGACTACCCGCCGGCGCCGCGGTGCGATTGCATCACCCTACGTACGCGTTGATTACCGGGCTAGTGGCGTTTGTGTTCTTCGGAAGCGCAGCGATCATCTCGAACGTTTTTCCGAACCAGACCACAACCTGGTGGACGACGACAATATTCGTCGGGTTCGCGGCCTTGTCGTTGCCGCTGCTACTGGACTACTTCCTGACGTGGTACGACGTCTCGGAAGACGGTTTGGACTATGGCCGTCCGATCGGGGGACGTGATTACCTCAAGTGGGCGCTTGTACGTCGCGTCACGTACTCTCGAGTGATGAACTGGTTTCGCCTCGAGACGGATTCCGGCCGTGTCGCGCGCGTGCGGCTACGGCTCATCGGAATGCCCGAGTTCGCGCGAATCGTGCTGCGTGGCGTCCCATCCGCCGCCATCTCGGCCCGTGCGCTGCCCGTTCTCCAGGCCACCGCCAACGGAACCCCGCTCATCTTCGGAAACATCAATAACAGCTTCCTCTCGCAAGGAGCAAGTTGGGCCATCACGCGCAAGATGGGAATGTGGCGCTTCGTGCTTAAGCGCGGCGTGCTCGCCTGGGGTTTGCCGATGTATCTGGTCATGGCATGTCTACCCGTGCTCAATGGACGGGCAGAGCCGACTGCCTCGTATTTCTCTTGGCAGGCTTGCCTGTGGGGCTTCGCCGGGGCCGTGTTTGGGCTACTTACCTGGCTTTTCTATGAGAGAAGCTACCGAAAGCAGCATGGCAAGCAAGAGCGATGACTTGGATCGGAAATGAGACCGCGGGCAACCGCCTGGCGGCGGTGTTCGCCACGATGTACGCGGTGCTGATCAGCGCTCCGGGCAGGCGACTCTCCTGCCATGGTGCGGCCGCATCACACGCGGGGCACCACGGAAAAGCCGCCGTCCTTCCGGATGTCGCCGCGGGCGCGCTGGTCGATGGAGCGCGCCTCGCGCTCGAGCCGCCGTCCGCGTATTGCGGACGTGGCCCGAGCGGCGCGGACGCCTACAACTGGAATTCGATCGTTCCTCGATCCTCCTTTATCCCTTCGGCAGGTACGGAATGGTCCCGGCCACGTCGCTGTCGTCGATCAGCCGGAACTGGCTTTCGCTGCCGTCCTGGCGGGCGGCGACGAAAGGAGCGTATTTGGGATCGTCGACGAAGGCCTGGGCGGCGCCCGCGGTGGGGAATGCCATGAGGGCGATAAGGCTGGTATCCCGAGGTTTGCCTTCCAGCGTCTTCACGTTCCCGCTGCGGGACAGGTACTTGCCGCCGTGCTTGTGCACGAAATCGTGCACTGAAGCCGCGTAGGCCGGCACCCACTTGTCGTCGGTGATCTTGATGTCTGCGATGACGTAAACGGTCATTTCCTGAGTTCCTATGGTTGGTTGTTCGGCACCGGAATGCCCTGTGCCGAGCCCGTGAGTCTGGCGGGACGGGGCCCGGAGCGCCCAGTCCGATATCTGTACCTGGCCGGTACAGTGTCTGTACTGGTCGCGTGACGCGCGACTGCCTAGAATCCTGCTCCACCCCTTGGAAAGACCGAACGATGACTCAACCCGGATACAAGCAGTTCTGCCCCGTCGCCATGGCTTCCGAGCTGCTGTGCACGCGCTGGACTATGGTGCTGCTGCGCGAGCTCATCGCCGGATCGACCCGATTCAACGATCTGCGCCGCGGCGTGCCGAAGATGTCGCCGACGCTGCTGTCCCAGCGCCTCAAGGAGCTCGAGGCCGCGGGCGTGCTGGAGCGCAGGGAGCTCAAGTCCGAAAAGGGCGTCTTCGAATACCGCATGACTCCGTCCGGCAACGACCTTCGCCCCGTCGTCGAGGCGATGGGCTTCTGGGGGCAGAAATGGGTCGAGGCCAGCCTGTCGCTCAAGAATCTGGATCCGTCATTGCTGATGTGGGACATGCGCCGCAACCTGAATCCGAGCCCGCTCCCCGGCGGGCGCACGGTGATACAGTTTCTGTATCGCGAGCTACCGGAATCCAAGCGGTCCTGGTGGCTGGTGGTCGAGCCGCACGGCGAGGTGGACCTTTGCTGGTCCGATCCGGGATTCGATGTCGATCTTTATGTCTCGACCGACCTGCGCACGATGACTTCGATCTGGATGGGGCTGACGACCGTCGCGCAGGAGAGCGCGAAGATCAGCTTGACGGGCAACCGCGAGATCGCGAGCACGATGCAGACCTGGCTCGGGCTCAGTCCCTTCGCGGTCGAACCGAAGCGCGCGCCGGCACCTGCCCGGGCGTAGGCGCGCGCGTGCTCGACCCGAAAAGGAGTCTGCGCCGCCACGCCCGAACCGATTTCGGGCGCATCAAGCCGAAGTGGTTCATTCCGGTCGTTGACGCACGATCACGCGTCGCAGGCAGCGCAGGATACGCAACCCCGGCGGCGCGATGAAGCGTTATCGTTTGACGGCATGAGCATGGCTGGGCTCGTCGTTTCTGGCGCTGATTGGCAGTTCCAGCACAAGGACGGGACGCCTTATGAATGACTGGCGCGAGGGAGAGTGTCATGCCGATCGCTGTTTTGCTGAAGGCACTTCTGCTGTGGCTGGGCATACTCGTGCTTGCGATTCTCAACGGCATGCTGCGGGAGAAGGCGCTCATCCCGGCGCTGGGGACGTTCGGCGGGTCTGATCGCAAGCGGCATCGTTCTCTCGGCCTGCATCGTGCTGGTCGCTTTTCTCGCCGCGCCCTGGTACGGGCCGCTCGGCTCGGCGCAGGTGTGGCTCATCGGTCTGTTCTGGCTTGTCCTCACGCTGCTGTTCGAGTTCGGCTTCGGTCGCCTGGTGCAACACAAGGATTGGGCGCAATTGCTCCAGGCGTACACGTTCGAGGGGGGCAATCTGTGGTCGGTCGTGCTGGTGGTGACTTTGATCGCGCCCTGGCTCGGCGCGCGGCTGAGGGGGCTGCGGTAGCGATGCCGGCGCCGCAGCGCTCCGGGCGGACGAGCGGGCTGGCGCGCATGGCGCCGGAATGAGCAAGCCGACTCACCTTCACCCTTCCGACCTGCGCGGCTTCGCGCGCCTGGCGACGCAGGCGACCGCGGGGCTGGCGGATCTGGTGGAGGCGATGCACGGCACGATCGCGCGCCGCGGCGGCGCGGGCGGGGCGCAGGCGCCGGAGCGCATGCGCGGCATCGCGGGGCTGGTGTACCGCAGCGTGCGCGGGGTGACGCGCCTGGTCGGCGGCGGGCTGGACGCGCTGCTCGGCCGGCTCGGGCCGGAGCTTCGGGGACGCACGTCGTCGCCCGAACGCGAAGCGGTGCTGGCCGCGCTGAACGGCGTGCTGGGCGACTACCTGGTCGCGAGCGGCAATCCGCTGGCGATACCGATGAGCCTGCGGCGCGACGGCCGCGCGCTCGCGCTCGAGCGGCAGGCGCTGGCGGCGGCGTTCCCGCAGGCGGGCGGCAAGCTGGCGCTGCTGGCGCACGGGCTGTGCATGAACGATCTGCAATGGAACCGCGCCGGGCACGACCACGGCGCGGTGCTCGCCCGCGAGCTGGGCTACGACTGCCTCTACCTGCACTACAACAGCGGCCTTCACACCTCGATCAACGGGCGCGCGCTGGCCGGGCTGCTCGAGGTCGTGCTCGAGCAATGGCCGCATCCGGTCGAGGAACTGGCGATCGTCGCCCACAGCATGGGCGGGCTGGTGGCGCGCAGCGCCTGCCATTACGGCCTGCAGGCGGGGCACGCCTGGCCGCGCCGGCTGCGCCGGCTCGCTTTCCTCGGCACGCCTCACCTGGGCGCGCCGATGGAACGCGGCGGCAACTGGGTCGACCTGACGCTGGGCGCGACGCGCTACGCCGCGCCGTTGGCGCGGCTGGGAAAGATCCGCAGCGCCGGCATCACCGACCTGCGTCACGGCAACGTGCTGGACGAGCACTGGCAGGGCCGCGACCGCTTCGCGCGCGCGCACGACATCCCGCGCTTCGTGCCGCTGCCGCGCGGCGTGGACAGCTACGCGCTGGCGGCGAGCCGCGGCAAGCAGCGCGGCGACCTGCGCGACCGCCTGCTGGGCGACGGCATCGTGCCGGTGCGCAGCGCCCTGGGCATCCAGGACGATTCGCTCCGCTCGCTGTGGTTCCCGAAGTCGCGCCGGTGGATCGGTTACGGCATGAGCCACCTGGACCTGCTCGGCCGGCGCGAAGTGTCCGATCGGCTGGTGCGATGGTTTGCTGCGCCGCCCGCCCCTAGGCGTCCGCCAGCCAGCCGAAGTCGAGCGGCAGGGCGCGGTGGGGTTTGAAGTCGTCGGCGAACATCGGGCGGCCAAAGAGGTAGCCCTGCAGGCAGTCGCAGCCCATGGAGGCGAGCAGCGCGGCCTGCTCGGGGGTCTCGACGCCCTCGGCGACGGTCTTCATGTTGAGGCTGCGCGCGAGCGAGACGATGGTGCGCGCGATGGTCTCGTCGGCGGGGTGGTCGGTGACGTTGCGCACGAAGCTCTGGTCGATCTTGAGGCAGTCGATCTGGAAGCGGCGCAGGTAGGCGAGGCTCGAGTAGCCGGTGCCGAAGTCGTCCAGCGTCAGGCGCACGCCGAGGGCCTTGAGCTGCGCGAGGATCGCCTCGACGTCGGCGCCGCCGACCACCAGCATGCTCTCGGTGAGCTCGAGCTCGACCTGGCTCGCGGGAAGCGCCGACCCGGCGAGCGCGGCCTGGAGCGTCGCGACCAGGTCCGGGTCGTGCAGCTGGCGCGGCGAGAGGTTGATCGAGACGTTGAGCGGGGCCGGGTCGCCCCGGCTCCAGTCGGCGGCCTGGCGGCAGGCCTTGCGCATGACCTGGGCGCCGAGCGGCACGATCAGGCCGCTGTCCTCGGCGAGCGGGATGAAGCGCCCGGGCGGCACGATGCCGCCGTCGGGGCGGCGCCAGCGCACCAGCGCCTCGCAGGCGACGATGCGCCGCTCGCGCAGGCCGACGATCGGCTGGTACTGCACCACGAACTCGTCCTGATCGAGCGCCGCGCGCAGGCCGCCCTCGAGCGCGACGCGCGTCTCGAGGTCGTCGCGGATGCGCTCGGAGTAGGCGGCGATGCCGCCCTTGCCGCCGCCGCGCACGTGGAACAGCGTCGCGTGCGCGTTCTGCATCAGGGTCTCGGCGTCGCGCCCGGCGTCGGGGAAGCAGCCGTAGCCGCAGGAGAAGGTCGGCGTGAGCGCGGTCTTCTCGACCGCGTAGGAGCGCGTGATCGCGCGCATCAGCTTGTGCGCGAGGCCCGCCGCGTCGGCCGCGACGCGCAGGTCCGGCAGCAGCACCATGAACTCGCCGCCCGAGACGCGCGCCACCACGTCGTCGCCGCGCACCGCCGCGCGCAGCGCGCCGGCGACCTCGAGCAGCAGCTGGTCGCCGGCGTGGAAGCCGATCGTGTCGTTGACCGCGCTCAGGCGGTCGACGTTGATCGCCAGCAGCAGGTGCACGCCGTGCGACGCGATCTCGATGCGCTGCGCGAGCAGCTCGCGCAGCGTGGCCCGGTTCGGCAGCCCGGTGCGCGGGTCGTGGGTCTCGATGTAGCGGAAGCGCTGCTCAGCCGCCTTGCGCTCGGTGATGTCGTTGACGATCGCGAGCACCGCGCTGCGCCCCTCGTACTGGATCGGCGCCGAGGTGATCGAGCCCTCGAACACCGAGCCGTCGGCGCGCAGCAGCTTCTGCTCGGCCTCGGGCGCGACCACGCCGTGCGCGATGTAGCGCTGCGCCCGCGCGTGCACCAGCGGCCGGCTGTCCGGGTGCACGAAGTCGAGCACCTCGCGCCCGACCAGCGCCTCGGGCCGGGCGGCGCCGAACATGCGCGCCGCGGCGGCGTTGGCGAACACGAACTTGAAGTCCGCGTGCACCACCACCCCGCTCGGCGAGAGCCCGATCAGGTCCTGGTAGCGCTTCTCGATCGCGCGCAGGCCGCGGTTGGCGCGCTCGAGCGAGGCCAGCATGCGCCACACCACCAGCCCGACCAGGCAGGCGGTCACCAGCACGAAGCCCCAGCCCTTGAGCGTCTGGTAGCGGGTCAGCACGGCCGGGTCGGCGGACCCGGAGAGCGTCTCGACGTAGCGGTCGGAGAAGACGATCCACAGGCCGGACAGGAGCGCGTAGACGACGGCCACCAGGGCGCCGCGCAGCGCAGCGCGGGCAGGGAGGGTTTGCGGGCCGGCAGCCATCGTGCAAATGTACTCCAGCGCATGCCCGATCAGGCATCATCGCAGCAAGGAGAAAGACCCTGACGTGCTCGCGCGTTTTCTGATCGTCTGCCTGGCGGTCTCGCTCGCCCTGCTGCTCTGGGCCGGGCTGGCGCTGTGCGCGCGTCTCGGCTGGCCGGCGTGGTGGAGCCTGCCGCTCGCGCTGGCCGGGATGCTGCTGATCGACGCGCTGTCGGTCGGCTGGAGCTTCGCGCTGTCGCGCGGCGACGCGGGCGAGGCGCCGGCGGCGGCGCGCCTCGGCCGGGGCGCGTGGGCGAAGCTGTTCCTCGGCGAGCTCGCGGCCTACGTGCTGCTGTTCACCTTCATGCAGCCGTTCGCGCGCGGGACGCTGTGCGGCAGGGCGGCGCAAGGGATGCCGGTGGTACTGGTGCCCGGGATCTACTGCAACGCGGGGCTGTGGGGGTGGATGCGGCGGCGGCTGGCGGCGCTGGGCGTCGCGCACACCTGGGCGGTGACGCTCGAGCCGCCGCTGGCGGGAATCGACGAGCTGGCGGAGCGGCTCGCGCAGGCGATCGAGCGGATCTGCGCCGCGACGGGCGCCGGGCGCGTGATGGTGGTGGGGCACAGCATGGGCGGGCTCGTCGCGCGCGCCTGCCTGCGCGAGCCGGCGGCGCGCGCGCGCATCGCGCGCATCGTGACGCTCGGCACGCCGCACCACGGCAGCGTCCTCGCGCGCCGGGCGCCGGGCCTCGACGGGCGGCAGCTAAGAAGGGGCAGCGCCTGGCTGGCGGCGCTGAACGCCGGCGCGCCGGCGCCGGTGCCGCTGGTTTCGGTCTTCTCCCGGCACGACAACTACGTCGCGCCGCAGGACAGCGCGCTGCTGGAAGGCGCGCAGAACGTGGCGCTGGCCGGAATCGGGCACCTGTCGCTCGTTTTCTCCGACGCGGTGGCGCGCCGCGTCGCGGCGGAGGCGGCCGAAGCTCAGAAGTGAAGCCCGCGCGTGAGCTCGGCGAACGCGGCCTGCTCGGGCGTGAGCCTGGGCGCGGCGGCGGGGTCCTTGATGCCGAGCGCGGCGGCCGACTCCGGGAACATGCGGTAGGCGGCGTTCATGACGATGTGCGCGATCTTGGGCGCCAGCGCGTGCACCACCTCGGCGAACACGCCCAGGCGGGTGGTGACGCGCTCGGGCCGCTCGATCACCGCCTGCGCGATCAGGTCGGCGGCCTCCTCGGGCGCGAGCATCTCGGTGTGGCGGTAGATCTCGGTCGGCGCGCTCATCGCGGTGCGCACCAGCGGCATGTTGATGGTGGTGAAGACGATGCCGTCGTCGGCGAACTCCGAGGCCGCGCAGCGCGCGAAGGCGTCCATCGCGGCCTTGGAGGCGACGTAGGCCGAGAAGCGCGGCGCGTTGGTGAGCACGCCGATGGAGGAGATGTTGATCACGTGCCCCGCTTTCCTCTTCTGCATCGACGGCAGCAGCGCGAGCGTGAGGCGCAGCGCGCCGAAGTAGTTCAGCTTCATGGTGCGCTCGAAGTCGTGGAAGCGCTCGAACGAGTGCTCGATCGAGCGCCGGATCGAGTGGCCGGCGTTGTTGATCAGCACGTCGACCGCGCCGTGCGCCTCGAGCACCGCCGCGGCGGTGCGCTCGACCTGCTCGAAGTCGGTCAGGTCGCAGACGTAGGTCGCGATCCTGCCGCCCTCGGCCTCGATCTCGGCCTCGGTCCGGCGCAGGCGCTCGGCCTCGCGGTCGAGCACGACCACGGTGGCGCCCGCGGCGGCGAGCTTGCTCACCGCGGCGCGGCCGATTCCCTGCCCGCCGCCGGTGATCAGCACCACCTTGCCCTTCACCGCGCCGCCCAGGCTGCGATCGCGAAACAGGTCGGGATCGAGGTGGCGCTCCCAGTAGTCCCACAGCCTCCAGGCGTAGTCTTCCAGCGGCGGCACGGCGATGCCGCTGCCGGCGAGCGCGGCCTGCGCCTCGCGGCAGTCGAAGCGGGTCGGGTAGTTGACGAACTGCAGGATGCCCGGCGGCAGGCCGAGGTCCCGCATCAGCTGCTCGCCGATGCGCCGCACCGGGGCCATGCGCGCGATGCCGCGCCGCACCGCCTCGGGAACGAAGCCGAGCATGCGCGCGTTGACCTTCAGGCTCATCGACGGCGCATGTCCCGCCTTCGCGAAGATGTTCAGAATGTCGCCCACGCGCCGCGGCCTGGGATCGGTGAGGTGAAAGCACTTTCCGTCGAGGCCGGGCCGGTGCGCGATGTGGTCCATCGCCGCGACCACGAAGTCGACCGGCACCAGGTTCAGGCGCCCGCCTTCGACCCCGATCGCGGGCATCCACGCCGGCAGCGCGCGGCGCAGCTTCTGGATCAGCTTGAAGAAGTAATACGGGCCGTCTATCTTGTCCATCTCGCCGCTGCGCGAGTCGCCCACCACGATGCCGGGGCGATAGATGCGCCACGGCCGGCGGCATTCGTCGCGCACGATGGCTTCGGAGTCGTGCTTGGTGCGAAAGTACGGGTGATCGAGGTTCTCCGCCTCCTTGAACATGTCCTCGCGGAACACCCCTTCGTACAGCCCGGCGGCGGCGATCGAGCTGGCGAGGTGCAGGCAGCCGACCTGCGCCTCGTTCGCGAGCGCGACCGCATGGCGCGTGCCCTCGACGTTGGCGGCCTGCTGCGCCTCGGCGCTCGCCCTCAGGTCGTACACCGCGGCCAGGTGGAACATGTGCTCGACCCCGCGCAGGCGCTCGAGATCGGCGTCGGACACGCCCAGGCGCGGCAGCGTCAGGTCGCCCACGACCGGGATCGCGCGCCCGGGGCCGACGCCCCAGCGCCGGCGCAGCGCGTCAACCTTTTTCAGCCTGTGCTCGCGCACCAGGAAGTAGACGGTGGAGCCCTCGCGCTCGAGGAGCTTGCGCGCGAGCCGCGAGCCGATGAAGCCGGTCGCGCCGGTGATGAAGTAGCGCATGGCGGTCGTCCCTTGCAGACAGGGCCAATCTTGGATCGATCCGGCGCGCGGCTTTTGACGTAGCGCAAGAAGCCGGCGGGTGCAGTTTGTATCGTTGCCTGCATGTCCCCGCGCAGACCCATGTCCGCGATCGACACCGCCTGGCTGCGGACCGATCGGCCGACCAACCCGATGGTGGTCGCAGGGGTGCTGCTGACCGAGGGCAGGCTGCCGTTCGAGCGCTTCAAGGAAATCATCGCGACCAATTTCCTGCGCCACGGGCGCTTCCGCGAGCGCGTCGCGTTCGACGGCGACAGCGCGTACTGGGAGCCCGATCCGAACTTCGATCTGAGCGTCCACGTCAGGCGCTC
>CAWEPV010000003.1:0-653707 GCA_963811085.1 uncultured beta proteobacterium | reverse complement strand
CCCGCCGCTTACTTCCGCGCCGTTGCCGTGCGTCATGCCCACCTCCACGGGCAGGGCGCCGTCGCTGACCAGCGCCTGCCAGCGACCGCACACTTCCTCTTCGAGCGCGGTGCGCTGCTCGGCGCTTACCTTTGACACCGGCTCGATGAGCGGGGTGCTGTAGATGTACTGCCAGAAGAAGTCGGCCGGGAGGGGGAGGCGCAGGGGCTTGGGTTTGGCTTGCACCTTCACTTCGCTGAAGCCGGCGTCGCGCATCATGTTCGTGATGGCGTCGGGGTCGTGCAGCCCGAAGACGACGTCGGCGAAGGCGGCGGCCTGGGGGGCGACGTGGCGGGCGAGGGCTTCGGCCATGATGGCGAAGAGGGGCGGCTTGGGGCCGGGGACGTTGACGAGGATGCGGCCGTTGCGGTCGAGGACGCGGCGCATTTCGCGCAGCGCGCCGACTTTGTTGCTCATGAACTGCAGGCCCATCTGGCACAGGACGACGTCGAAGGAGGCGTCGGGCAGGGGGATGGCTTCGGCGCTCGCTTCGTACCAGGCGATCTTCGTGTTGGGCGGGGTCGAGGGCTTGGCGACGGCGAGCATGCCGGGGTGGGCGTCGAGGCCGGCGACGCTGCCCGAGGGGCCGACGCGCTCGGCCGCGAGGCGGGCGACGACGCCGGTGCCGCAGGCGACGTCGAGCACGCGCTCGCCGGCGCGCAGGGCGGCGGTTTCGATCAGGTCTTCGGCCATCGGGGCGCCGATGGCGGGGACGAAGTAGCGCTCGTAGTTCTCGGCCGGGGATTTGGAGAAGGGCTGGGCCTGGGCTTGGGCGGCGGGTGCGTTCATGGCTTCCTCCTTGCGTGGTCGGAGGTCCCAGCGTAGGCAAGGAGGGCAGGGGCGCGCATCGCCGGAATTCAGTACGCGGGGCAGCGCTCGCATGGTCAGAATTGACCATGCCGGGATCTAGACGAGCTTGTGCAGGTGGGCGTAGTGGCCGGCGGCGGCGCGCGAGCTGACGCCGAGCTTGTCGAAGATGTTGCTCACGTGGCGCGCCACGGTGTGCTCGCTGATGGCGAGCCTGGCCGCGATCTCGCGGTTGGAGCGCTCCGGCGGCGACGCAGCGCCAGCACCTCGCGCTCGCGCGGGTGAGCGCGCGCCGGCGCCGCCCTTTCCCCGCTCGATCGCTCGAGCGCGGCGAGCGCAGGCGCGGCCTCGAGGCGCTCGAACACGGCGCGCGCGGCTTCGAGGTGCATGCGCGCGGTTTCCCGGTCCTCGAGCCGGCGGCAGACCTCGCCGAGCAGCACGCGCACGCAGGCCGATTCGAAAGGCATCTCGAGCTGCTGCCACAGCATCCACGCTTCGCGCAGCCGCGCCTGCGCGGCCTGCGCTTCGCCTTCGGCGAGCAGCACCGCGCCGCCCGCCGTGGGCCGACGCCGCCGCGAGCCAGGGCGTGCGCATTTCGGCCGCGATCGCCGCGAGCGCGTCGGCGGCCTTGCGCGCGCCCGCGACGTCGCCCAGGGCGAGCAGAATCTCGACCTGCGGGCCGAGCAGGCGCGGGCGCGACAGCCCGCCGGCCGGGCCGGGCACGTCGACCGCGACCTCGACCGCGAGCCGGATCGCCGCCGCGGCGGCGTCGGCTTCGCCTTTGGCGAGGCGCAGGAGCGACATCCCGGGCTGCGGCTCGCAGCCGTGGCGGCCGGCGTCGCGGTACATGCGCTCGGCGGCGTCGAGCTCGCCGCGCAGGCGGTGCAGCTCGCCCTGCTGGTAGCAGGCCCGCCCGACCACGGCCTCGGAGCGCCCCGCCAGGTGATCGCGCGCCTTCGCCGCCTCGCCCAGCGCGCCGGGCCAGTCGCCGCGCGACTGCAGGATCTGCGAGCGGTGCACCAGGCACTCGCCGCGAAACGGCGACAGGTCGGGCTGCGCCGCGCACCAGGCATCGAGCTGCCGGGTCCATTCGCGCGCCCGCGCCAGATCGAAGAAACGCTGGCAGGTCAGGATGACGGCGCAATAGACGACGCCCGCGAGCACCGGCGAGACCCTGCCGGCGGTGATGCCGAGCATCGCTTCGTCCAGCCGCGCGGCGCCGTCGGCGAACGCGTGCCGCACGACGAGCGCCTGGCCCTGGCCGAGCAGGCCGAGCGCGAGCAGGTCGGGGTCGTCGAACTTCTCGGCCAGCGCGACCGCGGCGTCGAAGCGCGCCGTCGCGCCGGCGGCATCGCGCGAGGCGAGCGCGAGCAGGCCGTGCAGCACCTCGCCGTAGCCTCGCGCGGCGCCGGGCTGCGGCGCCTTGTCGAGGCGCTGCGCCCGCGCCAGCCAGCCGGTGGCCTGGGCCGGCTCGCCGCCCAGGAGCTGAACGAAGGCGAGCCAGTAGCCCCAGTAGGCGGCGCGCTCGGCGTCGCCGCGGTCGATCCAGTCGTGGTGCACGCGCGTCCAGAGCGCGACGGCGCGCTCGTCCTCGCCCACCAGGTAGGCGGCCGCGGCCAGGCGCTCGAGGTCCGCGGGCTCGAGCGCGCCTTCGGCGTCGGCGGCCGACAGATGCGCGTAGGCCGTGCGCCATTGCCGCGCGGCGAACGCCGCCCGCCCTTGATCGATTGCCTGTGCCATCGCTGGCGAATAGCTGACCACAGCGGGCGGTCGAGCACAACCCCGAATCGTTCGCGCTCAGCCGGTGCGCTGCAGTCCCGACGTCAGCCCGTACCAGTCGATCCGCCGCGTCGCGATCATCGCGCCCGCGAGCAGCGCAAACAGCAGCAGCGCGCCGCCGAGGAGCGAATAGTCCTCCGCCTGCAGCAGCGCGTAGAGCAGCGCGTAGAGCGCACCGAGCGCGGCGCCGAAGGCGAGCGCGGCGCGCGGGCTGCGCAGGATGTGGGCGAGGTAGGCGGTGATGAGGCCGACGCAGCCGGCGGCGGCGATGGCGTAGGCGGCGGCGAAGGGGATGTATTCGGAGAGGGCGGTCAGGAGGAGGAAGAAGATCGCTAGCGCTAGGCCGACGAAGGCGTACTGGATGGGGTGGATGGCGAGGCGGCGCAGGAGTTCGAACAGGAGGAAGGCGGCGAAGGTGAGGCCGATGAAGAGGAAGCCGTACTTGGAGGCGCGCGCGAGTTTCTGGTAGAGGCTCGCGGGCTCGACGAAGGAGACGGCGAGGGCCTGGGGGGTGGAGACGCCGGGGGCGGCGTAGCGCGAGACGGTCCAGCGCGCGCTGAAGCCGTCGGCGGCGATGTTGTGCTGCACCGGCAGGAAGCGGCCGGTGAAGGAGGGGTGGGGCCAGGAGGAGCGCAGGGTGACGCCGGTGTCGCTGCCGAGCGGGGCGAGGGCGAAGGCTTCCGAGCCCGCGATTTCGATCGAGAAGGTGAACGGGACGGTCTGCGCGCGCGATCCGTCCAGCTCCGGAAGCGGGACGTGCAGGCCTTCGGGCTGCCGGGAGGCGTCGCCCGAAGCGGAGACGAAGTCGTGCTCGCGGCCGCCGATCACGAGCGCCGACACGCTGCGGATGCCGCCCGGGTCGGTGAGGCCGAGCACGAGGCGCGGCGTGCCCCACTTGATGCGGCCGCCCGGGTCGGCGAGGCCGAAGTTCTGCGGCACGCGCAGGCGCCCGCGCGCCATGGCGGTCATTGTGTACAAGCGCGCGGTGTAGATGCCGCGCGCCTTCTCGCTCACCTGGGCGTTGAGCTCCCACGACACGGACCCGGCCGGCAGGCGCAGCACGCGCGTTTCGGTGCGCTCGATGGCGTGCACGCGCGGCTCGCCGTTGACGGTCTCGCGCGCGACGTCGAAGCGCGTGCGCTCGTAGGGCACCGCGAGGGTGGGGCCGGAGAGGGTCTGGCGCGCGCCCCAGCCGTGCGCGATGCCGGCCACCGCCTCGTCGCGGCGCGCCGCGCGCTCGGCGATCAGGCCCTGGATCATGTTGACCGGCACGACCAGCGCGAGCGCGAGCAGCGCGATGACGGCGGGTTTCGCGGTGAACATGGCCTTCATGCCGCTCTCCTCTTTCGACCGCAGGAGCGTGGCGCAGCAATCTGGCAATGCGGGGGCGCGGTGGGCGGATCTGCCGCAAAAGAATGCGAAACCGGCGGCTCAATGCGAATCCTGGCGATCCGTCGCTCGAGGTCGTCGCCGCCTCGGTCGCGTTCGCGCACGCGATCCACTCCGCGCGCGAATTGTTAAGGAGCGAGGCGGTGCTCCCGCGCCTCACGTACCATCGGGGTACAGGCTGAACTCGCCGTCAAAGGATCTCTGATGCGCTTCGTGATAGCACTCTTCGCGGTAATTCTTGCCGCCGTGGCCAACGACGCGGCGGCACGGGACATCGAGCCCGGCCAGTGGCGGATCACCACGACCATGTCCTCGCCGATACTGTCGGGACCGCAGACCACGACCAGCACTCAGTGCGTTACCCGAGAGGACCTGAAAGACCCGCGCCGCGCCTGGAGATCCAGCAAGCGAACCCCCCGGCACACAGGGTTCATAAATGTCATCGAGGAAGATACAGTCCGGGGTGTGGCTTGATCTGCCGGAAACGCAGGGGAGGGCAGCATCATGAAGCACAAGCTTGTTATTGCCGTATCGGTCTTGCTGGCCGCCGCTCCTGTCGGCAGAGCCTTGTCCCAGGGGGCGGCAGCGGCGACCGTCCCCAGAAGATCTCGCAAGGAGCTTCCTTCCCCGGAGACCCTCATCGAACGGCTCGACCGCGACGGCGACGGCAAACTCTCGCGCGCAGAATTTCACACCTCACCCGCTCACTTCGCCGCTGTCGATGCCAATCACGACGGCTTCCTGACGGTTGAGGAGTTCCGCGCAATCCGGCAGCACGCCGCTGGCGGGCGCGGAAGGCGACATCCTCCTTTGGCCGATCAAGGATCCACGGGCGTTCCGAGACGCGCCTGCACGTTCGAGCACGTTCCGCCGTCGCCGGAAAGCAAGTTCGTAGTCGACGTCTATTCGCCCGATTGCATGTTCAAGGGCGCCACGCTGTTCGCTGCCAACGACCGCGACAAGACGTCGCACATCGTGGAAGTCGACTACGCCGGACGCGTGGTCTGGTCGGTCACCCCGTCGGACTTTATGTACGTGCCGAAGAACCTGCAGGTCATGGACGTCGAGCGCCTGCCCTCGGGAAACACGCTCTTCAACATCAAGAACTACGGTGCGTTCGAGGTCACGCACGATCACAAGCTGGCGTGGAAGGTCCTGGATAACGGCATCTCCCACGACGTCGACCGGCTGCCCAACGGCGACACCCTCTTCGTCCGCGGCTGGGTGGCGAAGGGCCAGGACCTGGTGCGGGAAGTGAATCCGGCCGGCAAGATCGTCTGGTCCTGGAATGGGCTCGCGCAGTACGACAGGCCCCCCTTCGCCGGTAATGACGACGAGGGGTGGATGCATACCAACGCCGTCACCCGGCTCGCCAGCGGCAACACCATGGTCAGCCTGCGCAACATCGACCGCACGGTCATGGTCGATCCCGCGGGCAAGGTCGTGCACGAGGTCCTCTATGGCCGGGGAATCTCCCCCGAACGCAGAGCGAAGGCGAAGAAGAAGCGCGGCTCGAGCGCGGTCTTCCGTCCTCACGACCCGGAGCTCGAAGCCAATGGCCATATCGTGGTGGCATCGCCGGCCACCAACCGCGTGATCGAGGTGAAAAAGAACGGCGCCGTGCTGCGTACCATCGGAAGATGGGACCCGAAATCGAACCGCTACGGGGTGCGCGATGCCAACCGGCTGCCCAACGGGAATACCCTGATAGTCGGTTTCTTTCGTATCTTCGAGGTGAGTCCGGACGGTCAGATCGTGTGGAGCCTGCACCGCAAGGGCGTCGCCCCCGCGGGTCACGCCGCCGACACGGTGGATGAATCCGACGGTTCCTACTTTTACAAGGCGCAGCGTATCGCGCCGGACGGCACCGTCTACGGGCACTGACGCACATCGGGCCGGCGCCGACCCGCTCGCTGCGCGGGAATTTCCTATCCCTAATGCACTATGTTATTTAAACAAACCTGCGAATCGCCGCTGCAATCGGAGGGAGTTGGGTGCTATGAGCAATCGTACTCGAGGGATATGTTTTCGGACCGCCGCCGCAGCGCTGATTGCCGCGCTCGCTCCGGGAATGGCCGCCACAGCGCGAGCCGCGGGCCCGGAACTCCAGCCCATGCGACCGCACGTCGTCGCGCCGAGCAACCCGACCACTATCAGGCCGGGGCTGCACAACGTTCCCGCTCGCATGCAGGTCAACTGGCACATGAGCTGCGTGGCCTGGCTCACGGGCGGATACTACGCGGACAAGGTGCACCTGAAGAACGAGGGTCCGGGCGCGATCCCGCGCGGGACCACGGTCTACTGGTACACGAACGACCGCCGCCAATGGGGCCTGCACCGCTTTCCGCTCGGTCTGGCGCCAGGCCAATGGGTGCTGGCGCAGATGCCCGGCATCGCCGGCGGCGGCGCGCCGTGCACCGTCGTCTCGCACAAGCTGGCGTGGATGGGACTGCAACCGCCCAAGCCGGCCCAGGGCATGCAGCGAAGACCGCAACCACTCTCGCCAGCAGCTGGCTTGCATAACGGCGGATCAGAAAAGAAAGCGGGACCAAAGGCTGTTCTTCGCATCGCCTACCACCTGAGCTGCAAGTTCAAAGAATTTGTTGCCATTGGTTCCGTCATGTCGGGCGGGTCCCCGCAAGGCGCGTCTGCGGTGTTTACCAATAATGGTCCGGGCCCCGTCCCGGCCGGTACCACGATATGGTTCGACATCAACGGCACACGCACCGGCCGGGGAGGGAAGATCCTGACCAGGCCGCTGGGCGCCGGCGAGCAGCTGACTATGAACTTCTGGCCAACCGATCACATCGAGTCGCACATGACGTGCAAGGCGCACGCGCAATAGATACCGCGTTCACACTTCCAGCCATTCGCGGCGGATCTGCTCGTTCGCGCGAAGCTCGTCGGGCGTTCCCTCGAACACGATGTGGCCGTGTCCCATGACGAACACGCGGTGCGAGATCTTGAGCGCGATGGTGAGCTTCTGCTCGACGAGCAGGATCGACATTCCGCGGCGCGAGATCGCCTCGAGCAGGTGGCTGACCTGCTCGACCAGCTTCGGCGCGAGGCCCTCGGTCGGCTCGTCGATCATGATCAGGTCCGGATCGCCCATCAAGGCGCGGCACATGGTCAGCATCTGCTGCTCGCCGCCCGAGAGGACTCCGCCCGGCGCGTCCGCACGCTCGCGCAGGTTGCTGAACATCTGGAACATGTCCTCCATCTTCCAGCGGCCCTCGCGCCGCGCGTGCTTCTGCCCGAGGAGCAGGTTCTGGCGCACCGTCAGGGTGGGAAAGATGTCGCGGTTCTCGGGCACGTAGCCGAGCCCGCGGCGCGCGATCTGGTGCGGCCTGAGCCCGACCAGCTCCTCGCCCTTGAAGCGCACCGAGCCGAACGGCGCCACGTCGCCCATGATCGCCTTGCAGGTGGTGGACCGCCCCACGCCGTTGCGCCCGAGCAGGCTGACGATCTCGCCGTCCTGCACGTCGAAGCTCACGCCCTGCAGGATGTGGCTCTTGCCGTAGTACGCGTTCAGGTCGCGGACTTCGAGCATGGCTCAGTCGACCTCTTCGCCCAGGTAGGCCTCGCGCACGGCCGGGTTGCCGCGGATCTCGTCCGGCCGCCCGCTCGCGATGACCTCGCCGTAGACCAGCACCGAGATGCGGTCGGCGAGCCCGAATACCACGCTCATGTCGTGCTCGACCATGACGAGGGTCTTGTTCTCCGTGATGCGGCGCACCAGCTCCACGGTCTGCGCGGTCTCGGAGCGGTTCATGCCGGCGGTGGGTTCGTCGAGCAGGATGATGTCGGCGCCGCCCGCGATGGTGATGCCGATCTCGAGCTCGCGCTGCTCGGCGTAGGAGAGCACCCCCGCCGGCACGTCGGCGCGCGCGGCCATGCCGATGTCCTCGAGGACCTTCATGCTGCGCTCGATGACGTCGTCGAGACGGTCGACGTCGTGCCAGAACGAGTAGCGGTAGCCCATCGCCCAGAGCAGCCCGCAGCGCACGTTCTCGAACACGGTCATGCGCGGGAAGATGTTGGTGACCTGGAAGCTGCGCGCCAGCCCCATGCGGTTGATCTTGTAGGGCGGGCGCCCGGTGACGTCCTCGCCGCGCAGCCGGATGCGGCCGGACGTCGGCACGTGCTTCGAGGTGATCAGGTTGTACAGCGTCGACTTGCCCGCGCCGTTCGGGCCGATGATGGCGTGGCGCTCGCCCCGCTCGATCGCGAGATTGACGCCGCGGATGATCTGGGTCGAGCCGAAGCTCTTGTGCAGGTCGACCAGCTCGATCGCCGCGCTCACCGCTCGCCCCTCGCGTGGATGTCCACGGTCGCCGCTCCCCAGGCCGCCGCCAGCCTCGGCGCCAGGCGCCGCGCGGCGAGGAACCCGCCCACGGCCAGCAGCGCGAAGACGACCCAGGCCGTCGGATGCCCGACGTCGATGGTGGTCCAGAACAGGTGCTTGGTCGACTTGCCGACCGCGCGCACGCTGATGAAGTGCAGCAGCTCGAGCAGGCCGATCACCCCGATCGCGCAGCACAGCGCGGGCACGCCGATCTGCAGGTAGGGCAGGGCGAGGCTGCGCAGCCTGCCCGCGCGCCAGATCGGCTGGTGCATCATGATGAGCCCGGTCAGCCCGGCGGGCGCGTACATCACCGTGGCGACGAAGATCAGGCCGACGTAGAACGCCCAGATCTCGGTGTAGTTCGACAGCAGCGTCTGCAGCAGCGTATAGACCACGGCGCCGACGATCGGCCCGGCGAAGAAACCCACCCCGCCGATGTAGGCCTCCAGCAGCACGACGCCGGAAGTCGTCAGGTTGACGGTCTCGTCGGTGACGATCTCGTAGTTCAGCGCGAACAGCCCGCCGGCGATGCCGGCGAAGAAGCCCGCCGCCATGAACGACAGCAGGCGCACGCGCTTCTGCGAGTAGCCGACGAATTCGGCGCGCTCCGGATTGTCGCGCACCGCGTTGGCCATGCGGCCCAGCGGCGTGCGCGAGAAGCGGTACATCAGCCAGGCCGAAAGGATCATCCAGGCCGCGATCAGGTAATACACCTGGTAATCGCGGCCGAAGTTCACGCCGAAGAACGGCGTCAGGTCCGTCCGGTCGGCCGTGAGGCCTTCCTCGCCGCCGGAGAACTTGGTGAAGATCAGCGACGAGGAGGCGATCATCTCGCCGATGCCGAGCGAGATCATCGCGAACACGGTTCCCGCGCGGTTGGTCGAAAAGCTGCCGAAGATCAGCCCGAACATCAGGCCGGCCAGGCCGCCGGCGAGCGGGGTCAGCGGCAGCG
Source organism: uncultured beta proteobacterium (assembly GCA_963811085.1). Taxonomy (GTDB): domain Bacteria; phylum Pseudomonadota; class Gammaproteobacteria; order Burkholderiales; family SG8-39; genus DAHVFK01. The sequence goes on along the minus strand of CAWEPV010000003.1, from coordinate 644,396 downwards.
GCATGAAGAAGTGCGCGGCGTTCGCGAGCTGGATCAGGTGCATCGCGAAGTAGCCGCCGAGGCCGAAGTAGACCGCGTGGCCGAAAGACAGCATCCCGCCCTGCCCGAGCAGCATGTTGTAGGACAGGGCGAAGATCACCATGATGCACATCTGGTTGAGCACGGCGATCGACGTGCCCGAGTGCGCGACCTGCGGCAGCAGCATGACGAGCACCAGCGCGATCCACCACACGGCGTTGCGCCGGAGGAAGCTCTTGCGGCCCGCTGCCGCCGTATTCGCGACGGCGGCCATCAGACCTCGCGTTTTCCGAGCAGCCCGGTCGGGCGGAAGATCAGGATCACGACCATCAGCAGGTAGGGCAGGATCGGGCCGATCTGCGCCAGGGTGGCCGAGTACAGGTCGCTCAGCGCGCCCGTCTTGTCGGGCGGGATCCCGATCGCGGCGAACAGGTCGTTGAGCGAATAGTCGACCGCGACCGCGAAGGTCTGCAGCATGCCGATCAGCAGCGAGGCGAGGAACGCGCCCCACAGCGAGCCGAGCCCGCCGACCACGATGACGACGAACACGATGCTGCCGAGCACGGACGCCATGCCGGGGGAGGTGCCGAGCTCGGGACCGGCGATGACCCCGGCGAGGCCCGCCAGCGCCGAGCCGAAGCCGAACACGCCGGTGAACACGAGCGGCACGTTGTGCCCGAGCATCGCCACCTGGTTCGGGTGCGAGATCGCGGCCTGGATGATCAGCCCGACGCGCGTGCGGGTGAGCACGACAAGCAGGGCGATGAAGATCCCGATCGAGATCGCGAGCATGAAGGCCTTGTAGGCCGGGAACTCGATGCCCCAGAGCGCGAACAGCGGAAAGTCGAGCATCGCCGGACCGTGGTAGTCCATGGTCTGCTTGCCCCACACCAGCTGGACCGTCTCCTCGATCAGGAACGCGATGCCGAAGGTGAAGATCAGCTCGGCGACGTGGCCGTAGCGGTGCACGTTGCGCAGGCCGTAGCGCTCGATCAGGGCGCCGACCACGCCGACCAGCACGGGCGCGACGACCAGCCCCGGCCAGAAGCCGACCTTGGTGCTGATCGAATACGCGAAGTAGGCCCCCAGCATGTAGAGGCCCGCGTGGGCGAAGTTGAGCACGCCCATCATCGAGAAGATGAGGGTCAGTCCGGCAGAGAGCATGAACAGCAGCAGGCCGTAGACCAGGCCGTTCAGCAGCGAAAAGACGGTGAGCTCGAGCACGCGTGACGAATCCTGCCGCGCCCGGCGCCGATCGACGGCGGCCGGGGCGGGAGGAGAGTTGCGGGGTGCGCGCCTACGGGCGCTTCATCTTGCAGGTGGTCGGGGTCGACGCGTTCTCCGCGCTGACGGTTTCCTCGTTCAGCAGCCCGAGGCCCGAGTTGTCGAGGTCGAACTCGATGCCCTTGTTGGTTTGCACCTGGATGCGGACCGGCATCTGCAGCTGGTGATCCGACGCACGCATCGTCACCTTGTCGCCCCACAAGGCCGTGTAGTGCATGCCTTCGAGCGCGGCCGCGACCTTCGCCGGTTCGGTGCTGCCCGCCTTGTTGATCGCGAGCGCGAGCATGTGCAGCGTGTTCGAGACGCGCGGCTGGGTCCAGTCCTCGTCGGGGTACTTCGCCTTGAAGCGCTTCATTTCATCGCTCCAGGCCTTGGTGAGCGGCGGGTTCATGGTGCCTTCGGAGACGAGGCGCACCTTGCCGATGCCGCCGGTGCCGATCGCCTTGGTGATGCCGTTACCCGCCGCGTAGTAGGTGTAGAACGGAATCTCGAGCCCGGCGTCCTGGGCCGCCTTGGCGAGGTTGAGCATGTCCGCGCCCCAGTTGCCGGTGATCACCGCCTGCGCGCCCGCGGCCTTGATCTTGGCGATGTAGGGCGAGAAATCCTTGACCTTGCCGATCGGATGCAGCTCGTTGCCGACGATCTGGATATCCGGCCGCTTACTGGCGAGGTCCCTCACCGCGGCGGCGGCGACCGCTTTGCCGAAGGAATAATCCTGGCCGATGATGTAGATCCTCTTCATGTCCTTGTTCGTCGCGATGACGTCGGTCAGCGCGTTCATCTTCATGTCGGCGTTGGCGTCGAAGCGGAAGTGCCAGTAGCTGCAGTCCTCGTTGGTCAGGGCCGGATCGACCGCGGAGTAGTTGAGATACAGCACCCGATGGTCGGGGTTGCGCTCGTCCTGCTTGGTCACCGCGTCGATCAGCGCGTGGGCGACGCCCGAGGAGTTGCCCTGCACGATGAACTGGATGCCGTCGCCGATCACGCGCTTGAGCTGGATCAGGCTTTCCTTGGGCGAGACCTTGTTGTCGAAACCGATGACCTCGAGCTTTCTGCCGCCCAGCACGCCGCCCGCCTTGTTGATCTCTTCGGCGGTGAACTGGAACTGATGCAAGCCGTAGGTACCGACGGAGGCGAACGGCCCGGACAGCGGATCGATGAACGCGACGCGCACCGGGTCCGCCGCGAGAGTGGGAAGTGCGACCAGGCCGGCGGCGAGCGCCGCGGCGAGCCGCGTGAACTGTCTGCGATTGAGCATGAGCTTCTCCTCCAGATTGAAGAATTGTCCGTCCCTCGATCGTCTCGGCCGAGGTTTCCCGGAGTGTCCTTAGGTTTTAGCAAGCTGTCCAGCCCTGCACGAACCTCTGTGGTCCCGGATTCAAAACGGTGCCGATATTGCGGCGCAGCAGGGCTCGGCGATTCGTGCTCAAGGCGCGGCTGTTGAGCGCCGTTAAACATCGGCCCGCGCGGGCCGCCCTTGCTATCCTGCGGCGCGTGAGTCCGGATTTCGACGCGCTGTACCGCAGGGAATCGCGCCGCGTGCTGGCGACGCTGATCCGCCTGCTAGGGGACTTCGACCTCGCGGAAGAGGCGACCTCGGAGGCGTTCCGCGCCGCGATCGAGCAGTGGCCGAGAGAAGGCGTTCCGGCCAACCCGCGCGCGTGGCTGGTCTCGGCCGGGCGGTTCAAGGCGATCGACGCGATCCGGCGCCAGGAGCGCTTCTCGTACCTCGATCCGGAGGCGCTCGAGGGCGTGCCCGCCGAGCCCGAAGCCGAGCGCCAAGGGATCGAGGACGACCGGCTGCGGCTGGTCTTCACCTGCTGCCACCCGGCGCTCGCGCCCGACGCGCAGGTGGCGCTCACGCTGCGCGAGGTGTGCGGGCTGACCAGCGGCGAGATCGCACGCGCGTTCCTCGCGCAGGAGCCGGCGCTCGCGCAGCGCATCGTGCGCGCGAAGACCAAGATCCGGCAGGCGGGGATTCCCTACCAGGTTCCGGGCAAGGCCGAGCTGCCCGAGCGGCTCGAGGCGGTGCTGCGCGTGGTCTACCTCGTGTTCAACGAGGGCTACTCGGCGACCTCGGGCGAATCGGTGACCCGCGCCGAGCTCTCGCAGGAGGCGATCCGCCTCGGGCGGCTGATCGTCGAGCTGCTGCCGGAAGCCGAGGCGATGGGGCTGCTCGCGCTGATGCTGCTGCAGGAGTCGCGCCGCGCCGCGCGCTCGCGCCCGGACGGCGAGCTCGTGCTGCTCGAGGACCAGGACCGCGGCCTGTGGAACCGCGAGCTCATCGCCGAAGGAGTCGAGCTCACCACGCGGGCGCTTCGCACGCGCATGTTCGGGCCCTACTGCCTGCAGGCGGCGATCGCCGCGGTGCACGCCGAGGCGCCGAGCGCGGGGCAGACCGACTGGAGCGAGATCATCGGCCTGTACGACGCGCTCTCGCGGCTCGATCCCTCGCCGGTGATCGCGCTCAACCGCGCGGTGGCGCTCGCGATGCGCGACGGCCCCGCGGCCGGGCTGGCGCTGGTGGACGCGCTGATGGGCGAGCTCGAGGACTACCATCTCGCCCACGCCGCGCGCGCCGACCTGTGCCGGCGGCTGGGAAGGAAAGAGCAGGCGATTGCCGCCTATCGCAAGGCGCTCGCGCTTTCGCGCCAGGCGCCCGAGCGGCGCTTCCTCGAGCGGCGGATCGCAGAGCTCGAAAAATAATTCGCGCGGATGTCGAATCGGCCGGCCGCCGTTCGACCAGGATGCAGGAAAGGAGGTCAGCCCAATGAGCAAGGTGTGCGTCAACTGCTTCGCCGTTTCGACGACGACTACGCGCGGCAAGGCATGGCGAACGTCGGCGCCTGGATCCTCGGCCGCAACATGTTCGGCCCGATCCGCGGCGACTGGCCCGACGAGTCGTGGAAGGGGTGGTGGGGCGAGAGCCCGCCGTATCACGTGCCGGTGTTCGTGCTGACGCACCACCCGCGCAAGCCGGTCGAGATGGCGGGCGGCACGACCTTCCACTTTGTCACCGACGGGATCGAGGCCGCCCTGCGGCGGGCGCGCGAAGCCGCCGGGGCAAAGGACGTGCGCATCGGGGGCGGCGTGGCGACCGTGCGCCAGTACCTGCAGGCGGGGCTGGTGGACCGGATGCACCTGGTGTTTTCGCCCGCGCTGCTCGGCTCGGGCGAGCCCCTGCTCGCGGGGCTCGACCTTCCGGCGCTCGGCTTCCGCGTCGCCGAGCACGCCTGCTCCGAGGCCGCGCTGCACGTCGTTTTCGTCAACAGCAAAGGAGAGACATCATGAAGTTCATGGTTTTGGTCAAGGCAACCCAGGACAGCGAGGCGGGCGTGATGCCGACCGACGCGCTCATCAGCGAGATGGTCGGATTCCACGAGGAGATGGCGAAGGCCGGCATCCTGGTGGACGGCGCGGGCCTCAAGCGCAGCGCCGACGGCTGGCGCATCAAGTACTCGAAGGGCGGCAAGCGCAGCGTCGTCGACGGGCCGTTCACCGAGACCAAGGAGCTGGTCGCGGGCTACACCATCATCGACGTCAAGTCGCGCGAGGAGGCGCTCGCCTGGACCAAGCGCTATCCGAACCCGTCGCTCGACGGCGGCGACGCCGAGATCGAGGTGCGGCCGTTCTTCGCGCTGGAGGACTTCGAGCAGGGCCCCGGCGTCGAGAAGGCGCGCGAAATCGGACTGCAAAGGAGCTAGCCATGCAAACTCAGATCCAGCCGTACCTGTTTTTCGAAGGCCGCGCCGAGGAGGCGCTCGAGTTCTACCGCAAGGCGCTCGGCGCGCAGACGCAGATGCTGCTGCGCTACGCCGACGCGCCCGGCGGCGCCGCGAAGTGCCCCGACGGCAGCACCCCGCCGGGAGACAAGGTCATGCACATGGCGTTCACGATCGGCGGGTCGCTCCTCATGGGCTCCGACGGATTCTGCAGCGGCAAGCCGAGCTTCTCCGGCTTCTCCCTCTCCTACCCGGCGACGGACAAGGCCGACGCGAAAAAGCGCTTCGACGCCCTGGCCGCCGGAGGCAAGGTCACCGCGCCCCTGACGGAGACCTTCTTCGCGGACGCATTCGGCATGTGCACCGACAGGTTCGGCCTGTCGTGGATGGTGCTCGCCGGGCAGAAGCAGCCCGGATGAGCAAGTCACGAAGGAGAAGCGACATGGCGAAAATCGCAAAGAACACGATTTGCCTTTGGTACGAGCGCGACGCCGAGGAGGCGGCGCGGTTCTACGCCGCGACCTTTCCCGATTCGTCGCTGGGCGCGGTGCATCGCGCGCCGGGCGACTATCCGTCGGGCAAGCAGGCGGACGTGCTGACCGTGGAGTTCACCGTGATGGGCATTCCCTGCCTGGGGCTCAACGGCGGGCCCGCTTTCAAGCACACCGAAGCGTTCTCGTTCCAGGTTGCGACCGAAGATCAGGCCGAGACCGATCGTTGCTGGAACGCGATCGTCGGCAACGGCGGCCAGGAGAGCCAGTGCGGCTGGTGCAAGGACAAGTGGGGCGTCTCCTGGCAGATCACGCCGGTCGCGTTGACCAGGGCGTATACCAGCGCCGACCGCTCCGCCGCCAGGCGCGCGTTCGACGCGATGATGACGATGAAGAAGATCGACGTCGCCGCGATCGAGGCGGCGGTTCGCGGCGAATAGCCGGGCGGTCGCCGCCGCACAAGGAGCTTGCGATGAAATACCTGCTGCTGGTTTACGGCGAGGAAGAGAAGATGGGTCAGGTCGACGACCTGCACTGCCTCGCGTTCGACAAGTCGGTGCGAGAGAGCGGCCACTGCATCGCCTCCGAGGCGCTGCAGCCGGTCGCCAGCGCCACCACCGTGCGCGTGCGCAACGGCAAGGCGAGCGTCACCGACGGTCCCTTCGCCGAGACCAAGGAGTGCCTGGCGGGGTTCTACATGATCGAGGCAACAGACCTGGACGAGGCGATCCGCATTGCCGCGCGCATTCCGCCGGCGCAGGTGGGCAGCATCGAGGTCAGGCCGGTGCGGCCGATCCGCGAGGCGCCGAACGCGCACCGGGTCAGCGCGGCCCCCTGATCGCGATGAAGCAGGCGAGCGCCGCCGCCGCGAACGCGGCGGCGAGCGCGAGCGCCGCGCCGTCGGACAGGCGCTCCACCACGAACGCCATGACCAGCGGCGCCGCGGCCTGCATCAGCATCCACGGGCTCGCCAGGCGGCCCATCAGCCTGCCGTAGCCGGAAGGGCCGAACAGCGCCAGCGGCACCGCGCCGCGCGTGATGGTGATCAGGCCGTTGGCGCCGCCGAACATCAGCGCGAACACCGCCGCCGACGCGATCGACACGCCGAAGATCGCGAGCATGGCGAAGGCGCACAGCAGCGCCGCCAGCGCGAAGCGCACCACCCATAGCGGATGCACGTTGCGGCCGAAGGCGAACTCGATCAGCCGCGCGCCGACCTGTGCCGGACCATAGAGCGCGCCGATCCACACCACCGTGCCGGCATCGATGCCGGAGCGCGCGAAGATCTCCAGCAGATTGGCCGACATGCCCGACGGCACGAAGGCGTAGGACGCGAACGCGGAGGCGACCAGCACGAAGGGCAGCCCGTGCGGCGCCAGCACCCTGGCCGGCGCCTCGGCTTGCGTGCGCGCGCCCGTCGTCGCATCGGCGCGGCTGCGCGGCAGCGCCAACGCGTGCAGCGGCGCCGCGACCGCCGCGAGCAGCGCGGCATAGATGAGATACGTGCCGCGCCAGCCGACGCCCTCCAGCAGGAAATGGGTCGCCGGCCAGCTCACCGTGGAGGCGAAGCCCGCGATCAATGTGAGCGCGGTGATCGGCCGCCGCGCCGCCGCGCCGAATATGCGCCCGAGGCTCGCGAAAGCGGGATCGTAGAGGCCCGCCGCCATGGCGACGCCGAGCACCAGCCACACCGCGAAATAGGCGACCGGGTGGGCGGCGCGCACGATCAGAGCGAGGCCGAGCGCGCCGGTCAGCGAGCCGGCGGCCATGACGACGTGGCCGCCGTAACGGTCGACCGAGCGGCCGATGGTCGGCGAAGCCAGCCCGGCCACGAGCAGGCCGAACGAAAATCCGCCCATGGTGAAGGCGATCGACCAGCCGCGCTCGGCGGCGATCAGCGGCACGATCAGCACCGGCGTGTAGAAGATGCTTCCCCAGGCCAGGATCTGGGTGACGCCGAGCACCGGGACGGCGCGCCAGGGCCCGTGGACGAGCTCGCGTAGGGCGATCATGCACTCGCCGGTGCGCGGTCGGCCACCCCGCAGTCAACCACCGGAGAGCGCCTGCACGATGACCACTTCGTCGGCCGCGGCGAGCGGCTGCGCGAGGTCGCGCGCCTGCTCGCCGTTGACGAAGATGCGGATGTGGCGCCGGATGCGGTCCTGCTCGTCGATGATGCGAAAGCGAATGCCGGCGTACTGGTGATCCAGATCGGCGAGCAGCGCGGCGAGGGTCGCGCCGCGCGCCTCGGTCTCGGCGCGCTCGGTGTAGGAGCGCAGCGCGCTGGGGATCAGGACCTTCATCGCGTTCACCTTATCGCGTTCAATTCGGCGCGGCGGTCTCGACGGCGAAGATTTCCGGCAGGTGGCGCGCGATCAAGGACCAGCGCCGGCCCTCGTCGCGGCCGATCCACAGCTCACCCTGGCTGTTGCCGACGTAGAGCGCGACGGCGTCGCAGGCGTCGGCCGCCATGCACTGGCGCTTCACGGTCCACCACGCCTGGCCGCGCGGCAGGCCGGCGTCGAGCCGCTGCCAGGTCTTGCCGCCGTTGCGGGTGACGTAGGCCGCCGGCTTGCCGCCGGGGCTGGTGCGCGGCCAGACCTGGGTGCCGTCCATCGGGAACACCCAGGCGACGTTGTCGTTTCTCGGGTGCAGCACGAGCGGAAAGCCGATGTCGCCGACCGTCTTCGGCATGCTGCGGCCGATGCGGACCCAGGTGTCGGAGGGCCGGTCCAGCCGATAGATGCCGCAATGGTTCTGCTGGTAGAGCCGGTCCGGGTTGGTCGCGCACAGGCGCATGCAGTGCGGGTCGTGGAAGGTCGGCTTGGCCGGGTCGAAGCCGAAGCCCTCGACCACGTCCATGCCCTTGATGAGCGTTTTCCACGTGCGGCCGCCGTCGGTCGTTTCGTGCGCGCCGCCGCCGGACATGCCGATGTAGAGATGCTCGCCGTCGCGCGGGTCGACGATGATCGAATGCAGCTTCGGCCCGTCCGGCGTGCCGTCCTGCACCGTGCCCATCCATTCGCGGAACTGCGGGTCGTCGTTGATGATCGAGAACGGCTCCCACGTGATCCCGCCGTCGGCCGAACGGAACAGGCCCTGCGGCGAGGTGCCCGCGTACCACAGGTCCTTGTCCTCGGCGCGGCCCGGCGCGAGCCAGAAAGTGTGGTCGACCGAGCGCCCGGCCTGCCCGTCGGGCGCTTTGGCGAACGCGGGCGGCCTGGCGGCTTCCTTCCAGCTCCTGCCGAGGTCGGTGGAACGAAACACCGTCGGCCCGAGGTGGCCGGTCTTCGCCGCCGCGAGCAGGGTTCGGCCGTCGCGCGGGTCGAGCACCAGGTGGCTCACGTTGTGGCCGAGGAAATGCGGCCCGTCCGCGCGCCATTGTCTTCGCGCCGCGTCGGCGTGGAAGATCCACGCGCCCTTGCGCGTGGCCACCAGCACGAGGGTGCGCGGCCCGGAGCGGACCCGGGCGGAGCGGTGTTTCGGGTTATGCGTTCGCGGAGCGGGCGGCATTTTTGGGTTTGGAGGCCTGGATGGCGACGGAGCCGGTCTCGAGCAGGGACTTGAGGTTGGACATGATTCTAGGCCAGCCGCCGGATACCGCCTCGATGAATTTCGAGGCGTCGCGCTCGATGCTATGGGTGATGGAGAGCTTGACCGCCGTTCCGTCGGGCTCCAACTCCATCGTGCACAGCGACGCGCCCTCGGCCTTGAACTCGGGCTTCATTTGGTGCTGCCAGCGGATCACCAGGCGCCGCGGCGGGACGGCCTCGACGATCTCGCCGGAATCCCAGACCTGGCCGTCGCCGGCCGCCAGCTTCCACTCGGACCCCGGCGTGAAGCGGGATTCGCAATGCATGCCGAACCAGTACTGCTCGATGAACTTCGCGTCGGTCAGCGCCGACCACAGCTTCTGCGGCGTGGTGCGGATGTAGGTCACGTAGACGTAGGTCGATTTAGGCATTGGTTTTCTCCAGTCGTTGTTTGAGTTCCGACAGCGCCTTGAGGCGCGGCTTCTCGAACTTGGCGATCCAGCGCTCGTAGATTTCCTGCAGCGGCACCGGATTGAGGAAGTGCAGCTTTTCGCGCCCGCGCCGCACGCTGGCGACCAGGTTCGCGGCCTCGAGCAGCGCCAGGTGCTGCGTCACGCCCTGGCGCGTCATGTCGAGGTGCTCGCACAGGTCGTTGAGCGTGCGGCCGTCGCTCGCGTGCAGCAGGTCGAGCAGCTTGCGCCGGCCGGGATCGGCCAGGGCCTTGAACAGCAGGTCGGTGTCGCGGCGCTCCGCCATGTGCCATAGGCAAGTAATTGCTTGCCTGAATGATAGGCAAGTGGATGCTTGCATGTCAAGCCCGTTGACAGGACTAGACCGAGCGGTCTATTCTGTGACTAGACCAACCGGTCTAGTGAGGCGGATTCCAACACGGAGGGGATGAAGATGCGAGTTTCCAAGGACCAGGTAGGCGTACGGATGGAGATCCCGGGCGCGGTGATCCGGCAGCACGCGGATTTCGGCAACGTGAGCGGCTTCGGCCAGATCAGCGGCGAATGCTTCACGCTCGCGGCGGGCGTGGACACGAGCCCGCTGTTCGAGGGGCTGGACGGCGACATGTGCCAGTGCCCGCACTGGGGGTTCGTGCTGCGCGGCCAGCTCACCACGACCGACGCGCTCGGCGTGGAGGAGACGGTGAAGGAGAACGACCTGTTCTACTGGCCGCCGGGGCACAACGTGAAGGTCGACGCCGACGCGGAGATCGTGATGTTCAGCCCGCAGCACGAGCACAGCCACGTCATCGATCATATGATCCGCAAGGTGAAGGGCTAAGATAGCGGGAGGCCGCAGGGCGGCTTCCCGCCATGACTTCCCGCACGCCACCCATGGAGCAGACGCACGCGACCAAGCAGGGTCTGCTCGATGCCGGCATCGCGATGCTGCTCAAGCACGGCTACCACGACCTGGGCCTGCAGGCCCTGCTGACCGAGACCGGCACGCCGAAGGGCTCCTTCTACCACCACTTCCGGGACAAGGAGGACTTCGCGCTGCAGGTGATCGACGAGTACATGAAGCAGGTGCACGCGGGCCTCGACGCCTGCCTCGGCGACGAGTCCCTGCCGCCGCTCAAGCGCGTGCGCAAGTTCTTCGAGAACGTGCAGCAAAGCTACCGCGGCGAGGGCTACCTCGGCTGCCTGCTCGGCGGCCTCGGGCAGGAGCTCTCCGGCGTGAGCGAGGTGTTCCGGCGCAAGGTCGAACAGTGCTTCTCCGAGATCGCGCGCCGCATCGGCACCTGCCTGGAGGAGGCGCGAAAGAAGGGCGATCTCGCGCCCGACGCCGATCCCAAGCGCCTCGCCAGCCTGCTGGTCGACTGCTGGGAGGGCGCGGCGCTGCGCAGCCGGCTGAGGGGCAGCGGCGCGCCGCTCGGCGCGATGCTCGACTTCTACTTCCGCGCGGCCGCCGCGCAGCGGCTCTGAGTCCGGAGAGCCTGCGCGCGCGTCGATCGACGGCGTTATCCTGCGGGGATGCTCGAAGCGTTCGGACCATCGCTTTACCTGACCGAGGGGCCGACCGTTTCGTTCTTCGGTTTTCCGTATCCCACGCGCATGGCGCTGGCGCGGCTTGCGGACGCGAGCGTGTGGGTGTGGTCGCCGGTGGCGTTGAGCGTGCAGCTGGCCGGGGAAGTGGAGGCGATCGGGCCGGTGCGCCATATCGTCTCGCCGAACAAGCTGCATCATCTGTTTCTGCGCCAATGGTCCGAGCGCTGGCCGGAGGCGCGCGTGCACGCGCCGCCGGGTCTGGCGCGTAAGAAGCCGGGACTTCGCTTCGATGCGGAGCTGGGCGACGGCCCCGACCCCGCCTGGGCGGCGGACATCGACCAGGTGATCTTTCGCGGCTCGTTCGCAATGGAGGAAGCGGTGTTCTTCCACCGCGCTTCGCGCACGGCGATCTTCGGCGACCTCATCCAGCGCTTCCCCGAAGCGACGGCGTCCGGCTGGAAGGGAGCGCTGATGCGGCTCGACGGCCTGGTCGGCGCGAACGGCAGCACGCCGCGCGAGTGGCGCGCGAGCTTCCTGCGGCGCGGCCCGGCGCGCGCGGCCCGCGAGCGGGTGCTGGGCTGGCAGCCCGAGCGCCTGCTGATCGCCCACGGCGAGTGCGCGCAATCGAGTGCGACGCAGATCGTCGCCGCCGCGCTGCGTTGGATCTAGCGCGTCCGCGCGCAAGTGCGGAATTGTTCCCGGCTTTTCCGGCGGCGGTTCCGTATGCTGGCCCTGCCAATTCCGACCGCAGGGAGGCGAGGCGATGTGGGAAATTCCGGATCAGATGGAACTGCAGAATCGGGTCGGCCGGCAGCTGCTCGGCCCGTTCGAGGACGCGCTGTCGCTCGTGCGACGCTACCGCGAAGTCGAGGTGTTCCATAACTACGTCGACGAGCGCGCCCGCCTGGTGATCCCGGCGCTGGTGCTGATCGGGGCAACGGCGGTCGCCTGCGGGATGGTCCCGATCATGGCGCTGGTCGGAACCAGCGCCGTTTCGGCGCTGGCGGGGTTGCTGCTCATGTTCGTGATGCTGATCGGCAGCCTGTTCGTGCTCGGGCTGGTGTTCTTCTCCTGGCTGGAGGAGCGCTCGCTCGCCCGCACGCTGAGGCGCCGCACGGCCCGCGAATCCAGGGCGATGCGCTGGATGCGCAAGAAGCTCGGCGCCGATCTCGGCCGCCCGCCGCGCGTGCCCTGGCTGCTCGCGGCCGTGTTCGTGGCCTTGCCGTTCGCGCTGCTGCTGAGCCTCGCGCCGCTGATCGCCGCGATTCTGATCGTGCTGCTCGTTGCCGCCCCGGTCGCGTTCGCGCGGCTGGACCGCTAGGCGCGCGAACGTTGCGGCTTCTCTCGCTGACGCGAGCGTCAGCATTTTGCATGTGCGCCATCCCGTTTCGGATGTTGCCTGCAGGCGCCGGGAGGGCGCAGTATCCGCCGACGAGGCCGCATCGATGCACCCGGACCTTTTTGCGCGAGGAGGGAAGGCATGAAGAAGGAACGTGAGTCGTTATTCCGCAAAGTGTCACTGCTGCTGGCCACGACGGCGGCCACGCTCGGCGTGACCCTCGGCCTGCCGATCAAGAAGGCCCTGGCGGCATCGTCGAGCTGGAAGAGCAGGCTCGTCGCGGCCGCCAATCTGCCGCAGGCGCAGTTGCAGATCGTCCAGCCGAGGTACGTCAACCCCTCGACCTTGCGGCTGCTCAGTATCGCGGAGCAGGCGTTGTCGAACCCCGCGCTGGCGGAGCGGATCTTTCGCGAGCCGGACGCGGTGGCGGCGCAATATCACCTTTCGAAAAACGAGAAGCTGGTGCTGCGCCACATGGACCGCACCCAGTTTCAGACCGCGCGCAACGATGCCGCCCGGGTCGTGGCGAACCGGATGTCCAGGGCGAGATCGACCCCCCTGCCGGCCGGCGCGACCAACGCTCACCAGATCACCGAGCGCATGATCGTCGGGCGCGCCATTCTTGCCGCGGTGGGCAGGTCCTATCTGTCGGCTGCCGACGCGCACGACTGCTGCCCCTGGAGCAAATCCATCGAGCTGGGAGTCAGTTCCGATCCGGCGTTGTACAACGTGGTGTTTCAACGGTCGGCCGGCGCCCACGCCGCCCTGCCTGCGGTCCAGGCTCCCCGCTTCGGCGCCAATGCCAACCTGCCCGCCGTCCAGGCTCCCCGCACCGGCGCCAGTCTCGCCAGGCCCGGCGTGCAGGCCCCGCAGCCTGAAATGAAAGTCCTTCGCCCCGGAATGAATCGCCTCAAGTGAGGCCATGACGCGGCAGCGCCGGGCCGCAGGCTGGTCGCCGACGCAAGCGGCGGCCTCGCTCGTTCAACTCGCCTATCTCGAGCGCTCGCTGGCGCACATCCTGGCGGGCTGGGCGGTCAAGATGCGGGCGTTCGACGCCAAGCTCGCGTTCGGCCTGCAGATGCATCGCGCGATGGAACGGGCCACGTCTCTGCGCGGCCGGGTCAACGGACTTTGCTACGCCACGGCCGACGAGGCCGCGCTGGCCGCCGGCTGGCAGTCGATCCTCTCGCACGTGGACCGCGCGCAGACGCCCGGCCGGCTCGTTGCCGCGATTTACCGCTGGCTCTATCCGCGCCTGATCGAGTTGTACCAGACGCACCTGCGCGAGACCGATGCGGACGGCGACCGCGCGTCCGTCGACCTCATCCGGTCGTTTCTGCCGCTGCTGCAGGAGGAGAGGAAGCGGGGCCTGTCCCTGCCTCCGGCGAACCCGCGCGCCGACAACAGGGCGTGGTTACGCGAGCTCGAGGAATTGTGGCGTGTGCGCACGCAGGGCGCGCCGCTGGCGCTTGCGGATGGACCGTGGCGCCCGGTCGATCGCGCGCGGGCAGCCGTTCGGCCGGAGGGATCGCGATTCTGCGAGCAAGGCTCGCTCGGCCTGTTGCCGGTGGACCCCGTGCACGACCCGCGGGACGTCGGCATGTTCCTGCACAAGGAGCTCGACGAGGAGTACACGACCCTGGAGCTGATCGCGCGCAATTCGTACGAGCATCCCGACATGCCGTGGGCGTTCCACCGCGACATGGCGCGGCAGGTTTCCGACGAAGCAAGACATGCCATCATGATCGCGCGCCTGATGACGGCGCGCGGTTTTCGTCATGGCGATTTCGCGCTCAGCACCTCGTCCTATGACGGCATCTACGAGTTCGAGCCGTGCAAAATCGGCAGCCGCCGGGAACTGCTCTGGCGGATGCTGATCCGTCAGACGTTCATGGAGGGGCTCGCGATCGACAATCTGGCCTACGAGATCGGGCGCCGCCGCTCGGCCGGCCAGACCGATGTCGCGACGGTGTTCGAATACATTCTTCGCGACGAGGTGTTTCACGCCCAGTCCGGCCTGCGCTGGTCGCGCGAGCTGCTCGGGGGCGACGCGCAGGCCGTGCTCGAGGCCCGCGACGAGGCCATCGGTTACTTCACGCAGCGCGCCGAGGCCGCGCGCGAGGCGTACGTGCTCGACAACCTGGACCAAGCCCTGAGCGAACTGGCCGCCGTCCAGGCCGGCAAGGCGCGCAGGGGAGGAAAGCTCCCCGAGCGTCCGCTCAATCGGACCGGGCGCGTGCAGGCGGGCTATAGCGACGACGATATCGCCCAAATCCTCTCTTGGGGCTACGCCCGCGAGGATCCGCAACGCCCGTAAGCGCGGCCCCCGGATTGCGCGATCCGTTCGGCGACGCGTTTGAGGCCACAACCTGTGAGCTCAAATCGCATGTCCGATCAACGCCGCGTGGCGGTCTCGCGTTGACGTGTTCGGCTCGTTCTGGCAAACCTGCATCCTCGTCCACGCGAAAGCCAACCATGGCACTGAAGCGAAACAAAGGCCCCGCCGGCACGCTGGTCGTGCTCGAGCACAGCTCGAAGATTCTCAAGGGCAATCCTCTGGGCGACCCGCACGTGCGCAAGCTCGCGGCGTGGCTGCCGCCGCAGTACGACGAAGGGCGCGCGCGGCGCTTCCCGGTGCTGGTCGACCTGGTCGGCTTCACCGGCTCGGGGCTCGCGCACGCGAACTGGCGCGCGTTCAACGAGAACGTCCCCGAGCGCGCCGCGCGCCTGATCCGCGAGCAGAAGATGGGGCCGGCGATCATCGTGTTTCCGGACTGCTTCACCGCGCTCGGCGGCAACCAGTACGTCAACTCCTCGGCGATCGGGAATTACGCGGATTATCTGACCAGGGAAATCATTCCCTTCGTCGACGGGGAATTCCGCACCCTCGCCTCGCGCGCGCACCGCGGCTGCTTCGGCAAATCCTCGGGCGGCTACGGCGCGATCCTGCACGGCATGAAATACCCGAAGGTCTGGGGCGCGATCGCCGACCACTCGGGCGACGCCTACTTCGACTTCGTTTACTGGCACGACTGGCCGAACACGCTGAACGAGCTGGCCAAGTACCGCCTGCCCAAGCGCAAGGCCGGCCCGCAGAAGATTTCCCGCAGCCGGAAGCTGGAAGCCGGGCTGGACGACGGCCGCGTCAGGCGCTTCCTGCGCCATGTATGGAACAAGGATAAGGTCTCGGGCAAGGAAGTCATGTGCCTGATGAACCTGTGCATGGCCGCCACCTACGACCCGGACCCGCGCGCGCCGAATGGCTTTCGCCTTCCGTTCAACGCCGACACGGGGGAGGTGATCGCCGAGCGGTGGAGGCAATGGCTGAGAAATGATCCGGTGAATCTGGTCGCGAGATACCGCGCGAACCTGAAGTCCCTGCGCGGGATCTACCTCGACTGCGGCTGGCGCGACCAGTACCACATCCAGTATGGCTCGCGCCTGCTGTCGCAGCGGCTGGCGCAGGCCGGAATCCGCCACCGCTACGAGGAGTTCGACGACGACCACTCCGACATCGACTACCGGATGGATGTCAGCCTGCCGTTCCTGTACCGGGCCCTGATGCGCTGAGGGGCGCCGCCGTGCTACATTTGAGGCCGCAGGATCTCAAGCAGTGAACGCCCTCCCTTTCACCGCCCAATGCGGTTCCCTAGTGGCAGTTGGTGCCCTCCCTTGATCATCGTGCCCGAAGCGAGGCTCGGATAGCCCCGCGCAATTGCAGTAATTTGAGGAAGTGAGAGAGATATGGCTACCGGTACCGTTAAGTGGTTCAACGACGCAAAAGGCTTCGGGTTCATCACGCCGGATGACGGCGGCAAGGATCTGTTCGCCCATCACAGCTCGATCCAGGGCTCAGGCTTCAAGTCGCTGAAGGAGGGGCAGAAGGTATCCTTCGACGTGACCGAGGGGCAGAAGGGTCCGGCGGCGTCGAACATCAAGCCGATGTAGAGGTCCGCAATGGCGGGGCTGCTATAATGCGGCCTCGCAGTTGGACCCCATTCAAAGCTGGCCGCGGCCGGCTTTTTTGTTTCTGGAACCCCTCGCGTGATCGTCGCTTCCGGCATTGCCATCCAGTTCGGGGCCAGGCCCCTGTTTTCGGACGTCTCCGTCAAGTTCGGCGGCGGCAACCGCTACGGCCTGATCGGGGCCAACGGCTGCGGCAAGTCGACCTTCATGAAGATCCTGGGCGGGGAGCTCGAGCCGAGCGCGGGCACGGTGGCGATCGACGCCAGCGAGCGGGTGGGCAGGCTGCGCCAGGACCAGTTCGCCTACGAGGACGAGCGGGTGCTGGACGTGGTGATGATGGGCCACGCCGAGATGTGGGCCGCGATGCGCGAGCGCGACGCGATCTACGCCGATCCGGACGCGGGCGAGGCGGAGTTCCTGCACGCAGCCGAGCTGGAGGCGAAGTACGCCGAGTACGGCGGCTACACCGCGGAGGCGCGCGCGGGCGAACTGCTGCTCGGGCTCGGCGTGCCGGGCGCGCAGCACGACGGGCCGATGAGCGCGGTGGCGCCGGGCTGGAAGCTGCGCGTGCTGCTGGCGCAGGCGCTGTTCGGCGACCCGGACATCCTGCTGCTGGACGAGCCGACCAACAACCTGGACCTGAACAGCATCCGCTGGCTGGAGGATGTGCTCAACCGGCGCAGCAGCACGATGGTGATCATCTCGCACGACCGGCACTTCCTCTCCAGCGTGTGCACGCATATGGCCGACGTGGACTACGGCGTTATTCGCGTGTATCCGGGCAACTACGACGACTACATGGAAGCCTCGGCGATGGCGAAGCAGCAGCTGGAGAAGGACAATGCCAAAGCCAAGGACCGCATCGCCGACCTCGAGGAGTTCGTGCGGCGCTTTCGCGCCCACAAGGCCAAGGCGCGGCAGGCGACCTCGCGCGTGAAGCAGATCGAGAAGCTCAAGGTCGAGGACGTGAAGCCCTCCAGCCGGCAGTACCCGTTCATCCGCTTCCTGGTCGACCCGAAGGACAAGCTGCACCGGTTGGCGCTCGAGGCCAGGGGCTTGAGCAAGGGTTACCAGGATGGAAGACCTCTCTTTGAAAAACTGAGTTTTTCCATCGAGGCGGGCGAGAAGGTGGCGATCATCGGGCCGAACGGGATCGGCAAGACCACGCTGCTGCGCTGCCTGGCGGGCAAGCTCGCGCCCGACGCCGGCACGGTGAAATGGGCCGAGAAGGCGCGCCAGGGCTACTGGCCGCAGGATCCGGCGGACGAGTTCAAGGCCGACGAGACGCTGTCGGACTGGATGGGGCGCTGGCGCCTGAAGGAGCGCGCGCAGGACGAGCAGATCGTGCGCGCGACGCTCGGACAGCTCCTGTTCTCCGGCGACGACCAGAAGAAAACGCTCAAGGTGATCTCGGGCGGCGAGGGGCAGCGCATGATGATCGGTCGGCTGGTGCTGCAGATGCCGAACGTGATGCTGCTCGACGAGCCGACCAACCACCTCGACATGGAATCGATCGAGTCGCTCAATGGCGCGCTCGACAGGTACCCCGGCACGCTGATCTTCGTCTCGCACGATCGCGAGTTCGTCTCCTCGCTGGCCACGCGCGTGATCGAACTGCGGCCCGGTGCGGCCGGCGCGCCGGCGGAGGTGATCGACTTCCGCGGCGGCTACGAGGATTACCTCGCGGGCGCGGGCGCGGCGCTGGCCGCCGCTTAGCCGGCGCGCTCGAACGCGAGCAGGCGGTCGGTCTCGCGCTTGACCACGGCGTAGCACTCGCACGCACGCTGCTCGAGCTTCGGCCGGTCGAGCACGGTAATGAAACCGCGCTGGTAGGTGATCAGCCCCGCGTCGCGCAGGCGGTGCGCGGCCTCGCTGATGCCTTCGCGGCGCACGCCGAGCATGTTGGAAATCAGCTCCTGCGTCATGTGGACCCGGTTGGACGGGAGCCGGTCCAGGCTCAGCAGCAGCCAGCGGCAAAGCTGCTGATCGACGCTGTGGTGGCGGTTGCACACCGCGGTCTGTGACATCTGCGTGATCAGCGCCTGGGTGTAGCGCAGCAACACGTACTGCAACTCGCCGCTGCGCTCGAATTCGCGCTTCACGATCTGCGCCCCCAGGCGGTAGGCGTGGCCCGCGCTTTGCACCAGCGCGTTGCTCGGCGTGCTTCCCCCTCCCATGAACAGGGACACTCCGATCAGACCTTCGTTGCCGGTCACCGCGATCTCCGCCGAGGCGCCGTTCTCCATCAGGTACAGCAGCGAGACGATGCCTTCGGTCGGAAAGTAGACGTGGGTCATGGGGTCGCCGGACCCGTACAGGGTCAGGTTGAGCGGCAGCGGGTAGGACTCCAGGTGAGGCAGCAGGCGCTCGAGCTCCGCGGCGGGGAGCGCCGCGAGCAGACGGTTCTCCGCGGGGCGGTGGGCGACGGCAGTAGCAAGTTTTCCGCTCAAGGGGCACATCCCGCGGTCGATTTTAGCCACTATGTGCGGCAACGAACAGAGCCGCAAGATGTGCCGAGAGACAGTTGGCTCAACGAATGTGCAGTGCCTGCGTCGGACCGTATTGATCTTTTTGTCCCGTGAATATTGATCTTCTTGTCCCGACCATACGTGCGTCCTCCTTCCCATAGTGCCGTATGGCCGATTAGCCCCGACTCTCCCAACGGGGCTTTTTTTTGATTGGCCGGAGGCGCGCGCGGTGGTAGATCTACGCCAGGAATGCGAGCAGGTGGAGGAGCTCTGGACCCGCAGCCAGGCGTCCTGGGTGCCGCTTTCGGTCGCCGCGGCTTTTGCGTTTCACCGGACGTGCCGCAACGTCGCGAATCTCCTGTTTCCGGAAGAATACGCGAACGCGCTCGATATCGCGGCCGCGGCGCTGTCGTGCGTGATTCCGATCTACACCCCCGACGGTCGCGGGCTGCCGGTTGCGGTGCCGGTCAATCTCGCCAGCCACAGGTTCCGCGGCGGGGCGACCAAGATGCACTGCGCCGACGGGACGGTAGTCTCGCCGCTGGACATCGTTCGCCGCGACCTGCCTCCCGCGCTGGTCGCCATCGAGGGCGCGAACATCGACTACGTCCCGCCCACGCACGAACTGACCCCCAAGCGCCGTCGTCCCCCCGCACCGCGCCGGGTGTAGGCTAGACGCCGCAGCCGGCCCCAGAGCCGGGGAGGAGGACGGGATGACGGCCTTTTTCATCGTGCGCGCGCAGGTTCTCGATCCGATGGTCGAGGACGCCTTCGACCGCTGGTACGGCGAGGAGCACCTGCCCGACGCGGTCAAGGCGTTCGGTGCGCGCCGCGCCTGGCGCGGCTGGAGCGACAGCGATCAGTCGGTGCACTACGCCTTCTACGAGTTCGAAGACGCCGAGCGCGCGCGCGCGATCACCGGCTCGGAGGCGCTCGCGCGCCTGGTGGCCGAGTTCGACCGCGCCTGGGGCGACAAGGTCAGGCGCAGCCGCGACATCGTGGAAGCGGTGCAGACCGTGAACGTCCGATGAAGACCGTCCTGATCACGGGCGCGGCGGGCGACGTCGGCACGCACCTGCGGCGCGAGCTGGCGGGCAGGTACGCGCTGCGCGTGTCGGACCTGCGTCCGCTGAAGAAATTCCACGTCTCGGAGCGCTTTATGCGCGCCGACATCTCGAAATTCGCCGACGCATTGCGCATCACCAAGGGGGTGGACGCGGTGGTGCACCTGGGCGGCTACTCGGTCGAGGGGCCGTGGGCGGGGATCCTGTCCGCGAACATCGTCGGCTGCTACAACGTGTTCGAGGCCGCGCGCAGGAACGGCGTGAAGCGAATCGTGTTCCCGAGCTCGAATCACGCCGCGGGCTTCTACCGCCGCGACCAGCTGATCGACCACCGCGTGTACCCGAAGCCGGACAGCCGCTACGGCGTGTCGAAGGTGTTCGGCGAGGCGCTTGCGAGCCTGTACGCCGACAAGTACGGCATGCAGCTGCTGTGCCTCCGCATCGGCAACGTCAACCCGGCGCCGATCGACAAGCGGCGCTTGTCGATCTGGCTCTCGCCGCGCGACCTGGCGCAGCTGGTGACGATCGGCATTGAGCACCCGGAGATCCGATTCGAGATCGTCTACGGCGTGTCGGGCAACACGCGCAGCTGGTACGACAACGCGAACGCGCGGCGCCTGGGCTATGCGCCGCAGGACGACTCGGAGGCCTATGCGGCCGAAGTGCTCGCGCGCGAGCAGGCTGAAGATCCGATTGCGGCGCTGTACCAGGGCGGGGCGTTCACGGTCGAGGAAGAGATTCCGAACCCCGCGCGGCCGAAGAAGAAAAAGCGCCGCTAGCGCCGCCGCGCGAGCAGCTCGATCGGCACGATGCGCGCCTCGGCGACGCCGCGCGAGGTGTTGCGCATTGCCGCGCGCGCGTCTTCGGCGTGGATCAGGATCACCGCGCGGTGCGGCGGCTTCTCCCCGCGGGCGACGATTTCACGCGAGCGCGCGCCGAATTCGAGCGCTTCCTTCTCGGTGGTGCGAAAGCGCAGGATCTCGAACCCGGCGGCTTCGAGCCCCTGCCGCGTCTCCTGCGGCGTGCACAGAAAGCTCGCCTCGGCGCTCGCGGCCCAGGGCATGGGGTAGTCGAGCTCGGGGCCGGGGCCTTTGGCGATCTCGGACAGCATGAGCCAGCCGCCGGCCTTCAGCACGCGGCGGATTTCGCGGTAGAAGGCGTCCTTGTCGGCGATGTTCATCGACACGTTCATCGAGTAGGCGCCGTCGAAGCTCGACTCGGGGAACGGCATGACGAGCGCGTCGCCGTGCTCGAAGCGCAGCTTGTCGCCGAAGCCGAGCCGGCCGCTCAAGTGGCGCGCGACGTCGCAGAACTCGGCCGTGAGGTCGATGCCGGTGACGCGGCAGCCGAAGCGCTGGTGCATGTAGCGCGCCGGGCCGCCGATGCCGCTGCCGATGTCGAGCAGGTGGTCGCCGGGTGCGACCTCGAGCAGATCCGCGATCTCCTTCGTCGCCTCCAGCCCGCGGTTGTGGAACTGGTCGTAGGGCGCGAGCGCCTCGAGGCTCGGGCGCGCGGGATCGGCGCCGTCCTCGGCCAGCGCCGCCTCTAGCCGCTCGAGCAGGCCGCCGCGGTCGTAGTGCCCGGTGATGTCGCGCTTGTCCCTCATCGCGCCAGCATACTAGCGCCGTGCGGCGGTGAGCAGCAGCTCGTTCGGGCCCTCCCAGCCCGCGGCGCTGTGGAAGCGCGCAAGGCCCGCCTCCATCGCCCCCCATGCCGCGTCGCGCTTCGCCGGCTCGAGCCGGGCGAGGATCTGCTGGATCGGGCTCGCGGAAGCGCGGACGAAATCGAGGTAGGCGCGCGCGCTTGGGAGCCGGAACGGCGCGTCCAGTTTTGTGGTCGCAACGTCGCGAAAGCCCGCGGCACGGAACAGCTCGTCGATCAGCCCCGGCTTGCCCAGGCTGAGCAGGCCGCCGGGGCGGTACGGATCGTGCATTGGCAGTCCCGCATGCTGCAGGGCGGTCGCCATGAGGGTCGCGACGCACGGATTCGCCTGCGGGGTGGAGAACACCATGGTGCAGATTCCGCCGCCTGGCTTGAGCGCGCGGTGCATCTCGCGCAGGCCCGCGAGCGGATCGGGAAAAAACATCAGCCCCAGCCGGCACACCGCCGCATCGAAGCCAGCTTCCTCCACCCCGAGCCGCTCGCCGTCGGCGACCCTCGTGTCGACGTTGCGATGGCCGGCCCGTTGCGCGTTGGCGCGCGCAAACTCGAGGATCGCGGGCGACAGGTCGGTCGCCAGCACAGACCCCTGCGGGCCGACGCGCTCGGCGATATCGAGCGTCTGGTCGCCGGCGCCGGCGGCGACGTCGAGCACGCGCGCTCCGCGCGCCACTCCCGCCATGCCGAGCATCGCGTCGGTGGCCGCGCGCAGCCATTGCCGGATGCCCGGCGTGTGCTCGTTCCAGCCCGTTGCGGCCGTTTGCCACTGCTGCAGCACGGCGCGCTTGAAGCCTTGCGCATCGAATTCGATTGCCTGATTCACGCTCGTCTCCTCATGTCATGATTGACATCCGCACGCTAACCGCGGCAGGGCGGCTGGCGGAAGCCGCAACGCCGCATAACGGGGCCGCATTCGCGCATAGCTCGACATGTTCGACTGGGACGACCTTCGCTACTTCCTCGCGGTTGCTCGGCACGGCAGCACGACTGCGGCCGCCCGCGCGCTGAAGCTGAACCAGTCCACGGTGCAGCGCCGGCTGACCGAGCTCGAGCGGCGAATCGGCAGGAAGCTCGTGCGGCGCCACGCGAGCGGCTACCGCCTGACCGAGCTCGGGCGCGAGATGGTCGCCCACGCCGAAGGCGTCGAGCGCGCCGTGCTCGCGTTCGAGCAGCACCTCGGCCAGACCGGGCGCGACGCGGTCGGCGTCATCCGCGTCACCTGCCCGGAGCCGATCGTGTTCCGCATCACGCAGTCGTCGCTGCTGGATCGCTTTCACGCCCGCTACCCGCAGTACCGGGTCGAATTCGTGATGAGCGACAAGTACCTCGACCTCGCCAAAGGCGAGGCCGACGTCGCCCTGCGTTCCGGCGACACCGAAGACGGCGAGCTCGTCGGACGCAAGCTCGCGGACTCCTTGTGGGCGGTCTACGCGAGCCGGCGCTACATCGAGCAGCACGGCAGGCCCGAGCGGGTCGAGGACCTTGAGCGGCATTTCGTGATCGGGCTGGACGAGTCGATGGCGAAACACCGCGCGGCGGTCTGGCTTGCTCGAGTCGCATCCGGGGCGAAGGTGGTGGCGCGCAATAACAGCATCCTCGGGCTGGTGTACGCGGTGAAATCCGGCATCGGCCTCGCGCCGCTGCCGACCGCGCTGGGCGATTCCGAACCGGACCTCGAGCGGGTGCTCGGCCCGATCCCGGAGCTCGCGCGCGTCTGGCGCGTCCTCGCTCATCCCGACCTGCGCCGCGCACCGCGGGTGGCGGCCTTGTTCGAATTCATGAGCGAAGAGATCGAGACGCTGCGCCCGATCCTCACCGGCTAGCCGTACAGGCTGGAACTGCCACCCTGGCGCGCTCCGCGCTAACCCCCCACCGAGGAGCTACCCATTGCCAACCCCTACTAACGCGAAACTCGGCTGGATCGGCACCGGCCGCATGGGCTACGCCATGGCCGAGCGCCTGGCCAGGGCCGGCTGCGACCTGACGGCCTGGAACCGCACCCGCGCCAAGGCCGAGCCGCTCGCCGCGCACGGCGCGAAGATCGCCGCCCGGCCCGCCGAGCTCGCCGGCTGCGACATCGTGTTCGTCACCGTCGCCGCGGGCAAGGAGCTGCTCGAATCGGTCGAGGCGCTGCTCGCGGACGGGCGCGCGCCGAAGATCGTGGTCGACATCACCTCGGTCTCGGTCGAGGACTCGGCGCGCGCGCGCGAGCGTCTGGCGCAGGCGGGCGCGCAGCTGCTCGCCGCGCCGGTGTCGGGCAACGCCAAGGTGATCAAGGCGGGAAAGCTGAGCTTCGTCGTCTCGGGCTCGCAGGACGCCTACGCGCGCGCCGCGCCCTATCTCGCGCTGATGGGCAAGGGCGCCTCCTGGGTCGGCGAGGGCGAGCTCGCGCGCGTGGCCAAGATCTGCCACAACGTGTTCCTCGGCGTGGTGATCCAGTCGCTGGCCGAGATCACCGTGCTCGCGAACAAGGCCGGCATGCCGCGCCACGCCTTCCTCGAGTTTCTCAACCAGAGCGTGATGGGATCGACCTTCTCGCGCTACAAGTCGCCGGCGCTGGTCAATCTCGATTTCGCGGTCACCTTCACCCCCGAGCTGCTGAAGAAGGACCTCGACCTCGGGCTGGAGGCCGGGCGCAGCCTCGGCGTGCCGCTGCCGCTCGCCTCGCTCACGCGCGACGCGATCCAGGCCCTGATCGGCAACGGCTTCGGCGCGGGCGACTTCGCCGCGCTGATCATGATGCAGGCCAGGGCCGCCGGGATGTCGCTTTCGCCCGAGAACGTCGCCGTCGACGACGGGCTTCACTAGAGCCTTGGCTGGCCTGCGAAGAGGATGAAAATGATTCATTGCCCTTGCCGCCCGGGACCTGTATAACTACGGGGCAGGATTCTCAAGCAGTGAAGTAGCTGGTCCGTCTAGGCGTTCGCGCTGTGCTCATCAGGTAGTTCCCTTCCTTGAAGTTCCCGCAGGCCCGATCGGGCCTCCAATCAACTTTCGAGGAAACGCAAATGAGCACAGGTACCGTGAAATGGTTCAACGACGCCAAGGGATTCGGCTTCATCACTCCGGAAGACGGCGGCAAGGATCTGTTCGCCCACTTCTCCGCCATCCAGGGCGACGGCCACAAGTCGCTGAGCGAGGGCCAGAAAGTGCAGTTCGACAGCGCAGACGGGCCCAAAGGGCCGCAAGCGACCAATATCCGTTCGGCGGAGTAAGCACGCCGGAGACCGCAAACGAAGCCCGGGAAACCGGGCTTTTTTGTTTGTGATTCACCTGAGGTGGCGGAGATGGCTGCAGACATGCAAGTGAAATTCGGGCGTGCGCGGGTCGAGGGGTGGACCCGGGACAAGATCGAATCCCTGAGCACGCTCGAGGTGCGCCAACTGGGCGCCAACGCGACTCGCCTCGCCGAGGCCGAGATCGCGGCGCTGTGCGAGGAAGTGCTCGACGCGCGGCCGCGCGGGCATCCGCCGGTGCGCCGGGCCGGACGCAAGGGCCAGGCGCGGCGCCTGGTGCCGCGCGCCAAGGCGCTCGCCTTGCGCGGCGCCAAGGTGAAAAACCGGCTCTGGAGCCGTGGCGGGGTGAAGGCAAGCGACGGCGCGGTGGTGCTCGCGCTCTGGGCCGACGACGTGCAGGCCGCCGACGGCGTCAGTCAATACCTGCTGTGGGCGCCGAACGTGGAAGGTTCGCGCCCCTGGTCGGATACGCCGGGGGGCCAGGAGCGGCTCGAGCACTGCCGGCTCGCCGCGGACGCCGGCGGCGCCGAGGGGCTGCTGGTCTACGGCGAGCGCATGGAAGGTTCGCTGCCCGACGACAAGGCGCTCAACGTGCTGGGCGCGGACCCCGACACCGTGCTCACGCTGAGGGTCGAGAAGCGCGCCGAGGAATACTGGGCGAGTTGGGGCGGCGGGCACCGCGCGGCGAGCTAGTCGCACGATCGCGGGAGGCTCGAGACAGATGCAGAAACACGCCCTTTGGAGGCAGCAGGAGCAGCAGCTGCTGGAACGCTGGGCGGCTGCGACCGAGCGCCACCGCGTGGCGCACGAAGCGCTCTCGGCCTCGCGCCTGGCGCAGGGCGACGTTGCAGCGAACGACGATCTGGCGCTGAAGGCGCAGGCCGCACGCGCCGAGATCGAAGCCCTCAGGCGGGAAGTCGCGCACCTGAAGCGCAAGTTCCTCTCCGGAGACCGGTACTAGCGGCGCAACCCGTTCGCGCCCGAAACGATTTAAGCTTGCCACGTTTTCCGTGAACGCCGCGGGGAGGGCATGACCGAGATCGTCGCCGTAGACCGCCTCGACATCCTGGTGCTGGTGGACAACGTCACCGACAGCCTGTCGAGCACCCCGAGCAACGTGATTCCGGAGTGGACCGGGCTGCTCACCAGCGGGCGGATGCGCATCGTCTCGGGCGGGGCGATCTGCTGCGCGCACCACGGCCTGTCGCTGCTGATCACCGCGCACCTGGGCGCCAACAAGCGCACGCTGCTGTTCGACGCCGGGCCCGAGGGCGCCACCTTCCAGCGCAACGCGGGCATCCTGGGGGTCGATTTCGGCGCCATCGACGCGGTGGTGCTGTCGCACGGGCACTGGGACCACGCCGGCGGGCTGGTGACGGCGATCGAGTCGATCGCCGGCCACCGCGGCAAAGGCGAGGTGCCTTGCTACGTGCACCCGGGCATGTTCGCGCAGCGCGCGACGCAGCGCCCGACCGGCGAGATGGCGGTGCACGAGCCGGTGCCCGATCCGGCGCTGCTCGCCGAAGCGGGGGCGAAGGTGATCAACACGCACGAGCCGCAGGCGCTGTGCGGCGGCGCGTTCTACCTCAGCGGTGAAATCCCGCGCCGCACGCGCTACGAGCTCGGGCTGCCGGGGCACATGCGGCGCGCGGCCGACGGCAAGTCGTGGGAGCCCGATCCCCTGCTGATGGACGAGCGCTTCGTTTCGGTGCACGTCAGGGACAAGGGCCAGTTCGTGTTTTCGGCCTGCTCGCATGCCGGCGTGATCAACGTGCTCAGGCACGCCAAGCGGACCTTTCCCAAGGTGCCGCTGTACGGCGTGATGGGCGGCTTTCATCTGTCGGGGATCACCGAGAAGGCGATCCCGAACACGGTCGCCGACCTGAAGAAGCTGCGCCTGAAGCTGCTCGCGCCGGGGCATTGCACCGGCTGGCGCGCGACGTCGGCGATGGCGCGCGCCTTCGGCGACGATCTGCTCGCGCCCTCGGCGGTGGGCAAGCGCTATCTGATCTGAGCCGGGGCCGACGGTGAGCATGCTCGCGCAGACCGCGGTGTTCCTGCTCACCGCCGTCATCCTGGTGCCCTTGTTCCGCCGCGCCCGCCTGGGCGCCGTGGTGGGCTACCTCGTGGCCGGGATGCTGATCGGCCCCTCGGGGCTGGCGCTGATCGCCGACCCGTCCGCGACGCTGCAGTTCGCCGAGTTCGGCGTGGTGCTGCTCTTGTTCATCATCGGCCTCGAGCTCGAGCCGCGCCGGCTGTGGGTGATGCGGCGCGCGGTGTTCGGCCTGGGCGGGGCGCAGCTCGCGCTTACCGCGTTCGCGCTGGGCGGCATCGCGCTCGCGCTGGGGCTCGACTGGCGCGCGGCGACGGTCGCCGGGCTGGGCCTGGCGCTGTCGTCGACTGCGCTGGTGCTCACCGCGCTCGCCGAGCGCGGCCAGCTCGCCGCGCGCCACGGGCGCGAGGCGTTCGCGGTGCTGCTGTTCCAGGACATGGCGGTGATCCCGATGATCGCGCTGCTGCCGCTGCTCGCCGGCGGCTCGTCGGGCATGCAGCTCGCGCCGGCGCTCAAGGGCCTGGCGGCGATCCTGCTGGTGGTCGCGGCGAGCCGCGCCGTGGTGCGCCCGGCGCTGCAGGCGGTCGCGCGCTGGGGCGGGCGCGAAGTGTTCACCGCCGCGGCGCTGCTGCTGGTGGTCGGCGCCGCGCTCGGCATGGAGCTGATCGGGCTGTCGCCGTCCCTGGGCGCCTTCCTCGCCGGGGTGCTGGTGGCCGACTCGGAGTTCCGCCACGAGCTGGAAGCCGACATCGAGCCGTTCAAAGGTTTGCTGCTGGGGCTGTTCTTCATCGCGGTGGGCATGAGCGCGAACCTCGGCCTGCTCGGGCGCGAGCCGCTCGTGGTGCTCGCGCTCGCGCTCGGCCTGATGGCGGTCAAGTTCACGCTCATGGCGCTGGTGTCGCGCGCGATGGGCGCGCCCTGGGCGAGCGCGCTCGCGGTCGGCGACGCGGTCTCGCAGGGCGGCGAGTTCGCCTTCGTGCTGTTCGGCGCGGCGGCCGGCTTCGGCGTGCTCGCAGGCCCGGTCGCCGAGCGGCTGGTGCTCGCGGTGACGCTGTCGCTGGTGATCTCGCCGCTCGTGTTCGCGTTGCACGACCGGCTGCTCACCCGCTGGCGCGATCGCGCCGCGCCGCCCGAGTTCGACACGATCGACGACACGGGCAAGCCGGTGATCATCGCCGGCTACGGCCGCGTGGGGCAGATCGTCTCGCGCGTGCTCAACATGTGCGGCATCCCGTTCACCGCGCTCGAGCTGTCCTACCAGCAGGTCGACTTCGTGCGCCGCTTCGGCGGCAAGGTCTACTACGGCGACGCCTCGCGCCTGGAGCTGCTGCAGGCCGCCAAGGCGGGCGAGGCGAAGCTGTTCGTGCTCGCGATCGACGACGTCGAGGCATCGCTGCGCACCGCGACGGTGGTGCGGCGCCATTTCCCCGAGCTGCCGATCATCGCGCGTGCGAGGAACCGCAATCACGTGTATCGGCTGCGCGACCTCGGGATCGGAACGATCCTGCGCGACACCTTTCCGGCGAGTCTCGCCATGGCCGAGCAGGCGCTGCTGCGGCTCGGGATGTCGACTTCGGCGACCGCGGGCGCGCTGTCGCTGTTCCGCCGCCACGACGAGGAGCGGCTCGAGTCGCAGTACGCGCTGCGCGATGACGAGGCGAAGCTGATCCAGACCACGCGCGCGGCGGCCGAGCAGTTGAAGGAGCTGTTCGAGTCCGATCCCACGGCGCGGCGCGGCGGCGGGCGCTAGAATCCGCATCCCGTTCCATTCCGGAGAGCACGATGGCCATCTCGATGTACCAGGCGAGCGCGCCGCGCTTCGTCAACACGCTCGGCAACCTGGCCGCGGTCCTCGACAAGGCGCAGGCGCACGCCGAGGCGAAGGGCCTCGACCCGCTGGTGCTGACCGCCTGCCGCATCTTCCCCGACATGTTCCCGCTCTCGCGCCAGGTGCAGATCGCGACCGACACCGCGAAGGGGGCGCTCGCGCGCCTGGCCGGAGTCGAGCTGCCCAAGTACGAGGACACCGAGCAGAGCATTGCCGAGCTCAAGGCGCGCATCGCGAAGACGATTGCGTTCCTGCAGGACTTCAAGCCGTCCCAGATCGACGGCACCGAGGACAGGGAGCTGACCATCAAGCTCGGCAAGAGCGAGGTGAACTGGAAAGGGATGCAGTACCTGCTCGGCTTCGCGCTGCCGAACTTCTATTTCCACGTCACCACCGCCTACTGCATCCTGCGCCACAACGGGGTCGAGCTCGGCAAGCGCGACTTCATCGGCAACCCCTGAGTAGAATCGGGCAAACCGATCGACACGGGACGAATCCATGCCTGCCAAGCCTTCCATCGCGCCCCGGGACTGGGCGAGCCAGCCGCCGTACCTGTACCCGGGCTACAAATCGACCGTCAAGCGCGGCCCGACCCGGCCCCTGGTGCCGCTGACGAGTGCGCTCGCGCAGCGCAATGCCCCGGTCTACGGCCACGACGACATCGGCCCGCTCGACCACGACCTGACCCGCAACGCGGCCAGGAACGGCGCCCCCTTGGGCGAGCGCATCGTGGTCACCGGACGGGTGCTCGACGAGGACGGCCAGCCGGCGGCGCACACCCTGGTGGAGATCTGGCAGGCCAACGCCGCCGGGCGCTACGTGCACAAGGCCGACCAGCACAACGCTCCGCTCGACCCGAACTTCCTCGGCGCCGGGCGCTGCCTGACCGACCAGGACGGCCGCTACCGCTTCCTGACCGTCAAGCCCGGGGCCTATCCGTGGCAGAACCACCCCAACGGCTGGCGGCCCAACCACATCCATTTCTCCCTGTTCGGCCAGCACTTCGCCAGCCGGCTGGTGACCCAGATGTATTTCTCCGGCGACCCGCTGCTGGCGCTCGACCCGATCTATCTGAGCGCTCCCGAGCGTGCACGCGAGCGTTTGCTGTCGCGCCTGAACCTGGACGTGGTGGGCGAGGCCGGGTTCGCGCTCGGGTTCGAGTTCGACATCGTCCTGCGCGGTCCGCACCAGACCCCGGCGGAGGCCTGAGGCCATGAAACTGATCCAGACCCCATCTCAGACGGTTGGTCCTTACTTCGCCTACGGCCTAACGTCCGAGCAGTACGGCTACGATTTCAGGAGCCTTTTCGGGCCGGTGCTGGCTGAGCCGCAGGCTGCCGGCGAGCACATCCGGCTCAGCGGCCGGGTGTTCGACGGCGACGGCGTGCCGGTGCCCGACGCGATGCTCGAGATCCGCCAGGCCGATGCCGAGGGGCGCTTCGTCGCCTCGCGCGCGGAAGCCCTGGCGAGCGGTTTCAGGGGCTTCGGCCGCTGCGGCACCGGCACCCACCCCTCGTTGCACTACTGGTTCGACACGGTCAAGCCGGGCGCGGCCGCGCCCGGCGAGGCGCCCTGCATCGACCTGATCGTGACCATGCGCGGCATGCTGCTGCACGCCTTCACCCGGGTCTACTTCGACGACGAGCGGGAAGCGAACGCACGCGACCCGGTGCTCGGCGCGGTGCCGGCCGAGCGCCGCGCGACGCTCGTCGCCAGGCGCGAAGCGCAGCCCGGCGGCGTGAGCTACCGCTTCGACATCCGCATGCAGGGCGCGAAGGAAACCGTCTTTTTTGATCTCTAGCGCGCGGCGGCGTAGAGCTTTTCGTGCCGTTCCTGGCAGGAAGCGCAGCGCAGCGAGGTCGGGTTGACCTGCAGCCGCCCGAACGGAATCGGGTCGCCGCAGTCCGCGCACAGTCCGTAGCCGCCTTCGGCGGCCCGGGCGCGCGCGGCATCGATCTGCGCCAGCTCGCGCAGGTGCAGGTCGAGCAGGTCGTTCTCGATCGTGCTGCGCACGCGGCCGAAGGCGCGGTCGGCCTCGTCCCCGGCGAGGTCGGCGGCGAGCCCCTGATCATCGAGCGCGCTGCGCCGCTGCGCGACCAGGTCGTGCAGCTCACGCTCGCGCTGGTCCAGCGCGGCGAGCAGCCCGTCGAGCTGACCCCCGGTAAGTGGCTGAGAGTTGCGGCTCATCCGCATGCGACACGCCTCGCCCGGAGAAGTTTCCGGCCCGCCCTCAGGCGCTCAGGCCGGCTGCTGCCAATCGGCGCGGCGAAACCGCTTGCGCCGCGAAGGCGCCGCCTCGCCCTGCGCCGCGTACTCGCGCAGCCGCTCGCCCACCGCGCGCGCGACCTCGCCCGGCAGCTGGTGCGCGACCGCCGCGAAGCGGCGCACGATCGTCTCGGGCTTGAGGGGGTTGGCGCCGTCGTGAAAATAGCCGCGCTCGGCCTCCCACACCAGCGCGCGCTCGCCCGAGGACAGGCCGTAGCAGAGCTGGAAGCCCTGCAGCGCGCCGCCCTTCGCCTGCGACACGAACAGGTCGAAGTAATCGTCGTGAAACCAGCGCCGCCGGGTGAGCGGCGAGTCCTGTGTCACACCCAGAATCTCGCGCATGGAATTAGTTTACCCCCGCCCCGGGGCGAGAGGTTGACCTCGGGCAAAGCCGCGCGTAGCTTGGCGGCGCATTTACACCCTAGAGGAGGGATGCGATGAAACCCGAGCTTACGGTGCTGGTGTGGGCGGTGGCGCTCGCGTTCGTGCAGGTGCTGATCGCGGTGCAGGGGGCGATGATGCAGGTCGGCCTGATGACCCTGGTGGGCAACCGCGAGCATTTCCCCGAGCTGATCGGCTGGGCCGGGCGCGCCCATCGCGCGCAGCGCAACATGATCGAGAACCTGGTGCTGTTCGTCGCGCTTGTGCTCGCGGCGGTGGCCGCCGGGCGCACCAACAACATGACTCTGGTCGGCGCGGAGCTCTTCCTGTGGGCGCGCGTGGCCTACGCGATCGTGTACCTGATCGGCCTGCCGTGGCTGCGCACCGGGGTGTGGGCCGTGTCGATCGTCGGCCTGATCCTGATCTTCGCGCAGCTACTCTAGTCGTCGTCCCGGTCGCGGTAGTAGTAGCGCGGCGGCGGGGCGTACATCGGCGGCGGCGGGGCGTACATGTAGACGCGCCGCCGGCGCAGCGGGCGCTGGGCCTCGGTCTGGCTCGGGATCTTGTTGCCCTTGGCGTACATGCACTGGGTGTAGGCGATGTCGTAGCGCTGCTGCAGCGTGTACGAGGAGCGCTGGGCGGCGCCTGCGCCGGCGACCGAGCCGACCAGCAGCCCGGCGCCCGCGCCGGCCCCGGCACCCTGGTGGCCGCCGATCAGCGCGCCGGCGACCGCGCCGACCGCAGTGCCGATCGCCGCGCTCCTCACGCCGCTGTCGACCGAGGCCTGCTGCGCGGTGGTGCCGGCCTGATTGCTCGCGAACTGGCGGCACTCGAAGTCGTCGCCGCGGAACTGCTCGAAGCTCTTGCCGTTGCCGGGCAGGACCATCACGCTCGGGCCGCTCGGCGGCACGCTGGCGCAGGCGCCCAGCGCGAGCGCTGCGGCGGCGACGGCGGCGAGGGAGATCGGTTTCATCTTTCGTGTCCTTCCGGGGTCATTTCGGCGGCTGCGGCGCGACGCGCTGCCAGCCGCCGGGGCAGTGTTTGACGTAGGGGTAATACGCCTTCGACTCGGCGCAGTAGTACCAGTAGGCACTGGCGGGGGCCTCGCGCTCGGCGTCGTCGCGCTCGATGTAGGTCGGCGGCGAGGAGGGCACCACCACGACCCGCGGCGGGTAGTTGTAGTACGGGTCGGCATAGTACGGGTAGTAATACGGCACGCCGATCGAGACGCCGAAGTGCACGTGCCGGTCGGCGAGCGCCGGGGTCGCGTACGCGGCGCCGAGGGTCAGCATGGCCAGCAGGGCAAGAAGTCTTTTCATCGTGATCGCGTCGATTGCTGCAGACGCTTACACGATATTCCTGCCGCGCGCGGCGGGTGTGTGAATTGGTAACAAATCGTTACCGATTCGACGCCCTTCAAGTCATCCTGACGACAATCTTGCCCACCTGCGCGTCGGATTCCATGTAGTCCTTGGCCGCGGGCAGTTGCTCGAAGTCGAACACGCGGTCGATCAGCGGCTCGATGCGCCCGTCGGCGATCGCCGGCAGCAGGTCGGCGACGAAGCCGCGCACGGTCGCCGAGCGCTGCTCGGCGCTGCGCAGCCGGTTCGAGACCCCGAACAGGGTCAGGCGCTTCGAATGCAGCGCCTCGAGGTCGATTTCGCTCCTGAGCACGCCGTCGACATGGCCGACCGTCGCCAGCCGCCCCTCGAACGCCATCGTGCGCATGCATTCCGGAAACACGCTGCCGCCCACCGTGTTGACCACCAGGTTCGCGCCCTTGCCGCCGGTGGCGGCCATGACCGCGTCGCGGAAATCGCCCTTGCGCGTCTTGAGCGCGAGGTCGAGGCCGAGCGGCGCGAGGCGCTCGAGCTTCGCCGCCGAACCCGAGGTGCCGGCGACCTTGGCGCCGAGCGCCTTGCCCGCCTGCAGCGCGCCGACGCCGACGCCGGAGGACACGCCGGTGACCAGCAGCCATTCGCCCGCGCGCAGCCGCCCCTGTCCGATCAGCATGTCGTGCACCACCATGAACACCAGCGGCACCGCGGCCGCCTGCTCCCACGACAGGCGCAGCGGCACCGGAATCGCCTCGCGCGCGTCGATCAGCGCGTACTCGGCG
Source organism: uncultured beta proteobacterium (assembly GCA_963811085.1). GTDB lineage: Bacteria > Pseudomonadota > Gammaproteobacteria > Burkholderiales > SG8-39 > DAHVFK01. The sequence continues at coordinate 610,973 of CAWEPV010000003.1, read as the reverse complement.
AAGGCGCCGGCCGCGCGCCCCATCACGCGCTCGCCGAGCGCGAAGCCGGCCACGCCCGCGCCGAGCGCGGCGACCTCGCCCGCGGCTTCGCCGCCGGCCGGCTTGGCCGCGCCGCCCGGTTTGGCGCCGATGCCGCGCGCGGCGAGCAGCTCGCCGCGGTTGAGGCCCGCGGCCCGCACGCGCACCAGGATCTGGCCCGCGCCGGGCTCGGGCGCCGGCGCCTCGCGCCGCTCGAGCAGCGCGCGTCCGGCATCCGCGCGTAGGGTATAGGCGATCATGCGTCGCGCAGTGTATTACAAGCGGCGCGGCTTCGTGGTTCAATTCCGGGCCATGAGTGCGCCGCCCCTGCTGGACGAGAGCACCTGCGCCTTCGTGCTGGGCGCGGTGTCGATCAGCGCCGCCTCGCGCGGCGCGGGCGGGCTGCCGGTGCTCGCGCGCGCCTCGGGCTGCCGAGTGGCGGCGGACAGGGGCCGCATCGCGCTTTACCTCGCGCGCTCGAAATCGGGGGTGCTGATCGACGCGGTGCGCGCCACGCGCGCGGTGGCGGCGGTGTTCAGCCTGCCGAGCAGCCACCGCACGGTGCAGCTCAAGGGCGCCGACGCGTCGGTCGGCGCGCCCGCGGCGGGCGACTTCGAGGCGGTCGGGCGCTACGTCGAGGCCTTCGCCGCCGAGCTCGAGCCGCTCGGCTACCACGGCGCGCTCGCGCGCGCGCTGCTGTGGCTGGACGAATCCGATCTCGCTGTGGTCTCGTTCACGCCTTCGTCCGCGTTCAGCCAGACGCCCGGCCCGGGCGCCGGCGCCCCGCTGCGGCCCGCACCGTGACGCTTTCGATCGACTCGATCCGCGACTGCCTGGAGGGCGCGATCCCCGCCGTGGTGGCGACCCTGGCCGCGGACGGCACGCCGAACGTGAGCTACGTTTCGCAGGTGTACTACATCGACGGTGGGCACGTCGCGCTGTCGTTCCAGTTCTTCAACAAGACGCGCGAGAACGTGCTAGCCAACCCGCGCGCGACAGTGGCGGTGATCGACCCGCGCACGGCGGCGCAGTACCGGCTCGCGCTCGAGTACCTGCGCACCGAAACCGAGGGGCCCCTGTTCGAGCGCATGAAGGCCAAGCTCGCCGGCATCGCGTCGCACACCGGCATGAGCGGCGTGTTCCGGCTGCGAGGCTCGGACGTTTACCGCGTGTGCGGCATCGAGCGCGTTGCGGGGCGCGAGACGCCCGCGCCGCCGCGGCGCAACCTGCTCGCCGCGCTGCGCAGCTGCAGCGAGCGGCTCACGCGCTGTGCCGACCTGGGAGGGCTGCTGGACGAGCTGCTCGCCTGTCTGGACGAGGTGTTCGGCATCGGCCACGCGATGGTGCTGGTGCCCGACGGCGCCGGTGCGCGCCTCTACACCGTCGCCAGCCGCGGCTACCCGGCCTCCGGTGTGGGCTCGGAGATCCCGCTCGGTTGCGGCGTGATCGGTGTCGCGGCGCGCGAACGCACGCCGATCCGCATCTCGCACATGACCTCCGACTACACCTACGGCCAGGCGATCCGCGAGCGCGCGGCGGCCGAGGGCATGGGCGACATGCTCGAGACTATGATCCCGTTGCCCGGGCTGGCCGATTCGCGCAGCCAGCTCGCGGTGCCGGTGACCGCGGGCGAGCGCCTGCTGGGAGTGCTGTACGTCGAGAGCGCGGACGACATGCGCTTCGGTTACGACGACGAGGACGCGCTGGTCGCGCTCGCGACCCAGACCGGGATGGTGGCGCGCCTGCTGCAGGAGGCGGCCGAGAGCCAGGATGAGGTCCCGGCCGCGGCGCGCGCGACACCGCCGGGCGGCACGCCGGTGCCGATCCGGCACTACGCGGCCGACGGCAGCGTGTTCATCGGCGACGACTACCTGATCAAGGGCGTCGCGGGAGCGATCTTCTGCAAGCTGTTGCGCGACTACGGCCGCGAGCAGCGCAGCGAGTTCACCAACCGCGAGCTGCGGCTCGATGCCTCGATCCGGCTGCCGGACGTGAGCGACAACCTCGAGGCGCGCCTGATCCTGCTCTCGCGCCGACTGGCCGAGCGCTGCGAGTTCCTGCGCATCGAGAAAACGGGGCGCGGACGGTTCCGGCTCGTCGTCGCGCGCCCCTTCAAGCTGGTCGAATTGCCCGCCTAGGCGTCCGGCCCGAGCGCCGCACCGAGCTTGTACCAGTCGCGCTCGGAGAGCTGCGCCTTTAGCATCGCGAGGATGCCGGCGAAGGCCTGGGGTGGCAGCGCGGGACGCATCTCCGTGAGCTTCGCCGCGCGCTCGGGCGCGCTCATCGCGGGCAGCATCCAGCGCGCCACCGCCGCCATCTCGTCCGGCGCGATCGACGCCACCAGCGCGCGCTCGATCGCTGCCAGCTCGTCGTCGCAGTAGGCGCTCCACAGCACCGCGTTGTGCTCGGTCTCCTCGTGGTGCATGTGCTCGAGGTTCTCGGCCACGAACAGCGCCAGCCCGCGGTAGAGCTCCAGCGCGGCGCACGCGCGCGCGCTGCCTTCGGCACGCTCCAGCGCGCCGAGCTCCGCTTCGAGCGCCTCGATCGAGTGCAGGTGGTGGACGTGATCGCGCGCCGCCTGCGACGCCGAGCCCGGCCGGCGCGCTTCCATCGCCGGGTGCACGAAGTCGTTTTCGTGCTCGAGATGCGCGCGGCAAAGCGCGAGCAAGCCGCGCAGCTGCGCCGCGCCCTCGGCAACCTCGACCTCGTCCCAGGCGTCGAGACGCCCGATCCTGAACAGCGTGTCCGCCATGAAGCTGCGCAAGCCCTTGTGGATCTGCGCGTACATATCGTAGCGCCCTTCGGCGGGCTGCGCCCGCGGCTTGAGCTTGAGTACCGTTTGAGCCATGCTGTCCTCCCGTGTGAAATTGACGGGCGAACTGTAGCGGCGGCGCGCGCGGCGCGTTGCTAAATGTCCCCTAACGAAACCTTAAGAATTCCCTAAACCGATATGAGCACACGAGACTGGCCGAAGCTCGCCGCGGAGCTCGAGCACCTGCTCAGGCTGCGCGCGGTGCCGTTCGGCATGAAGCTGTTCGCCGCGCGCGAGGAGATGGAGGCGGTGCCGAAGATCAGGCGGCCCAAATCGGTTCACACCCTGGACCAGGTCGTGGCGCAGGCCGCGCGCCTGGGCTGGACGGTCGGCGTCACGGCCGAGGACCTGGTCGGCGACCAGTGCCGCTCGGTGGTGGGGCTGGGCGGGCAGGACGAGAAATGGCGCTCGGGGCAGCACATGGTCGGGGTCTGGTTCGCCACGCTCGAGGACGCCGGCCGCCACCAGGCGGCGATGAACCTGGTGCCGAAAGGAAAATACGCTGCGCTCGCGGTCTCGCCGCTGGCGGCCGGCAGGCTCGACCCGCCCGACATCGCGCTGTTCTACGCCACGCCGGGAGCGATGATCTACTTCATCAACGGCCTGCAGTGGGCGGGCTACAAGCGCTTCGACTGGAGCGTGGTGGGCGAGTCCTCCTGCGCGGACTCGTGGGGCCGCGCGCTCGCCACGCGCGAGCCGAGCCTGTCGATCCCGTGCTTCGCCGAGCGGCGCTACGGCGGGGTGCTGGACGACGAGCTGCTGATGGCGCTGCCGCCCGAGAAGCTCGAGCAGGCGCTCGCCGGCATGCAGGCGCTGGCGAAGAACGGCTTTCGCTATCCGTTCGCCCAGTACGGCATCCAGCAGGACGTGCGCGCGGGGATGGCGGTCAGCTATCCCGACCGGAAGTAGCGCCCGCGCAAGACGCGCTTTGCGCGACCCGCGCGGGCGTTGCGGCTAGCGACGCGCCTGGCGGATGTCGTGCCGGCGGTCGCGGCGGTCGGCGCGCAGATCGTGCCTGTCGCCGCGGCGCTCGGCGCGGTCGCCGCGCAGGTCGCGCCGCGCGGCGCGCACGCCCCTGGCGTCGCCTTCCCGCCTTTCATGCCGCAGCGCGCGGCGGTCGTGCCGCATGTCGCGCCGGTCGTGCCGCACGTCGTGCCGGTCGTGCCGGATGCCGCGCGTGTCGTGGCGGACGTCGCCGCCCTGCGACGGCTGCGCGAAAGACGCGCTGCTCGCCGCGAGCAGCACCGAGGCAGTTGCAACATAGATCAGCTTCTTAAGCATCTTCAGTCTCCCGATGATTGAACTGGAATCGGCCGGCGCTTGCGCGTCCGGCACGTACCCATTCAACCCGCGCGGGAGCGCGGCGGCTGCAACCGTGTGTAACGGGATGTACGCGTGAACTCGTGCGCGTCAGCCGCCGAAGCCGTCGGCGACCATCACTTCGAGCAGGCGTGGGCCGCCGCTCGCGACCGCCTCGCGCAGCGCGGGCGCGAAGTCCTGCGGCTCGACCACGCGCCTGGCGGGCACGCCCATCGACTGCGCGAGCGCGCAGTAGTCGATCGATGGCTCGCGGATGTCCATGCCGATGAACTTGTCGCTGTGGCGCATCGAGATCAGCCGTTCCTTGAGGATGCGGTAGCTGCGGTTGTTGGTGATGACGTAGGTCACCGGCAGCTTCTCGTGCGCCGCGGTCCACAGCGCCTGCACGCCGTACATCGCGCTGCCGTCGCCGACCAGCGCGACCACGGGGCGGTCGGGCAGCGCGAGGCTGACGCCGACCGCGCCCGGCAGCGCGAAGCCGAGACCGCCGCTCGCCAGGCCGTAGTAGCTCTTCGGGTCGCGCAGGGCAAGGAAGGCGGGCAGGCTGTTGGCCGAGGTGAGCGCCTCCTCGACCACCACGGCGTCCTTCGGCAGCCCCTCGGCCAGGCGCAGCATCAGGTAGCGCGGGTCGATCGGCTTCTCCTCCGCGGCCTCGAGCGCGGCGACGCGCGCCTTGTCGCGCTGCGCCGACCAGTTGCGCGGCGCGAGCGCGGCCAGGCGCTGCGCGGCGGCGGCCGGGCGCGCGGCGCGCAGCAGCGGCAGCAGCGCGCGCAGCGTCTCGCTTCACGTTGGCCTGCACGGCGAACTCGGTCGGATGGTTCTTGCCCAGCTCCCAGTCGCGCTCGCTGACGTGCACCACCGGCATGCCCTCGGGCAGCGGATCGACCGGGCTGTAGACCGACATGCGCAGCAGGTCCGCGCCGAGGCAGAGCGCGAGATCGAACGGCGCGAGCGCGTCGCGCACGGCTTTCTGGTTGCGCGTCAGCGCGCCGAGGTAGGCGCGGTGCTCGCTCGGGAACGTCGCGCCGTAGGGGACGGTCTGCTGGTACACGCCGGCGCCGAGCAGTTCGGCCAGCTCGGCCGCCTCGGCGAAGGCGTCGTGGATCGACAGTTCGTGGCCGGCGAGGATCACCGGGTTGTTCGCCGCGAGCAGCCTGGCGGCGATGCGCGCCAGCGCCTCGTCCGAGGGCCGGTTGTGCGCGTCGACCCGGGTCGGCGCCGCGGGCGCGAACTCGAGTTCCTGCTCCAGCACGTCGCCCGGCAGCGAAATGAAGACCGGCCCGGTGGGCGGGGTGAGCGCGATCTTCGCCGCGCGCCGCACGACGAGCGGCAGGTCGGCGGCGCGCGTCACCTCGACCGCCCACTTGACGAGCGGCTGCGCGATCGGCACCAGCGGCGCGTACAGCAGCGGCTCGAGCAGGCCGTGGCCCTGCTCCTGCTGGCCGGCGGTAAGGATCAGCGGCGAGCCGGAGAACTTCGCGTTATAGAGCGCGCCCATCGCGTTGCCCAGCCCGGGCGCAACGTGCACGTTGCAGGCGGCGAGCTTGTTCGAAGCGCGCGCGTAGCCGTCGGCCATGCCGACCACCACCGACTCGTACAAGCCGAGCACGTACTTGAGCTGCGGGTAATCGGGCATCACCTCCATGATCGGCAGCTCGGTGGTGCCGGGATTGCCGAACATGTGGCTCACGCCTTCGTCGAGCAGGAGTTGCAGGAATGCGCTGCGGCCGGTGAGGGTGGTCTTGGTCATGGTGGCCGGATTCTAGCGTGCGCGCCGGCGCGGTATCATCCGGACGGGGAGATAATTTCATGCAGACGTCGATGCAGGGACAGCGGGTGCTGGTCACCGCCGGTGCGGCGGGGATCGGCCAGGTGATCGCCAGGACGTTTCTCGAGCACGGCGCTCGTGTGCATGTGTGCGATGTCGACACGGCCGCGCTCGATCGCCTCGGGCGCGAAACGCCCGCCATCGGCCGCACGCTGGCCGACGTCTCCCGCGTCGCCGACGTCGAGCGCCTGTTCGGCGACGTCGCGCGCGAGCTCGGCGGGCTTGACGTGCTGGTCAACAACGCCGGCGTCGCCGGGCCGACCGCGAAAGTCGAGGACATCCGCCCCGAGGACTGGGAACGCTGCATCGCGGTCGATCTGAACGGCATGTTCTACTGCACCCGGCGCGCGATGCCGATGCTCAAGGCGGCTGGCGGCGGCAGCATCATCAATCTGTCGTCGATCGCGGGGCGGCTCGGCTTCGCGTTGCGCACGCCCTACGCCGCGGCGAAGTGGGCCGTGGTCGGCTTCAGCGAGAGCCTCGCGGCCGAGGCCGGCCCCGACGGCGTGCGGGTGAACTGCATCCAGCCCGGGGTGGTGGAGGGCGAGCGGGTCGAGCGGGTGATCGAGGCGAAGGCCAAGGGGCTCGGGATTTCCAACGACGAGATGCGGCGCCGCCTGCTCGAGAGCGTCAGCCTGCGCACCATGGTCAGCGCGCAGGACGTGGCGAACACCGCGCTGTTTCTGGCCAGCGAGGCTGGCCGGCACATCAGCGGACAGTCGATCTCGGTCTGCGGCGGCGTGCGTTACATGGTATAGGAACAAGAAACGACAACGGAGGGAGGCTTCCATGGCTGCAGCCCAGGGCAAGGTCATCATCACCTGCGCCGTCACCGGCGCGATCCACACTCCCACGATGTCTCCGCACCTGCCGATCTCGCCCGACGAGATCGCGGAAGCCGCGGTCGGGGCGGCGCAGGCGGGCGCCGCGATCGTGCACCTGCACGCGCGTATGCCCGAGGACGGCCGCCCGACGCAGGACCCGGAGATGTTCCGGCGCTTCCTGCCGCTGATCAAGGGCAGTTGCGACGTGGTGATCAACCTGACCACCGGCGGCGCGCCGACCATGTCGGTCGAGGAGCGGCTCGAGCCGGCGGCGCGGCTCAAGCCGGAAGTCGCCTCGCTCAACATGGGGTCGATGAACTTCGGCCTGTACGAGATGCTGGGCCGCTACAAGGAGTTCAAGTACGCCTGGGAAAAGCCCTACCTGGCCGAGAGCGACGACCGCATCTTCAAGAACACCTTCAAGGACATCGCCCACATCCTGCGCTCGTGCGGCGACAACGCGACGCGCTTCGAGATCGAGTGCTACGACATCGGGCACCTGTACAGCGCGGCGCACTTCCTCGACCGCGGGCTGCTCAAGCCGCCGCTTTTCATCCAGTCGGTGTTCGGCATCCGCGGCGGCATCGGGGCGCACGCCGAGGACGTGCTGCACATGAAGCGCACCGCCGACCGCCTGTTCGGCGATGCCTACCTGTGGTCGGTGCTCGGCGCCGGGCGCAACCAGATGCAGATCGCGGCGCTCTCGGCGGTGATGGGCGGCAACGTGCGCGTCGGCCTGGAGGACAGCCTGTGGATCGGCAAGGGCCAGCTCGCGCGCTCGAACGCCGAGCAGGTGACGAAGGTGCGCCGCATCCTCGAGGAGTTGGGGCTGACGGTGGCCACGCCGGCCGACGCGCGCCAGATGCTCAAGCTCAAGGGCGGCAACAACGTCAATTTCTGAGCGCACGGCGCGCTGGTTCGCGCGCAACGTTCTGGAGCTCGGACGCGAGCTGCGGCTGTCCTACCTGCCGCCGCTCATGGTCTACCTGGCGGCGGGCATCTCCGGCCTGACCGGCATCGTCGGCACCTTCTTCGTCAAGGAGTACCTAGGCCTGTCGGCCGCGTTCCTCGCCGCGCTCGGCTTCTGGGCCGGCATCCCGTGGGCGCTCAAGATGCCGGTCGGGCATCTGGTCGACCTGATCTGGCGCTGGAAGGCCTGGCTGGTGTATCTGGGCGCCGGGCTGATCGCGGCGGGCCTGCTGATCATGGTGGGCTTGATCGAGCACACCGCGGCGATGCGCGCCGTGATGCCGGTCGCGCACTGGTTCGTGCTCGCGACACTGCTCGGCCCCACCGGCTACATGGTGCAGGACGCGGTGGCCGACGCGATGACGGTCGAGGCGGTGCCGCGCGTCGACCCGCAGGGGCGGCCCTACGACGCCGCGCAGCGCAAGCTGATGCACACCACCATGCAGACGCTCGGACGGGTCGCGATCATCGGCGGCAGCGTGCTGGTGGCGCTCGCCAACGTGATCCTGTTCCAGGGCGCCGACAAGCTGCCGCAGGCGCACAAGGCGCTGCTGTACGCGCAGATTTACAAGCTGGCGCTGATCATCCCCGCGGTCTCGCTGCTGGGCGTGGCGCTGGCCGCGCTGCTGCGGCGCAGGCAGTGGGCGCGCCTGCGCCGCCAGGGCCGCGCCGAAGCGGAGATCGAGCGGCTGCTCGCGGTGCACGGCGAGGAGAAGACGACGCCGAACTGGTGGGTCCTCGGTGGCAGCCTGGTCTTCGCGGTGATCACGGTAAGCGTGGGCCTGTCCGAATTGCGCTTTGCGAAGGAAATCATCTTTTCGGGCTCGCTCGGCGTCCTGCTCTTCTTGCTCTGGCGGCTGGCGCGCGAGCTCGAGCCCGCCGCGCGCGAGGTGCTGGTCGCCACCGCGCTGGTGCTGTTCGTGTTCCGCGCCATGCCCGGCCCCGGGGCGGGCTCGACCTGGTGGATGATCGATCGGCTGCACTTCGACCAGGCCTTCCTGGCCGAGCTGTCGCTCATCGCCTCGGCGCTGACGCTGGCGGGGATGTTCATCTTTCGCCGCTACATGGCGGAGAAGTCGATCTCGCAGATCATCGTCATGCTGACCTTCGCCGGCGCCGCGCTCGGGCTGCCGATCATCGGCATGTTCTACGGCCTGCACCAGTGGACCGCGGCGCACACCGGCGGCCTGGTCGGCGCGCGCTTCATCGCGCTGGTCGACACCGCGCTCGAGTCGCCGCTGGGACAGATCGCGATGATCCCGATGCTGGCCTGGATCGCCAATTCCGCGCCGGCGCACCTCAAGGCGACCTACTTCGCGGTCATGGCCTCGTTTGCGAACCTGGCGCTGTCGGCGGCGCAGCTCGGCACCGAGTATCTGAACCGGATCTTCATCGTCACGCGCGAGGTGCGCGACCACGCGACCCAGGCGGTCCTGGTGCGCGCGGACTACAGCGACGTGGGCGTGCTGCTGATCAGCGCCACGCTGATCGGGCTCGCGCTGCCCCTGATCGCCGTCGGAATCGTTAGAATTGCCGGACTGCGCACCGCCTGACGCCACCTGCCTCTCACTTTGAACCTCGCCATCCTCGACGATTATCAGCATCTCGCCCTGCCATCGGCCGACTGGGAGCGGCTGCGCCGACGCGGCGTCGAGGTCAGCGTGTTCCACGACGCGTTCGCTTCCGAGGAGGAGGCTGCCGCGCGGCTGGCGGCGTTCGAAATCGTGTGCCTGATGCGCGAGCGCACGCCGTTTCCGCGCAGCCTCATCGAGCGCCTGCCCAGGCTCAAGCTCGTGACGCTGACCGGCGTGCGCGCGCCGAGCCTGGACGCCGGCGCCTGCGCCGAGCGCGGCGTCCCGGTAAGCCACACGCGCGGCGGCGACACCGGTGCCTCGACCAGCGAGCTCGCCTGGGGGCTGATCATCGCGGCCGCGCGCGACCTCGGCAGGGCCGAGCGCGGCATGCGCGCCGGGGGCTGGCACCAGGGCGTCGCCGGGGGCATGGTGCTCGAGGGCCGGCGCCTGGGGCTGCTCGGGCTGGGCAAGCTCGGTGCGCGCATGGCGCGCATCGGCGCCGCGTTCGGCATGCAGGTCGCGGCCTGGAGCCCGAACCTGACCCGCGAGCGGGCCGCCGCCGCCGGCGCGACGCTGCTCGGCAAGGAGCAGCTGTTCGAGACCTCGGACGTGCTGAGCATCCACCTGGTGCTGGGCGAGCGCACGCGCGGCCTGGTAAGCGCGGCGGAGCTCGCGCGTATGAAGCCGAGTTCGATCCTGGTCAACACCTCGCGCGGGCCGATCGTGGACGAAGCCGCGCTGCTCGCGGCGCTCGAGAGCGGCCGCCCAGGGCACGCCGCGCTCGACGTCTACGACCGCGAGCCGCTGCCCGCCGACCATCCGTTGCGGCGGCTGGACAACGTGACGCTTTCGCCGCACCTGGGCTACGTCAGCATGGACGTGATGCACGCGTTCTACGCCGACACGGTGGAAAACGTCGAGGCCTGGCTCGACGGCAAGCCGCTGCGCGTGCTCAACCCGGAGGCGCTGGCGTGAGCGTGACCCGCCTTTGCCTGGTGCGGCACGGCGAGACGGCGTGGAACGCGGAAGGCCGCGTCCAGGGGCAGCTCGACGTGCCGCTGAGCGAAGTCGGGCACGCGCAGGCGCGCGCGGTCGCGGCGGCGCTCGCCGGCGAGCGCTTCGACGCGATCTACGCGAGCGACCTGACGCGGGTGCGCCAGACCGCCGCACCCACGGCCGAGCGCCTGGGCGCGCCGGTGGCGCTCGACGCGGCGCTGCGCGAGCGCCACTACGGCATGTTCGAGCGCCACACCTATCTCGAGGTGCGCGAGCGCTATCCCGCCGAGTACGCGCGCTTCCGCGACAAGGACCCCGATTTCGATTTCGGCAGCGGGGAGAGCCTCAAGGCGTTCGCCGCGCGCTCGCTGGCATGCGTCGCCGCGCTGGTCGAGCGCCACGCGGGCCGCAGCATCCTCGTTTTCACGCACGGCGGCGTGCTCGAGATGGTCTACCGCCGCGCGGCCGGCATGACGCTGTCATCGCCGCGCGATTTCGAGATCCCGAACGCGGCGCTCAACCGCGTCGAGGCGACCCCCGGCGAGTGGCGCGTCGCCGCCTGGGCCGAGGTCGCGCACCTCGAGCGCGCGCTGGACGACCTGCCGGGATGAGCATGCGCCGCGCGACCCTGATCGCCGCCGCCGCGGGCCTCTGGCTCGCCGCGCCGCTCGCCTGCGCCACGAGCGACCCGCTGGTGGGCCTGGTCGAGACCGACGGCGGCGCCGGCGTGGGCATTGCCGCGACCGTGACGCGCTCGCCTTACGTCGACGGCGGAGTGCGCAACGACCTGGTGCCGCTGTACCTGTACGAGAACCGGCACTTCTACCTGCACGCCTACCGCGTCGGCTTCAAGTTCGATCGCGAGCGGGGCGACGGCTTCGACCTTTTCCTCACCCACCGCTTCGAGGGCTTTCCCTCCGACCGGATTCCCTCGAGCCTGGCCGGGATGGCCTACCGCGGCCCGGGGCTGGACGCCGGGGTGGGCTACGAGCGGCGCTTTCGCTGGGGCACGGTGTTCGGCGAGGCGCTACGCGACGTGAGCCACAGCTCGGGCGGCAACGAACTGCGCCTGGGCTACAACTACGACTGGCGGCGCGGGCGGCTGTGGCTGCGGCCCTACGTCATGGTCTCGCTGCGCAGCGCGCGGCTGAACGACTACTACTACGGCGTGCGCCCGGACGAAGCCACGCCCACCCGCCCGGCTTACCAGGCCGGCGCCGGCTTCAACAACGAGGCCGGGCTGTACGGCTCGTACCGCCTGACCGAGCGCTGGCGCCTGCTGGCCGGGGTCTCGGCGACGCGCTGGTCGAGCGAGGTGCGCGACAGCCCGATCGTCAGGGACCGGATGGAGATCACGGCCATGGCGGGTGCGGCCTACGACTTCTCCCCGCAGCACGAGGCCTTTGCGCCCGGCGGCAAGCCGCTGATCGTGAAGCTGCTGGTCGGAAAGTCGAGCGGCTGCAATCTGCTGCCGATCATGGAACTGCGCTGTACCTCGACCGACACGCCCGACCGGACCCGCGTCGCCGGGATCGAGATCGGGCGCACCCTCGTGCAGCGGCTGAACGGTTGGCCGGTCGATATCGTCGGCTATGTCGGCCTGCTGCACCACGACGAGCGCGGCCTGCAGCCCGACTCGTGGCAGTTCAACGCCTACGTCAAGGGCTATTGGTACGGTTTTCCCTGGAGCGATCGGGTGCGCACGCGCGTGGGCTTCGGCACCGGCCTGTCGTACGCGCAGCGCATACCGTACGTCGAGGCGCGCGACCAGGCGCGGCGCGGCCGCGGCACCTCGTACCTGCTCAACTATCTCGATCCGAGCATCGACGTCAGCATCGGCGACCTGATCGGCAAACGGTCGCTGCGCGACGCCTACTTCGGCTTCGGGGTGACCCACCGCTCCGGGATTTTCGGCAGCTCGCAGCTGTTCGGCGACGTCAACGGCGGCTCGAACTACATCTATACGTACGTCGAGTGGACGCTCTAGTGACGCGGGGGTGAGAGTCGTCTTACCCCCGCACCCCCTCGCCGGGAGGCGTCGCCGCGACGATGCTGTTCTTGCCCTGCTGCTTGGCCTGGTACATCGCGCGGTCCGCCTGCGCCACGATGGCGTCGAGGTTGCGCCCGTCGGCGGGGAAGCCGGCCACGCCGATGCTGACGCTCGATTCGATGCGCGCGCCGCGCACGGTCGGCGACGTCGCCATGACCGTCTTGCGGATCCGCTCGGCGACGTCGAGCGCGCCCTTGAGCGGGGTCTCGGGCAGCAGCACGATGAACTCGTCGCCGCCGTAGCGCGCCGAAACGTCGGTGTAGCGCAGCTCGCCCTGGATGCACTGCGCGAGCTGGCGCAGCAGCTCGTTGCCGGCCTCGTGCCCGAGCGTGTCGTTGACCGTCTTCAGGTTGTCCGCGTCGATCATCAGCACCGTGGCGGGGCGCTCGTAGCGCAGCGCCTGGCCGAAGCTGCGGTCGGCCACGATCGCGAAGCCGCGCATGTTGTACAGCCCAGTCAGCTCATCGGTCTCCGACAGCAGCTTCGCCTTGTTCAGCCCGTAGCGGATGTCGGCCGAGAACATGGTGGTCACGTAGGCCACCAGCACCACAGGCGCGAAGGTTGCCGCGAGCGCGCCGACCTCGGCCAGCGCGGGCAGCGCGCCCCCCGTCCAGTGCCCGCTGAGCGCGACGTAGCATAGCGCGATGACCGCGGTCTCGATCATGGTGACGGTCTTGCCGAGTGCGAGCGCGCTGGTGATCACCACCAACAGGTAGGTGTTGACCAGGGGGCTCGCGATGCGGCCGGTGAACAGCAGCACCCAGGTGATGAACGCCAGCATCGCGACGGTCTCGATGCCGATCTTCCAGCGCGTCTCGGCGCGATAGAAGTTCGTGTAGCGGAAGCTCATCACGAACGCGGCGAAGAAGAACAGCGCCGAGGAGATCGCGGGCTCGCTGTCGGCGGGCGGCCCGCCGAAAGTCAGGTACAGCAGCACCAGGATCAGCAGCAGCCACTCGATCTCGGCCACGGTGCGCGAGATGCCGCGCAGCTCCTCCTGCTCGATGCTCAGAATCGGCTGTCGTTTCTGGTTCAGCGGCTGGTTCAGCGCCACTTTCTCGTTCTTGTGGACGTTCTCCCAAACAGTAGCCGAGCAGTCCGGGTCCCGCAAGCGTGCCGTCTCATACCGTGAGCGGCGGCTCGTCCATCAGCGCGACCTGCTCGCGCAGCTCGAGGATGCGGTCCTGCCAGTAGCGCTGGGTGTTGAACCAGGAAAACGCCGCGGGAAACGCGGGGTCGTCCCAGCGCCTGGCGATCCAGGCGGAATAATGCAGCAGGCGCAGCGTGCGCAGCGCCTCGATCAGGTGCAGCTCGCGCCGGTCGAGCTCGCGAAAGCTCTCGTAGCCGGCCAGCACGTCGGCCAGGCTGGCGGCCATTTCCGCGCGCCCCCCCGGCAGCAGCATCCACAGATCCTGCATCGCGGGCCCGCTGCGGCTGTCGTCGAAATCGACGAAATGCGGCCCGTCGTCGGTCCAAAGCATGTTGCCGGCGTGGCAGTCGCCGTGCAGCCGCAGTGTCGTGACGCCGCCGGCGCGCTCGTAGCAGCGCCGCACGCCCTCGAGCGCGAGCGCGGCGACGCTGGTCCAGGCATCGAGCAGGTCCGGCGGAACGAATCCGTGCGCGAGCAGCCAGTCGCGCGGCTCGAGGCCGAAGCTCTCGACGTCGAGCGCCGGGCGCGCGGCGAACGGCCGCAGCGCGCCCACGGCGTGGATGCGCCCGATGAAGCGGCCGATCCACTCCAGGGTCTTGCTGTCCTCGAGCTCGGGCGCGCGCCCGCCGCGCCGCGGGTAGACCGCGAAGCGGTAGCCGCCGAACTCGTTCAGCGTCGCGGCAGCGATCTCGAGCGGCGCGACCACGGGGATCTCGCGCTCGGCCAGTTCGCGCACGAACGCGTGCTCCTCGAGAATCTGCGCGTTGCTCCAGCGTCCCGGGCGGTAGAACTTGGCCACCACCGGTGCGCCGTCCTCGATGCCGACCTGATAGACCCGGTTCTCGTAGCTGTTGAGTGCGAGCTGGCGCCCGTCGCAGCGCAGGCCCGTGCTCTCGATCGCATCGAGCACCACGTCGGGCGTGAGGCCTGCGTACGGGTGCGGATCATGGCTCGGCATGCGCGCATTCTACGGGGCGCACGGCGCCGCAAGGCTGGAGCAAGCATTGCAACAGTTGGTAAATGTTCTTGAGCCGGGGCCCCCCGCGGGATATGAATTCTTAACATCCGGATTAGTGTGAGGGCTTGCGAGTGAGCGACGGAATGGATCTGCTCGAGCTCGGCGTCATCGTCGCCGTGATCGCGGTCGTGCTGTACTGGGTGGTTGTGCTGCCGGCGCGCGAAAAGAGAAAGCGCGAGCGCGAACGGATGAACCAGACGCACTCGGGCCCCCGCCAGCCCTGGGATCCGAGCCTCACCAAGGGCAGGCGCAACCGCTAGCGCCGGCTCAAGCCGCTTTCGGCAGGAACGAGAGCGCCACCCCGTTGTTGCACCAGCGCTTGCCGGTCGGCGGCGGGCCGTCGTCGAACACGTGGCCTTGGTGGCCGCCGCAGCGTGCGCAGTGGTATTCGGTGCGCGGCCAGACCAGCCTGAAATCGCGCTTCGTTTGAACTGCGCCCGGAATGTGGCTGAAGAAGCTCGGCCAGCCGGTGCCGCTGTCGTATTTCATTGCTGAGCTGAACAGCGGCAGACCGCATCCCGCGCAGGCGAACACCCCGGGGCGCATCTCGTGGTTGAGCGGGCTGCTGCCCGCGGCCTCGGTGCCCTCGTGGCGCAGCACGTCGTACTGCGCGGCGGTGAGCCGCTGCTTCCACTGCGCATCCGTGAGGGCCATCCAGTCTTTCTGCGGCGGTTCCACGCTTGTCCCTCCGTTCGGTCCTGCGGCGCGCGCGCGCGCGCCCGCGCCGAGCAGGGGCGCGGCCGCCAGGGCCCTCAGAATCGTGCGTCGTTGCATGTCGCTCTCCTTCTCACCTTGGTCGGCCCCGCAGGCCGTTCCTTACACATACGTGCGGGGCTTCCGATCGGATTGACCTAGGTCAACGGCGCGGGGCAGTGCCCGCCTATGCTCGTCCCATGCCGACCGTCTTCAGCGCCCGGGCGCTGACCAAGACCTACCGCATGGGCGAGGCCGAGGTGCACGCGCTGCGCGGGGTCGACCTCGAGATCCGCCCCGGCGAGCTGATCGTGCTGCTGGGGCCCTCGGGCAGCGGCAAGTCGACCCTGCTCAACATCCTGGGCGGGCTCGACAACCCCACCAGCGGCGAAGTGCGCTTCGGCGACCACGACCTCGCCCACGCCTCGGAGGCGGACCTCACGCGCTACCGGCGCGAGCACGTCGGCTTCGTATTCCAGTTCTACAACCTGATCCCCAGCCTCACCGCGCGCGAGAACGTGGCGCTGGTGACCGATATCGCCCTGCAGCCGATGGCGCCCGACGAGGCGCTTGCCTGGGTCGGCCTGGGGGAGCGGCTCGATCACTTTCCCTCGCAGCTCTCGGGCGGCGAGCAGCAGCGCGTGGCGATCGCACGCGCGGTGGCGAAGCGGCCCGAGGTGCTGCTGTGCGACGAGCCGACCGGCGCGCTCGACTACCAGACCGGCAAGCTGGTGCTCGAGGTGATCGCCAAGATCAACGCCGAGCTCGGCACGACCGCGATGGTGATCACGCACAACGCGGCGATCGCCGGCATGGCCGACCGCGTGCTGCGCCTGGGCGACGGGCGGATCGTGGGCGAGTCGAAGCCCGAGCGCAAGCTGACCGCGGCGGAGATCTCCTGGTGAAGGCGCTCGACCGCAAGCTCGTGCGCGACCTGTGGGCGATGAAGACCCAGGTAATGTCGATCGCGCTGGTCATCGCCTGCGGCATCGGCGCGTTCATCGGCTCGTTTTCGACCCACGAGTCGCTGGTGCGCTCGCGCCAGCACTACTACGACTCGGCGCGCTTCGCGCAGGTGTTCGCCAGCGCCAAGCGCGTGCCGGCGTCCCTGGTCGAGCGTATCCGCGCGATACCTGGGGTGACCGAGGTCGAAACGCGCGTGGTGCGCGACGCGCAGCTCTCGATCGAGGGCGTCGAGCCGCCGATGATCGCGCGCCTGATCGGTTTCGATTTCCTCCATCCGCCCGGAATGAACCGGCTCACCCTCAAGAGCGGGCGCTGGCCGGCCGCGGGCGCCAAGGGCGAGGTGGTCGTGAACCGGCGCTTCTACGAGGCGCGCAAGCTCGCGCTCGGCGCCAGGCTGAGCGTGCTGCTCAACGGCAAGCTGGAGCGCCTGACCGTGGTCGGCACGGTGCTCTCACCCGAGTTCATCTACGCCACGCGCGGCGGCGGCATGCCGGACGACGAATGGTTCGCGGCATTGTGGATCGACGCCGACACGCTCGCCGCGGCGTTCGACATGCAGGGCGCGTTCAACTCGGCGCTGCTCAGGACCTCGCGCGGCGCCTCGCTGCAGCGCGTGATCGCCTCGCTCGACGCGCTGCTTGAGCCCTACGGCGGCGTCGGCGCGGTGCAGCGCGAGGACCAGATCTCGGACAAGATCGTGTCGCAGGAGATCAGCCAGCAGCGCATCTGGGGCATCGTGCTGCCGGCGGTCTTCCTGCTCGTGGCGGCGTTCATCCTGAACGTCGTGCTGCACCGGCAGGTGTACGCCCAGCGCAGCGAGATCGCGGCGCTCAAGGCGCTCGGCTACGACGATCGGATCATCGCCTGGCACTACCTCAAATTCGCCTCCGCGATCGTCCTGCTGGGGGTGGCGGTCGGCTTCGCGCTGGGCGCCTGGCTGGGCGACGCGATGACCGGGCTGTACACCGATTTCTTCCAGTTCCCGCAGTTCGAGTACGTGCTTCCGCCTTGGGTCGCGCTGGAGGGCGCCGCGGTGGCGCTGGCCGCGGCCTTCGGCGGAGCGCTGGCGGCGATCCGCGGCGTGGTCAGGCTGCGCGCGGCCGAGGCGATGCGCCCGGCCGTGCCGGCGCACTTCCGCCCGCTGCTGGTCGAGCGCCTCGGCTACGCCGCGCTGTTCAGTCCGGCGCAGCGGATGATCCTGCGCAACCTCGAGCGCAAGCCGGTGCGCGCCGCGATCACCGTGCTCGGCATCGCGGGCTCGGTGGCGATCCTGCTCGCGGGAACGTTCTGGACCGACGCGGTCGAGTACTTCATGGACGTCCAGTTCAACAAGGTGCAGCGCGCCGACGTCAGCCTGGGCTTCCCCGAAGCGGTGCCGGATTCGGTGCGCTGGGACCTCGAGCGCCTGCCGGGCGTGAAAGCGGCCGAGGTGACGCGCGTGATCCCGGTGCGGCTGCGCGCCGGACACCGCAGCTACCGCACCGCCATCACCGGCCTGTCCGACGACGCCAGGCTGCAACGCATCCTCGACTCGGAGCTGCGCGAGGTGAAACCGGTGCCGGGCGGCGTGCTGCTGACCACGCGCCTGGCCACCCGATTAGGCGTGCGCCCGGGCGACACGCTGACGGCCGAGCTGCTCGAAGGCAAGCGGATCAAGGCCGAGCTGCGCGTGGCCGGCACGGTGCGCGAGATGGCGGGCATGAACGCCTACATGCGCATCGGCGAGCTGCACCGACTCGCACGCGAGGGCAACGTGGTCTCCGGTGCGGGACTGCTGGTGGATCGCGCGCAGGAGCCCGCGCTGCTCGCGCGGCTGAAGCAGGTTCCGGCCGCGGCGCTGGTGATCGTCAACCGCACGCTGATCGACACATTCCGCGCGACCAGCGGCCGCAACATCATCTTCTTCACCACGGTGCTGACAATTTTCGCGGCCATCATCGCCATTGGCGTGGTCTACAACAATGCGCGCATCCAGCTCGCGGAGCGCGCCTGGGAGCTCGCCAGCCTGAGGGTGCTGGGCTTCACGCGCGGCGAGGTGTCGGTGCTGCTGCTGGGCGAGCTGGCGCTCGAGATCGCGCTCGCGATCCCGCTCGGTTTCCTGGCCGGCTACGGCCTGTGTGCGTTTATGATCTCGCTCATGATGCGCGAGGAGGTGATCGAGTTTCCGCTGGTGATCCTGCCCGCCACCTACCTCTACGCCGGGGCGGCGGTCGCCGCGGCGGGCCTGGCGAGCGCGCTCATCGTGCGCAACCGCATAGACAACCTCGACCTCGTCGGCGTATTGAAGACCCGAGAATGAGAACGCGAAACAAGATTGCGCTGGGAATCGCCGCCGCGGCGCTCGCGGCGCTGGTGGTCTGGGCGCTGCGGCCGCAGCCGCAGCTGGTGGAGACCGCGCTCGTCACGCGGGGCGCGTTCGAGCAGACCGTGTCCGATGACGGCAAGACGCGGGTGCGCGAGCGCTACGTGGTGTCGGCGCCGCTCGCCGGGCGCGTCGAGCGGATCGAACTCAAGGCCGGCGACCCGGTGCGCGAGGGGCAGGTGGTGGCGGTGCTGACGCCGAGCATGCCTGCCTTTCAGGACGCGCGCACGGTGCGCGAGCTCGAAGCGCGCGTCGGCGCGGCCGAGGCGCAGCGCCTGCGCGCCGCGGCCGAGGTGCAGAAGGTCGAGGCGCAGTTGGCGCAGACGCGCTCCGACCTCGATCGGTCCAGGATGCTTTCGCACGAGGGCTATGTGTCGGCCAACGCGCTCGAGCAGGCGCGCCTGGCCCAGGTCACGGCCGAGAAGGGGCTGGAAGCGGCCAAGTTCGCCGAGCACGCGGCAATCCACGAGGTGGAGCAGGCGCGCGCCACGCTGGTGCGCTACCGCGCCGAGAGCACGGGAAAGATCGTCGGCGCGAGCTGGGAAGTGAAATCGCCGATCACCGGCTCGGTGCTCAAGGTGGTGCAGCAAAGCGAAGGCGTGGTGCCGCTCGGCGCGCCGCTGATCGAGGTGGCCGACCCGCGCAGCCTGGAGGCGGTGGTCGACGTGCTGTCCGAAGAGGGCGTGGCGATCCGCCCCGGGATGCCGGCGCGCATCGAGCTCGGCAACGGCGTTGCTCCGCTCGCGGCGCGCGTGCGGCGCATCGAGCCGGCGGCGTTCACCAAGGTTTCGGCGCTCGGGGTCGAGGAGCAGCGGGTCAACGTGGTGCTCGATTTCGCCGAGCCGCTCGACAAGGTGCAGACCATCGGCGACGGTTTCCGGGTCGAGGCGCACATCGTCACCTTCCGTGCCGAGGACGCGGTCAAGGCGCCGGTGGGCGCCCTGTTCCGGCGCGGCAAGGACTGGGCCGCGTTCGTGGTCGAGGACGGACGCGCGGTGCTGCGCCCGCTGAAGCTGGAGCGGCGCAACGGCCAGGAGGCGCAGATCGAGCAGGGACTCAAGCCAGGCGAAACGGTGGTGGTCTACCCTTCGGATGCGCTGGAGGACGGCGCGCGCGTCAAGCTGCAACCGAACGGCGCTGTCCGGCCGGGGTAAACTCCGTTTCATGTCCGCGGACAACATCGTCGAAATCGAAGACCTGCACTTCGCCTACAACGAGCACGAAATCTTCAAGGGCCTGAGCCTCAAGATCCCGCGCGGCAAGGTGGTCGCGATCCTCGGCGCGAGCGGCTGCGGCAAGACGACGCTGCTGAAACTGATCGGCGGCCAGCTGCGGCCC
This sequence comes from uncultured beta proteobacterium, assembly GCA_963811085.1. Classification (GTDB taxonomy): domain Bacteria; phylum Pseudomonadota; class Gammaproteobacteria; order Burkholderiales; family SG8-39; genus DAHVFK01. The sequence goes on along the minus strand of CAWEPV010000003.1, from coordinate 591,055 downwards.
TCGCGCGGCCGGATCAAGGTCGACGGCAAGGTAGTGCACGAGCTCGGCACCGACGCGCTGTACGCCATGCGGCGCGAGATGGGAATGATGTTCCAGACCAGCGGCCTGTTCAGCGACCTGTCGGTGTACGAGAACATCGCCTTCCCGATCCGCGAGCACCACGCGCTGCCGGAAGAGCTGATCCGCAAGCTGGTGCTGATGAAGCTGCAGGCGGTGGGCCTGCGCGGCGCGCAGGGCCTGATGCCGGCCGACCTCTCGGGCGGCATGTCGCGCCGCATCGCGCTCGCGCGCGCTATCGCGGCCGATCCGATGCTGACCATGTACGACGAGCCTTTCGCCGGCCTCGATCCGATCACGCTCAACGTGATCGCCGAGCTGGTGCGCAAGCTGAACGACGCCATCGGCACGACCTCGATCGTTGTCACTTACGACGTGAGCGAGTCGCTCAAGGTGGTCGACTACATCTACGTCATCTCCGACGGCGTGGTGGTCGGGGAAGGGACCCCCGAGGCGGTCGCCTCCTCGGAGGATCCCTATCTGAAGCAGTTCATGCACGCGCTCCCCGACGGCCCGGTGCGGTTCCACTTCCCCGCCAAGCCGATCGACGAGGAGCTGCGCATCGCCTAGCGGCCGTAGTCGAGCTGGCTGCCGATCGCCGCGCCCAGCACGCTGCCGAACGCCGCGCCCGCGATCCGGTCGGGACCGTGGCCCAGCTGGCTGCCGATCACCGCGCCGGCGAACGCGCCGGCAACCGTTCCCGCGCCCGCGGGGCTGGCGTAGCCGTAATAGACCGGGGCAGGCGCCGGGCGCGCGTAGTAGACCGGCGCCGGCGGAGCGTAATAGACCCGCGCCGGCGGAGCGTAATAGACCCGCGCCGGCGCGCGGTACACCACGACGGGCCGGCGCACCACTACGCGCCTGTCGTCGCGGTCGTAACGGCCGTGGCGCTCGTAACGATCGTGGCGCTCGTAACGGTCGTGGCGGTCGTAGCGATCCCGGTCGTGCCGGTAACCCGGGTCGGCGAAGGCCGGCGCGGCCGCGAGCAGCGAGCCGCCGATGAGCGCTGCGATGACGAGCTTGGTCGGTTTCATGTTGTGCTCCTTTCTTCTGATTCCGCCCCAGCACTGCGGGCACGGAAGCATTGTCGAGCCGACGCCGGTGGGCGTCTGAAACCGAGTGTTACCGTACGTAACAGGCGTCAAGCGCCTGAAGCGGGAGGGATTTTTCCGCTATCTGGAGTCGGCCGTCCAGTTGTAGGCGCGTACCACGCCGGACTGATCGAACTTGATCTGCAGCATCTTCACCCGCGCGTTGGACGGGCCCGAGAGGCTGCCGCTGCCGTAGTAGTAGGTCCACTGGGTGTAGCGCTCGCCGCCGGTCTCGACCGACACCCCGGTGCCGTCGGGCGCCCCGAGCATGCGCTGCACCTCGGGCTGCGTCGTTTGGCCGCGCCGGACCTGGGACTGGAACGCGGCGAGGTCGAAGTTGCCGCCGACCTGGAAGGTGGCGCAGGCGGACAGCAGCAGCGTCAGGGAGAAGACAATCGCGGCTCGGCGCATGGTAATTTCCTCCTCTGCAGGAGAGTATATCGCCCCGGGGGTGAGCCATGAGCGAGACAACGGATATCGCGATCGACCAGCGAGTCTACGATCTCTACGACGAGTACTGCCACGGCGGGATCGACCGGCGCGAGTTTCTCAAGCGGGCCGCACTCGTCACCGCCGGCGGCCTGGCGATGGCGCAGGCGCTGCTGCCGCGCTACGCGCGCGCGCAGACGGTCTCGTTCACCGATCCGCGAATCCAGGCGCGTTATGTGGCCTATCCCTCGCCCGGCGGCAACTCGGGGACGATGCGCGGCTATCTCGTGCGTTCGGCTGCGCAGGGTCCGTTCCCCGCCGTGCTGGTGATCCACGAGAACCGCGGGCTCAATCCCTACGTCGAGGACGTCGCGCGCCGCCTGGCGGTGGAGGGCTTCCTTGCGCTCGCGCCCGACGGCCTGGCGCCGGTCGGGGGCTACCCGGGCAACGACGACGACGGGCGCGAGCTGCAGGCGAAGCTCGACCAGGCGAAGCTGCGCATCGACATGGTGAACAGCGCGCGCTGGCTCAAGGCGCACGCGCTGTCGAACGGCAAGCTGGGCGCGGTGGGTTTCTGCTGGGGCGGCGGGATGGTGAACCAGCTCGCGGTCGCCCTTGGCCCGGAGCTGCAGGCGGGGGCGGCGTTCTACGGCGCGGCCCCGCCGCGCGACGCGGTGGCGCAGATCCGCGCGCCGCTGCTGCTGAACTTCGCCGACCAGGACCCGCGCATCAACGCCATGTGGCCGGGCTATGAGGCGGCGCTCAAGGCGGACGGCGTGCGCTACGAAGCCTACTCCTACCCGGGCACGCAGCACGGCTTCCACAACAATTCGACGCCGCGCTACCGCGAGGAGGCGGCGCAGCTCGCCTGGTCGCGGACCGTCGCCTTCTTCAGGAAGAACCTTTCCTGAGCTTCTTCTTCGGTCTTTTCTTCGGCTTGCGGTACTGAACCAGCGCGCCGACCATGCGCTCGAAGGGGTCGCGCCGGGTGAGCTTGCGCGCCTGGGCGCGCGTCACCAGGTAGAAGTGACGCACCTCCTCCAGCAGCTCGCCCACCTCCCAGGCGTCCTTCTCGCCGCTCGCCCAGATCGCCGGATCGACGCGGCGCAGGTCGAACGGCACCGAGTACTCGCGCAGCGACTTGTACTCGCGCTTGTTGGAGTACTCGTGCATATAGGACATCGCGAGCTCGCGCAGGCTGCGGTAGATCGGGTCGCGCCAGCGCAGGTAGGCGCCGTTGGTCTTGGAGATCGCGCCCCACAGGCCCTTGCGCCGAAACAGCGCGACCACGTGGTCGAAGTCATGCACCGCGCGCAGGTCCATCAGCAGCGGCGGCTCGCCATGGATCCAGAGCGCGGCCGCGGCGAGCATCGCGCCCTCTATGCAGTGCGCGTTCCTCTCACGCAGCACCACCCGCACCGGCCGGCAGGAGTCGCCATTCGGCTCGAAGTTCTGCTTGAGCCCGAACAGGAAATCCTGGATCTTTTCCGGCGTGCGCAGTCGCCGCAGGAGTGCGAACTCGGACTTGGTCAGGCCGAGGTCCTCGCGGCGGGCCCGGCGCCTGCGATTCATCATTAGAATGAAGACCGTTTCGAAGGGAGGGAAGCCATGAGCGTAAAGCCCGAAGCCGTCGTGCGCAACATTGCCGAAGTCATGTGGGAAACGCCGCCCGAGCACTACGACGCCCATTCCAAGATGCTGATGACGCCGCAGAACTGCGCCACGCGGCACCTCGACTTCCGCATCTCGAGCTACCAGCCCAAGGGCTACGTCGCGCCGCACCGGCACAAGGTGCAGGAGCAGATCTACCACATCCTGAGCGGCGAGGGCCTGATGGAGCTCGACGGCGCACGCAGGGTGGTGCGCGCGCACGACTGCATCTTCATCCCGCCGGGCGTCGAGCACGCGATCTACAACACCGGCCTCGCCGACCTCGTCTTTTTCGTCGTCACCACGCCGCCGAGCGATGGCTAGCGCGCCGCCCGGCGGCGATTACGACGCGATCGTCGTCGGCGCGGGTGCCGCCGGGCTCAGCGCGGCCTGCGTTGCCGCGGCCGGGGGGCTGGCGACGCTGCTGCTCGAGAAGTCGCCGCTGGTGGGCGGCACCACCGCCGTCTCCGGCGGCATGGTGTGGATTCCGGCCAACCCGAAGATGGCCGCGGCCGGGATCGAAGACAGCGTCGATGCCGCGCGCCGCTACCTCGATCGCTGCGCGCCGCCTGCGCGCGACCCGGCCGCGCGCGAGGCCTTCCTCGCGCGCGGGCCGGAAGCGATCGAGTACCTGGAGTCGCACACCTCCCTGCGCCTGCGCCCGGTGACGAACTACCCGGACTACTACCCGGAGCTGCCCGGTGCGACGCTCGGCGGGCGCGTGCTCGAGCCGGTCGATTTCGACGCTGCGCTGCTGGGGCGCGACTTCGCGCTGATGCGCTGGCCGCTGGCCGAATTCATGCTGTTCGGCGGCATGATGATCGCGCGCCCGGACCTGCCGCACTTCCGCGCGATGCTTTCCTCGCCGCGCTCGGCGGCGCGCGTCGCGCGCCTGGTGGCGCAATACGCCTGGCAGCGGATGTTCGCGGCGCGCGGCACGCGGCTGGTGCTCGGCAACGCGCTGGTCGGGCGGCTGCTCAAGTCGGCGCTCGACCTGAAGGTGTCGCTGCGCCTCAACGCGCGCGTGGTCGGCGTCGTGATGCGCGATGGTCGCGCCGCCGGAGTGGAGATCGAATCGCACGGTCGGCGCGAGACGATCGGCGCGCGCGCCGGGGTGGTGCTCGCCGGCGGCGGCTTTTCGCACGACCCCGAGCTGCGCGCGAGTCTCCTGCCGGCGGCGGTTTCGCACCATTCGCCGGTGTGTGCCGAGGACAGCGGCGACGGGATCCGCCTCGGCCTCGCCGCGGGAGGAACGATCGGCGAGTCGAATTCGCACAACGCCTACTGGGCCCCGGTGTCGCATTTCCGGCGCGCTGACGGCAGCGAGGGGGTGTTCCCGCATACCGTCGCCGACCGCGGCAAGCCCGGCATCATCGCAGTCACGCGCGAAGGCGCGCGCTTCACAAGCGAAGCCGTGTCGTACCACGAGTTCGTGCTGGCGATGCTGCGCGCCGGCGAGGCGGCAAATCCGGCCTTCCTGCTGTGCGATCGCAGGAGCCTGTGGCAATACGGCCTGGGCGCGGTGCGGCCGTTCGCGCTCTCGCTCGCGTCGCACCTGGCGAGCGGCTACCTGGTGCGTGCGGAGACGCTCGAGGCGCTCGCGGCGCGGCTGGCAATCGTCCCGGTCGGCCTCGTGCGCACGGTCGAGCGCTACAACGAAGACGCGCGCCGCGGGGTCGACTCGGCCTTCGGCCTGGGCGGCGACGCCTACCAGCGCTTCCTGGGCGACGCGCGCAACGCGCCCAATCCCTGCATGCGCCCGATCGAAACGGCGCCGTATTTCGCGATCCGTATCTACCCGAGCGACCTGGGCACCTCGGCCGGCCTGCTGACCAACGGCGAGGCGCGTGTGCTCGACGCCGGCGGCCGCCCGCTGCCGGGCCTGTACGCCTGCGGCAACGACATGAACTCGATCATGGATGGCGCCTACCCCGGGCCAGGCATCACGCTCGGGCCCGCACTGGTCTTCGGCTACATTGCCGCGCGCGGCATGAGCTCGTAGGGCCCGCGCCAGCCGGGCAGCTTGCGGATGCGCTCGCGCCAGGCGGCGATCGCCGGCAAGGCCGCGAAATCGAAGCCCAGCTCGCCGTCGTAGTACATGTAGCCGGCCATCGAGAGGTCGGCGATCGTCGGCCGCTCGAGCGTGATCCACTCGCGCCCGGTGAGGTGCCTGTCGACGATCTTGAGCGCGCCGTCGGCGCGCGCATTGAAGAACTTCGTCACCTCGTTGTCCTGCTTCATGAAATGGGTCATGAAGCGGTGGGTCGCGATGTAGCTGGTGAACTTGTGGTTGTCGAACAGCAGCCAGCGCAGCACCTCGCGCCGCTCGTCGTCGTTCGACCAGCCGAAGCGCCCGGTGCGCTGCACGAGGTAGTCCAGGATCGCGCCCGACTGGCTCAGCAGCCGCCCGCGGTGGGCGAGCGTCGGGCACTCGCCCATCTCGTTCACCTCGCTGCGGAACGCCTCGCCGCGCGTCTCGCCGTCCATGAACGCGACCCTGCGCGGCGCCCAGTCGAGGCCGCACAGCGCCATCATCAGCGCCGCCTTGTAGCTGTTGCCGGATTCGCCGAAGCAATAGAGCTCGAATTCAGCCATCGTCTGCGTTCTCCCCGGTCAGGCTGGCGCGCATCGCGCCGATGCGCTACCTTCGACAGCAGGGAGGATAAATCATGTCGACCCCGCTTGCCGGAAGCTGCCTGTGCGGCGCGATCCGCTACACCGTGGACGTGCCGATCACCGAACTGCGCGCCTGCCACTGCACGCACTGCCAGAAGGCCTCGGGCGCCGCCGGCAGCGTCAACGCGGTCATCCCCAGCGCGGCCTTTCACCTCACCCAGGGCAGGCTCAAGCGCTACGATTCCGCCGCCGACAGCGGACGCACGCTGTACCGCTACTTCTGCGGCACTTGCGGCTCGCCCATCTACAGCCAGCGCGCCACCGCGCCCGAGACCGTGGTGCTGAGGGCAGGGACGCTCGATCGCAGCGACGACATGAAGATCACGGCCAACATCTGGACCGCCAGCGCCCGCCCGTGGGCTCACATCGACCCGGCGAGCAAGCAGTTCCCCGGCCAGCCCTAGGCGCCGCGGCCGACGCCGCGCGAGCAGTGACTAGAGCTTGAAGCGCGACTCGCGCCAGGCGAGCGCGGCCTTCAACCCCTGCTCGCGCGCGATGTCCATGAAGCGGCGCTTGTCCGGCGAGCCGTGCGATTCCACGGCATGGTCTATGTCGAGCGCGGTGTCGAGGGCAGCGCGCAGGCCCTGGATCTCGTAGCTGCGGTTGATCGCCTTCTTGGTGTCGCGCACCAGGGCCGGGTCAATCACCGCCATCTGGCGCGCGACGCGCAGCGCCGTGCTCAGATGCTCGCCTTCCGGCACCACCCGGCTGACGATGCCCAGCGCCAGCGCGCGCTCGGCGCCGATCGCGTCGTCGCCGGTGAGGATGATGTCCTTGGCCGCCTTGGGCCCGACCACCCACGGGAGGAGAAGCGTGACGATGCCGGCGCCGAATTTCAGCTCGGGCTCGCCGAACACCGCGTCGCGCGAGCACAGCGCCACGTCGCAGGCGAGCGCCATCTCGAATGCGCCCGCCATGCAGGCGCCATGGATCGCGGCAATGGTCGGCTTGGGCGAGTCCCAGAAGCGCATCGTGGTCGAGAAGTCGAGCTTGAGCACCTCGCGCCATATCGCCGGGCCTTCGGGCCGGCGCTCCATCTGCTCCTTCAGGTCAAAGCCCGAGGAAAAGGCGCGCCCCGCGCCCGAGAGCACGATGACGCGCACCGAGTCGTCGGCCTCGAAGACGTCGAGCGCCGCGTTGATCTCGAGCAGCGTCGCCTTGTTGAGGGCGTTCAGCCGCTCGGGTCGATGGAGCTGCAGTTGCGCCACGCCCGCTTCGCTCGTGACGCGGATATTCTCGAACTCGCTCATGCAAGTTTCCTCCTCTTGCTGAATGGGCGCAGGCCCTAAGCCGGCGAGAGCTCCCCCGCCTCGAGCAGCGCCGCAAAGCGCCCGCGGTCTGCCTTGCCGGTACGGCCCGCGGGAAGCTCGCGGGCGAAATAGAACACGTCGGGCTGCTTGAACTTGTCGAGCCGTTCGCGCAGAAAGATGCGCAGTTCCTCCACCGTCAGGCTCGGATCGCGGGCCACCACCAGCGCGTGGATGCGCTGCCCGAGACGGGCGTCGGACCGGCCCACGGCGAGCGCCGCCGCGACCTTCGGGTGCGCGCTGCAGGCGAACTCGATTTCCTGCGGCGCGATCTTGTTGCCGCCGCGTACGATCAGCTCCTTCTTGCGGCCGGCGATCTCGACGACGCCGGGGTCGCGCTCGCGCGCAAGATCCCCCGTGGCGAGCCAGCCCTCGGCGTCGATCGGGTTCAGCTCGGGCTGGCCGAGATAGCCGTTCATCAGATAGGGGCTCGCGATGCACAGCTCGCCGACCGCGCCCTGCGCTGTCGCCGTGCCGTCGTCGGCGCGGACGCAAAAGCGTACGCCGGGCGAGGGACGGCCGATACAGCCGGCGTAGCGCCCTGCATCCTGCGGCATCAGGAAGAAGTCGCAGGTCGAAGTCTCGGTCAGTCCATAGATGTCGATCAGTTCGGCCGGCGCATAGAGCGCTCGCAGCGTGTCCCCGAGCCCCTTTCCGAGCGATTCGCCGCCGATCATCACGCTCTTCAGGCTACCCGCCGCCGCCAGCGCCCGGCCCGCTCGCGCCAGCGCGGCGGCCGAACGGTCGAGAATCAGCGCGCGCATCATGGTCGGCACCACGCCCACGCGCGTGATTGCCTCGGCGCGCAACTGCTCGAGGAAGGTCTCGGGGACGAACTTCTCGGACGGCAGCACGCGCCCGCCGTGCAGCAGCGTGAGTAGCGCGACCCAGATGCCAAAGCTGAACGTGACGTTGAGTACGAGCAGCGTGCGCTCGCGCTCGCCGAAGCCGAGCATCGACTGAATCGCGCCGAGTTTGCCGGCGAAGGCGCGGTGCGACAGTACCGCGCCCTTGGGCGTGCCGGAGGAGCCCGAAGTGAATACTACCAGCGCGCCGCCGTGCAGGATCTCGCGCCGCGGCGGGGCGTCGCCCGCCAACAGCCTGAGCGGTGTCTCAGCCAGCGCGTCCCATTCGAAGCGCGCGAGCGTGCGTTCGGCGATCTGCGCCGCGGCCGGCCCGGGCGTGCTGCGGTGCACGGGAACCACGACGCCACCGGCGAGCCAGACGCCCAAAAAGGCGACCAGGTCGAGCGCATGGTTCGACACGCGCAGGTGCAGCGGCTCGTCGCGCGTAAGTCCCGCCTGCCGCAGCGTGTCGGCCACGGTGCCGGCCTCGGCGAGCAGGTCGGTGTAGGTGAGCACGCGATCGCCCGCGATTGCCGTGTGCGCGGGGTAGCGCTCGGCGGCGCTGGCGAGCAGCGAGTCCAGACGCGGGCTTGCTTCGATCGTCATAGCCAGAGTATCTGCTTTCTGTAGTCGAGGTCGGTCAGCAGCGGCTCGGCCTGGCCCTGGTGGAACACCGCGCCGCGCTCGAGCGCGAAAACGCGATCGGCGAGCGCGAGCACCAGGTCCAGGTTGTGCTCGACGATCACGATCGAGATGCGGCCGCGCAGCCGGTCGAAGACCTCGAACAGTTCCTGCACCACGGTGGGCGCCAGGCCCTCGAACGGCTCGTCGAGAAGGAGCAGCTTCACGTTGCCCGAGAGCGCGCGCGCCACCGCCGCCATCTGCTGCTCGCCGCCCGACAGGTAGTCGGCCGCGATGTGCATGCGTTCCTTCAGGCGCGGGAAGTGCTCGAAGATCTCCTGCTTGCTCCAGGCGACGCCGCCGCGGCCGTCGCTGGCGCGTGCGAGGCGCCCGAGCGCGAGGTTATCGGCCACGGTCATGCCGGCGAATAGTCCCCGCCCCTGCGGCACGTAGCCGATTCCGAGGCGCGCGATGTCGGGCGCCGGCAGCGCGCCGATGTCGCGCCCGCCGAATTCGATCCGGCCCGAGGCGGCGCGCACCAGGCCGGCGATGGTCTTCAGCAGCGTGGACTTTCCCGCGCCGTTACGCCCGAGGACCGCGACGATCTCGCCCTCGCGCACGTCGAGCGTGGCATCGTTGAGAATGTGGCTCTTGCCGTAGAAGGCGTTGACGCCCTCGAAGGCGAGCAGGGGCGCGCGCGCCGGCCCCGCGCTGACGGCCTTGCCGTGCACCGCGGGCGTGCCCTTACCGGTGTACACCTCCTGCACGCGCCGGTCGGCGCGCACCTCTTCGGGCGAGCCGGCCATCAGTACCTCGCCCTGGTTCATCACCGTCACGCGCTGGGAGAAGCCGAGCACGCGGTCGATGTCGTGCTCGACGATCAGCACCGGGATCTCGCTCGATACGAGTTTGACGAGGTTCGCGACGCGCTCGCGCTCGGCCGCGGCGAGTCCGGCAAGCGGTTCGTCGAGCAGCAGTACCCTGGGCTTGGAGCCCAGCGCGATGCCTAGGTCGAGCAAGCGCTGCCCGCCGTACGAGAGGTCGCCGCCGGCGACCTGCTCGATGCCCTCCAGGCCGAGAAAGCGGACCAGCTCGGCGGTCTGCTGGTGGATCTCGGGGTAGCTGTCGATGTCGCGCCAGGCGTTGAAGCGCGCAGGGTGGCGCGCCTGCAGCGACAGGCGCAGGTTCTCGTAGATCGCAAGCCCCTTGAACAGGTTGGTGATCTGGAACGAGCGCGCGAGTCCGCGCTGGCAGATGCGGTGCGCGGGCAGCTGGTGAATCTCCGCCCTGTCCAGCCGCACCTTGCCCGCGTCGGGCCGGAACATGCCCGACACCAGGTTGAACAGAGTGGTCTTGCCCGCGCCGTTCGGGCCGATCAGCGCGTGCACCTGGCCCGAGTCGACGGCGAGGGCGACGTTCGCGACCGCGCGGATGCCGCCGAAATGCTTATGCACCCCGCTCACCTCGAGCACCGTGCCGCGCGGCGCGTCCGGGCGCAGCGACTCGGGCAGCGGCAGGTCCTCGTAGACGCGGCGCTGGTTCATCGCCGCTTGCTCCTCGGGCGGAGGGTGCCAGCGGCGCTTGAGCTTGGCCCAGATCCCCACCAGCCCGTTCGGCGAATAGAGCACGAACCCGACGAATACGATGCCGAACCAAAGCAGCCAGTTGCTGCTCCACATCGAGAACAGCTCGCGGAACAGGACGAAGAACAGCGCGCCCAGGGCCGGGCCCAGGAGGTGATGCATGCCGCCGATCACCACCATCGCCAGCAGCTCGCCGGAGAACGCCACCGTGACGCCCTCGGCCGAGACGAGATAGTTCTGGAACCCGAGCAGCGCGCCGGCCAGCGCGGTCACCGTCGCCGAGAGCACGAATGCGCCGAGCCTGTAGCGGTCGACCGCATAGCCCTGGAAAGTCGCGCGCTGCTGGTTCTCGCGGATCGCGACCAGCACGTGTCCGAAGGGCGAGCGCACCACGCGCAGCACCACGTAGAGCACGCCCAGGGCGATCAGCGCGATCAGGACGTACCAGGTGAGCGCGTTGTCGAGCGAGATCGGCCCGATGCGGCCGCGCTCGAGCCCCCCCAGTCCGTCCTCGCCGCCGGTCACCGCGGTCCAGCGAAACGCGATCGCGTAGCTGAGCGCGGAGAGCGCGAGCGTCAGCAGCGCGAAATACACGCCGCGCCGGCGCAGGATCATGAAACCCACCACGAGCGAGAGCAGCGCGACGAAGGCGAGCGCGATCAGGATCGGCATGAAAATCTGCCCATGCAGCCAGTTCTTCTGCGCGATGGCCGCGGCGTAGGCGCCGATCCCGAGCCAGGCGGCCTGCCCGAAGGAGGTGAGCCCGGTGTAGCCGACCAGGATGTTCAGCCCGACCGCCGCGATCGCCAGGATCACCGTCACGCTCGCCGTGTTGATGGTCAGGCCGAACAGGGGCATTGCGAACGGCAGCGCCATGAGCACGATCGCGGCGGTCCAGAGCGCCCGGTACTTCGCGCTCGCGCCGGCGCGCATCATTCGAACTTCTCGATGCGCTCGCCGAGCAGCCCCCGCGGCCTGAACAGCAGCACCAGGAACATCAGGACGTAGATCGAAGCCTCGCCCGCCGCAGGCACGAAATTGATCGTCACCCCGCGCACCACGCCGACCAGTAGCGCCGACAGCACCACGCCCCAGAAGCTGCCCAGGCCGCCGATCACCACCACGACGAACGCAACGGTGATGATCTCCGCGCCCATGGCCGGATAGACCAGCGCGATCGGGGCGAAAAGCGCGCCGCCGAGCGCCGCCATGGCGACCCCGAGCACGACGATCGTGGTCATGTAGGGCTGCAGCCGGATGCCGAGCGCCGCGACCATGTCGGGGCGCTGGATGCCGGCGCGCACCACGCGCCCGAAGGAAGTCTTGTTGAGCAGCAGCCAGACCCCGGCGAGCACAACGGCCACGATCGCGAGCAGCAGCAGGCGGTAGCGCGAGAAAATGAAATCCCCCAGGAAAACGCTGCCCTTGAGCGCCTGCGGCATCGACGCGGGGAGCGGCGCGGCGCCCCAGATCATGCGAATCGCCTGCTCGGCGATCATCGCCAGCCCGAAGGTGACGAGCAGGCCGAGGATCGGATCGGCGGTGTAGAAGCGGCGCAGGAAAAAGCGCTCGAACAGGATGCCGAGCAGCCCGACCGCGACGGGGGAGAGCGCCACCGCGGGCCCGAAGCCAAGGTATTTCGCGATTTCGAGCGAGGCGTAGGCGCCCAGCGCGTAGAACGCCCCGTGCGCCAGATTCACCACCCCGCCCACGCTGAAGATCAGCGACAGGCCAAGCGCGATCAGCAGGTAGTAACCGCCGAGAACCAGGCCGTTGACTACCTGCTCCAGCAGGAACAGGAGCTGCTCCATCTAGCGGCGCTTTCTGCCGCCACTCATTACATCTTACATTCGCTCTGTGCGCGGGTCGGCGCGAGCAGCTCCAGCGGCTGGTCGGGGCGCGGAATGGCCGCGCTGAACTGCAGGAAGTCCCACGCCTCCTTGTAGGTGCCCGCGGGCTTGACCGTGAACGTGTAGGCCTCCTGCTGCATCTGGTGGTCCCAGGAGCGGAAGTAGCCCTTGCGCGTCTTGAGCAGGTCGAACTGAGGCTGCTTCTCCAGGTGGGCGATCAGCTTGCCGTTGTCGGTCGACTTGATCTCGTTCATCGCCTGCGCCAGCACCTTGAGCGAGACGTACTCGATCCAGGCATGGTTCTCCGGCGTCTTGCCGTACTTTTTCCTGAACGCGGCGACGAACGCCTTCGTTCCCGGCGTATCGATGTCCTGGTGCCAGACCGTCGGCCAGATGCCGCTCAGGTTGCCGGGGCCCGCCGCCCAGGCGTCCGCGGTGTTGAGGTTGAAGCCAGCGACCGCGTAGGGCAGGCCGAACTCGGCGTATTGCTTGACGAAGTTCGTGACCTGGTTGCCGCCGAGGTTGGTCGCGACCAGGGTCGGCTTCGCCTGCCTGATCTTGAGCAGGTAGGGGCTGAAGTCGGTCACGTCGGTGGCGCACAGCTCGTCGCCGACCGTAGTGGCGCCGTGCTCGGCCATGAAGTGTTTGGCGGCCTTGGCGAGGTCGTGCCCGAACAGGTAGTCCGAGGTCAGGTAGAACACCTTCCTGCCCTTCACCAGATTGTCGCGCAGCAGCCCCTGGCCTTCGGCGTTCACCATCACGGTGACCGGGATGTCCATGTGGAAGGTGAAGCGGTTGCAGTTCGCGCCGCGCAGCACGTCCGAGCGCGCACCGGTGCTGAGGAAGAAGCGCTTGTTGCGCGCCGCCACCTGCATGATGGTCTTGGCGGAAGCCGAGTTGATCTCGCCCAGCAGCAGCGCGACGCGCTCCTGCTCGTACATCCGCTGCGCCTTGGTCGCCGCGGTCGTGGGATTGACCGAATCCTCCGAGATGAGCTCGATCTGCCGCCCCATGATGCCGCCCGCGGCGTTGATCTCCTCCTCGGCCATGCGGATGCCTTGTACGGCCCAGCCGCCGAGCGCGCCGAGAAAGCCGGTCAGCGGCGTGAGGTGCCCGATCTTGATCTTGTCGGACTGCGCGCGCACGATCGCCGGGAACCCCAGCGCGAGGGCGCCTGCCGCGCCCGCCTGCAACACCTTTCTACGGCCTGTGCTTTGCGGCGCGGTTTTTCTGTCCTGCTGGTCGTTGCTCATCGCTCCTCTCCTCCCGTTTGTCGGCCAAGGCGGCCGGGTCCTATTTCATATTGTCGTCATTTGATTCACAGTATCAAACAATTCCGCGCTGACGCAACGCTCCGCGTCAGGCATGCGGGGTCGTTTGCGCGAGCGAAGGGCGCAGCGAGACGCGCGCGAACCATGCGTCCAGCTGCGGGCGCGTCGCGCGCCAGCCGGCATCGGGGAAGCGGAAGTCGAGCCAACCGAGCGCGCAGGCGAGCGTGATGTGGCCGATGTCGAACGACTCGTCCCAGCCCGCGGCTTCGCGCTGCGCGGCGTCGAGGCCGTGATCGACCTTGGCCTGCTGTCCCGCGAGCCAGTCCGCCCAATGCAGCGCCTCGGGGCGCTGCGCCAGCTCGTAGCGGCGCAGGATCCCCGCGTCCATGATGCCGTCGCCAAGCGCCTGGCGCCGCAGCGCGTCCCAGCGCGCCGCGCCCGAAGCGGGGAAAAGCCGGTTTCCACCGCCGAGCGCGTCCAGGTACTCGCAAATGACGCGCGAGTCGTACAGCACGCTGCCGTCGTCGGTCTTCAGGGCCGGGATCTTGATCAACGGGTTCTCGCGCGCGAGCTCAAGGTTCGGCTTGCTCGGCTGCACCGTGACCACCGCCAGTTCGATGCGCCCGGCAAGGCCGAGCTCGATGGCGCACGCGCGCACCTTGCGCGCGAACGGCGAAGCGGGTGAATGCCAGAGCTTCATACGAGCGAGCCTCCGCCGTCGAGGTACACGATCGAACCGGTGGCGAAGCCGATGGTCATGAAGGCGAGGATCTGGCGCGCGATGTCCTCGCCGACGCCAACGCGCTTGACCGGCAGCGCGGCGGCGGTCTGCTCGAGCATCTTGCGGCGCGCATCCTCCGGCATCGCGGCCCGGATCGGCGTATCGATCAGCCCGGGCGAAACCGCGTTGACGCGCACCGGCGCGAGCTCGAGCGCCAGGCTGCGCGTGAGCGACTCGAGCGCGCCGTTGGCCGCGCTGACGATCGCGACGCCCGGGCGCGGCCGGATGCTGAAGTAGCCCGAGACGATCGTGAGCGATCCGCCGGGAGCGATGTCGGCCGAGCGCGCGACCCGCCAGGCGCCCCAGAACTTGCTCTCCATGGTCGCCTTGGCGTCTTCGAGCGAAAGCGTCTTGATCGGCCCGGTGCGCAGCTGGGCCGCGGTCACCACCACGTGGTCGATCCTGCCGCAGGCCTTGAACAGCGCCTCGACGTCCGCGTCGCGGGTGACGTCGGCTGCGATCGCGCGCGCGCCGATGCTGTCGGCCGCGGCGCGCAGGCGCTCGGCAGACCTGGAGGCGATCGTCACCGTCGCGCCTTGCGCCTTGGCGAGCTCCGCCGTCGCGAGCCCGATTCCGGAGGAACCGCCGACCACGACCACGCTTTTGCCTTCAAGCTGCATTTGTTCTCTCCAATGGATGAATCGGAATCCGTGCTCAGGCGGCGGCGCGCGCGCCAAGCTCCGCGGACAGCTCTGCGGCCGCTTCGCGCACTCGCGCCGACTTGTTCTGCAGGGCCTGCAGCGAGAGGCGCCAGATCGGCCCCGAGATGCCGACCGCGCCGCTTGCGCGGCCCGCGAAGTCGCGCACCGGAACCGCGACGCAGCGTACCTCCGCGTCGAACTCCCCGTCGTCGAAGGCGATGCCGCTCTTGCGCACCTGTTCCAGTTCGCGCTTGAGCGCCTCGCGCTCGACGATCGTCTTCGGCGTGTAGCCGGTCAGCGCGTGCGCGCCCAGAAAGCGCTCAAGCTCGCGCGGCTCGAGCGCGGCGAGCAGCACCTTGCCGAGCGCGGTCGCATGCGCCGGACGCACCGCCCCGGAGCGGTCGACGAGCTGGAACATCCCGCTGCCGGCGGTCTTCGCCACGACCACGATGTCGTCGCCCGAGCGGACCGCGAAATGGCTCGACTCGCCGGTCTCGAGCGTGAGCTTCTCGAGCACCGGCGTCGCGATGTTCACCAGCTCGACCTCGTCCAGCGCGCCGGCGGCGAGGGTAAACAGGCGCCTGCCGATGCGATATTTCTTCGAGTCCCTCGGCTGGCTGACGTAGCCCAGCTGCGCCATGGTCTTCACCAGGTGGAAGGTGGTGCTGCTGTGCAGCCCGACCCGCTTGGCGAGCTCCGCCAGGCCGATGCCGTCGCGGTGGCGCGCGACTTCTTCCAGGATCGCGAAGGCGCGCTCGATCGACTGGATTCCGCCGCGCTCTTTTGCCGGTTCGGCGGCGCTGTCGGCGAGCTTCGTTTGCGTGTCGCTCATCGAATGATCATACCCCAGGTTCGTTAGATCGCCGCCATGGTGAATCGCAATTTGATAGTATGAAAAGCTTTCAACGAAAGAAGGCTGGACGATGACCGCGACGAGCTGGGACGTCGTAGTGGTGGGCGGTGGCAACGCGGCGTTCTGCGCCGCGCTCGCCGCGCGCGAGAAGGGGGGCAAGGTCCTGGTGCTCGAGCGCTCGACCGAGGACGAGTCGGGCGGAAACTCGCGCTTCACCGCGGGGCTGATGCGCGTGGCCTACAACGGCGTGGACGACCTCAAGCGCGCGATGCCCGACCTGTCGCCGGAGGAGATCGCGCGCACGGACTTCGGCACCTACACCGAAGGGCAGTTCCTTGACGACATGGCGCGCGTCACCGAATTTCGCTGCGACCCGGACCTGACCGAACTGCTGGTCAAGCGCAGCATGGACACCGTGGCGTGGATGCGCTCGAAGGGCGTGCGCTTCACCGCCGCCTGGGGCCGCCAGGCGTTCAACATCGGCGGCAAGTTCAAGTTCTGGGGCGGTCTCACGGTCGAAGCGGTCGGCGGCGGCCCCGGGCTGGTGGATTCCCTCACCAAAGCCGCGACCAAGAACGGCATCGAGATCTGGTACTCGGCGCGCGCGACGGGCCTGATCGCCGACGACGAGGGCGTGCAGGGCGTTCGCGTCAGGCGCGCGGGCAAGACGGTGGAAGTGCGCGCCAAGAGCGTGGTGCTCGCCGCCGGCGGCTTCCAGGCCAATCCCGAATGGCGCGCGCGCTACCTCGGTCCGGGCTGGGAGCTGGCGAAGGTCCGCGGCACGCGCTTCAACACCGGCGACGTGATCCGCATGGCGCTCGACATCGGTGCGGCGCCAGTCGGCAACTGGTCGGGTTGCCACGCGGTCGCCTGGGAGCGCAACGCGCCCGAATTCGGCGACCTCGCGGTGGGCGACCAGTTCCAGAAGCACTCCTATCCCTGGGGCGTGTACATCAACGCCCAGGGCAAGCGCTTCGTGGACGAGGGCGCCGACTTCCGCAACTACACCTACGCCAAGTACGGCCGCGTGATCCTCGGACAGCCCGGCCAGTTCGCCTGGCAGATCTTCGACGCCAAGGTGAAACCGCAGCTGAGGGACGAATACAAGATCCGGCAGGTGACCAAGCACACGGCGAACACGCTGGAAGAGCTGTGCGCAAAGCTGGAGGACACCGACGGCAAGGCCGCCGTCGCGGAATTGAAGGCTTACAACGCGGCCGTGCGCCAGGACATCCCGTTCAACCCGAACGTGAAGGACGGGCGCTGCACGCAAGGGCTCGCGATCCCGAAGTCGAACTGGGCCAACGTGCTCGACACGCCGCCGTTCGAGGCCTATGCAGTGACCTGCGGCATCACCTTCACCTTCGGCGGGTTGCGCATCAACACCGACGCGCAGGTGATCTCGACCGACGGCGAGCCGATCCCCGGCCTGTATGCCGCGGGCGAGCTGGTCGGCGGCATCTTCTATTTCAACTATCCCGGCGGCACCGGCCTTACGAATGGCGCGGTTTTTGGACGTATCGCGGGTACCAGTGCCGCGTCCAACAGAGGAAATTCCTGAATATGTCCAAGAGAAAGGGCGCGGAGCTCATCGCGGAGTTCCTGGTCAAGGAGAAGATCCCCTACGTGTTCGGCATCTGCGGCCACGGCAACGTCGGCCTGCTCGACGCGCTGTATGACGTCGCCGACAAGGTGAAGCTGGTCTCGCCGCGCCACGAGCAGGTCGCGGGCCACATGGCCGACGGCTACTTCCGGGTCAAGCACAAGCCGGTGGCGACGCTCACTTCGACCGGGCCGGGCTCGGCGAATCTCATCATGGCGCTCGCGGTGGCGCAGACCGACTCCTCGGCGCTGCTCGCGATCACCGCCAACGTGCCGACCTCGCAGTTCAACCGCGGCCCGTTCCAGGAATTGAACCGTCACAACCAGGCCGACTACCCGAACGTGGTGCGGCCGGTGGTGAAGAGGAGCTTTCAGCCCACGCGCGCCGAGATGCTGCCGCTCGCGCTGCGCCAGGCCGCGACCACCATGACCAGCGGCCGGCCCGGGCCGGTGAACGTGGACATCCCGTTCAACGTGTTCCGCGAGGAGACCGAGGCGCAGCTTGAGGCGCCCTGGGACGGCTACCTCTCGCGCCGCAGCGGGGCCTCGAATGAGGCAGTGCAGAAGGCGCTCGAGCTGCTGCTCGCGGCCAAGCGCCCGGTGATGTTCATCGGCCACGGCGTGACGCTGTCGGAAGCATCGAGCGAGCTGACCGCGCTGGCGAAGAAGCTCTCGATCCCGGTCATCAGCTCGCCCAACGGCATGGGCTGCCTCGACATGGAGGACCCGCTCTCGCTCGGCTTCATCGGCCGCAACGGCGCCTACCCGGCCAACCAGGCCGGCCGCCACGCCGACCTCGTGCTCGCGCTCGGCGCGCGGTTCGACGACCGCTCCTCGTCCTCGTGGACGCCGGGCTACTCGTGGAACTTCCCCCGCACTAAGCTGATCCACGTCGACGTCGACGACGCCGAGCTGGGGCGCAACTACCCGCCCGACCTGGCGATCCTCGCCGATGTGAAAGCCTTCCTCGAGCAGCTGCTCGGGGCGCTCGGCTCGAAAAAGCTCCCGGGCGGCCAGCGCCTGCCGGAGTGGCACGCGCAGATCGCCGCCTGGAAGAAGGAGTGGGACGCGTTCGTCGCGCCCAATTTCGACATCCACGCGTCGCCCATGCGCCCCGAGCGCGTGGTCGCCGACTGCCGCGCGGTGCTGCCCGAGGACGCGATCATCTCGCTCGACTCGGGCGTGCACCACAACTGGTACATGCAGTTCTGGAACGCACGCCGCCCGCAGGCGATGCTCAACACCTGGGGCTACTCGGGCATGGGCTTCGGGCCGAGCTCGATCCTGGGCGCCAAGCTCGCCGCGCCGGACAAGGTCTGCGTCTCGATCTGCGGCGACGGCGGCTTCACCATGGTGCCGCACGTGCTGTGCACCGCGGTCGAGTACAACATCCCCGCGGTGTGGGTGGTGTGGAACAATTTCTCCTGGGCCGCGATCCGCGACATCCAATATGGTCTGTTCGACGGGCGCGAGATCGGCACCGGCTTCTACGAGGGGCCCGAGGGCAAGCCCTACAACCCGGACTTCGCCGCCTGGGCGCGCGCCGCGGGCGTCGAGGGCGTGACGGTGAAGAAATCGCAGGACTTCGCCGGCGCCCTGGAGCACGCAATCAAGCTCGGCAAGCCCTGCCTGGTGGACGTCCACGTCGACGCCAACATCCGCCCGCCCGCGACCGGCACCTGGGCGCTGCCGCCGATTCCGCACAAGGAACCGGTGTTCGGCGCCAAGTACCTGCCGCAGGACTAGCCCGGCGGCCTCAGGTCAGCAGCGCCGAGAGCAGCGTCGCGGTGCCGAGGAAGGAAAAGAACCCGGTGCAGTCTGTAACGGTGGTGAGGATGATCGACGAGGCGGTCGCGGGGTCCTGGCCGAAGCGCTCGAGCAGCATCGGCACCATCGCACCGGCGATGCCGGCGATGATCATCGAGATCACCATCGCGATGGCGAGGATCAGCGCCAGGCCGGGCGAGCGGCTCCAGACGTAGACCCCGAGCGCGGTGGTCGCGGCCACCGCGAAGCCGTTCATCAGGCCGGTGGCGGCTTCCTTGCCAAGCACGCGCGGCAGGTGGCGCAGGGTGATCTCGCGCATGAACAGGCCGCGCATGGTGACCGCGAGCGCCTGCGCGCCGGCGTTGCCCGACTGGCCGGCGACCACCGGCAGCAGCACCGCGAGCGCGGTGAACTTGG
The DNA here is from genome assembly GCA_963811085.1 of uncultured beta proteobacterium. GTDB lineage: Bacteria > Pseudomonadota > Gammaproteobacteria > Burkholderiales > SG8-39 > DAHVFK01. The sequence continues at coordinate 571,614 of CAWEPV010000003.1, read as the reverse complement.
CGATCAGGCCCTCGAACATGCCGACCACCGACGCGGCGAGGAAGGCGGTGAGCAGGTTGATCTGCAGCCAGGCGAGGCGTTTGCGCACGCCGGTCATCGGCCCCGACAGCGCGCGCTCGTCGCGGCTCGCGCCGACCATCGTCAGCAGGTCGGCGCTCGCCTCCTCCTCGATCGCCGACACCAGCGCGGCCTGGCGGATGACGCCCACCGGGCGCCCGGCGTGGTTCACCACCGCCAGGGAGGAGGTCGGGCTGAGCTGCATCGCCGCGACCACTTCCTCGCGCGGGTCGAGCTCGCGCACGGTCGCGCCGAGCCCGCGCACCAGCTCGCGCACCTTCTGCCCGTCGTCGCTCACCGCGAGGTCCTGGATCTCGACCCGCCCGATGAGCACGCCGTCGGCGTTGACCACGAACATCTCGCGCAGGCCGCGGCGCTTGAGCGCGCGCAGGCGCGCCAGCGCCTCGCCCACGGTATGGTCCTCGCGCACCGGGCTCACCTGCGGGTCCATGATCCGTCCGGCCGAATCGTCCGGGTACTTGAGCAGCGCGCGCAGCTCGCGCGCCACCTGCGCCTCGAGCAGCTTGAGCATGTGCGCGCGCGTCTTGGGCTCGAGCTGCGCCAGCACCGCGACCGCCATGGTCGGCTCGGCCTCGCTCAGCATGACCCGCGCGAGGCTCTCGGGTACCAGCTCGAGCACCGCCGCCGCGACGTCGGGTGCGAGCGCCTGCCAGGCGCGCGCCGCCGCGTGCGGCGCCGGCGCCGCGAGCAGCTCGGCGACGTCCTGCGCCGGCATCGCCTCGAGCTGGCGCGCCGCCTCGTGCGGATAGTCGAGCAGGTAGCGCTGGTTCAGCGCGGCGACCGCGATCGAGGCGTCAGCGCTCATCGTTTGCTCCGCCGACCGGACGCACGCCCGGCAGCGCGGCGAGGCAGGCCGCGAAAAGGCCCGACACCGCGGCCCAGTAGCCGCGCGCGAGCGAGCCGGCGACCGTCGCTTCGGCGGCCGTCGCCTGCGCGGCCGGGCTGCGCGCCAGCGCGCGCATCAGCGCCTCGCGCCGCAGCACGCCGATCAGCCGCCCGCTGCGATCGACCACCACCACCGTCGGGCTGGCGCCCCAGCCGCGGTGGTTCACCGCCGCGCCGAGCGGCGTATTGGCGGCGATGGGCGCCGAGGGCTTGGTCGCCAGATCCGCGATGCGGCTCGCGGCCGGCGCGCGCAGCAGCGTGGTGAGCTCCACCATTCCGAGCAGCTTCTGCTCCGGGTCGACGACGTAGACGCGCTCGACGCGCTCGGCGCCGCCGTTGCGCACCCGCTCGAGCGCCTCCTCGACGCGCGTGTCGGGCAGCAGCGCGGTGACCTCCGGATCGGTCCATGCGCCGACCGCGTCTTCCTCGTAGCCGAGCAGCAGGCGCGAAGTCAGCGCGGTCGCGGTCGGAAGCCCTTCCAGCAGGCGCAGCCGGCGCGGCTCGGCGACGTGGCGCAGGATGGTCACCGCGGCCTGCGGCCCGAGCGCGGCGAGCAGCGCCATCGCCGGCGAGTCGTCCAGCGCCTCGAGCTGGCGCGCCGCGGCGGTGGGCAGCATGGCGCCGATCACCGGCCCGGCGACGCGCGCCGGCATGCGCGCGAGCAGTCCGGCGCATTCCTGCGCGGACATGCGCTCGAGCACGCGCGCCGCATCGCCCGGATGCGCGTCGAGGTAGGTGAGGGTGAGCCGTTCCGGATCAGCCATTGCCGTGCTCCGGCGCGAGCAGGACGATCGCCTCGTCGTGGAAGATCCTGCCGGGCAGCAGCACGCGCCCGCCGTCCGCCTCGAGCAGCAGGCCGGTCGTGGTGACTTCGAGAATGCGTCCCTCGTGGCCGGCGACGCGCACGCGCTGTCCGACCTCGAAGGACTGGCGCAGGTAATGCGCGCCGATCAGGTTCGAGACGTAGCCGCGCGCGCCGAGGCTCATGGCGATGGCCACGCCGCCAGCCACGGTCATGAACACCGCGCCGGCGATGATCGCGAGGAAAGTAATGCGGATGCCGACCTGCTCGGCGCCGACCAGGATCGCGGCGGCCAGGATCGCGCCCTGCGCCACGCGCGCGAGCATCGTGCGCTGCGAGGGCGCGAGCCGCGTGGCGGCGGCGTGGGTCAGGTCGCCGACGAAGCCCGACACGATGTAGCCGACGGCGATGATCAGCAGCCCGGCGGCGAAGGTCGGGATGTATTCCAGCAGCCGCGCAAGCCAGTCGGTGAAGGTCTGCAGACCCAGCACCTGCGTCGCCGCGGTGACGAAGAACAGCAGCACCACCCAGAACACGACCGTGCCGAGCACCGCGGCCGAGCGCCCGAAGCGCAGCTTCTCGGCCGCGCGCGGCGCGACGAAGCGCGCCAGCAGGGTTTCGGCCAGGACCGCGCCGCGCACCGTGAGCGCGCGCAGCAGCCGCCCGAGGAACCAGCCGGCGAACAGCAGCAGCACCGCGCCGAGCACGCTCGGCAGGTAGGTCACCAGGCGGTCGAGTATCGCCGAGGCCGAGCCCGTGATCGCCGTGCCGAGTTCCTTCATTGATCCCGCTCCCGAGTTTCGCGGCAGATTAGCATCCCGCGCGGGCAACCTGCCAGCTCGGAAACGTATACTCGACGCAATTCAGAGTGGAAGGAGAAGTTCGTGCCCAAACCCAAGCTCGGTTACGTCGGCGTCGGCCTGATGGGCCTGCCGATGCTCAAGCGGCTGGTGTCGCTCGGCTACGCGGTGACCGCGTACGACATCGCCGCGGACAAGATGGCGGCGGCGCGCGCCGCCGGCGCGCAGGCGGCGGATTCGCCTGCCGCGGCCGCGCGCGGCGCCGACCTGCTGCTGCTCAACCTGCCGACCACGGTGGCGGTCGAGAGCGTGGTCCTGGGCGAGGGCGGCGCCGCGGCGGTGCTCAAGGCACCGCAGCTCGTGCTGGACTTCTCGACCATTCCCCCGGCGAAGGCCAGGGAGCTGGCCGGCAAGCTGCGCGCCGCGGGCGGCGCGGGATGGATCGACGCGCCCGTCTCGGGCGGCCCGCCCGCCGCGGGCGACGGCACGCTGACGGTCATGACCGGCGGCGAGGCGGCCGAGATCGAGCGCGCGCTGCCGCTGTTGAAGGACGTCTCGGCGCGCTGCACGCGCCTGGGGCCGATCGGCAGCGGACTGGCGGCGAAGATGATCAACCAGCTGGTGGTCGGGATCGGGCACGCGATGCTCGCCGAGGCGATCGTGCTGGCCGAGGGCGCCGGCCTGGACGCGGCGCAGGTGCCGCAGGCGCTCGCCGGGGGCCTGGCCGACTCCAACCTGATGCAGCGCTTCTACCCGCGCATGGTCAAGCGCGAGTTCGCGCCGCAGGGCTACGTGCGCCAGCTGCTCAAGGACCTCGAGATGGTGCACGAGTTCGCCGCGACGACCAAGTCGCCCACGCCGATGACCGCGCAGGCGCTGTCGCTCTACCGCATGCTGGCGCACCTCGGGCACACCGAGCTCGACAGCACTGCGCTGATCAAGCTGTACGACGCGCGCTAGGCTTTTCCCGGCCCAAACAGCCAGGCGTCCATCGCCAGCGCGCCGCCTTCGATGCCGTCGTAGAGCCGCTCGGAGGCGCCCTCGGGCGCCGCGGCGCCCAGGGCGAAGAATAGCGGCAGGAAGTGCTCCTCGCTCGGGTGGGCGCGGACAGCGTGCGGCGCGCGCGCGCGATAGTCCGCGAGCGCCTCGAGATCGCGCGCGACGATGCGCGCGGCGACCCAGGCCTGGAACTCGAGCGCGTAGGCAAGCGGCGCGACCTCGCGCCCGGTGCGCACCCAGTCGCGCAGGTTGTGCGTCATGTGTCCCGAGCCGATCAACAGCACGCCTTCGCCGGTGAGCGGGGCGAGCGCGCGCCCGAGCGCGAGGTGGTGCCGGGTGCCGAGCGCGCTCTGCAGCGACAGCTGCACCACCGGCACGTCCGCGTCCGGGTAGGCGTGCAGCAGCGGCGACCAGGCGCCGTGGTCGAGCCCGCGCGCGGGGTCGACCTCGGCCGCGAGGCCCGCCTGCCCGAGCAATGCCGCGGCGCGCGCCGCCAGCCGCGGCGCGCCGGGGGCCGGATAGCGAAGGCGGTAGAGCGGCTGCGGGAAGCCGTAGAAATCGTGGATCGTCTCCGGCTGCGCGCTGCCGGTGAGCGCGGGCGCATCGGTTTCCCAGTGCGCCGAGACGATGACGATCCCGTCCGGCCGCGGCAGTTTGCGCCCGAGCGCGGCCCAGGCCTCGCCCGCGGCGCCGGCTTCCAGCGCGTGCATCGGCGAACCGTGGGAAATGAAGATCGACGGCAGCGGCGGCGTCACGACTGTTCGATCCAGTGCGCGCAGGCGAGCACCCTGGCGTCGTCGCCGATGCGCCCGACCACCTGCACGCCGAGCGGCAGGCCCTTGGGACCGCGGCCGGCGGGCACGTTGACGCAGGGCGCGTGCAGCAGCGTCCAGACGCGGTTGAATACCGAGTCGCCGGTCGAGGCGAGGCCCTCCGGCGCTTCGCCCGGCGCGGAGGGCACCACCAGCGCGTCGAAGTCGTGCATGGCGTCGTTGAGCCGGCGGCGGCATTCGCCCACCGTGCGCTGCGCCGCGTCGTAGGTCTCGGCGGCCACCCCACGCCCGCGCTCGAGCTGGGCGCGCAGCGGCTCGCGGATGCGGTCGCGGTGGCGCCGCTGCTCGTCGGCCAGACAGCGCGCGATTTCGTAGTCCCAGATCGTGCCGTGCAGCTCGGCCAGCGGCGCGAACGCTTCCGGCATCTCGAGCGCGCCGACGTGCGCGCCCGCGCGCACCAGCCGCCCGGGCAGCTCGTCGAACAGCTTGCGCGTTTCGGGCAGCGCGGCGGGCCACTGCGGGGTGCGGCACAGCGCGAGCCTGGGCGCGTTGAGTGAGGCCGGGATGCGCAGCGCGTCGCGCCCGCTGAGCGCGGCGGCGAACAGCGCGGCGTCCTCGACCGCGCGCGCGAACACGCCGACCGTGTCGAAGCTGTCCGAGATCGGCTTGACCCCGGCGCGCGGCAGCAGGCCGAAGCTCGGCTTGTAGCCGACCACGCCGCAGAACGCCGCGGGCCGGATGACCGAGCCGCCGGTCTGGGTGCCGAGCGCGAGCGGCAGCATGCAGTCGGCCACCGCCGCCGCGGAGCCCGAGGACGAGCCGCCCGGCGTGTGCGCGGCGTTGTGCGGGTTGGTGGTCGGGCCCGGCGGATGGGTCGCGAACTCGGTGCTCACGGTCTTGCCGAACACCAGCGCGCCCGCGCCGCGCGCGAGCGCCACGCAGGCGGCATCCGCCGCGGGGCGGTGCCCGGCGTAGATCGGCGAGCCGTATTCGGTCGGCAGGTCGAAGGTGTCGATGATGTCCTTCACCCCGATCGGCAGGCCGTGCAAGGGGCCGCGCGCGCCGGCGCGGTCGAGCGCGCGCGCGGCCTCGAGCACCCGCTCCGGCTCGAGCCGCGCGAAGGCGCGCAGCTGCGGCTCGCGCAGCGCGGCGCGCTCCAGGCAAGCCTGCGCGAGCGCTTCGGCCGTAGCGTCCCCGCGTGCAAGGCGCGCAACGAGCGCGCTCGCCCGCAGCTCGTTGAGCGGGGTCATTTCTGCCCGAGGGCGGGCGGCTGCCAGACGTAAGGCGGCGGCCCCGGCACGCGCAACACGCGCAGCATGCGCAGCGCCGCCTCGCGGCCGCGGTAGTAGCCGGGCACCAGCACGGATTCCGAGAATCCCATCGCGCGGTAGAACGCGCGCGCCGCCTCGTTGCGCTCGCGCAGCTCGAGGTGCACGCTGCCGATGCCCGCCGTCTGGGCCGATTCGATCAGCCACTGCAGCAGACACCGGCCGACGCCGCTGCGCCGCTGCGACGGGTGCACCGCGAGCAGCACCAGGTGCGCGCGCTCGTCGCCGAACTCCATGATCGCGAAGCCGACCACGGCGGCGCGCTCGCAGGCGACCAGGGTCACAGTGTCGCGCTCCCGGATCGCGCGCTGCACGCGCGGCGCGTCGTACTTCCATCCCAGCCCCGACTCCACCAGGTCGCGCGACATGAGCGCGATCGCCTGCGCGTCGCGCGCTTCGGCCAGCCTGATGGTGATGGAGTTGGCGCTCACGGCGGAAATTGTGCCACGGCCGCGGGCGCGGCGCGTTTGCAATGAAACGATAATTCCTCTCCGGCGGTTCGCAGCGGGCGACGGACGGCGGCTTGGCAGGCGCGGGCTTGGTGTAAATTCCAAGGCGATGAAGGTCTTACGCCGTAAGCTGACGCTGCTGCGCATGGCGGGCTGCGCGCTCGCGCTCTTGTGCGCCAGCGCGTATTCCGCCGCGCAGGCGCAAGTGAACGTGATCGCGGCGACGGGCGGCGGCGCGATCTCCGCCGACAGCGTCGGCGGCGCCTGGACAGCTCTCACGGGGCCCGAGCTCGACGAGACGAGCAACGGCGGCAACGGGTCGTTCGGCACCGGGACCATCGTTCTCAACGCGCCGGCGGGCTTCGAGTTCAACTCCGCGGCGACCGTCACGGTATCGATCGGGCTTGTCTCGGGCAGCGGCTCCGGAGGGAATCAGATCGACCTGTTCGGTGGCCGCGGCAACCCGGTCAGCGCCGCAGTGACAGCGACCACGATCACCGTCCGCGTAAGGCGCACGAGCCGTTCCAGCACCCACAACAGCCTGACTTGGAGCGGCATCCAGCTGCGCCCCACCGCGCATTGCGCGCTTTCCTCGGGCGACATCACCGAGAGTGGCAGTTCGTCGTTTGCGCTGAGCAGCCCGAATCTGGGGACGCTAAGCGAGGTGATCGGCGCGACGCGCATGTATACGGTGTTGCCGGGACAGAGCTTCGCTGCCTGCAGCGGGGTGAGCGGCACGCCCGCGAGCCAGTTGACGGGCGTTGCATTCAATCTGGTTTCGCTGGTGGTCGCCGACCAGTGGGGCAATGTGGACAGCGGCTATTCCGGGAGCAAGACCATTTCCTATTCGGGGCCGACGGGAACCAATTCGTACACGACCTCGGTGGCGTTCTCGGCAGGCGTCTCGACCACGACGTTGGCGACCACGATCAACACCACCCAGACCACGACCATCAGTGCCACCGACGGTTCGGTCGCGGGTGTGGCAAGCTCTTCGTTTACGGTCTCGGCGCCCCTGCTGCACTACGCGATGGACGAAGGCGCCTGGACGGGCGCCGCCGGCGAGGTCGCCGACGACTCGGGCAACGGCTACAACGGCACCGCGACCAACGGCGCGGCGACCGCCAGCGTGTCGCCGGCCATTGCGGGCAGCCCCGGCACCTGCGGCTACGGCGCATTCGCTCGCGCGAGCCGGAACTACGTGGCGCTGCCGGCGAGCTTCCCGAACTTGACCGGCAGCTTCACGGTTGCCGCATGGATCCGCACCACCGACAACAGCCAGTCGGGCCAGCGGGTGATGATCGACGACCAGAGCAACACGCAAGGTTGGGGCTTCAGCCTCGGCGACGGCGGCGCCGGCCGGCTGCGCTTTTTCTCGCGCGGGACGCCTTCGGCGCTGATCCTGGACACGCCGAGCGTGATCGCGAATAACACCTGGTACTTCGTTGCCGCGGTGGCCGATGTCGGCGCGAAAACGAAGTACATCTACGTCTTCAGCCAGGCCGGCGCGCTGCTCAGCCAGGTGAGCGCGGCCTGGACCGAGGCCTCGTTCGGCAGCGACGCGGGTCCGGCGTCGATCGGCGGCGAGACCAACGCTTCGGGCGAGAACAGCACGGCGTTCTACTTCTCCGGCAACATCGACGAGCTGCGCGTGTATCAGAGCGCATTCGACTCCGCGCAGCTGCTGGCGGTGGAGCAGCTGACGCATCCCTGCGCGAGCTTCACCCACTATGCAATCAACCTTCCCGGTGGCTCGACCGGGCTGACCTGCGAGCCCTCGCAGGTGCGCATTGCGGCGCACGACTCGGGTCACGCGGGGGTGGCGCCGGCGGCGGGCACAGTGCTGAACCTGAGCACTTCGAGCGGGGCCGGGGTGTGGGTGGCGGGGCTGGTGAGCGGCACGGGGAGCTGGACGCCCTCGGGGCTGAACAACGGCCAGGCGACCTACACGTGGCCGGGCGGGGAGACCAACTTCACCGTGCGGCTGCGGCAGAACACGCCGGCGACGCTGAGCGTGAACCTGCTCGACAACGGCGGGCGCAACGAGGCGAGCACCGAGGACCCGAGCCTGACCTTCGCCGATACCGCGATCCGGGTGACCGACGCGGGCGGTACGGCGGTCGCGACGCTGGGCACGCAAATTTCGGGCAAGCCCTCGAACACGGGCTTCGGTGCACAGACGCGCTACCTGCAGGCGATGCGCACCGACACCAACACGGGCGCCTGCACGACCGTGTTCCAGAACCAGACCGTGAGCGTGGGGCTTGCGGGGGCGCGCCTGAACCCGACCGGGGGTGCGAGCCAACTGAGCGTGCTGAACAGCGGCGGCAGCATGCAGGCGGTGGCAACGGGTGCCGGCGCGCCGGGGGCGTATACGAACGTGTCGCTTGCGTTCGATGCGCAGTCCAAGGCGCCGCTGGTAGTGAGTTACCCGGACGCGGGCAGCGTGCAGCTGTACGCGAGCTACGCGCTGCCCGCGCCGCCGGCGGCCACGACGATGACCGGCTCGAGCAACGCTTTCGTTGTCAGGCCGTTCGGGCTGCGCGTGAGCGGGGTGACGACCGCGGCCAGCCCGTCGCCTGCGAGTCCGGTGTTCGCCAAGGCGGGCGCAAGCTTCAATGCCACCGTCACCGCGGTGGCGTGGAAGGCGGGCGACGACGCGAATGCCGACGGCGTTCCCGACAGCGACGCGCAGATCGCCTCCAACGCGGCGACGCCGAATTTCGATGCGGTGGCGACGCTCAGCCACAGCCTGAACGCGCCCGCCGGCGGAAACGCCGGCACCCTCGGCGGCAGTACCAGCTTCAGCGGCTTCAGCGCCGGCGCCAAGACCCAGCCGGTGAACTGGGACGAGGTCGGGTTCATCGACCTGCACGCGCAGAGCACGAGCTACCTCGGCAGCGGCCAGAACGTCACCAATTCGAGCGCCGGGCTGACCGGCGTCGGGCGCTTCATTCCGGATCACTTCACGCTCTCGGGCGGGGTGCTGACCAACCGCGCGGCCGCGGCCTGCGCGCCGGCGTCCGGCTTCAGCTACCTGGGCGAGGGCATACGGCTGCAATACAGCTTGACGGCGAACAGCGCCTCGGGAGCGGTGACGCAGAACTACACCACGGCGTCGGGCTACGCCAAGCTGCCCAAGGCGCCGGCTCAACGCGAGCCCGGCCTCGAGCATGGGCTTCGGCGCGGCGAACGGCGCGACCGACCTCAGCTCGCGGCTCGACCTCGGCAACGTGGCGAGCCTGACCTGGAACGCGGGCGCGGCGAACGTCGATTACACGCTCGCGGTCGGGCGCGCGAACCCGGACAACCCCGACGGCCCGTTCGGCGCGGTGAGAATCGGCGTCGCGCCGGCGGACGAGGACGGCGTGGGGCTGGCTGGCGCGGCGTTGAACATGGACGTCGACAACAACGCGCTCAACGACCATCAGCAGGTCGGCGCGAACACCCAGCTCAGGTTCGGCCGCCTCGCGCTGGACAACGCGCTCGGGCCGGACGGGGTGACGGTGCCGGTGCCGATCGCGGTCGAGTACTGGAACGGCGCGACCTTCGCGACCAACAGCCTGGACAGCTGCACCCGGATCCCGCGCAGCGCGATCGTCCTCGACGGTTACGAGGGCACGCTCGCGCCCGGCGGGGGCAACTGCAAGACCTTCGTGGAGCAGAGCGCAGTGGCCTTCGGCGCCGGGGTCGGGACGCTGACGCTCGCCGCGCCGGCGGCCGGCGTGAGCGGCAGCGTGCGCCTGACGCCGAACCTGGGCACGGTGGCGAGCGGGAACTTCTGCAGCGGCGCGGCAAGCGGGGAGACTCCCGCCTCGGCCGCGGTGCTGCCCTACCTGCTGGGGCGTTGGAACGACCTGCTGAACCCGGACGGGATCGGCAGTACCATGTATGACGACAACCCCTCGGCGCGCGCCGCCTTCGGCATCTACGGCTCGCAGCCCGATAGCCTTATCTTCCAGCGCGAAAGATACTAAGCTTGGGGGTGCGCCGCGCACCCCCTCGAGGCCCAAGCAACATCTTGCGCCGACCCGCAGCACCCCCGGTCGAGCACGTCATGCGGTCGTCATGCGCCTGAACCGGCTCGCGCTGATCCCGTTTTCCGTGCTGTGGGTTTTGCTCGCGGGCACCGTCGAGGCGCAGACGACGGTCCCCTTTACGACACCGGGAACGACGTCCTGGACTGCGCCGGCGGGCGTGACCTCGGCCACTGTACAAGCCTGGGGCGGCGGCGGCGCGGGCGGCGGCGCGACGGGCAATCCGGCCGAGGGGGGCGGCGGTGCGGGTGGCCAGTACGCCATCAAAGTCATTGCCGTTACGCCGGGTAATTCGTATGCGGTCGTAGTCGGTGCGGGCGGAACGAGCTCAACGGGCGATGGCGGTGCGGGAGGTGACTCGACTTTTAACGGCACGAGCGTTGTGGCCAAAGGGGGCGCTGGCGGTGCAGGCGCAGCCGAAAAATCGCAGTGGCGGCGCCGCTGGTTCCGGTTCTACGACGGGCGGCGTAGGCACGACTGTCTATGCGGGCGGCAGCGGATCCTCGGGCGACGCGACCAACGCCGGCTGCCAAGCCGGCGGGGCAGGCGGCGGTGGGGCCGGGTAGCGGCGGGGCGGGCGGCGATGCATCGGGAAACACGGGGGGATCCGGCACCGCAAACGGCGGCGGCTCGGGTGGCGACGCCAGCAACAGTACTATTGACGGGAATCCGGGCAGTGTCTATGGAGGCGCTGGCGGCGGGGCTTGCGCCGAGTCCAAAACCAACCGAAGCGGTGGTGCGGGTGCGCCGGGCCAGGTGACCATCACCTACCTCCCTACCACTACTGTCACTTCGATCATCCTGGCGGGCACCAATCCGACCAACGCAGCCAGCGTTTCCTGGACAGTCACTTTCGGCGCCAGCGTAACCGGAGTCACCGCCAGCAATTTCTCGCTCGTCAATACCGGGCTGGGCGGCACGCCGGCGATTACCTCGGTCACCGGCAGCGGCACCACGTGGACCGTTTCGGCCAGTACCGGCACGGGCACCGGCACGCTGGGATTGAACATGGTCAACGCACCAGCGTGAGTCCCACGGTGACCAACTTGCCGTTTACCGGGCAGGTGTACACCATCATCCAGATCTGCTCCACCACGCCGCCCTGGTACAACCCGTCGTGGCAGTACCGCAAGGCGATCACGATCGACCACACCAAGGTCGGCGGCACGCTGGCGAACTTCCCGGTGCTGGTGAGCGTCACCGATGCCAATCTGCAGGCCAACGCGCAGGCAAGCGGCAACGACATCCTGTTCACCGACGCGAGCGGCACCGCCAAGCTCGCGCACGAGGTCGAGCTCTACACCAGCGCGAGCGGCCAGCTGATTGCCTGGGTCAGCGTGCCGAGCGTGTCGGCGAGCGTCGATACGGTGATCTACATGTACTACGGCAACCCGGCCGCGCCCGCGCAGCAGAACCCGAGCGGGGTGTGGGACGCGAACTTCAGCGGCGTGTGGCACCTGAAGGAGACGGGCAACGGCAGCGCGGGCGAGTACAAGGACAGCAGCGCGAACGCCAACAACGCGCGCGGCGGCAACGGCTCCTCGGGCGCGACGCCGACGCGCGTGGCGGGCAAGATCGGCTACGGGCAGAGCTTCAACGGCTCGCAGCTGATCAACGGGGCGACCAGCTCGATGCCGGCTGTGAACGGCAACCAGACCATGTCGTTCTGGTACCAGGTCGCCACCAACCCGCCCTCGGCGCGCACCAATTTGTTCACCCTGAGGACCAGCGGCGGCGGCTCGGCCAACCAGGGCGTGTTCGTCGGCCCGGTGAGCGGCAGCTGCTCGGCCTACGCTTCGCCGATCGGCGCCACGCAATGGGGCGGGACCTGCACCATCGACGCCAACGCGCCGGCAGCTGGGAGCTGGCACTACTTCGTGTTCACCCACTCGGGCACGACCAACGTGCTGTACATGGACGGGGCGCAGGTGGCGACCAACACCACGGCGCTGCAGACCGGCGCGATCGGGGAGTTCATCTGGGGCTCGTACACGACCACACCGGCCGAGCCGTTCACCGGCCAGATGGACGAGACACGCGTCTCCAGCACCGCGCGCAGCGCAGCCTGGATCCAGGCCGAGTACAACAACCAGAACTCGCCGGCGAGCTTCCTCAGCCTCGGGGCGCAGCAGACCGTTTCCTCTTCGTGCTACACCTACTACTCGATCACCTATCCGGGCGGCTCGACCGCGGCGACCTGCGAGGTGGCGCAGGTCACGATCACGGCGAAGGATTCGAGCAACGCGCCTTCCGCGCCGCCTTCCGGCACCATCCTCAATATCTCGAGCTCGACCGGCGCGGGCGTCTGGACCGGGCTGGTGGGGGGCGCCGGAACGCTCTCGGGCAACGGCGCCAACAACGGGGCGGCGACCTACGTCTGGGCCGGCGGCGAGAACAGCATCACCCTCAACCTGCGCCAGAACACCCCCGCCACCATCAACGTCAACCTGAGCGACTCCAACGCGAAGGTCGAAAACCCGGGGCCGAGCGACGACTCGAGCATCACCTTCGCCAACGCCGCTTTCCGTGTCACCGCCAACGGCACCAGCGCGGCGACGATCGGAACCCAGATCGCAGGCAAAAGCTCAAACACGGGCTTCGGCACGCAGACGCTGTACCTGCAGGCGATCCGCACCGATACCGGCACCGGCAGCTGCGTTGGCGCGATCCAGAGCCAGACGGTGAATGTCGGGCTCGCCGGGGCGCGGCTCAACCCGACCGGCGGCGCGAGCGCGCTGAGCGTGCGCAATAGCGGCGGCGCGATGCAGGCGATCGGCACCGGCGCGGGGGCGCCTGGCACCTACACCAATATATCGCTCGCGTTCGACGCGCAGTCCAAGGCGCCGCTGGTGGTGTCGTATCCGGACGCGGGCAGCGTGGCGCTGTACGCGAGCTACGCGCTGCCCGCGCCGCCGGCGGGCACCTCGGTGAGCGGCTCGAGTAACTCTTTCGTGGTGCGGCCGTTCGGGCTGCGCATCGGCGGCGTGCCCTCGGGGCTGAGCGGCGCCTCGAGCGCGGTGTTCAAGGCCGCCGGGCAGAGTTTCCCCGTCAGCGTGACCGCGGTGGCGTGGAAGGCGGGCGACGACGCGAACGCCGACGGCGTTCCCGACAGCGATGGGCAGATCGCGTCGAATCCGGCGACGCCGAACTTCGGCCAGGAGTCCACGCCTGCAACGGTCGCGCTGACCCGCACCCTGTACCAGCCCTCGGGCGGCGCGGCGGGCACGCTCACAGTGGGCAGCTGGTCCGCATTCGCCTCCGGCGCGAGCTCGGCCAACGCGAGCTGGAGCGAAGTCGGGCTGATCAATCTGTTTGCCTCGAGCAGCAATTACCTCGCAAGCGGTCAGAACGTGACCGACTCGAGCGCGGGGCTGACAGGGGTGGGGCGCTTCAAGCCCGATCACTTCGCGCTCTCGGGCGGGGTGCTGACAAACCGCGCAGCGGCGGCCTGCGCGCCGGCGTCCAGCTTCAGCTACCTGGGCGAGGGAATTCGGCTGCAGTTCACGCTTACCGCGCAGAACGCGGCCAACGCGACCACTCAGAACTACAGCACGGCATCCGGCTTCGCGAAGCTGCCCACGGCCCCCTCGGGGATGGATTTCGGCGCGGTCGACGGCACGACCAATCTTACGTCGCGGCTCGACCTCGGCAGCTCGGGCGCTCTCAGCTGGAGCGCGGGCGCGGCGAGCGTCGACTACACCCTCGCGGTCAATCGCGCGAGCCCGGACAACCCCGACGGCCCGTTCGCGGCAGCCAAGTTCGGCGTCGCGCCCTCCGATGGCGACGGGGTGGCTCTGGCGAGCGCAGCCTACGACATTGACGTGGACAACAACTCGGTCAACGAGCACAAGCAGGTCGGTGCCGGCACCCTGCTCCTGTTCGGACGCCTGATGTTGCGCAACGCGCTGGGCTCGAAGACCGCGGCGCTGCCGGTTCCGATTGCGGTGCAGGTCTGGCAGGGAACGGCGTTTACGCCCAACCCGCTCGACAGTTGCACCGTGATACCGCGCAGCGCGATCGTGCTCGACGGCTACGCAGGGACGCTGACGCCGGGCGGGGGCAACTGCAAGACCTACGTGCAGCAGAACCCGATCTCCTTCAGCGCCGGGGTGGGAGCGCTGACATTGGCGGCGCCCACGGGCGGGGCGAGCGGCAGCGTGCGCCTGACGCCGAACCTGGGCACGGTGGCGAGCGGGAATTATTGCGCCAGCGCCGCGAGTGGTGAAACTCCCGCCTCGGCGGCGGCGCTGGGCTACCTGCTGGGGCGCTGGAACGATATGCTTGACCCTGACGGCAACGCGAGCACGATGTACGACGACAATCCGTCGGCGCGCGCGGCCATCGGACTGTACAGCTCGCAACCCGACCGGCTGATCTACCGCCGCGAAAACTACTAAAACTACTGAGAGTTCCGACATGAAGCCGAACCTGATCGTAATCCTGGTCGATGACCTGCGCTTCGACGAAACGAGCGCCTCGGGGCACCCGTACATGAAGACCCCGCACATCGACCGCCTGGCGAACGAAGGCGCGCAGTTCGACAACGCGTTCCACACCACGCCGCTGTGCTCGCCCAACCGCGCCTCGATCCTGACCGGCCAGTACGCCTCGCGCCACGGCATCATCGACAACGTCGGGCGCGACGCGATGAGCCACCGGCTGGCGAACTACAACCTCGAGCTCAAGAAGCTCGGCTACGAGACCGCGCACATCGGCAAGTGGCACATGGGCAACGACGCCAGCCCGCGCCCGGGCTACGACCACTGGGTGAGCTTTCGCGGCCAAGGCATGATTACCGATCCGGTGTTCTGGGAGAACGGCGGCGAGCACAAGCTCTCGGGCTACGTCACCGATCTGCTGAACGAGCGCGCGGCCGAATTCGTCGGCCGCAAGCGCAGGCAGCCGTTCGCGCTGTTCTTCGCCCACAAGGCGGTGCACCCGGACGTGCAGCAGAAGCAGGACGGCTCGATCGACGCCAGCACGATGCAGGGCTACGTGCTGCCCGAGCGCCACCGCGATCTCTACCGCGGCGAGACCTACCCCATGCGCCCGAGCGTGCTGCCGCTGGACAAGGTGCTGGAGCAGAAGCCCGCCTGGCGCGAGCTGTTCGAGCTGCGCAAGGACCCGGGCAACCGGCCCTTTCTGGATGCGCTGCACGTCGGCACGCAGGAGGAGATCCGCGAGCGCGCGGCGATGATGGCCTCGGTCGACGAGGGCGTCGGCATGCTGCTCGAATCGCTCGAGAAGGCGCGCAAGCTCGACAACACCTGCATCGTGTTCCTGGGCGACAACGGTTTCTTCTTCGGCGAGCACGGCCTCGGCGCCGAGCGCCGCTTCGCCTACGAGGAGGGCATCCGCACCGCGTTCTTCGTGCGCTACCCGAAGCGCATCGCCGCGGGCAGCCGCTTTCCGCAGATGGTGCTCGCGACCGACATCGCGCCGACATTCATCGAGCTGGCGGGCGGCAAGCCGGGGCCGCAGATGCAGGGCCGCTCGCTGGTGCCGCTGATGAAAGGCCGCGGCAAGCGCTGGCGCGAGGCGTTCCTGGTCGAGTATTTCAACGAGTCGGCCTGGCCCTGGATCGTCGGCATGAGCTACAAGGCGCTGCGCACCGAGCGCTACAAGTACATCCACTGGATCCACAAGGAAGGCGTCGACGAGCTGTACGACCTCGAGCGCGATCCGTACGAGATCACCAACGTAATTGGCGATGTGGCCTACGCCGACGCCGCCAAGGCGCTGCGCAAGGAGCTGCGCAAGCAGGTGGCCGACTCGGTCGGCCTTTGATTTGACGCCCGGCGCGATGAGCGACGCGCTGCTGGTTCTCAACGCGGGCTCCTCGAGCGTCAAGTTCTCGCTCTTCGCGCTCGAAGGCGGCGCGCCGCGGCTCGAGCTCAAGGGCCAGATCGAGGGCCTGCCGGACGCGGCGCATTTCAGCGCGCCCGGCGCCGAGCGGCGCTGGGGCGAGCCGCTGGCGCACGAGCAGGCGACCGATTTCCTGCTCGAGTGGATCGAGCAGCGCATGGACGGCAGGCGGCTCGCCGCGGTGGGCCACCGCGTGGTGCACGGCGGCACGCGCTTCGCGGCGCCGGTGCGCATCGACGCGGACGTGCTGGCGCGGCTCGAGGCGCTGGTGCCGCTCGCGCCGCTGCACCAGCCGCACAACCTGGCGGCGATCAGGCGCCTGGCCGCGCTGCGCCCGGGTCTGGCGCAGGTGGCGTGCTTCGACACCGCGTTCCACCACGGCCAGGCGGCGGTGGTGCAGGCCTACGCCCTGCCGCCCGAGATCACGCGCGAGGGGGTGCACCGCTACGGCTTTCACGGTCTGTCCTACGAGTACATCGCGCAGGCGCTGCCCGCCATCGACGCTCGCGCCGCGGCCGGGCGCACGGTGGTGGCGCACCTGGGCAACGGCGCCTCGATGTGCGCGCTGCGCGAAGGCAGGAGCGTGGCGAGCAGCATGGGTTTCAGCGCGCTCGAAGGCCTGCCGATGGGCACGCGCTGCGGCTCGCTCGATCCCGGCGTGCTGCTGTGGCTGATGGACCAGAAGCATATGGACGCGCGCGCGATTGAAGAGCTGCTCTACCACCGCTCGGGGCTGCTCGGCGTGTCGGGCCTGTCGGGCGACATGCGCACGCTGCTCGCGAGCGAGGCGGACGGCGCGCGCGCCGCGGTCGACCAGTTCGTCTACCGCATCGGGCGCGAGCTTGGGTCGCTTGCCGCCGCGCTCGGCGGCCTGGAGGCGCTGGTGTTCACCGCCGGTATCGGCGAGCACGCGGCGCCGGTGCGCGCGCGCGTCTGCCGCGACGCGGCCTGGCTCGGCCTCGAGCTCGACGAGGCCGCCAACGCCGCCGGCGAAGCGCGCATCTCGGGCGCGGCGAGCAGCGTGTCGGCGTGGGTCATCCCGACCAACGAGGAGCTCATGATCGCGCGCCACACCGCGCGCGTGGCGCTTCACTCCTCGTAGATCATCTTGCGGGTCATCCCGCCGTCGACCACGAAGTTCTGCCCGGTGATGAACGCCGCCGCAGGCGACAGCAGGAAAGCGATCATCTCCGCCACGTCGTCGGGCCGGCCGACGCGCCCCGCCGGGTGCTGCGCGTGGTCCTCGTGCCGCAGCGGCGTCGCGCCCGGGCGGGCGACGTCGATCCAGCCCGGGCTGACGCAGTTCACGCGCACCTCCGGCCCCAGGCTCATCGCCAGCGCGTGGCTGAGCGCCACCACGCCGCCCTTGGAGGCGCTGTAGGCCTCGGTGTTGGGCTCCGACTGCAGCGCCCGGGTCGAGGCGACGTTCACCATCGCGCCGCGCGCGGCGCGCAACAGCGGCGCGCAGTGCTTGGCCATCAGGAACACGCCGGTGAGGTTGGTGCCGATGCGCCGGTTCCATTCGGCGAGCGGGAGCTGCTCGAGCGGCCCGTTCGCCGCGCCCGCGATGCCGGCGTTGTTGACCAGCGCGTCGAGCCTGCCGAAGCGCGCCACGGCCTCGCGCACGCAGGCTTCGACCGACGGCTCGCTCGAGACGTCGCAGGCGATGACATCGGCGCCGCCGGCCGCCGGCTGCAGATCGGCGACCGCGACCCGGTAGCCGCGCGCGGCGAGCAGCGCCGCGGTGGCGCGCCCGATGCCGCGCGCCCCGCCGGTCACCATGGCTGTCTTCTGTTCGGACGCGCTCACGTTTGCGCTAGATCAAGGGTGTGCCAGCCGGGTTGCAGTCTCATAAGAGCAAGGAAGCTACCGCCATGCTTTGCCTGGAAGATTGTATCGCCCTGAGCGACCTGACCGAGGAGGAGATCCTCGCCATCGCCGCGCACGAGCACATCCCCGAGATCGCCGCGGCCGAGATGGGCAACTACCTGGTGCACGCGCCCGACGGCGAACAGTGCATCCGGGCGATCATCCGCGACGACATCGCGGCCGCCGCGGAGGGCGGCGACCGGGTGCGCGAGCTGGCGCTCAAACTGGTGCTGCGCAACTACATCCTGCAGCATCCGCGCTGCGACGAGCGCCGCCGGCGCGAGCTGCGGCTGCCCGAGCGCCGCAGCCTGTAGCTCACGCGCCATGCGGGCGGCTTTGCGCCGGGCCGGCCTTGGACTAGACTGGCAAGACCGTGCGGCAAGTCGGAGGCGGCCATGCAGGTCAAGGAGATCTTGCGCGTCAAAGGCAGCCGGCTGCTCAGCGTCGAGCCGTCCGAGCGCGCCACGCAGGCCGTTCGGACCATGGCCGAGCAGAACCTCGGCTCGCTGGTGGTCATCGAGCACGAACGCATGGTCGGAATGCTCACCTTCCACGAGATCATGGAGGCGCTCGCCGCACGCGGCGGCGCGCTGGGCGAGCTCGAGGTGGGCGCGATCATGGAGCGCGACCCGGTCAGCACACGCCCGGACATGGAGGTAAACGATCTGCGCCGCACCATGCTCGAGAGCGGCGCGCGCTACCTGCCGGTGCTGCAGGACGAGAAGCTGCTGGGCGTGATCTCGTTCCGCGACGTCGCCAAGGCGGTGCTCGAGGCGCAGGACCTCGAGAACAAGATGCTCAAGGGCTACATGAAGGAATCGCCCGCCTAGCTTGCCGCCGCGGCCGCGCGGCACCCCTGTGCTAAGCTTTTTTGCATGTCGGGCAACAGCTTCGGCACGCTTTACTGCGTGACCTCATTCGGCGAATCGCACGGACCCGCTTACGGCGGCGTGGTCGACGGCTGCCCTCCGGGCCTGGAACTTTCGGCCGCCGACCTGCAGGCCGAGCTCGACCGGCGCAAGCCGGGCAGCTCGCGCCACGTCACGCAGCGGCGCGAGTCGGACACGGTGGAGATCCTGTCGGGCGTGTACGAGGGCCGCACCACCGGCACCGCGATCGGCTTCCTGGTGCGCAACGAGGACCAGCGCTCCAAGGATTACTCAGCGATCGCGGCCAAATTCCGCCCCGGCCACGCCGACTACACCTATTGGCAGAAATACGGCGTGCGCGATCCGCGCGGCGGCGGGCGCGCCTCCGCGCGCGAGACCCTGGTGCGGGTCGCCGCGGGCGCGATCGCGAAGAAGTGGCTCGCCGCGCGCTACGGCGTCGCGATGCGCGGCTGCCTGGCGCAGCTCGGGCCGCACCCGATCGAATTCGAGTCCTGGGACCAGGTCGGCGCCAATCCCTTCTTCGCTCCGAACGCGCGCCAGGTGCCGCAGCTCGAGGCTTTCATGGACGCGCTGCGCAAGAGCGGCGATTCGTGCGGCGCGCGCGTCAACGTGGTCGCGCAAGGCGTGCCGGTGGGCTGGGGCGAGCCGGTCTACGGCCGGCTGGACGCCGACATCGCATGGGCGATGATGTCGATCAACGCCGTCAAGGGAGTCGAGATCGGCGCCGGCTTCGCCTCGGTGGGGCAAAAGGGCAGCGAGCACGGCGACGAGATGACGCCGCAGGGCTTCCTGACGAACAACAACGGCGGCGTGCTCGGCGGCATCTCGACCGGCCAGGACATCGCCGTGTCGATTGCGCTCAAGCCGACTTCGAGCATCCGGCTGCCGCGGCGCACGATCGACGTTCACGGGGCGCCCGCGAGCGTCGAAACCGAAGGCAGGCACGACCCCTGCGTCGGAATTCGCGCCACCCCGATCGCCGAAGCGATGCTGGCCTGCGTGCTGATGGACCACGTGCTGCGTCACCGCGCCCAGTGCGGCGACGTCACGCCGCCGACGCCGCCGGTGCCGGGACGTGCCCGCTGAACCGCGCGCGGCTAGAAAACCCCAACAAATTCAATTAGAGTACCGTTACACCCACTCCGTGCGAGGAACAACATGAGCAACAAGGGGCAGCTGCTACAAGACCCATTTCTGAACACCTTGCGCAAGGAGCACGTCCCGGTTTCCATCTACCTGGTGAACGGCATCAAGCTGCAGGGCCAGATCGAGTCCTTCGATCAATACGTGGTGCTGCTGCGCAATTCGGTCACCCAGATGGTCTACAAGCACGCGATCTCCACCGTCGTGCCGTCGCGAGCGGTCAATCTCGGCCTCGAAAAGGAAGCCGAAGGCTAGCCTTTGGTCCACCCGGTGTCGAAGACACCGAATTGATGCAACAAAACTCCCCACCGCCCTTCGACCCCCGGGCCGCAGTCATCGTCTGCCTCGACCTCGGTGACGCCGGCTACGAGGACGGCGTCGAGGAGATCGTGCGCCTGGTGGAGAGCGCCGGCATCGCGCGCCACCGCTTGGTGCGCGGCAGGCGCCAGCGCCCCGACCCGAGGCTGTTCTGCGGCCGCGGCAAGGCCGAGGAAGTCGCGGCGGCCGCGGCCGATCTCAACGCCGGCTTCGTGGTGTTCAACCACGAGCTGTCGCCGGCGCAAGAGCGCAACCTCGAGCGCGAGCTCGGGCGCCCGGTGATGGACCGCACCGAGGTGATCCTGGAGATCTTCGCCCAGCGCGCCCAGACCAGCGAGGGCAAGCTGCAGGTCGAGCTGGCGCAGCTCGAGCACCTGTCGACGCGCCTGGTGCGCGGCTGGACCCACCTCGAGCGCCAGCGCGGCGGCCTGGGCAAGACCGGCGGCCCGGGCGAGAAGCAGATCGAGCTCGACCGGCGCTACATCGGGCAGCGCGTGCGCGTGCTGCGCGGCAAGCTCGATCAGCTGCGGCACCGGCGCGGGGTGCAGCGCCGCGCGCGCGCGCGCGGCGACGTGCTTTCGGTCTCGCTGGTCGGCTATACCAACGCCGGCAAGTCGACCCTGTTCAACGCGCTCGCCCGCGCCCGTGCCTACGAGGCCGACCAGCTGTTCGCCACGCTCGACACCACCACGCGGCGCATCTGGCTGCCGCAGGCGGGCAGCGTGGTGCTGTCGGATACGGTCGGCTTCATTCGCGACCTGCCGCACACGCTGGTGGCGGCGTTCCGCGCCACGCTCGAGGAGACGGTGCGCGCCGATCTGCTGCTACACGTGGTCGACGCGGCGTCGCCCGCGCGCGTGGAGCAGGCCGAGGAAGTAAACAAGGTGCTGGCCGAGATCGGCGCCGACGGGGTGCCGCAGCTGCTGGTATGGAACAAGATCGACCTCGCCCGGCTTGAGCCCGGCGTCGAGCGGGATGAATATGGTAAGATCCGCCGCATTCGCGTGAGCGCGCGCACCGGCGACGGCCTCGGCGATTTGCGCGCGGCGATCACCGAGATCGCGGTGACCCGGGCCTCGGCCCGTGGCGAATCCGCTCCCGAAGCGCATTTCCTGCAACCTCACTGAGCTCCTAGATTCACTCATGCCGTTGAACGACCCGAATTGGGGGCGCGGGCCCCGCGGACAAGGCCCCTCGGGGGGCAACCAGGGCCCGCCGGACCTCGACGAAATGTGGCGCGCGTTCAACCGCCGCCTGAGCGATCTGTTCGGGCGACGCGGCAGCGGCGGCAACGGCGGCGGGCCGCCGCCCGAGATGCCCTCGGCGCGCGCCTTCGGCGGCGGCGCCGGCGTGCTGATCCTGCTCGTGGTCGCGGTCTGGCTGGCGAGCGGGTTCTACATCG
The DNA here is from genome assembly GCA_963811085.1 of uncultured beta proteobacterium. Lineage (GTDB taxonomy): Bacteria > Pseudomonadota > Gammaproteobacteria > Burkholderiales > SG8-39 > DAHVFK01. The sequence continues at coordinate 549,976 of CAWEPV010000003.1, read as the reverse complement.
TCGACGCGAGCCAGCGCGCGATCGTGCTCACCTTCGGCAAGTACTCCGAGCAGACCAGCCCGGGCCTGCGCTGGCGTCTGCCGTGGCCGATCCAGTCGAGCGAGCTGGTGAACGTGTCGCAGGTGCGCACGCTCGAAGTCGGCTACCGCAACAACGTGCGCACCAAGGTGCAGCGCGAGTCGCTGATGCTGACCGACGACGAGAACATCGTCGATCTGCAGTTCGCGGTCCAGTACACGGTTCAGGACGCCAAGGATTTCCTGTTCAACACGCGCAACCCGGATGAAATCGCGATGCGCACCGCCGAAAGCGCCATGCGCGAGGTGATCGGCAAGAGCAAGATGGACGGGATCCTGTACGAGTCGCGTGAGGAAATCGCGATCAAGGCACGCAAGCTGATGCAGGAGATCCTCGATCGCTACGGCACCGGGATCTCGGTCAGCTCGGTCACGATCCAGGCGGCGCAGCCGCCGGAGCAGGTCCAGGCCGCGTTCGACGATGCGGTTAAGGCGAATCAGGACCGCGCGCGGCAGGTGAACGAAGGACAAGCCTACGCCAACGACGTGATCCCGCGGGCGAGCGGTAGCGCGGCGCGACTGCTGCAGGAGGCGCAAGGCTACAAGCAGCGCGTGATCGCCAACGCCGAGGGCGAGGCCTCGCGCTTCAAGAACGTGCTCGCGGAATACGCCAAGGCGCCGGCGGTGACGCGCGAGCGGATGTACCTGGACGCCATGCAGCAGGTGCTGTCGTCGACTTCTAAGGTCATCCTCGATTACAAGGGCAGCGGCAACCTGCTCTACCTGCCGCTCGACAAGCTGATGCAGCGCGGCGGCACGGCGACGCCGTCCGAATCCGACGCGTCGCAGACTCAGGCGCCGGCGCCCACGCCGGACGAAACGAGCCCGCGCTCGCGCGACTCGCTGCGCAGCCGCGACCGCGGAGAGCGGCCATGAAGGCGATCGGACCGCTCGTCGCGGCGCTCGTCGCCGTGCTGTTGGTGATATCGGGCACGCTGTTCACCGTCGACCAGCGCTACCACGCGATCGTGTTCCAGCTGGGCGAGATCAAGAGCGTGGTCACCGCGCCCGGACTGCATTTCAAGTGGCCGCTGCTGCAGAACGTGCGCCAGTTCGACATGCGCATCCTGAGCTACGACGATCCCGAGCCGCTGCGCTTCATCACCTCGGAGAAGAAGCCGGTGCTGGTGGACTCGTTCGTCATGTGGCGCATCAAGGACGTGAAGCAGTTCTACGTCAGCGTCAGGGGCGACGAGTTCGCCGCCACGACGCGAATCCGGCAGACGATTTCCGACAGCCTGCAGGCCGAGTTCGGGCGCCGTACCGTGCACGACGTGGTCTCGGGCCAGCGCGACGAGATCATGGGGGTGGTGCGCGACAAGGTCGACCAGGAGCTGCGACGCATCGGGGTCGAGATCGTCGACGTGCGCCTGAAGCGCGTTGACCTGCCGCAGGAAGTGAGCGAATCGGTCTACCGCCGGATGGAATCCGAGCGCAAGCGCGTCGCAAACGAGCTGCGCTCGACCGGCGCCGCCGCGGCCGAGCGCATCCGCGCCGACGCCGACCGCCAGCGCGAGGTGATCCTGGCCGAGGCCTACCGCGACGCGCAGAAGACCAAGGGCGAAGGGGACGCCAAGGCGACTGACATCTACGCCAAGGCGTTCTCGGCGAACCCCGAGTTCTACGCCTTCTACCGCAGCATGGACGCGTACCGCTCGACCTTCCGGGGCAAGAACGACCTGATGCTGCTCGACCCGAATTCGGACTTCTTCCGCTTCTTCAAGGACCCGGCGGGACGCCAGCCCGCCAAGAAAAAATGAGCGATGGGCACGACATTCCTCATGGCCTTTGCCTTGATGCTCGTCATCGAGGGCGCGCTGCCCTTCCTCGCCCCTAGGCTCTGGCGCGACACCTTTCGCCGCATCACGCAAATGACCGACGGGCAGATCCGCTTCATCGGGCTGACCTCGATGCTGGTCGGGCTGCTGGTGCTGCTGGTGGCGCGCTGAAAGGTGTCCGCCGCCATGCGCTGGCTGCTGCCGGAATACATCGAGGACATCCTGCCCGCCGAGGCGACGCGCATCGAGGCGCTGCGGCGCGCGATCCTCGATCAGTTCGCGCTGCACGGCTACCAGCTGGTGATGCCGCCGCTGCTCGAATACCTCGAGTCGCTGCTCACCGGTACCGGGCGCGACCTCGACCTGCGCACCTTCAAGCTGGTCGACCAGCTCTCGGGGCGCATGATGGGCGTGCGGGCGGACATCACGCCGCAGGTGGCGCGTCTGGACGCGCACCTGCTCAACCGGCAGGGGGTGGCGCGGCTGTGTTATTGCGGCAGCGTGCTGCACGCCAGGCCCGCCGGGCTGGAGTCGACCCGCGAGCCGCTGCAGATCGGGGCCGAGATCTATGGCCATGCCGGGGTCGAGAGCGACCTCGAGATCCTGCGCCTGCTGGGAAGGTCGCTCGCGCTGGCCGGGGTGCGCGGCGCGCGCGTCGACATCGGCCACGTGGCGGTGTTCCGCGCCATCGTGCAGACCGCCGGAATTGCGGGCGGGCTCGAAACCGATCTGTTCGAGGCGCTGCAGAAGAAGGATCTGCCTGCGCTCGCGGCGCTTGCGCGCGGGCTCGACAAGCGCACCCGCGAAGCGCTGCTGCTGCTGCCGGAGCTGTACGGCGGGCGCGAGGTGCTCGCACTCGCGGCGCGCAGGCTACCCGCCATCCCGGCGCTCAAGCGCGCGCTGGCGACGCTGCGCGCGCTCGCTGACGCGAGCGTGCTGCCGGCGAGCTTCGACCTCGCCGAGCTGCGCGGCTACCACTATCACTCCGGCGCGGTGTTCGACGCGTATTGCGAGGGTGTCAGCGGCGCGGTCGCGCGCGGCGGGCGCTACGACGAAGTCGGCAAGGCGTTCGGGCGGCCACGCCCTGCGACCGGCTTCTCGATCGACCTGCGCGAGCTGGCCGGGGCCGCGGCGCCGCTCGCCTCGCGCGAGCCGATCCTCGCGCCGTGCGCCAACGGAAAATCCAAGCTGGCGGCGAAGATCGAGGCGCTGCGGCGCGCGGGCGAGATCGTGATCGAGGAGCTGCCGGGGCACGCGCGCCACCGCAAGGAGCTGGGCTGCACGCGGCAGCTGGTGCAAAGGCGCGGCGCATGGGTCGTCAAGCGAGATCGGGAAAGGCAAAGTGAGCGCGAGAAACGTAGTCGTCATCGGCACGCAGTGGGGCGACGAGGGCAAGGGCAAGATCGTCGACTGGCTTACCGACCACGCGCAAGGCGTGGTGCGCTTCCAGGGCGGGCACAACGCGGGGCACACGCTGGTGATTGGCGGCAAGAAGACGGTGCTGCACCTGATCCCGTCGGGGATCCTGCGCCAGAACGTGGACTGCTTCATCGGCAACGGCGTCGTCGTGTCGCCGCAGGCGCTGGTCGCGGAGATGGACGAGCTCGAGGCCGCGGGCGTGCGCGGGGTCGTGGCGCGGCTCTGCATCTCGGAGGCCTGTCCCCTCATCCTGCCCTACCACGCGGCGCTCGACGCCGCGCGCGAAGCGAGCAAGGGCACGAACAAGATCGGCACCACCGGACGCGGCATCGGCCCGGCGTACGAGGACAAGGTCGCGCGGCGCGCGATCCGCCTGCAGGACCTGTTCAAGCCGGTGCGCTTCGCCGAGAAGCTCAAGGAGCTCCTCGAGTACCACAACTTCGTCCTGACCCAGTTCCACGGCCAGCCCGCGGTGGACTTCCAGCAGACGCTCGACGAGGCGCTTGCGCTCGCGCCGCGCCTCGCGCCGCTGGTGGCCGACGTGCCGCGCGCGCTCTACCACGCGAACCGCGCGGGCAAGAATCTCCTGTTCGAGGGTGCGCAGGGCTCGCTGCTCGATATCGACCACGGCACCTATCCGTTCGTGACCTCGTCCAACTGCGTGTCGGGGGCGGCGGCTGCTGGCGCCGGCATCGGCCCGCACCACCTGCATTACGTGCTCGGCATCACCAAGGCCTACACCACGCGCGTCGGCAGCGGGCCGTTTCCCACCGAGCTGTCGGACGACGTCGGCGAGCAGCTGCGCCAGCGCGGGCAGGAGTTCGGCGCGACCACCGGCCGCCCGCGCCGCACGGGCTGGTTCGACGCCGCGGCGCTCAAGCGCTCGATCCAGATCAACGGCGTGTCGGGGCTGTGCATCACCAAGCTCGATGTGCTCGACGGCGTCGAGGCGGTGAAGATCTGCGTCGGCTACCAGATCGACGGCGAAATGAGCGATATATTGCCGGTGGGCGCCGAAGAGCTGGCGCGCTGCGTGCCGGTGTACGAGGAAATGGCGGGCTGGATGGAGAGCACCGTCGGCGTCAAGCGCTACGACGGGCTACCCAAGGCCGCGCGCGACTACCTTGCGCGCATCGAGGCGCTGACCGGCGTGCCGATCGACCTGATTTCGACCGGCGCCGACCGCGACGAGACCATCGTCCTGCGCCACCCCTTCGATGTGACCGAATAAGCTCTTTGCGAAGCGCGCACCTGGGCGTAGGATTGAGCCAGAGTGAAAAGAGCGAACTAGAGCGAAGAGGCAAGGCAATGGCACGCAAGATCCCGCAGCGTCCACCCGAGGTCGACGACCGCACTCGCATCATCGAGCGGCCCGACGGTTTCTACTGGAAAGACACAGCAAGCGGCGAGGAGTCGGGCCCGTTCCCGACGCTGGACGAGGCGGTCGCCGAGCTGCAGGCTGCCGAGGGTGGAGACTTCGAGCCGGGCGAGACGCTCGAGGAAGCCGAATCCGAGATCGGCGTTGCCGACTGGATCGATCCCGACACCGGCGAGCCCGCCGAAGAGTCGGTACCGCGCATCGAAGACCACTGAGCTTTCGACGCCGCGGTTAGCGATCACCGGTCACCAGGGCCGGCAGTTCCGACATGTGGCGCAGGATCCCGTGGGCTCCGGCAGCCAGCAGTTTCTCTTCCACTTCACATCCAGCATATCCATAGACGAACATGCCTGCGGCGAGCGCGGCGGCAATCCCGCTTGCGCTGTCTTCGATGACGAGACACGAAGCGGCTGGCACGCCGAAGTGACGGGCCGCAAAGAGAAAGAGATCGGGAAACGGCTTTCCGCGCGACACGTCGGCCGAACTGAACATCCGGCCCTCGAAGCGCGAAAGCAGGGAAGTTATGGTTAGTGTCTTGCGCATCTTCTCGTGCGGCCCGTTCGACGCGATGCAGTAGGGAACCGGGATACTGTCTAGTGCGCCCGCGATACCTTCGACGGGTTTGAGCTCAAGCTCCATGGCAGCGTAGGTCCGGGTTCGATACTCGGACACGAAATTCTGCGGCAACGGCGCCCCGAGCATCGCCACGATGAGATCGAGCGTGCGCGCGAACGTATGGCCAGTGAAGCGGTGAGCGGCTTCTTCGGCGTCGATTCGAACGCCAAGCTCATTGAGCATCTCGGTGAGGACGCGGATCGTGATCGGCTCGCTGTCGACAACGACCCCGTCACAATCCAGTATCAGCAAATCAACCGCGAGCGGACGTCTACGCCCTAGTGATTGAGGACGCACTTGTCGTAGAGTTCGGGAAACGCAGCGGACGGATCGTACTTTTCCTTCAACGCGCGATAGGCATCGCCGCCGTAGATGCGGTTGAATTCTTCGCGTCCGAAGTAGCTGTCCGAGTAGAGCGACTTGATGCCGCCAAGCGCGCTCACTTTTTTCTCGATCAGGCGGTTGAAGTGCCCGGGCTCGTGGCCCTTGCGGGTGCGGATCACGTCCCAGAAGCCGAAGTTGACGTAGGGCTCGCGCTGCATTGGGTAGAGCGTGAAGCGCGCGGCGTCCGCCTGCGGCGCGATCGGGCACAGCCACGCCGGCCAAATGCCGATCTCGCGCGCGAAGAAATCGAGGAATTCGGCTGCGCGCGAAAGCGGCACGTCCACGTCCTGGATCACCGATTCGCCGTGCAGGCCCTGCAGGCGGTCGAGCCAGCGCGTGAGGCCCACGCGGCTGTTCCAGCGCATGATGCGGGTGTAGGTGTGCGAATTGAGGCGCGCGCGGCCGTACAGGCGGCGCACCAGCGGGTTCTGCGCCAGCAGGTTCTTCGAGCACCAGAACCAGTCGGTGTCCCAGCGCCAGATGAAGTTGTGCGCCGAGAGATAGTCCTCGCGCTTCGCGCCGATCGAGCGGTAGTAGATGTCGCGGTAGGTGTAGTCGCTCGTGTACGGCGCCTCGTCGACGAAGCGCCCGAGCGTGAGAAACATCCGGTCGGGCGCGAACACCGTTCCGTCGATGAAATCGGCCTCGCCCGCTCGCATGGCGTCCTGCATCGCCGCGAAGCAGTCCGCGCCGCGGCCGAAGGCGCGGTGCTCGAGCCGCACGAAGCGCTTCACCGGCGCGGTGCGCGCCACCACGCGCAACGCGTAGCCGAGCGTGCCGTAGGAGTTCGGCAAGGCGTGGAACAGGTCGGCGTGCTCGTTGTCGGGCGTGCAGACGACGATCCGGCCGTCGCCGGTCAGCACCTCGAGCTCGAGCACCGACTCGTGCACCAGCCCGTAGCGGTGCGAAGAAGCCTCGATGCCGACGCCGGCGACCGCGCCGCCGAGCGTGATGGTCTTGAGCTGCGGCACCACCGCGGGCATCACGCCCTGCGGCAGGCAGGCCGCGACCAGCGTTTCGTAGCTCGCCATGCCCTCGGCTTCGACGATTCCGGCCGCGGGGTCGACGCGCAGCACCTCGCGGAACTCGCGCACGTCGAGCCGGCGCCGCTCCGGGCCCGCGCGGTCGCGGAACAGGTTGGAGGTTTCCTTGGCCAGGCCGACCTGGCCGCCGCCCTCGCGCAGCCGCTTTGCGAGCCGGTCGCGGCGCGCGGCGTGGCGCTCGAGCGCGTCGCTCACGCCCGTTCGCGGTAGAGGTGGGCGCGCGACATCGGGTAGTTGTCGGCGGCGAGGTTGCCGCGGCTGAACACGATCTGGAACAGGTGCGTGTAGCCGGCAGGCGAGCGGAACATCTCGGCGCAGCCGTAGAGGTAGACGCGCCAGATGCGGCGGAAGCGCTCGTCGAACTTCTTCGGGTCGAGCGCATGGATCGCGTCCCAGTTGCGGTCGAAGCGCTCGGCCCAGGCGTCGAGCGTGAGCGCGTAGTGGCGGCGCAGATTCTCGATGTCCACCACCTCGAGCCCGGCCTGCTCCATGGCCACGATCACGTCGGCGAGGCTCGGGATCCAGCCCCCGGGGAAGACCTTGTCGCGGATGAAGAAGTCGGTCTCGTAGCGCCCGACATGGCCGATGAAGTGCAGCATCCCCAGTCCGCCCGGCTTGAGGAACTTGGCGTGCGCCCGCACGACCTCGGCCAGCTGGTCGCGCCCGGCGTGCTCGAGCGTGCCGATCGAGACCACCTTGTCGTACTCGCGCCGGGCGTCGCGGAAGTCGGTGTCGATCACCTCGAGCGCCTCACCCAGCCCGCGGCGGGCGATTTCGTCGCGCACCATGGCGACCTGCTCGGTGGTGGTGTTGATGCCGGTCACGCGCACGCCGTGGCGCTCCTGGGCGCGGAACATGAAGCCGCCGAAGCCGCTGCCGATGTCGACCACCTCCTCGCCGGGGGCGAGCCGCAGCTTGGCGCAGACGTGATCGATCTTGTTCTGCTGCGCCTGTTCCAGCGTGCGCGTGCCTTCCTTCCAGTAGGCGCAGGTGTACATCATTAGCGGGTCGTCGAGCCAGAGGCGATAGAACTCGGTGCCGAGCGCGTAGTGAAAGCGCGCGTTGGCCTTGGCCTGCTCCCAGGTCGAGTTCGAGTAGCGCAGCTCGTGCCAGCGGTTGCGCAGCGCGACCGGCCCGTTCGGCCGGGTCATGTTGCCGAACATGCCGGTGGCGAGCGCCTGGCGAAGGCTGCCTTCCAGCACGAGCTCGCCGTCGAAATAGGACTCGAGCAGGCCGACGTGCCGAAAAAGCGCGATGCGGCGCTCGGCGCCCGCGGTCTTCAGTACGAGCGTGAACGCCGGCTCGCCCGCGCCGCAGCGCAACTCGCTGCCGTCGGCGAAGCGCGCGGCGAAGGGGGTGCCGGACATGTCGGCAAGCTGCCGCAGCGCCGGTTCGAGGAGCGTTCTCATGTCGACCTCAACGAGCCACCTACGCGGTGCGGCGGAAGACGGCGAAGCGCGATAGAATCCTGCTTTGCCGAGTCTGGTGCCGAGGAAGGGACTCGAACCCCCACAGTGTTGCCACCGCTAGGACCTGAACCTAGTGCGTCTACCAATTCCGCCACCTCGGCAGGGGAGCGCATTTTAGTGGCAGGACCCGATCGTGTCAAAGAAGAAGCCTAGCAAAACATCGTTACGCCGGCGCGGACGCGCCGAGCGGCCGCAGCCGGTGCCGACGGATACCTACGCGAAGGAAATCCTTGCGGCGCTGAACGGCGCCGGCGCGCCGCTCACGCCCGACGAGCTCGCCGGCCGGCTCGAGATTCGCGGCCGCGAACGGCGCAGCTTCGACGACGCCGTCGCGGCCCTGGAGCGGGCGGGCGCGGTGGTCAAGAACCGCGCCGGCAGCCTGCTGGTGGCCACCCGGCTCGCTCTGCTCGCCGGCCGCATCGAAGGCCATCGCGACGGACACGGCTTCCTGGTGCCCGACGACGGCGGCCCACAGGTGTTCCTGCCGCCAGCCGAGATGCGCCAGGCGCTGCACGGCGACCGCGCCGCGGTGCGCATCAGCGGGCGAGACCAGCGCGGCCGGCCCTCGGGCGAGATCGTCGAGGTGCTCGAGCGCGCCACGCGGCGCATCGTCGGCAGGCTGCACGCCGAGCACGGCGTGCTGTTCCTGGTGCCCGAGGACCGCCGCATCGCGCAGGACATCGTGGTTCCGCCGAAAGAGGCCGGACGGGCGAAGGCGGGCGAGGTGGTGACCGTCGAGCTCGTGGCGCAGCCGTCCAAGCACGCGCAGCCGATCGGGCGCGTGGCCGAGGTGCTGGGCAACTACACCGATCCCGGGATGGAGATCGAGATCGCGCTGCGCAAGTTCGACTTGCCGCACGAGTTCTCGAAGAAGGCGATGGTGGCGGCGCGCGCGCTGCCCGAGGTGGTGCGCGAGGAGGACCTCGCGGACCGGCGCGACCTGCGCGAGCTCGGCTTTGTCACCATCGACGGCGAGACGGCGAAGGACTTCGACGACGCGGTGCACGCGGTGCGCGACGGTCGAGGCTATCGCCTCTGGGTCGCGATCGCCGACGTCAGCCACTACGTGCGCCACGGCGAGCCGCTCGACGCCGATGCGCTCGAGCGCGGCACCTCGGTCTATTTCCCGCGGCGCGTGATCCCGATGCTGCCGGAGAAGATCTCCAACGGCCTGTGCTCGCTCAACCCCGAGGTCGACCGCCTGGCGATGGTGTGCGAGATGATGATTACCCCCAAGGGCGTGGTGGCACGCTACGCGTTCTACCCGGCGGTGATCCGTTCGCGCGCGCGCCTGACGTACAACCAGGTATGGGAGGGGCTGTCCTCGGGCAAGGCGCCGGCGTACCTGCAGACCCTGTATGAGGTGTACGGCAGGCTGGCCGAGGAGCGGCGTCGGCGCGGCGCGATCGATTTCGAGACGCTCGAGACCAGGATGGTGTTCGACGCGCAGGGCAAGATCGAGAAGATCATTCCCGAGGCGCGCAACGACGCGCACCGCGTGATCGAAGAGTGCATGTTGGCGGCCAACGTCTCCGCCGGCAACCTGCTCTCGGAGCGCAGCCAGCCGGTGCTGTACCGGGTGCACGACGTGCCGGCGCCGGAGAAGGTCTCGGCGCTGCGCGATTTCCTGGCCGAACTCGGGCTGCAGCTGCCCGGCGGCGAGGTGCCGCGGCCCAAGGACTATGCGGAGCTGCTGGACAAGATCCGCAGCCGCCCCGATTTCACGCTGCTGCAGACGATCCTGCTGCGCTCGCTCAAGCAGGCGGTCTACAGCCCGGACAACGCGGGCCACTTCGGCCTGGCGTTCGAGGCCTACGTGCACTTCACCTCGCCGATCAGGCGCTACCCCGACCTGCTGGTGCACCGAGCGATCAAGGCCTGCCTCAAGGGGCGGCGCTACGAAGGCGTTGACTGGGACGCGCTCGGGCGGCACTGCTCGGAAACCGAGCGCCGCGCCGACGAGGCGAGCCGCGACGTCGAGAACTGGCTCAAGTGCTTCTACATGAAGGAGCACGTTGGCGGCGTGTTCACCGGCGCGGTGACGGGGGTGACCTCGTTCGGCCTGTTCGTCACCCTGGACGACTACTTCGTCGACGGGCTGGTGCACATCTCGGAGCTGGGGCGCGACTACTTCCAGTTCGATGCCGCGCGCCACATGCTGCTCGGCGAGCGCAGCGGCCAGCGTTTCCGCCTTGCCGACCGGATGAAGGTCAAGCTGGTACGCGTCGACCTGGAGACGCGCAAGATCGACTTCGTGCCCGCATGAACAGGCCGCCGCGCGAGCCCCGGGTGGTGGTCGGCTTCCACGCCGTGCTCGCGCGCCTGCGCGCCGATCCTTCCTCGGTGCTCGAGCTGTACGTCGACGAGTCGCGCCACGATGCGCGCATCAAGGACGTCGCGGCGACGGCCGAGCGCGCGGGCGTGAAAGTGATGAAGGTTCCGGCCAAGCGCCTGGACGGCTTCTATGGCGGCGGCCGGCACCAGGGCGTGGTCGCGCGGGTGGAGGTGAAGAGCCTGAGCCACAGCCTGGACGATATCCTGGACCAGGTGCAGGGAGCCGCCGCTTGTGCTGCTGCTCGACGGCGTGACCGATCCGCACAACCTCGGCGCCTGCCTGCGGGTGGCGAACGCGGCCGGGGCGCACGCGGTCGTCGCGCCGAAGGACCGCGCCGCCGGCATCAGCGCCGCGGTCTCGAAGGTCGCCAGCGGCGCGGCCGAATCCACGCCCTACCTCATGGTCACCAACCTGGCGCGCACCATCGACGAGCTGAAGGAGCGTGGAATCTGGGTGGTCGGCACCGACGGCAGCGCGGATCAGAGCCTGTACCAGGCCGACCTGCCCGAGGCGATCGCCTGGGTGCTGGGCGCCGAAGGCGAGGGCATGCGGCGCCTGACGCGCGAGCGCTGCGACCTGCTGGTTCGCATCCCGATGCGGGGCGAGGTCGAAAGCCTCAACGTCTCGGTCGCCGCGGGGGTCGCCCTGTTCGAGTCGGTGCGGCGCCGAACCTTGCTCAAGCCCTAGATATTCCTATATAATTCGCGCCCTTCCTTGCCGCACCGCGACGCATGACGGGCGGCTTAAACCCACAAGGAGAAAACGTGCGGCATTACGAGATCGTATTCATCGTCCATCCGGACCAGAGCGAGCAGGTGCCCGCAATGGTCGAGCGCTACAAAGGCGTCATCAGCGCGCGCAGCGGCATCGTGCACCGCCTCGAGGACTGGGGCCGGCGCCAGCTCACCTACCCGCTGCAGAAGGTGCACAAGGCGCACTACGTACTCATGAACATCGAGTGCGACCAGGAAACGGTCGACGAGCTCAACAACTCGTTCAAGTTCAGCGACGCCGTGCTGCGCCACCTGATCGTCAAGATGACCAAGCCGGTCACCGATCCCTCCCCGATGATGAAGGAGGAGAAATCCAAGTCGCTGATGGAGCGCGGCGCGGAAGCGAAGCCCGCCGAGACCGAGGCCGCCTGAGCGCCGTTTGGACCAGGCGAACCGGGTCGAACTGTCGGGAACGCTTGCGGAGCTCGGCGCGCTGCGCCACACGCCTGCGGGAATTCCGGTGATCGATTGCCGCATCCGCCACGAGTCGGAAGCCGTCGAAGCAGGGTCCAGGCGCAAGGTGGAAGCGGAAGTCGACGCGATTGCGTTCCAGACCGACGCCCGGCTGCTGGCCGCCGCCGCGCCCGGCAGCCCGCTGAGAGCAGAAGGATTTTTGTGCGCAAAGAGCCGGCGATCGAAGAAGCTGGTTCTGCACCTGACCAAGATCGAATTTACTGAAGGAGTTTGAGCATGCCCCCGCCGCGCAGAGGAAAAGGCAAAGGTAAAGGAAAGTTCAGCAAGGACAAGAAGGACCGCGGGCAGAAGGCGCTGTTCCGGCGCCGCAAGTTCTGCCGCTTCACGGCCGAGAAGATCGAGTGGATCGACTACAAGGACATCGACATCCTCAAGGATTTCGTGAACGAGAACGGCAAGATCATCCCGGCGCGCATCACGGGAACCTCGGCCGGCTACCAGCGCCAGCTCTCGACCGCGATCAAGCGCGCGCGCTTCCTCGCGCTGCTGCCGTACACCGACCTGCACTGAGGGGCGCGCCATGCAAGTGATCCTGATGGAGAAGGTGGGCCACCTCGGCAACCTCGGCGACGTCGTCAAGGTAAAGGACGGCTATGCCCGCAACTATCTGATTCCGCACGGCAAGGCCAAACGAGCGACGCCCGACAACCTGAAGGCGTTCGAGGCCCGCCGGGCCGAGCTCGAGAAGTCGCATGCCGCGGCGCTGGCCGAGGCGCAGGCGCACGGCGCCAAGCTTGAGGGCCTGACGGTGCAGATCACCCAGAAGGCGGGCGTCGACGGAAGGCTGTTCGGCTCGGTCACCAACTACGACATCGTCGAGGCGCTGCAGAAGCAGGGCGTCGAGATCGAGCGGCGCCAGGTGCGCATGCCTCAGGGACCGCTCAAGCAGGTGGGCGACTTCCCGCTCGAGATCGAGCTCTACACCGACGTGGTGAGTACGATTACGATTTCGGTGCTCGGCGAAGCGTGATTTGCGCGCACGCGCTGGTCGCGTGACGAAAGGGCTGGCAACAGCCCTTTTCTTTTTGTAGCATCGACTCCTCATGGCCCAGACGCCTCAGACGCTGCGCAGCGACAGCTCGGACGCCCAGCTACTGGCGCTGAAGGTGCCGCCGCACTCGGTCGAGGCCGAGCAATCGCTGCTTGGCGGGCTGCTGCTGGACAACCAGGCCTTCGACCGCATCGCCGACCTGGTCTCGGCGCAAGACTTCTACCGCGACGACCACCGTCGCATCTACCGCCACATCGTCAAGCTGGTGGAGGCCGCCAAGCCGGCCGACGTCGTGACGGTGTCGGAATCGATCGAGGCGAGCGAGGACAAGGACAAGACCGGCGGCCCCGCCTACCTGGGCGCGCTGTCGCAGAACACGCCGAGCGCGCTCAACATTCGCCGCTACGCCGAGCTGGTGCGCGAGCGCGCGGTGCAGCGGCGCCTGGCGCAGGTCGCGACCGACATCGCGGAGAACGCGCTCAACCCGAGCGGCAAGGAGGTCGGGCAGCTACTCGACGAGGCCGAGTCGCGCATCCTCGAAATCGGCGAGGCGGGCTCGCGCCACACCGCGGGGCTGGAGGAGATCAAGCCGGTGCTGGCGCGGGTGCTCGAGCGCATCGACCACCTGTATCACCGCGACAATCCGTCCGACGTGACGGGCGTGCCCACGGGATTCCATGACCTGGACACCAAGACCGCGGGCCTGCAGCCGGGAGACCTGATCATCGTCGCCGGGCGCCCGTCGATGGGCAAAACGGCGCTTCGCGCTCAACATCGCGGAAAACGTAGCGCTCAACACCCTGCTGCCGGTGGCGGTGTTCAGCATGGAGATGAGCGGCACGCAGCTCGCCACCAGGATGCTTGGCTCGATCGCGCGCGTGGACCAGCACAAGATGCGCACCGGCAGGCTGTCGGACCAGGAGTGGCACGACCTGTCCGAGGCCATGGGCCGGCTGCACGACGCACCGATCTTCATCGACGAAACCGCGGCGCTCAACTCGCTCGAGATTCGCACCCGGGCGCGCCGCCTGTGGCGCCAGTTCGGCGGCAAGCTCGGGCTGGTGGTGGTCGACTACCTGCAGCTGATGTCGTCGTCCAATTCCCGGGGCGTCGAAAACCGCGCCACCGAGATCTCCGAGATGTCGCGCTCGCTCAAAGCGCTCGCCAAGGAGCTCAAGGTGCCGGTGATCGCGCTGTCGCAGCTCTCGCGCGCGGTCGAGCAGCGCAACGACCGGCGGCCGATGATGTCGGACCTGCGCGAATCGGGCGCCATCGAGCAGGACGCCGACGTGATCCTGTTCATCTACCGCGACGAGGTCTACTCGCCCGACAAGCCGGAGGTCAAGGGGCGTGCCGAGATCATCATCGGCAAGCAGCGCAACGGCCCGATCGGCAAGGTCGAGCTGACCTTCCTTGGCCAGTTCACGCGCTTCGAGAATTTCGCCGCGCCTGGATCGTTCTGACGTCTGCCTCGAGGGGGAGTTCATGGCCGAGCCGGTGATCGCGCAGAAATCGCCCTATGCCGTCGAGCTGGCGCCCGGCGACTACTGGTGGTGCGCCTGCGGGCGCTCGAAGCGGCAGCCGTTCTGCGACGGCTCGCACAAGGGCTCCGAGTTCACGCCGCTCAAATTCACCGTCACCGAGGCGCAGAAGGTCTGGCTTTGCGGCTGCAAGCACAGCGGCGGCAAGCCGTTCTGCGACGGCACCCACTCCAAGCTCTAGCGCCGGCGGCCCGCGACCGCTACAGCACCTCGGCCGCGTGGTCGGCCAGGCGCGAGCGCTCGCCGCGCGCGAGCGTGACCTGCCCGGCGTGCGCCCAGCCCTTCATCCGGTCGACGACGAAGGTCAGGCCCGAGCTGCCCTCGGTAAGGTAGGGCGTGTCGATCTGCGCGATGTTGCCGAGCAGCACCACCTTGGTGCCGGGGCCGGCGCGCGTCACGAGGGTCTTCATCTGCTTGGGCGTGAGGTTCTGCGCCTCGTCGATGATGAGCCACTTCTTGATGAAAGTGCGCCCGCGCATGAAATTGAGCGACTTGACCTTGATGCGCGAGCGCACCAGGTCGCGCGTCGCGGCGCGTCCCCATTCGCTGCCCGGCTCGTCAGAGGCGTTCAGCACGTCGAGGTTGTCCTCCAGCGCGCCCATCCAGGGCTGCATCTTCTCCTCTTCGGTGCCGGGCAGGAAGCCGATGTCGTCGCCCAGCGGCACGGTGACGCGCGTCATGATTATCTCGGTGTAGCGCTTGTCGTCCAGCGCCTGGGTCAGGCCCGCGGCGAGCGCGAGCAGCGTCTTGCCGGTGCCGGCCTGGCCGAGCAGCGAGACGAAGTCGATCGTCGGGTTCATCAGCAAGTTGAGGGCGAAGTTCTGCTCCCGGTTGCGCGCGGTGATGCCCCAGACCGAGTTCTTGGCGTGGGTGTAGTCGCGCAGCGTCTCGAGCACCGCGCCGCGGCCGGACTTCTCCTTCACCAGCGCGTACAGCGGCCGCTCGCCCGATTCGTCGTAGACGAACTCGTTCAGCTCGAGCTGCGGCACCAGCGGGCCACGGATGCGGTAGTAGGTGTGGCCTTCTTTCTTCCACGACTCCATGTCGCGGCCGTGGCTGTCCCAGAAATTGCCCGGAAGCTTGCGCACGCCGGTGTAGAGGAGGTCGGCGTCCTCCAGCACCTTGTCGTTGAAGTAGTCCTCCGCGGCGAGGCCGAGCGCGCGCGCCTTGATGCGCATGTTGATGTCTTTCGACACCAGCACCACGTCGCGCTGCGGCTCGCGGGCGTGCAGGTGGCGCACCACCGACAGGATCTGGTTGTCGGTCTTGCCGATCGGCAGCGTCGCCGGAAGCTCGGCATTGATCGCCTCGGTCTGCAGGAACAGGCGCCCGCCGGTCGGCGCGCCCTCGGGCGTGCGGATAGGCAGACCGGCCTTGATATCGCCCTTTGCGTGCGAGACCACGTCGTCGAGGAAGCGGCTTGCCTGGCGCGCGTTGCGCGCCACGTCCGACAGCCCCTTCTTGTGGCTGTCGAGCTCCTCGAGCGTGCCCATCGGCAGGTAGATGTCGTGCTCCTCGAAGCGGAACAGGCTGGCCGGGTCGTGCATCAGGACGTTGGTGTCCAGCACGAACAGCTTCTTGATCTTGGGTTTGCGGGGTTTGCGGGAGCGCTTCGGCATTGCTTCGGTAACGGAGGATTCGGCCGCCTCGGCCGGTTCGACATCATAGAGCTTTAACAAAGTTCAGTACCTCCTCTGCGTGGCCTGGGACCTTGACTCCGCGCCATTCGCGCGCGATCACCCCGTTCCGGTCGAGAACGAAGGTGCTGCGCTCGATGCCGCGTACCTGCCTGCCGTACATGTTTTTCAGCTTGATGACGCCGAACTGCGCGCAAACGGTCTCCTCGGCGTCGGACAGGAGATCGAAAGGGAACATCATCTTGGCCTTGAACGACTCGTGCGACTTCACCGAGTCGCGCGAGACGCCGTAGACCTCGCACCCGGCGCGCGCGAACTCGCGCTGGCGGTCGCGGAAGTCCGCGCCTTCCGTGGTGCAGCCGGGGGTGTTGTCCTTGGGGTAGAAGTAGAGCACCACTATCTTGCCGCGGGTGCTCGAGAGCCTGAACGTGGTGCCGCCGGTCGAGGGCAGGGTGAAGTCCTTGACGGCCTTGCCGGGCATGCCTGGTTTTTTCAAAACCTTTTTTAGCAATGCGATGCAACGCTTTCATTGAACACGTTTTTGGCCTTTATCGCAAGTGTCCGGGGTGCGGCCCCCCAACCTTCACACTCAGGCGGCTGATTCGAAGACAATTTTCGCCGCAGCTTACTTCATGAGCGAATCGACAATTTGCCTGGATATCAGTGCGGCGCCGACCTCGTTCACGTGGTTGTCGTCCATATACAAGGGAGCGCCGTTCAAGGTCTGGGAGCACTTGTCTTCGGCAAAAGTCCGGCACAGCACGGCAGCCGGCTCGACGATGTCCACGTTCCGGTTCATCCTGTACCTCTCGAGCAATAAAGCAAACCGCTGATCTCTCTTCAGGTATGTCTGGTAGTCATAGGACAGGTCGACCCGTTGCTTGCCGCTATCTTCCAATACGGTGAGTATTTTTCTCGGAACGTTCCAGCCCGCCTCGGGAATGGAATCCACTATGACCAGTTTCTTACCGATCTCGCTCAATTTGTCGAAAGTTTCGGCGAACAGCTCCGATACCAACGTTTCTCTTTCCGAACCTGATTCGAATTTTCCGAGGAATTCGCTCGATTTATCCCCAATTCCGCCGCGCTGGTTGTTGAACGGCTTTCCCTCGATGTACCAACTCCATCTCGCGACAAGCACAACAGCCTGGACATTCCTGTCTTGCGCAATCGCCTCGAAGATCCTGCGATTGCGAGCCAGGCAATCGTCCGCGTAGTGTTGATTCTCGCCCGCGAGCATCGGAGGACAGTTGCCGTCGGTGTACAGGATCAGCTTCTTGTTTCTTCCCGCTAATTCGTCGCTCAGCGTGTGAAACAGCGTAAACGCGTGCGAATCGCCAAACAATACGACTTCGTCCTTTGCGCTCTTGTCGCCGCCCACGCACGGCTCGTCTATTGCCGCATTCGAGCATTTGCTCCAGTTCTGCTCGTACTGGGGTTCGTGCAGACTCGCCAGGAATTAATCTGGCGCGCGTTATATGTTTTATAGAAATCGGTATCGTCGGAGATGCTAAAGCCGAGCGCCAGAAAGACGCACGATGCCGTTGCGAGCGCGGCTACCAGCATTCGCCTGTTCAGTTTCGAATACCGGATTGGATTTTCTATGAGGCGGAAGCTGGCAATGGATAAGGCGCCCGTCAACAGGATCAACGAGACGGGTCCGACATAGATGTCCTTGCCTATTTGAAGGAATCTGGCAAACACGATCACCGGAAAATGCCAGAGATACAGGCTGTAAGACAGCTTGCCGATGTATACCACCGGCCTTGCCGATAGCAGCGCACGGGATAGGGAGTTGCTTCTCGAGTAAAGGATGAAGAGGAAGGCCCCCACGACAGGAATCAATGCGTATGCGCCGGGAAAGGCGATCTGGTCATTCAGCGCAAATACGGAATAGACGATCAAGCCCAGTCCGGCGAGGCTAAGGGCGTTCGCCACGAGCCTCTTGTTGAGACTTGCCGAGGACGATTCCCGCTGGAGAAAAGCGGCGATGGCGCCCAAAAGCAGTTCCCACGCTCGCGTCGGAAGCAGATAGAAATTACTGGTTGGAAAGTTCCTGCTGCCCAGCAGGGAGAGCGCGAACGAAACTATTGCAGCAATGCCTATTATTAGTAGGGCGCGTTCCCGGTTTTTCCGCCACAGCAAATACAGTGCCGCCGGGTAGAGCAAATAGAACTGCTCTTCAACCGCCAGGCTCCATGTGTGCAGGAGCGGGATCTGATTGGAGGATGGCGCGAAATAGTCGGTCGAGTTGCGGAAATAGAAGTTCGCGGAATAGGTTGAAACATAGATCAGGCTTCGCCCGAATTCCTTCAGGGCGGACGGGAGCATCAGGGCAACTGCAAACGGAATGGAAAACAGCAGAACTATAAACAGCGCCGGGAGAATCCGTTTGGCCCTTCTGAGGTAGAAATCCTTGAAAGAAAACCTGTTCTGGTCCAGTTGCTGAAGGATTATCGAGGTAATCAAGTATCCCGAAATGACGAAGAAGACATCGACGCCGACATATCCTCCGGACAGCCTTTTATACCCGACGTGAAACAGCACTATGGGGATAATGGCTACGGCGCGGAGTCCATCAATCTCCGGGCGATACCAACGCAACGAGTGGCCTGTTGACGCGATCTTCACGCACAGCCTGAGGATCAGTTACCGCGTCTCGCAACGCGCAACGAAGCGCTCGACCTCGCGCAGCACCTCGGCCGGACGCTCCTCGGGCAGGAAGTGGCCGCAGTCGAGTGCGCGCCCGGTCACGTTTTTCGCCACTGCGCGCCAGTCCGCGAGGCAGTCGAACTGCGCCTCGACCACGCCCTGTTTGCCCCACAGCGCCAGCACCGGCATGGAGAGCTTCTTCTTCAGGTCTTTTCGATCGTGTACCAGGTCGATGCCGGCCGCGGCGCGGTAGTCCTCGCAGGTGGCGTGAATCGTGCGCGGATCGCGAAAGCAGCGCGCGTACTCGCGCAGCGCCGCCTTCGAGAACGGCTTCAGGCCGGAAAGGCCGCGCCCGACGCGCCCCAGCACGTAATCCGGCCCGACCGCGCGCAGCATCTTCTCCGGCAGCGGCGCGGGCTGGATCAGGAAGAACCAGTGATAGTAGGCGCGCGCGAAGGCCATGTCGGTCTTCTGGTACATCCTGAGCGTGGGCGAGATGTCCATCACGCTGAGCGTGCGCACGCGCCTGCCGTGGTCGCGCGCGAGGCGGTGCGCGACGCGCGCGCCGCGGTCGTGCCCGACCAGGTGGAAGTCCGGGTGGCCGAGCTTCACCATCACCTCGACCATGTCCTGCGCCATGGCGCGCTTGGAATAGTTCGAGTGGTCGGCGAGCCCCTTCGGTTTGGACGAGTCGCCGTAGCCGCGCAGATCGGGGCAGACCACCGTGTGGCTGCGCGCGAGCGCGGGCGCGACCTTGTGCCACATGGCGTGGGTCTCGGGATAGCCGTGCAGCAGCAGCAGCCCGGGCCCTTCGCCCGCCGTCACGAGGTTGATCGTGGCGCCGCTGGTGCGGATCTTCTTCGTTTTGAAACCCGGGAAAAGCGACATCTAGGACCTCGCGACGATGGTGACCCCGACGATGATGACCGCGATGCCGACGATGCGCTGCAGCGTGACCGGCTCGCCGAGCAGCCACCAGGCGAGCACCGCGTTGATGGCGAAGCCTACCGACAGCATGGGATAGGCCACGCTCACCTCGACCCGCGACAGCGCCATCAGCCAGACCACCAGGCTCACCGCGTAGCAGGCCATGCCGCCCAGGATGTACGGGTTGGCGGCGAACCTGAGGCCGATCTCGAACGCGCGCCCGAGCGCGAATTCGAAGTGCCCGATCGAGTTGGTGCCCGCCTTGAGCAGCAGCTGGGCGAAGGTGTTGAGCAGCACGCCGGCTGCGATCAGGCCGAAGCTCACCGCGTTCATCTCGTTCCTCTCATTCGAACAGCAGCGCCGCGGTGACGCGGCGGTCCTCGGACACCAGGATATTGTAGGTGCGGCAGGCCGCGTTCAGGTCCATGACCTCGAGCCCGATGCGCGCGGCCGACAGGGGCGACGTCAGGCGCGGGTGCGGAAAGCGCAGCCGCGGCCCGGTGCCGAGCAGCACGATTTCCGGCCCGAGCGCCGCCAGCCCCGCGAAGTGTTCCTCGCGCAGCGCATTGAAGCTTCCCGCCTCCCACGCGACGACGCGGTCCGGAGCGATGATCAGGCTGCTGCTGTGGCGCTCGCCGTTGATCAGCACGTAGCCCTCGCCGTAGCCGGTGACCATGTTCACGCCGGCGCGCGTCTCGCGCTCGAACTTCACGCCGCGCTCCCTTGCAGCGCGAGGGTGCCGGAGCGCCCGGGGATCGGCCCCTCGAGCACGCGGCAGCGCGGCAGCGCTGCCGTATCGAGCGCGGCGTACAGCTCGCGCAGCGCGACCAGCTCGTAGCCGAGCGCGCGCCAGCCCTCGAGCAGACGCCCGAACTGCGGCGCAAGCCGCCCGCCCTCGAGCTCGGCGTGCAGGGTGTAGACGTGCCCCTGCGGCGGCGCCTCGCGCGAGAGTTCGAGCACCCGCGCCACGGCGTCGTCAGCCGTCGCGCCGTCGACCCCGATCAGCTCGTCCAGCGTGGGCAGCGTGGTCGGCAGCTGCGGCACCCCCGCCGCGCCGCCCTCGAGCGCCGGCACGAAGGGCCCGCGGCCGCGGGTGTCGGAGGCGTAGTCCAAGCCGAGCTCGCGCTCGGCGGCGAAGGCGTGCGCGTTCATCTGCCAGCCGGCCGCGCCGTGCACCCGCGCCGGCCGGCCGAACACCTCGGCGTAGCGTTCCAAGGCGCGCCGCATCTCGGCGCGCGTCCAGTCCGCGCCGGCGCGCGCCACGCCATCCTGCCAGCGTACGTGGTCCCAGCAGTGGATCCCGGTCTCGAAGCCGGCGTCGAGCACGGCGCGCAGCTCGGCCGCGCAGCGCGCGCCGATGTCGGGCCCGGGCAGCAGGGTGCCGTAGAGCAGGGTGCGTATCCCGTAGTGCTCGAGCACCGAGGTGCGTGCCACCTTGCCGACGAAGCCGCGGCGGAAGACGCGCTTGACGGCGCGCCCGGTGTGGTCGGGGCCGAGGGAAAAGAGGAAGGTCGCGCCCGCGCGCTGCCCGGCGAGGATCCGCATCAGTCGCGGCACGCCCTCGCGCGTGCCGCGGTAGGTGTCGACGTCGAGCTTGAGCGCCAGCCTCATTCGACCAGGCTGCGCGCCTCCGCGACGTGGCCGCGGTAGGCCTCGAAGATGTAGTGCAGCGCGTCGCGCATTCCCACCTGCGGGCGCCACCTGAGCTCGCGCATCGTGTTGGCGATCGCCGGGACCCGGTTCTGCACGTCCTGGTAGCCCTTGCCGTAGTAGGCGTTGGCGCTGGTCTTGACGATCTTCACCTTGCGCGCGCTTTCCTTGTACTCGGGGTACTTGAGCGCCATCGACTTCATCATGGTCGCTAGCTGCGCGATCGAGTAGTTGTTGCGCGGGTTGCCGATGTTGTAGATCTTGCCGCTCGCCACGCCGCGCGGGTTGGCGATGATCTTCATCAGGGCGTTGATGCCGTCGTCGATGTAGGTGAAGGCGCGCTTCTGCTTGCCGCCGTCGACCAGCTGGATCGGCTCGCCGCGCACGATGTGTCCCAGGAACTGGGTGATCACGCGCGAGCTGCCTTCCTTCGCGGCGCTGAGCGAGTCGAGCCCGGCGCCAATCCAGTTGAATGGCCGGAACAGGGTGAAATCGAACCCCTGCTGTGCGCCGTAGGCCCAGATCACGCGGTCCATCAGCTGCTTGGAGCAGGAGTAGATCCAGCGCTGCTTGTGGATCGGCCCCAGCACCAGCTCCGAGGTCTCGGGGTCGAACTCGCGGTCGCGGCTCATGCCGTAGACCTCCGAGGTCGAGGGGAAGATCAGGCGCTTGCCGTGCTTCACGCACGAGCGGACGATCGGCAGGTTGGCCTCGAAGTCGAGCTCGAACACACGCAGCGGCTCGCGCACGTAGGTGGCCGGGGTGGCGATCGCCACCAGCGGGATCACCGTGTCGCACTTGCGGATGTGGTACTCGATCCACTCCTTGTTGATCGTGATGTCGCCCTCGAAGAAATGAAAGCGCGGGTTGGCGAGCAGGTCCGCGACGCGCTCGGACTGCATGTCCATGCCGTACACGTCCCAGTCGGTGGTCTCGAGCACGCGCTTCGAGAGGTGGTGGCCGATGAAGCCGTTGACGCCGAGTACCAGGAGTTTTTTCATGGGATCTTTGCTTGTCAGTCGAAAATTACGGGTTCTGAACCAAAGCGCGCCTGCAGCTCGGCGGCGCCGGCTGCGCGGCCGTCCAGCTCGAATTGCAGTAGCCTCAGCCGGCCGCCGGAGGCGCAGTCGATGTAGCAGCGCTGCGCCTCCCAGTATAGGGCCGGCACGGCCGATGCGCCGGCGCGTGCGGGCTCGACGAGGGTGCGCAGGATCCTGAGCGGCACGCCGCTGGCGCTCGCGAAGGCGCCGGGGTAGGGCGGCGCCACGCCGCGCACCAAGTCGTGGATCTCGCGCGCGCTTGCGGACCAGTCGATGCGGCCGTCCTCCGCGCGCCGGCCGCCGAAGTAGCTGCCGGCGGCGAGGTCCTGCGCCACGCCCGGCGCGCGCCCGGCGAGCAGCCCGGGCAGCGCGGCGTCGAGCACCAGCTCGGCCGCGAGCGTGACCTTGTCGAACACCTCGCGCGCCGTGTCGTCGGGCAGGATCGGCACCCGCTGGCGGCCCACGACCGCGCCCGCGTCGGGCTTCTCGGTCATGTAGTGCAGGCTCGCGCCGGTCTCGGTCTCGCCCTTGATCACGGCCCAGTTGACCGGCGCGCGGCCGCGGTACTTCGGCAGCAGCGAGCCGTGCATGTTGAGCGCGCCGCGCCGCGCCGCCGCGAGCAGCCGCCGGCCGAGCATCTGGCGGTAGTAGAACGAGAACAGGAAGTCCGGCTGCAGCGCCTCCACCCGCGCGGCGAAGGCGGCCTCGTTCGGGTCCTCGGGGAATGCCGTCTCGAGCTCGCGCTCGGCGGCGAAGCCGGCGACGCTCGCGAACCAGATGTTCTCGCGCGGCGAGTCGTGCTGCGTCACCACCAGCGGCACCTCGACCCCGTGCGCGAGCAGGGTCGCGAGGCAGCGCACCCCGACGTTGTGGTAGGCGAAAACGACCGCGCGCGTCATTCCTCGCGCTGCAGGACGGCGCCCACCACGTAGCGCGGGCGCTGGCGCACTTCCTCGTAGATGCGGCCGATGTACTCGCCCAGCAGGCCGATACCGAACAGCTGCAGACCGATCAGGAAGTAGGCCAGGATGTCGCGATCCCACAGCGCCGCGAGCGCCTCGCGCAGGCTGCCCGCGAGCAGCATGCGCTCGGCCATCACCACCAGGTAAAGCAGCACCGAGCCGGCGGCGATCAGCATGCCGAGCACCGAGAAGAACCGCAGCGGCGCGATCGAGAAGCCAGTCATCAGGTCGAAATTGAGCGCAATCAGCTTGAACAGCGAGTACTTCGAGGTGCCCGCCGCGCGCTCCTCGTGCGCCACCTCGATTTCGGCCGGGCGGCGGGCGAAGGTGTAGGCCAGCGCGGGAATGAAGGTGTTGGTCTCGCGGCACTTGTTGAGCGCGTCGATCACCTCGCGGCTGTAGGCGCGCAGCATGCAGCCCTGGTCGGTCATGCGGATGCTGGTGATGCGCTCGCGCAGGCGGTTCATCAGGCGCGAGGGCACGCGCCGCAGCCAGCTGTCCTGGCGCTGGCGCCGAACCCCGCCGACGTAGTCCGCGCCCTGGTCCATCCGCGCCAGCAGCTTTCCGATTTCCTCGGGCGGGTTCTGCAGGTCGGCGTCGAGCGTCACCACGCGCTCGCCGCGGCAGTGCGCGAACCCGGCCAGGATCGCGGGGTGCTGGCCGAAGTTGCCCGCCAGCAGCACCACGCGCGTGACCTCGGGGCGCCTGTCGAACTGCTCGCGCAGGATCGCCGCCGAGCGGTCGCGGCTGCCGTCGTCGACGAAGATCACCTCGTAGCCGAGCCCGAGTGCGTCGAGCGCGGGATAAAGGCGCGCGAACAGCGCCGCGAGGCCTTCTTCCTCGTTGTAGACCGGAATGACGACGGACAGATCGGGGGACGGCATCGGGGTCGGGCCGCGCTTCTAGCGGCGGTGAGCGGCAAGGATATCACCGAGCACCGCGCAGACCCGGTCGACGTCGTCCTCGCGCATGGCCGGGAACAGCGGCAGGGTGGCGATGCTCGCGCCCACGCGCTCGGCGTGCGGGAAATCGCCCGCCTTCCAGCCTTGCGCGCGGTAGAGGCGGAACAGGTGCATCGCGGGATAGTGCACCCCGACGCCGATGCCGCGCCCGTGCATCAGCTCGATGAAGCGCGCGCGGTCGATCGTCATGCGCTCGAGCGGCAGCAGGACCTGGAACATGTGCCAGTTCGACTGCTCGAAGTCCGCCGGCGGCAGGCCGCAGCCGAGCGACGCGTCGAGGCGCTCGAAGTAGCGCCGCGCGAGGCCGCGCCGGCGCGCGTTGAATTCCTCCACCCGCTCGAGCTGGCCCAGGCCGATGCGCGCCGCGACGTCGGTCAGGTTGAGCTTCGCGCCGGCTTCCTCGACCTCGATTTCGCCGCCGGGCAGGCGCACCACGCCCTGCAGCCGCAGGCGCTCGCAACGCGCGGCCTCGTCTTCGTCGTTCAGCACCAGGCAGCCGCCCTCGGCGGTGGTCATGTTCTTGTTGGCATGGAACGAAAAGCACGCCAGGTCGCCGAAGCTGCCGACCCGCCTTCCCTTCCAGCTCGCGCCCATGCTCTGCGCCGCGTCCTCGATCACGCGCAGGGACCGGCGGCGCGCGATCGCGTACACCGCGTCGCGATCGAACGGCAGTCCCGCCATGTCGACCGGGAGCAGCGCCTTGGTGCGCGGCCCGAGCGCGGGCTCGATCTTCGCCGGGTCGATGTTGCGCGTCGCCGGGTCGATGTCGACGAACACGGGCCGCGCGCCGGCGCGCAGCACCACGTTCGCGGTTGCCACCCACGAAAGTGGCGTGGTGACGACCTCGTCGCCCGGACCGATGTCCGCCAGCGCGAGCGCGAGTTCGAGCGCCCCGGTGCCCGAGGCGAGCGCGCGCACCGGGCGGCCGCCGAAGTAATGCGACAGGCGCGACTCGAACTCTTTCGCCTGCGGCCCGGTGGTGATCCAGCCCGAGCGCAGCACCTCGGCCACGCCGTCGATGGTCGCCTGGTCGATGCTCGGGCGGGTGAAGGGCAGGTAGTCGCTCACGGCGTCGCCACCGCGACGCGCCGGGGATCGCGCGCCAGCACCCGCATCGGCAGCCCGGCCTGCACCAGGCGGTCGTACTCGGCCGGCGGCATCAGCGCCACCGCGGGACCGTGGCCGCGCCAGGCGCGCGAAAACGCCTCCACGGTCGGGAGATAGTTGCGCTGCTCCCAGGCGAGCGAATTGTCCAGCTCGTCCTTGTAGCCGACCATGATCGCAGTGCGCCTGGCGTAGAACAGGAAGCTGTGGTCGAACATCTGCACGTAGTAGACGCGCGTCGCGGCATCGAGCTCGGGCCGGATGCGCTCCACGATCTGGCGCGCCGAGTATACCGGCGCGAGCGACTGGTACGCGACCAGCAGGAGCTGCGTCAGCGCGAAGCCGCCGAGCGCTAGCCAGGCGAGCGCCGCGCTGCGCCGCCCGCGCAGCGCGACCAGGGTCGCGATCGCGCCCGCCGCCAGCACCGCGACGCCGGCCACCACCAGCCAGCGCTCGAAGCCCGCGACCATGCCCGGCGGCAGATTGCCCGACAGGCGCGCGGTCGCGAGCGGCATCAGCGCGGCGAGCGCCGCCCCGCCCAGCGCCGCGGTCGCGGCGAGCCAGGCCAGCGTGCGCGGCCTGAGGCGCAGCAGCCAGTCCGCGAGCAGAATCGCGAGCGCGGGGAAGATCGGCAGGATGTAGGCCAGCAGCTTGGAGTCCGACATCGAGAAGAAAACGAACACCAGCACGCACCAGGCGAGCAGGAAGCGCTGCGGCTGGAACGCGAGCAGCGGGCGGCGGCTCGCGGCGGACGCGAGCGCGCCGGGCAGAGCGAGCGTCCACGGCACCGCGCCGAGCGCGAGCACCGGCAGGAAGTACCACCACGGCTGGTAGCGGCCGTGGTCCTTGGTCAGGAAGCGCTCGAAGTGCTCGTGGATGAAGAAGAAGTGCGCGAACTCCTTGTTGGCGAGCGAGACCGCGATGAACCACGGCGCGGCAATGGCGAGGAACAGCGCCAGGCCCGCGCCCAGCTCGAGCCGCGCGAGCAGGCGCCAGTCGCGCTGCCACAGCACGTACAGCGCGACCGCGCCCGCGGGCAGCACGATGCCGATCAGGCCCTTGGACAGCGTCGCGAGCGCGCACGCCGCCCAGCCGACCAACATCCAGCGCAGCCTGCCGCCGGGCGGGGCGCCGTCGCGCTGCGCGAGCGCGAAGGCGCTTACTGCGAGCGAGAGGAAGAACGAAACGCCCATGTCGAGCGAGGCGATATGCCCCATGCCGGCCCACATCATGCTGCCGCCTAGGATCAGGCCGGTCGCGCGCCCGACCGGGGCGCCGAACAGGCGAGCGGCGGCGAACGCCGCCGCCAGCACGCCCAGGAATCCGGTCAGCGCGGTCCAAAGCCGCGCGCTCCAGGCGCTCTGGCCGAAGGCCTCGAACGCGGCCGCGGTGGCCCAGTACTGTAGCGGCGGCTTCTCGAAGTACTTCAGCCCGTCCAGGCGGGGGGTGAGCCAGTCGCCGCTGGCGACCATCTCGCGCGAGATCTCGGCGTAGCGTCCCTCGTCGGTGTTGAACAGGTCGCGCTGCCCGAGGTTGGCGAACCAGGCGAAGGCGAAAATGAGCAGGAAGGCGGCGGTTGTTGTTTTCATTGAGGCGGGTTGGTCGCTCGCGTGTAAAATTGTATCGCTATGAGGGAATTCGCGCGCATTAAACGTTTACCACCTTACGTCTTCAACACGACGCACGAGTGGAAGATGGCTGCGCGCCGCCGCGGCGAGGACGTGATCGACCTGTCGATGGGCAATCCCGACGGCCCGACGCCGAAGCACATCGTCGACAAGCTGGTTGAGGCCGCGCAGCGCCAGGACACGCACGGCTACTCGGTGTCGAAGGGCATCCCGCGCCTGCGCAAGGCGATCTGCGACTGGTACCTGCGGCGCTACGGGGTCGAGTTCGACCTCGATTCGGAGGCGATCGTCACCATCGGCTCGAAGGAGGGCCTGGCGCACCTGATGCTCGCGACGCTCGATCGCGGCGACACGGTGCTGGTGCCCAACCCCTCCTACCCGATCCACATCTACGGCGCGATCATCGCCGGCGCCGACATCCGCTCGGTGCGCATGACCGAAGGCGTCGATTTCTTCGCCGAGCTGCAGCGCGCCTGCGCCGAGCTGATCCCCAAGCCCAAGATGCTGGTGATCGGATTCCCGTCCAACCCGACCGCGATGTGCGTCGAGCTCGACTTCTTCGAGCGCGTGATCGCTTTCGCGCGCGAGCAGGGCATCATGGTGGTGCACGACCTGGCCTACGCCGACATCACCTTCGACGGCTGGAAAGCGCCCTCGATCATGCAGGTGCCGGGCGCGCGCGACGTGGCGGTCGAGTTCTTCACCATGTCCAAGAGCTACAACATGGCCGGCTGGCGCATCGGCTTCATGGTCGGCAACAGGGACCTGGTGCACGCGCTGGCGCGCATCAAGAGCTATCACGACTACGGCACCTTCACCCCGATCCAGGTCGCCTCGATCGTCGCGCTCGACGGCCCACAGGATTGCGTCGAGGAAATTCGCCGCACCTACCAGCGGCGGCGCGACGTGATGGTCAAGGGGCTGCACGAGCTGGGCTGGATGGTCACCAATCCGAAGGCCTCGATGTACGTCTGGGCCAAGATTCCGGAACCGTATCGCTCCATGGGGTCCCTGGAGTTCGCCAAGAAGATGATCGACGAGGCGCGAGTCGCGGTCTCGCCCGGGATCGGCTTCGGCGAGTACGGCGACGACCACGTGCGCATCGCGCTGATCGAGAACGAGCACCGCCTGCGCCAGGCGCTGCGCGGGGTGCGCGAGATGTTCAAAAAGGACGGTCTGCTGAGAGGCGCAGCGTGAGGCCGATCAACGTCGGCCTGCTTGGCATCGGCACGGTCGGCGGCGGCACCTGGGAGGTGCTCAGGCGTAACGCGCACGAGATCCAGCGCCGCGCGGGGCGGGCGATCCGCATCACGCGCGTGGCCGACAAGGCGCTCGCGCGCGCGCGCGGCATCGTCGGCGCCAAGGCGAAGCTCACCGCCGACGCGCGCGAGGTGACGCGCGCGAAGGACATCGACATCGTGATCGAGTTGATCGGCGGCACCGGCATCGCGCGCGAACTGGTGCTGGACGCGATCGCGCACGGCAAGCACGTGGTGACCGCCAACAAGGCGTTGCTCGCCCATCATGGCAACGAGATCTTCGCCGCGGCGCAGAAAAAGGGCGTCATGGTGGCGTTCGAGGCCGCCGTCGCGGGCGGCATCCCGATCATCAAGGCGCTGCGCGAGGGGCTGAGCGCGAACCGGATCGAATGGATCGCCGGCATCATCAACGGCACCTCGAACTTCATCCTGTCGGAGATGCGCGACAAGGGACTCGACTTCGCCACCGTGCTGGCCGAGGCGCAGCGCCTGGGCTACGCCGAGGCCGACCCGACCTTCGACGTCGAGGGCGTGGACGCCGCGCACAAGCTGACCATCCTCTCGGCGCTCGCGTTCGGCATCCCGATGCAGTTCAAGAAGGCCTACACCGAGGGCATCACCCGCCTCACCCGCGCCGACATCGTCTACGCCGAAGAGCTGGGCTACCGCATCAAGCTGCTCGGCATAACGAAAAGGACCTCCAAGGGCATCGAGCTGCGGGTCCACCCCACGCTGGTGCCGGCGCGGCGCCTGATCGCCAACGTGGAAGGGGTGATGAACGCGATCCTGATCAAGGGCGACGCGGTCGGGCCGACGCTGTACTACGGCGCCGGCGCCGGCAGCCTGCCGACCGCGAGCGCGGTGGTGGCCGACCTGGTCGACGTCACGCGCCTGATCACCGCCGACCCCGGCCACCGCGTGCCGCATCTCGCGTTCCAGCCCGACCAGCTCTCGGACACCAAGCTGCTGCCGATCGGCGAGGTCGAGACCTCGTACTACTTCCGCCTGCGGGTGCTCGACCGGCCCGGCGTGCTCGCCGACATCACGAGGATCCTCGCGCAGGGCTCGATCTCGATCGACGCCATGGTGCAGAAGGAGCCCGGCGCGGGCCAGAAGCAGGTCGACATCGTGCTGCTGACGCACCGCGCGCTGGAGAAGAACGTGGACGCGGCGCTGAAGAAGATCGAAAAGCTCAGGACCGTGGTCGGCAAGGTGACCCGGATTCGGCTCGAAGAGCTGCTTTAGTGCGCTACGTATCGACTCGCGGGGTCGGTGCGCCGCAGCGTTTCACCGACATCGTGCTCGAGGGCCTCGCCCCCGACGGCGGGCTGTACGTTCCCGAGTCGATCCCGCGCGCCGACCTCGCGGCCTGGCGCGGGCTCGGCTATCCCGAACTGGCCTTCGAAGTCCTTTCGCTCTTCGTCGACGACATTCCTCGAGAGGACTTCAGAAAAATTATTTTCAAGACCTACACCAGCTCGATTTTCGGCGGCGACGAGATCACGCCGCTCAAGACGCTCGAGCCGGGGCTGCATATCCTCGGCCTGTCGAACGGGCCGACGCTCGCGTTCAAGGACCTCGCGCTGCAGCTGCTCGGCAACCTGTTCGAGTACGTGCTCGAGCAGCGCGGCGAGCGGCTCAACATTCTTGGCGCCACCTCGGGCGACACCGGCTCCGCGGCCGAGCACGCGATGCGCGGCAAGAAGAACCTGCGCGTGTTCATGCTCTCGCCGCGCGGGCGCATGAGCCCGTTCCAGGCGGCGCAGATGTACAGCCTGCAGGACGACAACATCCACAACCTCGCGCTCGAAGGCGTGTTCGACGACTGCCAGGACATCGTCAAGGCGGTCGCCGCCGACGCCGAGTTCAAGCGCCGCCACCGCATCGGCACGGTCAACTCGATCAACTGGGCGCGCGTCGCGGCGCAGGTGGTGTACTACTTCAAGGGCTACTTCGCCGCCACCGCGTCGGACGCCGAGCAGGTCTCGTTCGCGGTGCCCTCGGGCAACTTCGGCAACATCTACGCCGGCCACGTGGCGCGCTCGATGGGGCTGCCGATCCGGCGCCTGATCCTGGCGAGCAACGAGAACGACGTGTTGGACGAGTTCTTCCGCAGCGGGCGCTACCGGCCGAGGAAGGCAAAAGAGGTCAAGGCCACCTCGAGCCCGTCGATGGATATCTCCAAGGCCTCCAACTTCGAGCGCTACGTGCACGACCTGGTCGGCGGCGACGGCGCGCGGGTGCGCGAGCTGTGGCGCCGGCTGGGCGACGACGGCGCGTTCGACCTGTCGCACTCGGCCTACTACCGCAACGTCGCCGAGACCGGGTTCGTCTCGGGCCGCTCGCTGCACGCCGACCGCCTGGCCACCATCCGCGGCGTTTGGCAGCGCTACGGCGCGATGGTCGACCCGCACACCGCGGACGGCATCAAGGTCGGGCTCGAATACCGCGAGGCGGGCGTGCCGCTGCTGTGCCTGGAGACCGCGCTGCCGGCCAAGTTCGCCGAGACGATCCGCGAGGCGCTCGGGCGCGAGCCCGAGCGGCCGCGCGGCTACGAGGGCATCGAGCGCCTGCCGCAGCGTTTCGAGGAACTGCCCGCCGAGGCGCAGGCGGTCAAACAATACCTGGCCGCGCACGCCGCATGAGCGAGGCCGGTGCGAAGGAAAAGAACGTGCTCGGCGGCGAGCTGCTCGCGTGCAGCTTCGCGCCGCTGACCGGCTACTTCCGCGACGGCTCCTGCGCCACCTACGGCGGCGGCGACGTGGCGCACTTGGTGTGCGTGCGCGCGACGGCCGAGTTCCTCGCCTTCAGCGTCGAGCGCGGCAACGACCTGGTGACGCCGATTCCGGAGATGCGCTTCAAGGGGCTCAAGCCCGGCGACCGCTGGTGCCTGCACGTGCTGCGCTTCGTCGAGGCCTGGAAGGCGGGTTGCGCGCCCCAGGTGGTGCTGCAGGCGACGCACGAGAAGGCGCTCGAGTTCGTGCCGCTCGCCGCGCTCAAGCAGCACGCGCTGGATCTCAACTAGCGGCTCATGACCGATCCCCGCCGCTGGAGCGCCGTCGTGGTCTACGCGATCGCGATGGCGCTGCTCGAGGCGGCGGTGGTGGCCTACCTGCGCACCCTGATCGGGCGCATCGATCCCTTCCGCCCCGTGCCGCTGCCGGTGCCTGTCTGGCTGATGCGCATCGAGCTCGCGCGCGAGGCGGCGACGCTCGTGATGCTCGGCGCGGTAGCCTGGCTCGCGGGACGCGAGCGGCACTCGCGCCTGGGCTACTTCCTGCTCGCGTTCGGCGTGTGGGACATCTTCTATTATGTGTTCCTGGTGCCGATGACCGGCTGGCCGCGCTCGCCGCTCGACTGGGACGTGCTGTTCCTGATCCCGCTGCCGTGGTGGGGGCCGGTGCTGGCGCCGGTGTCGATCGCGGCTCTGATGATCGCCGGCGGCACGCTGGTGAGCCAGTTCACCCGCGGCGGCCGCGCGCCGTGGCCGCGCGGCTGGCCGCTCGCGGCGGGAATGGCCGGCGTCGTGCTCGCGCTGTATGCGTTCATGGCCGACGCGCTGCGCGCGCCGCGCTGGAGCGCGCAGGCGCTCGGCAGCCTCTTGCCGACGCGCTTCGACTGGCCGCTTTTTGCGTTCGCGCTCGCGCTGATGTGCGTGCCGCTCGCGGACCTGGTGCGACAGCTGCGGCGCCGATGACGCAGGAGACTTTCGGCCCCTGGCACCCGGGCATCGAGTCGAGCGTGCCGCGGCGCCTGCTGCCGCTTGCGACCCTGTACCGGCCCGAGAACGTGTTCGGCTCGCTCGAGGACGCGCTCGAGCTGGCGGACCTGACCGGCCTGCCGCCCGAAGAGCTGGTCGCGTTCCGGCCGCGGCGGCTGGCGCTGCACGAGCTGCTGGTGCGCGTGACGGCCGACCTGTCGGTGCCCGACGGCCCGCGGGTCGAGGACCTGGGAATCAACTTCCGCGCCATGACTTCGGTCATCCTGGAGCGCCATATCGAGCCGCGCATGAAGGACATCGAGCTGACCTATCATCGGCTCGAGCGCGAAATCGCGGCGCTCGCCCGCGCCGAGTTCGATGCCGCCTTTGCGGCGCGCGCTGTGGCCGACTGGGAAGGACGCGCGGCCCGGGAGCGCGACGCGACGGCGTGCGCCGCGCTGCGCGCCGTGGCGCGGGTGGCCGGGGCGGTGTGCGCACGCCACGGCCGGCTGTGGGGCGAGCCGGCGCTGCTCACCTCGGTCGCCGTGCGCCTGGCTTGTAACGACCACGGCAGCGTCGCCATCGGGCGCCTGGTCGAGCCGGCGATCGCCGAGGCGGTGCGGGCCGAGGGCTACGCGCTGCTTCCGGCGCAGCGCGAGCCGGTGGTGATGAACATCAAGGGCGCCTCGGCCTCTGGCAAGAGCACCATGCGCCCGCTGCAGAAGAAGCTCGCGGACGAGATCGGCGTCGCCTGGGGCGACTTCGCGCTCATCAGCCCGGACATCTGGAGAAAGCAGCTGCTCGACTACGGCTCGCTCGGCGAGGCGGTCAAGTACGCCGGCAGCTTCACCGGGCAGGAGCTGCGCATGATCGACCAGAAGCTCGACCGCTACATGGCGGCCAAGGCCGAGCGCGGCGGCATTCCGCACCTGCTGATCGACCGCTTCCGCTTCGACAGCTTCGCGCCCGAGTCGGACGAGGCCGGCAGCAACCTGCTGACGCGCTTCGGCCGCATCGTGTACCTGTTCTTCATGATCACTCCGCCCGACGCCACCGTCGAACGCTCGTGGAAGCGCGGCCTCGAGGTCGGGCGCTACAAGGCGGTCGACGACCTGCTGGCGCACAACGTCGAGGCCTTCGCCGGGATGCCGGAGCTGTTCTTCACCTGGGCGCTCGCGCGCGGCAAGCGCGTGCACTACGAGTTCCTCGACAACAGCGTGCCCGCGGGCGAGCGCCCGAAGAGCGCGGCCTTCGGGCGCCGACGGCGAGCTCAACGTGCTGGACGTGAAGTGCATGCTCGACATCGCGCGCTACGCGCGCATCAACGTCGACGCCGCGAGCCCGCAGGAGGTCTACCGCGATTCGGCCGCCATGGCCGCCGAGGCGAGCACGGGCTTTCTGGCGGCCTGCGCGCGCCGCCTGCCGGCGCTCAATTTCGCCGCGCGCGAAAGCGGCCGCGTCTACCTGCGCATCGAGGCCGGCCGCACGGCCTGGGCCGAGCCGCAGGCGCTCGCCGCCGCGCTCGAGGACCCCGAGACGCGGGCCGGGATCCTGGCCGTGGCGCTGCAGGCGCGCGAGGCTCCGCCGCGGCGCGCTGGCAGCGCGGACACGATCGAGCGCCGCCACACCCTCGGGCGCTAGCGGCCGCACGTCGCGTCCCCGGGCGCGTGCTAACCTGCCAAGGATCATGCCGGAACAACTTCGAACCTGGCTCGAGGCCCCGTGGTTCAGCCTCGGCGGCACGCCGGTCAATGCGGGCCGGCTGATCGGCCTGGTGGTGATCGTCGCCGCCGTCTGGTGGCTGGCCTCGCTGGTCGAGTCCGGGGTGCGCCGCATTGCGTTGCGCGGCGACGTCCATGCGCAGAGCACGCCGGCGATCTACACCTGGTCGCGCGTGGTGCGCTACTCGGTGTGGATCATCGGCACGCTGGTCGGCATGAATTACATCGGCCTGGACCTCACCAACTTCGCGCTGCTGGGCGGCGCGGTCGGGGTCGGCATCGGCTTCGGCCTGCAGAACATCTTCAGCAATTTCATCTCCGGCATCATCATCCTGCTCGAGCGCACCTTGAAGGTCGGCGACTTCGTCGACCTGCAGTCCGGGGTGCAGGGCAACGTGCGCGAGATCGGTCTGCGCTATACGCGAGTGACCACCCCCGACGACGTCGACATCATCGTGCCGAACTCCGAGTTCATCAACGGCCGCGTGACCAACTGGACGCTCGAGAATCGCGAGCGCCGCGTGCACATTCCCTTCGGCGTGGCCTACGGCAGCGACAAGGAGCGCGTGAAGGCCGCGGGGCTGCGTGCCGCCAGGAAGGTCGACGATGCCGTCGCGCCCAGCGGGCGCGAGCCCGACGTCTGGCTGGTCGGCTTCGGCGACAGCAGCCTGATGTTCGAGCTGGTGACCTGGGTCGGTCCGGAGAGCGTCGCGCGCCCCGGCTTCACTCTGGCGCGGTACTTGTGGGCGATCGAGGACGAGCTGCGCGCCGAGGGCATCGAGATTCCCTTCCCGCAGCGCGACCTGCACGTGCGCTCCGGTACGCTGCAGGTGCGGCTCGACCGTTCGGAAACGGAACCCGGGCGCGGCGGCTAGTCCGCGCCGCGCTCGAGCTCCAGCCGGCCGCCGGCCCAGCGCGCGCGCAGCCACTCGACCCACGGCGAGCCGAAGACCTCGATCCGGCGCAGCCCCGGCAGCGGGCGGTCGTCGAGGTAGGTGTGACTGTCGCCGTGCACCAGCACCAGCCGCCCGGCGAACCACTGCGCGTCGGTGGCGAGCACCGCGCGCAGGCGCGCGTAGCCGTCGCCCTCGCGCCCGCGCTCGAACTGCGGGTCGGCCTGCATCAGGATGAAGATCTTCTTTGCGCCGCGCTGCTCCGCGAGCGACAGGCTGCGGTCGAGCCAGTCGAACACCGCCGCCATGCGCCGCGCGTGCTCGGCGGGATCGCGCCGGTCGTTGTGGCTGCCCGGGACGTTGAGTCCGATGAACGTCAGCTCGCCGACCTGCCAACGCACGTTCTCGCAGGTTTCGCCCGGCTGGCGCTCGAGGGCGAGGCCGGGCACCGGCGTGCAGAACAGGCTGCGCCACTTCGCCAGCCGCTCGAGCGGATCGAAGCCGGTGCGATGGCAGTCGGTCCACTCGTTGTCGCCAGGCAGCAGGACGAAGGGATGGCGGATGCGCGCGAACTGGCGCTTTCTCGCCTCGAGCCAGGCGTCGCTGCAGGGGCCCGCGCCCGAGACGATGTCGCCCACGTGGGCGACAAAGGCGAGCGGCTCGGCGTTCAGGCGCGCGATCAGGCCGTCGAGCGCGCGCGCCTCGGCCAGCGAGTAGGGCGCGTCGCCCATGAGCCCGAACGCGATTCCTCCCGCCGGCGGCGGCTGCGTCGCGCAGCCGGCGAGCAGGACCAGGAGCAGCGCGGCGAACTTATAGGCCGTAGGCTTTGCGGATCAGTGTGAGGGGGTGCGCCCGCTCGGCCTTGCCCGCGGCGTCGCTCTCCTTCATGCCCTGCAGGATGTGGCGCGCGGCGATCGGGCAGTCCGAGCTCACGTAGTCCGGCCCGCCGTCCGCCATCTGGCGGAACACCGGACGGCCGATCTTCATCGAGTTGGCGTAGTACTCGGTCTTGACGCCCCAGGTGCCGTCGTGGCCGGCGCAGCGCTCGACCGTGTTGACCTCCGTTCCCGGCACCAGCTCGAGCACCTCGCGCGTCTTCTGGCCCATGTTCTGCACCCGCGCGTGGCAGGGGACGTGATACGAAACCTTGCCCAGCTTCGCGCTGAAGTCGGTCTTGAGCAGGCCGTCGCGCTTGCGCATCACCAGGTACTCGAACGGGTCGAACATCGCCTCCTGCACCGCCTTGACGTCGGGCTCGCCGGGGAACATCAGCGGCAGCTCCTGCTTGAACATCAGCGCGCAGGACGGCACCGCGGCGAGGATCGCGTAGCCTTCGCGCGCGAGCTTCGCCAGCGGCGGGATGTTGGCCTGCTTGTGCTTCGCCACCGTCTCGAGGTCGCCCAGCTCGAGCTTGGGCATGCCGCAGCAGGATTCCTTCTCGACCAGCACGTAGGGGATCTCGTTGTGCTCGAGGATCGCGAGCAGGTCGTCGCCGATCCCGGGCTCGTTGTAGTTCACGTAGCAGGTGGCGTAGATCGCGACCTTGCCCGGCGCGTTCTTGCCGTCCCTGACCGGAAACTCCTTCGAGCGCGCCGCGTTGGGGCGGAATTTGCGCGCGGCGTAGGGCGGCAGCTCGCGCGCCTTCGCCACCCCGAGCGCCTTCTCCATCAGGCCGCGCGCGGCGCCGTTGTGGTTCAGCGCGTTGACTGTCTGCACCACCACCGGGATGGTGGCGAGCTTGCCGATCGCGTCGGTGGAGGACAGCAGCCGGTCGCGCAGGCTCGCCCCCTGCTTCCTGAACTTGAGCGCCTTGGCGCGCAGCATCAGGTGCGGGAAGTCGACGTTCCAGGGGTGCGGCGGGACGTACGGGCACTTGGTCATGTAGCACATGTCGCACAGGTAGCACTGGTCGATCACCTTCCAGTAGTCCTGCTTGGCGACGCCGTCGACCTCCATCGTCTTGCCTTCGTCGATCAGGTCGAACAGGGTCGGGAACGCGGTGCACAGGCTCACGCAGCGGCGGCAGCCGTGGCAGATCTCGTAGACCCGCTCGAGCTCCTTGTCGAGCGCCGCCGGGTCCCAGAAGGACTCGCTCTTCCAGTCGAGCGGGTGGCGGGTGGGCGCTTCCAGGTTGCCTTCGCGTTCGGCCATGGTCTCGTTCCTCGTGGACGCAGTCAGGTTAGCGAGCGCGGAGCGATGAATCAAATCGATTTTGGCAATTCCGCGGATTGGGCGCCGCTATCGGCCCGCGAGTGGGGTTGATTTGCGTCAATACCGTTCCGCGCCGAAAGGCTAGTATTTTTGCGTTGCCGGATTTTTCAGGAGGCGATCATGGCAAACATCCAACGGTATGGCGGGCTGTTCGACGACGTGTTCGGCGACCTGACGCGCGGCTTCTGGCTCAAGCCGGTGGCGATGCCGGGCGACGGCGAGCTGAAGATGAAGGTCGACGTCAAGGAGGACGACAAGGCCTACACGCTGCACGCCGAGATTCCCGGCGTGAAGAAAGAAGACATCCAGGTCGACGTCAACGGCAACCAGGTCTCGATCCGCGCCGAAGTGAAGCAGGAGAAGGAAGAGAAGAAGGGCGAGAAGGTCCTGCACAGCGAGCGCTACTACGGCATGGTCTCGCGCAGCATGCAGCTGCCGGCCGAGATCGATTCGCAGGGCGTCAAGGCCGAGTACAAGGACGGGATGCTCAACCTGGTCCTGCCGAAGAAGGCGAGCGCGCAGGCCAAGCGCGTCACGATCAGCTGACCCCGGCCTGCTACCACTGCGGGCAGGCGGTCGCCGAGCCCGGGCGCTACCGGGCAATGGTGCTCGGCGCCGAGCGCGAGATGTGCTGCGCCGGCTGCCAGGCGGTCGCGCGCACGATCGTCGCGGCCGGCTTCGAGCGCTACTACGAGACGCGCTCGGAGGCGGGGCCGCAGCCGCAGGACCTGCCGCCGCTCGAGGCCTATGACGACCCGCTGGCGCAGAAGGAGTTCGTCGCCGCGAGCGGCGAGAACCTGCGCGAAGCGGCGCTGATCCTCGATCGCATCCGCTGCGCCGCCTGCCTGTGGCTGTCGGAACAGTGGCTGAGGCAAGTTCCGGGCGTGCTGCGGGTCGAGATCAACTACGCCACCCACCGCGCGCACGTGGCTTGGGACGCGCGGCGGGTCAAGCTGTCCGAGATCCTGCAGGCGATCCGCGCCATCGGCTACGACGCCTACCCCTACGAGCCGCGGCGCCAGGACGAGCTCGAGCGGCGCGAGCGCCGACGCGCGCTGTGGGGACTGTTCGTGGCCGGGTTCGGCGCGATGCAGGTGATGATGTACGCCTTCCCGGCCTACCTCGACGCGGGCGCGGGAACGCTCAGCGCGGCGAGCGAGCAGCTCATGCGCTGGGCGAGCCTCGTGCTCACCACGCCGGTGATGCTGTTCTCGTGCCGGCCGTTCTTTGCCGCCGCCTGGGGCGAGCTCAGGCGTCGGCGCATCGGTCTCGACACGCCGATCGCGCTCGGCCTCGCCGCCGGCTTCGCCGCCAGCGCCTGGGCGACTTTCGCGGGGCGGGGCGAGGTGTACTTCGATTCGATCACCATGCTCGTCTTCCTGCTGCTCGGCGCGCGCTTCGTCGAGGCCTCCGCGCGGCGGCGCGCCGCGCGCGAGCTGGATCATCTCTCGCGCTGGATGCCGTCGTTCGCGCTGCGCCTGCGCGACCCGGCCGACGCCGCGAGCGTCGAGCGCGTTCCCGCGCACCGGCTCGCCGCGGGCGACCGGGTGCTGGTGCCCGCCGGCGAGCGCGTCCCCGCCGACGGTGTGGTCGAGCGCGGCGACTCGAGCGCCGACGAATCGCTGCTCAGCGGCGAGTCGCGCCCGCTGGCCAAGGGTCCCGGCGCGCGGCTGGTGGGCGGCTCGGCCAACCTCGAGCAGCCGCTGGTGATGCGCGTCACGCGTGCCGGCGCCGAGACCCAGGCCGCCGCGATCGCGCGCCTGGTCGAGCGCGCCGCGGCCGGCAAGCCGAAGCTGGTGGAGCGCGCCGACCGGCTCGCGCGGCGCCTGACCTTCGTCGTGCTCGCGGTCGCGGCCGGCGCCTTCCTGTGGTGGCTCGGCGTCGCGCCCGGGCGCGCGCCCTGGGTCGCGGTCGCGGTGCTGGTGGCGACCTGCCCCTGCGCGCTCGCGCTTGCGGCGCCGATCGTGCTCACCCGCGCGAGCAGCCTGCTGCTCGCGCGCGGCGTCGCGCTGACCCGCCCGCGCGCGCTCGAAGCACTCGAGCGCGCCACCGACGTGGTGCTGGACAAGACCGGCACCCTGACGCACGGGCGCTTCGCCCTCGCTCGAGTCGCGCTGCTCGGCGCGCAGGAGCAGGCGCAATGCATCAAGCTCGCGCGCTCGCTCGAGGCCTCGAGCCGCCACCCGCTCGCCCGCGCGTTCGGTGAAGGGGCGACCGAGATCGTCTCGCAGCTAAGGAATTTCCCCGGCCACGGCGTCGAGGCGACCATCGGCAGCCGGCGCCTGCGCATCGGCTCGGCGGCCTTCTGCGCCGAGCTCGCCGGCAGCGAGCCGCCGGCGTTCGAATCTTCGCCGGGGCAAACGCGCGTCTTGCTCGCCGACGAGCGCGGCTGGCTGGCCGCGTTCCTGCTCGAGGACGAGCCGCGCGAGGACGCCGCCGGGCTGGTCGCGGCGCTTGCCGCGCGAGGCCTCGTGCTGCACCTGGTGAGCGGCGACGATCCGGCGCTGGTCGAGGCGCTCGCGCGCCGTCTCGGAATCGAGTCCTTCACCGGCGGCGCCACGCCGCAGGACAAGTTCGCCTTCGCCGAGCGGCTGCAGCGCCAGGGCCGGGTGGTGGCGATGATCGGCGACGGTCTGAACGACGCGCCGGTGCTGGCGCGCGCCGATGTTTCGATCGCGATGGGCGGCGGAGCCGACGCCGCCAAGCTGCAGGCCGACCTGGTGCTGCTCGGCGCGCGCCTGGGCGCGGTGGCCGAGGCCTTCGGCGTGGCGCGCGCGGCGATGCGCGTGGTGCGGCAGAACTTCGGCTGGGCGCTGGCCTACAATGCGGTGGCGTTGCCGCTCGCCGCGCTGGGGCTGATCGGGCCCTGGGAAGCGGCGCTCGGCATGTCCGCCAGCTCGTTCATCGTGGTGCTCAACGCAATGCGACCGCTCGCCACGCCGCTATGGAAAGCCTCTACATCCTCGTCCCGGTCTCGCTCGTATTCGTATTCGTGATCGGTTGGGCGTTCTGGCGCGCGATCGAGAGCGGCCAGTTCGACGACCTCGACCGTGCGTCGCAGGACCTGCTCGCCGACGACGACCGGCCGCAGGAGAAATCGGGGTCAGAGTCTAATTTTCCGAAGTCCTGAAAATGGACTCTGACCCCGATTTCTCGGGTTCCATGCTGGCGATGCGGCTGCACGCGCCGCGCGAGGCGCTGCGCGCGGAGCGGGTGCCGGTGCCCCAGCCGGGGTCGGGGCAGGTGCTGATCGAGGTCGCCGCCTGCGGCGTGTGCCGCACCGACCTGCACGTGGTCGACGGCGACCTGCGCGAAGGCCGCTACCCGCTCGTTCCCGGGCACGAGATCGTCGGGCGCGTCGCGCGCGGCGGGACGCGCTTTGCTGCCGGCGCGCGGGTCGGCGTGCCGTGGCTCGGCTGGACCTGCGGCAAGTGCGAGTACTGCGCGAGCGGGCGCGAAAACCTGTGCGCGCGGGCGCGCTTCACCGGCTACACGCTCGACGGCGGCTACGCCGAGTACGCGCTCGCCGACGAGCGCTTCTGCTTCGCGCTGCCCGAGCGCTACAGCGACGCCGAGGCCGCGCCGCTGCTGTGCGCCGGGCTGATCGGATACCGTTCCTACGCCTTCGCCGGCGATGCGCGCACGCTAGGCCTGTACGGCTTCGGCGCCGCGGCGCACCTGCTCGCGCAGTTGGCGAAAGCGCAGGGGAAAAGAGTGTTTGCTTTCGTTAGACCGGGAGACGAATCCGGAATGAAATTCGCCCATGCTTGCGGAGCGGACTGGGCCGGCGGCTCGGACCAGGCGCCGCCCGAGCCGCTCGACGCGGCGATCATCTTCGCCCCGGTCGGCGCGCTCGTGCCGCAGGCGCTGGCGGCAGTCAAAAAGGGCGGCCGCGTGGTGTGCGGCGGCATCCACATGAGCGACATCCCGTCGTTTCCCTACGCGCTGCTGTGGGGCGAGCGCCGGGTGCAGTCGGTCGCCAACCTCACGCGCGCCGACGGCGAGGCGTTCATGCGCATCGCCGGCGACACGCCGATCCGCATCGAGACGAAGTCCTATCCGCTCGCGCAGGCGAACGAGGCGCTCGCCGACCTGCGCGAAGGCCGGCTCGAAGGCGCCGCGGTGCTTCTGCCTTAGTCGGCTTTCCGTCGCGTCAGCCTTTCGACGGTTTGACGTAGGTCAAACGGTTCGCTGTAGTGGACCTTACGATTCTCCCGGGGCACCCATTCAGGGAGACGTGCACTCACATGCAAGCCGAAAACACGTATAACTACAAGGTCGTACGCCAATTCGCGATCATGACCGTGGTATGGGGCGTGGTCGGGATGCTGGTCGGCGTGCTGATCGCCGCGCAGCTGATCTGGCCGGCGCTCAACTTCGACACGCCGTGGCTGACCTACAGCCGGCTGCGGCCGCTGCACACCAACGCCGTGATCTTCGCCTTCGGCGGCTCGGCGCTGTTCGCCACCTCCTACTACGTGGTGCAGCGCACCTGCCACGCGCGCCTGTTCTCGGGCGGGCTGGCGGCGTTCACCTTCTGGGGCTGGCAGCTGATCATCGTGCTC
The DNA here is from genome assembly GCA_963811085.1 of uncultured beta proteobacterium. Taxonomy (GTDB): domain Bacteria; phylum Pseudomonadota; class Gammaproteobacteria; order Burkholderiales; family SG8-39; genus DAHVFK01. The sequence continues at coordinate 508,788 of CAWEPV010000003.1, read as the reverse complement.
GCCGCGATCACCCTGCCGCTGGGCTACACCACCGGCAAGGAATACGCCGAGCTCGAGTGGCCGATCGACATCCTGATCGCGGTGGTGTGGGTCGCCTACGCGATCGTGTTCTTCGGCACCATCGCCAAGCGGAAGGTGCAGCACATCTACGTCGCGAACTGGTTCTTCGGCGCGTTCATCCTGACGGTGGCGATCCTGCACATCGTCAACAGCGCCGAGGTCCCGGTCACGCTGTGGAAGTCCTACCCGGTCTACGCCGGGGCGCAGGACGCGATGGTGCAGTGGTGGTACGGCCACAACGCGGTGGGCTTCTTCCTCACCGCGGGCTTCCTCGGCATGATGTACTACTTCATCCCGAAGCAGGCCGGGCGCCCGGTGTATTCCTACCGCCTGTCGGTGGTGCACTTCTGGGCCCTGATCTTCACCTACATGTGGGCCGGCCCGCACCACCTGCACTACACCGCGCTGCCGGACTGGGCGCAGTCGATCGGCATGATCTTCTCGCTCATCCTGCTCGCGCCGTCGTGGGGCGGGATGATCAACGGCATCATGACTTTGTCGGGCGCCTGGCACAAGCTGCGCGACGACCCGATCCTCAAGTTCCTCATCGTCTCGCTGTCGTTCTACGGCATGTCGACTTTCGAAGGCCCGATGATGTCGATCAAGACCGTGAATGCGCTGTCGCACTACACCGACTGGACCATCGGCCACGTGCACAGCGGCGCGCTCGGCTGGGTCGGGCTGGTGACCATGGGCTCGATGTACTACCTGATCCCGCGCCTGTTCGGCCGTTCCGAGATGTACAGCACGCGCCTGATCAACGTGCACTTCTGGATCGCCACCATCGGCATCGTGCTCTACATCGCGGCGATGTGGATCGCCGGGGTGATGCAGGGCCTGATGTGGCGCGCGGTGGGCTCGGACGGGATGCTCACCTACAGCTTCGTCGAGAGCGTGAAGGCGACCTATCCGTTCTACGGCATCCGCCTGCTGGGCGGGCTGTTCTACTTCGCCGGCATGCTGGTCATGGTCTACAACGTGGCGAAGACAGTTGGCGGCGCGAGGGCGGTCGACGCGCCGATCCCGGCCCCCGTCGCGGCCCACGCCTGAGCGAGAGGAGCCGGCGATGAAACTCACGCATGACATGATCGAGCGCAACAGCGCGCTGCTCATCATCCTGATCATCCTGGTGGTGAGCGTTGGCGGGCTGGTCGAGATCGTCCCGCTGTCGTTCGAGAAATCGGTGACCCAGCCGGTCGAGGGCCTCAAGCCCTACACCGCGCTGCAGCTCACCGGGCGCGACGTCTACATCCGCGAGGGCTGCTACAACTGCCACTCGCAGATGATCCGGCCGTTCCGCGCCGAGGTCGAGCGCTACGGCCCGTACTCGGTGGCCGGCGAGTTCGTCTACGACCACCCCTTCCAGTGGGGCTCCAAGCGCACCGGGCCCGACCTCGGGCGCGTGGGCGGGCGCTATTCGGACGACTGGCATCGCATCCACCTCAACAACCCGCGCGACGTGGTGCCCGAGTCGAACATGCCGGATTACCCCTGGCTCGCGCGCAACCCGGCCGACGCGGCCGACATTGAGGCCAAGATGCGCGCGCTGCGCATGGTCGGTGTGCCGTACAGCGACGAAGACATCGCCAAGGCGCCGGAGGAGCTCAAGGACAAGACCGAGCTCGACGCGCTGATTGCCTACCTGCAGAACCTCGGGGTCGCGGGACGCGGCGCCGCGCGGCCGTAAGGGGAGACTCATGGACACAATCCTGATTCACAGCATCTGGACGGTGGCCTCGCTCGCCGTCTTCCTCGGCATCGTCTGGTGGGCCTACGCGCCCGCGCGCCGCGAGCGTTTCGAACGGGACGGCCGAATGGTGTTCGACGAGCCCGAGCGGCCGGACGACGAGAAGGGGGCGCGCCAATGAGCCAGTTCAGCAGCAGCTTCTGGGACATCTACATCGCGGTCATCACACTGGTGTCGGTCGTCGCCTGCGGCGTGTTCCTCAAGATGCAGAGCGTGCGCCGGGTCGCCGGCAGCGGCAGCGAGACCACCGGCCACACCTGGGACGAGGACCTGGGCGAATACAACAATCCGCTGCCGCGCTGGTGGATGTGGCTGTTCTACCTCACCATCGTGTTCGCGCTGGTCTACCTCGCGCTGTACCCGGGGCTGGGCAGCTGGAAGGGGCTGCTAGGCTGGAGCGAGGTCGGGCAGCTGAAGCAGGAAAACGCGCGGGCCGAGGCGATGTACGGGCCGATCTTCGACAAGTTCGCCGCGCAGGACATCGTGGCGCTGGCGAAGAACCCCGACGCGCTCGCGATCGGTCAGAAGCTGTTCCTCAACAACTGCGCCCAGTGCCATGCGTCGGATGGCGGCGGCAGCCGCGGCTTTCCCAACCTGACCGACAACGACTGGCTCTACGGTGGGGAGCCGAAGACCATCGAACAGACCATCACCAACGGCCGCAACGGCGTCATGCCGCCCTGGGGTCCGGTGCTCGGCGCCGAGGGGGTGAAGGACGTCGCGAACTACGTGATCTCGCTCTCGGGCGGTGCCGCGGACAGCATCCGCGTCGCGCGCGGCCGGGAGATCTTCGCCAAGACCTGCTTCGCTTGCCACGGCGCGGACGGCAAGGGCATGCACGCGGTCGGCGCGCCCAACCTGACCGACAAGACCTGGCTCTACGGCGGCGGCGAACCGACCGTGATCGAAACCATCACCAAAGGCCGCAACGGCCACATGCCGACCTGGAAGGACATCCTCGGTCCCGCGAAGATCCACCTCCTAGCCGCCTACGTGTACTCGCTCTCGCACGGAGCCGCGCCTCCCGGGCAATGAGGCGCGGGAAGGCATGGCTCAACCTTCTCTCAAAGTGATTACAAGACAGGAACCCGGCGACAGCGCCGAGCAGGCGCTGTACGAGGTCCGGCAGAAGATCTACCCGCGCGCGGTGCGCGGCTGGTTCGCGGCCTGGCGCTGGGCGCTGGTGTGGGCCACGCAGCTGGTGTTCTACGGCAGCGCCTGGCTGACCTGGAACGATCGCCAGGCACTGCTGTTCGACATCGCGCAGCGCAAGTTCTACATCTTCGGCCTGGTGTTCTGGCCGCAGGACATCATCTACCTCACGGTCCTGCTGGTCATTTCGGCGCTCAGTCTTTTCCTGTTCACCGCGATCGCCGGCAGGCTGTGGTGCGGCTACGCCTGTCCGCAGACGGTGTACACCGAGATCTTCCTCTGGATCGAGAAGCTGATCGAGGGCGACCGCAGCAAGCGCATCCGCCTGGATCGCAGCGAGCTCAGCCCTGCAAAAGTTACGCGCAAGAGCGCCAAGCATGCCGTCTGGATTGCGCTCGCGCTCTGGACCGGGTTCACCTTCGTCGGCTACTTCACGCCGATCCGCGATCTGTGGCACGAGGTGTGGCACGGCTCGACCGGGTCCTGGGCGACCTTCTGGATCCTGTTCTACGGCTTCGCCACCTACGGCAACGCCGGCTGGATGCGAGAGCAGGTGTGCAAGTACATGTGCCCCTACGCGCGCTTCCAGAGCGCGATGTTCGACCGCGACACGCTGATCATCACCTACGATCCTGAGCGCGGCGAGCCCAGGGGCCCGCGCGCGCGCAACATCGACTACCGTGCCAGGGGACTGGGCGACTGCGTCGACTGCGGCGTCTGCGTGCAGGTCTGCCCGACCGGAATCGACATCAGGAACGGGCTGCAATACGAGTGCATCGGCTGCGCCGCGTGCATCGACGGCTGCAACCAGGTGATGGACAAGATGGGCACCCCGCGCGGCCTGATCCGCTACTCGACCGAGCACGCCCTGGAGCGCAAGCTCAGCCGCGCGCAGATGTTCCGCCGCGTGTTCCGCCTCCGCTCGCTGGTCTATCTTGCGATCCTGGCCGGGATCGTGATCGCCGCCGGGGTGAGCCTTTACCTGCGCGTGCCGCTCAAGTTGGACGTGATCCGCGATCGCGCGGCGATCGCGCGCGAGGTCGCCGGCGGCGAGATCGAGAACGTGTACCGGCTGCAGATCATCAACACCACCGAGAAGGCGCAGCGCTACGAGATCATGGTCAGCGGGCTGCACGACATCCACCTGGCGGGACCGGCGGAGATCGAGGTCGGCGCCGGCTCCAGCCTTATCGACCCGCTCAAGGTGCGGGTGCACGCCGAGCGGGAGCATCTGACTCCCGGCACCTACCGGATCGAGTTCGAGGTGCGCGCGATCGGCGACCCGCGCGTCAAGGTCGAAGAGAAGTCGGTGTTCATCGTGCGTTAGGACCCCTTATGGCAAGCCTCCCCGAAGACGTCTCCCGCCCCTGGTACCGCGAGCCCTGGCCGTGGATCCTGATGTCCGGGCCCGCCGTGGTGGTGGTCGCGGGCTTCGTCACGCTGTGGCTCGCGGTGACGACCTCGGACGGGCTGGTGGCCGAGGACTACTACAAGCAGGGCCTGGCGGTGAACCGCGTGTTCGCGCGCGAGGACGCGGCCGAGCGCCTGGGCCTCAGCGCCACGGTGGAGCCCGCGCGCGGCGCGCTGCGCGTGCTGCTGGCGGGGCGGGCCGCGCCGCCGGCGCTGTTCGTGCACCTGGCGCACGCCACGCGCGCCGGGTTCGACGTCACGCTGCGCCTCGCGCGCGGGGCGGACGGCAGCTACCGCGCGGCGCTGCCGCCGGCACTGCCGGCGGGGCATTGGCACGTGTCGATCGAGGACCCGAAGCGCGAATGGCGCGTGGCGGGAATCTGGAGCGGGGCCCAGGCGCCTTTCACCCTGGACCCGGAACACCAAAGGCGCTGAGAGGCCAGCTGAGAAGCAGTCGCTAGGAGGAAACATGGACGCGAAAAGGTTGATTTGGATCCTTTGGCCCTCGTTCATCGTTGCGGGCGTGGCCGAGGTGCTGTTCTTCACCGTCTTCGACCCGATCGAGCTTCCCATACCCTGGAAAGGTGCGAGCTTGAGCCGGCTCGACGTTTACTCGGTCGGGTTTCTTTTATTCTGGATCCTCGCCGCGGCCTCGAGCGCGTTCACCTGCTTCCTGCAGCGCGGCGCGAAGGATATAAACCGTACCCGGGAGAACCCATATGCCGCGCGCTAGCGTCATAACCCTGCTCGTGGTCCTTGCGGCCGCGCTGCCCGCGCAGGCGCAGGATGCGCGCCGCGGGCGCCAGCTCTACGAGACGCTCTGCCTCGGCTGCCACTACGAGCACGTGCACGATCGCGCGCCGGAGCGTTCCGAGGTCCATTCCCTGAATGAACTGAGAAAGGAAACGACGCTCCGAGCGGGACTCACCGGCATTCGTTTCACGCGCGAGGACATCGAGGACGTGGTCGCCTACCTCGACCAGTCGCACTACCACTTCGCGAAGTGAGACTGACCTTCCTCGGTGCGGCGGGGGAGGTCACCGGATCGTCCTACCTGGTCGAGACCGGCGAGCTGAAGTTTCTGATCGACTGCGGCATGTTCCAGGGCGGGCGCGAGGCCGAGGCGAAGAACCGGCGTGCCTTCGCCTGCGACCCGCGCGAGATCGCGTTCGTGCTGCTGTCGCACGCGCACATCGACCACTCGGGACTGATCCCGCGCCTGGTCGCGCAGGGCTTTCGCGGCGCGGTCTACGCCACGCGCGCGACCTGCGAGCTGCTGGGCGTGATGCTGCCCGACAGCGGCCACCTGCAGGAGCGCGAGGCGAAATACGACCGCCGCGGGCGCGCGCCGCTGTATACCGCGGCCGAGGCGGTCGCGAGCCTGAAGTCACCTGGTGCCGGTCGAGTACGAGGCCGAGGCGCGCCCGCACACCTCGGTGCGCTGCACCTTCCGCGACGCGGGCCACATCCTCGGCTCGGCGATCGTCGAGGTCGAGGCGGGCGGCAGCAAGATCGTGTTCTCGGGCGACCTCGGCCAGCCGGGGCACCCGATCGTGCGCGACCCGGCGCCGATCGCGGCGGCCGACGTGCTGCTCATCGAGTCCACCTACGGCAACCGCCTGCACAAGAGCCTGACCCAGACCCTGGACGAGTTCGCCTTCGCGCTCAACGACACTCTCGCCAGCCGGCGCGGCAACGTGGTGATCCCGGCCTTCGCGGTCGGGCGCACGCAGGACATCCTGTTCTTCATCTCCGAGCTCCGGCGCCAGAAGCGGGTGCCGGCGTTCGACGTCTACGTCGACTCGCCGATGGCGGTCGCGGCCACGCGCATCACGCTCGCGCACCCCGAGCTGCAGGACAGCGAGTCGCTGAAGATGAACGAATGGCTCAAAGGCGGCGCCGGCGGGCGGGTGCACTTTACCGAGGACGTCGAGGACTCCAAGCGCATCAACTCGATCCGCTCGGGCGCGGTGATCATCTCCGCCAGCGGCATGTGCGACGGCGGGCGCATCAAGCACCACCTGAAGTACAACATCTCGCACCCCGAATGCGCGATCGTGTTCGTCGGTTTCCAGGCCGCGGGCTCGCTCGGGCGGCGCATTGTCGACGGCGCGAAGCGCATCAACCTGTACCGCGAGCCCTACCCGGTGCGGGCCAAGCTGTTCACCATCGGCGGGCTGTCGGCGCACGCCGACCGCGACGCGCTGCTGGGCTGGCTGGGGAACTTCCGCGCCGCTCCGCGCCAGTGCTGGGTGGTGCACGGCGAACCGCTCGCGGCGCACTCGCTGCGCGACGAGATCGAGCGGCGCTACGGCTGGCGCGCCGCGGTGCCGGCGCCGCGCCAGACGGTCGAGCTCTGAATCAGTTCTTGGGCCCGAGCAGCCGCTCGAGGGCTTCGGAGTCGAGGATGCGCACGTGCTTTTGCTGCACCTCGATCAGGCCGTCTTCCTGGAACTTGGAGAACAGCCGGCTCACGGTCTCGAGCTTGAGGCCGAGATAGCTGCCGATCTCTTCGCGCGTCATGCGCAGATGGAAGTCGGTGCGCGAGAAGCCGCGCTTGGTGAAGCGCTTGGAAAGGTTGAGCAGGAACGCCGCCAGCCGCTCCTCGGCGCGCATCGAGCCGAGCAGCATCATCACGCCGTGGTCGCGCACGATCTCGCGCGAGAGCACCGCGTGCAAGTGGCGCTGCAGCGCGCGCACCTGCCAGGACAGTTCCTCGATCAGCGAGAAGGGCATCACGCACACTTCGCTGTCCTCGAGCGCGGTGGTGGTGCCGTTATAGTGCCCCGAGCCGATGCCGTCCATGCCGAGCAGCTCGCCGCCCATCGAGAAGCCGGTGACCTGCTCGCGTCCCTCGTTGTCGATCACGCTGGTCTTGAAGAAGCCGCTGCGCACCGCGTACACGGCGTTGAAATCGTCGCCGGCGTTGAACAGCGACTCGCCGCGCTTCATGCGCCGGCGCGCGTACACGATCTGCTCGACGCGCTGCAGGTCTTCGTCGTTCAATCCCTGCGGCAGGCACAACTCGCGCAGGTTGCAGTTGGAGCAGGTGGTCTCGAACTTGCGCGGCGCGAGCGACGCGTCGGCGTGCAGCGAGACCACTTCCGCGGTGTACATCCGGTCGGTGGCGAAGTTCATGACGGTTTCCCCGGTTATCAGTGCGCTTGAGCCGCGCGGTCGACGATCGCCTCGCGCACGCGCTCGAATTCGGTGGTTTTGTCGAACAGATTGCGCGCTCCCAGCCGCTCGGCGAGGCGCCGGTACGGCTCGGAGGCGAAGTTGGTGAGCATGTAGACGTCGATGCCGGGCGCGGCGCCGCGCACCGCGCGCAGCACGTCGAAGCCGCTTCCCTCGGCCAGCTTGAGGTCGAGCACTACCAGGTCGGGTTGCCCGGCGAGGATGCCTTCGATCGCCTCCGAGGCGCAGCTCGCGCGCCCGATCGTGTGCGCTCCCTCGACCGTGGCGAGCAGCGCCTCGAGCCGCTCCAGGATCGCGGGCGAGTCCTCGACCAGGTAGACCTTGAGGGCGGAGGTTGCGGCTTGCATGCTTCGCAGTCTGCCCGCGCCGGGCGCCGCCCACTATCGGCGGAGGCTGAATCTGCTTGTAGGCGCTTTCTTACCCCGGCGTCAGAATCAGCCTTCGAGCAGGCCGTTTTCGATCGCGTAGCGCACCAGCTCGGCGGTGCTGCCCAGGCCGAGCTTCTGCAGGATGCGGGCCTTGTGGGTGCTGACCGTCTTGACCGACAGGTTGAGCAGGTCGGCGATCTCGGTTGGCCCGTGCCCCCCCGCGAGCATGCGCAGGACCTGGAACTCGCGGTCCGACAGCGCGCCGTGCGCGCCGCCGCCTTCGACCAGGCTCGCCGCCGCCGCCTCGCTGATGTGCACGCCGCCGGCGGCGACCTTGCGGATCGCGCGCAGCAGCTGCTCGGCGGCGCTGTCCTTGGTCAGGTAGCCCGAGGCGCCGGCCTTGAGCGCCCGCGCCGCGTACTGCTGCTCGCCGTGCATCGACAGCACCAGCAGGCGCAGGGCCGGCTTCTCGAGCTTGAGGCGCTTGATCAGTTCGATCCCGGCCAGGCCCGGCATCGACATGTCGAGCAGCGCGAGGTCGTAGTCGTTCGCCTTCGCCAGCGCGAGCGCCTCGTCGCCGTTGGCCGCCTCGCCCGCGACCTGGACGTCGGCCGCGGCGCCGAGAATCTGCTTCAGCCCTTCGCGCACCAGCTTGTGGTCGTCGGCGACGAGCACGCGGATCATGCCTGGTCTCCAGTGGCGAGCGGCACGCGCGCGCGCACCCGGGTACCGCCGCGCGGCGCGCGCGACACCTCGAGCTCGCCGCCAAGATAGAGCATGCGCTCGCGCATGCCCTTGACCCCGAGCGAGCGCGACTTGGTCAGCTCATCGGGCGAGATGCCGCGCCCGTCGTCCTCGATTTCGAGCAGCAGCGCATCGTCGAGCGCCACGAGCACCCCCCAGGCGTGCTTCGCGCCCGAGTGGCGCGCGATGTTGGTCAGCGCCTCCTGCAGCACGCGGTAGATCGCGATCGAGGCGTCGCGCTCGAGCGCCTCGAGCCGCTCCGCGGGCGGCAGGTCGATGCGGCACTCGATGCCCGAGCGGCGCGCGAAGTCCTCCACCAGCCAGCCCGCAGCGTCGGCCAGTCCCAGGTCGTCGAGCATCAGCGGGCGCAGGTCGGCGGCGATGCGCCGCACCGAGCCGACGGTCTGGTCGAGCACCTCGTTCATCTGCCGCGCCTTGTCCCCGAGCGCCGGGTCGAGCGCCGGCAGGCGCGCGCGCAGCCACGACAGGTCCATCTTCATCGCGGTCAAGAGCTGCCCCAGCTCGTCGTGCAGCTCGCGCGCGATGAGCGTCTTTTCCTCCTCGCGCGCCTCGAACACCTGCGCCGAGAGCTCGCGCAGCTCGTTCTGCTGGCGCCTGAGCCGATCCTCGGCCTGCCTGCGCGCGGTGATGTCGCGCAGGATCACGGTGTAGTAGTGTTTGCCGCCGATCTCGGTCTGCGAGATCGAGGCCTCGATCGGGAACTCCTCGCTGCCGTCGGCGCGTATCGCGGCCAGAGTGGTGGCATCGCCCATGCGCCGGTTGGTGACCCCGGTGTGGCCGAAGTGCTCGATGTGAGCGCGGTGCGCGGCGCGAAAGCGCACCGGCAGGAAGCGATCGAGCGAACCGCCGAGCACTTCCTCCCTGGAGCAGCGAAAGACCTGCTCGGCGGCGCGGTTGAACAGCACGATCTTGTGCCCGCTGTCGACCGTGATGATGGCGTCCATGGCCGATTCGACGATGGCCGAGAGCTGGGCCTCGCTGTCGTGGACCGCGGCCGTGGCGCGCGCGTCCGCGCGCCGCATGCGCCGCGCCGAGACGAACACGATCACGCCCACCAGCGCCAGGGCGGCCGCCACGGCGACGCTCGCGATCAGCATCTCGCTCATGGCGCGGGCGTCAGGGGCATTTGACCAAAGTCAATGTGCCCTGTGGCGGTGCGGGCCATAGTGCGGGGAACCATGTCTTACCCATCTTCCGAACTCGTCATCGACCCGGTCCTGATCCGCAAGTACGACGTCAGTGGCCCGCGCTACACGTCGTACCCGACCGCGGACAGGTTCGTCGAGGCCTTCGGCGAAGCGGAATTCCGCCGCTGGCTGGAGAAGCGCAACATCGGCGGCATCAGCCAGCCGCTGTCGGTGTACGTGCACCTGCCGTTCTGCGACACGGCCTGCTATTACTGCGCGTGCAACAAGGTCGTGACGGGCGACCATAGCAAGTCGGCGAAGTATATCAACTACATCGGCAAGGAACTTTCGCTGCTCGCCGCGCCGTTGGGCGAGGAACGGCGCATCAGCCAGATGCACTGGGGCGGCGGCACGCCGACCTTCCTCACGCGCGACGAGACGCGCGAGCTGGTGGCGAAGCTCGACGCGAATTTCGTGCGCCTGCCGGACTGCGAGTGCTCGATCGAAGTCGACCCGCGCCGCATCGAGCCCGGGCGGGTGGCCTTCCTGGGCAGCCTCGGCTTCAACCGCATCTCGATCGGGGTGCAGGACTTCGACCCGGCGGTGCAGCAGGCGGTGCACCGCATCCAGAGCGAGGCCGAGACGCGGCGCGCGATCGAGGAAGCGCGCGCCAACGGCTTCCGTTCGGTGAACCTCGACCTGATCTACGGCCTGCCCAAGCAGACCCTGGACAGCTTCAACACCACGCTCGACAAGATCCTGGCGCTCGACCCGGATCGCATCGCGCTGTACAACTACGCCCACCTGCCGCAGATCTTCAAGACCCAGCGCCGCATCAACGCGCCCGAGCTGCCTTCGGCCGAAACCAAGCTGCAGATCATGACGCTCGCGATCGGGCGCCTGACTCGCGCCGGGTACCTGTACATCGGCATGGACCACTTCGCCAAGCCGGACGACGAGCTCGCGGTGGCGCAGCGCCAGGGACGGCTGCACCGCAACTTCCAGGGCTATTCGACCCAGCCCGACAGCGACATGCTGGGACTGGGCGTGTCCTCGATCGGGCGCGTCGGCCCGACCTACTACCAGAACCGCAAGAGCCTCGAGGAGTACTACGGCGCGCTCGACGAGAGCCGCCTGCCGGCGTGGCGCGGGCTGGAGCTGACCCAGGACGACCTGGTGCGGCGCGCGGTGATCCAGGCGCTGACCTGCCACTTCCGCCTCTCGCTCGAGTCGATCGAGATCTCCTACCTGATCGACTTCCGCAGCTACTTCGCCGAGGAGCTGGCCGAGCTGAAGAAGCTCGCCGACGAGGGCCTGGTCGAGCTGCAGCCGGACTGGATCACGGTCACGCCCAGGGGGCGGCTGCTGGTGCGGGTGGTCGCGATGACGTTCGACCGCTACCTGCGCACCAGCCGCGAGCACGCGCGCTACTCGAAAGTGATCTAGCGTGGAGTTCGCGGCCAACGGCTGGGCCCTGCCGCTCGCGCTGCTCGCGACCGGCTTCGCCTCGGGCGTGCACTGCGTCGGCATGTGCGGCGGTATCGTGTGCGCGTTCTCCTCCAACGGCGGGGGCGTGCGCCGTCAGCTCGCGTTCAACCTCGGGCGCATCTCGAGCTACGCCGCGGCCGGTGCCGGGGCGGGACTGCTTGGCAGCGCCGGGGCCTGGGTCGCCGGCGCGCTGCCGGCGCAGACCGCGCTCTACGTGCTGGCCAATGTCATGCTGCTGCTGGTCGGATTGCATCTGGCCGGCGCCGGGGGCTGGCTGGCAAGAATCGAATCCCTCGGCGCGCCGTTGTGGCGGCGGCTGCAGCCGCTCGCCGCGCGCCTGCTGCCCGCGCGCACTCCGGCGCAGGCCTATGCGGCGGGGCTGGCCTGGGGCTGGCTGCCCTGCGGCCTGGTGTACGGCGCGCTCGCCGCGGCCGCGTTCGCAGGCTCGCCCGCCGCGGGGGCGCTGGCAATGCTAGCCTTCGGGCTGGGAACGCTGCCGAACCTGCTCGCCGCGGGCCTCGCGGCCGGGCGCGTGCGCGCCTTTGCCGCGCGCAGGGCGGTGCGGCTCGCCGCCGGCAGCGTGGTATTCGGCTTCGGCCTGGTCGGGCTGGCCCACGCCGCGGGCGTGGGCGAAGCGATCCGCCGCGGCTGGCTGTGCCTGTGAGGGGCGAGGAGAGGGCGATGAACAAGGCGATCAGGAAGTTGCGCGAGGAGCACCGCTCGATCAGCGCGGTGGTGCACGCGCTGGAGCAGCTCGCGCACGCGGCGCAGGACAGCTCGGTGCGGCCCGAGTTCGAGGTATTCCGCGCGATGATTTACTACATCGACGCCTTCCCCGAGCGCCAGCACCATCCCAAGGAGGACGAGCACCTGTTCGCGCGCCTGCGCGCGCGCGCGCCGCAGACCGGGCCGTTGCTGGACGAGCTGCACGCCGAGCACGTCAAGAGCGCCAAGGTGATTCGCGACCTCGAGCAGGCGTTGCTCGCGTTCGAGCAGAGCTGGCCCAACGGCGCGGACGTGTTCGCCGCCGTGGTGGACGAGTACGCGCGCTTTCACCGTGCGCACATGCGCAAGGAAGAGCGCGAGGTGCTGCCGCTGGCGGAAAAAGCGCTCAGGCCCGAGGACTGGGACGAAATCGAACAGGCCTTCGCCGCCAACACCGACCCGTTCTCCGACCCGCAGTACCACACCGACTTCAGCAAGTTGTACTCGCGCATCGTCGAGCTGGCGCCAGACCCGATCGGGCTCGGCGCGCCGTGGAAGAAGGCCGGCGCCTGAGTGTTCGAAGCGCCGGGCGCGCTGCTCGAGCCGCAGACCTGGCTGGCTTTCGGCGCGAGCCTCGGCATCGGGCTGCTGATCGGCCTTGAGCGCGAGCGCAACCCGACCGCCAAGGCGGGACTGCGCACCTTCGCACTCGTATCCCTGCTTGGCACACTCGCCGCACTGGTCGCCGAGCGCCTCGACAGCCCCTGGCTGCTGCCGACCGGGCTCGCGGCGGTGGCCGGGATGCTGATTGCGGCCTACCTGCGCGACGCCCCGACCGGCGACCCGGGCACGACCACCGTGGTCGCGGCGGCGGTCGCCTACCTGCTCGGCGCGCTCGCCGGGATGGGCGAGGCCTCGCTCGCCGGTGCGCTCGCAATCGGCGTCACTGCGCTGCTGTACTTCAAGCCGGAGCTGGAAGGCTTCTCGACCGCGCTGTCGCGCCAGGACCTGGTGTCGGTGCTGCAGTTCCTGGTGGTCACCTTCATCGTCCTGCCGATCCTGCCCGACCGCGGTTTCGGGCCGTTCGGGGTCCTCAACCCCTTTCACCTCTGGCTGATGGTGGTGCTCATCTCGGGCCTCGGGCTGGCGAGCTACGTTGCGCTGCGCATCGCCGGCGAGCGCCACGGCGCGGTGCTCGCCGGCGTGCTCGGCGGGCTGGTGTCTTCGACCGCGACCACCGTGCTGTACGCGCGGCGCAGCGCCGAGTCCGAGGCCATGCGGCGCATCGCCCTGGTTGTGGTGCTGCTGGCGAACCTGGTACCGCTCGTGCGCGTTGTGGTGCTGGCCGCGGTGCTCGCGCCGGCGGTGCTGGCGACACTGGCGCCCGCCGCGGGTGCGGCCTTCGCCTGCGGCCTGGTGATCACCGCGCTGTCGGTGCGCAGCCTGGGGCGGAGCGGCGCGCTGCCGGCGCCGGAGCTGCACAACCCGACCGAGCTTGGAACCGCCATCAAGTTCGGCGCGCTGTATGCGCTGGTGCTGGTCGCTTCGGCCTGGCTGTCTAGCGTCGCGGGCAGCCGCGGCCTGTACGCCGCTGCGCTCGCCGCCGGCATGGTCGACATCGATCCGCCGACGCTCTCGGCGTTGAACCTGCACAACGCCGGCCGGGCGCTCGCCCACGAGGCGGTGACCGCGATCGCGCTCGCGGTTGCCGCCAACATGCTGTTCAAGGTCGGGGTGCTGGCATGGCTCGGCGGACGCAAGATCGCGGGCCAGGCCCTGTTGCCGCTCGCGGCGGCGATCGCAGGCGGCGCGGCTGCGCTCTACGCGCTAGCCTAGGCGCCTGGAGGAGCCGCGCCTTAGCGCGGCAGCCGGCACTCGAGCTCGCGGATGCGTTCCTCGAGCTCGGCCAGGCGGTCGCGGTAGGAAAGCACCAGCGCGAGCCCCGGCGCCGAGAGGTCGAAGCCGGCCATCAGGCGCGCCGCCTCGCGCGCGAGCGCGAGCGCGTCCTCGGGAAAGCGCCAGTCCTCGGGCCCCTCGCCCTGCGGCGCGAACACGCCGACTTCGACCAGCTCGATGATCTCGGCCCGCGTGAGCCCCGAGGCGGACTCGAACTCGAGCAGCACGATCAGCTCGCCGCTCATTCGAAGTGCCCGCGCGGATTGAATTTCGACTCTTTGCGCAGCTCTTCGAACAGCTCCTTCTCGCGCTCCGAGAGCACGCTCGGCGCGGCGACGCTGAGCACCGCGTACAAGTCGCCGGCGCCGGCCTGGGGCCTGGGCAGGCCCTTGCCCGCGAGGCGCAGGCGCTGGCCGCCCTTGGAGCCCGCGGGCACCTTCATCGTGACCTGGCCTTCCAGCGTCGGGATGCGCACCTCGGCCCCGAGCGCCGCTTCCCAGGGCGCGAGCGGCACGTCCAGGTACAGGTCGTGGCCGTTGGGCTTGAACAGCGGATGCGGGTGCAGCGCGATGTCGAGATACAGGTCGCCCGGTGGGCCGCCCTTGGCGCCCGCGCCGCCCTTGCCGCGCAGGCGCAGCCGCTCGCCGTCGGTGACGCCCTTGGGGATGCGCGCCTGCACCCGCCTGCCGCCGCCGAGGTCGAGCGTTACCTCGGCGCCGTGCGCGGCCTCGTGCAGGCCGATGTGCACCCCGACTTCGTAGTCGCGGCCGCGGCGCGGGCCCTGGCGCGCGCGCGCGCCGCCAAAGGAGGCGAACAGGTCCGACAGGTCGATGCCGCCCAGGTCGTCCATGCCACCGGCGTGGAAGCGCTCGGACCAGTCCGGCGGCGGGCGGAAGTCCTGCCCCGGGCGAAAGCTCCCCAGGCCGTCGTAGGCGGTGCGCTTGTCCTTGTCCTTGAGCGTCTCGTAGGCCTCGGACACTTCCTGGAAGCGCTCCTTGGCGTCGGCCTCTTTGGACACGTCGGGGTGGTACTTGCGCGCCAGGCGCCGGTACGCCTTCTTGATCTCCTCGTCGCTGGCGCCCCGCTCGACGCCGAGGATCTTGTAGTAGTCCTTGTACTTCAAGCCGGCGCAGTGCTCAGCGGCAAACCAGAACCGGAATCTTCGAGTGCGTGAGCACCTTGGTGGTCTCGCTCCCGAGCAGCAGCCCCGACAGGCCGCGCCGGCCGTGCGAGGCCATCACGACCAGGTCGGCCTTCTTGGCCTTGGCCTGCTTCACGATGCCTTCCCAGGCCTGGTCGGCGGTCACCCAGCCGACCTTGCACGACACCCCGGCGGTACGGGCCTCGATCTCGACCACCGCGAGCGCTTTCTTCGCTTCCTTCTCGGACAGCTCCTTGTAGCGCTTGGGCGTGATTTCGGGCACGTAGATCGCCGCCTCGCCGTACATCGGCGGCACGTAGGGCGGAATCACGTACACCCCGGTGATGCGCGCGCCGACCTGCTTGGCAAGCCTGGCGGCGGTCTTGACGGCCTTGGCCGACAGCTTGCTGCCGTCGGTGGGGACCAGGATGTGCTTGTACATGGCGTCTCCTTGTTGGCTTCTTTGGCAATGCTATACCGACGGCCGATGCGCGTGCGCGCCCGCCTCCGCATGGGCCTTGCGTCCGCTGTGCGCGACTTGGGCCAGCTCGGCGCGATCGAGCAGGGTGATCTCGCGCTTGGCGATGCTCACCAGCCCGCGCTGGGCGAGTTCGCGCAGCAGGCGCGAGAAGGTCTCCTTGGTCACCCCCAGGCGCGCCGCGATCACGGTCTTGGTCGCCGGCAGGCGCACCGTCACCTGGCCAGGCGCGCCGGCGTCGGCGAGCGACTCGAGGTAGGAGGCGACGCGCTCAAGCGCGCCGTGCAGCGTGGTGGCCTCCATGTCGGCGACCATCGCGTTCATCCGCGCGCTCAGGCTCGCGATCATACTGCGCGCGAAGTGCGGCTCGCGCTCGATCAGCGCATTGACCGATTGCGCGGGCAGGATCACCAGCAGCGTGTCGCCGAGCGCGATCGCGTCGAGCGGCATCGGCGTCTCGAGGAAGGCCGCGGGCTCGCCGAACACCTCGCCCGGGCCGACCAGCCGGATTACTTTCTCCTCGCCCGCGTCGCCACGCAGCGAGAGCTTGACCATTCCGTAAGCGACCGCGAGCAGCCCCTGCAGCTTGTCGCCGCGGTGCACGATCAGCGTGCCGCGCGTCACATGCTGGGTGCGCGCGTGGCGCGCGAGCTCCGCCAGGTGCGGCTTGCTCGAATGCTTGAACAGGGGCAGGTTGGCGATGACGCCTTCCACCAGGTTGCCGTTCGGTGTACTCATAGCCGTATTCATCCTTTGTGCGCATGCTGGCATGCCTTTGACCCGTGTATTTGAGGCAGATCAAACAATTGCCGCCTTGCCTCGCGCACACTGCCGCCTATGCTGAAGATCGGCGCGCTCGAGGCTTTGCCTCTGGTGCAAGGTGGAATGGGGGTGGGCGTTTCGGCGCATCGCCTGGCGGGCGCGGTGGCGCGCGAGGACTGCGTCGGCACCATCTCGAGCGTCGACCTGCGCCGCCACCACCCGGACCTGATGCGCGCCACCGGCCGCTCGCGCGACCGCGCCACGATCGAGCAGGCCAACCTGACCGCGCTCGACAGGGAAATCCGCGCCGCGCGCGAAGTTTCGGGCGGGCGCGGCATGATCGCGGTCAACGTCATGCGCGCGGTATCGCAGTACGCCGGCTACGTGCGCCAGTCCTGCGAGAGCGGCGCCGACGCGATCGTGGTCGGCGCCGGGCTGGCGATGGACCTGCCGGAGCTGGCGCGCGATTTCCCGCGCGTCGCGCTGGTGCCGATCGTGTCCGAGGCGCGCGCGGCGTCGCTCATCGTGCGCCGCTGGCTCAGGCACCGGCGCGCGCCCGACGCGATCGTGATCGAGCATCCGCGCTACGCCGGCGGCCACCTCGGCGCCGCCAAGGTGGAGCAGGTCGCCGAAGAACGCTTCGACTTCGCGCGCGTTATCCCCGAGATTCGCGCCGCGCTGCACGCGCAGGGCCTGGACGCCGACCGCGTGCCGCTAATCGCCGCCGGCGGAGTCAATTCGCCCGCGCGCGTCGCCGCGGCGCTCGATGCCGGCGCCGATGCGGTGCAGGTCGGCACCGCGTTCGCGGTCACCGAGGAGTGCGACGCGCACCCGAACTTCAAGCGCGTGCTGGCCGAGGCCACGCCGCAGGACATCGTGGTGTTCATGAGCGTCGCCGGCCTGCCAGCGCGCGCGGTGCGCACGCCCTGGCTGGCCAATTACCTGAAAATGCTCGAGGGGCTGAAGCAGCGCGCGCACGCGCGCAACTGCACCCTCGCCTGGGAGTGCCTGGCGCAGTGCGGGCTGCGCGACGGCATTCCGGCCATGGGCCAGTTCTGCATCGACCACCACCTCGCCGCCGCGCTGAGCGGCGACGTCGACCACGGCCTGTTCTTTCGCGGCTCCGAGAGCGTGCCCTTCGGCAGTGCGATCCGCCCGGTGCGCGAGCTGGTCGACCTCCTGCTCGGGCGCGCGGACTTGACTCAGCTCAACGCAGGCACGGCGCAAACGGCGAAAATCGACCCATGTCTCTCTTCTTCTGGATCAAGTCGATCCACGTTGGCACTGTCGGTCTGAGCATCGCGGGCTTCATCGCGCGCGGCGTGCTGAAGCTGCGCGGCTCGCCTCTGCTCGAGGCGCGCTTCGTGCGCGTCGCGCCGCACGTGGTCGACACCGTGCTGCTGGCGAGCGCGCTGTGGCTGTGCTGGCTGCTGCGCGAGTACCCGTTCGCCGACAGCTGGCTAAGCGCCAAAGTGCTCGGACTGCTGGTCTACATCGGGCTCGGCACCATCGCGCTCAAGCGCGGCCGCACCCCGCGCGTGCGCGCCGCGGCGTTCGTCGCGGCGCTGGCCGCGTTCGGCTACATCGTATGGGTCGCGCTGACGCGCGATGCGCGCGGGCCGCTCGCGCTGCTCGGGGGCGCCTGAGATGGCGGGCCTGCCCGGATTCGGCGCGCCGGCGCCCGGCTTCGATGAGCCGCTCGAGATGCTCTATGCCTGCCACGGCCGGATCCAGGACCAGATCGCGACGCTCGAGAAGCTGGTGCCGCACCTGGCGCGCGCGGGCTGCGACGCGCCGGCGCAGGAAGCGGCGCGCGCGGTGCTGCGCTACTTCGACAGCGCCGGGGCGCAGCACCACCAGGACGAGGAGCAGGACCTGTTCCCGCCGCTGCGCCGCTACGCCGGCGAGCGCGGCCGGGCCGACGTGCTCGCCGCGCTGGACGAGCTCGCGCGCGACCACCGCGCGATGGAGGGGGTCTACGCCATTATCCGCGCGCGGCTGGCGGAGGTCGCCGAGGTGCGCTCGCCGCGGCTCGACATCGAGCAGGTGGCGCACTTCGCCTGGCTCTACCGGCGCCACATCATGCGCGAGGAGGCGATCGCGTTCGGCTTCGCGGCCGAGGTGCTGACCCCGGCCGAGCGCGTCGATCTGGGCGCGCGCATGGCCGCGCGGCGCGGCGCAGGCAGGAAATGAAGATCCTGCTCGCGGTCGACGGATCGAAGAGCTCGCTGCACGCGGTGGACAGCCTCATCGCGCACGCCGACTGGTACCGCGAAAGGCCGACCGTCGAGCTGGTCACGGTGCACCTGCCGGTGCCGCGCCTGCCCGGCCTGGCCAAGGTCGTGGGCAAGGACCAGCTCAAGCAGTACTACCGGGAGGAAGGCGAGGCGCGGCTGGCCGAGGCGAAGAGGATGCTCGACGACGCCGGCATCGACTACGAGGCCAGGATCCTGGTCGGCCAGGTGGCCGAGATCCTGGTCGCGCACGCGAAGGCGAAACGCTGCGACATGATCTTCATCGGCAGCCGCGGCATGGGCGCCGCGCGCAACATGCTGCTCGGGTCGACCGCGACCCGGGTGCTGCACCTGGCGGGCGCGCCGGTGCTGGTGGCGCGTTGATCTACAATATGGGCCCGACCCGTTCCGGAAGCGAAGCGATGGAAACCATCGAATTCAAGGTGCAAGGCATGGACTGCGACGGCTGCGTCAAGAGCGTGACGCGCATGCTGAGCGGCGTCGCGGGCGTGGACAAGGTCGAGGTCTCGCTCGCCGAAGGAAAGGCGAGCGTGGGCTACGACCCCGCGCGCGCGAGCCTGGCGGACTTCAAGCGCGCGGTCGAGCGCGCGGGGTTTAAGGCGCCCTGAAACGGGTTCTGGACCCGCGCGAGCTCGAGCGCTGGCGCGAGGACTGGACGCTCGCCGACGGCGCGCACGTTGTCTGCCGTCCGATCCGTCCCGATGACGCCGTGATCGAGCAGGCGTTCGTGCGCGAGCTGTCGTCCGAGTCGCGCCACAACCGCTTCATGGCGGAGATCCGCGAGCTCTCGCCCGAGATGCTGGCGCGCTTCACCCGCATAAACTATCCGCACGACCTGGCGCTGATCGTCACCTGCGACCAAGGCGGGCGCGAGCAGGAGATCGCGGTGGCGCGCTACATCGCGCTCGAGCCGCCGCAGCGCTGCGAGTTCGCGCTCGCGGTGGCCGACGGCTGGCAGGGGCGCGGCGTCGGCTACCGCCTGATGCAGACCCTGATGGGCTTCGCGCGTGGATCCGGCTTCGAGCACATGGACGGCTATGTGCTCGCCGCCAACCACAAGATGCTCGAGCTGATGCACGCGCTCGGGTTCAAGCTCGGGCCGAGCGAGGAGGGGCCGCAGGTGCGGCTGGCGATGCGCGCCCTTCAAGTAGAATCCGGCGCATGAACATGGCTCAGGCCTGGCAGCCGCTCGCCGGCGTCAGGGTGGTCGATTTCTCGATGTTCGTGCCGGGCCCGTTCGCGGCCGCGATCTTCGCCGACCTGGGGGCCGAGGTGCTGAAAGTCGAGCCGCCCGCGGGCGACCCCTGCCGCGGCTACCTGCCGCTGCAGTTCCGCAGCGGCAACCGCAACAAGCGCAGCCTCGCGCTCGACCTCAAGCAGGAAGGCTCGAAAGAAGTGGTCGCGCGCCTCGCGGCGCAGGCCGACATCGTGATCGAGGGCTTCCGGCCCGGCGTGGCCGAGCGCCTGGGAATCGACTACGAGACGCTTGCGCAATCGAACGCACGCCTGATCTATTGCGCGCTCTCGGGCTACGGCGGCAGCGGCCCGTGGCGCGAACGCCCCGGGCACGACCTGAACTACCTCGCCGCCGGCGGCGGGCTCGCCTTTCCCGGGCAGTGGCTGGGCGTCCCGACGCGCTCGTCGCTGCCGGTCGCCGACATGGCGGGCGGTTCGTGCGCGGCGATCGCGCTGCTCGCCGCGCTGGCCGAGCGCAACCGCAGCGGGCGCGGCGCGCGGCTGGACCTGTCGCTGTTCGAGGCCGGCTTCTTCTGGGCCGCGATGCGCCACGGCCTCGCCCCGGGCGGCGATCCGCGCGCGCACCTGTTCCCGGTCAACGACGTGTTCGAATGCGCCGACGGCGCGCGCCTGACGCTCGGCATCCTGGAGCAGCACTTCTGGCGCAAGTTCACGCGTTGCGTGCCCGGCTTCGAGGGCGAGGAATACTCGAGCGACGCGAAGCGGCGCGCCAATGGGGACGTGCTTTCAAGAAAATTGAGTGACACCATGAAATCCAAACCCTCCGCAGAATGGATCGCGCTGCTCGAGGCGAACGACGTTCCGGTCGACCGCTGCCTGACGCCGGCCGAGGCGGCCGCGCTGCCCCAGATCCGCGCGCGCGGCACGGTGGCGCGCGCCGAGGGCGAGGACTTCGCCGCCTTTCCCGGGCTGGGCCGACGGGCGCCGCGGCGCGAGCCTGCGGCGCGGCGTGCCGCGCGCGGGCGAGCACAGCCGCGAGGTGCTGGTCGAGCTCGGCTTCGACGACGCCGAGATCGCGGACCTGGTGCGCTCGGGCGCGGTCAAGGCGCACTGAACAATGGACTTCGGCTTCAGCCCCGAGCAGGACGCGATCCGCGAGGCGATCGACAGGATCTGCGCGCGCTTCCCGGATGAGTACTGGCTGAAGAAAGACAAGCAGGGCGGCTTTCCGTCCGAGCTGCACCAGGCGCTCGCCAAGGACGGCTGGCTCGGCATCGCGATGCCGGAGGAGTACGGCGGCTCGGGGCTGGGCATCACCGAGGCGGCGGTGATGATGCAGGCCATCGCCGAGTCGGGTGCGGGCTTTTCCGGGGCGTCGGCGGTGCACATGAACATCTTCGGCTTGAACCCGGTGGTGGTGTTCGGCACCCCGGAGCAGAAGAAGCGCATGCTGCCCGGCCTGATCGCCGGACGCGAGCGCGCCTGCTTCGCGGTCACCGAGCCGAACACGGGCCTGAACACGACCCGGATCAAGACCCGCGCCGACAAGAAGGGCGGCAAGTACCACATCACCGGGCAGAAAGTCTGGATCTCGACCGCGCAGGTGGCCGAGAAGATCCTGCTGCTGGCGCGCACCACGCCGCTGGAGGAGGTGAAGAAGCCGACCCAGGGGCTGACCCTGTTCTACACCGACTTCGACCGCAAATACGTCGAGGTGCGCGAGATCGAGAAGATGGGCAGGAAAGCGGTCGACTCGAACCAGGTCTTCTTCGACGGCCTGCCGGTGCCGGAAGAAGACCGCCTGGGCGAGGAAGGCCGCGGCTTCGAGTACATCCTGCACGGCATGAACCCCGAGCGCATCCTGATCGGCGCCGAGTCGGTCGGGCTCGGCCGCTGCGCGCTCAAGCGCGCCGCCGCGTACGCCAAGGAGCGCATCGTGTTCGACCGCCCGATCGGCAAGAACCAGGGCATCCAGCACCCGCTCGCGCGCAACTGGATGAACCTTGAGGCCGCCAACCTGATGGTGTTCAAAGGCGCCTGGCTCTACGACCAGGGCAAGCCCTGCGGCGCGGAGGCCAACGCGGCCAAGTACCTCGCCGGCGAAGCGTCGTTCGACGCCTGCCAGCAGGCGATCATGACCCACGGCGGCTACGGCTACGCCAAGGAGTACCACGTCGAGCGCTACCTGCGCGAGTCGCTGGTCGGGCGCATCGCGCCCGTGACGCCGCAGCTGATCCTGAGCTTCATCGCCGAGCGTGTGCTCGGCCTGCCGAAGTCGTACTAGGCGCGCCCCCGGTTCACGCGTAGCGCGCCGCCGGCTGTTCCAGCCGGTCGAGCGGACTCTTCACGCCGCGCGCGCCGCGGTTGAGCACGTGGGTGTAGATCATGGTGGTCGAGACGTCCGAGTGCCCCAGCAGCTCCTGCACCGTGCGGATGTCCTGCCCGCGCTCGAGCAGATGCGTCGCGAACGAATGGCGCAGCGTGTGGCAGCTCACCGGCTTGACGATCGCCGCGGCGGCCGTGGCCTGCTTGACGGCACGGTGCAATGTGTCGGGATAGACGTGATGGCGCCGGATGACGCCGGTCTCCGGGTCGGCGGAGCGGTTCTTCGACGGGAACACGAACTGCCAGCCCCACTCGCAGCCGGCGCGCGGATACTTGCGCGCGAGCGCGTGGGGCAGGGAAACCTCGCCGAACCCCTCGGCGAGATCTCGCCGATGCAGCACGCGCACGCGTCCGAGATGCTCCTGCAGCGGCTCGATCACCCCTTCGGGCAGCATCGTCACCCGGTCCTTGCCGCCCTTCGCGTCTCGCACAAGGATCTGCCGGTAGGCGAAGTTCACGTCCTTGACGCGCAACGATAGACATTCGATCTGGCGCAGGCCGGAGCCATACAGGAGGCTCGCCATCAACCACTTAACGCCGCGCAGCTGCGACAGCAGACGCCGCACCTCCGCCTCGGTCAGCACCGCGGGCAGGCGTACCGGGCGCTTCGCGCGCGAAATGCCATCGAGCCACGGCAGCTCCTGGCCGAGCACCTTCTGATAGAGGAACAACAGCGCCGACAGCGCCTGGTTCTGCGTCGCCGCCGCCACGTCGCGCTCGGTCGCGAGCCAGGAAAGGAAGGCCTGCACCTCCGCGCCGCCCATCTCGGCAGGGTGACGCATGCCGTGAAAGCGGATGAAGAACCGTATCCAGTACCAGTACGTCTTCTCCGTGCGCCGGCTGTAGTGCCGCGAGCGGATCGCCTCGCGCACCCGATCGATCAGGCGCGATTTTGTCGCTTTGTCCGCCCCCGAATCCACATCCGCTGGAGATTCAGTGTCTTGTCCCATTTTTTGCCGGATATCCCGCTGTCGATTTGCGCCAACACAACCTAACGCATTGATCTCAAGAGGCGTTGACGTCCCGCTATCCGACGATGACCATACTATCTAGACCTTTTTCGTATCCATATAACGTTCCCGTCGACGAGACGCGCCACGGTGCTGATAGAGGCGATAGGGACGAAAGGGGGCAGCCCGGTGCGAGGCACAAGCGCCCGAGGTGACAGCGTAGCGTTGAGAGCTGTCGCACAAGAGCAAGCTCTTGAGGCGAACAGCTCTCAACGCTACGCCGTAATGGACTCGAACGCGGGTGCTGAGGACCGCGTTGACAGCTGTTCGCAGATCGAGCCTATGTCAACCAAGTGGCCCGTCTCGCGAGAGAACGACTCACTCCAGGGGACGCCGCGATGAGCAACGTAAGTACGCAAAGCGGCGTGCTGAGCGGCGCCCCTGAGTTCGGACGTTAGGCTGCACGGAGCGACGCATGGAGATCAGCGAAGTGTTCACAATCGAGGACCCTGCGGTGTCGGTGCCCTGGGGCATCACCGAAGCGGAACTAAAGGCTCTCATTCCGGACGTCCACCACGTCACCCGCGCGTATTGCACGCGGCCGGTCACCGTCCTCGATGGCCTGCACTGCATGCTCGGCTTCCACTTTCGCGGGTCCAGCGGTGGCCTCTCGGAGCTTGAGTTCTTCCGGACCGCGTATCCCGACCAGCGCGCGTCGTTCGAACAGTTCCAGCGGCACTTCGAGCGAGCCTTCGGTCCTCCGTCATCCTCCAAGCCCGGCGACGAGGGCTCTCCCTTTTCACGAGTGGCGTCTTCCCGGAGTCTCCATCGTTCACTACGTGTTCGACCGCTTCGGACCGGAAGAGCACATGCGGATCAGGCGTGCAGCCTAACTACGCGTTGCAGCGGACGCACTCGCGTGTCACGTCCCGTGCAGGGCACGGGCCGCGCCACGCGGCGCGCCGCTGACTGCGGACGTTAGCCGTCAGAAATATATCGGTGCGGTATACTGACGCAATGGGCAAGGTTGAGAAGATTGAACGCGAAATCCAGGACCTGTCTCCCGACGAAATGACGGAGCTGCGGGAATGGTTCGCTGCGTTTGATGCCGAAGCGTGGGATCGCCAGTTTGAAGCGGATGTCCATGCCGGAAAACTTGATGCGCTGGCCGACACGGCGCTAAAGGCCCATGAATCCGGTAGAACCACGAAGTTTTGAATCATCACACCTCGCCGGCGTTCTGGCAAAGCTATCGGTCGCTGCCGATACCAATTCAACGTCTCGCCGATCGCTGTTTCGAGCAGCTGAAACGCGATTCTCGGCATCCCTCGCTTCACTTAAAGAAAGTCGGCCGGTTCTACTCGGCGCGCGTTGGAATCCGTTACCGCGCCGTGGGCGTGGAAACGGCAGACGGCATCGTGTGGTTCTGGATCGGGCCGCACGCAGAGTACGACAAGCTGATCGGCTAACCCTTTGCTGCTGCGGACGGGCCAACAGCATCTCGCCTCATCCTCCGTCCCTGCCGGCCCGCCGCAGAGCAACACGTTATGCCGCAAAGGTTTGACGCCTTGACATGCTATTTATGGTATAGGCACAATATGGCATGTGGCGGATCGAGGAGCATCGCCGGGTCGACAAGCAGGCATCTTCGCTTCCGCGAGATATCCTCAAGCGATATGAGAAGTGGAAGGACATCGCGATGCTTTCCGGACCACCCGGCCTTCGTCTGATCAAGGGGTTTCACGACGAAGCGCTGTCCGGAGAGTGGAAAGGTCACCGATCTTCGCGTCTTGGAGACCAGTATCGCGTGATCTACCGAACCGCCCCTGAGCTCCAGTTATTTCAAGTGATTTCAATTACCGCCCATGACTATCGGAGACCTTGATGAGTGAATTTCGCCGCGCTAAAAAGCGGGCCAACGTATCCGTCGGCGAGTCGGTGCGGATCATCCGAGAGCTGCAAGGCCTCAGCCAAACTCAGCTCGCGCAGCGCACGGGTATTCCGCAAGCGACGCTGTCAGCGATCGAAAATGACCGCGTGCGCCTTGGTGTAGAGCGCGCCAAGGTGCTCGCGAAGGCGCTCAAGTGCCACCCAGCCGTACTCGTGTTTCCAGGCTGGGAATCGCAGGTTGAGTCTGCGGCATAACATGGCAGTGGTGCGGACGGGCGGAAGCCTAGCGCCGTCGCTCTATGCCGTGCTCGCCCGCCGCACACTTCCACGTTAGCCGTCAGAAAACCTCGGTGCGCTATATTGACAACATGGGCAAGGTCGAGAAGATCGAGCGCAAGATCAAGGATTCGGCTAACCCGCTGCTGCTGCGGACGGACCGCCGGGGCTGCGCTGCATCAGGCGTCATTGCCATTGGCCCGCCGCCAAGCAAACGCATCAATGTGCCCGGCCCTCGGCCGGGCACATTGAGAAACTAAAGAGGACGGGACGCTTCTCGCTGCATCGCGCCGGACAGCAAGACCTTCTTGCCCTTCGCGGACGGGACTGCCGACCGCAATGCCCTGGCGACGGCTGCCGCTTCGATGGGCTTGTAGTTCGCGGGAATCAGGAAGCCGAGCACCTTCCCGAGGGCGAACGCCAGCTCCTCCCCACGCCGGGTTGGTTGCCCGAGGGCTTCCCGGTTCCCAACCAGCATGGATGGGCGCGCGATCACCAGCCCCTCGAATGGCATCTGCGCCAACGCGTCCTCGAGCTCTCCCTTCACGCGGCTGTAGAAGACCTTCGAGCTGGCGTCGGCTCCCATGGCGCTCACCAGGCCCGCCTTTCTGGCGCCGGCAGCGAGCGCCGCCGTGGCCACGGCAAGGTTGGCGTCGTAGTCGACCGCACGGAATGCAGCTTGACTGCCGGCGACCTTGATCGTGGTCCCGAGCGCCAGGTACACCTCGTCGGCGGCCGGCAGGACAGGCAGTGCGGCGAAATCGACGACGTGAACCGCCAGTTTGGGATGCTGATTCGGCGGCGCTCTGCGTCCGAGGCTGTGCACCGCGACCACGGTTCGGTCGGCCAGCAGACCCTCAAGAATGTCTCTGCCCACCAGGCCGGTGGCGCCTGCAATGATGACGGTTCGGCCAGTCATGGCTATTGCCCCTTTCACGAAAGAACGTCGAACAAAGGAAACTCAGCTGCGGATGCCGTCCCAGCAGAGCTGGAACGCGAGCGCGCGACTCTCTTCGCTGTCGGCGATCGACCCCGCGCGGATCAGACGCCCGGTTTCGCGAACCGACCCGATGAAGAACGAGGCCAGGAACGGCACCGGGATGGTCTTCAGGATCTCCTCCTCCTGTCCCTCGGCGACGATTTGCAGCAATCCTTCGCCGATCTTGGCGGTGTAGGCGCGGCTGTCTTCGGTCATGTAGGCCGAGCCGACGAATTGCTCCATGAAGCTGACCTCGTCGTGCCGCCGCAGCCGGTGGTCCAGCATCCGGTTCCACACGTTGCGCACCCGGCTCTTGATCGGCGCGCTCGGGTCGATCTCGCCGCTGTAGAAGTCCATCGCCTCGCGCTTGGCGCGACGGTAGACCTCGTTGAACAGCGCCTCCTTGTTAGCGAAATAGACGTAGAGCGTGCTCGTGCCGATTCCGGCGGCCTTGGCGATCTCGCTCAGCGTCAGGCCAAGCAGCCCCCGCTCGGCCGCCATGCGGCAGGTCGCGGCAACCACGGCTTCCAGCTTTTTCTCATCTTTCAGCTTCATGGGGCTGAATCATAAACGAATAAGTATTCGTCTACAACGGGGCCCAACAGGAGCTTTCGGTTCCCAGGACTCTAGGAGACCTTTAGTGTTCTGGAATGAGGAAACCCATTGTAAACGAATTTATATTCGTGTAAGGTCTCTCCACAAGCGAAGGCGACCGGAAGATCGCGAGGAGCCCCCGATGAAGCTGAACGTGAATGGACGCGACCACGAGGTCGATGTCGAGCCCGAGATGCCCTTGCTCTGGGTACTGCGGGACGCGTTGCACATCACCGGCCCTAAATACGGCTGTGGCATCGGCTACTGCGGTGCCTGCACCGTCCACATCGGAGGCACGGCCGTGCGCTCGTGCTCCATGCCGGCAAGCGCGGTAACGGCACCTGTCGTGACCATCGAAGGCCTGGGGCAGCCCGGGGCGCTGCACGCGGTGCAGAAGGCGTGGATCGAGCATCAGGTCGCGCAATGCGGCTACTGCCAGTCCGGCCAGATGATGACGGCGGCCGCCTTCCTGGCCGGTGCTCCCGGCGTTCCCACGGACGCCCAGATCGACGAGGCGATGGGCGCCAATCTGTGCCGCTGCGGCACCTATCCGCGCATCCGCGAGGCGGTCAGGACCGCCGCCAAACACCTGAAGGGAGCCTGAGCATGGGCCGCGCCGCCACCATTACGCGCCGAACCTTTCTCATCGGCTCCGCCGCCATCGCCGGCGGGGTCGTGTTCGGCGTCTACCAGGTTCGAAAGCCGCATCCCAACCCGCTGCGCGACGCACTCAAGCCCGGCGAGGCCGCCCTCAGCCCCTGGGTCAGGATCGACCAGACCGCGGTGACCCTCATCACCCCGCATACCGACCTGGGCCAGGGCGCCTACTCGGTCCAGGCCCTGCTCATCGCCGAGGAGCTGGACCTCGAGTTCGGCCAGTTCCGCATCGAACCGGGCACGCCGGCGCCGGCCTACTACAACCGGGCCATAGCCGATGAGCAGGTGCCCTTTCTTTCGTACGACACGAGCTTGCAGGCCAAAGCGATGCGCGGCGCGATGGGCAGCCTCTACAAGGTCCTGGGCGTCATGGTCACGGGCGGCTCGTCGACCGTGGCGGACAGCTTCGACAAGCTGCGCGAAGCCGGTGCGGTTGCCCGCGAGACGCTCAAGCTGGCCGCGTCGAAGAAGACCGGCGTGCCCGTGGCGCAGCTCAAGACGGCCCGCGGCGCGGTACAGCTGCCCGATGGCAAGGAGCTCAAGTACACCGAGCTGGCCGAGCTCGCGGCGACGCTGGAGCCGGTGAGCAAGGTGACGCTGCGCGAGCCTTCCGAATGGCGCCTGATCGGCAAGCCCATGCAGCGCCTGGACATCGTGGCCAAATCCACCGGCACCTTGAGCTACGGCATCGACCTCTCGATGGACGGCATGGTGCACGCCGCCGTGAAGGTGAACCCGCGCCAGGGCGGCAAACTCAACCGCTACGACGACGCGCGGGCCAAGACCCTGCGCGGCGTGAAGCGGATCGTCCCCGTCACCAACGGCGTGGCGGCGGTGGCCGACAACACTTGGCGCGCCTTCCAGGCCGTCAAGGCCGTCGAGTGCGAATGGGGGCCGGCGCCGTATCCGGCCGAGATGGCGGGGCACTGGTCCGCGGTCGCCGCCAGCTTCACGCCGGAGCGGCTGGACAAGGAATGGCGCCACGACGGCAAAGTCGAGCAGGCGCTGGCGCAAGGCCAGGTCATCGAGGCCGAGTACCGGGCCCCGTACGTGGCGCATCAGCCGCTCGAGCCCCTGAACGCCCTCGTCAGGGTCGGCGCGGACGGCGTGGACGTGTGGGTCGCCCACCAGATGCCGCGCTTCGCGCAGCAGAAGGTGGCGGCCGTCACCGGCCACAAGCCCGAGCAGGTGCGCTTTCACCAGCAGTACGCCGGCGGCAGCTTCGGCCATCGGCTGGAGTTCGAGAACGTCACGCTGTGCGCGGAAATCGCCAGGCAGATGCCCGGCACGCCGGTCAAGCTCACCTACTCGCGCGAAGAGGACTTCGCGCACGACTTCCCTCGCCAGATCGGCATGGCGCACGGCAAGGGGGTGGTCAAGGACGGCAAGGTCGAGACCTACGACCTGCAGGTGGCCACCGTCAGCTCGTCGGGCTCGCAGTCCGGTCGCCTGGGTCAGTCCCGGCCACCTGGCGCGGACGGCCAGATCGCCGCCGGCGCCTGGAACCAGCCGTTCGCCATCCCCAACTTCCGCATGCGTGCCTACAAGGTGCCGGAGCTCGCACCCACGAGTTCCTGGCGCTCGGTGGGAGCTTCGTCGCAGGGGTTCTTCGCCAACGCCTGGCTCGACGAGCTCATCCATGCCGCCGGCGCCGACCCGCTGCAGGAGCGGCTGCGCCTGTGCAATCACGAGGTTTCGCGCAAGGTGCTGGAAGCGGTGGGCCAGATGTCGAACTGGGGCGCGACGCTCGAGCCCGACCGCGGGCGCGGGCTGGCCTTCGTCGAAAGCTTCGGGGTGCCGGTGGCCGAGGTCGTGGAGGTCACCAGCACGGACAAGGGCATTCGCATCGACAAGGTCTTCGTCGCGCTGGACGTGGGCCGTGTCGTCGATCCGGTGAACTTCGACAATCACGTCAAGGGCGCGGTGGTCTGGGGACTGGGGCATGCGATGAACTGCGAGATCACCTACGCCGACGGCATGGCGCAGCAGACCAACTTCCCGCAGCACCCGGGCATGCGCCTGGACCAGTGCCCTGAGATCGTCGTGCGCGGGCTGCAGAACGCACCGCGCGTGCGCGGCGTGGGCGAGCCGCCCGTGCCTCCGGCGGCGCCGGCGCTGGCCGCCGCGATCTTTGCCGCCACGGGCAAGCGCTTGCGCGAGATGCCGTTCAGCAAGTTTGTCGACTTCGCTTGAGCTGAGGGCTCAACCGCCCAGGGACACTGCAGGCCGGTTACGGACGTCATTTCATTCTGGCCCGCGCCCGGCTTGCCGTCACTTCCGGCGATGGAAGATCGCGCAGGACGCTACCTGGATCGATGTCGCCCACCGCCTGACGCGCCGCCTAGACGCAGCTGCTCACGGTCGATTCGGTGACCACCTGTAGACCAGCAGGTTGAACACCTGGGTGGACCAAGTTTGTGCCGCCCGCGGAGCTGCCGCGCATTCGCGCGCTGCTCGAGCTCGGCGCCGACCCGAACCGGCGCTTTCGCGAGTACACACCGCTGATGATGGCGGTGGCGGCGCCACAGACGCCACCCGCGATGTGGTTCATGGGCCACCCGCCGTCGAAGCCGCGTCTGGTCGGCGGCTACACTCCGCTAAAGATCGTGAAACAGCGAGGACGAGACGAGATCGCCGGCATCGTGCTGCAGGCGGGGGCGAGGGAATGATCCGCGGACTGGATGAGTCGCAGACGGCTTTCATGCCCTTGCGTGCCGGGGAGATGTCGCTGCACAACTATTGGCGGTGGCGTTCCATGCGAAGGCCGCGAAGGCGATGCGGGATGTGCTTTATGCGGGGGCGGAGAAGAAGCTGCAACGGCCTTGAGGCTCGGCAGTTTGGACTGCCTGCTCCGACAACCCAGCGGGCGCCCCCTGTCACTTGGCGCGATTGAGCGTCAGCGGCAGAAGTAATGAGAATTCACGTTTTCAGATGGCTGGACAGCAGGGTGCTGCGAGTCGGTGAACATCTATCTGTAGATATATGCCGGCATATGGCGCTATCCATTTGTAGATGATTCAATCTGCATATGGATAGTCTTGCGGCTTGCAAAGAGCTGCCTAATTCACGTTAGAACGCTGAGATGACACCTCACCAGACTCTGACCGTTGCAGTCCGCCTTTTTGCCGTATGGCTGGCTCTAATTGTTCTTCGAGAGGTGGTGGGCGGCCTCATTAGCAGTCGAACGCCTGAATATGCCTCCCTTCTTCCAGTCATCATAGTCGTCGGCGTGGTCGGACTCTTCCTCGTTGTAGCGCTCTGGCTCTTCCCACGCAGCATCGCGCGTGGGCTACTTCCATTGGGAGCAGATGCGCCCTCCAAGCCCTCTTCTCCAGAGGAATGGACAAGAGCGGGCTCGAGAGCGGATTGATCTACTTATTCGCCGAAGCCGCTGTTGGAGCTCTGCTAATCGTAGGGACAAACGGTATTGGAAGATTTGTTTGGTGGGCGCGCCATGCGGGTCCGGACTAAGCGTTCTAACATGGCGTTCGTGCGGACGCGCCGCGAGCTGGCGTGCTTGTTCAATCGACGTGCTGCGGCGCGCGGCACGACTCCACGTTAGATTGCGATTGACGCTATACGTCTTTGCCGTATAATACGTCATGTTCAGCTTTGTCGAATCAAAGCTGTTTACGCGCCTTGTCGGCGACTACCTTTCGGATGACGAGTACTTGCAACTCCAGGCGACGCTCGTGGAAGCCCCTGAAAGCGGAGCGATCGTTCCTGGATCGGGTGGAGTACGCAAGCTGCGATGGGCGCAGCCTGGGCGCGGGAAACGGGGTGGAATTAGGGTGATCTACTACGTCAAGGCGAGCGAAGGCGTAATTTGGATGCTGACGGTCTACGCGAAGAACGAGGAGGGGAATATTCCGGCCCACGTCCTGCGCAAGATCAAGGAGGAACTCGATGGCTAAGGTTAAGCGCAATATCGGACTAGAGATTCTCGAAGGTATTCGCGACATCAAGCGCGGCGAGCACGGACGAGTGATCAACGTTCCTTCAGTGACCTCCGTGCGTGAGCGCACCGGTCTTTCCCAGTCACGGTTCGCCAAACTCCTAGGCGTATCCGTGCGCACGCTTCAGGAATGGGAGCAAGGTCGCCGCGCGCCATCAGGTGCGGCCCGTACGCTTCTGCTGATCGCGCAGAAGAATCCGCGTGCGCTTCTGGAAGTGGCCTGATTGCAATCTAACCTTCGCTTGCACCGGACGGCAAACTTCCCCCGAATTAGTTGACACCTTGGGCTAACCGCCTGGAGGTGTGTTGTGGCAAGAGCAGGGCCGAGGAAGGTTGAGAGGTACGGGGATCGATTCAAGGCGACTGCGGTGAAGCTGAGCAGCCTGCCTGGGGTGATGATCAAGGACGTGGCTTCGGCGCTAGACATTCACCCGTTCATGCTGTCACTGTGGCGCAAGCAAGTACGCGACGGGGTGATCGTGGCCAAGAGTGCGAAGCTCGATGTGAAGACCAAGGCCGAGCTGAAGAGGCTGAAAGAGCTCGAGCGGCAATACAAGGTGCTCAAGGAGGAGCACGAACTCTTAAAAAAAGCCATCCGGTTTGCTTCGGAACAAAGGAAGAGGTCTTCCAGTTCATAGAGGCAAACCGGGCAAAGCACAGGCTGACGCTGATATGCCGGCTCTATGGGGTGACGCGGGCGGGGTACTACCAGTGGCGCTCGCGCGAGCGTAGCGAGCGGGAGCGCCGAAACGAAGCGCTGCTGGGGCGCATCCGCCGGGTACATGAGCAAAGCCGTGGCCTCTACGGCAGCCCACGGGTACATCGGGCGCTACGCGACGAGGGGGAGATGGCAAGCGAGAACCGGGTGGCGCGGCTGATGCAAGCGCATCGCATCAAGGCGAGGGTGGCCAAGATCCGCTACACGAATCACAAGCTGCAGAGCTTCTTCGATGGCGGGCGCAACGAGCAGCTGGGGCTGGAGCTCAGCGGGCCCGACCAGGTCTGGGTGGGTGACATCACGTACTTGAAGGTGGGCGGGATCTACCGCTACCTCGCGGTGGTGATGGACAAGTACTCGCGCCGGGTTGTGGGCTGGGCCTTTGGGAAGAAGAAAGACGTGGCGCTCACCCTCAAAGCGCTCAACCGTGCGGTGCACAGCCGCAGGCCCGCTGCGGGCCTGATCTTCCACACCGACCGGGGTATCGAGTACGCGGCGCTCGCCTTCAAAGCCCGCCTCTCGGAGTTAGGCATCACGCAAAGCATGAACCGCCCCGGCAAGGTCACCGACAACGCCTTCATCGAGTCGTTCTTCCATTCGATGAAGTCCGAGATGTATCACGGGCTCAGATACCAGCGCGACCACGACAATCAGGCTGCCCTGACGAGCTACCTGCCGTTTTACAACAGCGCTAGACTGCACTCATCGCTCAACTACGTGTCGCCAGCGACGTTCGAACAGCTGACTCAATGAACCCGGTGTCAACGAAATCGGGGGGAGATTCCGCGCGCAAGGGCGGCGCGCGCCGGTAATGCGGAACGTTAGCGTGCACGATGAGGGTGCGCACAGGCAGGCGTAGAATGACAACGGCTTTCGGAGGGTACTGACATGTCGGACACGCTTAAGGAACTGGAAAAACAGGCCAAATCCCTTACTGCCGACGAGCGGGCCCGGCTTGCGGAGTTTCTGCTGGAATCCATCCAGGATTCGCCGCTTGCGGAGATCGAGGCAGCATGGGACCGCGAGATTGAAGAGCGCGCTGCCGCATACGACCGCGGTGAACTGAAGACAATCTCGGCTGAGGACGTGTTTGCCGAGGCAAGGCGCCTCGCTCGGTGAAGCGCGCGCGGTTCATAGCCGCGGCACGACTAGAGTTTCTCGCCGAAGTTATTTATCACAATGAAGCGCAACCCGGCCTGGGCGAGCGCTTCACCGCGGCAGTGGAAGAGGCCACAGCGCGCGCTCTCGCGTTTCCTCTCTCAGGTTCCCCTTCGCGCGCCAACACGCGCCGGGTCATCGTCAGCGGATTCCGCTTCTCCTTGGTCTACCGTCCGGAGACGGACGGCATCGTCATCTTCGCCGTTGCGCACCATTCCCGGCGCCCTTTCTACTGGCGCTCTCGTACCGGTGCTCGCTAACTTTAGGTGGTGCCGACGGGCCGCCAGCGCACCGCGCGATCTGAGCCTCGCGCTGGCCCGCGGTACACCAAGACGTTAGAACGCGGAATGCACGCGTCCTCACTGCAATCAAAGGTGGAGCGCGGGCGTGATACAGGGGGGCACATCATGAACCAAGTGACCAATGCGAAAGGTAAGACTAATTGGAAGATCGTTATCGCAGCGCTCATATTGCTTGCGGCGGCAATCGCATACTTCGTGTACCGCGCCGTGGAAGGGGGTTTGCCGAGTTGCGAGCCCGCTTTTGAGTCGTGCATGCTGAAATGCGGGGGCGCTGCCATCGACAGTGCCGCCGCGCGCGCATGTCAACAGGCGTGTGAGATCGATCGGAAGACGTGCCTACACGCAACAGTGATGCCGGATTCACTGTATGGCACAGAGCGTTCTAACCAGTAGCTGCTGCGGACGCGGAACCTCATTCGATAAAGTGGACACCTCGACCTAACGGAAGAGGAGGTTCAAATGGCCGCACCGGTGGGTCCTAAGAAGGTTCATCGCTACACGCTGGAGTTCAAGATTCAGGCAGTAAAGTTGGCCAGTCACCCTGATATCCAGACGCAGGACGTGGCCTACGCGCTGGATATCCATCCGTTCATGCTCTCGAAGTGGAAGAAGGACTATCGCGAAGGCAAGCTCAAGCTCAAGCCGGCGGCCGAGGCCGCTGGCTTGAGCTTGCCCAAGGCGCTGCGGGTGCCCAAGGGCGATCCCGAGAAGCGCTCGCTCAAGCGCCAGGTCAAGCAGCTCGAGGCGAAGGTGGCGGCGCGGCGCGAGGTGCGGGCGCTGGAGAAGAAGCTTGCGGCGCTCGAGGTGGAGCATGACCTTTTAAAAAAAGCCATCCGCTTCAATATCGAACACCGAAGGCGAAGTTCGCGTTCATAGCGGAGCACCGGGTGCAGTACGGCGTGGCGTTCCTGTGCCAGCGCTACAAGGTCTCAAGGAGTGGCTTTTACGCGTGGCTCGCCAGAGACGGCAGCCAGCGCCGGCGCAACGACGAGGCGCTGGGGGCTCGGATCGAGCGCATCCACCGCGACAGCGCCGAGCGCTACGGCTCACCGCGGGTGCACGAGGTGCTCAAGAAGCAAGGCATTCGCTGCAGCAACAAGCGCGTGGCGCGCCTGATGCGCGAGCGGGGCTTGCGTGCTCGCGTGAGCAGGCTCTATCGCAATGGTTCTGGACTAGTGCGCCGGTTCTTCGCCAAGACCGGGAACTTACGGCTGGAGGAGCCCCTGCCCACGCGCACCGACCAGATCTGGGTGGGGGATCTGACCTACCTGCGCCTGGGCAAGCGCTGGCGCTATCTGGCGACCGTGATGGACTTGTTCTCGCGCCGCATCGTGGGCTGGACGCTGTCTCGCAACCGCACGACCGATGTGACCCTGCGGGCGCTCAAGCGCGCGATCACGGCTCGCGATCCAAAGCCCGGATTGCTCTTCCACTCCGATCGTGGAATCGAATACTCAGCCTACGGCTACCAGGACTTCCTGAAGGCCCACGGCATCGTGCCGAGCATGAACCGGCCGCGGCACTGCCAGGACAACGCGCACATGGAGAGCTTCTTCCATTCGCTCAAGGCGGAGCTCACGCACTGGCGCAACTACGCCAGCGACGCCGAGCTCAACGCGTCGGTCGCGCGCTACATCGATCGCTTCTACAACGACAAACGCATCCATTCCAGCCTGGGGTACCATTCCCCGGTCGAGTTCGAACGCTTGGCACATGCCCAGCAAAGTATCCACTAAAACGGATGAAGATCACGCCTGCCTCGCGCTGCGCGCTTCGTCCGGTGCGGCAAAACGCGAACGTTAGGCGCCTCGCCACAGCCTTCAAAATGGCCAATCGCTATGTTCAGCGTTGATCTCCCATTTCGACGGGCCACCCCAGACGATGCGAAGGATTTGGCCGAATTCGTAAATATGGCCGGTGAAGGGTTGCCGCTCTATCTGTGGGAGCAAATGGCCAATGCCGGTGCATCGGCATGGGAGATTGGATATGCCCGAGCGAAGAGGGATTCAGGCGGATTCTCCTACCGAAATGCCACCCTGCGGTTGGTTCGGGATGACGCCGTTGCTTGTTTGATTGGATATCCCTTGGAAGATGATCCTCCCACGACGGACTACTCCGAAATACCCCCAATGTTTGTGCCGCTTCAGCAATTGGAGGACATGGTCCCGGGTACCTGGTACATCAACGTCGTTGCAACGAGGGAAGTACATCGAGGTAAGGGGTATGGAAATGAGCTACTTGCCCTTGCCGAGAACATTGCTGCCAGCTTCGGAAAACGTGGCCTGAGTCTGATCGTGGCTGACACCAACGTGGGTGCGCGCAGG
This sequence comes from uncultured beta proteobacterium, assembly GCA_963811085.1. Lineage (GTDB taxonomy): Bacteria > Pseudomonadota > Gammaproteobacteria > Burkholderiales > SG8-39 > DAHVFK01. The sequence goes on along the minus strand of CAWEPV010000003.1, from coordinate 472,851 downwards.
CTATACACTGGTCTCGGCTATCGGGAACTGGCTCAGCGACCGATGGTGAAGGAGCGTTGGGCTCATCCAGGCAAGAATTGGGTTCTTATGGTTAAAGATCTGTGGGTCGAGGTTGCTTGATCCGGCGCCTAACAAATCGCTCCATGGGACGTTTGACCCGTCGCCCATTTTCGCTGCCGCGAAAACGGCCGTCGCTTCACGCCCCTGAGCTCAAACGTTATGCGGCCGACTAAAGGGCCGCCTGGCTTGTCATGCAAACAAAAGAACCGTACTCAGGCAATCCACTGCTACAGCCGCTGATCAATTTCCTGCGCCTTGAATCAGCAGGCGGCCTGGTCTTGATGGCATCCGCCGTGGTGGCGCTGATCGTCGCAAACTCGCCGCTCGCGGGTTACTACGAGGCGGTGCTGGATATTCCGCTTGCGGTCAGCGTCGGCACGTTCGGAGTCGCCAAGCCCTTGCTGCTGTGGGTCAATGACGGCCTTATGGCGGTGTTCTTCTTCCTCGTTGGCATGGAGCTGAAACGCGAGGTGCTTGAAGGGCACTTGTCGAGCCTGCGCCAGGCGGCCCTGCCGGCGTTTGCCGCCGCCGGGGGAATGCTCGCCCCTGCGGCCATTTACGCGTCATTCAACTGGGCTGACTCCGCCGCGATGAAGGGGTGGGCGATCCCGACCGCGACCGACATTGCCTTCGCTTTGGGAGTTCTCTCACTTCTTGGAAAACGCGTTCCCGCCGCGTTAAAGGTTCTGCTCCTGAGCATCGCCATCTTCGACGACTTTGGCGCGATAGTCGTGATCGCCCTGTTCTATACGGCCGATCTATCCTCGCTTTCGCTGGCGGTCGCGGCAGGCCTGACCGTGGCCCTTGCTGTCCTCAATCGCACAGGTGTGATGAGGCCAGCGGCCTACATCCTGGTTGGCATAGCACTGTGGGTGGCAGTTTTGAAATCTGGTGTGCACGCTACGCTCGCGGGCGTCGTGGTGGCGATGTTCATTCCGCTGCGCGGATCAGATAGGTCGGCGTCACAGACAGCCGAGTCGCCGCTGCGGCAACTCGAACATACCCTGCATCCGTGGGTGGCCTTTGGGATTCTGCCCGTCTTTGCGTTTGCCAACGCCGGCGTTGCGCTCGCTGGGTTCTCGATCAGCGACACGTTTCATCCAGTACCACTGGGCATCGTGGCCGGACTGTTTCTTGGGAAGCAGATCGGGGTGCTCGCGCTGTGCTGGATTGCAACGCGAGCGCGAATCGCTTCGCTACCAGAAGGCGTCGGCTGGCGGCAACTCTACGGTACCTCCCTGCTTTGCGGTATAGGATTCACCATGAGCCTGTTCATCGCCTCCCTGGCCTTTGAGCCGGGCAGCACGGCCTATCTGGGACTGGAGCGAATCGGAATCTTGATCGGTTCAGCGGTTTCCGGGCTGTTGGGTTACATTGTGCTTCGCTTCACTTCCGTCAGAGCGGCCGAGGCCACATAACAACCGCTTGCAGCCGACGGTGCTGCGCGCCGCCGCTGAAGCTGAGCGTTAGACGGCACGAGACGCTATCGTCTGCGTGCCGGCAAGTCACCGATTGAAAGCCACACCGAAAACACTGGAGACGAGTGAATGTTCAGCCACGTAATGGTCGGATCGAACGACATTGAGCGATCAAAGCGGTTCTATGACGCCGTGCTTGGTGTACTTGGGGCAGGAGAGCCGGTACGAAATCTGAACGGAACGGGACAGGTCCGGCTGTTCTATCGGCACGATGGTGGAACGTTTTGTGTCAGCGAGCCGATCGACGGAGAGTCGGCTACGTTTGCCAACGGTGGCACCATCGGATTCAAGTGCAGTTCTTCAGAGCAGGTGCGGCAGTTCCACGACGTAGCTATTGCGCACGGCGGAACTTCGATCGAAGATCCGCCAGGGTTGCGCGAGGGCAAGCTGGGTGCTATGCACCTGTCCTATGTGCGTGATCCGGACGGCAACAAGCTCTGTGCGCTTCACCGGCCCAAGTAGGTTCGCTACTCCACTGCCACTGGCGCCCGCTTAGCTCTAGCGTTAGGCGTCGACAACACCGTTGCCTTGTACACGTGCCACTACTTGGGTCAGCAGCCATGCTTCTTTCGTTCGACGTCGCCGTCGACTCGATTGCCGAGCACGATTACTGGCACACGTACGAGCACCTGCCTGAGCGCCTGTCCATCCCGGGCTTCCTGCGCGGCACGAGATGGGTAACAGTCGAAGGTCAACCTAGATACATGGTGCTATACGAGGTCGAGTCTCTTGCCATTTTGACTTCTTCGCCTTACCTGGAGCGTCTGAACGCACCAACCCCTTGGACCGCGAGGATGATGACCCACTACAGATCAATGACTCGCGGCTTCTGCTCGGTGGTCAGCAGCGCAGGCTTTGGCCTCGGGCGGCTTGCCTTGCTTGTTCGATACAAACCAACGCACGGAACTAAGGCGAGTGTGGAGGCACGGCTACGCGATGAAGTTCTGCCTGAGTTGCCCGCCCAGCCAGGCTTGGGCAGCGCCCACCTGCTGCGAGGTGCGGTGACACCGACCATGACAAACGAGCAGCGTATTCGCGGAGTGGACGAAACCGTGGACTCAGCGCTTATCGTGACCGCCTACGATGACGTTGCGTTGAAAGGGGCTAAAGACCGGATCCTCGGTCCTTTGGGCATTGAGCGACATGGTGCCACCGATATCAGAAGCGCTATCTATGCAATTCACTACTCGCTATCACGCAACGAGATTGACGCCTAACCCTTCGGTCAAGTCCGACGCGCGCAAGGGCGGCGCGCGCGGTTCGCCGTGAACGTTGGACGGCAGATGAGATTTGCGATCGCCTTTGCCCGCAGCCAATAGGGCGAGATCGGAGATATATGTCGCTCGAAGTGATCAGCCTGGTGCTCGTGGCGGCGGCATTTCACGCAACGTGGAATGCCCTGATCAAGATCCGGGGCGATCGACTGATCGTGATGGTCGTGGTTACGCTGGCGGGGAGCCTCTTCTCGCTCCTTGTTGTGCCTTTCGTCGGCGCGCCTGTTCCCGCGAGCTGGGCATTCCTGGCGGCGAGCATCGTGCTGCATACCGGATATCACTTCTTTCTCCCTACTGCATACAACCATGGGGACTTGGGACAGGTTTATCCGATCGCACGCGGGTCTTCTCCCTTGCTGGTCGCGATCGGCGCGTTCGCGTTCGCGGGCGAAGCTCTCACGCCCATCGCTCTGGTGGGCATTCTCTGCCTCGCCACCGGGGTGATGGCACTGACCTTCGAACGCGATAGCGGGATTTGGAAGCGACCAAGACCGGTCGTCTACGCATTGATGACGGGAGCTCTCATTGCATCGTATACCGTCGTGGATGGCGTCGGCGTGCGCAAGGCCGGGTCCGCGCTCGGCTTTGCCGTCTGGCTAACCATTGGGGACGGTATCCTTACCTTCCTCATTGCGTCGACCTGGAAAGGACGTGAGCTCCTGGCAACGGCCAGGCGGAATCTCGGCGCCGGGCTGCTGGGAGGCGTTCTGCAGGTCGCCGCATATTGGATCGTCGTATGGGCGATGGCGATTGCTCCAATGGCCATGGTTTCAGGGCTGAGAGAGACGAGTGTGCTGTTTGCCGCCCTGATTTCCACCTTCGTCTTGAAGGAGGGCTTTGGCGTCTGGCGTTTCATATCCGCGAGCCTTATCGCGGCGGGATTCGCGACGACAAAACTGAGCAAGTGACAAATGCGATTTGGAGTCTGCCAATTGCCGTCCAACCGACCTGTGGACCTGCTTGGAGGAATCATGAAGAAGCGCGACTTTTTGCGAGCAGCTATGGCCGGTGCGGCGGCAGGTTTGAGCGCGACGGCGCTGGTGGCGCGTGCGCAGAACGTCCCAAAGGCGGCCGCCGGACCGATTCTCCTGACTGTTGGCGGGCGCATTGGGTCGGGCAATCGCGGCCCGACAGATCATGCGCTCGATCAGATGATGGTCAAGCAGCAGATCAGCTTCAGCAGGGCACAGGTGTTCGACTTCGCCGCGCTTACCGCGTTGCCGGCGGTCGCCATCAATCCCACGCTTGAGTACGACGGCAAGCCGCATTCCCTGCATGGCCCTTTGCTCATCGACGTGATCAAGGCCAGCGGCGCGAAACTCGACGAAAGGACCGCGCTATTCGTGCGTGCGGTCGACGGCTACGCAGTGTCGATCGCCGCAGCGGAGGCCATCAAGCGCCGATTCATCGTCGCGACTCACCTCGATGAGCGCCCGATGACCCTGGGTGGCCTCGGTCCCTTGTGGACCCTATACGACGCCGACAAGTTTCCCGACATCGCGTCGAAGCCGCTGCCGGAGCGGTTTGACTTGTGTCCCTGGGCCACCTACTACATCGAGGTGAAGGACAGTTGAGCGTCCGGAGCGACGAAGTGACGTCCGACACCTCGCCCGAGCGCGCACGCCGCAGGAGGTTTATGACATCATTCGGCAGGCGCCGCGCGCGGGGAAGCGGCGGCGCACACCACGGAGGCAGGCAACTGAACCCAGCGACTCCTTTGCTCGTCGGCCAGCAGATGGTCCCGGGCCAGCCCGACACGCTGCCGGACGTGATCGCGGTGGCGCGGCACCCGTCCGCCGGCTGAGGTGCCGCGCGCGCGATGGCGAGGCACCGCTTCACCCAGGTCAATGTCTTCTCGGCCGAGCCGCTGGGCGGCAACCCGCTCGCGGTGGTGCACGGCGCCGAGGGCATAAGCGAGGCGCGCATGGCCGCGCTCGCGCGCTGGACCAACCTGTCGGAAACGACCTTCCTGCTGCCGCCGGCGGATCCCGCGGCGGACTACCACGTGCGCATCTTCACCCCCGGCGGCGAGCTGCCCTTCGCAGGGCACCCGACGCTGGGCTCGTGCCATGCCTGGCTCGCCGCGGGCGGCAGGCCGCGCAGCCCGGGCGTGGTCGTGCAGCAGTGCGGCGCGGGCCTGGTTCGCGTGCGAAGCGACGGCCCGCGGCTCGAGTTCGCCGCGCCGCCCGTGCGCCGCAGCGGCGCGCTCGAACCCGACGTGCTGGCGAAGATCGCCCGAGCGCTTTCCGTGCCGCCGTCGGACATCGTGCAGCACCAATGGGTCGACAACGGCCCGGGCTGGTGCGCCGTGATGCTGCGCTCGGCGCGCCAGGTGCTCGCGCTCAGGCCCGACTGGGCTGCGCTCGACCCGCTCCAGCTGGGCGTGGTCGGCCCGCATGACGCGGGCTTTGACGCGGCCTTCGAGGTGCGCGCCTTCGTGGGCGACGGCGGATACGAGGACCCGGTCACCGGCAGCCTCAACGCCAGCCTCGCGCAGTGGCTCATCGGCGCGGGACTCGCCGGGCCCAGCTACGTTGCGAGCCAGGGCGGCGCGCTGCAGCGTGCGGGCCGCGTCCACCTGCGCAGCGACGGCGAACAAGTGTGGGTCGGGGGCGACGTGGTGGACGTCGTGCGCGGGGAGATAGATCTTTGAGCGGCATGGAAACGAAGGACCTCGCGCGATGATGGCCGCAAACCAAGCGCTCGAGCGCCTGCGCCAGGGCAACCGCCGCTTCGTCTCGGACCGCCGGGGCGAGGGCGCCGGCGGCGCGCGCCCGATCGAGCTGGCCGCCGGCCAGGAGCCGTTCGCGATCGTGCTCGGCTGCTCCGACTCGCGCGTGCCGGCGGAGATCGTGTTCGACCAGGGCCTGGGCGACCTGTTCGTGATCCGGGTGGCGGGCAACATCGTGGCGCCGTCGCAGGTCGGCAGCGTCGAGTTCGCCGCCGAGCGCTTCGGCACGCGGCTGGTGGTGGTGCTGGGCCACTCCAACTGCGGCGCGATCCTCGCCACGCTGGAGGAGCTCGGGCGCCCGGGCGGGAGCCAGTCGCCCAACCTGCGCTCGATCGTCGACCGGGTGCGGCCCTCGGTCGCCGGGCTGCTCGCGACCGAGCTGCGGCACGACCCCGCGGCGCTGGTGCGCGAGGCGGTGCGGGCCAACATCCGCGCCTCGGCCGACCACCTGCGCCACGGCTCGCGCATCCTCGAGCAGCTGATCCAGTCCGACGGGCTGCTGGTGGTGGGCGCCGAGTATTCGCTCGAGACCGGTGTGGTAGATTTCTTCGACGGTCTGCCTTAGCCCTCCGACGGAGTCGCGATGAACCCGGAAAAAATCAAGGTAGTGATGGAAAACGGCCAGTCGATCGAGGTGGTCGTGTTCAGCAAGCGCGCCGACTCGATAGAGGTCGTGCTGGGCGAGGGCATCAACAACGTCAAGTGCACGCTCACGCCCACGCGCAACGGCCTGGCCTACGCCGGCAGCGTGATGGGACGCGAGCTCGTGTACCAGCGCAGCCGCGAGCAGGTCCAGGCCGACATCGAGCGGCTCAACCCGTCGTTGCGCAAGCCCAGGGCGCGCTGAGCGCCCGATGGCGATCCGGCGCATCGGGCCCGAGGAGCGCGACGCGCTGCTCGCGATCGTCAACGACGCGGCGCGGGCCTATCGCGGCGTGATCCCCGCCGACCGCTGGCATGAGCCCTACATGCCGCGCGCGGAGCTCGAGGCCGAGATCGCCGACGGGGTCGAGTTCTGGGGCGCCGAAGAAGGCGGGCGCCTGCTTGGGGTGATGGGAATCCAGGACCGGGGCGAGGTTGCGCTGGTGCGCCACGCCTACGTCGCGAGCGACGCGCAGCGCAAGGGCGTCGGGCGCGCGCTGCTCGTCCACGTGCAGGGCCTGGCGAACAAGCCGCTGCTGGTCGGCACCTGGGCGGCCGCCGAGTGGGCGATCGAGTTTTACCGCCGCAACGGCTTCGCGCTCGTGCCGCAGGTGCAGAAAGACGCTTTGCTGCGAAAGTACTGGTCGATTCCCGCGCGCCAGATCGAGACGTCGGTCGTGCTCGCGAGCCGCAATCCGGAACCGAATCGGGTGGAGAAGCCATGAATCTTGCCGCGAACATAGTTGTCGCCCTGGTCGCGCTGCTGCACGTCTATTTTCTGGTGCTGGAGATGTTCCTGTGGGACAAGCCCGCGGGGCTGCGCGCGTTCGGCCAGACCCCGGAGGCTGCGGCCGCGTCCAAGGTGCTGGCGGCGAACCAAGGCCTGTACAACGGCTTTCTCGCCGCGGGCCTCGTCTGGGGCCTGCTGCTCGGCGCCGAGGGCGGCGGGGTGAAGATCTTCTTTCTTGCCTGCGTGCTGGTCGCGGGCCTGTACGGCGGCGCGAGCGCGAACCGCAAGATCCTCATGGTGCAGGCGCTGCCGGCGGCGATCGGCCTCGCGCTGGTGCTGCTGGCGTGAGCGGCGCGCGCTAGCCCTTCTTGCCGCCCACCAGCAGCAGCAGGCCGCCGATCACGATCGCGCCCACGCCGGCCCACACCGGCACGTTGACCGTTTCCTTGTCCTTGATCGAAAGCTCGATCGGGCCGACCTTGGCCTGATGAGTCTCCTTGGTGTAGCTGAAACTGCCGTACGCCAGTCCCAGCGCGCCGGCCACGATCAGCACGATTCCCACAATCTTGACTGCGTTCATTTTGCTTTCCTCCGGTGAAGGGGCTCTTTGCTGCGACCGACGGCCGCCGTGGTCACTTCCGGCGCATCAGTCCCACGATGAGAGAGGCGACGAACAGCAGGAGAAAGACGAAGAACAGGACCTTGGCGATCTGGACTGCGCCGGCCGCGATGCCGGTAAAGCCGAGCAGCCCGGCGACCAGCGCGATGATCAGAAATACGACGGCATATTGCAGCATTTCCTTCCCCTTCACATCGACGGGCGCGCGAGCGGCATCGTGCGCCTTCCTGCCGGGCTGCTCTGTACGATGTCGAACATAGACCGCCAGCGGATGCGGGGTTTGATCTGAATCAATCGAGATGACGAATGTGCCGGGCACATTCGGCCATGGTTCGAGCTCTGATCCGGCGCATCGTCGACAGCGTCGCCGATGGGGGAAAGTATCACCTGAAGGTCGTTTTTTCCGACCACAGCATCTACCACAGCACGCAGCTGGGCGAGCCGGACGTCACGATCGTGTTCCGCAGCCGCGCGGCGGAGCGGCGCATGGCGCTCGGCGGGGTGTTCGAGTTTCTCGAGGCGTACTTCGACAGAGCATCGATATCGTCGGCGATCAGGGCCTGCGCAAGCTGGTCAATCTCGCCTATCGCAAGCCGTTCGGGCGCTTCGAGCACCCGCTGATTTTCGTCAAGCGGCGCCTGCTCGAATCGCGGCAGAACAACCGGAACATCGCGCGGGCGAAGCGCAACGCCACTGAAAGCGGCCGACCAACTACTGCACGATCAGGCATATCTTCCCCGGCGGTTACATTCCCAGCCTCGCCGAGACGCTGCTCCTGATGGAAAAGTACGGCCTCGACGTGAGGGCGATCTAGAACGTTTCGTATCACTACCACCGCAGCGTGGACCAGTGGCTCAAGAATTTCGAGGCGAACTGGGAGCGGATTCATGCGATCGACCCGCTCCGCTTCGACGAGAAATTCCGCCGGGCCTGGCTGTTCTATCTGGGAGGCGCCGCCGAAACCTTCGAGGCCGCGCGCGAGATCATCAATTGCTACCACATTACGTTCGTGAAGGGCCACTTCGGGCGCCGGGGCCCGACCACGCCGCTCGAGGCGCAGCCCGTGCGCTAGCCCTGCTTGCCGCCGACCAGCAGCAGGCCGCCGATCACGATCGAATCGAATGTCTCCCCGCAGATGGGAGTTTGACTTGAATCAAGCGGGCGGAAGATGGGCCGGGTAGATTGCAATTCGACATCCGTCGAAGGTAGCCCCCAATGGCTCGGGAGTTCCAGATCCCTGTGCCGGTTCGATGGGCAGCCGCATGGCTCGCGACGCTGGCTTGCGTGAATCTGCCCGCGGCTGCCATGGCGCAAGCGCCGTGCCCCGGAATTCACGTGACGATTCTGAATATCAGGGACAGCATTGGAACGGTGGCTTGCGCGTTGTTCGAATCGGCGGAGGGCTTCCCCAACGAGTTTTTGCTCTCGGCGACGAATGTCATGGTGATCAAGATTCGCAAGAGCCAGGCGCGTTGCGACTTCGAGGATATCCCGCCGGGCAAATATGCGATGGCAGTCATTCATGACGAGAACATGAACGGCAAGCTCGATACCAACTGGCTGGGCATCCCCACGGAGGGCTACGGCTTCTCGAACAATGCGACCGGCGTGCTTGGCCCGCCCGCGTTCTCCGCCGCGAGCTTTCGCTACGACGGGCAGAACGTGGAGCTGACGATGCGCCTCAAATACTGAAAGTCCGACGCGCGGGAATCAAAATCTCCTTTGGCCGGGGTATATGTGCGGAACCGAACATACAAGGAGGTCAGGAAGGGTTAAGAAGAATCGGGGCTTGGACCCTGCGATGACGCGGGAAAGGGGGATTGTGGCGATACTAGCTTCGCTTCGGCCGCGGCCCGGCTGGAACCGCATTCTTGCGGCGCTGCCGGCGAGCGACTACGAGCGCCTGCTGCCCGCTCTGGGGCACGTTCCGCTGCCGCTGGGCCTGTCCATTTACGGTGCAGGCGAGCTCGAACGGCATCTGTACTTCGTCACCGGGGGGGTCGTTTCGCGCTACCACCTGAATGATCACGGCGAGTCGGCGGAATTTGCGCTCACCGGCGCGGAGGGCGTGATCGGCATTCCCTCGTTCCTCGGCGGCGAGAGCACGCCGAACCGGGCGGTGGTGGTGAGCGCCGGCGATGCTTTTCGGCTGGCGGCGAGCCGGGTGCAGGACGAATTCAGGCGCGGCTCCCCGCTGTCTTTCCTGCTGCTGCGCTACACCCAGGCGCTGATCACGCAGACCGGGCAGATCGCAGTGTGCAACCGGCACCATTCTCTGGAACAGCAGCTTTGCCGCTGGATCCTCTCGTACCTGGACCGGGCGCCCTCGCGCAACCTGACGGTCACGCAGGGGCTGATGGCCACTTTGCTCGGGGTGCGGCGCGAAGGCGTGACGGAGGCCGCGGCCAAGCTGCAACGGGCGGGTTTGATCCGCTACCGCCGCGGCCATGTGGAGGTGCTGGATCGCCGGGGATTGGAAGCGCGGGCGTGCGAGTGCTACTCGGTCGTCAAGCGGGAGTACGAGCGTCTGCTCGGCCAAGGCGGCCGCGCGGGCAGCGCCGGCGCGCGCGCCGGGCTGCGCCCGGTAGACGAAGTCTCGCCTTGCTTCGGGCCCTGATCCGGCACGAAAAGCGCAAGGGCGCGCAAGAGCTCTCCCGCCTGCCGACGGAACTGGTCGACCGGCTGGCGGAACCGTTTACGCGCTTCCTGCGCATCGAGGCCGCCGGCGGCGCCGTGCTGCTGCTGTTCGCGATCGCTGCGCTGGCTCTGTCCAACTCGCCCTGGGCGCGCCTGATCTCGGAGGCCTGGGAGGCCCAGGCCGGTCTTCAGTTCGGCTCGCTGGAGTTCACCCGTTCGTACAGGGCGTGGATCAACGACGGGGCGATGACGCTGTTTTTTTTCCTCGTCGCGCTCGAGCTCAAGCGCGAGCTGGTGCTGGGCGAGCTGAGCAACCCGCGCATGGCCGCGCTGTCGATCGCGGCCGCCGTGGGCGGCATGCTCGTGCCCGCCGCGCTGTACGTGCTGCTGCTATGGGGCCACCCCGGCCAAATTGGCTGGGGCACGGTGATGGCGACCGACACTGCGTTCGTCATCGGATGCCTCGCGCTGCTGGGCTCGCGCATTCCGCAGAGCCTGCGCGTGTTCATGCTGTCGCTCGCGATCGTCGACGACATCGGCGCCATCCTGGTGGTGGCCGTCGGCTACAGCAGCCACATCGCCTGGGGCGCGCTCGCGCTGGCCGCGGTCGGCCTGGCGCTGGTGCGCGCGATGGCGCTGATCGGGGTGCGGACCTTTCCGGTCTATTTCATGCTGGGCAGCCTGGTCTGGCTGGCGGTCGACGCCTCGGGAATCCACGCCACGATCACCGGCGTGATTCTCGGCCTGATGACGCCGGCCCGCAGATGGGTCAGCGACAAGCGCCTGTACGCCATCCTCGACCGGGTGGTCGCGCACCCGGAGGCCGACGCGGGGAGCGAGGACACGAAGGACAGGCGCAGCCTGCAGATGGCCGAGATCGCGGCGCGCGAATCACTTTCTCCGGTCGAGCGGCTCGAGATCGGGCTGCACCCGTGGGTCGGTTTCGTCATCATGCCGCTGTTCGCGTTCGCCAACGCCGGGCTGCCGCTTTCCTTCGGCGAGCTTACGAATCCTGTCACGCTCGCCGTGTTCGCCGGCTTCGCCATCGGCAAACCCATCGGCGTACTGGGCTTCAGTTGGCTCGCGGAACGCACCGGCATCGCACTGCGCCCGCCGGATCTGAGCTGGAGGCTGCTCGCGGGCGGCGGACTGCTGGCCGGGATCGGCTTCACCATGGCGCTGTTCATCGCCAACCTGGCCTTCGACAAGAGCCTGATCGACGGCGCCAAGCTGGGGATCTTCCTGGCGTCGGTCTTTTCCGCCCTGGCGGGGCTCGCGATGTTGAGGCTCCTTCCTGCGCGCGTGGGCGAAGTTCCGCCGGCCGGCGACTAGAGCGCGGTGCGCCGCGGCGCGCCCGAGCCCTTGATCTGGGTGCGGTGCATGACGCGCCGCGCGGAAGGGTCGAAGGCGTCGCGCCGGTGCATGGTGGTGCGGTTGTCCCACAGCACAAGATCTCCTATCGCCCACGTGTGGCGGTAGACCGAGGTCTCGACGTAGCGCCACAGCTCCTCGAGCAGGCGCTCGGATTCTTCCAGCGGCAGGCCCATCACGTAGGCGTTGCGCCGGCGTCCGAGGTAGAGCGCGCGCGCGCCCGACTCGGGGTGCTCGATCACCACCGGGTGCGGCGTGCCGGGCGAGCTGCGCGGGTCGTCCGACGCGCTGAGACCCTTGCGCAGGGTGCCGCCCGAGTCGTAGGTGCCGTCGTGCTTGATGTCGAGCGTTGCCACGCGCGCGGCGAGCGCGGGCGGCAGCTTCGCCAGCGCGGCCTTCATGCCGGCGAAGCAGGTGTCGCCGCCGGCGGGCGGGATCTCGAGCGAGTACAGCATCGAGGCGTCGGGCGGCAGCGGCGCGTAGCTCATGTCGGTGTGCCAGGCGGCCTCGCCGTCGCCCAGCGTGCCGATCGCCTCGCCGGCGCCGTCGCGCACGTTCGAAACCACCAGGATGTCCGGATAGCCGGGCGGGGACTTGCGCCCCGCGCCCTGGATCGGCGGCGCGTCGAGCGCGCCGAAGTGGCGCGAGAAGGCGAGCAGGTCGTCGTCCGTGAGGTGCTGGCCGCGAAACACCAGCACGTCGTGCTCGTACCAGGCGCGCTTGATCGCCGCGATCGCGGCCGGCCCGGCTGCGGCCAGGTCGACGCCGCGCACGTCGGCGCCGACGGTCGCGTGCGGAACGATCTCGAGCGTGCTGGCGGAGAAGGCGGGCATGGCGGCTAGTCTATAATCAACCGCCCCGTTTTGCCCATCCCCTCGTGACGATCGTCGTCCACCACCTGAACAACTCGCGCTCGCAGCGCGTGCTGTGGCTGCTCGAGGAGCTGGGGCTGCCCTACGAGGTGAAGCGCTACCAGCGCGATCCGAAGACGATGCTCGCGCCGCCCGAGCTGCGCGCGGTGCACCCGCTGGGCAAGTCGCCGGTGATCGAGGACGGCGAGCTCAAGCTGGCTGAGTCGGGCGCGATCCTCGAGTACCTCGCGGGCCGCTACGACGACGGGCGGCTGGTGCCCGCCGCGGGCACGCCGGAGCGCCTGAGCTACACCTATTGGATGCACTACGCCGAAGGCTCGGCGATGCCGCCGCTGCTGATGAAACTCGTGTTCAAGCGCATCGAGAGCGGGCCGATGCCGTTCTTCGTGCGCCCGGTCGCGCGCGGCATCGCGCGCCGCGTGCTCGACGGCTTCGTCGAGCCCAACATCGCGCGCCACCTGGATTTCATGGAAGGCGAGCTTCGCGAGCGCGACTGGTTCGCTGGCGCCGAGTTCAGCGCGGCCGACATCCAGATGAGCTTCCCGCTCGAGGGCGCGGCCGCGCGCGGCGGGCTCGATGCGAGCCGGCCGAAGCTGATGGGCTTTCTCAATCGCATCCACGCACGGCCCGCGTACCGGCGCGCGATCGAGGCCGGCGGCCCCTACGAGCTGTTGCGCTGAAGGCGGAGGGCGATGACCGTCGTCCTGCTCGCACTGGCGACCTTCTGCTCGACCCTGATCGGCGGGCTGTTCGCGCTCAAGTTCCGCGACCATCTGCACTACGTCCTTTCCTTCACCGCCGGGGTGCTGCTCGGCGTGGTCGCGTTCGACATCCTGCCCGAGATCTTCGCCCTGGCGCAGACGCACGGCGCCGACACCGCGGGCGCGATGGTCGCGCTGGTGGCCGGGTACCTGTTCTTTCACGGGCTGGAGAAGTTCGTCCTGGTGCATCACACGCACGAGGACGACTACGCCGAGCACCACCACCCCGAGGTCGGCGTTTACTCCGCGCTCGCGCTCGCCGGGCACAGCTTCATGGACGGGGTCGGCATCGGCCTCGCGTTCCAGGCCGGGCCGACGGTCGGCGTCGCGGTCGCGCTGGCGGTGATCGCGCACGATTTCTGCGACGGCATGAACACCGTCAGCCTGATGCTGGTGCACCGCAACCCGACGGCGCGCGCGCTCGCGATGCTCGCGCTCGACGCGGCCGCGCCGGTGCTGGGCGCCGCCTCGACCCTGCTGTTCAGCGCGCCGCCGGGGCTGCTCGCGCTGTTCCTGGGCTTTTTTGCCGGCTTTCTGCTCTACATCGGCACCGCCGACATCCTGCCCGAGGCGCACTCGCGCAAGCGCCCGACCGCCGCGCTGGTGCTGATGGGGCTCACCGTGCTCGGCGCCGCGTTCATCTTCGTCGTGGTGCGGGTGGCGGGCTAGGAACGTGATCGACGCCGCAACCCTGGCCGCTTTTTTCGCCGTCTCGGCGCTGCTCGCGCTCGCGCCCGGGCCCGACAACCTGTACGTGCTGACCCAGAGCGCGCTGCGCGGACCCGGCGCCGGGCTGGCGGTGACCGTCGGCCTGTGCACCGGCCTGCTGGTGCACACCAGCGCGGTGGCGCTCGGGGTGGCGGCGCTGGTGCGGGCCTCGGCCACGGCGTTCGCCGCGCTCAAGCTGGCCGGCGCCGGCTACCTGCTCTACCTCGCCTGGCGTGCGTTCGGCGCCGCCGCGACCGAGCTGAGCGGCGCGAGCGGGCGCGCGCTCGGCGGCTGGGCGCTGTATCGGCGCGGCATCCTCATGAACGTCACCAACCCCAAGGTGTCGATCTTCTTCCTTGCCTTCCTGCCGCAGTTCGCGGACCCCGGGCGCGGCGCGCTCGCGCCGCAGATCGTGCTGCTGGGCGGGGTGTTCATCGTCGCCGCGCTGCTGGTGTTCGGCGCGATTTCGTTCGCCGCCGGCGCGCTGGGCGAGCGGCTGCGGCGCTCGGCGCGTGCGCAGCGCGTGCTCAACCGGATCGCCGGCGTGGTGTTCGTCGGCCTTGCGCTCAAGCTGGCCGCGAGCGAGGTCGGCTAGCCCGCATGCGCCTCGATCCGGGCCTGCTGATCGCCGGACTGCTGCTGCTGGGCTTCGGCGCGCAGTGGCTGGCGTGGCGCTTCAAGCTGCCGGCGATCCTGTTCCTGCTGCTGCTGGGGCTGCTGCTCGGGCCGCTGAGCGGCGCGTTCGACCCGGACGCGATGTTCGGCGACCTGCTGCTGCCGTTCGTGTCGCTCGCGGTGGCGGTGATCCTGTTCGAAGGCAGCCTGACGCTGCGCTTCGCGGAGATCCGCGGCCTGGGTCCGGTGATCCTGCGCCTGGTCAGCGCCGGCGCCGCGGTCACGCTCGTGATCCTCGCCTGGGCGGGCCACGTGCTGGCGAGCCTCGACTGGCCGATCGCGCTGCTGTTCGGCGCCGTGGTGAGCGTCACCGGGCCGACCGTGATCGTGCCGATGCTGCGCAGCGTGCGGCCCAACGAGCGCATCAGCAACATCCTGCGCTGGGAGGGAATCATCATCGACCCGCTGGGCGCGCTGCTGGCGGTGCTGATGTTCGAGCTGATCGTCTCGGGCGAGCGCTCGGGCGAGGCGCACCACTGGCTGGTGTTCGGCCAGACCGTCGCCGTGGGCGTCGGGGCCGGCTTCGGCGCTGCCTGGCTGCTCGGCTACGCGCTCAGGCGCCACCTGGTGCCGGAGTACCTGCAGAACCTCGGCGCGCTGACGCTGGTGCTGGCGTCGTTCGCGGTGGCAAACGCGCTGCGCGACGAGTCCGGCTTGCTCGCGGTGACCGTGATGGGGATCGTGCTCGCCAACACGAAGGGCCTGCAGATGGACGACATCCTGGACTTCAAGGAGCACCTGAGCACGCTGCTGATCACGTTGCTGTTCATCATCCTCGCGGCGCGACTGGAAGGGCCGATCCCGCTCATCACGGTCGCCGGTGGCATCGGCGTGCTGCTGGTGGCGCAAGTGGCGGCGCGCCCGGCCGCGGTGCTGGCGAGCACGCTGTTCTCCTCGGTCACCTGGCGCGAACGCGCGCTGCTGGCCTGGATCGCGCCGCGCGGGATCGTTGCCGCGGCGGTCTCGGCGCTGTTCGCGCTGCGCCTGCAGCAGCTCGGCGTGCCCGGCGGCGAGAAGCTGGTGCCGCTCACCTTCCTCATGATCATCGGCACGGTGCTGATCCAGAGCGCCACTGCCGCGCCGCTCGCACGCTGGCTCAAGGTCGCCGACCCCGATCCCAACGGCGTGCTGATCATCGGCTCGGACCGGCTCGCGCGCACCTTCGCCAAGGCGCTGACCGACCTCAAGCTGCCGGTGCTGGTGGCCGACGAGGACTGGGGCGGGATCAGCGAGGCGCGCATGCAGGGAATGCGCACCTTCTTCGGCAACCCGGTGTCGGAGCACGCCGACCGCAACCTGGATCTGGTCGGCATCGGCCGGTTGCTCGCGCTTTCGACCCGGCGCGAGCTGAACAGTCTCGCCTGCGTGCGCTACCGTCCGGAGTTCGGCGCCAACCGGGTGGTCTACCTGCGCCTGCTGCCGTCCGAAGGCGGCGAGGCCTCGCGCACCGAATTCGCGCAGAATCTCGCCGCGCCGCAGCTGCTGGGCGAGCAGGTCACCCGCGCGCAGCTCGAGGAGCTGCTTAACAAGGGCTGGCGCCTGAAGGCGACCAAGCTGAGCGAGGACTTCGGCTACGAGGAATTCCTCGCCAAGCGCGGCGAGGGCGTGCTGGTGCCGTTCGCGCTCAACGAGCGCGCACAGCTGCAGGTGGCCACCGACGGCTTCCGCCTCGAGCCCAAGCCCGGTTGGACGGTGGTCGCGTTCGTTCCACCCGAGGACGAGGAGGCGCGCACGTGAAGTCCGCCACCGCGCCGCCGGTGCACCAGATCTCGCTGCGATTGCGCGAGCTCGGGCAGCTGTTCAACTCGATGGACGCGACCCCGTTCCGCCATCGCGACCTCGACCCCAACGCGGAGGAGTTCATCGAGAGCTGGGCGCAGGAGTTCCCCTCCGGCAGCCGCTATTTGCTGGTGATCCACCTCGAGCAGAAGCCCGACGAGGCGGACCCCGGCGCGTTGCTGGCGGAGGCGGTGCACAACTTCTACGGCGACAAGGCGCAGTTGGCCGAGCGCGAACTGCGGCGCCTGCTGCGCCTGGGACGCACCAGCCTGCTGGTGGGGCTCGCGTTCCTCACCCTGTGTTCGCTGGGCGCGAAGGCGGCGAGCGAGCTCGGCGAAGGGCCGTACGTCGAGATCTTGCGCGAGGGGCTGATCATCGCCGGCTGGGTCGCGATGTGGCGCCCGATCCAGGTCTTCCTGTACGACTGGTGGCCGATCGTGAGCCGGCGCCGCATGCTGCAGAATCTTTCCCGCGCACAGGTGCGCGTCATGGAGGGTCAATGAGTAAAGCGCTGCTGGTCACCGGAGGCGGGCGCGGCATCGGCGCGGCGACCGCGCGCCTGGCTGCTGCGCGCGGCTGGGCGGTAGGCGTGAATTACCGCAGCGACCGCGCCGCGGCCGAAGGCGTGGTGGCCGAGATCGCGCGCGCCGGGGGCAGGGCGGTCGCGCTCGGCGCCGACGTTTCTTCCGAGCCGGAGGTCGCGCGCTTGTTCGACGAGGCCGAGCGCGCGCTCGGGCCGCTCGGCGGGCTGGTCAACAACGCGGGCATCCTCGAACGCCAGGCGCGCCTCGAGGACATGGACGCGGCGCGCCTTTCGCGCGTGTTCGCGGTCAACGTGATCGGCGCGTTCCTGTGCGCGCGCGAGGCGGTGCGGCGCATGTCCACCCGCCGCGGCGGCGCGGGCGGGGCGATCGTCAACGTATCGTCGCTCGCCTCCCGGCTCGGCTCGCCCGAGGAGTACGTCGACTACGCCGCGTCCAAGGGCGCGATCGACACGATGACCGTGGGGCTGGCGAAGGAGGTCGCGGCCGACGGCATCCGCGTCAACGCAGTTCGCCCGGGGTTCATCTACACCGAGATCCACGCCTCGGGCGGCGAGCCAGGCCGCGTCGACCGGGTGAAAGATCTGGTGCCGATGAAGCGCGGCGGGCAGCCCGAGGAGGTCGCGCGCGCGATCCTGTGGCTGCTGTCGGACGAAGCGTCGTACTCGAACGGGAGTTTCATCGACGTCGCGGGCGGCAGGTAGCGTTAGAATTGTTCGTTCAACCCAGGAGGACGCCATGAGCTCACGCGAAGAGTACGTGCAGAAGATGAAGGCGCAACTCGACCAGTGGAACGCCGAGGTCGCCAAGTGGGAGGAAAAGAGCAAGTCCGCGCAGGCCGACATGAAGGCCGAGTACGACAAGCAGCTCGAGACCCTGCGTTCGCGGCGCGACGAGGCGATGTACCAGATGCACCAGGTGCAGGTCGCCTCGACCGACGCCTGGATGGACATGATGAAGGGCGCCGACGCGGCCTGGAAGGCGATGGGCGAGGCGTTCGTCAAGGCGCGATCGCACTTCGAGAAAAAATGAGCGCGCAGCGATGAGCAAGGCGCTGCCGGTCGTCGGGCGCGGCTTCTGCTTCGAGGACCTCGCGCTCGGCACGCGCTTTCGTACCCATCGCCGCACGATCAGCGAGGCCGATCTCTCCAATTTCGTCAACCTGACCTGGCTGACGGAAGAGCTGTTCGCGGTCGCCGACGACGAGGGGCGCGCGATCAAGGGCCGCGCAGTGCCCGGCGCGCTGGTGTATTCGTTCGCCGAGGGGCTCTTGCTGCCGACCATGCAGGACACTGGGCTCGCGTTTCTGAATGCCACGCTCGACGTCAAGCGCTCGACCGTGGTCGGCGACACGATCCACGTCGAGTGCGAAGTGATCGAGCACCGCCTCACCTCAAAGGGCGACCGCGGGCTGGTGCGCTTCGCCAACAAGGTGGTCAACCAGCGCGGCGAGACCGTGCTCGAGTACAACCCGCTCAGAATGCTGCGGCGGCGCGAGGCATGAGCGGACCGCTGGCGGGGGTCAGGGTCCTCGAGCTGGGGAGCCTGATCGCCGGGCCGTTCTGCGCCAAGACGCTGGCCGACTTCGGCGCCGAGGTGGTGAAGGTCGAGCCGCCCGGCGACGGCGACCCGCTGCGGCGCTGGCGCCGGATGAGAAACGGCGTCTCGCTGTGGTGGCAGGTGCAGTCGCGCAACAAGCGTTCGGTCACGCTCGACCTGAGAAAGTCCGAGGGCCAGGAAGCGGTGCGGCGCCTGGCTGCGCGCTCGGATATCGTGATCGAGAACTTCCGCCCTGGCGCGCTCGAGCGCTGGAACATCGGCTGGCAGCAGCTCTCGGCGCTGAACCCGAAGCTCGTCATGGTGCGCATCTCGGGCTACGGCCAGAGCGGGCCCTACCGCGACCGGCCCGGCTTCGCCGCGATCGCCGAAGCGGTCGGGGGCCTGCGCTACGTTACCGGCTATCCCGACCGGCCGCCGGTGCGCCCGAACCTGTCGATCGGCGACACGCTCGCCTCGCTGCACGGCGTGATCGGCGCGCTGCTGGCGCTGCGCCATATGCAGAACGGCGGCGGCGGGCAGGTGATCGACGTCGCGCTTTACGAGTCGGTGTTCAACGTGATGGAGAGCCTCTTGCCGGAGTACGACGCGCAAGGTGTGGTGCGCGAGCGCTCGGGCTCGAGCCTGCCCGGTATCGCGCCGTCGAACCTCTACCCGTGCAAGGACGGCAGCTTTGTGCTGATCGCCGGCAACGCCGACAGCCTCTACCTGCGCCTGATGAGCGCGATCGGGCGCGAGGATCTGCGCGACGACCCGGCGCTGGCCAAGAACGACGGCCGGGCGGCGCAGATGGAACGGATCGACAACGCGATCGCCGAGTGGACTTCACGCTACTCACAAAAAGAAGTGCTTCAAAAAATGGAGCAGGCGGAAGTCCCTGCCGGGCGCATCTACAGCGCGGCGGACATCGCCGCCGACCCGCACTACGCCGCGCGCGGCATGCTCGTCGACGGCATCGCCGGCGACGGCGAGCCGCTCAAGCAGCCCGGCGTGGTGCCCAAGCTCTCGGCCACCCCCGGCGCGATCCGCCGTGCGGCGCCCAAGCTCGGCGAGCACACCGACGAAGTGCTCGGCGAAGCCGGCTATACCAAGGCCGAAATCGCCACCCTGCGCGAAAAGGGAATCCTATGATCGACCACCTCGACCACATCGTCCTCACCACGCGCGACCTGGACGGGTGCATTCGCTTCTACCGCGATGTGCTCGGAATGAAGCTTTCCAACTTCGATACCCCGCAGGGAAAGCGCATGGCGCTCGGCTTCGGCGCGCAAAAAATGAACATTCACGAATGGGGCAAGGAGTTCACGCCGCGCGCCCACGTCGCCGCGCCCGGCACGCTCGACCTGTGCTTCATCGCCGCGGTGCCGCTCGACGAGGTCATCGCCAAGCTCAAGGGGAGCGGCGCGCCGATCATCGAAGGCCCGGTGATGAAGACCGGCGCCGCCGGCCCGATCCGCTCGGTCTACGTGCGCGACCCCGACCTCAACCTCATCGAGATCTCCGTTCCCGCGTGAAGGAATAATCGGGGTCAGAGTCGAATTAAAAGTTAATTCGACTCTGACCCCGATTATTTATCGCTCCCGTGCGGCTTCCTGGAAGGCCTTCTGCACCGGCGAGAGGAGGTACTCGAGCACGGTGCGGGTGCCGAGGTGGATTTCCGCGTTGACCTCCATGCCCGGCGAGAGCCGGTATCTCACGCCGTCGGCGACCAGCGACTGGCTCTTCAGGTTGACCAGAGTCCGATACGCGAGCCGCCGGGCGTCGTCCTGCTTGGCCGCGTCGGCGCCGATCTGCGCCACGCTGCCTTCGAGCATGCCGTATTTCTGGAAACTGAACGCGGCGAGCTTGACCTTGACCGGCTGCGCTTCGCGCACGAAGCCGATGTCCTCGTTCCTGACCCAGACTTCGGCGCGCAGGTTCTCGTTCCTGGGCACCAGGGTCATGAGGATGGTGCCGGGGCTCGCCACGGTGCCGACGGTGTGGGTGGCGAGGTCCTTGACCAGGCCGTCCTGCGGCGCGCGCAGCTCGAGGTAGCCGTGGCGGTGTTCCTGCTTGGCGAGGTCCTCGCCTGCGCGCTCGAACTGGTTGGCGACGTCGATGCGCTCGGTCTGCAGCTGGCGCCGGTAGTCGGCGCTGATCTGGGCGATCTTCCTTTCTTCCTGCGCAATGGTGGCCGCGGCCGAGTCGATCGCCGCCTCCTGCGCGTGCAGGTCCTGCTCCTTCTCGATCCGCTCGCGCTGCTTGTCGGTAAACATCAGCCGCCCGGCGAAGCCACCTTTCTCGAGCCGGGCGTAGGCCGTCTCCTGCTCGCGGTAGTAGGGCAGCACCTGGGCGAGCTTCTTTTTGATCGCCTGCGCGGCGACCAGGTCGCTTCTCGCCTTCGCGAGCAGCGCGCGCTCCTGCGCCAGCGCGCTCTGGTAGGACTGGCGGTTGGCGAGGTACTGCGCCTGCACCTGGGCGTACAGCTCGGGCGGGTCGTCGGCGCGGCGCGTAAGCGGCGTGCCCGCGAGCTGCGCGTCGATGCGGCGCAGCGACAGGCGCTTGTTCTGGAAGTCGGTGGCAAGGATCTTCAGGTCGGCTTCCGACAGCGCCGCGTCCATGCGCATCAGGATCTGGCCCTTGCGCACCAGCTCGCCTTCCTTGACCAGGATCTCCTTCACCACCCCGGCGTCGGTCGGCTGCACGATCTTGAGGTAGGTGTCGGGCACCAGGCGCCCCTCGGCCACGGCCACGATGTCGAGCCGGCCGAACACCGCCCAGGCGAGCAGCGCGGCGAGGAAAAGGAGCAGCGCCCACAGCATGCGCCGCCCGAGCGGGCTGGGCGGCAGCTCCTGCAGCCGCACCAGGCCGGGCTGGAACTCGCGCGGATCGACGTGCGCGTGGATCACGGCTTTTGCCGTCCGTCGTCTAGTCCGCGCAGGCTCGTCACGCCGCTGCCGCCGAACTGGATCACTTCGTCGATCTTCAGGCCGCGCGGGAGGTGGTGGGCGATGAAAAGCATGGTGACCTTGCCTTTCAGCTGGTTCACCGTCTGGGCGAAGCTCTCGGCGGTGGTGGGGTCGAGGTTGCTGGTGGCTTCGTCGAAGATCAGCACGCGCGGGTTCTTGAGGATCGCGCGGGCGATGGCGATCCTCTGGCGCTGGCCGCCGGAGAGGCCGACGCCGCGCTCGCCGAGCGGGGTCTGGTAGCCCTGGGGCAGGGCTTCGATGAATTCGTGGATCTCGGCCATGCGGCAGGCTTCGGCGATCTGCCCGAAATCGGCCTGCGGGTTGGCCATCTGCAGGTTGTCGTACACGCTGCCGGAGAACAGGGTGGTTTCCTGCGGCACGACGCCGAAGGCGGCGCGCAGCTCGTTGGCGCTCATGCTGCGGGTGTCCTGGCCTTCGATCAGGATGCGGCCATCGGTGGGCGGGTAGAAGCCGAGCAGGAGCTTGGCGAGTGTGCTCTTGCCGCAGCCGCTGGGGCCGATCAGCACGGTGAGCTGGCCGGGCTTGATGACGAGGTCGAGGTTGCGCAGAAGCCAGGGGTATTTGTCGGAGTAGCGGAACGACACCGACTGGAACTCGATCCGCCCGGCCCGCGCATCGGGCCCGCCCGCGCGTTGGGGGATGAGGGCGTGCGGCTCGGTGGGCATGTCCATGATGTCGCCCAGGCGGCGCAGCGCGATCTCGGCCTGCTGGAACTGCTGCCACAGGCCGACCAGGCGCAGCATCGGCTGCGACAGGCGGCTGGCGAACATCTGGAACGCGACCAGCATGCCGATGGTGAAGGTGGCGCCACCCAGGGCGGCGAGCGCTGCGCTGTCCATCACCAGCAGCGCGCCGAACACGAGGATGCCCAGCGTCATGAGCTGCTCGAGCGCGTTGGCGGCGACGTTGTACGAGTTGGCGAGGCTGCGCGTCTGAAATCCCGCGGCGAGGTACTGCGCCAGCAGGCCCCCGTAGCGCTCCTCGAGTACCGGTTCCATCTGCAGCGACTTGACTGTGGCCATGCCCGAGACGTACTCGGTGACGAAGGCGGTGTTGCGCGCGCCGGTGAGGAACTGGTGGTTGAGGCGGGCGCGGAACAGCGGCGTCACCGCGACGCTCAGGACCACGATTGCGAGCAGCACTGCGAGCGCGACCAGGGTCAGCTTCCAGCTGTACCAGAACATCACCGCCAGGAACACGAACAGGAACGGGCAGTCGAGCAGTAGCGCCACCGCGGCGCCGGAGACGAACTCGCGGATCTGCTCGACCGCGTTCAGGCGCGCGACCAGTACGCCGGTCTGGCGGGCCTCGAAGTAGGGCAGCGGCAGGCGGAACAGGTGCCGGAACACCGAGTGCCCGAGCACCGCGTCGACGCGGTTGCCGGTGTGCAGCACCAGGTACTGGCGCATCCAGGTCATGACCGCGCCGAAGGCCATGAACATCGCCAGGCCCAGGCCCACCACCCAGAGCGTGCTCTCGGTGTGGTGCACCACCACCTTGTCGATCACCACCTGGGTGAACACCGGGGTGGCGAGGCCGACCAGCTGGATCGCCAGCGACGCGAGCAGCACCTCGCGCCAGATGCGGCGGTGGCGCAAGAGCTCGGGCACGAACCACTTGAAGCCGAAGGCCCGCGGCCGCGCGCGCGCGTCGTCAGGGTCGTTGGCCGGCTTCGCGTCGCGACGCAAGAGCAGCACCTCCGGCTCGAAGGCGGCGCGGAACTCGGCCAGCGGCAGGGTTTGCGGCTCGCGGCTGGAGGGCTGAAAGAACGCCAGCTGCGTATCGTCGCTGCCGGCCAGGATCACCG
Source organism: uncultured beta proteobacterium (assembly GCA_963811085.1). Classification (GTDB taxonomy): domain Bacteria; phylum Pseudomonadota; class Gammaproteobacteria; order Burkholderiales; family SG8-39; genus DAHVFK01. The sequence goes on along the minus strand of CAWEPV010000003.1, from coordinate 449,639 downwards.
GCGCGAGCGCCTCGGGCTCGCCTTCTGCCGCGCGCTGGAACGCGATGCAGGGAAACGGTGCGGACTTGAAGTCGAGCCGGGCGGTCTTGCCGCGGCCGGCGCGAAAGCCGAGCGCGCCGAGCGCAGCGAACAGCTTCTCCTTTGAGTACGGCGGCGGGAACTGGCCGAGGAACAGCCCGGGGTCGAACGGAACGCGGTGCAGTGCGCACAGCTGCCCCAGCGTCCAGACGAAATCTTCCCCGGACATGTGACCCAACACGGCGCCCCCCGCGCCACGCTGCGACATCATGCGACCCCCTCTTTGCACGGCCAGCATAGACCGAGCTGCGTGCCACGCAAAGCAATAGGACATTCGGATAACAAATCGGGGTCAGAGTCGCATTTCGCCGAAATGCGACTCTGACCCCGATTACGATTAATCGGCTTCGTGTATTAGTACGCGCCCGTGTGCGTCGCCGCGAAACGACAACGCGGCGCAATGCGAGAACTAGGTCGCAAACCGTCTCACATTCTCCAACGCGCGGGCGGCGACAGGTCTATGTTGGTTGCCTCGCCTGGTGGACCCAAAGGGGGGTGCCGTGAGTGATCCGAGAATGTGGATGATCTGGCCGGACAACGCTGCGTTGTCCATCCTGGTGCTGGCGCTGATCGCGATGTTCGCGTTGTACGCGGCGCGCGTGCCGATGCACGGCCTGCTGCGCTCGGCGAGCCAGGCGCTCGGCGGGCCGCTGCGCCTGGGGGCGCGCTGGCTGTTCGGCGTGGCCGCCGAGATGAAGGCGCGCAACAAGGCGGTGCTGCTGGCGCAGGGCCGGCGCGAGACCGGCCAGCGCATCGAGCGCGAGTTCGAGCGCCTGGCGCTACTGGTGCAGCGCGACCTGCAGGGCTATCCCACGCTGCAGCGCAAGCTGCTGGAGGAGATCACCCGGGTCGAGGAGGACTACAAGAAGTGCGGCGAGGTGCCGCCGCCGCCGCCCGACTGGGTCGACGCGCTTGCCGCGGTGGCCAAGATCAAGACCGGCGGCGGCGAGGTGGTGCAGAAGATCCTCACCGACATCCGCCAGTCGATCGAGGGCATCCACGACAAGGCGCTGGCCGAGTACCGCCGCGCCTACCAGATGCGGCACAGCATCCTGGAAGGCTTCATGCCGTACTGGCGCTCGCTCGACAAGACCATGAAGCAGGTCGACAAGAACATGACCGGCATCCAGGACGCCGCGGCCGCGGTCGACGCGCAGATGGCGACCTACAAGGAGATCGCCGCCCGCAGCGACGAGGCTGAGAGCAGCCTGACGCACTCCGCGTTCACGCAGTTCTTCATCGCCGCGCTGGTGATGGCGGTGGCGCTGGGCGGCGCGTTCGTCAACTTCAAGCTGATCGCCCTGCCGATGTCGGAGATGGTCGGCGCGAGCGACTACCTGACCGCGACGCTGCGTACCTCCGAGGTCGCGGCGCTGGTGATCATCCTGGTCGAGGCCTCGATGGGCCTGTTCGCGATGGAGTCGCTGCGCATCACTCACCTGTTCCCGCGCATCGCGAACCTGAACGATCGCATGCGCCGGCGCATGGTGTGGATCTCGCTCACCCTGCTCTTGACGCTGGCCGGGATCGAGTCGGCTCTCGCCCTGATGCGCGACATGCTGATCCAGGACAAGCAGGCGCTGCTGCAGTCGCTCGCCGCGACCCCCGCGGTAGTGAGCGAGGGCTGGCTCGGCCATATTCCGACCGCGGGCCAGATGGTGCTTGGCTTCATCCTGCCGTTCGCGCTCGCCTTCGTCGCGGTGCCGCTCGAGTCGTTCATCCATTCGGCGCGTACCGTCGGCGGCGCGCTGCTGGTGAACCTTTTCGCCGCTGCGGCCTTCGCGCTGCGCGTGCTCTCCAACCTGGTGCGGCAGGTGAGCCGCGCGCTGGTGCACGCCTACGACGTGCTGATCGTGCTGCCGCTGGTGCTGGAGCACGCGCTGCGCTCGCGGCGCAGCGGCACGCGCGCGCCCGCGGCGCAGCGGTTGGACCCGGGCGAAACGACCCTGCATCCGTTGTCCTGAGGGGGCGATCATGCGAATCCGAACGCTCGCCGCTTCACTCACCGTCGCCGCCCTGGCGCTCGCCATTTCCGGCTGCGGCGACTCGCGCAGCCACGCGCAGGCGGTCTACGTGCTGGTGGACACTTCGGGCACCTACGCGCGCGAAGCCGGCAAGGCCGAGCGGGTAATCAACTACCTGCTGGGCACCCTGAACCCCGGCGACTCGCTCGCGGTGGCGAAGGTCGAAAGCCGCAGCTTCAGCGAGAAGGACATCGTCGCCAAGGCGACCTTCGACACCCGCCCGAGCGAAGCCAACGCGCAAAAGCGCGCCTTCCGCGCCAAGACGGAGGGCTATCTCAGGACCGTGCAGGCGACCGCCCACACCGACATCACCGGCGGGCTGATCCAGGGCGCGGAATTCCTGAACGAGACCGGCGCCGGTACCAAGACCATCATCGTGTTTTCCGACATGCAGGAAGATCTCGACAAGGTGACGATCCGCAACTTTCCGATCCGGCTCGATCATATCCGCATCATCGCGCTCAACGTCACCAAGTTGAACAGCGACAACATCGACCCGCGGCGCTACCTCGGCCGGCTGGATGCGTGGCACAAGCGCGTCATGGCCGCCGGCGCCTCGGAGTGGAAGGTGATCAACGACATCGAGCGGCTGGACGGAATCTTCGCCAGCAGCTGACCGAAGGGATTAATTGGGGTCAGAGTCGAATTAGTTAATTCGACTCTGACCCCGATTTCTCTTGGCCGAGGCGCTCGACCCGCACGCCCCGGGCCTGCAGGGCGGCGACGATCGCTTCGCTGTGGGCGCGGTCGCGCGCCTCGAGCAGGAATTCGACCTCCGGGGTGCGCACCGAGGCGGTGCCGAACAGGCGCTGGTGCTGCACTTCGACGATGTTGCCGCCGGCCTCGCCGATCAGCTGCGCGACCTTGGCCAGGTTGCCCGAGACGTCCGGCATCGATACGCGCAGGCGCGCGAGGCGCCCGTCGCGCACCAGGCCGCGCATCAGCACCGCGGCCAGCACCCGGGTATCGATGTTGCCGCCAGTGAGCGCGATCCCCATGCGCCGGCCGGCGAAGCGCTGCGGGTGCTGCAAGAGGGCCGCCAGGCCCGCCGCGCCTGCGCCCTCGGCGACGGTCTTCTCGATCTCGATCAGGGCGACGATCGCCTGCTCGATCGTGTCCTCGGCCACCAGCAGCACCTCGTCCACCAGCTCGCGCGCGAGCGCAAGCGTGAGCTCGCCCACGTCGCGCACCGCGAGGCCCTCGGCGATGGTGTCGCCGCCCACCTCGACCGCCAGGCCCGCCAGACGCTGGTACATCGCGGGGTAGGTCTGCGACTCGACGCCGTAAATCCGCAGGCGCGGCTTGATCGCCCTGGCGGCCAGCGCCATACCGCCGATCAGCCCGCCGCCGCCGACCGGCACCACCAGCGCGTCGAGCTCGGGCATGTCTTCAAGCATCTCGAGCGCGACCGTGCCCTGGCCGGCGATCACCGCTGGATCGTCGTAGGGGTGGATGAAGGTGAGCGCGTCGCGCGCCTCGAGCTTGCGCGCGTGGCGCGCGGCGTCGGCCAGCGTGTCGCCCTCGAGCACGACCTCGGCGCCGTGCACGCGGGTGTTGGCGACCTTGGAGTTGGGTGTGCCCTTCGGCATCACGATCACGGCGCGCATGCCCAGGCGCGCGGCGTGGTAGGCCACGCCCTGCGCGTGGTTGCCCGCGCTCATCGCGATCACCCCGCGCCGGCGCTCGTCCTCGCGCAGCGACAGGAGCTTGTTGAGCGCGCCGCGCTCCTTGAACGAGCCGGTGAACTGCAGGTTCTCGAACTTGAGCCAGACCTCGGCCCCGGTCAGGTGCGAAAGCGTTCGGCTGTGAAGCATCGGCGTGCGCTCGAGCGCGCCGGCGATGCGCGCCGCCGCGGCCTCGATGTCTCGCAGCGTCAGGGAACTCATGACGGACGACCGGAAACGAAAAGCGCCGCGCCGGGAAAGCTCGCGAACGCGTGCGCGAGCGCGATCCTGCCGTCGCGCACGGTCACCGTCTCGCCAGTGAGCAGGTTGCGCAGCCGCGTGCCCTCGGCCAGGCCGCCGGCCGCGACGTGGGTGTCGTGCCACACCGCCGCGTCGAGCGGCAGGTTGCCCGGCTCGCCCATGAGCTTGGCGAACAGGCGCCCGGCGATCATCAACAGCGTGCCCGACTCGTGGCACCGGGCATAGGCGAGCACGTGCGCGGCCTGCGCGCCGCCGGCCTCGAGCGGCTCGTAGGTCCCTTCCGCGAACAGTGCGGGCAGCTCGCGCCGCAGCTCGAGCAGGCGCCAGGTCACGAGCAGCTTGGCGCGGCCGTCGAACGGGTGCTCGGCGAGCGCGCGCGCGGCAGGGGCGAAGCCGGGGCGCTGGGCGATGTCGCGCACCTCCTCCAGCAGGCGGCGGCGCAGGACGTAGTCCACCGGGCGGCGGTTGTCCGGATCGACCAGGCTGTAGTCGATCAGCTCGTTGCCCTGGTACAGGTCGGGCACGCCGGGCGAGCTGTACTTGATCAGCGTCATCGACAGGCTGTTGAGTGCGCCGAACCATGCCACGGTGGCGGCCTGCGCGCGCAGGTCGTCGAGGAACGGGTTGTGCTGTGCGCGCCCGAGCAGCGCGCGCACGAATTTCGCGAGCGCGTCCTCGTACTCCTCGTTGGGGCTGATCCAACTGGTGCGGTCCTTCGCCTCGCGCGCGGCCTTGAGCATGTAGCGCTCGATGCGACCGGCGTATTGCTCCAGCGCGGCGTCGTCGAGCTCGCCCGGGGGAAGGGTCCCGAGCAGGGTCTGGTAGAGCAGGTACTCGTCGTTGCGCGACGGCGCCGGGCGTCCTTCGCGCGTCCTGCGCTTCATGCGGTTGAGCGACTTCCAGCGCCGCAACAGCAGGCGCCAGGGCGCGGGCATCTCGGAGATCACGTCGATGCGCAGGCGCACGTCCTCCGAGCGCTTGTTGTCATGCGTGGATGTCCCGAGCATGGTGTGCGGCCAGCGCGCGGCGCGGTCGGCGCTCGCGCCGTGGAAGGCGCTCGGCGCGAAGCCGAACATGTCCGGGTCGGAGCCGACCTCGTTGAGCGACACGAGTCGGTTGTAGAGGTAGTGCGCAGTGTCCTCGACGCCCTTGGCGGCGACCGGGGAGGTGAACTGCTGAAACTTCATCGCGAAGCCGCGCGCCTGCGCGTGCAGGCTGCGCGGCGCGCCGGCGGGCGCGCGCCCGAGCAGCGCCTGGCGCACGAAGCCGAAGATGCTGGTGTCGGCGGCGCGGCTGCGACGAGTGGCGCGCGCCACCGCCCAGTCGACGTAGCGCCGGTCCTGGGTCGAGGGCCTGCCCGCGATGTAGGTGCGGTAGACCGGCATGCAGGCGGCGACCTCGGCCAACGCGCGGCGCAGGGTGTTGAAGGTGTAGTCGCGCGTGCGCCGGTCGGCGTGCGCGAGGCGCAGCAGCTCGGTCGCGAGCACGGTCAGCTCGGAGGCGAGCGCGCCGCGCATGATCGCGTGCTTGCCACGATAGGCCGCCTCGTCGAAGTCGAACGACTCGCCGCTGAATGCACGCCAGGTGCGCTCGAGGCGCCCGCTCACGGCAGGATCGACGAACAGCCCGTTCACCACCGCGCCGAAGCGGTAACCCGTGGTGCCGTGCACCGCCCAGCTCTCGGGCACGTGCTCGTGGCGCGCGGTGATCTTTTCGGCCACCACGTACAGCGGCCGCGGTGGGCGCGCCTCCGGCGCCTCGGGCGCGGGCAGCGGGATGGCCGCGGCGCGCGCGTAGGCCTGCTGCAGGCGTTCGAAATACTGCTTCGGGTCGTACAAGCCGTCCGAATGGTCGATGCGCAGGCCGTCCGCCGCGCCGTCGGCCGCGAGCGCGAGCACCAGCGCGTGGGTGGCCTCGAACACCGCCTCGTTTTCCATCCGCAGGGCGGCGAGGTCGTTGATGTCGAAGAAGCGCCGGTAGTTGATCTCGTCCGAGGCTACGCGCCAGAACGCGAGCCGATAGTGCTGCGCCTCGAGCAGCCGGTGCAGCGCGTCGCCCGGCGGCGCGTTCAGCTCGGTCAGCGCGGCATCGATCGCGCGCGCCACGTCGGGCTGCATGCGCGCCAGGCGCATCAGGCGCTCCTTGAGCGCGGGCGCCTCCTCGGCCGGGCCGCCGCCGAACGCGGCCCGCAATCCCGCTAGCTCGTCCACCGCGGCGCGGGTCGCGGGCTGCGCGGCCAGCGCGCGCTCGACCAGGGCCAGGATCGAGGGATACTCGCGCGGCGCGACCGGGAAGCGGTGCTCGTGATAGCGCACCGCGAAGCTGCCGGCGTCGGGCTCCCAGGCGAGCACCAGCTCGCCGCGCTCGAGCGTGATGCCGTAGTGCTCGCCCAGCACCGGCACCAGCACCTTGCCCTCGAGCTCCGTGTTTACCGGGTGCCAGTCGATGTCGAAGTAGCTGGCGTAGGCCGAGGCCTCGCCGTTCTCCAGCACGTCCATCCACCAGGCGTTGTCGGCGCCCATGACGCCCATGTGGTTCGGCACCACGTCGAGCAGCAGGCCCATGTCCTGGGCGCGCAGCGCGGCGACGAAGCGCTCGAAGCCCTCGCGCCCGCCGAGCTCGGGGTTGATCTGGTTGTGGTCGACCACGTCGTAGCCGTGCGCGCTCCCCGGGCGCGCGCGCAGGATCGGCGAGCAGTAGACGTGGCTCACGCCGAGCTTGGCGAGGTAGGGCGCCAGACCCACCGCGTCGAGGAAGGTGAAGTCGCGGTTGAACTGCAGCCGGTAGGTGGCGCGCGGAACGCGCGCGCTGGCGCCTATCACCGCCGCGGACTCGCGCACCGGATGCGGCCGCAGGCGCGCGAGCGTGCCGGCGAGCGTCTCGATGTCCGGCTGCGTGGCCATGTCCTCCAGCGCGAGCGGCAGCTTGCGGCGCCAGTTCGGATGCTGGTCGGTGGTGCCGGGCAGGTTGGCCTGTTCCCTGACCCCGAGCGCGTCCTCGAGCTGCAGCATCATCACGCGCGAGGGCGCCGCGGCGACGTAGGCGTGCACCGCGGCGGCCAGCCCGCGCGGCGGCTCGGGCGGCGCGAGCTGGCGGCGCTCGAGCGCGCGCAACAGGCGCGCGCGGTCGGCGGCGCGCCCGGCGACCTGCGCGGCGTGGACCGACTCGTCCGGGTACAGGCCCAGGCGCGCGCGCAGCTCGAGGTCGTCGCCCTCCCACCAGCCGGCGAGCGTCGGCAGGTCGTGCGTGCTGACCGCGACCAGAGCCTCGCGCGGGAACTGCTCGGGCGGCTTGAACTCGCCCGCGCCGTCACGCTCGAACCAGAGCAGGCGGTACGACAGCACCCCGCCGCGCGCGAGCGCGGCGCGCATCTCGTCGGCCACGGTGCCGAGATCCTCGCCGATCACCAGGCACTTGTTGCGGTGGCTCTCGAGCGCGAGGACCGCGAGCATCTCATCCAGCGCGTAGTGCACGTAGGCGCCGCCGTCGGCGGACGCGCCGCGCGGAATCCAGTAGAGGCGCATCAGTCCCATCACGTGGTCGATGCGCAGCGCGCCAGCGTGGGTCATCGCCGCGCGCAGCGCCGCGATGTAGAGCGCGTAGCGCGTCGCGCGCAGGCGGTTGGGCCGCAGCGGCGGCAGGCCCCAGTCCTGGCCCTTGAGATTGAAGTCGTCCGGCGGCGCGCCGACGCTCGCGCCCAGCGCGTAGACGTCCTGCGCGGCCCAGGCGTCGGACCCGGCGCGGTCGACCGAGACCGCGAGGTCGAGGTACAGGCCCAGCGCCATGCCGAGCGCGGCGCAGCGCTCGGCGGCGCGCGCGAGCTGGCGCTCGGCCTGCCACTGCAGGTACTCGTAGAATTCGACCCGCTCGAGCTGCTCGGCGGCGAAGCGTGTCGCCGCCTCGCCGGCCGGGTCGCGGTAGGCCTCGGGCCAGACCTGCCAGCCCCAGACCACGGGGTCGGCGCGGTGAAAGCTCTCCTGCAGCGCTTCGTACAGCGCGTGCCGGCGAAGCGGCTCGCCGCGCGCGGCCTGAAAGGCGCGGAACTGCTGCGCACGCGTGCTGCCGCGCTCGAGATGGCGCGCGCGGAAGTTTGCGTACAGCAGCTCGAGCAGCTCGAACTTCGCCTCGCGCACGCCCGCGTAGTCGACCAGAGGCGCGTCGCGCAGCGCCGCGAGCCGTGCCTCGAAGCGCGGCGCGCGCAGCAGCTGCTGCGCCGGTTCGCAGTCGCGTAGGTCGTCGACCGCCTCGACGTCGAGATAAAGCACGTTGAGCATCAGGCGCGAGGAGGGGCTGTAGGGGCTGACATGCGCTGGGTTGTGGGGAAACAGCGCGTGCAGCGGGTTGAGCCCGATCACGCCCGCGCCGCGCGCCGCCCACTGCTCGACCAGGTGCAGCAGGTCGGTGAAGTCGCCCATGCCCCAGTTGCGGCGCGAGCGCAGCGAATACAGCTGCAGCGACGGGCCCCACAGCGTGGCGCCATCCTCGAGCGCGGCCGGGCGCCAGCAGCGCTCGGGCGCGGCGATGAGCAGCGTCTCGCCCGCGGCGCCATCGAGCGTGAAGCGGTGGTAGCCGGGCGGTAGCTCGAGCGCGAGCTCGAGGTCGTAGGCGGCATAGCGCCTGCCGTCGATCTCGGTCGTCTCGAGCGCGTCGAGCTTGCCGGTATCGGCTTCTCCGGCGTGCTGCGTGCCGTCCTCGAATTCGATGCGCCAGCGCAGGTGCGCGCCCTCCGGCACCCGTACCCGCTGGCGCCAGGGCGCGGAGTGCGCGCGCAGCGCCGCCGCGGGCGGAAGCGCGTCGCGCCAGTGCGAGACATGCGCGTCGCGCTCGACGCCGAGCTCGGCGAGCAGCGCCTGCAGGCTGGCTTCCGGCACGTCGTGCGCCTTGCCCCAGATGTCGTGCCAGCGCACGGCGATGCCGGCCTGGCCGCTGAGCCGCTCGAGCAGCGCGCGCGCCTCGCTCACGGCGCTTCCAGCGCGACGCACAGCGCGGCGGCGCAGTAGACCGGCTCGCCCGCGGGCATGGGCACGCCGCCCCCGGGCCGGAAGCTCATGTTCCAGCGCGCGCCGCCTCCGAGCGGCCAGGTTACGTTCAATGTTCCTTCATGAATCGAATATGTTCCGCTGCGCGCGCCGGCAAGGCGCGGCACGAGGTGGCGCCGCCGCGCCGCGAGCAGCTCGCGCACCAGCGCGAGGCGCACAGGGTCGCGCGCCGACCAGTCGAGCTTGGAGCGCAGGAAGGTGGCCGCGTCGTTCGGGTCCGGGATCTCCTGCGCGAAGGAGGCGAAACGCTCGAACTCGCCGCGCCGGCCGCGCGTGACCGCGGCGGCGAGCTCGGGGCCGAAGTCGCAGAAGAACTGAAACGGCGTCGCGGCGGCGAACTCCTCGCCCATGAACAGCATCGGCACCTGCGGCGCGAGCAGCACGCAGCCGAGCGCGGCCTCGACCTGGGCCGGCCCGGCCAGCGCGTCGAGCCGCTCGCCGAAGGCGCGGTTGCCGACCTGGTCGTGGGTCTGGTCGAAAGAGACGAAGGCGGTGGGCGGCAGGGCGGCGCTCGGCTCGCCGCGCGGCGCGCCGTCGCGGAACGGCGAAGGCTCGCCCTGGTAGACGAAGCCTTCGGCCAGCGCGCGCCCGAGGCGCTCGAGCGGCGCCTGCGCATAGTCGACGTAGTAGCCGTCGGCTTCGCCGGTCGCGAGCACGTGCAGCACGTGGTGCAGATCGTCGTTCCACTGCGCGCGGGCGCAGGAACCGAGCAGGTGCGCCTGGTTGGCGTCGTTCTCGAGCACCAGGTGGACCTCGCGCTCGCGCCCGGGGCCTTCGCGCAGCGCGCGGCCGATCTCGCACACGATGTGCTCGGCCGAGTCGTCGCGGATCGCGTGCACCGCGTCCAGGCGCAGGCCGTCGAAATGGAATTCCTCGACCCAGTACAGCGCGTTGTGGACGAAGAAGTCGCGCACCGCGCGGCACTGCGGTCCGTCGAAGTTGATCGCTGCGCCCCAGGGCGTCTGATGCGCGGGGTTGAAGAACTGGGGGGCAGTAGGCGTGCAGGTAGTTGCCCTCGGGCCCGAAGTGGTTGTAGACCACATCGAGCAGCACCATCAGCCCGAGCGCGTGCGCCTCGTCGACCAGCGCCTTGAGCTCGTCGGGCGTGCCGTAGGAGGCGTCGGGCGCGAACGGCAGCACGCCGTCGTAGCCCCAGTTGCGCTTGCCCGGGAAGTCCGCCACCGGCATCAGCTCCACGGCGGTGATGCCTAGCTCGGCGAGCTCGCGCAGGCGGCCGCGCGCCGCGCCGAAGCTGCCTTCGGGGGTGAAGGTTCCAAGGTGCAGCTCGTACACCACCGCCTCGTGCCAGGGGCGGCCGCGCCAGGCGCCGTCGCCCCACTCGTAGGCCAGCGGGTCGACGACCTCGCTTGCGCCGTGCACGTCGTCGGGGTTCGAGCGCGAGGCGGGATCGGGCACCGCGAGGCCGTCGGCGAGCAGGTAGCGGTAGCGGCCTCCGGGGCGTGCCTGCGCGAGGAGCAATTCGTGCCACCCGTTGTCGAGACGATTCATCTCATGACGGGATCCTTCGAGATCCAGCGCGACACGATCCTGCGCCGGCGCCCAGAGCCGGAATCGCACCCCGCCGGCGCCCAGCTCGGTGCCGAAGGGCATCGCGTGGGCGCGCTTCACGCCGGCCCGGCCGGGCGTGTCAGCAGCACCAGCGAGCGCGCCCGCAACGTGTAGGTCTCGCCCGCGGCATAGTGCTTGCGCGCATCGGGCATGGCGGGCTCCTGCGCGGTGTCGAACAGCGCGCGCCAGGGCTCGCCCGGAATCGCCGGCAGCACGAACGCGGAATCCTCGTGGTGCGGATGGAACAGCAGCAGGAAATCGTCGTCGTGCTTGGTCTTGCCGTAGCGGTCGACGTCGGTCAGGCCGGCGCCGGAGAGGTACACCCCCAGGCTGCGCGCCGACTCGTGCTCCCACTCGTCGTCGCTCATCTCCTTGCCGTCGGGCTTGAGCCACTGGATGTCCTTCACCCCGCCGCCGTGCAGCGGCCGGCCCTCGAAGAAGTCGCGCCGGCGAAAGCTCGGGTGCGCGCGGCGCAGCGCGGCCAGGTGCGCGATGAAGCCGACCAGGTCGTCCTTCTCCCGGCTTGGCGTCCAGTCGAGCCAGTTGAGCTCGTTGTCCTGGCAGTAGGCGTTGTTGTTGCCTTGCTGGCTGCGCCCGAGCTCGTCGCCGGCGAGCAGCATCGGCGCGCCCTGCGACAGGAGCACGGTAGCGAGGAAGTTGCGCCGCTGGCGCGCGCGCAACTCGAGGATCACCGGGTCCTCGCTCGGGCCCTCGACGCCGCAGTTCCACGACAGGTTGTGGTTGTGGCCGTCGCGGTTGTCCTCGCCGTTGGCCTCGTTGTGCTTGTCGTTGTACGAAACGAGGTCGGTCAGCGTGAAGCCGTCGTGCGCGGTGATGAAATTGATGCTCGCGTGCGGCCGGCGCCCGGAGCGGCCGTACAGGTCGGCCGAGCCGGTGAAGCGGCGCGCGAACTCGCCGATCTGCCCGCCGTCGCCCTTCCAGTAGGCGCGCATGCCGTCCCGGTAGCGGTCGTTCCACTCCGCCCAGCCGAGGGGGAAATTGCCCACCTGGTAGCCGCCGTGGCCGAGGTCCCACGGCTCGGCGATCAGCTTGACCCGGTTGAGCACCGGATCCTGCCGCACCACGTCGAAGAACGCCCCCAGCGGCTGCACCGCGCCGCCCTCGCGCGCGAGGGCCGAGGCGAGGTCGAAGCGGAAGCCGTCGACGTGCATCTCCTCGGCCCAGTAGCGCAGCGAGTCCATCACCAACTGCAGCGCGCGCGGGTGCTCGAGGTTCACCGTGTTGCCGCAGCCGGTGTAGTCGGTGTAGTGGCGCGGGCTATCCGGCGCGAGGATGTAGTAGGCGGCGTTGTCGATGCCGCGCAAGCTGAGCGTCGGCCCCAGCTGGTTGCCTTCGCAGCTGTGATTGTAGACCACGTCCATGATGACCTCGATGCCCGCCGAGTGCAGCGTTTTCACCATGGTCTTGAACTCCTTCACCTTGCCCGAGGCCGAGTAGCGGGTCTCGGGGGCGAAGAAGCTGAGCGTGTTGTAGCCCCAGTAGTTGCGCAGCCCCATCTCGAACAGGCGCCGGTCGTCGATGAAGGCGTGCACCGGCAGCAGCTCGACGGTGGTGACGCCCAGGCGCTTCAAGTGCTCGATCACCGGCGCGGTGGCCAGTCCCGCGTAGGTGCCGCGCAGCGCCTGCGGCACCTCGGGGTGGCGCATGGTGAAGCCGCGCACGTGCATCTCGTAGATCACGGTCTCGTGCCAGGGAACGTCGGGGCGGCGGTCGTCGCCCCAGGTGAACGCGGTCTCGAGCACGCGGCACTTGGGCATGAAGGCCGCGCTGTCGCGCCGGTCGAAGGCGAGGTCCTCGCGCTTGTGGCCGACGGTGTAGCCGTACAGCGCGTCGCTCCAGCGCAGCGAGCCGACAAAGTCCTTGGCGTAGGGGTCGGCCAGCAGCTTGCTCGGATTGTGGCGCAGTCCCTGCTCGGGCTTGTAGGGTCCGTGCACGCGGTAGCCGTAGACCAGCCCGGGGCGCGCCTCCGGCAGGTAGCAGTGCCAGACGGCGTCGGTGCGCTCGCGCAGTTCGATCCGCTGGCGTTCGCGCCGCCCGGCCTCGTCGAAGATGCACAGCTCGACCTTCTCGGCCGATTCCGAGAACAGGGCGAAGTTGACCCCTTCGCCGTCCCAGCTCGCGCCGCGCGGATAGGGACGCCCGGGCCAGACCGCGCCGATCGGGGCGGAAGCGGGACTCGAACCGGTGGGGGTCACTGCAGGGGTTGGCCGCGAAAGGACGCAATCATAGCCGAGTCACGGTAAATAATCGGCTCGATCACCGCTCTGCGTCCTTCCCGTCCTTCGGCCACCAGCGCTCGATCCGCCTCGCGGCCCAGTCCCTGCCGCCCAGGCCGAAGGCGAGCGCGAGCGCGAACACCACCCCGGCCAGGATGACGAGGAAGCTCTCGCGAATGATGTCGCCTCCGATGTCGACCTGGTCGAGCGCGATCAGCACCACGAAGGCGACGATCGCGTACTGCGCCAGCTTGCCGAGCAGGTCGGCGTCCTGGATGCCGACGTTGCGGCAGTAGGCGATGATGGCGCTCGCGACGAAGCGCGCGAAGTAGGAACCGAAGGCAAGGATCAGCAGCGCGGCGATGACCTTGGGCACGAACAGCATCGCCACCCGCAGCAGGTCGGTGATGTAGGTCAGACCCAGGCCGTTGAAGGCAATGATCAGCGCGGCAAGGATCACCAGCCAGTACACCAGCAGGCCGAAGATGTCGGTGGTGTCGGACTCGATCCCTCCCTGCTTGAGGAAGCCGTCCATCCCGGCGCGCTCGGTAAGCACGTTGAAGTTGATCGCGCGCAGCCCCCTTACCACGGCGAAGCGCGCGACCTTGGCCAGCAGCCAGCCCGCGATCAGCACCGCCACCGCGAGCGCGAGGCGCGGCAGGAAAGCGCCGATCTGGGTCAGGAATACGCGCACTGGTTCCAGCATCACGTCGACTTTGTCCATGATCGTTCCCCTTCGGTGTCAGCCGGCCAGCGCCAGGATGCCCAGCAGCGGCGTGCGAACCCAGCCCGGCCGGTTGTTGATTTCGTAGCGCAGCTCGTAGAGCGCTTTTTCGAGCTCGAACAGCTCGAGCAGCCCGCGCACGTCGTCGAACCACTCGTGCAGCCCGCCGCCGCGCGCCGCCTCGTAGTAGGCGCCGAGGAAGGTACGGCGCACCTCCGCTTCCCAGGCGCGCGCGAGCGGCTCGAACTGCGCGTCGTCGCCGTGGGCCTGCGCCGCGTGGCGCAGCGCGGTCCACTGCGCGTAGTTGAACGAGCGCAGCATTCCCGCCACGTCGCGCAGCGGCGAGTGCTTGATCCTGCGCTCGGCCAGCGGCCGCGCCGGCTCGCCCTCGAAGTCGATGATGACGAAGTCGTTCTTGTCCAGCAGCACCTGCCCGAGGTGGTAGTCGCCGTGGTAGCGGATCTTGGACGCCCCGTGCCCCGGCGGCGGGCAGGCGTCGATGCGCGCAAGCAGCTTCTGGCGCCGCTCGAGCAGGACGAGCATCTCGTCGCGCGCCGGCGCCGGAAACTGGCTGCGGCGATGCTCGATCAGCTCGAAGGTGGCCGCCGCCTCGTCGTGCACGCGCTGCTTCCAGCGCGCGAGATCGTCTGCCGCGACCGGCTCGGGCTCGAACGCCGGGTCGCCGGTGCGCTGCGACAGCGCGCGATGCAGCTCCGCGGTGCGCGTTCCGAGCGTGTGCACGAGCGACATATAGGCGCCGTGCGCGTCCGCGGCCGGCGGCGCGGCGGCGGCGCGCTGCGCCTCGAAGAAGCGCTCGAGGTAGTCCAGGGTGTAGCTCCAGCCGTCGCCCTGGTTGGCGACGTAGCCCTGCAGCAGCGCGAGGGTCATCGGGGTGCCGTCGGCGGCGGTGTATTCGATCGCGCCGGCCACCGGCACGCAGTTCGGGAAGTGCGCCACCTCGGTCAGGAAGCGCCCGACCTCGAGCTCGGGGTTGACCCCCGGGCGGATGCGGCGGTAGCCCTTGAGGAACAGGCGCTCGCCGAGCGTGACGACCGTGTTCGAGCTCTGCGCCTGCGGCCGGCTGACCGGCAGCGAGGCGAAGCCCTCGCCCGCGAGCTCGGCGAAGGCGCGAGTCGGGGCGAAGCGCACCGTGCCGCGGGTCTCGCCTTGGCCGGTGGCGAGCTCGAGCCCGCGCCCGATGGCCTCGATCGCCGCGCGGCAGAAGGCCTCGTCGGCGAGCGCGTCCGCGAGCAGGCCGACGTTGGCCTGCTGGCGCACCTTGGCGATCGCCGCGCCCGACAGGCTGCGCAGGCGCTCCTCGTCGCCTTCCTCCCAGGCAAGCGACAGCGGCACGAAGTAGGACGCCGGCTCGCCGCCGCTGTCGACCTCGAGCAGCGCCAGCATCCAGCTGGCGCGGTTTGCCTCCCACAGCGCGTGGTCGGCCAGCCGCGCGTGGGCGATCTTCTCGCCCTTGGCGCCGTACCAGCGCTGGGTCTCGATGTAGCGCGTGAGCACCTCGTTCTCGAGCTGGGCGCGGGTCTTTTCCGCCATGCGGATGCGCCACGGCACCACGCGCTCGCGGAAGAAGCTGGTCCAGCCGTCGAACAGCACCAGCATCGGCAGGTCCTCGCGCGCCAGGCGCTCCTCGTGCCAGTGCGGCACGTCGGCGTCGAGCGCGAGCCGGAACCAGTAGAAGCCGCAGGCGGGCAATGTCAGCAGGTAGGGCAGCTCGCCGATCGGCGGGAAGGGCGTGCGCCCGATCATCTCGACCGGCACGCGGCCCTTGAAGCGCGAGAGATCCAGCTCGACCGGCTGCGCCGAGCGGCCCAGGTTGGCCACGCACAGGATCGCCTCTTCGCCCAGCTCGCGCAGGTAGGCCAGGATCTTGCGGTTGCCCGGGCGCAGGAAAACGAGCTTGCCGCGGCCGAAGGCCTGGCTCGTCTTTCTCACCGAGAGCAGCCGCTTCATCCAGTTCAGCAGCGACGCGGGCTCGCGCAGCTGCGCCTCGACGTTGACCGCCTCGTAGCCGTAGATCGCGTCCATGATCGGCGGCAGGTACAGGCGCTGCGGGTCGGCGCGCGAGAAGCCGGCGTTGCGGTCCGGGGTCCACTGCATCGGCGTCCTGACGCCGTTGCGGTCGCCGAGGAAGATGTTGTCGCCCATGCCGATCTCGTCGCCGTAATAAATGATCGGCGAGCCGGGCATCGACAGCAGCATGCTGTTCATCAGCTTGATGCGGTCCTGGTCGTTCTCCATCAGCGGCGCGAGGCGCCGCCGGATGCCGAGGTTGATCTTCGCGCGCGGGTCGGCGGCGTACATGCGGTACATGTAGTCGCGCTCCTTGCTGGTCACCATCTCCAGGGTCAGCTCGTCGTGGTTGCGCAGGAAGATCGCCCACTGGCAGTTGTCCGGAATTTCCGGGGTCTGCTGCATGATCTCGACCACTGGGTGCCGGTCTTCCTGCGCGATCGCCATGTAGATGCGCGGCATGAGCGGGAAGTGGTAGGCCATGTGGCACTCGTCGCCGTCGCCGAAGTACTCGCGCACGTCCTCGGGCCACTGGTTGGCCTCCGCGAGGAACAGCTTGCCGGTGTACTTCTTGTCGAGCTCGGCGCGGATGTGCTTCAGCACCGCGTGCGTCTCGGGCAGGTTCTCGTTCGAGGTGCCTTCGCGCTCGATCAGGTAGGGAATGGCGTCCAGCCGGAACCCGTCCACCCCGATGTCGAGCCAGAAGCGCATGGTGCGCAGCACCGCCTTCATCACCTGAGGGTTGTCGAAGTTGAGGTCGGGCTGGTGGCTGAAGAAGCGGTGCCAGTAGAACGCCTTCGCCACCGGGTCCCAGGTCCAGTTCGAGCTCTCGGTGTCGGTGAAGATGATGCGCGTGCCCTTGTACTTGGCGTCGGAGTCGCTCCAGACGTAGTAGTCGCGCTTGGGCGAGCCCGGCGGCGCGCGGCGCGCGGCCTGGAACCAGGGGTGCTGATCCGACGTATGGTTGACCACCAGCTCGGTGATTACGCGCAGGTTGCGCCGGTGCGCCTCGCGCACGAAGCCGCGGAAGTCCTGGCGCGTGCCGTACTGCGGATGGATGTTGTGGTAGTCGGCGACGTCGTAGCCGTCGTCCTTGAGCGGCGAGGGGTAGAACGGCAGCAACCAGATCGTGTTGACGCCGAGGTCCTTGACGTAATCGAGCTTCGAAGTCAGGCCGCGGAAGTCGCCCAGGCCGTCGTCGTTCGAGTCGAAGAAGGCCTTGATGTGCAGCTGGTAGACGACCGCGTCCTTGTACCAGAGCGGGTCGGACGCCGCCGCCGCGCTTTCTTCGCGGGTGCGGGTCTCGACGCTGCCGGTCGCGGGCGCATTCATTGCAGGTCTCGCCTCACAGGAAGTAGTCGAAGTCCTGTTCGCGCCGCACGCGCCGGCGCAGGCGGAAGATGTGCGCCGGCGCGCGCTGCGGGTCGAGCTGCACGAAATTGCGCCCGCCCTGCCACAGGAAGCGCTGACCGGAGAGCAGGTCGTGCATCTGGAACTGCTTGTCGGGGTCGATGCCGAGCGCGCCTGCGTCGAGCTCGAGCCAGCCCGACTGCGTGTTGCGCGGGTCGAGGTTGACCACGGTCAGCACCACGTCGTCGTTCCCGGGCGCCGACTTGAGGTAGGCGATGAGCTGCTCGTTGTCGGTCGGCACGAACTCGCAGGCTCCCGTCCGAGTGCAGCGCCGGGTTGTCGCGCCGGATGCGGTTCACGCGCGCGATGAAGGCGCGCAGGCTGTCGGGGCGATCGAGATCCCAGGCCCGAAGCTGATATTTCTCCGAGTCGAGGTACTCCTCGCTGCCGGGCTCGCGCGGCGCGGCCTCCATCAGCTCGAAGGCCGGGCCGTAGATGCCGTAGCTCGCGGCGAGCGTGGCGGCGAGCACCAGGCGCGCCATGAACACCGGCCGGCCGCCGAACTGCAGGTTCTCGGTCAGGATGTCGGGCGTGTTGGGCCAGGCGTTGGGGCGGAAGTACTCGCGCCCGGGGCCGTGCGCGAGCTCGCTGAAGTACTCGGTCAGCTCGTGCTTGGTGTTGCGCCAGGTGAAGTAGGTGTAGGACTGCGAGAAGCCGAGCTTGGCCAGGCGGTGCATCACCTTGGGCCGGGTGAAGGCCTCGGCCAGGAAGATGACCTCGGGGTGCTTGCGCTTGATCTCGCCGATCGCCCATTCCCAGAACGGGAAGGCCTTGGTGTGCGGGTTGTCGACGCGGAAGATCTTCACCCCCTGTTCGATCCAGTAGTCGAGCACGCTCTTCAGCTCGGCCCACAGGCCCTGCCAGTCCTCGCTCTCGAAATTGAACGGATAGATGTCCTGGTATTTCTTGGGCGGGTTCTCGGCGTACTGCACGCTGCCGTCCGGACGGATGCGGAACCACTCCGGGTGCGCCTTGACGTAGGGATGGTCCGGCGCGCACTGGTAGGCGATGTCGAGCGCGATCTCGATCCCGTGCTCGGCCGCTTTCTTCACCAGGCGGCGGAAATCCTCGAGCGTGCCGAGCGCGGGCAGGATGTCCTTGTGGCCGCCTTCTTTCGCGCCGATTGCCCACGGACTGCCGACGTCGTCCGGCTGCGGCGTGAGCGAGTTGTTCTTGCCCTTCCTCTTTTCGCGCCCGATCGGGTGAATGGGCGGGAAATAAAGCACGTCGAAGCCGAGCTCGGCGACGTAGGCCAGGCGTGCCTCGACATCCTTGAACGTTCCGTGCTTGCCCGGCGTAGGGCAGGCCGAGCGCGGAAACAGCTCGTACCAGGTGCTGTAGCGCGCGCGCTCGCGGTCGGCCATCAGCGGCAGCTCGAGCGGGAAGGTCGCGGCGCGCCCGCGATCGGGGTAGCGCGCCGCGACCTCGGCCAGGGTCTCGTCCAGCGCCAGCGCCTGCAGCGTCCGAGCGTCGCCGGACTTCTTGCCCGCGCCGGCACGCAGCCTTGCGGCCCAGTCGAGCAGCGTCTTGAGGTCCTTGTCGGCGGCGCGCCCGGCGGCGGCCTCGATCAGCTCGGCGCCGGCCAGCGCGGCGCTGCGGATGTCCTCTGCGTCGATGCGGCGCTCGAGCTCGTGGCGCCAGGACTCGAAATGGTCGACCCAGGCGGTCACCGTATAGCGGTAGCGTCCGGGCGCGGGCGGCACGAAGGCGGCACTGTAGCGGTCGTTGCCGAGCGGCTTCATCTCGACCTCGCGCCAGTCCTTTTCGTCCTCGGCGCGCCAGCGCAGCACCACGCGCAGCACGTCGTGCCCGTCGGTCAGGCAGTGGGCCTCGATCTCGCAGCGCTCGCCGGCGATGCGCTTGGCGGCGAAGCGCCCGCCGTCGACGCACGGCAACACGGCGTCGATCACCGCACGCACGCGGCCGTCGTCGTCGCCTTTGCGCGGGCGCCGGGTCTCAGCCATGCGGCTCATGCTTGAGAATGAGGGCGGAAAGCGGCGGCAGGGTCAGGCTGATCGAGTTCGGGCGGCCGTGCGCGCCCACCGGCGCCGACTCGACGCCACCCAGGTTGCCCCAGCCGGCGCCGCCGAAGTCGGCCGCGTCGCTGTTGACGATTTCGCGCCAGAACCCGGGCTGCGGAACGCCCACCACGTAGTTGGTGCGCGGCAAAGGAGTGAAGTTGCACACCACCAGCAGCGGCGCGCCGGCGCCCGGCTTGGGCTTGCGCAGGAATGCGATCACGCTCGACAGCGCGTCGCTCGCGTCGATCCATTCGAAGCCTTCCCAGGAGAAATCGACCTGGTACAGCGCGGGCTCCTCACGGTAGACCCGGTTCAGGTCCTTGACGAAGCGCTGCAACCCGGCGTGCTCGGGGCGATCGTTGACCCACCATTCGAGCTGGTCGTCGTGGTTCCACTCGCGGCGCTGGCCGAACTCGTCGCCCATGAACAGCATCTTCTTGCCCGGGTGGGCCCACATGTAGCCGAACAGCACCCGGAGGTTGGCGAACTGCTGCCAGCCGTCGCCCGGCATCTTGCCGATCAGCGAGCCCTTGCCGTGCACCACTTCGTCGTGCGACAGGGGCAGCACGAAATTCTCGTTGAAGGCGTAGATCAGCGAGAAGGTGAGCTTGCCGTGGTGGTACTTGCGGTTGATCGGGTCCTCTTTCATGTACGAGCAGGTTGTCGTGCATCCAGCCCATGTTCCACTTCATGCCGAAACCCAGGCCGCCGACGTAAACCGGGCGCGACACCATCGGCCAGGCGGTCGACTCCTCCGCGATGGTGACGGTGTCCGGGTGGTCGCGGTAGGCCGCTTCGTTCATCTGGCGCAGGAAATCGATCGCCTCCAGGTTTTCCCTGCCGCCGTAACGGTTGGGGATCCACTCGCCTTCCTTGCGCGCGTAGTCGAGGTAGAGCATCGACGCCACCGCGTCCACGCGCAGCCCGTCGAGGTGGTACTTGTCGAGCCAGAACAGGCCCGAGGACATGAGAAAGCCGCGTACCTCGTTCCTGCCGTAATTGAAGATGCTCGAGCCCCATTCGGGGTGGAAGCCCTGGCGCGGGTCGGCGTGCTCGTACAGGTGCGTGCCGTCGAAGTACGCCAGCCCGTGCGCGTCGGTCGGGAAATGCGACGGCACCCAGTCGAGGATCACGCCCAGGCCCTGCTGGTGCAGGTGATCGACGAAGTACATGAAGTCCTGCGGCGTGCCGTAGCGCGCGGTGGGGGCGAAGTAGCCGGTGGTCTGGTAGCCCCAGGAGCCGTAGAACGGATGCTCGGTGATCGGCATCAGCTCGACGTGAGTGAAGCCCATCCAGTTCATGTATTCGGCCAGCGCGTGCGCCAGCTCGCGGTAGGTGAGGAACTCGCCGTCCTTGCGCCGCCACGAGCCGGGGTGCAGCTCGTAGATCGCCATCGGCGAATCGAGACCGTTCCTCGCCGCGCGCGTCTTCATCCACTCGGCGTCGTTCCACTCGTAATCGAGCGTCCACACGCGCGAGCCGGTCGCCGGCGGGTGCTCGGAGTAGAAGCCGAACGGATCGGCCTTGTCGACCACGTGCCCGCCGACGCTGGAGTGGACGCGGTACTTGTAGGCCTGGCCGCGCCCGACGCCGGCCACCTTGCCTTCCCACACGCCGCTGCCGTCGGCGCGCACCGCGAGCGGGTGCGCGCCCGGGTCCCAGCCGTTCCATTCGCCGATCACCGACACCGTTTGCGCGTTCGGCGCCCAGACCGCGAACTGCGCGCTCTTGCCGTCGGACGAAAGATGGCAGCCGAGCTTGTCGTACAGCCGGCCGTGCGAGCCTTCGCGAAACAGATAGACGTCGTGATCGGTCAACACGGTTCTTCGCTCCGTTGTTCGATTGGCCGGGTGCCGGGCCGGTTGACCGCCGTGCAGCGCGTGGGCGCTGCAGGCGTACAGAAGAGGCGCAGTCAAGGCTAGGACCACGCCCCAGTCTCTGACCTAAATTAACACAGCGCTTCGGCCAAAACAAACCGCAATAAATCAAGGCGTTAGTATAGGCCAAGCCCATCGCCGTGGCGAGTGGCCGTAGGTAACATAAGCTCAAGTATCATAGGGTTGCCGCTGCCGCGGTCAAGCGGTGATCGGAATTACCTTCCAATTCCCCAATCGTAGAGCAGGAGCGCGCAAGATCATGGCAACCAAAGCCGATACCCCGCAAATGCAGCCGGACATGGCGGCGATGAAGATCAAGTGGGACGACTCGAACATGAAGAGCTCCTACGCCAACGTCTGCAACGTCACCAGCACGCGCGAGGAAGTCGTGCTGCTGTTCGGCATGAACCAGGCATGGAACCGGGGCCAGAAGGAGGTCACGATCCAGCTCACCGACCGCATCGTCATCAGCCCGTTCGCCGCCAAGCGCCTGAGCATGCTGCTCGGCAACGTCGTGACCGAGTACGAGAAGCGTTTCGGCACGCTCAACATCGAGACCGGAGCGGCGGCCGCGAGCACGAAGGGTTAGCGCGATGTCGCCCGGCGTCATCGTCGGGGTATCCTGAGGCCACATGAGCTCGGTCGAACCGGAAATCCACGAGCAGTACGGCCAGGCGCAGGTGGCCGACCTTGCCGGCCGGCGCGCCTACGACCAGGCCTGGCGGCGGTTCGCGGGCGACCAGTCGCCCGAGGACTTCTGCCGTAGCTGGCTGACGATCCAGGCGCAGATGATCGGTGGCGTGTCCGACGGCGTGGTGATCCTGCTCAAGCCGGGGACCTCGACCTACGCGCCGGTCGCGTTCCTGCCGGAGCAGCCGGTCGACCGTGCGCGCCTGGCCTCGATCAGCGAGCGCGCGCTGAAGGAAGGGCGCGGCATCATCGAGCCCCAGAGCGCGACCCAGCCCCCCGACGCCGCCGGCCCGCGCTACCAACTCGCCTACCCGGTGCGCGTGGACGGCAAGGTGCACGGCGTAGTCGGGGTGGACATCGACTCGCGGCCCGAGGCGCGGCTGCAGGCGGCGATCCGCGACCTGCAGTGGGGCTCCGGCTGGCTCGAGGTGCTGCTGCGGCGCCACGCCGATCCGCAGCAGGCCGAACGCCAGCGCCTGAAATTCGCCCTCGACCTGGTGGCCACGCTGCTCGAGCAGCCGCACTTCAGCGACAGCGCCACCGCCTTCGTGACCGAGCTCGCGGCCCAGCTCGGCTGCGACCGCGTATCGCTCGGCATTCTCGACGGCAAGCGCATCAAGCTGCGCGCGGTATCGCACTCGGCGCAGTTCGAGCAGCGCGCCAACCTGCTGCGCGCCGTCGAAAGCGCGATGGAGGAGGCGGTGGACCAGGAGGAGACCGTGGTCTACCCGCCGGAGCAGGACGCACGCCCGGTGGTCGCGCGCGCGCACGAGGCGCTGCTGCACGAGTCCGAGGCGGGCAGCGCCGCGACCTTTCCGCTGCTGCACGGCGAGCGCGTAGTCGGGGCCCTGACCCTGGAGCGCGCCAAGGGCTACCGCTTCGATGTGCCGACGCTCGAGGTCTGCGCGGCCGTGGCCTCGGTCGCGGGCCCGATCGTCGAGCTCAAGCGCGGCAACGAAATCAGCCTGCCGCTGCACGCGGGCCGCTCCGCCAAGGGGCTGTGGGAAAAGCTCGTCGGCGCAGGGCACGCGGGGCTCAAGCTCGGCGCGCTGGGCCTGGCGGCGCTGGCCGTGTTCCTTGCTTTTGCCACCGGCGCCTATCGCGTCTCGGGCAATGCGACCATCGAGGGCGCGGTGCAGCGCGCGATTACCGCGCCGATCAACGGCTACGTGAAGGAGGCGGCCTTGCGCGCCGGCGACAAGGTCACCAAGGGACAGATCATCGGGCGCTTCGACGACCGCGATCTGAGGCTCGAGCACGTCAAGTTCGCGAGCCAGCGCGAGCAGTACATCAGGCAGTACCGCGAGGCGATGGCCAACCATGAGCGCGCGCAGGCCGAGATCGTCAGCTCGCAGATCGCGCAGAGCGAGGCGCAGCTGGCACTGGTCGACGAGCAGCTGGCGCGCACCCTGATGGTGGCGCCATTCGACGGGCTGATCGTGAGCGGCGACTTGTCGCAAAGCCTCGGCTCCCCGGTGGAGCGCGGCCAGGTGCTGTTCGAGATCGCACCGATAAACGACTATCGAGTCGCGCTGCAGATCGACGAACGCGACATCGCCGAGGTGGCGCTCGGCCAGCGCGGCGAGCTCACCGTGTCGTCGATCCCGGGCCAGCGCTTCGCCTTCACGGTCAGCAAGATCACGCCGGTCAACACCGCGAAGGAAGGGCGCAACTTCTTCCGCGTCGAGGCGGCGCTGGCACAGGCGCCGGGCCCGCGCCTGCGGCCGGGCATGGAGGGCGTGGGCAAGATCCACATCGACGACCGCAAGCTGGTCTGGATCTGGACCCACAGCTTCACCGACTGGGTGCGCCTGTGGCTCTGGTCGTGGATGCCGTGAGCCGCGGCGTCTAGCGCGTCACAGCATGTCCACCGATCTGCATAGCCCCTCCTGGTACCGCGTTTGCGATCTGCGGCCGCGGCTGCGCAGCCACGTTCGCATCCACCGCCATCACTACCGTGGCGAGCTGTGGTATGTGCTCGAGGACCGCGTCTCGCGCCGCATGCATCGCTTCAACCCCGTGGCGCACTACGCGATCGGCCTCATGGACGGCCGCCGCAGCGTGCAGCAGATCTGGGACGCGGCCATCGCGCGCTTCGGCGACGATGCGCCGACGCAGGACGAGATGATCCGGCTGCTGGGCCAGCTGCACTCGGCCGACGTGCTGCAGTCGGAGGTCACCCCCGACGTCGCCGAGCTCCTGCGGCGCGCGAAGAAGGGCGCGCGCAAGACCTGGAAGCAGAACCTGCTCTCGCCGATGGCAGTGCGCATCCCGCTCATCGACCCCGACCGGTTCCTCGAGCGCTGGCTGGAGTGGTACCGGCCGCTGTTCGGCTGGATCGGGTTCCTGCTGTGGTCCCTGGTCGTCGGCAGCGCCGTGTTCACCGTCGCCCAGCACTGGCCCGAGCTGAGCAAGGACTTCTCCGACCGGGTGCTGGCGCCGCAGAACCTGCTGCTCATGTGGCTCACTTTCCCGCTGCTCAAGCTGTTTCACGAGTTCGGCCACGCCTGCGCCACCAAGGCCTGGGGCGGCGAGGTGCACGAGATGGGGATCATGTTCCTCGTGCTGATGCCGATCCCGTACGTCGACGCCACTGCCGCCAGCGCCTTCCGCGCCACAAGGCGCCGGGTCCTGGTCGGCGCTGCGGGCATGGTGGTCGAGGTGTTCATCGCCTCGCTCGCGCTGTTCTTGTGGCTCGACGTCCAGCCCGGCGTGTTCCGCGCGGTGCTCTACAACGTGATGCTGATCGCCGGCGTGTCGACGGTGTTCTTCAACGCCAATCCGCTATTGCGCTACGATGGCTACTACATCCTGTCCGACCTGATCCAGATCCCGAACCTGCGCAATCGCGCGCAGCAGTACCTGGCCCACCTCACGGAAACGAAGCTGTTCGGGCTCAAGCTTCCCGAACTCGAGGCGAGCCGCGGCGAGAAGCGCTGGTTCGTGTTCTTCGCCATCGCCTCGTTCCTGTATCGCACCTTCGTCATGCTGGCGATCGCGCTGTTCATCGCCAGCAAGTACATGATCATCGGCGTGCTGCTCGCGCTGTGGGCGCTGTTCGCCTCGTTCGTGATTCCCGTGGCGAAGGGCGTCGGCTACCTGGTGGCGCACGCGCGGCTGCGCCGCAATCGCATGCGCGCGCTGGGCGTCACCGCGGCGATCATCGGCACGCTCGCGGCGCTGCTGTTTGTCGTCCCGGTTCCCCTGTGGAGCCGGGCCGAGGGCGTGATCTGGGTGCCCGACGACGCCCTGGTGCGCGCCGGGGCCGACGGCTTCGTCAAGACGGTGGCGGTCAACTCGGGGGCCATCGTGCAGCGCGGCCGGCCGCTGATCGTGGCCGAGAACCTCGAACTCGAGCCCAAGATTCGGGTGCTCGAAGCGCAGTTGCGGCTGCTCGAGACGCGCGCGCATGCCGAGCTGCAGACCAGCCGCGTGCGCTGGGAGATCACGCGCGAGGAAATCCGCGCCACGCGCAGCGAGCTCGAGGACGCGCGCGTGCGCCAGCGCGATCTCACCATCCGCAGCCCGGTGAGCGGCCGCTTCGTGCTGAGCGCGGCGGCAGCCGACCTGCCCGACCGCTTCCTGCGCAAGGGGCAGGAAGTCGGCTACGTCGTGCCGGCCGCGACCGTGACCGCGCGGGTGCTGGTTTCGCAGGACGACATCGACCTGGTCAAGACGCGCACCCGGCAGGTGCGGGTCAAGCTCGCGGGCCGAATGTACGAGACTTTCGACGCAGAGATCGTACGGGAGGTTCCGGCGGCGAGCGACCGGGTGACGAACCTCGCCATGTCGAGCGTCGGCGGCGGGCCCGCGCCGCTCGATCCGCAGGACATGAAGAAGGCGAAAACCCTCAACACCTGGTTCGAGTTCGAGCTCGCGCTGCCGGCGACGCACGCCTTCGTGCTCGGCGAGCACGTCTACGCGCGCTTCGAGCTCGGCTCGGAGCCGCTCGCCTGGCGCATCTACCGCTCGGTCAGGCAGCTATTCCTGAGGCGCTTCGCGGTCTGATGGCAGCGGGCTTGAGCGCCCTGCGAGGCACCGGCTACCCGGAGCGCCCGGAAGCGCGCCTGGGCCGGCTCGAGCGGCTGATGGGCGCGGCGCGCTACTTCACCGGCTGGGCGAGCTCCGGCGTCAGGCGCCTGGCGCGCATCGTCGCGGCCACCGAGGCCGCCGCGGCGGGGCTCGAGGCGCTCACGGACCAGCAGCTGCTCGAGCGCGCCGCCGAGCTGCGGCCGCGCCTGCGGCGCGCGGGATTTCGCGACCTGGCGCTCGCGGCCGAGTGCTTCGCGCTGGTGCGCGAGGCGGCCGGGCGTAGCGTCGGCCAGCGCCACTTCGACGTGCAGCTGATCGGCGGCTGGGCAATGCTGAACGGCATGCTGGCCGAGATGGAGACCGGGGAGGGCAAGACCATCACCGCCACGCTGACGGCCGCCACCGCGGCGCTGGCGGGGCGCGCGGTGCACATCGTTACGGTGAACGACTACCTTGCCGAGCGCGACGCGGAAACCATGGGGCCGGTGTTCCGCGCGCTCGGCCTGAGCGTAGGCTGCGTCAAGCAGGGCATGGACCCCGCTTTGCGCCGCGCGGCCTACCGCTGCGACGTCACCTACTGCAGCAACAAGGAAATCGCCTTCGACTACCTGCGCGACCGTATGGTGCTCGGCGGCAAGCCGCGCGCGATCGCGATGAAGATGGACGCCCTCTCGGGCGAGGGCGCCGCGCAGCGCCTGCTGCTGCGCGGGCTGCAGTTCGCGATCGTCGACGAGGCCGACAGCGTGCTGGTGGATGAGGCGCGTACGCCCCTTATCCTGTCGACCGAGGCCAAGCAGGGCCAGGAGGAAGCGCTGCACAAGCAGGCGCTGGGCCTCGCGCGCGAGCTCGGCGAGGATGACTACGTCATCCGCGACAACGGGGTCGAGATCACCGACGCGGGGCTCGACCGGCTGGAAGAGCTGTGCCAACTGCTCAGCGGAGTGTGGCGCGGGCCCCGGCGGCGCGAGCAGCTGGTGCGGCAGGCGCTCAGCGCGCTGCACATCTTCCAGCGCGACAAGCACTACCTGGTGCGCGACGACAAGGTGGTGATCATCGACGAGAACACGGGCCGCCTGATGCCCGACCGCTCCTGGGAGCAGGGCCTGCACCAGCTGATCGAGATCAAGGAAGGCTGCGAGGTCACGGGCCGGCGCGAGACGCTGGCGCGCATCAGCTACCAGCGCTTTTTCCGGCGTTACGTTCACCTCGCGGGGATGACCGGCACCGCGAGCGAGGTCGCCCCCGAGCTGTGGGCGGTGTACCGGTTGCGCGTGTCGAAGATCCCCACCAACAAGCCGCCGCGCCGCGTGCGCTATCCGGACCGCATCTACGGGCGCACCGAGCTCAAGTGGCGCACCGTGGTCGAGAGCATCAAGCAACAGCGCGCAGCCGGGCGCCCGGTGCTGATTGGCACGCGCTCGGTGGCCGCCTCGGAGGCGCTGGCGCAGGAGCTCGAGGCGGCGCAGATCCCGTATCGCCTGCTCAACGCGCGCCAGGACCGCGAGGAGGCGGAGATCGTCGCGCGCGCCGGCGAACCGGGCTGCGTGACGGTGGCGACCAACATGGCGGGGCGCGGCACCGATATCAAGCTTGCGCCGGGGATCGCCGAAGCGGGGGGGCTGCACGTCATCACCACCGAGCTGAACGACTCGGCGCGCATCGACCGCCAGCTGTTCGGCCGCTGCGGCAGGCAGGGCGACCCGGGAAGCTGCGAGGCGATCCTCGCGATCGAGGAGGACCTGGTTGCCTCGTTCCTGCCGCTCGCCGCGACGCGCCTGGGCCGCCTCGACAGCCTGCCGCTCGCCATCGGCAGAGCGGTCTTCGCCGCAGCGCAGTGGCGTGCCGAGCGTGCGCACTCTCGCGCGCGGCGCGACCTGCTCGACCTCGACGACTACCTGGGCGACGTGCTCGCGTTTTCCGGCGCGGGCGAGTAGTCGATCGCCAGATACGAATCTCGCTCCGATTCTTGTAGACAATTAGCGGGTTGTCGTTCGTTCCGACGAAGTCGCATTCGCTTTGCGCGCACTCACTTGGCCTTGCTGCTGAACTGCTGCAATGCGTCGTGACCCGGAACTAATTCACAAGTCGGCTGACACAAGCCTTGCATTTTGCTAATCTAAATCCGCTTGCAGGTATCTGACCATCCAGGCTTAGCGACCACAGAAGATCGCGAGCAACGGAAAGAGACCGCGAGTAACGCGCGAGGTTAGCCGGAGGCAGGCCGGCTACCGCGGATGCGTTTTGGTCGATGCGAAGAGTGAAAGGGGTGCGGCGCCGTGGGGGGAGTTTTGCGAGGACGCCAGATTCTTCACGGGGGGAATCCCGTTTGCGCGCCCGCGTCCAGCGGCAAAATCACACGCCAGGCTGTCGCCAGAGCCTTTGGCAGGCTCGGGCTTCTCCACCCGTTTCCAATTTATGACATGAATGCGCGGCCCGACGCCGCGCGGTTCGCGGTCGCGCGTGCAACGGCATTCGTCGCCCAACGCGCAAGGAGCGTTCCATGAGCATCGATCACCAGCCGTCGCGAGCGCGTGCGTCGCGCTTTTCCGTCCCCACACTCGCCCAGCTGTTCTGGGGGCCGCTCGCCAACCGCATCCGGCGCATCGCTGAGTGGCGCAAGCGCGGCGTGCTCGGGAAGCAATACGCGGATCAGCGCCGCGCGATGCACTTCGAGCCGCTCGAGCCGCGGTTGTTGCTTTCGGCGGATCTGACCTACGGTAACTCGAGCGGTGTGCCCGGAGACATCACGGACACGGGACAGATCAATAGCTACATCAGCGCGGTCACCTCGACTCACTTTACGCTCAAGGCCGAAAACGACGGCAACACATATTGGCGGCTGTATGGCACCGGTCTGAGCGGCACCGATCCCGAAACGCTGGTGGCCGAACATCAAATTACGTCGGCGGGCGACCTCGATTTGAATATCAAGCGCGACGACTTCGGCGCGTCGAACTCCACTCTCAGCCTGATCGATTTCATCGGCGACACGCTGAAGGTCGACATGGACACGCTGTCGACGCTCGATGCACTGTTCGGCGGCACGACGATCGACATCGACTTTGCCGGCGGCAAGGACTTCGATCTCGGCGCGATTCTCGGGATCAGCCTGCCGCTGGGGCTCGGCAACGACCAAGTCGTGCTGTCGGGCGACGGCGGCACGGTCGCGAATCACGACGTCAAGGTGCACAGCAGCTCGGACATCGTCAATGACAGCTCCGGCCTGCAATTCACCGTGAGCGACAACGATCTGGACGTCATTTCCGATTCGGAAGTCACGCTCGACCAGGGCTCGTCGGTCAACGCGGCGAACATCACGCTCAAGGCCGATGCCAAGAGCACCGGCGGCATCATCGGTGGCCTGCTCGCCGATGCGAGCAGCGCGGTCAGCCTGGACAACGCGACGCTGACGGCGACGGGCGGCAAGGTGACCCTGCTGGCGAGCTCCGACGTCACGTTCACCGAGCACGGCGATACGTACTTCAGCAACGGCCTGTCGGGCACGGCGGTGCTGAGCATCTCGAGCGCCTCGGTTGACCTCACCGGTAACGCCACGATCAACGCCAAGGACGCGGATATCCAGGCGATGATCAACACCGACATCACCGCAGACACGGATTCCGGCACCGCGACGGTCAAGGCGGTGGTTGTCACGGTCCTCGACACGCCTACGGTCAACATTTCGTCTGCGGACATCAATCTCAGCGGCGGTAACTTCCTCGCCAAGGCGAGCTCGGACCTCACGGTCGTGGCGTCGACGGTCCCCGTCAGCGGTGGCAGCTCGAGTTCGGACGCGGCGATCGCGGTCTCGATCGTCAAGAGTGCACCGACTCTGACGATGTCCGGCGGCTCGATCGATGCCACCGGCACGGCGATGCTGGAAGCCGATAACACGGTAGATGTGCATGACATCGCGTCCGGGGGCACGGCGCAATCCGGTGCGACGTTGGGTGTCACCGTGCTGTGGGGCGACACGGCGGCCACGGTCAGCGGCGGCTCGATCACCGCGGCCGGCGTCACGGTTTCGTCGACGAGCGACCGCACCGCAACGACCGAGTCGCAGGCGACCGAGGGTGGCGCCGACAGCGGCGGCGGCAGCAATCAGAGCGAGCAACGCCTCGCGGACCCGAACCCGAACAAGGCGAACGACGGCAAGTCGGTCGAGAAAGCGAAGACCAGCGACGGCGATCTGCCATTTGCGGCGGGCGTGTCGGTCGGCGTGGTCACGGGCGACACGAAGGCCCAGGTCAGCGGCGGCACGATCACCTCGACCGGCGGCAACGATATCGACGTCAGCGCCAGCAGCACGCACGACGTCTCGACGACCGCCGATGGTTCGCACAAGACGAGCAACGGCGGAACCGCGGTCGGCGTGGCGGCCGCGATCCAGGTGGTCGATAGCGCAAGCCTCGCTTCGATCGGCGGTGGCGCCGATCTGACGGCTGCTGAGATCAAAGTCGAAAGCGAGATGCCGGAGAGCACGTTCGAGTCCAAGGCCACGGCCGGGGCGAGCGGCTCCGGCGTCGGAGTCGCCGGCGCGCTCGCGATCAACGTCTCGACGCTCGACGCCAACGCGCTCGTCAATTCCGGCTCGCCCGACGTCAATGATTCGGACGTTTCGCTCACCGCGACGACGAACCTGGCCAACACGACGAAGGCGCTGGGCAAGCAGGAAGGCGGCGGCAACGTCGGCGTGGGCGCTGCGCTGGCGCTGAATATCGTCAACGACACGACGATCGCCGGCATCGCGGACGGCGCGAACCTGCTGAATGCGGACGACCTCACGCTGACCGCCACGGCGACCGACAAGGTCACCACCGTGGCTCAGGCGGGCTCCGCGGGCGGCACCGCGGTTTCGCCGAGCGTTGCGATCACCATCGCCAACATCGAGACCAAAACGACGATCGGCACGGGCAGCCTGCTCACTCTGGGCGGCAAGCTGACGATGACCGCGACGCAGGACGCGATTGCGCTGACGACCGCGAAAGCCGATGCCGCCGGCACCAGCACCGCGGCGATCGGCGCGTCGCTTGCGCTCGGCATTGTCGATGATTCCGTAGCAGCTTCGATCAGCCGCAGCGTTACCGCGAGCGGGGACATCGACGTCAAGGCGGTGGGAACGGCCGCCTCGCAGGCTGAGGCGAGCGCGAGCGCGAAGGGCGCGAAGGACAAGGACACCGATACTGGTGAAGGCAAAGTCAACGACAAGGCCGACAACCAGCTCGCGCTGGGCAAGGACCGCGCGACGAAGGACAGCAACAAGGGCACCGACAAGACGAGCACCACCGACGCATCGACCGGAGACCAGGACGGCGGCGGTAGCTCGAAGGTTCAGGTCGCCGCAGCGGTCGCATTCAACATGTTCACCACGTCGTCCGAGGCGTTGCTGGTCGGCGCGCCCGTGATAACGTCGACCAGCGGCAAGGTGAAGCTGCGCAGCTCGGCCAACAGCGATGCGCGCAAGACCAAGGCCGACGGCACCGCGGTGGACGCCAGCTCCGTGGGCATCGCGGCCGCGGTCGCGATCAACGACGTAGACATCACCAATCGCGCTTCGACCGGCACCGCGACGGTCAACGCGCGCGGACTGGTCGTCGAAGCGACGGTGACCGAGCGCGAGATCGCGGCACCCGTGATCCAGCTCGACGTCGTCAACACGACCGACGAGTCGATCTTCGTTGGTCTGGATTCCGGCCTCAGCACCGGCGACAAGGTCAAGTACGACCAGAACAGCGGCGGCACGATCGGCCTGACCGACGGCAACGACTATTGGGTCAACGTCGGCGAAGACGGCACGGTCAAGCTTTACAACGATAAAGATAAGGCCATGGCCGGCGGCAGCGACGGCCTGCAGAACCTCACCTCGGCCGGCTCGGGCACCCAGAAGCTGAAGAAGGGCAGCGATACGGTGACCTTCGTGGCGGGCGGGAGCGTGCGGGTGCTCAATCTGGGCGACGACGCAGCACTCGCGACGGGAGACGCCGTGCGCTACGAGGCCGGCGGCAGCGTCATC
The DNA here is from genome assembly GCA_963811085.1 of uncultured beta proteobacterium. Classification (GTDB taxonomy): domain Bacteria; phylum Pseudomonadota; class Gammaproteobacteria; order Burkholderiales; family SG8-39; genus DAHVFK01. The sequence continues at coordinate 417,972 of CAWEPV010000003.1, read as the reverse complement.
GGCGGCCTGAGCGATCACGGCAACTATTACGCCATCGACCTGACCGACGGCCACTACCAGCTGGCCAGCTCGCGCGCCAACGCCCTCAAGGGCGACGCGATTCCGTTCACGAACGACGGCAACGTCAATCAAAAAGTGATCGAGAAGGTCCACGCGGTGCGCTCCGAAGCCGACTCGGGCTCCGCGTCCGACAAGGTCAGCGTTGCGGGTGCGCTCGCGCTCAATATCGTCAATAACCACACCGAAGCGCTGGTCCCGGGCGGGACCGTGACGTTGAGCGGCGGCGGCGACGTCCTCATCAATGCGGTCAATGCCGAAAGCGACGTTGCCAACGCCACCTCGAAAGCCAAGGGTGGCAGTGTCGGCGTCGGCGCGTCGATCGCTTTGAACATCCTGCCGCATAGCCACACCCGCGCCGAAATCTCGAACGGCGTGTCCTTCTCGGGCACGGGTCTCGGCACCGTGACGGTGACGTCCGATGCGATGCGCACGATCGTGACCGAGGTGAAAGCAGGCTCGGCCGGCGAGGTGTCGGTGACGCCGGCGGTGGCGCTCGCGCTCGATCTGGACGACACCTCGGTGGCGCGTATTGGCTCGGGCACCGGCAGTCTCTCGGGCAGCGGCGCGCTCAAAGTGGAGGCCAAGCACACGGCGGACTTCTTACGCACCAAGGCGGACGCCGCGGCGGCGGGCAGCGACGCCGCGATCGGCGCGGGCCTCGCCATTGTGATCACCGACGGCTGGTCGACGACGGCCGAGCTGAACCGGAATGCGACTGCGGGCAGCCTGCAGGTGCTCGCCACGTCCAGCCTGACGAGCGCGCCGGAAGCGAGCGCGAGCGCGAGCGGCGGCGACGACAGCGACAGTACTGCCGACAAGAAGGCCGACGAGCAGACGAGCAACAACTCCAACACGGGTGGTGCCCCGACGACCGATACGTCAAAGAATAACGGCAGCGACGCTAACAGTCAGTCCAGCGGACAGTCGGGCGGCGGCGGCAGCAGCGTCGGCATCGCCGCCAGCATCGCGGTCGACGTGGTCTCGGTCAGCAATGCTGCTTCGATCGGAAGCAACGTCACCGTCGCTGCGAACAGTGGCGCGGTGCAGGTCAGCGCGTCGACGAACGTCGATGCCAAGGCGCGTACCGACAGCACGGCGGTCGACCTGGACGGCAGCGCCAACATCGCCGCCGCGTTCTCGCTCAACGCCGTGTCGATCACAAATACGGCCACGGTCGGCGCAGGCGCCGACGTCAGCGGCAATGGCATCACGGTTGAGGCGATCACGCCGGTTGGCGATCACAACGACATCTCCGCGCGCGCGCTTTCGGTCGCGGGCAACAAGGGTGGCGATGTCGCCATTGCGGGCGTGTTCGCGATCAACGTCGTCGATTCCGAAACCAAGGCGCAGACGGGCGACGGCTCTCATCTGCATGGCGGTGCGGGTCCGGTCAATATCACGGCGCGACATGATTTGCGCATCCAGGCGCTCGCCGCCTCGGCCGGGTTTTCCGGCAGCGGCGCGGCGATCGGCGCGGCGGTTGCGATCAACGTCGTGGGTACTGGCACAGGCGGCTCGCACACGACGGCGAGCATCGGCGACCCCAACGCGAACGGCTCGGCAGCAACCGTCGACGGCACCGGTGCGGTGAATGTGTCGGCCCAGCACACCATCGGCACGCTCGACGTCGAGCTGCCCAAGGAGGTCACCGACGTGATCGGTGATGTGAGCATCCCGCTCACTTCACTCGCCGCGGCGGCGGGCGGCAGCGCCGGCAGCAGCAAGCCGGGCATCGCCGGCTCGGTCGACATCAACATTTTCGATACGACGACGCAGGCCTTCGTTGACACCAACGCCCAGGTGGGGCAGGGCGTGTCTCACAACAGCACGCTGACAGTCTCCGCCACCGACACCACGGTGATCAAGTCGGCGGCCGGCTCGGTAGGTATCGGCATCGGCGGCACCGGCATCGGCGCGGGCCTCGACCTCGCCATCGTCCGTAAGAACACCCGCGCCTATGTCGGGCAGAACGCCCAGGTCACCACGAATGGACTGACCTCGGTGACCGCCGATTCAAGCGAAAACGTGTTGTCGATCTCCGCCAATGTCGGCATCGGGACGGATGGCGTCGGCATTGCCGGGTCGGGCTCGGTGGAGATCATCGATACCAAGACGCGCGCCTACATCGACAGCGGTGCGCAGGTCACCAATACTGGCGGCGTCAATATCGACGCCGGCGGGACGCTCGCCTTGACGATGGTCGCGGGCTCGATCGGCGCAGGCAACAGCGCGGGTATCGGGGCGGCGATCACGACTCTGGTGCATGACGACATCGTCGAGGCCTATGTCGGCGCGGGCGCGACGGTCACTACCAAGTCCGGCGCCAACAATGTGACGATTAACGCCCACTCGAGCGAGTCGGCGATCACGATTGGCGCCGCGGGCGGCGTCGCGAGCAGCTTCGCTCTTGCTGGCGCGGCCACGATCAACATTCTCAACGAAACCACGCGTGCGTTCGTCGACCGCAATTCGACCGTCAACGCGGGCGGAACCCTTACGATCCATGCCAGTGACGATACGACCGTCGTCTCGGTGGCCGGTTCGCTGTCGTTCTCCGGCGGCTCGGCCGTTGGCGTCGGCGCCGACGTGGGCTTGTTCACGAAGCGTACGGATGCGTTCATCGAATCGAACGTGCACTCGGATGTCGGGGGCAACATTGACATCAAGGCCAGCTCCGGCGAGACGCTGACCGCGGTGGCCGCCGGCATGACCGCTAGTGCCAATGCCGCCGTCACGGTCGATGCCAACGTGCATGTGCTCAACGTCACCACGCGTGCCTTCATCGGCGACGATCCGGACGCAGATGGAAACGATTCGGCAGGCGCCGGTAACGTGCACGCGGACGGCTCGATCGGCATCCAGGCCGACGAGCACACTGAACTGAACGCGATCGTCGGCATGTTGTCGGTCTCGGGCAGCGCCGCGATTACCGCGGGCGGCGTGGTCACGGTGACCAACAAGCACACCGAAGCCTTCATCGGGCAAGGCGCGCTGGTGACGGCCGACGGCGCATCGTCAATCACGCAGCCACGGGTGCGTTCACCCTGGTTCAAACGCCGACCTCGGGCGACCAGGGCGGCATCGAGACGAGCAGCATCAACGGCGAGCAGGACGCCGGCACGCTCGCCGCGCAGGGACGCGTCAAGTCGAAGCAAATGGACAACTCCTCGGCGCCGACTGTCGGGGACGGCGACAGTGAGGACCGGCCTTCCAATCCGGATTCGGACAGCAGCATGCTCGGCAACAGCGTGAGCCTCTCCCCGGCGACGCATTCGGTGAGTGGCATCGCGATCAGCGCGACCAATTACGACCAAGTCAATGGCTTCGCCGCGGGCGTGGCCGCCAGCGGCAGTGCCGCCGTGGCGTTGACAGCCGTGGTCAATGCGATCAACGACGATACCAAGGCCTATATCGGTGCGAATGCGGATGTCACTGCCCCGGACGTATCGGTCGTTGCCGGCAATGATTTCCACCACTTGGCGGTCGCGGCGGCCTTGGCGTTCTCGGGCGGCGGCGCGGTGGCGCCGGCGGTCGACGTCACGGTGGTGACCAACAACACCACGGCCTCGATCGATGCTGGTGCCGAGGTGACGGCGACCACGGGAGATGTCTCCGTCGAGGCCAACGCGAAGGAAGACATGCTGCTGCTCGGCTTCGCCCTCGCAGGCGCCACGGTGGGGGTTGGCGGCGCGGTCGGTGTACTGGTGGTGAACGACACTACCACAGCGAAAATCGCCGGGGCTGTCACCGCGGACGACAACGTTGTTGTCCGCGCGGTCGATACGACCGACGTTACGATCGTCGACGGCGCTCTAGGCGCTGGCCTCGGGGGCTTGGGCGTCTCCGTCGGCGTGCTCAGCCTCGGCAAGACCACCGAGGCCTTCGTGGACGACGGCGCCAGCGTGCACGCGCGTGGCAATGGCAGCGGCGTGACCGCGCTTTCCGGTACGCTGGCCGGTGGGAACAACGCGACCGGTTTCGACTCGACGACGGTCAACGGGCTTGTGGTCGAGGCGCAATCGAGCGAGAAGGTGTTCCATCTTGCCGTTGCGGCAGGTGGCGGATTCGTCGGCCTTGCCGGCGGCATCACGGTGACGAGCCTCAGCTCGTCGACCCACGCCTACATCGGCAATGCTGACGTCAATGTCACGCTCTCCGGCGATGTCGATCCGGCGGGCAACGCCGCCAGGATGTCTATGTCAACGCGGCTAACGAGGCGCGCGTGGTCACGTTTGCCGGCGGCATCGCCGGCGGCGCGGGCGCCGTGTCGGGCGCCGTGGACGTGGGTGTGCTGCGCAACAACGTCAACGCGGAAATCAAGACTGGTGCGCGGGTGGGTGCGAAAGACTCGGTGCACGTCAACGCGATGGGCATCAAGGAGATCGACAGCATTGCTGCGAGCGGTGCCCTTGGCTTGGTGGGCTTGACGGGCGCGGTGTCGGTTTGGACGGTCGGAACCGCCTTGAGCAGCAATTACGAGGGCGACGGCGGCGCACCGGCCGATGCGCTGGAGGAAGAGGGCGGTGGCGACACCGCCGACGCCAGCGCGGCTGAATCCGGCGCGGCGCAGGAAACGATTTGGTCAACCTGCTGAACGACGATGGTTCCTCCGGCGACGACCAAGGCATCGACACCGGGGCGCACGACGTCGACACCGCGCACAACTCGTCGGATCGCGTCTCGGCGGTTAACTACGCTGCGCTCAGCGGGTCCGGTGGCTTTGCGACCAAGACGCCGAGCAGTTCGACCCTGCAGGGCACGCTCGTCGGCCCCACGGTCGGCACCAACGCGGCCATCGGCGGCGGCGCCGAGGTCACGACCAATACCGGCGACATCGACGTCAGCGCGCGCGAGAACCTGCACATGACGATGACGCAGGGCGGCGTCGCCATTGGCCTGGCCGGCATCGGCGCAGGTATTGGCATCATGAACGTCGCGTCGAACGTCTCGGCGACCGCGGGGGGCACCTTGTCCGCCGGCGGCACGCTCGGCATTCATGCCAATTTGTACGAAAGCGTGGACGACACCGCCTTCGCCGGCGCCGCCGGCTGGTCGGGCTCGGCGCTGCGGTGGTCGTCGTCAACGACTCGAGCACCACGACCGCTGGCCTGATCGACAACGCGATCGTGCACCGCGCCTCGCTGATCGACATCCACGCCAGCGCCAGCCAGCACTTCGTCGAGCGCACGATCGGTGTCGCGATCGGTGCGATCGGTGGCGGCGCCTCGTTTACCAAGCTGAACGTCGACGACTCCGGTGCCACCGAGGTGAAGGCCTTCGTCGGTAACAACGTCAACATCGGGCAGGACGGGGGCGACAGCGTCGGCGGACTTGATGTCACGGCGGAATCCACCATCGTTGCCACCGGCACGGCGTTCGGCCTGGCCGGCGGCCTCGTGGCGGCGAGCGTGAATTTCGCATTTGTCGATGTCACCGGTGAAGTGGTCGCCTCGGTCGGCGACGGTGGCACCGGCGCCAATGTCAAGCTCACGGGCACCGGCGACGTCGACGTCAACGCGGAATCGACCGCCGATGTCAACAGCAAGGTGATCGGCGCGGCCGTCGGCGCGCTGGCCGGCGGATTGTCGAAGACCGAGGTCAATCTGAGTCCCGAAGTGCGTGCCAGGGTCGTCAAGGGCAACATCCGCGCGCGCAATCTCGACGTGTCGGCGAAGGCCAATGTCGGCGCGCCGGACGATTACGGTGCCGCGGCAACGTCCTTCACCACGGCTTTCGGTGGGGCGGCCATCGGCGGTGCGTTCGCGAGTGCGACAAACAGTCCGACGGTCGAAGCGGCGGTGGCCTCCGACGAAGTCATCGCCAACAGCGGCAGCGTGGCGATCACGGCCCAGGGTAACAACAAGGCGCGCGCCAAGTCGGCCGGCGCGAACGGCGGCATTGTCGGCATTGGCTTGACGGAGGCCGAGGCGCATGCCGACGGCAGCGTAAGCGCGCATCTGGACGGGCAGATCGTCGGGGATGACAACGCGCCCGGCGCGGTTAACCTGGACATACCGCCATGTCGACCGACGCGGCCACGCGTCGGTGACCGCGGTGACCGGCGGGCTGCTCGCCGCTGGCACCAATACGGCTACGGTAATCGTGAATCCGATGGTGGATGGTTATATAGCAGCAGCGGCACCGTCGCCGTCAGCGGCAACATCGATGTGGACGCGACGGCACGTTCCGAGGCCGATTCCGTCGTCAAGGGTGTCGGCGTGGGCGGCGTGGAGCTCGGCGGAACGCAGTCGACGACCACGGTTCACCCGGATGTCAACTCGTACATAGTGGCATCGGATGTTCGCGCGGGCGGCGACGTCTCGGTTGTCGCCACCGCGGAACCGATCGACGGCGATGTACCGGACTACCAGTGTCCTGTCGACGAATCCGGATAACAACGACGACGTCTATGGCGACACCATCGAGGTGCACAATCACGGCCTGACTACGGGCGACACGGTCGTCTACAGCGGAACGTCGCATTTCGGCGTATTCAATGACCGTGAGTACGGCGTCATCGTCCCGCAGTCCGGCGATCCCGCTGCCGACGATCCGAACAATCTGGCTCTCGGCGCCACCTTCGATGGCGCCAGCATCGACCCGCTGACCGATACGATCATCTTCGCTGCCCCGCACAACTTCGTCACGGGCGACAAGGTGGTCTACATCAAGGGCGAAGGCGGTACGACGGTCAGTGGATTGGCCGAGAATTCCAGCTATTGGGTTCTGGTTCTCGACGGCAAGCGGATCAAGCTGACCACCTACGATCCGACCGGCCCGAGCCCCCTGCGTGCCTTCACGCCCGACAGTGACAATTCGATTGACATAACCGGACACGGTTTCAGCGAAGACCTTGCGGTCACCTATCACGCGCCGCAAACGGAAAAAGCGTTCAGCAGCTTGCAGGTGGACGTATCTGGCGCCGTGAACGGCGAAGGCATTGCCACGCTTGTCAACAGCGGGTCCGCCAACAACATCCAGTTCGTCAACACGATCGAGGACAACTCCAACGAGGGCCACCCGGTAAGCACCGGATTCAGCAACGGCACCATCGTCCGCTACAGCAACAGCGCGTCCGTCACGACTGCCGTCACGTTTGGCAACAACGGCGACAACGACACAATCAGTCGGAGCGACGGCCTGAGCTGGCTGGACCAGGGTTATGCCCCGGGCCGGCAGATCACCGTCACTGGCGCCGGAAACAACAACGCCACATACACCATCGCGGCCAGCGGCGTGAGCGCGACGACGCTCATACTGACCACGAATGGAACGGTGATTCAGGAAGGTCCCGAGACCAAGTCAATCAATCTGGCTGGCGCCGAGATTGGCGGTCTGCGCAGCGGGCAGAATTATAAGGTCGCCGACGTCGACAACGGCACCGGTAGCGGTGGCGGCACGCTGACACTGCACGCGTTTGCCAGCAACATCAGTGTCAATTTCCTCAATGACGGCGGTGGTGGGAACAACGACAGGATCCAACGGTTAGACGCCGTCAATTGGTTTGACGAAGGCTTCCGTGGCGGTCAGACAATCACGGTGACCGGCGCCGGAGGCAATAACGCTACCTACACGATCTCCAGCATTTCGGGGACGATGCTGACGCTATCCGTGGACAACGTTGTCACGGAGGCCGGTAACCCATACACCAAGTCGTTTGAAAGCAGCACTATCGCGCTCTCGCCCGACAAGAGCGCGGCCGGCGCGGGCGTTACCCATAGCCTGATCAGGCCGTCCGACCTGCCGATGACGTATCTCGATAGCGGCAACCAGGTCAGCATGGACGGCAGGACGTTCTATGTCCATCTCGACGGCATCGACGACGCCAACACCTTCGAGCTGACCGCCACCCCGGGCGGGCCTGTGCTCGATCTCACCGCGGCGGCGGGCGCCGGAGGCAACCATTTCATCGGCCCGGAAAGCGTCGATTTGGGCGCGGCGTCGGGCAAGGAGATTCTGCGTATCGATCTCACGGGCGATCTCGTCGGCGCAACGCTGCTCGGACCGGGCGGCGTGCCACTGAATATCATTTCGCCACCGATCGGAGACGGCACCTCGTCCGCGGCCGCGAACGGCTCGGGCGGCGGGCTGATCAGCGTCAAAGTCAACGATGCGACGATCAACGACAATCCGACCGTCAAGAGTTATGTCAACGCGGGGCAGTTGCGCGCGGGCGGCGACGTCGAGATCGAGACCTGGTCGACCACCAACGCGACTGCCAGCGCCAGCAACGCCAGCGGTGGGCTGGTCGGGTGGAGTGATTCCGACTCGCACAGCAACCAGACCAACACCAGTGACGCGTATGTCGATACCGACACGCGCATCATCGCCGGCGGTGACTTCACCCTCTCCGCCAATTCGTTCAGCCAGTCGAGCGTCGCGACGTCATCGATTACCGGCGGTTTCGTCGGCGTCGCCAACGCGCACGCGAATACGACGATCGACTACGCGACCAAGGCGACGGTCAAGGCGAACGCCGACGTGCTCGCCGGAGACACGATCAGCATCAAGGCGGACGTGAAGGAGAAGCAAACCGCGAACGCCAAGTCGAGCGGCCTCGGATTCGGCGGCGACGGCGACGCCACGGCCAGCATCACCACGAACAGCGGCCTTTCGCAGGTGCAGCTGGAGAGCGCCTCGTCGCTCGACGCGCGCGCAGTCCTGCTGTCGGCGACCACGTCGCAGCTCTTCGCGGACGCGAGCGGCCGCGGCTATGGCGCGGGGTTCGTCGCGATCTCCAACGGGGACGCATCGGTCAACCTCGACACCGCGAATAAGGTATTGCTCGACGCGAACGCGTCGGTCACCGGCTACGAGGGCGTGGACTTCATCGTGAAGTACTCGGGCGTAAACACCAGCGCCGACAACGCCTTCTCGCGCTCGACCGGGCTGTTCGGCCACGTCGACGCGGACGCCACGAACAACACGCACCTCGATTCACAGATCGTCGGCGCGGCGAGCGCTCGCGTCACGGCGGGGCCGCGTAAGCCATCCGACCCGGTTCTCGCCGATGGCGGCAGCTACGACCACCTCGCGTTCTACGTGGACACCACCAACGGCTCGATCGATGTGAGCGCCGATGCCGACGTCAGCAGGCGTTCGCTGGCCGGCGGCGGCGCCGCGGAACACGGCGGGCCTGCCGACAACGGCGAAGACCCCTGGATCGATGCAAATACGATCGCCTTCAGCTCGGACGTTGTGATCCTGTCCGGCCTGTCTCCGGTGCTGGTGGTCGACAGCGACGGAAAGATCGTCACGGCCGACAATATTAGCGTCAACAGCGGCAACGACGTCGTTAACACGGATGCGTACGTCGGCGACACGATCTCGGTCGACCCGATTACCAACAGCGACCCGGGCCAGGTGCTCTTCAGTACTGGCGGCCCCGGCGCGGGCACGATCTCCGGCAGCGGCGGCACCTGGGAGTTCCGCGACACCTTCAGCAAGGTGCGCATCACCAACTATTCGAAGAAGAACCTGAAGGTCAACGGCATCGACGTGGTCAACACCACGGTCGACCCGGTGGTCGACCTGCTCAAGACGAACTCCCGGACGCTGACCTTCGAGATCGAACGTACGGTCGCCCCGACGTTCGTCGAGATCCGGAACCTCAACCTGGATCCGCCGAGTGTCCTCATCAACGGCGTGATCGAGAATCCGATCGGCACCACGCGCATTGTCGACGTCAACGGCGACATCCTCTCGGCGGGAAGCCGCTTGAATGACAACGACCCGTCGGCGCTGATTCGCACCAACATCCTCGATCTGGAGGCGAACAACGGCAACATTGGTACCACCGGTGCGCGCATCAACGTCGATATCGTCGACAGCGCCAATGTTCCGGCCGCCACCGATTTCATCAGCGCGCGTGTCAGCGACTCGGGCGACTCGATCTACCTTGGTCAGAACCAGTTCTTCACCGGCGAGCTCGTGCGGTACAACTCGGGCGGCGCCGACCTCGACGGCCTCGTCAGCGGCCAGTACTACTATGTCATCGAGTCGGCGGACGGCCTCAGCATCCAGCTCGCGAGCGTCGGCGATCCGGGCACGCCGCTCAACATCGCACCGGCACCGACCGGCAACCCCACCGACACGCACTCGCTCACACCGGCGCAGCGCTTCACGGTGCTCGCCGAGGGTGACGCGAACCTCGGCAAGGGCAACGCCTATCTCGACGTCAAGGCAAGGCTGCGCGACACCGCGGCCCACGTGCGGCCGGGGGTGTCCGGCGTGGACTATGGCGTGATCATCGACGCCGTCAGCACGACCGGGGACGCAAACCTCAAGCTCTGGGGCAGCGTGCGCGAGACCGACGTCAGCGGAACCACCTACCCCAACGGCGCTACCTCGGGTCACACGGGGGTGGTCCTGGTGAAGTACGAGGGTACGCAGGACTATTTCTTCACGAACTTCGACGGCGATTCGACCGGGCCCGGACCTGGCCTGGACAAGGGCGTGTTCGCCAACGAGGGCGCGAGCGCCGATCACATCGACAGTACCTACGATATCAGGGCTCTCGACACCAACGGCCACCTCTACCGTCCCGGCATCACCGCCGAACGCAATATCATCATCAACGCAGCCGAACCGTTCGCGGGTGGCGGGAAGATCGTCAACGTGCTCGGCATCACCGAGATCATTGGCGGGGGCGACGCGAATCCAGGCGATCAGCATCATATCGATGTCCTGACCAACGGCGACATCACGTTGAGCGAGAAGACCGACGACCTCCGGGTCGGACAGATCCGCTCGACCGCGGGTAACGTAACGTTGAACTCGCCGGCGGCAATCATCGACGCGCTCGACGACGGCCGACTGGCTACCGCGGACGTCACCGCCCGCAACATCACGATGACCGCCGGTAATAACCTCATCGGCGATACGAACGATCAGTCGGGTCGCGGCGGGATCGGCACGCCCGGCAATTTCCTCGAGATCAACGTCGACGCGAACGGTAGCACGCTCGGCGTGCTGAACGCGACCGACACCGCGTCGGCAATCGACGCCGTTCAACTACATGTCACCGCCGTTCAACCCGGCGGGCTCGGGCACCTACGGCGTGTTCCTTACCGAGACCGCGGGCGACATGAAGATCGACACGGTCCACAGCAAGGGCGACGTCGCGCTGGCGACCAAGGCGGGATCGCTGGTCGATGCGCGCGGCGGCGGGCACGGGAGACGACGCGGCCAACGTCATCGGCAACACGATCAACCTGTACGCCCTCGGGCGGCAGCATCGGCAGCCAGTCGGGTGCCGGCGCCGAGTACAACCAGGCGCAGCTCAACGGCAACAACGACCTCGAGATCGACTCGCAGCGTTACGTCGCGGGCACGATCGGCGCGCGGGCGTCGAACAACGTTTACCTGACCGAGACCGACGAGGATGCGCGCGTCGTGCTGATCCAGGGCATGACCGGCAACGCGCGCTTCACGGTGCGCGAGAGCTCCGCGCAGGGCGAGGACCTCATCTCTCGCTTCGGGCAAGGTGCTGTTCCTCGAGGGTGCGCCGGAGACGCTCGCGCACGGCCTGTCAACACGCCGCAGGGCTCGATCATGCTACGCGTCGGCGACAACGTGAACACCGATCCGAATGCGCAGATCCTCGCCGGCCACAACGTCAACATCTTCGGCGATTTCCACCGCTTCAACGGCTTCGAGCGGTCAGCCCGGAGACCGACGGCGGCGACCCCGACTACGGCACGGTCATGCGCCTGCAAGGCGTGATCGCTCACGGCCCGACAACGGGTGGCAACCTGACGCGCATCTTCGGCAACGACGATGCCGACCAGATCTTCTTCGACCAGACGTTCCTTGGGATTGTCACCGACGCGAACTAGCGCACAGTCGGGTCCAGCGACTACGCGCCGCCGGGAGGCACGGACCATGACGATTGCCGCGAGGCGGCGACGCGATTTCCGACTACAGCGGCGGCAAGACGCGCGTCTACGGCAGCGACACGCCGAGTGGCAAGCGGGGCCTTTCGCACCTACGGGCGACGGAGAGGACTTCTTCATCGTCAACCAGCTGCAGTCGATGAACTACGTACAGACCGTCGGCTGCCGACGCGAGCAGCGACACGCTGACGATCGACGGGCAGTCGGGCAGCGATACGGTCGTGATCAATACGGCCGGCTCGAAAGGCGTCGACCGCAACTACGTGATCAATGTGCTGGACACCGGCGCGCCGGACGATGGCGTGGATTCGCTCTCCGTCTGGGGACGCGACGCGGCGCCCTCGGAAGAAGGCAACGACCAGCCGGCAGACGACATTTTCCTGCTGCGCCGCACGAGCTGGCATCGCGGACGAGACTTCGGGTCCGTCGCTCTACGCTGACGACACGGCGTTCGTCGCCGTGCTGCACGACGATCTGGCGCATGCCATCGCGTCGGACCTGGGCAACGACCCGGCGGTGCGAAACCAGTTCCTCGAGCGCGTGAACTACGACAGCTCGATCAACGGCCGGCTGATGGTCTTCGGCGCAGGGCGGCAACGACGTCTTCGCGGTGGACGACAACGCGGCAATCACCACGCTCGACGGTGGCACCGGCGACGACTCGTTCCAGATCGGCCAGATTTACGGCTTGCAGAGGGACGGCAAGGCGCCGCCCGATCCGCGCCCGCTCGGCGACACCTCGGGCGGCTCGCTCGTGACGCCGAGCGACCTGTTCCCGCAGCTCGCCAACTCGCTTACGCCGCAGAGCATCTACGGCACGGTGGCGACCACGCGCGGCTGGCTGAGCGCGGGCGCCACCTCGCCCCTGCTCGCGCAGGGCGGCCAGGGCAACGACACTTTCACCGTCTACAGCAATCAAGCCGCGGTGCGCCTGGAGGGCGACGACGGCAACGATCTGTTCACGGTGCGCGCGTTCGCGCTCGCCGAGACCATCAACACCGGCACGCCGAACGAGGAGATCGACTGGATCGATCCGGAGAAGATGATCGCGCGGCCGAAGCTGACCGCGGGCTTCTCCACCGCAGCGGAGACCGACATCCGCACCGGTGCGGGCAACAACCAGGTCGAGTACAACATCAACGCGCCGGTGTCGGTCGACGGCGGCAACGGCTTCGACAAGCTGGTCATCCTCGGCACCGAGTTCGCCGACCACATCGTGGTCACCGAGAAAGGCATCTTCGGCGCCGGGCTGACCGTGACCTATCAGAATATCGAGGTCCTGGAGGTCGATGCGCTCGAGGGCGACGACACCATCGACGTGCTGAGCACCCAACCGGGCGTCGCCACGCGCGTGATCGGCGGTCTGGGCAACGACCAGATCAACGTCGCCGGCGATGTCGCCGGCGAGGTGGTCTCGCGCGACATCGAGGGCACGAGCGGCGTCATCAACAACCGCGTCAGCTCCGACGATCCCAACTACGACAACCGGCCGGCCGACGGCATAGACGTGAGCGTCGCGCGCGGTACGCAAGGCCAGGTGATCATCGACGAGAGCGGCGGCGCAAGCGATGGCTTCACTGAAGTGCGCGAGGACGGCACCCAGGACAGCTACAGGGTCTATCTCGCCAAGGCGCCGACCTCGACGGTCTACGTGACCGTCTCGGGCGCGATGTCGCCGCAGGAGGAGCACGGCAACGACGGTTACCTGAATTCGGGCGACATCGTCGACAACCTCGGCACTGGCGATAGCCTGCTGGTCTCCGAAACGCCCGTCGACTACGACCGCGACGTCTACATCGACGGCACCCTGGTGCACATTCCGAAGCGCTCGATCGTGCTCGTGTTCGATCAGACCAACTGGGATATCGGCGACGCGAAGACGGTCTATGTCTCGGCCGTCGACGACAGCCTGGCCGAGGGCGATCGCACGGTCACCATCAGCCACTCGGTGCTGAGCGAGGACCCGCGCTTCAACCACGCGATCGTGCGCAATGTCGAAGCGACCGTGATCGACAACGACCTGCCGGGCATGGTGATCACCCAGCTCGACACCAACAACCCGGCGGTGGCCGACGGCAAGACGATCGTGCTTGAAGGCCAGATCGACGGCACCCACGCGGTGAACGATCTCTATTCGGTGCAGCTGACGATCGCGCCGGCGGCGGGGCAGACGGTCACGGTGTCGATCACGCTCAATGACAGCGAAGCGGTGCTGTCGTCGTACGACGGGCCGACGAGCCGCTTCCAGGAAGTGACTGCCCCGACCGCGAACGATCCGGGTGTCTATTCGCTGACTTTCGACGACACCAACTGGAGCACACCGTTCCGCGTCGGCGTCGCCGCGCGCTACGACAGCGCGCCGGAGGACCCGCACAACACCACCATCACGCACAGCATTGACACCGGTGCGACGACCGACACGACGTACGCGACGACGCCGGTGCTCGAGCGTCGCGTCGACGCGCGCGTGATCGACGACGAGAACCCGGGCCTGTTCCTGCTCGAGTCGGGCGGTAGGACTCTGGTCTCGGCGGGCGACGCGCAGACCGGCCCCGGCACGGGCGATAGCTACACGCTTCGCCTGAACAGCGCACCGAGCGCGGACGTCAGGGATGCGCTGATCACCGATGGGCAGACCGATATCGTCGCTGATCCGGGCAACGGCATCGATTACGCAGCGATTGGCGACCTGCAGGAAGTGTCGCTGTTCGACGGCAACATCAGCATCTCGGGCATGGTCGTCACGCGCGCCCCGGACAGCAACCTGGGGAGTTGGCTCGACGACGGCTTCGCGCCCGGCATGCGCATCCGCATCGAGGGGCTGGGCGACTTCCAGATCGCGGCCGGCGACGACGCGGTAACCGCGCAGGCGCTCACGCTCACCACGGCCCCGGCCGCAGGGCCGTACAGCGGGGTGGCGGTCAACCAGCTCGTCGAGCGCGGCCTGTACACCGGCTCGGTGCAGTACGACGCTGCGGCGAAGCCGTTCCTGCTCTACGCGGGCGACGTCACGGTCAGCGGCGGCAACACGGTCACGCGCGATCTGGACGGCAGCTTCATCGACGACGGCTTCGCCGTCGGGCAGACGATCACCTTCGGCGATGGCAGCGGGGACAAGTACGTGATTTCCTCGTTCGCGGTGGACGGCCATTCGATGACCGTGACCGGCGGGCTGGCGAACGGCGCGTACACCAGCGTCAACAAGATGCTCGGCACGCTCACGCGCACCGACGGCACGAGCTGGCTCGACAGCGGCTTCCTCGAAGGGCAGATCTTCCGCACCTCGACCTTCGGCACCGACACGTTCAAGGTCGACCTCATCACCGGCAGCGCGGACAAGCTGCTCGACGTGCTGGTGATCAGCGATCCTTACCTCGGCGCGACGGTCGTGCCGAGCCAGGTCAAGCTCATCACGAGCGGCAGCGACGCGACGATGACGGTCACGCAGTGGGCCGCGGTGGCGACCTTCACCACCGCCGACTGGTTCACGCAGAAGACGATCCAGGTCGTGGCCGACCCGGGCTACGACATCCAACCGGGGCACGAGAACTTCCGCATGTTCCCGAAGGTCGAGCATCGGCTCGACGGCATCCGCGGTCCGCTGCTGGTGGAGGGTGGACCGACGAGCGCCGACCGCTCGCTGGCGGAAGCAATCATGCTGCCGGGCGAGAACAACGGCCCGCACTTCGCGATTCCGCCGCAGCCGCCCGAGTCGATGAGCATCGACACGCTCAACATCTACGACGACGGCAGCCACCAGGATCTCAGCGGCACACTGACTTCGACGGCGCTCACCGGCTTCAACATGGGCGGAGATCTTGACTTCACGCCGCTGCTCACACCGGGGCTGCCGACCTTCGGCGAGCCGGGCGTCTACCCGGGCGGCATCAGCTTCGGCTCGATCAGCCTCGACGATCAGGGCAACTTCACCACCGACGGCGGGCGCTCGACGATCGAAGTGCTCAACATCATGCTCGGCGAGGGCAACGACCACCTCGAGATCAACGGCACGCTGGTGCCGGGTCCCGATCACGATCCGCTCACCGGAATGGAGACCACGGTCTCGACGCACGGCGGCATCACCGCGGTGCACGGCGGCGGCAACGCGCTGCTGCAGGTGAACGGGCAGCTCAATTACGAAGACGCCGCGCTCGCGCGCGTCGACGGACTCGCCTGGAACAACTACGGGTTCAAGGTCGGCCAGCGCGTCGTTCTCTCGACTCCGTCGGGGGACGCGGCGTTCACGGTCACCGGCTTCGGCGATCAGCCGGGCGGTACGGGCAGTGTCATGCTGCTCGGCGGCGGCAGCGCGCCGGTCGCCAACCAGACTTCGTTGACCGGTTTCGCGGGCTCGGTCGCGGTGGTCGACGACCTCTCGGTCAGCGGCGACTTCACCGTCGGGCCGGATCGCATCATCCGCGACGACAATCTGCCGTGGCAGAACCTCGGCTTCGCGATCGGCCAGCAGGTGGCCTTTACCAGCGGCGGCGTCACTAATCTCTACACGATCACCGACTTCGACAACAACGGCATGGCCGGTTTGGGCAGCGCCATGCTGCTGAGCGGCGTCGGGCTGCCTGCGGTGCAGACGCCGATGAGCGGAACGGTCGCGGTCGCAAGCCGCAACTACGAGGGCGGCACGTTCGACGTCACAACAACGCAGATCGCGCGCAGCGCCGGTACCTGGGGCGACGCCGGCTTCGCGGCCGGCCAGACCATCGCCGTCTCAGGCCAGAAGGGCACGCTGCTGGTCGACACCATCAGCCAGGACGGCATGACGCTTACCGTCAAGGGCGGCACGATCGCCACGACCGGCGACGATCAGAATCTGCTTATTGGCATCGTCCGAGTCGGCGGCGACGAAATCAACGTCAACGCGGCGAGCGCGGTGTTCACGGGCAGCTTCGACGTGTCCGATGGGCGAATCACGCGCAGCGACGGCACGACCTGGGACGACGACCTCAAGTTCGCCATCGGTCAGCAGATCACGGTGACGGCAGTGCCAAACGGCAATACCGGCTGGCTCACGATCGGCAACGAGCCGGCGGCGCAGCTGGTGGTCACCGGCTTCGACGACGGCGGTAATACGCTGCTCGTGAGCGGTACGCCGCTTTCAACCGGAAGCTTCGCGGCGACCGTGGTGATCAACTCGCCGCTCGTCGTCTATGGCGACACTTCACAGGACGCGGTCTGGTACAAGGGCAAGAACGACAAGCTCTCGCTCGGCAAGTTCTCCAACAAGCCGATGCAGCACGAGGATGACCTGCCGGTCAGCTTCGGCGAGACAATCCTGTTCGCCGGTTCGCAGTTCGAGAACACCTTCGGCACCATCACGCGCAGCGACGGCAGCTGGTGGGATTCCGGCTTCGTGCCGGAGGGCCTGATCATGGTCGACGACGTGCTCGTCGGCACGATCAGCCAGATCAGCGACGACGGCAAGACGCTGTTCCTGTTCGAGAAGGACCTCACCACAGATGACGACCTGTCGGCGCTGTGGGACGCGCTGGAGGACGGCGCGCACACGATCGTGCAGCGCAACCGCCTTGGCCAGAACACGGACTTCTTCGTCTTCCCGCTCGCGAGCGCCTACCTGCACGCCGGCAACGACGTGATCGACGCGCACAACCTGTACGCGGCGATTCCGGACGGCCAGCTGCCCGCGGTAGGATTCACCGCGTACGGCGGCAAAGGCGACGACCTGATCATCGGCAGCCAGGCGGGCGACCACCTCGCCGGGGGTTCGGGCAACGACACGATCCTCGGCGGGCGCGGCATCGACCTGATTTACGGCGATGCGGGGTTCAACGTCGACCTGATCACGCGTGAGCTGCACGTCGCGAAGGCGGCCGGCAGCTCGGGGGCGAAGAACCTCGACCCGCTGTTCGCCGGTCAGGACCTGATCTACGGCGATGTCCCGGGCTCGACCGTGACCAACGTCTACAGCGACTACGACGACATCATCATCGGCGATCACGGTCTGGTGACGCAGGACGCGGCTGGCGCACGCGACACCACGAAGCCGGCGCCGGCCTTGCCGCAGGACCTACAGACGACGCTGCGCGCTCGCAAAATCGAGACGCTCGCGCCGGACAACGGCGCCGACGATCAGCTCTACGGCAACGGCGGGCAGGACGTGCTGCTGGGCGGCACCGGCAACGATGCGATCGACGGCGGGGTCGGCATGGACCTCATATTGGGTGACCACGCTTCGCTTGACCGCACCAGCCATCTCGACGTGTTCGCCAGCCTGCGCTTCGAAACGCTCGACGGCACGCAGATATATAGCACCGCGCCCGACGATTCAGCCGGTAGTGACATGGCCGACAACACGGCGCGGCTCGACCCGCGCGGCGATCCCGAAGGCCGCGTGAAGCAGGTGTTCGCGCCGGTGTGGGGCGACTACGTGATCACCGAGGTCGGCCACACGAAGTCGGCCGAAGACGCGATCGCGGTCTACCGCGGCAACGACTACATCGCCGGCGGCGAGGGCGACGACACCATCCTCGGCGAGCTCGGCGCTGACGTGATCCAGGGCGACGGCTCGATCGACTTCATCGCCTACAGGCACGAGTATGACGAGACCGGGGCGGTGGTCGTTACCTCGACCGCGCGCGGACGCGTCGGAGCATCGCGCGGCGCGGACGGCGCGTACCTTGGCGGCGAATCGACCGGCACGCTGACCTGGTATGCCTCGTACGACAGCCCAGGAACCGACGGTCACGACTACGTCGAGGCTGGCGGCGGCAACGACGTGGTGTTCGGCAATCAGGGCCAGGACGACATCGTCGGTGGCAGCTCGGACTTCTTTGGGAAGACCGACGGCGTGTCGCCGGCGGTGCTGTCGGCCACGGACCCGCTCGGCAGGCCGGACGGCGGCGACATCCTGTTCGGCGGTTCGGGTACCCGGACGGCGCGCAACGACATCGGTGCGGCCACGATCGATGACACTACGCAGGTCATCACCACGACCGCGATGGGCCATGCCGACGATTCCGACATGATCCTGGGCGACAACGGCGACATCATCCGTGTCCTGAGGACGGCCGGCTCGCAGACCGGTCAGTGGACGGTCACGCCTTCTGTGTTCGAGACGTTCAACTACGACGACTACGGCAGCGTGAAGATCGTGCCGCGCGCGGCGCGCCTGCTCGACTACACCCCGGGCGGCCCGAATTACGACACCGCCGCTTGGAACGACATCGGCGGCAACGACGAGGTGCACGCCGAGTCGGGCGACGACTTCGTCTACGGCGGCAGGGGCGACGATCGCCTGTACGGCGACGGCCAGGACGACGACCTGATCGGCGGCTGGGGCAACGACTGGATCTCCGGCGGCACCGGACAGGATGGCGTCATCGGAGACGACGGCCGCGTCTTCACCAGCCGCAACAGCGTGAGCGCGGATCCGAACAATGCGGGCTACCTGATGAGCCTCGGCGAGCCGCTCTACGGCATCCAGCCGCTAGGCGCTAGCGACCTCGACGCGAAGAACACCAACGGCGACGTGCTGAACGAGTTCATCTACACGCCGGGCAGCATTCAGACCGCGACGATCAACGTCTCGGGTGCGCTGAAGAAGACGGTAGACATCACGCCGTTCAGCTCGGATCCGGGCTGGGATGCGACGGCCGACGAGTACGGAATCGCCGGCAAGTTCGGCGACGGCACGGGCGGCACGGGTTCGCAACCGCTGCACGTCAACGACGACATCATCTTCGGCGGCCTGGGCGATGACTGGCTGCATGGCGGCACCGGCGACGACGCGATCTCCGGCGCCGAAGCGCTGCCGGTCGCGGCGGCGGGGACGCCTGCCGACAACCAGCCGGCTTCTGTGAACGGCGTGACGGGCGTGGTGGTCGTGGACGGCCTCACGGTCTCGGGCTTCCTGCGGCCGTACAACCCGGGCGACATCCTCCACTTCAACCCGGTGGACGTCGACGGGCAGCACAGCAACCGCACGCGCGCAGGGGAATTCGCGCTGTACGACGAGTACAACCCGCTGCGCAAGATCGTTGTCGCTGCCTCTGCGGATGCGACGCAGACGTACGAGTTCCTGCTCAACTTCAACGAAAGCGAAGGCATCGTACGGCCGGAGGGCGACACCAATCCGACCAAGCCGAGCCAGAACATCCACTACGGCCCGGTCAACGACGACGGCGCGGACGCGATCTTCGGCGACCTGGGCAACGACTGGATCGTCGGCGGCACCGGCAAGGACGACGTCTACGGCGGCATGGGCAACGACCTGCTCAACGTCGACGACAATCACAACAGCACCGGCGACTTGCTCGACAACAACATTCCGGACACCCATCCGTTCTACGAGGATCGGGCTTACGGCGGCGCGGGACGCGATGTCCTGATCGGCAACACGGGCGGCGACCGGCTGATCGACTGGACCGGCGAGTACAACAGCTACCTAGTGCCGTTCGCGCCGTTCGGCATGGGCACGGTGAGCCGCACGCTGCAGCCGCAGCTGCCGGAGTTCCTCTACGCGCTCTCGTTCAGCGACGGCGCGGATGCAACGCGGTACAGCGATGTGAACAACGGAGCCGCGCCGCCGGCGCCGAGCAACCACGACCCGATTCCGTCGCGCAACGGCGAACCCGCCGGCGAGCTCGGCCTCGTGCTGCAGAAGGACGAGGCCTGGCAGGATCAGCATGGCGGTCCGGCCGATCCGCAGGCGGGCAACATTCCGGGCGGCAAGAAGGACGTGCTGCGCACGGCCGACTTTAGCGACAACACCGCGGGACCGATGACGCCCCAGACCGGGTCCTGGACGGTGTCCAATGGGCGCCTGCAGGTCGCGCCGGACACGCAGGGTGGCGACGCGGTCAGCCTGCTGAACACCGTCGACGTCACGATCCCGGACAACTTTGAGTACCAGGCGACGATCAACGCGGTCAAGCCGACCGGCGGCTACAAGGCGAACGCCTACCTGGTGTTCGACTATTATGGGCCGGAGGACTTCAAGTTCGCCGGCGTGAACGTTTCGACCAATAAGCTAGAGGTCGGGCATCGCGACGCCTCGGGCTGGATCGTCGACGCGCAGAGTTCCTTCCCCGGTAGTGTCAAGTCGAACACCGATTACGTCGTCTGGCTGAGCATGAACGGCAGCGCGTTCACGATGCAGGTCGGCAAGACGACCCTCAGCTATGCCTTCGCGCCCCGCGTCGACGCCGACGGCATCTCGCACGGCCTCGCCGAGGGCATGGTCGGACTCGGGGCCAACAATGCCTTGGCGCAGATTGACAACGTCATCCTGCAAAGCGGGCCCAAGCCCACCACGCTCGAGAAGACGGCTGACTTCAGCGCCGGCCCGACCGACCTGTTCCAGGCGCCATTGACCGGCACGTGGCAGACGACGACCGACTACCGATACCTCGCCACTGCTGCGGGCGCCGGCAGCCCGGCCGTCGACCTGATGACGATCGCCGTCACGCCAGGGTCAGTGCTCGACATCACGACCACCCTGAAGACCTGGGGACAGGGCGGCGTGGTGTTCGACTACCAGAGCCCGAATTACTTCAAGTTTGCGACCCTTTCGGCCGACGGCAACCAGGTTCTCATCGGCCACCGCACGGGGAGCAACTGGGTGATCGACGAGAGCCACACGACCAAGCTCAACGCGGGCGCCGACTACAAGCTCGAAGTCCTGCTGCGCGGCACCACGGTGAACGTCAAGCTGAACGGCGTGCTGGTCGCAAGCCACGTCTACAACAACGCAGTTACCGACAACGGCTACGGGCTGCTGAGCATGCAGGGCAGCTCGTCCGGCCAGACCTCGTTCGACAACGTCAACGTGAAGACCGATGACGCCCAGTACGCCGCGCCGGCTCTCACTGCCGCCTCGGTGCCGGCGCAACCGGCCAGCGGCGCGACGGCCGATGCTGCCGACCTCAACAGCATGTTGGCGCAGGCCGAGCAAAACTGGGTGGCGAGCGGGCTCGTCACGACGCAGGACATCACTGCGCTGGGGACGATCGACCTTGAGCTTGGCGACCTGCAGGGGCTGACGTTGAGCGAGGCGGACGCGGTGCATCACGCCATCATCGTCGACGCGGACGCCGCTGGCTGGGGCTGGTTCGTCGATACCTCGCCCGCCTCGAGCAGCGAGTTCCGCGTGCGGCTTGACAGCAACGTCTTTGCAGCCACGCCGGACAGCTCGGCGTTCGGCAGAATGGACCTGCTCACGGCGATGGAGCACGAGCTCGGCCACCTGCTCGGGTTTGACCATACCGACGCCGGCGCGATCGCGGTGATGCGCGAGGACCTCGATGCGGGCGCGCGCTACGAGCTCGGATCGGCGAACACCATCGACGACGCGCCGCAGCCCGCGGCTACGGTGCCGTCCGCGCCCGCGTTCGACAGGTATGCAGGCTATGCCGGACCGGCGATCTACACTGGCATCGACTGGCAGGCGAACGCGAGCGAAGACTGGGACATCAAGCTCTCACCGTACGACACCGGCAAGCCGGCTGCAAAGAGCGCATCGAACCTCGCACCGTTCAACTTCGAGCTGTTGGCGAAGCAGAGCGCCGGCAAACAGGGTGCGGAGTTCGACAGTATGGGCCGCGCGCTGCTCGGCAAGGACGAGGGCCGCTGAGCCGCAGGGCGCGGTAACGGCGCGTCGAGCCTGCCCCCCCGGACATCTGGTATGGTCCGAGGGGTGGGTCGTTTCGACAATCAACCCGTGCGAAAGAAAGAGGTAAGGGAATGGCTTCGCAATTGTTAATCTACGAATCGGCGGTTCCAGTATCGAACGCCCGCCACGCCGACCTGTCGGTCGAGGTCGGCGCCAACTACAGCTTCAGCAAGGGCGTGAACTCGGTGCCGCTGATGGCGGTGGAGTTCCCCCACGCGGCGGCGGAATACGCGATCGTGTTCAGCGGCACGGCGGAAGCGTTCATTCCGGCGGTGATCCTCGGCATGCGCGGCAACGAGAACCTGTACCTCGCGCCGGAGGGCGGCTGGCAGGCGAAATACATCCCCGCGTTCGTGCGCCGCTATCCGTTCGTGTTCTCCAGCTCCCAGGACGGCAAGACCTTTACACTGTGCATCGACGAGGCCTTCCCGGGGTTCAACCGGGAAGGGCGCGGGCAGCGGCTGTTCGGCGAGGAAAAGAAGCCCTCGTCCTACGTCTCGAACGTGCTGAAATTCCTCGAGCAGTACCAGGTTGAGTTCCGGCGGACGCAGGCGTTCTGCAACAAGCTCAGGGACCTCGGCCTGCTCGAGCCGATGCGCGCGCAGGCGAACCTTCCCTCGGGCGAGCGGCTGGCGCTGACTGGCTTCATGGCGGTCAGCCGCGACAAGCTCAAGGCGCTGCCGGGCGACAAGCTTGCCGAGTTGGCGAAGACCGACGAGCTCGAGTTGCTGTATCTTCATCTGCAGTCGATGCGCAATTTCTCGGCCATGGTCGAGCGCCTGGGCGGCAAGCAGCAACCCGTGCAGGCCGCCGAGCCGCCCATCGCACCCGAGCCGGAAGAGGAGTCGAAAGGCGACAAGAAGCCGAAGGGCGACTCCGGCCACAAGAAGTAGTCGGCCGGGTTGCGCTAGGCGCGCGCCGCGCCCGCGGCGCGCGTTTCGTCGAACTTGCCGCCGCTCTTCGGCAGCACCGGAGCATCCGGCGCCGGCGTCTTCTTCTTGCCCTGCACCGCCTGCACCGTGGCGGTTACGGTGACTGCGTCGTCGCCGCGCCGGTTGTCGAGCACCAGATAGTAGTCGTCGGACTGCGGGATCGCCACCTTGAATGACATCCTGCGGTCGAGGGCGGCGCGAAACAGGGCTCGGGGCTTGCCGGTCTTGAGCTGCGCCCTGCTTACCAGCGCGACACCGAGCCTGCCGGTGGAGCGGATGGCGATCGCCACCTTCGTGCCGCGCGGCAGGTGGCGCAGGCGCACCGACTTTATCTTCCCCTGCGGCACGTCGAGGGTCACCTGCGCCGTGGCCGCCGCCGCGGATGGGACGGCCACGAGCGCCCCGGTGCAGGCCAGCACGAGCAGCGCGGCTAGAAGTGGGCGCGGCATTTGATTCCCGCCGGGATGCGGTTGCGGGGATTGGCCAGCACCAGGCGCACGCCGAAGGTGCCGCTCGCGGCGTCGATCGACCCGTCCACCACCTCGACCCGCGCGCTGTACTTGCCGCCGACCGGCTCCTCGGGCAGCACTTCCGCGCGCTGCCCGCGGCGGATCTTGCCGAACTGGCTCACCGGCAGCACCAGCTCGACGTTGAGCGGATCGACCTGGAGCAGCCGCATGATCGGGTCCTTCTGGTTCGAGCTCATCAGCTCGCCGGGACGCAGCATGATCTCCGCCACGATACCGTTGACCGGGCTCCTGATCGAGCGCTCCTCGACCACCTGCTCGGCGCGCTTGACGTCGAGCTGGGCGAGTTGCTGGTTCTCGCGCGCCGCGCGCAGCTGCTCGATCGACAGGCGGTACTCGGATTCGGCCTCGTCGCGCGCGTTCGCGGAGACGAAATTCTTCTTCTGCAGCTCCTCGGCGCGCAGCCACTTCTTATTCGCCAGGTTGACTTTCGCCTGGGCGGACAGGATCTCGCCCTGCATGCTCGCGCGCGAGCGCGCCACCGCCAGCGCCGCGCGCTCGGGACCGGACTCCAGGGTGGCCAGCAGCTGGCCCTTCCTGACGGTATCGCCGCGCTGCACCCTGAGCGACTCGATGACCCCTTCGACCGGCGAGCGCACGTCGACGGTCTGACGGGCCTCGATCAGGCAGTCGTAGGCTTGCGCCGACATGGCGGCGGTGGATGCGCCTGCGATGCCGCCGGCGACGATGGCGAGGACAAGAAGGCGCCTGATCAAAATGAATCCCGAGGAAAAGCCAGAGTTTAGCGGATTCGTCCGCGGCGGCATCGGCGCGCGTAGACGGCTGCCACCGGCTGCGCATGACCGGCCCGTTCGCGCAGGGATGTCGTTCGGCGGAGTGAAAGAAAATGTAAGAGCGGTGCTCCGGCCCCGGGCGCGGCTGGGTCCAAATCTCGAAGCGGAATGCCAGAGAAATTAGAAGGTTCGCCCCGTCTTTGTACAAGCAACCTCAAAATCGGCCCGTGTCCGCTTCATCCATCGCTCATCCTTGGGCGCCATTGATTTTGGGTAAATAAAGTTGCGTACTGCCTTGCCTGTCCTATAAGTTCGGCCTAGGCGAGCAATGTCCCGCGCGGGCTTTTTGTTCCGCGAAGCGGTGGCGGCCGCCGTCGCCTTCGCTGCATCAGGCGTAACAACAATCAAATACAACCGTTAGACGGCTTGCGGCCGTGGCGAGGGACCGATGGACAGCATTGCGAAGTCGAAGACGCACGCTTTCGGCACGACATTGACGCTGCGCGCGATCTTCTGGAGCCCCCTCGCCAACGGCATGCGCCGCCTCGCGCGCTGGCGCAAGCGGGGACTGCTCGCGAAGCGGTTCGCGGAACGTCGAAGCACAATGCGGTTCGAGCCGCTCGAGCCGCGGCTGCTGCTCTCGGCCGATCTGATGCATACGGCCGCCGCGGGCGTCGCGCTCGACGCCACGCTGAAGCTGGCTGATGTAGGCGGCGCGCAGGAAGTGCAGCTGGTGGACAATGGTTCGGGCTCGATCCTGGGTCAGGCCGCGCTCGATCACGACAACTTCACCGTCGACGTCCAGGGCGCCGATCAGAACGACGTCCTGACGATCGACTTCGGCGATACGCCGCTGGCGTACACGGTGAACGTCCAGTTCGACGGTGGGGCAGGCTCGAACACGCTGGCCGGGCCGGGGCAGAACACGGTCTGGAACATCACGGGAACGGACAGCGGAACTGTCACCGAGCCGGACAGTGGGCAGGTGCAGACGCAGTTCTCGCAGGTCCAGAACCTGACGGGTGCGGCGGACAATCAGGACACCTTCATCGTCGGCGCCGATGGGAGCCTGACCGGGCTGGTCGACGGCGGCGCGGGCGGCTTCGACAGCATGGTGCTGGACGGCGGCAGCTTCGGCTCGGTCATCTATTCGGCGAGCGGCCCGCATTCCGGCACCATCGACCGCGACGGCAGCGTCATCTCCTACGCCGGCCTCGAGCCGGTAACCGATCTGAGCGCGGTCGCCGATCGCACGTTCACGACCGGCGGCCTGACCGACAACGCGCGCCTGTCGGAGTCGGGCGGCAACCTCACGATCCAGAGCCTCGACGCGATCCCGACCTTCGAGAGCCTGACTTTTACCAAGCCTACCCACTCGCTCACCATAGACCTGGGCGGGGACCTCGGCCTGCCGATGAGCGCCGACAAGCTGGACATCCAGGCGCTCAGCATGGACACGAGCCTCACCGTCAACGGCGGCGACGGGCGCGACGAGGTCACGGTGAGCGGCAACCTCACGCTGCCCGGCAAGGATCTCACGATCAACGCCGAGCAGATCACCGTCGATCCGGGCGTGACGATATCGACCGTGCTGACCGGCCCGGTCGACACCTTCGGCGACGTCCATCTCAATGCGACCGACAATCCCGCGGATGTGTTCACGTTGTTCATCGACCGCCAGAGCACTACCGCATCGGTGACGGTCGACGGCGCGACGATCAGGGGCGGGAGCGTGACGATCGAGGCGAATGCCCGCTCGGACAGGAGCTGGAACGATGCCGGTCCCGGCTTCGACGTGGTGATCAGTACGCTGGACAGCCTGAACGAGTTCGGCGGCGTGGCGATTGCCAATGCGGACGCGACCGTATCACTCAGCGGCGCGACCGAGATCGACGCGCAGACGCTGACGCTGTCCGCGAACGCCCACTCGGAGGCCGTGGTGAGGAGTGTGGGCGTGGGGCTCGCCGTCGCCTACGGCGAATCAAATCCCACCGCCAAAGTCACCGTCGGCGACGGGGCGCATCTGAACGCCTCGGGCGACCTGACGATCAGCACCGTGGCCGAAAGCCGGGTCGACGTCCAGGCCACGCAATCCCTTCTCGGGCCGAACAAGCCCGCGACCGCTTTCGACATCACGCTGGCGGCGGGCAGCACAACCATCGAATCGACCGCGTGGGTCCAATCCGGCGCGATGCTCGACGTCGGCGGCAACCTGAAGGTGGATGCGTCGATTTCGAAGGACTTCCAGGTTTCGTCTTCCGCGGGCGCCTACGAGGACGGCTCGGTCGGCGGGGCGGTGGCGCTGTCCAGCGCCGGGAGCGCGGCCAACGCGCTGCTGGACGCCTCCGCGGACGTCGGGGGCGGCGTTGAGGTCAAAGCAGATACGACGGTCTACAACAACCAGACTTCCGCCAGTGCGACGGTCGGCACGGGCCTCCTGGCCAAGCCGGTCATCGCCGCCAAGGATGCCGTCGGCCTGGGCAATGCGACGGGCTCGTTCTTCCAGCAGGTCTCGCCGCCGCCTGATCAGCGCAGCGGAGGCCCGACCAAGTTCGCCTTCTCCGCGGCGTTCGCCTACGCGGAGCATTCGAACCTCGCGCTGGCGAGAATCGACGCCGGCGCGCAGGTCGGCGCCCACGCGGGTGATGTCAAGGTCCAGGCGGACATCCTCGACGCGCCGAAGATCAGCGCGCGCGCCTTCATCGACTCGCAGAAGATCGAAGACAACAACCCCGCAGGCAACACCAAGGAGAACTCGCTCAGCGCCGCCTTCGTGCTGGGCCACTACAACAACCAGGCGGATGCGCACATCGGCGCGGGCGCGGTGGTCGACGCCACCGGCGCAGTCGCGGTCCAGTCGCAGACTTCGATCCCGCTGGTGATCGACTGGCTGCATATCTCGGAGCATCCGTCGCCGTCCGACGTGGGCGGCACGCTTGCGGACTACGCCAACAGCAATTTCGGGCTTCAGAACGGAATCTTCACCTCCTGGGCGCAAAGCAACGCCGCGGGCACCAAGACCGCCGGCGCGTTCTCCGTCGACGTGGTCAGCATCGACGACAGCAGCCACGCTTACATCGCGCAAGGCGCGCGGGTGAACCAGGACGCGGCCTACCGCAGCGGGACGCAGGTGGTCGGCGTCGAGGCCACCAACCTGGTCGAGGCGGTCCACCTCGCGGGAGTGGTCGGATTGACGTTCCTCGGCGCACAGGGCGGCGATGGCGGCGCCGGTGGCTCTTATCTGAAGGTCGAGTACGGCGGCACGGTGACCGCGCAGATCTACAGCGGCGCGCACGTCTACGCCGACGCGCTGATCGTGCGTGCCGACGCCAAGACTCACAACACGTCGATCGCGGAGGCCGGCGGCAAGGCGCAGGACCTGGGGATCGACGGCGCGTTCTCCCTGGTGCGCGAGAACAACCTGACGTTGGCACGCATCGACGACGGCGCGTTCATCGACACGGGCGGCGGCACGCTCACGATTCCGCGAGTGATCCGCGATCGCTATCCGGCCGGATCCGTGGGGGTCGAGTTGCCGTTCCTGTTCGGCCCCTCGAAGGTGGAGGACACGCTGCTCGCGCTCGATACCAACGGCGACGGGGTGGTCGATTCGAACGACGCCAGCGTCACGGCGGCCGACGACACGAGCGTGCAGACCAACCTCAACCAGCTGGTCGTCGCCGAGGACGATTCCAAGATCATCAACGTCGACGGCGGCGTCACGGCAGGCAAGAGCGTCGGGGTGGGATTCTCGGTCGCGATCAATGAGATCGGACGCGACACCGAGGCGCTGGTCGGCAAGCGCGCCGAATCGTTCGACACCGGCGCCGTCGACAGCGCCAAGGGCACGATCGGATTCGACCGGCCGCACGGCTACGTCACCGGCGACGCGGTCGCGTACGACCCGGGGAACGGCACGCCGATCGTCGCTCCCGGCACCTACTACGTCATCGTGGTCGATCCGCGCACGATACGCCTCGCGCGCACGCTGGAGGACGCCTACGCCGATGCGCCGGTCGCGGTGACGCTCGATGCGTCGGGGGCCTCGAACGAGACCCATGTCCTGCGCGACCCGCAGTCCGGCCCCGGATGGGACCACGCCGGCGGCCGGGCGAAGGTCGCCGCGGTCAACAGCGGCGCCATCGACTCGATCACGGTGGCTGGAGCGTTGATCACGAAGACCTCGAGCAAACCGGATCCAGAGGGCCAGAAGGCGCCGGCCAAGGGCGGCAAGTACGGCTTCGGCCTGTCGGTCGACGTCGCGGTGAACACGGTCGACGATGTGACGCGGGCCGCGCTCGACAGCGCCTCGCTGTCGGGCGGAACCGACGTCGCGATCGTGGCGCAGGACGATTCGAACATCTTCGCCATCGCGGGCGCGGTCTCGGTCTCGACCACGGAGGACGGGATCGGCGCATCGGGCGCCTGGGCGCAGGACACGATCACGCTGCAGACCGAGGCGCTCGTCACGGGCTCGACGCTCGGCATGAGCGGAGATTTCTCGCTCTCGGCGGCCAACAGCGGCAAGATCGTCGCCATCTCGGCGGGGTTGTCCGGCGGCGGCAAGGCCGGCGTGGCCGGCTCGGTGTCGGTCAATCGTATCGACGCCGGCGCCACGGCCCGGCTCGAGGACAGCTCGCTCACCGCGGTCCAGTCGGTCGATATCGCGGCGGACAACGAGACGCTCGTCCAGGCGATTGCCGCGGCGCCCACGTTCGGAGGCAAGGCGTCGATCGGCGCCTCGGTCGGTGTCAACCACGTCGACGCTGCGACCGAGGCGAGCGCGCGCAGCTCGGACATCGACGCCTCCGGCGCGGTCGTCATCAGCGCCGGCAGCGACGACGAGATCGATGCGGTATCGGCCGCGATCGGCGCGAGCAATGGCGGGCTCGCCGCGGCCGGCGCGGTCTCCGTCAATACCATTTCCGACCGGACGCTTGCGCTGATCGACGGCAAGCGCAGCGCGGGCGTGAACGCCGCCGGCGACGTCGTGCTCGACGCGCATGGCGATTCCACTCTCTTCTCGCTCGCGGGCAGCATTGGCGCCACCACTGGCTCGGCGGGCGTGGGCATCTCGACTTCGGTCAACCTCGTCGATCATTCGGTCGAGGCGGCGATCACGGGCGATGCGATCGTCACCTCGTCGGCGGGAGACGTGCGCCTGACCGCCGTCCAGGCGGCGGTTGAGCCCAGCACGGGCCTGGCGCGCGACGCGTTGACGGCGCTCGGCCTGCCGATCGCTTCCACCATCTCCTCCGGCGCGATCGGCGGCGGGGCCGCCAACAAATTCGGAATTGCAGGATCGGTTTCGGTCGACACGGTGACCAGCCGGACGCTCGCGCACATTGGCGCAGCGCAGGCCGACTATGTCGAAGGCCAGGACCCGGTGGTCAGCGCCTGGGGCGACGTCCAGGTCGCGGCGACCAATGGCACGGTCGTTTCGGCGGTGGCGGGCAACCTCGGGGGCGGCGGCACCGCCGGAGTCGGCATCGCGAGCGCCACGACCGTCAACGACGACCGGGTGGATGCGTTCGTCGGCGTCAACGCGACGGTCGACGCCGCGGCGATGGGCAGTGCGCATGTGGCGGCGCCCGGCGTGTCGGTGACGGCGCATGCATCGGAGCAGATCCACACGGCCGCCGTGGCCGGCACCTTCGGCGGCAGCTTCGGCGGCGTCGGTTCGGCGACCGTCGCCGTGCTTGACGAACAAAGCCTGGCGTTTGTCGATCACGGCGCGCAGATCAACCGGGCCGCGGGCGGGGCGGACGCGCAGAACGTCGAGCTCCGGGCCTCCGACGACACGACGGTCTTCGATCTGGCGGGCGCGCTGGCCGGCGGCGGCTCGGCCGGGGTCGGGCTCGCCGCGGACGTGCTGACGCTCAGCAAGGACACCGAGGCTTTCATCGCAGCCTCCGCGGCGGTGAGCGCGCGCGGCGACGTCACGGTGAAGGCCGACTCGAGCGAGAACATCGTGTCGCTCAGCGCATCGGCCGGGCTGGCGGGCTCGGTCGGAATCGCCGGCTCGGCGAGCGTGCCGGTGCTCGATATCACCACGCGCGCCTTCGTCGGGCCGGATCAGTTCGAAGCGATCCCGCGGCTGTCGAGCGGAACCGTCACGTTTCTCGACGGGCTGGTGGGCAACGATTCCATCATGCGCACACAGGGCAGCTGGAGCGACGACGGCTTCGCCCCGGGGCAATCAATCGCGGTCTCGGGGTCCCCTTCGAACGACGGCGTGTACACGATCGACTCGATTTCCGGGGACGGCCACATCCTCAAGCTCGCGCCCTCGGACAACTTGAGCTTCGAAGTAGCGCCAGCCTCGACGCTGCAAATCGTGCAGCAGGGTGCGGCCCCCGGCTCGGGCGCGGCGCTGGACAGCACCAACACGATCACCTTCGCCGAAAACGGTGCCGATCCGGATACGATCGCGCGCAGCAACGGGAGCTGGGCCGCCGACGGATTCCAGGCGGGTCAACGGATCAAGCTAGCCGGGTCCGGTGCGAACGACGGCGAATATCGCATCGCCGCGATATCTCCGGACGGCGCAGTGCTCACGCTGACGCCGGACGCCGCGCTGTCGAGCGGGCAGGCTGCCGCGAGCGGACTGGATGTGGTGCTCGCGCCGACTATGGTCGATGCACAGGGTAACGTGGTAGTGGCTGGCGCGGACCGGACGCAAATGGACCTGATCGCCGGCAACATCGCCGGCGGCGGCGCGGGCGGCGGAGGTGCTGCGGCCGCGGTTCCAATCGTGCACAAGAAGACGCAGGCGTTCATCGGCCGCGATGCGGTGGTGGACGCGCACGCCAAGCGCGCGGCGATCGATGCGCAAAACGGCGAATTCGCGGTGAGTTACGAGAACGTGCCGTTCTCGGTGAGCGATGTTCCGGCGCCGCTGTTCTTCGTCAGCGGCACGCTCAGCGCCGACCTCAATTTCGACGGCCAGAACGACCTGACCGATCCGTCGCTCACTCAGCAGCGCGAGTCGGTCGCGCAGACCGAGCAGGTGCGCGGGGTTGCCGTGAGCGCGGTAAACCAGGACGACCTCGAGTCGGTCGCGTTGAGCGGCGGCGGAGCGGGCACGGTGGCGGTCAACATCGGCGGCTCGGTCGACGTGAGCTCGAACGAGACCCGGGCGTTCGTCGATTCCGGCGCCAGCATCAACGCCCATACGCCCGACGCGGGAGCCGGCCAGTCCGTGCTGGTCGCGGCGGGTAACGACTTCTATCACATGGGCATGGCGCTGATCGCGGCGGGAGGCGGCGCGGGGAGCGGTGCGCCCGGCGCGGACGTGGCAGTGGTGCGCAATGACACCGAGGCCTACATTGGCGACGGGGCGGAGGTCCACGCACTGGCAGACGTCACGCTGCGGGCCAACGCGCTGGAACACATCCTGTCGGTCTCGGCGGGCATCGCCGGTTCGGGAACCGTTTCCGTGGGCGGTGCGGTGTCCGTGATCTCGCTCAACGACGTCACGCAAGCCTACATCGGCAGCGGCGCCACGGTTGACGCGGGCGGCAGCGTGCTCGTCAGCGCGGGCGATGCGACCGGCGTCGACGTGATATCCGGCAGCGCCGGCGTGGGCATCGGCGGGGGCGGCATCGGCGCCTCGGTCGGCGTAATCGTGATTCACAAGGACACGCAGGCGTACGTCGGCGACCATGCGCACGTGGCGACCGACGCCGGCGGCGTGACCGTGCAGGCGCAGTCCTCCGAGGACGTGTTCAACTTGGCGGCGACCGTCGGGCTGGGCTTCTACGCCGGCGTCGGCGGCGCGGTGACCGTCGAGGTGATCGAATCGAACACGGCCGCGTACATCGATGCGTTCGCGGTGGTGAACTCCGGCGTGCCCGGTTCGGGCGGGGATCAGTCCGTGCTGGTCTCGGCCTCCAACGATGCGCGCAGCTTCGGCTTCGCCGGAGGGGTGGGTGGCGGAGCCGGCGGCGTCGGTGGCGCGGTGGACGTCGGCGTGCTGCGCAACGGCACCTCGGCCTACATCGGCCAGGGCGCCGGCGTGACCGCGCAGGGGGACGTCGACGTCAACGCCACCTCGACCAAGCGCGTCGACTCGCTTGTGCTGAGCGCCGGCGGTGGCGCGGTGGGCGGCGCGGGCTCGGTCTCGGTGTGGGCAATCGGGGCGCAATTCGATCCCAATTATTCCGACGGCGACACGTCGTCGAGCGCGCTCGGCGCGACCGACACCCAGGGCTTCGCGGACAGCATGGCGGGCGGCGGCGACCCGCAAAGCGGTTATGGCGCGATACTCGGCAACACGTCGCAGCCGGTGGCCTTCGATCCGGCGAGCGCGGTCGACGGGACTGCCGGCACGATCGATCTCGGGACTGGCCAGCCGTTTCAAACCGGCGACGCCGTCGTCTACCACTCGGGCGGCGGCGACAGCATCGGCGGCCTGACCGACGGCAGTACCTATTACGTCATTGCGACCGACGATCCGAACCAGGTCCAGCTCGCGGCGTCGCGCCAGGATGCGTACGACGGTACGGCGCTTGCGCTCGATCCCTCTGCCGCTAGCGGAGGCCAGCACAGCCTGAGTTCGGCGACTGCGCAAGCCTCCTCGGGCGCCGGCGCCGAAGTGCGGGGCGCGGCGCCTTCGGGCGAGGTCAGCGGCGCGACCGGCAGCACCGACGTGCCGCCGGGCAACGCGGCGTTCATCGGCGCGGACGCGACCGTCAATGCGGGCGGCAGCGTCGGCGTGCGCGCCTCGGACGACCTGCAATTCGACGTCATCGCCGGCAGCGCCGCGGTCGGGGCGGGCGGCATCGGCGCCTCGATCGCGGTGGCGAACCTGCGCAGCAACGTCGATGCGCACGTCGCGAGCGGCGCTACGGTGAACGCGGGCGGAGCGCCGGGCGACGACATCGTCGTTTCCGCGTCGCTGACGGAGTCCGCGACCGGCAGGGCCTATGCCGGACAGGCGGGCGGCGTGACGCTCGGCGCGCAGGTCGTCGTGATCAACGACACCAGCCAGCAGTCGGCGTACGTCGAGGACGGCGCGCTGCTCGGCAACGCCGACGCTGTGACCATTTCGGCGACGGCGCAGCGCGACGTGCAGGCTTACGCGGTGGGCGGAGGCGTGGGCGGCGCGGCGCTCGGAGCGGCGGTGGCGGTCGCGAACGTGGACGGTGCAACGAGCGCACGCATCGGCGGCGCAACTGTTACCGCCGGTGGAGTCGACGTAAGCGCCGACAACACTTCGAGCGCCTACGCGAAGTCGATTGCCGTCTCGGCCGGGGCCGGGGTTGCCATCAACGGCTCGGTCGCGACGGCCAACGTCGACCCGACGGTGGAGGCGTACGTCGGCGCCGGCGGCCAGGTCACGGCAAGCAGAGACATCACAATAGATGCGCGCTCGGAGGCTTCGGTTGGCGCGGACGCGCTCGGCGCTTCGCTAAGCGCAGGCGGCGGGCTGGGCGCTTCGGTCGCGGTCGCGACCATGGCGCCGGACGTTTCCGCGTACGTCGGCCAGAACGCAA
Source organism: uncultured beta proteobacterium (assembly GCA_963811085.1). Classification (GTDB taxonomy): domain Bacteria; phylum Pseudomonadota; class Gammaproteobacteria; order Burkholderiales; family SG8-39; genus DAHVFK01. Next base: position 383,683 of record CAWEPV010000003.1, on the reverse strand, counting down.
CCGTGGCCGCGGGCAACGACCTGACGGTGCGTGCGCGCAGCAACTACGGCAAGAGCGGCAACCGGCTCAACAAGGGTGCTCGCGCGTCCGCGACATCCGGCTCCGGTGGAGTGACTGTCGGCGGCGCGGGCGCGTTCGCGACGGTGAATATCACGCCGCAAGTCGATTCCTATATCGCCTCTGGCGCGCACGCCGGCGCCGGCAACGACCTCGCGCTCGTGGCGCAATCGCAGAGCCTCGCGCCGACGACGCAGATTCCCGATCCGCTGCATGCGGGGCAGCAGATCACGCTGGCCGGAGCGCAGGCGAGCGGCGCCGGTTTCGGTTCGCTCGGCGTTGGCGTGAGCGTCGCTCATGTCACGATCGCGGGCAGCGTGTCGTCGCACCTGGACGGCGCGTCGGCAAGCGCTGGACGCGACCTGTTGCTGACCTCCGAGTCGGGCGCGGGCGCGAGCGCGACCGCGCAGGCGGTCGGCGGCGGCATCGCGGGCGGAGCCGGCAACGGCGCGACCGTCACTATCGACCCCCACATCTCGGCCCTGATCGACGCCGGGTCGACCATTGTTGCCGGGCGCAACCTTGCGCTCCTTTCCAGCGCCGAGGACGACGGCGGCGCAGTCGCCAGAGGAATAAGCGCCGGCGGGCTTGCGATCGGCGTCTCGCTGGCGAGCGCCGACATCTCGCCGAACCTCGACACCAGGCTGGATTCAGGCGCGCACGCCGGCGGCGACATCAGCCTGCGCGCGCTGCACAACGTGGATAGCGGCGGAACCTCGCTTGCCAACAGCGCGCGCGCCACCGCTTCTGCTTCCGGCGGAGGCGTGCTGTCGGGCAACGGCGCCGTCGCGAACGCAAGCGCACCGGCCACCGTTACCGCTGCGCTCGGCGGGGGCGTGGTGGACGCCGGCGGCGACGTCACGATCGAATCCCTTTCGCACGATGATGCGTCTGCCACCGCGGGTGGCGCTTCCTACGGTGTATTGGCGGTCGGGGCGGGCATCGCGAACGCCACGGCGGGCGGGGACGTGGCGGCAAGCGTCGGTTCGGGGGCGAGCGTGACAGCCGGCGGTGATGTCGTCATCCGGTCTTCCGCCGACGTGCAGTCTTCAGCTGACGCGCAGACGTCCGGAGGGGCCCTGGTCGGTGGGACCGGGTCGGACGCGACGGCCGCGAACGCGGTCGACGTGACGGCCTACGCCGGCGACGGGGCCAGCATCACCGCGGGCAACGACGTCGCCTTGTCGTCCGTCTCGATCAGCGCTGCGGATGCGAATGCGTCCGGAAAGGCGTACGGGGTCGCCGCCGGAGGCATCACCAGCGCGACAGCGAACCTCACGAATACCGATCGAGCGTACACGGGAAACGACGTATCGATCGCCGCGGGCGGCGATCTTACCCTTTCTGCGCAGACGACCCTCGACGGGGCCACCAACGTCACGGGCGGCGCGGGGGGGGCCTTCGCCGGTGCCAGCACGAGCGCGACAACAACCGTCAACGATGTCACTTCCGTGATCGTTGGTGAGCGCAGCGTGCTCGATGCGGGCGGCGACCTGCTCGCGCAGGCCTTGAGCGGCATCGGCGCCCATAGCACGGCCACGATCGACACCGGCGGCGCGATCACCAGCAACGTCACCAAGGCGACTACGACCGTCAGCGCCGACCCCGACGTACAGATCGGCATCGACGCCAGTCTGGCAGGCGACAACGTTCTGATTCACGCCCGGATCTTGAGGCTCGACATCGACGGCAATGCCCGCTCGACGACCTACGCAGCGGACTCCACTTCGGACGCGCAATCGATCGTCGACGCGTCGGCGCGCACCGACGTTGTCGTCGGCAACGGAGCGAGCATCACCGCGGCACAGCTTCTCGAGATCATTTCGCGCCAGGACGGCGTAGCCGTGAACAGCACCGGCAATGCCAAGATCGGCGGCGGGCTCACCGGGACAGTGCGCGCGACTGGGCACAACGAAACCGACTTAAATTCCAATGTCGACATCCGAGCCGGATCGAGGCTGACATCGGACAACGTGTCCGTGACGGCGGAGTCGCCCAAGACCGATTCCACGTACGGCAACAATGCGGACGCGAATGCCGCGACCGTGGTGCAGACGATCGTCAACGTCGCGAAGGTGGTCGAGAATGTGACGAGTCATATTCCGATCATCGGCTGGATCGTCAAGCACATCGTGCACTGGGTGACGACGATCACGCGTGTGGTGCTGCACAGCGACGAGTCATCGCACCTCACGGGCGCGTTTCACAGTGCCAATTCGATCAACCTGGACGGGGAAATCTTCCAGGGCGGCGCAAGCAGTCCGCGCCTGATCATCAACGCGGACGGCAGCCTCGACGCGGCCGGCATCACGGCCGAGATCGACGGCAACGTGGTCAACGTTGCGGACATCGCGGGCGGACAGGGCGCGGGGACGGTCGTTCTCAGCTCGCCGGGCGGCGCGATATCGGGAGACGGAACGATCCACAAGAACGCGAATTTTGCGACGGTGACGATCGTCAACAACTCGAACCTCGACCTGAAGATCAACAACATCAGCTCGATCAATCCGAACCCGATCGAGGCGGACCTGCAGATCACCGCCGATCCGGCTCTGGATTCGTCGTCGTTCAACGTCGTGTCCGACCTCGGTACCGGTCTCACGTCGCCGCAGGTCCAGATCGAGAACAATGCCGCGTCGGACGTCCTGCTCGCCGGCGGAATCGAGAATCCGACTGGCGTCGTGTCGGTGGTCAACACGGGCGGCGACATCCTGGCGCTGCCCGGCGCCTACATCCAAGCCCACGATACAAACCTGGAGACCGATGCGGGGCAAATCGGGGCCGCCGGCGCAGACCTGAGCCTGCAGTTGTTTGCGAACTCCGAGCACGCGACGCTGAACGCGCTCTCGGGCGGCGACATCAATCTTCAAACCCAGCTGTTCGAGATCGAAGACTCCAGCTTTACGGTTCCCGTCGGCTACACGATTGACGGTGCCGACTTCTTGAGCGTCGTCGCTGGAGGAGAAATCGCCATCCATGCGCTGCAGTCTCAGGTGTTCTTTCCATCGGCCGATCCGGGCGGCGCGCCGACCCTCGTCGGCGTTAGCGGGACTTACGACCTTATCAGCGTCTCTGCCGGGGGCAGCGCCATTCTCGCGTCCGATGCCGGCGACGTGAGCGTCGGTAGCGTCCGGGCCGGTGCCGTGGTGTCGCTGGCGGCTTCCGGCTCGATTCTCGACGACGGCACGGGCGCGGCGATCAACATACAGGCCGCGGGCGCGGTACTCGCCGCAGGGGGCGACATCGGCGCGGCCGGCAACGCGCTCGAGACGATGCTTTCCGCGCTGCACGCGGACTCACTGGGCGGCGGGATCCGGATCGACAATTCCGGCGCGCTGACCGTCTCGGAGGCGAGCGCGGCGGGCGAGGTGATCATCTCGACGCACAGCCCGCTGACGGTGAGCGGAATCGTGCTTGGCAGCACGATCGACCTGAGTGCGAGCGGGGACCTGACCGTGCTCGACGGTGCGACGGTGACCTCGACCGCCGGAGACGTCACCCTGAGCGCGGGGGGGATCTCGTCATCGAGGCCGGTGGCGCGGTGCATTCTTCCGGCGCAGTGACTCTGCACGCCGGCGGCCTGCTGCAGATCTCCGGCGAAGTGACCGGAACGTCGATGTCGATCGGCGGCGACGACGGCGACAACGTGATTGTCATCAACACGCTCGCGATCGACACCGAGATCGATACCTACGGCGGCAACGACGTGATCCGCATCGGCAGCATGGCCTCTGCGACCTCGAACACGGGCGGCACGCTCGGGGCGATCGACGCGGTGCTCACCATCGACGCGGGAGACGGGATCGACACGATCAGCATCGACGACAGCGGAGATGCGACGGGACGCTCGGGCAGCCTGAGCGCGACCGAGATCAGTGGGCTCGGAATGGGTACCGAAGGGTTGATCAAATACACGAACACCGAGCAGCTCGTGATTGCCCTGGGAGCGGGCGACGACAGCCTGGCGGTGACGAGCACCCACGCGGGCACCGCCACGGCGGTCGACCTCGGATCGGGCGACGACAAGCTGATCGTCGGCAGCCTCGCGCCCGCCCTCGGCGGCACGACGGGCGCGATCGCGGGCCCGCTCGCGATCGACGGCGGCGGCGGGACGGACACGCTTACCCTCGACGACGGCGCCGATGCCGGCCCCACCTCCACGCTGGTTACGGCAGACGCGATCACCGGACTGGGCATGGGCGCGGGCATCGGCTACACGCGGCTCGAGGGCCTGACCTTCCTGCTCGGCGCGGGCGACGACACGCTCGACGGCTCGGCCGCGACGGTCGGGCTCACGGTCGAGGGCGGCGCGGGCAACGACGTGCTGATCGGCGGCCTGGGCAGCGACCATCTCTCGGGCGGCGACGGCAACGACGTGATCCTCGGTGGCCCGGGCGTAGTGACCCGCGGCGCGGTCGACTCGGTGCTGCTGCTGGACGAGGCGAGCGTGACGGGCTCGATTCCGCTCTCGGGAGCGGGGGTGCCGCAGGGTGACCCGGCCACGGTGCAGGCGCTGATCAACGCCGACCTCGTGCTGCTCGAAGGCGGCGCGAGCCCGCAGGCGCTCCTGCTCAGCCTGACCTCCGACGGCAACGACGTGCTCGACGGCGGCGCCGGCAACGACGCGCTGTACGGCGGCAGCGGCAACGACATGCTGCTCGGCGGCGACGGCAACGACTTCCTCGCCGGCGGCGCGGGCAACGACAGCCTCGACGGCGGCGCAGGCAATGACACGCTGGTCGGCGACCAGGCGTTCATCGATTCGCCCGCCGCGGGCGTGCCGCAGGTGCGCCACGGCCTCGCGATGCCCGACGGCACGGTGATCGTGCCGCAGATGGAGGTCATGCCGGGCCGCACGCCGATCGCGCAAGGGCTGCTCGCACCGCAGGGGCCTGCCTACGCGGCGGTCGTGACCGATTATGCGCACCACCTCGGCGTACTGCCGGGCAACGATATTCTCTCGGGCGGCGCCGGCGACGACGTGCTCGTGGGCGACAACCTGGTGCTCCAGACCCCCGCGGTGAGCTTCGACGCGGCGGGCATGGCGGAGGCGCTCGCGAACGCGGGCGACCTGCTCGCCACCGCGGATGCGTTCGCCGACATGGTGCGCGCGCAGGCGAGCCCGCCCCCGGCCCACGACGGAGATCGCGGTTGGCACGAGCCGGAGAGCACGACGGTGGTCGATCAGGTCTACACCGTCGGCAGCGACGTGCTCGACGGCGGCGCGGGTAACGACACGCTGATCGGCGACGACAGCCTCACCCTCGCGCCCTCCTTCGGCCTGCCGGTCGATCTGGCGGAGAGCTTCGAGCATCTCCAATACGACATCGCCGGGTCGGGAGAGCGCCTGGGCAACGCGCTGGCGGAGTTGGCCGACATCGAGCACAGTCTGCGCGACGTCGTCGTGCAGGTCGCGCACGGCGGTCATGTCGAGACCGTGATCGAGCACCACGTCGATCTAATCGTATCGGGCAACGACGTGATCGACGGCGGCGACGGCAACGATCTGGCGATCGGCGACTCGTTCGTGAATGTCCAGCCGACGGTGACGCTGTTGCCTCCCGTGGGTACGGGCACGAGCGGCGACCGGCGCGACGGAGATTGGCATGACGGGGATTCGCGCGACGCCGGCTTCCATCGCGATCGCGAGGGCACGTCCGAGATCGTCGTCGGCGGGGCCGACACGATCTACGGCGGCGCGGGCGACGACCTGCTGTTCGGCGATTGCGTTGCGTTTGTCGGCGCAACGATCATTGGCGCGCCGGGCGTCGGTCGGCACGATTTCGACGCGGCGCGCCACGAAGTCGCGGAAGGGCTCGCCGCGTGGCCGGTTGCATTCGACGACGCGGACCACGAGCGCGGCGGCGACGCGATCGAAGGCGGCGACGGCAGCGACTGGCTGATCGGGCAGGACGGCAGGGATCATCTCTCCGGCGGCCCGGGCAGGGACCATGTCCATCAGGGTGAGGACGAATCGCGCTGGCTGCGCGATCGGCTGGCTGACCGGATCGACTGGCAGGCGGCCGCGACCGGTGGCTGGACGGTCAAGCTCTCGCCCTACGAGTCCGACCGGCCGACGACGAGCGCTTGCGCCAACTTCCCGTCGTTCGAGCTGTAGCGGCACGATCACGGCCGCCGTTAGGCGGAGGGCTTAGCGGCGCAGCCGCCGGTAGCGCCGCAGCAGCGCCGCGGTCGAGCTGTCGTGCGCCTGCGCAGGCTCGCCCTCGGCCTGCAGCTCGCCCGCGATGCGCTGCGCGAGCACCTTGCCCAGCTCGACGCCCCACTGGTCGAACGAGTCGATGTCCCAGATCGCGCCCTGGGTGAACACGTTGTGCTCGTAGAGTGCGATCAGCAAGCCGAGCGTGCGCGGGGTGAGTTGCTCGGCGAGGAGGGTGTTGCTCGGGCGGTTGCCCTCGAAGTTGCGCTGCGGCGCCTTGTCGTCCGCCGTCTTGCCGAAGGCGAGCGCCTCGGCCTGGGCGAACATGTTCGCCAGCAGCAGGTCGTGGTGGCCGTCGAGCGGGTTGAGCGGGCGGCAGAAGCCGATGAAGTCGCACGGCACCAGGCGCGTGCCCTGGTGCAGCATCTGGTAGAACGAGTGCTGGCCGTTGGTGCCGGGCTCGCCCCACACCACGGGCGAGGTCTGGTAGTCGACCCGCGCCCCGTCCAGGGTCGTCTGCTTGCCGTTGCTCTCCATCACCAGCTGCTGCAGGTAGGCCGGCAGGCGCGCGAGGTACTGCTCGTAGGGCAGCACCGCGGTGCACTGCGCGCCGAAAAACTCGTTGTACCAGAGCGAGATCAGCCCCATCAGCACCGGCAGGTTCTGCTCCAGCGGCGCGCTGCGGAAGTGCCGGTCCATGGAGTGGAATCCCGCCAGCATGGCGCGGAAGTTCTCCGCCCCGATCGAGAGCATCAGCGACAGGCCCACCGCCGAGCACAGCGAATATCGTCCGCCGACCCAGTCCCAGAAGCCGAACATGTTGGCCGGGTCGATGCCGAACTTCGCCACCTCCTCGGCATTGGTCGAGACCGCGACGAAGTGGCGCCGCACCGCGCTTTCGTCGCGCAGCGCGGCCAGGCTCCAGGCGCGCGCGCTGCGCGCGTTGGTGAGCGTCTCGAGCGTGGTGAAGGTCTTGGAGCAGACGATGAAAAGGGTCTCGGCCGGGTCGAGCTCGCGTGTCGCCTCGGCAAGATCGGTGCCGTCGACGTTGGAGACGAAGCGGAACGTCATCTCGCGCGCGCCGTAGTGGCGCAGCGCCTGGGTGGCCATCGCCGGCCCGAGGTCGGAGCCGCCGATGCCGATGTTGATCACGTTGCGGATCCGCCTGCCGCTGTGCCCGAGCCAGCGCCCTTCGCGCACTTCGGCGCTGAAGTCGGCCATTTGCGTCAGCACCGCGTGCACTCCGGGCACGACGTCATGGCCATCGACCAGAATCGATTCGCGCTCGGATGCGCGCAGCGCGACGTGCAGCACCGGGCGGTTTTCGGTGCGGTTGATCCTCTCGCCGCGGAACATCGACTCGATGCGCGCGCGCAGGCCGCGCGCCTCGGCCAGCTTGAGTAGCAGGCGCAGCGTCTCGTCGCTGAGGCGGTTCTTGGAGTAGTCGAGGTAAATCCCCTCGGCCTCGGCCGCGAGCCGCTCGCCGCGACCGGGGTCGTCAGCGAACAGCTTGCCGAGCTGCGCATCGCGCATCTCGCGCGCGTGCTCGGCGAGCGCCTTCCAGGCCGGGTCCTTCGTCAGCGGCTGGCTCATGAGCGTGCTCCTCCTGGTGCTTGCGGGGACAGGATACCCAGATCGGACAGCGCGCGGTCCATCAGCGCTTCCCAGCCGCGGTTCGCGGCCGGACTGGCCGGGCTCGGGTGCGGCACGCTGCCGAAGCTGACGCCGCTGCCCGCGAGCGCGGCCGCGGCGCGATCGGAGGCGAAGCGTCCTACTCCGACCACGTGCGCGGGGCGAAGTTGCGCCACGCATGCGCGCAGCGCGCGGTCGCAGGCCGCGAACAGGCGCTCGCGCTCGGCGCGCGGCAGCTTGTCGGGCGTCAGGTTGCGCCCGCTCGCCTCCATGAACGCGAGCGGGCAGTAATTAGCGACGAAAAAACGTTCGAAGAAGCGCTGCGGCTCGCCGAACCGGGCCCGCGCCCAGCCCCACAGCCTGCGCCCGCTCACTTCGCCGCGCGCGCAGGCGAAGCCCTGCACCGGGCGCTTCGGATGCTCGCGTGCCGGATGGCCCACCGGCGCTTCGATGCCGAGCCAGTCGCGCACCATGCCGACGTCGCCGAACGGCACGCCGGTCTGCGCCATGCCGAACGGCCCTGGGTTCATCCCCAGCAGCACCACCTCGCGTGGCGCCGCGCCGTAGCGCTCCAGGTACTCGCGCTGCGGCGCCCAGGCGTACTCGAGCGGATCGTAGACGTAGGCCACCGGCGGCGCGAAGCGAAGCGCCTCGACCTCGTCCCGCAGCTCGAGGGTCGCCTCGACGAGCCCCATCTCAGGCGTTGCGCGCCATCGTGCGGCGGCGCCGCTCGAGCCACCAGCCCGCCTGCACCGGCCAGGACTCGAACTCGCCTTGCACGCCGAGCGCGCCTTCTGCGTGCAGCGCCCAGCTCGGGTCGTAGAGCGCCTCGCGCCCGATCGCGATCAGGTCGGCCTGCCCGGCCTCGAGAATCGCGTCGGCCTGCGCCGGCTGGAGGATCAGCCCGACCGCCATGGTCTTGACCCCCGCTTCGCGCCGCACGCGCTCGGCGTAGGGCACCTGGAAGCCGGGGCCGCGCTTGATCCTGGCCGCGGTCGCCGAGCCGGCGAGGCCGCCCGACGAGCAGTCGATCACGTCCACCTCGCGCGCCGCGAGCTCGCGCGCCAGGACCACGCTGTCCTCGATCGCCCAGCCGCCATCGAGGCCGTCGACCGACGAGATGCGCGCGAACAGCGGCTTGTCGGCCGGCCAGGCGGCGCGCACCGTCTCGGCCAGCTCGAGGGTGAAGCGCATGCGCCCGGCGAGGTCGCCACCGTAACCGTCGCTGCGTCGATTCGACAGCGGCGAAAGAAACTCGTGCCCGAGGTAGCCGTGCGCAGAGTGCAGCTCGAGCGCCTCGAATCCGGCCTCGAGCGCGCGCAACGCGGCGGCGCGCCAGGACTGCTGCAGCGCGCCGATCTCGGCCACGCTCAGTTCGTGCGGCGTGAGCCAGCCCTCGTCCAGCGGCAGCGCGCTCGGCGCGACGATCTGCCACGGCAGGTCGCCGCGCGCGCGGTCGTGCTCGTCGAGCGGGCCGTTGCCGTGCCAGGGACGCTGCATGCTCGCCTTGCGCCCGGCGTGCGCGAGCTGGATCGCGGGCACCGAGCCGTGCTCGCGCAGGAACGTCGCGATCCGCCGCAGGCCCGGCACCTGCTCGTCCGACCACAGGCCGAGGTCGCCGTGGGTGATGCGCCCGCGCGCCTCAACCGCGGTCGCCTCGGTGAACACCATTGCCGCGCCGCCGAGCGCGAAGCGGCCCAGGTGCACCAGGTGCCAGTCGCTGGCGTGGCCGTCGACGGCCGAGTACTGGCACATGGGCGAGATCACGACGCGGTTCTTGAGCGTCACGCCGCGCAGCGCAATGGGCGTGAACAACCGGGGCCTGCTCGCCATGGATCACCTCCGCGTCGTGGAATGGGGCGGGAGTTTATCCGGCGCCGGCGCGCGAGGCCAGACCAAGCTGTCCGGGGCGGCAGGCGGGGCGCCGGGCGACGACCTCACACGCACGAGCTCGCCGCGCTGAACCTGCGCTATGAATTCAACTAGGTCGTTCCTGGTTTGAAATACCATAGGGCGGGTGCGAACCACTCGGAGCAGTGCATGGGGCGGCAGGACGCGAGCGTGACGATCAAGGTGTGGGACGCGCCGGTCAGGTTGTTCCACTGGCTGCTGGTGGCGCTGGTCGCGGTCTCGGCGAGCACCGGCTACCTGGGCGGCAACCTCATGCGCTGGCACGTGTGGTCGGGTTGCGCGATCCTGGGGCTGCTGATCTTCCGCCTGCTGTGGGGCTTCGCCGGCAGCACCACGGCGCGCTTCGCGCACTTCGTGCGCGGGCCGCGCGCGGCGCTCGGCTACGCGCGCGGGCTGCTGGCGCGCGCGCCCTCGCACAGCGCGGGCCACAACCCGATCGGCGGCTGGATGGTGCTGGCGCTTCTCGCCTCGGCGACCCTGCAGGCCGGCACCGGACTGTTCGCCAACGACGACATCGCGACCGAGGGGCCGCTCTACGACAAGGTCAGCAAGGCGACTTCCGATACGATCAGCGCGGTGCACCAGGCCAACGCCGTGGTGCTGCTGGCGCTGATCGGGCTGCACGTCGCGGCGGTGCTGTACTACCTCTGGTACAAGCGCGAGAACCTGCTCCGGCCGATGCTCACCGGGGTCAAGCAGATGCCGGCGCAGCCACTCGGCGCGCTGCGCTTCCCGGGGGCGCTGCGCGCGCTAGCGCTCGCCGCGCTGGCCGCGGCGGCGCTGGTCGCGATTCTGAACGTCTAGGTTACTTGGCGTGGAAGTCGTCGTGGCAGGCCTTGCAGGCCTTGCCGACGTCGCCGGCGGCCGACTTCATCGCGCTTTCGTCGCCCGAGCGCGCGGCCTGCGCGAGCTTGCCGATCGCCTCGCCGGCATGCTCCGCCGCCTTCTTGAACTTGTCCGGCTCGGACCAGATTTCCGACTTGGCTTTCGTGTATTCGGCGATCTTCGAGCCGGGAATCGCTTTGCCGGTGCCGGGGAGGAAGTACTTCGCCGGGTCCATCTGCCAGACCGCCTCCAGCCGCAGTGCGTCGGCGGTGAACGCCTTCTTGTCGAACGGGATCTTGCCCTGGGCCATGTGGGCCATGGGGCCGAATGTCAGGCCCATGACGCGCATGATCGACTGGCGCGCGTGGATCGCATCCTCCGGCTTCATCGCGGCCATGGCGATCGTAGTCGCGCCTGCAGCGGCGATGATCAGGCCCATGGCCAGGTGCTTGGGTTTTCGATTCATGGTTTCCTCGGCAGTTGGCATGCGGAGCACCATGCCCCGCTTCCAGGCCAACAGGATGCCATGCCCGCCTATTCCCGGTCCTGAATCGGGCTTGCGCCCGTCGCGCACCAACCCGGTGCAGCGGGATCAGGCGACGCCCAATTGCAGGGCCCAGGCCCTCGATAGCCGCTCGCGCACGGCCGCGTCGCGCAGGCTGCCGCTCAGTTCGGTCGGGTCCACCGCGAGTTCGTAGGCCCGCCAGCCTTCATCGGTCGCACGCTCGACGCGCAAGGTCCAGCCGGCGATGCCGGCCTCCAGCCGGTAGCCGAAGGCGTGCGTGCAGACCCGGCGCAGGATGTGTTCGGCGCCTTCGCTGGCGGTGCGGACGGTGCTCGAGAACGGCGGCATACGACCCGGAAGGAGCAATATTCGGGCCGGCCGGTCGATAACTTGGTGGGCGGTACTGGGATCGAACCAGTGACTTCCACCGTGTGAAGGTGGCACTCTACCGCTGAGTTAACCGCCCCGCGTGGGGAGGGCGAATTTTAAGCGCCCACGCCGGACACGGCAAGAGAGACGAGGAACGGGTATGCCGCCTTTGCTGGTCTGCCATCACTGCGACACGGTCTACCGACGGCGTGTGCTTGCCCGCGGCGAAGTGGCGCGCTGCCGGCGCTGCAACGCAGAGCTCGAACGGCATCAGCGGTTGAACGAGGATGCGCTGCTGGCACTGGCGCTGGCCGCGATCGTTGTCTTCGTGCAGGCCAACATGTGGCCCATCGTCACGCTGGGGCTCAACGGCCAGCAGGTCTCGGCGACCCTGTGGGGCACCATCGTCGCGATGTGGCACGCCGGTTTCCCGCTGGTGGCGATGCTGGTGGCAGCCACGCTGGTCTTCTCTCCGCTATTGCAGCTCGTGTTGCTCGGCTGGCTGCTCTGGTTCGCCCGGCGCGGCCGGCGCGCTCCCGGCTTCCGGCGCGCGATGCTGGCGCTGCATTATCTCGATCCGTGGACCATGAGCGAGGTGTTCGTGCTCGGCGTTCTGGTGGCAAGCGTCAAGGTGGGCCTGTACTTCGACGTGACGCCGAACGCCGGCGTCTTCGCCTACGCCGCCCTGATGCTGCTGGTCACCGTGTTCGCGGGGGTCGATCTGCGCTCCCTTTGGGATCTGGCCGAGTCGCCCGCATGAGCACACTGCCGCGTGCGCACGAACTGGGCCTGGCCGGCTGCCGCGTGTGTGGCCTGGTGTGCCGGGACGTTCCGCGCCGCGACGCGGCCTGTCCACGCTGCGGCTCATCGCTGCACCAGGGCGAGACGCACAGCGTGGCAAGGAGCTGGGCATTGCTGATTGCGGCCTTCATCCTGTATATCCCGGCCAACGTGCTGCCGATCATGCGCACCGCGAGTCTGGGCGAGGTGGACGACAATACGATCCTCGGCGGAGTGGCGGAGCTGTGGCGCAACGGGTCGCAGGGGGTGGCATTCATCGTTTTCACTGCGAGTATCGTGGTGCCGACGACGAAATTCCTGGTGCTGGGCATGCTGCTGGTCAGCTCGCAGCGCAGCAGCAGCTGGGCGAGGTCGCAGCGCGCGTTGCTGTTTCGGGTGATCGAATTCATCGGCTACTGGTCGATGCTCGACGTGTTCGTGGTGGCGCTGCTGGCGGCGCTGGTCCAGTTCGGCGTCTTCGGGCTGGTGGAGCCGCTGCGCGGCGTGATGTATTTTGCCTTTACGGTAGTGCTTACCATGTTGGCTTCCATGAGCTTCGATCCACGCTTGATCTGGGACGCAAAGCAGGCCGATGGCTGAGGCACAAGAACCGTTGCGCACGGATGACCTGCCCGAGCCGGTGGTGACGCAGCGGCGCGGCAAAGCGGCGCTGATCTGGCTGGTGCCGGCGCTTGCGGCGCTGGTCGGGCTGGTGCTGGTGGTCGGCCACTGGCTTCAGGTTGGACCCACCATCACCATCAGTTTTCTCAGCGCCGATGGCCTGGCGGCCGGCAAGACGCCGGTAAAGTACAAGAGCGTGGTGATCGGCAAGGTTACCGGCATCGTGCTCAGTCGGGACCACGGTCACGTGCTGGTGAAGGTGGCGCTGGACAAGACCGCCGAGGGCTTCGCCACCGCGGATGCCCGTTACTGGGTGGTGCGGCCGCGGATCGGCCTGGGCGGGGTGTCGGGCGTGGATACGCTGTTTTCCGGCGCGTTCATCGGCGCCGACGTCGGCCGCTCGAAGGTGACCAAGGATGAGTTCGATGGCCTGGAGACGCCGCCGGCCGTGCTGCACGACGCGCCCGGCAAGAGCTTCACGCTGCATAGCCAGGATCTTGGCTCGCTGGACATCGGATCGCCCGTGTACTATCGCCGCATCCCGGTGGGGCAGGTGGCATCCTACCAACTCGACCCGGACGGCAACGGCGTCACGCTGCGGATCTTCGTGAGCGGGCCCAACGACAAGTTCGTCACACGCTCGACGCGCTTCTGGAACGCAAGCGGCGTGGACGTGTCGCTTGGCGCCGCGGGCCTCAAGATCAACAGCCAGTCGCTCGCCACGGTGCTGGCCGGCGGCGTGGCGTTCGAGGATCCGCCGGGGCCGCACGACGCCAGGCCGGCGCCGGGAAACGCGAGATTTACGTTGTTCGCGGACGAGGCCACCGCACTCGCGCCGCCGGACGGGCCGCCGCGCTACATCCGCATGCGATTCGACCAGCCGCTGCGCGGTTTGGAGGTGGGCGCGCCGGTGGAGTTCCTCGGCATCGACATCGGCAAAGTCGTTTCGCTGAACCTCGAGTACGACGCCAAGGAGCGGCGCTTCCGGCTCGAGGTCGGCGCGGTGATCTATGCGCTACGCCTCGGCCATGCATACCGGGAACTTGCCGACGCGGCCATTGCCGGGAAGGAGCATGCCGGCGCGGCTTCGGTGCTCGGCGTGCTGGTCGAACGCGGCCTGCGGGCGCAGGCGCGCGTCGGCAATCTGATTACGGGACAGATCTACATCGCGCTCGATTTTGTGCCCAACGCGCCGCAGGTGAGCTTCGACGTCGCGGCGAAGCCGCTGGAGATCCCCACCGCGCCGGGCAGCCTGGACAAGCTGCAGGAGCAGTTGGCCGACGTGATGGGCAAGTTAAGGAAGATTCCGTTCGATCGCATCGGCACAAACCTCGACCGGGCTCTGGCCGAGCTGGACCAGACGCTCAAGCAGGTCAACGGCAAGTCGCTGCCGCAGTTGAACGGCGCGCTGGAGCAGCTCAACGGCAAGACCCTGCCGCAGCTCAACAGCGCGATGGAGCAACTCAACGGCACGACGCTGCCGCAGTTCAACAGCACTCTGGAGCGCGCGCAGCGCACGCTGCGCGGCGCCGATCGGGCGTTGTCGGCCGATTCGCCGCTGCAGCAGAATCTTGCCGCGACGCTGGAGCAGTTGCGGCGCACGGCGCGCTCGCTGCGGGCGCTCACCGACTACATCGGCGCGCACCCGGAAGCGCTGATACGAGGCCGGCAGCCGGACCAGGCGCCGCCGCAACAAGGGACTCGACCATGATCTGCGCGCGTTACAAGGTTGTCGCGGCGCTCGCGCTTGTGCTGGCCGGCTGCGGCTCGGCGCCACCTCTGAATTACTACACGCTGGTCGCACCGGTTGCCGAGGCGCCGCTCGGCAGGCCGCCGGCGTCGTTCGAGTTCGAGTTGCTGCCGGTCGGCGTGCCGGCCGAGGTCGATCGGCCGCAATTGCTGGTTCGCCGGGGCGCGCAGGGGATGCTGGTGCTTGACGGCGAGCGCTGGGCCGCACCGCTGGCGGACGAGGTGCGTGCCGCACTGTCGGCCGATCTGTCGCGCGAGCTGAACGCCCGCGACGCGAGCGGCTTGCCCGAGGGCGGGATGCCGCGCCTGCGCATCAAGCTGGATCTGCGCCGATTCGACTCGGTTCCGGGCAGCTATGCGCTGCTCGACGCGTCGTGGGCGGTGCATGGCCTGGAGGGCGGCGAAAGCGCGACCTGCCGCAGCGTTATCCGGCAATCCGTGGGGGCCGGCTACGACGCGCTGGTGCAAGGCTATCAGCAGGCCTTGCGCAAGCTTGCGGCGAGTATCGCCGCGACGACGCGATCGGTCGCCGCGGGCGAGGCGCACGCATGCCCGCCGCAATGAAGGACTTCATCTAGTCAGCCGAACTTGGCCAGCAGCGCGGCGGCCTGCTGCACACGCTCCTCGCTGCCGGGCTTGGCGGCCGCGCCTTTTTCGGGTGCGGCCTGGATCGCGCACGCCAGCACGCCGAAGAACGCCTTGTCGAGCGCGCGCCGGGCCGCGGAGAGCTGCTGGGTCACCTTCTCGCATTCGGCGCCGTCTTCGATCATGCCCTGGATGCCGCGCAGCTGCCCCTCGACGCGCTTCAGGCGCAGCACCAGGTCCCTCTTGTGGCGTTCGTCGCGGATTACCGCCATGGCCGTCTCCCGTTCGGGCCTATATACCCTACCCGGTATATAAGTTCAAGCCCCGATGGGGGTTTATTGACCTGAGGCAAAGTGCGCTGCCGTACGCCCGGCATGATGGGCTGCCCGGGGTGGGGTGGCTTGCTATACTATACTCCCTAGTGTATAGTGCGGCCTGCCGGGACGTCCGGCGCATCCACCCTGTGAGGAGAATTGCATGACCGTAGAGAGACTGATCCGCATCTTCGCCGGCGCCTTCGTGCTCGTTTCGCTCGCGCTCGGCGTGCCGGGCAGCCCGCTGTTCGTGAGCCACAACTTCCTCTGGTTCACCGCCTTCGTCGGCGCCAACCTGCTGCAGAGCGGCTTCACGCGCTTTTGCCCGCTGGAAATGATCCTGCGCCGCCTGCGCGTCGTGGCGGCCTGAAGCCATGGATACGGTCCAGGTTGCCTGCCCGCATTGCCTGACGCCCAACCGCGTCCCGGCGGGGCGCCTGGGCGAGGGCCCCAAGTGCGGCAAGTGCGGCGCCCTGCTGCTCGAGGGGGCACCGGTCGCGCTCGACGAGGCGTCGTTCGACGCCTTCGTCGCACGCACCGAGCTGCCAGTGCTGGTCGACTACTGGGCGCCCTGGTGCGGCCCTTGCCGCGCCATGGCGCCGCAGTTCGAGAAGGCAGCCGGCGAGCTGCGCCAGAGCGTGCGCTTCGCCAAGGTCAACACCGAACAAGCGCAGGGCATCGCCGCGCGCGCCGGGATCCGCGCCATCCCGACCATGGTGCTGTACCGCGCGGGCAAGGAGCTCGCGCGCACTTCGGGCGCGATGGACGCGGGAGCGCTGCGCCGCTGGGTAGGAGAACACATCTCATGATCCGTACCGCCCTGTTTGTCACCCTGTCCCTGGCCGCCGCCGCGAGCGCGGCCGCCGAGCCGCTCAAGACCGCGCCGGTCGAGATGCGCGACATGGACCTGACTTATACGGCCGAGGCCGTGGTCGAGGCGGTGCGCCAGTCGACCGTTTCGGCGCAGATCGCGGGCCGCATCGTCGACCTGCGCTTCGACGTGGGCGACTACGTGAAGAAGGGCCAGGTGATCGCGCGCATCGACGAGCGCGCGGTGACCCAGGCCGAGGCCGCGAGCGTGGCGCAGGTGCGCGAGGCGCAGGCCGCGCTCGCCAACGCGCGCGCCCAGTACGAGCGCTCCAAGCAGCTGCTGGCGCAGAAGTTCATCAGCCAGGCCGCGCTCGACAAGGCGCAATCGGACTACCGGGCGGCGCAGGCGCGCGTCTCGGCGCTGCTCGCCGGGGCCGGGGCGGCCGCCACCGAGCGCAGCTTCGCGACCATCGTCGCGCCTTACAGCGGGGTGGTGTCGGCGCGCTACGTCGAGCTGGGCGAGATGGCCACGCCGGGCAAGCCGCTGCTGACCGGCTTCGACCCCTCGAGCCTGCGCGTGGTGGCCACCGTGCCGCAGGCGCAGGTGGCCGCGATCCAGGCCGGCGCCAGGGCGCGCGTCGAGGTGCCCTCGAGCGGCAAGTGGATCGACGTCAGGAACATCGTGATCGTGCCCTCGGCCGACCCTCGCACCCACACCACGCGCGTCCGCCTCGAGCTGCCCGAGGACGTGCGCGGCGTCTACCCGGGCGTGTACGCGCGGGCGCACTTCGTCACCGGCAGCGCGTTGAAGCTGCTGGTGCCGCGCAGCGCGGTGGTTCACCGCAGCGAAGTCACCGGCGTGTACGTGGTCGACGACAAGGGCGACGCGCGCCTGCGCCAGGTGCGCCTGGGCGAGGCCTCGGACGAGAATTACGTCGAGGTGCTGGCGGGCGTCCGGCCGGGAGAGCGCGTGGCGCTCGATCCGGTCAGGGCCGGTATGGCCGACGGCGGCAACGAGAGACCCTGAGCGATGGGCATCTCGGGGCGCATCGCCACCTACTTCCAGGACTCGCAGCTCACGCCGCTGATCGCGCTGGTCGCGTTCCTGCTCGGGCTGTTCGCGGTGATGGTGACCCCGCGCGAGGAGGAGCCGCAGATCAACGTCACGATGGCGAACGTGTTCATCCCGTTCCCCGGGGCCTCTTCCAAGGACGTCGAGTCACTGGTCGCCACGCCGGCTGAGCAGGTGCTGTCGCAGATGACCGGCGTCGAGCACGTGTTCTCCGTCTCGCGCCCCGGCATGGCGGTGCTCACGGTGCAGTTCAAGGTCGGCGTGCCGCGCGTCGACGCGCTGGTGCGCCTGTACGACACGATCAACTCCAACCGCGACTGGGTCTCGCCCAACCTGGGCACGCTCGCGCCGATCATCAAGCCCAAGGGCATCGACGACGTGCCGGTGGTGACCCTTACCTTCTGGAGCAAGGACTCGAAAATCGGCGCCTACGAGCTCGAGCGCGTGGCGCACGCGGCCGAGATCGAGCTCAAGCGGGTGCCCGGCACGCGCGAGGTGCAGACCCTGGGCGGCCCGGGGCGCGCGGTGCGGGTGCTGCTCGACCCGGACCGGTTGAACGCCTACGGCATATCGGTGCTCGATGTGAGGAACGCGCTGCAGCTGTCGAACGTCGCGCTGCCCACCGGCAAGCTGGTGCGCGAGAACCGCGAGATCGTGGTCGAGACCGGCGATTACCTGCGCTCGGCGGCCGACGCGCGCCAGCTGGTGGTCGGAACCTCCGAGCGGCGCCCGGTGTACCTGTCCGACGTCGCCGAGGTGCGCGACGGTCCCAACCAGCCCTCGCATTACGTCTGGATCGGAACGCACCAGGGCGAGCACGCGGCGGTCACGCTGCAGATCACCAAGAAGCCGGGCGAGAACGCGGTCGACGTTTCCGACCGGGTGATGAAGCGGGTCGCCGAGCTGCACGGCACCGTGATCCCGGACGAGGTGCAGGTGAGCGAGACGCGCAACTACGGCGCGACCGCGAACGCGAAGGCGCTCAAGCTGATCGAGAAGCTGATCTTCGCCACCGCCTCGGTAGTGGTGCTGGTGTTCGCCACGCTCGGCCGGCGCGAGGCGCTGATCGTCGGCCTGGCGGTGATGCTCACGCTCGCGTCCACTCTGTTCGCGTCCTGGGCCTGGGGCTTCACGCTCAACCGCGTCTCGCTGTTCGCGCTCATCTTCTCGATCGGGATCCTGGTCGACGACGCGATCGTGGTGGTCGAGAACATCCACCGCCACCGCGCCAAGGCGCCCGAGACGCCGCTCTCGCTGCTGATCCCGCTCGCGGTGGACGAGGTCGGCGGGCCGACCATCCTCGCCACCTTCACCGTGATCGCGGCGCTGCTGCCGATGGCCTTCGTCAGCGGCCTGATGGGCCCCTACATGAGCCCGATCCCGATCAACGCCAGCATGGGGATGGTGATCTCGCTCGCGATCGCGTTCAGCGTCACGCCCTGGCTGGCGTGCAAGCTGCTCGGCAAGGGCAAGCACGCACGAGGAAGGCAGCGGCGGCGCAAGCTCGAGCGCTTCTTCGCGCGCCTGCTCGGGCCCGTTCGTCGACTCGGCCAGGAACCGCCTCAAGCTGTGGCTCGCGATCCTCGTGCTGATCGTGCTGTCGCTGTCGCTCGCGGGCGTCAAGCTGGTGATCCTGAAGATGCTGCCGTTCGACAACAAGTCCGAGTTCCAGGTGGTGGTCGACATGCCGGCCGGAACGCCGGTCGAGGACACCGCCGCGGCGCTGCACGACATGGGCGCCTACATCGCGGGCGTGCCGGAGGTCACCGATTACGAGGCCTACGCGGGCCTCGCCGCGCCGATCAACTTCAACGGCCTGGTGCGCCAGTACTACCTGCGCAGCGACTCCGAGCAGGGCGACCTGCAGGTCAACCTCAAGCCAAAGGGCGAGCGCAAGCGGCAAAGCCACGACATCGCGGCCGCGGTGCGCCCGGCGCTGGAGAAGATCGCCGCGCGCTGGAACGCCAAGGTAAAGGTGGTCGAGGTGCCGCCGGGCCCGCCGGTGCTGTCGCCGATCGTGGCCGAGGTCTACGGGCCGGACCGGGCCGGGCGCATCCGCACCGCCGAGCGGGTGCGTGCGGCCTTCGCCGCCACGCCCGACATCGTCAGCATCGACGACAGCGTCGAAGATCCCGCGCCGCGCCTGGTGCTCAAGGTCGACCAGGCCAAGGCCGCGCTGCTGGGCGTGAGCGCGCGCGACGTGGTCGAGACCATGCGCATGGGGTTGCTGGGCGAAGATGTCACGCCGATCCACGACGGCCATTCGAAGTACGAGGTGCCGGTGCGGATCGAACTGCCGGCCGAGCGCCAGGGGCGGCTGGACGCGTTCCTCAAGCTCGCGCTGCGCACCTCCTCGGGCACGCTGGTGCCGCTGTCGGAGCTGGTCAACGTGGTGCAGAACGAGCGCGACCGACCGATCTACCACAAGGACCTGCTGCCGGTGGTGTACGTGGTCGGCGACAAGGCCGGCCGAGTCGACAGCCCGCTGTACGGCATGTTCGCGATCCGCGGCAAGGTGGTCGGCAAGCCGCTGCCCGACGGCGGCGTGCTGGGCGAATACTTCATCCACCAGCCCTCGGACCCCTATCGCCAGTATTCGATCAAGTGGGACGGCGAGTGGCAGGTCACCTACGAAACCTTTCGCGACATGGGCCTGGCCTACGCGGTCGGGCTGATCCTGATCTACCTGCTGGTGGTGGCGCAGTTCCGTTCCTATCTCACGCCGCTGATCATCATGGCGCCGATCCCGCTCACCGTGATCGGCGTGATGCCCGGCCACGCGCTGCTGGGGGCCAACTTCACCGCCACCTCGATGATCGGCATGATCGCGCTCGCCGGCATCATCGTGCGCAACTCGATCCTGCTGGTCGACTTCGTCAACCAGAAGCTGGAGGAGGGCGTGCCGCTGCGCGACGCGATACTGCACTCGGCCGCCGCGCGC
This sequence comes from uncultured beta proteobacterium, assembly GCA_963811085.1. Taxonomy (GTDB): domain Bacteria; phylum Pseudomonadota; class Gammaproteobacteria; order Burkholderiales; family SG8-39; genus DAHVFK01. The sequence continues at coordinate 363,355 of CAWEPV010000003.1, read as the reverse complement.
GCCAAGCCGATCGCACTAACGGGTCTGGCGGCGATGATCGGCGCCACCTTCATCCTCGACGACCCGATCTTCCAGGGCCTCGCGATCTCGCTCATCTTCGGCATCTTCGTCTCGACCGTGCTCACCCTGGTCGTGATCCCGGTGCTGTACTACGTGGCAATGAAAAGGAAAACGGGGTCAGAGTCGAATTAATTAATTCGACTCTGACCCCGATTATTCGCTAGCCCATGTAGCGCGGCAGGAGCAGCGAGATCACGGGGAAGACGATCAGCAGCGAGAGGCGGAAGAAATCCGCCACGATGAACGGCAGCACGCCGCGGAACACGGTGCCGGTGGGCACCTCGGGCAGCAGCGTCCGCAACACGAACACGTTCATCCCGACCGGGGGCGTGATCAGGCTGATCTCGGTCACCACTACCACGATCACGCCGAACCACACCAGGTCGAAGCCCAGGTGCTGCACCAGCGGGTAGAACACCGGCACGGTGAGCAGGATCATCGAGATGCTCTCCAGCACGCAGCCGAGCACGATGTACACCACGCAGATCGCGCCGATGACCACCAGCGGCTGGATCTCGAACCGGTTGACGAAGTCGCGCAGGTCGCCCGGCATGCTGGTGTAGTTGATGTAGTTGGCGAACATCATCGCGCCGATCAGGATCACGAACAGCATCGAGGTGGTACGCGCGGCGTCGGTCAGCACGCCCAGCAGCGACCTCAGGCTCAGCTTGCGCCGCGCCAGGGCGAAGGCGAACGCTCCCGTGGCGCCCACGCCGGCGGCCTCGGTGGGGGTGAAGATGCCGCCGTAGATGCCGCCCATCACCAGCGTGAACAGGGCGATCACGCTGATTACGCCGCGGTAGACGAACGCGAGCGCCATGGTGCCGAACGCCCCCAGCACCAGCGCGTCGTCGGCCTGGATCACGCGCAGCCGCGTGAGCGCCCCGAGCACCAGCGCCAGCGCCACGAAAGCGCCGACGCCGCGCAGCGTGGCGAAGCGCTCCCTCCAGCTCAGGCGCTCGCCCGGCGGGCCGGACTTCGGGTCGCGCCAGGTGGTCCACTGCACCGCCATGGCGTACAGGAACACCCCGAGCAGGCCGGGCAGGATCCCGGCGGCGAACAGCTTGCCGATGCTGGTGCTGGTGATGATGCCGTACAGCACCAGCACCGTCGAAGGCGGGATCAGGATGCCGAGCGTGCCGCCGGCGGCGATGCAGCCGGTGCCGAGCGCGTTCGAGTAGCCGAACTTGCGCATCTGCGGCATCGCCACCTGCGACATGGTGGCCGCGGTGGCGAGGCTCGAGCCGCAGATCGCGCCGAAGCCGCCACAGGCGGCGATGGTCGCCATCGCCAGCCCGCCGCGCAGGTGGCCGATGAAGGCGTAGCAGGCCGCGTACAGTTCCTCGGCCATCCCGGCGCGCGAGACGAAAGTGCCCATCAGGATGAACAGCGGCACCACCGAGAACAGGTAGGAGAACCCGGTCTCGTAGGTCACCTGGGTGGCCATCGCCATCGCCGGCGCCCAGCCTTTCATGAGCGCGATCCCGCCGATGCCGACCGTGCCCATGGCGAAGGCGATCGGCACGCGCAGGAAGGTCAGCGCGAGCATCGCCGCAAAGGCGAGCAGCGCTTCACTCACGGGGCGGCTGTCGTGCGAACGAGTTGTAGAAGTGGATGATCCCCGCCATCACCAGGAAGGCGACGATCGCGTAGATGAAGGGCGCGTACTTGATCAGCAGCACCGTGGTCGTGTCGCCGTAGTCGGCGGCGCGCCCGGCCTTGCGCCACATCAGGTGCGCGAGGCCCAACATCAGCGCGCCCGAGGCGAGCTCGACCGCCACCCGGTACGCGCGCCGCACGCGGCGAGGAAAGAAGCGGTCCGCGAGGTCGACGGTCACATGCTCCTCGCGCCGCACCACCAGCGGCAGCCCGGCGAAGATGAGCAGCGCCATCATGATCTCGGTGATCTCGAACGCGCCGACCACCGACTGGTTGAACAGGTAGCGCCCGACCACGTCGACGAAGGTCAGCAGCATCATCGCGAACAGCAGTGCCGCCGCGACGACGCCGAGACCGGCCTCGACCAGGCGCGCGAACCGCGCCATGCCTGCTACTTCATCCTTGCTTCGAGCTTGTCGATCTCGGCGTGGTAGGCGGCGAACGCCTTCGGGCCGTCGACGCCGCGCCTGGCGGCGTCCTTGTACCAGTCCTCGATCACGCCCTTCGCCAGCGCCTTCATCTCCGCTTCGAACGCGGGGCTGGCGTAGGTGATCTTGACGTTCGCGTGCTTGATCGCCGCCAGGCCGACCTTGTCCGCCGCGTCCCACATGTGGCCGGCGAAGCGCGCGACGTATTCGCCCGAGACCTTGTTCAGCGCGTCCTTGTCCTGCTGCGGCAGCGCGTCCCACTTGCCCGGGTTCATGAAGAAGCCGAAGGTCGAGCTGTAGAAGCCGCCGTGGAACAGCGTTGCGTAGTGGATCAGCTTCTCGAGGTGGAACGAGGCCGGCGATTCGAGCGGGAAGAACACGCCGTCCGCCACGCCTTCCTTGAGCAGCTCGTAGGCGAGCGGCGCGGGCTTGAAGATCAGCGTTGCGCCCATTGCCTTGCCCATGTCGGCTGCGATCCCGCCGCCGGTGCGGATCTTGAGACCTTTCAGGTCGGCCAGGCTCGCCACCTCGTGCTTGCTGTTGAAGATCTGGCCCGGCCCGTGGGTGAACACGCCGAGCAGGTGCACGCCCTTGTACTCGTTCGCCGGCGCGAAGTACTCGTAGTGCACGCGCGAGTAGGCGATCGAGTTGATGGTCGCGGTCGCGCCGCCCCCGGGCAGCTCGCCCATCTTGGTGAGCAGGAAACGCGCCGGGGTGTAGCTCGCGGTGACGTAGGACAGGTCGACCAGGTCGTCGCGCACCGCGTCGAAGGTCCCGGGAGGCGCCACCGGCGCCTTGGGCAGCATCTGGAACTTGACCCGGCCGCCGGTGACTTTCTCGGCCTCGTTGGCCCAGCCCTGCAGGAATACCTTGGTCAGCGGATGGCTCGGCGGCACCCAGGACGACATGGTGAGCGTGGTCTGCGCCACTGCCGGCTGCGCCAGGGCGCCTGCCGCGGCCGCGGCGAGCGCGAGCTTGGTGAAGCGATTCATTTTGGTTCCCTCCTCCCAGATGGAACGCGCATTCTATCGGAACCGGCCGCAGCGTCGACCGCTTCCAGCACCTTGGCGTAGTCGCCCAGCTGCCCGGCCAGCAGCACCGCGAGCCGCGCCAGCGCGCGCTCGCACCCCTCGGGCGGGGTGCGGTCGAGCAGGGCGGCGAGCGCGTCGTAAAGCCGGTCGGCCTCGAGCGGCGAAAGCTTGCCGTGCTCGCGCGCCCGCGGCGGTGCGCGGCGCGCGGCACCCTCGCGGTAGCCGAGTACGCCGTCTATCGCTTCGCGCGCGAACAACGGGTCGATCCCGCGGCAGCGCGCGAGCACGTGCCCGTCCGGACGGAAGACGTAGGTCGCGCCCTCGGGCGGCACGCCGTAGCGCGCGAACAGCGCTTCGTTGCCGGTGCGCGCGAGCGCGATCGCCTGCGCGCCGTTCGGCGCGGGCGCTTCGCCGCCGAACCAGGCGACGCTGAACTGTCCCTGCAGTCGGTCGACGAAGTAGCCTTCGCCGAAGCGCCCGTCGGGCGCCGCCGCGCCGGGCGCGGCGAACGGGGCGTCGAGTGGCTCGCCCTGTTCCATGTTGAGCGGCGATTCGAGGTAGTCGGTCGCGACCGAAAGCCGGCCGACGTTGACCAGCGGCTGCATGGCGGGGTCGGCGCGCGCCAGGTCAAGAATCGCGTCTCGCACCAGGCGCTCGCCGTGGGTCTGGGGGCCGATGAAGGTCGCGGCGCGCGACGAATGCTCAACGTTCTCGCGCGCCGCGAAGCCGCGCTCGGCGTCGTAGGTCTGCATCAGGTCCTCGTGCGCCTTGCCCTCGAGCACCAGCGCGAGCTTCCAGGCCAGGTTGTTGCCGTCCTGGATCGCGCGGTTGCCGCCGCGCGCACCGAACGGCGAGTGCTGTGCCGCCGCGTCGCCGAGGAACAGCACCCGCCCGTGCCGCATGCGCTCGAGAAAGCGGCGCCGGAAGCGCCACGGGCCGACCCAGACCAGCTCGAACGGCGTGTCGGGGCCAAGCAGCTTCTTCAGCCGCTCGGTCACCTGCGCAGGTTCGGTCTCGCGCGCTGGGTCCTCGTACTGCGACACCTGCCAGTCGGTGCGCCAGATGCCGTCGGCCATCTGGTGGTACCAGATCGCGCCGCCCGCGTTGAGCGGGTTGTCGAGGTAGGCCTTGCGCACCACCTCGGCCGAGGGCGACATCCTGATGTCGGTGATGCACCACTGGTCCTCGGACAGGGCCGACTCTGCGTCCCGCGCGCCGAGCTTCGCGCGCACCACGCTGTGCGCGCCGTCGGCGCCGACCAGCCATTGGCAGCGCGTGGTATAGCGTCCGTCGGGACACTCGACCTCGATCTCGACCCCGTCGGCGCCGGGGCGAACGTCCACCACCTTGTTCTTCCAGCGCAGGTCGACCGCGGGCGTGCGCATGATGCGCTCGACCAGGTACTGCTCGACGTAGAACTGCTGCAGGTTGACGAACGCCGGATACTTCTGGTCGCGCTCGGGCTGCAGGTTGAAGCGGTACATGCGCTCAAGTCCGGCGTAGACGTCGCCTTCGTTCCAGGTCACGCCCTTGGCGCGAACGCGCTCGGCGACGCCGAAGCGATCGAAGATCTCGAGCGAGCGCTTGGCGTAGCAGATGCCGCGCGAAGACAGGCCCGCCGCGCCGACCGTGTTGTCCTCGTCGAGCAGTACGGTGCGCACGCCGCGCGCGCCGAGCTCGAGCGCGGCGGTGAGCCCGCCCAGTCCCGCGCCGACCACGATCACCGGGTAGACGTTCTGCTCGCCGTGCGCGATCTCGGGCGGAGTGCGGGTCTGGTAGACCGGCAACGTGTAGCCCGCCATGCGGTCGGGCTGGAAGGTCTTTTCGCTCATTGCCAAATCCTAGCATCGGCGCCCGCGGCGGGCGCGTGCGGCAGCGCGGTACAATTCGCGCCTCCATGAACGTGCGCACGCGATTCGCTCCCAGCCCCACCGGCTACCTCCACGTCGGCGGCGCGCGCACCGCGCTGTTCTCCTGGGCCTACGCCCGCCGCCACGGCGGCACGTTCGTGCTGCGCATCGAGGACACCGACCTCGAGCGCTCGACCGAGACCTCGACGCAGGCGATCCTGGACGGCATGAAGTGGCTCGGCCTCGACTGGGACGAGGGGCCGTGTGTTCCAGATGCAGCGCCTGGCGCGCTACAAGGAGCTCGCCGAGCACCTGATCGCCCAGGGCCACGCCTACTATTGCTGGGCCACGAAAGAAGAACTGGATGCCCTCAGGAACGAGCAGCGCTCGCGCGGCGAAAAACCCCGCTACGACGGGCGCTGGCGGCCCGAGCGCGCCAAGGCCGCCGGGCTGGTCGCGCCGGCGGGCGGCGCGCCGGTGGTGCGCTTTCGCACCCCGGAAGAGGGCGAGGTCGGCTGGCGCGACCTGGTGAAGGGGCCGATCTCGTTTCCCAACGCCGAGCTCGACGACCTGGTCATCCTGCGCGCCGACGGCGTGCCGACCTACAACTTCGGCGTGGTGGTGGACGATCTCGACATGCAGATCACGCACGTGATCCGCGGCGACGACCACGTCAACAACACGCCGCGCCAGATCCACATCTTCCGCGCCCTGGGAACCGCATTGCCGGAGTTCGCGCACGTGCCGATGATCCTCGGCCCCGACGGCGAGCGGCTGTCGAAGCGCCACGGCGCGGTCAGCGTGACCCAGTACCGCGACGACGGCTTCCTGCCAGAGGCGCTCGACAACTACCTCGCGCGGCTGGGCTGGTCGCACGGCGACGACGAACTGTTCGGCATGCAGCAGCTGGTCGAGTGGTTCGACCTCGCGCACGTGTCGCACTCGGCGGCGCAGTTCGATCCCGACAAGCTGGCCTGGATGAACCAGCATTACATCAAGGCCGCGCACGAGGCGCGCCTCGCGCAGCTGGTCGAGCCCGAGCTGCGGCGCCTGGGCGCCGCGCTCGACGCCGGGCCGCCGCTCGAGCGCGTGGTCGCGCTGCTCAAGGACCGCGCCACCACGCTGCTGCACCTGGCCGAAGCGGCGATGCTGTTCTACGCCGAGCCGCACCCCGAGCCGGCGCTGGTCGCCGAGCACCTGAGCGAGACCGCGCGGCCCGCGTTGCGCACCCTGCGGGCGCGCCTGGCCGAAGCGCCCGCGTGGGAGCGCGCGGCGATCTCTGGCGCGATGAAGCAGGCGCTCGCTTCGAGCGGCCTGAAAATGCCGCAGCTCGCGATGCCGCTGCGCGTGCTCGTCACCGGACGCACCCAGACCCCGTCGATCGACGCCGTGCTCGAACTGCTCGGGCGCGAGGCCGTGCTCGCGCGCCTTGCCCACCACCTGGAGAGCGACTGATGCGCATCCTGTACCTCGCCATTCTGCTCACTGCCGCGACCCCCTCCTGGGCGCAGTCGATCCTGGCCGGCGAATGGCGGATCACCCTGACCCAGAGCGGGACGCCCGGCGCCCCGGCCGCGACCGCGATGCAGTGCGTGAGCGGCCTGCAGGCCGGCGACCCGGGCGTGATCGCGCGCCGCGCCCGCCCGCGCGCGGACTGCACCACCACCTCGACCCCGGCGGGCGACGGCGAATACAAGTGGACCTTCGATTGCCCGCGATCGGCCATGAGCGGCCGCGGCCAGATGCACTACAGCAGCAGCGAGATGGCCGGCGAGATCCACAGCAGCACCCGCATCGGCGGCGCGAGCATCGACATGACGCAAGACATCTCCGCCAAGCGCGTCGGCCCCTGTAAATGAAAGAAAAATCCGGTGCTTGGCTTTACGTACGGGCCCCCGCTCGCTATAATTCGCGCCCTTGCGTGGGGGTATAGCTCAGCTGGGAGAGCGCTTGCATGGCATGCAAGAGGTCACCGGTTCGATCCCGGTTACCTCCACCAGAGACCCGACTTGATTTCCGCCTCAAGTCCCCATCGTCTAGAGGCCTAGGACATCGCCCTTTCACGGCGGTAACCGGGGTTCGAATCCCCGTGGGGACGCCAATATAAACAAGCACTTAGTCTATGAGAGCAAGGACTTTCGTGCTTCGTGTCTAGACTGTGTTTAGAAAGCCTTGTCGGCCAACGCCTATGCCACTCCCACGGCAGCACCGCATTTACGGCCCAGAGACAACAAAGCCCGCACGCGGCGGGCTTCGTTCGCGTGAGTGATTCGGGAGCTACTTAGCGCAGCTTGCGGCGGCCGAATCCGAGACCGAGCAGACCGATGCCGAGCAGCGCGATCGTGGCGGGCTCGGGAACCGGAGCGATCCTGTCCATCCAGACGCTGACGTCGCCGACGAGTTGCGGCTCGTAACCCAGCCATTGGTGGCCCGACCCGATCTGGCTGAGCTGTGTGTAATCGCTGCCAGTGTAGTTGGATGCGCGATCCCCTACGCTGTTGAGCACCGCGAAATTGTCGTTTGACCCGTAGAGGTCGAGTACGGGCTGCGTCACTCCTGCGAGAGAGGTCGGGGTATCGAGCAGGCTGACGAGGCTGTCCGCGCCCATCCCGACGCCGACGTATCCCTGGATCGGTATCGATGCCGTGCCACCATATGCCAAGTAGGCGGCGCCAAAACGGGAACCGAGACTGAAGCCTACCAGTACGGCCTGGGTTGCGCCCTGACCCATCAGGAAGTCGGCGGCAGTCCGAACCCTCGCATAGACCTCAGGGAATACGTAGTTAGAGCCCCCACTGGAAGCGTCATTTTGGTAGTTCGTATAAGCAATATCGGGAGTGACCGTCTGGTCGGCAAGTTTTGGGACCGGCGTATCGATCGAGAGAGTCGTGTAGCCGGAGTCCTCAAGGGAGAGGCGCAACGGCAGAATGACGTGACCGTCGAGATAACTCTCCCCACGACCGTGCAACAGGATGATTCCGGTGCTCGGCGTCCCGCTGGCCGTACGTAGCACGCCGTTGAACGAGTCGCTGCCTCCGAACCCGGTCGAGTCGAGAGTGACGAGGGAGTCGCCAGCCGACAGCGCATCGGCGTTGTAGATGTAGGCCGCTTCAGCCGGAAGGGCAAGTAGCGTCAACGCGAGGACCAAGATCCGGCGCAGGAGCATGCGCTTCCTCATCTGTCACCTCATCGGCTGACCGGAAACTATGAAAACAGCGTGCAAGAATCATACCGATCCGTCTCGGCGCCGAAACATCAGCGACTTAGCTGAATAAGTAGAACGCGCTGTGGCCGGACTGTAAGGCTGTCCGACGCCGAATCAACACGTTCTCTAGTCGGTCGCGAGTCCGGCGCTGGCGACACGGCGGGATGGCAATGCTTGATCGGCAATCCACGCAACGGCATCTCTCGCCGTTCCCGTTTCGCCGCCTTCGCAGTTCTGCCGAGGGTGATGAGCCTGCCGGTGGACATGCCACCATACATCGGACAGCGACCATTCCCGGGACGATACCCACCCGCAGGCCCCTATGCGCCTAGCTTTTGCCGAGTTTGATCCTGTTCCCGCAATACCCGACGCAACTCGCGCAAGAATTGCCGCGTCGCCCCTTTGTATCCGTTCCGCGATACTCGCGCCTTACCCTTCGGTGTCTTTGGCCCGGTTGATCGCTCCCACGGCCTCCAAGTTTGAATCAGCACGGCTTGCCGTGCCCGCGCTGTTGTGTCCAGCCGTTCGCCATTTTGCGCCTCCAAAAGTTTGCTTTGCAGGTTTTCTGTTTTCCGCGCGGGAGAGGGTGCCGCGAGCCCGTTGTTTACTTGCTGCAGGCTCGTCGTTACGTTGGCTTGCCTCGCAAAAACTACCGACGGATTCTTGATCGTCGCCAGCGTTTCCAATGTCGCTCGGCATCTCGTTGACGTTCGTCAAGGACGTCCGCGAAGTGGCCCAGTATTTCGGCAGCGCGTCGCCATTCATGGACCGTCCACTTTTCCGGAGAAGTCCCGATATGCTCCTGGGCGCGAGTTAGCGACACGGGTTGAAACTTACCGAGTAATCCACCGGCTGCTCGCCGGCAACCTTCCATGAATGGATCCGACAGTTGGTCCAGATTGAAAAGCGTAATCACGGTCGCGCTCCTTCGCCGTTACCCTTGTTGTAAATGGGAGCCGCACCAGCCGGGCAAGGGAATCCGGTTTTTCCACCAGCAGGCGAGACGCGGAGGGTTTTCCTACTTCACTGCTTGAACGTCGGTCAGCAATGATGGCGATCTCGTGCTAAAGCTCGGCAGCTTGGTCACCGCTGCCGCAAGCGTCTTGTCCGCTAAATGCGCGTAGTGCTTCGAGGTGATGCGAGTGTCCGAGTGGCCGAGTAACTTGCTGATCGTGAGCAAATCAACGCCGGCCTGCGCTAGATGCGAAGCGTAGGTATGGCGCAGTTCATGGAAGGCGACGCCGGGCTTAATCTTCGCTGCTTTGCAGGCGTCGCGCAGCGGGCGGATATGGTGATTCTTCCCCCACGCTGCGCCGTTCGGACGACTGAATACCAGCGCATCGCCGGTCTTTCCGGTTGCCAATGTGCGAAAGAGGGTGACGCCCTCGGGATTGAGCGGGACATGGCGAGCGCGGCCAGATTTGGCGGGCGCCAAGTAGATTTTTGCCGAGCGCAGGTCCACGTCCTGCGCCTTGAGGGCGACTAGCTCCCCGTAACGCGCGCCCGTAAGCAACGCGGCGCGAACTAGGGCGCGAAGGTCGGCAGGGCAGGCGTTGACCAGCCGCACAGCCTCGGCGTCGGTAAGAAAGCGGATGCGCGCTTCATCGGCATTCTTGAAGGGCAGGACTTTCCGCCATTCCACGTTGTCCGAAACAAGGCCGTCACGGAATGCCTTGTTGAGCATCGCCTTTGCTACGCTGAGAATGCGGTTGGCGGAAGATCGGCGGGCGCGCTTTTGATCGGCTGTCTTGGGAGCGGCTTTGAAGCGTTGTGGTTTTCCGAAGCGGCTTGTCCGAATGCGGGCGGGGCGAGCCGCCAGCCTATAAAGCCATTCGCGCAGTTCAGGCGCTCTTAGGTTTTCAATCCGCCGCTGCCCGAGGGCAGGCAGGATATGAACCCTGACGCAATGCTCGGTTCCCGTAACGGACTTTCGATGCTCTCTAAACCATGCCATGTAGTTTTCGGCCGCCTCGGCCACGGTCGCGGGGCGCGTAATGATCCCCTGGTCCCGCTTGACTTGCTCTTGAATGATGAGCGCGCGTTGCTGGGCTTGCGCGAAGGTCAGTACGTCCACGCCATTGGCGGGGGCATGGTCGTCTGCCGAACCAAGCCCCCGGAGCGCGTAGCGGCCGTCTGAGCGCTTCAGGCGGGCACTCCAAGTCCCCGACCCTTGCCCGCCGCGCCGGTAGCAGAGCGCCAAGCCTTCGTGAATCCCGCGCCAGTGGCGAAGGCCCGACTTCAACTTGAGCCTCGATTCCCGCGTCCCTATCGCCTTATCCCGCACCGTCCGTGGCATGGCTCCCTCCCGTGTCTAGGGTGTGTCTAGAATCCGTGTCTAGAATTCCATGGACGATTCTAGGCACAGCGGGACGGTTTGCCTAGAGGAAATAGGGCATTGGGTGTCCTGTTAGATCCTTGTTGGTCTAAGTTACGTCGCTTTCACAGCGGTAACCGGGGTTCGAATCCCCGTGGGGACGCCAGCTGCACCCGCCAATCCACCCGCCAATTAGCGGCCACGAAGGCCTCGCCACGATCGCCGTGGCGCATCGCTCGCCACGGGCGATTGAAAAAAAAGCTAGGGCGAGGGCTGGCGCGCATAGCTAAGGCCGGCCGAGTTGCGCCTGGCACCGCTTCCCGATGTACGCTTTCCCTCATGGCTTCGGAGTACTTCCTGCAGTTCAAACCAACCACCGTTCGCGGCAGATATGAACGATGACGGCGTGGTGACCATCAGCGATGTCTGGCTATGGCTGCATTGGTTGTACTTCTACCCGGGCGATTTCGTGCTTGCGAGTTTCGAGGCGACGCCGATCGGAACGTTCTTCGAGGTGACGCCGTCCAGCTTCGGAGGGTGGGCGTCAGGAGTCATTTCGGCGATTGTTTGGATTTTTGTCTTTTTCATTGTGGTCGACATACTTTCTAGCTACGGCTCGCCGGCAGCGCCTCCCCCGAGTCAAGACTGACGCATCCCGGAATCGCCGTCGCTTTGCGCTCTGGCTCGTCGCGCCCCGCGCGAGCCTTCTCAATCAGCGCATGGCGCGGCGCTGGTTGCTGATTACTGTTTCGATCCACGCCGATTCAAGCTCGGTGCGCATTTGCCGGCACGTGTCGATGATTTGAGGGATGGCTTCGGAGGACGATGAGAACTCGGTCAAATACCTATCCATCTCCCGTTCCAGTCCCTCTACCAGATCAAGAAGAACTTCAAAATCGAGTGGTTCCATACTCGCTCCGCTGATGCAACTTATACCGCATCAAATCACGGGGCTACGCAATGGCTCCAAGAACCGTGTCTCGTCTTACACCTTTTGACATTGCAGACGGCTAAATATGACAACGTGTGCCGCTGATCCGGCAATTTCCCATTGTCGTGACCCAGGCGTAGGTCCTGGGAGGGCGGCGCGGGGCGCGACGAGCAGCAATAAGGCTAGTCTTCTCCCGCCCACTGGTACGGCGCACTACCATTGGTGCCGGCGGTGTCGATTATGGCAACCCACACGTCGCCATCCTGCTCAATGTCGCCGATCACGTTCGCGCCGGTTCGCGTGAAGTACCCCACGCGCAGCATGACTTGCACCTTAGTGGGCCCTGTAATGATGCGCTTAAAGCCAATTTCCTCGACGCGGCATCCGTCATCGATCGGGGCCACAGGATCGCTATTAGTGCGAGAAACGGCTTCCCATAGATCGGACAGCATCAGGCGGTCACTAACGTCAATGTCGGTGCCGCTAACGGGCAACGTGCAAGCTGCTGCCCAGTGGGACCCGATTGCTACAGGGGCCGATATTACCTGCGCGCCGCGGCTCTCATACGTAGCAAGCCTACTCTCGATTTCCTCCCGAGAGTCGGCGCCAAGTACTAGGTAATCACCTGCATCGAAGACCTTGAGCGCCATCGGTCCATTCATCACGCGTGGTGGACAATTGTATTCCTACGCCTCGTGTATGGTGGCTCGTTCAAGCGGTCGGTTGCGGCTCTGCCATTTGCGCGCCGCTACGGACGGGGGTGACCCGGACGGGTGCTATTGCGGTCCGACGGCTCACGCAACGCTTGTTGCTCGTCACGCCTTAGCTGTTCGTCGGACAATAGTTGTACGTTACGCAATCTTCTTAGCTCATACAGGATGTCTTGTTGGTCGAGACGCAATTCCTTTAGCTCTTGCAAAATGTATTTTTGCTTGTGCAGGATTTCCCTGAGGACTGATTTCGTTCCGAAGACCGCGAATGGAAGTAGTAGCCAGGTGGCCGCCACCACGAAGATCATAAGTGAAACTGCAATCCAGGCCCACGCAGGCAAGGTACTCAAATACGTCTCCATCATTTTCAAATACCCACCCATCATTTCGCTCCTCTTGCAGCCACTCTTGTCACCAGGCAACTAATCTTCACCTATCTCCGGGCAGCCGTGCTTATCGACGAACTTCTTGTATGCCTTGATCCAGTTCGCCGCGATGAGGTGATTTTCCTCGTACTCGGCGAGGCGCTTCTCCTTGTGGCGGTAGTCCTTGATGCCATGCTTCTTCAGTTTGTTTGCGTAGCTTGAGGATGGGCGAGCCGTTTTCGTCCACCCTGACAAAAAATCGTCTGCTGGATGTTCTCCTGGGTGACGTCGAGATAAATCCGTGTTGCGCGAACCCGCTTAACGTACGCGCCACGGCGAAGGGGGTCAATCAGCGGAGACCGGCTTCGCGTGACAGCAGCTATTCAGGTTCATCGCACCGCGTGCAGCGCTCCCATCAGCCGCAGGGTTGCACTGCGACGAGCCGGTGTTGCTCGCACCATAGGTGCTCGCCGTCCTAGCCGGTCGAGTGCGCGCAGGTCCAGCAGCGGCGCTGCGAGCTATCGGCCCAAGGCGGGAAGTGCTGCGCCCCTGTCGAGCCCTGTGTTTTTTGCATCGCAAAATCGCCGGCATTAGTCCATACGGCCGATTGCTGCTCCGGTCTGCAGGGAATAGCGTATTTACGGGAGGCGCTTATGCAGACTTCCAGGACAGGCTACCCCGAGTGGGCCGGTATCGGTGTCGCGTTGCTCTGGCAACTGGCGCTCGTCGTCGGATTCTTCGCGTTGGCGATCTGGTTGTGGCCTGCGGGCCTGCTGGAGACCCCACTCTCTGAGTTCACGCTGGGGTATTTTCTCCGCGCCGTCGTCTCGGTTGCGTTCCTGTCGGTTGGTATCACCAGCCTATACCTTGTAGTAGTGGACCCGTTCGTGCAGGGGTACTCCGAACTACATCCGTGGGACCGCAATTAGCTTCTTGGCAGAGGGCCGTCCCCTCGTCGCAGCCTGTTGGGACGAGGGACAGCTTTGCGCTGTCTTCCCGGTGCGTTGCTTCGCCGATCTACCGCTCCGGCTCATCGCACCCCGCGCCCCACTCCCACCACCCGCACGGGTCAATCACAACAAGCCGATGCCGCTGGCACCAAATATGATCGCCGTCGTACCCGGTCGCGTGCGCGCAGGTCCGAGACGCTCGGCTCGGGGTCGACGCTTAACACCCTCGGTGAACACACGGCGAACCTCTACGACCACCTCCTCCTGTTCGATCGGGCCGCGACGCAGGAAATGGTAGGCAGCCCGGAGATTTTGGACGTCCGGCGAGAATAGGACAGGCCTGAAGGGGTCGCTGGCTTGTGGCAACAGGGGAGCGTCGACGCTGCCATTGCGTGGGCACGAATTAGGTCCTCCCTTGAATATGGGATTCCACGCACAAGCATTTTTCGATAACCATTACAAGCTGGCAGTCGTGTAATAGCCCGGATTGCGCAGTCGATCATCGATGCGGACCGACGCGAATTTGACAAGATGGCCGAGACACCAAGCTAAGCGTCGCCCGCGCCTGCCGAGAAGGGAACGTGATAGCCTTCGTCAAGCGGCTGTAACACTGCACTGTTACACCGAGGACCGCTCTGGTCTGAAAAAGCCTCGCTAAATCAAAGACAGCAAAAGCAAGTCCGAGTCTCCCCGTGGGGACGCCAGTTCGCGGCAGCGGCAGGAGTGGGACGTGATGAGCGCGCAGCTTGGCCAAGCGGATCCACGCGCGCACCGCCGTGCGATCGTACTGATGATCATCGCGCCGATGCTGTGGAGCATCGCCGGCGTGGTCACGCGCCAGCTCGAATTCGCCGGGCGCTGGGAAGTGGCTTTCTGGCGCAGCCTGTTCGCCGCTCTGTTCGTGCTTGGCGCGCTGCTCGCGACGCGGGGCGGCGGGGCCTGGAATGCGCTGCGCGCGGGCGGCGGCTACGGCCTGCTATCCGGTGCGATGTGGGCCATCATGATGATCGCGTTCATGCTGGCGCTGATGACCACGACCACCGCCAACACCCTGATCGTCAACAGCATCACGCCGCTGCTCACGGCGCTGCTCGCGCGCGCGGTGCTGCGCGATCCGATCGCCGCACGCACCTGGGCCGCGATCGTGCTCGCAATCGCCGGCATGCTGTGGATGTTCGGCTCGCGCTTTGCCGCCGGCGAGCCGCGCCACCTCATCGGGATGACGATCGCCCTCGCCGTGCCGCTGGCCGCGGCGGTGAACCTGGTGACGCTCAAGCGCGCCGGGCGCTCGGTCGATCTCGTCCCTGCGGTGCTCATCGGGGCCGCGCTGTCGGCTGCCGTCAGCCTGCCGTTTGCGTTGCCGTTTCACGCCAGCGCGCACGATCTCGTCCTGCTCGCCGTACTTGGCTGCCTGCAGCTCGGCTTGCCGTGCATGCTCATGGTGCGCGCGAGCCGGCACCTGTCGGCGCCCGAGATCTCGCTGCTGGCGATGCTCGAAGTGGTGCTCGGCCCGCTGTGGGTCTGGCTGGGCGCGGGCGAAGCGCCCGCCGTGGCGACGCTAGCGGGAGGCGCGCTGGTGATCGCGGCGCTGCTGCTGAACGAACTGGCCGCCTTCGGCGGGCGGGCACGCGCGCGGCCCCGCGCCGCCGGACAACGCTGAATGTCGGTCGGTTCATGAAGATCTCGGTCGTCGTACCGGCGTTCAATGAAGAGCGGCTTCTCGCCGCTTCGTTGCGGCGCCTGCAGGAGGCCATGTCGGTGTTCGCGCGACGCGGCTGGGCTTCGGAGCTGATCGTTTGCGACAACAACTCGACCGATCGCACGGCGGAAATTGCGCGCGCGGCGGGCGCCGAGGTCGTGTTCGAACCGGTCAATCAGATCAGCCGCGCGCGCAACACGGGCGCCGCCCATGCCAAGGGTGACTGGCTGATTTTCGTCGACGCCGATTCCTATCCGAGCCCGGCCCTGTGCGAGGACGTCGCGCGGGAAATCCAGCACGGCGGCTGCCTGGCCGGCGGCAGCACGGTGCAGATTGAATCTGACCGTCGCGTCATCCAATCACTGGCTTTCCTCTGGAACGCGCTCGGCAGGATCAACAAGTGGGGCGCCGGCGCGTTCGTCTTTTGCGAAGCGGCCGCCTTCAGGCAGCTTGGCGGCTTCAGCCAGGAGCTGTATGCGGCGGAGGAAATCGATCTGTTTCGCAGGCTCAAGCGTCTCGCGCGCCGCGAGGGGCGGACCATCGCGATTCTTCATCGCCACCCGTTGGCGACCAGCGGCCGCAAGGCAAGGCTCTATACGGCGCGGGAGATGCTCAGGTTCATCCTGAAGACCGTCGCGACCGGCGGCCGGACACTGCGCAACCCCAGGGAATGCTTCTCGTGGTACGACGGTCGGCGTTGAGCTATCTCGTCGGCAACCGCAGCTGCGGCGCGATGGGGCTGGGAGGTTCCGGCTGCGGATTCAGCTGCGGGTTGACGCGGCGCATCGTGCCGGCCTTCTGCGTGTTCTGCCCCTGTCCCGGCAGGGAGGGCGCGTTTCCGTGCGGCAACGGATATTTGATCGCTTCGGCCGGCTCCTGGACGGTGAAACTGCGCCACGTCGACCACGGACCGTACGCATTGCCCGGACTGTAATGTTCCCGGAGGCGAAACCAGTAGCGGTAGCCGAACTTTCGGCTGTGCGGTCTCATCATGTCGAAGCTCCACGCCCCATGCATGCTCGGGCCGCTTTCTATGGTCGGCGAGTAACCGCCGTAGAGTCCGATCGATTTGTTCCAGGGCGCGCGGGCGGTCGGAAACCCTCCGGGTTCGTTTTGCGCGGTGATGACGGCGGCTCGCTGCCATTGGATATTGCAGCACGACCAATCCGAGTAGCGTGCGTGGGCCGGCAGCGTGACGGCGTTGCCGATCGGATTGCCGTGGAATACCTGGCCCTCCATCGGCGCGCTGACGACCGGCGGCGCAAGCCCCCGCATGACGACCGCGGCGCTGACTCGGCTTCGATCGCCGACCGCACCCTTGATGCCGATCGGTTTGCCGATATTCGGACTGCCGATCAGGGTGTGGTGCCAGTTGCTCCACGAGCCCTGTACGCCGGAGGTTGAAATCAAACGCGTCCGCACATACCAGTTTCCCTGCAGCCACTGCGCGGTGTCCTGGGCCGAAAAGTCTTTTGTGTTGTATTGGTGAATGGCCGTGACGCCGTATTTGACGTCGATGGTTACCTGTCCCGAATCGGGCGAAATCGTGCTGGGAGTCGTCGTCTGCGCCGGATCGCAGCCCTGCACCGGCCAGGGCTCGGCATTGCTGTCGTTGGACGGCGGAGCGTTCGTGCCCGGCCGGCAATGGAAGGTTTCCAGGGCGTAACTCTTCACCTCGCCCTTCGGATAAGTGAAGCTGAGCTTGAATGGCTGGCTGGTCGAGATCGCCGAAGGTCCCAGCAAGGTCGGCGTCGGCGGCTTGGCGCCGGGAGAATCCGCGAGGGCCGGCCCCGGCTGCAGCGCTACGCCGAAAACGATCGTCAAGCCTCCGGCCATGAACCTCAGAGCGTGCTTAAGCATCTTTCATCTCTCCAATTCACCGCAAGCGCGGCAGCGTACCCGTATTCGTGCGCGGTATCGTGTGCAACCCGGGCTTGCCCGGGGGAGGCGCGTCGGCGGCCTGCTTGGCGCGCGCGATCTCGGCCTCGGCCTGTTCGATGAGCCGGATGGCGCGTTGGCGGTGCCAGCCGACGGCGGGGGCGTCGGATGCGTTCGCCGCCGCGTTGAGCAGGGCGGCGGCCTTGACCAGATGGGCGTTGGCATCGTCGAGCCGGGAATCGGCGGCCAGGGCGGGCAGCGCCATCAACGCCCCCGCCATTGCTAGCGTCGCAATCGTGCTGCGCATATCGGCGTCCTCCCTGGCGAAAAGTACATCCGGTTGCGGCGCGTCGCCTGACTGTTTCCTGTCAAGGCGGCGGCGCGAGTCCTATTTTTACTTTAGCTTGAACTGCCTCGCGCTTGCGTGCGGGACGCTCAGCCGCGTCGCGCAGAACCCGCGCGGAACCGCTGCGCTGAAGACATAGAAGGGCGGCGGGGGGAAAGCGGGCTTGCCCGCGATGCTATTCGGCATCACGCGCGCCGTCAGCTGGTGCGCGCCCACCAGCCCCGCGTACGGTGCCAGGCTGCTGACCGGGACTGTCACCACCGCATTGGCATTGGCCCCGATGGCGGGCAGGGGTATCCCCGCGCTGACCAGGCGCAACGACTTGCCGTGGTACGTCCGGGAGTTGGTATCGGAAACGGAGACGAGCCCACGCCGCGCCGGGAGCGGCCCTCCCGCGTTGTGCAGCGTGATGTGCGCGATGAAAAGCGGCTGCGGGCCGCTGCAGTTGTGCTGCAAAGTCGCCGTCGCGCCCACGATGGTGAGCCGGGGCGCGGCCAGGCGCAACTTCGGTCTGCCGGACGTGATGCGCGGCGACTCGCGTTTCATCAGCGGCACGAGATCGGCGGCGTGCGCTGCGCCTGCACCGAGCATGCCCAGCGCCAGCGCGGCCAGCGTCGCGCGGACCGGAGCCGGACCGGAGCGTCGGCCGGAAATCGCCCGGAGGCGGAAGAGATGGCGGGTCATGGGCATGTCTCCTTGCTTGGTTGGTGGGCGGTGCGCGCGTCCTTCGCGAGTGCGTATGGCCGCAGCTTCGCGTCGATCACGGCGACGCCTCGTTTCTCGACTCTTAGCAGCGCCGCTTGCAGGACCTGGACGCGGCTGCCGTCGAAGCCGAGCTCGATCGCGGTGACCTTCTGTCCGACCAGCCAGTCGAGCGCGCGCGCCATCAGCTCGGCGTCGGTGTCGGCGCCGCGCGAGCGAAACACGGTGGCCGCGTAGAGCCGGGCGCGCGGCATTAGGCCGTGGCCGCGGCCGACCAGCCGCGCGGCGACGGCGGTTCCGTGGTCCGCTGCCGCCGGCGCGACGAACTCGGGCTTCCAGCCCGCAGATTGCGCGAAGGCGATCACGTGAACGAACGCGATGGCGCCTGCGCAAGCCCATCTGCCAATACCAGCGTGCTTCATTCTTCCCTCGACATGAGCGCGACCGATTCACCTTTCTGGGGTGCAGGTGTTGGTCGCCGTGTCGTCGCGTCAACACACGCGATTGAAACCACGCTCCTCGAAACTGCCCGAGAAATTCGAAAGACGCAATGCGCGATTCAATCCTGCGCGCAGCTCAAGCGCAAGCTGCGAGCAAGCTTCCTTAACAATCGAAGGAGTTTTCATTTGTCGTCATGCCTTGCCTCGGCGTGCGTCGAGTGCTACTTACGAACTTGCGGGAGGGAAAAAATCATGGAGCACCGGCGGCGTCATCCGGAGGCGCGGTTCGCGCATCGATCGTTCTGCACCCTCGTCCTCGCCTTCGCGCTGCTCGCCGGCGGTTGCTCGAAGGCATCGTCCTCCTCCGCAACAAAAGCCAAGGTCGATCCCTGCGGCGGCCTGAGCGCGGCCGACGTGGCGTCGATCCTGAAGATCGCCCCCGCGGACGTGAAGGGGCCGCAGCACTTCAAGGAGTTCAGCTGCGTGTACCGCGCCAAGGACGATTTCTACAAGAGTGTGAAGTTCAACGTCTACCCGGAAGATTCCGCCGCCCAGGCGGCGCACAAGTTGCAGTCGGAGAAAGAAGGCTTCGCCTTTCTGTCGCCGATCAAGGCGATCGACAAGCTCGGCGACGAGGCCTACCGCGCGCCCGATCCGAGGGTGAAGCGCCTGCTCATGCGCAAGGGCCGGGTGTGGGTCGACGTCACGACGCCCGGCGACGAAGCTGCGCAGAAACGGATCGCGCAAATCGTGCTGAAGCATCTGCCGTAATTTACCCACCACGATCGAGCAAGACATGAACGAACCGACAGCGAAAAATATTCCGACGACGGCAAGTCGACTGCTGGCAATCCTCGTCCTCGGCCTGTCGCTCGCCGCCTGCGGCAAGAACGACTCCGCCTCCGCACCCGTCGCCAAGGTGGACGCCTGCGCGCTGGTCACGGCCACGATGGTCGCGAAGTACGCGAGCGGCCTGGGCAAGGGCCATCCCGGGGCGATTCCGAAGCAGTCCCCGTTCAGCACCTGCGTATGGAGCGATGCGCACCATATTCCCGGCCTTATTCTGACCGTCGGCCCATCCGATTCGTCCGGCGTCGCCAAGGGCTTGCAGCGGGACCTCGGCAAGATGGGCTACCGCGTCGTCCCCATTTCCGGCCTCGGCGACGAGGCGGCCGTGGCGATCCAGCAGGCGGATCCGAAACTCCACACCAAGACTGGCGTCGCCACGCTCGCCGTGCGCGTCGGCAAGCGGCAGATCGGCTACTCGCCGATGCGGCCGGCGATCTCGGGCACCGGCGCGCCCGCGTTCGGGCGCCTGAAGCAGCTCGCGACCGAGACCGCCAAGCGCCTGCGCGCGAGCAAGTAGGCTCGATCCGCTAGGCGGCCGCCTGCGCGGCGGAGGCCGTGCGGTTGCGCCCGAGCCGCTCGTCGATCAGGTTCACGATCTCGTGCAGCGGTTCAGAGTGCAGCTCGAGCTGGTGCGCGATGCGGCGCACCAGGCTGTCGACGCGCTCGATGTGGTGTGCGCCGCCGAACAGGGCGCGCGCGGCGGACGAGGGCTTGGCCAGCCCTTCGGCGGCCTTGGCGTATTTCTCGAACGGGACCAGGTCCTCGCTCTCGGCGCCGAGCCGGTGGCACAGCTTCGCCACCCAGTCGTAGATTTCGCGCGAGATCGCGACGTCGCCGTGCACCGCCTCCTTGATGGGGATCATGTCGTCGGGACGGATGCAGCGGTAGTTGCCGGCGATCAGCATCGGCCACTTCGCGAGCGGCACGAAGACCGAGTCGTGCACCTTTAGCTTGACCGGGATCTCGAGCGCCTCGCCGTCGACGGCGAAGCGGGCGCGCTCGATGCCGTCGGCCAGCTCGCGCAGCATTGCGGTGTCGCGTTCGGAGGCGAAGCGCGCCACCTTGAAGTTGGTCGGCAGGCCCACCTGCAGCACGTTCTTCGGCTGGTCGGCCGGGCGGAAGGCCTGCGGATCCGGGCTCGCCAGGGTGATCAGCGCGGGGTCGAAGTCTTCCCACACGGCGGGGTCGGCGTAGCAGCCTTCCAGCGCCTCGGTGGCAAGGTTCGGAATGCGCTTGAGATAGGGCAGGGGCGGCATGTTCATGATCGCGAAGCACGGCTTGCGCGAGCGGGCGATGCGGCCCATCAGTTCGCGCACGCCCGGAGCGCCGTACTGGGCCTCCTGCATGCCGAGCACGATCAGGTCGAAGGCGCCCGGATCGACCTCGTCCGGCGTGCCGGCGCGCAGCCCGCCGGGACACTCGCCGGAGGCGATCTCGACCGGCGCGGCGCGGCCCTTGAGCGGGAAGCGCACCACGGTCCCTTCGCGGTTGATCAGCTCGGCGGTCGAGCCGGTGCATACCAGCGTGACGCGGTGACCGGACATCAGCAGCTTGGTGGCGAGCAGCGAGCCATAAGACGCGCCCAGGATCAATACGCTGTATCGCTTCATCGGGACTCTCCTTGCTTGACGACCGTTGGCGCAGTATAGGCAGCGAACTCTGGGAAATTTGACTGCGGAAATTTCACAATGTAAATTTCACACCCGACTTCAGGCAGAGGAGCGCCCGCCGCATGACGCTGCACACGCGCAAGAGCCACTTCCTCGGCACCAAGCTGCGCGCGCTGCGCAAGCGCAACGGCCTCACCCTGGAGGAGCTGTCGGCGCGTTGTATCCAGCTCGACTCGCGCGGCGCGCCGTCGGTGTCGTACCTGAGCATGATCGAAAGCGGCAAGCGAGTGCCCTCGGAAGATGTGCTCGGCCTGCTGTCGTCGGTGTTCCAGCGCGAGCCGGGCTGGTTTCTCGACGGCAACCGGGAAATCGAGGTCCCGGCGCTCAAGGCGCGCGCCGGCGGCGCGGCGGGGGTGCCGCTCGAGCCGGCGTTCCTGTTCTCCAAGGAGCTGCTGCAGGCGGCGATCCCCGAGCTGCTGACCCAGACCGGCACCACTGGGCGGCAGTTCGCGCACCTGCTGATCCGCTCGCACCAGGAGATGTCGCGCAACGATTTTCCCGATCTCGAGCGCGCGGCCGAGAGCGTCGGCGAGCGCAAGTTTCCGCTCGAGGTGGACGACCTGCTGCGCCTGTGCCGGCAGCACGGTCTGACCGTGCGCTGGTTCGAGAGGAAGCCGGTGCTCGCGCGCGACAACGACCGCGAGCTGCGCAGCGTGCTACGCTCGTTCTTCGAGTCGCCGCGCACCGTCTACCTGAACCGCGGCCTGCTGGCCAGCCCGGGACGGCTGAAGTTCGACCTCGCCTCGCACCTGGGGCATAAAGTGCTGCATGGCGGCGACGGGCTCAAGTCCGCGCACGCCACCGGCGGCGAGATGGGCGGCAGCCCGGAGGGCGCGCCGGCCGCGGGCATGAGCGCGCAGGACGTGCTGCACGCCTGGCGAGACTTCGAGTGCAGCTTCTTCGCCGGCGCGCTGCTAGCGCCCAAGGCGCCGTTCCGGCGCTTCCTCGCGCGCGAGTCGTACCGGGTCGAAGCGGGCGAGAAGGTCGACCTCACCCCGGCGCTGGTGATGCGGCGCATGACCAAGGTGTCGCCCTATCCCTACTGGCACTTCTTCGACGCCTACCCTCCCGGCTACCTGCGCGCGGTGTACCGCGGCAACGGCATCCCGCTGCCCTGGGGCAACATGGCGCAGGCGACCGACCCCTGCCCGCAGTGGGCGGTGTTCCGCATGTTGCACGGGCATCGCGGCGCGGACCGCGGCTCGCAGATCTCGGTGCTGCGCGACGGCGACCAGTCGCTGCTGTACTGCTGCCACTCGCGGCGCACCAACGACATGGCAGGCAACCCGCACGTTCTGTCGGTGGGGATCGACCTCGCGCCGGCGCTGCGCTCGCACAGCGTCGATGCGGAGAACGTCGTCGCGAGCATCGCCGAGGCCTGCCTGCATCACCACGGCGAGGCGAAGATCCCGAAGGCGGCCGCCGAGGCGATCCGCAGCGTGGCGAAGGTGCTCAACATCGCCTGGGTCGAGGACGCGCTGGCGAATCCAGCGCGCATCATCTGCCCGCGCAGCACGCATTGCCCGCGCGGGGTGCATTGCGACGGCGAGGGCGCCTCGCGCGCGCGGGAAATCACCGACGTGCGCAAGGAGATCATCAGCCGCGTCCGGCGCGCCCGCTAGCCCTTTGCGGGGCGCGATAGTCAACCCTTGAGCTCCGGGAAATCCTCCTCCCAGTATTCGTTCGGGCGCCGCGCCTCGCCGCGCTCGCTCTCGGCGCCGCGCAGTTGCACGCGCCGGATCTTGCCCGAGATGGTCTTGGGCAGGTCGGAGAACTCCAGCCGCCGGATGCGCTTGTAGGCGGCCAGCCGCTCGCGCGTGAAGCGCAGGATCGACCGCGCGGTCGCGCGCGAGGGCTCGAACCCGGGCTTGAGCACCAGGTAGGCCTTCGGCACCGACAGGCGCAGCGCGTGCGGGCTGGGCACCACCGCCGCCTCGGCCACCGCCTCGTGCTCGATCAGCGCGCTTTCGAGCTCGAACGGGCTGATGCGGTAGTCGGCGCTCTTGAACACGTCGTCGGCGCGGCCGACGTACCAGTAGTAGCCGTCGCCGTCGCGCGAGGCGACGTCGGCGGTGCGGTAGTAGGCGCCGCCGAGCAGCTCGCGGGTGCGCTCCGGGTTGTCGAGGTAGCCGGTCATCAGCCCGACCGGGCGCGGCTCGAGCGCAATCGCGACCTCGCCCTCGTCGGCGGGACGGTCGTCGGTCACGTCGAGCAACTCGATGCGAAAGCCCGGCAGCGGCCGCCCCATCGAGCCGACCTTGACCGCCTGTCCGGGCGGGTTGCCGAGCTGCGCCGTGGTCTCGGTCTGGCCGTAGCCGTCGCGCACCGTGATGTTCCACGCCGCCTGCACGCGCTCGATCACCTCCGGGTTGAGCGGCTCGCCCGCGCTCGCCAGCTCGCGCAGCTTGACCGGCCAGGACTTGAGGTCCTCCAGGATCAGCATGCGCCACACCGTGGGCGGCGCGCAAAGCGTGGTCACGCCGTAGCGCACCAGCGCGTCGAGCGTCTTCCTCGCGTCGAAGCGCGCCAAGTTGTAGAGAAAGATCGTCGCGCCCGCGTTCCACGGCGCGAACAAGCAGCTCCAGGCGTGCTTGGCCCAGCCCGGCGAGCTGATGTTGAAGTGCACGTCGCCTTCGCGCAGCCCGAGCCAGTACATGGTCGACAGGTGACCGACCGGATAGCTCTGGTGCGTGTGCTGCACCATCTTCGGCTTCGCCGTCGTACCTGACGTGAAGTAGAGCAGGAAGGGATCGTCGGCGCGCGTCGCGCCCTCGGGCGCGAAGTCCGCGGCGGCGGCATCGGCCTGGCCGTACGGCGTCCAGCCCGGCGCTTCGCCGCCCACGAGGATGCGCGAGGTCTTGCCCGGCAGGTCGGCGAATTTGGAGCTCGCGGCCACGTCGGCGACCACGTGGCGGATCTTGCCGCGCTCGATGCGGTCGGCCAGGTCGGCCTGGGTGAGTTGCGTGGTGGCCGGGCTCACCACTGCGCCGAGCTTCATCGCCGCGAGCGTGATCTCCCACAGCGGCACCACGTTCGGCAGCATGACCAGCATGCAGTCGCCGCGCCGCACGCCGCTCGCGCGCAGGAAGTTGGCGACCCGGTTGGAGCGCTCGCTCATCTCGGCGAAGCTCAGCTTCGCCTCCGAGCCGTCCTCGTTCACGACCCAGAGCGCGGTGCGTGAGTTGCCGCGCGCCATGACGTCGAAGTAGTCCAGCGCCCAGTTGAATTCCGCCAGGCGCGGCCAGCGAAAGCCCGCGTAGGCCGCGGCGTAGTCCTCGCGCTTGTCGATCAGGAAGTCGCGGGCTTGCAGGAAGCTTTCGGTTGCGTTCATCTTTCTCCTCCTTCGGGAGGATCGATGATATTCGCCGCGGGAGGATTTACAAGGTCGCGCTCAGCTTCATTTAAGATTTCCCCATTAGGCTTGCGCGCGTTCGTCATCGTTCAAAGGGAGTCGTCCCCTGAAACCTTCGCTTACGGGCCGCGCCGTCTCGGCGCTGGCCGCGCTGCTTCTCGTGCTGCCGCTCGCCGCGCGTGCGGCCGCCGCCGATCAGGAGCTGCGCGCCACGCTCGGCAACGGGCTGCGGGTGGTGATCGTGCGCAACACGCTCGCCCCTGTGGTCAGCACCGAGCTCAACTACCTGGTCGGCTCGAACGAGGCGCCGGCGGGCTTTCCCGGCATGGCGCACGCGCAGGAGCACATGATGTTCCGCGGCTCACCCGGGCTGTCGCCGGCGCAGTTGGCCGAGATCAGTGCCGGGATCGGCGGCGACTTCGACGCCGACACGCAGCAGACGGTGACGCAGTACTTCTTCACCGTGCCGTCGCAGGATCTCGAGATCGCGTTGCACCTGGAGGCGATCCGCATGCGCGGCGTGCTCGACCGGCAGGACGGCTGGCAGCACGAGCGCCCGGCGATCGAGCAGGAGGTGGCGCAGGACCTGTCCAATCCGCAGTACCTGATGTACACCGACCTGCTCGCGGGCCTGTTCAAGGGCACGCCCTATGCGCACGACGCGCTCGGCACGCGCGATTCGTTCCAGCGCACCACCGGCGCCATGCTCAAGCGATTCCACGACGCCTGGTACGCGCCGAACAACGCGGTGCTGGTGGTCGTCGGCGACCTCGATCCGGGCGCGACGCTGGCGCACATCAAGCGCCTGTTCGGCGCGATCCCGGCCGCGAAGCTGCCGCCGCGGCCTTCGATCCGGCTGCAGCCGGTCGCCGCGCAGACCTTGCGGCGCGACACCGATCTGCCCTACGGCCTGGCGGTGATCGCGTTTCGCATGCCAGGCTACCGCTCGCCCGACTTCGCCGCGGCCGACGTGCTGGCCGACGCGCTCGGCAGCGCGCGCGGCAAGCTCTACGATCTGGTGCTGCAGGGCAAGGCGCTCAGGACCGATTTCTCGCTCGACTTCCTGCCCGGTTCGGGTCTGGGCATCGCGAGCGCAGCGTACCCGCGCGGCGCCGACGGCGACAAGCTGCTCGCGCAGATGCGCAAAGTGCTGGCCGGGGTCGCCGCGCAGGGCGTGTCCGCCGACCTGGTGGCGGCGGCCAAGCGCGGCGAGCGCGCGCAGGCCGAGTTCGCGAAGAATTCGATTCCCGGGCTGGCGCAGGCCTGGTCGCAGGCGCTGGCGATCGAAGGGCGGCGCTCGCCGGAGGACGACGTGCGCGCATTCGAGCGCGTCACGCCCGAGCAGGTCGGCCAGGCCGCGCGGCGCTACCTGGATTTCGGCCACGCGATCCAGGTCGTGCTCAAGCCGCACGTTTCGGGCAAGCCGGTCTCGGCGCGGCGCTTCGGCGGCAAGGAATCGTTCGCGCCCGAAAAAGTCGACCACGTGGCGCTGCCCGACTGGGCGCGCCCGGCCGTCGAACGCGTGTCGCCGCCGCGCTGGACGCTGGAGCCGGTGAGCACGCGGCTGGCGAACGGGATTCGCCTCATCGTGCAGCCCGAGTCGATCAGCGACACGGTGAGCGTGTACGGGCACATCCGGGCCCGTCCGTCGCTCGACGTTCCGCATGGCGAGGAGGGCGCCGACGGCGTACTGGCGCAGCTGTTCACCTACGGCAGCACCTCGCTCGACCAGTCGCATTTCCAGCGGGCGCTGGACGACATCGGGGCGAGCGAGTCTGCGGGCAGGGACTTCGAGCTCGACGTGCTGGCGGAGCACTTCGAGCGCGGCGTCGAGCTGCTGGCGCAGAACGAGCTCGAGCCCGCCTTGCCCGCGAAGGCGTTTGCGATCGTGCGCGGGCAGGCCGCGGCCGCGGTCGCCGGCGAGTTGCAAAGCCCCGGGTTCCTGATGCGCCAGGCCGCGAAGACCGCGCTCTTCCCGCCGCACGATCCCGAGCTGCGACATCCCACGCCGAAGAGCGTGGCGGCGCTGTCGCTGGAGCAGCTGCGCGCGTACTACCGGCGCGCGTTCCGGCCCGACCTGACCACCATCGTCGTGATCGGCAAGGTGACGCCGGAGCGCGCGCGCGAAGTGATCGAAAAGGCCTTCGGCGCCTGGCGGGCGCACGGGCCCAAGCCGCCGGTCGACCTGCCGCAGGTTCCCCCCAGCCGCGCGTCGGTCGCGGCGGTGCCCGACGACAGCCGGGTGCAGGACGAGGCGGTGCTGGCGGAGACGCTGGAGCTGAACCGCTTCGATCCCGATTACTACGCACTGCAGCTCGGCAACCGCGTGCTCGACGGCGGCTTCTTCGCCAGCCGGCTGTACCGCGACCTGCGCAAGACGGCCGGTCTGGTCTATTACGTCGGCTCGAACTTCGAGTTCGGCCGCTCGCGCTCGCTGTACATGGCGCGCTACGCCTGCGATCCGGCGAACGTCTCGAGGGCGCGCGCGATCATCCGGCGCGACCTGCGCGCAATGCAGACCGAGCCGGTCAGCGAGCGCGAGCTGCGCCAGGCGAAGTCGCTCGCGCTGAACGCGATCCCGCTGTCGCAGGCGAGCGTGGACGCGGTGGCTGCCGGCCTGCTCGCGCGCGCGAGCCTGGGCCTTGAGCTGGACGAGCCGCGGCGCGCGGCGCGGCTTTACGCGAGCCTCACCGCGGAGCAGGTGCGCGCGGCCTATGCCCGCTGGCTGCGGGTGGACGACCTGGCGCAGATCACCCAGGGGCCCGCGCCGCACTGATCGGCGGCCCCGGGGATCCGCTCGTGCACCCGCTTTCCGCTTCCTGGCAGCCCTACCTGTGGTCGGTGCTCACGCTGCTTGGGGTCGTGCTGCTCGCGTTGATCGGCCACCGGCTGCTGTTTTTCGCCGCTGGACGGATCGCGGCGCGCGCGCCCAGCGCAGGCAAGGCGGCGCTGCTGCGCCTGAGCCGGCGTCCGTCGAGCGTCGGGCTGCCGCTGCTCGCGGCCTTCCTTGCGCTGCCCGGCCTGCCGTGGCCGCAGAGACTGACCGCGTATCTGCAGCATCTGGTCGTGCTGGGCCTGATCGGAGTCGCGGCCTGGCTCTGCATGCGCCTGCTTGATGCGGTGGCGGAGACTGTCGGCGTGACCTACCGGGTGGACGTGAAGGACAACCTGAGGGCGCGCAAGATCGAGACCCAGGTGCAGCTGCTGCGGCGCATCGCGACGGTGCTGGTCGCCGTGGTGGCGGGCTCGCTGATGCTGATGACCTTTCCCTCCATCCGGCACGTCGGCATCACTCTGTTCGCCTCCGCGGGCCTGGCCGGGCTGGTGGCCGGGATGGCGGCGCGCTCCACCCTGTCGAACCTGCTCGCGGGGGTGCAGATCGCGCTCACGGAGCCGATCCGGATCGACGACGTGGTGATCGTCGACGGCGAATGGGGCCGGATCGAGGAGATCGGCACGACCTACGTCGTGGTGCGCATCTGGGACCTGCGCCGGCTGGTGGTGCCCCTGTCGTACTTCATCGAGCATCCGTTCCAGAACTGGACCCGCGTCACGGCGGACCTGCTCGGCACGGTATTCGTCTACGCCGACTACACCGTGCCGGTGGAGGAGGTGCGCGTCGAGCTGCGGCGCATCCTGCAGGCCTCGGGGATGTGGGACGGCAAGGTCTGGGGCCTGCAGGTCACCGACGCGACCGAGCACACGATCCAGCTGCGCGCCCTGATGAGCGCGCCCGATTCCGGCAGCGCCTGGGATCTGCGCTGCCACGTGCGCGAGAAGCTGATCGCGTTCCTGCAGCTGCGCCATCCCGAGAGCCTGCCGCGCCTGCGCGGCTTCGGCCCGGCGCCGGCGCGCTAACGGGCCGTGCCGCCCAGCGTGCGCAGTCGGCGGGGCTGCAGTTCCGCCGTCAGCGCCGCCATGCCTTCGGCCATGCCTTGCGAAGGGTGCGCCTTGCAGTAGTTCTGCAGCCGCAGCATCGCGCCGCTCAGGTCGGTGTTTCCCAGGATGTCGTTCGTGTCGGGGGTGAGGGCGTTGTACGCTGTGAGGTAGCCCGCGACCCACGCCGTGTCCGCGTTGTACTCGAAACCGCGGGTTTTCTGGTCCTGCAGCAAGGCGGCGCAGGATCTGGCCTCCACCGTCGCGTACGATCCACCCGCGTCGCGCGCCCAGGCGCCCGGCATCGCACCGAGCAGTATCGCCGCCAGGATCAGTCGTTTCATGCCTTGTCCTCCCTCGTTCGAGCATGGCGCAGCGTAGAAGGCCATTCTCTCGCGCAACATACTATTTCCAATCGGAAATTGTTTGCCTAATTTCTGACCGCGGCAGGCGGAGCGGGTCGGTGCAGTGGCGGGCTGCGCCGTTATCCAGAGGTAATCCACAACTTTGTCCACAGATTTTGTGGGTAAGGGTGGTCGATAATCGCTGCTTCCGATGGGATATCGCCCGAAAAGCCTGCCCGAAAGCATCGGCCGCTACGCGCTACTGCGCGAGCTTGGCCGCGGCAGCACCGCGACCGTGTTTCTGGCGCATGACCCCTTCGCCGGGCGCGAAGTGGCGTTGAAGTTGTTCGCGCACGCCCCGGGGGACGACGGCCTGACGCGCGGCACGCATCGCGCGAGCTTCCTGAACGAGGCGGCGCTGGTGGGCAGGCTGCAGCACCCGCACATCGTTGCGCTGCTCGACGCGGCGGTCGAGCCGGGCTACAGCTACGTCGTGATGGACTACGTTGCGGGCGGCACCCTGGCGCAGCACACCACGGCCGGCAAGCTGCTGCCGCTCGAGCGCGTGGTCGAGGTCGCCTTCAAGCTCAGCCGCGCGCTCGAATACGCGCTGCAGCAGGGCGTGATTCACCGCGACATCAAGCCCGGGAACGTGCTGCTGACGCGCCCGTTCGACGTCAAGCTGTCCGACTTCGGCGTCGCCCGCATCGACAGCGCGACCCACACGGAAATTACCGGGGTCGGTTCGCCGGCCTACATGTCGCCCGAGCACCTGATCGACCAGCCGCTCAACCACCAGGCCGACATCTACTCGCTCGGCGCGGTGATGTACCAGCTGATCGCCGGGCGGCTGCCGTTCTACGCCGCCTCGGCGGTCGAGCTGGCGCGCCAGATCGTCGCCCAGGAGCCGCCGCGCCTGCGCGCGCTGCGTCCCGAGCTGCCCGAGGCGCTGGAGGCGATCGTGGCGCGCGCGCTGCAGAAGGACCGGCGCGCGCGCTACCAGAGCTGGTTCGAGTTCGGCCGCGATCTCGCGGCCCTGGCGCGCGATCCGGGTGATCCGCCGGACGGCGCGTCGGAGGCGCGCAAGTTCCACGCCCTGCGCGAGCTTGCGTTCTTCCGCGGCTTCCGCGAGAGCGAGATCTGGGAGACGCTGCGCTTTGCAGGCTGGCACCGGGTGCCGGGCGGCGCGGCGATTCTGGAGGAGGGCGGGCGCGGCGACGCACTCTACGTGCTGGTCGAGGGCCGGGTCGAGGTGACGCGCAGCGGCGTGCCGCTGGCCACGCTTCGGCCCGGGGACGTGTTCGGCGAGATCCTCTATTTCGACGACGATTCGGCCGCGCGAAGCTCCACCTTGCGCGCGGCTGGGCAGGTCGTGGCGCTCGAGATCAAGGCCGCGGCCCTGAACGCCGCGAGCGACGCCTGCCAGGTGCAGTTCAACAAGGCCTGCATGCGGCTCTTGGTCGAGCGCCTGGCGCAGGTCAAGCAGGGCGACTAGGCAAAGGCCGCGGCACGCTCCTGCAGCTCGGCCAGCCCCGGCTCGGCGGGATTGCGCGGCTTGCCGGGGTGGATGATCGAGACCTGGCAGCTTTCGGCCGCTTCCACCAGCTGCGCGTAGGTGCCGGCGTCGGGGTTGGCGACGTAGGCCTGCTTGTTCTCGTTGTAGGCGAACATCCTGTCGTTGATCTGGGTGCACTCGTTGCACGTGGTGCAGCGCGGCGTCTCTATGTACGGGTCGTCGCCGGATTTCTTTTCTTCGACGACGGTTTCCTCAATGGCGGCGGGCTGCGCCGTTGCTTCGGGCTGCGGCTGCTCGGGTAGTTTCGCCTGCTTCGCCAGCAGCCGTTCGGCGTGCGAGTTGTGGATGCCGCCCAGCTCCTGCAGGCTGTGCCAGGACTCGCGGCAGCGCAGCGCGGCGCGCACCAGCGGCTCGTCGACGATCGCGCGCTGCAGGGCGCCGTCGGCGTCCACCAGCATCACGTAGGGCACTGCCTCGCCCGCATGCGCGGCGGCGCGGCGAAGGTGCTCGTCGAGGGGAACCATGCTGTCGTTCCAGTCCCCGCTCGGCACACGGGCGAAGTGGCGCGCATGGCGCGCATCGCAGGCCACGAAGTCGACGAAAGTGAACGCCGGCGCGCTGCGCACCCGCTGGTGGTTGGCGTCCTCGTACCAGAATTCCTGCGCCGGCCAATCGGCCTCGACCTGGGTGTTTGCCTCGAGATGGAAGCGCGAGGCCCAGTTCGGGCCCGCGGCGGGATCGTAGCTGTAAGCGGGGAAAGCGCGCGACTCCATCGCCGCGGCGGCGAGCAGATAAGGCGGCAGGTTGTCGCCGCAGGCGCCCGAATACACGCTGAACAGCGCCGGGCCGGGGTAGGACATGCCGGCCAGGATCCGGTCGCGGAACTGGAACAGGTTCGAGCTGCTCGATTGCAGCACGTAGACGTCGTTCAGTCCCAGCGCCATGCTGGCGAGCTGCTTGGCGCGCATGCCGAGGGCGAAGTGGCCGTCGCGCGCGATGCTCGACTCTTCCAGCAGGTCGTCGGTCTGCACCAGGACCTTGACCGGCAGGCCGGCCGACAGCAGCTCCATCAGGCGATCGGTTTCGCTGCCCTGCAGGGCAACGGCGGGCATGCAGATCAGGTAGTCCGGAAAGCTCGCCAGCGCCTCCTGCCCCAGTCCGCCGGTGGAGAACTCGGCGAACAGCGCGTCGTGCGCGGCCTCGCGGTACTCGCCCTTGACCTCGAGCTCGGCCACCGCGATCGACCTCGCCAGCTCGGTTGCCTGCGGCAGGCGCTCGCGGTAGGCCGCCAGCGCCTCGGCGCAGCTGCCGAAGGTGAAGGCGTAGCAGCGGTCCTGCGTCTGCGGCTGGTCCGGCACCGGCACGAAGCGCTGCGCCTGCAGCACCTCGAGCAGCGATTCGACGCGGCGGCGCCGGCCGGCGGGCAGCCCGTCCCTGGAGGCGCTCTTGCCGAGCAGGCGCGACATGGCCGCGAAATCGAATACCTCGGCGTGCCCGGTGCCGATCGAGGCCTTGAGGCCTTCGGCGCTGCGCCCCGCCTCGGAGCGCGCCGCGTCGGCCCGCAGGATGTTCGACAGGCCGATCGTCAGGCGTCGCAGGTCTTCGCCCAGCCGGCGCGTCTTGCGCTCGCGCACCACGCCCCAGGCGTGCTTGAGCAGCAGCCCGGGCAGCGACTCGTCGCAGTCGGCGAGCACGCCGTCCACCTTGAGCGCCTTGCGCCCGCGGCGCAGGCTGTCCTGCATCGATTCGTCGCCGCCGGCGAGCCGCGCGGCGGCGTCGTCCCACAGCGCCGCCAGCGTTCCGCGCGCGCCGCCGGCGAGCAGGACGCGGATTTCGCGCTCGAGCGCGAGCAGGTGCCGGGTGGCGCGTTCGCCGCCGTCGTCGCCGGCCACGCGGTGGACCACTTCGTCGACGATGCCGGACAGGCACTGCACGAAGTTCTTGTCGGGCGCGCCGCGCGCGAGCACGAGCGGGAAGTCGTAGCGCAGGGCGCTGAGGTCGCGGTAGCGCGCGAGCAGAGCGGGGCGCAGGCCCGCGCCGGCGTTTTCGGCGCCGGCGGCGGGTTGCCTGCCGGCGAGATGGAAGGCTATTTGGGTTTGCAGTTCGGCTTTCATGGGCCTGCTATGCCTGTTGCGGCCAGACGGTGTACTTGTCGAGCTCGGCTTCCAGCGCGCCGCGTATGTGTCCGGCCGTCGTGAGCTGCCCTGCGTGGCGCGTCTCCTCGTAGCAGGGCACTTCGGGGTTGCGGTAGAGGATGCCGACCGGGATCGGGTCGCTGTCGCTCGCGATCTCGCGCGCGCGGTGGATGTTCGACGGATCGTGCTCCAGCTGCTTGCGGTAGGTCCTGGCCAGCCCCTCGCTCAGCTGCAGGCCCTGCTCGTGGTGCAGCAGCAGCACCCGGTTGGTGTCGTGCAGCACGGGCTCGAACATGCGCGGCAGCCACTCCGGGCAGCGCTGCACGATGCGAATGAAGGAGAACCCCTTGTGGTGGTAAGCGGCCCTGATCACGTCGTACAGGACCTCTGGGATCCAGTCGACGACCTGGGCGACGAAGGACGCGTTCTGAACCCCGAGCGTGACGCTGAGCGGATTGAGCGCGTCCAGATAGGAGCCGCGCGGCGAGGTGTTGGTCTTGGTGCCCTTGGGCGAGGTCGGCGAGGCCTGCATCTTGGTCAGGCCGTAGACCTGGTTGTCGTGCAGCATCAGCGTCATGTTCATGTTGTAGCGCAGGGCGTGGATCCAGTGCGCCGCGCCGATCGAGCAGCAGTCGCCGTCGCCGGTGTTGACGAACACCTGCAGGTCCGGGCGCGACATCTTGACGCCCTCGGCGATCGGCAGCGCGCGGCCGTGGATGCTGTGGAAGCCGTAGGTCCGCATGTAGTGCGGGAAGCGGCTCGAGCAGCCGATGCCCGAGACGAAGACGGTCTTTTCCGGGCGCAGGTTCTCGTCGCGGCACAGGCGCTGCACAGCGGCCAGGATCGCGTTGTCGCCGCAGCCGGTGCACCAGCGCGGCACGCCGCCCTGGTAGTCCTCGAGCTCGTGGTGCTCCTCCACCATGCGCAGCAGGCATTCGGTCGCGGTGTTCATGATTTGGCCGCCTTGAGTTTTCTGGATACCGGTTTTTCGCGGAGCTTGAGCTTGTCGCGGATCACGCGGCAAATCGTGCCCGGCTTGATGGGTTGGCCGCGTACCTCGCTCCAGCAGTCGACGTCGACCAGGTAGCGCGCGCGCAGCATCATCGCCAGCGCCGAGTAGCGCCGGTTGTTCTCGTCGATGATTTCGTCCTGCGGGCTGTCGCTCCAGTTGTTCTCGATCGTCATCACCTGCTTGAAGCGCTGCATCGCTTCCTTGATCCCGGGCGGCAGCGGCTGAAGGAAGCGCAGGTGCAGCGAAGAGACCTTGAGGCCCTCCGCCCGCAGGGTGGCGACCGATTCCTCGATTGCGCCCTGGGTGCTGCCCCAGCCGATCACGAGCAGCTCGCCGCTGTCGCCGCCGACCACCGGCGGCGCCTTGAGCGATTTCTGCAGCGTGGCGAGCTTGAGGCTGCGCATGCGCAGCCCTTCCTGGTTGGCGTCGGGATCGTAGGCGACGTGGCTGAGCCGGTCGTGCGCCAGGCCGGTGATGGTGTGCATGCCGTTGGGCTGGCCCGGCACGATGCGCCGCGCGAGGCCGGTTTCGGGATCCCAGTCGTAGGGCTTGGTGCCCTCCGGCACGGGTGTCTGGTCGATCGGCGGCGCGAGCCAGGTCTCGCTGAACTGCGGCCGCGGGAACGGCTGCTGCGAGGTGGCGAGCCCGGCGTCGGTGAGCACCACCACCACCATGTTGAAGGTCTCGGCGATCTTGCGCGCGGTGATGACCGAGTAGAAGCAGTCCTCGATCGTGCTCGCGGCCATCACGACCTTGGGCGCGTCGCCGTGGCTGCCGAACATAGCGGACAGCAGATCTCCCTGCTCGGCCTTGGTCGGCTGGCCCGTGCTGGGGCCGCCGCGCTGGACGTTGATCACCACCAGCGGGATCTCGCACATCACCGCCAGGCCGATGCCCTCCTGCTTGAGCGAGTAGCCCGGGCCGGAGGTGATCGTGACCGCGCACTTGCCGGCGTAGGAGGCGCCGATGGCGAAGGCGCAGGCGGCGATCTCGTCCTCGGCCTGGTGCACGATGCCGCCCACCTTCTCGAACACGTCGCTCAGGTAGTGCGACGCCGAGGTAGCCGGCGTGATCGGGTACATGGCGCAGATCTCCATGCCCGAGCCGAGCACGCCGAGTGCGAGCGCGGTGTTGCCGTTGACCACGATCTGCGGCACGGTCGAGCGAGTCGCGGGAATGCGGTACTTGAAGTCCAGGTTCGCCTCGGCCCAGGCGTGGCCCGCGTCGAGCAGCCTGATGTTGGCGTCGATGACGCTCCGTTCCTTCTTGCCGAAGGTGAGGGCGATCTGCTCGCGCGCCAGCGCCAGCTCCAGGCTGTAGATGCTGCACAGCATGCCGAGGGCGAACATGTTCTTGCCGCGCCGCGCGTCGTTGACCAGCGTCAGGCATTCCTTTTCCATCGGTACTTCGTGCACCTTGTAGCCGGCCGCGACCAGCCTGTCGTAGGCCTCGCTGTACGAGGCGGCGATGGCGGGATCCTTGTGGCTGCGCCACATGTTCTCGAGCAGGATGGTGCAGCCGGGCTTGAGCTCGCGGTCGCGCACGCGCCCTAGCAGCACCTGCTCGTTGAACGCGATCACCAGATCGGTTTCGTCGCCGCCGTTGGTGATGCGTCCGGCGCCGATGCGGATGCGGTTGCCGCTCGCGCCGGCGACGCTGCGCGCCGGCGGCCGGATCTCGGCCGGAATGATCTCGACCGTCCAGATGCCGTTGCCCATTCTGGCGGCGATCGCGCCGAGCGACTGGCCGCAGCGCTGCGCGCCCTCGCCGGAGTCGCTGATGATCTCCACGATGTGTTCCTTGAGGGTGACCACCGGCTTTTCGGCCTGCAGCATCGATGTCGTGTCGTTCATGGCTGGCGATTTCATCCTGCTCTATGCGGCGCGGATGCGCGCGAAGTTGTGTTGTTGGAGATCGAGCCCAAACATGCGCCCGGCGCTGCCGCGGCCGTCGATCGCGTACGGCTGGTCGGGATCGCGGATGCCGAGGTAGGCCTTCATGCTGCGCGCGGCCTTACGCCCGGCGCCCATGGCCTCGATCACGGTTGCGGCGCCGGTGACGATGTCGCCGCCGGCGTAGACGCCAGCCACCGACGTGGCGAGCTCCGCGTCGGTCTCGATGTAGCCGCGCTTGTTGAGCTTGAGGCTCGAGGTCTGGCCCATGATCGGGTTGGCGTTGGTGCCGATCGCGAACACCACCAGGTCGCACTCGAAGTCGTGCTCGCTGCCGGCCACCGGCACCGGCCGGCGCCGGCCCGAATCGTCCGGCTCGCCGAGCTCCATGCGGATGCAGCGCATGCCGCGCACGCCGCCCTTGCCGTCGTCGAGGACTTCGACTGGATTGGTCAGCCAGTGGAACTCGATGCCTTCCTCTTCGGCGTGGTGGACTTCTTCTGCGCGCGCCGGGCACTCGGTGCGCGAGCGGCGGTAGATGCAATACACTTTCTCCGCGCCCAGGCGCTGGCACACGCGCATCGCGTCCATCGCGGTATTGCCGGCGCCCACCACCGCGACTCGCTGCCCGAGCGGCAGCGGGGTGTCGTAGTTGGGGAATTCCTTCGCCCGCATCAGGTTGCAGCGCGTGAGCAGCTCGTTCGCGGACAGCACGCCGTTGAGCGAGTCGCCGGGGATGCCGAGCATGGTGGGGTAGCCCGCGCCGGTGCCCACGAACACGGCGTGAAAGCCGAGCTCGTCGATCATCTGCTCGATGGTGAAGAGGCGCCCGACCAGCGTGTTGCACTCGAACTTGACCCCCAGCTTCTCCAACCTGCCGATCTCGGCGTCGATCACCTCGTTCGGCAGGCGGAAGTCCGGGATGCCGTAGCGCAGCACCCCACCCGGCAGGTGGAAGGCTTCGTACACGGTCACGTCGCAGCCGGCCTTGGCCATGTCGGCCGCGCACGCGACCCCGGCCGGGCCCGAGCCGACGATGCCGACGCGGTAGGGCTGTGGCTCGATGTAGGGGGCGCCGGTCCAGCCCTCGGCGATCGCCTTGTCGCCGACCCAGCGCTCGAGGCGCCCGATCGCGACCGGCTCGAGCGACTCGCCCACGGTGCACACGCCCTCGCACTGGTTTTCCTGCGGGCAGACGCGGCCGCAGATGGCCGGCAGCAGGTTGGTGTCGGTCAGTACGTCGTAGGCGGCGCGGAAGTCCTTCTGCCCGATCTTCTGGATGAAGCCCGGGATGTCGATTCCCACCGGGCAGCCGCTCACGCAGGGTTGCTCGGGGCACAGCAGGCAGCGCTCGGCTTCCCGCAGCGCGTCTTCCTGGCTGAAGCCGCAGGCGACCTCGGCGAAGTTCTTCACCCGCTCCGCGGCGGGCTGCTCGCGCATCGGGGTGCGCTCGCGCGGAATGGTGCGGATCGTTTTCTTCTTTGCCATTCAGCCTCCCTGCACTTCGTCGAACGGGTCGGGCAGCACTTCCTCTTCGGTGCGCGGTCGCGCCGGCGCGGTGGCCATGCGGCAAGATTCCGACCAGCGCTGGGCGGCGTTCTTCTCCTGTTCGGTGAAGCGCCGCAGGCGCGTCATCAGGTCGTCGAAATCGACCAGGTGGCCGTCGAAGTCCGGCCCGTCGACGCAGGCGAACTTCACCTCGCCGCCGATCTTGACGCGGCAGCCGCCGCACATCCCGGTGCCGTCCACCATCAGCGGGTTGAGGCTGACCATGGTCTTGACCTTGTGCGCCCGCGTGGCCTCGGCGCAGCCCTTCATCATCACCGGCGGGCCGATGACCACGAACTCGTCGATGTCGTCGTGCTCGCGCAGCGCCTTCTTGATCCCGGCGGTGACCATGCCCTTGATGCCGGCCGAGCCGTCGTCGGTGCAGACGATCAGCTGGTCGCACACGGCGCCGAACTTGTCCTGCCAGAACATCAGCTCCTTGCTGCGAAAGCCCACGATGCCGATCACATAGGCGCCGCTTTCCTTGTAGGCACGGGCCTGGGGAAAGACCGGCGCCACCCCGAGCCCGCCGCCGACGCAGACGACTTTCTTCGCCTCGCCGATGTGACTGGGGATGCCCATCGGCCCGGTGACCCCGTACAGGCTGCTGCCGAGCACGCAGTCCCGCTGCATCTCGCGCGTGGTCTTGCCCACGGCCTGGATCACCAGGGTGATGGTGCCCTTGGCGCGGTCGTAGTCGGCGATGGTGAGCGGGATGCGCTCGCCTTCCGGATGGGACATGACGATCACGAACTGGCCCGGCTGCGCCGCCTTGGCCATCGCGGGGTGAAGCACTTCCAGCAGATAGGTGACGTCCGAGAAGTCCTCGCGCGCCACGATTTCGAATTTTTGCATCTGTCGGGCCTCTCTCCTCAATGCTGCGTGGACTCCCGGCGGATGGCCTTGCGCCGCCGCGCCTCGGATTCGAACTCCTCCAGGTCGGGATCGAGCGCGCTGCGCGCCGAGACCATTCCGATCGGCTCGCCGTTCTCGACCACCGGCACGTGGCGGAAGCCGTTCTCGTGCATCAGGATCAGCGCGTAGCCGAAGGTTTCCTGCGGCGCGACGGTCAGCGGCGACGGCGTCATGACCTCGGCCAGGCGGGTCGTATGCACGTCGCGCTGCTGCGCGACAACGCGGAACAAGGCGTCGCGCTCGGTGAAGATGCCGACCAGGCGCTTTGCTTCGACCACCATGACCGCGCCGACCTTGTTCGCGGCCATCAGCTCGGCCGCCGCGCTGACGCTGGTGTCGGGCCCGGCCACGACCAGCCGTTTGCGCTCCATTACGTTTCGTACCGGTTCGCTGAACATCGCGGCCTTGTAACTCCTCCCCTAGTGACCAGAGGCTATCCGCTCGAGGTCTAATCGCTTTGACCGTTGTCAAGAGTCGCGTTGGCGACGATGGGGGATCCGAATTCCTTGCTTCGGGTCAATAACGGGGCCACCATTCGGGCAGGTGCGGCAGGCAGCGACGGGGGTCACGCAGGATGAGCGTCGAATCCGCCGAACGACCGGAAAGCACGTGGGCGCGGGCCGAGCGGCTCGAGGCGGCGCTTTGGGTGGTCGCTCTGTTCTGGAGCGCGCTGGTTCTGGCGATGGCGGCGCTGACCCCCGTGTCGCGGCTGGCGATTCTGATCCTCGCGCCGATCTCCCTTGCTGCCGGACTCAGTGTCTGTTTGCTGCTACGCAAAATCTTCGCGCGGCCCCGGGGGCGGGCGTGAACTAGTCGACATTTGCGGCGCGGGAACTGCCCCGCGCTTGCCACGCACTGCAAATTACCTGCGCGGTGTGATAAGTCTCCTGGCGAATCGCGCCCGGCGAGAAGAATATTCGGGCGTTGTTGTCATTCGCCGTTTAGGGGGAGTCCATGACGGGCACGAAGAACAAGTACCTGATCCGCGCCGCCGCCGCCGCCGTGCTGGGGTCGATTGCCGCGGCCTGCACCACGGTCCAGCCGCCGCCTGCGCCGCAGGCTTCGGTCGCGCCGCCCCCGGCGGCGCCGCGGGTGGTGGTGGCCAAGCCCGCCCCGGCGCCCGCGCTCCGCTACAGCTCGATGCACCAGTACGAGCACGTGCTCGCCAGACGGATATTCGATGCCAACCGCGGCCACACCATCGAGGGCAAGCTCCAGCCGCTTCTGCGCGCGGTCGTGGTGCTGCACTTCGATGTCGACTCCGAGGGCAGGGTGCACGACGTGCGCACCTGGCGCACGCCGGAGCGCGAAGCCGACCACCTCGCGCGCGCGAGCCTGGTCCGCACCGGCGCGCTGCCGGTGCCTCCCGCGCAATGGCTGCGCGGCGGCAGGCTGGGGATCACCGAGACCTGGCTATTCAACAGCGACGGGCGCTTCCACCTGCGCGCGCTGTCGCCGCGCCAGGGCTAGCCTAGGGCAGGCTCGCGATCAGGTCCTGCGCCGCGCGCTCCGCGATCCTGCGGAAGGTGACGCGGCGCTCCTGCCCGGTGTCGAAGGCCATCGATACCTCGTCGATGCCTTCCCAGGCGATGCTGCCGTCGCGGCTGTCCCAGATCTGGAAGAACACGCGCATGTTGGCGTACTGGGTGTTGAGCAGGCTCAGGCCGAGCAGGCTGAAGCGCCCGCGCGCGCCTTGTTCCATGCTGGCCAGCTTGAGCTGCACCAGGTAGCGCACGCCCGCGGCCTGCCCCACCTGCTTGAGCACCGCGGCGTCGAACACGCCGGTGTCGCGGTACTCGTGGTACATGCGCCGGTAGGCCTCGGCCAGCCCGGCGCGGTTCACCGCACCGATCGTCTGCGGCAGGGCGTCGAAGCGGATTTCGGGGCGCTGCAGCTTGAGCGTGGCCGCAAACACGTAGGCGAGCGACTGTTTGTCCTCCTCCTGCCCCGTCACCGTAGAGGGGGTGAGGAACGCGAGGCCGCCCTGAGCGAGCTCGTTCGCTTGCAAGTGCAGGGTCTGGTGTTGCGGCGAGGAATAGGTCTGCAGTTCCGAGGCGCAGCCCGCGAGCAGCAGCCCGGCGGCCAGGCAGGCGAGCGCCGCGGCGCGCCGGGACGAAGTTTGGTTTCTCAAGTTGTTCCTCACGGGTTGACGATCAAGTGAATGCGGCGCCGGACGCGCGCCTCGGTGTCGGGGTCGCCGGCCGCCTCGGCGCGTTTGGCCTGCACTTCGAGCCAGGCCAGCAGCGGCCGGCGCCAGCCGTTGGCGGAGGCCGCGTCCAGCGCGGCGCCGATGCCTTGCGGCGCGATGCGCCCGGCGCGCAGCAGCGCCCCTGCGGCGACCACGCGCGCGAGCGGGTCGTCGATCGCCGCGAGCGCCGCGCTGCCGCCTGCGACCGCCGCGCGGTGCGGCGCCGCGAGCAGCGCGGAATCGAGCCCCTGCCACTGTCCGGAGAGATAGGTCGCGTAGGCGCGCTCCGCCGCGCTCGCGTCGGCCGCCAATGCCAGGAAGCCCGGGCAGTCGTCGAAATCGAGGCTCGCCACCTGCAGCGCGCAGCGCGCCAGCTCGATGCGCGCGACCAGCTCGGGGCTGCCGGTGCGCGACGCTTCGGCACGGGCGCGCGCGAACTCGCTCTTCGCCACGCGCGCGTCGCCGCGCAGGTACGCGGCCTCGAAGCTCTGCAGCGAGGCATGCGCGTTCGAGCGCCAGTCGGGCGCCGGCGGCCCGCCCGCGCAGGCCGCGAGCAGCAGCGCCGCCGCGATCAGGGCAGCTTGATTTCGGTGTCGCGCTTGAAAGGCCATTTGCGGTTGACTTCGTCGATCAGGCTGCTGATCTTGCGCACGCTCGCCTCGACCTCGGCGCGCAGCGCGGCCAGGTCCTCGGTCGCGGCGGCGGTGTTGGCGCCGACCTTCTGCGCCTCGACCAGCACCGCGTCGGCTTTCTTCAGGCTCGAGCGCGCGTCGCTCAGCACGGCGTTGAGCTGCACCACCGCCTGTTGCGTCTGATCCATCACGCCGCCGGCACCGAACACCCGCGCGTCGGTCTTGTCGAGGGTGCTGCCGAGCTTGGCAGACACGTCGCCGAGCGAGGCGAGCAGCGCGTTGCTGCGGTCGAGCGCCTCGATCACCTTCTTCGCGTTCTCGTCCCCGCCGAGCAGGCCGCCGAGCGCGCCGTAGCGCCCGGTCAGACTCGTGCTGACCGCGCGCAAGTTGGCGAGGATCGCATTGAGGTCGGAGTCGTCCGCCGTGATGTGCTCCATATGGTCCAGCACCTGGCGCATGCGCGCCAGCAGCACCGGCAGCTGCTCGGTCGCGTCGCCGCGCAGCACCTCGCGTTCGGCGCCGGCGGGCAGCGGCGGGTCGTCCAGGTTGCCGGTAAAGGCGCGCAGGCGCGCGCCCCCGACCAGCCCGCGCTCGAGGGTGAATACGCTCGTGGTGCGCAGCCAGTGGACATCCTTGACCGGAACCTCGACCTCGATCTTCGCCTTGCCGTTCTGCGACAACTCGATGCGCTGCACGCGCCCAACCGGAAAGCCGGAGAAGGTGAGGTTGGCGCCCACCGCGATGCCTTCCGAGTCGTCCGCGATCAGCACCAGCTTCTGGGTTTCCTGGAACGCGCCGCGCGCGTAGAGCACGTACAGCACGAACCCCGCCACCAGCGCCACCATCAGGAGCAGCAGCAGAGCGGCCTTGAGCTCGACGTGCCGGATCGCGGGCGGAACGGGATTTTCGGGTTCCATGCGCTAAATGTAGGTGATTGCGAGGAAAGTGCCTTCGATCACCACCAGAGCGAGCATCAGGCTCACCATGCCGCGCATCACCGCCACCGGGGCCATGCGCTGCAGCCTCGGCACCGCGAGCGCGGAGGTGATCGGGATCGCCGCTACGACGACTCCGAACAGCAGCGTCTTGAGGCTTAGCCCGATCGTGGCCAGCGGGGAGAACACCTCGCCCGTGATGCGCAGGAACTGCGGCAGTCCCCAGGGCGAGGCGCCGTACATCACGTAGTAGGTGAGCAGCAGCGCGACCGCGCAGTTCAGAAACGCAAGCAGCGTCACCGACACCGCGCTGCCGATCACGCGCGGCACCAGCTCGTGGCGCAGCGGGTCGCGCCCCGCGCGCTGCAGCACATCGAGGTCGCCGCGGATATGCATCAGCACCACCTCGGTGTTGATCGCGGCGCCCGAGCGCAGCCCGACGAACAGCGCCGCGAACAGCGGAATGAGCTCGAGCACCAGCACTCGCACGGTGACCTCGAGCGCGTAGGCCGACAGGCCGAATTCGTTCGAGATGCGGATTACGATCCGGATCAGGAGCCAGGAGAGCGCGGCGCACACCAGCGTGAAGCCGGGCAGGATCTGCCAGGCCGAGAAGTAGATCTGGTTCGCCGCCACGCGGCGTGCGGCAGGGTCGTAGGCCGCAGGGGTAAGCGCGGTCGCGAACGCCACTGCGGCGAATCCGGCGCGGCGCAGTCTGGAGGCAATGGGTTCCATGCGCTCAGGCGAACAGCGTCCAGCCAAAGCCGGCGCAGGCGCTGCAGGGCCGGGTTCCCACCTTGCCGCTGCCGTTGCAGGACTGGCACTCGTCCCAGATCAGGGATAGGTCGCTGTGGTAGGTGCCGTAGCAGCGCCGGCCGTTGAGCACGGAGTCGCAGCGGTGGTTGAGCGTTTCGTGCAGCTCGGTCGGCGCGCGGCAGACGTTGCAGGCGCCGGCCGGCTTCGGTTTCTTGACTTGGCGCATGATGCAAGTATAAAGGGCCGTGAGCTACGAATGCTTCGAAGTCACGCGCGACGCGCAAGTCGCGCTCATTCGCCTCAGCCGGCCCGAGCGGCTGAACGCCATGACGCGGGAATTCTGGCTCGAGCTGCCTCAGATCCTGCGCGGGCTGGACGCCGAGGGCGGCACCCGCGCGGCGGTGGTGTGCTCGAGCGGCAAGCACTTCAGCGCCGGGATTGACCTGTCGCTGTTGCGCGACGGGGCGGGGCTGGACACCGGGTCGGTGGCTGCGCGCGAGCGCTTCCGGCAGCAGCTCAGGGCGCTGCAGGGCTCGTTCGATGCGATCGCGAACGCGCGCTTTCCCGTTATCGCCGCGGTGCAGGGCGGCTGCATCGGCGGCGCGGTCGACCTCGCCACCGCGTGCTGCCTGCGCTACTGCACGCGCGAGGCCTACTTCGTGATCCAGGAGATCAACATCGGCATGATGGCCGACGTCGGCACCCTGCAGCGCGTGCCGAAGCAGCTGCCCGAGGCGGTGGTGCGCGAGCTCGCCTACACCGGCGAGCGGCTCGGCGCCGAGCGCGCCGAGCGCCTGGGCTTCGTCAACGGCGTGTTCGAGACGCACGAGGCGCTGCTCGAGGGCGCGCTGGCGGTCGCGCGCCGCATCGCGGCCAAGGCGCCGGCCGCGGTTGCCGCGAGCAAGGAGATGATCGGCTACGCGCGCGACCACTCGGTGGCCGAATCCTTCGCCTATCTCAACGCGCTGCAGCCCGGCGTGTTCAGCATCGAGGACATCGCGCGCGCGGTCGCGGCGCAGAAGGGTGGCTCGCCGCCCGAGTTCGACGACCTGCCGCCGATCGACCCCGCCATCAAGCCCTGAGGCCGGGCGCGGCCGCG
Organism: uncultured beta proteobacterium; assembly: GCA_963811085.1. GTDB lineage: Bacteria > Pseudomonadota > Gammaproteobacteria > Burkholderiales > SG8-39 > DAHVFK01. Next base: position 320,068 of record CAWEPV010000003.1, on the reverse strand, counting down.
AAGACACGACATGGCGACCATCCTCGGCTTTCTCGCCTGCGGGATCGCGATCGGGATCGCCGGCACCTACCTCTCGCGCTACGGCGACGTCATCGCGCGCCGCACGGGGATGGGCGGCAGCTGGGTCGGGCTGGTGCTGATCGCGACCGTCACTTCGCTGCCCGAGCTGGCGACCGGGGTGAGCGCGGTGACGATCAACGAGGCGCCGGAAATTGCGGTCGGCGACGTGCTCGGCAGCTGCGTGTTCAACCTGCTGATCATCGTGGTGCTCGACCTGCTCCAGCGCGGCGAGTCGGTCTACACGCGCGCGCGCCAGGGCCACATCCTTTCGGCCGGCTTCGGCGTGATCCTGATCGGCTTTGCCGGCTTCAACGTCCTGCTCGCGCAAGGCGGCCCGCACTGGGCCTGGGGTCACGTCGGCCTGTACAGCCCGGTGATGGTGCTGCTGTACGCGGTGGCGATGCGCACCGTGTTCCGCTACGAGGCGAGCCACCCCGCGCAGGGCGAGCAGGGGGCGCGCGACGGCGAACTCACGCTGCGGCAGGCGCTGCAGCGCTACGCCGCCGCGGCGCTGGTCGTGGTCGCCGCCGGCATCTGGCTGCCGTACCTCGGCAAGGCGCTCGCGGCGCAGATGGGCTGGAGCCAGAGCTTCGTCGGCACGCTGTTCGTCGCCGCCGCGACCTCGCTGCCGGAAGTCGCCGTGAGCGTGGCGGCGCTGCGCATCGGCGCCCTTGACATGGCGATCGGGAACCTTTTCGGCAGCAATCTGTTCAATATGTTGATCCTGGCGATCGACGACGCGCTGTACCTCAAAGGCCCGCTGCTGTCGGACGTATCGATCGCGCATGCGGTCTCGGCGCTGTCGGCGATCATGATGACCGGGGTCGCGATCGTGGGGCTGCTGTTCCGCCCGAAGCTGCGCGTGCTCAAGACCGTGGGCTGGGCGAGCATTCTGCTGTTCGTGTTCTACTTGCTCAACGCCTATATTCTCTACCTGCATGACTGAAAAACTCTTTACCGACGAGACGGCGCTGGTCACCGGCGCCGGCAACGGCATCGGCCGCGCGCTGGCGCTGGGCCTCGCGCGCGAGGGCGCGCGCTTGCTGCTGGCCGAGATCGACCCCGCGCGCGGCGCCGCGGCGCTCGCCGCGGTGAAGGACGCCGGCGGCGCGGCCGAGCTGGCGCAGGTCGACCTGTCGCGGCGCGGGGCGGCCGAAGCACTGGTCGACGAGGCGGTGCGGCGCCTCGGGCGGGTCGACATGCTGGTGCACAGCGCGAGCCCGCCGCGGCGCGAAGCCGACACGCTGATGCGGGTGAGCGACGAAACCTGGGACGCGATGCACGAGGTCAACCTGCGCTCGGGCTTCGTGCTCGCGCGCGGGCTCGCGCGCCACATGATCGAGGCGAAAATTCGCGGCCGGATGCTGCTGCTCACCTCGCTGCACTCGGGCACCCCGCGCAACCTGCCGCACTACGCCACCGCCAAGGCGGGCATGCTGATGCTGGTCAAGGAGCTCGCCAAGGCGCTCGGCGCGCACGGCATCCGGGTCAACGCGCTCACCCCCGGCGCGGTCGCGGCGGGCGGCTTCGTGCCCGATGCGGGCCTCGCGGCCAAGATTCCGCTCGGGCGCCTGGCCGCGGCCGACGACATCGCCGCGATGGGGCTCGCGGTGCTGAGCGAGCGCTTCGGGCGCTACGTCACCGGGGCGGACATCGTGGTCGACGGGGGCCTCGCGCTGCACAACTGGTTCGAGCCCGCGGTGCCCTGATCCATATGGCCGAGCGCAACGACTGGCACGCGCTCGAGGGTGCGCAGGCGCTCGCCGAGCTCGCGAGGCACGCGCGGCGGGCTGTCGGGCGCAGAGGCGAAAGCGCGCCTGGAGCTGCACGGCCCGAACCGGCTGCCGCCGCCGTCGCGGCGCGGTCCGCTGATGCGCTTCCTGGCGCAATTCCACAACGTCCTGATCTACGTCCTGATCGCCTCGGCGGCGATCACCGCCGCGCTCGGGCACTGGGTCGACGCCGGCGTGATCGCGGGCGTGATCGTGATCAACGCGATCGTCGGCTTCATCCAGGAGGGCAAGGCCGAGGAGGCGCTCGACGCGATCCGCAAGATGCTCTCGCTCTCGGCGCGCGTGCTGCGCGGCGGCGAGCGGCTCAGCCTGCCGGCCGAGCAGCTGGTGCCGGGCGACGTTGTGCTGCTCGCCTCGGGCGACAAGGTGCCGGCCGACCTGCGCCTGCTCGAGGCGAGGAACCTGAGGATCGACGAGGCGATGCTGACCGGCGAGTCGGAGCCGGCGGGCAAATCGGTCGCGCCGGTCGATGCCGGCGCGCCGCTGGGCGACCGCAGCTGCCTCGCCTTCTCCGGCACGCTGGTGACCTACGGCCAGGCGACCGGCGTGGTGGTCGCCACCGGCGCGCAGACCGAGATCGGGCGCATCAGCGCGCTGCTCGAGACGGTCGAGGAGATCGCGACCCCGCTCACGCGCCAGCTCGCGGTGTTCGGGCGCTGGCTCACGGCTGCGATCCTGCTGCTCGCCGGCGCCACCTTCGCGCTCGGCTACTGGCTGCGCGGCTTCAGCGCGGCCGACATGTTCCTCGCCGCGGTCGGCATCGCGGTGGCGGCGATCCCGGAGGCGCTGCCGGCGATCATGACGGTTGCGCTCGCGATCGGGGTGCGGCGCATGGCGCGCCGCAATGCGATCGTGCGCCGGCTGCCCGCGGTGGAGACGCTCGGCGCGGTGACGGTGATCTGCTCCGACAAGACGGGCACGCTCACCAGGAACGAGATGACGGTGCACGAGGTCGTCCTCGCCGAAGCGACCGAGCAGCAGTTCGCGCGCGCCGGGCTGTTGTGCAACGACGCCGCCGCGCACGAGGAGGACGGCGGCTGGAAGGTCGTCGGCGACCCGACCGAGGCCGCGCTGGTCACGCAGGCGATGAAGGCAGGCCTGCAGCCGTTTCGCGAGTACGCGGAATGGCCGCGCCTGGACGCGATCCCGTTCGAGTCGGAGCACCGCTTCATGGCGACGCTGCACCACGCGCCCGACGGCTCGCACGCGATCTTCGTCAAGGGCGCGCCCGAGCGCGTGCTCGAGATGTGCGACGTCGACCGCGCCGCCTGGAGCGCGCGCGTCGAGGCGCTCGCGCGCGACGGCATGCGCGTGCTGGCGCTCGCCGTGCGCGCGGCGCCCGCGACGCAGGAAACGCTCGCCTTCGAGCAGGTCGACGGCGGCTTCGGCCTGCTCGGCCTGGTGGGCATCATCGACCCGCCGCGCGAAGAGGCGATCGAGGCGGTGCGCCAGTGCCGCGCGGCCGGCATCCGGGTGATGATGATCACCGGCGACCACGCCGTCACCGCGCGCGCGGTCGGCGCCATGCTCGGCATCGAGCCGGCCGACGTGATCGCGCGCGCCAGCCCCGAGGACAAGCTGCGCCTGATCGAGCGGCTTCAGGCTGAGGGCGAGGTGGTGGCGATGACCGGCGACGGCGTCAACGACGCGCCGGCGCTCAAGCGCGCCGACGTCGGCGTGGCGATGGGCCAAAAGGGCACCGAGGTGGCCAAGGAGGCCGCCGAGATGGTGCTCGCGGACGACAACTTCGCCTCGATCGAGCGCGCGGTTGAGGAGGGGCGCACCGTCTACGACAACCTGAAGAAGACCATCGTCTACCTGCTGCCCACCAACGGCGGCGAGGCGCTGGCGGTGATCGCGGCGGTGGTGATGGGCATGACGCTGCCGATCACGCCGGTCCAGATCCTGTGGGTCAACATGGTGACCGAGACCACGCTTTCGCTCGCGCTCGCGTTCGACCCGACCGAGCCCGCGGTGATGCGCCGCCCGCCGCGCGACCCGCGCGAGCCGCTGCTGTCGCGCTACCTGGTGTGGCGCGTGAGCTTCGTCTCCGTGCTGCTGCTCGCCGGCGTGCTCGGCCTGTTCCTGTGGGAGATGGGCCGCAGCGGCGATCTCGCCACCGCGCGCGCGGCCGCGGTCAACGCGCTGGTGATGGGCGAGATCGTGTACCTGTTCAATAGCCGGCGGCTGGCCGACAGCGCGCTCAATCTCGATGCGCTGCTCGGCAACCGCATCGCGCTGATCGCGGTCGCGGTGCTCGTGGTGCTGCAGCTCGGTTTCACCTACCTGACGCCGATGCAGGCGCTGTTCGGCACCGGGGCGATGGATGGCGCGGCGTGGGGCCTGGTGGCCGCGTTCGGCGTTGCGATGTTCTTCGTGGTCGAGGCCGAAAAGGCGCTCATGCGCCGCCTGCGCTAGGATTCGAGCATGCCGGAAGCGAGGATGAATCTGAAAGCGCTCAACGGGCCGCTGCTGTGGGGCATCGTCGCGGTGCTGCTGCTGCTGGTGGTGGGCCTGGGCGCCTGGTGGGGCTACTCGGGCTACCGCAAGACCAGCCTGCGGCAGGCGGTCGCGCCGCAGGTCGAGGCGGCCGACGCGCGGCTGCGCGCGGCGCTCGCCACCCCGCTCGAGCCCGACCCGGCGCAGGCCGAGCAGGCCGCGGCGCAGCTCGACGCGACGGCGCAGGACATCGAGGCGCGGCGCGCTGCGCTGGGCGCGCTGGACGCTGCGCCCGACCCGGCGCGAGTCGAGACCGCCACGGAGGCGCTGGACGACGCGGCGGCGCTCGTGCAGCGGCAGGCGGCGGTGCTGCGCAGCGGACTCGCGTTCACGCAGGCGCGCGACGCGCTGCAAGCGCACATGCGCGGCGCGCGCTCGCGCCGGGGCGCCTGGGTGAGCGAGGCGATCGAGCTCAAGCGCAAGATGGACCGGGCCTACTTCGACTACAAGTACGCGCTCGACGGGCTGGCCGCGCGGCTGAGCGACGTCCCGGATCAGGATCTCGCGGCGCAGGTGCGCGAGCGCATCGACGCGGCGCTCAAGCGCGCCACGGACGCGCGCGCCGCGGCGCGCAGGCTGTGAGCGGCCGGCGCTAGCGCTTGTTGCGGCGGTTCTTCGCCGCGAGGAACTCGCCCAGCATCGCGCGCGGCTCCTCGCCCGCGTAGGCGGCGGCGAACTCGACGGTGCTCAGACGCACGCATTCGTCCAGCGGCGCTTCCTCCCACAGCTTGCACAGGCGCTTTTGCGCCCGCAGCGCCGCGTCGCCGGCAGCCAGCAGCGCGTCCAGCGCGGCGTCCACCGCGGCGTCCAGCCGCGCCGCGGGCACCACGCGCTCGACCAGTCCCCAGGCGAGCGCCTGCGCGGCGTCGATGTTCTCGCCGGTCATCACCAGCCAGCGCGCGCGCCCGGCGCCGATCAGGCGCGGCAGCAGCGCCGCTTCCACCACCGAGGGGATGCCCAGGCGCACCTCCGGCATGCCGAACGCCGCGTTGGCGGCGGCCACGCGCAGGTCGCAGGCCGCGGCCAGCTCGAGCCCGGCGCCGAGGCAAAAGCCGTTCACGCGCGCCAGCACCGGCGCCGCGCACTCGCGCAGCGCGGCGCAGGCCTGGTGTACCCGGGTGATGAATTCGCGCGCTGTGACCGGGTCGAGCCCGGCCAGCTCGTCCAGGTTGGCACCGCCGACGAAAGCGCGCGCGCCCGCCCCGGTCAGCACCACCGCGCGCACCTCGCCGGGCAGGGCGCGCACTTCGCGCGCGATCGCCTCCAGCGTCGCGCTGTCGAGCGAATTCAGCTTGGCCGCGCGTTCGATCGTCAGGCGCGCGACAAGCGCCGCGCCGCGGCGCTCGATGCGCACCCCCAGGGCGCCGCTCATCGTCCGGCCTCCTCTATCCGCTTCACGCACGCGGACAGGAAGGCGCTCTGGTGCAGCTCGGCCCGGCGCGGGACGTCGAACACCGCCTCGGCCGCGCCGGTGAGCAGCGCCTCGTCGGAGGCGTCTTGCGCGAACCAGCGCAGGCTCCTGGGGAAGGCGCGGATCGCGACCAGATCGGACTGCAGCCTGCCGATGAAGAACTCGCGCGTGGCGCCGGCGTCGCGCGCCTGCGCGGCGTGCAGGATGAACTCGGAGCCCTCGCGGCACTCCTGCACGCTCGGCACGTGCGCCGTGCAGGGCGCCGCGGCCAAGGCGAGGGCGGCCGCGGCCGGAAGCTTGCGCAGCCATTCGAGCTGAAGCCTCATGTGCGGAGCATACCGGGTCGCCCGCGCGGCGCAGCAATCCTGACGCTAGTGTTTGAAAGTTAAAGGATAAGACTTTTCTATGACTGTTTCGAGGAGTAAACTTGTCGTTTCCCATCCGCGCGCCCGGCTGAAGACCGAGGAGTCGTCGTTGCAGAAAACAGACATCCGCAATCCGGACTATTTCCATAAAGTCGTTGATTGCCAATGGGCCTGCCCGGCCCATACCCCGGTTCCCGAATACATCCGACTGATCGCGGCGGGGCGTTACTCCGACGCCTACCTGGTGAACTGGGAATCGAACGTCTTCCCGGGGATCCTCGGCCGCACCTGCGACCGCCCCTGTGAGCCGGCCTGCCGGCGCGGCAGGGTCGAGGAGGAGAACCAGGCCCGGCCCGAGCCGGTCGCGATCTGCCGCTTGAAGCGCGTCGCGGCGGACTACAAGGACGACGACATCGAGGCGCGGCTGCCCAAGCCCGCGGCGAAGAAGAACGGCAGGAAGGTCGCCTGCATCGGCGCGGGGCCCGCGTCGCTGACGGTGGCGCGCGACTTGGCGCCGCTCGGCTACGAGGTGACGCTGTTCGACGGCGACCCGAAGGCGGGCGGCATGATCCGCACCCAGATCCCGCGCTTCCGCCTGCCCGAGGAAGTGATCGACGAAGAGGTCGGGTACGTCCTCGGTCTTGGCGTTTCTCTCGTTCGCAGGAAAATTGAAAGCATGAAGGCGCTGATGGCCGAAGGGTACGACGCCATCTTCGTCGGCAGCGGCGCGCCGCGCGGGCGCGACCTCGACATTCCCGGACGCAAGGAAGGCGCGAAGAACATCCACATCGGCATCGACTGGCTCTCGTCGGTGTCCTTCGGCCACATCGAGAAGATCGGCAAGCGCGTAATCGTGCTCGGCGGCGGCAACACGGCGATGGACTGCTGCCGCACCTCCAAGCGCCTGGGCGGCGAGGACGTGCGGGTGATCGTGCGCTCCGGCTTCGACGAGATGAAGGCGAGCCCCTGGGAGAAGGAGGACGCGCAGCACGAGGGCATCCCGATCCTGAACTATCTCGTGCCGAAGTCGTTCCAACTGGAAAACGACCGGCTGGTCGGGATGCGGTTCGAAAAAGTGAAGGCTGTGTACGACGCCAATGGGCGCCGCAGCCTGATCCCCACCGGCGAGCCGGACGAGTACGTCGAGTGCGACGACGTGCTGATCGCGGTCGGGCAGGAGAACGCCTTTCCCTGGATCGAGCGCGACTCGGGCATCGAGTTCGACAAGTGGGGCCTGCCGGTGCTCGACAAGGCGACCTTCCAGTCCTCGCTGCCGCAGGTGTTCTTCGGCGGCGACGCGGCCTTCGGGCCCAAGAACATCATCTGGGCGGTCGCGCACGGGCACGACGCCGCGGTGTCGATCGACAAGCTTCTGAACGGGGAGGACATCTCCGAGCGCCCCGCCCCGGGCGTCACGCTCGTGTCGCAGAAGATGGGCATCCACGAGTGGAGCTACGACAACGAGATCCGCCCCGACGCGCGCTACAAGGTGCCCTGGCGCGACGTCAACCAGACCCTGCGCAACATCAAGGTCGAGGTCGAGATGGGCTTCGACGTCGCCACCGCCTGGAAGGAGGCGCAGAGGTGCCTCAACTGCGACGTGCAGACGGTGTTCACCTCGCGCCTTTGCATCGAGTGCGACGCCTGCGTCGACATCTGCCCGATGGACTGCATCACCTTCACCGCCGACGGCGAGGAAGCCGAGCTGCGCAAGCGGCTCAACGCCCCCGCGCCGCACGCGAGCCAGGACCTGTACCTGCAGGACGGCCTCAGGACCGGGCGGGTGATGGTCAAGGACGAGGACGTGTGCCTGCACTGCGGCCTGTGCGCCGAGCGCTGCCCGACCGGGGCCTGGGACATGCAGAAGTTCCTGCTCGAGATGACATATGCGGGGCCGGATTGCCGCCGGCCCCAGAAAAAAGCAGCCTAAAGGGGGAAGGGAAATGAGCGTTACTTCACTGAAGCAGAGCAAGAGCACATTCGATGATTCCGTGGAGCAGCGCCTCAGGGTCCAGCTCGCCGCGGCCTACCGCATCGCCGACCACCTCGGCTGGTCCGAGCTGATCTACACCCACATCAGCCTGCGCGTGCCCGGCCCGGAGCACCACTTCCTGATCAACCCCTACGGCCTGCGCTTCGACGAGGTCACCGCCTCGAACCTGGTCAAGATCGACCTCGAGGGCAACCCCGTCGGCGAGCAACCCTACGGCGCCAACAAGGCGGGCTTCGTGATTCACGGCGCGATCCACGCGGCGCGCGACGACGCGCAGTGCGTGTTCCACACCCATACGCTCGCCGGCATGGCGCTTTCGGCGCAGGAAGACGGCCTGCTGCCGGTGCACATGTACTCGCACAATTTCTACGGCCAGCTCGCCTACCACGAGTTCGAGGGTCCGAGCATGCGCCTGGACGAGCAGCAGCGCCTGGTCGCGAGCCTGGGCGCGCACACGGCGCTTATGCTCAGAAACCACGGCCTGCTGACGCTCGGGCGCACTATCCCCGAGGCCTTCGTGCGCATGTGGCGCCTTGAGCGCTCGTGCCAGATCCAGCTCGCGGCGCAGGGCGCGCGCATGCGCCTGCCCTCGGCCGACGTGTGCCGCCAGTCGCAGGCGCTGGGCGACGAGTTTCTGACCGACAGCGCGCCGCTGGGCGAGCTGGAGTTCGCCGCGCTCGAGCGCGTGGTCGAGCAGAAGGACCCCTCCTACAAGAACTGAAGGCGCAACAGAAGACAGGAAATGGCAAAGCGCATCGAAGCGGTCAACGATTTCGTCGTCAAGTTCGCCAACGTGAACGGCTCGGGCTCGGCCTCCGCGAACGAGCTGTTCGCCAAGTCTTTCCTGCGCATGGGGATCCCGGTCTCGCCGCGCAACATCTTCCCCTCCAATATCCAGGGCCTGCCGACCTGGTACGAGGTGCGCGTCACCGAGCGCGGCTGGCTCGGGCGCCGCGGCGGCGTCGACCTGATGGTGGCGATGAACCCGCAGACCTGGGACCAGGACATCGCCGAGGTCGAGCCCGGCGGCTACGTGTTCTACGACAACACGCGGCCGCTGCCGGCGTCCAAGTTCCGCCCCGACGTCAACGTGATCGGGATGCCGCTGACGGAAATCTGCAACACCAACTACGTCGACGCGCGCGAGCGCCAGCTGTTCAAGAACATCATCTACGTCGGCGCGCTGGCCGCGCTGCTCGGCATCGAGCCCGAGGTGGTCGCCGAGCTGATCGGCGAGCAGTACAAGGGCAAGGAAAAGCTGCTGATGCCGAACGTCAAGGCCTTCCACATGGGCTTCGACTACGCGCGCGAGCGGCTCAAGGACGCGCTCGGGCTCAAGGTGCAGCGCAGCGAAGCGGTCGGCGACAGCATCTTCATCGACGGCAACGCGGCCGCCGCGCTGGGCTGCGTCTACGGCGGCGCCACCGTCTGCGCCTGGTACCCGATCACGCCCTCGTCGTCGCTGGCCGAGGCTTTCCAGCGCTACTGCTCGAGACTGAGAGTCGATCCCGATACCGGGAGAAACAAGTTCGCCATCGTCCAGGCCGAGGACGAGCTGGCCTCGATCGGGATGGTGATCGGCGCCGGCTGGAACGGCGCGCGCGCCTTCACCGCGACCTCGGGCCCGGGCGTGTCGCTGATGACCGAGTTCATCGGCCTGGCCTACTTCGCCGAGATCCCGGCCACCATCATCAACGTGCAGCGCGGCGGGCCCTCGACCGGGATGCCCACCCGCACCCAGCAGGCCGACGTGCTGGCCTGCGCCTACGCCTCGCACGGCGACACCAAGCACGTGCTGCTGTTCCCGGAAGACCCGAAGGAATGCTTCGAGTTCGCCGCCCAGGCGCTCGACCTCGCCGATCGCCTGCAGACCCCGATATTCGTCATGACCGACCTCGACATCGGCATGAACCAGCGCCTGTGCAAGCCGCTCGAGTGGGACGACGCGCGCAGCTACGACCGCGGCAAGGTCATGACGCGCGACGAGCTGGAGGCGGGCAAGGACTTCGGCCGCTACCTGGACGTCGACGGCGACGGCATTCCTTTCCGCACCTTGCCCGGCACTCACCCAAAGCGCGGCGCCTACTTCACCCGCGGCACCACCAAGGACCGCTACGCGCGCTACTCCGAGGCCGGGCCGGACTACGTCGACAACATGCGCCGGCTGCAGAAGAAATTCGACAGCGCCAAGGCGCTGGTGCCCAAGCCGCTGCTCGACGCGTCCAAGGAGCCGGCGCGCTTCGGCGCGATCTACTACGGCTCGACCAGCCCGGCGATGCACGAGGCGCTCGATGCGCTGGCCGCGATGGGCATCTCGGTCAACGCGCTGCGCGTGCGCGCGTTCCCGTTCCAGGACGAGATCGCCGACTTCGTCGCCGCGCACGCCAAGGTATTCGTCATCGAGCAGAACCGCGATGCGCAGTTGAAGACCCTGCTGGTCAACGACGCCGGCATCAACCCCGCGAACCTGATCTCGGTGCTGCACTACGACGGCACCCCGATCACCGCGCGCTACATCACCAACGAGATCGCGCAGATCACCCGGACGCTCAACGTGCGTCCGATAAAGAAGGATAAAGCAGCGTGACTTATCTCACCAAGCCGAAGCTGCACCACCCGAGCCTGCACCGGAACAAGGTCGGCTACACCCGGCGCGACTACGAAGGGCCGGTCTCGACCCTGTGCGCCGGCTGCGGCCACGACTCGATCAGCGCAGCCATCATCCAGGCCGCCTGGGAGCTCGACATCGAGCCGCACCGCGTTGCCAAGCTCTCGGGCATCGGCTGCTCGTCCAAGACCCCGACCTACTTCCTCGGCAACTCGCACGGCTTCAACACCGTGCACGGCCGCATGCCCTCGGTCCTGACCGGCGCGAACCTCGCCAACCGCGACCTGATCTACCTCGGCGTCTCAGGCGACGGCGACTCCGCCTCCATCGGCCTGGGCCAGTTCGCCCACGCCATGCGCCGCGGCGTCAACATGCTCTACATCCTGGAGAACAACGGCGTGTACGGCCTGACCAAGGGCCAGTTCTCCGCCACCGCCGACGCGGGCTCCAAATCCAAGCGCGGCGCGGTCAACACCGACGCCGCGATCGACACCGTCAGTCTCGCGCTGCTCATGGGCGCCACCTTCGTCGCGCGCAGCTTCTCCGGCGACAAGAAACAGCTCGTGCCCCTGATCAAGGCCGCCATCGCCCACGACGGCGCCGCCTTCATCGACGTCATCAGCCCCTGCGTTGCCTTCAACAACCACGCCGGCAGCACCAAGAGCTACGACTACGTGCGCGAGCACAACGAAGCCGTTAATCGGCTGGACTTCTGGCCCAACCGCGAAGCCATCACCGTCGACTACGCCGAAGGCGGCGTGATCGAAGTCCCCCAGCACGACGGCAGCATCCTCAAACTGCGCAAGCTCGAAGCCGACTACGACCCCAGCAACAAAATCAATGCTACCACCCACATCGCCACCGCCGCATCCGAAGGCGAATTCCTGACGGGTCTCCTCTACCTAGACCCCAAAGCCGAAGACCTCCACGCCCACTTCAAGACCAGCACCGTGCCGCTGAACCAGCTAGGCGTGAAAGAGCTGTGCCCGGGCTCGGAGATGCTCGACAAGATCAACGCGTCGCTTCGCTAGTCGCTGCTCGGTGGGCGAGCGGTTCGCCTATCGTGCTTCTGTAGAGCGCGCGGGCTCTATCGAGCGGTAACGGATTTTGATCCGTTGGTCGACGATTTGAATTGGCAAGTGTTTGCCCAATCGCTAAGGTTTATTTGCCCAGCGCGCTCTTCTTCGCGATCGCCCCGGTAGAACGCTCCAGCGTGCGCGAGAGCTCGCCGCGGGGGATGATGATTTCGATCAGGCGGAAGGTTTTCTTGTCGGCGACGGTGTCCTCCAGCGCGGCGGCGAGGGCTTTGTGGGTGGTGACGCGGACGTCTTTGCCGCCGAGGGCGGGGGCGGCGTTGCTGAAGACGAGGACTGCGGGCTTCCAGCCGTAGCGGCGGCAGTTGATTAGCCGAATTGCGATTCGAGAAACGTTCGCTTGCGACCCAGAGCGGGCGCCGTTCGGGCTGGCGGTAGAGCTTGATCCTGAGCAAATAGGAGATTGTTGAAGCGCCCTACGCTTGGCATCTTGGGGTGGCTGGATATCGTCACCGGGAGATTTTCAAAGGAGATCGCCATGAGCAACGACGCAGTTCTCGACAGTATCGACGCGCGCGGCGTCGCAACCGTGACGATAAATCGTCCCGAGGTGAACAATGCCTACGACGAGTCCGTCATCCAGGGTCTGCTCGACGTGATGGACGCGCTGGGCGCGCGTGGCGGGGTGCGAGCCGTGGTGCTGCGCGGGGCGGGGAAGCATTTCCAGGCGGGCGCGGATCTGAAATGGATCCGACGCGTGGCGGGGCAGTCGGCGGAAGAGAACGAGCGCGCGTCGCGGGCGACCGCGGAGGCGGTGCGGCGGCTGAACGAGCTGCCGGTGCCGACGGTCGCGCTGGTGCAAGGGGGCTGCTTCGGCGGGGGAACCGGGATCGTCGCGGCGTGCGACGTGGTGGTCGCCGCGGACAACGCGATGTTCTCGATCGCGGAGACGCGCTGGGGGCTGATGGCGGGGATTATCCTGCCGCAGCTCGCCGACGCGATCGGCGCGCGACAGGTGCGCCGCTACGCGCTGACCGGCGAGCGCTTCGGCGCGCAGGAGGCGCGAAGGATCGGCCTCGTGCACGAGGTGGTGCCGCTCGCCGAGCTGGAAGCGGCCGGCGCGCGACTGGTCGAGCAGCTCTTGCAGAACGCGCCCGAGGCCAACGCGCAGACCAAGCAGGTCGCGCTCGAGTTCGCGTGGGGCGCGGTGGACGATTCCGTCTTTGGCCGGCTCGTCGCGCAGCACGCCGCCAAACGCCGAAGCGGCGAGGCGGCCGAGGGCCTCGCCTCGTTCGTCGAGAAGCGGCCGGCGCGCTGGGCGGCGTAGCCGCGGCTCGCCTGTGCGCGGCTCAGGGCTGGAGCTTGTACTCGGCCAGCTCGCGGGTGCGCGTGCCCCAGACGGTGTCTTGCGCTTCGATTTTCACGATCGCGCGCGCGGCGGGGGCGTACCAGTAGGTGAGGGTGGTCTGGCCGCTAAGGCCGCCGGCCTTCCAGCGACCTTTCGCCAGGAGCTTGAAGGCGTCGAAGTCGCCGGCTGCGACGTGCACTTTTTCGTAGCCCGCCACGCCCACGCGGTAGTCGCTGCGGCTCGGCACGTCGATGCTGGCGACGGTGTATTCGTTGCTGAAGCGCCAGCGCTTGCCGATCTCGAGCGGGAAAACGAGCAGCCGCCGGTCGGTGTCGGTCCGGCTCGGGGACTGGATGTTGTTCAGGTTCGGGGTCAGCTGCAGCGGCTTGCCGTTTTCGGTGCCGTCGATTTCCAGCGGCGTGACGGACGTGACGACCCATACGCGGTCGAGCCACTTGACGGCGGCTCCGTTGATTTTGGTTTCGAAGCGCCAGCGGTCGCCCGCCTTGAGCGCGGGCCGCTCAGCTTTCTGCGCCAGCGCCGGAGCGGTCAGCGCGGCGAGCACGACGAATGCGATCAGCGTTCTCGCGACGGATCTATCGCTCGAGCGCAGATCGTCGGCGAGACGGCCGCTGAGCGGCTTGGCCATCGGGCGATCCTCCTCCAGTGGTCATTTGTAGGCACGAACGCGCCGCGCCGGTTTGATGGAGATCAAGAAATCATCCCGGCGTGGATCTGTCGCAACGGGCTCGCCGGCCCGCTCAGTCCAAGTCGATAATGAACAGCCGGATGAGGTCTTCGAGGACCTCGCGCGAGGCGAGCACTTTGCAGCCGAGCCGGGTCGCCGGCCTGCCGTTGGGGAAGGTGCCCCGGGTGGTGTGGCGGACTTCCAGGTCGACCAGCAGGGAGTCGGCTTCGGCGTGCCGGATGCGCGCGCTTTCCAGGCGCGTGCCTTCGCGCACGGAGATCTTCGGGTCGGTGAGCAGCGCACAGATGCCGTCCAGACTGACGTCGATCAGCCGGGAGGCGAAGACCTGTTCGCCCAGGCGCAGGTCGCAGCGCACCATCGCCTCTGCCGGCGTCTTGACGCGCTCGAAGCTGCGGCGCTGCTGCATCCCGAGCATCGTCGTGGGCAGCCCGCACTGGATGCAGGGCAGGCCCGCTTCCGTGGCATACCTTGGCTTGTCGCCCGAGAAGGCGAACTGCGCGCCGCGGTGGTTGCAGCGCAGGACCAGCGAGCGCACCGCCAGCGCCGCGACGTTGGCACTCTTGTTGTCGGAACACGCCAGCATCATGGTCCCGTTGGCCGGCTGGACGCGAACCAGTTTCGACAAGAGCATCAGTTGCGGCGGGAGGTTCGCGGTGACGGTGTCGCCGTCCTCGAGCATCGAATCCAGGATGCGGCCGATTTCGGTTCCGGAGCGCAGGAGGAGCCGCCCGGTGGTCGCCAGGCGCGCGGTGATGTTGGGCGATGTCATGGTTTGTCATGATTGCCAGCATGCGCGCGGGGCTCAAGGGCATATGCCGCAGATGGCGCGCAACGACCGGCGGGAGCGTCGCAGCAGCCCGACGCCTGCGGCGACGTCGGCGAGTCTGGTCAGAAGCCGACGGTGATGCCGACCTGGCCGACGGGGTAGAGGTTGTACCGGTTCAGCGAGCGCTCGAGGCTGTAGCGATCGGCCCCCGCATCGGTGGCGCGGGAGGCGTCCTGGTACACGACGCCGAGGTCGAAGTAGAAGTTCACTCCCGCGCCCGGGACCTTACCGGAACCGAAGCCGAGGTAGGGCGCAAGGCGGCGGCTCGGCTCGACCAGGCCGTTCAGGCTGCCCATGTCGCCCGCCCGGAAGGCGCTCCGGTCGAGGGCGTAGAGGGATGTCAGGGGCGCGGCGACGAAGATCGGGGCGCGGTCGCCGGCGGGCACGCTCAGGCCCGGCGCGATCCAGCCGCCGGGGTTGCTGTCCAGCCCGACGGTGCCCACCCGCAGCCCGACGCCCTGCGCGCTCGCGGCGCTCGAGGCGGCGAGTGCAACGACGAAGGCGACGGTCAAGGCGGATCTCATCGGCAATTTGTACCGCCGCCCCGCCGCAGGGCGAAGGAAATACTCCACGGCCGGATGTGGAGCGCTACTTCCCTTTGCCCAGCGCGCTCTTGCTAGCGATCGCGCCGGTGAAGCGCTCGAGGGTTCGCGAGAGCTCGCCGCGCGGGATGATGATTTCGATCAGGCGGAAGGTTTTCTTGTCGGCGACCGCGTCTTCGAGCGCGGCGGCGAGCGCTTTGCGGGTGGTGACGCGCACGCCTTTTCCGCCCAGCGCGGGGGCCAGCGTCGGCGAAGTTCCAGTCGTCGAGGTCGTTGTAGCCGGTGTCTTTCTGGAAGGCTTTCAGCATGCCCCAGGAGGCGTTGTTGAACACCAGCACGATCGGGTTCCAGCGCTGGCGGCGGCAGTTGCCGAGCTCCCAGCCGGTCATCTGGAAGGCGCCGTCGCCGACCAGGATGAGCGGGCGCTTCTTCGAGGCGGCCTGCAGGCCGAGGCCGAAGGGAACGCCGGGGCCCATGGTGGCGTAGTAGCCGGGGGCGACCAGGGCGGTGGGGATCATGTCCATCGCGGTGAAAAGGCAGTCGCCCATGTCAGCGGCGATCGGCATCGGGCCGTGGCGCTCGATGAGGTCGTTGACGGCGGTGGCGATGTCGAGCGGGCGGATAGGCTGGGCGTCGGCTTTCAGGCCGGTGGGGTATTCGGCCGCGACCGGAGTGGCGTCGCCCAGGCGCCTGGCGCGCTTGAGCAGCGCATCGACCAGCGCTTCGAGCGTGACGCCGGGATAGACGTGGTGCCCGAGGCGCACTTCGCCGTCGAAGGCGTGCACCGCGGTGCGCATGTCGATCTGCTGCTGCGAGACGCCGAAGTTGGTGTCGCACAGGATGACGCCGAGCATGAGCAGGCCGTCGGAGCGCTCGACGATGCGGCGCACGCCCGCCTCGCCCGCCAGGCCCAGATAGGTGCCGGCGAGCGGGGCGTCGGTCTCGGCCAGGATGCCGCGGCCCATGAAGCTGGTGACCGCGGGGATGGCGAGTTTCTTCGCCAGCCGGGCGACCTTCTTCTCCAGCCCGTAGCGGCGCACTTCGACCCCGAGCAGCAGCGCGGGGCGGCGCGCGGCGGCGAGGCGCGCGAAGACTTCGTCGGCGGCGGCGCCGGCGGCCTGGCGGTCGATCGGCGCGGGGGTGTAGGCGGGCACTCTTCCGACCACGGCCTCGACCATGTCGCGTGGAAGTTCGAGGTAGACCGGGCGCGACTGGCGCCGCGCCTCGCTCAGCACGCGCGCGATCTCGCGCGGCGCGCTCGCCGCGTCGTCGAGCACGGCCTGGGCGCAGGTCACTTCGCTCATGACCAGGAACTGGCTGTCCAGGCGCTTGACCTGGTGGTGCAGCCCCAGGCCCATGCGACCCTCGGCCGCGCCGGGGGCGCCCGAGATCACCGCCACGGCGGACTTCTCGGCGTAGGCGGTGGCGACCGCGTTGACCATGTTGAGCGCGCCCGCGCCGTAGGTGACCGCGGCGACGCCGAGCGTGCCGCGGTAGCGCGCGGCGGCGTCGGCGGCGAAGCCGACCGCCGGCTCGTGGCTGAGCGTGTGCAGCGGCAGGATGCCGGAGCGCTCGATCTCGCGGAAGAACGGCAGCGCGAAGTCGCCCGGAATGCCGAAGATTTCGCCCGCGCCGTAGTCCTTCAGCGCGGCGAGCAGGGCGTGTGCGAGCTTCATGATGCCGGGTGCCTGCGGTTACTGAACGAATCGCTTGGCATTGTGCTCCGCTTCGGTCGCGTAGCGGATGAGAGCTTCGCTTAGCGCGCGCGCCCGGGCGGCGGCGGCCGCGGCGGACTGCGGGAAATTCTGCGTCGCGCCGCCGTCGTGCTGGATGGTCGTCGCGAGGCAGTGCTGGTACAGCTTGTCCATGCACTGGCTGAGCGGTTCGCTGCCGCTGCAGCCGGCGGCCATCTGGTCCTGGACGCTGTAGGACTTGGCCGAGCATTCCTGCACCGCCCGCAGCCTGTGCTTCAGGCCGGATTCGTAGCCGCCGGTAGCGTTTTTGAACTCGCTTTCCTTACGATCGATCTCGCCGATCGTCATCCATCGCCTCGCGTAACCGGCGACTATGCTGCCCTGCATGGCGGGATTCAGGCGCATCGCGCCTTTGAGCGGTGCGCTCGTCGCGCCGCCGCCTGGCGCGTGAATGCCTGGAATGGCCGTGCCGATGCCGGCTGCGAACGCAACCGAGACCGCGAGCAATGCCGTCGCCGCGCCGGCGCCCGATGCCTTCCAAAGCGAGAGTTTCATGATTTCCCCCTGGCGGCGGTTGTTGCCGCGCTGACCGACGCTATCGTAATCAAAAAACGGCGCAGGCGGCCCGTTCGACGGTTGTCGTGCGGCTGACGCCCTGGAATCGAGGCATTAGTTGGCGATTGCGCCCCGAAATACCACTTATTCGCGGCCGTGCGCGTTGCCGCGGCGGAACTAGGTATACGCTGGGCCAACGCTCGCACCTTCGTCGCGAGGGAGGCTCATGAAGCGCGCCAAGAACTATCCGCAATTGCTCGGATCGGTCAATGCCCTGACCGAGGCGCTCGAAGTGCGCGATGCGTACACGCGCTCCCACTGCGACCGCTCGGAGCGCCTCGCGACGGAGCTGGGGTATGCCTGCGATGTCTCGGACCGCGAGCTCGACCGACTGCGCGTCGGTGCGCGTTTTCACGACGTCGGCAAGATCGGCGTTCCCGACGCCGTGCTGCTGAAACCCGCGCGCCTGACGAGCGACGAATGGACGCTGATGAAGGCCCACCCGGCGCTCGGGGAGCAGATATTCAGGGCGACGGCGCTGCCCGATCAGGACGAGATCGCGAGCGTGATACGGCATCATCACGAATCCTTCGACGGCAGCGGCTATCCGGACGGCCTGGCGGGGGAAGCGATCCCGCTCCTGAGCCGCATTCTGCTGATCGTGGACGCCTACGACGCGATGACGACCGCGCGCCCCTACTGCACGCAGCGCACGCACGAGCAGGCGCTGGAAATCATGCGCTCCGAGAGCGGCAGCAAGTTCGACCCCGAGCTCTTCGGCAAATTTTCGGCCCTCATCGACCACAGTCCCGCGCGCATGCATTGAGCGGCGCGTGCCGGCCGCCGGAATTCAGGCGTAGGCCGGCGGCGGTACGAAGGCGTAGATCTCGCGCTCGATGAGCTGCGCCACGCGCAGGGTGCTCAGGTCGCCGTGCTGCGGGCCGACGATCTGCACCGCGATCGGCAGGCCGCCGGGCGACAGCCCGATCGGCGCCGCGGTGCCGGGAAGAAAACACATGCCGGCGATGCCGGCCCACCACATCTGGGTCGTCGCGGGCTGCGGCTTGCCGTTGACGGGGATCATGCGCTCCCAGCGCTCGCCCGGAATCGAATGCGGGAACGCGGCGCTCGCGGCGTTCGGGCACAGCAGCACGTCCCAGTCCTTGAAGAACTCGGCCCAGGCGAGGCGCATCTGGTGCCTGCGGTTGGAGGCGGCGAGCCATTCTTTGTGCGGCTGGGTGTTGGCGCGCACCATCTGGGCGTAGTACGAGTCGTCGTTGCGGTCGATGTCGGCTCGTGCGGCGAGCATCGTGGCGAACATTTCCTGCGTCTGCCGGCCGGAGGTCGCGCCGCGCAGGAGCTGGATGAAGACGCGGTGCGCTTCGCCGAAGTCGAACGCGGGCCGCGCGCGCTCGGAGACCTTGGCGCCTTTCTTCGCCAGGGTGCGTGCGAGCCCGGCGATCAGGTCCTGCACGCTGCGATCGGTCTCGGCGGTCGGGTGCGTCGCGACCACCGCGACGCGCAGGCCGCGCAGCGTCTTGCGCCGCGGCGCGGGCAGGGCGAGCTTCCAGCCGGCGCCGTCGATCGCGTCCGGCCCGGCCATGATCGAGAGCGCGAGCTCGAGGTCGGCCGCGCCGCGCGCGAGCGGGCCGATGGCCGAGATGTCGGCCGGGTGCGCCGAGCCAGGCAGGGCGTGTCCCTGCAGCGAGCAGATGCCCCAGGTGGGCTTGTGCCCATACACGCCGCAGTAGTGCGCCGGGTTGCGGATCGAGCCGCCGATGTCGCTGCCGATCTCCAGGCCGGTGAGGCCGGCCGCGAGCGCCGCGGCCGCGCCGCCGGAGGAGCCGCCGGGGGTGCGGGTCGCATCCCAGGGGTTCACGGTCCTGCCGTACAGCGGGTTGTTCGTCTCCCAGTCCGCGAGCATGACCGGCACGTTCGACTTGCCGAACACGTTCGCCCCGGCGGCAAGCAGGCGCTCGACCGCCAGCGCGTTCTTCGCCGCGCGGTTGCCCTTGTATTCGGCCACGCCCCAGGTGGTGGGCTGGCCGGCGAGATCGAAGGATTCCTTCACGCTCATCGGCAGACCGGCGAGCGGCGGATGCTGCGCGCCCTTTCGCGCCGAGGCGCGGTCGAAGGCGCGGGCGCGCTTTCTGGCCGCGTCGAGGTCGAGCACGCAGAGGGAGTTCAGCGGGCGGTCGTATTTCGCGATGCGCGCGGCGTAGTGCTCGAGCAGCTCGAGCGCGCCGATCTTGCGCGCGCGCAGCGCCCGGGTCAGCTTCACCGCCGGCCAGAATGCCATGTCCGTCATGGTTGCACGCTCCCGCGAATTTTCGCCAAGGATGACATACTTTGCACGCAGGACGCCGCCGCATCAGCCGAAAGGAGCCGCATGGACTACACCGATATCCGCTACGAGGTGGCCGAGTGCGTCGCCACCGTGACGCTCAACCGGCCCGAAAAGCTGAATGCCTTCACCCGCGCCATGCGCGCCGAGCTGATCGACGCCTTCTCGCGCGCCGACGCCGACGACGAGGTGCGCGCGGTGATCGTCACCGGCGCCGGGCGCGCCTTCTGCGCCGGGGCGGACCTGTCGGCGGGCAGCACGACCTTCGACTACGCCAAGCGCGACGGCCTGAGCGCCGAGACCCACCGCGACGGCGGTGGGCAGGTGACGCTGCGCATCTTCGAGATGAAGAAGCCCGTCATCGCCGCGGTCAACGGGCCGGCGGTGGGCATCGGCGCCACCATGCAGCTGCCAATGGACGTGCGCCTTTGCTCGAGCGAGGCGCGCTTCGGCTTCGTCTTCACCCGCCGCGGCATCGTACCGGAGGCCTGCTCGAGCTGGTTCCTGCCGCGCCTGGTGGGAATCGGCCAGGCGCTGGAGTGGACGCTCTCGGGGCGGGTGTTCGGCGCCGACGAGGCGCTCGCCGGCGGGCTGGTGCAGCGCGTGCTCGCGCCGGACGCGCTGATGCCAGCGGCGCGCGCGCTCGCGCGCGAGATCGCCGACCACACCGCGCCGGTCGCGGTGGCACTCGCGCGCCAGATGATGTGGCGCATGCTCGGCGCCGACCATCCGATGGAAGCGCACAAGGTCGACTCGCGCGGCATCTTCCACCTCGGGCGCTCGCCCGACGTGGCCGAGGGCATCGCCGCGTTCAAGGAAAAGCGCGCGCCGCGCTTTGGCATGCGCGTCTCGCGCGACATGCCGCCCTTCTACCCATGGTGGGAGGAGCGCGAGTTCAAGTAGCGAAGCCCGCCGGGGCGCCGTTGACGCAGCGCAATAACGAAAAAGATTTACAACACATCACTTGTGGACTAGCGTAATTGAGTAGTCCAATAAGGTGACTTGATACTCATGCTCAGGGCATGATAACCGCGCAACAGTTGCGGGCGGCGAGGGCGCTGCTGGGACTTGATCAGCGATCGCTCGCCGCGGCGTGCGGGCTGTCGCTGCCGACGATCCAGCGCATGGAGTCGAGCGACGGCGTGGTGCGCGGCAACGTCGACTCCCTGACGAAGCTGATCGAGGCGCTGGAGCGCGCCGGCATCGAGCTGATCGGCGAGGGCGCCGCGAGCGTCGGCGGCGGCCGGGGCGTTCGAATGAAGCGCGTGGCGGCGGTCCCGGGCGGGTAGCGGGGTCGCGCCATGGCTCTCGCAGGACTGCTGTGGTGCGTCGGAGCGCTGCTTGCGATCAGCGTGGCGGCGATCCCGGCTGCGCGCAGTCGATGGGGTACGCCGGCAGTCTACGGCGCCGCGCTGTGCGCCTCGACGATCGGCCTTGGCCTCGCGCTCGCCAGCCTGCTCGGCGGCGGCGCACTGCTCGGCGCGCTGACGCTGCCGGTCGGCCTTCCCTGGCTGGGCGCGCACTTCCGACTCGACGCGCTGGCCGCGTTCTTCCTCGTGGTGGTGAACCTCGGCGCAGCGGGTGCGAGCCTGTACGGCCTGGGCTACGGCAGTCACGAAGAAGCGCCGGGGCGGGTGCTGCCGTTCTTCCCGGCCTTCCTGGCCGGCATGAACCTGGTGGTGCTGGCCGACGACGCGTTCACCTTCCTGTTCACCTGGGAGTTCATGTCGCTCAGCTCGTGGGCGCTCGTGATGGCGCACCATCGCCGCCCGGGCAACGCCGCGGCGGGCTACCTGTATCTGATCATGGCGAGCTTCGGCACGCTCGCGCTGCTGCTCGCGTTCGGCCTGCTCGCCGGCCCGGCGGGCGGCTATGCCTTCGCCGCGATCCGCGCCGCACCGCCCGCGCCCGGCGTGGCGGCCGTGGTGCTCGTTCTGGCCCTGATCGGAGCCGGGTCGAAGGCGGGCCTGGTGCCGCTGCACGTGTGGCTGCCGCTCGCGCACCCGGCCGCGCCGAGCCACGTTTCCGCGCTCATGAGCGGAGTCATGACCAAGGTGGCGGTGTACGGCGCGGTGCGCATCGTGTTCGATCTGCTCGGCGTGCCGACCTGGTGGGCGGGGGCGCTGGTCGCGCTGCTGGGCGGCGTGACCGCGGTGATGGGCGTGCTGCACGCGCTCATGGAGCACGATCTCAAGCGCCTGCTCGCGTATCACACGGTGGAGAACATCGGCATCATATTCATCGGGCTCGGCCTCGCGCTCGCTTTCGGCGCGAACGGGATGCGCGCCGCGGCCGCGCTGGCGCTGACGGCCGCGCTGTTCCACGTCTTCAACCATTCGGTGTTCAAGAGCCTGCTGTTCTTTGGCTCGGGCGCGGTTCTGACCGCAACCGGCGAGCGCGACATGGAGCGCCTGGGCGGCCTGATCCATCGCATGCCGCTCACGGCGTTCGTCTTTCTCGTCGGCTCGGCGGCGATCTCGGCCCTGCCGCCGTTCAACGGCTTCGTCTCCGAATGGCTGACTTTCCAGGCAATCCTGGTGAGCCCGGCGCTGCCGCAGTGGCTGCTGAAGTTCCTCGTGCCGGCGATCGGCGCGCTGCTCGCGCTCTCGGCCGCGCTCGCGGCGGCCTGCTTCGTCAAGGCGTTCGGGGTGACCTTCCTCGGCCGTCCGCGCAGCGACGCGGCGCGCCAGGCGGTCGAGACCGACCGCTGGTCGCTCGCCACCATGCTGATCCTCGCCGCCTTGTGCCTGCTCGCCGGCATCCTGCCCGGCTACTTCATCGACGCGCTGGCGCCGGTCGTGCGGGCGTTGGCCGGGGCGCAGCTGCCGCGCCAGGGCGAGCTCGACTGGCTGACGATCGTTCCGGTGGCGCAGAGTCGCAGCTCCTACAACGGGCTGCTGCTGTTCCTGATCATCGCGTTCGCTGCGGGCCTCGGCGCCGAGGCGATCCATCGCTGGGCGTCCGGAGTATTGCGCAGATCGGCGCCCTGGGACTGCGGCTTTCCGGATGCAAGCCCGGCGACGCAATACACCGCGGGCAGCTTTTCGCAGCCGATCCGCAGGGTGTTCGGGTCGGTGGTGTTCCGTGCGCGCGAGGAGGTGCGCATGCCGCCGCCGGGCGACCTGCGCCCCGCGCAGATGCACGTCCGGATGCGCGACGTCCTGTGGGACGCGTTCTATGCGCCGCTTGCGGGCCTGGTGGCCTACGTCGCAGATCGCCTCAACAAGGTGCAGTTTCTGTCGATCAGGGCCTATCTCACGCTGGTGTTCGGCGCCCTGGTCGCGCTCCTGACGGTGCTCGCGGTATGGCAATAGGCCTGCAGCTGCTGGTCCAGTTCTGCCAGATGGCGCTCGTGCTAGCGCTCGCGCCGCTGTTCGCGGGCTACGTGCGCAAGGTCAAGGCGCATCTGCTGCGCCGGCAGGGGCCGCCGCTCGCGCAGCCCTACCGCGAGCTGCTGCGCCTGCTGCGCAAGGACGTCGTTCTCGCCGACTCGGCGTCTTGGGTGTTTCGCGTCGCGCCGTACCTGATCTTCGCCACCACCTGGGTGGCGGTCTCGCTCGTTCCCACCTTCGCCACCGGCCTGATCTTCAGCTATGCGGCCGACGTGATCGCGATCGTCGCGCTGCTGGGCAGCGCGCGCTTCATGCTCGCTCTCGCCGGGCTCGACGTCGGCACCAGCTTCGGCGGCATCGGATCGAGCCGCGAAATGCTGATCGCCTCGCTCGCCGAGCCGGCGATGCTCATGGTGGTGTTCACGCTCTCGCTGCTCGCCGGCTCCACCCAGCTGTCCTCCATCGCGGCGTCGATGCAGGCCTCCGACGTCGGACTGCGGTTTTCGATCGCGCTGGCGCTGATCGGGCTGGTCATGGTGGCGCTGGCGGAAAACGCCCGCATTCCGATCGACAACCCGGCCACTCACCTGGAGCTGACGATGGTGCACGAGGCGATGATCCTGGAGTATTCGGGACGCCACCTGGCGCTGATCGAGGCCGCCGCGTTCCTCAAGCTGCTGCTGTACGTCTCGGTCATCGCCTGCGTCTTCTTTCCCTGGGGGATCGCGGTTTCGGGGCAGGGGCCCGCGGCCTACTTCGCCGGCATCGGGGTGTACCTGCTGAAGCTCGCCGCCGGCGGCTTCCTGCTCGCGGTGTTCGAGACCGCGATCGCGAAGATGCGCGTGTTCCGCGTTCCGGATTTCCTCGGCGCGGCGCTGATGCTCGGCTTCCTCGCCACGCTGCTGCTGTTCGTCACCCTGGCCGGCTGATGGACCGCCTCGCGCTCGACGTCGCGCACCTGCTGGCCGGCGGCCTCGTGCTGGTGAGCTTCATGCTGCTCTACCAGGATCGTATGACCGGCCTGGTGAATAATTTCGCGCTGCACGCGTTGGTGGTCTCGCTCTCGGTCGCCTGGCAGGCGCATATCCAGCACGCGCCGCACCTGTACATCACTGCCGCGATCGCCCTGATCGTCAAGGCGATCGTGATCCCGCTCGCCTTGCATCGCATCATCGTGCAGCTCGGGATCCATCGCACGATAGAGGCCGTGGTCGGCATCGGGCAGACGATGCTCGCCGGCATCGGCCTGGTGGCGCTTTCGATCATGGTCATGCTGCCGATTACCGCCAAGGCGGGAACGCTGACCCAGCAGGACCTCGCGTTCGCTCTCTCGGTGCTGCTGCTCGGCCTGCTGATGATGATCTCGCGCCGCAACGCGGTGAGCCAGGTGATCGGCTTCATGTCGATCGAGAACGGGCTGATTCTGGCCGCGACCGGCGCCAAGGGGATGCCGCTGGTGGTGGAGATCAGCGTCGCGTTCTCGATCCTGGTCGCGCTGATCGTGATCGGGGTGTTCCTGTTCCGCATCCGCGAGCGCTTCGACACGGTCGACATCCACGCGCTGCACCAATATCGGGGCGAGCAGCCGTGACGGGAAGCGGCGATTTCTTCGTCGGCGCGGTGCTGATCATCCCGGCGCTGAGCGCCGCGCTGCTCGCCGCGCTGCCCGACGACAGGCTGACGGCGCGGCTCAACGTGCTGGCGGCGCTGCTGACATTTCTCGCGGCGACGGTGCTGTTCTTCGAGCGTCCGGCGACGGGACGCTATCTCATCGTCGACGATCTGAACGTCGTGTTCATCGTGCTGAGCACCTTCGTCGGCTTCACCACCAGCGTGTTCAGCGCCAGCTACATCGCGCACGAGCTGGAGAGCGGCAAGCTGACCCCGGTCTACCTGCGCTTTTACCACGCGATGTACCAGACGCTCATGTTCGGCATGAACCTGGCGCTGCTTTCCAACAACGTCGGCCTGATGTGGGTCGCGATCGAGCTTGCGACGCTCACCACGGTGCTGATGGTCGGGATCTACCGCACCCCCGCCGCGCTCGAGGCGGCGTGGAAGTACTTCCTGCTCGGCAGCGTCGGCATCGCGCTGGCGCTGTTCGGCACCATCCTGGTCTACCTGGCGGCCCATTCGGTGGTGGGAGAAGGCCTGGACGCGATGGCCTGGAACGTGCTCGTGAAAAGGGCGCCCGAGTTCGACCCGGCGCTGCTCAACCTCGCGTTCCTGTTCCTGCTGCTCGGCTACGGCACCAAGGTGGGCCTGGTGCCGCTGCACGCCTGGCTGCCGGACGCGCACGCCGAAGGCCCGACGCCGATTTCGGCGGTGCTGTCCGGCCTGCTGCTCAACGTGGCGCTGTTCGCCGTGCTGCGCTTCAAGAGCATTATGTCGGCCAACCCGGGAGCCTTCGCGCCGGGACCGCTCATGGTCTCGCTCGGGCTGCTGTCGGTGGTGTTCGCCGCCTTCATGCTCTACCGGCGGCACGACATCAAGCGCATGTTCGGCTACTCCTCGATCGAGCACATGGGCATCGTCACCTTCGCCTTCGGCGTGGGCGGTCCGCTGGCGAATTTCGCCGGGCTGCTGCACATGACGCTGCACAGCCTCACCAAGTCCGCGATCTTCTACTGCGTTGGCCACATTTCGCAGGTGAAGGGAACCCAGCACATGCCCGACATCCGCGGGCTCACGGTGTCGCACCCCTCGCTCGGCTGGGGGCTCGTGTTCGGCGTCGCCGCGATTGCCGGGCTGCCTCCGATGGGCTTGTTCATGACCGAGTTCCTTATCTTGACGACCACGTTCGCGCGCCATCCGCTGCTCGCGATCGTGCTCGGCCTTGCCCTGCTGGTCGCGTTCGGGGCACTGCTGCTGCGCCTGAACGGGCTCGCGTTCGGCGATCCGGACGGCGGCCGCGAGCCTGCGCGGGCGTCGTTCGTGCCGGTGGTCGCCCACTTCGCGCTCGTCCTGGTGGCGGGAATCTGGCTCCCGCCCGCGCTCATGGCGTGGTTCCAGCACGTCGCTGGTCTTCTCAGGTAAGCGCATATGCCGACCCCGAACTGGCAGCGTTCGATCAGGCGCCGCGAGGACTGGGAGCGGGCCGCGGCACGATTGCAGGGCGGCGAATTGGCGCTGCTCGGCTTGTGGGGAGAGCCCGGCTTCGCGCACATGGCGCTCATGGAGCAAACCACCGATGCGTGCGTCGTGCTCAGCGTCGAGTGCCCCGCCAACCGTTATCCCTCGGTCGGGCGCGTGCACGCGCCGGCGATCCGACCGGAGCGGGCGTTGCGCGATCTGGTCGGGCTGGAGCCCGAAGGTCTGCCCGACACCCGGCCATGGCTGCGCCACGACGGCGACTACCAGTTCCTGCCGGCGGAGGGCGAGAGCCTGCACCAGATCCCGGTCGGGCCGGTGCACGCGGGAATCATCGAGCCCGGCCATTTCCGCTTCAGCGCCAACGGCGAGACCGTGGTGCGGCTGGAAGAGCGCCTCGGCTACACCCACAAGGGCGTCGAGGCGCTCATGACCGGCGCTACGATCGAACGCGCGGCCGCGCTGGCAGGGCGCCTGTCCGGCGACAGCACGGTCGCCTGCAGCCTAGCCTTCGCCCGGGCGGTGGAGGCGGCGCTCGAGCTGGAAATCCCGCCGCGCGCGGCCTGGCTGCGCGCGCTGCTGGCGGAGCTCGAGCGGCTCGCCAATCACTTCGGCGACATCGGCGCGGTCTGCAACGACGCCGCGTTCGCCATCATGCACGCGCAATTCGGCCTGCTGCGCGAGCGGGTGCTGCGTGCCTCGGACGCCTGCTTTGGCCACCGGCTGATGATGGACCGCGTCGTGCCCGGCGGCGTGAGCTGCGATCTGCCGCCCGACGGCGAGCGACGGCTGCGCGCGCTGGTGGCGCAGGCTCGCAAGGACTTTCCGGACCTGATCGAAGTTTACGAGAACACCGCATCGCTCAAGGACCGCACGGTCGGAACCGGCATTCTGACGCCGGCGCTCGCGCGCCAGTACGCCGCCGGCGGCTTCGTCGGGCGCGCCTCGGGGCGCGACTTCGATGCGCGCCGCACACCCGGCTACGCGCCCTACGAAGCGCTTCATTTCGAGGTCCCGGTCGTGCATGCGGGCGACGTGAATGCGCGCGTCTGGATCCGGATCCGCGAGGCGCAGCAGAGCCTCGCGTTGATCGAGCAGATACTGGCCCAGCTTCCGCACGGATCGCTCGCCTGCCCGGTCGCGCCGCGGTCGGCGCGCGATGCGGGCGAGGGCGCCGCGCTGGTCGAGGGATTCCGCGGCGACATCTTCGCCTGGGTCAGGATCGCGCCCGACGGGCGCGTCGAGCGCTGCCACTTGCGCGACCCTTCGTGGTTCCAGTGGCCGCTGCTCGAAGCGGCGATCGAGGGCAACATCGTGGCCGACTTCCCTCTGTGCAACAAATCGTTCAATTGTTCCTACTCCGGACACGACCTGTAGGGTGACCCGGCATGCGTAGATTGCTGTTCAAAAGCTTCGTGCAAGGCACGCTCACCGAGTCCGCGCCTGCGGCCGACGAGCGCGCGCTGGCCGAGCTCGCCGCGCGTGTGAGCCACGCGTCCCACCGCCGCCTGGGGCGGGCGCTGTCGATCCGGGAAGTCGATGCCGGCTCGTGCAACGGTTGCGAGCTGGAAATCCACGCGCTCGGCAACGTGCTCTACGATCTCGAGCGCTTCGGCCTGCGCTTCGTCGCCTCGCCGCGCCACGCCGACGTGCTGCTGGTCACCGGGCCGGTGAGCGTGAACATGCGCGAAGCGCTGGAGCGCACCTACCGCGCCACGCCCGATCCGAAGTGGGTCGTCGCGTGCGGCGATTGCGCGCGCGACGGCGGCCTTTACGCCGCCAGCCCGGCCTGCGTCGGGGGTGTCTCGAAGGTGCTGCCGGTCGACCTGCATATTCCCGGCTGCCCGCCCTCGCCGGCCGCGCTGCTCAAGGCCTTGCTCGCGCTGCTCGAAAGCGTGGCGGCTGAGGACCGGCGCGGCGCGTGAGGCGACCAGACTCTGAGGGAGGGAACATGACCGAAGAACCGAAAGAGAAGGGCTTCTCGCCTTTGCAGATCGGCATCGCCGGGCTTGGCGCGGCGATCGTCATAGTAGTGATTATGATCCTGTTGACCATCAGCGGCCTGATGCCGGAATGAAATTGGCTCGGCATCACGTTACTGCGCGGTGGTGTTCGCGAAGCGGGTTGGTCTGGTGGGAGGAAAGGGAGTTCGAGTAGAGGCGACAGCCCCCTTCACCTCTTTGCGCCGGAATCTGGGGCCTGCTGCACGTTACTGACTAACTCTTACATTCAGGAACTCCGCCGAGTGACATGATTGCTTGCAGCGGACTCTGAAGCACTGTGCGAGTGGCGGACAGAGGACGTGGAGGGAGCTGATCATGAAGCATTCGAGAGATGGTGCCCTGATCCCATCGGACACGATCGTGGATCTCGTCCCCGCGCGCCGCGAGGCGCAGGCGGCCCAGGGCGAATCTCAGGCGACTCGCGGCGAAGCGGTGAAGCTGCACGTCGTTTCGAGCGGAAACATGCTTGCGCAATGGCCGGCGCCGCCGCTGTTACCTTGGGCAGAGGGGGAGCTGCGCAACACGCCCGAGAGCGCGCACCTCTCGAGCCTGCAGGACGGCGCGATGGAGGGCGAGGCGCTCATGCTGAGCGAAGGCCGGGGCCTGTTCTTCCGCCCGAAAGATGCGCACGGGGTGCGCTGGGTCGGGTTCTCCGACCTGCAGCGGCTCGTCCTGACGCGTTCGCTTGCCTTCGCCGCTCCGCCCGCGCGGGTGGACGGGCTACGGCGCTGTTACCGCGTCGTGCTGGTAGACGGCCGGGTCGTGGAGGGCGAGAGCGCCGGGGCGGTGCGCTGGGATTCGGCGCTGTTTCTCTATCCTCCGGCCGGCAACGCCGCCGTGACGCGGATGCTGATCCCCGGCTTCCTTGTGCGGTCGTTCGACTGGATCGAAGCCGCTCGCCAGCCCGCGCAGCTCGCAATCGAGAACGTCGAGCCGGCGGCGGAGGCGCCCCCGGGGCCGCCGGTACCCGAGCGGGCAATCTCGTCCATTCCCGCCTTGCTCGAGGCATTGGACAAGGCCGGGCGAAACCCGCTCCGCCGGCTGGGCGAAGCGCTGGTGAGGGCGAACGTACTCGCGCCGGCGCAACTCAAGCTGGCGCTCGAGCGCCAGCGCGTCGAGAAACTACGCTTTCGAAAGCATGTGCCACTCGGCAAGGTGCTGCTCGACATGCGCGCGGTCACGCCGGAGCAGCTGAAGGACGTGCTTGTGCGCAAGCTGGGCATCCTGCGCGTGGACGTTCTGAGGTTCCCGCCGGATCCCGCGGCGGCTCGCCTGGTTCCCCGCGCGCAGTGCTACCACCATCGCGTCGTGCCGCTTTGCTTCGACGCGAAAGGAGGCCTCGTCGTCGCGATGGACGACCCGATGTCGAGCGACAGCCTGGACGCCGTGCGTTTCAGCTCTGGCCGCAGGGCGGTACCGGTGCTTGCCGCTTGGCGCGATATGCGCGTCGCGCTCGGCTCGATCGACGCATGGGAGGGCGAAGCGCCTTTGGAGTTCGGCGCGCGAGTCGCCCCGCAGCCGGACGCGGACGATGCCGCTCCCGAGGCGATCGAGTTCGATCTGTCCGGCGTCCACGAGCTGATGTCGCGACTCACGCTGGAGACGCCCGCTGCGGGCGAGACGGAGCCCGCGGATGCGGTGCGCGAGAGCGACTCGACGCTCGTACGGCTGGTGAACAAGGTCATCCTCGATGCGATGGAGAGCGGCGCCTCGGACATTCACATTGAGCCGGCTTCGAGCAATCGTCCAATCCGGATCCGCATGCGTCGGGACGGAGCGCTGTCGGACTACGCCGATATTCCCGCACGTTTCCGCTCCGCGATGGTTTCGCGCATCAAGATCATGGCGAGTCTCGACATCGCCGAGCACAGGAAGCACCAGGACGGGAAGATCGACTTCTCGCGTTTCGGTCCCGCCAAGCTGGAACTGCGCGTCGCGGTCATTCCTACCGTCAACGGACTCGAGAGCGTCATCCTGCGTCTGCTCGCCTCGTCCAAGCCGCTGCCGGTGGACAAGCTTCACCTCGGCACGGAAGTGCTCGAGCGCTTGAGGGGGGTCGTCGAGAAACCGCACGGCTTGCTGCTCGTGTGCGGGCCCACCGGGTCGGGCAAGACCACCACGTTGCATTCCCTAATGGCGCTGATCAATACGCCCGAGCGAAAGATCTGGACCGCGGAGGATCCGATCGAGATCACTCAGGAAGGCCTGTCGCAGGTGCAGGTGAACGCGAAGATCGGCTGGACTTTCGCCGAGACGCTCCGCTCGCTGCTGCGCGCGGATCCCGACGTGATCATGGTCGGGGAGATTCGCGACCGGGAAACCGCGCAGGCGGCAGTCGAAGCCTCGCTGACGGGCCATCTGGTGTTTTCAACGCTGCACACCAACAGCGCGCCGGAAACGGTGGCGCGTCTGCTGGACCTCGGCGTTGATCCCTTCAAGTTCGGCGATTCGCTGCAGGGCGTACTTGCGCAGCGGCTCGTGCGCCGCGTGTGTTCGACCTGCTCGAGTCCGGTCGAGCTTCGGGACGAAGAGGTGGCGGGGATCGCGCTGGAATACGCCGAAGGCGGGCACGCGGATCAGTCGGCGCTCGTGGCCGATTGGCGCCGGCGCCTGGGCAAGAAGGGCAGGCTTTATTCCATGCACGGCGCCGGCTGCGAGAACTGCAGCGGCTTGGGCTACAAGGGCCGCCTCGGCCTGCACGAGCTCATGCTGACGAGCACGGTTTTGAGGAAGCTCATCCACCGGCGCGCGGAACCCGAGGCGGTCCGCGAGCGCGCGCTCGCGGAGGGCATGCGTACGCTGCGGCAGGACGGCATCGAGAAGGCTCTGATGGGTCTCACCACGATGAAGCAGGTGCGCGCGGCCTGCGGCTAGCGCGCCGCGCGCGGGCCCCGAACCAGTCGGCCCGGGAGGCTCCGGGTTCCTTCTCCGTCGCGATAGACCACACTTCCGGCCACGACGGTCGCGCGGTAGCCCCGCGCGCGTTGTACGAGCGCCGGCGAGGATTCTTCAGGTCGCGGCGTAGCCCTCGCGCCGGTACACCAGCCAGGCGAACAGGATCATCGCGCCGAGCACGATGAACGAGCCGGTGGCGGCAAAGGCCTCGCCGCTCGGGTGCCCGGTAAAGATCCTGGCCACGCCGAAGACCTGGATCACGACGCCGACCATCCAGATCCACACCTGCGCGCGCGCGGCGCGGCTGCGGTCGAGCGCGGGGTGGAGGTGGTAGAAGATGCCGAACAGGAACAGCGAAACCCAGCCCAGCAGGTTGAGGTGGGCGTGCGCGGGGAACGTGGCGTGGTTCTCCGAGATCGCCATGTAAAGACCCCATATCATTCCCGCGATCACGAACAGCACGGCAGCCCTGAAGCTCAACGAAGAAGCTTTCACTGGTGAACCCTCCCGATACTCTTTTATGGTTGATTTGTTTGAGCGCGCCCGGCGGCCCTGTCCGGTCCGCTCGAGCGCGGACGGATAGTAGTACGCGGGCGAGTTCCTGACAGCAGATTTGTATGCGCCGAGCCCGCCCGGGTTATGCTGCGCGTTGAGCGCATGAAGCACGACCTCCTCCTCAGGAACGGCACGGTGATTGACGGCACGGGCGCGCCCGCCCGGCGCGCCGACGTCGCGATCGCGGGCGGAAGGATCGCCGCCACGGGCGGCGACCTCGGTCCGGCGCGCAAGGAGATCGATGCCGCCGGGCTCGTCGTCGCGCCGGGGTTCATCGACCCGCACACGCACTACGACGCGCAGATCTGCTGGGACGGGGCGACCACGCCGTCCTCGTGGCACGGGGTGACCACCGTCGTGATGGGCAACTGCGGGGTGGGGATCGCGCCGTGCCGGCCCGAAGCGCGCGAGGTGGCGATGCGCGACCTGGTCAACGTGGAGGCGATCCCGTTCGAGGTGCTCAAGGCGGGCATCACCTGGGACTGGGAGAGCTTCCCCGAGTACATGGACGCGGCGGCGAAGCGCAAGCCCGCGCTCAACCTCGCCTTCCTCGCGCCGCTTACGCCGTTCAGGCATTACGTGATGGGCGAGCAGTCGATGGAGCGCGCGGCAACCGAGGAGGAGACAAAGAAGATAGAAGCACTCCTTGGCGAAGCGATGGACGCGGGGGCGTTCGGCTTCTCCAGCACGCTGCTCAACCAGCACATGGGCTACGGCGGGCGGCCGCTCGCCTGCCGCAACGCGAGCCGCGCGGAACTGAAGGCCTACTGCAACGCATTGCGCAGCCGCGGCAAGGGCGCGATCGAGATCGCGATGACGCGCCAGATCGGCGTGCTTGAAGACCCGGAGCTCGAGCTGCTCGATTTCATGCTCGCCGAGAGTGGCCGCCCGGTGACCTTCATCGCGCTGTTCGACCGCGACGACCTGCCCGAGGCGGTGCGCGAGACGCTGCGCAAGGCCGCGCCGATGATCGCGCGCGGCGCCCGGCCGCAGACTTCGCCCTTGCCGCTCACGCGCGAATTCAGCATGCGCAGCCCGTTCTCCTTCGGCGCCTTCCCGTCCTTCAAGCGCGTGTTCGAGGACAAGTCGAAGGCGGCGCAGGCGGCGGTCTACCGCGACCCGGCGTTCCGCGCGCAGTTCAGAAAGGACCTCGAACGGCCGATGACCTCGAGCAACTGGGCGCGCATCACGCTGCACGAGGTGAAGAACCCGGCGCTGAAGCACCTCGAGGGGCGCACGGTGGCCGAGCTCGCGGCGCAGCTGGGCAAGGACCCGGTGGACGCGTTCCTGGACGTCACGCTGGAAGACGATCTCGACAACGAGTTCACCATGCAGTCGTTCAACACGCGTGTCGACCGCATGGCCGAGCTTCTGAACGACCGCTCGATCCTGCTCGGCCTGGGCGACGGCGGCGCGCACCTCGACATGCTGTGCGACGCCGGCTACCCGACCTACGTGCTCGGCACCTGGGTACGGGAAAGAAAAGTCCTTTCGCTGGAGGAGGCGGTGCGGCGCATGACCTCGGACCCGGCCGACTTCTTCGGCATCCGCGATCGCGGCCGCATCGCGCCGGGGCTTGCCGCCGACCTGGTCGCTGTTCGACCCGGCTACCGTTGGCTCGGTCGGGCGCCCTGAGCGCTGCTACGACCTGCCGGGCGGCGCGAAGCGCATGGTGATGCGCTCGGCCGGCGTCGAGCTGACGCTGGTCAACGGCGTGCCGACCTGGGAGGCGGGCGCGCTGACGGGGGTCGGCGTAGGCTCGGTGCTACGTTCGTAAGGCGGCGGCGCCGCCTTCGCGCATGAGCGGGATGATGACCTCGTCGAAGGCCTGGTCCCATGCCCGCGCGGCGTCGGGCGACCAGCCCGCGCCGAGGCGCAGGCTGAGCATATCGACGAACACCGTCTTGAAGTTGGCCAGGTCCTTCGGCTCGAGCGCGTAGGGCTTGTGCGCGGCGCCGAGCTTGTGCACGTGCGGCGCGATGATGCCGCGGTCCTCCGACATGCGCGCCACCAGCGCCATGGTCTGGACCATTTTCTCCAGGTGCTTGGTATCGAGTTGCTGCGGAAACAGCGGGCGGTAGCCCGGGAAGCGCTCGAAAAATCGGGCGTAGAAGCTTTCGACGAAGGCCATCGGATCGTCGATGGCGCCCCAGGTTTCGGCAATCAGCTCGGTGTTCATTCTGGCCCCCTGATGAAATTCTATCGTTCGAACCCGGCACCGGATATTGATACAGCGCAAGCTATGATGCGGTATGCGGGTTGCCCCTGAAGCGCCCGACGGCCTGCCGCTGCCGCAGCGCCGCTGGGCCATGATCGCGATCGGGCTCGCGATCATGATGGCGGTGCTGGACGGCACGATTACCAACGTGGCGCTGCCGACGATCGCGCGCGACCTCGAGGCCAGTCCGGCGGATTCGGTCTGGGTGGTCAACGCCTACCAGCTGGTGATCACGATCCTCATGCTGCCGCTCGCCTCGCTGGGCGAGATCGTCGGCTACCGCCGCATCTACCGCATCGGGCTGGCGGTGTTCACCCTGTCGTCGCTCGCCTGCGCGCTGTCGGACTCGCTGCTCGCGCTCGCGCTGGCGCGGGTGGTGCAGGGGGTGGGCGCGGCCGGGATCATGAGCGTCAACGCCGCGCTGGTGCGCTTCATCTATCCGCGCGAGCGGCTCGGACGCGGCATCGGCATCATCGCCATGGTGGTGGCGGTATCGGCCGCGGTCGGGCCGACCGTGGCGGCGGCGATCCTGTCGGTCGCGACCTGGCCGTGGCTGTTCGCGGTCAACGTGCCGATCGGCATCGCGACGCTCTACGCGGCGCGCGCGCTGCCGCGCACGCCGCGCGCGGTGCGGCGCTTCGACTATTTCTCCGCGCTGCTCAACGCGCTGTTCTTCGGCCTGCTCATCATCGCGATCGACAGCATCGGCCACGGCGAGCGCGCGCTGATCGTGCTCTCCGCCTTCGCCGGCGCGGCGCTCTCGGGGGTCGCATTGGTGGCGCGCCAGCTGCCGCAGGCCTCGCCCCTGCTGCCGGTCGACCTGCTGCGCATCCCGCTGTTCGCGCTCTCGATCGGGACCTCGGTCTGCTCATTCGTGGCGCAGATGCTGGCCTACGTCGCGATCCCGTTCTATTTTCAGGACGTGCTCGGGCGCGACGCGGTGGCCACCGGCCTTCTGATCACGCCCTGGCCGGTCGCGGCGGCGGTGATGGCACCGATCGCCGGGCGGCTGGCCGACCGGCACTCGGCCGGGATCCTCGGCGCGCTTGGCCTGACCGCGTTCGCCGCCGGCCTGGCGCTGCTTGCGCTGCTGCCCGCGTCGCCCGGCGACGCGAACATCGCCTGGCGCATGGCACTGTGCGGCGCGGGGTTCGGGCTTTTCCAGTCGCCCAACAACCGCGCCATCCTCACCTCCGCGCCGCCCGCGCGCAGCGGCGGGGCGAGCGGCATGCTCGGCACCGCGCGCCTGCTCGGCCAGACCAGCGGCGCGGCGCTGGTGGCGTTGATGTTCGGCCTGGCCGGCGCGCACGCGACCTGGTGGGCGCTTGGCAGCGCGGCCGTGATCGCGCTCGTGGCCGCCGCGGTGAGCAGCACGCGCCTGATCGGCGCGGCCGCTCAGCGGCCGTAGCGCTCGGCGTTCTGCTGCGCGGCGCTGGCGCCTGCTCTGTCGCCGCGCGCGTCGCGGGCCTGCGCGATCAGGCTCCAGTTCTCGGCCCGCAGCGCGTTGTCGGCTCCGGCCCAGGTGTTCGAGCGCGCGGCGAGGCTTTCGGCCTGCCGGTACTGGCCCTGCTGCAGCCGGATGCGCGCCAGCTGTTGCCACAGGCGCGGGTCGCGCGGCGCGATGCGCAGCGCGCGCTCGAGAGTGGCTTCGGCGCTGCCGAGGCGGCTCGCGGCGACGTCGGTGCGAGCGCTCGCCATCAGGCGCTCGACCGCCGCCTTCGGTGCCGGGGCCGCGGGCGCCGCGGGAGGGGCGGGCACGCCGGGCGACGCCGGGGGTGCGGCTTCGACCGGCGCGGGCTCTTGCGGCGGCGGTGTCTGCGTCGGCGGCGTTGCGGCGCAGCCGGCGAGCAGGGCGACGAAGACAAGCAGTAGTCTCATAGCAGGCTCAGTTGCCGAACAGGCGCTGGAAGAAGCCCTTCACATTATCCATCACCGGGTTGCCGGCGCAGGGCGCGCGGTCCTTCGGCGCCGAGCCTTTCACGAATGGCAGCTCGATCGCGCCGGGGCAGGCACTGTCGGCGAGCAGGCCGCTCTGCGGGTCGATCGTCGCCTTCTCGACGTCCTCGGGCTGGGGAAACGCGACCGGCTCGGGCTCGAGCGCGGCCATCATCTCGCCCCACACCGGCAGGGCGGCGGTGGCGCCGAGCAGGCGCGCCGGGCGATTGTCGTCGTAGCCTACCCAGACCACGGCGACACGAGCGCCGGTGAAGCCGGCGAACCAGGCGTCGCGCTGCTCGTTGGTGGTGCCGGTCTTGCCCGCCGCGCCGAGCACGGGCGGCAGCCAGTTGGCGAGCGATTGCGCGGTGCCCTCGCGCACCACGTCCTGCAGCCCCGCGGTGAGCAGGTACATCGGATCGGGCGGGAAGGCCTGCGCCACCGCGAGCGGGTAGCGCTTGAGCGGGTGCCCGTCCGCGGTGGTAACGTCGCGGATCGCGTGCAGCGGCGAGCGGAAGCCCCCGCTGGCGATGGTCTGGTACATCTGCGCCACCTCCATCGGCGTCAGGTTCGCGGCGCCGAGCAGGGTCGAGGGGTACGGCGGCAGCGCTCGCTCGATGCCGAGCTTGCGCGCGGTGGCGAATACGCTGTCCAGGCCGAGCGTGGTGCCGAGGCGCGCCGCGGCGACGTTGTACGAATGCGCCAGCGCGAGGTACAGGGGCACCTGGCCGTGGTACTGCCTGTCGTAGTTCTCCGGCCGCCACGGCTCGGCGTTGCGCGGCTGCCAGACGAATTTGCTGTCGTCCAGCATCGTCGCCAGCGTGTAGCGCGACGGGTCCTGCAGCGCGGTGAGATAGATCGCAGGCTTGAGCAGCGATCCGACCTGGCGCTCGGCGTCGAGCGCGCGGTTGAAGCCCTGGTAGCGCGGGTCGCGCCCGCCGACCAGCGCCTGCACTTCGCCGCTCTGTGGATCGGCCACCACCACCGCGCCCTCCAGCCCCGGCTTGCCGAAACGGCCCTTGCGGTCGAAGGCCGCGAGACGGTCGCTGAGCGCGTGCTCGGCGGCCGCCTGTACGCGCGGGTCGAGCGTGCTGAAGATGCGCAGTCCCTCCGAGCGCAGATCGTCCTCGTCGTAGTCGTGCCGCAGCTGGCGGTGCACCAGGTCGACGAACGCCGGGTAGGGCGTGGTGCCGGTCGACGGTTTGGGGTTGAGCCCGAGGCCGCTCGCGCGCGCGGCCTGGTACTCGGCGGCGCTGATGAAACCCTCGTCGCGCGTCTCGCGCAACACCAGGTTGCGCCGCTCGAGCGCGCGCTGCGGGTGGCGGTAGGGGTCGTAGTAGGTCGGGCCGCGCACCAGGCCCACCAGCAGCGCGCTCTGGGCAGTGGT
Source organism: uncultured beta proteobacterium (assembly GCA_963811085.1). Lineage (GTDB taxonomy): Bacteria > Pseudomonadota > Gammaproteobacteria > Burkholderiales > SG8-39 > DAHVFK01. Next base: position 282,872 of record CAWEPV010000003.1, on the reverse strand, counting down.
GAGGCTTTGCACCGGCTTGTCGAAATAGAACTGCGCCGCCAGGCCCACACCGTGGATCGCGCGGTCGCGGTCCTGGCCGAGGTAGATTTCGTTCAGGTAGGTCTCGAGGATCTCCTGCTTCGAGTAGTTGAGCTCGAGCAGCACCGCCATCACCAGCTCGACCGCCTTGCGCCGCAGGGTGCGCTCCGGGCTGAGGAAGAAATTCTTCACCAGCTGCTGGGTCAGGGTGCTGCCGCCCTGGACGTGGCCGGTGGGAAGGCTGAGCAGTGCACGGGCGATGCCGCGCGGGTCGAAGCCCCAATGGGTGTAGAAGTTGCGGTCCTCGACCGCGATCAGCTCTTTCACCAGCACCTTGGGCACCTCGCCCAGCCGCACCAGCAGGCGGTCCTCGTTGTTGGTCGGATAGATCCCGCCGATAACGAGCGGCTCGAGGCGGGCGAGCGCGAGGTCGGCGCCTTTCGCGTCGGTGAGCGAGACCACCGCGCCGGCCTCGAAGCCGACCTTGAGTTCGCGCGCGGGCTGCGGCCCGTCCCAGAAGATGAACGGGCGCAGCGCGATATCGAGCTGGGCGCCATTGCGCACGTACCAGCCGGATCGGTCCTGGCGCGCCACCGGGTGGTAGCCGAGCTCGCGCAGCTCGCGCACCACGTCGTCCTCGGGCACCCTGAGCCCGACGTGCAGCTCGAGCGGTCGGGCATAGATCCGCGCCGGGAGCGCGAAGCGCCGGCCCTCGAACTCGTGCCGCACCCGGAGGTCGAGGTAAAGCACGTAGCCTGCCGCGAGCAGGGCAAGCGCTAGCAACCCCAGCCGAAAGTAGGGTCTGAACCTTCTGCGGCGAGCCATCGGGGCGATTCTACTTTGCCAATGAGGCAGAAATCTGGCACGAATCCGGCACATGCAGGCGCATAAAATGGGCTGACGCCCTCATTCAAAACTCATGCTCCGCGGCGTCAGGCGGACGACTATATTTGACGACCGTCAAATACTTACGTACTGACTTAATAAATAAATTCGAACGAGGAGGAGGCACCGATGGAAAAGAAATCCGCTTTTGGTCAGATGTCCAGGCGTCAGTTCGGCAAGCTGGCCGGCGCGACCGCCGCGGGCAGCATGCTGCCGGCCTACGCGCTGCGCGCGCTCGCCGCGGAGACCGCTGACCAGATCATTCCGGGCAAGTCGGCCGAGATGATCATCCACAACGCCAAGCTGGGCGTAATGGAGACCCCGCTCACGCTGCTGCGCCAGTACGCGCACACGCCGAAGGAAATCCTGTTCTGCCGCTTCCACTACCCGCACGAGGGCAACGCGGGTTGGTACGCCAGCCTGAACGCGCCCAAGCGCGAGGACTGGACGCTCGAGATCGACGGCCTCGTCGCGCGGCCGCGCATCGTCAAGCTGGCCGACATCGAGAAGATGGACATGGTCAAGCGCGTTTCGGTGATCCAGTGCGCCGGCAACGGGCGCTCGTTCTACGCCGCCAAGCAGAAGGTCGGCGGCGGGCAGTGGAAGAACGGCGGCATGGGCAACGTGGTCTGGGAAGGCGTGCCGCTGCGCCACTTCCTCGACGAGCAGAAGGTGCTGCCGGCGGCCTCGGTCAAGTGGCTGACGGCGGAAGGCTGGGACCAGCCCGCGACGCCCGAGGGCTCGGACTTCTCGAAGAGCTACCACATCGAGGACGGCGCGCTCGACAACGCGATCCTCGCGGTCAAGATGAACGGCGAGCCGATCCCGGCCGCGCACGGCGGGCCGCTGCGCCTGATCATCCCGGGCTACTACGGCAACATGAACGTCAAGATTTTGACCAAGCTGATGTTCATGGACCAGCAATCGCCGAGCGTATTCCAGTCGATGGGCTACCGCTTCCCGCTGCGCCCGGTCGAGCCCGGCCAGTTCAAGGCCAACGACTACACGCTGGAGAACAGCCGCCCGACCTACGCGCACCAGATCAAGAGCGTGATCTTCTCGCCCCTGCCCGAGGACAAGCCCGGCAGCGGCGGGGTTGAGATCACCGGCGTGGCGTTCAACGACGGCACCGCGCCGATCACCAGCGTGCAGGTTTCGGCCGACGGCGGCCAGAGCTGGCAGGCGGCGACCATCAAGCCGGCCGAGAGCCCCTGGGCCTGGTACCACTGGTCGGTCAGGGCGAGCCTCAAGCCCGGGCAGAACACGCTCATGTCGCTCGCAACCGACGCGCTCGGTCGCTCGCAGCCGGTGGACGGCCTGACGCGCTGGAACCCGCGCGGCTACGAGTGGAACGGCGCCGACCGCGTGCTGATCAACGTCTAACTAACGAAGTCCCCGGGGGCGCCGCGCCTGCGGCGCCCCTTTTTATTTTTCTGGAGAAGGACACGGCATGACGCGTGTCGGATTTGTGCTGTTCATCGCGGCCGTCGCCGCCGTTTTGTCGCTGCCCGCCCGCGCCGCGGACAGGATCGAGCTGCCGGAGGGGCCGAACCGCGACCTGGTCTACGCCAAGTGCCGCACCTGCCACGACCTGCAGTACGTGAAGGAGTCGGCGGGCATCACCGCGGACAACTGGCAAGCGCTGATCGAGGACATGGGCCAGTACGGCCTGCGCATTCCCGACGACGAGCGCAAGAAGATCGTGCAGTACCTGGTCACCTACCTCGGCCCCAACCCGCCCAAGGCGGCCGCGCCGAGCGGCGCGCCCTCGCCCGCGGTGGACGGCGAGGCCATGTACGAGCGCCAGTGCTCGGCCTGCCATCAGGCGCATGGGGGCGGCCTGCCCGGCGCCTTCCCGCCGCTTGCGGGCAACCACGATCTCTACCGCGATCGCATGTTCCCGGTCTATGTGCTGCTGAACGGGCTCGAGGGCGCGATCATGGTCAAGGGCGCAAGCTACAACGGCGTCATGCCGCCGTTCGACCATCTGTCGAACGCCGAAGTGGCGGCGGTCATCGGCTACGTGCGCGCGGCCTGGAACAACGCCGAATTGCGCCCGTCCGATTTCGTCGACGTGGACGAAAAAGCGGTGGCACAGGCGCGCAGCAAGCCGATGCATCCGGCGCAGGTGCACGCCTACCGCGCGGCGCACCCGGCGTCCCGCTAACACATCTCGCCGGCCCGACCGCTTGACAGGTCCGCTCGGCGGCCCGATACTGAACCTCATGGTTAAGTATTCGGACGACGAGCTCGACGCGGTTTTCGGCGCCCTGGCCGACCGCACCCGGCGCCGCATTCTCGAGTCGCTCAGCGGCGGGGACCTCGCGGTCTCGGAGCTCGCCTCGCCGCACGACATGTCGCTGCCGGGGTTCATGAAGCACCTGCGGGTGCTCGAGGACGCCGGCCTGATCGCGCGCAGCAAGGAAGGAAGGGTCGTCAGCTGCGAGCTGGCGGCGGCGCCGATGCAGGACGCCGCGGCGTGGATCTCGCGCTACGAAAAGTTCTGGAGCGAGAAGCTCGATTCGCTCGCCCGCTACCTCTACCAGCAGGAGGAGTTGCAGACATGGACCAAGCCGCCAAGCTCGCCGAAAGGCCCTTCCTCGTCCTCACCCGCCGCTACCCCGTCGCGCCGGAAAAAGTCTGGCGCGCGTGGACCGACCCGCAAGCGCTGACGCGCTGGTTCGGGCCGGGCGGGCCGCAACCGGTTGCGGCCGCCGAGCTCGACCTGCGCGTCGGCGGGCGCTTTCGCATCGCCTTCGGCGGGCCCGACGGCAACGAGCACGAGGCGCAGGGCGTCTACCGCGAGGTCGTTCCGAACCGAAGGCTCGTCTTCACCTGGACCTGGTCGCGCACCACGCCCGAACGCGAGTCGCTGGTGACGATCCTGCTGACACAAGTCGGTAGCGGAACCGAGATGGTGTTCCGCCATGAGCGCTTCTTCGACGAGGCGGCGCGCGATGGCCACCAGCGCGGCTGGAGCGAGACGTTCGAGAAGCTCGATCAATTTCTCAAGGGAGGTGTCTGATCATGGGTTACGTGGACGGATTCGTGGTGCCGGTACCGAAAAGGAATCTTGCCGCCTATCGTGCCATGGCGCGCAGGGCGGGCAAGGTCTGGCGCGAGCACGGCGCGCTGTCCTACACGGAGTGCGTCGCGGACGACGTCAAGCCGGGCAAACGGACCTCGTTCCCGCGCAGCGTCAAGCTGAAGCCGGGCGAGGTGGTGTGGTTTTCGTTCATCGTGTACAAATCGCGCAAGCAGCGCGACCGGGTAATGGCGAAGGTGATGAAGGACAGGCGCCTCGCGTCGATGATGAATCCGAAGGCCATGCCCTTCGACGGCAAGCGCCTGATCTACGGCGGCTTCAAAGTCGCGCTCGACCTCTGAGGAGAACCGCATGCCGGTAAAACCTTTCGAGCCGTTCGTCACCTCGCGCGTGCTCGACGCGCCGCGCGAGCGGATCTGGCAGGCCTGGACCGACCCCGCGCAGCTGAAGAAGTGGTGGGGCCCGGCAGGCTTCAAAGTGCATACTTGCAAAGTCGACCTGCGCCCGGGCGGCGTGTTTCATTACGGCATGACCGCACCCGACGGCAGCGACATCTGGGGGCGGTTCGTTTACCGCGTGATCGACGCGCCCGAGCGGCTGGTGTTCATCACCTCGTTCTCCGACCCGCAGGGCGGCGTGACGCGCCATCCGTGGAGCGAGAGCTGGCCGCTCGAGACGCTGTCCAGCGTGATCTTCGAGGACTTGGGCGGCAAGACGAAGCTCACCGTGCAGTGGGTGCCGCACGACTCCGCTACCGAGCTCGAGCGCAAGACCTTCGACGAGGGTCGCGCCAGCATGACGCAGGGCTGGGGCGGCACCATGGACCAGTTGGTCGCCTATCTGGCGCAGACCTGAAAGGAGCAAGCGATGCAGATCCAGCCCTATCTGTTTTTCGAAGGCCGCTGCGAGGAGGCGATCGAGCTCTACAAGAAAGCGCTCGGCGCCGAGGTCGAGATGCTGATGCGCAACAAGGACAGTCCCGAGCCGGCGCCACCCGGGATGCTCCCGCCGGGCTCGGAGAACAAGGTCATGCACGCGGCGCTGCGCATCGGCGGCGCGGTGCTGATGGCCTCCGACGGCATGTGCAAGGGCAAGCCGGCCTTCCAGGGCTTCTCGCTCTCGCTCGAGGCCAAGGATGAGGCCGAGGCGAAGCGCTGGTTCGCGGCCCTGTCCGACGGCGGCGAAGTGCGCATGCCGCTCGGCAAGACTTTCTTCTCGCCCTGCTTCGGCATGCTTGCCGACCGCTTCGGCGTTGGCTGGATGGTGATCGTTCCCCAATAAAGCGCGGCGAACGGCTAGCGGCCTTTCCAGACCGGCTTGCGCTTGTTGAGGAAGGCTTCCATGCCTTCGCGGAAGTCCTCGCTCATGTAGCACATCAGCACCAGGTCGTTGCCTTCGCCGTGCGGAATCGCCGGCCGCAGGCGGCGCACCGCTTCCTTGGTGGCCTGCAGCGTGAGCGGCGCCAGGCTCGCGATCTGGCGCGCGAGCTCTTCGGCGCGCGCGCTGAGCGCCGCGCCGTCCTCGACCAGCTCGCCCACCAGGCCGATCGCGAGCGCCTCGTCGGCCTCGATCAGGCGCGCCTTGAAGATCATGTCCTTGACCCGCGCCGGCCCCAGCAGCGCGACCAGGCGCGAGTAGTTGTTCATCGACAGGCAGTTGCCGAGCGTGCGCGCGACCGGAAAGCCGAAGCGCGCGCCCTTGACCGCGATGCGCAGGTCGCAGCACACCGCGATGCCGGCGCCGCCGCCGGTGCAGGCGCCCTGGATCGCGGCGATGGTCGGCACGCGGCAGGCCTCGAGCGCGCCCAGCACGCGGTCGATGCGCGCCTCGTAGTCGAGCGCGTCCTGCTCCTTGTCGAAGGCGCGGAACTGCGAGATGTCGGTGCCGGCGGCGAAGGCCTTGTCGCCCGCGCCGGTGAGCACCATGGCGCGGATCGAGCGGTCGCGGTTGGCCTCCTCGCAGATCTCGGCCAGGCGGTCGTACATCGCGAAAGTGAGCGCGTTGCGCGCCTGCGGCCGGTTGAAGGTCAGGTACACGATGCCGTCGCGCACCTCGTGCAGGAGATCGGTCATGGTTTTTCGCCCGGTTCGTTCGTTTTCGAGGGATTCGATTATCATGCATCGCATGAGCGCACAGGATGCCATTTCGCTGACGCGGTCTTTGCTCCAGTTCGACACGGTCAACCCGCCCGGGCGCGAGCACGACTGCGCGCATCACGCCGGCGGGCTGCTCGAGGACTGGGGCTACGCGGTGCGAGTACCAGGAGTTCGAGCCCGGCCGCACCAGCGTGATCGCGCGTGCCGGCGGCTCCGAAGCGAAAGCGCCGCTGTGCCTCACCGGGCACCTCGACGTGGTGCCGCTCGGCACGCGCAAGTGGGCCAGGGACCCCTTCGCCGGCGAGAGCGACGGCGACCGCCTCTACGGGCGCGGCTCTTCCGACATGAAAGCGGGCGTGGCGGCGATGCTGCTCGCGGCCAAGGCCTTCGCCGGCAAGCTCGCCGGCACGCCGGGCGTGGTGCTGGTGCTGACCGCGTCGGAGGAGAACGGCTGCATCGGCTCGCGCCATCTGGCGCACCTGCCGCGCTGATGGGCAAGGCCGGCGCGATCGTGGTCGGCGAGCCGACCTCGAACCAGCCCTACGTCGGGCACAAGGGCTCGCTCAAGTTCCACGCCGCGTTTCGCGGCGTCTCGGCGCACGGCTCGATGCCCGAGCTGGGCGAGAACGCGATCTACAAGGCGGCGCGCGCGGTTGCGGCGCTGGAGAAGTTCGATTTCCACGCCCACCCGCACCCGGTGATGGGCGCGCCGACGATGAACGTCGGCACGATCGAAGGCGGCGCGGGGGTGAACCTGGTGCCCGACTCGGCGCGCATCGGAGTGGACATCCGCACCGTGCCGGGAATGGACCACGCGGCGTTGCTCGCCGAGCTGGGAAAGACGCTGGGCGACGCCGAGCTGGACGTGTTCTCAAACCTGCAGGCGGTCTGGACCGAGCCGGACGAGGCGTGGATGCGGCGCGTGTTCGAGCTCTGCGCCGAGCAGCTCGGGGCAGCGCCTGCGGTGCAGGCCGCGACCTACATGACCGACGCGGCGAACCTGCGCAAGCTGTGGGCCGGCGCGCCGACCGTGGTGCTCGGGCCCGGCGAGCCGCAGCAGGCGCACCAGACCGACGAGTACTGCAGCATGGAGAGGATCCGCCAGTCGGTCGCGCTGTACGAGGCGCTGATCCGAGACTGGACGCTCAAGCCTTGATCAGCTCCAGCAGCTGATCCATCGTCTCGTCGGCCCAGCGCTCGGGATCCTTGTCGATCTCGGCCTCGCCCTTGGCGACGAGGTCGGGCGCGATCTTGCGCCGCAGGCACCAGCCGCGCCAGAACTCCTTGATTTCTTCCGCTGAAATATCCATGGCAGGGCGATCCTACACCAGGAGCGAGGTTAGAATCAGCGCCACTTTCGCTTGGAGAACGTGTTGCGCATCTGCATCTTCGGTGCCGGCGCGATCGGCAGCCATTTCGCCGCGCGGCTCGCCGCCGCCGGCAACGAGGTCTCGGTGCTCGCGCGCGGCGCGCAGCTCGAGGCGCTGCGCGCGCACGGCGTCACGCTGGTCTCGGGCCCGGAGCGGGTGAGCGCGCGCGTACGCGCGAGCGATCGCCCGGCCGAGCTCGGCGCGCAGGACGCAGTGCTGGTCGCGCTCAAGGCCACCGCGCTGGGCGCCGCGGCGGATGCCCTCGCACCGTTGCTCGGCGCGCACAGCTCGGTGGTGTTCTGCCAGAACGGGATTCCCTGGTGGTACCCGCTCGGGCTCTCGAGCGCGCGCCCGCGTCCGCCCGACCTCTCGCGCCTCGACCCGGGCGGCAGGCTCGCGCGCGCGGTGGCACCCGAGCGGGTCGTCGGCGGCGTGGTCTATTCGGCCAACGAGGTGACCGCGCCCGGGGTGGTCGAGAACCACACCCCGGGGCGCAACATGCTGGTGATCGGCGCGGCCGACGACCGGGCCTCGGCGCCGGTCGACGCGCTGCGCGCGGCGCTCGATGCGGCGCAGCTGCATTCGCCCGCGACCGGCGACATCCGCCAGGCGCTGTGGAACAAACTGGTGCTCAACCTCGCCAGCTCGACGCTTTGCCTGCTGGCCGAGGACACGGTGGCCGGCATCGGCGCCGACCCGGCGCTCGCTGCGCAGCTCGAGCGCATCCGCGCCGAGGGCCGCGCGATCGCCACCGCGCACGGCGTCGAAGTCCAGAACGCGCCGCGCCGCCCCGGCGGCGCTCCGAGCGGCGCCGCGCACAAGCCCTCGATGCTGCAGGACTTCGAGCGCGGCCGGCCGATGGAGATCGAGGCGCAGGTCATGGCGCCGCTCGCTTTCGCGCGCGTCGCCGGCGTGCCGGTGCCGGCGTTCGAGCTGGCCGCCGCGCTCGCCGCGCACAAGGCGGCGGTGCGGGGGCTATACCTTCCGCAGCGATGAATGTCGCGCTCGAGCGCTCAATGCGCCGCTAGACGAGGTGCAGCGCGGCGGAGAACCAGAACCCGACCACGCACAGCGCCGCGCCGATCGCGCCCAGCGCGCCGGCGATCCAGGCCAGCAGCGGCATCGCGGTGATGATCGAGGCCGAGGCGAGCACGATCCCGATCTGCACCGCGGCCGAGGCGAGCTCATAGTAGTGGTAGGAGGTCATCGATCGGTCGCGTTTTTGTTCGGCCGTCGTTGCGCGCGCCGCGAGCTCCTTGCGGCCTTCGCTCTTTTCCGGCTGTGACTCGTAGCGTTCGGCGTTGGCCTTCCACGCTTCGACCTGTTTCTTGGCAGCCGGGCTGGTGCTGAGCAGCTCGAGCTGCTCGGCGGCGGTCTTGAGCGTGGTCTGGCGGATCGTCTTGGCCTGGAAGAACGACCACAGGTTGGCGGCCTGGATGTTGGCGTCGAGCGCCGCGGTCTGAGCCGACTTGCCGAGCGTCTCGGAAAACGCGAGCACCAGCGCGAGGACCGAGATCAGCAGGGCGATGCCCTTGTTGTGCTCTGCGTGCGATTCGATGTGCGCGCCCGACATTGCATTTCCTCCGTCGCGGGAACCGGGTGCGGATTCTAGCGCGAGCGGGCCGCCGCCAGGAGCCCGGAGAGCGCGATCGCGGTGAACGCGGCGCCGGCGTAGAAGGTTGCCGCCGGGCCGTGGGCCTGCCACAGCCAGCCCGCGAGCAGGCTGGCGCCGATCAGCACCACGCCGATGACCAGATTGAAGATTCCGAACGCGGTGCCGCGCGCCTCGGCCGGCGCGGCGGCGGCGACCAGCGCCGAGAGCAGGCCCTGCGTGAGCCCCATGTGCACGCCCCACAGCGCGACGCCGGCGAACACCGCGCCGACCGAGTGCGCGCCGCCGAGCACCAGATCGGCCGCGATCAGCGCGGCGAGCCCCCAGCCGATCAGCGCGCGCTGCCGGCCCCGGTCGGCGGCGATTCCCGCCGGGTAGGCGACCAGCGCGTAGACCAGGCTCATCGCCGCCATCACCAGCGGCACCCAGGTCTGCGCCAGCCCGACGTCGGCGGCGCGCAGCACGAGGAAGGCCTCGGAGAAGCGCGCCAGCGTCAGCACCGCGCCCAGCCCGACCACCAGCCAGTAGCGCGCGCCGAGCAGGCCGAGCATCGTCTTCGTCAGCGGGCTCTTCGCCTTCGCCTTTGCCGCGCGCGCGCCGTCGGGCTCGCGCACCGCGAACACGATCACCAGCACCGCGGCCAGCGCCGGCAGCACCGCCGCCCACAGCACCGCGCGCAGACTCTCGGCGAACAGCGCCATGAGCACGACCGCCGCGAGCGGTCCGAGCACCGCGCCGATCGAGTCGAGCGTCTGGCGCAGGCCGTAGGCCGTGCCCTGGGCCTCGCGCGGGGTCACGTCGGCGATCAGCGCATCGCGCGGGGCGCCGCGGATGCCTTTGCCGACGCGATCCATGAAGCGCGCGCCGGCCACCAGCGCGATGCCGTTGGCGAGCGGGAACAGCGGCTTGGACAGCGCGGCCAGGCCGTAGCCGAGCCCGATCAGCAGCTTCCTGCGCCCGAGCCAGTCCGACAGCGTGCCGGAGAAAACCTTGGTGATCGCGGCGGTGCCCTCGGCGATGCCTTCGATCAGGCCGACTTCGAGCATGCTCGCGCCGAGCACGCCGGTCAGGTACAGCGGCAGCAGCGCGTGGACCAGTTCCGATGAGCTGTCCATCAGCAGCGACACCAGGCCGAGCGCCCACACGGTGCGCGGCAGCGAGCGGCGCGAGGCGGCCGGGCTCACGGGGTGTCGGCCTGCGCGGTCTCGCGCGGCGGCGGGCGGCCGCCGCCGAATTGCGCCCACGCCACGCCCGCCATGGTGACCGCGGCGCCGGCGAGCTTGAGCGCGGTGAATTTCTCGCCGAGCGAAAGCCAGGCCACCAGCCCGGCGATCGGCGGGATCAGGTAAAGCAGCGGCGCGCTCTTGGCCACGCCGCGCACCGCGTTGACCCAGGCCCACACCAGCCAGCCGAGGAAGGCCGAAATCAGGACCGCCCACAGCACACCGAGCCAGACCCGCAGCGGCAGGTGCGCGAGCGGCGCGGCGAAGAAGGCCGGCGCCGACGCGAGCACCAGCAGCGGCGCGCCGAACACGAGCGTGTAGGCGAGCACCGGCAGCGGCCCGTAGCGCGCGGTGATCGGGCGTGCGATCACGGTATAGAGCGAGAACAGCGAGGCGGCGAACAGCAGCACCAGGTCGCCGGCGCCCGCCAGCGCCACGCCGCGCACGAACTTGTCGGACAGGAAGATGACGATGCCGGCGAAGGCGATCGACGTGCCGGCGAGCTGGCGCGCGCGCAGCTTCTCCGCCCCGGCGAAGGCCAGGATCAGGAGCGTGAACAGCGGCCCGCTGGTAAGCACCAGCGCGCTCGAGAACGCAGTCGACAGGCTAATGCCCCAGGTGACCAGGCCGACGTGCGCGGTGTGGCCGATCAGGCCGCAGGCGACGAAGCGCGGCAGGTCCTCGCGCCGTGGCCACGATTTGCGCAGGTGTCGCCGGTACACGACCGCCAGCAGCGCGAGGCCGAGCAGCGGCATTATCAGGTAGCGGATGAACAGGAACGGCCCGACGCCCATCTGCTCGAGCACGTACTTGATGACCGTGAAGTTGACGCCCCACACGACCATGATGGCGAGCGCGGCGATGAGCGACCAGCGCTCTACCGACGGCCCGGTGAGATTGGATGCGGCGCGGAGAAGACTCATCTGCGCCGGGCAGCTTACAATAGGCGCCTTCCGCTGTCCGCTTCCCGTTCGCAGCCATGCCTATTGCCCGCGCCCCGGTGCGCGCCCTCGCCGCCTCGAAGATCCGCGAGCTGGTGAACGAGGGCCTCGGCAATCCGGACGTGCTGCCGTTCTGGGTCGGCGAGCCCGACGAGCCAACTCCGGATTTCATCCGCCGCGCGGGCATCGAGTCGATCGCCGCCGGCGAGACCTACTATTCGCACAACCTCGGCATCCCGGAGCTGCGCGAGGCGCTGGCGGCCTACCTCACGCGCCTGCACCGTCCAACCGCGGCGGGAGAGGTGGCGGCCACCAGCGCCGGGGTGAACGCCCTGATGCTCGCCTCGCAGCTGTTGGTCGACCCCGGCGATCGCGTGGTCGAGGTGGTGCCGCTGTGGCCCAACCTGCAGGAGATCCCCAAGATCCTCGGCGCCGAGGTGGCGACCGTGGCGCTCGATTTCTCGCCCGCGGGGTGGACCCTCGACCTCGATCGCCTGCTCGATGCGCTCGTGCCCGGCACGCGTGCGCTGTACCTCAATTCGCCCAACAACCCGACCGGCTGGAGCGTCACGCGCGAGGCGCAGCGCGCGATTCTCGAGCACTGCCGCCGCCGCGGCATCTGGATCTTCGCCGACGACGCCTACGAGCGGCTGACCTACCGCGAGGCCTCGGGCGTGGCGCCGTCCTTTCTCGACCTCGCCGGGCCGGGCGAGCGTGTGGTAAGCACCAACACCTTCTCCAAGGCCTGGCGGATGACCGGCTGGCGGCTCGGCTGGCTGGTGGTGCCGCCGACGCTGGCGGCCGATCTGGCGAAGCTGATTGAGTACAACACGTCGTGCGCGCCGGTGTTCGTGCAGCGCGCGGGCATCGCCGCGCTCAACGAGGGCGAGCCGCAGATCGCGCGCACGCTCGAGCGCCTGCGCCGCGCGCGCGATTTCCTGCTCGGCGAACTGGCGTCGGTTCCAGGCGTCACCGCCGCGGTGCCCGACGGCGCGATGTACGCCTTCCTGCGCGTCGAAGGCGCGGCGGACAGCCTGGCGTTCTGCAAGCGCCTGGTGCGCGAGACCGGCCTCGGCCTCGCACCTGGGGCGGCCTTCGGGCCCGAGGGCGAGGGTTTTGTCCGCTGGTGCTTCGCCGCCGGCGAGGTGCGCCTCGCCGACGGCGTGGCGCGCCTGCGCCGGATGCTCGGCTAGGCGCCGCCCAGCGGGCGCGCCGCGCGCAGCGGTGCGGCGTTCGCGTTCGCGTTCGAATCGAGCATGCTGATCTCGCCGGCGATCTCGGCGCCTTCCTCGACCTTGATCTTGGCGTAGCGGATCTTGCCCGACACCTTGCCCGTGGCGTGGATCACGAGCTGTTTGCGCACCGTGAGTTCGCCCTCGAGGCGGCCGTGGATCTCGGCGTTGTCGACCGCGACGGTGCCGCTGAAGATGCCCTGCGGCGCGATCTGCAGCACGCGCGCGTCGAGCGTGGCCTCGATGCGGCCCTCGACCGCGAGCGTGTCGCAGTCCGTGATCTCGACGCCCTTCATCTTGATGTCGGGCCCGACGATCAGCTTCGCTTCGCCCTTGCCGACAGCCTTGCCGGCCTCGGCGTGCGGTGCGGGTGGAGGCGGGGGCGCAGCGACGCGCTCGGGCGCGCTCGCCTGCGGCGCGGGCGCGGCGGGCGTGCGCGCGGGAAACGTCTCTTCGCGGCGGCGGAACAGACCTTCTTTTTGCAGCATGAGGATTCCTTGGTGAGTGGTTGAACGGCGCTGATGCCATGCATATTGCGTGCCGATGACGAAGTCGTACAGAAACAGCGAGTTGTAAAACCGGCCGCTGGCTTGAGTGTCGCCGCAGGCCGACGCCGGCGATCGGCGCGTTCTCTGACGGCGCGCGCAAACATGCTTTCGGATGTGCTGACGCATCACTTGCGCATGTGCTGACGCATCACTTTCGTGGATGCAAAGCAGCGCTTTTTTCGCGCGCGCATACTGTTTGCGCAGGGCACGAGAAAAAAACTGGACGCGTCAACCCAACACGAGGAGGGAATATGGCAGAAGAATCGAAATCCACATTCGCCAATCCGGCGCCGCTCGGCTTGATAGGTTTTGGATTGACCACGGTGATACTGAGCCTGGTCAATGCCGGAGTGCTGCCGCATGGCGGCGAGCCGGTGGTGTTGCCGCTGGCGTTCGCCTTCGGCGGCCTGGCCCAGATGATCGCGGGCATACTCGAGTTCCGCACCGGCAACACCTTCGGCATGACGGCGTTCGTGAGCTACGCGGCGTTCTGGTGGTGGTTCGCGTTCCTCCTCCTGCTGGGCGACAACCACGTGCTGGATCTGTCGCAGGCCGGCAGCACCATTGGCGTGGCGCTGGTGGTTTGGGGCGTGTTCACGCTGTACATGTGGATTCCGACCTTCAAACTGAACAAGGCGCTGTGGTGGGTATTCCTGACCTTGTGGATCACGTTCTTCCTGCTGGGCGGCGGCATCCTGCTGGGCATGCCGATCCTCACCAGGATCGGCGGTTGGATCGGGCTGGTATGCGGCCTGCTCGCCATGTACACCAGCTTCGGCGTGGTGACCAACACCACCTTCGGCAGGCCGGTCGTTCCGCTCGGCGCGCCGAGCTGATCAAGACTCCCGTCGAACCTTGCGGCGGCCGCGTCCTGCGGCCGCCGCGCGCGCATTGAAGGAGGCCCGGATATGAGCAAAGTAAACGCAGAGCAACCGAACGAAGCCCAGCTCGCGGTGCACTGGAAGGAAGAGCAGTACTACTACCCTCCGGTCAGCTTCGTGGCCCAGGCCAACATGACCGACGGCGACATCCTGGAGCGCTTCGGCGAGAAGAACTTTCCCGAATGCTTCAAGGAGTACGCCGACCTGCTGACCTGGTACAAGTACTGGGAGCAGACCCTCGACACCTCGAACCCGCCGTTCTGGAAGTGGTTCGTGGGCGGCGAATTGAACGCCTCCTACAACTGCGTCGACCGGCACCTGGCGCAGCACCGCAACAAGACCGCGATTCACTTCGTGCCGGAGCCGGAAAACGAGCGCATCCAGCACATCACCTACCAGGAGCTGTGGGTGCGCGTGAACGAGCTGGCGGCGCTGCTGCGCGACTTCTGCGGCCTGAAGCGCGGCGACCGCGTGACGCTGCACATGCCGATGATCGCGGAGCTGCCGATCACCATGCTGGCCTGCGCGCGCCTGGGCGTGATCCATTCGCAGGTCTTCAGCGGCTTCTCGGGCCAGGCCTGCGGCGAACGCATCGCCGACTCGGGCAGCCGCGTCCTGATCACTGCGGATTCCTATTACCGCGGCGGCAACCTGCTCGACCACAAGAAGCTGGCCGACATCGCCTTCGACAAGGCCAAGGAGGAGAAGGTTGTCACCGAGAAGGTGCTGGTGTGGCAGCGCTACCCGGGCAAGTATTCGGCCCAGACTCCGCTGGTCGAGGGGCGCGATTTCGTCATCAACGATCTGCTGCCGAAGTACCGCGGCCAGCGGGTCGAGCCGGAGCGCATGCAGGCGACCGATCCGCTGTTCCTGATGTACACCAGCGGCAGCACCGGGCGCCCCAAGGCCTGCCAGCACAGCACCGGCGGCTACCTGTCCTACGTCGCGGGCACGTCCCGCATCATCCAGGACATCCACCCGACCGACGTGTACTGGTGCATGGCCGACATCGGCTGGATCACCGGCCACTCGTACATCGTCTACGGCCCGCTCGCGCTGGGCGCCTCCACGGTGATGTACGAGGGCGTGCCGAACTATCCCGATGCCGGCCGGCCGTGGCGCATCGCCGAAGAACTCGGAGTCAACATCTTCCACACCTCGCCCACCGCGATCCGCGCCTTGCGCCGCGCGGGCCCGGACGAGCCCAAGAAGTACAACTATCACTTCAAGCACATGACCACGGTCGGCGAGCCGATCGAGCCGGAGGTCTGGCGCTGGTACTACAACGTGGTGGGCAAGGGCGAGGCCGCGATCGTGGACACCTGGTGGCAGACCGAGAACGGCGGCTTCCTGTGCAGCACCATCCCGGCGCTCGCGCCGATGAAGCCCGGCAGCGCGGGGCGCGGGGTGCCCGGCATCTATCCGATCATCTACGACGACGACGGCAAGGAGATCCCGGCGGGAGCGGGCAAGGCCGGCAACATCTGCATCCGCAACCCCTGGCCCGGCCTGATGCAGACCATCTGGGGCGACCCGGAGCGCATGACCAAGGTCTACTTCGAGCGCTACTGCAAGAACAAGAAGAGCAAGGACTGGCGCGACTGGCCGTACTTCGCCGGCGACGGCGCGGTGCACGCGGCGGACGGATACTTCCGCATCCTCGGCCGCATCGACGACGTGATCAACGTCGCCGGCCACCGCCTCGGCACCAAGGAGATCGAGTCGGCGGCGCTGACCGTGACGGAGGTGGCGGAGGCCGCGGTGATCGCGGTGCCGGACGAGATCAAGGGCAAGGTGCCGGAGGTGTACGTGTCGCTCAAGCCGGGCGTGGCGGGCGATGAAGTGCTGGCGCGGCGCATCTCGAAGGCGATCGAAACCGAGATCAGCCCGATCGCGCGTCCGCGCAAGGTGTGGATCGTGCCCGACATGCCCAAGACGCGCTCAGGCAAGATCATGCGCCGCGTGCTCGCCGCGCTGTCGACCGGCGGCAATCCGGGAGACATCACCACGCTCGCCAACCCGGACGTGGTGGAGAAGATCCGCCAGCAGGTGGCGCGCGTCTAGCGCCCCCGGCGCGGTTCAGGCGGCACGGTCGGCGAGCGGCGGACGCGCGCGCGCTTCGCGCGCGATCGAGCGCTGCGAGGCAAGCGCGAGCGCGGTCAGCTCGCCGGCCAGCATGCGCAGCACGTCGTCGAGCGACAGGATTCCGATCAGCCTGCCCTCGGCGTCTACCACCGGCAGGCGGCGCGCGCCGCTGTCCTGCATCTTGTCGACCGCCTCGAACACGCCGTCGCTTTCCTGAGCGAGCGTGAGCTCGCCCGACATCATGTCGCGCAGCGTGAGCGACTCCGGACGGACGCCCGCGTCCGCGACCGCCGCCACCACGATGTCGCGGTCGGTGACGATCCCGATCGGGCGCGTGGCGCCGGCGAGCTTCTCGATCACAACCAGGGCGCCGACATGGTGGTCGCGCATCAGGCGCGCGGCCGCGCGCAGGTCGGTCTCGGGCTCCGCTACGACCACGACGCGGCTGCAGATTTCCTTGATCTTCATGGCGCCTCCGGATGGCAACGCGCTCAGGCTAACGCGCGCACCTCGCCCCGGTTTGACGAGGATCAAACCGTCGCGCGCCTCAAAACCGTGCGGTGCCACCGACGCGCGCACTGAAACCATGCGCTGCTGCGAGCCTTCGCAGGGGCGCGCTGCGGCGCAACGCCATGGCACGTTCGTTGCGAGGTCCTGGGGCGAGGCAGCTGTGAGGCCGCCGGGATCCCATCCACACTTCAGAGAGGACTAGCATGAAAAGACGCACATTCGTCAAGGGCGTGACCCTGGGCGCCGCGGCAGTGGCCGGCGGACTGGCCGCGCCGAGCATTTGGGCCAAGGGTAAGACCGTCAAGGTGGGCGTGCTGCACTCGCTCTCCGGCACCATGGCGATCAGCGAGACGGTGCTGAAGGACGTCGACCTGATGACCTTCGAGGAAATCAACCGCAAGGGCGGAGTCATGGGCCACATGATCGAGCCGGTGGTGGTCGACCCGGCGTCCAACTGGCCTCTGTTCGCCGAGAAGGCGCGCCAGCTGCTCACGGTCGACAAGGTCGCGGCGGTGTTCGGCTGCTGGACCTCGGTCTCGCGCAAGTCCGTGCTGCCGGTGTTCGAGGAGCTCAACGGGCTGCTGTTCTACCCGGTGCAGTACGAAGGCGAGGAGCTGTCCTACAACGTGTTCTACACCGGCGCCGCGCCCAACCAGCAGGCGATCCCGGCGGTCGAATACCTGATGAGCGAGGACGGCGGCGGCGCCAAGCGCTTCTTCCTGCTCGGCACCGACTACGTGTATCCGCGCACGACCAACAAGATCCTGCGCTACTTCCTGCACTCCAAGGGCGTCGCCGACGCCGATATCGAGGAGGTCTACACCCCGTTCGGCCACAGCGACTACCAGACCATCGTCGCCAACATCAAGAAGTTCGCCGGCGGCGGCAAGACCGCGGTGGTGTCGACCATCAACGGCGACTCCAACGTTCCGTTCTACAAGGAGCTCGGCAACCAGGGCCTGAAGGCGACCGACATCCCGGTGGTCGCGTTCTCGGTCGGCGAGGAAGAGCTGCGCGGGGTCGACACCAAGCCGCTGGTCGGACAGCTCGCGGCGTGGAACTACTTCATGTCGATCAAGAACCCGACCAACGAGTCCTGGAAGAAAGAATGGGCCGCGTACACCAAGAAGAAGAACCTCCCCTCGGCCTCCAAGCCGCTCACCAACGATCCGATGGAGGCCAGCTACATCGGCATCCACATGTGGAAGCAGGCGGTCGAGAAGGCCAAGAGCTTCGACGTCGACAAGGTGATCGCGGCCATGGGCGGGCAGAAGTTCCACGCGCCGGACGGCTTCACGATCGAGATGGATCCGCACAACCATCACCTGCACAAGCCGGTCTTCATCGGCCAGGTGCGCGCCGACGGCCAGTTCGACGTGGTGTGGAAGACCAAGGGGCCGATCAAGGCGCAGCCGTGGAGCCCGTACCTGCCGGAGGACAAGGGCAAGAAGGAAATCGCGGTAAAGATGACCAAGAAGAGCTGAGCACGTAGTGCGCAGCCTCTTCCTGGCCGCGCTCCTGGCGCTGGCGGCGCTCGTCCCGCCGCCGGCGCTGGCGCTCGACGCCGCGGCGGTGCACCGGCTGGCGCTGGGCGACACGAGCAACGACAAGATCGCGGCGATCAACGCGCTGGTCGAATCGGGCGACGAACGGGCCGAGCCGCTGCTGAAGGCTTTGCTGGCCGGATCGGTGCAGACCTCGGGCGACCGGGTGCTGATCGTCCAGGGCGACTCGGCAATCGACGCGCTGAGCGGCGAGAAGGTGGTGCCGATACCGGAGGACGCGAGCAACGTCGTGCTCAACAACCGCATCCGCGGCGTGCTCGACTCCGCCGTTTCCGCGCTGCGCCTGCTTTCGCACGATCAGGCCACGCGGCTCAAGGCCGCGCGCGAGCTGGCGGACGATCCGCGCGCCGCGGCGCTGCCGGTGGTGGACAAGGCCCTGGCGCGCGAGACCGACCCCGAGATCAGGGGCGTGCTCGAGATCGTCGCCGCGTCGGTGCACCTGCACGAGGGCAGCAAGGCCGAGCGCCTGGCCGCGATCCGCACCCTCGCGAGCTCGGGCAACTCGAAGACCGAGACTCTGCTGCTGCCGCTGGTGGCGAAGAAGCCAGACGGCAGCTGGGCCGAACCCGACGCGGAAATCCGCGTCGCGGCGCAGGCGAGCCTCGCGGACGTGCGCGGGCGGCTCGCCTGGGGCGAGCGGTTCGGGCTGCTGTTCGCCGGCCTGAGCCTGGGCAGTATCTTGATGATCGCCGCGCTCGGGCTGGCGATCACCTACGGCCTGATGGGCGTGATCAACATGGCGCACGGCGAGCTGATGATGCTCGGCGCCTACGCCACCTACGTGGTGCAGAACCTGTTCCATGCCTACGCGCCGGGCGCCTTCGACTGGTACCTGGTGGCGGCGCTGCCGGCGGCGTTCGCGGTCTCCGGCGGGGCCGGCATGATCCTCGAGCGCACGGTGATCCGCTGGCTCTACGGCCGGCCGCTCGAGACGCTGCTCGCGACCTGGGGCATCAGCCTGATCCTGATGCAGTGCGTGAGGTCTCTGTTCGGCGCGCAGAACGTGCAGGTCGACAACCCGAGCTGGATGTCGGGCGGGGTGCAGGCGCTGCCCAACCTGGTGCTGCCGTACAGCCGGATCGTGATCATCCTGTTCGCCGCCGCGGTGGTGGGCGGGATCTGGCTGCTGCTCACGCGCACCCGGCTGGGCCTTTACGTGCGCGGCGTGACCCAGAACCGCGCCATGGCGAGCTGCGTCGGCGTGCCGACCGCGCGCGTCGACACCCTGGCCTTCGGCCTCGGCTGCGGAATCGCGGGGCTGGCCGGCTGCGCGCTGTCGCAGATCGGCAACGTCGGTCCCGCGCTCGGCCAGGCCTACATCGTCGACTCGTTCATGGTGGTGGTGCTGGGCGGCGTCGGCCAGCTGGCCGGCACCGTGTACGCCGGCATGGGCCTGGGGCTGGTCAACAAGCTGCTCGAGTCGTGGTCGGGCGCGGTGCTGGCCAAGATCGCGGTGCTGGTGTTCATCATCGTCTTCATCCAGAAGCGCCCGCAGGGCATGTTCGCGCTCAAGGGCCGGGCGGTGGAGGCATGACCCGGCTGTTCAGCGCGCGCGGCTGGATCGCGCTCGTGGCATTCGCGGCTGCGCTGCTGCTGGTGGTGCCGGTGCTGGCGCTCGCCGTGCCGGAGGGCAGCGCGCTGCACCTGTCCGAATACTGGGTGGGCCTGGGCGGCAAGTTCCTGTGTTACGCGATCGTGGCGCTGGCGATGGACCTGGTGTGGGGCTATGCGGGAATCCTGTCGCTCGGGCACGGGCTGTTCTTCGCGCTCGGCGGCTACGCGATGGGCATGTACCTGATGCGCCAGATCGGGCTCGACGGCGTCTACCACAGCCAGCTGCCGGACTTCATGGTGTTCCTCGACTGGAAGGCCTACCCCTGGTACTGGAGCTTCACCGAGCATTTCTGGTATTGCGCGGCGCTGGTGGTGCTGGTCCCGGGGCTGCTCGCCTACGTGTTCGGCTGGTTCGCGTTCCGTTCGCGCATCAAGGGCGTGTATTTCGCCATCATCACCCAGGCGCTGACCTACGCCGCGCTGCTGCTGTTCTTCAGGAACGACACCGGCTTCGGCGGCAACAACGGCTTCACCGACTTCAAGCGCATCCTCGGCATCGCGATCGCGACGCCGCAGATGCGGGTCGCGCTGTTCATGCTCAGCGCCGCGGTGCTGCTCGGCACGCTGCTGCTGGCGCGCTGGCTGGTCAGCTCCAAGTTCGGCCGCGTGCTGGCCGCGATCCGCGACGCCGAGCAGCGCGTCATGTTCTGCGGCTACAACACCGAGCACTACAAGCTGTTCGTGTGGACGCTCTCGGCGGTGCTGTGCGGCATCGCTGGCGCGCTCTACGTGCCGCAGGTCGGCATCATCAACCCGAGCGAGATGTCGCCCGCGAACTCGATCGAGATCGCGATCTGGGTCGCGGTCGGCGGTCGCGGCACGCTGGTCGGCGCGCTGCTCGGCGCGTTCGCGGTGAACGGCGCGAAGAGCTTCTTCACCCAGGCCTTTCCCGAGATCTGGCTCTACTTCCTCGGGCTGCTGTTCATCCTGGTGACCCTGTTCCTGCCGCGCGGGGTGATGGGGCCGCTGCAGCGGGGGAAGGCCGCGTGAGCGACGCCTCGCTCGGCCACCTGGCGGCGCAGGGCCTCGACACCACGCACGGCGTGGTGCTCTACCTGCAGGACATCAGCGTCAGCTTCGACGGCTTCAAGGCGCTGAACAGGCTCTCGCTCGCGATCGACGCGGGCGAGCTGCGCTGCGTGATCGGCCCCAACGGCGCCGGCAAGACCACCATGATGGACGTGATCACGGGCAAGACGCGGCCCGACCAGGGCAGCGCGTTCTTCGGCCAGGCAATCGACCTGACGCGCCTGAGCGAGGCCGAGATCGCGCATGCGGGCATCGGGCGCAAGTTCCAGAAGCCGACCATCTTCGAGCAGCACACGGTGTTCGAGAACCTGGAGCTGGCGATGAAGGCCGACAAGCGCGTGCGCCGCACGCTGTTCGCGCGCCTGGATTCGGAGGCGCGCGACCGCATCGCCGCGATGCTCGAGCGCATCGGCCTGGCCGGCGCGGCCGACCGCGTCGCGGGGCTGCTGTCGCACGGCCAGAAGCAGTGGCTCGAGATCGGCATGCTGCTTATGCAGGAGCCGAGACTGCTGCTGCTCGACGAGCCGGTGGCCGGCATGAGCGACGACGAGACCGAGCGCACCGCGGAACTGTTCCTGACCCTCGCCGGCAGCCACTCGCTGGTGGTGGTCGAGCACGACATGGCGTTCATCGCCCGCATCGCGCGCAAGGTCACCGTGCTGCACGAGGGCAGCGTGCTCGCCGAGGGGCCGCACGAAAGCGTGCAGAACGACCCGCGCGTGATCGAAGTCTATCTGGGGCGCTGAGATGCTCGCGATCGAGGGCCTGAACCAGTACTACGGCGGCAGCCACATTCTCAGGGACCTGTCGTTCGAGGTGCCCGCCGGCAAGGTGACCACGCTGCTCGGGCGCAACGGGGTGGGCAAGACCACGCTGCTGAAGACGTTGATGGGCCTGGTTCCGGCTGCGACCGGCGTGGTGAGTTTCTACAGCAAGGACATCACGCATGCCAAGCCCTACCTGCGCGCGCGCGCCGGCATCGGCTACGTGCCGCAGGGGCGCGAGATCTTTCCGCGCCTGACGGTGGAGGAGAACCTGCTGATGGGCGCGCGCAAGGTGCCGGCGCGCATCTTCGAGATGTTCCCGGTGCTCAAGAGCATGCTCGGGCGGCGCGGCGGCGACCTTTCGGGCGGGCAGCAGCAGCAGCTCGCGATCGGCCGTGCGCTGGCGATGCGCCCGCGGCTGCTGATCCTGGACGAGCCGACCGAGGGCATCCAGCCCTCGATCATCAAGGACATCGAGCGCGTGATCCGGGCGCTCGCCGCAAGCGGCGAAATGTCGATCCTGCTGGTCGAGCAGTACTACGACTTCGCCCAGTCGCTCGCCGACCAGTACCTGGTGATGGAGCGCGGCGAGATCATCGCGCGCGGGGTCGGCGCCGAGATGGAGCGCGACGGCGTGCGCAAGCTGCTGGCGGTATGATCGGCGAATGCAGGTTGCCGAGCCCGTCGCTGCGCCATGGAAGGCCGAGCTCGCGCTGCGCTTCGAGCGTGCGGACGACAGGACCGTGCTCGCCGCGCGCCGCCACGACGGGCCGCTGGTGGTGCAGAAGCCTCTCTATCCAGAGGGCGGCGCGGTGTGCCACGCGATCATCATCCACCCGCCGGCGGGAATCGCCGGCGGCGACGAGCTTGCGCTCGAAGCGCGCGCCGGTGCCGGCGCGCACGCGCTGCTCACCACGCCCGGCGCGGGCAAGTGGTACCGCTCGGCCGGACCCTGGGCGCGCCAGCGCCTCGACTTCGAGGTTGGCCCCGACGCATTTCTCGAGTGGCTGCCGCAGGAGACGATCGTGTTCGACGGCGCGCTGGCGTCGCTCGCGACCGAGGTGCGCCTGGAGGGCGACGCGCGCTACATCGGCTGGGAGATCCTCTGCCTGGGCCGCACCGGCTCGGGCGAGCGCTTCGTTCGAGGCGAAATCCGCCTCGACAACAGGCTCTACCTGGACGGCAGGCTCGCGTGGCTCGAGCGCGGCCGCATCGAGGGCGGCGGCGCGCTGCTCGAATCGCCCGCCGGCCTGCGCTCGCACCCGGTCTGCGCCACGCTCATCGCCGCGGGCGCGCAATTCGATCTCGCCGCCTGCCGCGCGATCGAAGACCTCGCCGTCACGCAACTGCCGCAGGCGCTCGTCGCGCGCTACCTCGGCGACTCGAGCGAACGCGCCAAGCACCTCCTCGCGCGCCTGTGGGCCGTCCTGCGCCCCGCGCTCGCCGGCCGCAACGCCGTCGAGCCGAGGATCTGGCGGACGTGACCACGGACCTGCACCTATTCTGTGCTGAGCGGCCGTTTTCCTATCCCCGATCGGCTCAATCCGACCTACAGCAGCCGATCAGGTGGGGGAAGATCGTGGCGGTAAAGAGGTGCGGCTGAAGGGTTGAGCCGGGGGCTAGCCCGCCAAAGCCGCCGCGATCGCGGCCAGCGCCTCGGCGCGGACGCTCATTTCGGTATGTCCGAGTTCCGGAATGACGGCGATCGGAATATCGGCGCGGATCGATTGAAACAGCGGCGCGAATTGGTCGGCGAACCATAGTTCGTCTGCGCTACCGACCAGCACGGTCGTGGGTTTTGTTACTCGGCGGATATTATCGCGAAAATCCGCCATGGCCGCGAAGTTCTGCATGAGGCGGAAGGAATAGTTCGCGACAAACGTCCCGTCGTCGTTCGCGCGAACGGCGAAGGCCAGCACGGGCAATCCGTCAAACCAATGGATCCCGATTTTATTGAGGATCGTCAGCGCAACGATGCGCGGAATATAGGGCACCGCCCACCCGCCGCTGCCGGGGCGGATCGTCGGCGCGTTGTGCGGGAGAGCCGGCGAAATCAGAATATAGCGATCGAACGGGCCGCCATCCGGCGCGCCTGCGATGCGCAGCGCAAACCCGCCGCCCGAGGAAAACCCCATAAGCGTGGCGCGCGCATTCGGGAATCTTTTGCGCAAGAGCGCCATCAAATCGGCGATGTCGTCGTCCAATTGCCCGATATAAGCGATATCGCCGTGCGGTCCCGATGCGCCGTGGCCGCGCATGTCCAATGTGAAGACTGTATATCCGGCGGTCTGCGCGGCCTTGGCGAGCGGATGCAGCGACGCGCTGTGGGCGGACGAGCCGTGAACGATGACGGCGATTCGCTCGGCGCCTCCCGGATAGGTGCGATAGGCCAGCGGCGTGCCGTCGCGCGCGGCATAGCTTTGCGTCGGCGGAAGGTCGCTGTAGTCGACTGCGGCGAAAGGGGCACCGATGGAGGTTAGTGGCGGAGGCGCCGGTGCCGTTCCGAAAATGATAGCGCCTGCCAATCCGACGATCAGTACGACGAGCGTGACGAGGGCGCCGCGAAGGGCGACGTGGATCATTCGTTTGGAGGTCATTTGTCCTAACTCGCGGGGAGGAAAGGACGGAACGACGCACCCCCGGGTGGCGGCATTCAACGGTTTCGCCATATTAGCCCGAACTGGGCAACATCGCGCAAATCTTGATAAAAAGAACGAGGCATTCGTGCAAACCAAATGACGCAGCTACTGGTCCGCACGAACTTCGGTCGCGAGCGCTATTTCGCGTGCAACTCCTCGCGCCTGTGGCGCTCGGCGATTCAGCTCGCAGTCGCAAGGATGCGCTGCTGTGGGTTCTTCTTCTCGCCGGCGAAGGCTTCGAACCAGGGCTGCCTGGCGACGCTGGGTCGCGATTTGCAGCGTTCGTACCAGGCGTGCAGCCGCGGGTAGTCGGCTTGCGGCAGGCCGAGACCGTCGATGATGGTGCCGAAGAAGGGCAGCACGACGATGTCGGCGATCGAATACGTTTGTCCGGTGAAATAGGGCCCGGCGCCGAGGTAGCCTTCCCAGATGCGGCACTCGGCCAGCAGCTTGTCGACGCGGTCGCCGAGGTCCGCGCGCCTTTTGCGGCCGAACTTCACCGAACCGAAGATGTTCGTCGGGTCGAGTTTCTGGTTGAATTCGGCGATCAGACGGAGGCAGGTCGCCATCGCTTTCGGCTCGCTCGGGACGAGCGGGGGATCGGGATACCGGTACTCGAGGTACTGGACGATCGCGACGCTCTCGTAGATGCGCACGTCTCCGTCCACCAGCGCCGGCACTTGGCCGCGCGGATTGATCGCCAGGAAGTCGGGCTGCTTGTGCTGGCCCTTGAAGAGGTCGACCTTCACGTATTCGTAGTCCAGTCCCTTTTCGTCGAGACTGAGCTGCGCCCGCATCGAGTTGTTCGAAAACGGGTGGGCGTAAAGCTTCATTCGACTCACGGGGTCTCCTCTTTGCCACCGAATCCATCGCGCCAAGCTGGTGCAGGCGTTCCGCATTGTCACATTTTTGGTGCATCATGAGCCCTGTTCCGCACGGTCGGATCGCGGGCACTATCCTTGCATGAGCTGAACCGGCTCCGGAGACCCTGGATGGAACTGACGCCGCGCGAAAAGGACAAGCTGCTGCTGTTCACCGCCGCGCTGCTCGCCGAGCGGCGCCGGGCGAAGGGGCTCAAGCTCAACTACCCGGAGGCGGTGGCGCTGATCAGCGCCGCGATCATGGAAGGGGCGCGCGAGGGCAGGAGCGTGTCGGAGCTGATGGGCTGGGGCGCGACGCTGCTCGGGCGCGACGAGGTGATGGAAGGCGTGCCCGAGATGATCCCCGAAATCCAGGTCGAGGCGACCTTTCCCGACGGCACGAAGCTCGTTACGGTGCACAACCCCATCCCCTGACCCGGAACGAGTGAAATGCGCCAGAGCAGCATCCTCAGCCTCGGTCCCGAGGGCTTTCACCGCGTGGCCTTCACGGACTGGGGCGACGCGGACAATCCACACGTCGTTCTGTGCGTGCACGGGCTGTCGCGCAACAGCCGCGACTTCGACTTCCTCGCCGATGCGCTCGCGGGCGACTACCGCGTGGTATGCATGGACGTCGTGGGCCGTGGCGACAGCGCCTGGCTCGAGGACAAGTCCGGCTACAGCTTCTCGACCTACCTGTCGGACGCCGCCGCGCTGATCGCGCACGTGACGCCGCCTGCGCGCTCCGGGAGCGGGCGCGAGTTGCGCAAACGCAGCCTCGACTGGGTCGGCACTTCAATGGGCGGGCTGATCGGCATGCTGCTCTCGGCGAAGCGCCACTCTCCGATCGGGCGCCTGGTCCTGAACGACGTCGGGCCCTTCGTGCCCTGGAACGGGCTGTTCCGGCTGAAGGGCCACGTCGGCCGACCGAGCGGCTTCAGCGCGCGGCGCTCGGCCGAGGATTACATCCGAGAGACCTTCGCCACGTTCGGGCCGCTCACCGAGCGGCAATGGGAACACCTGGTCGAGCACAGCCTCCGGCAGCACGAGGACGGGCGCTGGTACTTTCGCTTCGATCCGGCAATCGGGCAGTGGAACACGCAAGGCGATCCCGAGCTGCCGATCGGCCCTACGTTCCTGCGCGGCATCGACCTGTGGACGGTGTGGAACGCGGTCGACTGCCCGGTGCTCGTGCTGCGCGGGGCGCAGTCGGACGTGCTTCTGCCGGGCACGGTGGACGAAATGCGCAGGCGCAAGCCTGCTACCCAGGTCGTGGAATTCGAGGGCGTCGGGCACGCGCCGGCGCTGTTCGACGCGAGGCAGATCGACGCGGTGCGTGAATTCCTGAAGCAGCGGCGAGCCGCGCGCAACCAGGGGAGGATGATGCGATGGTTCCGGGCGAAGTAAAGGCGGCCGCGGGCGAGATCGAGCTCAACGCGGGGCGCAGGACGGTGCGGCTCGAGGTGGTCAACACCGGCGACCGCCCGGTCCAGGTCGGCTCGCACTACCATTTCTTCGAGACCAACCCCGCGCTCGGCTTCGACCGCGACCGGGCCTACGGCATGCGCCTGAACATCGCCGCGGGCACCGCGGTGCGCTTCGAGCCGGGCCAGACGCGTACGGTGGAGCTGGTTGCCCTTTCAGGAAATAGAAGAATTTATGGCTTTAACGGCCAGGTGATGGGGAAGCTCAAATGAAAATCACCAGACAGGCCTACGCGGAAATGTACGGCCCCACGGTCGGCGACCGGGTGCGGCTGGCCGACACCGAGCTCTGGATCGAGGTCGAGAAGGACCTCACGGTCTACGGCGAGGAGGTCAAGTTCGGCGGCGGCAAGGTGATCCGCGACGGCATGGGGCAGGGCCAGCTGCCGTCCGACAAGGTGGCCGACACGGTGATCACCAACGCGCTGATCATCGATCACTGGGGCATCGTCAAGGCGGACATCGGGATCAAGCACGGCCGCATCTGGAAGATCGGCAAGGCGGGCAACCCCGACATCCAGCCCGGCGTCACGATCCCGGTCGGCGCCGGGACCGAGGCGATCGCGGGCGAGGGCATGATCGTTACCGCCGGCGGCATCGACAGCCACATCCACTTCATCTGCCCGCAGCTGATCGAAGAGGCGCTGATGAGCGGCATCACTACGATGCTCGGCGGCGGCACCGGGCCCGCGACCGGCACCTTCGCCACCACCTGCACACCGGGCCCGTGGCACATCCGCTCGATGCTGGCGGCGGCCGACGCCTTCCCGATGAACCTCGGCTTCTACGGCAAGGGCAACGCGAGCCTGCCCGCGCCGCTCGAGGAGCAGGTGCGCGCGGGGGCGATGGGGCTCAAGCTGCACGAGGACTGGGGCACCACGCCGGCGGCGATCGACAACTGCCTCGCGGTGGCCGACAGGATGGACGTGCAGGTCGCGATCCACACCGACACCCTGAACGAGTCCGGCTTCGTCGAGGCGACGGTCAAGGCGTTCAAGGGCCGCACCATCCACACCTTTCACACCGAGGGCGCGGGCGGCGGCCACGCGCCCGACATCATCCGCGT
Source organism: uncultured beta proteobacterium (assembly GCA_963811085.1). Lineage (GTDB taxonomy): Bacteria > Pseudomonadota > Gammaproteobacteria > Burkholderiales > SG8-39 > DAHVFK01. The sequence continues at coordinate 255,404 of CAWEPV010000003.1, read as the reverse complement.
GTGCGGCGAGCCGAACGTGCTGCCGTCGTCCACCAACCCGACGCGGCCCTTCACGGTCAACACCATCGCCGAGCACCTCGACATGCTGATGGTCTGCCACCACCTGGATTCGTCGATCGCCGAGGACGTGGCGTTCGCCGAGTCGCGCATCAGGAAGGAGACCATCGCCGCCGAGGACATCCTGCACGACCTGGGCGCGTTCTCGATGATGTCGTCCGACTCGCAGGCGATGGGCCGCGTGGGCGAGGTGATCCTGCGCACCTGGCAGACCGCGCACAAGATGAAGGTTCAACGGGGAGGCGGCGCGAAGAACGACAATGAGCGCGTGAAGCGATACATCGCCAAATACACCATCAATCCCGCCATCACGCACGGGATCGCGCACGTCGTCGGCTCGGTCGAGGAAGGCAAGCTGGCGGACCTAGTGCTGTGGAAGCCGGCGTTCTTCGGCGTCAAGCCTTCGCTGATCGTGAAGGGCGGCATGATCGCGGCGGCGGCGATGGGCGACCCGAACGCGTCGATCCCGACCCCGCAACCGGTGCACTACCGGCCGATGTTCGGAGCCTTCGGACGCGCGCTGCGCACCTCGGTGACCTTCGTCTCGCAGGCCGCGATGAAAGACCCCGGGCCGAGGGATCTCGGCCTGACCAAGCCGCTGATGGCGGTGGCCGGCACGCGCGGCATCGGCAAGAAGGACATGGTCCACAACGACTTGCAGCCGAAGATCCAGGTCGATCCGGAGACCTACCAGGTGCGCGCCGACGGCGAGCTGCTGGTGTGCGAGCCGGCCAAGGTGCTTCCCATGGCGCAGCGCTACTTCCTGTTCTGATGCTCGAGATCACTTCGCGGCTGGAAAAGGGCGCGTGCGCCCCGAGCGGGCAGCTCAGGCTGCCGTTCGAGCTGCGGCAGAAGAGCCGGCTGCGCACCCGGCTGGTCTCGGGCGAAGAGGTGGCGCTGATGCTCCCGCGCGGCGAGATCCTGCGCGGCGGCGACCTCGTCGCCGCCTCCGACGGGCGCGTGATCGAGGTGCAGGCCGAGCCCGAGAAGCTGCTGCACATCGAGTCCGCGGAGCTCGCGAAAGTCGCCTACCACCTCGGCAACCGCCACGTGCCGGTGCAGGTGGGTGCGGGCTTCCTGCGCATTGCGGCGGATCACGTGCTGGAGGAGATGGCGAAGAAGCTGGGCGCCAGGGTGTCGAGCATCGAAGCGCCGTTCGAGCCCGAGGGGGGCGCCTACGCTTCAGGCGGTCACAGCCACCATCACGATCACTAATGAATCTCTCAAGACTCCTTCAACTCGCGAGTCCCGCTCTTCCCGTCGGCGCGTACAGCTATTCCGGCGGGCTCGAGGCGGCCATCGACGCCGGTCTGGTCCACGACGCCGCCAGCGCCGAGCGCTGGATCGGCGACGTGCTCGAGCATTCGCTGGCGCGCATGGAGGCGCCGCTCATGCTGCGCATGATCGAGCGCCCCGACCCGGCGTGGAACGAGCTCTTCCTCGCCAGCCGCGAAACCGCCGAGCTGCGCGCGGAAACGGTGCAGATGGGATATTCGCTCAACAGGCTTCTGCCCGAACTTGGCATCGAAGAACTTCATTATGAAGAACCTTCCTTTCCGGCCGTGTTCGCCCACGCGGTCCGCGGCTGGGGGCTCGAGGCGCGCGGGGCGCTGGTCGCCTACCTCTGGGCCTGGCTCGAGAACCAGGTCATGGCGGCGCTGAAGGCGGTGCCGCTCGGCCAGACCGACGGTCAGAAGATTCTGCTCGCGCTCGGTGCGCGGCTCGAGCCGCTCGCCGCACGCGCGGCGGCGCTGGGCGACGACGAGCTGGGCAACTTCGCGCCGCGCCTGGCGATCCTTTCCTCCCGACACGAAACCCAGTACTCGAGGCTTTTCAGATCATGAGCGCAGGCCAACCCCTCAGAATCGGCATCGGCGGCCCGGTGGGCTCGGGCAAGACCGCGCTCACGCTTTCGCTGTGCCGCGCGCTGCGCGAGCGCTACGACATCGCGGTGGTCACCAACGACATCTACACCGAAGAAGACGCGCAGTTCCTGGTCACGAACGAGGCGCTCGCGCCCGAGCGCATCATCGGGGTGGAGACCGGCGGCTGCCCGCACACCGCGATCCGCGAGGACGCCTCGATCAATCTCGAGGCGGTGGCGCGCCTGTCGCGCCGCTTCGAGACGCTCGACCTGGTAATCATCGAGTCGGGCGGCGACAACCTGGCCGCCACCTTCAGCCCCGAGCTGTCGGACCTGACGCTGTACGTGATCGACGTCGCCGCCGGCGACAAGATCCCGAGGAAGGGCGGCCCCGGCATCACCAAGTCGGACCTGCTGGTGATCAACAAGATCGACCTCGCGCCGCTGGTGGGCGCCTCGCTCGCGGTGATGGAGCGCGACGCGAAGAAGATGCGCGGCGAGCGGCCGTTCGTGTTCTCGAACCTCAAGACGGGGCAGGGCCTGGCAACGATCATTCAATTCATTGAAACGGAGGGCATGCTATGTACCGCTTCCTGATCACGCTTCTCATCGCAGGTCTTTCCACCCCGGCTCTAGCGCATCCGTTCCACGGTGCGGCCGCCGGCGCCGCTGCGGGCTTCGCGCATCCGTTCACGGGGCTGGACCACCTGCTGGCGATGGCCGCGGTCGGGCTGTGGGCCGCGCAGCTCGGCGGCCGTGCGCGCTGGATCGTGCCGGGCGCTTTTCTCGCCGCGATGCTCGTCGGCGGGCTGCTCGGCTTCGCCGCGCTGGTGCCGCCCTTCGCCGAGCAGATGGTCGCCGCCTCGGGGCTCGTGTTCGGGCTGCTGATCGTGACCCGCAGCTACCTTGCGCCGTGGCTGGGCGCCGCGCTCGCGAGCGCCTTCGCGCTGTACCACGGCGCCGCGCATGGCGCCGAGCTGCCCGCGGCGGTTTCCGCGCTGCCCTACGCGGCGGGATTCTGCGCCGCGACCGCGCTGCTGCTGGCCGCCGGCGTCTGCGTCGGCAGCCTCGGCGCCCGCCTGTTCGCCTATTCCCAGCTGCGCGCGGCGACCCGGCGCGCGCGCGCGGGCTCCGGCCGCGCGCAGGGCATGAAGCGGCCGTGACCGGGGCGGCCTAGGAAGCGGCCGTCCTGGTACACGACCTCGCCGCGCGAGAGCGTGATCGCCGGCCAGCCGGTGACGCGCATTCCCTCGTAAGGCGTGTAATCGACCGCGTGGTGCAGCGCGTCGTTGGTGATCGTGACCTCGCGCCGCTCGTCCCACACCACCAGGTCGGCGTCGCTGCCGATGGCGATGGTGCCCTTGCGCGGGTAGAGTCCGTACATGCGCGCCGGGTTGGCCGCGGTCAGCGCGGCGAACGCGTGCAGGTCGATGCGCCCCTTCAGCACGCCTTCCGAGAACAGCAGCGGCAGGCGCGTTTCCAGGCCGGGAATTCCGTTCGGGATGTAGGGAAAGGCGACTTCGCGCCCGCCGGGCTTCTTGCCCTGCGGGTCGTCGTAGCGGAACGGCGCGTGATCGGAGGAAAACACGCTGCAGTCGCCGCGCGCGAGCGCCTGCCAGACCTGCTCCTGGCTCGCCGCGTCGCGCGGCGGCGGGCTGCAGACGCATTTCGCGCCGTGGTAGCCCTCGGCCCCGAGCTGCGCGGCGGTCAGCAGCAGATACTGGGGGCAGGTTTCGGCGTGGATGTTCAGCCCGCGCGTGCGGGCCCAGCGAATCTGCTCGAACGCCTCGCCGCCGGAGACGTGGACGATCAGGATCGGCACGTCGATCAGCTCCGACAGCGCGATCGCGCGGTGGGTCGCCTCGCGCTCGACCGCCGGCGGGCGCGAGGCCGCGTGGTACGCGGGCGCGGTGCGTCCGGCCGCGATCAGCCTGTCGCTCAGCCAGCCGATGGCGTCGGAGTTCTCGGCGTGCACCATCACCATCGCGCCTTCGCGGCGCGCCAGGTCCATGACTTCGAGGATCTCGCGGTCCGACAGCCTGAGGTCGTCGTAGGTCATGTAGATCTTGAACGAGGTATAGCCGTCGCGGATCAGGCGCGGCAGCTCGTCGGCCAGCACCCGGGGCGTCGGGTCGCTGACAATCAGGTGGAAGGCGTAATCGATGCACGCCTTGCCCTCGGCCCTGCGGTGATAGTCGTCGACCGCGGCCGCCAGCGACTGGCCCTTGGCCTGCGCGGCGAAGGGGATCACGCTGGTGGTGCCGCCGCAAGCCGCCGAGCGCGTGCCCGATGCGAAGTCGTCGGCCATCTTCATCGGTGCGGGCATCGGCTGGTCGAGGTGGCAATGCCCGTCGACCCCGCCGGGCAGGACGATGCGCCCGCCGGCGTCGATCTCGCGCGCGGCCTGCGGCAATCCCTCGCCGAGCGCGACGACGCGTCCGCCCGCGACGCCGATGTCGCAGCGCCGGTCGGCGGACTCCGTCACCAGGCGCGCGTTGCGCACGACGAGATCGGGGCGCTCCACGGCGTCAGACTTCGCGCAACAGGCGGCCCCAGCCCTGCACGCGGCGGGTGTCCACGCCGGTGAGCTTGAGCGACTTCCACACCACCGTGGCGATGCTGTCGTAGACCGGAATGCCGAGCTCCTGCTCGAGCTCCTCGACCAGCGGCGCGCCGCGCAGGTTGGTGCAGAAGATGGTGATCGCCTGCGGCTTGTCGCGCGCCACCTCGCGCGCCATCGCGCGCAGCTGGTCGGCGCTCACCTCCGAGAAGGAGAAGTTGTCCTGCAGCCCGAGGTGGCGCTCGGCGACGCACTCGAAGCCCGAGCGCGCGTAGTTGGCGACGATGCGCTGCTGAACGTCGTCGCGGTAGGGCGAAACCAGGCCGAAGCGCGTCACGCCGGTGGCGCGCAGGATCTCGTTCAGCGCCAGCACCGAGGTGCAGGCCGGGATCCCGGTTGCCGCGGTGATGCGCTCGCACAGCCGCTCATCGGCGTCGAAGCCGAGCCATCCGGAGGAGGTGCCGTTCCAGCCGATGCAGTGCAGCTTCGCGTGCGACAGCAACTCGGCCGCGCGCAGAATCTCGCCGTCGTCGAACTGGCCCAGCGCTTGCTGGGAGAGCGCGATCTCGGTCACCCGAAAGCGCCCGAAATGCGCGCTGACCTCGGGCAGGCCGGCCAGCATCGCGGCGGTCACCGGCTCGAGCACGGTGTTGGAGGAGGGCGTCAGCATGCCCAGCAGGACCCGGCCGGCCATCTTTGCCGCTCAGAGGCTCAGTCGCTTCATCTGCCCGGCCGGATAGCGCGTGCCCTGCGCCGCGCCCGGCGGGCAGGCGGCGTCGAGCTGCGCCACTTCCGCGGCCGAAAGCGCGATCCCGGCCGCGGCGACGTTCGACTCCAGGTGCTCGATGCGCCGCGTGCCGGGGATGGGAACGATGTCTTCGCCCTTGGCGAGCAGCCAGGCGAGCGCGATCTGCGCCGCGGTGCGGCCCTTCGCCTGCGCCATGCGGCGCACCGGCTCGACCAGCGCCAGATTGGCCTTGAGATTTTCCTCCTTGAAGCGCGGATGGTCGCGCCGGCGGTCGCCTTCGCCAAGGCTCGCCGCGCCGCCGATCTCGCCGCCGAACACGCCGCGTCCGAGCGGCGAATAGGCAACGAAGCCGATGCCGAGCTCGCGGCAGACGGGCAGGATCTCGGCTTCGACGTCGCGCGACCAGAGCGAGTACTCGGTCTGCAGCGCAGCGATCGGGTGTACCGCGTGCGCGCGGCGGATCGTCTGCACGCCGGCTTCCGACAGACCCAGGTGGCGCACCTTGCCGCGGTCGATGAGGCGCTTCATCGCGCCGACCGTGTCCTCGATCGGCACCTTGGGGTCGACGCGGTGCTGGTAGTAAAGGTCGATGTATTCGATTCCCAGCCGCTCGAGGCTCTTGTCGCAGGCTTCGGCCACGTATTCCGGCCGGCCGTCCACGTCCTGGCTGCCGTCGGGCCTGCGCACCTGGCCGAACTTGGTGGCGACGATGTAGGCCTCGCGCCGGCCCTTGAGCGCACGTCCGAGCAGCTTTTCGTTCGCGCCGTTGCCGTAAAGGTCGGACGAGTCGAGGAAGTTGCAGCCGATCTCGGCCGCGCGCGCGAGCGTGGCGAGCGACTCTTCCTCGCTGCCGGGGAGGTAGAACGCGGGCATCACCATGCAGCCGAGTCCGATCGCCGGCACTTCGAGTCGTCCGAGCCTGCGTTTTTTCATCTTTCTCCCTCCGTCTGATTGCGCAGCAGTATTCCCGGCAGGCGCTCGAGCGGCAAGAGTCCGTTCGCATCGGCCACGCGCACCCCGTTGACCCACACGCCGTGCACGCCGAGCGCGTCGGTGGTCAGGCGCGGGGCGCCGCCGGGCAGGTCGAATACGCGCCGCTTCGGCCCGCGGCCGACGCGTGGCCGGGTCGAACAGCAGCAGGTCGGCCGCGAGCCCGGGTGCGAGCGCGCCGCGCCCGCGCAGGCCGAATACTTGCGCCGGCAGCGAGCTGAGCTGGCGCGCGGCCTGCTCGAGCGACAACACGCCGAGCTCGCGCACCCAGTGCCCGAGCAGGTGCAGGCCGAAGCCGGCGTCGTTGAAGAAGGTCAGGTGCGCGCCGGCGTCCGACAGCGACACCAGGCTGTACGGATGGCGCAGCATGCGCCCGACCGCCTCCTCGTCGGAATTGAGCAGCAGCGCGCTGAACACGGTTTCGAGGTCCTCGTCGAGCGCGAGGTCGAGCATCAGGTCGAGCGGGTCCTTGCCGGCCTCGGCGGCGAGCGCCGCCAGGTCGCGCTGCTCGTAGTCCTTGCGCGCCGATTCGACCACCGCGACCTTTTGCCATTCGCCGTTGAACAGGCGAAAGTGCGCCGGGCGCTCGAGCTCGGCGCGGATCGCGTCGCGAAAGCCCCGCTCGCGCAGCTTGGTCTTGAACGCCTCGCCCTTCAGGCCGAGCGCCGGGCGCCACGACTCGAGGCCCTCGACCGGATACGGCGAGCGCAGGGTGAAGTCGTTGGTCAGCGGGCAGCACGACACCGCGCCGAGCAGGCGGTGCCCGCGCGCGTTCGCGTCCCGGATCGCCTCGAGATCGTCGAACACCGCGCGCGGGTTGGTGCTGTTGTGCAGCAGCGCGGCGACCACTACCGGCCGGCCCGAGAGCGCCGCCAGCGCCTCGAGGAATTCCACCCTGGTCTGGCCTCCCTTGGTGAGCATGAACACGCCCCGCCCGGCTTCGCCCAGGCAGGCGACCAGCGCGCGCAGCTCGCGCTCGTCGGCGAGGCGCGAGGGCATCGGCACGCCGCCCTCGCCGTTGTGCGCCGGCGAGGTGCTGGTGGAAAAGCCGACCGCGCCGGCGCGCACGCCCTCGAGCACGATGCGGCGCATGGCGGCGATCTCGTCGTCGCTCGCGGCGCGCTCGGTGGCCGCCTCGCCCATGACGTAGCTGCGCACCGCCGAATGGCCGACGAAGGCCGCCACGTTGAGCGCCGCGCCGCGGCGCTCGAGCATGTCGAGGTACTCGGGCACGGTCTCGAACTCCCAGCGGATCCCGGTGCGCAGCACCTCGAGCGCCATGCCCTCGACCTGGGTCAGGTTGCGCATCACCCGCTCGCGCTCGGTCGGGCGGCAGGGGGCGATGGTGAAGCCGCAGTTGCCAATCACCGCGCTGGTGACGCCCAGCGCCGGGCTCGGCGCGAGCCCCGGGTCCCAGGTGATCTGGGCGTCGTAGTGGGTGTGGTTGTCGACGATTCCCGGCATCAGGGCGAGCCCCTGCGCGTCGAGCGTTTCGCGCGCCGGGCCGAGCCCGCGCCCGAGCGCCGCGATGCGCCCGCCGGCCACGGCGAGGTCGCCCGCGCGCGGCGCGGCGCCGAGGCCGTCGAGCAGCACGGCGTTGCGGATGACGAGATCGTGCATGTGCGCGCAAGTATACTTAGGCCGACATGGATGATCTGTTCCGGCTCGACGGCAAGGCGGCGATCGTGACAGGAGGCGGTCGCGGCATCGGGGCCGCGAGCGCGCGCCGCCTGGCCGAAGCGGGCGCCAGAGTCGCGCTGCTCGATCTCGAGCCGGGAGCCGGCGACGGGCTTCGCATCGCCTGCGACGTCACCGACGAAGCCGCGCTCGACGCGGCACTCGCGCGCGCCGCCGCCGAGCTGGGCGGAATCGACATCCTGGTCAACAGCGCGGGCCGCGCGATCCGCAAGCCCGCGGCCGAGATCTCGCGCGAGGAGTGGGACGGCGTTATCGGCCTCAACCTGACGGCGCTCTTTTTCGCCTCGCGCATTGCCGCGCGCCACATGAAGGCGCGCGGCGGCGGCGCGATCGTCAACCTGGCCTCGATCATGGGGCTCTCGGGCGGGATCTTTCCCAACGCGTCCTACCAGGCCTCCAAGGGCGGGGTGGTGAACCTCACGCGCGCGCTGGCGCTCGAGTGGGCCGCCGACGGCATCCGCGTCAACGCGGTCGCGCCGACCTTCGTCAGGACCGAGCTCACCGTGCCGGTGTTCTCCAGCCCCGAGCTGCTGGCGAAGGTGATGGCGCACACCCCGCTCGGCGTGCTGCCCGAGCCGGACGACATTGCCGCGGCGGTGTTGTACCTCGCCAGCCCCGCGGCGCGCTGCGTCACCGGCGTGGTGCTGCCGGTCGACAGCGGCTACCTGGCGCGCTGAGCGCCCCTAATAGCCGGCGGCGGCATCGACCTGCGCTTCGGGCGCTTCGCCGCGCTGCGCGCGCTCGAGATTGCGGATCACGATCGGCAGCGCGGTGCGCGGATCGGTGAGCGCGGCGACGTGCGGCGTGAGGCTCACCTCCGGATGCGACCAGAACGGATGCGACGGCGGCAGCGGCTCGGTATCGAATACGTCGAGGTAGGCGTGCGCCAGGTGGCCCGCGTCGAGCGCGGCGACGAGGTCCGCCTCGACCAGGTGCGCGCCGCGCGCCACGTTGATCAGGCACGCACCGCGCGGCAGCAGCGCGAGGGTGCGCGCGTCGAGAATGCCGCGCGTTTCGGGCGTGAGCGGCAGCAGGCAGACCAGGGCGCCGCTCTTCGTCAGCATGGCGTCCAGCCCGTCCGGACCCGCGAAGCATTCGATGCGGTCGATTTCCTTCTGCCGCCGGCTCCAGCCGCAGACCCGGAAATCGAGCGCAAGCAGGCGCTGCGCGACGCTTCGTCCCAGCTCACCGAGCCCGAGCAGCCCAACGGTGCGCTCGGCGGCGAGGCGCTGCGGCAGCGGCCGCCAGGCGCGCGCGGCCTGCTGCGCGCGGTAGCGGTACAGGTGGCGGTGCCAGTCGAGCACGCACGCGAGCACGGTCTCGCCCATCGCCGCGACCATGCCCGGATCGACCAAGCGCGCAAGCGGCGCGCTGCGCGGCAGGGTCGGGTCCGAGAGCAGGCCGTCCACCCCCATCCACAGCGACTGGATCAGCTTGAGCGCCGTGAAGTTGCCCAGCGCGCCGACGGGCGGTTTCGCCACCAGCGCGACTTCGATCGCCGCCGGGTCGGGGATTTCGGGCCAGACGTGGAAGCGCGACGCCGGCAGCGCGGCGCGCAAGCCCGGCAGCCAGCGCTGCGGGTCCTCCTCGGGGGCGACGAACGCGACCTCCATCCAGCCTCCTGTCAGATTGCCGCGCGATGGTAGCATCGCGCCCGGGAGATCACAGACGGGGAGCACGGCATGACGATCCGCAACTTCAGCGAGGACACGCTGACCGCCGAGGTGCTGCGGCGCCTCGAGGGCACGCCGAACCCGCGCCTGCAGGAAGTGATGACCAGCCTGGTGAAGCACCTGCACGGCTTCGTGCGCGAGGTGCGGCCCACGCCCGAGGAATGGTTCACCGGCATCAAGTTCCTCACCGACACCGGCCACTGGTGCGACGACAAGCGCCAGGAGTACATCCTGATGTCGGACACGCTCGGCGTGTCGATGCTGGTCGACTTCATCAATTACGGCAAGACCGCGAACGCGACCGAGTCCACCGTGCTGGGGCCGTTCTTCGTCGAGGGCGCGCCCGAGATGCCGCTCGGCGCGAACATCGCCAAGCCCGGCACGCCGGGCGACCCCTGCAACGTGAGCGGCACGGTTTCGGGGCTCGACGGCAAGCCGGTCGCCGGCGCCCTGCTCGACGTGTGGGAGGGCGGCGGCGACGGCTTCTACGACGTGCAAAAGAACGAAGGCATGAACCTGCGCGCGCGCTTCCGCGCCGGCGCCGACGGCAGGTTTCACTTCAGCTGCGTCAGGCCGGTGAGCTACCCGGTGCCGCACGACGGTCCGGTGGGCAAGCTGCTGGCCGCCACCGGGCGCCACCCGATGCGGCCCGGGCACCTGCACTTCATGATCCAGGCGCCGGGCTACGACAAGCTGGTGACGCACCTGTTCGTGCGCGGCGACGAGTTCCTCGATTCCGACGCGGTGTTCGGCGTCAAGGATTCGCTGGTGATCGACTTCAACAAGAACGCAAAGGGCGTCTACGAAGCGAGATACGACTTCGTTTTAAAACCCTCGGGGAGCAGAAAATGACCGTGGAGAAAGACATTATCGCGCTGGAGGACAAGCGCTGCGCGGCGATGACGGGGCGCGACGCCGAGGCGCTTGCGGCGATGCTGCACGAAGATCTGGTCTACACGCATTCGTCGGCGGTGGTGGACGACAAGGCGAGCTACGTCGACGCGATCCGCAGCGGCAGGACGCGCTACCACAGCATCAAGCGCGGCGAGGAACGCGTGCGCGTCTACGGCGACACCGCGTTCGTCACCGGCAGCGCCGAGATCGAGGTCGACGTGAACGGGCAGCACAAGTCGCTGCGTCTGCGCTACCTCGACGCCTGGACCCGCACCGCCGAGGGCTGGAAGTTCGTTGCCTGGCAGTCGACCGCGCGCGGCAATTCCTAGCTCAGCGCGAAAAGTCGAACTTGGCTCGTATCGTCCTGGACGTACCCGGCCTGGAGATCCGCACGGTGATCGTATGGGCGTTCGCCACGCTTGCCGGTATCCGGATGTAGTTGCCGTAGCTCACGCTGTCGTTGAAGGCGATGCGCTTGAGCGTCTTGGTTTCGCCGCCCATGACCGGATCCGACACGGTCGCCTTCACCTTTGCGTCCCTGATCTCGGTGCTGCTGGTGCTGTCGAATAGCGACACGTTGATGTAGTAGTAGTCGCGGCCGCTCGGAATGCGGCCGAGCACGGCGGTCGAGGCGTCCGGCTTCGGGTGGGCCGCGCGCAGGTCTGCGGCCGAAACCAGACCCAGGTAGACGTCGGTTCCTTCGACGACCTTGTGGTTCCAGCCGGCCTGCGAAGAAACCGGTCCGCCCGGTGCCGGCTGCCGGGCCGCCCCCGGCGCCGACTCCTTGTTCGTCGGGCCGACGCTTTTTCCCAGCATGTAGACGATGGCCAGGCGCAGCTCGCTGTCGCTCAGATCAGGCATACCGCCGCGCGAAGGCATGGCGCCGTGCCCCCTGATCGCGGAGCGAACCAGGGCATCGATGCCGTAAGTCGCGCGGTGAATCCATGCCGCCCGGTCGCCGATGATGGGCGCGCCGCCGATCCCGGTGCCGTGGCACTTGACGCACGTCGCGTTCACGATCTCTTCCCCGCTGCGCTCGGCGGCGGGCGGCGCGGCCTTGTTGATCGGCACGGCCCAATGGCCGCCGGAATGGTTGACCATGTAGGTGATCGCGAGCTCGAGCTCAAAATTGGTCACGCCCAGGCTGCCGCCGTGCGGCGGCATGTTCCGGATGCCGTTGACGGCATGCTGGGTGAGGCTGCTCAGGCCCTTCGCAACGCGCGCCTGCCACGCTTTTTCATCGCCGATCTTCGGCGCACCGTTCTTGCCCGTCGCGTGGCAGCTGGCGCAGACCTGGTGCACCACCTCCTCGCCGCTTCGCCCCGAGGCGCGGGCATCCGTTGGGGGCGCGATAAGCGCCCCGAGCACGACCGTCGCCGCGAGTGTCTTGACAATGCCGAACATCCAGATCTCCTCTGATTCCATTTGCGCGCCGTTACCGGGCTGTTGTCACTTTCTAGAAGACGCGCATTCGCGCGCGGTTGCTTTGACGTCGGTCAAATGCGCCGCACGTTGCTGATCTTCCACGAGGCATTTTACTCACTATTCCGCGATCGTCCGGCAGCAGCTCGAATGTCAAGGCGAGACGATCGCGCGGCCGAATGTGCCGCGCGACGAGCAAGCGCACAGGCGTGAAGCGATCCGTACCGGCACGACGCGTCAGCGCGCCGGGAACGTGTCGAGGTGAAGAACCGGCACACGTCGCTAAGCCTGAGCGAGTTCGATCGATGGACGCACGCTGGCGGAGGCGACGTTGGCCACGAGGTTGTCGTTGCGCGATGGGCGACAAGTAAACCGTTATCGTTCCGCTGGGACTGACGTCAGGATTACGTAAGCGATTGAATCTATTGATCTAAATTAATGCGCCGAAGGTCGCCATCGCCGAAGATCGCGTCGAGTTCAATCCAGTCAAGGGGAGATGACCATGCAGCAAGGCAAGTTGAGGATGTTCATCGCGGCGTTCGCGATGGTAGGCAGCGGGCTGCTGCTCGCGCCCGGCAGTGCGCAGGCGGTACCGAGCTTCGCGCGCCAGACGGGCTTCGCCTGCGAAGCGTGCCATACGGTGTTCCCGGAGCTGACGCCCTTCGGGCGGCGCTTCAAGATGAACGCCTACACCATCGACAACCTGCCGCAGGTGAGCGGCATGACTCCCACCAAGGAGCAGACGCTCGCGCTCAACCAGCTGCCGCCGCTTTCGTTCATGCTGCAGATGTCGTACACCAAGACCAAGGGCGCGCTGCCTGACAGCAACCTCGTACCCGGCGACCTCGCCAAGAACGGCCAGGTGCTGGTGCCGCAGCAGGCGAGCCTGTTCTACGCCGGCAAGATCGCGCCCAACTTCGGCGCCTTTGTCCAGATTACCTACGACGGGGTCGACAACGGCTTCGCCTGGGACAACACCGACGTACGTTACGCGCGTACGGTGAACGACAAGATGCTGTGGGGCATCAGCTTCAACAACAACCCGACGGTGCAGGATCCGTGGAACAGCACCCCGGCCTGGCAGTCGCCGTTCGACCAGCGCAGCTCCGTTGCGCCCGGGCCTGGCGCCGCGACGTTGCTGGACGGCAGCCAGTTCGACATGAGCACCGCGGGCATGAGCGTTTACGCCTACTTCAACAACTCGATCTATGCGGAGTTCGGCGCCTACCACGGCGCACCTAACGGCTTCGGACAGATCGACAGCGCAGTCGACGTGCCCGTCATCGACGGGCTGGCGCCGTACTGGAGGCTGGCCTACGAGCGCGAGTGGGGCCGCAAGTCATTGGAGTTCGGTGCCTACGGCATGGTGGCGAAAGTATTCCCGGCCAATAGCGTGCAGACGGGCCCGTCCGACAAGTACAGCGACTGGGCGATCGATTCGCAGTACCAGTACATCGGCGACCAGCATCTGCTGACGTTCACCGGCACCTACATCGACGAGAAGCAGACGCTGGACGCGACGTTCGGTGCCGGCGGCTCGGCCAACGCCTCGAACGACATGAAGACGCTCAGGCTGAACGCGAGCTACTACTATCAACGCAAGTACGGCGCCGCGCTGGGTTACTTTTCCACTACCGGGTCGGAAGATTCGGGCCTGTACGCGCAGGGCGATCCGGTCACCGGCTTCGCCAACAACAAGCCCGACAGCAAGGGCTGGACCGCCGAGCTCGACTGGGTGCCGTACCAGAACACCAAGTTCGCGCTGCAGTACACGATGTACAACAAGTTCAACGGCGGCGACACCAACTATGACGGGCTGGGCAGGGACGCGAAGGACAACAACACGCTCTACCTCCTCAGCTGGATCAACTTCTAGGCAATCGACCATGAAAAAAATCATCGCAATCGCAGCGGGCGCTCTGCTCGCATCCGGCACGGGCGTCGCGCTGGCCCAGAGCCACCAGGACGCGAAGACGCTCGCCACCGACGTGTGCTCCGCCTGCCACGGCCCGACGGGCCACAGCATCTCGCCGGTGTTCCCGCGCCTCGCCGGGCAGCAGTCCGGCTACATCATCGTTCAGCTCGACGCGTTCCGGAACCATACGCGCGGCGACCCGAACGCGCAGGCCTACATGTGGGGCATGTCGTCGCAGCTATCCGACGACACGATCAAGGCGCTGGCCAACTACTACGCGTCGCAGAAGCCGGTTGACGGAAAGCCGGGCACTCCGGCGCTGATGGCCGAGGGCAAGAAGATCTACACCCAGGGCATCAAGGCGCAGAACGTGCAGGCCTGCGACATCTGCCACGGCCCCGAGGCCCAGGGCGCGGGGGCCTTTCCGCGCCTTGCCGGGCAGCACGTCGACTACCTGATCGCGCAGCTGCAGGGCTTCCAGACGGGCACCCGCAGCAACGCGCCGATCATGCAGAACGTGGTGCGCACCATGACGCCCGAGCAGCTCAAAGCGGCAGCGACCTACGCGGCCTCGAAGTAGCCCGCGGCTCGTAGCGGGGCGGAAGCACAGTCTCCCCGGGGCTCGTCCCCGTGCGCTTCCGCCTCGCGTTTTCATTTGAAAGGCAAGAAATGCGAATCGCGCTCGCGCTAATGATTTCGTTCGTCCTCGCATCGCCGGCGGCGCAGGCGGCCGGAGATGCGCGCCTCGAGCAGCAGGTGAAGGCGCTCAGCGAGCAGGTCCACCAGCTTCAGCAGCGCCTGGACCGCCTCGAAGGCCGGACCCCGCCCGCTGTTCCCGCCGCCGCGTCGGCGCCGGCGGCGGCACCGGTTGCTGCGCCCGCGACAGCATCGGTTGCTGCGCCCAAGGCGGCACAGCTCGCAGCGCCGGCCACCGGCTACGTCAGCCCGGAGGCCGCGCTCAGGGGCACCTGGACCAGGATCAAGCCCGACATGGCCGAAGCCGAAGTCGTCGCATTGCTCGGTGCGCCGTCGAAGAAGTTCACCCTCGACGGCCGTCGCGGCTGGTACTACTACTATCCCGGCACCGGCGCCGGGTCGGTGTTCTTCACCGACGAAGGCCGGGTCTCGAGCCGCCAGTCGCCGTTCGGCATGGGCTGGTAGGGCCGCGCAGCATGGGTTAAGGTTGCCGGCGGACACCGGCGACCATGACCATCGACCAGCGAATCGCGCGCCTGCACGGCGACATGACCGAGTGGCGGCGCGACATCCACGCCCATCCCGAGCTCGGCTTCGAGGAAACCCGCACCGCGGGGATCGTGGCCGAAAAGCTCGAATCCTTCGGCCTCGAGGTGCACCGCGGGGTCGGACGCACCGGCGTAGTCGGGGTGCTGCGGGCGGGCAAGGGCTCGAGTTCGGTCGGATTGCGCGCCGACATGGACGCCCTGCCGATCCACGAGGCGAATGATTTTCCCTACCGCTCGCGCAACGCCGGCCGGATGCATGCCTGCGGCCACGACGGCCACACCAGCATGCTGCTCGGCGCGGCGAAGGCGCTGGCCGCCGCGCGCGATTTCGACGGCACGGTGAATTTCATCTTCCAGCCGGCCGAGGAAGGGCTGGGCGGCGCGCGCGCGATGATCGAGGACGGGCTGTTCGAGCGCTTTCCCTGCGAGGCCGTGTTCGGCATGCACAACCGCCCCAGCCTGCCGGTGGGCTGGTTCGCGGTGCGCGCCGGCCCGATGATGGCCGCGGGCGGCTTCTTCGACATCACGATCCACGGCAAGGGCGCGCACGGCGCGCGGCCCGAGGTCGGGGTTGACCCGGTGATCGTCGCGGCGCACGTCGCGACCGCGCTGCAGACCATCGTTTCGCGCAACGTGGCGCCGGTCGACACCGCGGTGGTCTCGGTAACCAGGATCCACGGCGGCGACGCCTACAACGTGATCCCGCAGTCGGCGACCCTGGCCGGCACCGTGCGCGCCTTCTCGCGCCCGGTGATGGAGACGATCGAAAGCTCGCTGCGGCGCATCGCCGCGGGCGTGGCCGAGGGCTTCGGCGCCAAGGCCGAGGTTAAGCTCGACTGGAAGTTCGCGCCGACGGTCAACGACCCGAAGGAGGCCGAGTTCGCGGCCGGCGTGTGCGCCGCTCTGGTGGGCGCCGAGCGGGTGCAGCGCGACCCGCCGCTGATCATGGCCTCGGAGGATTTCTCGTTCATGCTGGAGCAGGTGCCGGGCTGCTACCTCAACATCGGCAACGATTCGGGCGAGACCTCGTGCGAGGTGCACAACCCCGGCTACGACTTCAACGACGCGGCGCTGCCTTTCGGCGCGGCGCTTTTCGTGCGCCTGGTCGAGACCCGACTGCGCGCAGCTGTCCCAGCATAGCCTCGAGTCCGAGCACGTAGGAGTTCACTCCGAAACCGGCCACCATCCCGACCGCGGCCTCGGCTAGGATCGAATGAAAGCCGCGCCGCTCGATGTTGGTGATGTGCACCTCGACGTAGGGGAAGGGCACCGCGCGCAGGCAGTCGCGCAGCGCGTAGCCCGCGAACAGGAACGCCGCCGGATTCATTACCACGCCGTCGACCTTTTCGTCCACGCCGCGATACAGGCGCTCGATCGCGGCGGCCTCGGAGTGGGTGTAGAAGATCTCGAGCCGGTACTTGTTGGCCTTGGCGTGCGCGAGGAGCATCGCGTCGAGCTCGGCCGCCGTGGTCTTGCCGTAGAGCTCCGGCTGGCGCTTGCCGAGGTAGCTCAGGTTGGGGCCCTGGATCAGGAGGATTTTCGGCATCGTGCGAAGAGTGTAATCCAGAACACGATCACCAGCGCCGCGATCGGAATGCCGACATAGGCCGCAATCGGAAGCAAGGCGTGCAAAAGCGCGAGCGCCTCGCCCGAGTCCCACACGAAGCCGCCGGCGGGCACGGAGAAATAGCTCGCCAGCTCCGCCGTGGCCCAGATCAGCGCCACCGCCGCCGGCGCGAGCACCAGCGCGAGCGGGTAGAGCGCGGCTGCCCTCGCGCAGCCAAGCGCGCCGCGCCGCACGCGGACCCAGAGCAGGGCGAAGTACGCGATCGCGAGCACCGCCGCGAGCGCGGGCGCGCCGTACAGCACACCGATCTTGAGCGCGATCCACATAAGCTCACCCTGTCGACGCGATCGTACTCCGTTGCCAGCACTGCATCAGTCCCGGCGCGGCGGCAAACCTCCTCGCGGCGGGAAAGTCACGCGCACGTCGAGTCCCCGTCCGCGGGGGCCGTCGGCCAGGCGCACCGTCGCGCCGTGGCGCTCGGCGACGCACTTCACGATCGCCAGCCCGAGGCCGGTCCCGGGCGCGTCCGCGTCCTCGCCGCGATGGAAGCGGTCGAACACCCGCTCGCGCTCCGCGGCGGGAATGCCCGGGCCGGTGTCGGTCACGCCCAGCGCCGGGCGGCCGGCCTCGGCGCCGACGGTCACGTCCACCTTCCCGCCGCGCGGGGTATAACGCAGCGCGTTGCCGACCAGGTTGCCGAGCATCACGCGCAGGCCGTCGCGCTGGCCGCGCACCGCCGCGGCGGACGCGACTTCCACGCCGAGGTCGATGCCGCGACTGTCGGCCAGCGCATCGTACTCGGCCACCACCTCGCGCGCGAGCTGCGCCAGGTCGACCTGCTCCATCGCCCGCTCCTCGAGCGCAGGTTCCTGGCGCGCGAGCGCGAGCAGCTGCTCGACCAGGTGCGTCGCGCGGTCGAGGCGCTCGTGCAGTCGCGCCAATGCGCTTGCCTGCGCGGGCCCCGGTTCGGCGCGCTCGGCGAGCTGCAGCTGCAGCTTCAGCGCCGTGAGCGGGGTGCGCAGCTCGTGCGCGGCGTCGGCCACGAACGCGCGCTGCGACTCGAGCGCGTGGCCGAGCCTGCCGAGCAGATCGTTCAGCGCCCGCAGCATCGGCTGGATCTCGGGCGGGATGCCCTCGGTCGAAAGCGGCTGCAGCGCTCCGGGCGAGCGCAGCTCGACCGCGCGCGCGACGCGCTGCAGCGGCGCGAGGCTCCTGCCGACCACGATCCCGATCAGCAGCGCCAGCACCGGGATCAGCGCCAGAAACGGCGCGAGCGAGCGCGCCGCGACGCCGAACACCAGTTCGTCGCGCGCGTCGAGATCCTGCGCCACCTGCACGAAGCGGCCGTGGCGCGTGCGGCCGAATACGCGCCACTCGGTGTCGCCCGCACGCACGGTGCGAAAGCCGTCGTGCGCAAGGCGGGGCAGGGCGATTGCGGGATGCGAGGCGTACACCAGCGCGCCGGCGCTGTCCCATACCTGCAATGCGATGTCCCGCTCCGGGGCGTGCTCGCCGGGCTCGCGCGGTGCGGCCGAAAAGCCGGGCGGCAGCGAGGCGGCGATCTCCTGTAGCTGGTAGTCGAACAGCTCGCTCGTTTCCTCGCGCACCTTGAGGTACATGGCGAGCCCCGCGACCACGGTGCAGGCCAGCATGCCGCCCAGCAGCCAGAGCAGAAGCTGCCGACGGATCGTCCTCACGGCGCCTTGTGCACCTTGTAGCCGACGCCGCGCACGTTCTTGATGAACTCGGCGCCGAGCTTCTTGCGCAGGGAATGAATGTGCACCTCGACCGTGTTGCTCTCGACCTCCTCGTTCCAGCCGTAGAGCTTTTCCTCCAGCGCCGCGCGCGGGACCACTTCGCCCGGCCGGTCCATCAGCGCCTCGAGCAGCGCGAACTCGCGCGCCGACAGGCTGAGCGGGCGTCCCTCCAGGAGCGCCTCGTGGGTCGCAGGGTTGAGCGTCACGCCGCCGTATGAGAGCTCGGGGCTGGTGCGGCCGGCGCCACGGCGCAGCAGCGCGCGCGCGCGGGCGTAGAGCTCGTCGAGGTCGAACGGCTTGACCAGGTAATCGTCAGCGCCGCTGTCCAGGCCCCTGACGCGCTCGGGCGGCGCATCGCGCGCGGTGATGATCAGCACCGGCGCGCCGCCGCCGCGGCGGCGGTACTCGGCGAGAACCTCGAGACCCTGCTTTTTCGGCAAGCCCAGGTCGAGCAGCACCAGGTCGTAGACGTCGTTCTCGAGCGCGAGCTCGGCGCCGCGCCCGTCGCGCACCCAGTCCACCGCGTAGCGCTCGCCGCGCAAGCCTTCCTCCAGACTTTCGCCGATCATCGGGTCGTCCTCGACCAGGAGCAGCCTCAAGATCGTGACCTCCTCAGTTGCGGATCTTACGCGGCCGACAATTAAGCGCCGCTTAAGGCCCGCTCGCGCGCGCCTCGAGCAGCAGCAGCGTGCCGCACTGGCGGCAGTCGGGCTCGCGCGCCTGGACCACGCTTCGCACCTCGCGCGGGCTCAGGTCGCCGGCCGAGCGCGCGAGCGCTGCGGCCGCCTGGTCGAAGTGATCGTCCAGAACCGGAAAGCTGATCAGCGGCAGCCTGCGGATTCGCTGCGAGGCGGCGGTGCCGATCCAGACAGGCCTCGCTCCCGGCTCCAGGCGCACCGAGGTCGGCCAGAGGCGAAGCATCAGCTGGCGCGCCGGCGCGGCGCTCGCCGGCGCGTCGCGCACCAGCAGCAGCGCCTCGTAGCGGCCGCCGTTGAGCTGCGGCAGGACCGGAAGCTCCTCGAGCGAAGGATCGCGCAGCAGCCAGCGCGGCGCGCTGCGCGGCGTGAGTGCGGGCGGCGCACGCCAGCCCGCGGCCTGGAGCCGCTGACGCAGGCGCGCCAGTTCGCCGGCGAACTGCACGTTGAGCGGCTGCTCGCGCTCGCCCTCCAGGTCTCTGCGGAACTGGGGCAGGCTGCGCCAGCCGTCGGCGCGCCAGCCCGCTGCGGACATCTCGCGCACGCCGTGGCGCACGGCGTAGCGCTGCAGGTCGCGTTCCAGCCCGGCGGCGATATGCCATGACCCTGCCGCAAGAAATGCCAGTCCCGCCGCCACGGCCAGTCCGGGGATGGGCGGATTTCCCGCGCCGTGGCGCTCGCGGGCGATCGCGAGGAGCGCCACCCAGGCGCCGCCCAATCCGACGCCGGCCAGCACGTCGGCGAGCCAGTGCGCGCCGAGATACAGGCGCGAGAACGCGATCGCGCCGATGAGCAGCGCCGCCGCCGCGTACGGCAGCCAGCGCCAACCGGCGCGAAACGCGGGCGCAACCAGCACCGCGAGGAAACCGTAGATTACGGTGCTCATCGAGGCGTGGCCGCTGGGGAAGCTGTAGCTGGTCGCGACCGCGGCGAATCCGTCAGGACGCGGGAAGTGCAGCGCGACCTTGATCGTGGCCACGACCAGCTCGCCGAAGACCACCGCGGCGAGCCAGTACCTCGCGTCGCGCCACGTGCGCCGCCACAGCAGCCAGGCGAGCACCGCGGCGACGACCGCGAGGGCGACGGCCGGGTCGCCCAGCTCGGTGATCGCGACCATCACGCGGTCGCCCACGGGGGTGCGGAAATGCTGCAGCAGCTGGTGCAGCGACTTGCCGGCGTAAACGAGCGGATCGGCGCTCACCACGTCCTCGAGCACCCCGAGAAAGAGCCAGCCGCCCGAGAGCAGGACAACCACCCAGACCAGCAGACCGCGCGGCAGGGAACGTGCGGGATCCAGCACGTCGCCGACGAGCCAGGCCAGCGCGCGGTGCCTGCGCGTCCAGTGCAGCGCGTGCTCCGCCCAATGCGCGGTGTGCGGCTGCAGGGCGCGGTAGAGCGCGCGCGAGAGCCAGAGCGTCAGCCACGCGAACACCACCAGCGCGCCGAGCAGCAGCGCGAGGCGCCCGGCGACCTGGCCGGCGAGCGCGAGCGACATGCCGAACGCCATCCCCGGCAGCAGGTGCGCCGGCGCCCAGGCGAGCGCGGAAAGGACGTTGTAGAAATAGAAGCGGGCGGGCGCCATGCCGAGCATGCCCGCGACCACCGGAACGATGGGGCGCACCGGGCCGATGAAGCGCGCCAGCAGGACGCTCTTGCCGCCGTGGCGATCGAAGAAGGCCTCGCCGCGCGCGAGCAGCGCCGGCCGCTCGCGCAGCAGCCGAAGCGACCGCAGGCTGTCCTTGTAGCGGTGCCCGATCCAGTAACTGATTCCGTCGCCGAGCACCGCTCCCGCCACCGCCCAGGCGAACGTGCTCCAGAAGCCCAGCGTTCCCAGACCGACCAGGGCGCCGGCGCCGATCATCAGCGTGGCGCCGGGCACGATCATGCCGACGAACGCGAGCGCTTCCGCGCAGGTGATCGCGGCGACGATCACGCCCGCCCAGTACGGGTGGGCGCCGAGCCAGGAAATCAGTTGATGCACGTAGGCGAGCACGTGGGCCCTGCTCCTAGCCGCTCGGGAGTCGGAAGGTTAACGTACTCGCCGCCGGCACTCCGGCCTGCGCGGGGCCGCTAGTCCGCGTTCGGGCCCTCGACGCTGTTCTCCAGGACCTTGCCGGTCCTGGCATCGACGCCGACTTCCTGCCGCGCCTTGCCGGAGACGATGTCGAACGAGTAGCGCAGGCCGCTGCCGCCTTGCTCGCGCTCGAGCTCCTGGTCGGCGATCTTGCCGGGGTGCGCCTCGAGCGCGATCGCGCGCGCCTGGTCGAGGCTGACGCGGGCCCCGCTGGCGTATTGTTCGCCGCTGAAGGCCTGCGCCGCGACCGCAGCGCCGAGCAGGGCGGCGCCGAGCGCCGCAGTGGTGAAGAGCTTCATTTTGTCGCTAGTCATGTTCGTGATCCTCTGGTTGATGAACATGGATCACAGCTTGCGCCACCGACAGTTAAGCCCCACTTAACCGCGCAGGTTGTTGCGCGTCTCGTAGGCCTTGTCGAGCCTCTTGCGCGCGGCGTTGACCGCGTCTTCGAGGCGCTTGATGCGCGCGAAATATTTCGCGTCCAGGCGCGATCCGCCGCCGCGCATGCCGAGTCGCTCGCCCGGCAGCGGCGTGCGCCCGTCTCGCAGCGCCTGCTCGGCGTGCGCGAGCGCCTTTTGCGCGCGCGTGATGTCGTTGTCGACCTTGGTCCATTCGCGCTGCAGGATCGCGTCGCCCTTCTTGATCGTCGCCTGGTCCATCAGCAGCAGGCGGTGCGCGGCGCGGCGCTGCTCGGGCGACAGGGTCTGGATGTCGATGCGCTGGACTTTCGTCGCGTTGGGCTCCGGTTGCGCGGCATAGGTCACGCTGCCGTCGGGCTCCCAGGATTTGTAGATCGCCTGCCCGGCGGCGTCGGCGGCGCCCGGCAGCAGGGCGAGCGCGGCGGTGAATGCAAAGGCGGCCAGTGTCTTCATGTCGACCTCCATGTGGTCAGGAAACGCGATCGGCGCCGGCGCCCAGCAGCACGAACAGCGCCGGCATCACCACCAGCACGAGCGGCAGCTGCACCGCCAGCCCGGCGATGATCGCCACCGCGAGCGGCTGCTGCATCGCCGAGCCCTGCCCGATGGCGAAGGCGAGCGGCAGCAGGGTCAGGATCGCGGCGAAGGTGGTCATCGCGATCGGGCGCATGCGGTTCTTGCCGGCCTCGATCAGCGCCTGCGTGCGCGGCATGTCGCCAGCCAGGTCGCGGTACTCCGAGAAGTAGAAGATCGCCACCTCGGTCACGATGCCGACGATCATGGTCATTCCCATCATCGAGGAAATGTTGAGCTCGATGCCGGTGGCCCACAGGCCGATGAACACCGCGCACACCGCGAGCAGCGGGGCGGCCATGACCGACAGTGCCAGCCGAAAACTCTCGTACAGGAACAGCAGCAGCAGGAACACCAGCGCGACCGCGGCGGCGAACACCTGGACCAGGCCGCGGAACGCGATCTGCTGCTGCTTGTACAGGCCGCCCAGCTCGTAATAGACGCCCGCGGGCAGCATGCCGGGCCGGTCCATGACCTGGCGCACGTCGCGAATCACCGAGCCGAGGTCGCGCCCGCTGATGCGCCCGGTCACCGCCACCATGCGCTTGAGGTTGTCGCGCCTGACCTGGGGCTGGCCGCTGACCGTGACCAGCTTCGCCACGCGCCCGAGCGGGAACAGGTGTCCGTCCGGGGCGCGCAGCAGAAGACGCCCGATGTCCGGCACCGTGGTGCGCAAGTCCCGCGGCAGCCACACGCGCACTCCGATCAGCTTCGGATTGTGCTCGATCTTCGTCGTCACCACGCCGGCCATATAGCCGTCGAGCTGCGCGGTCACCGCCTCGGGGCTCATGCCTTCGAGCGCGGCCTTCGAGCGGTCGACGTGGATTTCGAGCGCGTCGCCCGCGGGGTGGATGCCGTTGCGCGTGTCGACCACGCCCGGAACCTTCTCGATCGCCGCCCTGACCTTGTGCGCCAGGCGT
Organism: uncultured beta proteobacterium; assembly: GCA_963811085.1. Classification (GTDB taxonomy): domain Bacteria; phylum Pseudomonadota; class Gammaproteobacteria; order Burkholderiales; family SG8-39; genus DAHVFK01. Next base: position 232,334 of record CAWEPV010000003.1, on the reverse strand, counting down.
GAAAGCTGGGCCGCGTCCTCGGAAAAGATCTTGATTTCGATCGGCTGCGGTACCGCGGTCAGATCGCCGATCACGTCCTCCATCAGCTGCGCCAGTTCGATGTTCAGGCCGGGCACCTTCTGCTCCACCTGCTGGCGAATATGGTCCATCACGTCCTCGATCGGCGGCCGCGGCTCGTCCTTGAGGCGGATGAAGAAGTCGCCCTCGTTGGCCTCGGTCACGCCGCCGCCGAGCTGGGTGCCGGTGCGGCGCGAGTAGGTGTCGACGTACGGGTTTCGCTTGACGATGTCCTCCACCTGGTGCAGCAGGCGGTCGGTCTCGCTGAGCGAGGTGCCGGCAGGGGAAGTGTAGTCGAAGATGAAGCCGCCTTCGTCCATCGTCGGCATGAAGCCCGAGCCGGTGTGCTGGTAGGCGAGCCAGCCGGCCAGCACCAGCGGCGCGACGCCGACTAGCGCCCAGGCCGGGCGCGCCAGCACGCGGTGCATGAGCGCGGCGTAGGCCGCGTGCATCCATTCGGTCAGGCGGCCGCCTTCCTTCTGGTTGGCGTCCTTCTCGTTCAGGAAGTGGTCGGCCAGGATCGGCACCGCGAGCCAGGTGACGAAGAACGAGATCACCAGCCCGGCGGCCATGGTGAGCGAGAGCGCCTTGAAGAACGCGCCCGTGACCCCGGTCAGGAACGCGAGCGGCACGAAGATGACGATGGTCGAGGCCGACGAACCGGCCAGCGGGCGCACGAACTCGAGCGCGGCCGCCATCACCCGCCCGTGGTGGTCGGCCGGCGCGCCGCGCAGGCGGCGCACGATATGCTCGATCATCACGATCGCGTCGTCGATGATCAGTCCCACCGCGGCCGCCATGCCGCCAAGGGTCATGATGTTGAAGCTCATGCCGAGCGCGTACAGCAGCACCACCGTCGCGGCGAGCACCGCGGGCAGCACGATGAGCGCGATCAGGGTGGTTTTCAGGTTGCGCAGGAACGCGAGCAGCACCAGCGCCGCGAGCGCGGCGCCGATCAGGATCGCGTCGCGCACGCTCGCCGCGGCGGCGACCACCAGCTCGCTCTGGTCGTACCACTTGGCGACCTTCACTCCCGGCGGCATTTGCTTTGCGTAGCCCTTGAGGCGCGCGGCGACGTCGGCCGCGATCTGCACGCTGTTGCTGCCGGGCTGCTGGTAGACGTCGAGCAGCACCGCGTCCTTGCCGTCGGCGTTGACCCGAATCCACTGCGGCACGGTGCTGTCGGTGACGGTAGCGACGTCGCTCAGCCGCACCAGGCCGTTGGTGCCGCTCCTGAGCACGGTGCGGCCGATCTGCGCCAGGCTCTGCAGCCGCGTGTCGGACACCGCGAGATAGAGCTTGTAGTGGTCCTCGATCCGGCCGACCGCGGTCACCACGTTGGCCGCGCTCAGTGCGGCCGAGACGTCGGACAACGCGAGCCCGTAGGCCTCGAGCCGCGCCGGGTCGACCGTCACGTGGTATTCCTCGCGTGCGCCGCCGACCACCTGGATGCGCGCCACGCCGTTGATGCTCGACAGCAGTGGACGCAGCCGGTAGCGCGCCAAGTCGTACAGCCGGGTAAGCGACTGGCTGTCGGAGGTCAGGCTGTAGGCGAGGATCGGGTACACCGTCGGGTCCATGCGCTTGGTGCGCAGCTGAGTGCCGGGTGGCAGACCGGGCAGGATCTGGCTGATCGCGCCGGTCACCTGCGAGGTCGCGGCCGCCATGTCGGTGCCCCAGTCGAAGTTGATCGACACGTCGGCCGAGCCGCGGCTGGTGGTCGAGCGCACGTCGCGCACGCCGGGCACGCGCCGCACCGCCTCCTCGACCGGTGCCGTGACCTGCAGCGCCATCAGGTCGGCCGGCCGGTCTCCCGCCTCGAGCGAAACCAGCACGCGCGGAAAGTCGACCTTGGGAAAGAGCGTGACCGGAAGCCTGAACGCGGCGAACGCTCCCGCGAGGGCGAGCATGGCGAGGAAGAACAGGATCGAGCGCCGGTGGGCCTGAACCCACTGGGTGAAATTCATCGCGCCGCCTCGCGCACCGCCATGCCGTCGGACAGCTCGTAGTTGCCCTGCACCACCACCTTGAGCGCCGAGTCGAGGCCGGCGCCGCTGATGCCGAGCAGCCTGTCGCCGTCGCTTTCGACCGTCACCGCGACGCGCCGCGCGACGCCTTCGCTGACCTGGAACAGATAGTTGCCGTCGCCGTCGTGCAGCACCGCGGAGCGCGGCACCGCCCAGCCGGTCCGGCTGGCGAGCGTGATCTCGCCTTTCACCCGCATGCCGGGCAGCAGATTCCCGGAGTCGATCCTGACCACTACGTTCACCAGCTGCGTCTGCGGGTCGACCATGCCGTGCACCGCGGCGACGTGCGCCTCGACCTTGCGCTCGGCGTCGAACACGGGCGTGAGCCGCACCGGCATTCCGGGGCGCACGGCGAAGCTGTCGGAGGGCTCGATGCCAAGCAGCACGCGCAGCCCCGACAGGCGCGCCAGCTTGAGCACGGAAGCCCCCGCCGCGAGGCGGTCGCCGAGCGCGGCGCCAATGCCGACCACCACGCCGTCGAACGGCGCCTTCACCGTTTCGCTGGCGGTGCCGGTGCCGAGCCTGCGCTGGGCTTCGAGCGCCGCCTCCGCGTCGGCGAGCGTCTTGCGCGCGGCCGCGACCTGCGACCCGGTGGCGAGCTTCTGCGCGCGCAGCTGCTCGGTGCGCGCGAGCTCGGAGCGCGCATACGCAAGCGCGTTCTGTGCCTGGCGGTAGCCGAGCGCCGCGCCGGCGGCGGTGCGGAACTCGAGCAGTTTCGTGCCTTGCTTCACCACCTGCCCCGGGCTGACGTCGAACGCGCTGATGCGGCCGGGCCGCGGCAGGCTGAGGTTGATCGTGCCGCCGATCTCGGGCGCGAGCGTGCCGTAGCCGACCAGGGTCTCGTTGATCGCATGCCGGCGCAGCGGCTCGGTGCGTACCAGCACGCTGGGCGCATCGGCCGCGGCGGCGAATAGCGGCGAGAACGCGAACAGGGCGATGAGGAGGCGTTTCACTTGGCGGTGCTCCCGGCGAGAGTGAGGATGGCGATGCGCTGCTCCAGGATGCGCTGCTCGAGCGTGACCGCCTCGACGCGCTTGGCGAGCAGGCCCGACTGCACGTTGGCGTAGGCGAGCTCGCCCAGGTTGCCGGCCTGCAGCGCTGCCGCCGCGGACGCCGAGGCCTGCTCGAGTGTCGCGAGCGCGGACTTCACGCCCGCCAGCTGCGCCGCGAGCAGCTTCTGGTCGCCGAGCAGGGCCGTGACCTCGGCGGCGGCGTCGTTCAGGCGCAGCTGGAACTCGTCGTGCAGCTGCCGGCGCGTGGCGCGCTCGATCGCCACGTTGCCGCGATTGCCGTCGAAGATCGGCAGCGAAAGGGTGATGCCGAGGCCCTGCGTGTACAGGTTGCTGGTGTCGCGCGCGCGCGTCAGGCCGACGTTGAGCGCCGGGAACTGCGCCAGCACGGCGGCGCGAAAGCGCTCCTCCTGGCTCTGGTATCCCGCCTCGAGCGCGAGCAGGTCGGGGCGGCGGCGCGCGAGCTGGGCGAGCGAAGCCTTGACTTGCGCCGCGTCCAGCGGCGGCAGCGCGGCGCCGCCGACCAGGCGCAACTCGGCGTCGGGCGCCAGGCCGAGCAGGCGGTTCAAATCGACCCGGTTGCGTCGTTGCTGGCGCTCGAGCTCGTTGATCTGGCGCCCGGCGTCCTGCAGCGCGGCGAGGTCGGCGGCGGCCGCGTCGAGCGTCGTGTTGCCCTCGGCCAGCGCGGCCTGGACATACCGGTAGCGCTTTGCAAATAATTTCTGGTTTTCATGCAAGACATCGAGCAGGCGCTGCTGTTCCAGGCTGCGCACGAACAGCAGCCGCGCCCGTCCGACGACCTGCCATTCCTGCCACAGCAGTTCGAGGTTCACCTGGCGCGCCGACGCGCTCGCCGCCGCCGAGCGCGCCGAACGGGTCAGCAGCGCGTTGACGTCGTAGGACAGGCCGGCGCTGAACGCGCTGGTGTCGCCGGGCCCGCCGTTGGTCGGGAAGTCGCGCGTCAGCGCGAGCTGGGGGTCGGGCAGCAGGCCGGCGGCGAAGGCCTGCGCGCGCGCCACGCCGAGCCGGTCGCGCTCGAGCCTGAGCCGCGGGTTGTTGGCCACCGCGAGCATCGCCACCTCGTCGATGTCGAGCCCGTCGCCCGGGTCGAAGCGGTGCGAGCGCAGCGCGGGCAGCGGCATGCGCGCCGCATCGACCTCGATGTGAGCGACGTCGCGCGCCATGCGCGGCGCGGTGTCGAGCGGCTCGGGCCGGTAGCTCGCGCAGCCGGCGCAAACGGAGCACAAGGCGGCGAGGGCGAGGCGAAAGGGAGTTCTCAACGGGATTCCGAGCGTGAACGGCGGGCCGATTCTGCTGCGCGGAACATTAAGACTGACTTAAGTCTCGATAACGGCGCGCGAATCGCGGATACTTGCCGGCCTCATGACCGGCCGCGCCATCGTCCTGCTCTCGCTCGCCGCGCTCGCCAGCGCGGCGGGGCTGCGGGTCACCGACCCGCTGCTGGCGCTGATCGCGAGCGAATACCGGGTCACACCCGGCGCCGCGGCGGCGGTGATCACCGGCTTCTCGGTCGCCTACGGGCTGCTGCAGGTGGTGCACGGGCCGGTCGGCGACCGCATCGGCAAATACCGCGTGGTGACGGCGGCGACCGCGCTTTCGGCGCTGGGGACCTTCGCCTGCGCCGCGGCGCCCTCGCTCGGCTGGCTGGTCGTGGCGCGCTTCGTTTCGGGCGCGACGGTCGGCGCGCTGATCCCGGTCTCGATGGCCTGGATCGGCGACGTCGTTCCTTACGAGCGGCGTCAGCCGGTGCTGGCGCGCTTCCTGATCGGCCAGATGTTCGGCGTCGCCCTCGGCACGACCGCGGGCGGAGTGCTGGGCGAGATCTTCGGCTGGCGCGCGGTGTTCGTGGTGCTGGGCGTGCTCTATCTCGTGATCGCTGCGCTGCTCGCGCTCGAGTTGCGCGGTAACCCGCTCACCCGGCGCACCGGCGGCGCCGCGGTCTCGGTGCCGGACGCCTTCCGTCGCATGGGCGGACTACTTTCCCTGCCCTGGGTGCGGGTGATGCTGGTGACGGTGTTCACCGAGGCGCTGCTGTTCTACGGCGCGCTGTCGTTCGTCGCGCTGCACCTGCACGAGCGCCTCGGGGTGAGCCTCGGCGCGAGCGGCGCGCTGGTGACCGCGTTCGCCGCCGGCGGGCTGTTGTACGCGGCGACCGCGGGGCGCATCGTTCCGCGCCTGGGCGAGCGCGGGCTGGTGCTGGCGGGCGGGACCCTGCTCGGGCTCGCCTGGCTCGGCATGATCGCCGCGCCGAGCGCGGCCTGGGCCGTGCCCTGCCTGACGGCCGCCGGAACCGGCCTCTACATGCTGCACAACACGCTGCAGGTGCACGCCACCCAGATGGCGCCCGAAGCGCGCGGCGCGGCGGTGTCGCTGTTCGCGCTGTCGCTGTTCACCGGCCAATCGGCGGGGGTGTGGATCTCGGCCCGCATCGTCGACCACTTCGGCACCCGGCCGGTGTTCGCCGTCGCCGCGCTCGGCCTGCCGCTGCTCGCTCTCGAATTCCGCCGCCGCCTCGCGACCAAATAATCGAATAATCGGGGTCAGAGTCACATTTTCCGCCTAGCGAAATAATCGACTCTGACCCCGATTTAGAACGCCGTAAGATCCGCTAACGATGCTTTCGCCCTACTTCGATGAGACTCACCGCCTGCTGCGCGAGACGCTGCGGCGCTTCGTGACCAAGGAAGTCGTGCCGCAGGCTCCCGCCTGGGAGGAGCAGGGCTACGTGCCGCGCGAGGTGCTGCGCGAGATGGGCCGCTACGGTTTCCTCGGCCTGCGCTACCCGGAGCAGTACAACGGCGCAGGCTTGAGCGCGCTCGCCACCGCGCTGCTGGCCGAGGAGCTGGGGCGCTCGGGCTTCGGCGGCTTCGCGGCCACGGTGCTGGTGCATACCGACATGGCCTCGCCGCACCTCGCGCGCGCCGGCTCGCAGGCGCAGCTCGAGCGCTGGATGCCGGGCATCGTCGCCGGCGACCTGATCACCGCGGTGGCGGTGACCGAGCCCGACGCCGGCTCGGACGTGAAGTCGATCCGCACCAGCGCGCGGCGCGAAGGCGGTGCGTGGCGGCTGCGCGGCAGCAAGATGTTCATCACCAACGGCGCGCTCGCGGACCTGGTTTTCGTCGCCGCCAGGACCGATCCGGCCGCGGGCTCGAAGGGAATCTCGATGTTCGCGCTGCAAAAGGGCGCCCCTGGTTTCTCGCTCGGGCGGCGCCTGGACAAGATGGGCTGGCGCTGCTCGGACACCGCCGAGCTGGTGTTCGAGGACGCGCCGGCGGAGCTGCTGGGCGAAGAGGGGCGCGGCTTCTACGCCATCATGCGCAATTTCCAGAACGAGCGCATCGCGCTCGCGGCGATGGCGATGGGCGAGAGCCAGCGCGCGCTCGAGCTGACGCTCGAGTACGTGAAGACCCGGAAGGCGTTCGGCGCGCCGCTGTGGGACAAGCAGGCGCTGCGCCAGCGCCTGGCGGCGCTCGCCGGGCGGATCGAGGCCGGCCGCGAGCTGGTCTATCGCGCGGCCTGGCTCGACGCGCAGGGGCGCGACTGCGTGAAGGAGGTTTCGATGGCGAAGGCCTACTGCGGCGAGCTGGTGAACGAGGTGATGTACGATTGCCTGCAGTTTCACGGTGGCGCTGGATACATGCGCGGCAGCGACATCGAGCGCATGGCGCGCGACGCGCGCGTGCAGTCGATCGGCGGCGGAGCGACCGAAGTGATGCTCGAAGAAGTGGCGAAGCGGCTATGACGGCGAATCTGGCGGGGCGCGTGGCGCTGGTGACCGGCGCTTCGCGCGGCATCGGCAAATCGGTTGCGCTCGCGCTCGCCGCGGCCGGCGCCGACGTGGCGGTGAACTATCGCGCGCGCGCGGACGACGCGCAGGCGGTGGCGGCGGCGATCCGCGCGCTCGGGCGCAGGAGCGTCGCGCTGGGCGCCGACGTGTCCGACGGCGCACAGGTCGCGCGCATGGTCGCGGCGGTCGAGTCGACGCTCGGGCCGGTCGACATCCTGGTCAACAACGCCGGTGTCGCTCTGCGGCGCGGGCTGGAGGAGCTGAACGAGGCCGATTTCGACCGCACGATCGCGGTCAACCTCAAGTCGGCGTTCCTCTGCACCCAGGCGGTCTGGCGCGGCATGCGCGAGCGGCGCTGGGGCCGTATCGTCAACATCTCCTCCGGCGCCGCGCGCGGCGCGGGCATCGTCGGCGCGCACTACAACGCCTCCAAGGCCGGCATGGAGGGGCTCACCCGCGGCTACGCCGCGCGCCTGGTCAAGGACGGCGTGACCGTGAACGCGGTCGCGCCGTCGCTGATCGAGAGCGACATGACCGCGTCGCACCGCGCCGAGAGCGAGGCCAGGATTCCGGTCGGGCGCCTGGGCACTGGGGACGAAGTGGCGGCAGTGGTGGTGATGCTGGCCGGCAACGCCTACATGACCGGCCAGACCGTGGCGGTCAACGGCGGGCTGCACTACAACTGAGGCTAGAGCGGCAGCTTCGCCTGCACCCCGATCATCGAGTTGCGCCCGGGCGCGGGCTCGAAGAAGCGGCCGTTGCCGTCGTTCACGATCACCGAGCCGACGTAGCGCGTGTCGGCGAGGTTCTCGACGCGCAGGAACTCCGAGAGGCGCCAGTCGCCCGCGCGCTGGGCAAAACCGAGCGCGAGGTTGGCGAGCGTGTACGCGTCGGCGTAGTCGGAATTCAGGTCGTTGACCGGGATGCGCGAGCGGTGCTGGACCTCGAGCAGGGCGCTGAACCCGCTCGGCGCATGGCGCCAGCGCAGCTCGCCGTACAGCGTGGCGCGCGGAACTCCCGGCAGCGCATTGCCGGCGGCGACGGTGCCGCTCGTGCTGGTGTAGCTATCGAGCACCTCGGTGTTGAGCACGGTCCAGGCGAGCGAGGCGTCGAAGCCGTGCGGCAGGTTCGCGTCGGCGCCGAGCTCGATTCCGCGCCGGCGCGTGCGCCCGGCATTCTTGTAGGTGGTGCGCCCGCCGCTGCTGCTGTCGACCACGATCTCGTCGCTCGTCTCGACGTCGTACAGCGCGGCGTTCAGGCGCAGGTGGGTGCCGATCAGGGTCTTGACGCCGACTTCCTCGCTCCGGCTCCTGGCAGGCTCGAGCGCGAAGTTCAGGCCCGTCCCGCCGCCCGGCTTGTAGGCGAGCTCGGCAAAGGTTGGGGTCTCGAAACCGCGCCCGTAGTTCGCGTATACGCTGGTCGCCGGCGCAAGACGATACAGCAGACCGACCGCCGGCGTGGTGGCGCTGAAGTCGCGACCGCCGCTGTCGTCCGGATTGCCCGGCGCGATGTAGTGGTCGACCGAATCGAACGAAACCGTATTGGTGCGTACGCCGGCGAGCGCGATCCACTTTTCGGCGAAGTCCCACTCGCCCTGCACATAGAACGCGGTGCTCGACACGGTGTCGTCCTCGTCGCGTCGTAAAGCGCCGATGACGCCGAACACGTTAAGAAAGCCGCGCCGGTGCTCTGCCATGCGCTCGTACTCGCCGCCGAGAGTGAGCGTGAGCGGTCGCCCGCCGAGCGCGGTGTTGCGCGTCAGGCGCAGGCCGCCACCGCCGTAGTTGCGGTGGAGGTCGATCACGCCGCCGGACTGAGTCGGGGCGGAAGTTTGAACGAAATACGGGATAGAAAGGTACTGCGTCACCGCGCGCTGGCCGCCGTAGGCGGTGAAGGCGAGGGTTCCCGATTCGAGCCGGTGCTCCAGCGTCGCGCCGCCCTGGCTCTGGCGGATGCTTTTGCGTGTGTCGTAGGTGTAGGCGTTGGCGATCGCCTGGGTCGGATCCGCCTCCATCTGCGTGCGCGTCAGGCCGGCCGGATCCTGGATATCCGGGCTGTCGAAGGCGTTCGCGACCAGGCTGAGGGCGGTGTCGCCGCCGAGGCCGAGGCGCAGCTTGGCGTTGGCCTGGTCGCGCTTGGCAGCGCTATGGTCGCGGTAGCCGTCGGTCTCGAAATGCGCGCCGCTCGCGAGCCAGTCCATGCTGCCGCTGCGCGTGCCGGCCTCGAGCGATTCGCGCTTGGTGCCGAACGAGCCCGCCTCGAGCCGGCCCTCCACGCCTTGCTCGGCCGCGCCGTCGCGGGTGAAGATGTTGATCACGCCGCCCGAGGCGTTGCCGTACATGACCGCGAACGGCCCGCGCAGCACCTCGATGCGGTCGGTCGAGCCGAGGTCGATGTGCGATACCTGGCCCTGGCCGTCGGGCATGCTGGCCGGGATCCCGTCCACCAGCAGGCGCAGGCCGCGGATGCCGAAGGTCGAGCGCGCACCGAAGCCGCGCGAAGAAATCTGCAGGTCCTGCGCGTAGTTCTGCCGGTTCTGCGCCACGATCCCCGGCACGCGGCCGAGCGACTCGGACAGGTTGACCTCGGGCCGGCCGAAGTGGATGTCGTCGCCGTAGAGCTTGTCGATTGAAGCCGGAACCTCGAGGCTGGGGCGCTCGGTGCGGGTCGCGGTGACGGTGACTGCGTCTTCCGCCTGCTGCGCTCGAACCGCGGCCGGCAGGCACAGCAGGAACAAGATCAGGCTTGCGCGGCGAGCAGCATTCATTCGGGTCTTTCCACCGTAATCTTGATCGAGGAATACCAGTCCGACAGCTTGTCGATGTCTTCATCGGTGAGCGATTTCGCGATCACGCTCATCTGCGGATTCTGCCGCCTCCCGGCGCGATACGCACGCAGTTGTTCGACCAGGTACTCCTTCTGCTGGCCGCTCAGATTGGCCGCGCCGGGCAGCACCGCGATGCCGTCCACGCCGTGGCAGTTCTCGCACTGGGTCTGCACCAGGGGCGGCGCAGACTCGCCGGCGCGCGCCGTTCCGATAAGCGATCCTGACGCGACTGCCAGCAGCGAGGCGATCAAAACGCCTGTTTTCGAATTACGCATCTTGTTCCGCTCCACAAATAAATGGGCCGGGCGCAAGGCCCGGCCCATGTTGCTTCCGCAGCGGTTATTTGCCTTGATACGAAATGCGGTAGATCGCGCCCGCCTTGTCGTCCGAGACCAGGATCGAGCCGTCGACGTACTGCCTTACGTCGACCGGACGACCCTCATAGACGCCGTTCTCGTTCATCCAGCCTTCGGCGAACGGCTCGGTCGTCGTCGCGTTACCCTTGGCGTCGAGGTAGGTCACCATCACCCGCGCACCCCTGGGCTTGACCGCGTTCCACGAGCCGTGCTGCGCGCTGAAGATCGCGTTGTGGTACTTGGCCGGGAACATTTTGCCGGTGTAGAACATCATTCCCAGGTCCGCCGCGTGCGCGATCATTTCCACCTGGGGCTTGACGTACTTGGCCGCCAGCTCCTTCGGGATCGCCGTGTTCTTGTACTCGTCGGTCCTGGTGCCGCCGCCGCCATACCACGGGAAGCCGTACCAGCCGCCCATGTGCAGCTTGCCGTTCGAGGCGAGCACCTTGTTCAATTCGCCCGGAGGAATCTCGTCTCCCATGCCGTCGACCTGGTTGTCGGTGAACCACAGGCTGTGATCCTTGGGATTGAAGTCGAGCCCGGAAGAATTGCGCATCCCGGTCAGGATGACCTGACGGTCGCCGCCATCTCGGTTGAAGGACACGATGCCGCCCATGCCCACTTTGCGGTACATGTCGATCTTCTCCTTCGGGGTGACGTTGAACGGCTGCCCGAGGGTGATGTAGAGCCTGTTGTCGGGCCCGATGACGCAGGCGCGCGCGGTGTGGTTGTACGATTCCTCTTCCGGCGGAATCAGCTCGCCCTGCTTGACGATCGCGACCGCGACCGTGTCGGGGCCTTCCATGAAGTATTCCGCCGCCGGGAACATCATCACGCGGTTGCGCTCGACCACGAACAGGAATCCGTCGGGCGAGTAGCAGGTACCGGCCGGATCGTCGAACTTGACGCTCGGGCTGAACTCGTCGACCGTGTCGGCCACGTTGTCCATGTCGCGGTCGGTGACCGACCACACGGTGGACTTGCGGGTGCCGACCCAGACCGTGGCCTTGTTGCGGCTGACCGCCATCTGGCGCGCGTCGGGCACGATCGCGAACAGCTCGATCTTGAAGCCGTCGGGCAGCTTGATCCGCTGCAGGACCTTCTTCAGGTTCTCCGCGTACTTGCCGCCTTGCGGGACGACCTTGCCCGGCTGCGTGTCGGTGCGCTGGAAGTTGCCCAGCTTTTCCAGGTTCTGCTCGTCGCCCTTGGCGAAAGCTCCGTTTGCGGCAACTGCGAATGCGAGTCCAATCGCTGCCGTCAGCATCTTTCTCTTCATGGTTCCTCCCCTTTTCATATCGGTCCGCTTTGTCGCGGGGAAGGCATCTTCAGCTTTTCGTCAGGTTAAAGTCAATGCCGCGGCGCAGTAAACTGCGAACCTCGACTGCTCTGTCCATTTATCCGTTTATCCTGCGGGTGCGCCTATGAAGCCGTTCGTCTACAACGCATGGCCGGGCCGGGTGGTGTTCGGCGCCGGGGCGCTCGCCCGGCTGCCGGATGAGCTCGACCGGCTCGGCGCGAAGCGTGCGCTGCTGCTGTCGACCCCCGGGCAGGCGCGGAGCGCGTGGCGCCTCGCCGAGAACCTGGGGTCGCGCGCCGCCGGGGTGTACGACAAGGCGGCGATGCACGTCCCGCTGGCGGTGGCCGAGGACGCGCGCCGCGTCGCGCGCGAACTGGGCGCGGACTGCTGCGTGGCGCTCGGCGGCGGCTCGACCACCGGCCTGGCCAAGGCGATTGCGCTCACCTCGGGGCTTCCGATCGTCGCCGTGCCGACCACCTACTCGGGCTCCGAGATGACGACGGTCTACGGCCTGACCGAGGGCGGGTTGAAACGCACCGCACGCGACGCGCGCGTGCTGCCGAAGGCGGTGATCTACGATCCGGCGCTCACGCTCGGGCTGCCGCCGGCCACTTCGGCCGCGAGCGGGATGAACGCGATCGCGCACTGCGTCGAGGCGCTCTACGCGCAGGATGCCAACCCGATCACCTCGCTCATGGCGGAGGAGGGGATTCGCGCGCTGGCCGCGTCGATGCCCCTGATCGTGAAAGACCCGAGCGACCTCGAGGCGCGCAGCGACGCCCTCTACGGCGCCTGGCTGGCGGGGGTCGCGCTCGGCGCCACGGGAGTGGCGCTGCACCACAAGCTGTGCCACACGCTGGGCGGCAGCTTCAACCTGCCGCATGCCGAGACCCACTCGATCGTGCTGCCGCACGCGGCGCGCTACAACCGCGACGCTGCGCCAGAGGCGATGGCGCGCGTGGCGCGCGCGCTCGGTGCGGGCGACGCGCCGGGCGGTCTCTACGATCTGGAACTGAAACTCAATCTGGAAACGAGACTCTCGGCCATCGGCATGCGCGAAGCGGATCTCGAGCGCGCGGCGAAGATCGCGCTCGAGAGTCCCTACCCGAACCCGCGTCCCGTGGAATACGAAGGCGTCCTGGCGCTGATGCGCGCGGCCTACGAGGGGCGCCGCCCTGAGGCCTGAGCGCACGGCGGGATTGCTGCTCACCGGCGCGCTGCTCGCCAGCGCGGCGGCGCAGGGCGTCGGCCGGTTCGTGCTCACGCCGCTGCTGCCGGACATGCGCGCCGCGGCGGGGCTCGACGCGGCGCAGGCGGGAATCGTCGCCGGCGCAAACTTCGCCGGCTACCTGGCTGCCAGCATCTGGCTCGCGCTGCGCGCACGCGAAGGCCGCATCGGCGCGGTGCCGCTCGGCTTCGTGCTGGTCCTCGTGGGCGCCTTCGCCATGGCGCTTGCGCCGAGCTATCCGCTGTGGATCGCCGCGCGCGCGGCGGCCGGGTACGGCGGCGCGCTGCTGTTCCTCGGCTCGCTCGACGCCTACGCGCGCGCGGCGCGTGCGCCGGAGGATCTGCGGCCGCTGGCGGGCGTCGGCCTGGGCATCGCGCTGTCGTGCGCCGCGGTGCTGCCGTGGCTCGCCGACTGGCGCAGCGGCTGGCTCGCGGCCGGGGTTCTGGGCCTGCTGTGCGCGCCGTTCGTGCTGCGCCTGCCGCGCGGCGAGGCCGCGGGCCATGTCGGCGACGAGCCGGCGCCGCCGCTGTCGGCGCCGCTGGTACGCCTGGCGGTTTCCTACGCCGCGTTCGGCTTCGCCTTCGGCGCCGCGACCACCTTCTTCGTCAACGCCATCGCCTCGGGCGACCGGCGCGCCGCGGCGCTGGTGTGGGTCGTGGTGGGCGTTTTCGCTGCGCCCTCGGTCTGGCTCTGGAGCTGGGTGCGGCGGCGCGTGCGCGCAGTCGGTGCGCTGTTCGCGGCCAACGTGCTGCACGCGGCGAGCATCCTGCTGGTGGCGCTCGACCCGCGCCCGCTTACCGCGACTGTCGCCGGCATGGTGTTCGGCGCCACTTTCCTCGGGGTTCCCGCGCTGTCGCTCGCGCAGGCGCGCGTCCTCGCGCCGAAAAGCGCGCGGCGCACCGCGGCCTGGGTCACGGTGCTCTACGGCATCGGCCAGATGGCGGGCCCGCCGGCGATCGGCTGGCTCGGCGAGCGCCTCGGCTCGCTCGCGCACGGACTGCTCGGCGCCGCGGCGGTCGGCGCCGTGGCCGCGTTGCTCCTGCTGCCCGATCTACGACGGCGCTAGCGCTCTCGATTTCAGGCCCGCGGTGAGGATGAATTTCATCGCGTCTTCGCGCGACATGGCGACCGGCGTCACCCGCTCCCGCGGCAGGAACACGGTGTAGCCGCCGATCTGGTAGCTCATCGGCAGGTAGACCGCGAGCTCGCCCGCCCGGCCCACGCCGTCGGGCAGGTCGGCGAAGTCGCGCCGAGTGACGAAGCCGAGCACGCGCAGGCCGCTGCCGGGCAGCTCGACCGAGACCACCTGCAGCGCCTGAGCCTCGCGGTGTTCGGCGAACAGGCCGAACAGGTCGCGCAGCGCGGAGTAGACCGAGCGCACCAGCGGAATCTCGAGCAGCAGCCTCTCGGCCAGCGCGAACAGGCGCCGGAACAGCAGGGCGTGCATCATCAGGCCGACGAGGAAGATGGCGACGAGCGCCAGCGCGAGGCCCATGCCGGTGCGGTAGTACTCGTCCGGCAGCAGCCATTCGAGCTGCTTGCCGAAGAATTGCTCGGCTGCTGCGACCAGCCAGAGCGTGAAGTACACCGTCGCCAGCACCGGTAGCACGGTGAGCAGGCCGGTGAGGAAGATCCTGCCGATCGCTTTCATGTTTGCCTCCCCTGGAGTGCGAATTCGCGTTCCTGCAATGCGCGCCACTGGATCTTGCCGGAAGCCGTGCGCGGCAGCGCGTCGGTGAACTCGATCAGGCGCGGCGACTTGTAAGCCGCCATCTGCTCGTGCGCCCAGGCCAAAATCTCCTCGCCGCCGAGCCTGCCGCGGAACTCGGGCTTGAGCACCACCACCGCCTTGACCGTCTCGCCGCGGCGCGCGTCGGGCGCGGCGATGATGCAGCACTCCTGGATCGCGGGATGGTGGTACATCGTGGCCTCGACTTCGGCCGGCCAGACCTTTAGCCCGGCGGCGTTGATCATGCGCTTCAAGCGGTCGGAGATGAAGAAGTAGCCTTCCTCGTCCGTGCGCCCCAGGTCGCCGGTGCGGAAGAAGCGCTTGCCGCCGATTTCGGCCCACGACTCGCGGTAGGCCTTTTCGTTGTTCCAGTAGCCGGTCAGGAGCTGCGGCCCGCGCACCACGATCTCGCCCTGCGCGCCGGGCTCGAGCAGCGCGAGGCTGTCGGGGTCGATCACCAGCGACTCGGTGTCGAACACCGGGATGCCGAGGCATTGCATCTTCGGGCGGTCGGGCGGATTGCTGTGGGTCTGCGAAATGGTCTCGGTCATGCCGTAGCCTTCCATGTAGCGGATGCCGCAGGTGTCGTAGAGCTTCTGGGCGATCGCTTCGGGCATCGACGCGCCGCCGCCGAACACGCAGTCGAGCGACGACACGTCGTGCGCGAGCGCCGCGGGGTGCGACAGCAGATCGACCACCATGGTCGGCACGTTGGCCCAGTGGGTGCAGCGGTGGCGCTCGATCAGGCGCGCGGCGAGCTCGGCGTCCCAGCGCGGCTGGATCACCATGGTCGAGCCGGAATAGACGCAGGCGTGCAGCGTGTGCACCAGGCCGGTGACATGGAACATCGGCGCAGTGGACAGCGCGACCGCATCCTGGTGGATGCCTTCCCACAGCACCGCGCCGGCGACGTTGAACATCACCGTGGCGTGGGTGTGCATGCAGCCCTTGGGCCGGCCGGTGCTGCCCGAGGTGTAGGGCATGACGGCAAGGGCGTCGGCCTGCGCGCGCGAAGGCGCCGCGGCGTGGCCGACCGCGAGCGCGTGCGGCCAGAGCGTCACCCCGCGCGCATCGATGCGCTCGCGTTTCGCCGCCACCGCCTCGGGACGCGGCAGATCGCTCTCGGGCGAGGCGTAGTCGGCGTAGGCCGCGACGACCACGCGCTCGAGCGGGGTGCGTCCGATCAGGTCCGAGATCCTCGGCCAGACCTCCTGGCCGACGATCGCCGTGCGCGCGCCGCTGTCCTCGAGATAGTGCGCGAGCTCGTCGGCCACGCACATCGGGCTCACCGGCACCATCACCGCGTCGGCGCGCGAAATCGCGTAGGCCGCGAGCAGGAACTGGGGGCTGTTCTGCAGGTCGACCAGCACCCGGTCGCCGGGCCGCACGCCGCAGGCCTGCTGCAGGAAGCCGGCCAGGCGCAGGGCCTGCTCGTGCGCGTCGCGGTAGGCGAGCGCCGCGCCGAAAAACCAGCTCACGGGCTTTTGCGGGTAGCGGCGCGCCGAAACCTCGAGCAGCTCGTGCAGCGGCGTGCGCGGGAAACTGAGCGAGCGCGGCAGGCCCTTGGGCCAGAAGCGGAAGTGGCGCGGGATCATACGTGCGCAGAGTATATTTGAGCCGGGAAGGAGACATCATGATTGCCGTGATCTTCGAGTTCACCCCGGCCCCGGGGCGCAAGCAGGAGTACCTCGACCTCGCCGCCGCGCTCAAGCCCGAGCTCGAGCGCGCCGACGGCTTCGTTTCGATCGAGCGCTTCGAGAGCATCACCACGCCGGGACGCTTCGTCTCCCTGTCGTTTTGGCGCGACGAGGAGGCGGTGCGCAGCTGGCGCAAGCTGGCCGGGCACCGCGAGGCGCAGGCCAAAGGCCGCGGCGGGGTCTTCGCCGGCTACCGGCTGCGGGTGGCGGGCGTGCTGCGCGACTACACCGACGCCGAGCGCACCCAGGCGCCGCCCGACAGCGTCGCGTTCCACGGCTGAAGCGCCTTGGCGCACAGCTTCCTGTTGCGCGAAGGCGTCTGGCGCGCGAGCGGCACCTACTGGGACGCGGCGGGTGTCGCCTCGCCGGTGACGGGCGAGACGCGCATCGCGCACGCGGCGGGGCTCTGGAGCTGCGAGGGCGTGATGCGGATCACGGGCGCGGGCCGCGCCGAAACGCGCAGCCGCTACGAGGTCACGCCGTTCGCGCCCGGGTCGCATACGACGCACTGGACTTCGCACAGCCAGGCCTACGGCGAGCTGCGCGGGCGCTTCGTCCTCGCGGGCGATGCGATCCTTTCGTTTTACGCCAGCGCGAGCGGGCGCTACCGCGGCTTCGAGTCCATCCAGCAGATCGACGATACCCACTACCGTGCGCGCGGCACGCTGGTCGAGGAAGACCGTATCCTGGCGACCTGGGCGGTCGAGCTTGAAAGCTGACGGGCCCCGAAAGGTGCTCAGCCTGCTGCAGATTTGCGAGTGACCGCCAGTGCCGGCGGATGTGCAAGCGTCTGGTACACAACGCAATACCGCTCCGTCAGCCGCAGTAGCGTCGCCAGTTGCTCTTCCGAGGCGTCGGTGTCGAGCGTGAACTGCAGGCGAATGTTCTGGAAGCCGACGGGAACTTCCTTTGACAAGCCCAGAGTTCCACGGAAGTCGAGGTCACCTTCCGCCTGGAGCGAGGCGTCTCGCAAATCTATGCCGAGTGCCGTGGCCACGGCGTTCAGCGTCACCCCGGCGCAGGCCACTAGAGCTTCGAGCAGCATGTCCCCCGAGCAAGCGCTTTGGCCACTCCCGCCCGTGGCGGGATGTAAACCGGCAACAACGAGGGCTTTGCCTGTCTCAATCTTGCAGCTCACACTTTCACCGAGGCGCCCTTGTGCGCGCAGAGTGATTAGCGCGGCGTCGGGCGCCTCACGGTAGCGTTCTTTCAGAGGACCCTGTATAGACCGCAACTCTTCAGCTTTCATGATGAACTCTCCTCGTTATCGCCCTGTGACGCCCAACGTTCTTGTTCGGCCGCGCGCGGCTTCTAGCGCGTCAGCTGCGCCAACATGTTAGGTGCCGCTTCCGACAAATTTGACATCGGCAATCCAATTCCGCTTCCTTCGCGCCAAGCGAGACTCGGTTGCCTCACCATCGAAGCTTGCCGGGGCACTGCGAAGGAGCGATTGATCAATACCATCGAACGCGTTAACGCTGACAACTGCGTAAAGATGGTCGTCGATCAGACTGGTGACGACGGGCACTATGCCGCACCGGGCGCAGATGTGGAACTCTGCGGTACGGGTGCCGAACGCGTATTTCGATACCAGGGCTGGATCCTTGACCCTCACTTCCAAAGCACCCCGCGGATTGGAGGTCCACACGCCGCCGTGCTTGCTGCAAAACGAGCAGTTACATGCGCGGGCCGGAATTTCAGCGGGATCAGGCTCCCAACTAAGGGAGAAGGAGATGTTCCCGCAGTGACACTTACCGTGAATCAACATGCAATTTCCGTTGTCGCGGCGCCTAACGCGCACGCTTAGGGCGCGCGCCGCTTTCGCGCGTCGCCCTACAGCGTGTGCTTAAGCGACGCTTTTCCGTCATTGGAGTGTGACTTGATCGCCGATGCGAATTGTGCCTTCCGGCTGCTGGCTTTTCAACGCGATGGCAAATGTCGGCTTATCCACGGCAAATGCTTTGAGCAGAATTCCCATGATTGGCAGGTCACGCTCTCCACTTGACGGATTCGCGTGCGTCGCGAGGCACCGCGTCTTCGGCGCGGCAACTTCAAAATTGACGGGTCCAATTCGAAGCTTTCGCCCGATCCAGGCTTGCTCGGCCCATGCTTCCACACCGTCAACAGCAATGTTCGAGCGGAAGCGAAGCTCACTGAGATCAGGAGCGTTCGCCGCGGCGGCTAGTGCCGCAAGGCTCTCGCGGCTGTGCAGTGTCACGAAGCCGGCCGGGTCGTCTTGGTAGCGCGGTGTCATGCCATCGCCCACCATGCGGAGAGGAAGGCGGTCCGGGTGTGCGGAAAGGGGATTCTCCGAGAGACCGAGCACGTACCTTTCGAGCGCCGTCGCTATGCCTCGGCGGCTGCCTTCGTTCAGCTCTTCGTCGACGATGACTTTGTTTTGCGAGGTGATCCGTAGAGCAAGGGTCTTGTGATCGAATCGCAGTTCAAGATGCGCCAATCCCGGTGTATTTACCAGGGCTACAAATTCATGCTTGGTACCCCACGCGTCATCGGATATTGCCGCATTCGCGAATCTGAAACCGAGAACTCGGTCTCCGATGATTCGGCTGCCGTCAGCGATGGACAATGCTTCACACCTTTCGGGGGTGAAACCCTTCACCGGATAGCGATACAACCCAACGACGCGCATTTATGGGGCGCCTAACGTCCGCAGCCACCGGCGCGCGCACGCGGTAGCAGTTGAAAAAGCGCCGCGCTCGCGCGCGCGACCGCGTGGGCTGCGCTGTTAGCCGTCAGGTCCATCCGTGCTCCCAAATCTGTTCGGCGCGACTCTCCTTATGCGGCGCAATCCATTCGTCGTGCGCGGAATCTATATAGCCGCCAAACAGGCGGATCTTCGCAAGCTCCGGGGCTTGGCATCCCCATTCGGCATGGATATGGCTTGAATTCTCCCAACGGCCATTCTGGATCGGAAGATCTGCCTTGTATGAGGTACTCCAGCCGCCTTTGCACTTTGGGCACAACGCCAAAACATCCTCGCCAAGCCAAGCTTTAGCGGATGGTTGCGACAACGACGCGACTAGCCAAGCATCGTCCACCTTAGCGTCAAGTCTCTTCGCGCTGACTCTAAGGCCTCCAGAAAGTTGGTCAAATAAGTACCGATTTGCGCGCAAACCATTCTCGGGCGACTCAAAGTATGCGCCCCGGTAACCGGTCGAAGAATTGAAGAATGCGTCGAACAGCCGAGGCGAAACATCGAGGCAAAACGCCGCACGGGAGTACGCGGCATCACGCTGCTTGTCCTCTCGGTGATAGCACGCCACGCTCAACGTCTCGATCAACTGACCGACAACCTCGGGAAAGGGGTAGGGAGATTCAAGAGCTATCCTCCTTTCAGGTTTCGCAGTACCAACAAATGACCACAACGACGGTGAGCGGACCATCTAGTTGTGACGGCTAACGTGAAGTAGGCAGCCGAAAAGGCGGGGTGCGTTTCGTCATTGGAGCGTGAAATTCTTGAACGCAACGTGAATTCAGGCTGTTGGCCGAGTTCCGCGAATAACGTGTATGCGGATATATGTTATTCATGGCGAGGTGCGGGTCGGAGGCTTCCATGTGCTCCTATGCGCCGGCGAAGGGCTCCGGTTCCAGCGACGCCGGAGCCTACGAATGCAAGGCTACCGGCGGGGACGGGGCGCGGCAAGCAAGGCCGTTCCGATGCTGGATTTGTCCGGACGTCCGGCGCTGTCCCTCGCGCCGGCGACCCGCTCAGCTCAGCTCAGCTCAGCTTGAACGAGGACAGGGTGCGGTCGAAGTCGGGCAGGTACTTGTCGAAGTAGTACAGCTCGGGGGCGTGGAAGCTGATGAGGTAGTAGTGGCCCCTGTCGAGCACGCCGCACCAGACCTGGTCGAAGGCGAGCCCGTTGTTGTTCAGGAATCGAATGCGCAGGCGAAAGCCGGTCCTGCCGCCGACCATCTGGGGCAGATTGTCGAGCACGGTCAGGTTGGCGAACTGGCTGCCGCCCGCTTTCAGCTCGGCGATCTGCAACTCTGCCAACTCGGAGGCGAGCAGCTTGTCGTCGGCCGCCTTCTTGATCTTGGGGAAGGCGTCCTTCGCCTCCGCGCGGGTGATCATGATGCGCTGCAGACCGAAGCCGTCGCGCGTGACGATCACGCGCTTGCTGTCGGAGCTCAGGCGCACCCAGTTCTGCGGCAGCGTGACGCTGTAGCTCTTGTCTTCCGCGCTGGTCGGGCCGTTTCCGGTCAGGGCATAGGTGGTGCAGCCGCCGAGTAGCGCCGCGACCGCGAGCCAGGCAAGCAGGCGTTTCATTTTCCTTCCCTCCCTTGGTTCTTCCTCTTGCGCGCTTCGTCGAGGTACATCTGGGCGTATGCGCGGTCCGTCGCGCCTTGCGCGAGGGAAAGGTATTTCTCCAGCTCGCGGATCGCATCGTCGTAGGCGCCGGCCTTGAGCAACTGCATTCCGAGCGCGCGGTGCGCCGGCGCGAAGTCGGGCGCGGCGGCGATCGCCTTGCGGTAGGCGGCCTTGGTCAGCTCGTCGTCGCCCTTGTCGCCGCGCTGCCGATAGGCTTCGCCCAGGTAATAGTCCACGTAGGGCGGGTAGTCGCCGCGCCGCTCGGGTTCCTTCAGCAGCGCGATCACCTGCTTGTAGCGCGCCATCGAAACCTCGGTCCCGAGGCTCGCCAGACGCAGCTCGGCGAAGGTTGCGAGGTAATGGTCCGGCGGCGGGTTCGGCGGCGGCGGCGCGTCCTTCGACAGGCGC
The DNA here is from genome assembly GCA_963811085.1 of uncultured beta proteobacterium. Taxonomy (GTDB): domain Bacteria; phylum Pseudomonadota; class Gammaproteobacteria; order Burkholderiales; family SG8-39; genus DAHVFK01. Next base: position 211,554 of record CAWEPV010000003.1, on the reverse strand, counting down.
AGGTAGTTGTCGTAGCGGTCCTTCAGCGCGGGGTGGGTGGAGAAGAAGAACGGCTCGTCTTCGCCGCTCGCTTTGACCTCGTCCATCATCAGCTTGAACAGCTTGGGCGCTTCGCGCGGGTCGTAGCCCGCGGCGACCAGGCGCTTGTAGCCCAGCTCGTCGGCCTCGGCTTCGAGCGTGCGCGAGTAGCCGGTGACCGAAGACGCGACGAGCAGGTTGGCCGCCAGCCCCACCGCCGGCACGCCGACCACGGCAAGCACGGTGCCGAGCGCGGTGGTGCTCTTGACGTTCTCGCTCGACTGGAAGCTGTGCCGGTCGACGAAATGAATCCCTTCGTGCCCGAGCAGAGCGGCGAGCTGGCTCTCGTTGCGAAAGCGCGCGAGGATCCCCTCGTGCAGGTAGATGTCGCCGTTCGGCAGCGCGAACGCGTTCAGGCTCTGCGCCTTGAGGATATGGACCCGGATGCGGCCCTGGAACTCGGGAAACAACCGGTCGGCGACGCGCTGGACGTAGGCGGTGAGCGCGGGGTCGTCAAGCACGCGGCCGCTCTTGGCGAGCATCGTCGAAAGCTCGTCGGCTTGCGTCCAGACGCGCCGCTCCTCGTCGCTCGCGGGGGCCGCGGCGGCGCCGCCGGCGAGCGGCGGCAGCGGCTCGGCGCGTGCCGCCGCGCCGCACAGGGCGGCCGCGCCGATCAGGACCGCCGCGGCCCGCCGCCTCACGCTCACTTCTCCCCGGCGGCGGGATAGCTCTTGAACAGGCCCTGCACCAGCTTGTCCGCGTCGGCTGCCACCCGCAGGTCGGACGTGGCGCTTCTGTCGAAGCTCTGCCACAGCACGCGGCCGGTCCGCAATTCGATCAGGCCGGCGACGACGAAGCTCTGTCCCAGGGGGAGACCGACGCCGAACATCGCGCCGAGCACGAACATCGCCTTGCGCCCGCCCGAGGACTCGGCGTCGCGCGCGATCACCACCAGCCCGGTGTCGGCCCCGGTCTTGTCGGCCAGGAACGCGAGCCCCGGGCCGACCGTGTAGTCGGTCAGGCCGGACTTCAGGCGTTTTTCCCACAGCTCCCCGCCGCCCACGCTGTTGCTGTGCACGTTCGCCGCGACCACGTTGTACAGCGCCACGTGCTGGTCGAGCGCGTGCTGCTCCTCGGCACTAAGCGGCGGCAGCGCCGCGAGATGCAGCCCGGGTCCCTGCCCGATGCGGCGCAGCGCCGCGCCCACGTTCTCGCGCGCCTGTTTGCTCCACTGCGGCATCTTCTCGACCACGCCGCCGGCAGAGATCTCGCTCACCGAAACGTCGGGCGCGACGAGCAGCGCGGTCCTGGCCGGCGCGCCGTTCCTGAGCGAATGGTCGAGGTAGGTGTAGACCTGCGCCGCCGCCGCGAGCGGCGCGAGCAGGACGAGACACAACGCAAGGCGACGCATGCGAACCCCCCCCTCCCGCTAGCATGCCTTGCCCCGCCTGTGGTTTTCAAGTCCCTCGTTTATGGGGCTTGCGCGCGTCAAGCGCCGCCGAGCCAGGCGAGCGCCTCGTCCAGGCTGGCGAAGGCGCGCGCCGAGCTGCCGCGCGCGCCCGCGACCAGCTCGGCGAAGCGCGGGCTGGCGGAGTGCTCGTTCGCCGCCGCGAGCACGGCGACGCGGCGGCCACGCACCGAGGGGTGGGCGGCGAGGTGCTCGCCCAGGGCGTGCAGCTCAAGCATGTCGAGCTCGGGGTCGGCCTGACGCAGGTCGAGCAGGATGTGGCTTGCGCGGTTGACGTTGATTCCTGAAACCGCGCCGACCAGCAGCGCGAGGCTGGCGTCGTGGTCGAGCGCGCCGTCGTCCGCGCAGCGCACGAACTCGTGCGGGCGGATCAGGCGCAGGTCGACCGGCATCGCTAGTCGCCGGACGCGAGCGCCGACAGGTCGGGCATCGGGATCGGCTGCAGCGACTCGAACGCGCGCGCGGCGCGCAGCACGAGGGCGTCCTGGTAGCGCGGGCCCACGATCTGCAGTCCGACCGGCAGTCCGTCCGCAGTCAATCCGCAGGGAATCGACGCCGCGGGCTGCTGGGTCAGGTTGAAGGGGTAGGAGAACGGCGTCCAGTCGGTCCAGCGCTTCTCCTTCATCACGTCGGCCACCTCCCGTCCGGCGTCGAACGCGGCCAGCGGCAGCGTCGGCGTGAGCAGCAGGTCGTATTTCTCGTGGAACTGGTTCATCCGCACGCCATAGGCGCCGCGCTTCTGCACTGCCTCGAGCAGCTCGAGCATGCCGATCTTCGAGCCTTCGGTCGCGACCTCGACCAGGCCGGGATCCATGAGCGCCTTCTGGCGCGGGCTGAAGTCCTTCAGCAGATAGGCCGCGCCGGTGAACCAGTGGCGGCGGAACACCTCCTCCACGCCGCCGAAATCCGGCTGCACCTCCTCGACCAGCGCGCCGAGCTCGACGAAGCGCATCGCCGCCTGCTCGACCAGCGCGGCGACCTCGGGCTCGACGCTGGCGCCGCCCAGGTCGGCGGAATAGGCGATGCGTAGCCCCCGCACCCCGTCGTCCAGGCCGAGGCGGTAGTCGCGCGGGTCGTAGGGCAGGGCGAACCAGTCGCGCGCGTCGGGCTGCGACAGCACGTTCAGCATCAGCGCCGCGTCGTGCACGCTGCGCGTCATCGGCCCGACGTGCGCCACCGTGCCGAAGGGCGACAGCGGCCAGGCCGGCACGCGCCCGAACGAGGGCTTGAGCCCGAACACGCCCGTGAACGCGCAGGGAATGCGGATCGAGCCGCCGCCGTCGGTGCCGAGCGTGAGCGGGCCCATGCCCGCCGCGATCGCGGCCGCGGCGCCGCCGGACGACCCGCCCGGCGTCTTGGCCGGGTTCCAGGGGTTGCGGGTGATGCCGGTGAGAGGGTTGTCGGTCACGCCCTTCCAGCCGAACTCGGGCGTGGTGGTCTTGCCCAGCAGCACCGCGTCGGCCTCGCGCAGCCGCGCCACCACCGGCGCATCGTCGTTCCACGGCCCCTTCGGGTCGACCGTCTTCGAGCCCCTGAGGGTCGGCCAGCCGCTGGTCAGCAGCAGGTCCTTGATCGAGACCGGCACGCCGTCGAGCGCGCCGCGCGGCTCGCCCTTCATCCAGCGCGCTTCGGATTCCTTCGCCGCCGCGAGCGCGTCGGGCGCGATGAAGCAGAACGCGTTCAGCACCGGGTTGAGCTTGTCGATGCGCTGCAAGGCGGCGCGGGTCACCTCGAGCGGGGAGGCGCGCTTGGCGCGGTACAGGCGCAGCAGTTCGGTCGCGGACAGGGTGAGCAGGTCTGATGCCATGGGATCCGGGGAATGGTGCTGGAACAAATTACAGCTTAACGTATGTGTCCCAAGTTTTCACCGGAGAGCAAGCGCATGCCGTCGACCATCGTCGATTCAGCGATTTTCGGAAACATCTTCGCCACCGAGACGATGCGCCGGGTCTGGTCGGACGGGAACCGGACGCAGAAATACCTCGACGTCGAGGCCGCGCTGGCGCGGGTGCAGGGCCGGCTCGGCCTCATCCCGGCCGCGGCGGCGGAGGAAATCGCGCGCCACTGCACGCTCGAGCAGATCGACATGGACAAGCTGCGCCAGCAGACCGAGCGCATCGGCTATCCGGTGCTGGGCGTGGTGTCCCAGCTCACCGCGCTGTGCCGCGACGGGCTGGGCGAATACTGCCACTGGGGCGCGACCACCCAGGACATCACCGACACCGCGACGGTGCTGCAGTTGCGCGAAGCGCTCGAGCTGATCGAGGCCGAGCTGGAGGCGATCTCGGCCGCGCTGGCGGACCTGGCGCGGCGCTACCGCGACACGCCGATGGCGGGGCGCAGCAACCTGCAGCAGGCGGTGCCGGTGTCCTTCGGCTACAAGATGGCGGGCCTCTTGTCGGCGATCGAGCGCCATCGCGAGCGCCTGGCGCAATTGCGCCCGCGAGTGCTGGTGGGCGAGTTCGCCGGCGCCGCCGGCACCCTCGCTTCGATCGAGAAAGGAGCGATGGAGACGCAGGAGGGCCTGATGCGCGAGCTCGGCCTGGGCCAACCGGTGATCGCCTGGCACACCATCCGCGACAACATCGCGGAGGTCGGCTGCTTCCTCGGCCTGCTGGGCGGAACGCTCGGCAAGCTATCGATGGACGTGAAGCTGCTGATGCAGACCGAGGTGGGCGAGGTGTTCGAGCCCTTCGCCCACGGCCGAGGCTCGAGCAGCACCATGCCGCAGAAGCGCAACCCCATCTCGAGCTGCTACATCCACGCCGCCATTTCGGTCGTGCGCCAGCACGCCGCCGCGCTGATGGACGCCATGGTCGCCGACCATGAGCGCTCGACCGGTCCGTGGGAGATCGAATGGATCGTGCTGCCCGAAGCGTTCTGCCTCACGGCGGGCGCGCTGCGCCAGGCGCGCACCATGCTGGAGGGACTCGAGGTCGACCCCGCGCGCATGCGCGCAAACCTCGAGCTCACCAACGGCCTGGTTGCATCGGAGGCCGTGATGATGGGCCTCGGTCCCCACCTCGGCCGCGAGCGCGCGCACGACCTGGTCTACGACCTGTGCCGCGATGCGATCGCGCAGAACCGCCCGCTGCTCGACCTGCTGGCCGAGAACGCCGAGATCAGCCGCCACCTCGACCGCGCCGCGCTCGAGCGCCTGTGCGACCCGGCGAACTACCTCGGCCTGTCGGGCGCGATGGTCGACCGGGTGCTCGCCGGCTGGGCTGAAGCGCGCGAGCGCGGTCGCTAATCGATATCGACTTCGAAACTGCGCTGCGCCATGGGGGCGGTCTCGACGTTGAAATAAATCCGGCCGATCTCGCGCCCGTCGTTGGTCTCGACCTGCACCTTCCAGTCGCCGAACCGGTAGTTCGCTTTCACGCCGTAGCCGCGAAAGCCTTCCTTGCGGCCGCCGACGATGTTGATCGGGATCGAATCCTGCGGCGCCCAGCGGCCCGCGTTGTCCTTCCAGTACCAGCGCATCGTCACCCGGTCGGAGAAACTCGTCGGCGAGAAGATGCGGAAGAAGACGTAGATCTTGTCGCCTTCCTGGGCGAGGAACTGCTGGTCGCCGTGTTCCCAGAAGCGCCACGCCGGCCGCTCGTGGCTCAGGCGATAACCTTGCTCCGTCTTCTCGACGTCGTGGTAGACGCCGATGAACGGGATCGACAGCGGGACCGGCGGAATCAGCCTGAAGAGATAAAAAGCGAGAAAGCCGACCAGCACCAGTCCCAGGGGGATGGAAATCTGCCTGCGCGCCTGCTGGACGCGCTCCGGCGCGCGGGCCCGTATCCACAAGCTGAGGCCGATCAGAGGCACGCAGCCGACCAGGATCGAAAACAGAAAGACCACCAGCCCGATCGATCCGACGAGCACGGGAACCATGCAAGCAAAGAAGGACAGCATGCAAAGGCTGAGCAACGCAAACCTGAACGACAGCCCCAGCGACTTGAAACGGGCGGACTCGTTCGCGACCAGCAGGAACACGAGGAAGCCGAGGAAAGCGAACGAAACGACCAGCGAAGAGCTCTTGAAATAGAAGATCGTGTACAGGTTGAGCAGGGTCCCCAGGAAGAAGGAAACGAACGCCGTGCGATAGTTGAAGTACCAGCGCTTGAGGACGAACATTTTGTCGAGCTCGCGCAGCGGCCGGCCCTCCTCGAGGAACATTTGCGTGAGGGCCACCAAGATCACCGCGAGATAGGCGACCTGCTGGCCGATCAAGCGCCAGGAGTCGATCCGGTCGACGGTCATGGCGTCGAGGATGAATCCGCCGCTGAAGGAGGCGATCGCGACCTTGCGCTCGTTCCGCTGGTAGAGGAGCTTGAGCCGGTGGATTCCGCCGGGAGGCGGGTCGAGCGCTTCTTCCCCGGCGACGGATGGATCGTTCACGTTGCCTCGGACGATTCCTCGGTGAAACGTCCCATTATGCCGGTGATCTCTTCGCCTGCAACGTCCGGAACGGACCGCTTTCCGGCCGTTCTTCAGCGCCATTCCTCCGAACGACCGCTTCGCTATTCCGCGATCGGCTCAATTCGACCCGATACGGTCGTTCAGATGCGGGAGACTCTTGACGGTGGAGGGGCGCAACCGTTCGTCGCGCTTAAAGAGCCGCTGGGGCTGGACGGGAGCGGCGGAGAGGAAGAGCTGCGCTAGGGTGCTACACTTTTCGGCATGAGTGCCGTCACGACGGCGGTGGTTTCTGCGCGGCGCGATGAGCGACGGGCTGCGGGCGTAGCGTGCGGCGCGCACGCGCTGCACGACGGGTACACGGATCTGGTGTACGTGATGCTGCCGGTGTGGCAGGCCGAGTTCGGGCTTGCGTATGCGGCGCTCGGCGCGCTCCGAACGCTTTTCAGCGGCACCCTAGCCGCGCTTCAGATTCCGTCGAGTTTGCTCGCGCAGCGACTGGGCGCGCCCGCGGTGCTCGCCCTCGGGACGGCGCTGGTGGGGGGCGCGTATCTCCTCGCCGGGGCGAGCAGCGGGCTGGTAATGCTCGCGATTGCCCTCGCCCTCGGCGGCGCCGGAGCGAGCACGCAGCATCCGCTCGGCTCGTCGATGATGGCGCACGCGTTCTCCGGGCGGCGCTCGCTCAAGGCGCTCGGGGCATACAACTTCGCGGGCGACGTCGGGAAGATGGTCGTGCCGGCGTTCGCGTCGCTGCTGCTGGTCGCGATGCCGTGGCGCGAGGCGCTCGCCTTGCTCGGCGGTGCAGGGTTCGTTGCGGCGGTCGCGATCTTCGCGCTAGCGCCGCGTTTCGCGGTCGAGGGCGGCGGGAAGGACGGCGGCGCTGGCGCGGCGGACGCGCCGGCGGCGACCGACCGCGTCGGCTTCCGGACGCTGCTCGCGGTGGGGATGTTCGACAGCGCGGGGCGAATGGCCTTCCTCACCTTCCTGCCGCTTCTGCTCACGGCGAAGGGCGCGAGCCTTCCCACGATCGGCGCTGCGCTGACGGCGGTATTCGCAGGCGGCGCAGCCGGCAAGCTCGTGTGCGCCTTCCTCGGGGCGCGCATCGGGGCGGTGCGCACGGTGTGGCTCACCGAGATCATGACCGCGGGCGGGATCGTGGCGATCCTGCCGCTGCCGCGCGAAGCCGTGCTCGCGCTGCTTCCGCTCGTCGGCGTCGCGCTGAACGGCACCTCGTCGGTGCTCTACGGATCGGTGCCCGAGCTCGTCACGCCGGAGTGGCGCACGCGCGCCTTCAGTATCTTCTACACCGGCACGGTCGGCGCCGGGGCGCTCGCGCCGGTGCTCTACGGCGCACTCGCCGACCGGGTCGGGATTTCCACGGCGCTGGTAGCGGTCGCCGCGATGGTGCTAGTAAACGTCCCGCTCGTCGCGCGGCTCGCTCCGCGGCTTCGAAGCGCCCACGGTCCGCGTCAGCGCAGAAGTACCGCTCCTAAGATAGGTATGAAATTCCTTCTCGCCCCAGAAGGTCTGGCATGACGCTAGATGGCAAATAGCGCGCTCCTTGGGCCCAGGCGTTACGCCAATCAGGTGAGATCGTTACGCCTTTCCGATGCAAGCGGCAGCAACGGCCGAGAACCAGACTTCTGCGGCGCTGCGGCGCGTGAGGCGGGGCTCCGCTTCCGCGCAACGCGACCGGGCGCCGAGATACGCTAGCGCTTCTCCAGCGCCTCTCGCGGGAGCGGCGGAATTTGAGTGACTGCTTATGCCGTTGGCAGGTGCTTGCGGTGGCGCCAGAAGAGGCCCATCAGCGGCTTGACGCTAGTGCCGTGGACAAGAATGGAAAGCGTCACCGCCACCAGTGTCAGTTGGATCAGCTCCAGGGCCAACCTCTCCGGCAGTCCCTGCTCGATGGCATACATCAGGTAGTACAGTGAACCGATGCCGCGCACCCCGAACCAGCCCACCATGCCGCGTATCGGCCATGAAGTGCGGGTACCCGACAGGCCGGCGAGGACGCTGACCGGTCGTGCCACGACGAACAGGAACAGCGCCAGTCCCACTGCGCGCCAGCTCCAGGAATTGAGAAACAGCGTACCGCCGACCAGCAGGATGAGCACCATCTCCGACAAGCGCTCGAGGTGTTCCTTGAATATCAGCGATCCTTCGCTGACGGTCGGCGCCGGCTGAATATCGGCGCTTGCGCTTGGAGCCGCCGGTTCGATTGCGCCGGCAAGCTTGACTTCCGTCTGGCGCAGCGCCACGGCAGCGAAAAATACCGCCAGGAATCCCCACGCGTGCAGCAGCACACTCAAGCCGTACACCACACCGATCAGGCCGAGTCCGAGGAAGTCGTCCATCAGCTTGTGCTCCGGCGACTCGCCGCGCAGTTTCCATCCCAGCCTGGCCAGTGCGGCGCCGCAGGTTACCCCGATCGCGATTCCCGCCAGCGTGGCCCACAGCACATCGAGCAGCGCCCAGCGCAGGCCGGATTCGCCCAGCTCGTGCAGGCCGAGCAATCCCAGCCCCAGCATCACGAACGGAAAAGCGCTGCCGTCGTTCATGCCCGCCTCGCAGGTCAGCGTGAAGCGGAGCTGGTCACGGTCGCCGGGATGACGGATCTGGACATCGGTCGCCAGCACCGGATCGGTGGGCGCCAGGATCGCACCCAGCAAGATGCCGGCGCCCAGCGGCAGACCGAGCAGGTAATAAGCGAAGGCGGCGACCAGGACGACGCTGACAGTCATGGAGACGGATGCCAGCAGAATTGGTGTGCGCCAGCGGGCGAAGCTTACCGGTACGGGCATTTTGACGCCGGCGGAAAACAGCGAAATCAGCACCGCCACTTCGGTCAGCACTTCCAGCAGCGCCGATTGCTTGAGCGGATTGAAGTGAAATGCGTTGAGCACCGTAGGACCGACCAGCAGTCCCACTGCCAGATAGATAATTGCCGGCGTGACCGGCAGGCGCTTCAGCATTGAAGAAGTCAGCCCCCTGGCGAGCAGCAGGCCGCCCACGAGCAGAAACCACTGTGCGTTAGTCATCGCTTTGCAGGAAGGACTTCGATGCAGCGCCCGGAATCATCCTGTCCGCCGCGCCAAACAGCCAGGCGCCGCCCAGCGCTGACGGCAGCGCCGCGGCGTAGAGTTCTCCCGCGCGCCTGACCTTGGCGCCGGCGGCGCGGCAGCGCGCGGCGAGCGCCTCGGGGTCGGCGCAGGCGAGGGCGTAGCCCGCGAGCGCTGGCGCCGGCGGCGCGGCGCCCAGAAGCGCAGCCGAGGTCGTGCTGGCGGCCGATCACGATGTCCCCTCTTGAAGTGCTCAATCTGATGAACGCCCCCTCGGGGGACGGGAGCAGGCCCGTGAAGCGCGCGTAGCGCGCGGCCGCCGCGGCGGGATCGTCGGCGACGACGAACGCGGCGGCGAGGGCGGTGACGCCGTTGGCGTGCCCGAGCCAGCGCGGCTGCCAGACGCATTCGGGGGTGCGGTGCTCGACGAACTGGACTCGGCCTTCGGGCATCGTTTCGGGCGGGACGCGCGCGACGCCGAAGCGCGCCAGGCGGGTTTCGCCGTCGACTTCGACCTCGCGCTCGAGGTCGACCAGCGGCAGCGGCGCGAAGCCGTGGCGCTCGAGGCGCGCGTGCTCTTCGGCGGCGGCGGGGGTGCCCAGCGCCAGGATATGGACGCCGGCGTAGCGCGCCATCGCCTCGCGCGTGCGGCGCGCGTGCGGCGTGTCGGCGATCGGCGACAGGAATTCGAGATAGCCCTCGCCGAGCATCACGCAGCGGTTGGCGGTGCCGGCCGGGCCGTCCTGGGTCGCCTGCTCGGAATAGGGCGTCACGACGAAGCCGAGCGCTTCGAGCACGCGCCCGGCCTCGCCGAGGTCGGGGACGAAATGCGCGACGTGGTCGAGGACCAGGTCGCCGGGAGCGGCGGTTTTAGGCAAGGTGTTTATCCGGGGCGGTACGGGTGCAATAATAGCCGCATGATCGAGCGCAGCCATCACGACATGGGCGGACTGCCCGCGGGCAAGGTCGAGCGGACCGAGCACGACTATGCCCAGTGGGAGCGGCGGGTGGACGCGCTGATGGTGCTGCTGTCGGGCATCAAGGGCGCGCAGAAGCTGCTCACGGTGGACGAGCTGCGCAAGAACATCGAGGCGATCGGGCCCGAGGCCTACGACAGGATGAGCTACTACGAACGCTGGGTGACCTCGATCACCCAGACCATGATCCAGCGCGGCGTGATCACTACCGAGGAGCTGGCGCGCAAGATGGTCGAGGTCGAGCACCGTGGCGGTTGAACAAAAATTCCGCCCCGGGGAGCGCGTGAAAGTCATGAAGGCCTACCCGCTCGGGCACATTCGCACCCCTTATTACATTCGCGGCTGCAGCGGCGTGATCGAGCGCATCTGCGGCGCCTTCCCCAACCCGGAGGAGCTGGCGCAGATGCGCAGCGGCCTGCCGGCGCAGCCGCTGTACCGCGTGCGCTTCGCCCAGTCCGAGGTCTGGCCCGACTACCGCGGCGCGCGCGCGGACACGATCGACGTCGAGATCTTCCAGCACTGGCTGGACAAGGCCGAGGCCGCCGGATGAGCGAGCTCGGCAAGTATTCTCCGCTGACCTACTTCCAGCTGATGGAAGTGAGCTTGCGCGAGCTGCTGGTGGAGAAGGGCGTGGTGAGCGACGCCGAGGTCGACGCCGTCGCCGCGGACATGAAGTCGCGCGGCCCGGAGCGCGGCGCCAAGGTGGTGGCGCGGGCCTGGACCGACCCGGGCTTCAAGCAGCGCCTGCTCGCCGACGGCACGGCGGCCTGCGAGGAACTGGGACTCGACGTCCCGGCGCTCAAGCTGGTGGTGGTCGAGAACACGCCCGAGGTGCACAACGTGATCGTGTGCACGCTTTGCTCGTGCTACCCGCGCATGCTGCTCGGCTTGCCGCCGGACTGGTACAAGTCGCGCGAGTACCGCAGCCGCGTGGTGCGCGAGCCGCGCGCGGTGCTGGCCGAATTCGGCACCCGCCTGCCCGACGAAGTCGCGATCCGGGTGCACGACTCGACCGCCGACATGCGCTACATGGTGCTGCCGCTGCGCCCGGCGGGGACCGAAGGCTGGAGCGAGGAGCGCCTCGCGGGCATCGTCACGCGCGACTCGATGGTCGGCGTCGCGCTGGCGCAGGCGATTTGAGCGACGCGGTCCCAAAGCCGCTCGGCATCGTGCCGCTGGGCGACGGCGCGGCCTACGTCGAATTCTCCGACAGCCTCGACCTGGAAGTGAACGCGACGGTGCAGCGCCTGGCCGCCGCGCTGCGCTTGCGCGCCCTGCCCTGGGTGCGCGACGTGGTGCCGGCGCTGGGCGGCGTCGCGCTGCATTTCGATCCCACCCATCCCGAGCTGCCCGCGGCGCCGCTGCAGGCCGCGGCCGCCGCGGTCGAAGCCTGCCTCGCCGAGGGCCTGCCGGTGGCGCAGGCGGTGGGACGCTCGCTCGAGGTGCCGGCCTGCTACGACCCGGAGTTGGCGCTCGACCTCGACGCGGTCGCCGAGCGCGTCAAGCTCGCCCCCGAGGAGGTTGCGCAGCGCCACGCCGCGCCCGAGTACCAGGTCCTGATGATGGGTTTCGCCCCGGGCCTGCCGCATCTGGGCGGGCTCGACCCGCGGCTCGAGGTGCCGCGCCGAGCCGAGCCGCGCCTGGTGGTGCCGCCCGGATCGATCGCGATCGCCGGCCTGCAGGCGGTGGTCTACCCGTACGCGATTCCGGGCGGCTGGAGCGTGGTCGCGCGCACGCCGCTCACCCTGTTCGACGCGCGCGGCGACCCGCCGAGCCTGTTCGCGCCCGGCGACCGGGTGCGCTTCGTGCCGATCAGCCGCGCCGAGTTCGAGCGCCGCCGGCGATGACGCTGCGCGTCGTCAAGCCCGGGCTGCTGAGCACGGTCCAGGACCACGGCCGTTACGGGCTGCAGTACCTCGGCATCGTTCCCTGCGGCGCAATGGACCAGCTCGCGCACGCGCTCGCCAACGCGCTGGTCGGCAACGATGCGGACGCCGCGACGCTCGAGCTCACGGTGATCGGTCCCGAGCTGGTGTTCGCGCACGACACGCTGATCGCGCTGTGCGGCGCCGAGTTCGGCGCCACGCTCGACGGGCGTGCGCTGCCGCGCGACCGCCCGGTGCTCGCGCGCGCCCGCTCGCGCCTCGTTTGCGGGCGCGCCTTGCGCGGCAGCCGGGCCTACCTCGGGATCGCGGGCGGCATCGCGCTCGAGCCGGTGCTCGGCAGCCGCAGCACCTACCTGCCGGCGCGCTTCGGCGGACTCGACGGGCGCGCGCTGCGCGCCGGCGACACGCTGCCGCTCGCGCCCGATGCGGCCGAGCTGGCCGCGGCGCGCTACGCGCAGCTGGCCGCCGGCGCCGCCCGGCGCGACGGCATCGAGACGGTGCGCTGGTCGGCTCCGCCGCTCACGCTGCCGGACCACGAGCCGATCGTGCTGCACGCGATGGAAGGGCGGCACTTCGGCCTGTTCGGCGCCGCCGCGCAGCGCGTGTTCTTCGACGCGGTGTGGCGCGTAGCGCCTGAGTCGAACCGCATGGGCTTCCGCCTCGGTGGGCCGGCCCTCGTGGCGGACAAGGCGGGTGAGTTACTATCCGGGCCGACCTGCCTCGGCACGGTGCAGGTGCCGGCCAACGGCGCGCCGATCGCGCTCATGGCCGACCACCAGACCACCGGCGGCTATCCGAAGATCGCAGAGATCGCGAGCGCCGACGTGCCGCGGCTGGCGCAGCTCGCGCCGGGCGGAACGCTGCGTTTCGCGCGCTGCACGCTGGAGGATGCGCTCGAGCTGGGGCGCGCGGCGCGCGCCAGGCTCGATGCGGCACTGCGGGCGATTTCCTGGGGGTACGCGAAATGAAGACGATAGACCTGAACTGCGACATGGGCGAGAGCTTCGGCGCCTGGAAGATGGGCGCCGATGCCGGGATCATGCCTTTCATCAGCTCGGCCAACATCGCCTGCGGCTTCCACGCCGGCGACCCGGCGACCATCCGCCAGACCGTGGCGCTCGCGCTCGAGCACGGGGTGGCGGTCGGTGCGCATCCGTCGCTGCCCGACCTGCAGGGCTTCGGCCGGCGCACGATGAAGATCACGCCGCAGGAGATGTACGACCTGGTGCTGTACCAGGCCGGCGCGGTGGAGGCTTTCGCGCGCGCCGCCGGCGCGAAGCTGCACCACGTCAAGTGCCACGGCGCGCTGTACAACATGTCGACCGACGACGAGGCGTTGTCGGATGCCATGGCGCGCGCGGTGAAGGACCTCGGCGGCGACGTGATCCTGTACGCGCTGTCCAACAGCAGGATGCTCGAGGTGGCGAAGAAGGTCGGCGTGCGCGTCGCGGGCGAGGCCTTCGCCGACCGCGGCTACTCCGACGACGGCACGCTCGCGCTGCGCGGCAGGCCCGGCGGCATGATCGAGCAGGAGGACAAGGCGGTGGCGCAGGCGATCGGCATGATCGAAGGCGGCTACGTCACGAGCCTGACGGGCAAGAAGGTACCGGTGGCGCCGGATACGATCTGCCTGCACGGCGACCAGCCCGACGCGGTGAGCTTCGCCAAGGCGCTGCGCCGCGCATTTGCCGACCGCAATATCGCGGTCGGCGCAGCCTGAGAAAGGAAGACGCATCGATGAGCAGCAAGCTTTTCACCTCCATCAAGCTCGGCGGCATTACGCTGCCCAACCGCATCGTGGTGTCGCCGATGTGCCAGTACTCGGCCGACGACGGCTCGATGACCGACTGGCACCTGATGCATCTGGGCAGCCTCGCCGCCTCGGGCGCCGGCCTGCTGATGATCGAGGCCACCGGCGTGACGCGCGAAGGCCGCATCTCGCACGGCTGCACCGGTCTGTACAGCGACAACAACGAGGCGGCGATGAAGCGCGTGGTCGACGCCTGCCGGCGCGTGACCGGGAGCCCGATCGGCGTGCAGCTCGGCCACGCCGGGCGCAAGGCCTCGGTGCAGGTGCCGTGGCTGGGCGGCAAGGCGCTGTCCGCGGCCGAGTCGCCGTGGCAGACCGTGGCGCCGTCCGCGCTCGCCTACGACGAGGGATGGCACACGCCGCGCGAGCTGTCGCCTGAGGACATCGCCGGCCTGGCGCAGGCCTTCGCCGCGGCCGCCGGGCGCGCACTGCGCATCGGCCTGGACGCGGTCGAGATGCACTCGGCGCACGGCTACCTGCTGCACGAGTTCCTCTCGCCTTTGTCGAACCGCAGGACCGACCGCTACGGCGGCAGCCTCGAGAACCGCATGCGCGCCCCGCTCGAGATCGCGCAGGCGCTGCGCGCGGCCTGGCCCAGGGAGCGCTGCCTGGGCGCGCGCATCACCGCGGGCGACTGGGCCGAAGGCGGCTTCGAGGTCGAGGACGCGGTGGTCTACGCCAAGGCGCTCGCGCAGATGGGTTTCGACTACGTCTGCGTCTCGAGCGGCGGAGCGGTGCCGCAGCAGCGCATCAAGGTGGTGCCCGGCTACCAGGTGCCGTTCGCCGAAAAGGTGAAGCAGGGCGCGCCGATCGCGGTGCGCGCGGTGGGGATGATCGCCGAGCCCGCGCAGGCCGAAAGCATCGTCGCCTCGGGCAAGGCCGACATGGTCGCGCTCGCGCGCGGCTTCCTCGACGATCCGCGCTGGGTCTGGCACGCGGCCGAGAAGCTCGGCGCGAAGGCGGAATACCCGCCGCAGTACGCGCGCAGCCGGCCGGAGCTGTGGCCGGGCGCGAAGCTCGCGCGCCCGGCCTGAGCCGCAGCGCGTCAGGCGCTGCGCAGTTGGGCGCCGCCGACCAGGTCCTGCGAAATATAGTGCTCGCGATAGGTCTCGAACGGCACGTTGTCGGACGCTTCGATGCGACGCTGCGCGGTGAACGAATCGCGCGCCATGCGCGCATAGCGCCGCTCGGTCGCGGGCGCGAGCGGCGCGGCGAGCAGCGCGTCGCGGTGGCGCTGGGAGTGCGCGGCGGCGAAGGCGACGTAGCTGTCGCCGAAATTCTCGTGCATGGCGCGCAATACCCGCGCCGAAGGAGTGGCCGAGGCGTCGCGCAGCGCGGCCGCAGCGTCCGCCACGACGTCGCGATAAATCCGGTCGCGATGCGCCGCATCCAGCGCCTCGGCGATCGGGGCGAACGCGTCGACCAGCTCGAGGCCCCACTCGGCGAGCGTGCGCTGCTCGCCGCCGCGGCATAGCTGCAGGCCCGGCTCGCGGCCGAAGGCGGCCACCTGGTGCTGGTTGCGCGAGATGTTGGCGATCTCGTCCGGGCTGTCCGGCGGGCTGTCGGCGAGCAGGCAATGCAGCAGGAACACGTCGAGCAGGCGCATGGCGCGCGCGTCGATGCCGACTGCGTAGGAACGGGTCGATGTCGACGCAGCGCACCTCGACGTACGCGACGCCGCGCTCGCCCAGCGCGTGCAGCGGCCGCTCGCCGGGACGGATGAGCTGCTTGGGCCGGATCGTGCCGTAGAACTCGTTCTCGATCTGCAGCAGGCTGGTGGCGAGCTGGCGATACTCGTCGCCGTCGCGGATGCCGATCGCCTCGTAGGGCGGATAGGGCTGCGTGAGCGCCGGGTTGAGCGAGGCGGCGTAGCTTTTGAGGCTGTTGAAGCTGACCGCGAGCGAGGCCTGCGCGTCGCTCTGGTAGCCGAGCGGGCCCATGCGCAGCGACGTGCCCCAGGGCATGTAGAGCGTGCCCTCGGCCAGCGGCTGCAGCTCGTGCTCGCGCCCGGCGACGAAGGTGCTGCACACCGCGGGCGAGGCGCCGAGCAGGTACAGCAGCAGCCAGGAGTGGCGCCGGAAGTTGCGGATCAGGCCGAAGTAGGCGTCGTTGCGGTATTCCGCGGTCGTGCCTTCGCGCGCGTCAGCGCGCTGCAGCTCGGGCCAGGCCGACTCCGGCAGCGAGAAGTTGTAGTGGATGCCCGAGATGGTCTGCATGCGCCGGCCGTAGCGGTGCGCGAGGCCGTTGCGGTACACGGTCTTGGCGCGCCCGACGTTGGAGTTGCCGTAGCGGCCGATCGGGATCAGCTCATCCCCGGGCAGCCTGCAGGGCATGCTGCTGCACCACAGCAGCTCGTCGCCGAGCGCGCGGTAGACGACCTGGTGGATCTCGGTCAGCTCGCGCAGGCAGCCGTCGATGCCGGCGTGCACGCCGGTGATCAGCTCGAGCTGCGATTCGCTGAAGTCGGTCGTAATGTGCTCGTGCGTGAGCGCCGACCCGAGTCCCGCCGGGTGCGGCGTGTCGGCAAGCGAGCCGTCAGGCCTGACGCGCAGGCCTTCTTTCTCGATGCCGCGCCGGATACCCGCGAGCGCCTCGGGCGCGAGCGCGCGTAAACGTTTATCAAGTGGGGTCAAGCAGGTTGTCCCGGACCGAATCAGGCGCTAGGGTAGCAGAAGGAGGCAAATGCAATGTCATTCTCGATGCGCGACATCGTCGTTTCCACAATCGCCTATTTCGTGGCGGCTTTTTTCATCAAGCGCCAGTTCGACGATATGGACCTCCCGCGCGGCATGACGCGCAGCGCACTGGTGTTCGCGCTCGCGCTCGGTGCCGCCTACGCGGTGCAGGCCGCGGTGGACTGGGTCATCCCCGCGTAGCGGCGCTTCAGCGCTTGCGCGCGAACGGCGGGCGGCCGCGCCAGTACTGGATCAGCAGCCAGGCGCCGAGCATTCCGCCCAGGTGCGCGAAGTGCGCCACGTTGATCTCCATGCCGGAGACCCCGAGGAACAGCTCGAGCGCGCCGTACAGCGTCACGAACAGCCAGGCCGGCATCGGGATCGGCGGGATCAGCAGCAGGATCCGCTGGCGCGGAAAATACATCGCGAACGCGAGCAGCAGGCCGAACACGCCGCCCGAGGCGCCGATCGTCGGATAGGGGTCGGCGCCGGTGAATGCCGCGTAGGCGAGCTGGGACAGCCCGGCGGTGATGATGCTGGCGAGGAACAGGTTGAGGAAGCGCTTGGGGCCGAACAGGCGCTCGAGCTGGCCGCCGAACATGTAGAGCGCGAACATGTTGAAGAAGATATGCATCACGCTGCCGTGCAGGAAGCCGTACGTGACGAGCTGCCACGGCTGGAACCCCGGCATGCCGCCGTAGACCGAGGCCGTGCTGAGCGGCCATAGCCCGAGGTAGATGATCATCTGGTCGCCGACCATCTGCTGCAGCAGATAGACGGCGACGTTGGCGAGGATCAGCCCGCGCGTGACGGGCGGCAGATTGCCGAACACTTCAGGAGCCGGCGACGATCGCCATGTTGTCCTTCACCGACTTGACGCCGCCGACGCCGGTCGCGGCGCGCACCGCCTGGTGGCGCTTGCCGGCTTCGGGCACCGTGCCCCACAGCGTCACGGTGCCGCCGCTGGCGGTGACGTCGATGCCGTCGGCGAGCGAGCCGAGCGTTCCGCGCAGCGCGTCCTGTACCTTCGCGGCCAGCGCCTTGTCCGGATCGGGCTTGTCGGCCTGAATCGGCGCGGTGGCGGAAGCGGGCGCCGGTTGCGCCTGCGGCGCGGCGGGTGCGGGCGCGGCGGCCAGCGGCTTGGGCGGCGGAGGCGACGACTCGCCGCAGGCTGCAAGCGCGAGCGCGCCCGCGGCGCTGATGACCAGAATCAATTTCCCGCCGTGCCGTTCGTTGTCTCGTTTCACTGCGTTCTCCTTTCCCGGCGCAATGATCGCACGTCCCGATGATGCGGTATCCTAACAGCCGATGACCCTGTCATCCCCGCAATGAAGTCCCGCGCGCTTCCCCTCATCGTCGTGCTCCTGGCCGCCGCGCTCGGCGGCGGCGCCTGGTGGTGGACCAAGCGCGAAGCGCCGGTCTCGGGCGGCGCGATCGTGCTGCACGGCAACGTCGACATCCGGCAAGTGGATCTGGCGTTCAACTCGGCCGGGCGCGTGACGCAGATGCTGGCGCGCGAGGGCGAGCGGGTGGAGAAAGGGCAGCTGCTCGCGACGCTCGACACGCAGCGCCTGCGCCAGGTCGAGGCGCAGGCCGCGGCGCAGGTTGCCGCGCAGGGCGAAGTCGTGGCGCGCCTGGAGGCGGGGTCGCGGCCGGAGGAGATCGCCAGGGCGCGCGCCGACGCCGAGGCCGCGCGGGTCGATGCGGCGAACGCCGAGCACTCTTACGCACGGGCGCGCGATCTGGCCGCCAAGCATTTCGTTCCTCAACAGCAGGCCGACGACGCGCGCGCCGCGGCCGAGGCGGCGGCGGCGCGCCTGAAGAGCGCGCGCGAAGGGCTGCGGCTGGTGGTGCTCGGCCCGCGCAAGGAGGACATCGCGGCCGCGCGCGGCGCGCTGGCGGCGAACGAGGCCGCGCTCGCGGTCGTGCGGCGCGATCTGGCGGAGGGCGAGCTGCACGCGCCCTCGGCGGGCGTGATCGAGAGCCGCGTGCTCGAGCCGGGCGACATGGCTTCGCCGCAGAAGCCGGCCTACACGCTCGCGCTCACCGATCCGCTGTGGGTGCGCGTCTACGTGCCGGAGACCGACCTCGGCCGGATCCGGCCCGGGAGCGTGGCCGGGATCGCCAGCGACAGCCGCCCGGGCACGCGCTACCGCGGCTGGGTCGGCTACATCTCGCCGACCGCCGAGTTCACTCCGAAATCGGTCGAGACGCGCGAGGTGCGCACCACGCTCGTGTACCAGGTGCGGGTGTTCGTGTGCGCGCCGACCGGCGGGCTGCGCCTGGGCATGCCCGCCACCGTTTCGATCGAGCCGGACCAGCCCGCACCGGCTGAAGGCGGCAGCGCCCCGGACCCCTGCAAAAGCGGCGCATGAGCGCGCCGCAGGCGGCGCCGGGATGAGCGCAGCGCAGCCGGTGCTCGAGCTTGCCGCGGTGGCGAAGACGTTTCGCGCCGGCAAGCGCGAGCTGCATGCGCTGCGCGGCGTGAGCCTGAGCATGGAGCGCGGCCTGGTGATGGGGCTGGTCGGCCCGGACGGCGCCGGCAAGACCACGCTGATGCGGCTCGTCGCGGGCCTGCTCGCGCCGGACGAGGGGCGGATCAGCGTGCTCGGGCTCGACGCCACGCGCCAGTCGCTCGAGGTGCAGGCGAGCCTGGGCTACATGCCGCAGCGCTTCGGCCTGTACGAGGACCTGAGCGTGCGGGAGAACCTCGATCTGTACGCCGACCTGCAGGGCGTGCCGCGCGCCGAGCGCGCCGGGCGCTACGCCGAACTGATGAAGATGACTGGCCTCGCGCCGTTCACCGCGCGCCTGGCGGGGCGCCTGTCGGGCGGCATGAAGCAGAAGCTGGGCCTGGCGTGCACGCTGGTGCGCGCGCCGCAGCTGCTGCTGCTCGACGAGCCGACCGTGGGCGTCGACCCGGTGTCGCGGCGCGAGCTGTGGCAGATCGTGTACCGGCTGGTCAAGAGCGAGGGCATGAGCGTGCTGCTGTCGACCGCCTACCTGGACGAGGCCGAGCGCTGCGACCGCGTGCTGCTGCTGCACGAGGGCGAAGCGCTCGAGGAGGGCGAGCCCGCGGCGCTTAGCGCGCCGATGCGCGGGCGCTGCTTCCTCGCCCACGGCGGGAGCGCGGGCAAGCGCGCGCTGCAGGAAGCCGCGCTCGGCGCGCCGGGCGTGATCGATGCGCTGATCCAGGGCGCCGACGTGAGGCTGGTGACCGAGGCCGGCGCCGCGCCGCCGGTGCTGGAAGGCGCGCGCGTCGAGCCGGTCGCGCCGCGCTTCGAGGACGCCTTCGTCGCGCTGTTGCACAAGCGAACGGCATCGAGCGCGCAGCCGGTCAAAACCTCGGTCGACCAACACGAGAACCTTAGTCGCGACGAAGTGGTGATCGAGGTGCGCGGCGCGCAGCGCCGCTTCGGTGACTTCTACGCCGTGAAGGACGTCAGTTTCGAGGTGCGCCGGGGCGAGATCTTCGGCCTGCTGGGCGCCAACGGCGCCGGCAAGTCGACCACGTTCCGCATGCTGTGCGGGCTGCTGCCGGCGAGCGCCGGGACTTTGCGCGTGGCGGGGGTCGACTTGCGCCATGGCGCCGCGGCGGCACGCGCGCGCATCGGCTACATGTCGCAGAAATTCTCGCTCTACGGCAACCTGAGCGTGCGCCAGAACGTCGAGTTCTTCGCCGGCGCCTACGGCCTGGCGGGCGCGCGGCGCGCCGAACGCGTGGCCTGGGCGCTGGACGGCTTCGACCTGGCCGAGGCCGCGGACGACGCGAGCGCCGAGCTCGCGCTCGGCTACAAGCAGCGTCTGGCGATGGCCTGCGCGCTGATGCACGAGCCCGAGATCCTGTTCCTCGACGAGCCCACCTCGGGCGTCGATCCGCTCGCGCGGCGCGAGTTCTGGCGCCGCATCAACGCGCTCGCGCACAGCGGGGTGACGGTGCTGGTGACGACGCACTTCATGGAGGAGGCGGAGTTCTGCGACCGCCTGGCGATCATGGCCGCGGGCGAGATCCTGGCCACCGGCCAGCCGGCCGAGATCAAGGCGCGCGCGCGCGCCGACAGCGGGACCGAGCCGACCATGGAGGATGCCTTCATCCGCCTGATCGAGGGCGCCGAGACGGCGCAGGCGGCGGCCGAGGTCGGCTCATGAGCGCGCGCGGGGGCAGAGCGATGCGGCTGCGCGGGCTGGTGCGCAAGGAGTTCCTGCAGATCCTGCGCGACCCGAGCAGCATCGCGATCGCCTTCGTGCTGCCGGTCGCGCTGCTGCTGCTGTTCGGCTACGGCCTGTCGCTCGACGTGGATCACGTGCCGATCGCGCTGGTGGTCGAGCAGCCGAGCGCCGACAGCGCGGAGTTCACCGCTTCGTTCGAGGGCTCGCGCTACTTCTCGCCGCGGCGCATGTCCGACATGGGCGCGGCCACCCAGGCGCTGCTCGAGGGCTCGGTCGATGCGATCGTGCACCTGCGCGGCGACTTCGCCGCGCGCGAGCGCAGCGCCGGGGGCGCGGCGGTGCAGGTAATCGTCAACGGCGTCGACGCCAACAACTCGCGCCTGGTCGAGGGCTACCTGGACGGCGCGCTCTCTACCTGGCTCCTCCGGCGCACGGCGGCGCAGGGGCTCGACCCGCCCATCCCGGTGCGCATCGAGCACCGCGTCTGGTACAACCCGGACCTGCGCAGCCGCAACTTCCTGGTGCCGGGGCTGGTGGTGGTGATCATGACCCTGACAGGCGCGCTGCTGACCGCGATGGTGATGGCGCGCGAATGGGAGCGCGGCACGATGGAAGCGCTGCTGGTCACCCCGGTCGCCGCGGGCGAGATTCTGGTCGGCAAGCTGGTGCCGTACTTCATCCTCGGCATCGGCGGCATGCTGCTGTCGGTGGCGATGGCGCGCTGGCTGTTCGGCGTGCCGCTGGTGGGCTCGTTCTGGCTGCTGCTCGCGACCTCGTCGGTGTTCCTGCTGGTGGCGCTCGGCATGGGGCTGCTGATCTCGAGCGTGGCAAAGAGCCAGTACGTTGCCGGCCAGGTGGCGCTGATCACCACTTTCCTGCCCGCCTTTCTGCTCTCGGGCATGATCTTCGAGATCGGCAACATGCCGGCGGTGGTGCGCGCGATCACCCATCTGTTCGCGGCGCGCTACTTCGTTTCCATCGTCACCACGCTGTTCCTCGCCGGCGACATCTGGTCGGTGGTGGTGCCCAACACGCTCGCGCTCGCGCTCATGGCTCTGATCTTTCTCGGCCTGACCTGGCGCCGCGCGCGCAAGCGGCTGGAGTGAGCGCCGTGCTGGGGCGGATTCTCGCGCTGATGAAGAAGGAATTCCTGGCGGTGCTGAAGGACGCCAGGAGCCGGGTGCTGCTGGTGGTGCCGCCGATGATCCAGCTGCTGGTATTCGGCTACGCCGCTACCTACGACCTGAAGCACGTGCCCTACGCCATCTACAACGAGGACCGCGGCGCGCTGTCGCGCGAGCTGGAGGCGGATTTGCGCGGCTCGACCTACTTCCGCGAGGCGGTGCGCATCAGCTCGAACGACCAGATCGCACCGCTGGTCGACGGCCGCGAGGTGCTGCTCGTGATCCATATCGGGCCGCGCTTCGGGCGCGACCTCGCGAGCGGGCGACCCGCGCCGCTGCAGCTGATCGTCGACGGGCGCAATTCGAACACCGCGCTGGTCGCAGTCGGCTACGTGCGCCAGATCGTTTCGCGCTTCAGCAACGCCTGGAGCGAGGCGCACGGGCTGCCGCGCGCCCCGGTGCGGCTCGAGACGCGCGCCTGGTTCAACCCCAACCTGGAGAGCCGCTGGTTCTTCCTGCCCGGAATCATCGGCATCCTCACTTTGCTGATCACCATGCTGCTGACGGGGCTGACGGTGGCGCGCGAGCGCGAGCAGGGCACGTTCGACCAGCTGCTGGTGACGCCGCTGCGCCCGTTCGAGGTGCTGGCGGGCAAGGCGCTGCCGGGCTTCATCATCGGGTTGATCGAGGCGACCGTGATCGCGTCGGTGGCGGTGCTTTGGTTCCGCATCCCGCTGCTCGGCAACATCGGCACGCTCTATCTGGGGCTCGCGCTCTTCCTGCTGTCGGCGGTGGGCATGGGGCTGATGATTTCCGCGCTGGCGGCAACCCAGCAGCAGGGGTTGCTGGGCGCGTTCCTGTTCATGGTGCCGGCGGTGATCCTGTCGGGCTTCGCCACCCCGATCGCCAACATGCCGGCCGCGGTGCGGCTGCTGACTTACATCGACCCGCTGCGCTACTTCCTGGTTGTGCTGCGCAAGCTGTTCCTCGAGGGCGTGCCGGCCTCGATCTTGGTGCACGAGCTGTGGCCGATGGCGCTAATCGGGGCGGTGAGCCTGTCGCTCGCGGCGTGGCTGTTCCGCGCCCGCATGGTCTGAGCTAGAGACCGAGGTAGGCCTGGCGCACGCGGTCGTCGTGCAGCAGCGCGCTGCCCGCGCCGGACATGACGATGCCGCCGTTCTCGAGCACGTAGGCGTGCTGCGAGAGTTTCAGCGACAGCGCGACGTTCTGCTCCACCAGCAGGATGGTGAGTCCCTTGGCGTGCAGCATGCGGATGGTGCGGAACACTTCCTGCACCACGGTCGGGGCGAGGCCGAGCGAGGGCTCGTCGAACATGATCAGCTCGGGCTGGCCCATCAGGCAGCGGCCGATCGCGAGCATCTGCTGCTCGCCGCCGGAGAGGGTGCCGGCGAGCTGTCCGCGGCGCTCGGCGAGGCGGGGAAACAGCGCGTACACCTCGTCCTGCGTGCGTGCGGCGGAGGCCCGGGCGCGCGGCAGCAGCGCGCCCATGGCGAGATTCTCGGCCACGCTGAGCGAGGGGAATACCTGCCGTCCCTCCGCGACCTGACCGATGCCGAGATTGCAGATCTGATGAGATCGAAGTCTCGTAATCTCTTTATTCCGGAGGAAGATCTTTCCGGAGCGTATCTTCTCGATGCCCGCGATGGCGCGGATGAGAGAGGACTTTCCGGCTCCGTTGGCGCCGACGATGGCGACGATCTCTCCCTGCGGCACCTCGAGCGAGACGCCGGCGAGCGCCTGCGCGTCGCCGTAGAAGACGTCCAGCGCGCGGACTTCGAGCAGCGGCGCGCTCATACTTCGGTTTCCTCGCCCAGGTAGCACTCGAGCACCGCCGGGTCGCGCACCACCTCGGCCGGCGCGCCCTGGGCGATGATCTCGCCGTGGTGCAGCACCACCACCCGCTGCGCCAGCGCCATCACCGCGCGCATCACGTGCTCGATCAGCAGGATGGTCAAGCCGTCGCGGTTCAACTCGCGGAAGACCTCGACCATCTGGTCGCACTCGGTGGGGCGAAGCCCCGCCATGACCTCGTCGAGCAGCAGCAGGCGCGGGCCGGTGGCGAGCGCGCGCGCGACCTCGAGGCGCTTGCGGTCGGGCAGGGTGAGCGAGGAGGCGGGCAGGTCCTTTTTCGCCCCGAGGCTCAGCTTCTCCAGGATCCCGAGCGCGAGGCGGCGCGCGGCGGGCACGCGGCGCTCGCGCCGCAGCGCGCCGACGATCACGTTGTCGAGCACCGACAGGCCGGCGAAGGGCTTGACCACCTGGAAGGTGCGGCCCACGCCCGCGGCGCAGACCTGGTCGGGGCGCAGGCCGTCGATCCTCCTGCCGGCGAACACGATCTCGCCCGCGTCGGCGGCGTACACGCCGGCGGCGATGTTGAAGATGGTGGTCTTGCCCGCGCCGTTTGGCCCGATCAGGGCCACCAGCCCGCCTTCGGGGACGTCGAACGAGGCGCGCGTCACCGCGCGCAGGCCGCGAAAAGATTTCGACAGCGAGCGGATCTCGAGCTGCGCCATGTCAGTCCTTGCGCCCCAGGCCGAGCCGCTTCGCGATCGGCGGCCAGATGCCGTTGGGCAGGAACATGATCACCAGCAGTAGGATCACGCCGTAGAAGACCTGCTTCACGCCGGGGATGTCCAGGCCCATGGCGGCGACCAGGTTGGTGAGCGAGTCGGCCAGGGTGGTGAGCAATACCGCGCCGAGGATCGGGCCGAACAGGGTGCCGACGCCGCCCACGATCGGGCCGAGGATGATCTCGATCGACTGGCTGATGTGGAAGATCTGCTCGGGGAAGAGGTTGTTGTAGTAGAAGGCGAAGAACACGCCGGCGAGCGAGGTCATCGCGGCGCTGATGGCCACCGCCAGCAGTTTCCAGCGGAAGGTGTTGATGCCGAGGGCGCGCGCGGCGTCCTCGTCCTCGCGGATCGCCTGCCAGTAGTAGCCGGCGCGGCTCTTCAGCAGCCAGGCGCAGAGCGCGAAGGCGCCCGCGGTGAGCGCGAGCATGACGTAGTAGAACATCGCCGGCGTGCCGCGCAGATCGGCGAGATTCCAGCTCGTGCGCTGGCCGACCTTGAGGAACAGCCCGCCCGGGCCCCCGAGCCAGCCGATGTGGTCGAAGCCGATGCGCGTGAACTCGGCGAAGGCGATGGTGAGCAGTGCGAAATACACGCCCGAGATGCCGAAGCGGAACGCGAGCAGGCCGATCGCCGTGCCGGCGGCGACGCACAGCGCCATCGCGACCCAGAGCCCGGCCCAGGGCCCGATGCCGAACTTCACGAACAGCGCGGCGGCGGCGTAGGCGCCGAGACCGACGAACAGCGAATGCCCGAGCGAGAGCTGGCCGGCGAAGCCCATCATCACGTTCCAGGCCTGCCCGGTGAAGGCGAAGTAGAGCGCGAGCGTGGCGAGCGAGAGGATGTAGCTGCCGGAGAACTGCGGCAGCGCGATCAGGCCGGCGCCGAGCGCGCCGAGCAGCAGGCGCGCCCTCACGCCCTCCTCCCCAGCAGGCCATGGGGCCGGAACAGCAGCACCACGATCAGCAGCGCGAAGCTGATCATGCTCTTGGCGGACGGATCGATGAACAGCCCCGCCAGCGCCTCGGACACGCCGATCAGCACCCCGCCGAGCAGCGCGCCCGGCATCGAGCCGAGCCCGCCGACGATCACGATCACGAAGCCGAGCAGGGTGTAGCTCGGGCCGACCGAAGGCGCGACCTCGACCAGCAGCGTCATCATGCAGCCGGCGACCGCGACGCAGGCGGCGCCGAGGCCGAAGGTGAGGGCGTACAGGTGCTTGACGTTCAGCCCGACGATGAGCGCGCCGAGATGGTTGTCGGCGCAGGCGCGGATCGCGGTGCCGGTGCGCGAGAAGCGGAAGAACGCGAACAGGCCCGCCGTGGTGGCGAGCGCGCTGAGTGCGGCGTACACGCGCGCCTTGTCGACGATGATCTGGCCGAGCGCCCAGGAGTCGAGCTGGTAGTCGGTCTGCACGCTGTGCGCGTCGGGGCCGAACACCATCAGCATGACGTTGGTGATGATCGTCGCCAGCGCCACCAGCAGGATGAACTGCGAGTGCTCGGGACGGGTGATGAACGGGTTGATCAGCCCGGCCTGCAGCGCGTAGCCGATGAAGAAGAACAGCGCCGCCACCGGCAGCGCGGCCAGGATCGGGTCGAGCTTGAAGGCCCCGAACAGCAGCACCGCGGCGTACATGGCCACCGTCATCATCTCGCCGTGCGCGAAGTTGACCACCCGCACCACGCCGAAGATGACTGACAGCCCGAGCGCCATCAGGCCGTAGACGAGCCCGGTGAGCAGCCCCGATATGACGACGTTGGCGACGAGCGATGCGGACATGAAAAAAAAGGGCCGGCGCAGCCGGCCCTCCGTTCAGGCGGTTCCCCTCAGGTCCTCTTGTACTCGGGCCAGGGAAACACGGGCTTCGCCTCGGCCGCGTACTCCGGCAGCACGACCTTGGGCACGCCGTCCAGGATCTGGACGCAGGCCGACATATTGCCCTCGACCTGGCCCTTGGGGTTGAACTTGATCGGCCCGCCCAGCATCACGCGCTTGCTCGATGTCGGTGGCGCGGATCGCGTCGGCGAGTGCCTTCGGGTCGGTGCTGCCGGCGCGCCTGAAGGCGTCGGCGGCGATCATGATGGCCTCGAAGGTGTAGCCGGCGTTCAGCCCGTGGTAGACGAACTTCTCGCCGGGGTTGCGCTTGCGGAACGCCTCCTCGACCATGCCGGTCAGCGCCCCCTTGGGGTTGTACCAGGGCGGATTGTCGACGACGTAGTTGGCGTACTTGCCGAGCGACTTGGCGAACTGCTCCTCGTAGATTCCGGGCGAGCCGGGGTCGACCACGCCCATCGGGTGCCAGCGCTGCTTCACCATATCGCGGCGCAGCACGATCGAGTCGTTGAGCCTGCACACCAGCAGCAGGAAGTCGGCGTTCGCCGCCTTGGCCTTGGACACCTCGACCGAAAGGTCCTTCGCCGCCGGGTCGTAGGCGATCGTGTCGACGATCTTGAACTTCAGCTGCTTCAGGTGCGGCAGCATCTTCATGATGCCGCCCGTCATCGCCTGGCCGAAGGTGTCGTTGACGTGCATGAAGACCGCGGTGCGCGCATCGACCCCGGTGGCCTGGAACAGGTCGCCGATCAGCGACAGGCCGTTGCGAACGAGGTCGATCGCGGTCGGGAAGTTGCGGAACACGAACTTGTAGCCCTGCTCGGTGATCTGCGGCGCGGCGGCGATGTTGATCACCAGCGGCACGCCGCGCTGCTCGGCCACCTGGGCGATTGCCGCGGTCTGGCCCGAGTCGAAAGCGCCCACGAGCACGTGCGCGCCTTCGTGGATCAGGCGCTCGGCGCGGGTGCGCGCGGTGTTGACGTTCGATTCGGTGTCCGCGTTCATCAGCTCGATGTCGACCCCGAGCATCGACTTGAGCACGCCGGGCGCCAGGTCGGCGCCCAGCTGGCACGACTGTCCGATCAGGGCCTCGTAGCTCGAGCGCGGCAGCAGCACGCCGACCTTGAGCTTGCCGGCCGCGCGCGCGATGCCGAACGGCGAAAGCGCGGCCGCGGTTCCGGCCACGACGATGTTTCTGTTAAAGGTTCTGCGGTCCATATACCCTCCTCCTGGATTGCGCGGGATTGTTATAGACCATTACAATCGGGTGGTCAATGACGAAGCCGCCTTCCCCCCACCGCCCGCGAACCCTTGCGCCCATTGCGCGGGTCCCTGGCCTCGACTACGGGGTGCTCGACGAGCTGCTGGGGTACTCGCTGCGCCGGGCGCAGGTGGCGCTTTACCTCGCCTTCCACGCCGCCACCCGGGGCCAGCACATCACGCCGCCGCGCTTCACCGCGCTGGTGATCGTCAGCGCCAACCCGGGAATCAGCCAGTCGGCGCTCGGCGCGGCGCTGGGCATCGCGCGCTCGGGCGCGATGCTGCTGACCGACTGGATGGTCGGGCGCGGCCTGGTCGAGCGTCGCCGGCGCCCGAACGACGGCCGCGCCTGGGGCCTGCACCTGACGCCGCGCGGCGTGCAGACGCTCGACAAGATGAAGGCGGCGGTACTGGCCGAGGACCGCCGCCGCGGCGCCAAGCTGAGCGCCGCGGAGCGGCGCGAGCTGCTGCGCCTGCTGGACAAGCTCGCCGGCTAGCGCGGCGCCATACGCAGCGCGCCGTCGAGGCGGATCACCTCGCCGTTGAGCTGAACGTTGCCGACGATGTGCAGCGCGAGCTGCGCGTACTCCTCGGGCGTGCCGAGTCGCTTGGGAAAGGGGATCGAGGCGGCGAGCGACTGCTGCACCTCTTCGGGCAGCTTGCCCAGCAGCGGCGTGTGGAAGATCCCGGGCGCAATCGTCATCACCCGCACGCCGAACTGCGCGAGATCCCTCGCCAGCGGCAAAGTCATCGACACGATCCCGCCCTTGGAGGCTGCGTAGGCGACCTGGCCGATCTGGCCGTCGTAGGCGGCGATCGAGGAGGTATTGATCATCACGCCGCGCTCGCCGTCGGCGAGCGCCGGCAGCGCGATCATGTCCGCCCCGGCGAGGCGCATCATGTTGAAGCTGCCCACCAGGTTCACGTTGATGATGCGCGTGAAGTGCTCGAGCGGCATCGGGCCGTCCTTGCCCACCAGGCGCTTGGCGCCGCCGATGCCGGCACAGTTGACCAGAATGCGCGCCGGGCCGTGCGCGGCGCGCGCTTTCGCGACCGCAGCTTCGGCTCCCGGCCCGCTTGAGACGTCGCATTCCACGAACACCCCGCCGATCTCCGCCGCGAGCTTGTTGCCGAGCTCGGCGTTGACGTCTAGCAGCGCGACCTTCGCGCCCGCCTGAGCGAGCTTGCGCGCGGTGCCCGCGCCGAGCCCCGACGCGCCGCCGGTGACGAGTGCCGCTTGGCCTTTGATTTCCATGTTCAGCTCCCCTTGTTGGATTCAGTGTTCTCGACCAGGACCGCGATCCCCTGGCCGCCGCCGATGCAGGCCGAGGCGATGCCGTAGCGCCCGCCGCTGCGGTGCAGTTCGCGCGCCACGGTGAGCGTGAGCCGTACCCCGGTGGCCGCGAGCGGATGGCCGAGCGCGATCGCGCCGCCGTTCACGTTCACCTTGGCGCGGTCAATCCCCAACTCGCGGATCACCGCCAGGCACTGCGCGCCGAAGGCCTCGTTGATCTCGAACCGGTCGATGTCGTCGAGCGCGAGGCCCT
The DNA here is from genome assembly GCA_963811085.1 of uncultured beta proteobacterium. Taxonomy (GTDB): domain Bacteria; phylum Pseudomonadota; class Gammaproteobacteria; order Burkholderiales; family SG8-39; genus DAHVFK01. The sequence goes on along the minus strand of CAWEPV010000003.1, from coordinate 182,720 downwards.
GGTCCTCGAGCAGGCGCCGGATCGCCGGCGCCGGGCCGATGCCCATGATCTCCGGCGGCACGCCTACCGCCGCGCCGCCGCGCACGCGCGCGAGCGGCGCTCGGCCGCTGCGCTTCGCGTAGTCGCCCGAGGCGACCAGCGCCGCGGCGGCGCCGTCGACGATCGCCGAGCTGTTGCCGCCGGTCTGCACCCCGCCGAAGGCGGGCTTGAGCTGCGCCAGCTGATCCAGCGGCGAGGGGCGCGGATGCGTGTCGCGCTCGACCCGGCCCGGCCGGGAGGGCACCCGGATGGCGCGCGCCTGGTAACCCTCGAGCTCGAAGCGCTCGCTCGTCACCGGCGCGATCTCGCCGGCGAGGAAGCCGTCCGCCTGCGCCGCGAGCGCGCGCTCGAAGCTCTCGGCCGCGAAGCGGTCGACCTCCTGGCGCGAGATCGAGTACTTGCGGGCGAGGTTCTCGGCGGTGCCGCCCATGGTGACGTTCGCCGCGGGGTCGAGCAGCGCCTCCCAGAGGAAGTCCTTGAACTCGACCTGCCCCATGCGGAAGCCGCTGCGATGCGTGTACGCGGCGACCGGATTGCGCGTCATCGACTCGGCGCCGACGCACAGGCCGAGGTCGATCTGGCCGAGCGCGATCGCGTCGCCCGCGCGCAGCACCAGCTCCATGCCGGTGCCGCACACGCGCTGCGTGAGCGTGGCCGGCACCTCGAGCGGAACGCCGGAGTACAGGCCGATGTGGCGCGGCAGCATGTAGGCGTCGAAGCTCGCCTGCGCCATGCTGCCGGCGAACACATGCCCGACGTCGGCGGCCGGCACGCCCGAGCGGGCGAAGGCCTCGCGCGCCGCCTTGATGCCCATGTCGATCGGCGAGGCCTGTCCGAGCTCGTGGTTGTAGTCGGCGAACGGCGTGCGCACGCCGTCCAGCAGCCAGACGTCTTCGTAGCGGGTGATGAGACCGTGCTTGCCTGCCATGTCGATTTCCTAGGTTGAGGGAAGGATGACGCGCGGCGACGGCGTCGCCGCGTAGAGCTCCTCGACCAGCGCGGCGCGCGCCGCGAGCACCGCGCGCTGGTTGATCGAGCCCTTGTCGGTGATTTCGCCCGCGTCGATCGAAAGCGGCTCGTTGAGCAGCAGCGCGCGCGCGATACGCTGGGAGCTCGCGCTCGCCTCGAGCGCGAGGCTGTCGACCAGGTGCTGGAAGAAACGCCGCGTCTCGAGCGTGTCGGGCACGCCGGCGCGCGGAACGATCAGCGCGCCGACCTCGGCCCGGTCGTGGCCGGTGATGACCGCGTCCTGGACGTGGGGGTCGCCGGCGGCGATGATCCGCGCGCGCAGCGGTCCGACGCTCACCCAGGTGCCGGTGTCGAGCTTGAAGTCCTCGGCGATGCGGCCGTCGAAGGCCAGGCCGCGCCGCGGGTCGGCCGGGTCGACGAAGCGCGCCGCGTCCCCGCTGCGGTAGAAACCGTCCTCGTCAAACGCCGCGCGCGTGAGCGACTCCCCGCGCCAGAAGCCGGGCGTCACGTTTGGCCCGCGGTAGCGCACCTCGAGCTTGTCGGCTACCGGCGCGAGGCGCAGTTCCATGCCGGGCGCGGGCAGCCCGATGCCGCCTGCGCGGCCGGCTTCCCAGTTGGCGCAGACCGCGAACGGTGCGGTCTCGGTCATGCCGAGGCCGGTGATCATCAGGATGCGCTCGCCGACGGTGCGCTCGGCGACGCGGTGCAGCTTGTCCCAGATCGGCTGCGACAGCCCGGCGGCGGCGTAGAACATCATTTTCAGGCGCGAGAAGAAGCTCTCGGCCAGAACGGCGTCGGCGTCGAGCGCCCGCGCCAGTTCCTCGAAGCCGCGCGGCACGTTGAAGTACACCGTGGGCGCAATCTCGCGCAGGTTGCGCAGCGTCTCGCCCATCAGCTGCGGCATCGGCTTGCCCTCGTCGATGTAGAGCGTGCCGCCGTTGAACAGCGTGAGGCCGAAATTGTGGCTGCCGCCGAAGGTGTGGTTCCACGGCAGCCAGTCGACCAGCACCGGCGGCTCCTCGGCGAGGAACGGCAGGCAGTCGACGATCATCTGCTGGTTGGCTACGAGCATGCGCTGGGTATGGATCACCGCCTTCGGCAGGCCGGTCGAGCCGGAGGTGAGCAGGAACTTGCTGATCGTTTCCGGACCGATCGCCTGGTGCGCGGCGTCGACGCGCGGCCCGGCCGGGGTCGCCGCGAGCGCCGGGTAGTCCTCGCCCCACAGCACCTCGGTGCCGGAGGGGATCGCCGCCTCGACCGCCCTGGCGTAGCGCGCGTCGGCCGCGTACACCAGGCCGGGCGTCATCAGGCCGGCCGCGTAGCGCAGCTTGCCGTAGTCGCGCGAGACGAGCGAGTAGGCGGGCGACACCGGCACGTAGGGCACGCCGACGTGCAGCGCCGCGAGCGCGAGCATCGCGTGCTCGAGATCGTTCTCCGACAGGATCATGAGCGGCCGCTCGGCGTCCAGGCCTCGCGCGAGCAGCGCTTCGCCGATAGAGCGGGCCGCGCCGAGCGCCTCGGCGTAGGTAATCCACCGCCAGCCGCCGTCGCTGCCACGCCGCGCGACGAAGCTGCGCTCGGGCGCTTCGTCGGCCCAGCGCAGCAGGCGGTCGGTCAGGCGCGCGGGGCAGGCGCCCAGCGGCGCGGCGTGCCGCAGCAGAAAGCGGCCATGCGCATCGCGCTCGACGCGGACATCGGCCGGGCCGAGCGAGACTTTGCGGGTTGCGGGTTCCCGGCTCATCTGGGCCGATTGTTATAATGCATTACAATCGGCCGGTCAACGCGACGGGCTCGGCGGGCTCAGTAGAGCGCGCGCGCGAGCCTCCTGCGGTAGTCGGCGACCAGCTCGGGCTCGCCTTCGGCCAGGCTGAAGACGTTGAGGATCTGCTTGCGCGCGGCGCCGTCGTTCCAGTCCTTGTCGCGGGCGACGATCTCGAGCAGCTCGTCGAGCGCCTCGCGGTAGCGCTTTGCGCCGGCATGGGTGCCGGCCAGCGCGAAGCGCGCGCCGTGGTCGGCGGGGTCGGCGGCCAGCCTCTTGCGCAGCTTGCCTTCGTCGGCGCCTGAGCGGGCGAAGGCGAGCGCGGCGCGCAGCGCCTCCACGCGCGGCTCGAGATCCACGTCGAAGCGCATTGCGTCGAGTTGGGCCTCGGCCTCGTCCGCGCGCCCGAGGTCGATCAGCCGCTGCGCGTTCGCCAGGCGTGCTTCGTTGTCGGCCGCCTCGAGCAGCTTCTCGATGAAGGCGCGCACCTGGGATTCGGGCAGGGCGCCGAGGAAGTGCGCCGCCGGTTTGCCGTCGCGAAACGCCATCACGTCGGGGATCGAGCGCACGCCGAACGCGGCGGCGAGTTCCTGGTTCTCGTCGGAGTTGACCTTGACCAGCTTGAAGCGGCCGCCGTACTCGGCGGCGAGCTTCTCGAGTATCGGCGCGAGCGCGCGGCAAGGCGCGCACCAGGGCGCCCAGAAATCGACCACCACGGGCAGAGTCTTGGAGGCCTCGAGGACTTCGCGTTCGAAATCCGGTGCGGCGACCTCGGTTGCGTGGGCGGACATGGCGTTATCTTGCATGTGGTTCTCCGGGATTATGGCGAAGCTTTGGGCGGCGATGCGATAATCAAGCCCCGATTCACTTTCGCATCGTGAAAGAAGCGCGCACATGACCTACGTCGTCACCGAAGACTGCATCAAGTGCAAGTACATGGACTGCATCGAAGTCTGCCCCGTGGATTGCTTCTACGAAGGGGACAACATGCTCGTCATCCACCCCGACGAGTGCATCGACTGCGGCGTGTGCGAGCCCGAGTGCCCTCCCGCGGCGATCGTGCCGGACTCCGACGAGAAGGCGGCCAAGTGGCTGCCACTCAATACCGAATACGCGGCCAAGTGGCCGAATATCACGCGCAAGGGTAGCGCGCCCGCCGACGCCGACGAGCACAAGGGCGAGGCGGGCAAGTTCGAAAAGTACTTTTCACCCGAGCCGGGCAAGGGGGAGTAGCTGCGCGCGGCGCTTGCGCTGGCAGTGCTGCTCGCAGGCTGCGCCTCCTACAACGGCAGGGGGCTGGTGCCCGGGCGCTCTGGCGCGGCCGAGGTGGAGGCGCTGATGGGGGCGCCGGCGCTCAAGCTCGCGCTGCCCGGCGGTGGCGCGGAGTGGTTCTACCCGCACGGGCCGCTGGGCTGGGACGCCTACGCGGTGGAGATCGGCCCGGACGGGGTGATGCGTGCCATCGAACAGCGCCTCACGGTCGAGAACGTGGCGCGGCTCAAGCAGGGCGTCGCCACGATGAAGGACGCGCAGGCGCTGCTTGGGCCGCCGTTCGAGATCTCGCGCCTGCCCAGGATGAAGCGCACCGACTGGGGCTATCGCATCCACGAGGCGCCCTGGTGGTGGATCTTCTGGCTGCAATTCTCCGATGACGGCGTGCTGCGCGAAGTGATCAAGCTGCCGGATTTCGAGCGCGAAGGCGATGCGCCGTTCGCCGGACTGCACTGACGCGAGGCGGCGCACGCCAGCGCCACCTTCGCGCTTGCCGGCCTAGGCCGAGTCCTCGCTCCTGAAGTCGAGGTTGTGGATGCCTTTCAGCTCGTCGCGCACGGTCTTCTGGACTTCGGCCATCCCGGGCAGCGCCTTGCGGAACGCCGCGATCACCGCCGGATCGAACTGCTTGCCTTCCTCGCTTACGATGGTGCGCGCCGCCTGCGCGACCGGGATCGGGTTGCGGTAGCGCTGGGTCGCGGTCATGGCCTCGAACGCATCGGCCACGGCGAGGATGCGCGCGGCGACCGGAATCGCGTCCCCGGCAAGGCCCTTGGGGTAGCCCTTGCCGTCCCAGCGCTCGTGGTGCGCCAGTGCCATCGCGCGCGCGGTCGCCAGCAGCGGGTCCTTGTGCTCACCGATGATGGCGGCGCCGATCTCGGGGTGCCTGTGCATCTGCTTCCATTCCCCGGGGTCGAGCGCGTCGGTCTTGCGTATCACCGCTTCGGGCACGCCGAGCGTGCCGATGTCGTGCAGCGCCGAAGCCTGCGCCAGGACCTCGCACGCCTCGGGCTTGGCCCCCAGCGCCTGCGCCAGCAGCTTGACGTACTGCTCGATGCGCAGCACGCGGTTGGTGAGGCCGCCGCCTTCGCGGAACTCGAGCGCGCGCGCAAGGCGCTGGATCAGCTGCAGCCGGGTTCGCTGCAGCTCGCTGGTGCGCTCGGCGACCAGGCTCTCGAGCTGGCGCGTCTGGCTCGCGAGCACGAGGTGCGTGGCGATGCGCGCCAGCACGATCGGCGGGCTGAGCGGCTTGATGATGTAGTCCACCGCGCCGAGCGACAGCCCGTGCGTCTGGTCCTTGGGGGTGGTGTGCGCGCTGACGAAGACCACCGGAATGCGCGCGGTGGACGGGTTGGCCTTTAGCGCGCTGCACACCTCGTAGCCGTTGTGTCCCGGCATCTCGACGTCTAGCAGGATCAGGTCCGGCGCGGGCGCGAGCGCGGCGGCGGCGAGAGCGGTGTTGCCGTTGTTCACCAGGCGCGTGTCGTAGCGCGGCTTGAGCATGGCCTGGAACAGATGGAGGATGTCTTCGCTGTCGTCGGCGACCAGGATCAGCGGCCGCTTCGCCGCGGCTTCCGGCTTGGGCTGGGTGGGCGCGTCTGGCATGACGCGCTACTGTGCCACATCCCCGGCCAGGCGGCGCAACTCGGTCTTGAGCACTTTGCCGTAGTTGTTCTTCGGCAGGGCCGCGACGAAGCGGTATTCTCGCGGGCGCTTGAAGCGCGCGATGTTCTCGAGGCAAAAGGCGTCGAGCTCCGGGGCCGGGACGCTTTGCCGGCAGACGACGAAGGCGACCACCTCTTCGCCCCATTCGGGGTGCGCGCGGCCGACCACCGAGCACTCGGCCACGGCCGGGTGGCGCAGCAGCACCTCCTCGATCTCGCGCGGATAAATGTTGCTGCCGCCCGAAATGATCATGTCCTTGGAGCGGTCGCGCAGCGTGAGGAAGCCGGCGCCGTCCAGGCTGCCGACGTCGCCGGTGTGCAGCCAGCCGCCGCGCAGGGCGCGCGCGCTCGCGTTAGGGTTCTGCCAGTAGCCCGCCATCACGCAGTCCGAGCGGGTGACGATCTCGCCCGTCTCGCCCGGCGGCAGCGGCGCGTCGTCGGCGTCGAACACCGCCACCTCGACCCCGGTGCGCGCGATGCCGCAGGACTCGAGCGCGCGCCGCTCGGCGTGCATGGCCTGGGTCAGCCCGCTGATCGTCATCGGGGCCTCGCCCTGGCCGTAGAGCTGGTACAGGCGCGGGCCGAACAGCTCGAGCGCGCGCAGGCTGTCGGCGACGTACATCGGCGCGCCGCCGTAGGTGATGGTCTTCAGGTTCGCCGGCAAGCGCGCGGCCGGGCTCGCCAGCAGGCGCACGATCATGGTCGGCGCGGCGAAGAACGAGACGTTGCGCCAGTGATCGAGCAGCGCGTAGATTTCCTCCGGCTCGAAGTGGCCCGACTCGGGAATCACGTTCAGCGCACCGGCGGCGAAGTGCGGCAGGCCGTAAATGCCGGAGCCGTGCGACAGCGGCGCCGCGTGCAGGATTGAGTCGCCGGGCGCGAGCTTGTCGATGTCGGCGAAATAGGCCTGGGTCGAGAACAGCAGGTTGCGATGGGTGAGCACCGCGCCCTTGGGCACCCCGGTGGTGCCGCTGGTATAGAACAGCCACGCCGCGGCGTCGGGCGATACTTGCGCCGGGATTGCGGAGTCTCCCTTGAATAGATTCCCATATTCGTCCGACGAGACAGAAATTCCGGCGGGTACCGCGCGCTCGAGATCCGGCGTGACGAAGCAGAGCTTCGCGCCCGAGTTTTCCAGAATGTAGGCGAACTCGCGCGGATGCAGCTTGGCGTTCATCGGCACCGCCACCAGCCCGGCGTGCCAGCAGGCGAACAGCAGCTCGTAGTACTCGGGGCAGTTCTTCATCGCCAGCGCGACGCGATCGCCCGGTGCGAGGTTGAACTTCTTCAGCAATGATTGCGAGAGTCGACTCGTTCGATCGGCGAGCTCGCCGTATGAACGAACAACCGTCCTCCCTACTGCGAGCGCAGGCTGCGCGGGCAGCCAGCGCGCGCTGCGCAGCAGAAGGTGGGCGAGGTTCATGCGGGCGTCGGCAGGCCGAACAGGGCGCGCGCGTTGCGCGCGGTCAGATCGGCGACCTCTTCTTCCGGCCGTTCGAGCGCGTGCGCGACCGCGCGCAGCACGTGCGGCAGGAACGCCGGCTCGTTGCGTCGCGCCTTGGGCTGCGGGCGCATGTCGCGCGGGGTGAGGTAGGGCGAGTCGGTTTCCAGCAGCAGCCGGTCGGAGGGAATCTCGCGCAGCAGCGAAAGCAGGTGTCGCCCGCGCCGCTCGTCGCAGATCCAGCCGGTGATGCCGATATGGAGCCCGAGCTTGAGATAGGCGTGCAGCTCGTCCCGCTCGCCGGTGAAGCAGTGCGCCACCGCCTTCGCCGGCCGGTGATGCTCGAGGATCTGGGCGAAGCGCGGGTGCGCGTCGCGCGAGTGCAGGAATAGCGGCTTGCCGAGCTCGATGCCGAGCTCGAGCTGGGCGACGAACCAGCGCTCCTGGTCCGGGTGCGGGGAGTAATTGCGGTTGTAGTCCAGCCCGCACTCGCCGATCGCGACCACGCGCGGGTGCCGCGCGATCTCGCGCAGCGCGGGGATCGTGGCGTCGTCGCAGTCGCGCGCGTGGTGCGGATGCACTCCGGCGGTCGCATACAGATTGTGCGCGTCGGCGAGGTGCGTCGCGGCGAGGCTTTCGGCGACGCTGGTGCCGGTGACCATGATCGTACCGACGCCCGCGGCGCGGGCGCGCGCAAGCACCGCCTCGAGGTCGTCCGCGAACGCGGCGTGGGTCAGGTTGGCGCCGATGTCGACGAGCACGCCCGAAGTATATCTTCGGCGCTGTCTACTTGATCCAGCCGATCGCGGTCGGGAGCCAGAGAGAAATCTGCGGAAATGCCATCAGCAGCGCGAGGCCGACGACCTGCACGGCGATGAACGGGATCACGCCGCGGTAGATGTCGCCGGTGGTGACCTCGGGCGGCGCCACGCCCTTGATGAAGAAAAGCGCCCAGCCGAACGGTGGCGTGAGAAAGGATGTCTGCAGATTGGCGCAGATTACCGTTGCCAGCCAGACCATGTTGGTGTGCTGGTGAATGAAGAACGGCAGGAACAGCGGCAACACGATGTAGCAGATCTCGATCCATTCCATGAAGAATCCGAGCAGGAACAGAACGCCCATGAGAAAAATGATCGTGCCCCAGAATCCGCCCGGAATCGTGCTCAGCAACCGGTCGATGAGATCGTCCCCGTTCAGCCCGCGGAAGGTCACGCTGAAGGTACGCGAGCCGAACAGGATCAGCATGATCATGGCGTTGACGTTCAACGTGCTGCGCATCGTCCCGCGCAGCACCGCCAGGTTGAAGCGGCCCGAGAACAGCACGATCAGCAGCGCGCCGAGCGCGCCCATCGATGCGGCTTCAGTCGGCGCCGCGATGCCGCCCATGATCGAGCCGAGCACCGCCACGATCAGCAGGATCGGCGGCGCGACCCCCTTGACCGCGCGCACGGTCAGCTCTCGCCGCGTGACCCCGGCGCGTTCCTCGAACGGAATCGGAGGCGCGAGGTCGGGCCGGATCCTGGCGAGCACCAGGATGTACAGGATATACAGCCCGCCGAGCATGATGCCGGGAATGAGCGCGGCGGCGAACAGGGTGCCGATCGACTCGCCGACCAGGTCGGCGAGCAGGATCAGGATCAGGCTGGGCGGGATGATCTGCCCCAGGGTGCCCGAGGCGCAGATCGTGCCGCAGGCCAGGCCCTTGTGGTAGCCGCGCTTGAGCAGCGTCGGTAGGGACAGCAGGCTGACTGTTACGACCGTCGCGCCGACGATCCCGGTCGCGGCGCCCATCAGAACGCCGATGACGATGATCCCGACCGACATGCCGCCGGGTAGCTTGCCGGCCATCAGTCCCATGACGTCCAGCATCTCTTCGGCGATGCGGGATTTTTCCAGCAGCACGCCCATGAACACGAACAGCGGCACTGCGAGCAGCGTGTAGTTGGTGGCCACGCCGTAGATCTGCAGCGGCACCAGGCTGAACAGGTTGTGGCCGAAGCCGAGCAGGCCGAATGCGATGCCGGCGGCGGCGATCGCGAATCCGACCGGGATGCCGGCCAGAAGCAGCAAGACGAAGCCCAGCACCTCGAGCCCGGCGAGGGTCTCGTTCGTCATCGGCGGGGCGCACCGGCACGGCCGAGCAGAGCGGCGGCCTTCTCGAGCGCCAGGGCGAGGCTCTGCACGCCGAGCAGCAGCAGCCCGAGCGGCACGAACGCCTTCAGCAGCCAGACGTAGGGCAGCCCCCCGGGGCTCTGCGAAACTTCATGGTCGGCGAAGCTCTGACCGACGAACTGCAGCGACAGGTACGCGAGGTAGAACGAGATCGGCGTCATCACCAGCAGCGCCACGAGGCAGTCGAACCACAGCTTGGCCTGCTCGCTGTAGTACTGGTAGATGGCGTCGACGCGCACGTGCTCGCCTTCCTTGAGCGCGTAGGAAACGCCCAGCAGGGAAATCACGGCGAGGCCCCACCATTCCATCTCCTGCGCCGCAATGCTGCTGGTATCGAAGCCGTAGCGCATCAGCACTTCGCCCGCGATCAGCAGCACCAGGCCGAGCACCAGCCACGACACGGCGCGTCCGACGACGTCAATCAGCGCGCTCAGCGCGCGCGAGATTCTCAGCAGGACGGCGTCCATCCTCCTCCCTCTCTGGTGCGATGGGGCGGCGCCTCCGGCGCCGCTCTCGTCAAACCGGCTGCACGTGCGTCAGGTACTCGGTTTCGCCGATGGCGGACCACTGGTCATGCACCTTCTTGTAGCCGTAGTACGCATCGTGCACTTTCTTCACCAGCGGGTCCTTGGCGGTGTAGGTGGCGAGCAGGTCGAAGGTCGCCGTCTTGAGGCCCTTGATGACCGCGGCGGGAAGCGGCGCGGTCTTGACACCGTATTTCTCACGCAACTCCTTGAGCGCGGCCATGTTCTGCGACTCGAGGTACATGATGCCCTCGATGCTGGTCGCCGCGGCGGCCTGCGCGATAACCGCCTGCAAGTCCTTCGGCAGCGAGTTCCACGCGGTCTCGTTGATGGTCACCTCGCCCGTGGTCGACGGTTCGTGCCAGCCGGTGGTGTAGTAGTACTTGGCGGCGTTCTGCAGCCCGAGGCGCTTGTCGAGGAACGGACCGACCCACTCGGCGGCGTCGATCACGCCGCGCTCGAGCGCGGGGAAGATCTCGCCTCCCGGCAGCGAGCTGACCGCGACGCCGAGCTGCGCGTAGATCTTCGCCGCGATGCCGACCTCGCGCATCTTGAGTCCCTTGAGGTCGTGCAGGGTCTCGATCGGCTTGCGGAACCAGCCGGTCATCTGTACCCCGGTACAGTTGGCCGGAAAAGGAACCAGGTGGAACGGCTTGTAGACCTCGCGCCAGAGCTCCAGGCCGCCGCCGTCGTACAGCCACGAGAAATGCCCCATGTACTCCATGCCGAACGGAGCGGTGGTGAAGTACTGCGCGGCGAAAGTCTTGCCCGACCAGTAGTAGGCCGCGGCGTGGTTCATCTCGACGTTGCCGGCGGAGCAGGCATCGAACCCGCCGAACGCCGGCAGCAGCTCGCCGGCCGCGAATACCTTGATGTTCAGGCGCCCGCCGGACATCTGCTTGCACTTGTCGGCGAAGGACTCGGCGCTGCCCGGGCCGACCTGGTAGTAGGGCAGTCCCGCCGGCCACGCGGTCGTCATGCGCCAGTTGAACGTCTTGGCCGATTCGGCGCGCGCGATCATCGGTGCGGCGAGCGTTCCTGCCGCGCCCGCGACGATGCCTTTCTTGAGAAATGCTCTCCTGTTTCCGCTTACTGCCATGGGGATCTCCTTCGGGTGCCGGTTGCTGGTGGGTACCGTTGCTACGAATCGCAACTGAACGGCAATGAGCAAGCGGCGTGCCAGCGATGCATCAAGGAGAGAGAAAGACGGCCTGACGCCTTGCTTTCGCGCCCGAAGCACCAAAATGGACGCGCATGCGGGCGCAATGCGCCCTCGTGGTGCAGACGGCGCTAGAGTTTCTTGAGCCGGTAAAGAAGCTCCAGCGCCTCGCGCGGGGAGAGCTCGTCGGGGTTGACCTGCGCCAGCGCGTCGCGCAGCGGATCGGTTGCAGGCTCCGGCTCGGCCGGTTCCTTATTCCTGTGCAGGAAGAGATCGTCCTGGTTGTCGCGCGCGAGGCTCTGGTCTTCGAGGCTTTGCAGGATGCGCCGCGCGCGCTGGATCACCGCCTTGGGAACGCCTGCCAGCGCCGCCACCTGCAGGCCGTAGCTCTGGCTCGCCGGGCCTTCCTCGAGCGCGTGCAGGAACACGATCGTGTCCTTGTGCTCGACCGCGTCGAGGTGTACGTTGGCGACCTCGCGGTAGTCGAGCGCGAGCCGCGTCAACTCGAAGTAGTGGGTCGCGAACAGCGTCAGCGCGCGGCTCTTCTCGACCAGGTGGCGCGCGATCGCCCAGGCGAGCGCCAGGCCGTCGAAGGTCGAGGTGCCGCGCCCGACCTCGTCCATCAGCACCAGGCTCTTCTCGGTCGCGTTGTGCAGGATGTTGGCGCTCTCGGTCATCTCGACCATGAAGGTCGAGCGCCCGCCGGCGAGGTCGTCGGCGGCGCCGATGCGGGTGAAGATCTGGTCGATGGGGCCGATGCGCGCCGCCTTGGCCGGGACGAAGGCGCCGACGTGCGCCATGAGCGCGATCAGCGCCACTTGCCTCATGTAGGTCGACTTGCCGCCCATGTTCGGACCGGTGATCAGCAGCAGCCTGCGCGCGCGCGCAAGCCGCGCGTCGTTGGCGATGAAGCGCTCGAGCTGGGCTTCGACCACGGGGTGGCGGCCGGCCTCGATTTCGAGCAGCGTCTCGTCGACGAAGCGCGGGCGGCAGTAGCCGCGCGTGGCCGCCACCGCGGCGAAGCACGCCAGCACGTCGCATTGCGCCAGCGCGCGCGCAATGCGCTGCAGCACCGGCACGTGCGCGCCGAGCTTGTTCAGCAGCGCGTCGTAGAGCGTCTTCTCCAGCGCCAGCGCGCGGTCCCTGGCCGACAGGGCCTTGTCCTCGAATGCCTTCAGCTCGGGCGTGATGTAGCGCTCGGCGTTCTTGAGCGTCTGGCGGCGGCGGTAGTCGTCCGGAATCTTTTCGCTATGCGCGTGGGTGACCTCGATGTAGTAGCCGTGCACGTGGTTGTAGGCAACCTTCAGATTCGGGATCCCGCTGCGCGCGCGCTCGCGCGCCTCGAGCTCGACCAGGAAACTTCCGGCGTTGCTTTGCAGCCGGCGCAGCTCGTCGAGCTCGGCGTCGTAGCCGTCGGCGATCACGCCGCCGTCGCGCAGCAGCGCCGCCGGCTCGGGCTGCACCGCCGCGGCGAGCAGGCCGAGGCAGTCCTGCGGCGTCGCCAGGTCCGCGATCAGCGCGGCGAGCAGCGGCGCGCCCTGCGGCAGCGCGGCGCGCAATGCGTCCAGGCGCGCCAGGCTGTCGCGCAGACCAGCAAGGTCGCGCGGGCGCGCGCTCTTCAAGGCGACGCGCGCGGTGATGCGCTCGACGTCGGCGAAGCGGCGCAGCGCGGCGTGCGCTTCCGTCGCCTGCGCATCGAGCGCCTCGACCGCCTCGTGCCGCTGCGTGAGCGCGCTGCGGTCGCGCAACGGGTGATGCAGCCAGTGCCGCAGCAGGCGGCTGCCCATGCCGGTGGCGCACTCGTCGAGCAGCGAGAACAGCGTCGGCGCCGGCTCGCCGCGCAGCGTCTCGGTCAACTCCAGGTTGCGCCGCGTCGCTCCATCCATGCGCAGAGTCTCGCCGCTGCGCTCGGCGCGAACGCCGGTGACGTGCGCCAGCGCTTGGCCCTGCGTCTTCTTCGCGTAATCGAGCAGCGCGCCGCAGGCCGCGAGCGCGAGCGTCAGGTCCTCGCAGCCGTAGCCGGCGAGCGAGGCGGCGCCGAGCTGCTCCAGCAGCCGCCGGCGGCCGGAATCGAGGTCGAAGCTCCACGCCTGCAGGCGGGTCACGAGGTAGCCGGGCGGCTCGAGCCCTTCCGCGGCGAGCACCTCGGCCGGCGCGATGCGGCGCAGCTCGCCCGCGAGCTGCTGCGGGGCGACCTCCGCCAGTCGAAGCTCGCCGCTCGCGAGCGACAGCCAGGCCAGGCCCACGGTCGCCTTGTCGGCGGCGAGCGCGAGCAGCACGTTGTCGGACTTCTCGTCCAGCAGCGCCGAGTCGGTCAGCGTACCGGGCGTGACGATGCGCGTCACCTCGCGCTCGACCGGCCCCTTGGCGCTTGCGACGTCGCCGACCTGCTCGCAGATCGCGACCGACTCACCGAGCTTCACCAGCTTGGCCAGGTACTGCTCGGCCGAGTGCCACGGCACGCCCGCCATCCTGATCGGCTGCCCGGCCGAGGCGCCGCGCGTGGTGAGCGTGATGTCGAGCAGCCGCGCCGCGCGCTCGGCGTCGTCGTAGAACAGCTCGTAGAAATCCCCCATGCGGTAGAAAAGGAGGATGTCCGGATGCTGCGCCTTGATGCGCAGGTACTGCTGCATCATCGGCGTGTGAGCGTCGAGGCTTTGCATTCTGCGGCAAGTTTACCGTCAGAAGACCCGGCGCCGCTCCTCCCGCGCGTACAATGCGCGGTCTCATGAAACTGGTCCTGCGCAGCCTGCCTCAGTTGCTCGTCATGGCGAGCGTCGTCACGACGGCGCTCTACGTGCCGGTCATGGTGGTTCTGGCCTTGCTCTCGGTAGGGCTCACGGGCGCATCGCTGCACGCCTTCGTCACCTTCGGCGATGCGCTCAGCACCTTCGAAGGGTTGGTGGCGTGGTGGGCCATCCTGTTCGTTCCGGCGCTGGCGTACAGCGCGTGCATGATGCCGTGGGGCGCCGGCAAGGACTGAGGCAAGCGAAACCACGCTGTCATGCCCCGGCTTCCCACCGACGATCTGCGCATCCGCGCCTCGCGACCGCTCGAGTCGCCGGCGGCGCTCGCGCGCGAGCTGCCGCTGGACGATGCGGGCGCGGACTTCGTAGCCCGCGGCCGCCGCGAGGTGGAGCAGATAGTGCTCGGGCGCGACGCGCGCCTGCTGGTGGTGGTCGGCCCCTGCTCGATCCACGATCCGGCCGCCGCGCTCGACTACGCGCAGCGGCTGCGCACGGCCGCCGCCCCGCTGCAAGCCGAGCTGCTGGTGGTCATGCGGGTCTACTTCGAGAAGCCGCGCACGACCGTCGGCTGGAAGGGGCTGATCAACGATCCCGGGCTGGACGACAGCTTCGAGATCGCCCGCGGGCTGCGGCTTGCGCGCAAGACGATGCTCGATCTCGCCGGCCTGCGGATGCCGGTGGCGACCGAGTTCCTCGATACCACGCTCGGTCAGTACTACTCCGATCTCGTTTCATGGGCGGCGATCGGCGCGCGCACGGTCGAGAGCCAGGTGCACCGCGAGCTCGCCTCGGGCCTGTCGATGGCGGTCGGCTTCAAGAACCGTACCGACGGCGACGTGCGAGTGGCGGTCGACGCGATTCGCGCCGCGCGCAGCCCGCACTGGTTTCCTTCGCTGACCAAGGACGGCACGCCCGCGATACTCGGTACTTCCGGTAACGAGTGCGGGCACCTGGTGCTGCGCGGTGGCACGAGCGGCCCGAACTTCGCCGCGCAGCACGTCGGGGCCGCGCTCGCCCAGCTCCGCGAAGCGGGCCTGCCGCCGCATCTGATGGTCGACTGCAGCCACGCGAACAGCGGCAAGGACCCCGAGCGCCAGCCCGCGGTGGCCGAGGAAGTGGCGGCGCAGGTGGCCGCCGGACGCGGGATCGTGGGTGTAATGCTCGAAAGCAATCTCGTCGGCGGCACCCAGGACTACCGCTCGCGGCCGCTGGTCTACGGGCGCAGCGTGACCGATCCCTGCCTGCCGCTCGAGCGGACCATCGCCGTGCTCGAGCGGCTCGCCGCGGCCGTGCGGCAGCGGGGTTAGGCTGAGCGGGATGCCGCGCTTAGGGTTTCTTCCTCTTCTTCCCGGCGGCCAGGCGCACCAACAGAGCTACGCAATCTCCGACAAGGGGCCGGGCACGGAAATGCCGAATCCCTGCGCGTAGTCGACGCCCAGATTCCTGAGTACGGCGATCGTCGCATCGTCCTCCACCAGTTCGGCGACCGTTTTTATTCCGATTGTCTTCGCGACCCGGCTCACCGACTTGAGCTTCGCCAGCTGCAGCGGATCCCGGTTGATGCGAAGAACGATGGAGCCGTCGATTTTCAGGAAATCGACCTTGATGTCTTTCAGCAATCCGAAGGAAACCTGATCGCGGCCGAAACCGCTCAGCGCGATGCGGCATCCAAGCTTCTGTAGTCGGTCGGCCAGGAAACCTATCTGGTCATGGCGGTTCGAGGCGTCCGAAGCGGAGACTTCGAAGCAAAGCGTGCCGGGATCCAGCTTGTGTTCCTGGAGCAACTGACCGACGAACACGGGGAAGTCCGAGTCGCCGATCGTTGCGCCGGCGAGGTTGATGAACAGCATAGATTGTTCGGACGGTTTGCCTGTCCGCGTCCGGAAGGACGCCCACTTGATCACCTGCTCGACCACCCAGCGGTCAAGCTTGGGCATCAGGCCGTACTTCTCTACCAGGGGGAAGAACGCGCCGGGGGAAGACGTATTTTGGCCCTCGTCCAGCAATCGGATCAGCACTTCATAGTGCGAAGTTCCCGGACGATCGGCGGCGAGAGGCTGGATCCGCTGGCATAAGAGCTTGAAGTCGTTTCTCTCAATCGCGGCCACCATCTGCTCGGCCGCTTGCGCGGACCCCGTCACCTCTTCCGAGTAGGCGTCGACGTACAGGTCCTGCTCCGCGCCTATTGCGTCTGCCGCTTCAGCGGCGGGAGCGGCCTCGGAGTTCTGGCCGGCCAGGTCGGTGCGCTCCGTGATATCGCTGTAGAGGATGAAGAAACCGGCCAGCGCTCCGCTCTTGATGCTATACGGAACATATTGCTCGTGCAGCCGGTAAATGGTTCCGTTGCGCACGGCGCGCGTTTTCTGCTGCGTTACCACGCTTCCGGCCAGGACTGACTGGAGGACGGGCTCGAGATCGCCGAAGATCCTGCTGCCCAGGACGTTCTTCATGTTCGCGCCGTTGATCTGGCCCTCATTCAGGCCGACCCACTCCCGGAATGCCCGGTTGTGATACTGGATCTGGTACTCCGGATCAACGCACGCCAGCATCACGGGCAGAAGTTCGTCCACGTACTTCAGCCGGGGCACTGCCTTGGCCAGCGTCGCTTCCATTCGCTCGCGCAGGCGCACGTCCTGCTTGTGCTTTTCCTGCAGCGCGGACAGCTTTGCTTTGTTGCGCAGGCTCGCCCATTCCGCCCGGGTCGCGCGGCTCGTCAGCGCCAGAATCGATGCGGTCAGCATGCCGGTGAGGAACAGCATCCATTCCAGGTTCAGATCGGTGAGCAGGATCGTCGCCACCAAGAAGACCAGCATGACGACAACCGCTATTGCGACAAAGTACGGCCTGACCGCCCGGAACACACGTCGGCGACGCATTGACTGCCCCCAATGATCCTCGAGAAGCGCGATGCTCTAGCCGGAGAAGCGTACACCCGTTTGCGCTCCGAGGGCTTCAAGCTGGTGTGTCCGGCGCGGCTGTCCCATAATCGACCTCCCTTCGTAAGGGGGCCGGGAATGCGCGGTATGCCGGAAAGCGTCGGGCGGTACTCCCTGGTGCGAGAGCTGGGTCGCGGCACCACGGCGACGGTGTACCTCGCGCACGATCCGTTTGCCGGGCGCGAGGTCGCCGTCAAGGTGTTTGTGCACGCTCCCGGAGACGACGGCCTGACGCGCGGCACACATCGCGTCAGCTTCCTCAACGAGGCCGCCTTGGTGGGCAAGCTCCACCATCCGCACATTGCCGCGCTGCTCGATGCGGCGGTGGAGCCCGGGTTGAGCTATGTGGTCATGGAGTACGTGCCGGGCGGCACCCTGGCGCAGTTCGCCACGGCCGACAAGCTGCTGCCGCCCGAGCGCGTGATCGAGCTGGTGTTCAAGCTGAGCCGCGCGCTTGAGTACGCGCAACAACATGGCGTGATCCACCGCGACGTCAAGCCGGCCAACGTCCTGCTTACCGAATCGCTCGACGTCAAGCTCTCGGACTTCGGCGTCGCGCGGATCGACAACTCGACTCACACGCACATCACTCACGTCGGATCGCCGGCGTATCTGTCGCCCGAGCACGTAAGCGACCTGCCACTCAGCCACCAGAGTGACATCTACGCGCTCGGGGTGGTCATGTACCAGCTGCTGACCGGGCGGCTGCCGTTCAACGCAGCCTCGACCGCCGCGCTGATGTACCAGATCCTGCACTACGAGGCGCCGCGCATTCGCACGCTGCGCCCCGAGCTGCCCGAGGCGATCGAGGCGGTCGTGTCGCACGCCATGCAGAAGGACCTGCGCCTTCGCTACCAGAGCTGGTTCGACTTCGGCAAGGATCTCACGCGCCTGGCCCGCGGCCTGGATCAGCCGTCGGCAGACCTGTCGGATACCCGCAAGTTCCAGGCCCTGCGCGACCTTCCCTTCTTCCGCGACTTCAGCCAGGTCGAGATCTGGGAGACTCTGCGCCTGGCGCTCTGGACGCGTCTGGCCGGGGGCTCGCTGATCCTCACCGAAGGCCGGCGTGGCGATGCAGTCTATATTCTATTGGAGGGTCGCGTCGAGGTGTCGCGCGCCGGCACGCAGTTGGCGACTCTCGGGCCCGGGGACCTGTTCGGCGAGATTCTGTACTTCTCCGACAACAAGGTCGAGCGCAGTACGACCATCCGCTCGCTCGGGCCGGCGCTGCTGCTCGAAATCAAGGCCGCGGCGCTGAATGCGGCGAGCTCGGGCTGCCAAGTGCAGTTCAACAAGGCGTGCATGCGCCTGCTCGTCGAACGACTGTCGGAGGCTAACCGGTCGCGGCTTGCCGCTCGCTGAGTAGTCCGGCGCCGATGCCGGCGAGGTATTCCGCTCCTTATGTGACTTAATTGACCTCTGCGCAGGAATTTAGTGGAGATAGGTGGGCTGCCGCACATACTTCCGGAGGTCAACGGGCTAGGGTGGGGCGCGGTGGACTTATTCCAGCGCACATTAGGAGTGCCAAATGAGACAGTTACAGAAAGGCTTTACATTAATCGAACTGATGATCGTGGTTGCGATCATCGGTATTTTGGCCGCGGTAGCGCTGCCGGCGTACCAGGACTACACGATCCGGGCGAAGATGTCGGAAGTGATTCTCGCCATGAGTGCGTGCCGCACCTCGATCACTGAGGTGTATCAGTCGGGTCCGTCGATCGCGCCTTTGGCCAACGGCTGGGGCTGCGAGAAGACCACCGCCTCGGAAGAGACGAAATACGTGAAGGGCCTCAGCACCGACGTGAACGGCGTCGTGACGGCGACGGTGCAGAACATCAGCACTTCGGTCAACAACCTGTTCGTGACGCTGATCCCGCTGAGCGCCGCCGCGACTGCCGCGACCTTCACCGCCGGCTCGAGCTCCGCGCTCTACGGCTGGACTTGCGGTGGAACGGGCACCACGGTTCCGACCAAGTACCTGCCGGGCTCGTGCCGCGGCTAGCAATCAAGTCTTAGCATCATCTTGAAAAAAGGCACCCTTCGGGGTGCCTTTTTTTTGGCGTCCGGCCGGATCCAATAGAATGAGTGCCGCTGTCATTCTTGCCGCCTGCGCCATGCCGCTCGACGATCTCCGACTGCACGATGTCGTCCCGCCTGCGGATCTGCCCTTCCGCATCCGCAAGATCGGCCACGTGGTGCTGCGCGATTCATCATTGAGGGAGGAGAAAGCGTGAAGGCCATTGTGGTGCGGAACATCGTTCGGGCGGACGCCGCGACCCTTGCCGTGCTGGAAAAGCTCGGCGTGGCGACGGTGCACGAGGCGCAGGGGCGCAGCGGGCTGATGCGGCCGGACGTGCGCCCGGTGTGGAGCGGCGCGCGCATCTGCGGCAGCGCGGTCACCGCGCTGATCCATCCGGGCGACAACTGGATGATCCACGTCGCGGTCGAGGTGCTCAAGCCGGGCGACGTGCTGGTGGTCGCCTGCTCGAGCGACAACACGGACGGCGCGTTCGGCGAACTGCTCGCGACCTCGCTCAAGGCGCGCGGCGCGAAGGGCGTGGTGCTCGAGGTGGGCTGCCGCGACTCGCGCGAGATCGGCGAGATGCGCTTTCCGGTCTGGTCGCGCGCGATATCGGCCAAGGGCACGGTCAAGGCGAGCATCGGTTCGGTCAACGTGCCAGTCGTGTGCGCCGGCGTGCAGGTCGTTCCCGGCGATGCGGTGGTGGCGGACGACGACGGCGTGGTGGTGGTGCCGCGCGCGGACGCCGCGCGGGTGGCGCAGGCCGGCGCCGCACGCGAGACGAAGGAGGCGGCGAGCCGGGCGAAGCTCGAGGCCGGCGAGCTCGGACTCGACCTCTACGGCATGCGCAGCGCGCTGGCCGACAAGGGCCTCGAGTACGTCGACGGGCCGCTCGACTGGGGGCCGCGCGGTTGAGCGCCGCGGCGCCGCTGAGCACGCTGCTCGGCGACTACCCGGTCACGCGCGCGCTGAAGCAAGGGCGCGTGCGCTCGCCGCACGTGAACCTGGAATTCGCTCGGGTCGCGACGCCGATCTCGGCGTTCAAGCGCGTGGTGCGCGAGCTGGAGTTCGACCTCGCCGAGCTGGCACTGGTGACCTTCCTGATGGCGAAGGATCGCGGCGTGCCGCTCGCACTGCTGCCCGCGGTGCTCGTCGCACGGTTCCAGCACCCGCTGCTGGTGCGGGACGCCGCGCGCGCGGCGCTCTCGGCGCGCGAACTCGAGGGTCGACGGGTAGGCGTGCGCTCGTACTCGGTCACCACCGGCATGTGGATCCGCAGCATCCTGGCCGAGGATCACGGCGTCGATTGCGCGCGCGTGCGCTGGGCGACGTTCGAGGATGCGCATGTCGCGGATTTCCGCGACCCGCCCAACGTCGAGCGCGCGCCGGCGGGCAAGGACATGGTCGCGATGCTGCTCGCGGGCGAGCTCGACGCGGCGATCGTCGCCGAGCGCGCGCTGCCCGACCCGCGGCTCGCGAGCGTGATCCCGGATCCGGCGGCGGCGGCCGACGCCTGGCGCGCGAAGCACCGCGCGCTGCAGATCAACCACATGGTGGTGGTGAAGCAATCGCTCGCGCAGTCCGATCCGGACGCGGTGCGCGAGGTCTGGCGGCTGCTCGCGGAGAGCCGCGCGGCGGCGGGGAGCCCGGAGATGAACCCGTTCGGCTGGGCGGCGAACCGCCTCAACCTGGAGGCGGCCCTAGAGAGCACCTGGCGCCAGGGGCTCGTGTCGCGGCGCTACACCGTCGACGAACTGAGCGACGAAGTGATGGGAGAATTCGCATGATCATCGACTGCCATGGCCACTACACCACTGCGCCCAAGGCGCTCGAGGCCTACCGCAAGCACCAGCTCGAGACCTTCGGGACGCCGGGACACGCGCCCGCGAAGGGCGCGGTTGCGATCAGCGACGACCAGATCCGCGACA
Organism: uncultured beta proteobacterium; assembly: GCA_963811085.1. Lineage (GTDB taxonomy): Bacteria > Pseudomonadota > Gammaproteobacteria > Burkholderiales > SG8-39 > DAHVFK01. The sequence goes on along the minus strand of CAWEPV010000003.1, from coordinate 162,090 downwards.
GCCTGGAATCGGCGCAGCTGCGCATGCAGCGCGAGCGCGGCACCGACCTTACGATCTTCTCGCCGCGCGCGAGCGCGATGGGCCATCACCTCGGCGACGCGGCCGCGAACCGCTTTTGGTCCGAGCACTGCAACGAGCTGATCCACCGCGTGTGCGCGCTCTACCCGCAGAACTTCGCGGGCGTGTGCCAGCTACCGCAGGCCCCCGGCGTGCGGCCCGACAATTGCATCGCCGAGCTCGAGCGCTGCGTGCAAGAGTTCGGTTTCATCGGCTGCAACCTGAACCCGGATCCGTCGGGCGGCTACTGGACCGACCCGCCGCTGACCGAACGCTGGTGGTATCCGCTGTACGAGAAGATGGTCGAGCTCGAGGTTCCGGCGATGGTCCACGTCAGCGGCTCGTGCAACCCGAACTTCCACGCCACCGGTGCGCACTACATCAACGCCGACACCACCGCGTTCATGCAGCTGCTCACCTCGGATCTGTTCAAGGATTTCCCGACGCTCAAGTTCGTCATCCCGCATGGCGGCGGCGCGGTGCCCTACCACTGGGGGCGCTACCGCGGCCTGGCGCAGGACATGGGGCGGCCGCCGCTCAAGGAGCTGCTGCTCGAGAACGTCTTCTTCGATACCTGCGTCTACCACCGGCCCGGAATCGAGCTGCTGCTCAAGGTGATCCCGGCCGACAACATCCTGTTTGCCTCCGAAATGGTCGGCGCGGTGCGCGGCATCGACCCGGAGAGCGGGCACCACTACGACGACACCAGGCGCTACATCGACGCGATCGACTGGCTCGGCGCCGCCGAGCGCGACAAGATCTTCAGGGACAACGTCGAAAAGGTCTACCCGCGCTTCGCGCGCCGCGGCTGACTAGTCGTGGTGGTGCCGCTGCGCGTGCTCGGCCGCGCGCTTGGCCGCCGGTTCGGTGACCGCGGGCAGATCGCCGCGCCAGGCGGCGGTCCAGAAGCCGGCGACCAGCGCGAGTAGCAGCGCACCGACGATCCACACGCTGCTGCGGATGCCTTCGCCCGGTGCGCCTTCCTTGTAGCCGTCGACCATCGAGCGCGCGAGGTTCTCCTGGTGGGCCAAGCTGCCGCCGATCACGCCCGCGATGTGCGCGCAGGCGACCCCGAGCATGACGTTTCCCATCACCTGGTGTACGTCCTTGACCCATTTCCACGCCTGCGGGCCGTTGAGGGTCAGAAAGCCGAGCGCGCCGGTGAGCGCCCCGAGCGCGAGCAGCAGGTAGATCGCCCAGCTGCCCGCCGGGTTGTGGCCGACGTGGTGCTCGGGGCGGCGCTCGAGGAGCGAGCGCAGGTACGCCAGGCCGCGCGCAGGCCCGTAGGCGAACGAGGAGAAGCGCGCGTAGCGCGTGCCCGCGAAGCCCCACAGCAGCCGGAACGCGACCAGTCCGAGCACCGTATAGCCGAAGGTTACGTGGAACGTCAGCCAGTCGTCCTCGGAGCTGAGGTAGGCCGCGATGAACGAGAGCGCGAACAGCCAGTGGAAGGCACGCGTGGGCAGATCCCAGACGAGAATTTTCATGTCGATTCTAAGGTTGTCAGAACTGCGCCGCGTATTGCGCCGGATCGAAGCGCACGCCGATTTCGCGCAGAGTGCGCACGATCAGCTCGGAGACGTTCACGCCGCGAGCGCCTGCAGCAGCTGCGGGAACACCTTGGGCGTCGCGGCGGCAATGTCGCCCGTGCGCATGTACTCCTGGTCGCCCGAGAGGTCGCCGACCAGCCCGCCCGCTTCCTGGATCAGCAGTGCGCCGGCCGCCATGTCCCACGGCGAAAGGCCCATCTCCCAGAATGCGTCCAGCCTTCCCGCGGCGACGTAGGCCAGGTCGAGCGCGGCGGAGCCGGCGCGCCGCACGCCGGCGCAGGAGCTCATCAAGGTGCGCAGCTGGCGCAGGTAGAGATCGACACGCGACAGCTCCTTGAACGGAAAGCCGGTGCCGACCAGCGCGTCGTCCAGTTTCTGGCAGCGGGTGACGCGCAGGCGCCGGTCGTTGAGGAACGCGCCGCGCCCCTTGGAGGCAGTGAACAGCTCGTTCTTGCCCGGGTCGTACACCGCCGCATGCGCGAGCGCGCCGCGGTATTCGACCCCTATCGAGACGCAGAACTGCGGGAAGCCGTGGATGAAGTTCGTGGTGCCGTCGAGCGGATCGATGATCCAGCGGTAGTCGGTCTTGGTTCCGCCCAGGTTCTCGCCCGATTCCTCGGCCAGGATCGCGTGATCGGGGTAGGCCGCGCGGATCACGCCGATTGCGGCCTCCTCGGCGCCCTTGTCGACTTGGGTCACGAAGTCGTGCGCGCGCTTGGATCTAACGTCGAGGATCGCGCCGTCGAGCGTGGCGCGGTTGATGACCGAGCCGGCGCGACGCGCCGCCTTGATCGCGATCGAGAGGATTGGATGCATGGGCCGCGCATTTTACCGCGCGTAAACTTCGCCCATGCCGAATCTGCTCGAACGTGTGCGGATCGTGCTCTGCCGACCGAGCCATCCGGGCAATATCGGCTCGGCGGCGCGCGCGATGAAGAACATGGGACTGGCCGACCTGCGCCTGGTCGCGCCGCAGCGCTATCCGGCGCCCGAAGCGGAGTGGCTCGCGACCAGCGCGGTGGACGTGCTCGAGGCGGCGCGCGTGCACGCGACGCTGGGCGAGGCGATCGGCGACTGCGTGGCGGCGTACGCGCTGAGCGCACGCCCGCGCGAATGGTCGCCGCAGGCGCTCGCGGTGCGCGAGGCCGCGGGCGCCGGGCTGGCGCGCGCGGCCGACGGCCCGGTCGCGTTCGTGTTCGGCAACGAGACCGCGGGACTGACCAACGACGAGATGTTCGCCTGCCAGACCCTGGTTCACATTCCGGCCGACCCTGCCCACACCTCGCTCAACCTGGCGCAGGCGGTGCAGGTCGTGTGCTACGAGCTGCGCATGGCGCTGGGCGCGGCGGTGCCGCCGATGCGCAGCGAAAAGCCGGCCACGACCGCGGACCTGGAGGGGCTCTACGCTCATCTCGAGCAGGCCGCGACGGAAACCGGCTTCATGGCGCCCGGCTCGAAGCTGCGCGAGCGGTGGCGGCGTCTGTTTTCGCGCGTTCCGGTGCTCGAGCGCGAGGAGGTGAACATCCTGCGCGGCCTGCTCAAGGCCCTGCAGAAGAGACAATAGTTGATATAGGGCAATAGTTGATAGAATTACTCGGATAACCTAGAGTTACTGCATGTTCAGGCACCTACGAGAAGACATCGCGAGCGTTTTCGACCGCGACCCGGCCGCGCGGACGACCTGGGAGGTGCTGACTTGCTATCCAGGCCTGCACGCCCTGTTGTTCCACCGGCTCGGGCACTGGCTCTGGAGCCACGGGCTGCGCTGGCTCGGGCGCCTGACGTCGCACGTGGGACGCTGGCTGACCGGAATCGAGATTCATCCCGGCGCGACGATCGGACGGCGCGTCTTCATCGACCACGGCATGGGCGTGGTGATCGGCGAAACCGCCGAGGTCGGCGAGGACACGACGCTCTACCACGGTGTGACCCTGGGCGGCACGACGTGGAACAAGGGCAAGCGCCACCCGACCCTGGGCCGCAATGTGGTGGTGGGGGCGGGAGCCAAGATTCTCGGCCCGATCAAGGTCGGGGACGGAGCCAAGATCGGCTCCAACGCAGTGGTGGTCAAAGACGTGCCCGAGGGCGCGACCGTGGTCGGCATTCCGGGCCGCATCGTCGAGGCGGGCCCGAGCAAGGAAGGCGCGCGCTTCGCCGCCTATGCGGTGGTGCAGAACCAGGACGACCCCTACGCCAAGGCGATCCAGACCCTGGTCGACCATTCGCACGAGCTCGAGCAATCGGTTGCGGCGCTCCAGAGCAAGCTCGCCAAGCTCGAGCACGAGCTCGCGCGACATGAGGCCGAGGCCGCCCAAACGGAGGCGCTTCGTGTTGTTAAGTAATTGATTATTAGCGATATTAATAGTTGATTAAATTCGTCGGGATTTGTTATACTTGAGCGTCCCGATCAGGTATTTGGCGAGGTAGACATGAGACTGACGACCAAAGGCAGATTCGCGGTGACCGCGATGGTGGATCTGGCGATGCGCCAGAACCGCGGGCCGGTAACGCTGGCCGCGATCAGCGAGCGGCAGCATATTTCACTTTCGTACCTCGAGCAGCTGTTCGGAAAGTTGCGCCGCCACCGGCTGGTGAGCAGCGTGCGCGGCCCCGGCGGCGGCTACAACCTGGCGCGGGCGACGCAGGGCGTCTCGGTGGCCGATATCATCTGCGCAGTGGACGAGCCGCTCGATGCGACGCAGTGCGGAGGCAAGGAAAACTGCCTCGACGACAAGCGCTGCATGACGCACGACCTATGGGCGACGCTGAACGCCAAGATGTACGATTACCTCAGCTCGGTGACGCTGGCGGATCTGGTCGCGCACCAGAACGGCAAGCACGTCGCGGTGCTGCACGATTGGCGCGCGGCCGAGGCGGGCAAAGGCGAGACGAGCAAACCCGAAGTGGCGGTGGCGGCATGAAGCTTCCGATCTACCTCGATTACTCTGCGACCACGCCGGTAGACCCGCGCGTGGCGGAGAAGATGATCCCCTACCTGACCGAGCATTTCGGCAATCCGGCCAGCCGCTCGCACTCGTTCGGCTGGAAGGCCGAGGAGGCGGTCGAGCAGGCGCGCGCCAACGTCGCCGCGCTGGTGAACTGCGACCCGAAGGAAATCGTCTGGACTTCCGGCGCGACCGAGTCGATCAACCTCGCGCTCAAGGGCGCGGCCGAGTTCTACAAGACCAAGGGCAAACACCTGATCACGGTCAAGACCGAGCACAAGGCGACGCTCGACACCGTGCGCGAGCTCGAGCGGCGCGGCTTCGAGGCGACCTACCTCGACGTGCAGCCCGACGGCCTGATCGACATGAAGCAGCTGGAGGCCGCGTTCCGCCCGGACACGATCCTGGTGTCGGTGATGTTCGTCAACAACGAGATCGGCGTGATCCAGGATATTCCTGCGATCGGCGAGCTGTGCCGGAGCAAGGGCGTGCTGTTCCACGTCGACTCCGCGCAGGCGACCGGCAAGTGCCCGATCGACCTGGCGGCGCTGAAGGTCGACCTGATGTCGTTCTCGGCGCACAAGACCTACGGCCCGAAGGGGGTCGGCGCGCTGTATATCCGGCGCAAGCCGCGCGTGCGGCTGGAGGCACAGATCCACGGCGGCGGCCACGAGCGCGGATTCCGCTCCGGGACGCTCGCGACGCACCAGATCGTCGGCATGGGCGAGGCGTTCCGCCTCGCGCGCGTTGAGATGGCGGTGGAGAACAGCCGCATCCGCGCCCTGCGCGACCGGCTGCTCAAGGGCATGCAGGAAATCGAGGAAGTGTTCGTCAACGGCGACCTCGAGCAGCGCGTGCCGCACAACCTGAACATTTCGTTCAATTTCGTCGAGGGCGAATCGCTCATCATGGCGGTCAAGGACATCGCGGTCTCGTCGGGTTCGGCCTGCACCTCCGCTTCGCTCGAGCCGTCGTACGTGCTGCGTGCGCTGGGGCGTTCGGACGAGCTGGCGCACTCGTCGATCCGTTTCACCCTGGGGCGCTTCAACACCGAGGAGGAGGTCGACTACACGGTCGATCACCTCAAGGCCAAGGTGGCCAAGCTGCGCGAGATGTCGCCGCTGTGGGAAATGTACAAGGACGGCGTGGACCTGGACTCGGTCCAGTGGGCCGCCCATTAAGATAGCAACGAGCCGGAGGAATTCATGGCATACAGCGACAAAGTCATCGACCACTACGAAAACCCGCGCAACGTCGGCGCGTTCGAGAAGAACGAAGAGGGCGTCGGCACCGGCATGGTCGGGGCGCCTGCCTGCGGCGACGTAATGAAGTTGCAGATCCGCGTCGGCAAGGACGGCGTCATCGAAGACGCGCGCTTCAAGACCTACGGCTGCGGCTCGGCGATCGCGTCGTCGTCCCTGGTCACCGAATGGGTCAAGGGCAAGACGGTGGACGAGGCGGCGACGATCAAGAACACGCAGATCGCCGAGGAGCTTTCGCTGCCGCCGGTCAAGATCCACTGCTCGATCTTGGCCGAGGATGCGATCAAGGCGGCCGTGGCCGATTACAAGAAACGCTATGGCGACGCGCAGCAAGCCGAGGCCAAGGCGGTAAACGAATAACGCCATGCCGATCACGCTCACCGAAAAAGCGGCCAACCATGTGCAGGCCTTCCTCGCCAAGCGCGGCAAGGGCGTCGCGCTGCGGCTGGGAGTGCGCACCTCGGGCTGCTCGGGGCTCGCATACAAGCTCGAGTTCGCCGACGAGGTGCTGCCCGAGGACGCGCAGTTCGAGAGCCACGGCGTAAAGGTCGTGGTCGACCCGAAGAGCCTGCCCTACCTCGAGGGGACCGAACTCGATTTCGCGCGCGAGGGCCTGAACGAGGGATTCAAATTCAACAACCCCAACGTCAAGGATGCCTGCGGCTGCGGGGAATCGTTCAACGTCTGAAAAACCATTTCGAGCTCTTCGGCCTGCAACCCGGCTTCGTGCTGGAGCGCGAGCGGCTGGAGAACGCCTACCGCGAGATTCAGGCACAGGTGCACCCTGATCGCTTCGCCAATGCGGGCGACGCCGAGCGTCGCGCGTCGATGCAGTGGACGACGCGCGTGAACGAAGCCTACCGTACGCTCAGGAGCCCGGTGCAGCGCGCCAGATATCTGCTCGAGCTCGCCGGCGTTGACGTGGCGTTTGAAACGAATACCTCGATGCCGCCCGAGTTCCTGATGCGCCAGATGGAGCTGCGCGAAGCGCTCGAGCAGGCAGAGGAGGCGAGGGACGCGGACGCGCTCGACGCGCTGCGCGCCGGACTCAACGCCGACAAGCTCGAGCTCGAGCGCGCGCTGGCCGAGGCGATCGACGCGCGGCAGGACTACGCCGGTGCCGCGGGACTGACTCGCAAGCTGATGTTCCTCGACAAGCTGGACGCGGAAATCGACCTCGCCTACGAGGCGCTGGAAGTCTGATGGCGCTGCTGCAGATATCCGAGCCGGGCATGTCGCCGGCGCCGCACGAGCAGCGCCTCGCGGTCGGGATCGACCTCGGCACGACCAATTCGCTTGTGGCGACGGTGCGCAACGGCATGCCGGGCACTTTGCCGGACCAGCAGGGCCGGGTGCTGCTGCCCTCGATCGTGCGCTACCTAGCGGACGGCAAGGTCGAGGTCGGCTTCCCGGCGCAGGCGCGCCAGTCCGAGGATCCCAGGAACACAATCGTCTCGGTCAAGCGTTACATGGGGCGCGGGGTGAAGGACGTCGCGCACGTCGAGAACGCGCCCTACGATTTCGTCGACGCGCCCGGAATGCTCCAGCTCAGGACCTGCACCGGGGTGAAGAGCCCGGTCGAGGTTTCGGCCGAGATCCTCAAGACGCTGCGCGCGCGCGCCGAGTCGTCGCTCGGCGGCGAACTGGCGGGCGCGGTGATCACGGTGCCGGCCTACTTCGACGATGCGCAGCGCCAGGCGACCAAGGACGCGGGCAAGCTCGCCGGCCTGAACGTGCTGCGCCTGCTGAACGAGCCGACCGCCGCGGCGATCGCATACGGCCTGGAGAACGCCTCCGAAGGCATCTACGCGGTGTACGACCTCGGCGGCGGCACTTTCGACATCTCGATTCTCAAGCTGTCCAAGGGCGTGTTCGAGGTGGTCGCTACCGCGGGTGACGCCGCGCTCGGCGGCGACGATTTCGACCAGCGCGTGTTCTGCTGGATCGTGGAGGAAGCGAAGCTGCAGCCGCTCGGCCCGCGCGACATGCGCAAGCTGCTGGTCGCGTCGCGCGAGGCCAAGGAATACCTGACCACCCACGGTGAGGCGCAGCTGAGCGACAAGCTGTCCTCGGGCGAGTGGGTCGACCTGTGCCTGACCACCGAGAAGTTCTGCCAGATCACGCAGAACCTGGTGCAGAAGACGCTCGGGCCCACGCGCAGGGCGCTGCGCGACGCCGGCCTCACGGTCGACGACATCAAGGGCGTTGTGATGGTCGGTGGCGCGACCCGCATGCCGCAGATCCAGCGCGCGGTGGGCGAGTTCTTCCGCCGCGCGCCGCTCAACAACCTCGACCCCGACAAGGTGGTCGCGCTCGGCGCGGCGATGCAGGCCGACGTGCTGGCGGGCAACAAGCCGAGCGGCGACGATTGGCTGCTGCTCGACGTGATCCCGCTTTCGCTCGGCGTCGAAACCATGGGCGGGCTGGTCGAACGCATCGTGCCGCGCAACTCGACCATCCCGGTCGCGCGCGGCCAGGAGTTCACCACCTTCAAGGACGGGCAGACGGGGATGAGCTTCCACGTCGTTCAGGGCGAGCGCGAGCTGGTATCGGACTGCCGCTCGCTCGCCCGCTTCGAGCTCAAGGGCATTCCACCGATGGCGGCGGGCGGGGCGCGCATCCTGGTCACCTACCAGGTCGACGCCGACGGGCTGCTGTCGGTCTCGGCGCGCGAAAAGACCAGCGGCGCCGAGGCCTCGGTGACGGTCAAGCCATCCTACGGCCTGAGCGACGGCGACGTCGAGCGCATGCTGCGGGACTCCTACCAGCACGCGCGCGAGGACATGCAGGCGCGCGCGCTCGCCGAGCATCGCGTCGACGCCGAGCGGCTGCTCGAGGCCACCCGCGCGGCGCTCGAATCCGACGGCGCGCTGCTCGAGCCGGACGAGCGCGCCGCGATCGACAAGGAGATGGCGGCGCTGCGCGCCAAGCTCGCCGGCGCCGACTCCCGCGCCCTGAAGCAGGCCACCGAGGCGCTCAGCCGCGCCACCGACGGCTTCGCCGCGAGGCGCATGGACGCCACCGTGCGGCGCGCGCTTTCGGGCCGCAAGATCGCAAGTCTGGAACCCTAGCAGGACGGTACGTGCCCAAGCTGAAAGTGCTGCCCCATCCTCAACTTTGTCCGCAAGGCGCCGAGCTCGAAGCCAAGGAAGGCGTCTCGATCCTCGACACGCTGCTCGAGAACGGCATCGAGATCGAGCATGCCTGCGAAAAATCCTGCGCCTGCACCACCTGCCACGTGGTGGTGCGCCAGGGAATCGGCTCGCTCGATGAGGCCGAGGAGAAGGAGGAGGACATGCTCGACAAGGCCTGGGGGCTGGAGGCGAACTCGCGCCTGTCGTGCCAGGCCAGGGTACGCGGCGCGGATCTGGTGATCGAGATTCCGAAGTACACCATCAACTACGCGCGCGAGGAGCACTAATGAAATGGACCGACAGCCGGGAGGTCGCGATCGCGCTCGTCGAGCGGTTTCCCGACACCGACCCGAAGACAGTGAGATTCACCGACCTGCACCGCTGGGTGCTCGAGCTGCCCGGCTTCGACGACGACCCGAAGCACAGCGGCGAGAAGATCCTGGAGGCGATCCAGATGGCCTGGATCGACGAGGTCGACTAGCGCGTTTTCACGGGCGGCCCGCCTCGCTGCCCCAGAGCTGCTTCACGCGCGCGTCGCGGCCGCAACCCTCGCGGTAGAAGTGGTAGCGCAGGGGATTCTTCTTGTAGTAATCCTGGTGGTATTCCTCGGCGGGCCAGAATTTGCCCGCTTTGACGATCTCGGTCACGATTGGCGCCTTGAACGGCTTGCTGCGCTCGATCTGCGCCCTGGATTCCTCGGCCAGGCGCTTCTGCCGCTCGTCGAGGTAGAAGATCGCGCTGCGGTATTGCGTGCCGACGTCGCAGAACTGGCGGTCCTTCACAGTCGGGTCGACGCTGTGCCAGTACACCTGGAGCAGCTTCTGGTAGCTGACAATCTTGGGATCGAACACGATCTCGACCGATTCGGCGTGGCCGGTGCCGCCGGCCGAGACCTCGTGGTAGGTGGGGTGCTGCGTGTGGCCGCCGGTGTAGCCAGAGGTGGTCGAGACCACGCCCGCCACCTTGTCGAAGTCCGATTCGACGCACCAGAAGCAGCCGCCGGCGAAGATGGCCGTCTCCATTTGCGTGGGCTGGGCCGACGCGGCGGCGGACGCGAAGGCGAGGGCGAAAGCGGCGATGAGCCGGAAGGTCATGTCAGGGACTCCGCTTGTTGTTCATCATAGCCTGTACGCGCGAGCGTTCCTTACGGACGCAGCCCCAGTTCGGCGAGCACCGCCTCGATCACCGGTTCATCGCGCAGGCACAGGCGGATCAGCCTGAGCGGGCCCGCGGGCTGCGCCTCGTACCAGGCGCGCACCGCGCTGTCGTAGGCGCGGGCGCATACCGGCAGCGGCACCGCGAAGATCCCGCTCGACACCGCGGGAAACGACAGCGCGGCCCATCCTGCCTCGTGCGCGCAACGAAACGCCGCGTCGAGCGCACGCACCAGCTTCTGCTCCTCCTCGCCCTCGCCCTGGCGCGGACCGACGGCGTGGATCACGCCCTTGAACGGCAGCCTGCCTGCGCCGCTCACCACCGCGCTGCCGGCCGGCAGGGGACCGCACGCGCGCACGATCCGATCGCACTCGGACTGCAGGTCGGGTCCGGCGGCGCGCGCGATGATTCCGGCCACTCCGCCGCCGTGCGCCAGGTGTCCGTTGGCGGCATTGACGATCGCGTCGACCGGCTCCTTGAGCAGGTCGCCGCGCACCACCTGGAACATGCGGTCGGCGGGAAACGGCAGCTCGGCGAGGATCATGCCATCGCGGCCGCCCGGCGACTTACTTGATCTTCGCCTTGGCGCGCAGGCTCTGCACCAGCTCGCGCAGCTGCTGTTGCTTGAGCTGCTGCTCGATGCGCGCCTTGACGTCATCCAACGGCGGGAATTTGAGCGGTCGCACGTCCTCGACCTGGATCACGTGGTAGCCGTAGCGCGTGTGAACCGGCTTCTCGGTGTACTTGCCCTTGTCGAGCTTGACCATCGCTTCGCTGAACGCCTTGTCCAGATTGCCTCCCGGCGACATCCAGTCGAGCTCGCCGCCGCGGTCCCGGGTGCCGGCGTCCTTCGACTTCTTCGCCAGCTCCTCGAACCTGGCGCCCTTGTCGAGCGCCGCGATCACGTTCTTGGCCTCGTCCTCGGTGTCGAGCAGGATGTGGCGTACCTTGTATTCCTTGCCGCCGGCTTTGGCCTTGGCCTCGTCGTACATCTTCTGGATCTTGGCCTCGCTGACCGGATGCTCACGCAGCCAGTCGCTGACGTAGTGCTGAACGATAACGGTCTGGCGCACCAGCGCGAGCTCGGCCTGCAGCGCGGGCTTCTTGGCGTAGCCGGTGCGCGCGGCTTCCTGCGCAATGAGCTCGCGGTTGATGAGGTCCTCGCGTACCGCTTCGCGCATCGCCGGGTTGTCGGCCGCGCCCCGGAGTTCGCGCTCGCGCAGCAGCACTTCGGCGCGCGAGGCGGGAATCGCGACGCCGTTTACGATGGCGATGGGGCCGGCCTTGGCGGTCTTCTTGGGCGCGTCCTTCGCGGCGGCCTGCGCCAGGACGGTCGCCGGTAGTGCGAGAGCGGCGGCCGCGAGCGCGGCGCCGGCGATTTGGCGTAGCTTCATCTGCTTCCTTTTTGCTGGGTGTAACAAGCCCCCCATTATGCGCCGCCTTCTCCGGGGGCGCGGGCGTTGATCGCGAGGGCGTGGATCGGGTCGTCCATCAGCTCGCCAAGCGCCTGATAGACGAGTCGGTGACGCGCCAGCGTCGGCTTGCCGCGAAAGGCCTCTGACACGATAGTCAGGCGCCAATGGGTGTTTCCGCCCGCCTTCCAGCCGGCGTGACCCCTATGCGAAGCGCTTTCGTCGAGCAGCTCGAGCTCGACGGGCGCCAGCGCCGCGAGCCGCTCGCGGATTCGCACTTCGACGCTCATTGCTTGTCGCCGTCCTGTTCCACGTGCCGGGCGAGAAACAGCGCCTGTCCCAGGATGAACAGCAGCATCAGCCCGGTCACCCCGAACAGTTTGAAATTGACCCACTGGTCGGTCGAGAAATGGAACGCGACGTAAAGGTTGAGCACGCCCATGGCGGCGAAGAACCCGGCCCAGCTCCAGTTCAGCTTCGACCACGCGGGCGCGGGCAGCTGCAGCTGGGCGCGCATCATGGCGCGAATCAGGTTGCGCCCGAAGAAGCGCTCCGATACCACGAGCACGAGCGCGAACACCCAGTACAGCACGGTCGGCTTCCACTTGATGAAGGTCTCGTCGCGCAGCAGCAGCGTCGCGCCGCCGAACACGACGATGATCGCGAGGCTCGCCCAAAGCATGCCATCGATGCGCTTGCCGCGCAGCCACAGCCAGCCGATCTGCACGAAGGTCGCCGCAATCGCCGCCGCGGTGGCGACGAAGATGCCCTTCAGCTTGAACGCGACGAAGAACAGGATGACCGGGAACAGGTCGAACAGAAATTTCATGCCGTCTCGAACTTGAGCGAGGCCGAATTCAGGCAGTAGCGCAGGCCGGTAGGTTGCGGGCCGTCTTCGAACACGTGCCCCAGGTGGGCCTTGCAGCGGGCGCAGTGCACCTCAGTGCGCTTCATGAAGAAGGAGTAGTCCTCCTCGGTGGCGACGTTCTCCGGCTTGAGCGGCTGCCAGTAGCTCGGCCAGCCGGTGCCGGATTCGAACTTGTGCTCCGAGGAAAACAGCTCGGCGCCGCAGCACACGCAGCGGTAGGTGCCTTTCTCGTGGTGGTCCCAGTATTCGCCGCTGAAGGCGGGCTCGGTGCCCTTGCGCCGCGCCACCTTGAACTGCATCGGAGTGAGCTCCTTCTTCCACTCCGCATCCGTCTTTTCGACCTTGGTGTCCATTTTTTGATCCTGATCCTCTAGCGCCAGTCGCCGACCGCGCGCCGCGCGGCGTCGTTCTCCGGCCGCACCGCCAGCCCGCTTGCCGTGACCATGACCACGTACTGCGCGCGGTCGGCCATCGGAACGTAGGCCGCGCTGCCGTACAGCGCGTCGGCGAACGGCAGGTAGTCATGATACCGCCTCGCCAGCTGCCACAGATCGAGTCTGGGGGTGTGCCACAGCGGGTAGACGGTACGCAGTTCGGTCAGTTCCTGTTCGGCGTCGGCATAGCGACCGGAAAGGCGTTCGAGCCGGTACACCGTGTCGAAGCCGATGATGGTGCCCATCGCGCGCCACTTGAGGACGCGCGCGTCGATCTGCCATTCGTCGCCGCGCAGCTCGTACTCGTGCGGCGCGGCGCCCGGGATGCTGAGCGTGAGCGCGAAGTCCCTCGGCCCGAGCGCGCGCAGCGCCACGTGCGCGGCTTCCTGCTCGTGCGTCAGGCGGGTGTAGGAGTGCAGGCCGGCCGCGACGACCGCCAGCAGCACGCCGAGCAGCACCACCGCCGCGCCGAGCAACATCAGCAGCGTGCCGCGCGCGATCCGGGCGCTGCGCAGCCGGCGCAGCGCCGCCAGCTCGAGCGGCAGAGCCAGCAACACGCCCAGCAGCGCGAACCCGAAAAGGAGCGTCTGCGGCGAAAAGCCCGAGAGCCAGTTCAGCATCGAGGGTACTATATTCGCGTGAACCCACGGTGGGAAGCGGGAGGAAAGCGTGGCACTTGTGAGGCTAATCGAGTACGCGGAGGCGGCGCCCGAGGTCAAGGCGGTCTACGACGACATCATGCAGACGCGCGGCGTCGACTGGATCAATAATTTCTGGAAGGCACTGGCCAACGACCCGGCCCAACTGCGCCGCATGTGGCAGAACGTGAAGCAGGTGATGGCGCCGGGCGCGCTCGATCCGCTGCTGAAGGAAATGATCTACGTGGCCGTGAGCGCGACCAACGGCTGCGAGTACTGCACTCATTCGCACACGGCGGCGGCGCGCAAGAAGGGCATGAACGACGCCATGCTGATGGAGCTCATGGCGGTGGTCGGGCTGGCGAACGAGACCAACCGCCTGACCAACGGGCTGCGGGTCGAGGTGGATCCCCAGTTCAAGTAGCAGGGCGCGCTTCCCTGGATCGGTCCCAGAGGTTGGGCGTCACGCCGTTGTGGTAGCCGGAGACGAACTCGCGCGGCGCGCCGCTCGCGGGATCGAAGGTGTGGCGCCTGACCGCGCCGATATTGGCGCCGTAGACGTGGATGCTGATCGCGATGCGGTCGGGCGTCGCGTTGGAGACCACGTGCACGTCGCCGATGCGTGGCGAGACACGGTCGATGTCTCCCGGCTTGACGCGATGCGACCCCGTCAGGCGCATGGGCTTTCCGCGGGCGTACTCCTCGCACAATTCCTCGCCGCGCATCACACCCACCAGGCCCCACACGGTATGGTCGTGGACCGGGGTCTTCTGGCCCGGCTGCCAGACGAAGCTCAGCACCGAGAAGCGCTCGAGTGGGTCGCAATGCAGCAGGTACTGGCGGTAGGAGTCGGGCGAAGGCCGCGCGAACTCCTCTGGCAGCCAGTCGTCGTGGGTCACCAGTTCGCGCAGCAGCTTCTCGCCCTCGTCGAGCATCTTCGCCTCGTCGGCACCGTGGCGCTCGACGAGGTGTGTCATGTCCTGCACGAACCTGCGGAAGCGGTCGACGTTGCTCATCTTTCTATCTCCTTCAGAACTTCCTCGGTGTGCTCGCCCAGCGCGGGCGGGCGCCGACGCGGCGGCCCGCCTTTGCCGAGCGGCGAAACGACGCTGTGCGTGCGCGCCCCTCCCGGCAAATCGAGCGGCTGCACCCAGCCGTAATGTGCGACCTGCGGATCGGCCAGGGCCTGCGAGTAGGTGTTGATTGGGGCGCAGGGCACGCCCTGCCTGCGCATGATCGCGAGGCATTCCTGCGCGGTCCACTTGGAGCATTCGGTCTCCCAGATCTCGCGCAACGCGGCCTGGTTCTTCGCCCGCAGCGCGGTGCTGGCGAAGCGCGGGTCCGCCGTCAGGTCGGGGCGGCCGATCCCCTCGCAGGCGCGGCGGTAGAGATCGTTGTTGCCGGCCGCCATCACGTAGTGCCCGTCCTTGCAGGCGAACGCCTGGTAGGGCGCGTTGCGCGGGTGCGCCGAGCCGAGCTTCTGCGGGTCGCGCCCGTTGCCGAAGTATTCGCTGGTCTGCAGCGCCGCGATCGCGAGCGTGGTGCCGAGCATCGGCACGTCGATGCGCGCGCCCTTGCCGCCCCGTAGCGCGGCCGCCACCGCGTAGGCGGCGTACAGCCCCGCGGCGAAGTCCGTCAGCGGCACACCGCACTTGACCGGTGCGCCGCCCGGCTCGCCGGTGACGCTCATCACGCCTCCAATCGCCTGCAACGTGACGTCGAAGCCGCCCTCCTGGGCGCGCGGGCCTTCCTGGCCGAAGGCCGAGATCGAGCAGTACACGAGCGAAGGTTTTTCCGCGGAGAGACTGTCGTAGCCGAGCCCGAGGCGCTGCATCACGCCGGGCCGGAAGTTCTCCAGCACCACGTCGGCCGAGAGGCACAGCCTGCGCGCGGCGGCCAGGCCGGCGGAATCCTTCAGATCGAGGACCGCCGAGCGTTTGTTGCGGTTGACCGAGGCGAAGTTCTCCGAGTAGCCCTCGCGGTGGGGCGGCCAGCCGCGCATGCCGTCTCCCTCGGGGGACTCGACCTTGATCACGTCGGCGCCCATGTCGGCAAGCAGCATGCCTGCGAAGGGCCCTGCGGCGATCTGGCAGAACTCGATGACCTTGATGCCGGCAAGGGGTTGCAAGAGCGGTTCCAGAGCGAAATGGTGTTCCGGGGCCGCCTATCCTACCGTTAAGATGCGCCGTTTCGGAAAGCCGACGGGATCACAAGATGAAAGAGTTCGACGCCTCCGTGCCGCGGGTAAGCGCACAGGACCTGCGCTCGATGCTCGGCGACGGGCAGGAGCTCGCGCTGCTGGACGTGCGCGAGGAGGGCGTGTTCGCGGCGAGCCACATGCTCACCGCGGCCTGCCTGCCGCTGTCGCGGCTGGAGCTCGGGCTCGAGCGGCGGGTGCCGCGGCGCGACACGCGCGTCGTGCTGTGCGACGACGACGAGAGCCTGGCCGAGCGCGCTGCGGCAGCGATGCGCCGCTTCGGCTGGCGCGACGTGTCGCTGCTCGCCGGCGGCGTGGCCGCGTGGAAGGCCGCCGGCAACGAGCTTTTCAGCGGCGTGTACGTGCCGAGCAAGGCGTTCGGCGAGGCGGTCGAGCACGGCTGCAACACGCCGTGCATGAGCGCGGCCGAGCTCAAGGCTAAGCTCGACGCGGGCGAGGACGTGGTGGTGCTCGATTCGCGCCCCATGAGCGAATACGAAGTCATGAACATCCCCGGCGCGCTCGACTGCCCGGGGGCCGAGCTGGTCTACCGCGTGCACGAGGTGGTCAAGCGGCCGCAGACGCTGGTGGTGGTGAACTGCGCCGGGCGCACTCGATCGATCATCGGCGCGCAGTCGCTGATCAACGCCGGCCTGCCGAACCGGGTCGTCGCGCTGCAGAACGGCACCATGGGCTGGCACCTGGCCGGCTTCGAGCTCGAGCACGGGCAGCGGCGGCACGCGCCGGCGCCGTCGGCCGACGCGCTGGCGAAGGCGCGCGCCGCCGCGGAGCGCGTGGCCGAGCGCTGCGGCGTGCGCGCAATCCCGCTCGCGGAACTCGAGCGACTGCGCGGGGAGGCCTCGCGCACGACCTACTGCTTCGACGTCAGGAGTCCCGAGGAGTACCGCGCCGGCCACCTGCCGGGCTTCGCCGGCGCCCCGGGCGGGCAGCTGGTGCAGGCGACCGATCTGTACGCCGCGGTGCGCAACGCGCGCATCGTGCTCGCCGACGCGGACGGCGTGCGCGCCCGCATGACCGGCTCGTGGCTGACGCAGATGGGCTGGCGCGAGGTCTACGTGGTCGAAGGCGTGATCGCCGGCAGCATGAGCGAGCGCGGCGCGGCGCGGGCACGCGTGCTCGGGCTCGACGCGGCGCGCGCCGAAACGCTCGACGCGCGCGCGCTGCAGGCGCTGCTCGCTGCGGGCGGCGCGACGCTGCTCGATCTCGCGACCAGCCTTCAGTACCGCGACGGACACATCCCGGGCGCCTGGTTCGCAGTGCGCGCGCGGCTGGCCGAGGCGCGCGCGGCGGTCGGGCCGGTGAAGAAGTTCGCCTTCACCTCGCCCGACGGCGTGCTCGCGAGGCTCGCCGCGGCGGAGGCGGGCGGGATCGCGCTCGAAGGCGGCACCGAGGCGTGGCGCGCCGCGGGACTGCCGCTGGAGCAGGGCACCACGCGCATGGCCTCGGCCACGGACGACGTGTACTACCGGCCCTACGACCGGCGCTCGCAGATCGAGCAGGCGATGAAGGACTACCTCGACTGGGAGGTGGCGCTGGTCGAGCAGCTCAAGCGCGAGGACTATCTGCGCTTCGATTTGCGGCCGACCTGAAGTGCCGGGCCGGACCGAGGTGAGCACGCTTTCCCAGCGTTTCGGCATCGCGGTGCTGATGCTGCTGGCGAGCATGTTTGCCAGCAACCACATCGCCGCGCGACTCGCCTTCGACCACGGCACCAGCGTGTCGGCCGCGGTCGGGGTGCGCTCGGGCGTGACCGCGCTGGTGATGGTCGTTCTGCTCAGGCTGCATGGAGTTTCGCTCGCGCTGCCGCGCGCCACGCTCGCGCGCGGACTCGGCATCGGAGTGCTGGTAGCGGTGCAGAGCTTCTGCCTCTACTCTGCGGTGGCGCGCATCCCGGTCGGGCTCGCGCTGCTCGCGTTCAACACCTTTCCGATGCTGCTGGTTCTGCTGACCTGGGCCATCACCGGTGAGCGCCCGCCGCGGCGCGCGCTGATCGCGATACCGACCGCGCTGTGCGGCCTGGTGCTCGCGCTCGACGTGGTCGGCAGCGCGCAGGCGATCGAAGGACGCTGGGCGTTGATCGGGACGGGGGTCGGCTTCGCGCTTGGCGCCGCGTGCTCGTTCGCGGTGGTGCTGTTCCTCACCACGCATTGGCTGAAGGAGGTCGACGGCCGCGTCCGCACCCTTCTCATGATGGGCACCACCGCGGTGGTGGTAGGCGGAATCGGCGCCGCGACGCATGCGCTGGCGCTGCCCGCGGACGGCGAAGGTTGGCTCGGCCTCGGTCTGCTCACGCTGCTGTACGGAACCGCGATCACCGCGATTTTCACCGTCGTGCCGCGCCTCAAGGCGGCGAGCAACACCGTGGCGCTCAACTTCGAGCCGGTGATGGCACTGTTCCTCGGCTGGACGATCCTCGGCCAGGCGATCGCGCCGCTGCAGATCTTCGGCGCCTTGCTGGTGGTCGGCGCGATTATCTACCTGAGCACAGGCAGGCGTTAGCCGGAGCGTAGCACCTGGCGGATCGCGTCGACCAGCACGCTCTTGCTGTACGGCTTGGTGACGTAGGCGTCGGCGCCGAGC
Source organism: uncultured beta proteobacterium (assembly GCA_963811085.1). Lineage (GTDB taxonomy): Bacteria > Pseudomonadota > Gammaproteobacteria > Burkholderiales > SG8-39 > DAHVFK01. The sequence goes on along the minus strand of CAWEPV010000003.1, from coordinate 143,837 downwards.
GCGAGGCCGCGCTGGATGTCCGCCTTCTCGGTCTTGGCGGTCAGCATCACCACCGGCAGCATCGCGAGTTTGCGGTGGCTGCGGATCTTGGCCAGGATGTCGAAGCCGTTGCCGTCGGGCAACATCACGTCAAGCAACATGATGTCCGGCGGCTGCCGCGTACGCAGCTCGGCCAGCAGCTCGGCGGCTTTGCGCGCGACGCGAACCGCGTAGCCCGCCATGCTGACGCGCAGGTCCGCAAGCGCGAGCTGATCCGGATCGTCCTCGACGATCAGCACCGTGGTCTGCGCGGGAGCGCGCTTGTTGGGCGGCAGGTTCGCGATCCGCTCGCGTGCCAGGAACAGGCCGGCGCGCCCGAGCGCGGTGCTGGCTTCGGCGGCGGTGCGCGCCAGGCGCTCGGCGTCCTGCGGCAGGACTCCGGAGTCCTTCGCGGGCGTTGACTTGAAGTGGTCGGTGAAATCCAGGTCCGCGCCGGATTCCGCCGGCAAGGTTTCGATGAAGCCGAGCTCTTCCAGCTCCGAGAGCCACTCCTCGAGCAGCGGGTCGGGGAATTCGCGCAGCCGCCCGCGGATCACGTTGAAGGGCGTTTTGGCTTCGATCAGGGCCAGCAGGCGGCGGTAGTCGGTGGGAATTGCCGTATCGTCGCTCGCGCGGGCGTCCTTGCCGGTGGCGGTGATGCGGTAGTTGCGATCTGCCATGTCCGTTCCTCAGTTTTTGATCACTTCGGGCGTGTCGCCGTGGAGTCTTTCCACCAGCGCCGAGCGGCGCTCGAGCACCGCGCGCTGGTTGATGTAGCCCTTGTCGGTGATCTCATTGGCGTCGATCGAGGGCGGTTCGTTCATCACCAGCAACCGCACCGGGTGCGTCGAGCTGCTCGCGTCCTGCGTCAGGCTGCGCAGCGCCTGCGCCAGCCGTTCGCGCAGTGCTTCGGGCGCGAGGCCAGACGCGGCGGCCGGATTGAGGAATACCAGCGCCCCGATTTCGTTGCGGTCGTGCCCGGTGATCACCGCGTCCTGGATCAGCGGGTTGGCCGCCGCGATCAGCTTTACCCGCAGCGCGCCGACGTGGACCCAGGTCCCGGTGGCGAGCTTGAAGTCCTCCGCGATGCGGCCGTCGAACTCGATTCCCTTGGCCGGGTCCGCGGGGTCCGCGAACTTCACCGCGTCGCCGATACGATAGTAGCCCTCTTCGTCGAACGCGGCGCGTGTCAGGTCCTCGCGCCGGTAATATCCCGGGGTGACGTTGGCGCCCCTGACGCGCACCTCGAGCTTGCCCGCCGAAGGCACCAGCTTGAGCTCGCAGCCGGCGACCGGCAGCCCGATGACGCCCGCGCGGTCCATTTGGAAGTGCACCGAGGTGGCGAGCGGCGAGGTCTCGGTCGAGCCCCAGGCCGAGAGCATCGCCAGTCGGCCGTCCTTTTCCTCGAGCGCGAGCTTCTCGATGCGCTGCCACAAATTCTGCGGCAGCGCGGCCGCGGCGTAGAACAGCATGTCCAGCTCGCGAAAGAACGTCGCGCGCAGCGCGGCGTCGCGCTCGAGGTAGGGCAGCAGCAGGTCGTAGCCGCGCGGCACGTTGAAGTACATCGTGCCGGCCACTTCCTTCAGGTTCTTCACCGTGGTCTCGACCAGGCCGGGCACCGGTTTGCCGCCGTCGATGTAGAGCGTCCCGCCGTTCCTGAGCACCATGTTGAAATTATGGTTGCCGCCGAAGGTGTGGTTCCACGGCAGCCAGTCGACCACCACCGGCGGGCGGTCCTCGACGAAAGGCCAGGCCTGCGCCAGCATCTGCTGGTTCGCGCACAGCATGCGCTGGGTGTTGACGACGCCCTTCGGCACGCCGGTCGAGCCGGAAGTGAACAGGATCTTGGCGACCGTGTCCGGCCCGAGCGCGGCGAACGCATCGTCCACGCGCCGCGTCGGCTCGCTCTCGAGCAACTCGGCCACCGGCGTGGCCCCGGCGCCGAGCGCGCCGAGCGCGGCGCCGAACTTGGCGGGGTCGGCCGCATACACCAGGCCGGGGCGCACCAGCTCGAAGATGTGCCTGAGCTTGGCGAAGTCCTTCGACATTAGGGAGTAGGCGGGCGAGATCGGCGCCACCGGCACCCCTACGTGCATCGCGCCGAGCGCGAGCAGCGCGTGGTCGATGCCGTTATCCGACAGGATCGCGACCGGGCGCTCGGGCCCGAGCCCCCGCTCGAGCAGCGCCTGGCCGATGCGCCGCGCCGCGTCGAGCGCCTCGCGGTAGCTCAGCTTGCGCCATCCTTCGCCCGAGCGCTCGGCGAGGAAGGTCCGCCCCGGCGCCGCGGCCGCCCAGTGCAGCAGCCACTCGCCGACGGCGCGAGCGTACGGCGCCAGCCGCTGCGGCGAGCGCAGCAACAGCGTGCCGTCCGAGCGCCGTTCGGACAGTACCTGCGCCGGAGCAAAGCGCAGGTCGGAATGCAGACTCGCCCCCATTGCGGGCCCTCCCCTCGATAGCTGCGCTATTCTAGCTGGACCGCGGGAGATTGATCTGGCGCAACATCGTGCGCGGTGCGCCGGCGTAGGCTGGTGCGCATCATGGGCGAGCCTGCAACGCCGGCTTCCGGCGAAGTGCTCGGCGCGGCGTTCGAAGCCTCCGCCGAGCGCCTGAAAACGCTGCACAAGCAAATCGACGCGGTCGCCGACCCGCTCGGCATGATCGCGCCGCTGGCGCACGCGCAGACCGCCTGGATGCTGCACCCGCAGGAGCTCGGCGCGCTGTGGGTGCGCTTCTCGGGCGATCTGCTGGCGCTGCAGCTTCATGCGGCGGCGAAGCTGATGGGGCGGCGCGGCGGGGACCTGGTGCAGCCGCACGGCGACGACACTCGCTTTTCCGACCCCGTCTGGTCGGACGAGGTGCAGTGGGACCTGCTCAAGCAGTGGTACCTGTTCTTCACCCGCCACATCCAGGACGCGCTGTTCGAGACCCCCGGCCTGTCTCCCAAGGAGCGGCGGCGCGCGGCGTTCTGGTGGCGCAAGTGGCTCAACGCGATGGCGCCCACCAACTTCTTCTTCAGCAACCCGGTGGCGGTGCGCAAGGCGCTCGAAAGCCACGGCGAGAGCCTGCAGCGCGGCGTCGAGCTGTTCATGGAAGACATGCAGGCCGGCACCGTGCGCATGACCAGCCCGGAGCACTTCCAGGTCGGCAGCAACCTGGCGACCACGCCCGGCGCGGTGGTGTACCGCAACCGCCTGATCGAGCTGATCCACTACGCGCCGGTGGCGCCGCAGGTCAGGCGCACGCCGGTGGTGATCGCCACGCCCTGGATCAACAAGTACTACGTGCTCGACCTGACCCCGAAGAAGAGCATGGTGCGCTACCTGCTCGAGCAAGGCTTCGACGTCTACATCATCAGCTGGAAGAATCCGGGCGCGGAGATGGCCGAGCTGCGCTTTGACGACTACCTCGCGGAGGGCGTGCACGAGGCGGTGCGCGTCGCGCGGGCGCTTTCGGGCGCGGACAAGGCGCACCTGGTCGGCTACTGCATCGGCGGCACCCTGGTGGCGACCTACATGGCGTGGCTCAACCGTAGGCACCCGCGCGAGGAGGTGCCGGTCTCGAGCTGGACCCTGCTCGCGACGCTCACCGACTTTCAGTCCCCGGGCGACATCGAGGTGTTCCTCGATGAGGGCAGCGTGCGCTGGATCACCGACCTGATGCGCGCGCGCGGATTTCTCGACGGCAGCGAGATGGCCACCACTTTCCGCATCCTGCGCTCGAATAGCCTGATCTGGCACTACGTGGTCCACGGCTGGCTGTATGGCGAGCGGCCGGCGCCGTTCGACGTGCTGTACTGGAACATGGACACCACGCGCATGCCGTACCGCATGCACGAGTACTACCTGCGCGAGATGTATCTAAAGAACAACCTGATCAAGGCCGATGCGTTAACCCTCGCGGGCGAGCCGATCGACCTCACGCGCATCCACCAGCCGATATACGGCGTGTCCGCCGAGGACGACCACATCGCGCCGTGGCGCCAGACCTTCCGCATCAACGCCTACGTGACTTCGCCCAAGCGCTTCGTGCTTTCGAGCTCGGGCCACATCCTCGGCATCGTCAATCCGCCGGTGGAGCCGCCCAAGCGCAGCTTCCGCGTCGCCCCGGCGCACCGCGGCCAGACCGCGGACGCCTGGCATGCCAAGGCCGAGGCGCACGAGGGCAGCTGGTGGCGCGACTGGAGCGAGTGGCTGGCCGAGCATTGCGGCCCGCTCGGCGCGCCGCCGCCGCTCGCGAGCGATGCCTATCCCAAGCTCGCCGACGCTCCGGGCGACTACGTGCTTGAGCGCTAGCCGAAGCTTGCGGCAAGCCTGCGCGCGCGCGGAAATCGCGTAAGCGTCCGGCAAGGGCCTGGACAGATTCGATCGGTAGACTTCGCTCCGCTTCCATAGAAGAGTCGAGTCACCGTCTACGGCATCGACTCCGACTTGGGGAAACCAATCCGAGGAGAGATCGATGACAGTCAAGGATTCTTTCAGCAAGAAAGTCAGCCGCCGCACGGTGCTCAAGGCCGCGGCGACCGTCGGCGCGCTGCAGCTCGTGCCGCCGTTCATCATCAAGGCGCGCGGCGAGACGCCGGTCAGGTTCGGCCTCGACGATCCGTTCACTGGCACCTATGCGGAGCTCGGCAAGCACGAGAAGATCGGCTGCGAGCTCGCGGTCGAGCAGATCAACGCCAAGGGCGGGATCCTGGGCCGCCAGGTCGAACTGCTGTCGGAGGATTCGACCAGTGCCGATACCGGCACCGCGGTGCAGAAGGCGCGCAAGCTGATCCAGCGCGACAAGGTCGATTTCGTGCTCGGCAACGTCAACTCGTCAATGGCGCTGGCGATCGGTCAGGTGACGAGCGAGTTCAAGAAGTTGCACATCGTGACTGGCGGGCATACCGACGCGGTCACCGGTACCGATTGCCACTGGAACGTGTTCCGCGTCTGCAACACGACGCGCATGGAGACCAACTCGGTCTCGAGCACTCTGTTCAGCAAGTACGGCAAGCGCTGGTACTTCATCACGCCGGACTACAGTTTCGGTCACACGCTGCAAAAGGGCTTCGAGGCGAGCCTCAAGAAATACGGCGGCACCGAGACCGGCGCTTCGCTGTGCCCACTCGGCACCAGCGACTATTCTCCTTACCTGATCAAGGCCCAGGCGTCGAACCCGGACGTCATCATCTTTCTCACGGCGGGCCAGGATGCGGTCAACTCGCTCAAGCAGGCGGTGCAGTTCGGCCTGAACAAGAAATACCACATCGCCGGCGCGCAGCAGGAGCTCGAAGTGCTGGAAGGCCTGCCGCCCGAGGCGCGCATCGGCACCTGGGTGTTCGAGTGGTACTGGAACCAGCCGAACGTGCCGCACGTGAAGGAGTTCGTCGCCGCGATCAAGAAGAAGACCGGCAAGGTGCCGACCGCGCGCCACTGGTTCGGTTTCGTGTCGGTGTGGACCTGCGCACTGGTCGCGAACGAGAACAAGACGCTCGACGCGGTCAAGCTGGCGAAGGCCCTCGAGGGCTTCGAGCTGCCGCCCGAGATCGCGCTGATGCCGGACAAGGTGTTCTACCGCGCTGGCGATCATCAGCTGATGCCTCAGCTCTACGTCGGACACGCAGTCGAGAAGGGTCCGGTACCGGAGGATCTCTTCCACGTCGACCAGGTCGTCAAGGGCGTCGACGCGGCCCTGCCGGTAGAGCAGAAGGGTTGCAATCTCACGTGGCCGGCCTGAACCTCGAGTGGATCACGGGCGCCGCATTCCCTGCGGCGCCCGGCGTCTGACCGGGAGCGCCGCGCTGCCTGCGCCGGCGGCTGCCCTACAAACCGAATTCGAAGACATCGATAGCGGAACTCCGCCGGCTCTGGCACGAAGGAGCCGGCGTTCCGTATGGAGACGCTCGTTTGTGGCGGGCCCATGGTTGAATGACACAGCTAATCTTATTCAACGTTTTTAACGGCCTCATCATCGGCGCGTTCTACGCGCTCATGGCCCTCGGCCTGTCGCTGATCCTGAACCTGACCGGCGTCATCAACTTCGCCCACGGCGGCTTTCTCGCCATTGGCGCCTACCTGGCCTACGCCCTGATTCCCTACATCGGGTTCTGGGGCGCGCTGGCGGTGGCTCCGCTGCTGACCGCGGTCATCGGCCTCGCAGTCGAGCGGTTCTTGATCCGGCGCGTCTACGGGCGTGACCCGCTGTACAGCCTGCTGCTCACCTTCGGTCTCGCGTTCATCTTCGAAGATGGCACGCGCTACATCTGGGGCCCGCAAACCCTGCCGTTCTCGGTCCCGAGCTGGCTCAACCGTCCGCTCAGCAGCGACTTCTTCTTCCTCACCGGTTATCGCCTGTTCATGGTGCTGCTGGTGCTCGTGGCGGTGATCGCTCTGTTCGTGATCCTCAACCGCACCCGCCTCGGAATGCGCATCCGCGCCGGCACCACGGACCTCGAGACCGTTTCGGTGCTGGGCGTGAACGTGCGCCTGCTGCGCAACCTCAACTTCGGCCTCGGCATCTACCTCGCAGGCCTGGCCGGGGTGCTCGCCGCCGGCATGCTCGGCCTGCAGCCCACCATCGGCAGCTCGCTGATCATGCCGAGCTTCGTCGCGATCATTGTCGGCGGTCTCGGCAGCCTGCCGGGAACGCTGCTGGGGGGGCTGCTGATCGGCGTCGCCTCCGGCGTTGTGACGGTGTATTTCCCCTCGGCCTCCGAGGCGGTCATTTACGTGATGATGGGCCTGGTCCTGCTGATCCGCCCGCGCGGTCTGCTCGGCGAGGAAGGGAGAGTCCAGTGAACGGTTCGAACAAGCGCGCGGGAGACGCCCTGGTCTGGCTGCTGCTGCTGACCATGCCCTATTGGCTGCGCTGGGTCGGCGGCTACACCTCGCTCGGCACCCAGGTGGTGGTCCTCGCGCTCGCCGCCATGTCGCTCAACTTCCTGCTCGGCTTTACCGGGGTGCTCTCCTTCGGCCACGCCGCCTTCTTCGGCCTCGGTGCCTACGGCGTCGGCATGACGATCAAATACCTGGTGGCGAGCACTCCGCTGGGCATGCTGGTCGGCGTGCTGGTCGGCACGCTGGCGGCTGGCGTCATCGGCGCGCTGATCGTCAAGCTGCGCGGCGTGTACTTCGCGATGGTGACGATCGCCTTCGGGCAGGTGTTCTATTTCATCGCATACCGCTGGAACTCGGTCACCGGAGGCGACGATGGCCTCGCGGGCTGGCGGCGCGTGCCGCTGCATTTCGGCGCGCACGTCATCGACATCCTGCACAACGACAGGGTGTTCTATTACCTGGTGCTGATCTGCTTCGCGGTTTCGGTGGCGATCATGGCGGCGCTGCTGCGCTCGCCGTTCGGCCGGACCCTGCTTGCGATCCGCGAGAACGAACGTCGCGCGCGCTTTCTCGGCATACCGGTGGACCGTCACATCTGGCTCTCGTTCGTAATCTCGTGCTTCTTCGTCAGCCTGGCGGGCACGCTCTACGCACTGCTCAACAATTTTGCCGACCCGCACGATCTTCACTGGGAGCAGTCCGGAAACTTCGTCATCATGGCGGTGCTGGGCGGCATGCGCTCCTTCTGGGGCCCCCTGATAGGCGCCGCGATCTTCGTCCTGCTGCAGGACTACATTTCGAGCATGACCGACAACTGGCAGTTTTTCATCGGGCTGTTCTTCGTCCTGGTGGTGCTGTACTTCCCGCGCGGGGTACTCGGCATGATCCGCAGAAAGGCCGCGCAATGAGCCTGCTAAGGGTCGAGAGCGTTTCCAGGCGTTTCGGCAGCCTGATCGCCGTGAACGGCGTGTCGATGGTCGTCGAACCGGGCGAGCTGCGCGCCGTGATCGGGCCGAACGGGGCGGGCAAGACGACCTTCTTCAACCTAATCAGCGGCTTTTTCCCGCCTAGCTCGGGCCGCATCCTGTTCGAGGAGCACGACATCACCGCGCTGACGCCCGACCGCCGCGTGACGCTCGGCATGGCACGCACCTTCCAGATCACCGAGATCTTCCCGGAGCTCACGGTACGCGAGAACCTGCGCATCCCGGTGGAGGTGGCGGCCGGCCATCGTCTGCGGCCCTGGCTGTCGCGCGCCGCTGGAGGAGAGGTGATCGCACGCGTAGGGGAGCTGCTCGACATGGGTGCCCTGACCGACAAGGCCGACCGGCTGGTCGGCGAGTTGTCGCACGGCGATCAGCGCGCGACCGAAATCATGATGTCGCTCGCGCTCAAACCGCGCCTGCTGCTGCTCGACGAACCGACCGCCGGCATGGGCGACCAGGAAACCTACGACATCACCCGGCTCATCCGGCGCCTGCACCGCGAGCAGAAGCTCACCATCGTGCTGATCGAGCACGACATGCGGGTGGTCTTCCATCTGGCCGACCGCATCATGGTGCTTGCGGAAGGCGCGGTGCTGGCCGAAGGCACGCCGTCCGAGATCGGAGTCAACGAGCGCGTGCAGGCGGCGTATCTCGGGAAAGCGGCATGAACGCGCTCGAAGCGGAGGCGCTGCACACCTACTACGGTAAGAGCCATATCCTGCACGGTGTGAGCCTCGAGCTGCGCGAGGGCGAGATCGTCGCTTTGCTGGGTCGCAACGGCGCGGGCAAGACGACCACGCTGCGCAGCCTGATGGGGCTGACGCACGCGCGCGAGGGCGTCGTGCGCGTGTTCGGGCAAGCGACCACAACGCTGCAGCCGTACCGGATCGCCGCGCTCGGCGTCGGCTACGTACCCGAAGGCCGGCGCATCTTCGCCAACCTGAGCGTCGAGGAGAATCTCAAGGTCCCGCTCGAGCGCCCCGGGCCCTGGACGATCGCGCGAATCTACGAGCTGTTTCCGCGTCTTGGCGAGCGTAGGCGCAACAAGGGCCGCCAGCTCTCCGGAGGCGAGCAGGAGATGCTGGCGATTTCCCGCGCGCTTCTGCTCAACCCGAAGCTGCTGCTGCTGGACGAGCCCTCGCAGGGCCTTGCCCCGATCATCGTGCAGGACGTGTTCGAGGTTGTCGTCGCGATGCGCAAGGAGGGCATGTCGGTGCTGCTGGTGGAGCAGAACGTGCGCGCCGCGGTCGAGGTCGCCGACCGCGCCTACGTGCTCGACGACGGGCGCGTGGTGTACGAGGGCGCCGCGGCCGAATTCGCCAAGGACGAGGAACGCGTCCGGGCGCTCGCGGGCGCGAGCGCCGAGAGCTGGGAAGAGCTCGACTAGGCCCGGCGCCCGCCGGGACAGGCTTATCAAAGCGTTTGCAGGAACTCGACCATCCGCTTGCGTTGCGCGGCGTCTGGCAGGCGGCCGCGCATTGCGCCCAGATTGTCGTTCATATGTGCGGCGTCGGAGGTGCCGGGAATGACGGCGGTTATCGCCGCGTTGCCGAGCAGGAACTTGAGAAAGAATTGCGCCCAGCTCTTGGCGTCGAACTCCTTCGCCCACTCCGGCAGCGCCTTGCCGCGCACGGCACGGAACAGCCGGCCGCGTCCGAAGGGGAGCGCGGTCAGCACCGCCGCCTTCGTTTCGATGGCGAGCGGCAGCAGGCGCTTCTCCGCTTCGCGGTTGTCGAGCGAATAGTCGATTTCGAGGAAATCTGGCTTCTCGCGTGCGAGCACGGTTTCAACCGCGCCGTAGTCGCGGTGAAAGGTCGAGGTGATGCCGACGTAGCGGCACACGCCCGCGGCCTTCCAGGCCCGGAACTGCCCCAGATCCTCGCCCGGGTCACGCACGTTGTGCAAAAACAGCAAGTCGACCTGCGCGCTGCGAAGCCGCTCGAGCGAACCGCGTAGCTCCGCGGCGTCGGCGGCCTCCAGCTTGGTGGCGATGAACACCTGCTTGCGCAGCCCGGCCTTCGCCACGAGATCGCCGACCACGGCTTCCGACGAGCCGTAGGAGGAAGCCGTGTCGATGAGCGTGCCGCCGCCCGCGACCAGGCTGCGCAGCACCTCAGCCAGCGCGGTGCGCTTGGCCGGGTCGTCGCCCACGTCGAACACGCGCGCGGTGCCGAGCCCAACCGCCGGCAGGCGCTCGCCGCCGCTCGGGATCGCGCGGGTGACGACGGGAGCGGCGGCGCCCTGTGCACGCGCCAGCCGTGGCAGCAGGCCTGCGGCGCCAAGTCCCGCGGCGAGCCGGCTGAATTCGCGCCGAGTCAGTTTGCTCATGTCACCCTCCTTGAGTCGGGTTGCCTGCGCCGCGTGCCGCGCGCCGCTCCTGTGTCCGGCCGAGCGCGACCGATAGCACGAGCCAGCCGAGCGCCGCCGGAACCGCGCTGGCGGCGATCGCCGCCAGCTTGAGGCCGAGCGCCTGCAGGCTGTCGAACAGCCAGCCGTAGAGCGCGTCCGATCCCCGGAACACGACCACGTCGACCAGGTTCTTCGCCTTGTATTTCGCCTCGCGCGAGACGACGGTGTAGAACACCTGCCGTGCCGGGTTGGCGATGGCGAAATTCATTGTCCGCTGCAGCGCCTGGAAGACAACGACCGCGGCCAGACCCGGCGCCAGCGCCAGCACGGCGAAGGCGAGCACGTAGACGGCGGGCAACGCGGCCGCCCCGAACGCCACGCCGAAGCGCCTGAGGAAGCGCCCGGTGACGAAGGTTTGCGTCGCCAGCGTCAGCAGCCCGACCGCGAGGTCGATGCTGGCGAAAAGCCGCGTCTGCTGCGCCGCCCCGTGCAGGGTGGTCGAGACGATGTGGGCCTGCTGGAAATACAGGAACGTGCCGCCGAACGAAAGCAGGCTGACCCAGGCGGCGATGCCCAGCAAATAGGGCGAGCGGGCGACTTCCGCCAGCCCGGCGAGCGCGCTGCCGCCGATGCGCGGTTCGACGGCGGCCGGCGCGCGGGTGACTGCAAGCGTTGCCTTTTCGAGCCGGGACGCGCACAGCACGGCGAACTCCAGGAACGCCGCGGCGACGAGAAGCAGGTTCACCGGCCCGAGGGGTACCGAAAGCCCGATCGTCACCACCGGTCCGAGCAGCGCGCCGGCGGTGCCGCCGGCGCCGATGAAGCCGAACAGGCGCTTGCCCTGCTCGCTGCTGAAAATGTCGGCCATGAACGACCAGAACACCACCACCGCGAACAGGTTGAACACGCTGACCCAGACGAAGAACACGCGCGGAACCCAGGCCGAGCCGGCATGCAGCGTGAGCAGCAGCCAGAATAGCGCCAGGTTGGCGACGAAGAAGTGATACACCAGGGGAATGAAGCGTGCCCGCGGCAGGCGCGCGACCAGCGCGCCGTATAGCGGCTGGGCGAGCAGCAGCACGACGAAGGTCGCGCTGAACAGCCAGGGCAGGTTGCGCACGCCGCCCGCGATGCCCATCTGGTCGCGCAGTGGGCGCAGAACGTAATAGCCGGCGAGCAGCGCAAAGAAATAGGCGAACGACCACAGCAGCGCGCGCAGCTCTTCGGGTTTGACCGCAACCGCGCGCGAGGCCAGGCGGTGCAGGACGGCTGTCACGGCTCTAGAAGACGATGACCTGCCGCAGCACGCGCGCCTCGGCGAGCGCGTCCATCGCGTCGTTGATTTCGTCCAGCGCGAGGGTGCGCGACACGAGCCGGTCGACGGGAAGCCGGCCCTGGCGGTAGAGGTCGATGAAGGCCGGGATGTCGCGGCTCGGCAGGCACGAGCCGATGTAGCTGCCGGCCACGGTGCGCGCTTCGGCCACCAGGCGCGAGAGCGGGAAGCTGAAGCTGCGCTTCGCGTCGGGCAGGCTGACCGTGACCGTGCGCCCGCCGCGGCGGGTGAGCTCGAGCGCCAGCTCGAAGCCCTCGACCGTTCCGGTGGCCTCGAGGGCGACATCGAACTTTCTTTCGATCGATTCCTCGCTTTTAAAGAACTCGGTTGCGCCCACCGCGAGCGCGAGCTCCGCTTTGGCCGGATTGCGGTCGACGGCGGCGATGTGCGTCGCGCCGGCCAGGCGCACGCCCATGATCGCGGCCAGTCCCACGCCGCCCAGGCCGACCACCGCCACGCTCTCGCCCGGCGCGATGTACGCGGTGTACAGCGCCGTGCCGGCGCCGCACATCACCGCGCAGCCGAACAGGCTCGCCTCGACGAAGCCGAGCTCGGGCGGAATCTTCACCAGTGATTTTTCCGCTACCAGCGCGTATTCGGCGAACGCCGCCAGCCCCATGTGGTGGTGCAGCGCCTCGCCGTCGAGCGACAGGCGCGGGCCGCCGGTGATCAGCCGTCCTTCGCGGTTGGCCTGCGTGCCGCGGGAGCAGAGGTAGGACTTGCCCTCGACGCAGCGCTCGCACACGCCGCACTGAGTGAGGAAGATGAGCGCCACGTGGTCGCCCTCGGCCACGGACGCAACGCCGGTGCCGGTTTTCGCCACCACCCCGGCGGCCTCGTGTCCGGGCACGATCGGCAGCGGCCACCTGCGGTCGCCGTTGATCACCGACAGATCCGAGTGGCAGATGCTCGCGGCCTCGATCCGGACCAGCACCTCGCCCGCCGCGGGCGGCGGCAGATCGACCGTCTCAATCGCCAGCGGCCGGCTCGAGGCGTAGGGCCGGGCGGCGCCGGCCTGCCTGAGCACCGCGGCGCGGAATTTCATAAGTCGTTCGTTTTCAGCAGCGCGTTGCAGCTCGCGAGGCTGCCGCGGTGCGTGTCGCGGACGCGGGTCAGCGCCCGGGCGCCCGCCTCGTCCGGGACGCGCGGCAGCGCGGCCTCGATCTCGCGCACCGACCAGCCCAGGCCGCGGCAGAGGAACTCGAGCCGCGCGCGGCGTCCCCGCTGAGCGAGCGCCTGGTCGAGGAACTCACCGGTGGCGTGGCTGTAGGGCTCGCCGGCGCGCATGAGCAGCTCGCCGAGCAGCACGCAGTTGTGCGCCTCGTCGCCCTGGACCTTGCGCAGCGCCTTCCAGGCTTCGCCGTCGCGCGGGTACTCGCCCAGAAACTCGAGCAGCGCCCGCGCCCCGGCGCGCTCGGCCTCGAGCATGCGGTTGAGGAACGCGCACCACTCGGTGCGCTCGAACGCGGGCGCGCCCTCGCTCATGTCAGGTGCACGTACTCGTAGTCGAGCGGCAGGTTGTTGATGCCGCGGTCGGGCGGCGCGATCCAGGCCGCCATCTTGCCGGGCTCGACCACCTTCTGCATGAGGGACTTGACGAAGGCCCTGTCGTCCGGCGACGGGACCCACTCGTGCAGGCGCCGGTCGTACTCTTCCTTCGGCAGCAGCTTGCCGCCCGGGTCGACCGGCAGCCCGACCCAGGATCCGATCGCGCGCCGGAAGCGCGACGAGGGCAGGGTGAGGCGGAAATCGTGGCCGGCGCGCTCGATGGCGCGGTTCCAGCGCTTGAGGCCGATCTCGCAGTCCTTGAGGTAGGACTCGCGCATCACCTCGTTGAGGGCGTTGAGCATCGGCACGTCCTGTGCGCCCTCGGGCGTGTCGAGCTTGAGGCTGACGTCGCGCAGCACGTGGTCCTCGTATTGCGACTCGTCGGGCCGGCCCTTGAGGCCGTTGGCGAAGCTCGCCGCGGCGTTGGACGAGATTTCGGAGCCGAAAAGGTCGAGCGACGACGAGCACCAGAAGTTGAGGTACTTCTGCAGCAGCGGCAGGTCGACCGCGCCGCGCGCGCGCACCTTGGCCGGGTCGTCGCTGCCGAGCTCCTTCATCACCTCGAGCGTGCGCTTGACCACGCGCCCGATGCCGGTCTCGCCGACGAACATGTGGTGCGCTTCCTCGGTCAGCATGAAGCGGCAGGTGCGCGACAGCGGATCGAACGCGCTCTCGGCGAAGCTCTTGAGCTGGTACTTGCCGTCGCGGTCGGTGAAGTAGGTGAAGCAGTACAGCGACAGCCAGTCCGAGATCGGTTCGTTGAAGGTGGTCAGGATCCTCGGCTTGTCGGCGTCTCCCGAGTGGCGCGCGAGCAATTCCTCGGCTTCCTCGCGGCCGTCGCGGCCGAAGTAGGCGTGAAGGAGATAAACCATGGCCCACAGGTGGCGGCCTTCCTCGACGTTGATCTGGAACAGGTTCCTCAGGTCGTACAGCGACGGACACAGGTGCCCGAGCAGGCGCTGCTGCTCGACCGAGGCGGGCTCGGTGTCGCCCTGGGTCACGATCAGGCGCCTGAGCGTGGAGCGGTGCTCGCCGGGAACCTGCTGCCACACCGGCTGGCCCATCTGGTCGCCGAAGCCGATCGTGCGTCCCGGCTGCTGGTCGGCGAGGAAGATGCCCCAGCGGTAGTCGGGCATCTTGACCGCGCCGTAACTGGCCCAGCCCTGGGCGTCGACCGAGGTGGCGGTGCGAAGGTAGACGTCGGCCTTCTCGAAGTCGCTCGGCCCCATTTCGTGCCACCACTGCAGGAAGTGCGGCTGCCAGTGCTCGAGCGCGCGCTGCAGCGTGCGGTCGTGGGCGAGGTCGACGTTATTGGGAATCTTCTCGGCGTAGTTGATGGTCATGTGCTGGTTCCTAGCTGAATCTTACGTATTCGAAATTGACCGGCTGCTTGTTGATGCCGTTGAGCGGGGGCGCGATCCAGTTGGCGAACTTGCCCGGCTCGGTGACGCGGCCCATCAGCGAGTGCACGAAAGCGCGGTCCTCCTCGCTCGGCAGCCAGCCGGCGTGGCGGTGGGTCCATTCTGCCTCCGAAATGACCTTGCCCGCGGGATCGACGTGCAGCGCGTTGAACAGGCCGATGCGGCGGTTGAAGCCCTTGTGCGGCAGCGTGAAGCGCAACGGCACGCCGGCCTTGTCGGGGATCCGGTTCCAGCGGTCGATCGCCTTTTGCACGTCGGCGATCCAGTCGTCGCGCAGGCGTTCGTTGAGGGCGGTGAGCGCCGGCACGTGGCGCGCGATGATGCGGTCCTCGGTGACGTCGGGCACCTCGTATTCGGCGCTCTCGAGCCGGTGGTCGTCGCCGATGTGGGTCTCGTCGAAGCGACCCTTGAGCCCCTGGGTGTAGAACGACGCGGCGTTGGAGCTGATCTCGGAGCCGTACAGGTCGCTCGTCACGCTGAAGTGGAAGTTGAGGTACTTCTGCAGCGTGGGCAGGTCGATCACCCCGAGGCCGCGCAGCCTGGCCGGATCGTCGGTCTTGTGCTGGTTCATGACGTCGCAGGTGCGCTGGATGATGCGCGCGATGCCCGTCTCGCCGACGAACAGGTGATGCGCCTCCTCGGTCAGCATGAAGCGGCAGGTGCGCGACAGCGGGTCGAAGGCCGATTCGGCGAGCGCCGCGAGCTGGTACTTGCCGTCGCGGTCGGTGAGGAAGGTGAACATGAAGAACGACAGCCAGTCGGGCGTCTTCTCGTTGAACGCGGTCAGGATCCTCGGGTTGTCGGCGTCGCCCGAGCGGCGCTCGAGCAGCGCCTCGGCTTCCTCGCGCCCGTCGCGGCCGAAGTAGGCGTGAAGGAGATACACCATGGCCCACAGGTGGCGACCTTCCTCGACGTTGACCTGGAACAGGTTGCGCAGGTCGTACAGCGAAGGGCAGGTGAGTCCCAGGTGGCGCTGCTGCTCGACCGACGCCGGCTCGGTGTCGCCCTGGGTGACGATGATGCGGCGCAGGGTCGAGCGGTATTCGCCCGGCACGTCCTGCCACGCGGCGTCGCCCTTGTGCACGCCGAAGTTGACCTGGCGATTCGCTTGCGCGGGGGCGAGGAAGATGCCCCAGCGGTAGTCGGGCATCCGCACGTAGTCGTAGTGCGCCCAGCCCTTGGGCTCGACGCTTATCGCGGTGCGCAGGTAGACGTCCATGGCCTGCGACTTCTCGGGCCCCATCTCGCCCCACCACTTGAGGTATTCGGGCTGCCAGTGCTCGAGCGCGCGCTGCAGCGACTTGTTGCCCGACAGCTCGACGTTGTTCGGGATGCGCTCGTTGTAGTCGATGCCGGCCATGGCTAGACCCTCTCCCAGTTGAATTTCGGCTTGGCGCCGCTGCCGTACACCTTGAGCGCGCCCTGCTCGCCGACCGCGTTGGGCCGGATGAAGATCCAGTTCTGCCACGCGGTGAGGCGGCCGAAGATGCGCGTGGCCATGTTCTCCCGCCCGGAAAAGCGCAGGCTCGCTTCCATCCCCGTGAGCGCATCGGGCGACAGGCTCGCGCGCTCCTCGATCGCGAGCCGGATCTCGTCCTCCCAGTCCAGGTCGTCGGGCGCCGCGGTCACCAGCCCGAGCTCGAGCGCGTCGTGCGCGTCGAGCTTTTCGCCGATCGCCTGGCGCGCCGCTTCGACCGGCGCGGAGACTTCGCAGAAGCGCGCCTCGATGCGCGAGACGTCGCTCGCCATGGGCCACAGGCCGAAATTGGCCCGCGACAGCGCGAGGTGCGGCGCGCCGGTCTCTTCTTCCGGCAGGTGCAGCATGTAGGCGCGGTCGGCCGCGAACAGCAGCTCGGCCAGCGTGCCGGCGAAGCACGAGCCCTGATCCACGATGGCGAACATCGAGCGGCTCGAAACGTCCAGCCGCGCGAGCGTGCGGCGAAGGTAGCCGATGGTCTCGCGCACGAACCAGTGCTTGGCGTTGGCCTCGAGCGCGGCGTCGGTCGCCAGCACCGCGTCCGCGCTGCCGCGCGTCTTGAGCAGCCACAGCCCGATCTCGAGCTCGTTGTGGCGCAGGCTGAGGATGGCGTCGTCCAGCTCGCGCGCGAGCTTCAATGGCCACCAGTCGGCGCCCGCGGCGAGCATCTGCTCCGCGGTCTGCGGCTGCGCGCCTTCGGGCCCGGCGATGGTGATGGTCGCGGTTCGCGCGGCGCGGTTCAGGTGTACTTCGACGCAGGAATAGTGGTAGCCGGATTCGTCGTCACGGCGCGCGAGCGGCGTGAGCGCCACCCCTTGGCCGCCCGGGCGGTCCGAGCTCTTCGCCAGTTCGAGCGCACGCGCCTTTACCATCTCGGCGAACTGTTGCGGCTTGGCGACGTGGTCCACCAGCTTCCACGCTTTGGCGCGGTCGGCGCGCACGCCCTCGGCGGTGGTGCAGAACACGTCTGCCAGGTCGCGGCGCACCTTGCGCTTGTCGACCAGGCGCGTGAGGCCGCCGGTGCCGGGCAGCACCCCGAGCAGCGGCACCTCGGGCAGGCTCACGGTCGTCGAGCGGTCATCCACCAGCGCAATTTCGTCGCACGCGAGCGCTACCTCGTAGCCGCCGCCGGCAGTGGTGCCGTTCAGCGCCGCGAGGAACTTGAGGCCGGAATGCGCGCTCGAGTCCTCGATGCCGTTGCGGGTCTCGTTGGTGAACTTGCAGAAGTTCACCTTCCACGAGTGCGCGCTCAAGCCGAGCATGTAGATGTTGGCGCCGGAGCAGAACATGCGCGGCTTGCCGCTGGTGAGCACCACGCACTTGACCTCGGGATGCTCGAAGCGGATGCGGTTGAGCGCATCGTGCAACTCGATGTCGACGCCCAGGTCGTAGGAGTTGAGCTTGAGCTTGTAGCCGGGCGCAATGCCCTTGTCTTCGGCCACATCGAGCGTCAGCGTGGCGACCGGGCCGTCGAAGGCGAGCTTCCAGTGGTTGTAGCGTTCGGGATGCGTGTCGAAGCCGACGCGTACACGGTCGGCGGGAATGGGTGCGTTCATTTTTCCTCCTTGGAGACGAGGTTGCGCAGCTGGGCGAGGCTCTGCCTGACGGGTTTTCCCGAGGTGTCGAGGACGGCGTCGGCGCGCGCGTAGAGACGGTCGCGATCGGCCAGCAGGCGCCTGATCTCGTCCAGCGCGGCGGAACGACCCTTGAAGGGGCGCATGTCGCCCTGCGAGATCACGCGCGACATGTGCTCCTCGGGCAAGGCCTTGAGCCAGATGCAGTAGCAGCGTTCGCGCAGCAAGTCGTAGTTGTCGTGGTCGGTGACCAGGCTGCCGCCGGTGGCGATCACGGCGCGGTCGTGCTGGCGCAGCACGCGCTCGAGCGCGCGGCGCTCGAAGCGGCGGTAGGCGTCCTGGCCGTAGATCGAGAACACTTCTCCCAGGTTCGAGCCCGCCTCGCGTTCGACCTCGCGGTCGAGCTCGACGAACGGCACGCCCAGGGCTTCGGCCAGACGCGCGCCGAGCGAGGACTTGCCGGCGCCGCGCAGCCCGAGCAGCGCGATGCGCCGCTTGCGCGGGCTGCCGAACTGCGCCTGCAGCAGGCGGTGCGCGGCGGCGACCTTGTCCGGAGGCAGCGCGGCCGCGAAGCGCATCAACAGCGCCAGCTCGGCGGGCAGCTCGCCGTTCTCGCGCGCCAGGTCTTCGATCGGAACCTGCATCGCCTGCGCCACCTTGCGCAGCAGCAGCACCGAGATGTTGCCGTGCCCGGACTCGAGCTGGGCAAGGTAGCGCTCGGAGACGCCCGAGGCGAGCGCGAGCGACTTGCGCGTCACGCCCTGCTCGAGGCGCCAGCCGCGCACCCGCTCGCCGAGGCGGGTGAGGTAGGCCTGCTCGGCGGGTTCCAGCGGCGACGGTGGGGAGAGGGAGACGCCCATGACTTGATCCCGGTTAATGAACTATACTGCTTGACCTGAATTCTATGGTGCAATATAGTTACTGTCAAATGATCCTGAGTTGCAAACGAACATGAAGATCAACATTCTGGTCGGCACGATGACCGGCACCGCCCAGCTCGTGGCGCAGGAGCTCGAGCTGGCCTGGGACGACGGCGAGGTCCAGGTCGAGACGCTGCAGATGGACAAGCTCGACAGCACGGTGTTCGCGCGCGCGGGCGTGTTCCTGATCTGCACCTCGACTTACGGCCAGGGCGACGTGCCGGACAACGCCAAGGCGCTGTACGAGGACCTCAAGGGCAAGCGCCCGGACCTGTCGCAGCTGCGCTACGGCGTGTTCGGCCTGGGCGACCGGACCTACGCCGAGACCTTCAACTTCGGCGGCCAGCGCTTCGACGAGCTGCTCGCCGAGCTCGGCGCGCAGCGCATCGGCGAACGCGTCAAGCACGACGCTTCTTCCGGCGTGCTGCCGGAGGAGATGGCAAGCGAGTGGGGCGAAGAGTGGCTTAAACTTGCGCGGCAGGCGGCCGAGCAGGCCGCCTGAAGCGCACGGCTGGGAGGAGGGAACATGGAGCTGTCCAAGGCTGACCATTCGGTCTCGCCGCCGCGGGTCGACATCCCGCGCGATTACAACGCGGCCGAGGATCTGATCGGGCGCAATCTCGCGGCCGGCCGGTCCGACAAGACGGCCTACCTCGACGATTCGGGCAGCACCAGCTATGGCGAGCTCGCGCGGCGCGTCAACCGCTTCGCCTCGGCGCTGGGGGCGCTCGGCGTCGACATGGAGCAGCGCGTGATGCTGGCGATGCTCGATACGGTCGACTGGCCGACCGCCTTCCTGGGCGCGATCCGCGCCGGCGTGGTGCCGGTGGCGGCCAATACGCTGCTCACGACCAAGGACTACGCGTTCATGCTCGAGGATTCCCGCGCGCGCGTGCTGCTCGTGTCCGAAGCGCTGCTGCCGCAGTTCGTGCCGCTGCTGGGCAAGCTGCCGTACCTGATGCACGTCGTCGTTTCGGGCAAGGACGCCAAGGGCCACATGGCGTTCCGCGACCTGCTGGCGAAGGGCAAGGACGAGTCCCCCGTCGCGCGCACCACGCGCGACGACGCTTGCTTCTGGCTCTACTCCTCGGGCTCGACCGGAACGCCCAAGGGCACGGTGCACGTGCACTCGAGCATGATTCTCACCGCCGAGCTCTACGCCAAGCCCATCCTCGGCATCCGCGAGGACGACGTCGTGTTCTCCGCGGCGAAGCTGTTCTTCGCCTACGGCCTTGGCAACGCGCTGTCGTTCCCGCTCTCGGTCGGCGCCACTACGGTGCTGATGGCCGAGCGGCCGACCCCGGCCGCGGTGTTCAAGCGCATCGTCGAGAAGAAGCCGACCATCTTCTACGGCGTGCCGACGCTGTACGCGGCGATGCTTGCCGACCCGGCGCTGCCGAAAAAGGGCGAACACAATCTTCGCGCCTGCACCTCGGCGGGCGAGGCGCTGCCGCCGCGCATCGCGCAGACGTTCAAGGAGAAGATCGGGGTCGACATTCTCGACGGCATCGGCTCGACCGAGATGCTGCACATCTTCCTTTCCAACCGCCCCGACGACGTGCGCTACGGCACCACCGGTAAGCCGGTGCCGGGCTATGAGCTGAGGCTGGTCGACGAAGCGGGCAGTCCGGTCAAGCAGGGCGAGCTGGGCGAGCTGCAGATCCGCGGCGAGACCAGCGCGGCCCAGTACTGGAACAGCCGCGCCAAGACGCGCGCCACCTTCGTCGGCGAATGGACCAAGAGCGGCGACAAGTACAGCCAGGACGCAGACGGCTACTACGTCTACGGCGGGCGCTCCGACGACATGCTCAAGGTCTCCGGTATCTACGTCTCGCCGGCCGAGGTCGAGGCGGCGCTGGTGTCGCACGACGCGGTACTCGAAGCAGCGGTGGTCGGGCACGAGGACGAGAGCAAGCTCATCAAGCCCAAGGCCTATATCGTGCTCAAGCAGGGGCAGTCGCCGAGCGACCAGCTCGCGCAGTCGCTGCAGCAGCACGTCAAGGACAAGCTGGCGCCTTACAAGTACCCGCGCTGGATCGAGTTCATCGGCGAGCTCCCCAAGACCGCGACCGGCAAGATCCAGCGCTTCAAGCTGCGCGGGTGAGCTCGCCGCTCTGGTAGTCGCGGATCGCCTGTTCGATCTCGTCGCGGGTGTTCATCACGAACGGCCCGTACTGCACCACCGGCTCGCCGAGCGGGCGGCCGGCGAGCAGCAGGAATCTCGCGCCCTCGCTGCCGGCGAGCACTTCGACCTGATCGCCCGCGCCGAGCACGCCCGCGCCCTGCGTGCGCAGCTCGCGCCCGCCGATCGACACGCTGCCTTCGAACGGATAGACGAAGGCGTTGTGTCCGGCGGCGACAGGGTGGGTGAAAGTCGCGCCCGCGGGCAGCTCGACATCGAGATACAGCGGCTCGGTCGCGATGCCCTGGATCGGACCGGGCGTGGAGCGGCTGTCGTGCACCAGCGTGCCGGCGATCACCTTCGTCCGTCCGCCGCCCGCGAGGGCGACTGCCGGAATCTCATCGGGCTGCAGGTCCCGATAGCCGGCGGGCTTCATCTTCTCGCGCGCCGGCAGGTTGATCCAGAGCTGGAAGCCGCGCATGCGGCCCTGTTCCTGCTGCGGCATCTCCGAGTGCACGATGCCGCGCCCGGCGGTCATCCACTGTACGCCTCCGCTCTTCAGGTCGCCGCGGTTGCCAAGGTGGTCCTCATGCAGCATGTGACCGTCGATTAGGTAGGTCGCGGTCTCGAAGCCGCGGTGCGGGTGCGCCGGGAAGCCGGCGATGTAGTCGTCCGCGTTGTCGGAGGAGAACTCGTCCAGCATCAGGAACGGGTCGAGGCGCAGGTTCTGATGCGCGCCGAGGCTGCGGCGCAGCTTGACGCCTGCGCCGTCAGAGGCGGGGATGGATTCGATCACACGTTCAAGTTGCCTGTTCTTCACGATGCGCCTCCGTTGGATTTCCGGGCGCGACGAGCGTCCACGCTCCACGCCCCGGCGCCGTTTGCCGCCAGCAGCAGGAACCCGCCCGCGATCGCCACGTCCGACAGGAACAGGATCTGCTGCATCCGGTCGGCGAAATTAGCATGAAAAATCGCGGCTGCGAGCAGCGAGAAGGCGGCCAGGGCGAGCGCCGCTGCCCGCGTCCACAGACCGGCGAGGATCAACGCGCCGCCGCCGAGCTCGAGCGCAATCACGAGCGGCAGCAATGCGCCGGGCACGCCGCTGGATGCCATGTAGGCTTGCGTGCCGGCGTAGGCGCCCAGCTTGCCGAAGCCGGCGACCAGGAACAGCGCCGCGAGCAGCAGGCGGCCGGCGAGGTCGGCGATGTTGCGCGAGGTAGCATTCATGTCTTGCTCCCTCAAGCCGCCAGCCGTTGGACGTCGAGCAGGCGCTCGGTCGCGGAATGCGCCCGCGCCAGCGCCGCCCGCTTGCTCCCTTCGCCGACGGCCGAGGTGCCGGCGTACGTTCTGCCGCGCGCCACGTGGTCGCGCAGCAGCACGCGGGCGCCCCGATTCGCGGCACGCCAGAGGTCGACGAATTGGCTCGCCAGGCGGCTCGACTGGCCGTCGTCCGCATACAGACTCGAGTTGATTTGAAGCAGCGTTTTCATGCTGTCCTCCGTTGATATGGATGGACTCTATTTAATATTGACGCAGTAGATTAAAAAGTAGAAAAATACGGCCAATATGATCGAAATTACGGATGGATGATTACCCTGGAACAATGGCGGGCGCTGGTATCGGTGGTCGATTCCGGGGGCTACGCGCGCGCCGCCGAAAAGCTCAATAAGACCCAATCGTCAGTGACTTACGCGGTGCAGAAGCTCGAGTCGCTGCTCGGGGTGAAGGCGTTCGAGATCAGGGGGCGCAAGGCTCGCCTCACCCCGGTCGGCGAGCTGCTGGTGCGCCGCGCCCGCGGCCTGCTGGACGAGGCGTCGGCAATCGAGCGCTCGGCGCGCCGGCTCTCGGCCGGCTGGGAGGCCGAAATCGGGCTCGCGGCGGAGATCGTCTTTCCGCGCTGGCTGCTGTTCAAGACGCTCGAGCGCTTCGGCGCCGAGAGCCCGCACACGCGCATCGAGGTGCTCGAAACGGTGCTCGGCGGCACCCAGGAGGCGCTCGCCCGGCGCGATGTCGATCTCGCCGTCTCGGGCCTGGTGCCACCGGGATTCGTCGGCGACGCGCTGCTACGGCTGCGCTTCCTGCTGGTCGCGCGCGCGGATCACGCCCTGCATCGCCTCGGGCGCGCGCCGACGCTGCAGGACCTGCGCGCGCAGCGCCAGCTGGTGGTGCGGGAGTCCGGCACGCGGCGCGCGACGCAGACCTGGATCGACGCTGCGCAGCGCTGGACCGTGAGCCACATGGCGACTTCGCTCGAGGCGGTGCGGGCCGGCTACGGCTACGCCTGGTTTCCGGAAGAAATGATCCGCGCCGAACTCGCCGCGGGCTCGCTCAAGGCGCTGCCGCTGCACGAAGGCGGCGAGCGCTATGCGCAGCTCTACCTGGTGTACGCCGACCGCGACGGGGCCGGGCCCGGAGTGCTGCGGCTGGCCGACATTCTGCGCGAGACGGTGCGCGCCGAATGCGTGTCGCGCGGCGAGGCTAGCGGGTAAAATCGGTCGAAACCGAGCTATGGAGATGCGCGCCAGATGGCCAACGAACCTCGCACCACCGAACTGAACCTGGACCTCGCGGGGCTGTTCCTCGAAGAGACATTCACCGATCGACGCGTCGGTACGCTACGCCGGCTCACGCCGGTCAAGAGCGACGGCAGCCCGGACGAGGCGCGCAAGCTGATCTACGTCGGTGAAACTCAGGTGATGACGCCGATGGGTGCGCTGCCGATCGCGTTCGAGATCGACGCCAAATCGCTCGACGAGGCCGCAGGTAAGTTCGGCGGTCTGGCGAAGACCGCAATCGAGCGCACCGTGCGCGAGCTGCAGGAAATGCGGCGCGAGGCCGCCTCTCAGATCGTCGTGCCGCAGGGCGGGCTGCCGCCCGGCGGACTGGGAGGCCTGGGCGGCGGCGGCAAGATCCAGATGCCCTGAGGCGGCGTGGCGCCCGCGGACCGCTACGGCCTGCCGCTCTCGTGCAGCGCGGCGGCGCGCGACGCCTACGTCGCGGGCGTGGACTGCATCCTCTCGGCGAACACGGGCGCCGAGGAGCACCTCGGCCGCGCGCTCGCCGCCGATCCCGGATTCGCGCTGGCGCAGATCGCGCTTGCCCGCGCGCTGCTGCTCGCGGCGAAGGTGCCGCAGGCGCGCGAGCACGCGGCGCGCGCGAGAGAGCTCGCGTTGGCGGCTACGCCGCGCGAGCAAGGGCACGTCAACGCGCTCGCGCTCGCGATCGAGGGCAACCCGGCGGGCGCGCTCGAGGCGACGCGCGCGCATCTGGCCGAGCACCCGCGCGACGCGATGGTGGTCGCGCCAGCTACCGGCGTATTCGGCCTGATCGGCTTCAGCGGCCGCAAGGGGCGCGAGCCCGAGCTGTACGACCTGCTTTCCGGTCTCGCGCCGCACTACGGCAAGGACTGGTGGTTCGACATGACGCTCGCCTTCGCGGCCTGCGAAAGCAGCCGGCTGGACGAGGCGGGCGTCCTGATCGAGCGCAGCCTGGCCGCCAACCCGCGCAATCCGCACGGCGCGCACATCCAGGCGCACGTGCTCTACGAGCGCGGCGAACACCGCGCGGCACTCGCCTATCTCGATGACTGGTTGCCGGCCTACCCCAAACAGGGGCTGATGCATTGCCATCTCTCGTGGCACGTGGCGCTCGCCGCGCTTGCGCTCGGCGAGCGCGAACGTGCCTGGCGCGCCTACCGCGACGGCGTCCACCCCGCTGGCGGCGCCTCGGGGCCGCCGCTCAACGTCGCGACCGACTCGCCGTCGTTCCTGTGGCGCGCCGAGCTC
This sequence comes from uncultured beta proteobacterium, assembly GCA_963811085.1. Classification (GTDB taxonomy): domain Bacteria; phylum Pseudomonadota; class Gammaproteobacteria; order Burkholderiales; family SG8-39; genus DAHVFK01. Next base: position 119,486 of record CAWEPV010000003.1, on the reverse strand, counting down.
GCCGACGAACCGCGCCACGCGCAGCTGTGGAGCGAGGTGCGCGACTACGGACTGCAGAGCTTTCCCAAGGCGGGCGTCTGGTTCGCCGACGTGCACGTCGCGCTGGCCTGCGCCGCGGCGGGCGACGGCGAGAACCTGGCGCGCATCGCGCGCGAGCTGCGCGAGCGCGAAGCCGCGGGCAAGCTGCCGCCGGGCGCCGTCGCGCCCGGACTGGCGGACGCCTTCGCCGCCTACGAGAAGCGCGACTGGAAGCGTGCCATCGAGCTGCTCGAAGCGGCGCTGCCGGAGACCGTGCGCATCGGCGGCAGTCGCGCGCAGCGCGACATCGTCGAGTTCACCCTGCGCGCGGCCTGCCTCCAGGTCGGGCGTACCCCGCCGCAGAGACGTGCCGCGACAACCTAACGGGTGCGCGCGGATTTCACGAAGTCGAGCGAGGCCTGAAACAGGGGCAGATCCTTATCGTACTCGGCCGCCTCGGCGCGGTCGATCTGGATCCATTCCCGCGTGCTCGCCATGCCGCCGGGCTGAAACGGCACCACGTTGTCGCGCGAGAACTGCAGTTCGGTCGCCGTGGCGACGGGCAGACGCAGCCCCACGCCGCGGCCGCTGATGCAGGCGAACATCCTGTCATTGACGAAGTAGGCGTCGAGGCCGTTGATCTTCTTCGTGCTGACCCCGGGCAGCTGCAGCAGCACTGCGTCGATCTGCGCCTTGCGGCTCGGTTCGGGCGAATCCGAATTCATGCAAGAATCCCTCTAGCTCCGCATCAGCGCGCTATCGTACCGTCAATTCAAGGAGAGACCCATGTCCAAGACTGTGCTCATTACCGGCGCCGGAAGCGGCTTCGGCCGGCAGACCGCCGTTCAGCTCGCCAAGCGCGGGCACAAAGTGATCGCCACCGTGGAGACCGACAAGCAGGCCGCCGAGCTCTCGGCTGCCCACCCGGAACTGACGGTCGCCAAGCTCGATATCACGAACCCGAAGGACGTGGCCAAGCTCGACCAGTGGGACCTCGACGTGCTCGTCGCCAACGCCGGCATGGGCCAGACCGGGCCCCTGAGCCTCATTCCCATGGAGCGGCTGCGCGCGGTGTTCGAGGTTAACGTCTTCGGCACCTTCGCCGTCGTGCAGCGCGTGGCGCAGAAAATGCGCAAGAAGCGCGCGGGCCGCATCCTGATCGTGTCGTCGATCGGCGGCGTGCGCGCCGGCGTGGGGTCCGGACCCTACACCATGACCAAGCACGCGCTGCAGGCGTTTGGAGGCGCGCTGCGCGCCGAGCTGGTGTCGTTCGGGGTCGACGTCGCGCTCATCAACCCGGGGCCGTTCGCCACCGGCTTCAACGACCGCATGGCCAACAATCCCGGCCCCTGGTTTGATCGCAAGAGCGCCGCGCCCGAGGACGTGGCGGTCATGGACGCGCTGGTGCAGCGCATCACCGTGGGCCAGCTCGACCCGGCCGACGTCGTCAAGCGCTACGTCGAGCTGGTCGAGGCCGACAAGACCGAGCTGGTGAACTTCATCCCCCCTGACATCATCGAGCGGATGAGCAAGCCCAGGCCGGCCTGACTGCAAGAAATCGATAGAACGCGGCGGGTCCGTCTACTAGTTCCTGGAGCCCGCCGCGGATCCGGGAAATACTGGGCACGCAGGCAAACGCAGGTCCGGCGAACAAACGCCGGATGGGGATGCGACCGATCCTCCTCCCGGTCCGCACCCCGATCGATTCCCCTGGCGCACCCTGCCTGCGCCAGGGGCCTTTCCCATCATTCGCCGCTGCGCATAGACTGTCCGGCATGCTCTTGCCGGAGGGGGCGTCCATGGACTCCGTTTTGTCGGGTGGCTGTCAATGCGGGCAGGTGCGCTACGAAGTGAGGGGCAAGCCGCTGCGGACCTACGCCTGCCATTGCTCGATCTGCCAGAAGCAGTCGGGAAGCGCCTTCGGACTGGCGGCGCAGTTTCCGGCTGGCTGCCTCACTATCACGAAGGGGCGCCTGGAGAATTTCGTCCGCGACGGGCGGGGGAGAAGGTTTCGCGGCTACTTCTGCCCCAGCTGCGGCACGCGAATCTACCATCAGATGTTCACCGAGGAGGGTGACCTGCCTCGGTTCAGTCTGAAGCCTGGAACGCTGGACGACCGGAGCTGGTTCAAGCCCGGCTGCCACGTGTGGGCCGAGAATGCGCAGCCGTGGGTGAAATTCTCGGATACGGACGTCGTCTTCGCGCAGCAGCCGAAGCCCGAGGAAATGCCGGTTTTTCATGAGTAGCGAGAACGGAGCGAGTCCGACGACCGAGCACTTCGACGTGCTGATCGCCGGCGCTGGAATCTCCGGCGTCGGCGGGGCCTATCATCTGACGAAGCAATGCCCGGGCAGGCGCTTCGTGGTGCTCGAGGCGCAGGACGGCTTCGGCGGCACCTGGCGCACGCACCGCTTCCCGGGCATCCGCTCCGACAGCGACCTCTACACCTTCGGCTACCGCTTCAAGCCCTGGACCGGGGCGCCGATCGCGACCGCCGGCAAGATCCTCGAGTACATGGGAGAGGTAATCGAGGAGAACGGCCTCGCGCGCCATATCCGCTACGGTCACCGGATCCTCTCCGCGAGCTGGTCGAGCGAGGACAAGTGCTGGACGATCGAGGCCGAGCGCACCGACGGCGGCGAGCGCGCGCGTTTCACGGCCAGCTTCCTGTGGATGTGCCAGGGCTACTACCGTCACGCCGAGGGCTACACCCCGCAGTGGCCCGGGATGGACCGTTTCGGCGGGCGCATCGTCCATCCCCAGACCTGGCCGGTGGACCTGGACGTCTCGGGCAAGCGGGTGATCGTGATCGGCTCGGGCGCGACGGCGGCGACGCTGGTGCCGGCGATCGCGGGCAAGTGCGCGCAGCTGACCATGCTGCAGCGCTCGCCGACGTTCTACATCACCGGGCGAAACGCGAACGAGCTGGCCGACATGCTGCGCGGCCTCGAGGTGCCGGAGGAGTGGGTGCACGAGATCGTGCGGCGCAAGATTCTCAAGGACCAGGCGGTCTTCACCCGGCGCGCCTTTCACGAGCCGGAGGCTGTCAAGCAGGAACTGCTCGCCGGCGTGCGCAATTACCTCGGGCCGGACTTCGACGTCGACCGGCACTTCACCCCGCGCTACCGCCCGTGGCGCCAGCGCGTCGCGTTCATCCCGGACGGCGACCTGTTTTGCGCGATTCGCGACGGCAAAGCCTCGGTCGTCACCGACGAGATCGAGTCGTTCAGCGAGACGGGCATCCGCCTAAAGTCGGGCGCCGTGCTCGAGGCCGACGTGGTGGTCACCGCGACCGGGTTCAACCTGAGCGTGCTGGGCGACATCGCGTTCACGATCGACGGCGCGCCGCTCGACTTCGCGCGCACCGTGACCTACCGCGGCGCGATGTTCACCGGCGTCGCCAACATGGCGTGGGTGTTCGGCTACTTCCGCGCCAGCTGGACCCTGCGCGCCGACCTGATCGCGGACTTCGTCTGCCGGCTGCTGAAGCACATGGACACTCGCGGCGCCGGCGTCGTGGTCCCGGCGCTACGGCCCGAGGAGCGCGCGATGCCTCTGTCGCCATGGGTCGACGCGGAAAACTTCAATCCCGGCTACGTCATGCGCGGCGTTGATCAGCTGCCCAAGCAGGGCGACCGCATGCCCTGGCGCCACACGCAGGACTACTGGAGCGACAAGGACGAGCTGCCGCGCGCCGACCTGGACGACGGCACGCTGGTCTACGCATGAGCAGGCGATTCGACGTCGTCGTCTTCGGCGCCAGCGGCTTCACCGGGCGGCTGGTGGCGGAGTACCTGCACGCGACCTACGGCATGGGCGGCGAGCTCGCGTGGGCGATGGCTGGCCGCAATCTCGCCAAGCTCGCCGAGGTGCGTCGCTCGATCGGCGCCGGCGAAAGCGTGCCGCTCATCGCCGCCGAGGCGACCGATGCCGCCGCCTTGGCGAACCTGGTGCGGCAATCGCGGGCGATCATCACTACCGTGGGGCCCTACCAGCTGCACGGCGGGACGCTCGCAACGGCCTGCGCACAGGAAGGCACCGACTACGTCGACCTGTGCGGCGAGCCGGTCTGGATGGCGCAGATGATTCCGCTGCTCGATACGCCGGCGCGGGCGAGCGGCGCACGCATCGTGTTTTCGTGCGGCTTCGACTCGATTCCGTTCGATCTCGGGGTCGTTTTCCTTCAGGACGAAGCGCAGCGGCGCTTCGGCATGCCGCTCACCACGATGCAGGGGCGGGTGCGCAAGATGAAGGGCAAGCCTTCGGGCGGCACAATCGCCAGCGCGCTCGCGACCATCGAACAGGTGGTGCGCGATCCCGCCGCCAGGCGGGCGATGGTCGATCCCTTCGCGCTGACCCCGGGCTTCAAGGGACCGCGGCAGCCAGGAGGCGGATCGGCTGCCTACGACGATCTCGCCAAGTCGTGGACGGCGCCGTTCATCATGGCCCCGATCAACACCAAGAACGTGCATCGGACCAACGCGCTGCTCGGTCACCCCTGGGGCCGCGATTTCGTCTACGACGAGCGCATGCTGGCCGGCGACGGTGCGCGGGGAGAGCAGCACGCCAGGCGGATGGCGACCGCGCTGCGCGTCCAGAACGCGATGCTCGCGTTTGCGCCCACGCGCGCGCTGCTGCGGCGCTTCGCCCTGCCCAAGCCGGGCGAGGGCCCGAGCGCGCAGGAACGCGAATCCGGCGGCTACGAATTGCTGTTCATCGGCCAAAGCGCCGACGGGCGCACGCTGCAGGCGTCGGTCCGCGGCGAAGGCGATCCGGGCTACGCCTCCACGTCGAAGATGATCTCGGAGAGCGCGCTGTGCCTGCTCGAGGACGTCGACCGCGCGGCGACCGGCGGCGGCGTGTGGACGCCGGGCGCGGCGATGGGCATGAAACTGATCCCGCCCCTGCGGGCGAGGGCGGGATTGACCTTCGCCATCGAGGATTAGTATAGGCTGCGGGATCGGGAGTTTCGGAAAGTGCAAATAGACAGCTTCCTCGTCTGGCTGATCGCCGGCTTCGCGCTCGTCATCGTCGAACTCGTGACGGGCACGTTCTATCTGCTCGTGCTCGGCGTTGCCGCTTTCGCCGGCGCGGGCCTGGCGTACGCGGGCGCCGTGTTCGCCTGGCAGGCGCTCGCCGCGGCGGTGGTTGGAGTGGCCGGCGTGGTATGGGTGCATCGGTACAAGAAGACGGCGGGACCGAAGCGCATGCAGGGCCTCGATTTCGGCCAGCCGGCCGCTTTCGATTCCTGGCTGAACCAGGACGCGGGCCAGGCGCGCGTAAGATATCGCGACGCGCTCTGGGACGCGCGCATCGCGGGCGCAATTGCCGGCGAGCGCGGCGAGGTTCTGTACGTCGAATCGATCGATGGCAACACGCTCACGGTTTCCAAGACCCGGCCCGCCTGACCTGGCTCGGGCCCTCGGCAATTTCTCGCGCTCGAAGGGAGGCAGCATGTTTGCGAAGCTTATCGCCGTGGTGATCGCCACCGTCGCCATTGCCGCGGTGCCGGGCATCCGGCAGTTCGCGATTCCGTTTTTCATCGTCGCGCTGGCCGCGGTGTTCGTGATCGAGGGCGTGCGCGTGGTGCCGCAGCAGAACGCGTGGGTCGTGGAGCGCCTGGGAAAGTTCCACCTGGTGCTCGAGCCGGGGCTCAACATCATCATCCCGTTCTTCGACCGCGTCGCTTACCAGCATTCGCTGAAAGAAGTCCCGCTGGACGTCGCCGAGCAGGTCTGCATCACCAAGGACAATACCCAGCTCGCGGTGGACGGACTCATCTACTATCAGGTTACCGACCCGCGCCTGGCTTCCTACGGCACCTCCGACTACGTGTTCGCCATCGTGCAGCTCGCGCAGACCACGCTGCGCAGCGAGGTCGGCAAGATGGAACTCGACCAGTCGCTCCAAAGCCGCGACGTGATCAACCGCCAGATCGTGAGCGTGCTCGACGAGGCGGGCCGTTCCTGGGGCGTGAAGGTGCTGCGCTACGAGGTGAAGAACCTGACCCCTCCCGAGACGATCCTGCGCGCGATGCAGGCCCAGATCACCGCCGAGCGCGAAAAGCGCGCGCTGATCGCCAAGTCAGAGGGCGAGAAGCAGCAGGAGATCAACCTGGCGGAAGGCGAAAAGCAGGCGGCGATCCTCAAGTCCGAAGGCCAGAAGCAATCGGCGATCAACAAGGCGCAGGGCGAGGCGACCGCGCTGCGCGTGGTGGCGGAGGCGACCGCCGCGGCGGTCGAGGCGGTCGCCAACGCGATCGGCAAGGAAGGCGGGCTGCAGGCGGCGAACCTGAAGGTCGCGGAGCTCTATATCGGCGCACTCGGCAACCTCGCCAAAACCAACAACACCATGATCGTGCCGACCAACCTGTCCGATGTCGCAAGCGTCGTCGCCTCGGCGATGACGGTGCTGGACAGGACGCGAGCGGCGAGCTGACCGCCAGGGAGGCGTGCCATGAGGAAATTCGCGAATCAATTCGTTGCCGCGATGGTCTTTGCGCTCGGCGCCCATTTCGCGACGCCGTTCGCCTTCGCGGCGGGCGCGGACGACCACGCGGCGCTTGCCGGCGTCAAGGAGGTCTGGGTCGCGTTCGATATCACTGCCGGCGAAGGCAAGAAGCTGCTGGGCCAGCTCAACGTCATCGACGAGACGCGCCAGTCGCTGATCCGGCAGGGCGTGTCGCCGCATTTTGCGCTTGCCTTCCGCGGTCCCGCGACGCGGCTGATCCAGACCGATCAGTCGCTGATCAAGCCGGAGGACCGGGAATTCGCGGCCAAGATCGCGGCCAAACTCGACCGGATGCGCGCCGCGCCGGGTGTCGGGGACATGGTGCAGTGCTCGGTTGCGATCCGGCAGCAGGGCACGAAGGCGGAGAACGTGGTCCCGGCGGTCAAGGTGGTCGGCAACGGCTGGATTTCGCTCATGACCCTGCAGAACCGCGGCTACGCCTACATCGCGCCTTGACGCTAGATTGAATCGAGCGGGTAGATCGGCCGCCGCACGCGCCGGAAGTCCAGCTGCGAGTAGTCGGAGGTGCACACGCCGGTGCCGGCGCACTCGATCACGCTCTTGGCCAGCGGGCCCAGGCCGGCGCGCCAGTGCACGCGGCTCTTGAGCATGAGATAGCGTTTTCTCGCCGGGTCGATGCCGAGTGCGCGGAAGGCGCCGATGTCGTACGGCTCGCTGTGGCGCGTGATGACCGCGATCTCGACCTTGCCGGTGTCGAGGACCGCCGAAAGGCCCATGTCCATCAACTCGCCGCGCGCCATCGGTCCTTCGTTGCGGTAGGCGCCGTCGATGATTCTTTTCACCGTGCCGCTCACCTGGCGCGGCTTGCCCTTCAAGCCTAGGCTGGGCATGTCCGACTTGCCGCCGAGATCGAGCGTGACCTTGGCGCCGCTGCCGGCCTGTTTCATCTGCTCGACGGCCTGCGGGTCGCAGATCGCGAACGCGGCGGCATTCTCGAGTCCCGCGTCGAGGATGCCGCCGAGCACGGTCATGGTGTCCATGGTGCCGCCCGAGGCGCAATTGTCGTAGTGATCGAGCAGCACCACCGGGCCGCCGGCGGCCTGGCGCGCGCGCGCAAGCGAGGCCTCGAGCGGCTCGATCCCGTAGACGAACTGCGCGCGCGCCTGCCACGCCATGTCGAGCAGCTCGTCGCACAGGGAGCGCGCCTTGGCCGCGTCGCCGTCGGTCACCACCACCGCCGAGGCCCCGGCCCAGGGAATATCCGCGTGCGGAAAGCCGACGAAGAAAGTGGCCGCCAGCGCGCCCTGCTTTTCCATTTCCTGCGCGCGGCGCTGGATCTGCAGGTTCGGCGCGTCGAGGCTCGACTGGCGCATCACGTGCGGCAGCATCGGGCGGTGGCCGTAGGCCATGGCGGGCCGCGCCTTGCCGGCGAGCAGGTCGAGTACCGGCTTGCCGGCGCGCAAGCCCGTTTCGTACATGTCGACGTGCGGGTAGGTCTGGTAGCCGGCGAGCGCGGTCGCGTTGTCGCACATGGCGGGAAAGAGGTTGGTGTGCATGTCGAGCGCGACGCCGATCGGCAGCCCGGGCGCGAGTTTGCGCAGGCGCGCGAGCAGCTCGCCTTCACCGTCGTCGTGCCGCTCGGTGACCATCGCGCCGTGCAGGTCGAGCAGCAGCGCGTCGCAGCCGCGCCGCACCGCATCCAGGATGCGGCCCGCCATCCACTCGTATGCGCCGATCTCGACCGGGCCGCTCGGCGCCGCGTTGCCCGCGACCGGCAGCACGATCTCGGCCCCGGCGCGGTCGGCCAGGTCGATGAACGCGCCGATCGCCGAGCCGGTGTTGCGGTAGGCCTCGCGGATCTCGTTGCCCTCGAGCGGCGTCGACTTGCCGCGCGCGAAGCGCGCGAGCGGCGTCGGCACCGGTGAGAAGGTGTTGGTCTCGTGCTTCATCTGCGCGATCACCAGCTTCACGGCTGCATCCTTCTTCAGCTGAGCATCTGGCCGCCGTCGACCACGATGGTCTGGCCGGTGATCCAGCTCGCCAGATCGCTGGCGAGGAACAGCACCGCCGCGGCGACTTCCTCCGGCAGGCCCATGCGTCCCCAGGGGATCGAGCGCAGGGTGTTGTCGTACAGCGCGCGGTTGTCGCGCTTGCGCCGGTCCCACACGCCGCCGGGGAATTCGATCGAGCCCGGCGCCACGCTGTTGACGCGAATCCTCTTCACCGCGAGCAACGACCCCTGACTCATGGTGTACTGCGCGAGCGCTGCCTTGACCGCGCCGTACGCCGGGGTACGCGCGCTCGCGCGCAGGCCGGCGATCGAGCCGATATGGATGATCGAGCCGCCCCCGGCGCGCTCGATGAGCGGCAGCGCGGCGTGCGAGGCGCGCACGCTGGCCATCAGGTCGACGTTGATGCTGACCGCCCAGTCCGCCTCGTCGTCGCTGGCGCCGAACCCGGAGGCGTTGTTGACCAGCACGTCGATGCCGCCGAGCGCGGCGCCGGCGTCCGCGATGTAGCGCGCCACCGCCGCGCCGTCGGCGAGATCGCACGGCGTGCTGTGCACTTTGCCGCCATGCGCCTTCAGCTCGCGCTCGGTCTCGCGCAGCTTCTCGGCGCCGCGCGCGCAGATCGACACGTTCGCACCGGCCGCCGCAAAGGCGAGCGCGGCGGCGCGGCCGATCCCGCGGCTGCTGCCGGTGACGACCACGTTCTTGTTCTTGAATGAGATGTTCATGCCTTGCCTCCGTGCCGAATGCAGACTTTGCCGAAATGCGCGCCGCTCTTGAGGTGCGCCATCGCTTGCTTGAGTTCGTCGAACGCGAACACGCGGTCGACCACCGGCTGTACCCTGTGCAGCGCCATCGCGCGCAGCATCGCCTCGAAGCCGTCGCGGTTGCCCACGCCGATACCCACCATGCGCACCTGCTTCATCACGATGCGCCCGAGCTGGGCGCTCATGTTGCCGCCCGATAGCACGCCGATGATCGAGATCGTGCCGCCGGTGGCTACGCACAGCAGCGACTGCGGCAGCGTCTTCTCGCCGCCGAGCTCGAGCACGTGGTCGAAGCCGCGTCCGGCGGTGATGTCGCGCGTCGCCTTGGCCCACTCAGGCGTGGTTTTGTAGTTGATCGCGGCGTCGGCGCCGAGCTTCTTGGCGCGCGCGATCTTCTCGTCGCTGGACGAGATGACCGTCACGTGCGCGCCGGCGAGCTTGGCGAACTGCAGCGCGAACAGCGCCACGCCGCCGGTGCCTTGTACCAGCACCTTCGCGCCCGGCGCGAGGTGATCCTGCACCATCAGCGCGCTCCAGGCGGTGAGCGCGGCGCAGGGCAGGGCAGCGGCCTGCTCGTCGCTGAGATATTCGGGCACTTTCACCACGCCGTCTTCGCTCAGGCTCATCAGCTCGGCCATCGTCCCGTCGAGCGGCCCGCCGAGGTTGTGCGCCGCGCGGTTCGGGGTCGGCGGGCCCGAAATCCAGCCCTGGGTGAAGCAGGGGCAGGCGCGCTCGCCGACCTTGACCCGCGTCACGCCGGCGCCGACCTCGATCACTTCGCCGACGCCGTCGGAGACCGGGATCAGCGGCAGCGTGCCGGTGTGCGCGCCGTAACCGCGGTCCGGCACCAGCAGGTCGCGGTAGTTGAGCGAGGCCGCCTTCATGCGCAGCAGCACCTGTCCGGGCCCAGGCTTCGGGTCCGGGCGCGTCGCGAGCTTCAAGTGCTGCATGCCCCAGTCGTCCTGGATCTGGAAGACCTTCATGTTTGCGTTCCTGCGAGCGGAGATGCGAAAGTGGCGAGTATATGAAACCTTCCAGACGAGCGCCGTCCGCGCGCTGCGTCCTGCGACCCCACCGCCCCGGCGACCTGGGCTGGGTCGTCGAGCGCCACGCCGTGCTTTACCGCCAGGAATACGGCTGGAACGAGCGCTTCGAGGCGCTGGTGGCCGGGATCGCGGCGGACTTCCTGCGCCGCCACGACCCGAAGCGCGAGCGCTGCTGGATCGCGGAGCGAAACGGTAGGCGCCTCGGCTCGGTGATGGTTGTCAGGCAATCGCCCGCTGTCGCCAAGCTGCGCCTGTTGCTGCTCGAGCCCGAGGCGCGCGGCCAGGGCCTCGGCCGGCGCCTGGTCGAGACCTGCATCCGCTTCGCCCGCCGCTGCGGCTACAGGAAGATCGTCCTCTGGACCCAGAGCGACCTTACCGCCGCGCGCGAAATTTACGCCAGGACAGGTTTCAGCCTCGCGCGCAGCGCGCGCCACCGCGGTTTCGGGCATGCTCTCGTGGGCGAATACTGGGAGCGCAAGCTCGACTGATTGATGGCGATGCGACGCTGCACCTGCGGCGCCGAGGCCGACGTGCGTCGAGGCACCCGCCGCACCGCGGACGGGCGCGACGAAGTCGTCTACCGCGTGGTCTGTCCGGTCTGCGGACAGCTCGGCCCTGCGATCCCGGCAGAGGGCAGGGACGAAGCCGCGGCCATCACCGAAGCCGTCGCGGCATGGAACGCGATGATCGCCCGTTTGCGCCCGCTGGAAGCCTAGGGAATTTCCTTTGCATCCGCGCCGCTGCGAGCGCGTAGTTCGGGCATGTTTCGGGTTCCAGCGCAGTGACGCTGCGTCGCAATAGCGCGTGCCTGCGGCTGCCAGGTCGCGCTCGGAGTTGGTTTTACCTCAGCCTTCGTCCCAGATCCTGTCCGTGAGCGGCAGGTCGCGGATCTCCGCGGCGCCGAGCGGCCGGTCCGGCGCGACGCCGATCGACTCGAGCAGCGCGGCGAGCTGGCGCACGTGCTGCGCGGAGTGCCACACGGTGCGCTCGAGCATCTCGTGCCGGCTGGTGCCGCCGAAGTAGGTGTCGACGCGCTGCTCGAAATCCGCGCCGGCGCTGCGCGCCCACCAGCTGGCGAAGCGCTGGCGCACGGACTCGCCGAAGGCGGCGATCGACGCGGCCGTCAGCATGTCCTCCGGCGGACCCGCGTTCATTACCTCCTGCTCGAACCGCACGCCCTTTTCCTCCATCTCGAGGAAGGCGACGGGGATCTGGAACACGTGGTGCGCGAGCACGCGCCAGGAGCGCGGCCGGTTCGGCAGCACTTTGGCGAGCGCTGAATCCGGCATCTGGCGCACCAGGCGCGCAGCCGTGGAAAGCACCGCATCCTCCCGCTCGGCGAGCGCCGCCGGCGCGAGCACGGGCCTGCCGGATTCGTTCAGGCCGAGGAACTTGATGACGTCCGAGATGACCTGCGCGTAGACGAATTGCCCGTCGCGCGCCACCACCGGCAGGCTGCGCGCACCGAGCGCGCGCAACGCCGCCATGCCCTCGGTGCTCTCGAGGACGTTGACCGACTGGAACTCGATCCCACGGACCGAGAGATACTCCTTGAGCCGGAGGCAGCTAGTTCAGTGCGGCTGCCAGTAGACCTGGATCGAAGCGCTCATGGGGGCCATCCTGTGGGCGAAGGAGCAAGGATACATCCCGGGCGCGGGACCGTGTGTATGGCTGCTTCTGGCCGAATATGGTTCTTCAAGCCCTTTCGCCACGCTGTGCGCCGGCTTAATTGCGGGTTGCCTCGCGCAGCAGAGTCTGCGTCCCCGGGTAGGCCGAGCGCCGCACCGAGCTTTTCCTTCCCGCGGCGCCCCAAGGCTCGAGGGCGGCGGCGCGGTGCATGAAGGTCGCGGGGTCGAGAACCCAGTAGCCGCCCATGGTGGTGACGCCGCGGGCGAACAGCGGCTCCGGAAAGCAGCTCGCCGAGGGGCCGACGAGCGCGAGTTCCTCCGCGTGGCGGCAATGGGAGAGGATCTGCTCGAGCGTGTTGTTGAGCAGCACGGTACTGGTGGAGACGATTTTGTTGCACTCCGCCAGCCGCTTCGGGTCGAGGGTGACGGACAGACCCGGTTCCTCCTGCACCAGCTCGGCGCGCAGCTCGACGACGGTGAGCGACAGGCCGAGCTCGCGCACGCGCGGCACCAGCGGCGGAAAGAAGCCGATCATGCCGACCCGGTCGCCGGGCTTGAGCTGCAATGAGCCGAGCGAGTTGGCGGCGAGGTCCGGCTCGTAGCCGGCGCGGCGGAACACGTGCTGCGTGACGGCGTTGATCGCCGCCAGGCCGAGCGCGCGCTCGACCGGGTCGTTCGCGGCGAAGAGCCGCGCCACGTCCTGCACCGGTTTGCCGACGAGTTCGTCGGGCGAACGCTGCTGCAGGCGGGCGAGCGTGTCGCCCAACAGCACAAACGCGGTGCCCACGCTGTCGTCGGCCAACCGCAGCACGCAGAACTCGCCCGTCTTGCCGCTGCCACTGCGGTCGGGCGGAAACAGCGCCTGCGCCACGGCGGGCAACGGCAGCGCGGCGGCGGCATGCTCAACAAGTTCAACGAGTTCTGAGGCGGGCGACACGGGGCGTCACTGTAGCAGGGCGGGCGCCAGGGACGACTTGGTGGGAAAATAACGACTCAAACCGGAGGAGATGCGCAATATGCGAATGCTTGTCATCATCGCCTCGGCGCTTCTGCTGGCTTCAACGGCAGGGTGCGCCGGAAATCCGAACAGCTCTCTCGCGGCGCAGTGCGAGAACGGCCTGAAAGTCGCCTACGGCGAGCTCGATCTGGCCAAGGCCAACGGCTTCGAGGGTACGGTGGAATTTTCCAAGGCGGCCGGCTTGCTGACGGCGGCGAAAGTTCAGCAGGAATTCGGCAAGTACCCCAACTGCATCGACAAGGTCCAGCGGGCGCGGGCTTACATTGTTAAATCAAGGAAATGAAGCGCCCGAGCGTGAACAAATTGACGGCGCGAGTGCCGCCACAGGCGTAACCTGTCAGGACGTATCTAGCAGGGAGACCGCCGTGAGAGTGCTCATCGCAGTGTTCGCCGCCGCCGCGCTTGCCGGCTGCGGCCTGGATGCCGCCAGCAGCGCGGCCACGGCCGCTTCGCTCAAGAAGGCGGAGCTGGAGCAGGGCCAGAAGACCATGCAGCACGCGCAGCAGAAGATCGACGCCATGCAGCAGCAGCTGCAGCAGAACGCCGACCGCTCGATGCAGGCGGCCGACGCCGAGAAGTAGCCGGCGGCAAACCCTCAGGCAGCGATCGCGCCGACCACCAGGAAGGGAGAGTGAAGAAATGATCCACGTCGTCGCCGTCATCACCGCCAAGCCGGGCAAGCGGGAGGACATCCTGAACCACTTCCGCGCCAATGTTCCTGCGGTGCGTGCCGAGAAGGGGTGCATCGAGTACAGACCCGCGATCGATGCGGATCCCGCTCCGCAAATGCAGACCAAGTACGGCCCCGACACTTTCGTCGCGATCGAGAAGTGGGAAAGCATGGATGCGCTCAAGGCGCACGCCGCCGCGCCGCACATGGCCGCCTATGCGGCAAAAGTGAAGGACATGATCGCCACGCGGGTGATCCACATCCTGTCCCCCGCCTGACGCGACGCGGCGCTTCAATCCGCGCGATAGCGGCGGATGACTTCGGCGTCCGGTTCTACGCCCAGGCCGGGTCCCTGCGGCACGCGCAGTTCGCCGCGCTCCGGCGCGAGCGCCGCGCCATACAGCGAGGCTTCGGCCCAGAGGTAGAAGTATTCGAAGCGCTCGTTTGCTTCGAGCGTCGCGAGCAGGTGCAGCGTGGCGAGCGCGCCTGGACCGAAGTACGGCGAATGCGGCGCGAGGCGGACCTTGTGCCGCGCCGCCAGCGCCGCCACGCGCAGGAATTCGGTGATGCCGCCCACCTTGGTCACCGAGGGCTGCGCGATCTGCACCGCCCGCGCGTCGAACAGCGCGGCGAATTGCGTCGCGAAGCAGCAGTTCTCGCCCGCCGCGATAGGGATGCCGCAGGCATCGCCCACCGCGCGCAGTCCGGCGCCGTCCTCGGGCGGGAACACCGGCTCTTCGAACCACTCCAGGCCGAGCGGCGCGAGGCGCCTGCCGACCGCAATGGCCGCTTCGACGCTCCACTCGCAGTTGACGTCCAGCAGCAGCGCGGTGTCGCGCGGCAGCGCGGCGCGCGCCGCGGCGATCACCGGCTCGCTCACTTCGTGCAGCTTGATCGCGCCGAAGCCTTCTCCCAGCGCCTGCTCGCAATAGCGCGCGGCGAGCGCGCCGTCGGCGTAGCGCAGCAGGCTCGCGTAGCACCCGAGTCGCTCGCGGCGCGCGCCGCCCAGCAGCGCGTGCAGCGGCTTGCCCGCGGCCTTGCCCGCGATGTCCCACAGTGCGATATCCAGGCCCGAGAGCGCGAAAGCCGCGATGCCGAAGCGGCCGAAGATGTGTAGCCGCCGCTGGATCGTCTCGTGCAGCCCGGCGATGTCGGCCGCGTCGCGTCCCACAGCCAGCGGCGCGATCATGTCGTTGACCGCCGCGGCCACCGGACGCCGGCAGGAGTAGGAAAACGCCTCGCCCCAGCCGGTGAGTCCGGCGTCCGTGTCGACCCGCACCAGGCAGAAATCGAGCGCTTTCCAGCCGCCGCTGCCCAGCGTCCATGAATCCGCGCCGTAGCGGCTCGGGATCGAGAGCGGAACTGCTTCGACGCGGACGATCTTCATGGCGCGGGTCACTCCATGGCGTAGATGCGAAACGCATTGTCGTGGAACAGCGCGCGCTGTTCCACGGCCGAGAACGAGCTGGTGATCTCGCGGAACCCGGAATAGATCTGGTCGAAGGAGGTGCACAGGCCGTCGACGGGGAAGTTGCTGGCGAACATCGCGCGCTCCACGCCGAAAATCTCGATCGCCGCGAGCACGATGTCGCGGTTGAGGTCCGCGCTCCAGCGTGCGCCCGGCACACCGAGGCCGGAGATCTTGATCGCGGCGTTCGGGCAGGCGGCGAGGGCGCGCAGGGCGCGCTTCCATCCATCCAGCCCCTGCGCGCTGCGATCGGCGGGCAGCCCGGCGTGGTTGAGCACCAGCGTCGTATCGGGGAACTCGCGGCACAGCGCCGCCGCGTCGTCGAGCTCGGCCCACGGCGCCTGCAGGTCGAAGCGCAGGCCGCTGCGCGCGAGCCGGGCGTAGCCAGCGCGCCAGCGCGCCTCGCGCATCGCGCCGCGCCGTGGCTTGTGGCGCACGCCGCGCACGAACGGGAACGCCGCCTGTCGCTCGAGCACGACGGCGGCATCGTCGTGGTCGAGCCAGGCCTGCGCCACCATCACCGTCGGAAGCCCGGTTTCGCGCCGCAGCCGCTCGACCCAAGCGGTCTCGCCCAGCGGATCGCGCGGATCCCATTCGGTCTCGACGTAAACGGTTTTTACCACCTCGTGCCCGGCTGCATCCGCGGCGTAGTCGGCGGGGAGATAGGGCCGGCGCAGCGCCGAATAGTCGCCGTAGCGGAATGCGATCGGCTTCGCATCGCACAGCCAGGGATGGTAGTTCACGCGCGGGTCCCAGAAATGCTGGTGCGCGTCGATGATCGGAAAGCGCGGACTCACGCCGCGATCCTAGCGCAGGCGAGTTCCGGACTCCGAAATCGTCAACCGGTTGCCGGACAGGTTGGAGGGGCGGCTTCGATTTCTATGCAATGGTCAATTTGCTCAGCGCAGCGGCGCGCGAGGAAGTGTGAGAAGAAAAGTAACCTGGCCGTCCTGCGAAGAGACACTAATCTGACCACCGTGCATCTCCACTATCGACTTGGTGATCGCCAATCCTAGACCCACATTATCGCTTTGCCCCTCTCTTCGTGAAGGATCGATTCTGTAAAGTCGTTCAAAAATTCGCTCCCTCTGATCCGCCGGAATTTCGGGCCCCGGATTGCTTATCGCAAGGGTTGCCCACCCGTCCTCGCTGCGGATGCTTACTTTAATTGCCATACCAGGAGGGGTGAACCGGATCGCATTGGAGAGCAGGTTGGACAAAGCCCTCTGCATCATGAGGCGATCAGCGAAAATCGTCGCCGACCCGGTCTGCTGAAGCTCGATACCCGACTCGCTGGCGAGCGCGTCGTAGAAATCGAACAGATTTGCCACCTGCGTTTGCAGCTCCACCTGCTCTTTTCTTATGGAGGCCTGCTTGTTGTCGGCCTTGGCAAGAAACAGCATGTCCGAAATCATGGCCGAGAGTCGCTGATACTCCTCTTCGTTGGACTGGAGAATGGCGCGGTAGGTGTCGAAATCGTCCTGACCGCCCAAGGTCACTTGGGTCTGGATCAGCATGTTGTGAATGGGAGTGCGCAGCTCATGGGCAATATCCGATGAAAAATCCGTCAGGCGGCGAAAAGACTCATGCAAACGCAAAAGCATGGCGTTGAAAGCCGTAACGAGTTCCAGTAGCTCCTTCGGCACCCCTTTTTCCGCCAAGGGTTTGTCGAGTTGCCGGGTGGAAATCGCCGCCAACGTGGTCGACACCTTCCGCAGCGGCGCAAGTCCGTGGCGCACGACGAACCACCCCACGGCCCCCAGCACCAATGCGACCTGCGCCATGCCGAACCAGATGTATCTCTGCAACTCCGTAACGAAATCCTGATCCTCGGTGATGTCGAGCGCGATCAACATCCTTATCGGGCCACCGTCGCGCGCGGCGCGCATTACCCGGCTTGATACGAGACGATAGAACTGCCCGCCGATCTTCTTCGTCACCGGCTGCGCTGCAACGGGGCTTGCTTCGTCCTGAAGCTGTTTCACCACTAGTTCATTTCCCGCAGAGAACAGCACCGCACCCGTCTCGGTTCGCACCGAGACAACCATGCCGGGATGTCCGAATACAACGTCGTTCAGGCGTACCGGCAATTCAGAGGCATCCTCGAGTTTGCGGCTCGACATGACGATGTCTTTGACCAACTCCATCTTGCCGGCGAGTTCTTCCTTGTCGCGCTTGAGCAGGCGCTCATTCAGGGCGCGCTCGAATACGGCCCCGGTAATCATCAAAACGCTGACTGCCGACAAGGCAAACAACAGACTCATCCGAGCCGTGAGCGAAATCGGTCTCTTCATTTGCCGGGGAGTTCCAACACGTATCCGATCCCGCGCACGGTCTGGATAAGTTTTATCTCAAAACTATCGTCGACCTTGGCCCGCAAGCGACGTACTGCAACGTCTATGGCGTTCGTCTCGCTCTGGAAGTTCATGTCCCATACCTGCGACGCTATCAGCATGCGTGGCAGGACCTCGCCGGCACGGCGCACGAGCAATTCGAGGAGAGCGAATTCTTTTGTGGTCAGATCAATCTTCTTCCCGGCCCGCGTCACCCGTCGGCGCAACAGATCCATTTCCAGATCGGCAACCGACAATTTGTCGAGCGCCGGCACGGCCTGGCCGCGGCGCAGGCGGGTCCGAATCCGCGCCAGCAATTCCGGAAACGCAAAGGGCTTGGCCAGATAGTCGTCGGCTCCCAGTTCGAGTCCCCTGACCCGATCATCGACCTCGTCGCGTGCTGTTAGAAACAGAACGGGCATTGATTTCTTTTCGAGTCGAATTCTGCGAAGCACCTCCCAGCCGTCCAGCCCAGGCAGCATTACATCCAGCACCACCAGGTCGTACGGCTCGGTAAGGGCCAGATGCAAACCCTCCCACCCCGTCTTGGCGACATGAACAGTGAACCCCGCCTGGGTGAGTCCCAGCTTGATGTAGGCGCCGGTTTTCGGCTCGTCTTCGACGATTAGGATTTTCATCGACCGATTGCTTCCGTGAAATCTTATTCCCGTTCCAGCCCGTTTTGTCGAATGGCTGGATTACCGTTGGATTACGCAAACGTAATGAAGATGAAACCCGCACGAAATCGATCTCGTCCTAACATCACTCTGCCTATCCTTATACAACAAAGGAATGACCGGCCATGCGAGCGAAGCGTTGCAAACCAACTTCATACTCCCTGATCGCTACCGCGTTGACTCTGGTTTCGACGTCGGTCCTGGCTGGCCCGCCGTTCATGACGGACGATCCGGCGCCGGTCGATTACAAGCACAGCGAGTTCTACGTCTTTTCCGCCAGCGACAAGACGAACGATGGAAGGGAAACTGTACTGCCCGCGTTCGAGTACAACTACGGTGCGCTGCCCGACATGCAGTTGCACATCATGGTCCCGTACGTCAAGAGCGCCCCTAATGATGCGCCCTCGGAATCCGGGATGGGCGATATCGAAGTGGGCGTGAAATACCTCTTCATTCACGAAACGGACAGCATGCCGCAAATCGGCATCTTCCCGATGGCTGAACTTGCGACGGGTGACTCGGACAAGGGATTGGGCAACGGCAAGACCTGGTGGCGGTTGCCGGTGTGGATACAGAAGAGCTGGGGCGAATGGACGACCTACGGCGGCGCAGGCTACGTGATCAACCATGCGGACGGCCAGGAAAGCTACCCGTTCGCAGGCTGGTTGCTGCAGAAGGACATCGGGGAAAAATGGACTCTTGGCGGGGAGGTGTTTGGCCGAGACAAAGACACCGTAGATGGCCAGAGCACGACGATTCTGAACTTCGGCGGATTCTACAAATTTACACCTGATTTCAACCTGCTCTTCTCCGCCGGTCATAGCGTCGGCGGCGAGAGTCACGCGGTCGCTTACCTTGGCCTTTGGTGGGCCTTTGGCAGTGACGGCAAAGACGAGCAGAAGTCCAGCATGGCGCCCGCGCGGTGGTCGGCGTCGCAGCGTTAGGAAAGCACGGTGCCGGCGATCTCGTTGCCGCCAAGGAGGATACGCAGTTTTTCGAAGTTGCAGTATCGGCGGCAGTCACGCCGGCAATTCCGCCGGTCGGCTGCTTCTACTAGACAGGTAATTGATAGGAGCTATGATCATGTTGACGATCAAAAGAACGATTCTTGTTGCGAGTTGCTTGTTGACGGTGTCCGCGGTTAGCTATGCGACTCCTCCCGACTGGCTGAAAGGTACCACTGAAGAGAAGATCAAGACCCTTGCCGACCTTCAACCGGGCCTCGGAACCGTCATGATCGAATACGGCAACCGTATGAGCACCATGTACTACGCGGCCAAGGGCGGCAACTGGGGCATGGCCGACTATCAGCTGAAGGAAGCACGCGAAATCCAGGAAGTCGGCGAGAATACCCGTCCGGGGCGCGCGGCCATGCTGAAGGCCTTCGAATCGGCAAACCTGGAAAAGCTGGCTGCCGCGATCAAAGCGAAGAACTGGAAGGAGTTCAGGGCTGAATTCAAAGAGGCCGTTGTGGCATGTAACGGCTGTCATGCTGCCAACGGCTTTCCTTTCATCAAGTATCAACTACCGAAGTCGTCTCCTTCCCCCACCTCGGTTAGGCCGTAATGCGGGATTGAGACTGGTTGTCGGCACTAGCATCCGCGCCCGCTCTTAGCATCATCGGGAGCGGACGCTGGGGCTTGTAGCGATGCGCCGTTCGCAGAAAGTACCGAAAGCGTGATTTCTCTGGTAGCTGGGAGCAGGCTACAAATAACAGCTTAGGTCAGTCGGTCAAGTCTTTGCGCCCATGCCCGCGGCGCAGTACATTGTCGGCGCCTGTCAGAGGAGGAAGGCGCCCGATGATCCGCTCCACCATGCAGCGCGTGCCGCTGTCGCTGAATCACTTCCTGGAACGCGCCGGGAAGCTGTTTCCCGAGTCCGAAATCGTCAGCCGGCTGCCGGACAAGTCGTTCAGGCGGCAGCGCTTCGCCGATTTCTACCGGCGCTCGCGCCGGCTCGCCTCCGCGCTGCTCGCCGCCGGGCTGAAGAAGGGCGACCGGGTGGCGACGCTGTGCTGGAATCACTACGCGCACCTGGAGTGCTATTTCGGCATCCCGGCGGCGGGCGGGGTGATGCACACGCTCAACCTGCGCCTGTCGCCGGACGACATCGGCTGGATCGCGACGCACGCGAAGGACCGCTTCCTGGTGGTGGACGACATCCTGCTGCCGCTTTTGCGGCAGCTCGAGGGCAAGGCGAAATTCGAAAAGGTGATCGTGGTGCCGTTTTCGGGCCAGCCGGTGGACAAGGCGTTCACGGACTACGAGGCGTTCCTGGAAAGCGGGCCGGAGAAGTTCGACTACGTGCCGCACGAGGAGGACGACCCGATCGCGATGTGCTACACCTCGGGCACCACCGGGCGCCCGAAGGGGGTGGTGTACTCACACCGCTCGACGGTGCTCCATTCGCTGATGGCGAACCAGCCGGATTTCTGGGCGCTGTCGGCGAAGGACAGCGTGCTGCCGGTGACGCCGATGTTCCACGCCAACAGCTGGGGCGTGCCCTATACCTGCGCGATGATGGGCGTGAAGATGATCTTCCCCGGCCCGCACTTGCACCCGCAGGACCTGCTCGACCTGTTCAAGGCCGAGCAGCCCAGCTACGCGCTCGGCGTGCCTTCGATCTGGATCGGCATGGCGCAGCTGATCGAGGCCGATCCGGTGAACAACAGGCTGCCGCAGGGGATCCGCATGCTGGTCGGCGGCGCGGCGATGCCCGAGGCGATGATCCGCGCCTACGCGAGGTACGGCGCGCGAGTGATGCACGGCTGGGGCATGACCGAGACGAGCCCGCTCGGCTCTGCCGCTTACATCAAGCCGGAACTGCAGGGCGTGAGCGAAGACGAATTCTTCGCCCGCTCGGCGATGGCCGGCGTGCCGGCGCCGATGGTCGACATGCGCATCGTCGGCGAGGACGGCGGCGAGCAGCCCTGGGACGGCAAGAGCGTGGGCGAGATCCAGGTTCGCGGGCCGTTCATCGCGGGCGGCTACCACGAGGTGCCGACCGACCCGGAGAAGTTCACCGCCGACGGCTGGCTGCGCACCGGCGACGTCGCTTCGCTCGATGCGCACGGCTACCTGCGCATCGCCGACCGCACCAAGGACCTGATCAAGTCGGGCGGCGAGTGGATCAGCTCGGTCGACATGGAGAATCTGCTGATGGCCCACGCCGCGGTGGCCGAGGCGGCCGTGATCGCAGTGGCGGACGCCAAATGGGGCGAGCGGCCGCTCGCCTGCGTGGTGCTCAAGTCCGGCAACAAGCCCGATCCGGAGGCATTGCGCAGCCACCTGGCCGGGCGCTTTGCAAAGTGGCAGCTGCCCGACCGCTTCGAGTTCCTCGAGGCGATCCCCAAGACCTCGACCGGCAAGTTCTGGAAGGTCAAGCTGCGGGAGCAATTCCGCTGATCGCTGCCAGGAGCCCGCTGCGAAGCGCCGGCCTGGCGGTCGCGCTGGCGCTGTGCCTCGCAGCCGGTGCCGCCCGTGCGGAGATCGACGCACGCGACCTGGAGCGCTGCGCGCGCATCGACCAGCCCGACCAGCGCCTGGCCTGCTACGACGCCGCGGTGCCGCGGCCCAAGCCGGGCGAGACGCCGCCGCCCGGCGCCGCCGAGCGCTCGCCGATCGACCAGCGCTGGGCGGTCGGCGTCGCGGGCACGCTGTTCGATATCCTGCCGCACAAGCCGACCTACCTCCTGCCGCTGCATCACAGCAACAGCCTCAACATCGCGCCGTCGAGTCCGACCCATGCGGCGCCCGCGCCGGCCGATCTGCGGCCGAGCGAGGCGATGTACCAGCTCAGCTTCAAGTTCAGGATCGTCGACCTGCAGCAGAACATCGGCGCGTCGCTGTGGGCGGGCTACACGCAGCGCAGCCAGTGGCAGGTCTACAACCCGACGGTGTCGCGCCCGTTCCGCGAGACCGACTACGAACCCGAGCTGATGCTCGCCTTCCATCCGGACGAGCGGTTCCTCGGCATGCGCTGGCGGCTGCTCAACTTCGGCCTGGTGCACCAGTCCAACGGCCAGCCCGATCCGCTCTCGCGCAGCTGGAACCGGGCCTACGTGCAATTCGGCCTCGAGCGCGGCGGGCTGGAGCTGCTGCTGCGGCCGTGGTGGCGCGTCCCGGAGAAGCGGGCCAACGACGACAACCCCGACATCGTCGATTACATGGGCTACGGCGACGCGGTGATGAGCTATCACTGGGGCCAGCAGACGGTGTCGGCGCTCGGGCGCTACAATCCGCGCACCCACAAGGGCGCGTTGCGCACGACGTGGAGCTTCCCGCTCTACCGCCGCATGCGAGGTTACGTCGAGCTGTTCAACGGTTACGGCGAGAGCCTGGTGGACTACAACTGGCGCCAAACCACCTTCGGCTTCGGCATGGCGCTGACGGACTGGCAGTAATGCGCCCGCTGTTCGTGACCGGTCTTTGCATCGCGAGCGCCCTCGGCGCAGGGCTGGAGGAAAGCTTCGCGGCGCTGCGCGCCGGCGCCCACGGCCTGCGGCCGAACGATTTCGAGCCCTTTCCGCACGCCACGTGGATTGGCCGCGTCGATGGCCTCGAGTCGGCGCCGGTCACGGGCCCACTGGCGCGCTTCGACTGCCGCAACAACCGCCTGGCGCAGTTCGCCTTGGCGCAGGACGGCTTCGAGGCGGCGGTGGCGCGCGCGAGAGAGCGCCACGGCGCGGCGCGCATTGCGGTCCTGCTCGGCACCACCACCTCCGGCATCCTCGAGACCGAGCTCGCCTACCGGCGCGGCGCCGAGACCGAGCGGCTGCTCGCGGCGCGCGACTATGCGGCGACGCACAGCATGTTCTCGCTCACCGAGTTCGTTCGCGCGCGTCTCGGGCTGGAAGGCCCGGCGGCTACGGTTTCCAACGCCTGCGCCTCGAGCGCCAAGGTGTTCGCCCAGGCGCAGCGCCTGATCGAGGCCGGGATCTGCGACGCGGCGGTGGTCGGCGGCGTCGACAGCCTGTGCCTCACCACGCTGTACGGCTTTCGCTCGCTCGAGCTGCTGTCGGCCGAGCCTTGCCGGCCGTGCGACGAGCGGCGCGACGGCATCTCGATCGGCGAGGCGGGCGGCTTCGCGTTGCTCGAGAGCGAGCCCGGCGCGAACGGTGCGGTCGCGCTGCTCGGCTACGGCGAGAGCAGCGACGGCTACCACATGTCCTCGCCGCACCCCGAGGGCGCCGGCGCGCTGCTGGCGATGTCGGATGCGCTCGCGCGCGCCGGCGCGCGGCCGGGCGAGGTTGATTACGTCAACCTGCACGGCACCGGAACTCCGGCCAACGACCGCGCAGAGGACGCCGCGCTGCATGCGCTGTTCGGCGAAGCGACGCCCGTCAGTTCGACCAAGGGCTGGACCGGCCACACGCTCGGCGCCGCGGGGATCGTCGAGGCTGCGATCTCGGTGTTGTGCATCGAGCGCGGGTTCCTGCCCGGAACGCTGAACACCGAACGGCCGGACCCGGCGCTGCGCTCGCGCATCGTGCTCGAAAGCGAGCAGCGCCCGCTCTCGCGCGTGCTGAGCAACTCGTTCGGCTTCGGCGGCAATAACTGCAGCTTGTTGTTCGGCCGCGCCGGATGATGCGCGTCTACCTGCGCGGCATCGGCGTGGTCGGCCCGGGGCTCGACGGCTGGGCCGCGTGCCGCGAGGTTCTGGCCGGGCGCGCGCCCTGGGCCGAGGCGGCGCTGCGCGTGCCCGTGCCCGCCATGCTGCCGTTGACCGAGCGCCGGCGCTGCAACGCAGCCTCGCGCGTCGCGCTCGCGGCGGCGGAGGACGCGATTGGCGCGGACGCCTGGCCCGCCGCCGAACTGGCGACCGTATTCGCGTCGGCCGACGGCGACGGCGCGGTGACGCACGCGCTGTGCGAATCGTTCGCGTCGGACGAGCCCGACGTGTCGCCGACGCAGTTCCACAATTCGGTGCACAACGCGGCGGCCGGCTACTGGGGCATCGCGACGCACTCGTCGCGCCCTTCGACCAGTCTCGCCGCGGACCAGGATTCGTTCGCCGCCGGCCTGTTCGAGGCGGCGCTCCAGGCCACGCTCGGTCCGGGTCCGGTGCTGCTGGTGGGATTCGATTTGCCGCTGCCGCAGCCGCTCGCGCTCATGCGCCCGCGCCGCCACGGCCTCGCGGTCGCGCTGCTGCTCGGGCGCGAGCCGCGCGGCGGGGCTCTCGCGGCGCTCGCGCTGCGCCTCGAGCGGGAGGCGGCGGCGAGTCCGCTGCCGCCGGGGCTCGAAGCGCTGGGCGACAATCCGGCCGCGCGCGCGCTGCCGCTGCTCGCGCTGCTGGCGCGCGGCGAGCAAGGCGAAGTCCGGCTCGGCGCGGTGGGCGCGCGCCAGCTCGCGGCGCGCTGCGAGCAATGACGCTCGGACGCGCGCAGATCGAGGGTCTCGTGCCCCAGCGCGGCGCCATGTGCCTGCTCGACCGGGTGCTGTCGTGGGACGCCGACGGCATCGTCTGCGCCAGCGCGAGCCACGCGCGGCCCGATAATCCGCTGCGCGCGCGCGGCCGGCTGCACGCGGTGGCCGGCATCGAGTACGCGGCGCAGGCCATTGCGCTGCACGGCGCGCTCGCGGCGCGCGCGGGCCGCCCGATCGGGCCCGGCGTGCTCGCGAGCCTGCGCGAGGTCGAGCTGCAGGCCGAACGGCTCGACCTGGTCACGGGAGAATTGCTTGCGCTCGCCGAGGCGCTCGTGGTCGAGCGGCGCCACATGTTGTACGCTTTCCGGGTCGAAGGCGACGGCCGCGTCCTGCTCAGGGGGCGCGCCGCGATCGCACTCGTTGCCGGAACCGACGCATGAAGCGCGCAGTGGTGACAGGAGGAAGTGGTGCGCTGGGGGCGGCGATCTGCCGCTCGCTGGCGGCGGGGCTGCACGTGATCGTGCACGGACACGGGCACCCCGAGCGCGCCGAGTCCGTGGCGAAGGAAATTCGCGCCGCGGGCGGCAGCGCGGAGACGGTCATGTTCGACGTTTGCGACGGCCCCGCCGCCACGCGCGCGCTCGAGGAGCTGGTCGAGCGCGGCGGCCCGATCCAGGTGATTGTCAACAATGCCGGCGTGCACCGCGACGCGCCGCTGGCGGGCATGTCCGAGGCGCATTGGGACGAGGTGGTCGACGTCTCGCTCAAGGGCTTCTTCAACGTGACGCGGCCGCTGCTGCTGCCGATGATTGGCACGCGCTGGGGGCGGATCGTGAGCATATCGTCGATCGTCGGCCTGACCGGCAACCGCGGCCAGGTCAACTACGCGGCGGCGAAAGCGGGGCTGCACGGCGCGACCAAGTCGCTCGCGATCGAGCTCGCCGCGCGCGGCGTCACGGTGAACGCGGTGGCGCCGGGCATCATCCGCTCGGCGGGCACCGACGCCGCGGTGCCGGACGGCTTGGTCGAGGCGCTGGTGCCGATGAAGCGCCGCGGCACGCCCGAGGAGGTCGCGAGCCTGGTCGCCTACCTGGTGTCCGATCAGGCCGCCTACCTCTCCGGGCAGGTTATTTCGGTCAACGGCGCGATGGCCTAGGCGCGATGGAAGCAACAGGGTACGTGGCGGTCATCCCGGCCTTCCAGGAAGCCGCGACGATCCGCGACGTCGCCGAGCGCACGCTGCGCCAGGTCGGCGCGCTGATCGTGGTGGACGACGGCTCCTCGGACGGCACCGCGGTCGCGCTCGAGGGCCTGCCGCTCGAGCTGCTGCGCAATCCGGCGAACCTCGGCAAGGGCGCGAGCCTGTGGCGCGGCATGCAGCGCGCGCTCGAGCTCGGGGCGCGGGCGGTGATCACGCTCGACGGCGACGGCCAGCACCGGCCCGAGGACATCCCCGCGCTGCTCGCGGCGCAGCGTGCAATGCCCGAGGCAATCGTGATCGGCTCGCGCCTGCACCTGCGGCAAGAGATTCCACCCTTGCGCTACCACGCCAACCGCTGCGGGGATTTCTGGGTCGGCCTGGCGGCCGGTCGCCGCTTTCCCGACACGCAGTCCGGCTTTCGCATCTACCCGGTCCGCCTGCTGCGCGAGGCGCGCGTCGAGCATGGCGCGTCGGCGCGCTTCGCATTCGAGAGCGAAATCCTGATCGAGGCCGGCCGCCTCGGGATCGAGAGCGTC
The DNA here is from genome assembly GCA_963811085.1 of uncultured beta proteobacterium. Lineage (GTDB taxonomy): Bacteria > Pseudomonadota > Gammaproteobacteria > Burkholderiales > SG8-39 > DAHVFK01. The sequence continues at coordinate 93,279 of CAWEPV010000003.1, read as the reverse complement.
GCGGTGCCGGTCACGGTGTCGTATCGCGGGCTCGCGCGCGCGAGCCACTTCGCGAGCGTTGCCGACGTCGCGGGCATCGCGTTGATGGTGGCGCGGCGGCTGCTCGCGCGCTACACGGAGTCGCGTCCGAAGGCGGCCGAGAACAGAAGCGCGAGCGGCGTGCCGGCCAGCACCGTCAGCCCGATTGCGCGCAGCACCGGCGTGGCCGAGAGCGCGAGCGCGCCGGCCGAGCACAGCACCGCGAGGCAGCACACTGTGAGCGAAAGCAGCGTGCGGCGGCGCTCGTCCGGGTCGCGCGGCACGCGGTTGAAGAACAGCGAGTAGTTGAGCCCGGTTCCGACTACGAACAGCAGCGCGACCAGGTGGAACAGGGTGAGCGGCGAGCCGAACAGCGGCAGCATTCCGGCCGTCACCGTCGCCGCGAGCAGCACGGGCATGAGCACGCGCGCCGCCTCGCGCAGCCCTCCGAGCCCCCATGCCAGCAGGCCGAACATGGCGGCGACGCCGAGCGCGGTCAGCTTGAGCGTCTGGCCGCGGTAGCGCGCGATCATGCGCCCGGTCTCGCGCCGCAGGTCGAGTAGCTTCGCGCCCGGGGCATGCAGCGCCTCGAACCTGGCCGCGAGCGCAGCGAGGTCGTTCGCTCCGCGCAACGGGATCAGCGCGACCCATTCGCCGTGCAGCGGGAAAAGCAGCGCGTGGAGCTTGAGCGCGAGGCCGGTGCCGCGCAGATCGGCCGGCTCGAGCAGCGGCCCGCTGCGCGCGTGCTCGACGTCGCGCAGGAACGGCTCGAACAGCCCGGGGCGGAAGGGCAGACCGCGCTGCGCCTGCGCGAGGGCGGCGCGCAGCGCGCGCGCGCCGGGCAGAGCGGCGCGCCGCGCGCGCTGCAGCGCCTCGCTCGGCAGGATGTCGCTCGCCGCTTCGTAGCCCGCGATCAAGCCGTCGTCCACCAGGCCGCGCAGCGCGGGCTCGAGCGCCTCGCTGCGCTCCAGCGCCTGCTCCCGGCCGGGCGCGCGCAGCACGATCACGGCGCCGACGTCCGGCGCTTTGAGCTCGGCGCGCAGCTGCTGATCGGCGCGCCGCTCGACGTCGGGGATCGGGTTGAGCTTGCCGAGGTCGTCGTCCCACAGTGCTCCCGGGCGCAGCACGCCTAGCGCGAGGACGAGCGCGAGCGCGGACCAGGCCAGCGCGCGCAGCGCTCGCTGGTGGCGCGCGAGCGCGCTCCAGCCGAGCAGCGGCGCGAGGCGCGCGAGCGCCACCGGGCGCGCGGGTGCGATCTCGGGCAGCACGTAGCGCGTCACCAGGCCGGCGACCAGGATCGCGCTCATCAGCAGCAGGCCGAGCTGCGCCAGACCGACAAAGCTCGACAGCAGCATGCTCAGGCCGCCGAGCACGGTGGTGAGCACCGCCAGGCGCAGCGTGGGCCAGACCCGCGCAAGCGTCGTGCGCAGCGTGTCGCCCGGCTGGTTGTGCAGGAACAAATAGCTCGGGTAGTCCACCGCCTCGCCGAACAGGATCGCGGCGAAGCCGAGCGAGATGCCGTGGATCGAGCCGAACGCGAGGGCGACCAGCGCGACGCCGACCAGAATCCCGCTCGCGATCGGCAGGAAGCAGGCGAGCGTGAGCGCCGCCGAGCGGTACACGAACAGCAGCAGCGTCAGCACCGCGGCGCCGGCGATGAGCGACAGGCTCGAGGCATCGGCGCGGATCAGCGCGCGCGACTCGACCGCGAACACGCCCGGGCCGCTGAGCGTGAGCGAGGCCTTGTCCGCGCCGGCCGCAGCGGCGAACGCCGCGCGCACTTCGTTCACGGCGCGCGCCTGGGCGTCGAGATCCGACGCCGCGGCGCGCGTCTCGGCCACCAGCAGAGCGCTCCTGCCGTCGGGCGAGAACCAGACGCCGTGGCGCGTGTCCGGGCCTGCGGCGGGGAGCGATTCGAGATAGCGGCGCGCTTCGCCGGTCGGGTCGGCCGCGATGCTGCTGGCGAGCATGCCGCCGAGCGGCGAGCCGAGCGCCTCGAGCGCGCGCTGCATCGCCTCGCGCAGGCCCGCGGGGGAGAAGCGCGCCGGCGCGACCGCCGGGCTGAGGAGGTAGCGCCAGCGCTCGACGAACGCGCGGTCGGCGGCGCCGAAGCGCGCTTCGCCGTTGTTGACGTAGGCGAACTGCGCCGAGGCCGAGAGCCGCTGCGCGAGCGCCCGGCTCGCGCCGGCGAGCGCGCCCGGCTCGGCGCCGGAAATGCCGATCAGGATCATGCGCGCGGCGACGCCCTCGCGCAGCTGGTGCACCAGCAGCGCCTGGTCGGCGTCGAGCCGCGCCGGCAGGAAGGCGGTGAAATCGCTCATGATGCGCGCGCGCGTGGCGACCAGGAGGCTCGCCGCGAGCAGCGCGAGCCAGACCAGCACGACGACGCGTGCGCGACGGGTCAAGGGCCGTCCGGGCGGATCGTCATCACGGTCGTGTTGCCGCCCGCTTCGTTCACGCTGATCTGCGAGATGTCCGCGCGGCGGCCGCGAAATTCGATCGAGCGCACATAGCGCGCCATCTCGTCGTCGCGCGGCGCGAGCTCGAGCGTCCAGTCCTCTTCGCCGCCGCTGAACGACGTGCGGTAGTAGCGCTCGAGCGTGGCCAGGTCGCCGCTGAGCGTGGCGCGCAGGCCTTGCGCGAAGGCCCACGCGGCCGGGCTGGCGCGCAGGGAGTAGCTGTGCGATTCACCGCGCGCCGGGCTTTCGACCAGCATCGAATCGCCGTCGATCACGATGCGCTCGCGGTAGGGCGTTTCGACGTCCTTCTCGATCCGGCCGCCGCGCAGGTACGACAGCCGGCCCGAGAGCACGAGCGGCTCGCTTAGCGCAGCCATCCGCTTGGTCTCGCTGAAGCGTACTGTCGAGGCTTGCACCGCAGACAGGAGCCGCATCACCTGCGCCAGCCCGGCCTGCTGCGCGGCGGCTGCGCCGCAGGCAAGCGCCAGAAGGCAGGCGGCGAGCGCCCGGTACAATGACGCTCACGCGGCCATGTTTCCGAGCTTTTTCTTCGTCGAGGTGCGTTCGAGCGCGCATGTGGGCCGCGCACGATTCCAACACGCCTTGCGCAAAAAGACAACGACGGCGGCGCTCGCGCTCCTGCTGCTGTGCGGCTGCGTTGGGCCGTCGCTCGATCAGGCGCGCGCGCTGCCGCCGAACGCGACCGCGGCGCGCTTTTTGCTGACATTCGACGACGGGCCGAGCACCTGGCAGCCGTACAACCCGACCCGCGCGATCCTGGATACGCTCGCGCACAACCCGGTGCAGCCGGGGATCAAGGCGGTGTTCTTCCTGCAGACGCGCGACCCGCGCGCCGGCGCCTCGGAGGCGGGCAGGGCGCTGATGCGGCGCGAGCACGCCGAGGGTCACGTGCTGGCGGTGCACAGCGGCTCGCCGCGAGGGCACATCGACCACATGCTGCTGCCGGATCCGGAGCTCGACCGCACGCTGGCCGACGCCCAGTCCGACATCGCGGCGATCACCGGACGCGCGCCCGACCTGGTGCGGCCGCCGTTCTGGAACTACGACGCGCGCACGCTCGCCGCCTACCGCAGGCGCGGCCTGCACATGCTGCTGACCGACGTCAGCGCGAACGACGGCGTGATCTACTTCTGGAACATCAGCCTGCGGCGGCGCAGCCACATTCGCACCGCCCTTGCGCAGGTGCGCGAGCAGATTGCCGCCGGCCAGCTGCCGGCGGTCGGCGGCGTGATTCCGCTGGTGGTCACCTTTCACGACACCAACACCTTCACCGCGCACCACATGGAGGAGTACCTGCGCATCCTGACCGAGGAGGCCGCCAACGTCGGCCTGGTGCTCGCGCCGAAGCCCTTCTACGACGACGCCGCCTCGATCGAGCGCGCCGCGCGGGTGCGCGCTGCGGGCTGGGATCAGGTGCCGGCGGGCGCCCAGAAGTCGTAGAAGTTGAACCAGTTGTAGGGCGCCTCGCGGCAGTGGTGCTCGAGGCGGGCGACGTAGCGCTCGACCCAGGGACGGATTGAGGCTTCGCGGTCGCGCCGGTCGAGCTCGATGCGCTCGGCGAAGGCCTCCAGGCGCACGTCGTAGCGGCGCCCGCCGCGGTACAGACCGAAGGCGAGGATCACCGGCGCCTGCAGCAGCCCGGCGAGCAGCAGCGGACCCAGGGGAAAGCGCGCCGGCGCGCCGAGGAACTCGCAGCTGCATTCGCGCTCGTCGCGCAGGCCGCGGTCGGCGAGGATGCCGACGATCTCGCCCCGCTCGATGCATTCCTGCGCGCGCAGCAGCGAGCCGGGGTGCCCAAGCGGGATCACGCGCGGCGCGGCCTCTGGCGCGACCGCGTCCATCACGCTATTGATTTTTTCCCCGCCCTCGACCTGCATCAGCATGTTGACCGGCGGCGCGCCCTCGGCCAGTCCCGCGGCGCGCAGGACCTCGAAGCTGCCCAGGTGCGAGCCGAGCAGGATGCAGCCGCGGCCTTGGCGCAGATCGGCGAGCAGCGCCGGCGGGGCGTCGACCCGCACGTCGAAGTAGCCGTAGCGGCCGGCGCGCAGGTAGACGCGATCGTGCAGGGTCGAAGCGAAGGCGTGGTAGTGGCGCGCGACATCGGCCAGGCGCGGCGGCCGCCCGAGCGCGCGCCGCAGGTAGTCGGCCGAGGCGCGCCGCGCGCCGCGCGAAAAAAGCACGAAGTAGGCGCAGATCGGGTACAGGAATGCGCGCCCGACGCGCCGGCCGAGCGCGAGCGTGACCCAGACGAGCGCGCGCATCGCGGACTGGCTGCCGCGCTCGCGCTGCGCCAGCCAGCCGTAGCTCAAGCGCCGATCTCCGCGCTGCCGGCGGCGAACGCCTTGCCGTCGCGAACCAGCGTGAAGCGGATCAGGTTGGCGTCCTGCCGCTCGAGCACGATGCTGAACCGCTCGCCCGGCGCGAGCGGGGCGAGGAACTTGACCGCGGGCAGCCGGACGAGGCGCGCCTGCGGTCCGAAGGTATCCTCGATTGCCGCCGCCACCTTTTCCAGCAGCACCACCGCGGGGACGATCGGGTTGCCGGGAAAATGCCCCGGGAACGCCGAATGCGCCGGGTCGATCACGGCCTCGAGCTCGAAGCTCATCGCGCGGACATCCGGCGCAGCAGGGCTTCGAGCCCGTCGCGTGTGATCTTGCCGTTGGCCGCGCGCGGCAGCGCGTCGACCAGGTACAGCGGGCGCGGCAGGAACACCGGGTCGACGTCGCGCCGCAGCGCCTCGAGGATCGAAGGCGCGCTTGCGCCGGGCGCGACCGCGAACGCGACCGGCCGGCTCGCGCCGTCGGGCATGTAGTACGCGCCGTCGTTGACGCCGCGCACCGCGCGCAGGCGCGCGTTCAGGTCCTCGAGCGAGGCGCGCTTGCCGGCCACCTTGATCATGTCGCCGATCCGTCCCAGCAGCCGGAACCTGCGCCCGCCTTCGAGCTCGACCCGGTCGGTAAGGGTGAACGGCGCATCGAGGTGCCCGCCCCTGACGCGCGTCGCGCCGCCTACAGTTTCGAAGTTGAGCCCCTCGCAAAGCGTCCAGGTCGGGCCGCTCGCGCTGCGCCTCAGCGCCATCATGCCGGTCTCGCTCGAGCCGTAGATCTCCTCCACCGGGCAGTGCCACAGCGATTCGGCCGCCTGCGCGAGCTTCGCGTCGAGCGGCATGGTGGAGGAGATCACGCCGCGCAGGGTACCGCGCAGGTCGAGCGCGTCGTCGACGCAGGCGCGCAGCTGCAGCGGCGTGGTCATCAGCCAGCGCGGCTCGGGCGAGGCCGCGAGCGCGGCCTTGACGTCCGAGGGCAGCAGCGGGCGGCCGGCGTCGACCGCGCCGCGCCACTGCAGCGGCAGCATCACGGTCGCCTCGAGGCCGAACATGTGCTGCGGCGGCACGGTGCCGATGATCTGCGGCGCGAGCGACGGCCCGAAGCCGAGGTGCCGCCCGAGTGCCAGCGCGCCGCGCACCAGCGAGCCCCAGGTCTTGACGTGCGGCGCCGGGTGCCCGGTGCTGCCGGAGGTGAACACCACCGCCGCCGGCTGCCCGGCGGGGAAGGACGGCATGCCGCGTGCTTGTGGCGCGGCCGGGTGCCCCAGCGGGCGCAGCAGCGTGACCCCCGCGGGCACGTCGTCGTGGTCGGCGACGCAGCACAGCTCGCCGAAGTCGCGGCAGACGTCGCGGATCGCGCCGTCGCCGCTGCCCGGCGGCAGCAGGCACAGGCGGCGCGCGGCAAGCGCCGCGGCGAAGCCGACCAGGAAGTGATAGCGGTCGCGGCAAAGATTGAGCACCTGCCGCCCGGGCGGCAGTGCGGCTGCAAGTGCCGCTGCATCGGCTAGCAGCGCGGCGGCGGAGATCGGCTGCCCGCGCCGGCGCGCGACCGCGTCGTCCATCGCATGCAGGCGCAGCAGCGGCAGCGCCTGCCGGCCAGGCAGGCCCAGGTACTGCAGCATGTCGGCCAGGCGTTGGGGCGGATGGTACCGGAAGCGCATGCGGCGCCAGGCGAACTCGCCCAGGAACAGCGCGGCGACCAGGGCCGGGCTGCCTACGGTGACGAACAGCTTCCACGCGCGCAGCGGACCGAACGCCGCCAGCCACGCGGCGGCGGCGGCCATCGCGCCGAACAGAAGGGTCCAGAGAAGCGTGACGCGGCGCGTGTAGGCGGTTCGGTCCGGCGGCAGCACGCCGCCATGCGCGTGGCGCGCGAAGGAGGTGATGAGCGGCTCGGCGCCGTGCCGCAGGCTGCGCCCGAATACCCAGCAAAGCGCCAGGTCGATCAGCACCGGCGGCAGGCCCACGGCCCACTTGAGCGCCGCGCCTTCGGGCAGCGATCTCAGTGCGACGCGGCTGACGAGCGCATACAGGACGACCGCGCAGACCGCGACGACGGCGCGTCTACTTGGTGCGATGCTTTTCAATGTGCGCGGTCAGCGCCCGCAGCGAAGCGAAGATGCGCTCGTTGTCGGCGTCGTCGGAGCGCAGCTTGAAGCCGTATTTCTTGGAAATCGCGAGCGCGATTTCCAGCATGTCGATCGAGTCGAGCCCCAGTCCCTCGCCGAACAGCGGCGCGCCGGGGTCGATCTCGTCGGGGCTGATCTCGAGGTTGAGCGCCTGGACGATCAGCGCCGCCAGCTCGGACTCGAATGCGGTAGTCTGCATCTGGATCTATTGCTTGTCGTTAATATTAACGGTCTGGCCCTACAGTATAAATCCCCCCGGGAGAGAGGATGAACGATAGATTGCACGTGGTCGAGCGTTTTGCCGCCTTCGCGGAGACATTCCGTGCGCAGCCGCTTCCGCCCGAGGTCCTGCACCACGCCAAGCGTGCGGTGATCGACTGGCACGCGGCGCTGTTCCCGGGTGCGGCGATGGCGCCCGCGACGCTGCTCGAGCGCGCGCTGGCGGAGGAGCTCGACCGGGGCGGGGCGCGCCTCGCGCTCGGCCGGCGCGCCGCGGTGCGCGCGGCGGCGCTGATCAACGGCGCCGCCGCGCACACCGCCGAGGTCGACGACATCTTCCGCGACGGCATCTACCACCCTGGCGCGCCGACGATCGCCGCTGCGCTCGCGCTGGCGCAGGGCGAGGGTGCCTCGGGCGAAGCCTTCCTGCGCGCGGTGGTCGTCGGCTACGAGATCTCGACCCGCATCGGCGCTGCGATGGGCCGCGCGCACTACCACTACTGGCACAACACCGGCACCATCGGCTGCTTCGGCGCCTGCGCCGCCGCGGCCGAGCTGCTCGGGCTGGATCGCGCGCGCTTCGCGCACGCGCTGGCGACGGTCGCCACCTTCTCGGCCGCGCTGCAGCAGGCGATGCGGGGCGACTCAATGTCCAAGCCGCTGCACGCCGGCAACGCGGCGCAGGCCGGCCTCACCGCGGCGCTCGCGGCGCGCGAGGGCGTGATCGGATCGCTCGACGTGCTGGAAGGCGAGGCCGGCTACGGCCGCGCCATGAGCGACGGACCCGACTGGGACAAGGCGCTTGCCACCCTCGGCAGCGAGTTCCACGTCACGCGCATGACGTTCAAGAACCACACCTGCTGCGGCCACAGCTTCGCCGCGATCGACGGCGCGCTCGCGCTCAAGGCGAACATGGGCCTCGAGGCGCGCGACATCGAACGGGTGCGCGTGGGCACCTACAAGGCGGCGCTGGACGTGGCCGGCATCGAGCAGCCGCGCACCCCGGCCGAGGCCCGCTTTTCGCTCAAGTACGTGGTCGCCACCGCGCTTACCGGCGGCAGCGTTCGCTTCGCCGCGTTCGAACCCGAGCGCATGGCGGACCCCGCGACGCGCGCGCTGATGGAGCGAATCGAAGTTTCGCTCGACCCCGAGCTCGACGCCGCGTTCCCGCGCCAGCGCGCGGCGCGGGTGGCGATCGACGCCGCCGGCGGGCGCCGCGCGGAGTGGCTGCAGCCGACCCGCATCGGCGACCCGGACGCACCGCTCTCTGACAAGCAGCTCGAGGACAAGTATCTCGAGCTCGCGGGCCCGGTATTGGGCGAGGCGCCCGCGCGCGAGCTGCTGGCGCGGCTCTGGGTGCTCGAGTCAGCGCCCGACCTCGGCCGATGACGAGCCTGGCGCAGGCCCTGTTCGCGCCGCGCGCGGTGGCGCTGATCGGCGCCTCGGGCGACGCGAAGAAGAACACCGCGCGCCCGCAGCGCTTCCTCGCCAGGCACGGCTACACGGGAAGCGTGCTGCCGATCAACCCGACCCGCGCCGAGGTGCTGGGCGCGAAGGCCTACCGCAGCGTGGCCGACGCGCCGCAGCCGGTCGACCACGCCTTCATCATGATCCCGCAGGTGGAGCAGGCGATCGAGGACTGCGGCCGCAGCGGCGTCGCGGTGGCGAGCATCTTCAGCGACGGCTTCGCCGACGTCGGCGCCGAGGGCGCGGCGCGCCAGGCGCGGCTCGCCGCGCGCGCAAGAGAGCTCGGCGTGCGGCTGCTGGGGCCAAACAGCATGGGCGTGATCGACATCCCCGGGCGGCTCGCGCTGACGGTGAACGCGGTGCTGGAGATGGACGCGCTGCCCGCCGGCGGCACCAGCATCGTGTCGCAGAGCGGCACCATGCTCGGCACCGTGCTGTCGCGCGGCGCGGCGCGCGGGCTGGGCTTCGCCAAGCTGGTGTCGGTCGGCAACGAGGCCGACCTCGGCGTGGGCGAGCTGGTCGAGCTGCTCGCCGACGACGCCGATACGCGCGTGATCCTGCTCTTTCTCGAGACCGTGCGCGATGCCGACCGGCTCGCGGCCGCGGCGCGCAGCGCGCACGCCGCGGGCAAGCCGGTGGTGGCCTACAAGCTCGGCCGCTCGGCGCTCGGCGAGCGCCTGGCGCGCTCGCACACCGGCGCGCTCGCGGGCAGCGACGCAGCGCTCGACGCCTACTTCCGCGACTGCGGCATCCTGCGCGTGGACATGCTCGAGACGCTGATCGAGATCGCGCCGCTGGTCGCGGGGCGCGCCCCGGTGCGGCTTTCGCGCGCGCCCCGGGTCGCGGTGGTCACCACCACCGGCGGCGGCGCGGCGAGCGTGGTGGACCGGATCGGCCTGTCCGGCATCGAGACCGTCGCGCCCGGCAGCGACGCGCCGATCATCGACCTCACCATGGCCGGCACCTCGGCCCAGTACGCCGCCACGCTCGCTTCGCTGCTCGCCTCGCCCGAGTGCGACGCGGTGCTGGCGGTGGTCGGCTCCTCGGCCATGTTCCATCCGCAGCACGCGGTCGAGCCGATCCTCGGCGCGCCGCGCGCGGCCAAGCCGCTCGCCGCCTTCCTCACCCCGCACGCCGAGCAGTCGCTCGCGCTGCTCGCGCGCGCCGAAGTGCCCGCCTTCCGAACGCCGGAAGCCTGCGCGGACGCTTTTTGCGCCTATTTTGCATGGAAGGAACCACGCAGAATTGAATCAAGGGACGTTGTCGAAGTCCAGATCGAGAAGAAGAAGTTCGATGAAAAATCATCTCTCGATCTGTTCGCCTCGCTCGGCGTTCCGGTGGTCGCGTCGCAGGTCACGAAGGCGCCGCGCTTCGAGCACGGCTTGCCTTATCCGGTGGCGGCCAAGATCCTGTCGGCCGAGATCGCGCACAAGACCGAAGCGGGGGGCGTGATCCTGGGAATCGCGAACGAGGCCGAGTTCAGGGACAAAGTGACGCAACTGAAGTCGAGCGAGGTTCTGGTTCAAGCCATGCAATTCGGTCTCGCCGAGGCGATCATCGGCTACCGCGACGACCCGCTGGTGGGGCCGCTCGCGCTGGTGGGCGCCGGAGGGGTGATGGCCGAGATCTACCGCGACGTCGTGCTCGCGCTCGCGCCGGTGAGCGTGCAGGAGGCCGAGGAGATGATCGCGCGCGTGAAGGGCTTCGCCGTGCTGCGCGGCTTCCGCGGGCTGCCGCGCGGCGACCTGCGCGCGCTGGCCGAGGCGCTCGCCGCGCTTTCGCGTCTCGCGCTGATCCCGGGCCGGCCGGTGGCCGAGGCGGAGATCAACCCGATGCTCGTCAAGCACGTCGGTGCGGTCGCGGTCGACGGCCTGGTCGTGGCGAAGTCGTAGCGATGCCCTACGCCGCGCTCGCGCAGATCCTGCAGGCCGCCGGCGCCGCGGCGCCGCGGCCGGGCGAGGTCGAGATCCGCGGCGCCGACCCGGTGTTCCGCACCCGCTACCGCGTCGGCAGCGCGGGCGCGGCGGCGCTCGCGGCGCTGGGGCTCGCCGCGGCGCGGCTGTGGCAGGCGCGCGGCGGGCGCGCGCAAACGATCGCGATCGACCTCGCGCCGACTGCGGCCTCGCTGCGCAGCAGCACGTACCTGCGCGTCAACGGCAAGCCGGCGTCCGAGATCTGGGCGCCGCTGAGCGGTTTTTACCCGGTGCGCGACGGCTGGATCCGGTTCCATTGCAACTTCCCGCTGCACCGCGAGGCGGCCTATGGCGTGCTCGGCGCGGCGCAGGAGCGCGCGGCGGGCGAAGCCGCGAGCCGCGGTTGGGCGGGCGAGGCGCTCGAGGACGCGATCCACGCCGCGGGCGGCTGCGCCGGCTACGTGCGCAGCGCCGACGAATGGACGCGCCACGACCAGGCACAGGCGATTGCGGCGCAGCCGCTGATCGAGATCGTGAAGATCGGCGACGCGCCGCCCGAGCCGCTGCCCGATGCGCCGCGCCCGGCGTCGGGCGTGCGGGTGCTCGATCTGACCCGGGTGCTCGCCGGCCCGACCTGCGCCAGGAGCCTGGCCGAGCACGGCGCCGACGTGCTCAAGATCAGCGCGGCGCATCTGGCCGACCTGGGCATGGTCGAGCTCGACACCGGCATCGGCAAACTCTCGGCACGGCTCGACCTGAGGAAAGAGGAGGATCTGCGCGCGTTGCGTGAATTGCTGCGGCAGACAGACGTGTTTTCGCAGTCGTACCGTCCCGGCGCGCTCGCCGCGCGCGGCTTGTCGCCCGAGGAACTGGCGCGGTTGCGGCCGGGCATCGTGTGCGTGTCGCTCACCGCCTGGGGCGAGAGCGGCCCGTGGCACGGGCGGCGCGGCTTCGACAGCATCGTGCAGTCGGTCAGCGGCATGGCGCACGCGCAGGGCGGCGCCGGCAAGCCGAGCCTGCTGCCGGTTTCGGCGATCGACTATGTGAGCGGCTACCTGATGGCGTTCGGCGCGATGCTCGCGCTCGAGCGCCGCGCGCGCGAAGGCGGCAGCTGGCTGGTGCGCGTCGCGCTGGCGCGCGTCGGCAAATGGATTACGGACCTGGGAAGCGTGGAATCGCTCACGGGGGCCGTTGACGAATTACCGCGAGATATTCTGAAAAGCTTGCTGGTTGAAACCGCGGCGCCCGACGGGCGCATCACTCACTTGCGTCCGGTGCTTGTGATGTCGGCGACGCCGCCGCGCTGGGAGCGGCCGCCGGTTCCGCTCGGCTACCATCCGCCGGCTTGGCCCGCCCGCTGACCGGCTTGGTGGGAAGCCTGGTCGGCTTGTTCGGTCCCCACACGCGGCTGTAGTAGGTATCGGCCAGCTGCAGCGCGCCGACCGGGTTGTGCGCGAGCACCCGGTCCTTGGTCACCAGCGTGGTGACCAGGCCCTGCGAATGGCGGATGAACAGGCTGTCGTGCCCGACGCACAGGCCGACGATGACGTTCAGCTCGCAGCCGGCGCGGTTGAGCAGCTCGGCCTGCGACAGCGGGTTGCAGATCGCCTCGTAGGTGCCGGGGCGGATCTTTTCCTCGTCCTTGAGGCCGATCTCCTCCTTCGGCACGCCGCCGTTCTTGCACGCGACCGAAGCCACCTCCAGCCCGTGGCTCTCGAGAATGGCGCTGAACACGCGCGACAGGTCGACGAAGCTGATGCAGGTGGCGATGCCCACGCGCTTGAAGCCCATGCGCTTGGCGAACTGGCAGATCTCCTCGACCCGGGTCCACTTGCAGTAGCCCTCGCTCTCGACCACGGCGGAGACTTTCGCCACGCGCTCGAGGAACGGGTCGCTGCGGTACGCGTCCGCCTCGAGGATGCCGTCGGCGTCCATCTTGGAGGGGCAGAAGCCGGGCCCGCGCTCGTCGCCTTCGCCCACGCGGCAGGCGCGAACCGTGCTCGGGCAGTAGGCGCAGCCCGGGGTTTCGTAAGTGGTCATGGCTTGGCTCCCAGTACGTCCAGGCGAAGTTTAGTCTCGATCGTGTCCTGCGGCGCTTCGCCGGTCGCCCCGGTCTTGCCGAGCGCGACCCGCGCCGCGTCGATTCCGGCATCCTTGACCAGGGCCTGCGACACGGCGGTCGCGCGCTGCTGGCCCAGCGCCTCCAGCTCGGCGCCGGGCAGCGGATGCAGCTCGACCAGGCGCCGGTAGAGCGCTTGGTAGAACTCGCGGTCGTCGCTGCCCTTGCCGATCGAGCGCGAGCGCCGGATTGACGCGGCTCGCCTTGCGGCCGGCCTTCTTCTCGAATTCGGCCGTGAACTGCGCCATCGCGTCCTTGCCCGCGCGCGCGGCCATCAGTTTTTCCAGCGCGCGCTGCGTCCTGGCGTTGTCGAACGCCACCGGGCCCGGCTCCTCGCCCGGCGCGAGCTTCACTTTCTGCTCGGCCGCCAGCTCGCGGCGGACCTTCTCGCTGCGCAGCGCTTCGCCGTCAAGCGCCTCCTGGTAGCGGCCGTCGACGATCACCTCGAGCTTGGGCCGCTGCTGCAGCGCCCTGGCGACCTTCTTCAGCTTGTCCAGCTCGGGCGGAAGGACGCGGGCCGAGCCCGGGTCGAACGCGATGGCGTCGAGCTTGGCCGCGCCGCCGCCGAACAATGCGCCCAGGGCCCGGAACGGCGCCGTGACGATATTCTTGATCACCGTCGCGATCGCCTGCCAGATCAGGTTGCCGTAGCCGAACTTCGGGCTGTTCACGTCGCCGCTGACCGGAATCGCGACGTTGATCTGTCCCTGCGCATCGGTCAGCAGCGCGATCGCCAGGTCGAGCGGCAGGTTCAGCGCGTTCGGCGACTCGACGCGCTCGCCCAGGGTGAACTTGTCGAGCAGCACCTTGTTGTTGCCTTCCAGCTTGCCGTTCTTGATCTTGTACTCGAGGTCGAGCGAGACCCGGCCCGAGGCGATCTTGCGGCCCGCGAAGGTCGCGCTGTACGGCGACATCGGCTGCATCTCGACGTTGCGGAACACGGCGCGCAGGTCCATGAAGCGCTTGGGCGCGAACGGGCTCAGGGCGCCGTCGAGCCGCGCCAATCCGGCCGGGTCGACCCGCCCCTCCAGCTTCATCTTGGCGCGGCTCGACAGGATCGGATGAGATGCCCGTCACCACGCCGCTGAACTCGCGCACGCGCGCGGCGAACGGCAGCACCAGGCTCATATCGGCGAAGTCCACCGTGCCGTTTTCCACCCGCACGCGTTCGACCGATACCGGAAAGGGATTGCTGCTGCCGGAAGCGGCCTTGGACGGAGCTTGCTGTTTTTTGAACGCCGTGGCGAGATTGACGCTGCGGTCCTTGAATACCGTGATCTTGGCTCCGGGCTGTGCCAGGCGGACTTCCTTCACGCTCAACCGATCCGGCGCCAGCCCGAAACGGATCCCCTTCGCCGAGAGTGATTTCCAGGACAGGAAGCGCTCGCCGCTCTGCGCCTCGTCGATCTCGAACCCGGCGATGCCGAGCGCGCCGTCGGCGCGCAGCGTCGGACCGGATTGCTTCGCCTGGTACTTCAGCGTCGCGGACGCGGAGAGGTCGCCCGACTTGAGCCTCAGCGTGGCGTAGTGCGCCAGGACCGGCTGCAGCGGAGCCAGGTTGAGCCCGCCGAGCTTGAGCCGCGCGTCGGCGCCTGATCCGTCGGGCATGAAGCTGCCCGTCGCATCCAGGCTTCCTCCCTGTGCCACCTTCAGCGCGGCCTCGAACGGAACCGGAGCGTGCAGGTCGTCGCTCAGATTCTTGAGCGTGGCGGAAACGTCCGCCAGGTCGTAGCCCACGGCGGGCTCGAAGCTCTGGTCGGCGAGCGCGAGCTTGAATCCGCTCAGCTTGAACGCGCCGAGGCGGACATGCCACGCGGCGCCAGCTGTCTTGCGCGGGCTTGTCCGTGCGCTCGCCGGCACTCAACGACGCCAGGGGATCGATGTTGCCCTTGGCGTCACGCGCCAATTTCATCCCGCCGCCGCGTACGGCCAGCTCGCGCAGCCTGATGTCGCGCTTGCCGGTGTCGATCGACTCGCCCTCGAGCGTCGCGCTGTCCAGCGTCGCGAGCGTGGTCTCGTCCGCGGGCCGCGCCAGCGCGATCTTGCTCAGCTCGAGGTGAAGATCGTTTGAAGTCACACGGGTTCCGCTTTCGCCGATCTCGAGCTGCGCCTTGGCCTGCAGCGCGACCGCGCCGATTTCCAGCGTGAGCGGCTCGGCGCGGGTCTGGTCGCTCACCCGGACGCCGACCTCGGCCACCCGCAGCCCGTCGAGCCGTACGCGCCAGGGCTCGGCGCCCGGAATCGCGCGCGGCCGGGACCGCCGCCGGCTGCGCTTTGGGCGCGGCGATCGTCTGCCAGTCGAGCGTGCCGTCGCGGGCGATGCCGGCCGTTACCATTCCGTGGCCGATGTCTAGCTTCGGCACCCTTAGCTCGCGCCGCTGAAGGTCGAAGCCGACGCCGCTCGCCGTTACCTTCTGCAACTCGAGCAGGGGCTGCTTCGCGCCGGGCTGGCGCAGCGACAGGTCCGTGAGCGTCAGGGCCGCGCCGTCCAGCAGCAATTGCGGTTTCCCGCCCGCAAGCAGAAAGCGATAGCGGGTCACGAAATCGACCGTGCCACCCGGCATATCGAGCCGGACATCGTTTTGCAGCAGGCGCCACACGTTCGCCGGCCGGAACTGGTTGACGCTCAGCACGCCTTCGGACGCGAGCGGCTGCAGGGAGACTTCGCCGCGCCAGCGCACGGTGCCGCCGCCCGGCAGGCGCGCCTGAATCGAGTACGGGCCCTTGTGTTCGGGCAGCGTGGACACGTTGTCGAACTCGAGGTTGACCGGTGTCAGCGTCACGCTTGCAGGGGTGGAATCGGAGCGGTCGGTGTAGCTCACCCGGCCTTCGCTCAGCACGACATGGCGCAGCACCATTCGCACCGGTGCGTCGTCATCCTGCTTGGGCGCGGGCGGCTTGTCGCCGCGCACGGCCTCGACCAGCTGCATCAGATTCAGCCGCTCGTCGGGATCGGTCACCAGGTTCAGGTCGAGGCCGTCGATGTCGATGTTCGTGAACACCCATGCCCAGCGCAGCAGGCTGGACGAATCGAAGTCGACGTAGAGACGCCGTACGCCCACGATCGGGGTGCCGTCGTTTTCCGCCAGCCGGAAGTCGTTGGCCTCGAAAGTGAGCCGGAAGGGATTGATCCGGACCTTGCCGATGCTCGCCTGGCGCTTGAACGTGTCGCGCGCGATCTCGGGGACGTAGCGCTCGACGAGATAAGGGAGCAGCAAGAAGCCGACGGCGGCATAGACAACGAGCAACCCTGCAGCGATCCAAAACGACCGGCTGCGCACGATTCGCGTTGCGGCGTGCTTGATGCGGCCAAACATGCGAAACAGGTCATCCCGAACCAGCGAGACCCATTACCTTATGCTCCCGGGCAGGAATGCTTTTTGATATTGCTCAATCCGGATGCTGGGCGCGGCTCGGGTACCATGCGGCGCAAGGAGAATTGGGCTATGGACTTCCGTTTTACGCCTGAGCAGGAGCAATTCCGCGACTCGGTGCGGCGCTTCGCCGAAAAGGAACTCGCACCCGGCGCGCGCGGGCGCGCGCACGCCGCGGAGTACCCGTCGGACGTGGCGAAGCGCATGGCCGCGCAGGGCCTGCTCGGCATCACGATCGCCGAGGCCGACGGCGGCCAGGGCGGCAGCCTGATCGATGCCGTGATCGCGATCGAGACCGTGGCTGCGAGCTGTCCACGCAGCGCCGACGTGGTCCAGGCGGGCAACTTCGGCGCGATCCGGGTGCTGGCCGAGTACGGCACGCCGGAGCAGAAGAAGGCCTACCTCGGCCGGCTGCTGGCGGGCGAAGGCGTGATCTCGGTCGGCATGACCGAGCCCGAGGCGGGCTCGGCGGTCACCGACCTGAAGACCAGCGCGACGGCCGACGGCGAGGGCTGGCGCATCAACGGCTCGAAGGTGTTCACCACCCATTCGGCCTATGCCGACGTCTACCTGGCCTACGTGCGATTCGGGCCCGGCGTGGGCGGCATCGGCTCGGTGCTGATCGGGCGCGAATCGCCCGGCGTGCGGCGCGGAGCGCCGTCGGAGTTCATGTCGGGCGAGGAGTGGGCGCAGCTGTACTTCGACGACGTCTACGTTCCTCCGGAGCGGGTGCTGCTCGGCCCGGGCGGGTTCAAGAAGCAGATCGCCGGCTTCAACGTCGAGCGCATCGGCAACACCGCGCGCGCGCTCGCGCTCGGGCGCTACGCCTTTGAGGAGGCGCGCCGCTGGGCGCTGCAGCGCCGGCAGTTCGGGCGCCTGCTGTGCGAGTTCCAGGGTCTGCAGTGGAAGTTCGCCGAGATGAAGATGAAGCTCGACGCGGGGCAGCTGCTGCTGTACCGCGCGGCCGCCAACGCCGACCGCGGCTTCCCGTCCGCCGAGGAGACCGCGATCGCCAAGGCGTTCTGCAACCAGGCCGGGTTCGATGTGGCCAACGAGGCGCTGCAGGTGATGGGCGGTATGGGCTACAGTCGCGAGTCGCTGGTCGAGTACTGCGTGCGCCGCTGCCGCGGCTGGATGATCGCCGGCGGATCGATCGAGATCCTGAAGAACCGCATCGCGGAGGCGGTGTTCGAGCGCACGTTTTCGCAACGTCCGGGGGGATGAGATGGACTGGGAGCTGTTCATTCGGCGCGTCAACGAGGATCGCCTCGTCGCGCGCCACGGCGCCGGCTCGAGCTTCAGGGTGCTGCTGGGCTGGGGCGACGAGGATCACCTGCTGCGGGTCGACGACGGGCGGCTGGCCGAGCATCGCAAGGGGCCGTTCGTGATGCCGCAGTGCGATTTCGCGCTCGCCGGAAGCGACGAGGCCTGGGCGCGCTTCGCCCATCCTCAGCCCGCGCCGCGCGACCAAGACCTGTTCGCGTTCTTCCGGCGGGGCGAAATCGCGCTGACCGGCGATACGCGCAAGTTCTACGCCCACCAGCTGTGCCTCAAGCTGATGCTGGCCAACCTGCGCGGCGCGGGAGCGCGCTCATGAGCGGCGTCCTCGAGCCGGTCAGCGGCCGCTACCTGCGCTTCGATTTCGAGGGCCGCGCGCAGCGCGTGTACTTCGAGGAGGCGGGGCAGGGGATCCCGCTGCTTTGCCTGCACACCGCGGGCTCGGACACGCGCCAGTTCCGCGGCCTGCTGAACGAGCCGCGCATCACCGACCGATATCGCGTGGTCGCCTTCGATCTGCCGTGGCACGGCAAGAGCTCGCCGCCCGCGGGCTGGCAGCACGAGCGCTACCGCCTCACCAGCGCGTCCTACACCGGCATCATCCTCGCGTTCATGCAGGCGCTCGGGCTCGAGCGGCCCGTGGTGATGGGTTGCTCGATCGGCGGTCGCATCTGCCTCAACCTCGCGCTCGAGCACGCGGCGAAATTCCGCGCCATCGTCGGCCTGCAGTCGGCGGCCAACACGCCGCGCTACTACGACCCGTCGTGGCTCACGCATCCGGAGGTGAACGGCCAGGTCGCGAGCGCGGCCACCGTGATGGGACTGATGTGCCCCGACAGCCCGGAAGCGGAGCGCTGGGAAACGCTGTGGCACTACATGCAGGGCGGGCCAGGGATCTTCGCCGGCGACCTGCACTTCTACCAGGTCGACGGCGACTACCGCGCACGGGTCAAGGACATCGATACCAAAGTCGCGCCGTACTACTTCCTCACCGGCGAGTACGACTACTCGTGCAGCCCGGAGGATACGCAGGAGACGGCGGTCGGCATCTCGGGCGCCAAGGTGCGCATCATGAGAAAGCTCGGCCACTTCCCGATGAGCGAGAACCCGCCGGCCTTCATCGAGGAGCTGCTGCCGGTGCTGGACGAGATCGCCGCCGCTAACTGAGCGGGGCGAGCGGTGGCGCGACGCCTTCCGGCATGGGATGGCGCGTGGCGTTGAGGACCATCGACACCACCGTGTAGTAGCCGCAGGTGCCGATCAGGTCGATCACGCCGCGCTCCCCGAAGCGCTCGAGCGCCGCGCTCCACGCCGCGTCGCTCACGTGCTTCGTCTCGTGCAGCTCGCGGCAGAAGTCGACCACCGCGGCTTCATCTTCCTGCAGTGCGGCAGGACGGCGCCCCTCGGCGATGGCGTCCGCGATCGCGGGCGCAAGCCCCGCCTTCTCTGCGAGCTTGCGGTGTGCGTACCACTCGTACTGCGCGCCCCAGTGGCGCGCGGTCACGAGGATCGCCAGTTCGCTCAGCCGCGCGGGCAGCGAGCTCTCGAAGCGCACGTAGGCGCCGACCCTCTGCAACCGGTCGGCGAACTCGGGACTGCGCAGCAGCGCGTCGAACGGCCCGCGCACCCCGCCGCGCGGACCCGCGGCGATCCCGGCGCGCACGCGGCGCTGCGCCTCGCTCAACTCGGATTCGAGAATCGGCGGCAGGCGTGGCGATGCATTCATGGTGGTCTCCCTGAGGGTAGGGAGACCATTCTAGTTGTCAGTCGCGCCGGGTCGAAATCGTAGGTGGCTTCGGCGCTCGCGGCTTCTGCGACCCGTACCACGCCGCGAGGTCGCGAATTCCGTTGTCCGAGAGCTGCTTGGCCATGACCTGCATATTGTCATTCGAGCGCTTGCCGCTCTTGTAATCGCTGCATGCTCTTGATGAAATAAGGCCGAGGTTGGGCGGATATCCTCGGAATCCTCCAGGAACCTCCGCCATCTGGGCATTCGCAATGACTTTGTTGCCGTTTCCGTCCGGACCGTGACACAGGGTGCACTGCCACTCCTCGGCCAACTTCTTGCCGGCGGCCGAGTCTCCGCTGCTTTGCCCGAACGCCAGGGGTGAAACGATGCAGCAACCCAGGAATACAAGAGTGATTCTGTTCATGACGGCCCTCCGTTAGGTTGACGGAGACTGTGCTTGCCAGGGTCTTGACCTGTCTTCAAAACTCGCCGAAGCTTTGTCGAAGATTTGATCAAATCCGGCGCCGGGGGGCTGTCTTGGGCGTGGATGAACTCTGGTCGCTGCGACCACCTGCAGCGACAACAGCCAGGCTGCGAGTACGAGACGCGCATCGCCTACTTGCAGTATTTCTTATTGGTACGTTATGTCGACCACAAATTGACCGGGTCCGACACTCTTGAACGTAAAGCTGTCGGCCTTGCCTTTACGTTCGGCAGCCGCACCCGTCGCCAACGTGATGCGGCCTCGCCCGGATCCCTGAACCCCGGTGACTTTGCCATCCGACATGATCAGTGACATCTTGCCGCTGAGCTGCTTCCAAGCCACGGTCGTTCCCGGCTTGCGTGTGACTCCCATCCCCGAAAGCAGGACAGCGTGCGACTTCTGCCACTCCCAGATGCTGCCCCCAGTCACCAATCCGCCGTCTAACGGTCCGCCCTCCACTCGACAGCTAAATTGAGCCACCGAGATAGAATGACCTTTTTGGTCACCCAGTGGTTGCGGGGGGTTGTAACCCACGGAATTGCAATGTAGCTGTTCGGTCTGTCCTGACTGCGCGCACGCGGGTGTATGCATGAGCGCAAGTCCTGTGATGCCAATGCAGAAAGCAGTTAGCCTCTTGCTAATCATGATGCCTCCCCTGATACGTAGTTGATGTTTAGCGGGATGGTGCCGGCCTGTACCGAAAGGACAGGTCCGCGCGAGCCAGAGTGGCAAACGAGAATTAGTCTGAAGAGCAAAGGAGCGGCCCCCATGGCAGGCTTCTGTTAAGCGCACTTGAAAACTATGCTCGGCGAGGTCTTGACCTGTCTTCAAAACTCGCTGAAGCTTTATCGAAGCTTTGATCAAATCCGGCGCCGGGGGCGGTCTTGGGCGTGGATGAGCTTAAGTCGCGGCGGTCGCCGCCTGCTACGGTGCGATTCGGGGAGTTCCGGCTCGACCTGGTGCGCGCGGAACTCACGCGCTCGGGCCAGCCCGTCTCGCTGCGGCTCAAGACTTATGCTCTGTTGAGCCTCTTCGCCGCCAGCCCGGGGCGGGTGCTGGGCAAAGACGAGCTTCTGGCCGCGCTGTGGCCGAATACCGTGGTCACCGAGGGCTCGCTCTCGCAGTGCGTGACCGAGCTGCGCGCGGCGCTCCGCGAATATGGCGACAGCCTGATCCGGACCGTGCCGCGCCAGGGCTATCGCTTCGACGCTGAAGTGCTTGCCGAGCCCGAGCCGGCGACCCAGATGGCCCAGGATAGGCCTTCGATCGCGGTGCTGCCGTTCCAGAATCTGAGCGGAGATTCGGAGCAAGAGTACTTCGCCGACGGTGTGGTGGAAGAGATCATCACGGCGCTCTCCCGCTTCCGCTCGCTCTTCGTGATCGCGCGCAACTCTAGCTTCGTCTACAAGGGCAAGGCCGTAGACGTGAAGCAGGTCGGCCGCGAGCTTGGGGTGCGCTACGTGCTTGAAGGCAGCGTGCGCAAATACGGGAATCGGGTGCGCATCTCCGGGCAGTTGATCGACGCGTCGAGCGGCGGGCACATCTGGGCGGACCGCTACGAGGGCGCGCTCGAGGACATCTTCGCGCTGCAGGACCGGATCACGTCGAGCGTGGTCGGCGCCGTGCTGCCGAAGATGGAGTGGGCCGAGATCGAGCGCGCCATGCGCAAGCCGACCGGGAATCTCCACGCCTACGACTACTACCTGCGAGCTCTTGCGAGCTATCGCCAATTCGGCCGTCAGGGACGCATGGATGAAGAGTTGAAACTGTTCACGCGGGCGATCGAGCTTGATCCGGAGTTTGGCATCGCGCACGCGATGGCCGCCTGCTGCTACGCCGTTCGCAAGATCACCGGTTGCATGACGGATCCAGAAAAGGATGTGCCGGAGGCGGCGAGATTGGCCGCGCGCGCGGTCGAGCTCGGAGCGGAAGACCCGTTCGCGCTGGGCGCCTGCGGCTGGGTATTCGCCTACGTCGTCGGCGATCTCGACAGAGGTTGCACGTTGGTCGATCGGGCCCTCGCGCTCAACCTGAATTTGGCGAACTGTTGGCAGTGGGGTGGCTTGATCAAGCTCTGGCTCGGCGAACCGGAAGAGGCCGGAGCTCGCTTTGTGCGCGCCATGCGCCTCGGCCCACTCAATCCCTACTTGTGGATTTCGCAGGCCGGCGCCGCCAGTGCCCATTTTCAAGCGGGCCGTTACGACGAAGCGTCGGCCTGCGCGGAAACGGCATTGCAGAACGCACCGGATCATCCCGCAGTATTACGAATTCACGCCGCCAGTAATGCCTTCGGCGGCCGACTGGAGCAGGCACGCAAGTCGATAATGAGGCTACTCCAGCGTAATCCGACGCTGCGTGTTTCGAACCTCAAGGATGTAATGGGGCCGTACCGGCGAGCCGAAGACGTCGCAAAATATATAGAAGGCCTGCGCAAGGCGGGATTACCCGAGTGACCGTATGCTCGATGCGAGGAACGTAGAATGCGAAGCTTGATCGTTGCCGTCCTGACGCTTTTTCTCGCCGCGCCGGAGGCGCATGCCGGCGATGCGGGCCGCTCCATGGCGAGCGAATGCGAGAATGGCCTCAAGCTGGCCAACAAGGAGCTGGATTTCGCCAAGGCGAAAGGTCTCGGCGGCACGGTGGAGATCACCAAGGCGGCGACCTTGCTGGCGGGCGCGAAGATCCAGTCGGAGTTCCACAAGTGGCCGAACTGCGTGGACAAGGTGCGGCGCGCGCGGGCATTCATCGCCAAGTCCAGGAAATGAAAGCTCCGGGCGCTGTCCGGCCTCAGCGCAGCGCGCGCACGACGACCGAAAAGAGGATCGGATAGTACGTCGGCCAGTTGTGCCAGCGTTTCGATCCTGCTTCGCTCACGGCCCACAGGGCGCCGTCGGCATCGAACGCGAGGTCTTCGATCCCGGCCACCATCGCGTAGGTCGCCAGGACCTTGCCGGTCTTCGGGTCGATCTTCTGCAGCGCGCCGAACTGGCTGCTGCTCTGGCTGAGCCAGAGAAAGCCCTCCTTGTCGAACGACGCGCCTTGCGACCTCGGTGTGACCGCGAGGTTCGCGCTCGACTGCTCCTCGCGCAGCTCGGCCGGCGGCGGCGTCGCGTCGATCAGCTCGAGCGGGAAGCGCAGGATGCGGCCCGGCTCGGGCGTCGTGTATTCGCCGATCCAGAGCTCCCCGTCGCGGTAGGCGAGGAACGAGCCGCGCAGCGGAAATCGAAGCGCCAGGGCCCGCACCACGGCATCGCCGGCGTGCGCCGCATCGAAGGCCTGCGCGAGATCGATTTCGAACAGATGCCCGGTGTCGGCCACGAACAGGCGTCTGCCGCCGGCATAGGCGAGACCGCCGGCATGACTGCAAGTTATCGGCATGTCGAAACGGCCGGTCAACGCGAGCGTCCGGCGGTCGATTCGGAACAGGCGGCATCGTGGCGACCCGCCTTCGCCGTTGTAGGCCGACAGCAGGACGGAATCCCCTGCGACGGTCACGCCTTGCGGCACGAAGCCGAGATCGATTTCCGGCGCCCACATCCGGGCGCGAATCGCGCCCGCGTTGGGCGCTTGGCTGAGCACGCGGTCGCTGTACGCGGGGCGCGTGCCGGCGATATCGGCGTGAGCGAACGGCGCACCAGCGAGCAATGCGCATGCAAGCAGGCACCTCATGCGGGAACGATACATGAAGGGATAACAGCTTGCGCAAGTCGCAGCGCCGCGCGCAACATTGCATCGAGTACACCGGAGGTCCGATGAGCGAGCGCGAACAGTGGTCTTTCCCGGAAGAATTGCAGCCGCGGCCGGCGGAGCTGCGCTTCGATCTCGACGCCGCGCTCGACGCGGTGGTGATGCTGCGCAGCGAGGTGCCCGAGGACGCCTTCACGGCGCAGATCCTCGGCACCGAGCGCGCCGGCAGCGGGGTGGTGATCGGCGACGGCCTGGTGCTCACCATCGGCTATCTGATCACCGAGGCGAGCACGATCTGGCTGACGACCAACGCCGGGCAGGTGATCGGCGCGCACGCGCTGGGCTATGACCAGCCGAGCGGCCTGGGCCTGGTGCAGGCGCTCGGCCGGCTGGATGCGCCCGCGCTCGCGCGCGGCACGGCCGCGACCTGCGGCGTGGGCGACGGGGTGATCGTCGCCGGCCACGGCGGGCGCGCGCACGCGCTCGAGGCGCGCGTGTTCGCGCGGCGCGAGTTCGCGGGCTACTGGGAATACGTGCTGGACGACGCGCTGTTCACCACCCCGGCGCATCCGCTGTGGGGTGGCGCTGCGGTGATCGGCGGCGATGGCCGCCTGCTCGGCGTCGGCTCGCTGTTCGTCGAGGAGATGGTCGGCGAGCGCAAGGTCGAGGGCAACATGGCGGTCCCGATCGACCTGCTTGAGCCGATTCTGGACGGCTTGCTGCGCACGGGCCGCGGCGGGCGCCCGCCGCGGCCCTGGCTCGGCCTGTACGCCACCGAGCACGAGCGGCGGCTGGTGGTCGCCGGGCTGGCGCCGGGCGGGCCGGCTGCGAACGCCGGGCTGCGGGTGGGCGATACCCTGGCGGA
Organism: uncultured beta proteobacterium; assembly: GCA_963811085.1. Classification (GTDB taxonomy): domain Bacteria; phylum Pseudomonadota; class Gammaproteobacteria; order Burkholderiales; family SG8-39; genus DAHVFK01. Next base: position 69,191 of record CAWEPV010000003.1, on the reverse strand, counting down.
AGTCGCGGGCGAGCCGGTGGCGGGGCTGGCAGACCTGTTCCGTAAGGTCTGGCACCTGGGCGCCGCCGGGGTCGAGGTTCCGCTCGCGGTGGCCCGCAACGGCAAGCGGGTCGAGCTCCGGATCGCTTCGATCGACCGCGCGAACCTGCTCAAGAAGCCGCAGCTGCACTGAGCGGGCATTGACCGGAGGCAAGATTCCGGCATTGCCGGATGGCCGTGCCGAGCCTACAATTTGAACCATGGTTCAAGTTTTGAATGGCGGTTCGAGCCGGGTCCAGCGCCGCAGCGAGGCGCGCCGGATGGAGATCCTGCGCGCCGCCTCGCGCGTGTTCCGCCGCCGCGGGCTGGCCGCGGCGGGAATGCGCGAGATCGCGGAGGAGGCGGACGTCTCGCCCGGCATCCTGTACTACTACTTCAGCGGCAAGGACGAGATCCTGCTGTTTTGCCAGGAGCGCACGCTCGAGCACATGCTCGCCGCGGTCGATGCGGCGTGCGCGCTACCGGCCTCGAGCGCCGAACGGCTGCGCGGCGTGCTGCAGGCGCACGTGCACGCGATGCTCGACGAGCTCGAGGGCGCCACCGCGCACCTCGAAGTCGAGGCGCTGCCGGAGGCGTTGCGTGCGCCGGTGATGGAAAAACGCGACCGCTACGAGCGCGCGGTGCGCGCGCTGGTGGCCGAAGGCATCAAGCGCGACGAGTTCGCCAAGGCGGACGCCGCGCTCGTCACCCGCGCCATGCTCGGCGCGGTCAACTGGAGCGCGCGCTGGTTCCGCCCCGACGGTCCGCAGACCTCGGCCGAGGTGGCGCGCGCGCTGTCCGATTATCTGGTGAAAGGATTGCTGAAATGAGCGCCGTTCCGGATCGTGTGCACATGACGCTGCGCGTCAACGGCGAGGACCTGCCGGTGTCGTTCGCGCCCTACAAGACCCTGCTCGAGGTGCTGCGCGAGGACCTCAACCTCACCGGCACCAAGCACGGCTGCGAGCTGGGCGAGTGCGGCGCCTGCGCCGTGCTGATCGACGGCGAGCCTCTGCTGTCCTGCCTCGAGCTCGCGGTGGCCTGCGAGGGGCGCGAGATCCAGACCGTCGAAGGCCTGGCCAGGGGCAACGAGCTGCATCCGCTGCAGGCGGCGTTCGCCGACGTCGGCGGCTCGCAGTGCGGCTACTGCACCTCGGGCATGCTGATGACCGCCAAGGCGCTGCTCGACCAGGAACCGGCACCGACCCGCGAGCGGATCAAGGAGGCGATCGCCGGCAATCTGTGCCGCTGCACCGGCTATCAGCAGATCTGGGAGTCGATCGAGCAGGCGGCGCGCGTGATGCGGGAGGCCAAGCCGTGAACGCCCCCGAAAAGCTGCCGACCAAGAAACGCTTCGACACCATCGGCAAGCCGCGCCGGCGCGTCGACGGGCGCGCCAAGGCCACCGGCCAGCTGCGTTTCGCCGACGACCTCAGCGCGCCGCGCATGCTGCATTGCAAGCTGCTGCGCTCGCCGCATCCGCACGCGGAAATCGAGTCGATCGACGTCGCGCGCGCGCAGGCGCATCCGGGCGTCCACCTGGTGCTCACCGGCGCGGATTTCCCGATTCCCTACGGCATCATGCCCGTGTCGCAGGACGAAAATGCGCTCGCCGTCGGACGCGTGCGCTTCGTCGGCGATCCGGTGGCGGCGGTGGTCGCGACCGACGAGCAGACCGCAGGCGAGGCGCTCGGGCTGATCGAAGTGAAGTACCGGCCGCTCGCGACCGTCGCCAGCCCCGAGGAGGCGCTCGCCAATCCGGAGCCGCGCATTCACGACTACGGCGAGCAGGGCAACATCCACCGCAACCAGTCCTACGAGTTCGGCGACGTCGACGAGGCGCTGGCGAAATCGGAGCACGTGTTCGAGGACCTGTTCTTCTACGAGGGCAACACGCACCTGCCGATGGAGCAGCAGGCCTCGCTCGCCTCGATCGAGGGCGACGGCAAGCTGATGATCCAGAGCAGCACGCAGAACCCGCACTACCTGCACCGCCAGCTCGCGCGCGTGCTGCAGATGCCGGCGGCGCACATCCGCGTTATCGCGATGCCCAACGGAGGCGGCTTCGGCGGCAAGTGCGATCCCGGCAACCACGAGTTCGTGGTCTGCAAGGCGGCGCTGATCCTCGGCCGCCCGGTGAAGATCTGCCTCACGCGCGAGGAGGTGTTCTACCAGCACCGCGGGCGCCACCCGGTGCTGATGAAATTCCGCACCGGCGTGACGAAGGACGGCAAGCTGACCGCGATGCACCTGCAGACGCTGCTCGACGGCGGCGCCTACGGCTCGCACGGCCCGGCGAGCACGTTCTACACCGGGGTGCTGACGCCGGTGACCTACCAGCTGCCGCGCTTCAAGTTCGAGGCCTGCCGCACCTTCACCAATAAGCCGGCCTGCGGGCCCAAGCGCGGCCACGGCACGCCGCAGCCGCGCTTCGGCCAGGAGGTGCAGCTGGACAAGATCGCCGACAAGCTCGGGCTCGACCCCGCGGAGCTGCGCCTGAGCATGGTGACCAAGGCGGACTCGCTCACCGCGAGCTGGCTGCACATCGGCTCGACGGGCCTGGCCGAGTGCATCCGCAAGGTGGTCGAGATGTCCGGCTGGAAGGACAAGCACCGCAAGCTCCCGCCGGGGCGCGGAATAGGGCTCGCATGCTCGACCTACATGTGCGGCGCGGGCGTTTCGATCTACTGGAACAAGCTGCCGCACTCGGGCGTTCAGCTGCTGCTCGACCGCAGCGGCCAGGTGACCGTGTACTGCGGCGCGACCGAGCTCGGCCAGGGCTCGGACGACGTGCTCTCGGCGCTGATCGCCGAGGCGCTCGGCGATCGATCCCTCGTTCATTCGCTGCGTCACCGGCGACACCGGCATCACGCCGATCGACCTCGGCTCGTACTCGAGCCGGGTCACGATCATGATGGGCAACGCCGCGCTGCAGGCCGCGGGCCGGGTGCGCGAGCAGCTCGCCGCGGCCGCGGCCGAGCAGCTCGACACGCTGCCCGACCGGGTGCAGTTCTCGCAGGGCCGCGTGTTCGCCGCGGAGGACCCCAACAAGTCGATGAGCTTCGTCGAGGCGGTGGCGCTGGCGGAACAGAAGTTCGGCACGCTCTCGGCGGTCGGCTCCTACTCGCCGCCGAGGGCACCGGGCCGCTACAAGGGCGCGGGGGTCGGGCCGTCGCCGGCCTACAGTTTCTCGGCCTGCGTGGTCGAGACCGAAGTCGACCCCGCGACCGGCTGGGTCCACGTGCCCAAGATCTGGATCGCGCACGACATCGGGCGCGCGCTCAATCCGGTGCTCGCGCGCGGGCAGGTGATCGGCGGCGTGTACATGGGGCTGGGCGAGGCGCTGATGGAAGCGCAGGCGTTCCGCCGCCTGCCGGCCAAGCTTTCGGGCGCGCTGGTGCACCGCACGCCGTCGATGCTCGAGTACAAGAGCCTCACGTCCCTGGACATGCCGGAAGTCGAAGTGGCGCTGATCGAGGACCCGGATCCGAACTGCCCCTACGGCGCGAAGGAGGTGGGGCAGGGGCCGCTGCTGCCGGTGATGCCGGCGGTGGCGAACGCGATCTTCGACGCGGTCGGGGTGCGCATCGACGAGGTGCCGATCACGCCCGACAAGGTGCTGCACGCGCTGGAGAAGAAAGCCAAGGGCGAAGCGCCGCGCGTCGGGCCGGAGAGCTTTCCCGCGGTGCCGTACCCGGCGCCGACCTTCGTGCTGCCGCCCTGGGAGGGCGGCGACGGGAACGAGCTCAAGCGCGAGGAGAAAGCCGCATGATGCGCATGCCGTGGTTCGAGTTCCGCTCGCCGCGCACGGTCGCCGAGGCGGCGAAGATCCTCGCCGCCGAAGGCCCGCGGGCGATGCTGATCGCGGGCGGCACCGACCTGGTGCCGAACATGAAGCGCCGCCACCAAACGCCCGCCACGCTGGTCTCTCTGCGCAGGGTGGAAGAGCTGCACAAGTCGAACGGTTCGCTGGGGGCCTGCCTGACGCTGACCGAGATCGTCGAGTCGGAGCGAATCCGGGAACGCTACCGCGGCCTGTGGCAGGCGGCGGCGCAGATCGCGACCCCGCACCTGAGGAACATGGGCACGCTCGGCGGCAACCTGTGCCTCGACACGCGCTGCACCTACTACAACCAGAACTACGAATGGCGCCAGGCAATCGACTTCTGCCTCAAGAAGGAAGGCGAGACCTGCTGGGTGGCCACCGCGAGCAAACGCTGCGTGGCGGTGTCCTCGACCGACAGCGCGCCCGCGCTGATCGCGCTAGGGGCGAAAGTGAAGCTGGTGTCCGTCTCTGGCGAACGCGAGGTGGCGCTCGCCGACCTGTACAAGAACGACGGCATCGACTACCTGAGCCGCAAGCCCGATGAGATCCTGACCGAGGTGATGCTGCCCGAGGCCGAGGGCTGGCGCAGCACCTACTGGAAGCTGCGCCGGCGCGGCTCGTTCGACTTTCCGGTATTGGGGGTGGCGGCCGCGGTGAAAATGAAAGGCGATACGGTCGAAGAGGCGCGCATCGCGCTCGGCGCGGTCGCCTCGCGTCCGTTCCTGGTCGACAAGGCCGGCGCGTACCTGGCGGGCAAGAAGCTCAGCGACGACGTCATCGCCGAGGCGGCCGCGAGCGTCGCCTCGCGCGCCAAGCCGATGGACAACACCGACCTCGACCTGTACTGGCGCAAGGAAGTCGTCGGCGCTTTCGCCGGCTACGCGCTGAAGGAATTGCGCGGCGACGACATGCGCGCCACGCGCGCGCGCATCGCGAGGCAGTCTCTCGAGTAAACTACTCGGGACGTGAAAAATCTTCTTTCGCTACTGCTCGTCTGCGCAAGCGGCGCCCTGCAGGCGGCGCCGCTGCCGCAAGCCGAGCCGGTGCCCGGCGGAGTCGCGATCGTGCCGCTCGGGCGCCGACCGCGGCGCAGGCGCCGCGCGCGACCTTCAACGGCGAGCGCGTGATGGTGCTCAAGGACGAGCGAAGGTGGCTGGCCCTGGTCGGCATCCCGCTCGACGCCAAGCCGGGCGCCTACGCGCTGCGGGTCGGCGAGCGCAGCCTCGATTTCAGCGTGCGCGACAAGCAGTACGCGGTGCAGCGGGTCACGATCGAGAACAAGCGCAAGGTCGACCCCACGCCGCTCGACCTCGAGCGCATCCGGCGCGAGTCGAAGATCATCAAGGCGGCGCTGGCCGCGTGGCACGCGAAGGCGAACGTTCCGCTGCGGTTCGATTTGCCGGTGCTCGGCCCGGTGAGCAGCCCCTTCGGTCTGCGCCGCATCTTCAACGGCGAGCCGCGCAATCCCCACAGCGGGATCGATATTGCGGTGCCTGCCGGCACGCCGATTCGCGCCCCCGCGCCGGGGCGCGTCGCCGCGATCGGTCACTTCTTCTTCGATGGCAACATGGTCATGATCGACCACGGCCAGGGCCTGGTCACGATGTATGGCCATATGGAAAAGATCCTGGTGAAGAAGGGACAGCGGCTGGCGCGCGGCGAGGTCATCGGCCTGGTGGGCCAGACCGGCCGCGCCACCGGCCCGCATCTGCACTGGGGCGTGAGCCTCAACAACGCGCGGGTCGATCCGACCCTGTTCCTCGCGCCCGCGGCGCTGGCGCGGCTGGAAGGAGAAAGATAGGGGGCCGGCCTTACTCCGAGCTCTTGCTCGTGGTCCAGGAGGTTCCGCTTTCGGCGCCCGCGCTCGCGCTGCCGACCTTCACGCTTGCCGAGGCCGAGACGGAGAACTCGCCGCCCGAATCGGTGATGTCGCCGTGGCCGTTGAACTTGGTGTAGCCGCCCGCCTTCGCACCGGCCTCCGCGCCGCCGGCGCCGATCTTCGCCTGGGCCCCGGCGGAGATCTTCAGCTCGCCGTCGAAGGCGCCGCCGTAACCGGGCAGGTTGAGTGCGAGGTCCGGGTCGCGGCCCTCCTGCTTCTCGATGAAGCGCTCCTTGGGATCGGTGAGCCGGCGGAAGCGCTGCGAGAACTTGTACTCCACGCCGCCGAACAGCCCCACGTCGCCCGGGGTGGAAACCCCGATGCCGATCTTCTCGCAATCGGCCGACACCGAGAGTACCCCGAAGCCTGCCGTGGGGGTGGGCCCGGACGGATGGCATTCGTCGGCGAGTTGGTGCAGGCGCTCGAACAGGATGTCCATCGGCGTGCGGTTGGCCGCCTCGCAGTTGGCGGCGACGCGTTCGAGCATCTCGACGACCGAACTCGGGCTGTTGAGTAGGGTGCCGAAGGTGGCGGACTGATAGTAGTCGAGCATCAGCTTCGACCAGGCCTTGTGCGCGGGGTCGCTGAAGTACGCCGCGACCGCGCTCGCGCGGCGGAAGGACTCCGCGTAGAGCTCGCGCAGCGCGTGCTCGTAGGCGATCGCCGCCTGCTTGCGCTTGCCGCCGAGCTCCTTGCCGAGACTGCACATGGCCGAGTTCATCTTCAGATCGGCGAGCGCCTGGCAGCTCCCCTGGTCGTGCGCCTTCTGGCAGCGCTGCGTCGCCTCGTCGTGTTCCTTGTTGATGGCATGCGTGCGCGGGCCCCAGACCGGGTCCTCGTCGAGGATCGTGCGAATCAGCCTGGAGTGCGCTCGCACTGCCGTCTTGGCCGGCTCGCGCAGGTCAGGGTCGGGATGCAGCGCCTGCTCCGTGCCGCCCAGCCAGGTCTGGTACATGACAGTGGTGTCCAGCGTGTAGAGCTGCTCGGTCTTGATCAGCGCCTCGGCGAAATTCGCCGTCAGCGTTCCCGAGATGCCCTGCTGGGCCCACTGCATGCGGCGCGTCATCATGCCCTGCATCGCCTCCGCGTATTGCTCCTGGTACTTGTCCGAATCCGGCTTATAGAGCTCGGCCAGCTTTTCGAGCTGCTCCCTCACGGCGGCCGCGTCGGCGGGCTCGTTCGGGTAGGGCAGCTTCGGCAGGATGCCGGGCTTGCCCTTGGACAGGTCGATCACCTGCGACAGCGGCAGGCGCGTCACCCCGTCGACGTTCGTCTTGAACACGTCGGCGGGCCGGCTCGTCCCGCCCGCGCGCAGGTATCGCACCGCCTGGTCGCACTTGTCCTGCGCGCCGAGCGAGTAGGCGAGGTTGGTGTAGGCGTCCGGCAGGTCGGGCGCGAGGCGGATCGCCTCTTGCAGCGCCGCCTGCGCCTCCTGCGGGCGTCCCAGTGCGTTCAGCGCGTAGCCCTTGTTGTTGAGCAGCATGCCCTGCTGCAGCGGCGGCAGCTTGGCGGGCAGCGTTTCGGCTTTCTGCGCGAAGGCGAGCGCCTCGCGGTGCAGGCCGTAGTAGTTGGCGACCGCCGCCAGGTTGGAGAGCCACAGCGGCTCTGCCGGGCGCGTCCTCGTGCGCCTTGATCGAGTACGCCACCGCGGCGAGCGGCTTCTGCGCGCCCATGGCGATCGTCGCGATGCGGCTGGCCGCGGCCGGGTCCTTCGCCAGCTCGCTCGCCTCGAGCGCTTGCATCGCCCGCGGGCTCACGCTGCCCTCGAGCGCGGCCTTCAGGTTGCCCAGCGCCTGCGGGTAGGTGAGGGTGGCGCCGCCGACCAGGCCCTCGATCTCCGGCGGCGCGTCGGCCGCGAGCGGCGCCGCGTCGTCATCCTTCGGGCACTGCAGGTCCGACGCCGCGGGGATCTCCTGCAGGTCCGACAGCGCGCTCGGCAGCGGCCCCGCCAGCGCGCTCGTGGCGAGCAGGCAGACGAACGCCGCGACCAGTTTGCGCAACATACGCCTTGTCCTAAAAGCCGAGTTCTTTCTCTAGCGACTTCTGGTCCTTCTTGAACTTGGACTGGCGCTTGGTTTCGGCCTTCTCCTTTTCTGCTTCGTTCGCTTCCTCCAGCTTGGCGGCCTTGTCGCCCAGCCCGGCGATGCTGTAGTAGTCCGCGGCCAGCTTCTTCTCGCCCTTCTTGAGGTGGGCGTCGCCCAGGCGGCGCGCCTTGTCCCTGACCTTCTGCACCCGCTTGTCCCTGAGGTCATCGTACGGGAACTGGTAGTAGGAGATTGCCAGCTCGAGCGACTTGCGCGAGTCGTCGGCCATCAGGGTGTCGCCGCGCTTGACCGCCCGGTCATTCACGCGCCCCTCGAGCGCGAACAGCTTGAGCCAGTCGCGCGCCTTGTTCAGCTCGGCCAACGTATCGCCTTTCGCCATGAGCGACGTCTTGCGCGCGCGGAAAATCCTGTCTTCGTCGGCCAGGAATTTCTCTCCCTGCTTCGTCGCGATGGCCTTGAGCTTGCCGAGGTGAACGCCGATGGCCTTGAGGCGCGCAACGCGGTTGGGATCCATTGCGTCAACCGAGCCTTGGCTGATGCCCCAGGGAGCGTCGCCCGTTTTCTCGTTCCTCGCGATAGCTTCGCTCAAAAGTTTCTGTTCGCTGCGGAGATAGAACACCCCGGCCTGCACCGACTTGAAGTCACCCGGTTTCCTGGTGGCGATCTTCATCTGCACCCGGTCGGCGGCGACGCCGTGAAAGTACTCGTAGTACTTGAAGGCCTGGATCAGCTCGCCCTTCTTCTCGGCCTGTTCCCCCAGCTTGAGACTCGATTTCCTGATAACGCCAACCCGTGCGGCCTCTATTCGGTTGATCTCCTGTTCGTTCTGGCTGATGCAGTGGGCGTCGACGCCTAGGGCCTTGTCGTACGCTTCCTTGGCGCGCCCGGCCTTGTCGCCGGCAAGCATGTCCTGGTAACGCTTGTTCGCCGTGTTCTTGAATTTCACGTTCCCGGGAGCGTGGCAGTTCACGTCGACGCTGTCGGCGAAAGTCGGCGCTGCCGGCCAGGCGAGGGCGAGCGCAACGACGAGATGTCGCGTCATGGTGTTCATGATCGCTCTCGGTCTATTTCAGGAGATCGAGGGCGTTCTTCAGGCTGAATCCCGGCTTCGGCTTCGGCTGCGCCTGCTGCGGCTGCCTTTCGGCCGCGTTGCCGCCGCCGCCCATCATCATCTTTGCCGCGCCGCCCATGCCCATGTCCATCTTGGTGTAGCCGGCTGGAATCTCGAACACCGAGGCGCTCTGCTTGCCCACCTTGAGATTCGTGAGCTCCATCTTGAAGCGCTCCTTGCTCTTCTTGTCCATCGCGATGGCGTCGATCTTCACCACGATGCCTTCCTTGCTGATCCAGTAGAACCCGCCCATCTTGTCGCCCTTGGGGCCGATCATGATGATCTTGCTCTTGGTGGTCTTGACGCCGTTGACCGTTTCCGTGCCGACCTTGGTATGCGTGATCTTGTAGGCTGACACGTCGTCCTTGCGCCCGCCGCCCTGATTGAGCGACATCTCGAGATAGGCCTGGTCCTCCGGCATCAGCATCCACAGGACCTTCTTGTCGTGGCGCATGATCATGATCTGCTTCTCGCCGTCCTGGACGAACTCGCGCCGCTCCTTGCCGGGGGCGACGGCGACCGTCCCGTCGGTGACGCCGTCCGAGGTTTCCATGTGAGTGTCGGCCGAGTACTCGGCGCTCGCGGGCGCCGCCGCGAACGCCGGCGTGGTAAATGCCAAACCTGCCATGAGCAGCCATTTCTTGATTTGCATGGTGATGACTCCTTCCCTGTTTTGAATTTGGAACGTCAAACTGCAGAAGATCCCTTTCATCATTCCCGCACCAGCGCCCGCTCGTTGATCACCAGCCGGCGCGGCCGGGGCGCGGCCTCACCCGGCGGCAGGTAGATGTTGAACTGCCAAACCCGCCCGTCGCGGTCGCGCAGCGTGAGCGTGAAGTCTTCCAGCGTGTAGGTCCCGCCGCCGGGGCCGAGCCCGCGGCGCGCCTGCGCTTCGTTCCAGCGCTTGACCATCGCGTCGCCGTCCGGCACCACCAGGTTCCACGCCGTCCCGATCATGTGCAGGAAGCCGCCCCGGTCCTCGTAGCTGCCGTCGGCGCGCAGCACCAGCCGCGGTGCGCCCGCGTCCCGGTAGTCCTCGCGCGCGTACACGCCGTCGAGCCGCGCGCGCGGCGACGCGACCTTGGTCCAGGCGCGCCCGCGCTCCGAGATCAGCGTGCGATCGTTTTCGATCGTGTAGGAGGTGGTGTACGAGCCGCGCCGGACGACGATCCGCTTGCCCTGGCGCTGCCAGGTCCCCGCCTGGCGCTCCCAGCTCAACTCGGTGGGCAGCCCGCGCACCGGGAGCTTGCGCCGGTAGGTGCCGTCCGGGTAGAACACGTCGACTTCCGAGTAGTCGCTGATCTGCGTCTGCAACTGCGGCGCGCTGCCCATCCGAGAGGTCTCGTAGCGCCCGCTCGACTGGTTGAAGACCTGCTGCGGACCCGTGCCCGCTCCGGCGTGCAGGCTCAAGCCGCGCTCGAGCCCGACGTAAACGCCGGACACGCCCTGGCCGAACTTCGGATCCAGTCTCGCGCTCTTCAAGGAGGCAGGCGGCGGTGCTGCAGCCCGCGCCGGCGGATGCGTGATGTCCTGTGCGCTCGCGATCGCGGTCCCGATCGCTCCCTTGTAGCGGTTGAACGTCGCGTCCGAATCAGCGAGCACCCAGAACCGCACCCGCAGCTCCCCGCGCCGGGCCACCGCCGTTTCCGCCGTGTAATTCCTTCCCTGCAGCGTCGCGACGCCCACGCCGAAGCGGAACACCCAGCCGTTATCGAATTTCTGCTCCGCAACGCTGCCCACCGGCCGCCACGGCCCGAGGTCGCGCAGCGCCTGCTCGTAGGCGGCAGCGAGCGATTCGTTCGACTTCCGGGGCGGTTCGACCATCAGCACCAGCGTCGCGCTGGGCGGCAAGTCGTTCGGCGAAACGGCGACCACGCCTTTCTCGACCGTGCGCGGCCAGGCGGCGGGGACGTCGAGCCAGAGGGCAAGTTCTTGCGCAGCCGTTGGGGACGCAAAGATCGTCGTCCAAGCGACGAGCGATAGCAGACCCGCCGCCAGCCAGGTCATGCGGATCGTGTGGGTCACTTTTCGGCCGCTTCTTATCATGGGTGCGAAACGACACCTTCCACGATCGACTGACATGGCTTCGTCATGTCGCGCACCGATGCATCGTAATGTGCGCCAGTCTTGAAGGCACCTACGCCAATGGCGTCAGCTGAGAGTACATAGAATGATTGATTTGTGCAGTCGATCGGGACTTCTGGCGTGATCCCGCGCGCCGCGAGATAGAGCTGACAGCGATAATGATCGGCGCTAAGCGGGTCGTTGCCCGCCGTGACAGTTACGGCAACTTCCGTCATCGAGACCGGGAGCGTGCCCGTATTCGCGTTCGGAGCGATCTGGGAAACTCCCGATCCGATGACGGTTCTCGTTCCTGCCTTCACGGCGGATACTTCGCACTTGACCAGCGCGCTCGGAAAGCCTTCATCCAGGTACTTGACGTCGAGCGGGACCCTCAGAACGATGTCCGCCCCCGCCAAGGCGGAGGTCGACGCCAGGAGCGAAAGTGAATACGCGATTGCGGTCGCGACAAATCTTCTTGTGGTCTTCATCGTGGGTTCCTGGCGCGTAATTGCCTCGAGCGTGGTCGTCTAGGGTCTCGTTCCGGTCAGCCGAATCTGCGGCGTGGTGATGAACGTCGGCGGGACGCGCGTTCCCGTCAGTTGAATCTGCGCCGCAGATACGAGCAATGGCGCCGGTCTGGTTCCACTCAGTCGGATTGGTTCTGTCGCGATGATCTTCGGTCTCAGGGTTTCGTGCGTGCGATTCCTGATTCCGCCCGCCGGCTTCGGTTTCTCGTGAGCTGCCGCCGCTTTCTCGGCTGCGGGTTCCCTTACGTAGCACTGGTAGTTCATGTCGTAAAGCAACTTGTCACCCGAGCGATTGCGATTGACCCGGCGCAGTTCGCCCCGTTCGCAGTTCGCAGGGCAGGGGTTCACGTCCGCATGAGGGTCGCTCTTCCATCCGGTCCACACCGTGCCGCAATTCTTGCGCGGGGTGGCGCCTGCCGCCGGGAGCTGGCGCGCGCCGGGCGCAGGGCGAATCTCGAGCTGCGGCAGGTAGCACTCGTACTTCGCCTCGTACTGCGTGATGTTGCCGCTCTTGTGTTGGTTGATTTGCACGCGCTCGCCCCGTTTGCAGTTCGCGGGGCAGGGATTGACGTCCGCACTCGGATCGTTGACCCAGCCGGTCCAGAAAGTGCCACAGTTTTCGCGTGGAATGACGATCGCCCTCTCGGTAGCGGGACGCGGCAGTCCGTTCGTGCGCGACGGGTCGATCCCGGTCGGCGCGGGGCCCGGGCCGGGTGGCAGCGGCTCGCCCAGCTTTCTCTGCGCTTCGTCTCCGACGTAGCCCGTTGCGCCGTCGCGCGTCGGCAGGCCCGTCGTCTGCGCCGCCGGGAGCGATGAAACGGTGCTCAACCACACACCGAGAAGGACTGCGCTACTCCTGGTACACATACACGGTGTCCACGGTCGCCGCGGGCGCGCCGCCCGGCTGCTTCGTCAATAAGACGCCGAGGTTGGCGCCTGCGGTCGAGACCGACACGACCAGGTCGCACGGCGTCGCGTTCTGGTAGCCGGGGGTGGCGGGGATGTTGCAGGTGGCCTGCTGGCCGGCGCCTTGGAAGGTGAATTGGGTGGCGGCTGCGGTGTTGCTGATCATCGCGCGGAAGCGATAGCTGCCGGCGGGAGGCGCGAGCAGATTGACGCCGAGAATGCTGTTGTCGCGCAGCTCGACGTGCGCGCCGTTGCTCACGTCCGTTCCGTTCGCGTTCGCCTTGGCGCCGGGCAGGTTGTCGAAGCCCACTTCCTGCGGTCCCGCCAGGACGAGCTGCGCGGCGGCGAGCGCGCCGCCGGACGGGCTCTCGCGCGTGACGTCGAATTTCACCAGCGTGATCTGGCTCACCGCGTCGGCCCGTTTGCGCACCGTGATCGCGACCTGGCGCGCGGAGGGCAGGTCGAACACCAGATCGCAGGTCTGAAAGTTGCGGTAGCCCGGATTGCGCACGAGCGGACAGCTGATCGAGCCTTCCGCGCTCTCCAGCAGCAGGCTGGTGGCGCCCTGGATGTTGCTGACGGTGGTGCGCACCTGGAAGTGGCCGCCCGCGTCGGGGTTGAGCTGCAGGAAGTAGCTGCCGAACCTGTCGAGGGTCACGTAGAGGCCCAGGCCGACGCGCTGGCCGGAGGCGACGATGCTTCCAGCGCCGAAGCTGGCGCTCGAGCCGGTGCGCAGATCCAACCGGGCCGTGGCCTTCGGTCCGGACGCCGGCGGCGGCGGAGTCGTACTCGTGCTCTGTGCGGCTGGTGCCGGCGCCGGTTGGGCGGTTTTGGCCGCGCCCACTCTGAAGCGCGCGACGAACAGCGGCTGCCGTTGCTTGGGCATGCGCGCGAGAATGCGCACCACGCCGCCCAGCGGCCCGCCGGCGTCGGCGGGAATCTCGATCTCGACCTGGTCGGGCGGGGTGCGTCCGCGCGTCGTCGCGGTGATCGCGCCGGCCTGCGGCTGGCTATCGTCGTCGCCCGGGTACCAGACGACGCGGATGCTCTCGGCGTCGGCGAGCCCGCTGGCGGTGAGGCGCACGAACGTGTGCCAGGCGCCGGCGTCGGGCGAGACGCTGCCAATCGGCGGGGCCGAGCGAATCGGCACTTTTGGCCTGAGCACCGGGCGGTCCGCGATGACGGGCGTTCGCAACTGCGGCAGGTCGGCCGCGCCCGCGCCCGTCGCGGCAAGGCCCAGCCAAAGCATTGCTGCGGCGCGTCTCATTCGTACGGCACTCCCTTCGGCCCAGCGATGACGATCCGCGGCAGGTAAGCCATGGAGCCGAATGCGTCGTTCCACCAGTGCACGCTTACGTAGGGCGAATCGGTGCCGACGCGCGCCTCGGTGATGGTGGCGTCGGCGCGGCCGTCGATCCAGGGCCCCTGCAGGTCGTCGTTGCCTTGAACGTGGACCAAGTAAACCTGGGAGACCTTCCAGCCGTTCTTCAGCCTCCTGGTGCGGAAGAAGCTGTCGTCGCCGCGATGTCCGACGAGAAGGTCCAGGCTGGCACCCATGCGGCACGCGGGGTGGCAGATGTTGCCCTCCAGGGCGCTCGGATTGTCGAGTGTCAGTTCGCCGAACTGCGGCACCAGGACGCGGGTCTCGTACAACGGGATGAAGCGGAACGGCGCGCCGAGGCTTGCGGCGCCCTCGACGCGCAACTGGCCGGCGTAAGGCTGCGCCATGCCGGACACGTCGGGCACGTTGACCAGGATCACCGTGTCGCTCCACGCAGTGATCGGCGCAGCGAGCGCCGAGTTGGGTTCGACGCTGAAGGTCACCGTGCCTTGTTGCGCACCGAAGCCGGCGCCCTTGATCAGTACCTGGTCGCCCGGGCGTCCCTCGGACGCGCTCAGCTCCGTGATTGCGGCCGCGGTCGAAGGCGCGGACGAGGAAGAACGTCGAGCCTGATCGAACTGCGCGCGCAAACGCGCGGCTTGCTGGGCTTGCATGGCCGCCGTCGAGGAGCCGGGAGCGACCAGCTGCAGCTCCGTTCCGGTCGAGCGCTGCGCGGCGATGGTGCCGACTGCGCCCTGGCCGCCGATGGCCTGGCTGCGCTGCGCGGCCTCGCCTTGCGCGCGCGTCGCGTCGCCCGGCGGGTGCTTGACGGTGATGCTGCCGCTCGCCACCACCGCCGGCGCGGCCTTCACCGCCGCGCGTGCGGCGTGCAGCAACGGGGTTCTCGTCGCCGCGGCGGGACGCAAGCCCACGGTCCAGAGTTGTCCCTGCGCCACGTCCGCGGGCGTGGCGTTCGCCTGCAGCGCGAGCGTCCCGCTGCCGGTCTGCTGCTCGCTGCGCCCGCCTGGGTGCGTGAGTGTGAGCACCACCGGCGCCCCGTGCGCGCTCACGCGTACGTCTATCGGGCCGGGCTGGCCGATCACGAGCGGCCAGCCGGTCCGCTCCCCGGCCGCGAGCTCGAAGGACCCGGTCGTGGTCGCCGCGTTCTGCGACGAGGCGGCCTGCGCCGCCGCGCCGATGGTGAAGCGGGCAATGAACACCGGCTGCAACTTCCCGGGCATGAACGCGAGGATGCGCACCACGCCGCCCTGCGGCCCGCCGGCGTCGGCGGGAATCTCGATCTCGACCTGGTCGGGCGCGGTGCGCCCGCGCATCGTCGCCGTGATCGCGCCCGCCTGCGGCTGGCTATCGTCGTCGCCCGGGAACCACACGACACGGATGCTCTCGGCGTTTGCGAGCCCGCTGGCGCTGACGCGCGCGAAGGTATGCCACGGGCCAACTTCGGGCGCGACGCTGCCGGTCGGCGGCCCCGATGGAATCGGTGCCTTCTGCTTGAGCACAGGACGATCCGCAGCGGCGGGTAATCGCAGCTGGGGCAGATCGGCCGCAGCGGCGCTCGCCACGGCGAGCGCGAGGAACATTGACACTGCGACGCGCGTCATCTGATCTGTCCGTTCACCTGGGGGATGAACTGGGTGCCGGGCTCGGGCTGGGGCGTCGCGGGGTTCGAAGGAACCGGCCTCACACAAGTGGCACCTTGCGAGGTTTTGCAGAACATGAGGCCGCACACGTAGTTCGTGACCGCGGACGCGCTCTTTCCGGGAATCAAGTCCACGGGTACGGTGACGTTTGCCGAGTATGGGCGGTTGTTGGGGCGGATGTCGAAGATCACATTCGTGAAACCGAGCATCGTGTTGTCGGCAGCTTGAATGTTGCAACCCACCTGCGCGTACGGAAACTGCGGGTCGATATCCCGGATCTCGATCGGAACGGTGAACGTGAACTGCGCGGCCGCCGCGGGGCCGGCCATCGCTGCCGCGAAGAGCAAAGCGATGCCCTTGCCGAGTCGTCGTATCGTCATATTCCCCCCTTCGTGAATGTTCTTAGTGTTTCCCGCTCATGACGAGCTGCGGCGTTGTGATGTCCTTCAGCCGCGGCCCGCTCACGCGCAGTGTCTCGGTCACAATGATTCTCGGCGGCGATCCGCTCATCTGCAGCGGCGCGGTGGTGATCGCACGCGGGCGCAGGCCGTTGAACACGAGGCGTCCGGTCGTCAGCGGCGGCGTGCCTGCGCCGACGGTGAAGCGCGCGACGAACAGCGGCTGCAGCCGCCCGGGCATGAACGCCAGGATGCGCACTACGCCGCCCTGCGGCCCGCCGGCGTCGGCGGGAATCTCGATCTCGACCTGGTCGGGCGCCGTGCGCCCGCGCATCGTCGCCGTGATCGCGCCGGCCTGCGGCTGGCTATCGTCGTCGCCCGGAAACCAGACCACGCGGATATTCGCGGCGCCTGCCAGCCCGCTGGCGCTGACATGCGCAAAGGTATGCCAGGGGCCGACTTGGGGTGAAACGCTGCCGATCGGCGACGCGGATGGCATGGCTGCCTTGCGCTCGAGCACGGGACGATTCCCGCCGGCGGGCGATCGCAGTTGGGTAAGGTCCGCCGCAGCGGCGCCGGTCGCGGCAAAGGCCAGCAGCACCCACAGCATCGCCCCTGTCTTGCGCTCGGCAAGAAAACTTCTTAGGGTTCGCGGGAAATCCTGGATGTCGTGCCGCAGGGCAACACGCGCTGCGCCTGGGAGGACCGTGACCGCAGGGTTCGCGGACGCACGCATCTTGTTGGGATCTCTTTTGCCCTACCGCGTGTAGGGGTTCCACAAAATGGTACACCGCCATGCAAGGTTTGAGTAAGGGCTGTCTCGCCCTGTTGATTCAGATCGTCTTCGTCGGCCTGCCGGCCTGGTCCATCGCCGCGCCGGCGCGCGCCGAAGGCATCCGGCTCGAGCTGCGCTACACCGGCGAGGTGATCGGAGTCGCCTCGGGCGGGATCCGTCGCGGGGCCGCCTACGAGGGGCGCGCCGATCTTTCGCTCGACGCCGATCTGGCGCAGCTCGCCGGCTGGCACGGGACCGTGCTGCACGCGAGCGCCTACCAGATCCACGGCTATCAGCTGTCCGAGAACGACGTCGGCAACGTGATGACGGTGAGCAACATCGAAGCCAGGCCGACCACGCGCCTGTATTCGCTCTGGCTGCAGAAGGCGCTCGGTGGGGGCGCATCGCTGCGCGCCGGGCAGCTTGGCGCCGACGAGGAGTTCCTCGTCAGCGAGACCGCGTCGGTCTTCATCAACGGAACTTTCGGCTGGGCCCCGATCGCCGCCGCCAACCTGACCCACGGCGGTCCCGGATATCCGCTGGCGGCGCCCGGCGTCCGGTTGCGCCTGGAGCCAAAGCACGATGTCGGACTGCTGCTGGCGGCGTTCGCGGGCGATCCGGCCGGCAGCGGCTGCACGGGCGATCCGCAGCGCTGCAACCGCTACGGCACCACCTTCAGCACCAGCGGCGGCACGTTGTGGATGGGCGAGCTGCAGCTCGCGGGCGGCCAATACAAGCTTGGGGGCTGGTACCAGAACGCGACCTTTGCCGATCATCGCGGCAACCGGGGGTTGTATGCGATCGCGGACCGCACGCTGTGGCGCGCGGGGGCGCGGGCGCTGAACGCGTTTCTGCGCGTCGGCGCGGCGCCCTCGGACCGGAACGAGGTCAAGTCCTATCTGGACGCCGGCCTGAGCTACAAGGGGCTGCTTGGCTCGCGCCCGGACGACCTGCTTGCGCTCGGAGTCGCGCACGCCGAGCTTGCGCGCGGTGCCGAGTCGGTGATCGAGCTGACTTGCCTCGCGCAGGCGACGCCGCGCCTCAGCCTGCAGCCCGACCTGCAGTACGTCGTCCAGCGCGGGACCGACATCCCCAACGCCTGGGTCGTCGGGCTGAGGGCGAGCTACGGATTCTGAGGTTTAGTGGCCGAGGATCTGACTCAGGAACAGCTTCGCGCGGTCGGTCTTCGGCGCCGAGAAGAATTCCTCCGGCTTGCCGGTCTCGACGATCTCGCCCCGGTCCATGAACACGACCCGGTCGGCAACGGTGCGCGCGAAGCCCATCTCGTGCGTGACCACCAGCATCGTCATTCCCTCGCCCGCGAGCTCGATCATCACGTCGAGCACTTCCTTGATCATCTCCGGGTCGAGCGCCGAGGTGGGCTCGTCGAACAGCATCACCTTGGGGCGCATCGCGAGCGCGCGCGCGATCGCGACGCGCTGCTGCTGGCCGCCGGAGAGCTGGGCCGGGTACTTGTCGGCCTGCTCGGCGATGCGTACGCGTTCGAGCAGCTGCATCGCCAGCTCCTCGGTCTCGCGCTTGGGCATGCGGCGCACCCAGGTCGGCGCGAGCGTCAGGTTCTGCAGCACCGTCAGGTGCGGGAACAGGTTGAACTGCTGGAACACCATGCCGACCTCGCGCCGGATGGCCTCGATCGCCTTGATATCGTCGGCCAGCTCGATGCCGTCGACCACGATCGTGCCGCGCTGGTGCGACTCGAGCCGGTTGATCAGGCGCACCATGGTCGACTTGCCCGAGCCGGAAGGGCCGCAGATGACGATCTTCTCGCCGCGCGCGACCGAGAAGTCGATCCCGCGCAGCACGTGGAACTCGCCGAACCACTTGTCGACGCCGCGCATCTCGATGATCGGTCCGCCGTTCGTGCCGCCTTTGTCGTTGGCCAAGTCAGTCCTCCCGCAGGATGTGTTTGCGTCCGCGCGACAGGTCGCGCTCCAGCCGCTGGCTGTACTTCGACATCGAGAAGCAGAACGCGAAATAGACCAGAGAGGCGAACAGATACGCCTCCATGCCGTAGCCGCTCCAGGCGGGCTCGTTGAGCGCCACCTTGACCGCGCTGAGCAGGTCGAACAGGCCGATGATCACCACCAGCGAGGTGTCCTTGAAGAAGGCGATGAAGGTATTGACCAGCGGCGGGATCGAGATGCGCAGCGCCTGCGGCAGGATGATCAGCAGCATCTTGCGCCAGTACGACAGGCCGAGCGCCTCGGCCGCCTCGTACTGCCCGATCGGGATCGCCTGCAGACCGCCGCGCACCACCTCGGCCAGGTAGGCCATGGCGAACATGACCATCGCGATCTGCGCGCGCAGCAGCTTGTCGATCGATACGCCCGCCGGCAGGAACAGCGGCAGCATCACCGAGGCCATGAACAGCAGGCTGATCAGCGGTACGCCGCGGATCAGCTCGATGTAGAGCACGCAGGCCGTGCGCACCGCGGGCATGTTCGAGCGCCGGCCCAGCGCGAGCAGGACCGAGAGCGGAAAGGCGGCGGCAATGCCGAAGGTGGCGAGGATCAGCGTCAGCATCAGTCCGCCCCAGCGCCCGTCCTCGACGAACGGCAGGCCCGGCACGCCGCCCCACATCAGCGCGCCGATCAGCGCCAGGCCGCCGAGCCATACCCAGGCGAGCCACGGCCGCCAGCACGCGCGCAGCGAGCTGACCACGTACAGCGCGATGAAAAGCAGGATGCCGAGGCCGGGCCGCCACTGCTGCGCGTAGGGATAGGTGCCGAACAGGATGAAGCGGTGCTTCTCTACAATGAAGGCCCAGCAGGCGCCGTGCCCGGCGGCGGCGCGGCAGGTCGACGGACTCGGCGCGTGCCAGATGGCGTTGATGAAGGCCCAGTCGACGAACGGCGGCACCAGCTTCCAGGCCAGGTAGAGCAGCGCCAGCGTGGCGAGCGTGCTCGGCACGCTGTAGAACAGGTTCGCGTGCAGCCATTCGACGGCTCGTCCGCCCGGCAGGCGGCGCGGCGCGGCGCTGTCGGTGGCGGCGCTCATGACCGGGTCGCGCCTTTCAGCGCGATGCGCTTGTTGTACCAGTTCATGAAGGCCGAGATTGAAAGGCTGATCGTCAGGTACACCGCCATGATGATCGCGATGCCCTCGATCGCCTGTCCGGTCTGGTTCAGTGTCGTGTTGGCGATCGACACCAGGTCCGGATAGCCGATCGCCACCGCGAGCGAGCTGTTCTTGGTCAGGTTGAGGAACTGGCTGGTCATCGGCGGCACGATCACGCGCAGCGCCTGCGGCAGGATCACCAGGCGCATCGCGCGAGGCGGCCGCAGCCCGAGTGCGTAGGCGGCCTCGAACTGGCCGCGCTCGACCGAAAGCACGCCGGCGCGCACGATTTCGGCAATGAAGGCCGCGGTGTAGGTGGTCAGCCCGCCGAGCAGGGCGGCGAACTCGGGTGTAAGCGTCATGCCGCCGGTGAAGTTGAAGCCCCGCAGAACCGGGCGCTCGACGTGCAGCGGCGCGCCGGCGAGCAGGAACACCAGCAGCGGCAGGCCGAGCACCAGCGCGCTGCCCACGGCGAGCGTCGGGAACGGCAGGCCGGTGAGCGCCTGGCGACGCCTGGCCCAGCGCGCGAGCAGCCAGGCGCCGAGCGCACCGGCGACCAGCGCCGCGGCCATCCAGGCGTGCGCGGGGTGGGCGTGCAGCACCGGCAGCGCAATGCCGCGGTTGCTCAGAAATACGCTGGGCAGCGGGGAGAGCGCCTGGCGCGGCCCGGGCAGATTGTCCGAGATGACCGTGTACCAGAAGAAAAGCTGCACCAGCAGCGGCACGTTGCGCAATGTCTCGACGTAGCCGCCGGCCAGCCTGGACAGCAACCAGTTATGCGACAGCCGCGCCAGGCCGATCAGCGTGCCGAGCAGCGTGGCGGCGACGATGCCGACCAGCGACACGCGGAAGGTATTGAGCACGCCGACCGTGAGCGCCCGCAGATAGGTGTCCGCGGCGCTGTAGCTGATGAGCGTGGTCTCGCCGATCGCGAAGCCGGCTTCGCGCTTGAGGAAGCCGAAGCCGCTCGCGATCTTGCGCGCTGCGAGGTTGTGCGTGGTGTTCGAGATCAGGAACCACGCGACCAGGCCGACCGCCACCACCAGCAGGACCTGGTACAGGATCGCGCGGACGCGCAGGTCGTACAGCGACCACGACCTGCGCGGCCGCGAGGCGGCGTTCACCTCAGCGGAGCGGCGGCGCGTACATGATGCCGCCGTGGGTCCAGAGTCTGTTCAGCCCGCGGTCGAAGCCGAGCGGCGTGAGATTGGTTTCGAACGACTCGCCGTAGTTGCCGACCTGCTTGACGATGTTGTAGGCCCAGCGGTCGTCGAGTCCCATCATCTTGCCGATGTCGCCCGAAGCGCCGACGAAACGCTGGATCGCCGGATTGGTGCTGCTCAGCTGTTGCTCGATGTTCTTCGAGCTCAGGCCGAGCTCCTCGGCGTTGAGCATCGCGAACAGCGACCACTTGACGATGTCGAACCAGTTTTCGTCGCCGCGGCGCACCACCGGCCCGAGCGGTTCTTTGGAGATCACTTCCGGCAGGATGACGTAATCGGCGGGGTTCGGCGCGCGCGAGCCGCGGGTCGAGACCAGGCCCGACACGTCGGTGGTGAACACGTCGCAGCGGCCGGAGAAGAAGGCGTTCGTGACCTCCTCCAGCTTCTCGATCACGACCGGCTTGAAGGTCATGTGATTGGCGCGGAAGTAGTCCGCCAGGTTGAGCTCGGTGGTGGTGCCCGGCTGTACGCAGATGGTGGCGCCGTTGAGATCCTTGGCGCTCTTCACGCCGAGCTTTTTCGGGACCATGAAGCCCTGCCCGTCGTAGTAGTCGACGCCGGCGAAGGTGAGGCCGAGATTGGTGTCGCGCGTGATGGTCCAGGTCGTGTTGCGCGAGAGCATGTCGATTTCGCCCGACTGCAGCGCGGTGAAGCGCTGCTGCGCGGTGAGCGGCGTGTAGTGCACCTTGCTCGCGTCGCCGAACACGGCGGCGGCCACCGCGCGGCACATGTCGACGTCGAGCCCGTGCCAGACGCCTTTCGAGTCCGGCTGCGAGAACCCGGCCAGACCGGTGTTCACTCCGCACTGGACGTAGCCCTTGGCCTTGACGGCGGCCAGGGTCGATTGCGCGAAGGCGCTCCCGGCCCACGTGATCGCGAGCGCAAGCGCGCCCGCCCAGATGGCGATTCTCTTCATGGCATTCCCCTCCTGATGGCGATGGACCGACGGCCGGCGGATGCGCTCCGGCACGGCCCCCAGTCTAGACGCTCGCCGCGCGGCGAGGCAACCGCGAATATGGGAAGATAGACACGGTGTCAGACTCCGAAACGAAGCTTCGCATCATGGCGCGCGGCCTGCGCTTTCCGGAAGGGCCGATCGCGATGGCCGACGGCAGCGTGCTGCTTGTCGAGGTGGCGCGAGGGACGCTCTCGCGCGTGCGTGCAGACGGCGCGGTGGAGGTGGTGGCCGAGCTCGGCGGCGGACCGAACGGCGCCGCGCTCGGGCCCGACGGCGCGGTCTACGTCTGCAACAACGGAGGATTCCGCTGGCACGAGGGCAGGCGCGGGCTGGTTCCGCTCGACCAGGCCGACGACTACCGCGGCGGACGCATCGAGCGGGTCGATCTCGCGACGGGCGAGGCGCGCGTGCTCTACGACCGGGGCCCGAACGGGCCGCTCAAGGGCCCCAACGACATCGTCTTCGACCGCGCCGGCGGAATGTGGTTTACCGACCACGGCAAGACGCGCGAGCGCGACATGGACCGCGGCGGCGTGTACTACGCGAGCATCGACGGCCGCTCCATCCACGAGGTGATCTATCCGCTGCTGACGCCGAACGGGATCGGCCTGTCGCCGGACGAGACGCGGCTCTACGTCGCCGAGACCCTTACCGGGCGGCTGTGGGCGTTCGACCTCGAGGCGCCCGGCGTGGTCAAGCGGCGCCGCTACCCCTCGCTGAACGGCGGCGAGCTGGTGGCGGGGCTGCCCGGTTTCCAGCTGCTCGACTCGCTCGCGCTCGACTCCGACGGCAGGATTTGCGTCGCGACGCTGTTCAACGGCGGCATCACGCTCGTCTCGCCGGACGGGTCGCGCGTCGAGCACCTGCCGCTGCCCGACGACTACACGACCAATATCTGCTTCGGCGGGCCCGGGCTCGGCACCGCCTACGTCACGCTCAGCACCTCGGGCCAGCTGGTGGCGGCGGACTGGCCCCGGCCGGGGCTGGCGCTGAATTTCATGCGCTAGCGATATGCCGTTAAGGCTGGCCTAAGCTCGCTGCGCTAGGCTCGCTCCATCTGCAGCACTGAGATGGAGGTTCTCCATGCTCATTCGCGGTTCTTCCTCGTCCTGCTCGGACTGCTCGTTCCCGCCCTCGCGCAGGCCGCCCCGGCGATCGCGCAGGCGCAACAGGCGATCGACCAGGGGCATTATTCCGTCGCCGTCACCCGCCTCAAGCCGCTCGCCGCGCGCGGCAATGCGCGCGCCGAGGAGGCGCTCGGCGTCTGTACGACTCGGGCCGAGGCGTGGCGCCCGATTCTGTGCTCGCGGCCAAGCTGTACCGCGAGGCGGCGCTGCAGGGCAGCGGCGCGGCGCAGCTCAACCTGGCGAACCTCTACCTCGAAGGGCGCGGCGTCGGGCCCAATCCGGTCCTCGCCTACGCCTGGGCCGACGCCGCCGCGGCGAGCGGCGAGGCCGGCGGGCAGAAAATCATCGACAAGCTCGCGAGGCTGATGCCGCTCGCCCAGTTCGAGAAGGCGCAGTCGCTCGGGCAGCGCTACGTCGACCTCTACGTGATCAACCTTCGCACGGGTTGACGCGACCGGGCGCAACGCGGTTAGAGTTGCGCCACGAACGAAAGCGCCGCTGCGAAGCCGCGCGCGCCTGGGTCGGAGAGGCGCAGCGGGTGGTGGTGCTCACCGGCGCGGGCATCTCCACCGAGTCTGGAATTCCGGATTTCCGCGGGCCGCAGGGGGTGTGGACCAGGAACCCGGCGGCGGAGAAGCTTTCGACACTCCGCACTACCTGGCCGACGGCCATACGCAAGAAGTCATGGCACGCGCGCCTCGTGCATCCGGCGTGGGAGGCGCGGCCGAACGCAGGCCACGAGGCCATCGTCGAACTCGAGCGGCGCGGCAAGCTGCATGCGCTGATCACGCAGAACATCGACGGCCTGCATCAGAAGGCCGGCAATTCGCCCGAGCGAGTGATCGAGGTGCACGGCACGGTGCTTAAGGTGGTGTGCAGGAGTTGCGGCTGGAAAGGGCCCATGCAGCACGCTGGTGAGGCTGCTCGCGGGCGAAGACGACCCGCCGTGCGACGCTCTGCGGCGGCATCCTGAAGAGCGACACCATCTCGTTCGGGCAGAAGCTGGTGCCAGAGGTGATCGCGCGCGCGATGCGCTCGGCCGACGAAGCCGACTGCTTCATCGCGGTCGGCACCAGCCTGCAGGTCTATCCGATAGCGGGGGCGGTATCCGAGGCGAAAGCCGCCGGCGCGCGCGTGGTGATCGTCAACGCCGAACCGACGCCGTTCGATGACATCGCCGACGCGGTGCTGCGCGGGAACATCGGCGAGGTGCTGCCGGATCTCTGTCAGGCAGCGAGCCGGTAGCGTCCGTCTTCCTCGGCGACGCGGCCACGCGCGGTGAGCGAGGCCAGGTGCTGCGCGATCGTGCGGCGCTCGGCGTCATCGATGAAGACGTCATCGTAGTCACACAGGTACATGAAGCCAGTGCGCCGACGAGCTTCCTGTCGAGCGCGCGCGGACGGGCTTCGAGCGAGGTCGCGGTGATCGCTTCCTCGCGCGCCTCGATCCTGGAGACGAAGGCCTCGAGCAGCGAGAGGAAGGTCTCACCCTCAGTCGATCACGCCCCTTGTGGTGGGAGATTGATCCAGACACATGCCGGCGGCCTCGGCCACCGCACGCAGCGTGCGGCAGGGAACGCCCTCGAGGTTCGATATGGCGTTTCGCCGTGGTTCCGGCCCGAACGAGGAAGAGGTCGATGTCGCGGGTGAAGGCCAAGCAGCCGGGCTCGACGAGCGGCACGCTGCGCCCCGAGTATCTCAAAGCAGCGTGCGGCACCGCGTACCGTCGCACAGCCGCCCAGCTCCCAGAGCACGTCATCGCCGTCACCTTCGGCGTCCCCACAGCGCGACGGTCGAGTGAAAAAGCCGCTCGATTGTCTTCGCCTTCATCGCCGGCGGCACCAGCGCTCACGTAGCCGGTGGATGGCACAGAAGGCCTTCCAGGCTTCCTCATGGCCTCGAGGTCGCCCAGCGGCGCGAGCACCCGCGCGCGCGGCAGCCGGTGCAGCCCGGCAACGTGGTCCTCGTGCACGTGGCCGAGGATCACGAGGTCGGCCGCCTCGAGCGCGGCGCCGATGCGGTTGGCGACGAGCGGCGTGTCGAAGGCCGCGAGCGTGTCGGCGCCGCGTACCAGCACCTGGTTGCCGTCGGGATACTTGCCGGACTTCTCGCCCAGGTAGACATCGACCGGGCCGAACGAGAGGGAAGGGCTCATCGGCCGGTATTCAAGCACGTTTCGGCCGTGCCCAGCGGAACACCAGCGGCCCCGCGAGCAGGATGAGGAAAACGCGGAACACGTTGTGGAAGGTGACGAAAGCGGGCTCGACCCCCAGCGCGAGCGCGACCAATGACACGCCCGACATGCCGCCCGGCGAGAGGGCGAGGAAGAGCGCCGGGAAGGCGACCCCGGTGAGCGGCGCGAGCAGCCAGGCCAGCGCGAGCGACAGCGCCAGCATGTAGACGGTGGAAAGCAGGGCGATCAGCCCGCCGTGCAAGAGCTCGCGCAGGCCGATGCCGCTGAACTGCGCGCCGATGCCGGCGCCGAGCACGAGCTCGGCGGCGAGCAGCGGCGCGGTCGGCATCGGCGCGCGCGCGAGGCCGGCGAGGCTCGCCGCGCCCATCGCCAGCATCGGCCCGAGCATCGGCGCGGCGGGCAGGCGCGCCAGGCGCGCGAGCCACCAGCCGCCCGCGCCGAGCAGCGCGAACAGCGCATAGTCGCGCGCGCCGAGCTCGGCGAGCGGCACCCAGCGCGGCGGCGCGCCGCCGAGCGCGACGTGGTACGCCGTGACCAGGGTGAACACCACCAGCACCAGCCGGATCGAATGCGCGAGCACGATGTTCCGCCGTGTATGGCTGCCTGAATGCGTCGTCCTATCACGGTCATCGCCATGAAGCCGCCCGGCGCGGCGGAGAAGTAGGCCGTCACCGGGTCGAAGCTGGCCAAGCGGCGCAGGGAACCAGTAAAGCGTCGCGGTCACGACCACGACGTAGAGCGCGACCGCGGCGAGCGTCAGCGGCCAGCGCGCGAGCGACGCTGCTGCTTCGCCGTGCAGGGTCGAGCCCATCATCAGCCCCAGCACCGCGAGCACGGGGTCACGCAGCCAGCGCGGCGTGCGCAGCCGCGCGCCGAGCATCGCCGCGAGCGCGGTGCCCGCGATCGAGCCGAGCAGCCACGGCACCGGCAGGTGCGCGGCGCTCGAAAGCGAGCGCGCCGGCCGCCCCGGCGGCGAGCGCCGCGAGCGCCTGCGCCAGCATTAGCATTTCACGGATTGCACGCGGGTACTTTACAGTACGGGGTATGCGCGTTGTCGTCATCGGAGCGGGCCCCGCCGGGCTGCTCTTCTCGCTGCTCGCCAAGCGCCGCTTCCCGTCCTGGCAGATCGAGGTGGCGGAGCAGAACCCGCCCGAGGCCACCTTCGGCTTCGGGGTGGTGTTCTCGCAGGGCGCGCTCGCCTTCCTCGAGCGCGGGACGTTGCCGAGCTGCACCGCGAGCTCGGCGCGCGCGTGGAGCGCTGGCCGATGCAGCGCATCGTGCACCGCGACGAGCAGATTGAGCATCGACGGCAACGGCTTTTCCGCCATCTCGCGCCTGGCGCTGAATCGTTTTTTTGTCAGGCGCTTTGTGAAGTAAGTCCGGTGCGGGATAAACTTATGGAAAGGCTCGTTGACCGGCTGGTGAGCTCGATTCTCCGGGGATCTCATTGTCGGCGCGCCGACGGCGTCCAACTCGATGCTGCGGCGCGCGCGCGAGCGCCGATTCGCGCCGCACGTGCGCTGGCTGACCAACAAGTTCGCCTGGTACGGCACCGCGCCGCCGCTTCGACTGCCTGACGCTGACTTTCCGCGAGAACCGCGACGGCGCCTTCGTCGCGCACCATTACCGCTACGCGCCGGACATGAGCACCTTCATCGTCGAATGCGACGCCGGAACCTGGCGCCGGGCGGGGCTCGCCCGGATGTCGGACGCCGAGTCGCGCGCCTACTGCGAGCGCGTCTTCGCCGCCGACCTCGAGGGGCGGCCGCTGGTGTCGAACAAGTCGGTCTGGCGCCAGTTCCCGCTGCTCGCCTGCCGGCGCTGGAGCGCGGGCAACATGGTGCTGATCGGCGACGCGCTGCACACGGTGCACTTCTCGATCGGCTCGGGAACGCGCCTCGCCTTCGAGGACGCGATCGCGCTCGATCGCGCCTTCGGCCAGGCCGGCGAGGACGTGCGGACGGCGCTGGAGGCCTTCGAGCGCGAGCGCCGGCCGGTGGCCGAGAAGCTCCTGATCGCGGCGGGGCTGAGCTCCTACTGGTACGAAGACTTCGAGTCCAAGCTCGCCCTCGAGCCCTGGGCGCTCGCCTACGACTACATGATGCGAAGCGGGCGCATGACCGACGAGCGCTTGCGCGAGATTGCGCCGGAATTCATGGCAAAGGTGGAGCGTTCGCGGGCCTAGCGGCGCTCAGGCGGCCGGCGCCGGCGGCCGCCGCTGCGTCATCCGGAAGGCAAGGTTCGCGAGCGCGGTCGCGACGAACAGCGCGATTGCAAACAGGATTGCCGAGTAGGCGTCTCCGCTTCGGTCATAGAGCCAGCCCGCGAGCCCTGGCGCCGGCGTCAGGACGAGGAAGAAGGCGGTAAGGAACACCCCCATGCCGAAGGCGCGCCGTTCCGGCGCCATCGATTCCGCGACGAGAGCCATGATCACGCCCGCGGGCGCTATTCCCATGAATCCGAAGGCGAAGCTGAGAGGGATCGCGAGCGATTCTTGGCGCAGGAACGCGAGAGAGCCGATCGCCACCAGCAGGCAGGCGTACAGCACCACGTCGCGCCTGCCGCTGCGGTCGGCAATCTGGCCCCAAAACGCGCCCGAAAAGATCATCGTCCAGCTTGCCACGCTGATGATTCCGGCAGCGGCCGCCGGGGCGTAGCCATGCGCAACCAGGACCTGCGGGGCGAAGCTCAGGTAGACGACGTAGCCAGCGTTCGGTCAAGAGCGCCCTGACCACCGCGGCGATCAGAGTCAGCGCGACTTCGCGGCGCGGCAGGGCGGACGACGCGCGCGGAGTCTCGCGTGCGTTCCGCGGGGGCGGGCGGTAGGCGAGCAACACCGCCACGGCGGCCACGGTCCAATCGGCAGCTGACACCACGAACGGCGCGCGCCAGCCGTGGGCGCCGGCTAGCGACGGATACGCGATCTGTCCCATCGCGATGCCGAACGGCCAGCTCGTGACCAGCACCGCCATCGCGGTCGCAAGCTCCTTTCCGGCGAACCAGTCGGCGACCATCTTGGTGAAGTACAACGTGCTGAGGACGAATCCGATCCCGCACACAATACGGCCGGCGCCGAGCAGACCAAAGCCGTCCGCTGCAGCCACGATGAATCCGCCGGCGCCGAGCGTGAGAAGCCCGATACTGACCAACGCGCGATCGGAGAGGTAGCGACCGGCGTAGCCGCTCGGCAGCGCGACCAGCATTCCCGGCAGCATGAACATCCCGATCAAGGTGCCGATCTGGGTATGGCTGAAAGCGTATTCCGCGGAGAGGTCTTCGCCGACGGAGCCGACGGTCTGGAACTGCAGTCCGAGCCCGGATCGGCACACGAACAGCATGCCCAGCACGATCCAGCGCGTTCTGCCGTCGTCTGCACGCACCTCGCGCGCCGGCGTCATGCGAGGCTTCCGATTGCGGCGCGCAGCGCTTTGAGCTCGGCCTCGATGCGAGCCGGCACGGGAAAGCCCCGCCCGGCGCGGCGGTACCAGTAGCGCGCGTTCGACGCATCGCCCTCCATCAGGTGCACGATGCCGTGCGCGCCGGCAGGCGAGGGTGATTTCCTCGTCGCGCTGCACAATCCGGTGTGCCGCGCGCCGGCCCCCGCGCTCGAAGTGCGCCAGCGCGGAGGAAAGGTCTTCGGTGTTTGTCCGTTTCATGGTCTTCGCGAAAAGCTTGATCTGCATCATATTGCAGCAAGCTGGCGTGTGGCTGAATCTCCGCTACACTAATTGGCGCTTGCTCATCTGAGGAGGGGATATATGACGAACGGCAAACCGACGTCGGCGCATGCGCGCCGCAGATTTCTCAAGACCGCGACCGGCGCAGCGGCGCTCGCGGCCGCCACGCTGCACGCGCCGTACATCATGGCGCAGCCGTCGAAGGTGAAGGTCGGCTTCCTGCTGCCCTACACCGGAACTTACGCCCGGCTGGGCACGGCGATCACCGACGCTTTCAAGCTGCACGTGAACGAGCACGGCGGCAGGCTCGGCGGGCGCGAGATCGAGTTCGTCCAGGTCGACAGCGAGGCCAACCCGGCCAAGGCGACCGACAACACCAACCGGCTGGTGAACCTGGAGAAGGTCGACGTGATCGTCGGCCCGGTGCACTCGGGCGTCGCGGTCGCGATGGTGCGAGTGACGCGCGAATCGGGCACGCTGACGATCGACCCCAACGCCGGCGCCGGCGTGGTCACCGGCGCGCTGTGCGCGCCGAACGTCTTCCGCACCTCGTTCTCGAACTGGCAGCCGGCCTTCCCGATGGGCAAGGTGCTCGCCGAGCGCGGCATGAAGAAGGCGGTGACGCTGACCTGGAAGTACGGCGCGGGGCAGGAGGCGATCGGCGGCTTCGTCGAGAACTTCACCGCGCACGGCGGCAGCATCGTCAAGGACCTGTGGGTGCCGTTCCCGAAGGTCGAGTTCCAGTCGCTGCTGACCGAGATCGCCTCGATCAAGCCGGACGCGGTGTTCGTGTTCTTCGCCGGCGGCGGCGCGGTCAAGTTCGTCAAGGACTACGCCGCGGCGGGCCTGCGCAACAGCGTTCCGCTGTTCGGCTCGGGCTTCCTCACCGACGGCACGCTCAAGGCGCAGGGCGACGCGGCGCAGGGCCTGGAGACGACGCTGCACTATGGCGACAGCCTGATCCTTCCCAAGAACCTCGCTTTCCGCGAGATGTACGCCAAGGCCGCGGGGCGCGAGGCCGACGTCTACGCGGTGCAGGGATACGACGCGGCGCAGCTGCTGCGCATCGGGCTCGAGGCGGCGAACGGCGACGTCAAGGCGAAGAAGACCATGATCGGCGCCATGGAGAGCGCCGAGATCGACAGCCCGCGCGGCAAGTTCACCCTGTCCAAGGCGCACAACCCGATCCAGGACATCTACCTGCGCAAGGTGGTGGGCATGGAGAACAAGGTGCAGGGCGTGGCGCACAAGGCGCTCGCCGACCCGGCGACCGGATGTAAGATGGCCTGACGTGCCCGGCCTGCCGGGCGGTTGCGCAGGGAAAAGCCGGCAGCGCTCCTGCCGGCTTTTTATTGGCTGAAATGGATTTCCCGACCTTCCTGATCCAGCTGCTGAACGGCGTGCAGTACGGGCTGCTGCTGTTCCTGATCGCGAGCGGCCTGACGCTGATCTTCGGCATCATGGGCGTGATCAACCTCGCCCACGGCAGCTTCTACATGGTCGGGGCCTACCTCGCGTTCTCGCTCACAGGGCTGCTCGGCAACTTCTGGCTCGCACTGCCGGCCGGCATCGCGCTCGCGGTGCTGCTCGGGCTGGCGCTGGAATGGCTGCTGATCCGGCCCCTCTACCGGCGCGACCACCTGTACCAGGTGCTGCTCACCTACGGCCTGATCCTGGTGTTCGAGGAGCTGCGCTCGATCCTGTTCGGCGACGACGTGCACGGGGTCGCGGTGCCGGCGCTGCTGAATTTCTCGATCCGGCTCACCGATACGCTGTCCTACCCGGTGTACCGGCTGGCGATGTCGGGCGTGTGCCTGCTGCTCGCGGCCGGCATGTACTTCGTGATCTCGCGCACGCGCCTCGGCATGATGATCCGCGCGGGCAGCGTCAACCGCGAGATGGTGCAGGCGCTCGGGATCAACATCGGGCTGCTCTACCGCCTGGTGTTCGCGCTCGGGGTCGCGCTGGCGGCCTTCGCCGGCATGCTCGCCGCGCCGGTGGCCTCGGTCTACCCAGGGATGGGCAACCAGGTGCTGATCATCTCCTTCGTGGTGATCGTGATCGGCGGCATCGGTTCGGTGCGCGGCGCGCTGGTGGCCGCGCTGCTGATCGGCCTGGCGGACGTGTTCGGCCAGGTGGTGTTCCCGCACATCGCCGGCATGACGGTCTACCTGGTGATGGCGGCGGTGCTGCTGTGGCGCCCGCGCGGCCTGTTCGGGAGCGCGTGATGGAAGCGCCGCGCGCATTGCGCGTCCTGCTCGGCCTGATGCTGGTCGGGCTGGTGCTGTTCCCGCTGGTGGGCGAGCGCTTCTACATTCAGTATGCGACCAAGATCATGATCATGGCGATCTTCGCCATGAGCCTCGACCTGCTGGTCGGCTACACCGGGCTGGTGAGCCTGGGCCACGCGCTGTACTACGGCATCGCCGGCTACGCGCTCGCCATGGTGGGCGGCGACGCCGCGGTGAGCCTGTGGTGGTCGCTGCCCGGGGCAATGCTGCTGTCGGCGCTCGCCGCGCTGCTGGTCGGCGCGCTGGTGCTGCGCACGAGCGGGATCTATTTCATCATGGTGACGCTTGCCTTCGCCCAGATGATGTATTTCTTCATCCGCGATTCGGACTACTTCGGCGGCTCGGACGGCAAGTATCTGAACGCCAAACCGTCGATGTCCCTTTTCGGCTGGACGCCGATCGATTTGGGGAACCTGCTGCATCGCTATTACCTGACGCTCGCGCTGGCGGCGGCGACCTACGTCCTGCTGCGCACGGTGCTGCGCTCCGCGTTCGGACGCGTGCTGATCGGCATCCGCGACAACGAGCCGCGCATGCGCTCGCTCGGCTTCCCGACCTTCCGCTACAAGCTCGCCTGCTTCGTGCTCGCCGGCGCGCTGGCCGGGCTGGCGGGCTACCTGACCGCGCTGCAGGACGGGATCATGAATCCCGGGCAGCTCGGCTGGCACCGCTCGGGCGAGGTGCTGGTGATGGTGATCCTGGGCGGCATGGGAACACTCGCCGGGCCGGCGCTCGGCGCGGGCGCGCTGATGCTGCTCGAGCTGGTGTTCTCGATCTGGACCAGGCACTGGCAGCTGCTGCTGGGCGGCTTCATCATCGCGGTGGTGCTGTTCCTGCCCGGCGGCCTGGGAAGCATCTTCGCGCGCCGGCGCGGCGGGGCAGGCCGTGGCTGAGACGGCGCTGCGCACCGAGGACTTGAGCCGCTCCTTCGGCGGCCTGGCGGCGGTGTCGGGCGTGTCGCTCGAATGCCGCAGCGGCTCGGTGCACGCGGTGATCGGGCCCAACGGCGCGGGCAAGACCACGCTCATCAACATGCTCTCGGGCGACCTCGCGCCGAGCGCCGGGCGCATCGAGTTGTTCGGCGAGGACGTCACTGGCCTGCCGTCGGAGCGCGTCTCGCAGCGCGGCGTCGGACGCAGCTACCAGAAGACCAACATCTTCCTCGGCTTCAGTGCGTTCGAGAACTGCCGCCTCGCGGCGCAGTCGCGCCTGCCGAGCTCGATGCGGCTGCTGCGCCGCGTCGAGCGCTACCACGAGGTGAACGCGGCCGCGGCGCGCGCGCTCGCCGCGGCCGGGCTGGGCGACCGCGGCGACCTGCGCGCCTCGGCGCTGTCGCACGGCGAGCAGCGCCAGCTCGAGATCGCGATGACGCTCGCCACCGCGCCGCGCGTGCTGCTGCTGGACGAGCCGCTCGCCGGCATGGGCGCCGAGGAGTCGGGGCGCATGGTGGCGCTGATTCGCGCGCTCAGGGATCGGCACGCCATCCTGCTGGTCGAGCACGACATGGACGCGGTGTTCGCGGTGGCCGACGTGCTCACCGTGATGGTCAACGGCGCGGTGCTCGCCAGCGGCCGCCCGGCCGAAATCCGCGCCAACCGCGAAGTGCAGCAGGCCTATCTCGGAGGAGACAACGCGCATGCCTGAGCTGCTGGTCGAGGCGCGCGGGCTGCACGCCTACTACGGCGCGAGCCACGTCCTGCACGGGGTCGATTTCACGGTGCGGCGCGGCGAGGCGCTCGGTCTGATGGGGCGCAACGGCATGGGCAAGACCACGCTGCTCAAGACCCTGCTCGGGCTGGTGCGCGCGCGCGCCGGCAGCGTGCGAGTCAAGGGCGAGGACATGACCGGCGCGCCGACCCATCGGCTGGCACGGCGCGGCATCGCCTACGTGCCCGAGGGGCGCGGCATCTTTCCGAATCTCAGCGTGCGCGAGAACCTGCTGATGGCCGCGCGCGCGGGCGAAGGCGGGCGGCGCGACTGGAGCCTCGAGCGGGTGCTTGCGACCTTCCCGCGCCTCGCCGAGCGGCTCGGCCACGGCGGCGCGCAGCTCTCGGGCGGCGAGCAGCAGATGCTGACCATTGGCCGCGCGCTGCTGACCAACCCGGAGCTGCTGATCCTGGACGAGGCGACCGAAGGCCTGGCGCCCAAGATCGCGCGCGAGATCTGGCGCATCGTGCGCGGCGTGGGCGAGTCGGGGATCGCGACCGTGATCGTGGACAAGAACTTCGCCGCGGTGAACGCGATCACCGACCGCAACCTGATCCTGGTCAAGGGCGAGGTGGTGTTCGACGGCCCGGCGGCCGAGCTGCGCGCCCGGCCAGAGGTCCACCAGCGCTTCCTGGGGGTCTAGTGCTCAGGCTCGAACGCGTCGGCAAGAAGTTCGGTGCGCGGGTCGTGCTGCACGACGTCTCGCTCGAGCTCGCCGCGGGCGAATACGTCGCGGTCATCGGCGAGTCGGGGATCGGCAAGTCGACCCTGCTCAACGTCGTCGCCGGGCTCGAGCCGGTGGACGAAGGCCGGGTCGTGTTCGAAGGCACCGACGTCGGCGCGCTCGGACGACGATTCCGCCACGCGCCTGCGGCGCGAGCACTTCGGCTTCGTCTTCCAGGCCTTCCACGTCCTGCCGCACCTCACGGTCGAGCGCAACGTCGCGCTGCCGCTGCTGCTGCGCGGCGTGCCCGAGGCCGAGATCGCGCCAGCGCGCCCGCGTGCTGGTCGCCGCGGTCGGCCTCGCCGGGCGCGAGGCGAGCCTGCCGCGCGAGCTCTCCGGCGGCGAGCTGCAGCGCGTCGCCATCGCGCGCGCCCTGGTCGGCGACCCCAAGCTGGTGCTCGCCGACGAGCCCACCGGCAACCTCGACCCGGTCAACGCGCGCCAGGTGCTCGAGCTGTTCAGGAAGCAGGTGAAGGAGAAGGGCGCCGGCGCGATCCTCGTCACCCATTCCGAGGCCGCCGCCGCGGGCTGCGACCGGCGCTATCGCCTGACGAGCGCGGGGCTCGGCGCGATCTCCTAGCGTAATTGGCGATTGTCGACTCGTCGGCCTGTGGCCCGTGGCAGTGGGGTTTCTCGTGCTAACTTAGTGGCACAAGGCGGGGCGAGCGTTCGGAGTCGGGAGTTCATCCGATAGGGTCCAAGATGCCGAATCATGCTGGTCCGATGGGCGGTCTGCGCTCTCCGATGAGCATCGGCGCGCGGCTGCTCGTGCTTATGCTCGGCGTCGTAGTGCCCGTCGGCGCGGTGCTGTTTTACCTGTTGTATGCGTACCTGAACGCCGAGATCGATGACGGGCGCAACAATCTCCAGCGTCTGGCCGATCAGTACGCGGGCAGGGTCGGCAGGGATCTCGGCGACGCGAGGCTTACGCTGTCCCGGATCGCGTCGCTGGCGGAGACCAGGAAGATGGACCCGACGCAGTGCGGCCCGGTGTTCTCCGTCATACCGGCGCTCGATCCACTGGTCGATCAGCTCGGGCTGCGCAGGCTCGACGGCAGCCTGGTGTGCTCGTATCTCCCGAATACGCAGGCGGTGACTCCGACCTCGACGCCGTGGTTCGCGCTGGGCCTCGAGCGCGGAACCTTCACCGCGAGCGATGCCTGGCTCGGGCGCAACACCGGGCGCTGGGTGACGGTGCTAACCGTTCCGGTGCGCGACGAGGCCGGCAGGCGGGTCGGCATGCTCATCCTGCCGATGGATCTCGACGAGTTGCGCAAGCGGAACCTGGGCGACCTGCCCGAGGGCCGGGCGGCATCGGTGATCGGCACCGACGGCAGGTTCCTGATGCGCTCGATCGAGCAACGACAAATGGGTGGGAAAGAGCGTCGCCACGCGCGACAACTCCGCGGCGGACCGGCGCAGCGTACCCGGGGTCGGCGAAATGCGGGGGGTCGACGGGTTGGTGCGCCTGAGGGCGGCGGCAAAGGTTCCCGGCACCGACTGGGTCCTGGTCGCCGGCGTGCGCAAGGCGATGATCGTCGACGCCGCGTGGGAGAAGGCCGAGCCGGCCCTGGCGCTCGCAGCCTCGCTGCTGGTCGTCGTGGTGCTGATTGCGTACTTCTTCGTTCGAAGCATCTCGCAACCGATCCGGCGGGCCGGCGCGGCGGCGCGCGCGGTTGCCGCCGGGGACGGCGATGTCCGCCTCGAGCCGACCGGACCCGCCGAGCTGCGCGATCTGGCGCGCGAGTTCAACCGCATGCTGGAGGCGAAGGTCCTGATCGACCGCGAGACGCATACGCACCAGCAGTGGGCGAGCGGCGTGATCGAGAACATCGGCGACATGGTGGCGATCCTTGCCCGCGACGGAATCATCAAGTACGTGAGCCCGTCGATCAGGCAGATCGGCGGCTATGCGCCGCAGGAGCTGGTCGGGCGCAGCTACCTGGAGTTCGTCCATCCCGACGAGCGCGAGCAATCCCTCGCCGAGCTGGAGCAGATCCTGCAGACGACGGAATCGGTGCACGTCGAGGAGAAGCGCTTCCTGCGCAAGGACGGGCACTGGGTGAGGCTCGACGCGGTCGTCAAGAACGCGCTCGACGAGCCGACAATCGCGGGCATCATCCTCAACGCGCGCGACATCTCGGAGCGCGTGCGAACGCAGGAGCAGATCCGGCTCCAGGCCACCGTGCTCAAGACGCAGCAGGAGACCTCGCTCGACGGGATCCTGCTGGTCGACGAGAACGCACGCATCGTTTCATACAATCGGAAGTTCCTCGAGCTCTGGAAGGTGCCGCAGGACGTCCTGCGCACGAACGACGACGCGCCGCTGCTGCGGTGGGTGGCCGACAGGATCGCCGATCCCGAGGCGTTTCGGGCGCGCGTCCGCGACCTGTACGAGCACCGGGAGGAAAAGGCGCGCGACGAGATCCTGTGCAAGGACGGCCGCATCGTCGACCGCTTTACGTCCCCGGTCATCGCTGCCGACGGCCGCTATTACGGGCGGGTGTGGTACTTCCGCGACATCACCGCGCAAAGGGAGGCCGAGGAGCGCATCCGGCGGCTCAATCTCCTCTACCTCACCCTGAGCGGCACCAACTCGGCGATCGTGCGCTCGAGCTCGCGCGCCGAGCTGTGCCGGAGCGTGTGCAAGGTGATCGCCGGACACGGAGGATGGGTCGGCGCCTGGATCGGCTTCGTCGACCCCGCCACGCGGCGCGTCGTGCCGGAGGCCTGGACCGAATCGATGGCAGAACCGGTCGCCGCCATGGTGGTGAGCGTCGACCCGGCATTGCCGCAGGGCCGCGGCCCGACGGGGATCGCCGCGCGCTCGGGCGCAGCGTACTTCAGCAACGACGTGTTCACCGATCCGGCCACCGCGCCGTGGCGCCAGTTCTGCCTCGACTTCGGGGTCGCATCCGCGGCCGCCGTCCCTCTGAGCCTGGGGTCGGCAACCGTCGGCGTGATCAACCTGTACTCGGCGAAGAAGGACTTCTACACGCCCGACGTGCAGGCCCTGTTGAACGAGCTGGGCGACGACGTGTCGTTCACGCTGCAAGCGCTCGACCGCGAGCGGCGCCGCCTCGAGGCGGAGGCTGCGCTGGCGGAGAGCGAGGCCAAGTACCGCGTCCTGGTGGAGCAGGACCTCACCGGCATCTACATCATCCAGGAGCGGCCGCTTCGTCTACGTAAACCCGCACTTGGCGCAGCTGTTCGGCTACGCCCCCGAGCAGCTGGTCGGGATGGAATTCCGCGAACTGGTCGCCGAGCCCGACCGCGCGATGGTCGAGGAGAACGTGCGCAAGCGCGTCGCGGGCGAGGTGAAGAGCATGCAGTACAACTTTCGCGGCCGGCGCAAGGACGGATCCTGGTTCGACGTCGGCGTGCACGGCTCGCGGGCGTCGTTCGGCGGACGGCCTGCGGTGATCGGGCTGCTGCAGGACATCACCGAGCGCAGGAAGGCCGAGGAGCAAGGGAAGGTCTACACGGAGCAGCTCGAGCAGGCGATGATGGGGACCATCGACGCGGTCTCGGCGATGGTCGAGCTGCGCGATCCCTACACCTCGGGCCACGAGCGGCGCGTCGGCGAGCTCGCGGGGGCGATCGGCCACGAGATGGGCCTGCCGCAGGACGAGGTCAAGGGCCTGCGTATCGCCGGCGCGCTGCACGACATCGGCAAGATCGCCTGCCCGGCGGAGATCCTGAGCAAGCCTGCGCGCCTGACCGCGCTCGAGTTCGAGATCGTCAAGGCGCATCCGCAGCTCGGCTTCGACATCCTGAAGTCGGTGCGCTTCTCGTGGCCGGTCGCGCAGGCGATCCTGCAGCATCACGAGCGAATCGACGGCAGCGGCTACCCGCAGAAGCTCAAGGGCGAGGAAATCATCCTGTCGGCGCGCATCCTCGCGGTGGCCGACACCATCGAGGCGATGGGATCGCACCGTCCCTACCGGCCCGCGCTCGGCATCGACGCGGCGCTGGCCGAGGTGGAGAAGCACAGCGGGACGCTGTTCGACCCGCAGGTCGTCGCCGCCTGCCTGCGCCTGTTCCGCGAGAAGGGCTACGCGCTTCCGGTGTGAGCCGGCGCGGCGCTCACGCGAGGCCGGCCGGCGGGACGAACCCGCCCCAGGCCTGCTCGATCAGCTCGGCGAGCCTGAGCGGCGTGCGGTCCTCCAGCCACGGTCCGACGATCTGCGCGCCGACCGGCAGCC
The DNA here is from genome assembly GCA_963811085.1 of uncultured beta proteobacterium. Classification (GTDB taxonomy): domain Bacteria; phylum Pseudomonadota; class Gammaproteobacteria; order Burkholderiales; family SG8-39; genus DAHVFK01. The sequence goes on along the minus strand of CAWEPV010000003.1, from coordinate 31,477 downwards.
CTTCGGGCGACAGGCCGAGCGGAATCGCGGTCGCCGGCAGGCCGGGACAGGTGGCGATGCCGGGCCAGACGAGCTGGTCGACGTACGGATGCGCCTTGCCGTCGATCTCGATGCGGCGGACCTCCTGGTCCGGCGAATGGTCGTGCGGATACGCGGGCGTCGGCATCACCGGGCAGATCAGCGCGTCGAATTCGCCGAAGAAGGCGCGCCACTGCGCGCGCAGTCCCGCGCGCATGCCGTCGGCGACGACCCAGTCGCGGTGGCTCAGAACGGCGCCGCGCAGGCGTTCTGCCGCCAGGCTCGTGTCCTTCGGGTCGAGCTTCGCCGCCGCGTCCTTCATCGCCGCGTAGACTTCCGCCGGAAACGCCGCGGTCATGAAGGAAAACAGCAGGCGCATGTAGAGCCGCGTCGAGCCGACCAGGTCCGGCAGCAGGCCGCTTTCGCGCGCGACTTTCGCGCCGGATTTCGCCAGCTGCCCCGCGAGGCGGTCGATCGCCGTGCTCACGCTCGCCGCGCTCGGCAGCAGCGGATGCGCGTCGAGCACGACGATGCGGAAGTCCTTGATCGCGGCGTGGCGCGCGGCGGGCAGGGCGAGCCGATAGCCGCGGCCGGCCTCGAGCTCGTCGGGGTCGGCGATGACCTCGAGCAGATCGGAGAGGTCGCCGGCCGAGCGGCTCATCGGACCGACCACCGCGAGATCGCGCACGTACGGTAGCGGCGGCAACGGCGGCGGCGTATGGCCGCGCGACGGCACCAGACCGAAAGTCGGCTTGTGGGCGTACACGCCGCAGTAGTGCGCCGGCGAGCGCAGCGAGCCGCCGATGTCGGAGCCGAAAGAGAGCGCGCCGAAACCGGCCGCGAGCGCCGCCGCCGAGCCGCCCGACGATCCGCCGGGCGTGCGACCGGTGTCGAAGGGATTGTTGGTCGTGCCGTAGATCTCGTTGTAGCTCTGCCAGTCGGCCAGGCCGACGGGAACGTTGGTCTTGCCGAGGACGACCGCGCCGGCGGACTTGGCCCTGGCCACAATCAGGGCGTCTTCCCTGGCGACGAAATCCTTCTGCTGCACGAAGCCCCAGGTCGTGGGTAATCCCGCGACGTTGAAGGACTCCTTCACCGTCATCGGGATCCCGCTCAGCGGGCGCGGCTCGCCCTTCGCGAGCGCGGCGTCGGCCGCGCGCGCCGTCTCGAGCGCGCGCTCGAAGTCGCGCACGCAGACCGCGTTGATCTCGCCGTCGTGCCGCTCGATGCGGCCGATCGCGTCCTGCGCCAGCTCGAGCGCCGAGACCTTCTTCGCCTTGAGCGCCCGCGCCAGCTCTCGTGCGCTGCGGTAGGTCCATTCGGAAGCGGCCACTTGCGTCCTCCCTTTACCTTCGGTGTGGTCGATGATACGTTGGCCAGTCGCGGCAGGAGTAGGCTATTGCGAAACGAGGAGGGCACGCATATGGCTACCAGGAAGAAGGCGAAGAAGGCGAAGAAGGCGAAGAAGGCCAAGACGAAGCAGGCCAGGAAACCGGCGCCCAAGCCGGTCGCCCGCAAGAAGGTCCAGGCGGCGAAGAAGGCGCCGGCGAAGAAGAAGGCGGCGCCCAAGAAGAAGCCCGCAGCGAAGAAAAAGCCTGGGCCGAAAAAGAAAGTAGCCAGGCCGGCGCCCCGCGCGGCAGCCAAGCCCTCGACGCCGCCTCGGCCGCCCAAGCCGGCCGCCGCGCCCGCTCCGGCGCCGGCCCCCGCCCCCGCGCCGCTCGCCGGAGAAGAGCGGGTCGGGGTCGTGACGCACTACTACGGCCACCTCTCGGTGGCGGCGGTGATGATCGATACGCTCGCCTTGCGCGTGGGCGACACGATCCACGTCGTGGGCCACACCAGCGATTTCCGCCAGCGGGTCGAGTCGATGCAGATCGAGCTCGAATCCGTCGCGGAAGCCCTGCCGGACCAGGAAATCGGACTCAAGGTGACCGAGCACGCGCGCGAGCACGACGTCGTGTACAAAGTGGTCGCTTAAAGGGAGGCGCAATGGGCAGATCGACCAATCGCAATCTCCAGAACCGTCGGCGCAAGCAGACGATCAAGGAAAAGCTGAGGGTGCAGAAGAAGCAGAAGAAGAAGAAGAAGAAGCGGCGCGCGAAGTAGCCGCAGCGGTTTCAGCCCCTGCGCCGCCCGAACAGGCGCCGTGCGGGGTAGAGCAGCTGCTTGCCGCCGAGCGCTTCCTCGATGCGCAGGCCCTCGTTCCACTTCGCCATGCGCTCGGAGCGCGAGAAGCTGCCTACTTTCAGCTGCGGCACGCCCCAGCCCACCGCGAGGTGGACGATCGAGACGTCCTCGGTTTCGCCCGAGCGCGCCGAGACGATGGCGCGGTAGCCGAGTTCGCGCGCGGCGTTCCAGCAGGCGAGGGTCTCGCTCAGGGTGCCGATCTGGTTGGGCTTGAGCAGCACCGCGTTGCAGGCGCCGCCGGCGGCGCGCAGCTTCTGCTCGCTGGTGACGAAGTAGTCGTCGCCGACGATCTGCACTTTGTCGCCTGCGGCCCTGGTGAAGGCCTGCATCCCCGCGACGTCGTTCTCGGCGAACGGGTCCTCGATCGAGACGATGGGGTAGGCCTCGAGCCAGCGCAGCAGCATGGCCTGCATCTGCTCGGCGGACAGGGACCTGTTCTCGAGCGAGAGATGGTAGCGTCCGCCGCGCAGTAGCTGGGTCGCGGCGACGTCGAGCGCGATGGCGCAGTCGCGCCCGGGCTCGAAGCCGGCGTCGGATATCGCGCCGACCAGCTCGGCTAGGCCTTCCTCGTTCGACTTGAAGGCGGGCCACCAGCCGCCCTCGTCGGCCACGCCGGCGAGCCGGTTGCGCTTCGCCAGCCGCGCGCCGGCGGCGCGGTAGACCTCGGCGGTCCACTCGAGCGCCTCGGCGAAGCTGCCGGCGCCGATGCACACCAGCATGTAGTCCTGCAGGTCGACGCTGCCGCGCGCATGCGCGCCGCCGCCGTAGATCTGAATCTGCGGCACCGGCAGCGCGACCGGCTTGTTGCCCGCCAGGTAGCGCCAGAGCGGCTTTTTCGCCGCCGCGGCCGCGGCGTGGGCGCAGGCGAGCGACACGGCCACGATCGCGTTCGCGCCCAGGCGGGACTTGTCCGCGGTGCCGTCGAGCTCGATCAGCTTGCGGTCGATCGCGGCCTGGTTCTCGACCCGGGCGGTGAGCAGCGCCTTGCGCATGACGCCGTTGATGTTCTCCACGGCCTTGCGCACGTCGATGCTCTTTGCCTCGCCCGAGCCGGTCGAGGCGCCCGAAGGCGCGATCGCGCGGCCGCTCGCGAGCGCGGTCGCGCCGCGACCGACCGTCACCTCGGCCTCGACGGTGGGCCGGCCGCGCGAGTCCCACACGCGCCGGCCGCGCACGTTCAGGATCTTCGCCATGCGTCCCGCACTTGCGCCAGGCGTGTCGGCGGCGCTTCGAGGAGCGCGCCCGCGACGCTTCTCACCCGGTCCTTCTGTGACGTTTCGGTGACGTATTCAACCGGGGACTTGCCGTCGATGCGCGCGAGCAGCAGGCCGGGGAGCAAGGAAGCGGCGCGGGCTTCGAGTTCGGACGGATCTTCCCAGGAGCACCCTTGAAGATAAGCGCCATACAGAGAATCAAAACACTTCAAGTAACCGTCGCTCGCCGCGGGCACCCAGAGGCACTTGAGCAGCATGTGATTGAGGCAGAACGCGAGGTCGAACGCGGGGTCGCCGAACCAGGCGCACTCGGCGTCCAGCAGCACCGGGCCGGCGGGGCCGAGCAGGATGTTCTTCGGGCTGACGTCGCCGTGCACCAGCGCGATGCGCGTGGCCGCAGTGCGAGCGGCGAGCGCCTCGAGCGGCGCGGCGAGCCCGGGATGCGCGCGCGCGGTCGCCACCAGATACGGCTCGAGCCGGATGGCGTAGAAGCTTGCGTCGGTTGCGAACTCGGCCGCCACGCCCGAATCTCCCGCGGTGGCGGCGTGGATGCGCGCCAGGCGCCCGCCCACGGCGCGCGCAACGCCCGCGTCGGCGCGCCCCGCGGCGAGTTCGGCCTTCCACAGCGGCAGGTCGCCGAGGTATTCCATCGCGAAGCAGCCGGCGGCGTCGTCCGCCGCGAGCACGCGCGGCGCGACGCCGGGGACGATGCGGTTGGCGGTCTCGATCCAGCGCCGCTCGTAGCGGTTGCGCTCGATCGGCGCTTCCCAGCGCTGCGCCACGCGCAGGCGCGGCAGCGCGCGCTTGACGCACACGGTTTCGCTCGCGAGCGCGACGCGCCAGATGTCGGACGATACGCCACCGGTCAGCGCCTGCGCCGCCGGCGACTCGTCGTGCGCCGCGAGCCCGCTGCGTCGCAGGAAGGCGAGCACCGGCTCAGGGAGCGAGGCGCTCGAGGGCCCAGCCGCTGCCATGCGGGCGGTAGCGCAGCCGGTCGTGCAGCCGGTCGGGGCGCCCCTGCCAGAATTCGATCGCCGAGGGGATCACGCGGTAGCCGCCCCAGCGGGGCGGGCGCGGCGGCTTGTCGCCGTGGCGGCGCTCGGCCTCGGCGAGTGCGCGCTCGAGCGCGGCGCGGTCGGGCACCGGCGAGCTCTGCGCCGAGGCCCAGGCCGACAGGCGTGCACCGAGCGGGCGGGTGTCGTAATACGCGTCGGAGTCCTTTGCCGAAACCTGCTCGACCCGGCCGTCGATGCGCACCTGGCGCTCGAGCTCAGACCACAGGAACACGAGGCAGGCGTCGGCGCGCGCGGCGAGCTCGCGCCCCTTGCGGCTCTCGTAGTTGGTGAAGAACACGAACGCGCCGTCCTCGAGCCCCTTGAGCAGCACGATGCGGGCCGAGGGCGCGCCTTCGGGCGTCACGGTCGCGAGCGTCATGGCGTTGGGGAGCGGCAGGTGCGCGTCCAGCGCCTCCTGGAACCAGCGCCGGAACTGCTCCAGCGGATCTGCGTGCGCGTCGGCCTCCGACAGGCCGGCGTGCATGTATTCGTGCCTCAGGTTCGAGAACTTCATGGCGCGCCATTCTACAGTCCGAGACGGCGGTTGCGCTGCGTTCCGATGCGCGGTGTAATCGGTACGCCTTTCGGAAGGAGGCGCCATGCAGTTTGCACCCAAGCCGCGCGACCGCGCGCAAAATCATGCCAGTCTGGAGAGTCTCTTCGTCGCCTACCAGCGCGCGCGCGCCCAGACCCTGGCTCTGGCCGCGCCGCTGTCGGCGGAGGACTGCGCGCTGCAGTCGATGCCCGACGCGAGCCCGGTCAAGTGGCACCTCGCGCACACCAGCTGGTTCTTCGAGACTTTCGTGCTCGAGCCGGCGCTGCCGGGCTTCGCGCCCTACCGCGAGGCGTTTCGCGTGCTGTTCAATTCGTATTACGTCGCGCTCGGCCCGCGCCATCCGCGCCCCGAGCGCGGCCTGCTGTCGCGCCCTTCGCTGGACGAGGTGCTGGCCTACCGCGCGAGCGTGGACGAGCGCATGCAGGCGCTGTTCGCGCGCTACCCGGAGCAGATCGCGCGCCTGGCCGACACGATCGAGCTCGGCGTGAACCACGAGCAGCAGCACCAGGAGCTGATTCTGACCGACCTCAAGCACGCGCTGTCGCGCAACCCGCTGCTGCCCGCCTACCGGGCCGCGCCCGCGCGTGCCGGCGCGGCGCCGGCGCCGCTCGGCTGGAGCGCGCTGCCCGACGGCGTGCGCCAGATCGGCCACGCGGGCGAGGGCTTCTCGTTCGATAACGAGCGCCCGCGCCACCGCGTGTTCGTGGGCGAGTTCGAGATCGCAGATCGTCTGGCGACCAACGCCGAGTACCGGGCGTTCATTGACGACGGTGGTTACCGGCGCCCCGAGCTGTGGTTGTCGCGAAGGCTGGGACGTGCGCAGCGCGCAGGGCTGGCAGGCGCCGCTCTACTGGCTGGAGCGCGAAGGCGGCTGGAGCCACCAGTTCACGCTCGAAGGCGCGCGCGCGCTCGAGCCGGATGAGCCGGTGACGCACGTCAGCTATTACGAGGCGGATGCCTACGCGCGCTGGTGCGGCGCGCGCCTGCCGACCGAGGCCGAGTGGGAAATCGTCGCCGCCGCGCGCGAGCCGGCCGGCAACTTCCTCGAAAGCGGTCTGCTGCACCCCGCGCCGCCCGGCGCCGGCGCGAGCGGGCAGTTCTACGGCGACGCCTGGGAATGGACCTCCAGCTCGTACGCGCCGTACCCGGGATTCCGCGCGCCCGAGGGCGCGGTGGGCGAGTACAACGGCAAGTTCATGGTCAACCAGTACGTGCTGCGCGGCGGCTCCTGCGCAACGCCGCGCTCGCACATTCGCGCCAGCTACCGCAACTTCTTCCCCACTGCGGCGCGCTGGCAGTTCAGCGGTATCCGGCTGGCGCGCGACCCCTCCTGAATGCAGGGCGTGTACGACTACGGCCGCGGCATCAGCGCGGTGGACGTGCTGTTCGAGCGCGAGCGGCTGAACGCGGTGCACATCGTGCTCGAACGCGGGCGCGCGGCGATTATCGACACCGGCACCGCGAACGGGGTTGGGCGCGTGCTCGAGGCGCTGGCCGAGAAGGGCGTCGCGCCGCAGCAGGTCGACTATGTGATCCTGACCCACGTGCATCTCGACCACGCCGGCGGCGCGGGGCAGCTGATGGCGCGCTGTCCCAATGCGACGCTTACCGTGCACCCGCGCGGTGCGCGCCACATGATCGACCCGAGCCGCCTGCTGGCGGCGACGGTCGCGGTCTACGGCGAGCAGGCCACCCGCCGGATGTACGGCGAGGTCCTGCCCGTTCCGGCCGACCGGGTGCGCGAGACCCCGGAGGGCGCTTCGGTGTCGCTCGCCGGGCGCGAGCTCGAGTTCCTCGACGCGCCGGGGCACGCGCGCCATCACGTCGTGGTGCGTGACGCGGGCAGTGGCGACGTCTTCGTCGGCGACAGTTTCGGCTTGTCTTACCGGGAGTTGGATTACGACGGGATGCAGTTTTCATTCCCGACCACCAGCCCCGCGCAGTTCGACCCGCCGGCGCTGCAGCGCACGATCGAGCGCATCCTGGCGCTCGGACCGGAGTCGCTCTACGTCACCCATTTCGGCCGGGTGCGCGACCTGCGCAGGCTGGCGGGCGACTTGCGACGGCTGATCGCGGCCCATGTCGAACTCGCCGAGCGCCACCGCAACGACGGCGCCGAGCGCGGCGCGCAGCTGCGGCGGGAGATCGCCCGGCTGGTGCTCGCCGAGGGGGCGCGGCAGCGCTGGAGGCTGTCCGAAGACGAATTGCGCGGGGTATTCGCGCTCGACGTCGAGCTCAACGCGCAGGGACTCGAAGCCTGGCTCGATGCGACGGCGCGCAACACCGCGCGATGAAAGTCAGCATTTCCCTCTGAAAAACGTTGACATGCTCCTTGGGATTCGGCATCTTCTCGTCACCTGCTGCGAGACAGCGGGAAGCAGTTCCGATCGAACAAGAGTTCAGAATCCCTCAGAGGAGAGTTGACGATGGCAAAGAAGAAGGCCGCGAAGAAACCAGCGAAGAAGAAATCCGCAGCAAAGCGCAAGCCGAATGCGGCATTCATGAAGCCGATGAACCCGAGCGCGTCGCTCTCGGCGGTTATCGGCGGCAACGCGATGCCGCGCACCGAGGTCACCAAGAAGATCTGGGCCTACATCAAGCGTAACAGTCTGCAGGACAAGAAGAACCGCCGCATGATCAACGCCGACGAAAAGCTCAAGCCTGTGTTCGGCGGCAAGTCGCAGGTTTCGATGTTCGAGATGACCAAGCTGGTCAACAAACACCTGAAATAACTCTACCGGTTATGGTTGCTGCCGGAGGCGAGGCCTCCGGTAGCCGCCGCCGCGGCCCGCGAGCCGCGCAGCACGCAGACTCCAGTACCTCCCCCAATTTTTCGATCGCAGTCTCAGCGCAGGCGCGCGCGCCAGCCGGCGCCGAGCATGCCCGCCGCCATCGCCAGGAACACCGGCGTCATGCCGAGCACCGCGCCGAGCGCGCCGAACACCAGCGGCAGCAGCGTGCTGCTCGTGCTCAGCATCATGGTCCGCACGCCGACTACTTCGCCCTGGCGTCCGGGCGGCGAGGCCGCGTAGAGCAGCGCCATGATCATCGGCTGCGCGCAGCCCAGGCCGATGCCGAGCAGGAACGAGAGCGACATCAGCGTCGGCAGGCTGCGCCCGAGCGGAAACAGCAGGAACGAAGCGCCGGCGATCAGCAGCGCCGCCCTGATCACGCTCCATTCCTTCACCCGGCGCGCGAACGCCGGCATCGCCAGCCGCACCGTGAACGTCGCGCCCGCGAACGCGGCCATCACCACCCCGATCGTCGTCGGCGACAGGCCGATGCGCGTGCCGTAGATCGGCGTCGCGAAGCTGAACAGGTCCCAGCCCATCGCCAGCAGGCCGCTCACCAGGAACATCGCGCGCAGGCGCGGCTCGCGCAGCAGTTCGCGCAGCCCGCCCGGCGACACCATGCCGACCCCGCGGTGGCCCTGCGGCAGGGCGTGGCGCCGCATGACGAAAGGCACCAGCGCGATCGCGGGAAAGGCGGCGAGCACGACAAGCGCGGCACGATAGCCGACCGAGTCGATCGAGAAGCCGGCCAGCATCGGGCCGCAGAAACCGCCGGTGGAGAAGCCGAGCGCGAGCCAGCTGAAGTTGCGTGCGCGGTCCTCGGCCTGGCCGAGCGCGCCGACCATGTTGTTGATTACCACGAAGTACACGCCGAAGCCGGTGCCGATCAGCAGCGCGGCGGGAAACAGCGCGCGCAGGTCGGGCCAGGCGAACGGGAGCAGCAGGCCGGTGAACACCGAGACTGCCGCGACGACGATCGGAGGAAACGCGCCGATACGGTCGATCAGCCGCCCCACCGGCACCGAGATAAGCATCGACAGCAGCGCGAACAGCGACATCAGCGCGCCGACCGCGAGCGCGCTGGCGCCTTCGTGCAGCGCGAACAGCGACACCGTCACCCGGCTGCCGGTGTAGGCCAGGTGGTTGAGAACCGTGAACAGGACGACCAGCGGCAGGCGCACCTGCGCGGTCCCGGGATCAGGCGCCGCGCAGCGCGGCGATGCGTTCCTCTATCGGAGGGTGGGTGGCGAACAGCGCCATCACGCCGCCGCGGCCGCTGATGCCGGAGGCCTTCATGCTCGCAGGCAGCGCGCCGGGTGCGAGCCCGCCCAGGCGCGTGAGCGCGGCGACCATCGGCTGCGGCGTGCCGAGCAGCCGCGCCGAGCCGGCGTCGGCGCGGAACTCGCGCCGGCGCGAGAACCAGGCGACGATGATCGAGGCCAGCACCCCGAATACGATCTGGCACACGATGACCGTGATGAAGTAGCCCATTCCGACGCCGCGTTCGGTCTTGAACACGACGCGGTCGACGAAGTAGCCGACGATTCGCGACAGGAACACGACGAAGGTGTTGAGCACGCCCTGGATCAGCGTCAGCGTCACCATGTCGCCGTTGGCGACGTGCGTGACCTCGTGCCCCAGCACCGCCTCGACCTCATCGCGGCCCATCGACTGCAGCAGCCCAGTCGATACCGCCACCAGGGCCGAATTCCTGAACGCGCCAGTGGCGAAGGCGTTCGGCGCGCCCTCGTAGAGCGCAACCTCCGGCATGCCGATGCCGGCGCGCTCGGCGAGGCGCTTCACCGCCTGCACCAGCCAGGACTCGGTCGGACCTTCGGAGCCGTCGATCACGCTCGCGCCGGTGGACCACTTGGCGATCGGCTTGGAAATCAGCAGCGAGATGAAAGCGCCGCCAAAGCCGATCACCGCGGAGAACACCAGCAGCGTGCCGTAGTCGATGCCCTGCTGGCTCAGGAACTGTCCCACGCCCAGCAGGTTGATGACCACCGACAGCACCAGCAGCACGGCGATGTTGGTGGCGAGGAACAGGACGATGCGCTTCATGTTGCGAATTCTCCTTCAAGCGGAAGGTTGCCACGAAAATGCCGGTCGCCGTATACCGCATCGACGCGCTTGACCGCCGGCCAGAACTTGGCGCCTCGCAGCGCCGCGAGAGGATACGCCGCTTCGGCGCGCGCGTAGGGGTGGCGCCATTCGCCGGCCAGTTCTTCGGCGGTGTGCGGTGCGTTGCGCAGCGGATTGTCGTCCCGGTCCCAGGCGCCGGAGGAGATCTTTCCCAGCTCGCCGTGAATGGCGATCATCGCCTCGCAGAAGCGGTCGAGCTCGGCCTTCGATTCGCTCTCGGTGGGTTCGACCATCAGGGTCTCGGGCACCGGAAACGACACCGTCGGAGCGTGAAAGCCGTAGTCCATCAGGCGCTTGGCGACGTCCTCGGCGCCCACGCCGACCTGCTGCCGCAGCTGCCTCAGGTCGAGGATGCACTCGTGCGCCACCCGGCCGCGGCGCCCGCTGTAGAGAATGGGAAAGTGCGGCGCCAGGCGCGCCGCGACGTAATTGGCGGACAGGATCGCGGTCTCGGTCGCGCGCCGCACGCCGTCGGCGCCCATCATACGAAGGTACATCCAGGAGATGGCGACGATCAGCGGGCTGCCCAGCGGCGAGCCGCTCACCGTGCCGTTCGCCTGCGGCAGCCCTTCGTCGGGCAGCACCGGGTGCGAGGGAAGGTGGGGCGCGAGGTGCGCCGCGACGCCGATCGGCCCCATGCCGGGGCCGCCGCCGCCGTGCGGAATGCAGAAGGTCTTGTGCAGGTTGATATGGCAGACGTCGGCGCCGATGTCGGCCGGGCGCGCGAGTCCCGCCAGCGCATTGAGGTTGGCGCCGTCCATGTACACCTGACCGCCCGCGTCGTGCACCAGGGCGCAGATCTCGGGCGCGGCCTGCTCGAACACGCCGTGGGTCGAGGGGTAGGTGATCATCAGCGCCGCGACCCGGTCGGCGTGCGCGACGAGCTTCGCCTTGAGGTCGGCGAGGTCGACGTTGCCGTGCGCGTCGCATTCGACCACCGCCACTTCGAGTCCGGCCATGCGCGCCGAGGCCGGGTTGGTGCCGTGCGCCGAGGACGGGATCAGGCAGACGGTGCGCCGGCCCTCGCCGCGCGCGGCGTGGTAGTTGCGGATCGTCACCAGCCCGGCGTACTCGCCGTTGGCGCCCGAGTTCGGCTGCAGGGTCATCTTCGGCAGGCCGGTGATCGCCTGGAGCGCTGCCGAGACCTCGCCCAGCATCCTGGCGTAGCCGCGCGCCTGCTCGCGCGGCGCGAACGGGTGCAGCGCGGCGAACCCGGGCCAGGAGATCGGCGCCATCTCGGCCGCGGCGTTCAGCTTCATGGTGCACGAGCCGAGCGGGATCATGCCGTGCACCAGCGAGTAGTCGCGGTTCTCCAGCCGCTTGAGATACCTCATCATCTCGCTCTCGCTGCGGTGGCGGTGGAACACCGGATGCGAGAGGATCGCGTCCGCGCGAAGAAGGCTGGAAGGAATGCTTTCTGGGACGGTGGAAACGGGGTCAGAGTTGAATTCCTTCCCTGTTAAAACCCACCCCAGATCGGCGATGTCTTCCCTGGTCGTGGTCTCGTCGAGCGCGATGCCGACGCGCGTTCCCTCGTAGCGCAGGTTGATTTGCTTTTGCTCCGCTCGCTCCCGTATCAGTCGAGTAGCGTCGCCTGCCTCAAAACTGATCGTGTCGAAGTAGGACTCCGATACCGGCTTGATCTTCGAGCCGGCCGCGAGCACGCGCGCGAATTCGTTGCAGCGCAGGGCAATGCGGCGCAGCCCCTCGGGGCCGTGCCAGATCGCGTAGAAGGCGGCGATGTTGGCCAGCAGCACCTGCGAGGTGCAGATGTTGCTCGTCGCCTTGTCGCGCCGGATGTGCTGCTCGCGCGTCTGCAGCGCCATGCGGTAGGCGGTGCGCCCGGCGGCGTCGACGCTGACGCCGATGATGCGGCCCGGCATCTGGCGCACCAGCTCGGCGCGGCAGGCCATGTAGGCCGCGTGCGGCCCGCCGTAGCCGAGCGGCACGCCGAAGCGCTGCGCCGAGCCGACGGCGATGTCGGCGCCGAGCGCGCCGGGGGGTTTCAGCAGCACCAGCGCGAGCGGATCGGTGCCCATCGAGACCAGGCCGCCGCTCTGGTGCACCCGGGCGATGAATTCAGACCAATCGTTCAAGGCGCCGTGCGTATCCGGATACTGCACGTGCGCGCCGAATACCGCCGCCGCGTCGATCCGCGCGGCATCGTCGATCACGAGCGCAATGCCCATCCATTTCGCGCGCGTACGCAGCACGGCGATCACCTGCGGATGGCAGCGCGCGTCGATGAAGAAGGCCTGCGCCTTGCTCTTCGCGGCGCGCCGGATGAGCGCCATCGCCTCGGCCGCGGCGGTCGCCTCATCGAGCAGCGAGGCGTTCGCCACCGGCAAGCCGGTGAGGTCGATCACGGTCTGCTGGAAAGCGAGCAAGGCCTCGAGCCGCCCTTGCGAGATCTCGGCCTGGTAGGGCGTGTAGGCGGTGTACCAGCCGGGGTTCTCGAGCACGTTGCGCTGGATCACCTGCGGCGTGTGGCAGGCGTGGTAGCCGGCGCCGATGCAGCTACGCCAGATCTCGTTATCGCCCGCGATCGCGCGCAGCTCGGCCAGCGCCGCGGCCTCGCCCAGCGGTTCGGGCAGCTCGAGCGGTGCGCGCTGGCGGATCGACGCCGGCAGCGCCTCGTCCAGCAGCGCGTCGCGCGTGGCGAGCCCCAGCACGGCGAGCATCTCGCGCTCGGACGGCGCGTCGATGCCGAGGTGGCGCGCCTGGAATTCGCCGCCGCTCACGTGAATGTCTTCTCGTAGCCGGCGGCGTCGAGCAGCCGGTCGAGCGCGGAGGCGTCCGCCGGCTTGAGGCGGAACAGCCACGCGCCGTAGGGATCCTTGTTCAGCTCGCCCGGCGCGTCGTTCAGCGCGCCGTTGGCCGCCACCACCTCGCCCGCGAGGGGGGCGTAGACGTCGGAGGCGGCCTTGACCGATTCGACCACCGCCGCGCCGTCGCCGGGGGCGAGCTTGCGCCCGACCTCGGGCAGCTCGACGTAGACCAGCTCGCCGAGCGCTTCCTGGGCGTGGTCGGTGATGCCGACGCTCACCGTGCCGTCGGCCTCGGCGCGCAGCCATTCGTGGGAGGAGGTGTACTTGAGGTCTGGGGGAACGTTCATGAAGGTTCTCCGGGTTCAAACGAGGATGCGGCCGTGGCGCACGAACGGCGGCCGCACGAGGCGCGCGGGCAGTTGCTTGTCGCGCACTTCCACCTGCGCCGTCTCGCCCGGGGCAGTGCGCACCGGCAGGCGCGCGAGCGCGATCGACGTCTGCAGGGTGGGCGAAAAGCTGCCGCTGGTGATTTCGCCCTCGCCGTGCGCCAGGTGCACGCGCTGGTGCGCGCGCAGCACGCCGCCGCGCCCGGCGAGCACCAGCCCGAGCTGCGTGCGCGCGGGCAGCTGCGTGGCGAGCGCGCGCTTGCCGACAAAGTCTCTTGCGCTTTCCAGGTCGACCGTCCAGCCGAGGCCGCATTCGAGCGGCGTCGTGTGTTCGTCCATGTCCTGGCCGTAAAGGTTCATTCCCGCCTCCAGGCGCAGGGTGTCGCGCGCCCCGAGCCCGCACGGGCGCACGCCCGCGCGCTCGAGGCGCTGCCAGGCGTCCTCGGCCTGCGCCGCCGGCAGCAGCAGCTCGAAGCCGTCCTCGCCGGTGTAGCCGGTGCGCGAGACGAACGCCGCGCCCGCCTGCGCGCCGAAGAAGGCCTCGAGCGGCTCGCTAGCGGCGCGCAGCGCCGGCAGCGCGTCCCAGGTCCGTTCGCGCGCCTGCGGGCCCTGTACCGCGATCATCGCCAGGTCGCGCCGCGGGCGCAGCGCCGCGCCGGCCGGGCCGAGCGAGGCGAACCAGGCCAGATCCTTGTCGGCGGTCGCGGCGTTCACCACCACGCGGAACAGGTCGCCGCGCACGAAGTGCACGATCAGGTCGTCTAGGATGCCGCCGTCCTCGCGCAGCATGCAGGAGTAGAGCGCCTTGCCGGGTTTCGTCAGGCGCCCGACGTTGTTCGCCAGCGCGCGCGCGAGGAACGCGCGCGCGCCTTCGCCCTCGAGGTCCAGCGCCAGCATGTGCGAGGTGTCGAACATGCCCGCGGCGCGCCGCACCGCGTGGTGCTCGTCGATCTGCGAGCCGTAGTGCAGCGGCAGCTCCCAGCCGGCGAACTCGACCAGCTTCGCGCCGGCCCTGCGGTGCGCGTCGATGAGCGGGGTTTGCAGCACTTGATTCTTTGCAGTCGAGTCAGTTTAGCACTCTCAAGGATTAGAATCGGCACGCTACCGCCATGTCCGCAACGAATTCCAGCGCCTACGTCGCGCTCGACACCGACCGCTTCGAGCCGAGCGAGCTCACGCGCGGGCCGTGGGACGCGGGGCACCAGCACGGCGGCCCGCCGGTCGCGCTGGCGGCGCGGGAGGTCGCGCGCAAGGCCGCGGCGCTCGGCATGACGCATGTCGCGCGGCTGACCGCGAATCTGCTGCGGCCGGTGCCGATCGCGCCGCTGAGGCTCGAGCTCGCGATCGACTACGCGGGACGCAACGTGGCGCACTTTTCGGGGCAGATCCACGGCGGCGAGCGGGAAGTCGTGCGCTTCACCGCGGTCGCGCAGCGCGAGCAGGACATCGAGCTTCCCGCTCACGAATGGCCGCAGGCGCCCCGGCCGCCGGCCGAGCTCGAGCCGATCGTCTTTCCGCACCGCGCCGGCACAGTCGGCTACCACGATCTGGTCGAGCTGCGGGTGGCCGAGGGCACGCTCACGCGCGGGCCGTGCGCGGTCTGGTTCCGCCTGCGCCATCCGCTGCTCGAGGGCGAGGCGCCGGGCTCGATCGAGCGCGTCGCGGTCGCGGCCGACTCCGGCAACGGCATCAGCGCGGTGCTCGACTTCAAGCGCTACCTGTTCGTGAATTCGGATTTGACGATCAACCTGCTGCGTCCGGCACAAGGGGAGTGGATCTGCATCGACGCCCGCACGCTGCTCGGCCCGGGCGGCGGAGGCCTCGCCGAGGCGCGCATCTTCGATACTTCCGGATTGATCGGTCGCTCGACCCAGAGCCTGAACGTCAGACCGCGCCAGGCCTGAGCGTCAGTGCGCCACCCGGTTGCGGCCGCCGTTCTTCGCCCGGTAGAGCGCCGCGTCCGCAGCATCCACGACCTTGTCCGGCGCGGCAGGCCACTCGCTCGCTGCCGCCACGCCGATGCTCACGGTGACGGAAGCCTCGCTCGGCGCCCCGTCGCCGTACTGCCGCCGGTCGCGGCGGGCGCGGATCTCGAACCTGTATTGCTCGATGTCCTTGCATAGCGCCTTGGCGTGGGACAGCGCCTCGGGCAGGCGCAGGCCGGCAAAGACGATCGTGAACTCCTCGCCCCCGTAGCGGTAGGCCCTGCCGCCGCCGCCGACTCGCTGCAGGCGCGACGCCACCAGCTTGAGCACCTGGTCGCCGACCTCGTGGCCCCAGCTGTCGTTGAAGAGCTTGAAGTGATCCACGTCGATCATGGCGATCGCGTAGTGATCGTCGAGGCCCATCAGCCTTTCGTTCAGCGCGCGGCGGCCAGGCAGACCGGTCAGCTCGTCGTGGAACGCCATGCGGTAGGAATCCTGCAGCACGCCGGCGGTAATGATCATCCCTGCCGCCGCGAACCAGCCGAAAGGCTCGAGCGTGCCGATCGAGTTGCACGCGGCGGCGAACGCCGCGGCCGCGGCGGCGAAGGCGGCCTCGATCGTGCCGGCCCTTGCCACCGCGCGTACGACCGTCACGACCAGCGCGAGCGCGAGGGACGCGATGCCGAGCTGCGACGTCCGGGACGCGAGCGAGCCGGCCTGCAGCAGCGGCTGATACAGCGCGTCGGTGATCTGGCGGTGATCGCCGGCAAGGATCGAGAGGGTCGCGCTGAGCTCGATCAGGATCAGAATGAGACGCCGCACCCCGTAGCTGTTCAACAGGCCGCGCTCGGGCAGCATGGCGAGCAGCGCGAGATTGAACGGCACGAACAGGCACAGCGCGGCGTACACCGTCCGGGCGGGAAAGCCCTCCGTTCCCTGCGCCAGGAACAGGGCAAATCCGGCGTAGCCCAGCAGCAGCGTCAGGAGCGCGAACAGCGCGCGCCCGCGCTTGAACGCGAGACTGACGATCAGCCCGACGCCCAGGGTGAGGTAGGGGCCGTAAAGCCGCAGCGGCGCGAGCAGCTCGGGCAGCGCCGGCGTGGCGCGGATCAGCAGCGTGGCGGTCGCAAGCAGGGCGACCGGCAGGGCGAAAGTTTCCCACGCCGTGCGCGTGGCCTCGGCGGGCGACGGGGCGGCTGCGACGAACCCCGAGCTGTCCGTCATGTCCATCGCTCCACGATACCTCGATCGTGCGCCACGGTGCGCGCAATCGGAGCGTCATTGCGACATAGTTGGCTGTCGCCGCAACGCGACTATTCGCGCAGGAAGGCGGCGCCTTTCTCGGCGATCAGGTAGGTCGGCGCATTGGTGTTGCCCGAGGTGATGCGCGGCATGATCGAGGCGTCGATCACGCGCAGCCGGCCGATGCCGCGCACGCGCAGCCGGTCGTCGACCACGGCGAGCGGGTCGTTGCCCATCTTGCAGCTGCCGATCGGGTGGAAGATGGTGGTACCGAGCTCTCCGGCCGCCTTTTCCAGCGCCCCGTCTTCAGCGACGCCGGGACCGGGCCGGAATTCCTCGGGCCGGTACTTCGCCAGCGCCTTCGCCGCCATGATGCGGCGCGTAAAGCGCATTCCGTCCAGCGCGACCTTGCGGTCTTCGGGGGTCGAGAGGTAGTTGAGCTTGATCTCGGGATAGGCGGCGGGATCGGGCGACTTGACCCGCACCCAGCCGCGCGAGGACGGGCGCAGGTTGCACACGCTCGGCGTGATCGCGGGGAAGTCGTGCAGCGGGTCGCCGAACTTGTCGAGCGACAGCGGCTGCACGTGCCACTCGATGTTTGGCGTCGGCTGCGACGGGTCGCTGCGGGCGAAGGCGCCGAGCTGGGACGGCGGCATGGTGAGCGGCCCGCTACGGAACAGCAGGTACTCGAGCCCCATGGCCGCCTTGCCCCACAGGCTGTTGGCGCGCTCGTTCAGCGTCGGCACGCCGTGCACCCGGTACTGCATGCGGATCTGCAGGTGGTCGTGCAGGTTTTCGCCTACGCCCGGCAGGTCGTGAAGGACCTGAATTCCGCGCGTTTGGAGCAAAGGCCCGGGACCGATGCCGGAGAGCTGGAGAATCTGGGGCGATCCGATCGCGCCCGCGGCGAGCACCGTCTCGCGCTTCGCCTCGACGAAACACTCCCCGTGCTCCGGGTGGCGGAACTCGACGCCTTCGGCGCAGAGATCTTTCAATCGAAGCTTTGTAACGAGACAATTCGTCAAAACCGTCAAATTCGGCCGATGCATCACCGGGCGCAAGAAGGCGTTGGTGGCGCTCCAGCGGCGGCCGCGCTTCTGATTCATCTGGAAGTAGGCGCAGCCGGCGTTGTCGCCGCGGTTGAACACCTTGATCGGCGCGATGCCGCATTCGGCGGCCGCCGCGCGCCAGGCGTCGAGAATCTGCCAGTGCACGCGCGGGTCCTCGACCCGCATCTCGCCCCCCGTGCCGTAGCCGTCCACGGCGCCGTGCTGGTAGTCCTCGAGCTTGCGGAACAGGGGCAGCACCTCGTCCCACGACCAGCCGCGGTTGCCGAGCGACGCCCAGTGGTCCCAGTCCTCCTTCTGGCCGCGCATGTAGATCATGGCGTTGATCGACGAGCAGCCGCCCAGCACCCGGCCGCGCGCGTAATGGATCGAGCGGCCCGCGAGGTGCTCGTCCGGCTCGGTCTTGTAGCACCAGTCGGTGCGCGGGTTGGCGATGGTGTAGAGGTAGCCCACCGGGACGTCGATCCAGAACCAGTCGTCGCGGCCCCCGGCCTCGAGCAGCAGCGCCGACACCGACGGGTCGGCCGTAAGGCGGTTGGCCAGCAGGCAGCCGGCGCTGCCAGCGCCGATGATGACGTAGTCGTAGGCTCCGAATCGCTCTGTCATGGACTCCCTCCCTGGCCGACTATTTTAGCGAGCCGCTAGAATCGACGACTGGCGAAGCCATGAACGAGCCCGAATCACCCGCCCTGACCCTGTCGCGCGCGCTGCAGGCGGCGCGCGAGCACCACTGCGACGCGCAGGGCCTGCTGTGCGACTACGCCGGGCTGCGCGACTCGCCTGAGCGCGCGGCGCTCGGCGCGGCGCTCGCCGGGCTGGAGCGCTTCGATCCCCGCCGCGCGCCGATCCCGGGTCCGATCGGGTTCTGGCTCAATGCCTACAACGCCTGCGCGTTGCTCGCGGCGCTGGAGGCGGCGCCGGGAAGCGGAGTGCGCCGAGTCGAGGGCCACTTCGAACTCGCACGGGTACGCGTGGCCGGGCTCGGCTACAGCCTGGACGATATCGAGCACGGGTTGCTGCGCGGCAACGCCCACAAGCATGGCCGGCTGTTCGGGCCGCTGGCGAAGGATGATCCGCGGCTCGCCTTCACGCCGCTCATTTTCGATGAGCGGATCCACTTCGCGCTCTATTCGGCCTGCCGCTCGACGCCGGCGCTGCGGGTCTATCACGCGGGGCAGCTGGAAGCCGAGCTGGAGCAGGCCACCCGCGACTATCTGCGCCGCGGCGTGCGGGTCGAGCACGAGGGCGCGGTGGTGGTCGCGCCGCCGCAGCTGCACTGGTACGCGCGCGACTTCGGCGGCGAGTCCGGCGCGCTCGAGTTCGTGCTGGCGCGGCTGGAGGACGACGCGGCGATCGAGCTGATCGACCGCCGGCAGGGAAGGGTGAAGCTGCGATACGCAGCGTTCGACTGGACGCTCAACGCGCGCTGATGCGCGCGGCCTACTTGAGCCAGCGCAGAACGTCAGCGTCCTGTGCCTGGTAATTCTCGAACTTTTCCGGCCCCGCCTTCTTGATCGCTTCGGCGGTCGCGACGAACGCGTCGGCCATCTTGAAGCACAGGATCGTCATCACTTTGGGGTCCGGCTTGAACTGGTCGGTTCCGTCGGCGCCCCGGAACGCCCGTCCGACGAGCTCCACGTACAATTTTTCGGCCAGTTCGCGTACCGGATCGGCAACCTGTTCATTGGCGCTCACGAGCTCGGCACTCCTTGGCGTAAAGCGCCATGCTACGCCGCCGACCGCGTCAAGGTCGATAGTAGGGACGGTCGCCCTTGATCGTGACCCGCAGCCCGCGCCGGCGGTTGGGGTAGTAGTCCCACATCGCGTGATGCTGCGCGCAGCGGTTGTCCCAGAACGCGACCGAGCCGGGCTGCCACTGGAAGCGGCACTGGAACTCGGGCTGCTCGAGATGCTCGAGCAGCATGCCGAGCACCGCGTCGCTCTCGTGCTTGGCGAGCTGCACGATGCGGGTGGTGAAGGTGCGGTTGACGAACAGCGCTTTGCGCCCGCTCACCGGGTGGGTGCGCACCACCGGGTGCTCGGACTTGGGATAAGTCTTGCCTTCCTCGAGCGCGCCCTCGTAGCGCCCGCGGTAGACGTACTCGCCGTCGTGGAGCGCGCTCATGCCCTCGAGCAAGCGCTGCATCGGCGCCGAGAGCGCGTCCCAGGCGGCGTACATGCTGGCGAACAGCGTGTCGCCGCCCACCGGCGGCACCTCGTGCATGTGCAGAATGGTGCCCAGCGGCGGCTCGGGGTCGCAGGACACGTCCGAGTGCCAGTCCTCGCCGGCGACGCGCTTGGACTTGTCGTCGGCGTAGATCTCCATGATTTCCGGGTGGCCCTCGACCAGGCGCGGCCAGGCTGGGTGCAGGTGCAGCTCGCCGAAGCGGCGCCCGAGCGCCTTGTGCTGCTCCGGCGTCATCTTCTGGTCGCGGAAGAAAAGCACGCAGTTCTCCGCCAGCGCGCGCTCGAGCGCCGCCGCGGCGCCCGCGTCGAGCGGCCGCGACAAGTCGATGCCCACCACCTCGGCGCCGCAGTGCGGCGTGACCTTCTTCAACTCGATCGCCTGCGACATCTTCTTCCCCGTCGACGCGTGATCCGCGCGAGTTGGATATGATAGCCCGGTCCGTCGACAAAAGAACACCCGGTGCGCGCTTTCGCCTTCCTCGCGCTTGTCCCTGTGCTGGCAACGGCTACGCCTGCGCCGCACCCGGCTCCCGTGCTGCGCCACGTCGAGCAGAAGTGGCGCGGCGACCTCGACGGCATGGTCGAGCGCCGCATGATCCGCGCCCTGGTGGTCTACAGCAAAACCTTCTATTTCATCGATCGCGGCGCGCCGCACGGCACCAGCTACGACACGCTGACCGCGTTTGAGGCGTTCATCAACAGAAAGCTCAAGCGCCGCCATCTGCGGGTGCACATCGTGTTCATCCCGGTCGCGCGCGACCAGCTGCTGCCGGCGCTGCTGGAGGGCCGCGGCGACATCGCCGCGGCCAACCTGACCATCACCCCGGCGCGCACGGCGCTGGTGGACTTCTCGAACCCGTTCTGGACCGGGATCAGCGAGCTGCTTGTCACCGGTCCGAGTTCGCCCAAGATCCGCAGCGTCGAGGACCTCTCGGGCAGGAAGATCCTGGTGCGCGGCTCGAGCAGCTATTTCGAGCACCTGGCGCGCCTGAACGTCCGTCTGGAACAGGAGGGCAAGCCGCGCGTGCAGATCGAGCGGGCGCCCGAGCACCTCGAGGACGAGGACCTGCTGGAGATGGTGAACGCGGGCCTGATCCCCTACGTCATCGTCGACAGCCACAAGGCCAGGTTCTGGGCCAAGGTCTTCAAGCACATCACGGTGCACGAGGACATCGCGATCAACCGCGGCGGCAGGATCGCCTGGGCGTTCCGCCACCGCAGCCCCGAGCTGAAGGCCGCGCTCAATCTGTTCGTCAAGCACGCGCGCAAGGGCACGCTGTTCGGCAACACCACGTTCGCCAAGTACCTGGAGAGTACCAGGTGGGTGCAGAACGCGACCTCGAAGGGCGAAATGGCGCGCTTCGAGCGCACCGTGGAGCTGTTCAAGAAGTACGGCAAACGCTACGACTTCGACTGGCTGATGCTCGCCGCGCAGGGCTACCAGGAATCGCGCCTGAACCAGAAGCGCAGGAGCCCCTCGGGTGCGGTCGGGGTGATGCAGGTCATGCCGTCCACCGGCAGGGCGATGAACGTGGGGGACATCCACGAACTCGAGCCGAACATCCACGCCGGCGTGAAGTACATGCGCAGGATGCTGGACAGGTACTTCGGCGACGCAAAGCTGGACCCGCTCAACCGCAACCTGTTTGCCTTTGCCGCCTACAACGCCGGCCCGACCCGCGTCGCGGCGCTGCGCCGGATCGCGGCCAGGCGTGGCCTGGACCCCAACGTCTGGTTCAGCAACGTCGAGCGCGTCGCGGCCGACAGGATCGGGCGCGAGACGGTCCAGTACGTGAGCAACATCTACAAGTACTACGTCGCGTACCGGCTGGCGCGCGACGAACGCGAGCTGCGCGAGCAGGCGCGTGAGAGACTGCGCGAGAACTACTGAATATGAGTACCCTTCCATTTCCCTGGCTGCGGTTCTACGGTCGCGTTCCGGCCACGCTCGACTACCCGCAGTGCACGCTCTACGAGGCGGTGGCGGCCACCGCGCGCCGCCTGCCGGACGCGATCGCCTGGGATTTTTTCGGCGCAAGCTCGACCTACCGCCGCCTGCTCGACGAGATCGACCGCTGCGCCGCGCTGCTGGCCGCGCTCGGCCTCGAGCGCGGGGAGCGCCTGCTGATCTCGATGCCGACCTCGCCCCAGGGCGTGATCGCGTTCTACGCCGCCAACAAGCTCGGCGCGGTGCCGGCGCTGATCCATCCTCTGTCGGCGGCGCCCGAGATCGCGCACTACCTCGATGCGAGCGGCGCGCGCGTCGCTCTCGTGCTGGACGCCTTCTACGGCACCCTTGCCGCGGCCAGGCCGAAGCGCCCGGTGGAAAAGATCCTGCTCGCGCGCATCCCGGACTATCTCCCGCCGCTCAAGGCGCTCGGCTTCCGCCTCACCAAGGGACGCAAGATCGCGCGCGTGCCCGAGGATCCGCGGGTGGTGAGGTGGTCGGACGCGATGAAGAAGTCACATCAAGGTATTTCACGTTCAGAGACCGGCCCTTCGGAACCTGCCGCGATCCTGTTCTCGGGCGGCACGACCGACTCGCCCAAGGGCATCGTGCTGTCGAACCGCAACTTCATCGCCGAGGGCATGCAGGCCGCCGCCTGGGGCGGGATCGACCAGAGCGACTCGATCCTGGCCATCCTGCCGCTGTTTCACGGCTTCGGTCTCGGGGTGTGCGTCAACGCGGTGCTGATGGCGGGCGGACGATCGATCCTGGTGCCGGTGTTCGACCCGGCGACCACGGCCAAGCTGGTGCGCGCCAAGCGCCCGAGCGTGCTGGTGGGGGTGCCGACGCTTTATCACGCGCTCGCCGCCGACCACGGCCTCGCGCGCGCCGATCTGTCGTGCCTCAAGGCCTGCTTCTGCGGCGCCGACACTCTGCCGCGTCCGGTCAAGGAACGCTTCGAGAAGCTGGTCGCCGAGCGCGGCGGGCGGGTGCGTCTGCTTGAAGGCTACGGCCTGACCGAGGCGGTGAGCGCGATCATGGCGATGCCGATGAACGAATACCGCGAGGGCTCGATGGGTATCCCGTTCCCGGACATGGCGGCCAAGCTGTGCCGGCCCGGCGGCGAGCACGAGGTGCCGGTGGGCGAGGAGGGCGAGTTGTGCGTCTCGGGCCCGGCAGTCATGCTCGGCTACCTGGACGATCCCGAGGCGACAGCGCAGGCGCTGCGCGTGCATGCCGACGGCCGGACCTGGCTGCACACCGGCGACCTGGCCAGGCGCGACGCGGACGGCTTTTTCTACTTCGTGCTGCGGCTCAAGCGCATGATCAAGTCCTCGGGCTTCAACGTCTACCCGACGCAGGTGGAGGTTGTGCTGCATGCCCATCAGGCGGTGGCCGAGGCCTGCGTGGTCGGGGTGCCCGACCCGGCGCAGGTCGAGCGCGTGAAGGCGATCGTGGTGCTGCAGGATCCGTCACAGGAGAGCGAAGCAATGAAGGAGGTATTGATTTCGCATTGCCGCGAGCGGCTGATCAAGTGGTCGTGCCCGCGCGAGATCGAGTTCCGGCGCGTGCTGCCCAGGACGCGCGTGGGCAAGGTCGATTACCGCGCCCTGAGCGGGCAGCAGCGGGCATGAACGGCGGCGAGCGGCTCGCCACGGTCCTGGCGGCGCACGGCGTGCCGGTGCTTTTCACCTTGTGCGGCGGGCACATCTCGCCGCTGCTGGTCGCGGCCAAGGCGCGCGGCATGCGCGTGGTCGACGTGCGCGACGAGGCCACGGCGGTGTTCGCCGCCGACGCGATCGCGCGCCTCACCGGCACACCGGGGGTGGCGGCGGTCACCGCCGGGCCGGGCCTGACCAACGCCATCACCGCGCTCAAGAACGCGCAGCTCGCGCAGTCGCCGCTGGTGCTGATCGGCGGCGCGGCGCCCACTGCGCTGCAGGGGCGCGGCGCGCTGCAGGACATCGAGCAGCGCCCGCTGGTGGCGCCGCACGTGAAGCTGGTGCGCCAGGTGCGGCGCGTGGTCGACCTCGGCCCGGCGCTGACCGAGGCCTTCGCCGCGGCGCGCGATGGCGTGCCCGGGCCGGCGTTCGTCGAGTGCCCGGTCGATCTGCTGTACGACGAGGAGGTCATCCGCCAGTGGTACGCCGAGGCCGCAGGGCGCGGCAAGAGCGTGCCGGACCGCCTGCTGCGCTGGTATCTCAAGCGCCACGCCGACCGCCTGTTCAAGGGCAGCGCAGAGCCCTCGGTTGCGCGCGCGAACGAGGTGCGCCTGCCGCGTGCGACCGAAGGCGCGGTCGGGCGCGCCGCCGCGGCGCTGGCGAAAGCGGAGCGGCCACTGATCGTGGTCGGCAGCCAGGCGCTGGCGCAGGCCACCAACGCCGCGCGGCTGGCAGGGGCGCTCACGCGCCTGGGCGTGCCGGTGTACCTGTCGGGCATGGCGCGCGGCCTGCTCGGGCGCGATCACGCGCTGCACATGCGCCACGCTCGGCGCGAGGCGCTGCGCGCGGCCGACTGCGTGCTGCTGGCCGGCGTGCCGTGCGACTTCCGGCTCGACTACGGGCGCCACATCCGGCGCTCGGCAAAGCTGATCGCCGCCAACCGCGGCGCGCGCGAGGCGCGCCTGAACCGCAGCCCGTCGATCGCCGCGATCGGCGACGCGGGCGATTTCATCGAGCGCCTCGCGGCGCAGGCCGGCGGCCGCGCGCGGCGGCCGGACTGGATCGGCGAGCTGCGCGCGCGCGACGCCGAGCGCGAGGCCGACATCGACGCGCGCGCGGCGAAGGACGGCGAGCACGTCAACCCGGTCGCGCTGTTTCGCGCGCTCGATCAGATCGCGGCGGATGACGCCGTGTTCATCGCCGACGGCGGTGACTTCGTCGCCACCGCGTCCTACATCCTGCACCCGCGCACGCCGTTGTCCTGGCTCGACCCGGGCGTGTTCGGCACCCTCGGCGTGGGCGCGGGCTTCGCGCTCGGCGCCGCGCTCGCGCGCCCCGCTTCCGAGCGCTGGCTCGTGTGGGGCGACGGCGCGAGCGGCTACGGCCTGGCCGAGTTCGACAGCTTCGTGCGCCATGGCATCTCGGTCATCGCGGTGATCGGCAATGACGCGAGCTGGTCCCAGATTGCGCGCGAGCAGGTCAAGCTGCTGAACGACGACGTCGGCACCGCGCTCGCGCGCACCGCCTACCACGAAGTCGCGCGCGGCTTCGGCGCCGAGGGCTTCGTGGTCGAGCATCAACGAGACCTGGAGTGGACTTTGCGCCGTGCGAAAGAGGCGGCCGCCTCCGGCCGCCCAGTGCTGGTCAACGTCTGGCTCGACAAGACCGACTTCCGTGAAGGTTCAATCTCGATGTAACGGCGCAGCGTGCCCCATCGCGGGAACCGTTCGCGAGACGCGCCGTCCTATGCATATCGACAGGAGGGGCCATGATCAAACTCAACGTGAACGGCCGTATCCGCGAAGTGGACGTGGAGCCGGAAATGCCGCTGCTCTGGGTGCTGCGCGACCACCTTAACCTGAACGGGACCAAGTACGGCTGCGGGATCTCCCAGTGCGGAGCCTGCACCGTGCACCTGGACGGCGAGCCGGTGCGCTCCTGCGTGTTGCCGGCGGCAGACGCCGTGGGCAAGCGGATCGTCACCATCGAGGGGCTCTCCGCGCACGGCATGCACCCGGTGCAGCGGGCGTGGGTCGAGCACGAGGTGCCGCAGTGCGGCTATTGCCAGACCGGGATGATCATGGCGGCCGTCTCGCTGCTCGAGAAGAAGCCGCGGCCCACCGACGCCGACATCGACGCTGCGATGACCAACCTGTGCCGCTGCGGCACCTACGCCCGGGTGCGCAGGGCGATCCGCGCAGCCGCGGCAAAGTCCTGAGGAGGTCCGCCATGACGACCCGCGAACAGACGCTCAGGTCCCCCCAGCGGCGCGACTTTCTCAAGGCCTCCGCCGCCGCAGGTGGCGGCCTGATGCTGGAGTTCTCGTTTCCGTTCGTCGCCCGCGCCGCGGCCGGCGGCACGGCGACGGAAGTGAACGCCTGGATCGTGATCCATCCGGACGACCGCGTGGTGATCCGCATCGCAAGATCCGAAATGGGGCAGGGCACGCTCACGGCGCTTGCGCAGCTCGTCGCGGAGGAGCTCGACTGCGACTGGGCGAAGGTCTCGACCGAGTTCGCTTCGCCGAACGAGAACGTGCGCCGCGACCGCGTCTGGCGCTCGATGTCCACCGGCGGCAGCCACGGGCGTGCGGAGCTCACAGGACTACGTGCGCAAGGCCGGCGCCGCCGCGCGCCAGATGCTGATTGCGGCCGCCGCCGCGCAGTGGAAGGTGCGCGCATCGGAGTGCTCCGCCGACGGGAGCGTCATCACGCACGGCTCGACGCAGCGCAGGCTGCGCTACGGGCAGGTTGCGGCGCGGGCGGCGAAGCTCCGCCCGCCCGAGAACGTCGCGCTGCGCGACGCGAAGGACTGGAAGATCGCCGGCAAACCCCTGCACCGCCTCGACATTCCCGACAAGGTGCTCGGCAAGCCCGTGTTCGCCACCGACGTCGTCCTGCCCGGCATGCTGCATGCTTCGATCGCCCAGTGTCCGGTGTTCGGCGGCAAGCTGAAGTCGGTCGATGCGGCCGAGGCGGAAGCGATGCGCGGCGTGAAGAAGGTCGTGCGTACGCAGGACTTCGTCGCGGTCGTGGCCGACAGCTGGTGGCGGGCGAACCGGGCGCTCGGCAAGCTGAAGATCGAATGGGACGTGGGTGCCTACGGCCGGGCTTCGGACGCGACGATCGCGGCCATGCTGCGCGACGGCCTCGCCGACCCGAACAGCGCCGAGGCGCGCAGAACGGGCGACGTCTCCGCCGCCTTCTCTGCGGCCGCGAAGGTCGTCGAGGCGGAGTACGCCTCGCAGTATCTCGCCCACGCGACGATGGAGCCCCAGACGTGCACCGCGTGGGTCAAGCCCGACGGCTTGGTCGAGGTCTGGACATCGACGCAGGACGGCATGGCGTCCCTTTCCGTTGCGGCGCAGACGGCGGGCGTGCCGCTCGAGCGCGCCGAGGTGCACAAGACGATGCTGGGCGGCGGCTTCGGCCGCCGCGGCGCGTCGCAGGATTTCGTGCGCCAGGGGGTGACCATCGCCATGGCGATGCGCGGCACGCCGGTGAAGATGATGTGGTCGCGCGAGGAGGACATGCAGCACGACTTCTACCGGCCGGCGAGCATGGTGAAGCTGCGCGCGAGCCTCGACGCGGAGGGCAAGGTGGTAGCGTTCGAAGCGAAGATCGCCTGCCCCTCGATCCTCGCGGTGCTGATGCCGGCGCGCAACAACGGGGTCGACTTCACCGCGGTGCGCACGCTGAGCGACATGCCGTATGAGATCCCGAACCAGAAGATCGACTACGCGATGCGCAACGGCCACGTTCCGGTGGGCTTCTGGCGCGCGCCGGGCCAGCAGAACGGCGTGTATCGAGAGTGCTTCCTCGACGAGCTGGCGCAGGCCGCGGGCAGGGATCCGCTCGAATTCCGGCTCGCGATGATGAAGGCGGGCGACAAGAACCGGCTGGTGCTCGAGGCCGCTGCACGGACCGCGGGCTGGGGCGTGCCGCTGCCGGCGGGGGTGGGACGGGGCCTCGCCGTGGTCGAGGGCTTCGGCAGCTACGCCGCCGGCGTCGCGGAGGTCTCGGTCGCGCCGGACGGCGGCCTCAAGGTGCTGCGCTACGTGGTCGCGATCGACTCCGGCTACTTCGTCAATCCCGATAGCTGCGCGGCGCAGGCCGAGAGCAACGCCGTGTACGGCCTGGGCGCGCTCACCCAAGCCTGCACCGTGCGCGACGGGCGCATCGAGCAATCGAACTTCCACGACTTCCAGCTGCCGCTGATCGGCGACATGCCCAAGGTCGAGCTCGTGCTCGTGCCGACGGGCGGCTTCTGGGGCGGCCACGGAGAGCCCGGCATTCTCCCGTTCCAGGCTGCCGTGCTCAATGCCGTCTTCGGGCTCACGGGCAAGCGCATCCGCAGCCTGCCGCTTAAGAAAGAAGATCTGCGCAAGGCCTAGCCGCGTTGTCGCGCATCGGAATCGACCTGGGCGGCACCAAGACCGAGGCCATCGCGCTCGACGCCGCGGGAGGCGAAGTCTTCCGCAAGCGCGTGCCGACCCCGCGCGGCGACTACGCCGCGACGCTTGCAACCATCAAGGCCCTGGTCGACGAAGCGGGCGAGGGCACGGTCGGCGTCGGCATCCCCGGCGCGCTGTCGCACGCCACCGGCCTGGTGAAGAACGCCAACTCGACCTGGCTGATCGGCAAGCCGCTCAAGCAAGACCTCGAGCGCGTCCTCGGGCGCGAGGTGCGCATCGCCAACGACGCCAACTGCTTTGCGCTTTCGGAAGCGACCGACGGCGCGGCCGCCGGCGCCGAAGCCGTCTTCGGCGTCATCCTCGGCACCGGAGTGGGCGGCGGCATTGTCGTGCGCGGCCGCATCGTCGAGGGCGCCAACGCGATCGCCGGCGAATGGGGCCACAACCCCCTGCCGCTGCCGCGCGCGCGACGACATGCCGCTTCGCCCCTGCTACTGCGGCCGCGCCGGCTGCATCGAGACCTACCTCAGCGGCCCCGCCCTCGAGCGCGACGGCGGCGAGGCCGCGCTCGATCTCTACTGCGAGCGCCTCGCGCGCGCGCTCGCGGGCGTCATCAACATCCTCGACCCCAACGTGATCGTGTTGGGCGGCGGCGTGTCCAACGTCGCGCGCCTCTACGACCAGGTTCCAAAACTCTGGACGCGTCACGTCTTCTCCGACCGCGTCGCCACGCGCCTGCTGCCGCCCAGGCACGGCGACTCCAGCGGCGTGCGCGGCGCGGCGTGGCTTTGGGAGCCGGCGCGGGACTAGCTCCGCGCGGCGTCGAGCGGACTCGCGACGCCGCGAGCGCCCCTGTTCATGACGTGCGTGTAGATCATCGTCGTCTCGACGCTCGAATGGCCGAGCAGCTCCTGCACGGTGCGGATGTCCTGCCCGCGCTCCAGCAGGTGCGTGGCGAACGAATGGCGCAGCGTATGGCAGCTCACGTGCTTGGCGATGCGCGCCGCGCGGGCCGCGTCCTTCACGCCGCGGATCAGGTAGTTCTCGAACACGTGGTGCCGCCGCACGACGCCGGTCGCGGGATCGACCGAGAGCTTGTGCGACGGGAACACGAACTTCCAGCCCCACGCGTAGGGCGCCCTCGGGTACTTGCGGGCGATCGCATCCGGCAGCTCCACGTCGCCGTGACCGCTCGCGACGTCCTGCTCGTGCAGCGCCTTGACGCGGACGAGGTGTCTTTGCAGCGGCTCGATCACGGATTGCGGCAGCATCGTGACCCGGTCCTTGCCGCCCTTCGCGTCCCGGACCAGGATCTGGCGGTAATCGAAGTCGACGTCCTTCACGCGCAGCTTCAGGCACTCGCGCAGGCGCAGTCCCGCTCCGTACAGAAGGCTCGCCATCAGCCACTTGGTGCCCTCCATCTCGCCGAGCAGCCGCTGGACCTCGGGAACGCTCAGCACCGTCGGAAGCCGCGCCGGCCGCTTCGCCCGCTCCACCTGATCGAGCCACGGCAGCGCCTGGCCGAGGACCTCCTTGTATAGAAACAGCAGGGCCGCGAGGGCCTGGTTCTGCGTCGCAGCCGCGACGTCACGATCGCGCGCCAGATGACTAAGGAAGGCCGTGACTTCGGGCGCACCCATGTCCTTGGGATGGCGCTTGTCGGAAAAGAAGATAAATCTCTTGATCCAATGGACGTAGCTTTGCTCCGTGCGGGGGCTGTAGTGCCGGCGGCGTAGAGCATCACGCACCTGATCCAGCAGCCGCGGCGGCCTGGCGGGCGCAGATAGTTCCTTTTCCATTTCCCCCTCCCATGATCGAATTGCCTGGACTTATCCTCAGGCGTAACGTCTTGACCCAAGGGAAGGATGACCGCCGCAGTTACAACTTAGTGGTTTGCAAACCGACCACATTTGGCAACTAAAAAGTCAACTAATACTAGTTAGGCGACAAGATGCTGCCATCGGCGCCAATGGATCATCCAGTTATCGCCGCGCTCGCTGTCGTAAGCGCGTTGCCGTTTGGCTGGCCGATCATTAAGGCGTTCTTTGGTAGCGCCGAAGACGACATAGAAGAGGTAACGCGGATACCACTTCTTGCCTACGTCGGGTGGTTCCCTGAATGGACATTACTCAAGTTCTTCTGGCTGCTAGTTGTTCTAGCGGCGCTGGTTGTCTTGTTCTTTAAGCTCTACATGTTTTTGGGAGGACTCATTGGCCTTGTCGCCTAACCCCACGCCCCAGGCGGTCGCGCGCGCGAGCGTCGTGCTATTCAAAGGCCCGGCGGCGCGCGCCGCTGGGCGTGCACGTTAGGTCTCATGCGCGTCAGGGCAGCCGCCGCAATTCTTTTATCCGCCACGGTGGGGGGCTGCGGCACCTCTAGAGCGGACGTCGATGCGCTTACGAACAGTTGGAAAACACGAATTACCGCTGAAATCCCTGCCGGCGCCAATGCCGAGGTAGCGCGCCAATGGTTCGTGCGTCATGGACTGGATCCACAGCCCAAGCCACTCGAGAACTCGAAGGACCTCGTGGTCGTCCTTGGCTCTATTCCTGCCCGAGAGTGGTACTGTGAGAAGTGGGTGGTAAACGTGGTCGTGAAGGTATCGCCGGAGGAGAAGGTGATGGGCTACGACTTTCGCGCTGCGGGCGTGTGCCTGTAGTTGCATGAGACCTAACCCCACGCCCCACAGAGTCGCGCGCTTAAGCGTCGCGCATTGCCAAAGTCTGGCTGCGCGCGCTCGTGGGCGTGAACGTTAGAAGGCGCTTCTTGCATGCCGGGTAGGCTAGATATCGGAAAGATCGTGTTCGGCGCCTTCGTGATTCCTTGGCGGGACCGACATGCATTTGCGCGCGTGCTGTGGCCACTGTTTCTTGCCCTGATATGTATATCGCTGCTTTGGATACATTTGCCTGACACGCTGCGCGGGAGAGTTGTCTGGGTGCTCTACGCAATCTATTGGCTGCTCCTCGTTCTTTTCGCGGTTGATTGCCACAGGCTCGTACTGCTGGACCCCGCCGCTCGGCGTCTTCGAGCGTTACCTTCGTGGTCACGGCGCGAGACGCGCTTCGCCCTAATGTCGATTGCCTTGTTGGTCTTGGCGGGGTTGGCTATATACGCGGCCTCAACTGTATTACTGAACCTTCCTTGGGTACGCTCGGCCGGCGAGGGTGCGGCGGCGCGGATCGTGTATCTGGCGCTTGTTCCCGCCTACTACGTCTTCGCGCGGCTATCAGTCGTACTTCCGGCCACAGCGGTGGACAGGAGGATCGGCTTGAAATGGGCGTGGCGCAGCACCAAGCGCAACGGCTGGCGTCTCGTAGTAGTGGTCGGCGTGCTCCCGTGGCTAATTTCCGAGTTTGTGAATCTGACGTATCGATCTAATCCGACCATCATCGAGACCATCGTCTTTAGTGCGTTTGCGTATGCGCTGACGGTCGTAGAAATTGCGGCACTTTCTCTCTCTTACAGAGAATTGACGACGAACGAAATGTCATGAGCGATGCGCCTTCTAACCCCGCAGCCCACTCGGACGCGCGATCAGCTTCGCGCTTTGTTAACTACAGGCTGCCGCGCGCCGGTGGCTGCGAACGTTAGGTGCGTGTGGAAATGGAGCGCTACGCATACCTCGTGCTAGCCTTGGTCATGGGCGCTTGCGTCGTGGTCGCGTGGGTCGCTGGGATAAGCTACTTTCGCCATCGGCCAACCGAACTGTCTGCGAAGGAAAAGCTCATCGGGTTCATGCTCGCGGGCCCGTTCTTTGGTCCCATACATTCGAGTCTGAGTGCGCGCGGGTACAAGCTCACGCGACGAGAAAAGTGGGGGCTTCTCTTTGTTGGTGGAGTTCTCTTTATCATCATTACTGGGGCACTCATTAATGGAAGCGCACGCACCTAACCCCACGCCCCACGTGGA
>CAWEPV010000002.1:0-461257 GCA_963811085.1 uncultured beta proteobacterium | reverse complement strand
GTGATTTCCCGCTTAAATGCGGGAGATGAGCTTCGACTTGAACGGGCACACGAACAATGGGTGCTTAAGGACACACAGAATAGGACGGTCGGAAGACTCGCCGGGCGTTACCGGCCGCCTCGAGATATGAAGTGTCTGGCTGCGCGGGTAGCGGCGATAGTGATTTACCGCCGCGAAGACTCCGCTCCCGAGTATTTGGCCTCCGTGCGCTGCGACAGGTGGGAGGTTGTCGTGCCAGAGCTGGTATTTGCGCCGCTTCGTGACGTAAATATTTAATTGAGTGCCGCGGGCGCGTACCCGTAGCAAAATCGACTCTGACCCCGATTACCGCCATGCCCTGGAACTCCGACTACTTCCCGCCCTCGATGTCCCACCTCCCCGAGCCCGTGCGCGAGAAGGCGATCGAGATCGCGAACGCGCTGCTCGAGGAGGGGATGGAGGAGGGGAAGGCGATCCGGATCGCGATCGCGAAGGCGAAGGAGTGGGCGGAGAGGCATTTGCGATGACGCGCACGATTTCGATCAACCGCGCGCCGGTGCTGACGCTGTGGGCGGCGGTGGTGGCGGAGCGGCTGGGGTTCGAGTGGGAGGAGGCGCTGACGCTGGGGCGGGCGGTGGCGGGGCTGAACGCGTATTCGAAGGGGGTGCGGCTGGGGCTTTTCACGCCGGCGCCGGCGGAGGTGCGCGAGAAGCGCAAGGCGCTGCGGCCGAAGGAGACGATCACGGTGGATCTGCTGCAGCGCGCGGTGCCGGCGGTGCACACGAAGCACGGGCTTGCGGGCGCTGGCGAAGGGGAAGGAGATCGATCCGGAGTCGGTGGAGCGGTATGTGTTTACCAAGTTCGGCGAGGGGTACGACGACGCGCTCGGCGCGATGCGGCGCTCGCGAAGTCGCGCACGCCGGCGAAGCTCGCGGGGGAGGCGTATTCGCTCTACGAGAAGTTCCGGCCCGCGGTGCCGGCGGGCACGCGCGGCTGGGGGGCGAAGGGGACGCTCGAGCTGGAGGCGATCAGGAAGCTCGCGAAGTAGGCCTGGAAAATTGAGCCTGGGCCTGTTTTCCGGCTGCCGGGGATCCTCCGGCCGCGCGAGCCGGGTATACAATCAAACCTGAAAGGGTCGACAGAAACCCTTCTTGAAACCTTCAGAGGAGGAAACTCACATGTTCAAACGCGCGTGTGTTCTGCTCGTCGCGGGCCTGATGACGGCCTGGGGGAGCGCTGCATGGTCGCAGACCGATATCCGCTGGGCCACGTCCGCGGTCGGCTCGGCCGGGCACAAGGCCCTGGTGGCCCTGGCCGATCTGCTCAACCGCGAGATGCCGAAGTACCGCATCAGCGTGCTCCCGACCCCGGGGGCGATCGTCTCGGTCAAGGGCTACGCCACGGGCCAGTTCGACGGCTACTACGGTGCCGACATCGCCTTCTATCAGCTCGCCCACGACAGCAAGCGTTTCAAGGGCTTCAAGGCGAACATCAAGCGCATGCCGGTGCAGTCCTTCTGGACCTACACCACCGAGATGGGCATCGGGGTGCGCGCGGACGAGCTGAAGACGATCAAGAACTGGCACGATCTGAACGGCAAGGTCCTGTTCCTCGGCAACCCGCCGTGGGATACGCGCGCGCAACTCGAGCGCGCTTTCGAGGCGCTCGGCGTCAAGTACCAGTACCGCCAGGTCGACCTGTCCTCGGCCGGATCGGTGCTCCAGCGCGGCGGGCTCGACGGGATCTGCATCTATACGACCGGCGGCGGGGTGGCCGTGGCGCCCTGGGTGCAGGAGGCGGGGCTGGCAAGCGATTGGGGCGTCGTCAACCCGAGCGCGAGCGAAATCGCCACGCTCAAGGATGCCGGCTTCTCGATCCTGGAGGCAAACGCCGAGGTGTTCCACAAGGACATCCACGCCGACAAAGCGATCCTGCTGCCCTACTACTACGGCTTCCACCTCGGGATGCAGATTCCGGCGGACGATGTGTACCAGATGCTGAAGATCATCGAGAAGCACGCCAGCGAGCTGGCCAAGGCGAACAAGGGCTTCTCGCAAATCGCCAAAGACATGCCCGGGTTCCAGCGCCAGGGCGTGACCGCCGCGGCAGACCTGGTGCCGATCCATCCCGGGCTCGCGAAGTACATGCGCGAGAAGGGTGTCTGGGACCCGAAGTGGGACTCCCGGGTGGCGAAGCAATAATCCGCACGTAGCGAACTAGACCAAAGAGCGTGCGCGGGCCGCTGTCCCGCGCACGTTTTTTGTTGCTTTGGGGGACGTCGTCGAAGCCATGAGCGATACCACTGCGCCCGCATCCCGCTCGAGCCGCGTGCTCGAGGCGGCCTATTACCTGACCGCGGTCTTCTACTTCGTTTATCTGTTCGCCTATTACGCGACCAGCGCGGGCGGGCCGGCGCTGCTCGCCTTCGCGCTGATTCCGGTGACGTACATCCTCTACACGCTGGACGCATTGCGCAAGAACGAGTTCTATCCCTCGCTTCCGGCCCTCGCCAACGCCCTCATCGCCGCGGCCTACATCGTCATCTCGATCGTCGTGGCGGTGTACATGGTCGCCAATTACGACGAAATCGGCACCGTGCGCGCCGGGTTCTGGAATGCCACCGACATCACGATGGGCGCGCTGATGGTCGTGCTGATCATGGAATACGCGCGCAAGCGCCACATGGTGCTCTTCGTCCTGAACGTCCTTCTCATTCTCTATGCCGTCTACGGCCGGATGGTGCCGGGCATGTTCTTCCATCCGGGCTTGAGCTGGGAGCGCGTGGTCACCGCGATGAGCGTCGAGACCTCGACCGGCATCTACTCGAACCTGCCGCAGCTCGCGCTGACGGTCATCGGATCGTTCATCCTGGTGCTCTCCGTGCTGCGCGCCTTCGGCTGCGTGGAATCGATCCTGAGGTTCTCCTCGCGGCTCGCGGTGCGCTCGGCGCACGCCCTGCCGCAGTCCGCCGTCATCGGCTCGATGGCGGTCGGCACGGTGAGCGGCAGCGGGGCGGCCAACGCGATCACCGTGGGCTCGGCGACCATTCCCGCGATGATCGGCTGCGGCATGCCGCCGACGGTGGCCGGCGCCATCGAGACCGCCTCGTCGCTCGGCGGACAGCTCATGCCGCCGGTGATGGGGATCTCCGCCTTCCTGATGGCGGAGTTCCTGGGCGTGAGCTACTTCGACGTGGTCGCGCGCGGCTACGCCCCGGCGCTGATCTATTACGTCGGCGTGAGCGTATCGGTCTACCTGCTCTCGACGCGCTACCGCACGCGCATCTACGGCGCCAAGGCGGACGTCATGAGCGTGACCGACTGGGCGAACCTCGGGGCCTTTGCCGCGGTCGTCGCGGGCCTCATCCTCGTGATGGCGATCCTGCACGTCGCGCCGATGATCGCCGCGTACTACGTCTTCATCTGCGTCGGCACGGCGTTGCTGAGCGCGCACATCGCGGTGCGCGTGCGGCGCAGCGGGTGGTCGTGGCGCGCGCTGGTGGCGCCCCTCGGGCGCTTCATCGACCACTTCGCGAGCATGGGCGCGGATCTGGCCCTCCTGCTGGCCACGCTCTCGATCATGACCGGCGCGTTCGTCATCACCGGCGTGCCGACCAAGGTCGGGTCGCTCCTGCTCGACGCCGCCGGGGTCAACCTCGGCGCCATGGTCGTCGTCGCCTTCTTCTTCGGCGCGCTGCTCGGAACCGGACTGCCGCCGGCGCCGACCTACATCATCACCGCGCTCGTGATCGCGCCGCCGATGATCAAGGTCGGCGTCGACCCATGGGTGGTGCACTTCTTTGCCTTCTTCCTCGGGGTCTGGGGCGAGGTGACCCCGCCCACTTCGATTTCCGCGGCCATCACGTCGAAGATCGCCGGGGCGCCCTTCCTGCGAACGTTGTTCCGCGCCATCACGATCTGCTTCGGGCTCTTCATCCTCATGGCCGGAGTCTTCACGCGGCCCGAGCTCGTGCTGGAGCCCGGGCTCGCGCAGCTCGGGGCGCTCGCGATGCTGACGACCGCGACGATCGGCGCGAGCTTCAGTCTGCAGGCGCAGTTCGCCGACCGCCGCGCGATCGACGTGGCGCTGCGGCTCATCCTGGCCGCGCTCGTCGCCGTGGTGATCTTCCATCCGGATCAGCGGATCGCGGCATTGACCTGCATTCCGGTCGGCCTGTTCGTCGCCTACTGGATCGTTCGGCGCCGCAACGCGCCGCTGGTCGCTGAGGCCAAGGCCGGCTGACGCAGCTCGGCGATCCTGCGCGCAGGAAATTGGGCAGGAAATTGGGGTCAGACCCCAATTATTTTCTACGAGAAGTTCCGGCCCTGGGTGCCGGCGGGCGCGACGCGGATGATGCGCTTGCCCAGGTTCTCTCCGCGGTAGAGGCCGGCGATCGAGCCGGGGGCCTGCTCGAGGCCTTCGAGGATGTCTTCGCGGTAGCGGATTTTGCCGGCGCGCACCCATTCGGTCAGCGCGGCGAGGGCTTCGGGGAAGCGCGGGGCGTAGTCGAAGATGAGAAAGCCCTGCATGCGCGCGCGCTTGACCAGCAGGTGGCGCTCGATGCGCGGGCCGGCGGGCCACGGATCCCAGCTCGAGATCGAGGCGGTGCCGCAAATGACGATGCGCGCGCCGGGGCGCAGGTGCTGCATGACCGCGTCGCTGATCGGGCCCGCGGTGTTGTCGAAGTAGACATCCAGCCCCTCGGGGCAGGCTTGGGCGAGCGCGGCGTCGAGCTGGCCCGCCTTGTAGTCGATCGCGGCGTCGTAGCCGAATTCCTCGCGGCAAAGCCGCACCTTCTCGGCGCCGCCGGTGATGCCGACGCTGCGGCAGCCCTTGAGCTTGGCGATCTGGCCGACGCAGGAGCCGACCGCGCCCGCGGCGGTCGAAACGACGACGGTTTCGCCCTTCTTTGGCTGGCCGACCTCGAGCAGGGCGAAGTAGGCGGTGAGGCCGTTCAGGCCGAGCACGCCGAGGGCGGTCGAGATCGGCGGGCCGTCGGCGGGGACCTTGCGCGTGATGGTTTTCGCATCGACCGCCGCGTAGGCCTGCCAGCCGAACATTCCGGTCACGAGCTCGCCCGGCTCATAGTCCGGGTGGCGCGACTCGGCCACGCGGCCGACCGCGGGCGAGCGCATCACGCCGCCGATCGGCACCGGCTCGGAATAGTTCGCGACCGCACTCACCCAGCCGCGCATCGCCGGCTCGGCGGTGACGTAGAGGTTGTGCACCAGTACCTGGCCGTCGGCCAGGGCCGGCAGCGGCGCCTCGATCAGCTCGAAGTTCTCGGCCTGGGGAATGCCCGCCGGGCGCGACTTGAGCACGACCTGGCGGTTGGCGGCGGGGGGCATGCGGGACTCGCCTAGCTTGCGATGTCGACCACCAGCAGCTGCTTGACGTGCGGCTTGAGGATGCCCTGCACTTCGACGTGCTTCGGATGCGGTCCGTAGCCTGCCAGCGCCTGCTTGTCCTTCAACGTCACGAACGTCGCGTGGGTGATGTTGGGCGCCCGGTCGGTGAAGTTCCTGCCCGCCTTCACGTCCATGACGCCCGGGATCTGTTTCAGCAGGTCGGCGACCTTGGCGAACATTGCCGTGGCCTGATCATCGGACAGCCCGGCGTCGAGCTCGAGCCATACCATGTGGTGTACCGTCATCGCGCGCTCCTTTCGTTTCCGGGATCGGCGCTCAGTCTACGCCGGGACAATGGGGTCTGACCCCATTTCCTTCACCCTCGCAGTCCGACCACTGCCTCGATCTCGACCTTCATGCCCGGAATCGCCAGCGCCTGCACCCCGATCAGGGTGCTCGCCGGGCGCGCGTTGCCGAAGAATTCCTGCCGCACCGGGTTGATCTTCTTGCGATCTTCCACGTCGGTGAGGTAGACGGTCACTTTGAGCACGTCGCCGAAGCCGGCGCCGGCGGCGTCGAGTATCGCTTTCATGTTGAGGAAGATCTGGCGCGTCTGCGCCGCCGCATCGTCGCCCACCACCTTGCCCTTTGCATCGACTGGCGCGACGCCGGACACGAACAGCAGGTCGCCCCAGCGCACGGCGTCGCAGTAGTGGCTGATGGGGGGCATCAGGCCCTTGCCCATGAACTCCTGGCGTTTTTGCATGCTACGGTCTCCTTCTATCCGGGTTGATAATTGCCCTTGAGCGGGATGACGTGGCGCACGCCGCCCTTCGGGTTCGGCGTGTCGCCGCGGTAGCGCGGGATGACGTGAATGTGCGCGTGCCACACCGACTGCCCCGCGGCCTCGCCGCAGTTCGCGCCGACGTTGAAGCCGTCCGGCGTGAAGCGCGCCGCGAGGATCGGCTGCAGCTCGCGCACCAGGCGAAAGCACTGGTCGTATTCGGCCGGCTCGAGATCCCAGATGGTCACCACGTGGCGCCGCGGCAGTACCAGCGCGTGGCCGGGAGACACCGGGTAGCTGTCGAACACCGCGAGCGCGGCGTCGTTCTGGGCGAGGATTTCGCGCTGCGGCGCGCAGAAGATGCAGGCTGGCTCGGCCATGGCCGCCCGATTATGCCCTGCGACAACTCGATCCGTGAGCGGGCATCGACCCGGCGGGCGATTCCAGAGCAAAATCGACTCTGACCCCGATTATGGAGCCTCGCCCAATGAGCAAAGCCAATCTGCGTGCCGTTCTCTCCGCCGGCAAGTTCATCGTCGCGCCGGGGGTGTTCGAGATGTTCTCGGCCAGGATCGCCGACCGCATGGGGTTCAAGGCGCTCTACATGACGGGCTACGGGATCTCGGGCTCGCACCTGGGGGTGGCGGACGCGGGGCTGGTCACTTACCGCGACATGGTCGAGCGCGCGCGCACGATCGTGCAAGGCACCAGCACGCCGCTGATCGCCGACGCCGACACGGGCTTCGGGGGCCTGCTCAACGTGCGCGAGACGGTGCGCGGCTACGAGGCGGCCGGGGTGCAGGCGATCCAGATCGAGGACCAGGAGATGCCGAAGAAGTGCGGCCACACGCCCAACCGGCGCGTGGTGCCGCTCGAAGACGCGGTGAAGCGAATCGAGGTGGCGCTCGAGGCGCGCCGCAGCGACGAGTTCCTGATCGTCGCGCGCACGGACGCGCGCACCGGGCTGGGGCTGGAGGAGGCGATCCGGCGCGCGCGGGCGTTCGCGAAGGCGGGCGCCGACATCCTGTTCGTCGAGGCGCCGGAGTCGGAGGCCGAGTTCGCGCAAATCGGCGCCGAGCTCGGCGGCGAGGCGAAGCTGCTCGCCAACATGGTGCCGACCGGGCGCTCGCCGATGCTGCCGGCCGAGACCCTCAAGCGCTGCGGCTATTCGATTGCGATCTATCCCAGCGCGGGCATGGGCGCGGCGTGCGCGGCGCTCGAAGGCGCTTACGGCTGGCTGCACAAGCACGGCTCGCTCGAGGGCTCTCCCGTGCCGGCGTTCGACATGGCGCGGCTGCACGATCTGGTCGGCTTCGCCGACGTGTGGGAGTTCGAGCGGCGCCACGTCGAGTCGCAGTAAGCTATGCGGGGTCCGCGCGACCGACGCGGAGGGAAGGAAAGGCCATGACAACGGACTGGTCGGGTCTGCGCCAGCCGGCGCCGGGTGAACTCGGCGCGGCGCGCGAGGTGACGCACTGGGCGGTGCAGTGGCCGACCAGGGCGGCGCGGGCGAACCTTGCGCCGGCGCCGGACGACAGCCACAGCGCGCTCACCTGGGACGCGGGGCTGGGGGCACTGCTCAGCGCGCCGCTGCCCGCGGGGAGCAAGGCGGGCGCGCGGGTCGGGCTGCAGCTGGCCTTGCTGCAGCTGATCGTGACCCACGGCGGCGGGACGGAGCTGCTCAAGCTCGAAGGCTGCACGCCGCGCACGGTGGACGACTGGCTCGACCTGAAGCTCGAGGGGCTGGGGCTGAAGCCCGCCTCGGGCGTGAAGCTGCCGTACGAGGTTGCGCCGCGGCCGTTGCAGAGCGAGCCGGGGCTCGCCACGCTCGCGCGCTGGTTCGGCGCGGCGGCGGACGTGCTGCAGGAGGCGCGCGCCAAGCACGCGCGCTTTCGCCCCGGCGCGAGCCCGGTGCGGCTCTGGCCGCACCACTTCGACCTCGCGCTGCTGGTGCT
Organism: uncultured beta proteobacterium; assembly: GCA_963811085.1. Lineage (GTDB taxonomy): Bacteria > Pseudomonadota > Gammaproteobacteria > Burkholderiales > SG8-39 > DAHVFK01. The sequence continues at coordinate 453,191 of CAWEPV010000002.1, read as the reverse complement.
GCTCGACCCGGGCCCGGCGGCGACGGCGCGCTCGATCGGGATCGGCGTCTCGCTGGGCGACGGCCACTACCCGCAGCCCTACGCCTACGTGAGCCCCTATCCCGCGCCGAGGAATCCGCGCCCTGCGGCGCTGCCGCCGGGCGGGCACTGGCACACGAAGGATTTCTTCGCCGCGGTGGCGACCGCCGACGAGCTGCTCGCCCAACCCGACCCGCGCGCGGCGCTCATCAATGTGATCGACGCCGGGTTCGAGGCCGCAAGGAGGTGGCTCGATGGCTGACAAGGAAGCGTGGCAGGTCCTCGGGCCGGCCGAGCAGTTTCGCGCGGCGGGTCTGTCGGAGGCCCCGCTCGGGCGGCAGACGCTCGCGGTGTCGTTTCGCGACGGGCGCTTCGGCGTGGTCGCGGGCAGCTGCAATCACGTCGGCGGCCCGCTCGGCAAGGGCCGGCTCGATGGCGACTACGTGGTCTGCCCGTGGCACAACTGGAAATTTCACCGCTGCAGCGGCAAGGGCGAGCCGGGCTTCGAGCAGGACGCCGTGCCGGCCTACGAGCTGCGCGTGCGCGACGGCCAGCTCGAGGTGCGCACCGACAACCCGAGCCGGCGCAGCAAGCTTCCGCATCCGCCGCATCCGCTGGCGCGCAAGATCGAGCGTGCCCCGGGCGCGGTGCGCGTGGCGGGCATCTCCACCACCAGCATGGACGAGGCCAATCCGCGCTACTCGACCTCCGACGCGCTGCTCGAGGTGTCGCTCGCGCACGCGCGCGACGCGCTCGAATGCGAAACGAAGCTGATCCGGCTCTCGGCGCTCAAGTTCCGCAACTGCGAGGGCTACTACTCCAAGAGCGCCAACGCCTGCACCTGGCCCTGCTCGATTACCCAGATGGACGACAAGGACGAGCTGACCGAGGTGTACGAGGCGCTGGTGCACTGGGCCGACGTGGTGTTCGTCTCCACCCCGATCCGCTGGGGCCAGGCGAGCGCGCTGTACTTCAAAATGGCCGAGCGGCTCAACTGCATCCAGAACCAGGTCACGATCCGCGACAGCGTGCTGATCCGGCGCAAGGTCGCCGCCTTCATCATCACCGGCGGGCAGGACAACGTGCAGGGCGTGGCGGGCGGGATGCTGTGCTTCTTCTCCGAGCTCGGGTTCCACTTCCCGCAGTTCCCGTTCATCGCCCATTCACGCGGCTGGTCGGCCGAGGACATGGAGCGCAACGTCGAGCACGTGATGCACAGCGCCGAGCTGCGCGAAGGCGCGCAGCAGCTCGCGGGCCGCGCGGTCGAGCTGGCGAAAACGCTGCTCGCCACCGCGCCGGCGGGCGAGCGCACCCCGCGCGGCGGGCGCAAGGCCTTCCGGCTCGAAATCGAGCGCAGCTGAGCCAGGCCGGCCGCATGGACACCCCCAACAACCGCCCCTGGCAGCGCGACTACACGATCAAGCAGACGCTGGTCATCGCGGAAACATCCGAGCTGCGCGTGATCGACCAGACCCTCGCTCCGGGCGAGCGCGTGCCCTGGCACCTGCACCCGGACAACGACGACCTGTTCATCTGCCTGCGCGGCAGCTTCGAGATCCGCGAGATCAACCCGGAGCGCACGACAGTGCTCAAGGCCCTCGAGCGGCACCGGGTGCCCAAGCGCAAGCCGCACATGGTGGTGAACGTCTCGAACGAGGAGTGCCAGCTGCTGACGGTGCAGGGGCCGGGCCAGTACGACTTCAGGCGGCTGCCGAAGCTCGACGGAAAATAGGGGTCAGACCCCATTTATCCGACGCAGCAGCTCGCCGATCGCGGAGGCCGGGTTGCGGAAAGCCTCAAGACCTGATCATCGTGCGGCGCTGAGGGTATTGCAGCGGCCCATATCGCCCGATTTGGCGCCGACGGAGAACCAGTGTTGGCGCTCGGCCGAGGTGCCGTGGGTGAAGGACTCCGGCACGACGTAGCCGCGCGCCCTGCGCTGCAGGCGGTCGTCGCCCACGGCGCTGGCCGCGGCGAGCGCTTCCTGGATGTCGCCGGGCTCGAGCATGTGCTTCATCTGGTCCGCCTTGTTCGCCCAGACGCCCGCGAGACAATCGGCCTGCAATTCGACGCGGACCTGGATCGCATTGGCCGTTTCCTTGGAGGCGTTTTTCTGCGCCGCGCGGGCCTTTTCCAGGATGCCCAGCTGGTTTTGCACGTGGTGACCGACTTCGTGCGCGATGACGTAGGCCTGGGCGAAGTCGCCCGCTGCGCCGTAGCGCGTGTGCAGATCGTTGAAGAAAGACAAGTCCAGATAGAGCTTCTGGTCATTGGGACAATAGAACGGTCCCATGGCCGATTGCGCATAGCCGCAGGCTGATTCGACCGCCCCGGTATACAAGACCAGCTTTGGATTGGCGTAGGTGGCGCCGCCCTGCTTGAACACCCGGCCCCAGACATCTTCCGTGTCGGCCAGGACGACGGATGAAAATTCAGCGAGCTTGTTTTCCTCGGGGCTGCGGCCGGATGGGCCGGCCTGTTGTTCTGCGGCGGGCGGGGCGGTCGGCACCTGGTCCAGGATTATCCTGGGGTCCACGCCGAAATACAGGGCAACGAGGGTGACGATGATCGTGCCGATCCCGCCCAGGGCGAGGCCCCTGCCTCCGGCGCGCATGCCGCGGCGGTCTTCCACGTTCTCGCTTTGACGTTCGCCTTCCCAGCGCATGGCGTTCGCTTGCTCCGGTCACTATGCAGGTGCGTCCGTCGCGCCCGCGTTTGCGGTGCTTCGACAGCGTCACGACAGCTAGTGTACGCGCCGAAAATGAGGAAAATAGGGTCAGACTCCATTTAATCGATGATCCCCACCGACCTCCAACTCCAGATCCGAGACGCGGCGCGCGCGTTCGCGCAGAAGGAGATCGTGTCGCACGCGGCCGAGTGGGACCGCAGCTGCACGGTGCCGCTTCACGTCCTGCGCGCGATGGGGCCGCTCGGCCTTATGGGGATGTGCGTCGCGCCCGAGTGGGGCGGGGCGGGGGCGGACATGGTCTCGTACGCGCTCGCGGTGGAGGAGATCGCGGCCGGGGACTGCGGCCTGTGCAACATGATGTGCGTGAACAATTCGCCCAACTGCGCCGCGCTCGAGGACCACGGCACGCCCGAGCAGAAGGAGCGGTTCCTCAAACCGCTTGCCTCCGGCGCGCAGTCGAGCGCGTTCCTGCTCACCGAGCCGCAGGCGGGCTCGGACGCGGCGGCACTGACCACCCGCGCGGTGAAGAAAGGCGAGCGCTGGGTGATCGATGGCACCAAGCAGTTCATCACCGCGGGCCGCAGCGCCGACCTCGCGTTCATCGTCGCGGTGACCGATCCGGCCGCGGGCAAGCGCGGCATGTCGATGTTCGTCGCGCCGACCAGATCGCCGGGCTACCGCGTCGCGCGCCAAGAAGCGAAGCTCGGGCACCGCGCGGCCGACACCTGTCAGATCGCGCTAGAAGGGCTGGAGGTGCCGGAGGAAAACATGCTCGGCGCACCCGGTGCGGGCTACCGCATCGCGCTCGCCTACCTGGAGAACGGCAGGATCGGGGTGGCCGCGCAGGCGGTGGGCGTGGCGCGCGCGGCGTTCGAGGCGGCGCTCGCCTACGCGCGCGAGCGCGAGGCTTTCGGCAAGCCGATCATCGGGCACCAGGCGATCGAGTTCAAGCTGGCCGAGATGGCGACCGCGCTCGAGGCGGCGCGCCAGCTCGTGCTGCACGCGGCGTCCTTGAAGGACGCGGGCGAGCCGTGCCTGAAGGAAGCTTCGATGGCGAAGCTGTTCGCCTCCGAAACCGCCGAGAAAATCTGCTCGGATGCGATCCAGATCCACGGCGGCTACGGCTACCTCAACGACTTTCCGGTCGAGAAATACTGGCGCGACGCGCGCGTGCTGTCGATCTACGAGGGCACCAACGAGATTCAGCGCCTGGTGATCGGGCGGGCGCTGGAAGGGTGAAACCGGTCGCCATCGGACTGCGGCGCCGCCGCTCCGTGTGTCGACGCACATACGGCAAAATGTGTTCGCGCTAGGCTGGCAGATGCTTCTTCGACTCCGGCGCTGGACGGTGAACGGTGAAAATGCGAACCGCTAGCGCGTGGGTGGTGGCGCTGGGGCTGGCTATCGTGCCCGCCGCACGGGCCGAGCCGCCGGCCTTCATGCAGCAGGAAATCGACTACCTGCTCAGGCATATCGGCGAGTCCGGCTGCGACTTCGAGCGCAACGGCACCTGGAGCGATGCCAGGACCGCCGAGGCGCATGTGCGCATGAAGTACGATTACCTGGTGAGCTCGGGACGCATCGACACGACGCAGGACTTCATCGACAAGGCAGCCACGGCAAGCTCCATGTCCGGCCGCCCCTATGAGGTCAGGTGCGGCCGTCATCCGACGCTGCCGACCGGGGCGTGGCTGAATGAAGCACTGAGGCGCTACCGCGCGCGTTAAGGGCGATGCAGATCTGGGTCGACGCCGATGCCTGCCCGCTGGTGATCAAGCAGATCCTGTACCGGGCCGCGGAGCGCTCGCAGATCCAGACCACGCTGGTGGCGAACAAGCCGCTCGCCGTGCCGCGCTCGAAGTTCGTGCGCGCGATCCAGGTCGGGCGCGGCTTCGACGTGGCCGACAACGAGATTTCGCGCCGGGTGGTGGCGGGGGACCTGGTGGTGACGGCCGACATTCCGCTCGCGGCGGACGTGATCGCGCGCGGCGCGCGGGCGCTCAACCCGCGCGGCGAACTCTATTCGGCGGACAACATCCGCGAGCGCCTCGCGATGCGCGACCTGCTGGAGAAGCTGCGCGAGACGGGGGTGCAGACCCAGGGCCCGGCGCCGCTCGATCACTCTGACCGCAAGCGCTTCGCCGACTCGCTCGACCGGCTGCTGGCGAAACGCCCGGCCTAGCGGCGGCCGGGCACCCTTTCCCTCTACAGCCGCGCGAACTCCTTGCCCTTGTTGCCGGCGACGACGCTGTTGAAGACCTCGTTCACCTTGCTCCAGGTCTTGAGCTTTCTCATGTTGCCGAGCCAGCGCTGGATGTTCGGGTAGGCCGAGTAGTCGCAGCCGATCAGCTCGCCGATCGTGACCAGGCCGGCGCCGAAGTAGTCGGCGATGGTGATCTCGTTGCCGCACAGGTAGGCGTTCTTCGGCCCGATCCAGTGGCTGTTGAGCACCGGCAGCCAGCGCTTGAGTTCCTGTTGGCCCCAGGCGATCGTGCCGGCGTGCGCCTCGTCGCTGCGGCGCTTGTGGTGCGGGAAGAGCTGCGGGTAGATGAGGTTGTAGCCGAGTGCGCGATAGAGCTGGGTGTTGAGCCAGTCCATCATCTCGTTGACCTTGGCGCGCTTCTTCAGGTCCTTCGGGTACGAGGGCAGGTCGTACTTGTCGGCGAGGTATTTCAGGATCGCCGAGCCTTCGGTCAGGTGCAGGTCGCCGTCCTCGAGCATCGGCACCAGTTTGTTGGGATTGATCGACGCGTAGGGCTCCTGATGGTGGGCGCCGGTGAGGATGTCGACCATCACCTCTTCGCACTCGATGCCGTTCTCGGCTATGAACAGGCGCACCGGGCGGGTGGCGGTCGATACCGGGTGCATGTAGAGCTTCATGTCGCTGCCTCCTTCTTTTGGGTGGGCCATTCTAGATCAGAGCGCGACCGCGAGGCCGTGGCGGGCGCCGACGCCGACCAGCTTTTCGAAGTCGGGTTGGGTGGGCGAGATCTCGCGGTCGATGTCGCTGAACATCTGCGAGGCGCCCAGGCGCGAGGTCATCGAGATCATCTGGCCGCCGCCCTGCCCGAAGCGGAACCAGTGCGTGGTGCCCGCGGGCAGGTGCACCAGGGTGCCCGGCACCGCGACCAGCTTGTCCTCGCCGATGCCGAACTCGATCTTGCCTTTGACGACGTAGAACGACTCGTCCCAGGGGTGGCTGTGCGGCGGCGGGCCGCTCGCTTCCGGTCCTTCCTGGAAGAAGATCTCGTAGCCGCCGGTGGCGGCGCCCGAGGCGAGCACGGTGATGTGCTCGCCGACGACGTTGAGCTCCTGGGGGCGGTTCATCGGGGTGACGACGAAAGCTTTGGCGTTCATGTGAATCCTCCGTTTGGTGGGTTGTGTTCGGGTTGCGGCGCCATTACAGCAATTGCCCAAAAGGAAATAAACCAGCAAAATGCCAATTCACTGTCTACGAAAAGTAAACAGTCATGGCGATCGATGTGGTCAGTGCGATGCGAGTGTTCACTTCTGTGGTAGAGGCCGAAAGCTTTGCCGGCGCGGCCGAAAAGCTCGACCTTTCGCGCGGTATGGCCACCCGCTACGTGGCCCAGCTCGAGGCGCACCTCGGGGTGCGCCTGCTCAACCGCACCACGCGCCGGCTCTCGCTCACCGAGGCGGGCAGCGACTACTACCAGCGCGCCACGCAGGTGCTGGCGATGATCGAGGAGGCCGAGACCTCGGCGGCGCAGAACGCCTCGGTGCCGCGCGGCACGCTGCGCGTCACCTCGTCGGTGATCTTCGGCGCGCGCCACCTCGGCGCGGCAATCAGCGCCTACCTCGAACGCCACCCCCAGATGCAGGTCGACCTGTCGCTCAACGAGCGGGTGGTCGACCTGGTCGACGAGGGCTTCGATCTCGCGATCCGCGTCGGCGCGCGGATCGACCCGGGGCTGGTCGCGCGGCGCATCACGCCGGTGCGCGTGCTGGTCTGCGCCTCGCCCGCCTACCTGAAGCGGCACGGCACGCCGGAATCCCCCGAACAGCTCGCGAAGCACAACTGCCTGATGTACGCGCACTCGATCCACCAGGGCGGCTGGCAACTCAAGCGCGGCCGCGAGGAACGCAGGGTTCCGGTGACGGGGAATCTGCGCGGCAACAACGGCGACGCGCTGGTGAGCGCCGCGATCGAAGGCCTGGGCGTGATCTTCGAGCCCTCGTTCCTCGTTTACGAGGCGCTGCGCGAGGGAAAGCTGGTGCAGCTCCTGCCGGACTGGGGGTCGGACGAGATCTGGGTGTTCGCGGTCTATCCCAACCGCAAGTTCCTCGCGCCCAAGGTGCGCAGCTTCATCGACTTCCTGATCGAGCGCTTCGGCCCGGAACCGTACTGGGATGCCGGCGCGGTAAACTGAGCGCTTCGGATTTCGCGGGGAACGCTGACATGATCCGCAAGCTGCACCATGCCGCCTACCGCTGCCGCGACTCGGAACAAACGCGGCGCTTCTACGAGGACTTCCTCGGCCTGCCGCTGGCCGGCACGCTCGAGATCAAGGAAACGAAGTCCGGCCGCGCCACCGACACGCTGCACACCTTCTACCGCCTGGACGACGGCTCGCACATCGCGTTCTTCGAGGCGTCCGACATGCCGTTCGAGTTCAAGCCGCAGCACGACTACGACCTGCACATCGCGCTCGAGGTCGAGCCGCCGGTGTTGCCGAAGATGCTCGAGAAAGGCCGCGCGCAGGGCATCGAGACGCGCGGCGTGTCCGACCACGGCTTCATCCACTCGATCTACTTCCGCGACCCGAACGGCTACGTGCTCGAGCTGTGCGCCAAGCAGCCGAGCCACGACCGCGCGATGGACCCGGCCTCGAACGGCGCGCGCGACAAGCTGCGGCGCTGGAGCGAGGCGAAGTCCGAGAAAACGGGGTCAGAGCACCATTAATATCAAGTTGAAATCCGGCACCACGGCCCTGGTCGACGCGATCGCCTTCGCCGCCGACAAGCACCGCCGCCAGCGGCGCAAGGACGCCGAGGCTTCGCCCTACATCAACCACCCGATCGCCCTCGCGCGCGTGCTCACGGTCGAGGCGGGGCTGAGCGATCCGATCCTGCTCGCAGCCGCGGTGCTGCACGACACGCTCGAGGACACCGAGACCACGTTCGAAGAGCTGCGCGAGCGCTTCGGCGCGGCGGTGGCCTCGGTGGTGCTCGAAGTCACCGACGACCAGACGCTCGCCAAGGTCGACCGCAAGCGGCTGCAGATCGAGCACGCGGCGCACATCTCGCGCCGCGCCAAGCTGGTCAAGCTCGCCGACAAGATCTGCAACGTGCGCGACGTGGCCTCCAGCCCGCCGCACGGCTGGCCGCTCGAGCGGCGCAGGGAGTACTTCGACTGGGCCAGGGCAGTCGTCGACCAGATGCGCGGCACCCAGCGCAAACTCGAGCGCCTGTTCGACGAGGCCTACTCCCGCCGCCCATAAGACCGCGAAAACCGGGGACAGACCCCGATTTCCGCCGTAACGCCCTGATCTGCCGGAAGGAAATCGGGGTCTGTCCCCAGTTTTGAAATCGGGCTATGTTCCCCGCTTCAGGCCAGTGCGTGCTCGCGCTCGATCTCCATCAGGCGCCGGATGCGCTCGGCGGTGGAGGGGTGGGTCTGCAGCCAGCCCGGCGCGCGCGCCATGAAGATGCGCTGCATCCAGCCGCTGCGCTGGCGCTCGAGCTTATTGAGCGCGGCGGCGAGCCCGCGCGGGTCGCCGGTCAGCTCGATCGCCGCGATGTCGGCGTCGAACTCGCGCGTGCGCGAGAGCGCAAGCTGCAGCAGGCCTGAGATCGTCGGCGCGAAGATGAGCAGCACGATCGCGGCGAGCGGAATGCCCTGGCCGGTGAACAGCGACACCGGGATCAGGATGAAGAACAGGATCTGGCCAAACAGCGACATGAGCGAGGTCATGCGCCCGACCACCGCGGCCAGCGTCATGACCCAGACGTCGTTCGAGCGCAGGTGCGAGAGTTCGTGCGCGAGCACCCCCGCGAGCTCGCGCGGCTCGAGGCTCGCGAGCAGGCCGTCGGTGAGCGCGATCGCGGGATTGTCGCGGCTGCCGGCGGCGAAGGCGTTCAGTGCCGGCGCCGGAACGCGGTACAGGCGCGGCATCCGCGCCAGCCGCGCGCGCTCGGCGAGCAGGCCGGCCAGCCGGTAAAGCCCCGGCGCGTGCTCCGGCGCAAGCGGCCGCGCGCGCGTCAGGCGCAGGATCATCTCGGACGAGCCACCGTTTCCGAGCAGCGCGAAAACGGGCCCCAGCGCCGCGGCCCACAGCCCGGCCTGGCCGAACAGGGTCCAGCCGAGATAGCCCGCAAGTGCGGCCATCGCGGCCAGCAGGGCAAGGGTCTGGAGCGCGTTTTGCAGCCGGTGGCTGGTGCTGAGAGGACTGGTCATGGCGGCTATATTGGGTCAGAGTCGCTTTTTTCAAAAAAGGTCCGACGCCGACCCCATTGCCATGAAGAGCGATCGTGATCTCGTCATCGTCGGCTGCGGCATCGCCGGCACCTCGGCTGCGGTCACCGCGCTGCAGGCGGGCCTCAAGGTGACGCTGCTCGAGCGCGCGCCGGAGGACGATTTCGGGGGCAACTCGCGCTGGACCGAGGCCTACCTGCGGATGAAGAACGACGCCGAGGTGTCGGACGATTTCGAGGAAAAGTTCGCCCAGAACGCGGGCGCGAACCTCGACCCGAACGTGCTCGACGCGGTCGCCGGCGAGTACGACCACTGGCCGCCGTACGTGAAGGCGCACCCGCTGCCCGACCCCGAGCTGATCGCGCATTTCGCCAGCAGCGTGCCGCCGACGATCGCCTGGCTGAAGAGCTTCGGCCTGCGCTTCGCGCCGCAGGCGATCTACCTGCTCACGCAGAGCACGAGCCGCATCGCGGCGCAGGGCGGCGGCCTCGCGCTGATCGAGCGCCTGATGCAGGAAGCAAAAAAGCTCGGCGCCGAGGTGCGCTTTCGCACTACCGCCGTCGGCCTGCTGCGCGAGCCCGACGGCCGCATCGCCGGCGTGCGGGTGATCGACCCGGACGGCAAGCGCAGCGACATCCGCGCGCGCGCCACGCTGCTCGCGAGCGGCGGCTACGAGGGCAACCCGGAAATGATGACCCACTACATGGGCACGCGCGCGGCGAACATCCGCCCGGTCGCGCGCGGCGGCTATTACAACAAGGGCGAGGGCATCCGCATGGCGCTCGCCGCGGGCGCGGCGCCGGCGGGGGATTTCGGGTCGTACCACGCCGAGCCGGTCGATCCGCGCTCGCGCCAGCCCGAGGCGGTGGTGCACATCTATCCCTACGGCATCCTGGTGAACAAGCTCGGCCTGCGCTTCGTCAACGAAGGCCCGGGGATGGTCGACGCCTGGTACGACCCGATCACGCGCACCGTCGCCGACCAGCCCGACGGCATCTGCTGGGTGATCTTCGACGCGCAGGTGGAGGACATCCCGCGCTGGAAGACGAGCATCCGTTCCGACGTGCCGCCGGTCGAAGCGCCGACGCTGGAGGCATTGGTCGAGAAACTGGTGCTTCCGCCCGCGACGCTCGAAACGATCGCGGGCTACAACCGCGCCTGCCCGGCGGCGGGCGATTTCAAGCCCTTCGAGCCCGACCATCGCGCAACGCGCGGGCTGGCGATCGAGAAGTCGCACTGGAGCCGGTCGATCGTGCGGCCGCCGTTCCGCGCCTTCCCGATCATCTCCGCGAATTGCTTCACCTTCGGCGGACTGAAGGTGAACACCCACGCCCAGGTGCTCGACAATGACGGCAAGGTGATGCCGGGGCTGTACGCCGCCGGCGAAACCGTCGGGCTCTATCACCAGGTCTACACTGGCTCGACCTCGGTGCTGCGCGGCGCAGTGTTCGGCCGCACCGCGGCCCAGCACCTCGCCGGAAAATAGGGGACAGACCCCGATTTCCGTCCGGCAAATCAACAAGCTGTGCCGAAAATCGGGCTCTGTCCCCGGTTTTCAGATCGGCTCGAGATTTTCTAGCGTGGTCGGCAGCAGCTCGCTCACGGTGGGGTGGATGCGCACCCGGCGCTGGAAATCGAGGTAGGGGGTGCGGGTGTAGACCACGTCGATCAGCGAATGCACCGCCTCGTCGCAGCTGCTGCCGAGCAGCGCGGCGCCGAGGATGCGCTTGCTCGCCGCCTCGACGTGGATCTTGAGAAAGCCCTGCGTCTCGCCCTTTTCGACCGCGCGCGAGACGCGCGTCATGGGGCGCTTGCCGACCAGCGCCGCGATGCCGGCCTTGCGGATCTCGGCCTCGCTCATGCCCACGCGCCCGAGCGGCGGGTCGGTGTAGAGCGCGTACACCGGCACGCGGTCGGTCCACTTGCGATCCGCTCCCGCGAGCAGGTTGTCGGCCACGATCTCGTAGTCGTTGTAGCTGGTGTGGGTAAAGGCGCCCTTGCCGTTGCAGTCGCCCAGCGCCCACACGCCGGGATTGCTGGTGCGCAAGCCCGCGTCGACCTCGATGTAGCCGCGCGCGTCGGTCCCGATGCCGGCGGCCTCGAGTCCGAGATCGTCGGTGTTCGGCACGCGCCCGACCGCGAGCAGCAGGTGGCTGCCCGCGGCCCTGGGCGCGCCGTCTTCGCAGCCGAGCGACACGGCGACGCCGTTGCCGTCGGGTTCGACGCCGAGGCAGGTCGCGCCCAGGCGCACTTCGATCTGCTCCGCTTCGAGCATCTCCTTCAGCGCCTGCGACACGTCCTCGTCCTCGCGTGCGACCAGGCGCGGCGCCATCTCGATCACCGTCACCTGGCTGCCGAAGCGGCGCATCATGTGCGCGAATTCGAGGCCGATGTAGCTGCCGCCGATCACCAGCAGGTGCGGTGGCACGAAATCGAGCTGCATCATCGACTGGTTGGTGAGGAAGGGCACCGCGTCGAGCCCCGCCATTTTGGGAATGAGCGGGCGGCCCCCAACGTCGATGAAGATCTTCGGCGCGGCGAGCTCCTCGCCGTTCACCGCGACCCGGTCGGGGCCGCTGAAGCGCGCGTGGCCGCGGTAGACGGTGGCGACCTTCTGCATCCATTTCTCGACGCCCCCGCTCGAGGCCGCGACGATCGCGTCCTTGCGCGCCTTGACCCGCTTCATGTCGACCCGCACTGCGCCCGGCACCTCGACCCCGTACTCGGCCGCGCGGCGCGCGAGGTGTGCGGCGTAGGCACTCGCCACCATCGCTTTGGTCGGGGTGCAGCCGTCGTTGACGCAGGTGCCGCCGAACTTGTCGCGCTCGATGACCGCGACTTTCATTCCGGCGCCCGACAGGCGCGCGGCGAGCGCCGGCCCGGCCTGGCCGGTGCCGATCACGATGGCGTCGAAATTCAGTGGCATTGTTGGCGCACTTTGCGTCGTTACGTAATTCGACTCTGACCCCGATTATTCGGCGTGGTTCAGCGCCAGGTCGAAGACGTCGAAGTTGCGCAGGCGCCGGCCGGGAGCGAGGCCTTGGATTCTGCGGTTAAAGATGAGCGGCACTTTTTGTTCGGAGACGCCGCCGTGGGAGCGTAACGGCGCGTCGAGCCCGGAGAGGTCGTGGCGCGACACGCTCGTGCCGATGACGGTGTCGCGCCTGGAGATGAGCACCAGGTCGCCCATGCGGTCTTCGGGCAGCTCGAAGCGGCGGCAGGCCTCCGCGCGCTCGAGCGCGAGCTCGATGCCGGGCAGCGCGGCGATGCGCGCGGCGAGCGCCGCCGCGTCCGCGCCCGCGGGCAGGTAGGCGGTGGCGAACGAGCCGAGCGCGCCGTGGTGCACGACGTAGGGGTCGGTGATCGGCAGGATCACGCGCGCGGCGCCTTTGCCGAGCCAGCCGTCGAGCACGTCCTGCAGGTAGATCACGTTGGGCGAGCCGTCGGGGCCGTGCTTGTCGTTCATGCCGTGATCCGCCGTGAGCGCGATCGCCGCGCCCGCGGCCTCGAGCCGCGCGAGGTAGCGGTCCATCATGGCGTAGAACGCGTTCGCCGCCGGCGCACCCGGCGCGGCCTTGTGCTGCACGTAGTCGGTGGTCGAGAGGTACATCAGGTCGGGGCGGCGCGACTCGAACAGCGCCGCGCCGGCGGCGAACACGAACTGCGACAGCTCGGCGCTGTAGACCGAGGGGCGCGCCATGCCGGCGAGCGCGAGCTGGGCCTCGTTCGCCTTCTCGGCCGAGAAGCACTCGCCCGCCAGGCCGTGCCCGAGCAGCGCGCGCAGCTTGTCCTTGGCGGTGATCACTGCCACCGACGCGCCCGCGGCGGCGAACGCGGCGAGCAGCGTGCCGGCGCGCAGGTACTTCGGGTCGTTCATCATCACTTCGGCGCCGCTTTCGCGGTCGTAGAAATAGTTGCCGCAGATGCCGTGCAGCGCGGGCGGCGCGCCGGTCACGATCGAGAGATTGTTCGGATTGGTGAAACTGGGCACCACGCACTCGGCGACGAAGGCGGCGCCTTGCTTCAGCGTGCGCGCAAACCACGGCGCGACGCCCGCGCGCACCGCCTGGTCGACGTACGCGCCCTCGCTGCCGTCGACGCACACGACCACCAGCGGCTCGCGCGGCCAGCGGTAACGCCGGCCGTTCACTTCGAGCGACGGTCTTTTTTCCATGGCGAACGATCCTAGCTCAACGTCAGGTTGGCGCAAAGTTTGTTGCGCTGCGTCGCAGTACACTCGAAAAAAAAGAAGCGCGCTCACGCGACGTCACGGTCAGCAGCGGAGATCTTCCTTTCAGAGGAGTGGTGCATCATGAAGCGAATCTTTTCCCTAGTCTCATGCGCGGTCTTCGCCGGCGGCGTGGCGATGAGCGTCCAGGCGAGCGCCGCGGGCAAGCCGATTCTGATCGGCCTTGACACGCCGATCCAGGACCAGGTCGGCAAGGACACGATCGCGGCGACCAAGATGGCGATCGACGAGATCAACGCCAAGGGTGGCGTGCTCGGCCGCAAGCTGGCCTACGTCGTGGCCGACGAGGGCCTCGACCCGCAGCTCGGCGTCAGCGCGATCAACAAGCTCACCTCGGACGACCACGTCAACGTGCTGATCGGCGGCTACTCGAGCGGCGTGCAGCTGGCCGAGGAGCCGCACATCGCGCGCTCGAAGACGATCTGGCTCGGCGTCGGCGCGGCTTCGCCCAACATCACGGCGCTGGTCGGCAGGGACTACGACAAGTACAAGTACATCTTCCGCGTCAACCCGCTCAACTCGGCGCTGCAGGCGTCGCAGATCGTCGATTTCGCGACCCACGTGGTGAAGGGCCAGATGCATCGCGACAAGGTCGCGATCCTGGGCGAGAGCGCGGTCTGGGTGCGCGGCCTGGTGCCGGTGCTGGTCAAGGGCCTGGAAGCGCACGGCATGAAGGTGACCTACCAGCAGCTGTTCGACGAGACCATGACCGACTTCACGCCGCTGTTCGCGCGCGTGAAGGACAGCGGCGCGAAATACCTTCTGGTCATCCTCTCGCACGCCAACTCCGACGTGTTCGTCAAGCAGCTGTACGAAGCGCGGCTGCCGATGCCCTACGGCGGAATCGACGTCAAGAGCATGACGCCGAACTTCTGCTCGCGGGTGAACGAAGCCGCGGTCGGCGAGACGACGGTCAACTTCATCACCCGCGCGCCGATCACGAAGAAGACGATCCCGTTCTGGGACAAGTTCGTGAAGCTGAACGGCCGCGCGCCGGTGTACACCGCGCCCGGCGCGTACAACGCGGTCTACCTGTACGCCTGGGCGGTGAAGAAGGCCGGCACCACGAATGCCGACAAGGTGATCAAGCAGCTCGAGAAGGCCGACTACCTCGGCGTGGGCGGGAAGCTCAAGTTCAACAAGCTGCACGACGACATCGACGGCCCCGGCTACCAGAACCTGCTGTTCGTGCAGTGGCAGAAAGGCTGCGAGCGCCAGGTCATCTGGCCGCAGTCGGTCGCAACCGGCAAGGTGGTCCTGCCGCCCTGGGTCGCCGCCAAGTAAGCGCGGCGCCCGGCGGCCGCCGTGCTGACGGTCCTGATCTACGGCGCGGTGACCAGCGCGGTCCTCGCCATGCTGGCGGTGGGGTTCACCCTCATCTTCGGCGTGGCGAGGATTCTCAACCTCGCGCACGGCGCCTTCTACGCGCTCGGCGCCTACTGCGCCTACAGTTTTACCGCCCTGCTCAAGCTGCCGCTGATCGTGTCGGCGGCGCTGTCGGTCGCGCTGGTGGCGGTGTTCGGCATGGCGATGGAGCGGGTGCTGGTGCGCCCGCTGCGCCAGTCCAGTCTCGCCGTGCTGATGATCACGCTGACCGTGGCGCTGACGCTCGAGCAGGTGCTGTTCATCGCGTTCGGCTCGCAATCGAAGAACGTGCCTGCGTTCGTCAACTTTCCGATCAACGTGCACGGCGTGTCCGTGGACGGCCAGCGCCTGCTCGCGCTCGCCATCGCCGTCGTCCTGATCGGGGCGCTGTGGCTGTTCATCCAGCGCACGCGCCTGGGCAGCGCGATCCTGGCGGTTTCGCAGGACCCTGAGGCGGCCCAGTACATGGGCATTCCGGCCAACCGCATCTTCACCATCGTGATGGGACTGTCGGCCGCGCTCGCGGGCGCCGCCGGCGTGATCGCCGGACCGTTCCTGAGCGTGCGCCCGACCATGGATCAGACCGCCATGATCACCGCCTTCTCGGTGGTGATCGTGGGCGGACTGGGCTCGATTCCCGGCAGCATTCTCGCTGCCTGCATCATCGGCTACAGCCAGACGTTCGTCGCGTTCTACCTCAACCCGGAGTGGACCGGCACCGTTTCCCTGGTCGCGATCCTGCTCACCCTGGTCCTGCGGCCCTCCGGGCTGATGGGGCGCGTCGTCAACGCTTGAGCACGATGGGCAAGCGCAACATGGCAGGGGCGGCGGTGCTGCTTGCGCTGCTCGCGGGGCTGCCGCCGCTGCTGCACAACCACTACCTGACCGGCGTGTTCATCGTCTGCGCCATCGACGGCATCTGGGCCGCGAGCTGGGATTTCTTTTCCGGCCTCACCGGGCGCGAGAATTTCGGCCACGCGCTGTTCATCGGCGGCGGCGCCTACGCGGCGGCGTTCCTCAACGGCAATTTCGGGCTCAACCCCTGGTTCAGCATTCCGGCCGGGATCGCGGTCGCGGTGGTGCTTGGCCTGCTGGTCGGCTTCCCGACCCTGCGCCTGAAAGGACCCTACTTCGCGCTCGCCACGCTGGCCTCGGCGGCGATCATGCAGCAGGTGGCGATCAACCTGTGGCAGTACACCGGCGGCTCGGAAGGCATCTACGGGCTGGACACGCTGATCGAATCGTCGCTGGGGTTCTACTACCTCGTGCTCGGGATTATGGTGGCGACGGTCGTGGTGCTGAGCCTGATCGCGAAATCGCGCTGGGGCACCATCATGCGCGCGATCAAGGGCGACGAAACCGCCTGCCAGGCCGCGGGCATCAACGTGACCTTCTACAAGATCGCGAGCCTCGCGCTGAGCGCCGCCTTCGCCGGACTGGGCGGCGTCCTGTTCGCCCATTACCAGCAGGCGGTGACGCCGGACGACTTCGACGTGTTCCTCTCGATCAGCGTCATCATCATGGCCTATGTCGGCGGCATCGGCACGATCTGGGGCGCGGCCTGCGGCGGCATCCTGCTCAACCTGATGCTCGAGCTGATGCGCGGGCTGGGCGAATACCGGCTCTGGGTCTACTACGTGATCCTGATGGTGGTGCTGTTCTTCATGCGCGAGGGCTTCGTCGCGCCGCTGTGGCGGCGCCTGCGGGGCGGCGACGCATGAGCGCGCTGCTCGAAGTCGAGGGCCTCACCAAGCGCTTCAGCGGCGTCACCGCGGTCAAGGACGTCTCGTTCACGCTCGAGGCGGGGAAATCACCGGCGTGCTCGGCCCCAACGGCGCGGGCAAGACCACGCTGTTCAACCTGCTGACCGGCTTCCTGCCGAGCGACGCCGGCGCGGCGCGCTTCGAGGGCAAGTCGATCCTGGGGGCCGCGCCGCACGCGATCGTCAACCGCGGCGTCGCGCGCACCTTCCAGCTTTGCCGCCCTTTTTACGGCATGACGGTGCGCGAGAACGTCGTCGTCGGCTGCCTCGCGCCGCGCGTGCACGCAGGCGGCGGGCTCGAGCAGCGCGTGGCCGAGATCCTCGAAGAGGTGGGCCTCGCGCACAAGGCCGCGCAGCCGGTCGAGATCCTGCCTTACGGCGACCTGCGCCGGCTCGAGATCGCGCGCGCGCTCGCCACCCGGCCGCAGCTGCTGCTGCTCGACGAGCCCTTCGCCGGCCTCGGCGCGGGCGAGATCGAGCCGCTGGTGCAGCTGATCCGCCAGCTGCACGATAGCCAGGGCCTCACCATCCTGATCATCGAGCACAAGCTGCGCGAGTTCATGCAGCTGGTCTCGCGCGTCATCGCGATGGACTTCGGCGAGGTGATCGCGATCGGCGCGCCGGGCGACATCGTGCGCCACCCGCGAGTGATCGAGTCCTATATCGGCAAGGGCGCCAATGCCATTGCTTGAGGTCGCGGACGTCGTGGTCCACTACGGCAAGGCGCTTGCGCTGGACGGGGTGTCGCTCGGCGTCGAGGACGGAGAGATCGTCGGCGTGCTGGGGCCCAACGGCGCCGGCAAGAGCACGCTGCTGAAGGCGATCTCGCGCGCCGTGCCGAGCACGCGGCCGGATCGAGCTCAAGGGGCGGTCCCTGAACGCGCTGCCGGCGCACCGGGTGGTCGCCGAGGGCGTATGCCATTGCCCGGAGGGGCGGCGGCTGTTTCCCGAGCTGTCGGTGCTGAAGAACCTCATGCTCGGCGCCTACCTGCGGCGCGACAATGACGCGGTGCACGCGGACCTGGAGCGGGTCTACACGCTGTTCCCGGTCCTGCGCGAGCGCTCGCAGCAGCAGGCGAGCACGCTCTCCGGCGGCGAGCAGCAGATGGTGGCGATCGGCCGCGCGCTGATGGGCGCGCCGAGCCTGCTGCTGCTCGACGAGCCGTCGGTCGGCATCGCGCACCGCCTGAAGAACGAGATCTTCGACGCCATCCGCGGCATCCGGCGCAAGGGCATGGCGATCCTGCTGGTCGAGCAGGATGCGCGCTCCGCGCTCGAGGTCGCGGACCGGGTCTACGTCCTCGAGCACGGCCGCGTGGTGCACCAGGGCGGCGCGCAGGCGCTCGCCGGCGACGACTACATCCGCCGCGTCTACCTGGGCGTCTAAAAACCGGGGACAGACCCCGATTTTCCTCGCAGTGTCTTGATCTGCCGGGAGGAAAATCGGGGTCTGTCCCCGTATCATGCGTCATGGCCCGCGACGTCCTTTCCCTCCTTGTCTTTCTCGCCCTGTGCTTCGCCGTCGCCGCCGCGGGCGGGGTCGCGACCGCCAGCTCGGTGCACGGCTGGTACCAGGCGCTCGCCAAGCCCCCCTTCAACCCGCCCGACTGGCTGTTCGCGCCGGTCTGGAGCGTGCTCTACGCGCTGATCGCGCTCGCCGGCTGGCGGCTGTGGCGCCGCCGCGCCGCACCCGCGGGGCGCGCCGCGCTGCGCTGGTGGGGACTGCAGCTCGGGTTCAACCTCTCCTGGTCGTTCGTGTTCTTCGGCGCGCGCCTGCCCGGCGCGGCGCTGGTGGACATCGTGCTGCTGCTCGGCGCGATCGGCGTCGCCGTCCTGCTCGCCGCGCGGGCCGATCGCACGGCCGCCTGGCTGCTCGCGCCGTACGCCGCGTGGACGGCTTTCGCCGCGGCTCTCAACGCGGCGATCTGGTACCTTAACTAGGCCATGGCGAGCAAGACTTCCGCCATCTCCTCCGAGGACAGGCTGCTGGGCAAGCCCGCGCGCGGCTGGCGGCGCAAGGCGTTCGAGGTGATTTTCGAGGCCGACACGCCGGCCGGGCGACGCTTCGACCTGGTGCTGCTCGCCGTGATCGTGGCCAGCGTGGTGACGGTGATGCTCGACAGCGTGAGCGAAGTCGGCGGGCGTTATGCGCTGCTGTTCGACCTGCTCGAGTGGGGCTTCACGCTGCTGTTCACGCTCGAGTACGCGCTGCGCATCGCCTGCGTCGAGCGGCGCGCGCGCTACGTGCGCAGCTTCTTCGGCGTGGTCGACCTGCTGGCGGTGCTGCCGACCTACCTCGCGCTGCTCTTTCCGGGGCTGCAGACGCTGATCGACATCCGCATGCTGCGCCTGCTGCGCGCGCTGCGGATCCTCAAGCTCACCGCCTACGTGCGCGAGTACCGCTCGCTCGGGCTCGCGCTGGCGGCGAGCCGGCGCAAGATCCTGGTGTTCATCGGCACGGTGGCGATCGTGGTGACGCTGCTCGGCACGGTGATGTACGTGGTCGAGGGGCCCGCCAACGGCTTCACCAGCGTTCCAGTGGCGGTGTACTGGGCGATTTCGACCATGACCACGGTCGGCTTCGGCGACATCACGCCCAAGACCGACCTCGGGCGCGCGATCGCGAGCCTGATCATGCTGCTGGGCTGGGGCATCCTCGCGGTGCCGACCGGGATCGTCACCGCCGAGATGACCAGCCGCCGCCTGAGCGAGACGCGCGAAGCGCGCAGCTGCGAGGAGTGCGGCAGCAGCGACCACTCGCCGCGCGCGAAGCACTGCGCGGAGTGCGGCGCGCCGCTGCCGAAGGCCTAGGAAACTAGCGGTTCAGGTCCTGGATCGCGTCGACCACGACGGCGGTGCCGATCGCGATCATCAGGATGTCGCCCGCGGCCTGCACGTAGCGGTAGCCGCGCGGCGGCGGGCCGATGCGCGCCTCGAGATCGCGCGGCACGGCATGCACCTGGACGTCGCGCGGCAGCGGCTCGCCGCGGCGCCACTTGCGCGCGTGCCCCGGCGCTTCGCAGCCCTTGTGCTTCCTCGCCAGTCCCGGCGGGCAGCGGCCGCGCTCGTGGTACTCGCGCCGGTAGTACTCGCGTGCCCTCTCGCGCTGGCGGTCGTGAAAGCGCACCTCGACCCGCGCCGGGGCGGGCCTCGGCACCGGGGCGGCGCGGTACTCGATCCGGGCTTGGGGGGGCGGCGATGGCGGTGGGCCGCGGCGGGCGGGGACAACCACGCAGGCGCCGAGCGTGGCGGCGGCGATTGCGCCAACGGTGATCCGAACGAATTGCTGCATTGCTTCCTCCCGAAATTCGGGGTCTGACTCCGATTGGCGCAATATATCGGGGTCTGTCCCCGGTTTCCATGCAGTCTGCCGCGGTTGGGCGAAAATAGCGACGCCATGAACACCATCACCCGCTTCTGGGACGACGCGATCGTCCCCGCCCTGGTCGAGTACATCGCGATTCCGGCCAAGTCGCCGCACTTCGATCCGGCCTGGGCCGAGCACGGCCACATCGCGCGCGCGGTCGAGCTCGCCGCCGGCTGGTGCCGGCGCCACGCGGTGCACGGCATGACGCTCGAGGTGGTGCGGCTCGAGGGCCGCACGCCGGTGCTGTACGTCGACGCACCCGGCGAGGAAGCCGGAACGGTGCTGGTCTACGGCCACCTCGACAAGCAGCCCGAGATGAGCGGCTGGCGTGCCGGGCTCGGGCCGTGGACCCCGGTGATCGAGGACGGCAGGCTGTACGGGCGCGGCGGCGCCGACGACGGCTACGCGGTGTTCTGCGCGCTCGCCGCGCTGCGCGAGCTGCAGGCCGCGCAGCGCCGCCGCCCGCGCGTCGCGATGCTGATCGAGTGCTGCGAGGAAAGCGGCAGCTACGACCTGCCGGCCTACCTCGAGGCGCTCGCGCCGAAAATCGGCACGCCCGAACTGGTGATCGGCCTCGATTCCGGCTGCGGCAACTACGATCAGCTCTGGGGCACGACCTCGCTCAGGGGCCTGGTGAACGGCGTGCTCACGGTCGAGGTGCTCACCGAAGGCGTGCACTCGGGCGACGCGAGCGGGGTGGTCGCCTCGAGCTTTCGCGTCGCGCGCATGCTGCTGGACCGCATCGACGCGCCCGCCACCGGCATCGTGCGCCACCCCGCGTTCCACGCTCCGATTCCGCCGGTGCGGGCCGACGAGGCAAAGCGCGCGGCGAAGGTGCTCGGGCGCGAGCTGTGGCGCAAGTTCCCGTTCGTCGAGGGCATGCACCCGATGGAAGGCGACCTGGACGAGCTGGTGCTGGCGCGCACCTGGCGCCCGTTCCTCGCCGTGACCGGCGCCGACGGGCTGCCGCCGCCCGCCTCGGCCGGCAACGTGCTGCGGCCGAAGACCTCGCTCGTGCTCTCGATGCGCCTGCCGCCGACGCTGCACGCGCCGCGCGCCGCGCTCGCGTTGAAGACGCTGCTCGAGTCCGACCCGCCGTACGGCGCGCGCGTGTCGTTCGAGTTCGGCCAGGCCGCGAGCGGCTGGCACGCGCCCGAGACCGCACCATGGCTCGCGGCCGCGCTCGAGCGCGCCTCGAAAGAACACTACGGCAAGCCGATGATGTGGATGGGCGAGGGCGGCACCATCCCGTTCATGGCGATGCTGGGCGAGAAGTTTCCCGCGGCGCAGTTCGTGATCACGGGCGTGCTCGGGCCGCGCTCCAACGCGCACGGGCCGAACGAGTTCCTGCACCTCGACTACGCGAAGAAGCTCACCGCCTGCGTGGCCGACGTCATTGCAGCGCCGCGCGCAGCTCTGTCAGCAGCGCCGCGGGCAGCTCGACCCCGTGCGCGAGCGCCTGGGCGCGGCGCGCGAGTTCGCGCTCGCCCGGCAGCAGCACCGGCTCGGCGGGGTCGGCGGCGGGGGTCTGGCTGATCAGCTCGCGAAAGCGCGCCATCGCGGCGGCGTAGGCGTCGCGCCCGGTCAGGCGCGCGGGGTCGATCAGCACGAAGAAGTGCCCGGTACCCTGCGGCTCGGTGGCGTTGTCGACCCAGGTCACCACGTCGGTCAGAAAGCGCGCTCCGGAAAGCACGCCCGAGAGCAGGTCGACCGCCATCGACAGGCCCGAGCCCTTGTGCGCGCCGAAGGGCAAAAGGAACCCCGCCAGCGCCGCGGCGGGATCGGTGGTGGGACGGCCTTCCTTGTCCGCGGCCCAGCCCTCGGGAATCGGGCGGCCGGCCTTCAGCGCGGCGCGGATCTTGCCGCGCGCGGCGACGCTCATCGCCATGTCGAGGATGAAGTGCGCGCCGTCCGCGCCCGGCGCGGCGACGCAGAACGGATTGTTGCCCAGCCGCAGCGCCTTGCCGCCCCACGGCGGCATGGTGGTCGAGGCGTTGGTGCCGGCCAGCATGACGAACCCGGCCTCGCAGGCGATGCGGCCGTAGGGCGCGATGGCGCCGAAGTGATTGCTCGCGCGGCAGCCGACGTAGGCGATCCCGGTCTCGCGCGCCATCTCGATCCCGGCTTCGAGCGCGCGCAGGCCGACCACCGGGCCAAGCGCGTTGCCGCCGTCGACGAGCGCGAGCGAAGGCGCGCGCCGCTCGAGCTTGGGCACCGCGTGCGCATCGATGCCGCCGCCGCGCAGGCGGCGCGCGTAGTCGGGCACCCGCACCGCGCCGTGGGTCGAAATGCCCATCAGCTCGGCCTCGATCAGGATGCGCACGCACGCCGCCGCGTCCGCGGGACGCGCGCCCGCGGCTTCGAGCGCCGCGGCGCAGAGGGCTTCGAGGGAGGCGACGTCGATGGTTTCGGTTTCACTTGCCATGTTGGCGGCGGGCTGCGGTTGGGAGCACCATTATGGGGTCTGACCCAATTTCTAGAGGAAACAACGATGGCTAAGGCTTACTGGATCACCTGCTACCGCGCGATCTCCAACCAGGACAAGCTGCAGGCCTACGCCAAGCTGGCCGGGCCGGCGATCGCCGCCGCGGGCGGCAGGTTCCTGGTGCGTGGCACGCCCGCGAAAGTGTACGAGCACGGTCTCGCGCAGCGCACCGTGATCACCGAGTGGGACAGCGTGCAGGCCGCGATCGCGGGGCACGACAGCCCCGGCTACCAGGAAGCGCTGCGCGCGCTGGGCGACGCCGCCGAGCGCGACGTGCGCGTCGTCGAAGGCGCCTGACAAACCGGGGACAGACCCCGATTTCCTGCGCAGCTTCCTGATCTACCGGATGAAAATCGGGGTCTGTCCCCGGTTTCCGGATTGCTAGGCCTTGCTTTCTGTCTTGCAGCTCGAAAGGCCGAAAGGCAGGTAGGCCGGGCAAATGCCGACCAGGCTGGTCAGCACGAACACCAGCGCGATGATACCCAGCACGATCGCAAGCGTGCCGCTGATCACGCCGCTGTAGTACAGCACCGCAATCACCACTGCCGCAATGATCCGGATCGTACGATCCAGCGTTCCCATGTTCTTTTTCATCGAAGTCACCTCCTGTGTAGCCGGGGGTTATGAAGACAGTCGTTGGACAACGAGCACAAGCGCGCCGATGACGCCGATGCACAGCAGGCACGCCAGCGCGAATTTCGCGATCTTCGGCACCTTGAATCTCCTAGGCTGTCGAGAGTTTACGCTCTAATGGCGACGGCAGATCGAGCCCCGCGGCGCGAATTTTGAGCATAATTGACGCCGGATCTTTTCAGGAACTCGCGATGAGCCTTTCACCTGCCGCGCCGCGGCGCCACCTGCACACCCGCACCATCCGCTGCGAGGGCTACGAGCGCGACGACGGGCTGTTCGACATCGAGGCGAGCATCGTCGACCAGAAGACCTACGCGGTCGAGGAACCGTATCGCGGCCGGCGCGAGGCGGGCATGCACGTGCACGACATGAAGCTGCGGCTCACGCTCGACCGCGAGATGACGGTGCGCGCGATCGAGGTGGCGACCAACGAGGCGCCCTACGATCCGTGCTTCACCGTCGCGCCGGCGTTCAAGCGCCTGGTCGGCGCCAAGGTGGGCGGCGGCTGGCGGCGCGCGGTGCAGGACGCGGTCGGCGGCACCAAGGGCTGCACCCACCTGAAGGAGCTGCTGATGCCGGCGGCGACGGTGGCGTTCCAGACCATCGGCAGCTGGCCCAAAGCGGGCAAGGTCGCCACCGAGGCGGCGCCCGACACCGCGAAGCGCAAGCCCTATTTCATCGACGGCTGCAAGGCCTGGGCCGCCGACGGCCCGGTGGTCGAGCGGCTGTTTCCGCTGCACTACCGGGAGAAGAAATGAAACGCCTCGCGCTTGCCGCCGTACTCGCGTTCGCCGCCTCCGCCGCGCACGCCGAAAGCTGGGTCGAGCGCATCCGCGCCGCGGCCGCGCCGCATGAGGAAATCGTGCACGTCGCGGTGCGAAGCGGCGTCGACGAGCCGGTACTGCTGTCGATGGCATCGGTGGACCAGAAACCGAAGCGGATACTGTTGCTGTTTCCCGGCGGCGACGGGGTCATGCAGATCAAGCAGAAGGCGGGCGGCACGTGGTTCAAGCTGCTCGGCAACTATCTGATCCGCATCCGCGCGCGGTTCGTCGACGCGGACGACATCGCGGTCTCGATCGACATGCCGAGCGACCAGTACTGCTGCGCCAACGACCGCTTCCGCCTCAACGAGCAGCACGCGGCCGACGTCGGCGCGATCATCGCCGCGCTCGCGGCGCGCTTTCCAGGCGCCGAGTTCTACCTGGTCGGCACCAGCAAGGGCACGGTCTCAGCTGCCGCGCTCGGCGCGAGGCTCGGACCCACGGTCGCCGGCGTCGTGCTCACTTCGACCGTGACGCGCGAGACGCGCAAAGGCGACGGGCTGTCGCGGTTCGATTTCGGCACGCTCAAGGTGCCGGTGTTGTTCGTGCACCACAAGTCCGACAGCTGCCACGTGACGCCGTATTACGCGGTGGAAAAGTATTGCCAGGGAGTACCACTTTCCGCTCGTCACCGTGACCGGGTCCGAGGGTGCGCACGGCGACGATTGCCAAGCCTATAGCTATCACGGCTACGCCGGGCGCGAGAACCAGGTCGCCGCCGCTGTCATGCAGTGGGTGAACACGCGCGCGGTCGCGCCGACGATCGAATAGAAAGAGCGAACCTGATCCCGCGCGACTGTCGCCGCGCGGCGTCACCCGCGCCTGTGCGGTCTTCGCGGGCGTAGTAGATTGGGGCATGCTTTTCTGGCAATGGATTCCCGCTGCGTGCATCGGGTTGGCGTTCGTCGCCACCCTGGCGGTGCTCGGCGTGTGGCGCCGGCGCGCCGCGCGCGCGGTGGCGCGCAACCCCCTTGCGCACGCTCTGCTGCGCAGTCCCGGCGAGTCGCTGCGCGCGCGTATGGCCGCCGCGACGCTGGACGCGGCCGAGTACGCCGCGCTCGCGCTGTTCGCGCTGCCGCTCGCGGCCGCGCTGCTCGCGGCGCAGTGGGCGGGAGAAGGGCGGCTGCCCGAGCGCGATGCGCTCGTTGCGCTAGCCGGCACGGGTGCGCTGCTGCAGGCCTGGCTCGCGTGGCGCCTGTGGCGCGCGCTTGGCCGCGCGCGGGCGCTCGCGCTCGGCTACGAGGCCGAAGTCGCCGCCGGGCAGGAACTCGAGCGGCTCGCGCCGCTGGGCTATCGGGTATTCCACGACATGCCGGTGGCGGAGCGCGGCTTCAGCGTCGATCACGTGGTGGTCGGGCCCGCGGGCGTGTTTGCGGTCGAGACCGAAGGCCGCGCCGCGCGCCGCGCGCGCGCCGACGGCAGCGAGTGGGAGGTGGCCTACGATGGAGAGAGCCTGAGCTTTCCCGGCTGGCGCGAGACCCGCCCGCTCGAGCAGGCGGTGTCGCGCGCCGACTGGGTGCGCAGCTGGCTCTCGAGCAGCGTGGGCGAAGCGGTACCCGTGCAACCGCTGCTGGTGCTGCCGGGATGGAGCGTGAAGCGCACCGCGGTTTCGGGCATCCCGGTGCTCGCGGCGCGCCGCATCGAGCACTTCTTTCGCAAGCTCGCCCTCGAGCCGAAGATGAGCGAGGCGATGATCGAGCGCCTCGTCGCCCAGCTCGACCTGCGCTGCCGTAACACCGCCTAAACCGGGGACAGACCCCGATTTCCTTTCGGCAGATCAAGAAGCTACGGGGAAAATCGGGGTCTGTCCCCGGTTTATCTGGCGTCCGCTAAAACTAGATCGGCGCCTTTCTCGGCGATCATGACGGTGGCGGCGTAGGTGTTGCCCGAGACGATCGAGGGCATCGCCGCGGCGTCGATCACGCGCAGCGCGGCGAGTCCCTTGACGCGCAGCTTCACGTCGAGCGGCTGGTGCTCCCAGATGCCCATCGGGCAGCTGCCGACCGGGTGGTAGAGGGTCGAGCCGGTGCCGCGCACGAACTCGACCAGCTGCCGCGGGCTGAGGATCTGCGAGCCCGGCCACGCTTCGTGCTCGACGTAGCGCGCCAGCGGCTCGGTGGCGTAGGCCAGGCGCACGATGCGCACGCCGGCGACGAGCGCCGCGAGGTCGCGCTCGTCGGCCAGGAAATTGGGCTGGATCTCGGGCGAGGAAGTGGGATCGGGCAGCGCGATGCGCACATAGCCGCGGCTGTAGGGGCGCAGCTGCGCGACGCCGCAGGTCATGCCCGGCTCGCGCTCGAGCCGCGCCTGGCCCATCTGCCCGCCTTCGTAGCTCGCGGGCGCGAACAGCAGCTGCAGGTCGGGGCGCGGCGAATCCTCGTTGGCCGGCACGAAGCCGTAGGCGTGCGCCACCGGCGAGGCGAGAAGGCCGCGTCGCGTAAAAGCGTACCTGAGCGCTTCCAGCGCGAGGCGCTCGCCGTGCGCCTGCACGTTGAGCGATTCCGCGCCGCGCACCCGCGCGGCGATGCGCACCGCGTAGTGGTCGGCGAGGCCTTGGCCGACTGCGGGCAGGGCGTGCAAAACCTGGATGCCGAGCGGCTGAAGGTGCGCGGGATCGCCCACGCCCGAGAGCTGCAGCAGCTGCGGCGAGTTGACCGCGCCGGCGGCGAGGATCACCTCGCGCGCGGCACGCACCACGCGCCGCGCGCCGCGCCAGCGATAGGCTACGCCGGCGGCGCGCTTGCCCTCGAAAATAACGCGCGTCACATGCGCGCGTTTGCGCAATGCGAGGTTGGGGCGCTTGAGTGCAGGGCGCAGGTAGGTGTCGGTCGCGTTCCAGCGCCGGCCGTCCTTGATGAGAGTCTGGTAGTAGCCCGCGCCTTCCTGGTGGTCGGAGTTGTAGTTCGGGTTGCGCGCCACGCCGAGCGCAGCGAGCGTATCGATAAAGGCCTCGCACAGCGGGTGGCGCAGCGGCGGCTCGCTCGCGTGCAGCCGCTCTTCGGCGCGCTTGAAGAAGTGGCGCACGTCGTTCCAGCCCCAGCCGGTCGCACCGGCGGCGGCCCAGTTCTCGTAGTCCTCGGCCTGGCCCCGGACGTACAGGTGGCCGTTGATCGAGCCCGAGCCGCCCACTACGCGTCCGCGCGGACAAGGGATGATGCGATTGCCGGTGCCCGCGCCGGGCTGGTTGAGGTAGCGCCAGCCGAGCGACGGGTCCGAGAGGGTGCGGCTGAATCCGGCCGGGACCCGGATCCAGAGCCGGCGGTCGCTGCCGCCGGCCTCGAGCAGCAGCACGCGGTGCCGGCCGGAGGCGCTCAGCCGGTCGGCGAGCACGCAGCCGGCCGCGCCCGCGCCGACGATGACGTAATCCCAGGTCTCGCCGGCCGGCTTGCTCACCGCGCGCGCGTCAGAACGAGTGGTCGTCCCCCGGTTTCATCACGATCAGCTTGTCCGCGATCTTGCGCTTGGCGAGCGCCGCCTTGAACTCCGCAGGCGTTCCGGCGAGCAGCGGAAAGGTGCCGAAGTGCATCGGGATGACGTGCGTGGGCTTGACCCACTGCGTGGCGAGCGCGGCGCCTTTCGGATCCATGGTGAAGTAGCCGCCGATGCACGCCAGCATCACGTCGATGTGATGGAACGTGGGGATCAGTTTCATGTCCTCGGTCACGGCGGTGTCGCCGGTGTGGTAGATCGTCGGCCCGCCGTTGATCATGATCACGTAGCCGACCGGGTTGCCGCTCGCGAGCGCGGCCGGCTGACCGGGGTCGCCCTTATACACCGGCGGGACCAGTTCCGAGCCGTGGATCGCGTTGACGATCATGACCTTGGCCCCTGCCTTGGGCAGGTCGATGGTGCCGCCGACGTTGCCGCCGTATATCATCTGGTCCTTGGGGAAGCCGGCCACCGAAACCAGGTTGAACGAAAGGCCGTAGGGCGCGAGCACCTTGGCGCCGGTCTTCTTCGCGATCTCGAGCGCATTGCCGACGTGGTCGCTGTGGCCGTGCGTGATCAGGATGTAGTCGACCCGGTCGAGCTCGGCGACCGAGTTCTTGTCCGGGTTGGTCGGCACCGTGAGCCAGGGGTCGACCAGGATCACCCCGCCCGAGGGCGTCGTGATCTTCCAGGCCGCCTGGCCGTACCAGTGCAGCTTGGTCTGGCCCTTGGCCGCATGGGCCGCCGTGCTCGCCAGCGCGCCCGCTATCAGCAGCGCGCCCAGAGCACGCAGAATCGTCCGCAGCATCGTTCCCTCCTCCAGGTAGACAATCGAACGGAGCGGGAAGGATACACAGCCGGCTCAGGCTTGAACAGCGAGCCGGCGAGGGTCAGTTGCGCGGCGCGCCGATCTCGAGCATGACGCCGGTTGCGCCGGGCTTCACGTTCAGGGCGGGGGTTTCGATGTCGCCCGGCTGGCGGATCGCGTTGCCGCTGGCGGACAGGCGCGCGACCAGCTGCACCTGGGGCACACTGGACACCGTCCGGCCCGGCACCATGGCGTCGCGGTCCTCGAGCCGGAACTGCGCCGGCAACTCGGAGGCCTTGAAGCGTTTGACCGCCAGCGGAGGTCCGCCGTCCGGCGCGCGGGCGAACACGAACACCGTGTCGCCGGCGCCCAGCGTGTGAACGAGCGGCTCTGCGATCGAGACCGTGCCGGCGACGAAGCCAGCCGCGGGAACCGCGCCCGCCTTGGCTTTCGCGCGCGAGGCATCCCAGTCCGCCTTCAGGTTCGGGTCGTCGATCTTGAGTCGCGCGGCCTGCGCGAATGCGGCGTCGGCCTCGGCGTAGCGCCCCAGCCAGGCATACGCGCGCGCGAGCAGCGCCCAGCCCGGTCCGTCGTTCGGGTTGCGCGCGAGGCGCGCCGCGAGCTTGGCCGCCATGGCGTTCATGTCGCCGGCGTCGTGTCCCGGTGCCGGCGCGCCCGCCGCCGGCAGCGGCGTCATCGGCGTGGTTGAAGATTCGATCGCGGGCGGCGGTTCGACTGTCGGTTCCGCCTTGGGCGAGACCTGATTGGCGTAGATCGCCGCCCCGGCGAGCGAAGCGCCGAGCGGCACCGCGAGCCACAGCAGGCGGCCGCGGCGCGCGCCGCCGCCGGCCAGGAAGCCGGCGAGCGACAGGGCGAGGAAGACGACGAAGGCCAGGAGGAAGGTAGTCATGTCGATTTGAAAGTCCTAGTTGAAGTCCCAGCGATAGCCGCCGTACGTATACCAGCGCCTGGTGTGCAGTTCACGCAGCGGCCCGGCCTCGTCGAACAGCTCGGTGCCGCTTTGCAATTCGACGTACACGCTCTTGCCGATACGGTACACCGCGCGCAGCGAAGGCGTCGCGCGCGTCTGGCGCTGCGACTGATCGTCGCGCTGGATGTAGTACGCCACGGTGGCGTCCAGGCGCCAGCGCTCGAGCGGCAGCACGTAGGTGACGTTCAGCGCCAGCCCGTGATAGGTCGGGGCGACGATCAGGCTCGCGTTCGAGACCAGCGTGTCGTTCGTGAGCCACAGGTTATTGCCCAGCGCCTGCCCGGAGATCACGTGGCTGGCACCGGTGCCCGGCGCGGCGGGCAGGATGCCGCTCGCCTCGGTGCCGCTGATCTCCGCGTACCGGTAGTCGGCGCCGAGCTGCCATTTCTTCGTGAACGGATGGGTGAAGCCCAGGGCGAACAAGGTTGAGGTGCTGGTGAGCTTTTCCGCCTCGATGCGCAGCGCGTCAACGCCCAGCGCGGCGACAGAGTCGAAGAACAGCTGGCGGAAGTCGAGCGTCGGCTGGGTCGGGTCGAGCGAGATCTGGCCCGGCAGCGCGGTGATCAGGCTCAAGGGCGGCGACTGGCGGTAGTCGATGTTGGCGAAGTAGTTCGTTCCCGCGTCGGTGCGCCAGTTCGCCTGCGCCATCAGGATGTTGAGCCGCTTGAAGTACAGGTCGTAGTCGACGGTACTGTAGAGCGTGGCGTGCGGATCGAAATAGCGCACCTCGGCGCCGACCGCGCGCCGGTCGTTGACGCCCTCGAGCTTCTGCTCGATCACATAGCCCGACAGTCCGAGCCGCCCGGGCGGCGGCGCGTAGTCGACGCTTGCGCCGTAGAAGCTGCGCTGGAACGGCGTGTTGAACTCCACCGGGTAGCCGGCGACCGCGTTCACGCGCCAGGTCGGGCCCAGCTTGTAGCCGGCGTTCAAGCCGTCGAAGCGCCCGAATACGCCCGCGCCGGCGCCGATCTGGCGTCCGGCGCGCAGGAAATAGCCGAGCTGCTTGTGCGTCTGCTCGAAGTAGGCCGCGCTCAGGCGGTTGTACGACGACTGACCCTGGAGGAAGTTGCGCGTGTCCGCGTCGCGCAGCACGATGCGGGTGTCGCTGACCGAGTCGGCCCGGCGGCCCTGGATATCGAGGGTCGAGATCAGTGCGTTCTGGTCGGTGAGCGAGAGCGTGTCGCGGTTGAACACCAGCTGACCGGGCGGCGGCGGAGTGATGGTCTCGATCTGCGAGTGGCCGGTGTAGTAGTACTGCGACACGCTGCCGAAGGTCATCCAGGTCGCGGGCGGTCGCGCAACGCCGCCGGGGCCGCGCGCCGACTCGGCCTGAGCGACTTCCTTGCCGAGCGCGCCGAGGCGCTCTTTCACGCGCGCGACGTGCTTTCCCTGGGGATACTGCTTCAGGTAGAGCTGGTACTCGAGCTTGGCCTTGTTCAGCTCGCCGCTCATCTCGCGCGCCTCGCCCATCAGCGCCTGGGCAGATTCGCTCTGGCTGTTGGGCGGCAGGCTCAGCACCTGGTTCAGGCGCTCGGCGGCGACCACGCCCTTGCGCGCGCCGATCGCCGTGCGGGCGGCGTCCATCCACTCTTTTGCGCGCGCCTCGATCTCCTCGTGCGTGAGCGGCGCGAGCTTGGGCATCTCGCGCGTCGTCGCGGGACGCGAAGGCGCGGGAGCGGGCGCGGGCGCCGCAGCAGGCGGGGATGGTGCTGCCGGGGCCGGCACGGGAGCAGGTGCAAGGGCCATAGCACGCGCGGGAGCAGGAGCGGGAGCGGGAGCAGGAGCAGGAGCCGGGACGGCAGCAGCGGGAAGAGGAGCGAGCACGACCGCGGGCGCAGGCGCGGCAGCCGGCGCGGGCGGCGGCGCTTTCACCTGCACCGTCCAGTCCCTTGCGCCTGGAAGGACCGGCACGATGAGGTCGATGCTGCGTCCATCGACGCTCCAGGTCACGTTGTACCTGGTTGCCTGCGAGAACTCGACCTGGACCGATTTGCCCGCGCCGGGATAGGTAACCGATACGTGCGGCACGACGTCCGTCATCGGCAGCGACACCGTTTGCGGCCCGAAGGCGGCCCGCGGCGCTCGCTCGCCGGTCACCTGGACGTAGATCAGCAGCGTCTTGCCGGCGCTCTGCGGCGTGTGGCGCAGGTACTGGACCTGGGTGTTGAAGCGGATGTGGATCAGCGCCTGCTTGCCGTGGCGTTCGACTTCCAGGCCGTCGAGGATGTGCGCGCGCGCTGTGCCCGCGGCGCACACGAGGCACGCGAGCAGCGCAACGCGGAGCGGCCGAATCCTGGGCAAGGTCGGCCGGACCTAGTTGCGCAGCACGGAAACTGCGACCGCGATGCTGCGGCTGTCGGGCCCCGGCCCCGCGCTGAAGCGCACTTCGCGCTCGAAGGTCAGCACCAGCGCATTGCCGGTATCGGGAAAGGTCGCGCTGAACGGCGGTACGCGCGCGCTGCCGGGAAAGCGCAGCGTGGTCGGGATCAGATCGCTGGGCTGCACCCCCAGTCCGGTGACCTGGATGTACACCCGCAGCGTGCGGCCCGAGCCGAGCGGCGTCTGCCGCAGGAACTGCACCGGCGCCGCGAAGCGCACGATCACCTGCGAGGCGTTGCCCTCGCCGTCGTGAACTTCAAGGTTGTCGAGCAGCTGCGCATGCGCGGTGGGCGCGGCGAGCGCGGCGGATGCGAAAAATGTCGCGTGCAGCAAAGCCCGAACGAGGCGGGCGGCGCTGTCGCGCAGCGCAAGTGCACTTTTACCTACGTCCGGCATTGCTTTCATGTTATTTAACGCTTGGCTTGCGCGGGACTTGCTCTATGCTTACCGCCGCAAGGATGCCCGAGGCGAAAAAAGAAAACAAATTTTTCTAAAGATACAGTGACATAATGCATAAGCTGAAAAAAAACTGTCGCCCGGCAACGACAGCTCTGCGTCGTCCCGCGTAAGGCATCCAAGGACCCCGATGCGCCTCCCCGCGTTTGTGCGCGCTCTCCTGATGACGGGCTTCGCGTTGTTTGCCGCCGCGGCGACGAACGTGGCGCTGGCGCAGGGCGGCAGCGCACCCGCGTTCGACCACAACACGACGCTGTTCCCGCTGGTAGGCGCGCACGCACGCGTGCCGTGCGAGGACTGTCACAAGAGCGGCCTGCCGGCCAAGGGCCTGCCGCGCACCTGCAATGCCTGCCACGTGCAGGGCGGCATGCGCGCGAGCACCTTCAAGCCACCGCTGCACATCCCCGTATCGCCGACGCAGCAGTGCTCGGACTGCCACAACCAGAACGCCTGGACGCCGGCGGTGATGGTGCACACGTCCGACATGTTCGGGCAGTGCTCGCGCTGCCATAACAACAGCCAGGCGAGAGGCAAGCCGCCGGCGCACCTGCCGACCACCGCGAGCTGCGACGCCTGCCACACATCCGGCGCCTGGACGCCGACCAAGGCGGTGATGCACGACGCCTCCACCGTCGGGCGCTGCTCGACCTGCCACAACGGAACGATCGCCTCGGGCAAGACGCCGTTCCACGTCCCGACCACGGCGCAGTGCGACACCTGCCACACCAGCACCGTGACCTGGCTCAACGCGCTCTACACTCACGATCCCTCGAGCTGGGGCCGCTGCTCGAGCTGCCACAACTACAACACCGCGCGCGGCAAGGGCGCGAACCACATCCCGACCAATTCGCAGTGCGATACCTGCCACACGAGCGAAATCACGTTCACCGCGATGACGATGAACCACACCGGGCTGAACGGCCAATGCTCGACTTGCCACAGCGGTGCCTACCTGGCGCAGAACGCGCAGACCAAGCCGCCGACCCACGTGCCGACCACGGCGCAGTGCGACAGCTGTCATAAGAGCACCATCAGCTGGGCCACGGTGACCTTCACCCACGACGCGACCGCGGTGGGGCGCTGTTCGAACTGCCACGTGGCCGGCGGCAGCGGGCTCGCCAAGCCCTCGACCCATATCCCGACTGCGCTGCAGTGCGACACCTGCCACACCAACTACGTGGCGTTCAAGCCCGCGGCGATGAACCACATCGGCACCACGGGCCAGTGCGCGACTTGCCACAACGGCGCTTACGGCTTCGCCAACGCGCAAGCCAGGTCGCCGACGCACATTCCGACCACGCGCTCGTGCGACGCCTGCCACCTGAACTTCATCGCCTTCACCCCCGCGACCATGGACCACACGGGGCTGGCCGGCCAATGTTCGACCTGCCACAGCGGCGGCTACCTGTCGGAGAACGCGCAGATGAAGTCCGCCACGCACGTCGCGACTACCGCCCAGTGCGACAGCTGCCACATGAGCACCACGACCTGGGCGACGGCGGTGTTCGCGCACGATGCGACAGCGTTCGGCAACTGCTCCAACTGCCACCGCGCGGGCGGCACGGGGCTGGCGAAGCCGACCAACCACGTCCCGACCGCACAACAGTGCGACACCTGCCACACCAACTTCGTCGCCTTCAAGCCGGCCTTCATGAACCACACCAGCACGGCCGGGCAGTGCTCGACCTGCCACAACGGCTCGTACGTGTTCGCCAATGCAGACCGCCAGGGCCCGACGCACATCCCCGATTCGCGCCAGTGCGACACCTGCCACACCAGCACAGTGGTGTGGACGCTGCGCAATTTCGTCCACCCGGCGAACGCCACGGGGCAGTGCTCGAACTGCCATAGCGGGCAGTACTTGACCGAGAACGCGCAGATGAAGCCGCCGACGCACGTCGCGACCACCGCGCAGTGCGACAGCTGCCACTTCAGCATGACGAGCTGGGCCACCGCGAGCTACACGCACGACGCGACCGCGGTCGGCAACTGCCGCACCTGCCACGTGAGCGGGCCGGGCCTGACCCAGCCCACGACCCACATTCCGGTGGGCGTGCAGCAGTGCGACGCCTGCCACACCAACTACGTCGCGTTCAAACCGGCGCAGATGAACCATGCCGGCACCGCGGGCAAGTGTTCGACCTGCCACAACGGCGCCTACGCCTCGACCAACGCGCAGCCGCAGGGCACCACGCACGTGCCGACCACTGCGCAGTGCGACAGCTGTCACACCAGCACGACCGGCTGGAACGCGCGCAGCATGAACCACACGGTCGTCGCGGCCACGCCTTGCACCACTTGCCACGGCGGCGCCTACCTGAGCGAGAACGCGCAGGCCAAGAGCCCGAGCCATATTCCGGTGGGCGCCCTGCAATGCAGCACCTGCCACAACACGACCGTGTTCTCGCCCGCCACGATGGACCACACGGCGGTCACGGCGACGCCATGCTCGACCTGCCACGGCGGGGCGTACGTGGCCTCCAACGCGCAGACCAAGCCCGTGACGCACCTGCCGACCACCGCGGAGTGCAACAGCTCCGGCTGTCACACCAGCACTACCTCGTGGGCGGGCGCCGCGCCGGTGCACACGCTTCCTGCGTTCGCCAACTGCATCAGCTGCCACGTGCCCGGCGGCAGCGGCCTGTCCAAACCCTCGAGCCACATTCCGACCGTCCCGGCGACCAAGCAATGCTCGGACTGCCACAACATGTATCCGCAGACATTCAAGCCGATCAAGACGATGGATCACACCGGCACGACGGGAGCGTGCTCGACCTGCCACAACGCAACCTATGCCTTCGCCAACGCGAACGCGCAGGGCGTGACTCACATACCGTCCGGCGCGCAGTGCGATAACTGCCACACCTCGACCGTGAACTGGACCAGCCGCACCATGAACCATACGATCGTGGCCTCAACGCCGTGCTCGACCTGCCACAGCGGCGGCTACCTGTCGGAGAACGCGGAGAAGAAAGGGTCGAGCCATATTCCGACCACGCTCGAGTGCAACAGCTGCCACACCAGCACGGTGAACTGGACCCAGCGCACGATGAACCACACCGGGCTCAATGGCCAGTGCACAACCTGCCACAGCGGCGGTTACCTGTCGGAGAACGCGCAGATGAAATCCGCCGCGCACATTCCGACCACTGCGCAGTGCGACGCCTGCCACACCAGCACCACGGTCTGGACCCAGGTGCAGCACATCACGACCGGGATCGCGGGACAGTGCCAGATCTGCCACAACGGTGCGTACACGGCGGCGGGCGCCGACGGCAAACCGGGCAACCACATTCCCTACGATACCCAACTGCTGGCCGGCGCGAGCATGAGCTGCGACGCCTGCCACCTGAGCACGGCGGCCTGGACGTCAGAGAAGATGAATCACAATAACAGCCTGGGCAACGGCTCCGGCTGGTGCAAGGCCTGCCACCAGAGCGGCACGAGCTACCTCGGCAACATGCAGAAGAAGTCGTTGACCCACCAGAGGAGCAGCGGCGTCACGGACTGCTCACAGTCCGGCTGTCATCGACCACTCGGTAACGAGGGCTCCACCTACAGCAGGTGGTAGCCTAGCGCTACCGTGCTGACGAAGCCTCTTTCCAGGCTGTGGGCGCAGGCCTGGTCCATGGCGCAGAGCGACATCGGCCCGTCCGAGGCCGGCGGGCTGGTGCGCGCCGCCGCGCATCCCGGGCGCCTCACCGCGCGCCGCGCGGCGATGATCGTGGCGCGGGCGCGGCTGGTCGCCGGGCTGTTCGCGCTCCTGACGCCGCTCTGGATCGCGCTCGACGTGTGGGCGCTGGCGCCCGAAGTCTGGCGCGCGCTCGCGCCAATGCGCCTGCTGACCGCCGCCGCGTTTGCCGCCGCGCTGCTGCTGATCCGCAGAATGCACACGCTGCGCGACGCCTACCGCGCGCTCGCGCTGCTGTACGCGATTCCGGCCACGTTCTTCCTTGGCTGCTACGTGTGGGCGCTCGGGCTCGAGTCGGGCGTGCTGGACGGCTTTCTCGCCGGCTACGCCTACCTTCCGTTCGTCATGCTGGCGGCGCTCGCCCTGTTTCCGCTCACCGTCGCCGAAGGCGCAGGCTTCGCTGCGCTGATGCTGCTGATTAACTCGGCCACGCTCGCGACCGACTGGCCGGAGGTCGACTGGCCCGCGTTCATCGCCTCGTTCTTGGTGCTGGCGCTGATTGCCGGGGTGGCGATCGTCGCAGGGTTGTCGCAGCTCGCGTTCCTGATCGTGAACGTGCGCGAGGGCATCCACGACAGCCTCACCGGCTGCTACTCGCGCCGCTGCGGCGAGGAGCTGCTCGACCTGCAGTACGCCTTGTCGCTGCGCGCCGGAACGCGGCTCGCCCTCGCGCTGGTGGCGTTGGACGATTTTCAGTCCCTGAACGAGCGCTTCGGCTACGCCACCGGGGATGCCGCGCTCAGGAACGCGACCGAGCTCCTGCACGACGGCATGCGCGCGGGCGATCTGTTGACGCGCTGGACCGGCGACCAGTACCTGCTGGTGCTGCCGAACGTCTCGCTCGAGCAGGCCGAAGCCGCCCTGCAGCGGCTGCTCTCGACCGGCCTCGGGGTGCGCCCGGACCGCGCGCCGGTTACCGCGAGCATCGGCCTGGCGGAGCGCCAGCAGGACTCGGCCGAGGACTGGTGGCGGCTGGTCGACTTCGCCGACGCGCGCATGCGGCGGGCGCGCGCGGCCGGCGGAAATCGCACCGTCGCAGCATAGGGCGCGCGCCTAGCGCGCGAACGTCGCGGGCCAGCTGGCCGCGCTGTGGCAGCGCTCGCAGACCGGGCCGAAGGCGCCGTGGTGCACGTCGTCCTTGGCGTGGCAAGCGTTGCAGCTGCGCACCGGTGCGGGCGGGCCCGGTTTCATTGGCGTCGAGTGGCAGGCGTAGCACTCGACCTTGCGATGGCCGCCGTCGAGCAGAAAGCCGGTCTTGGCGTGGTCGTAATCCCAGCTCTTCCAGATGCGCGTGTTGTGGCAGCTGCCGCAGTCGGCGCCGAGCCGGCGCTTGTGCACGTCGTCCTTGCGGTGGCAGCCGTCGCAGTCGGTCGGCGCGTCCTTGAACGAGAGCCCCTTGGTATGGCACTTGCCGCAGTCGACGCGCACGTGGCCGCCGGTCAACGGAAAGCGCGATCTGTTGTGGTCGAAGGTCTTGACCTTCCAGCCATCGGCATTGTGACAGGCGCCGCACTTGGTACCGAGCTTGCCCTTGTGGCCCTTCTTGTCGTCGTCCTTCTTGTGGCAGGCGAAGCAGGTGCCGGGTGTCTTGGTGGTGTACAGCGGGGTGGTGTGGCAGGCAGCGCACTTCGTCTTCTCGTGCTTTCCGCGCAGGACGTACTTGGTGTCGCGATTGTGGTCGAACTTTATGTCCTTCCAGTTCTTCGCGGTGTGGCAGCTCTCGCATTTACGCCCGAAGTGGCCCTTGTGGCCCTTCTTGTCGTCGTCCTTGCGATGGCAGGCGTAACAGCTCGTCGGCAGCTTGATACGCGGCTTGCCGGCGCTCGCGTTGACCCCGCCGGTGTGGCAGTCATTGCAGCGCACCTTCGTATGCTTGTCCTTTAGCGGGAAATCGGTCTTGTCGTGATTAAATTTGGCTTCACGCCAATTCGACTCGTTGTGACAGCTGCCGCACTTGTCGCCCAGGCTGCCGCGGTGGCCCTTCTTGTCGTCGTCCTTCTTGTGGCAGGCGACGCACGCGCTGGGCGTTTTCGTGGTGTACAGCGGGGTGGTGTGGCAGGCATCGCACTTCGTCTTCTCGTGCTTGCCGCGCAGGATGTACTTGGTATCGCGGTCGTGATCGAACTTGATGGTGGTCCACTTGCGGACCGTGTGGCAGGTCTCGCACTTTTGGCCGAAGCGCCCCTTGTGGCCCTTGGCGTCGTCGTCCTTCCTGTGGCAGGACGCGCAGGCGAGAGGCGTGGGTTTATAGCGTTGATCGGCGTGACACTTGTTGCATTTGACGTTGCTGTGCCCGAGCTCGAGCTTGAAGCGCGTCTTGTCGTGGTCGAAGCTCGATTTCTTCCAGTTGTCCACACCGTGGCATTGCTCGCATTTCGGTCCCAGCGCGGCCTTGTGGATGTCGTCCTTCTTGTGGCACGCATTGCACTCGCGCGGCGCTTCGCGGTACTTGAGCTTGGGCGCGTGGCAGGCGGAGCACTTGCGCGCCGCCCGCTTGTGGCCGCCCTTGAGCGGGTAGTCGGTCTGGTCGTGGTCGAAGCTGTCGGGGTCGAGGACCGTGACGTTCGCCGTGCGCCCTTTGTGCTCGGTGTGGCAGCTGCGGCAGTTCGGGTCCTTCAGCCGGCCATGGAACCGCGTATGCGCACGGAGATCGGCCGCGATCTTCTTGTGGCAGTCGACGCACAGGCGCTGCATCGCCGCCTTGTCGAACGGGACATGGCATTTGCGGCAGTCGCTTTCCCACTTGGCGTGGCCCTTGACGACCGGGCCGGGCATCAGCACGCCTTCGAGGGATTGCGCGTGCAGGTCTGCGCCGAACGGCGCCGCGGCGAGCAGCAGCCCGCAGAGCCACGAAATGGCTCGCAGGCGCATCAGTAGACGTGCACCGCCACGACGTGCGCCACCGCGCTCACCACGAGCACGTACACCACCGGGCCGTGGAGGATATGCCACCAGGCGGCCACGCGCTCCCAGAAGGTGAGCCTCACCGCCGCGTCCACGGCGCGCACGTACTCGACGATCAGGCCGTCGATCGCCTGCTTCTCGCCTGCGAGCTTCGGCGCGGACCAGCGCTCGCGCCTGGCGTGCCGCTCGAGCGCACCGGCGATCTGCTTGCGCGCGCCGTGCGCGCGGCGCACGCCGCGGTCGGCACGGGCGAACACGCGCCGCAGCTTCTCGAACCAGCCGCTGCGCCTGGCGAACGGGTGCCTGCGGTATTCCTCGAGCCATTCCCTGGCGCGCGGCGCGAGGTCGAACGGGTGCAGCTCGCTGCGCGATTCCATCTTGCCCTCGAGCTCCCACAGCCTGGCCTGCACGAGCGTCAGAGCGCCGTAGACGCGAAGGTAGACGTAGCGCCCCATACCGCCGCTCAACGCGACCAGCACCATGCACCAGAATGCCACGCTGGCGTTGAACGAATGCAGCCGAAAGCCCGAGTGGAAGACCACCAGCAGCGGGCCGCAGATGCCGAACACGAGGTGGACCATGAACCAGGCGCGCAGCGAGCCGAAATTGTGCAGTCGGCCCCAGTGCTTGCGCAGCGGGTAGAGCAGCAGCGCGAGCATCATGCAGCCGCCGATCAGGCCCAGGTCGTAGCCCAGGCGCGAGCCGGGCGTGTAGGGACGCAGAAGCGCGACCCAGGCCGCGAGCACGAGGAGCGCGCTCACCGATGCGTAGACGAGCATTCGCTGCCAGCGTGCGAGCGGTTTGCCTACCAGCTCGGCCGGGATGGTGGCGGAAGTCATTGCGCCTGACGCGATCGCATGTTGACCTATACTCTAGCGTAAGCGCCGCGAAAGACATGCGTCGCCGGACCACGACGAAAGGCGGCAGCGTGAATTTGTTCTCGTCTCCGCGCTGCGAAAGCGCGAAATCGTCGCCCCGCTGCCCGATAATCCGCGCATGAGCAACGCCTCGTACTACGCGCTGTACCTCGTGCCACTATTGTTGCTGGTGCTCGTGTACGCGCGCACGCGCGTCAAGCAGCAGAAGGTCTCCTATGCCGCCCTGGACGAGGCGGCCGAGAGCGGGCTGATCGAGCCGCCGACGCTGCACCCGGATTTCATCCTGTCCAAGTGCTTCGGCTCCGGCGCCTGCGTCAAGGCCTGCCCGGAGCAGGCGATCGGGATCATCAACGGCAAGGGCACGCTGATCAACCCGGCGGTGTGCATCGGCCACGGGGCGTGCGAGAGCGCCTGCCCGATGAAGGCGATCAGGCTCGTGTTCGGCACCGAGAATCGGGGCGTCGACATACCGAAGGTGAACCCGAATTTCGAGACCAACGTGCCCGGGATCTTCATCGCCGGCGAGCTGGGCGGCATGGGCCTGATCCGCAAGGCCGCGGAGCAGGGCGCGAGGTCGATCGAGTACGTCGCCAGGCGCCCGCGCGGGGTCGGCGAGTACGACGTGGTGATCGTCGGCGCGGGCCCGGCCGGCATCTCCGCGTCGCTTGCGGCGAGCAGGCAGGGCCTGAAGTTCGTCACCCTGGAGCAGGAGGACTCGATCGGCGGCACGACCTATCACTATCCGCGCAACAAGATCGTGATGACCGCGCCGATGACCCTGCCGCTGATCGGCAAGATCCGGGTGCGCGAGGTGAGCAAGGAAGCGCTGATGAAGCTGTGGCAGGAGGTGATGGCGAAGGTGCCGATGCCGATCCGCTACAACGAGCGGATGGAGGAAATCCGGCAGGAGGGCAAAGGGTTCGTGGTGCGCACTGCGAAGCACAGCTACCGCTGCGGCAGCGTCTTGCTCGCGATCGGGCGGCGCGGCACGCCGCGCAAGCTCGGCGTCCCGGGCGAGGAGCTGCCCAAGGTGGTCTACCGCCTGATCGAGTCGGAGCAGTACCAGGGCAAGCACGTCGCGGTGGTGGGCGGAGGCGACAGCGCGCTCGAGGCGGCGCTCGATATCTGCGGCGAGCCGGGTACGAGCGTGGTGCTGTCCTACCGCGGCGCCGCCTTTAACCGGGTCAAGCTCAAGAACCGCAAGCGGCTGGAAGACGCGCTGGCCGGCGAGCGGCTCACGCTGATGCTCGAGTCGCAGATCACCGCCATCGGCAACGACCGGATCCGCATCCGCGCCGGCAAGTCCGAGCGCGAGATCCGCAACGACGCGGTGATCGTGTGCGCCGGCGGCGACCTGCCGACGCCGTTCCTGAAGAAGATCGGCGTCATGGTCGAGGCCCACCACGGCGCCTGAGCGCGTCGCGCGAGATCGGAACGGCGCGCCGGCTTATACGACCCGGAAGTTCTTGAACTGCCAGGGGTCTTCGGCGTCGAGGTCCTCCGGGAACAGCAGCCCGCGGTCGACCAGCGGCGTCCACTGGTTGTACGCGCCGGTCAGCTTGCCCAGGTAGGGCGCGGCGATCTCGAGCACGCGCTCGAAGTCGACCTCGTCGGGCTCGACCACGCCGCAGTCCGGGTTCTCGACCGCCCACACGATGCCGCCCAGGATCGCGCAGCACACCTGCAGGCTGGTGGCGTTGTTGTGCGGCGCCAGGCGCCGCGCTTCCTGAACCGAGAGCTGCGAGCCGAACCAGTAGGCGCCCTTGGCGTGCCCCATCAGCAGCACGCCGAGCTCGTCCACGCCGTCGACGATCTCGCGCATCAGCACCCGCTGGCGCTCCTGCAGCTTCCAGTTCTTGCCCGCCAGCTCGTGCACCGACAGCACCGCGTCGTCGCAGGGGTGGTAGGCGTAGTGCACCGTCGGCCGGTAGCGCAGCTTGGCGCCGCGCCTGAGCGTGAGGTAGTCGGCGATCGAGATCGACTCGCTGTGTGTGACCAGGAAGCCGTGGAACGGCCCTTCGAGCGGGGTCCAGGTGCGCACCCGGGTCGAGGCGCCGGGACGCTGCAGGTAGATCGCGCAGCCCGAGCCGAACGTGTGCCGGCCGCCGTCGGCCGGGAATTCCTTTTCGTGGCTGCCCCAGCCGAGCTCGGCGGGCTGGCAGCCCTCGCCGGCGAAGCCCTCGACCGACCAGGTGTTGACGAATTCGCCCTTGCGCTTGTCCGGCACCGCTTTCTGCGTGTCGCGCTCGGCGATGTGGATCACCTTGACGCCCAGCTTCTCCGCCAGCTCGGCCCATTTCTCGCGCGTGTTCGGGCGCGGTACCCGCACCTTGGTGTCGCGCGCGATGTCGAGCAGCGCGCGCTTGACGAAATGCGACACCAGTCCGGGGTTGGCGCCGTGGGTCAGCACCGCGGTGGGACCGTTCGGCTTCTTCTTGTTCAGTGCGAGCGCCGCCTCGCGCAGCGCGTAGTTCGAGCGCTGCGAGGGCGAAAGGCGCCGGTCGACGTAGCCGCCGGCCCATGGCTCGATGCAGGTGTCCAGATACAGCACGCCCTTCGCCTGGCACAGCTCGATCAGGTTGATGCTCGAGACATCGACCGAGACGTTGAGCAGGAAGTCGCCCGGCTTCAGGATCGGCTCGAGCACTGCCCGGATGTTGCCGCGCGTGAGAGGGTTGACCGTGAAGGTGACGCCGTAGCGCGTCGCCTCGCGCGCGCCGCGCTCGTCGGCGGTGATCACGACGACCTGCGAGCGCGCGATCTTGAGGTGGCGCAGCAGCAGCGGCAGCACGCCCTGGCCGATCGAGCCGAAGCCGACCATCACCAGCTTGCCGGGCATCTTGACGTGCTTGGTCGCGGGCACCGCCTTGCTCCCCGTCATCGTGCGCGGCCCTCGAAGCCGCGCACCAGCGCCGCGCGCGCGCTGCCGGCCTGCATCAGCAGCGCGAAGTCCGAGCCCGACAGGATCAGGCGCGCGCCCATGCCGATGTGGCGCTCGAGCAGCTCGGGGCTGTACATGCCGCCCATGCCGGGGTGCTTGCCGTGCTTGCTGCACGCCGCGATCACCCTGGTGTAGGCGTCGGCCACGCGCGGGTCGTCGAA
Source organism: uncultured beta proteobacterium (assembly GCA_963811085.1). Classification (GTDB taxonomy): domain Bacteria; phylum Pseudomonadota; class Gammaproteobacteria; order Burkholderiales; family SG8-39; genus DAHVFK01. The sequence continues at coordinate 410,725 of CAWEPV010000002.1, read as the reverse complement.
CTTGCCCGGGATGCCCATCTCGAAGGTCAGGTCGTTGGTGCCGATCAGCAGCGCGTCGACGCCGGGCACCGCGGCGATCGCCTCGGCGTTGTCGACCGCCTGCGGCGACTCGATCATCACCACCACCAGGGTCTCGTCGTTCACCTGCTTCGCGGTCTCGCCCACCGGCATCGGCGCGAAGCCGGTGTGCTGCAGCGCGCCGCCCATCGAGCGGCGCCCCGCGGGCGGGAAGCGGCAGTGGTCGGCGACGCGCTTGGCCTGCTCCGGCGTGTCGATGTGCGGGAACACGATCCCCTGCGCGCCGTTGTCGAGCGCGCGCGAGGCGTGATGATGCTCCAGGCCCGGCACGCGCACCACCGGCGTAATCCCGACCGCGAGCGCGGCGGCCGAGATCTGCGCCGCGGTGTCGAGGTTCATCGAGCCGTGCTCGCAGTCGATGAACAGCCAGTCGAAGCCCGCGGTCTTGAAAAGCTGCGCGCTGTCCACCGTGCGCGCCTGGCGCAGCCCGAGCCCGATCGCGAGCTTGCCCTCGCGCAGCTGGCGCTTGGCGTGATTGACGACTGCCGGCATGACTCCTCCCCGAAGCGAAACGCGAATACGCGGAGCATACCGGAGCCTGCGGTACCCTTGCCCGCATGCGCCTGGTCCTGGATACCAACGTCTGGCTCGACTGGCTGGTGTTCGACGATCCCGAGCTGGCGCCGCTGCGCGCCGCAGTGGAGCAGGGACGGGCGCGGGTGTTCATCGACGCCGCCTGCGAGGCCGAGCTGGCGCGCGTGCTGGACTATCCCCTGGGGCGGGTCAGGCTCGACGCGGCGGCGCAGGCGGCCTGTCTCGCCGAGTGCCGGCGCGTGACCGGCCCCGGCGGCGACATCGCGCCGCTCGAGTGCGTACTGCCGCGGTGCCGCGACCCGGACGACCAGAAGTTCCTCGAGCTCGCGCGCACTTGCCGCGCCGACCTGCTGCTGACCAAAGACCGCGCCCTGCTCGAGCTGGCGCGGCGCACGCCGTTTCGCGTCGTCACGCCGCGCGCCTGGGCGATGCTCCAGGATTGAGCGCACCCCCTTGCGGTAAGCTGACGGGGCGCGCACACTTTTCCCGCGCTTCCGAATGGAGGGTGCCCATGACCACCGTCGCCCAGATACTCAAATCCAAACCCGACCAGGATGTCGCCACGATCAAACCCGAGGCCTCGGTATTCGAGGCGGTGAAGACGATGGCCGAGCGCAACGTCGGCGCGCTGGTGGTGCTCGAAGGCGAGAAGATCGTCGGCGTGGTGTCCGAGCGCGACTATGCGCGCAAGGTGGCGCTGATGGCGCGCTCGTCGAGGGACACGCCGGTGCGCGACATCATGACCGCACCGGTCATGACCGTGCGCCCCGATCAGAGCAACGAGGAGTGCATGGCGCTGATGACGCAGAACCGCCTGCGCCACCTGCCGGTGATGGACGGCGGGCGCATGGTTGGGGTGGTCTCGATCGGCGACCTGGTGAAGGACATCATCTCCGAGCAGAAGGAGATCATCCAGCAGCTCGAGCACTACATCGCCGGCAACCTGGCCTGAGCGGGTCCTAGTTGCGGTAGCGCCGGCGCGGCGCCGAAGGGGCGAAGCGCGCCGCGGGCTCGTGCCCGGGGATGACCGCCACGCGCAGCTGCGCGCCGGTATAGCGCTCGATGTCGCGCACCAGGTGCTTTTCGCGATGGCTGAGCAGCGTCAGCGCGATGCCGGTGCGCCCGGCACGGCCGGTACGGCCGATGCGGTGCACGTAGTCCTCGGCCTGGCGCGGCGCGTCGAAGTTGATCACATGGGTGATGCCGGGGATGTCGATCCCGCGCGCGGCAACGTCGGTCGCCACCAGCACCCGCATGCGCCCGTCGCGCAGGTGCTGCAGCGTCGTGTTGCGCTCGCGCTGGCGCATGTCGCCGTGCAGCGCGCCGGCGGCGAAGCCCTGGCGCACGAGCGAGCCTGAGAGCTCCTCGGCCGAGCGCTTGGTGGCGGTGAACACCAGCGCCTGCTTCAAATCCACGTCGCGCAGGATCACGTCGAGCAGCCGGTTCTTGTGCGCGACGTCGTCGGTGTAGAGCGCGCGCTGCTCGATCTTGGGCGAGCGCGCCGCGGAAGGGGCGATGTCGATGCGCTTGGCGTCGCGCGTCACGCGCCGCGCCAGGCGGCCGACCACGCCATCCAGCGTGGCCGAGAACAGCAGCGTCTGGCGCGCAGCCGGCACGCGCGCGACGATCGCGTCGATGTCTTCCTGGAAGCCCATGTCGAGCATCCGGTCGGCTTCGTCGAGCACCAGCAGCTCGATGCGGGCGAAGTCGATGCGGCCGCGCTCGAGGTGGTCCTTGAGCCGTCCGGGCGTGGCCACCACAATGTCGACCGGCCGCGAGAGCTGCTTCAGCTGCAGTCCGTAGGACACGCCGCCGACCAGGCAGGCAGTGCGCAGGCGCTGGCGCGAGCCGTAGCCGTGGGTGGCTTTCTGCACCTGCAGCGCGAGCTCGCGCGTGGGCGCGAGCACCAGCACGCGCGGGCCGAGGCCGCCGCGCGGCGCCTGCGGCGCGTGCTCGGCGAGCAGGCGCTGCAGCGCGGGCAGCATGAAGGCGGCGGTTTTGCCACTGCCGGTCTGCGAGGACACCAGCAGGTCGCCGCCGGCGAGCACGGCGGGAATCGCCGCGCGCTGCACGGCGGTCGGCTCGGTGTAGCCGAGCGCGGCGAGGGTTTCGATCAGGGACGGGTGCAGCCCGAGCGTCGAGAAGCTCATGTGAAGATCCTTTCGTGTCATCGGCGCCAACCTGAAGCCGCGATGCCAAACCGAAAGGAACGCTTTCGACGGGACTGCGAGAGGGGCGGGACAGCCAACAGTTGACCGCCCGGAGGCGGTGCTGCAACGCAGCAAGGGGCGCACTGTACGCGAAACTGCGGCAAACTGCGAGCCCTTTAGGAAGATCGTGGAGGGCGGCATGGATTTGGGTCTGAAAGGAAAGGTCGCGATCGTCACGGGTGGCACGCAGGGGATCGGCCGGGCGACCGCGCTGCTGCTCGCGCGCGAGGGCGCGTCGGTCGCGGTCGCGGCGCGCGGGCGCGAGCGGCTGGAGCAGACCGCGGCCGAGATTCGCGCCGCGGGCGGCAAGGTTGCCGCGCTGCAGGTCGACGTGAGCAAGGCCGCGGACTGCGAGCGGCTGGTGGCCGAGACGGTGAAGGCCTTCGGCCGGCTCGACATCCTGGTCAACAATGCCGGGACCTCGGCCACCGGCGAGTTCGCCGCGGCGACCGACGAGGTGTGGCAGGCGGACTTCGAGTTGAAGCTGTTCGCCGCGATCCGGCTCGCGCGGCTCGCGATCCCGCACATGAAGCGCCAGGGCGGCGGCCGGATCGTGAATCTGACCAACATCGGCGCCAAGCAGCCGCGTGCGAAATCGATGCCGACCACGGTGACGCGCGCCGCGGGACTCGCGTTCACCAAGGCGCTGTCGAAGGAGTTCGCGCCCGACAACATCCTGGTCAACACGGTATGTATCGGCCTGGTGCGCGCGGGGCAGCACGAGGCGAAAGCGGCCAGGACCGGCGCCGACGTCGAGCAGCTCTACGCCGCGATGGGCAAGGACATTCCGCTCGGGCGGGTCGGACGCGCCGAGGAGGTCGCCAATGTGATAGCGTTCCTTGTCTCGGATGCCGCAAGCTATGTCAGCGGCAGCAGTATCAATCTCGACGGCGGCGCTTCCGCCGTCCTCTGACATGAGGCGCACGAGCATGGACACGACCCAATTCGAAACCGAGCTCGAGCGCGACGGCTTCCTCGAGATCGAGATGAAAACTGTCGGCCCGAACGTGTCGATCGAGGAGCACACGCACCCCTACGACGTGCGCGCGCTGGTGCTCGAGGGCGACGTGACGCTGCGCTTCGACGGCAAGGAGCAGACCTGCCGCGCGGGCGACTCGCTCACCATGGCCGCGGGATGCGCGCACACCGAGACCTACGGCTCGCGGGGCGTCACCTACCTGGTGGGGCGCCGCAAGAAGTAGCCCAAACCGAGCCAAAACCGGGGACAGACCCCGATTTCCTTCCGGAAAATCAGGAAGCTATGCCGGAAATCGGGGTCTGTCCCCGGTTTTAGGACTTGAAGTCGCCGCGCTCGAGCAGCCAGGACGCGGCGAAGCCGAACACCAGGCCCCAGAACGCCGCGCCGACGTTGAAGATCGGCACGTCGGCGACCGTGACCAGGAAGGTCACCAGCGCGCCGAGGGTGAATTTGCCGCTGAACGAGACCACGAACGAGGTCTGCAGCACGCGCAACATGGCCAGCCCGGCGAGCGCGCCGATGAACGGGCGCGGGGTGGCGAGCAGCAGGTGGGTGAACAGCGGCGAGAGCAGTCCGAAGCCGAGCGCGAGCACGCCGACCAGGATCCCCGCGGTGTAATGGCGCTTGCGCTCGCCGGAGGCGGTGATGATCGCGTTGACCGGGCCGGTGAGGCAGGTCGAGACGGTGCCGACGCAGGCGGTGACCAGCGAGCCCAGGCCGCACACGGTGGTGATCGCGTTGATCGGCGGCTCATGGCCGGTGGCGCGCAGCACCGCGATGCCCTGGCCGTTCTGCACCACCAGCACCGTCACCGCGAGCGGCACCACGAGCTCCACCATCGCCTGCCAGGAGAATACGGGGCGGTAGAAGTTGGGGTGCGCGAAGGAAACCAGCGCCGTGCCGTGCATGTCGAAGCGTCCCAGCAGCGCGACCATCGCGCCGCCGACGATCATGGCGCCGATCAGTGGCGGCAGCCGGCGCCCCACGCGCGGCAGCGCGGCCAGCGCGAAGAAGGCGAACGTCATCGGCGCGGCGATCCAGAACGCGTCGCGGATCGAATACACGAGGTCGAGGCCGAAGCGCAGAAACACGCCGGCGACCATTCCCATCACGATCGGCATCGGCACCGCGTCCATGCAGCGCTTGACCCAGCCCGACAGGCCGAGCACAAGCATCAGCGCGCCGGTGGCGAGGTAGGCGCCGATCACCTGCTGGAAGCTGAGGTGGCCCAGCGCCGGACCGACCAGCACCGCGCCGGGGATGGTCCAAAAGAACACCATCGGCTGGCGGTACCACCAGCACACCGCGATGCTCACCAGGCCGTTGAGGAAGAACGCGCCGAAGATCCAAGACGCGAGATCGGACTCGGACAGCCCGCCGCGCGTTCCGACCGCGAGGATGATCGCCACCGGGCCCGAGGCGGCGAAGATGAACGCGACGAGCCCGTTGACGGCGTAGGTGCCGCCGAAGTCGGTCAGCACCTGGCGCAGCGAAGGCGGCGAGGCGGGCGGCATTTCGAGCGGCATCGAGCCAGTTTACAATGGTCGCGTCGAATAGCGTCCGCGCGGGAGGCGAGCATGGCGAAACAACCGGGCTGGGTTCCGCGCGGGGTGATCCCCGCCGTGCTGCTGCCGTTCAACGAGGACCTCTCGATCGACGAAGTTTCGTACCGCTCGCACCTGAGGGACGTGTGCGCGGTCGAGGGCGTCTCGGCCCTCACCACCAACGCGCATGCCTCGGAGGTAGCCTCGTGCAGCTTCGAGGAGCAGCGGCGCGTGCTCGGGATCACGGTGGACGAGATCGGTGCGCGCATGCCGGTCGTCAACGGCGTGTACGCCGAGAGCGCGCTCGAGGCGGCGCGCATCGCCAGGATGGCGCACGACGGCGGCGCCTCGGCGCTGCTGGTGTTTCCCTCGGGCGTGTTCAGTTTCGGCCAGCGGCCCGAGATGGCGGTCGATCATTTTCGCCGCATTGCCGACGCGACCGACCTGCCGCTCATCCTGTTCCAGTACCCGCTCGCCGGCGGGCAGGGCTATCCGCTCGCCACGCTGTTGAAGATTCTCGACGCGGTGCCGAGCGTGCGCGCGATCAAGGACTGGTGCTCCAACCCGCAGCTGCACGAGCGTCACATCCGCGTGCTGCAGTCGAGGAGCCCGGCGGTCAACGTGCTCACCACCCACAGCGCCTGGCTCATGAGCTCGCTGGTGCTGGGCTGCGCGGGCCTGCTCTCGGGCAGCGGCTCGGTGATCGCCGATCTTCAGGCGCAGCTCTGGCGCGCGGTGCAGGCGGGCGACCTCGCCGCCGCGCGGCGCATCAACGACCGCATCTGGCCCACCGCGGAGGTGTTCTACAGCGAGCCCTGGGTCGACATGCACAACCGCATGAAGGAAGCGCTGGTGCTGCTGGGCAAGCTGCCGCGCGCCATCGTTCGCCCGCCGCTCGCGAAGCTGCCGCCCGCGGAAATCGAGCGCGTGCGACAGGCGCTGGTCGCCGCCGGGATGCTCGGCGAGCGGACGAAGAAAGTCGCCTGAACGAAGGTCCGCAAGCCCGCGTGCGCTAGCGCAACAGCGCGAGCGCCTTGAGCAGCTGCGCGTCGCGGCTCGCCGCGAGCTGCGCCGGGCTGAGCGCCGCGAGGGACCCGGGGAAGAGCGGCGCCGCGCCGGCGGCGAGCGCCACCTTCACGTTCGGCTCGATGCCCTCGTGCCAGATGGTGTGCCCGCCGGGCGTGAGCCACTCGCGCACCGCCAGCATCAGCGCCGATCCGTCGGGCAGGCCGAACTGCTGGAGCACCGTGCCGGTGCCGAAGGTCTTCTGGCCGACGACGAGCGCGCGCTTGGCGTCCTGCAGCGCGCCGGAGACGATCTCCGCCGCGCTCGCGGTTCCACCGTTTATCAGCACCGCCATGGGAAGCTGCAGCCGGCTCTTCTCCGCCTCGACCGGCACCGGCTGCAGCTTGCCGCGAGAGTCCTTCTCCAGCAGCACGTTGCCGCTGCTCAGGAACTCGCTCGCCACCGCCACCGCCTGCTCGAGCAGTCCGCCCGGGTTGTCGCGCAGGTCGAGCACCACCGCATTCGCGCCCGCGGCGCGCAACTCGGCGATCGCCCGGCGCAGGCTTTTCGCCGTGCCCTCGCTGAAGGCCGCGATGTGCAGGTCCGCGATCCGTGTGCCCGGCACGAGATGCCAGCTGACCAGCTGCGGATGGATCACCGCGCGCACGAGCTCGACGCTGCGCGTGCGGTCGGTGCCCGGATCGCGCACCGACAGCATCACCTTCGTCCCGGCCCGCCCGCGGATGCCGGTGACGACCTGTTCGAGCGTCTCGCCGGCGATAGCGCGCCCGTCGACCTTGAAGATGACGTCGCCCGCGCGCAGCCCCGCCTTCTGCGCCGGCGAGCCGTCGAGCGGCGCCACGATCACCACCTGCTTGTCGCGCATGCGCACCTCTGCGCCGATTCCCGGAAAGTGCCCCTGCAGCTGCTGCTTGTTCGCGCGCACCATCGCGGGCGTGAGAAACGCGCTGTGGCCGGTGTCCCCCAGCGAATCCACCATGCCGCTGATCGCGGCGTAGGTCAGGCGCTGCGGCCGCACGGCGCTGCGGTCGACGTAATGCTCCTCGATCAAGCCGTCGGCCTGCGCGATGAGCTTGAGATCGAGCTGCGCGTCGCCGGCCGGGTCGAAGGCGGCGAGCACCTGCCGCTCGAGGATCACGCCGCCTGTCATCGCGAACAGGATCAGGCCGATCAGGCTGGCCAGAGTGAACCGGTAAGTCGCTTCGCGATTCAGGTGATCTCGCGGCATGGTGACTCCTTATTGCAGCAGCCTTAAGCGCCGCTGAAGAAGGCGGAATAGCGGGCGCTCAGCCTGATTGGGGCGGGGTGCCGCGCGCCGACGCCTGCGCCTTGAGCATCTCGCGCAGCTTGAACTTCTGGATCTTGCCGGAGGGCGTGGCGGGCAGGGCGTCGCGGATTTCCAGCCGTTCGGGGATGTACTGCCGGGCGATTTTCTGCGCGCCGAGGAACTCGCTCATGTCCTCGAACGAGAGCTGCTGGCCGGGGCGCAGGGTGACGAAGGCGCAGGCGCGCTCGCCCAGGCGCTCGTCGGGGTAGGCGACGATCGCCACGCTGGCGACCGAGGGGTGCTTGTACAGCAGCGCCTCGATCTCGATCACAGGAATGTTCTCGCCGCCGCGGATGATCACGTCCTTCGAGCGGCCGCAGATGCGTATGTAGCCGCGCTCGTCCATGCGCGCCATGTCGCCGGTCTCGAACCAGCCCTCGGGATCGGTGTTGTTGAGCTGCGGGCGCTTCAGGTAGCCGCCGAAGTTCGAGCAGCCGCGCACCTGCAGCCGCCCCTCGGCGCCAGGCGGCACCGGCTTGTCCTCGGCGTCGAGCGTGCGCACCTCCATTCCGGGCAGCGGGCAGCCGTCGGTGTTGACCGAGCGCTCGTCGTCGTCTTCGGGCAGCGTCGTGGTGACCGCGCCGTTTTCGGTCATACCCCATGCCGAGACAATCTTGGCGCCAAGGCTCGCCCGCGCGCGCTCGACCAGCGGACCGGGAATCGGCGCGCCGGCGCAAAGAAAAGTGCGCAGCGTTGGCACCCCGCCGCTTGCGTCCGCGACCGCCTTCGCCAGGTCGGTGAGGAACGGCGTCGACGCCATGGTGAAGGTTGCGCCCTCGTCGCGGATCAGCGCCACAGCGGTCGCGGGGTCCCACACGTCCTGCAGCACCGCGCGGGCGCCGAGCATGACCGGCATCATGAGGCCGTACATGAAGCCGGTCTGGTGCGCCATCGGCGAGGCCATCAGCACTGCGTCGCCGCCCGACAGTCGCAGGCGCGCTGCATACGGCAGGATGTTCGACATCAGCGTGTTGGCGCTGTGCATCACGCCCTTCGGTTCGCCGGTGGTGCCGGAGGTGTAGATGAGCTGGGTGACGTCGTCGGGGCCGGGCCGCGACGCGCCGAGGATCCGCGCCGCGTCGGGCTCGCGCTCCCAGGCCGGCTCAGACAGGCGCGCCTCGAAGCTGTCCAGGCCTTCGCCGCCGACGATCAGCACGTGCTCGAGGTCGCCCAGCGAGGCGCGCAGGCCGGCCAGCATCTGCTCGTAGTCGAAGCCGCGGAAGCGTTTCGGCGCGACGATCGCCCTGGCGCGCCCGTGCGAGAGCATGAAGCCGAGCTCGCGCTCGCGGAAGATCGTCATCAGCGGGTTGAGGACGGCGCCGATGCGCGAGCAGGCGAGATACAAGACCGTGAACTGCCACCAGTTTGGAAGCTGGCAGGCCACCACGTCGTTGCGGCCCAGCCCCAGGCGGGCGAGCCCCACCGCAATGCGATCGGCCATCGCCGCCAGCTCGCGGTAGCTGAAGCGCCGCGTTGCGCGGTCTTCCAAGCGCAGCGCGACGAGCGCCGGCTTGTCGGGGTGCGCGGCAAGGCAGCCGTCGAGGTAGTCGTTGATGGTGCGGTCGTGCCACAGGCCGCGCTCGACCATTTCCTCGCGCCGGCCGGAGATCAGTACGGGGTCAAAGTCCATGCCAATCCATTAGCAGAGGAATTCGACTCTGACCCCGATTATCCGATTATCCTAGCCGAGCTTGAGCAGTTCGACTTCGAACAGCAGGGTGGCGTTGGGCGGGATGACGCCGCCGGCGCCGCGCGCGCCGTAGCCGAGCGCGGGCGGGATGGTGAGCAGGCGCGTGCCGCCGACCTTCATGCCCTGCACGCCCTCGTCCCAGCCTTTGATCACGTGGCCGGCGCCGAGCGGGAACTCGAACGGGTCGCCGCGGTCCTTGCTCGAGTCGAACTTGCGGCCCTTGATCACGCCGTCGGTGAGCCAGCCGGTGTAGTGCACGCTGACGTGCTGGCCGGCGGTGGCGGCCGCGCCGCTGCCCTCGACGACTTCCTCGATCTTCAGTCCGCTTGCGGTAGTGGTGGTTGCCATGAAACCCTCGCTTTTGATGAGGCAAACATTCTAGACTAGCGCCTGTGCCCCGAAGCATCCTGGACGAATCGAAGATCCACCCCGCGGTGCGCGACAAGGTCGCCGCACACCACGCCGATTTAGTGCGCGAGGTGATCGAGGCGGCGGCCGCGAACGACATCGTGGTGGTCGGCATGGCACAGAACCCGTTCCCGAAGAAGGCGCGCCGGCTGCTCGACCAGGCCAAGCTCGAGTACAAATACATCGGCCACGGCAGTTACCTCTCGGGCTGGCGGCGGCGCAACGCGCTCAAGATGTGGACCGGCTGGCCGACCTTCCCGATGGTGTTCGTGCGCGGCGTGCTGGTGGGCGGCGCGGACGACCTCGAGCGGCTGATGGTGCGCGGCGAGCTGGCGGCGCTGCTGGGCCGCTAGGACGCCGCGGCCTTCGCCTTCGCCTCGAGCGCCTCCCAGCGCTCGAGCCCGGCGTGGATCAGCGCCTCGATCTGCGCGGCGCGCTCCTGGTCGGCGCGAATCGCCTCGGGTGCCTGGCGGTAGTAGTCGGCGGCGCTCATCTTCGCCGCGAGCGCGTGCTGCTCGGCTTCGAGGGCCTCGAGCTCGCCCGGCAGCTGCTCGAGCTCCCGGGTTTCCTTGTACGAGAGCTTTGCGCGCGGGCGATCGCGCGCCGTGGACGAAGATCCCTTTTCAATCGACGCCTTTTCGGCAGGCTCGCTGCGCTGGCGCAGCCAGTCGCTGTAGCCGCCGACGTATTCGCGCCACGCGCCGCCGCCCTCGGCCGCGAGGGTCTGGGTGACGACGTTATCGAGGAAGGCGCGGTCGTGGCTCACCAGCAGCAGCGTTCCGGAGTAGTCCTGCAGCGCCGCCTCGAGCAGCTCGAGCGACTCGAGATCGAGGTCGTTGGTCGGCTCGTCCAGCACCAGCACGTTCGCCGGCCGCGCGAACAGGCGCGCGAGCAGCAGGCGGTTGCGCTCGCCGCCCGAGAGCATGCGTACCGGCGCGCTCGCGCGCCGCGGCGGGAACAGAAATTCGGCGAGATAGGACAGCACGTGCTTCTTCGCGCCGCCGGCCTCGACCCAGTCCGAGCCCGGGTTCACGGTCTCGGCCACCGTCTTGTCGGGGTCGAGCTGCTCGCGCATCTGGTCGAAGTAGGCCGGCACCACGTTGGCGCCGAGCCGCACCGTGCCCGCGTCCGGCGCCAGCGCGCCGAGAATGATCCGGATCAGGGTGGTCTTGCCCGCGCCGTTGGGGCCGATCAGGCCGATGCGGTCGCCCCTGCGCATGACTAGCGACAGCTCGCGCACGATCTCGCGCGCGCCGAAGCGCTTGGAGACGCGCTCGAGCTCGGCCACCAGCTTGCCGCTGCGCCCGCCGGCGTCGATCGAAAGCCTGACGTCGCCCAGGCGCTCGCGCCGCGCGGCGCGTTCGCCGCGCAGACGCTCGAGCCTGCGCACGCGGCCCTCGTTGCGCGTGCGACGCGCCTCGACGCCCTTCCTGATCCAGGCTTCCTCTTCGCGCCAGAATTTGTCGAACTTGCGGTTCGAGACCTCCTCGGCGGCGATCTCGCCCGCCTTCAGGCGCGCATAGTCGGAGAAATTGCCCGCGTAGGAGCGCAGCACGCCGCGGTCGAGCTCGACGATGCGGGTCGCGAAGCGGTCGAGGAACCAGCGGTCGTGGGTGACCACGATCGCCGCGGGGCCCCTGGCCAGCGCCTGCTCGAGCAGCGCGATGCCGTCGACGTCGAGGTGGTTGGTCGGCTCATCGAGCAGGATCAGGTCCGGCTCGAGCGCGAAGGCGAGCGCGAGCGCGGCGCGCTTCTTCTCGCCGCCCGAGGCCTCGCCGGGCGCGAGCGCCCCGTCGGCGCCGAAGCGGTGCAGGTACTCGGTCAGGCGCGCCTCGGCGCGCCAGCGCGCGCGCTCGTCGCGGATCGCCGCCAAAGCGCCGCGCGCGGCAAGGCTCTCGCGCAGGCTCGCCGCAGGCGGAAGCTCCGGCTCCTGCTCGACCAGGGACACGCGCAGGCCGTCGCGCCGGCGCAGCTCGCCGCCGTCGAGCTGCGCGCGACCGGCGATCACTGCCAGGAGCGACGACTTGCCGCTGCCGTTCCTGCCGATCAGGCCGATGCGCTCGCCGTCGCGCACCGCGAGCGAGGCGCCGTCGAGGAGCGGCAGCAGCCCGTAGGCGAGCTGCGCGTCGACTAGGCTGAGAATCGTCTAGCCCGCCCAGTTGAAGGGCGCGAAGTGCCCGTTGTTGCCTTGCGCCGTCATGTCGAGCTCGAGGCCGAAGCCGTGCACGTGGGTTTCGCTCGAGCGCGCGAGCGCGAGCCTGCGGTTGGCGGGGTGGGACGTGTTGTCGAGGTAGAGCGGGTCGCCGTTCCCGGCGCGCGAGGCCACGCCCTCGATCGCGAACTCGAGCAGCCCGGGGATCGCCGCCGAGCGCTTCAGCCCGTCCATGCGGAATTCGATCGGACGCGGCTCGACGCCGCGGAAGTCGCTCACCAGGACTTCGCGAATGCGCCCCGGGACGCCGCCCGCCTGGCCGCTCGCGATCGCGCCGAGCGCCTCGCGCTGCGCGTCGTTCGCTTTGTCGTCGATCACTACGCCCAGCACCCAGTTGCCGTCGGCCATCACCCTGCCCGAGCGGATGACGAGCGCAAACGCGAGGCCGTCCAGCTTGACCTCGCCGAAGTGGCCGCCGTCGATGCGGTAGACCTGCAACGAGGTGCACTGGTCATGGGTCACCGGCGCCTGCGGGTTGGTGTAGATGCACGGGCACAGGTAGTCGCAGTTGCAGCTTTCCATGTACTCGCCGCTGATCTTCCATTTGGCATGCTGCACGGGCTTTCTCCTAGAGGACCGCGAGGCTCGCGTTCTTGAGGTCGGTGACCAGCATGTGGCCGGGCGTATGGGTGATACACAGCGGCGGGCGCGCGTGCCGTACCGCCGACTGGGGCGTGACGCCACAGGCCCAGAACACCGGCAGCTCGTCGTCCTTCACCTCGGTCGCATCGCCGACCCAGGGCTTGCCCAGGTCCTCGATGCCGATCAGCCCGGGTTTGCCGACGTGCACCGGCGCGCCGTGCACGCTCGGGAAGCGCGTCGTGATCTGCACCGCGCGGATCGCGTCGGCCGGAGTGAACGGGCGCATCGAGACCACCATGCCGCCGCGGAACGGCCCGGCGGGCGCGGTCTCGATGTTCGTCAGATACATCGGCACGCCCTTGCCCTGCGAGATGTGGCGCAGCGGCACGCCGGCTTCGATCAGCGCTTCCTCGAACGAAAACGAGCAGCCGAGCACGAAGGCCACCAGGTCGCCGCGCCACAAGTCGCGGATGTCGGGCACGTCTCCGACGGCCTCGCCGTCGCGGAACACGCGGTAGCTCGGCACGTCGGTGCGGATGTCGAGATCGCCGGCCAGCGCGGGCAGGCGCGGATCGCCCGGGTCCGAGGCCGCGAGCAGCGGGCAGGGCTTGGGGTTCCTCTGGCAATAGACGAAGAAGTCGTCCGCGTACTCGCGCGGCAGGATGCAGACGTTGCCCTGCACGTAGCCGGGCGCGAGCCCGGCGGTCTGGGCGGCGTGAGCCCCGGTGCGGATCGCGCGCCGTGCGGCGCGCGGGTCGGCGCGGTCAAAGGCCGCGGCGCGGCTGGCTTGAACGAGGGTCATGGAACGATATTCCGCCCGCTTTGCGCACGCGTCAACTCGCGCGGTTGACGCCCCGAGCACGGGCGTTCTAAGCTGCCCGGCGAATTCAAAACGGAGAGGACAAGCGAAAATGAAATCCATTGCCACCTGGGTTCCCGCGCTCGCCGCCGCCGCGCTGCTTGCCGGCCCGGCGCTCGGCGCCGACCTGCCGAAGACCAACGTCAAGGTCATCGGCTACTTCAGCAACCTGGCGCAGACCAAGCGCGTCGAGCGGCCGTTCTGGACCGAGAAGATCGAGAAGGACTCGGGCGGCGCGATTACCGCCGACTACAACAACATGGACGTGCTGGGAGTGAACGACTTCCAGATCCTGCACATGACCCAGCTCGGGGTGACCGACTTCGCGGCTTCGGACATCAGCAAGATGGCGGGCGAGGACCCGGTGTTCGAGGGCTGCGACCTGGCCGGCATCACCAACGACATCAAGACCGCGCGCGAGGCCTGCGAGGTCTGGAAGCCGGTCATGGCCCAGCACATGAAGGAAAAATTCAAGACCGGGCTGATGCTGCTCGCGCCGAATCCGCCCATCGTGTTCTGGTGCCGCGACAAGATCACGGGCCTCGCCGACCTGAAGGGCAAGAAGGTGCGCGTGTTCAACAAGACCCAGACCGACTTCGTCAGCGCGGTGGGCGCCGAGACGGTGACCATGCCCTTCCCCTCGGTGGTTCCGGCGCTGCAGCGCGGGGTGGTCGACTGCGCGCTGACCGGGACGCTTTCGGGCAACACCGCGGGCTGGCCCGAGGTTTCGAAGTATCTGTTCCCGCTGGCGGTGGGCTGGTCGATCGCCTACCAGGGCGCGAACCTGAACAGCTGGGACAAGTTTCCGGCGTCGGTGCGCCACTTCTTCACCCGGGAGTTCAAGCAGCTCGAGAACGACATGTGGAAGATCGGCGCCCAGGCGACCGAAGAGGGCGTGAACTGCAACACCGGCAAGGGAGAGTGCACGCTGGGCAAGCCGGGCAGCATGACGCTGGTCAAGATCTCCGCCGCCGACGAAGCGCTGAAGAAAGAGCTGGTGCAGAACGTAGTGCTGGTCAAGTGGGGCAAGCGCTGCGGCAAGGCCTGCGCCGAAAAGTGGAACGAGACCGTCGGCAAGGTCGTGCACCTGAAGATCCCGCTCGACAAGCTCTGATAAGTGACTAGGCTGCTCGGGCTCGCGCGACTCGTCGCGCGGGCCGGCTGCTGGTTCGGCGGCGCGATGGTCGCCGCGGCCGCGTTCATGATCGCGGTCGACGTGCTGTCGCGCAAGCTGTTCGGCATTCCGCTCGGCGCCTCGAGCGAGGTGTCCGGCTACGTGCTCGCGATCGGCACCAGCTGGGCGCTCGCGCTGGCGCTGCTCGACCGCGCGCACGTGCGCATCGACTCGCTATACGCCGTTCTCCCGCTGCGGCTTTGCGCGCTGCTCGACATGCTCGCGCTCGCCTCGTTCATGGTGTTCGCCGCCTTCACCACCTGGCAGGGCGGCAAGGTGCTGCTCAACTCGATCCAGGTCGACGCGCACTCGCTCACGCCGCTGGGGACGCTGCTCGCGATCCCGCAGACGCTGTGGGTGGCGGGATTCGTGCTCTTCTCGACGGTGCTGCTGCTGCTGTTCGCGCGCGCGGTGATGCTGCTCGTGCGCGGACGCTGGGAAGACGTGCAGCGGCTGCTCGGCCCGCGCACCGCGCAGCAGGAGCTCGAGGAGGTGATGCACGAGCACGAGCGCTACAAGGCGCCGCAAGGCTGAAAGGGGGCGCCCCTGGTCTGGACCGCAATCCTCGTCCTGCTCGCGATCCTGGCGCTGAGCATTCCGGTCGCCGCCGGCCTGCTGGTGCTCGGCCTGGTGCTCGATTACGGCTATTCGTTCCTGCCGCTGCGGCTGGCGATCGGCGAGATCACCTGGTCGACCTCGACCAACTTCATCCTGTTCGCGATTCCGCTCTTCATCCTGCTGGGCGAGATCCTGCTGCGCTCGGGCATTGCCGAGCGCATGTACGCGGCCATGACCCACTGGCTGTCGTGGCTGCCGGGCGGACTGATGCACTCCAACATCGGCACCTGCACGCTGTTCGCGGCGGTGTCGGGCTCGAGCGTGGCGACCGCCGCGACCATCGGCACGGTCGCGGTGGAGCAGATCGACAAGTACGGCTACAACGAGCGCCTGTACCTCGGCACCATCGCCGCGGGCGGCACCATCGGCATCCTGATCCCGCCTTCGATCCCGATGATCGTCTACGGCGCGCTGACCGACACCTCGATTCCGCAGCTCTACCTTGCGGGTATCGTGCCGGGCGCGGTGCTGACGGTGCTGTTCATGCTCACGGTCATCGTCGCCTGCGTCGTCCGGCCGCGCTGGGGCGGGCACCGGGTGGAGGGAAGCTGGGGCGCGCGCTGGCGCTCGCTGCCCGACCTGGTCCCGCCGCTGCTGATCTTCATCGTGGTCATCGGCTCGATCTACGGCGGCGTCGCGACGCCGACCGAGTCCGCGGGCCTGGGCGTGGTGGCCGCCTTCGGCCTGGCGGCGTGGCGGCGGCGGCTGTCGTGGGCGATGCTGCGCGACACCTTCGAGGGCACCATGAAGACCACCGCGATGATCATGGCGATCCTGATCGCGGCCTACTTCGTCAATTTCATCATCACCTCGATCGGCCTGTCGGGCAAGGTGATGAGCTACGTCACCGGCTTCGGGCTCTCGCCCACCGCCACCATCGTCGTGATCGTCCTGTTCTACCTGGTGCTGGGCATGTTCATGGAGTCGCTCTCGATGCTGGTGGCGACGGTGCCGATCATTACGCCGGTGGTCGCGGCGCTGGGGTTCAACCCGATCTGGTTCGGGGTGCTGATGATGCTGCTGATCGAAACCGCCCTGATCACGCCGCCGGTGGGTTTCAACCTGTTCGTGGTGCAGGGCGTGCGCTCGCGCGGCCAGATCTACGACGTGATCGTCGGCTCGGCGCCGTTCGTGATCACGCTGATGGCGATGATCGCGCTGCTGATCGCGTTCCCGCAGATCGCGCTCTGGCTGCCGGCCAAGCTGTCCTGAGCTCAGAACCCGTATAGCATGGCCGGATTGTCGGCCAGGATGCGCCGCTGCAGCGCCGGGTCGGGAATCCACTGCATGAGCTGGGCGAACATTCCCTCGTCGTCGGGCGAGACGGCTTGCGAGCGGATGTAGGGGTGCGGCCAGTCCGAGCCCCACAGCAGCCGCTCGGGGCATGCCGCGGCGAGCGCGCGCGCGAACGGCTCGACGTCGTCGAACGGCAGCGCGCTGCGGGCGGTAAGGCGGTAGGGCGCGGTGAGCTTGACCCACCAGCGCCCGCTCTCGAGCCGCGCCAGGAAGGCGCGCAAGGCGGGATGATCGGCCCCGAGCGCGGCCGGCATGTAGCCGTAGTGGCCGAACACGACCTCGGTCGGCAGGCGCGCGAGCGCGTCGATCCAGTCCTGCATCTCGTTCACGTGCGCGAGCAACTCGACGTGCCAGCCCAGCGGCGCAATGCGCGCGGCGAGACGCTCGAGCTCGGCCGGCGAAGCGAACGGGTTGCCGCCCTTGTCGGCCAGGTTGACGCGGATGCCGCGCGCGCCGGCGGCGTGCAGGCGCTCGAGCTCCGCGTCGCTCACGTCCGTGCCCACCGCGACCACCGCGCGCAGCCGCCGTGGGTGCAGCGCCACCGCGTCCAGGATCGCGCGGTTGTCGGTGCCGTAGACGCTCGGCTGCACTAGCACCCCGCGTCCGATGCCGAGCCGGGCGTGAAGCTCGAACCAGGCCTCGAGCGGCGCGTCGGCCGGGGTATAGGCACGGCCGGGGTTGTAGGGGTATCGTTGCTGCGGCCCGAAAACGTGGGCGTGGGTATCGCAAAATTCGCCGATGCCGACGGTCATGAGGGGGGAGCGATGAACGAGCCGCAACGATTGTACGATACGCCGCCCTTCGTCTGGCCGCAGGTGCGCGCCATCGGCAGGGACGCACCGCGGCGTTGGCTGCGCAAGGCGCTGGCCGACCTGCGCGCGGCGCCGGCGGCAAGCCTGTTCTACGGCGCGGTGCTCGCGCTGATGGGCTTCCTGCTCGCGCATTATTACGCCGGCGCGGTCGGGCTCGCGTTCATCACCGGCTTCCTGCTGGTGGGCCCGTTCCTGGTGATCGGCCTGTACGACATCAGCCGCCGCCGCGAGCGCGGCGAGCCGCCGCGGCTCGCGCCGACGCTCGTCGCCTGGCGCGAGAACGCGCCCGCGATCGGCTTCTACGCGCTGATCCTGACCCTGTCGCTCGCGGTCTGGATCCGGGTCTCGGTCGTGATGATGGCGCTGTTCTTCCCCGACGGTGTGCCGAGCGCCGCCGGATTCGCCGCCGAGCTCGTCCGTTCGCCCGAGGCGTGGCTGTTCGTGCTTGCCTACGGCGCCGCGGGCGGTGGCCTGGCGCTGCTGGTGTTCGCCACCTGGTACCTCGGGCTGGTGGTGGCGCTGCCGCTGATCGGCCACGGCGCCTGGCACGCCTACCGCGAGACGGTCGAACCGGCCTAGGCGAGTCGGCCGTCGGCGATGGTGTCGCGCTGTTTGAGTTGGATCAAGACGCCCTCCGGGACGGGGGCTAGGCTGACCGATAAGGGGTAATCGTATCGGAGCCGCCATGGGCTCACTACTATTCCTGGGTGTGTTCGATCTGCCGTGGTGGGGTTACGTGCTGGTCGCGCTGGCGCTGACGCACGTTACGATCGTTTCCGTCACGATCTTCCTGCACCGCCACCAGGCGCACCGCGCGCTCGCGCTTCACCCGCTGGCGAGCCATTTGTTCCGTCTTTGGTTGTGGCTGACCACCGGAATGGTGACGCGCGAGTGGGCGGCGGTGCACCGCAAGCACCACGCCAAGTGCGACACCGCGGACGATCCGCACAGCCCGCAGGTATACGGCATCAACCGGGTGCTGTGGCTCGGGGTGTTTCTCTACGTGAAGGAGGCGCGCAAGGCCGAGACGCTGGAGCGCTACGGTCACGGCACGCCGGACGACTGGCTCGAGCGCAACCTGTACTCCAGGTTCCAGGTGGTGGGGATCGTCCTGACGGGAGCGGCCGACGTGCTGCTGTTCGGCATCGTGCCCGGCGGGCTGATCCTGCTGACCCAGGTGCTGTGGATTCCGTTCTGGGCCGCGGGAGTGGTCAACGGCGTCGGACATTACTGGGGCTACCGCAACTGGCCGACGCCCGACTGGAGCACCAACATCGTGCCCTGGGGCGTGCTGATCGGCGGCGAGGAGTTGCACAACAACCACCACGCGTTCCCGACCTCGGCCAAGCTGTCGTACAAGTGGTTCGAATTCGACATCGGCTGGATGTACATCGTCATCCTGGAAGCGCTCGGGCTGGCGCGGGTGAAGCACGTGGCGCCGATGCCGCACGTCGCGCCGCCCAAGCCCGCGGTCGATCCGGTCACCTTGCAGGCGGTCATTGCCTATCGCTACGACCTGCTGGCGCGGTATGGCGGGGCGCTCAGGCTCGCCTGGGCCGGCGAGCTGCGCAGGCTGCGCGAGCGCGCACCCGATGACGCGCGCCTGTTCGCGCGCCTGGGGCGCTGGCTGGGGCGCGACGAGAAGACGCTGCGCGAGGCCGAGCGCAAGGCGATGGCCGAGGCGCTGCCGAAGTCGCCCCTGTTGCAGACCATGGTATCGATGCGGCGCGAGCTCGCCGCGATATGGGGGCGCTCCTCGGCCACGCGCGAGCAGCTGGTCGGGCGGCTGCAAGACTGGTGCGGGCGCGCCGAAGCGAGCGGAATCGGTCCGCTGAAGGAGCTGGCGGAGCGCATGCGCTCCTACGCCTGAGGCGGTAATGCCCTGACGCAGCACCCCTTTTTCTGTCCGACTTGAATCCAGGGCGGGGCAGCGCCATCTAGCGTCCATGAGATCGCGCGATTTGCACAGTCTGATGTGGGGCGAGGCCCTCTCGATGCTCGAGCAGGCCGAGCGCCTGCAGCGGCAGTTCTTCCGCGTCGGCCCGTCTGCGGCCGCCAGGACCTGGGAGCCGCCGGTGGACCTGGTCGAGAGCAGCGACGCGCTGCGGGCGCACGTCGCCCTGCCGGGCGTCGGCGCCGAGTCGGTCGCGATCGGCATCGAGCACGACGCGGTGACCATCTCCGCGCTGCGCGCATTTCCCGCCTCCGACGGCGGCGCGCGCATCCACCGGCTCGAAATTCCCTACGGGCGCTTCGAGCGCCGCATCGCGCTGCCGATGCACGCGCTCGAGCTGACCGGCAGAACCCTCGCGAACGGGCTGCTGACGCTCACGTTCGCCAAACGCAAGGAGGCCGCATGAACCTCTGGCCGCAGTCCCAGCAGATGCTCTCCGCCGATGAAGGCGCTCGCTTGGGCGCACCTGCGCCGGAGCGTGCCAACGGCGGCGCCAAGCCGCTGCCAGAGGACGTGATCGCCGTCATTCCGATGAGGAACACGGTGCTGTTCCCGGGCGTCATCGTGCCGGTGACGATCGGGCGCGAGAAATCGGTCGCCGCGGCGCAGGACGCCGCCAAGCGCGAGCGGCAGGTCGGCTTCCTCCTGCAGCGCGACCCGACTCGGGACCAGGTCGGCCCGGACGACCTGCACTGGGTCGGCACCGCGGGCCAGATTGCGCGCTACGTCACCGCGCCGGACGGCGCGCACCACATGGTGGTGCAGGGGCAGTCGCGCTTTCGCGTGCTCGAGTTCCTCGAGGGCTGGCCGTTCCTCGCGGCGCGGGTGGCGATGATCGAGGAGGTGCAGGAATCGGGCGCGGAGCTCGAGGCGCGCTTCATGCAGCTCAAGCAGCAGTCGGCGGCCGCGATCGAGCTACTGCCGAACGCGCCCGAGGGCCTCGCCGCGGTGGTGCAGGGCATGGACTCGCCCGGCGCGCTCGCCGACATGGTGGCGAACTTCCTCGACGTGAAGCCGGAGCAGAAGCAGGAGCTGCTCGAGGCCTTCAGCGTGCGCGCGCGCCTGGACAAGGTGCTCGCGCTGCTCGGCAACCGGATCGAGATCCTAAAATTGTCGAAGGAAATCGGCGATCAGACGCGCAAGGCGTTCGATGAACGCCAGCGCGAGCACGTGCTGCGCGAGCAGATGCGCCAGATCCAGAAAGAGCTGGGCGAGGGCGAGGACACGGCGGCCGAGATCGAGGAGCTGAAGAAGGCGCTCGATGACGCTGGAATGCCGGAGGACGTCGCGAAGCACGCCAACAGGGAATTGAAGCGCCTGCAGCGCATGCAGGAAGGCGGCGGCGAGTACGGCATGCTGCGCACCTACCTCGAGTGGCTCACGGAGCTGCCGTGGAAGGCCGAGCCTTCCAAGCCGATCGACATCGGCGAAGCGAGGAAGGTGCTGGACGAGGATCACTACGGCCTGGAGAAGGTCAAGCGCCGCATTCTCGAGTACCTCGCGGTGAGGAAGCTCAATCCCGAGGGCAAGAGTCCCATTCTGTGCTTCGTCGGTCCGCCGGGCGTGGGCAAGACCTCGCTCGGACAGTCGATCGCGCGCGCGACCGGGCGCAAGTTCCAGCGTGTGGCGCTGGGCGGCCTGCACGACGAAGCCGAGATCCGCGGCCACCGGCGCACTTACGTCGGCGCGCTGCCGGGCAACATCATCCAGGCGATCCGCCGCGCGGAAACGCGCGCCGGCGTGCTGATGCTGGACGAGATCGACAAGGTCGGCGCGGGAGGTTTCCAGGGCGATCCGTCCTCGGCGCTGCTCGAGGTGCTCGATCCGGAGCAGAACTCGAAGTTCCGCGACAACTACCTCGGCGTCGACTTCGACCTGTCGAAGATGATGTTCATCGCGACCGCGAACGTGCTCGACACGATTCCGGGGCCGCTGCGCGACCGCATGGAGGTGATCCAGCTTCCCGGCTACACGGAAGAGGAGAAGCTCGAGATCGCGCGGCGCTACCTGGTCAAGCGCCAGCTGGAGGCGAACGGCCTGAGGCCGGAGCAGGCCTCGCTCAGCGACGCCGCGCTGACGGCGATCGTGCGCGATTACACGCGCGAGGCGGGGGTGCGCAACCTCGAGCGCGAGATCGGCGCGGTGCTGCGCCGCGTCGCGATGCGAATCGCGGAAGGCCAGGCGGAGTCGGTCGCGGTGGATAGCGCGGACTTGCAGCCGATTCTCGGCGCGCGCAGGTTCGAGAGCGAACTGGCGCTGATGACCGGGGTCCCCGGGGTGGCGACCGGCCTGGCGTGGACGCCGGTGGGCGGCGACATCCTGTTTATCGAGGCGACCAAGGTGCCGGGCACGGGCAAGCTGATCCTCACCGGGCAGCTGGGCGAGGTCATGAAGGAGTCGGCGCAGGCGGCGCTGACGCTGGCCAAGGGGCGCCTGGCGGCAGCGTTCGACAAGATCGACGTGCACATCCACGTTCCGGCCGGCGCCACGCCCAAGGACGGACCGAGTGCGGGCGTGGCGATGTACCTCGCGCTCATGTCGCTGCTCGCGGGCAAGGCGGTTCGCAGCGATGTCGCCATGACAGGCGAGATCTCGCTGCGCGGTCTGGTGCTGCCGATCGGCGGCGTGAAGGAAAAGGTGCTCGCCGCGCTGCGCGCGGGGATCGGCACCGTGATGCTGCCGAAGCGCAACGAGAAGGACCTGGAGGACGTGCCGGCGGAGGCGCGCGCCAAGCTCGAGTTCGTGCTGCTGGAAAAGGTCGAGGACGCGGTTCGCTGCGCCATCCCCGAGTTTCAGGAAGACGTCAGCGCCGACTCAGGCGCCAGACAGCGCGCTGCCTTAGCATAGACCTCGAAGTACGGCCCCCCCTTTTCACCGTGCTTCAAGACGGGCCGGCCCTTTTCTGGGCCGGCCCGTTTTTCTTTCCGCTCCTGCTCAGTCGCGCGCCGGAACCCGCTCGAGGTCCGCCAGCCAGGCGTCGGCGACGCCGTCCGAAGGCGCGCGCCAGTCCCCGCGCGGCGAGAGCGACCCGCCGGAGCCGACCTTCGGCCCGTTGGGCAGCGCGCTGCGCTTGAACTGGCTGGTCTGGAAGAAACGCCTGAGGAACACACCGAGCCACTTGCGGATCTCGCTCAGGCGGTAGCCGTCCTTGCCGCGCCACGCGTTCCAGGCCAGAAACGCCACCTTGGAGGGCGCATAGCCGAAGCGAAGCGTGTAGTAGAGGTGGAAATCCTGCAGCGCGTACGGGCCGATCGTGTCTTCCGTCAGCTGCGCCGGCTGGCTCAGCTTGCGGCCGGGCACCAGCTCCGGGCTGATCTCGGTGGCGAGCACGCGCTCGAGCGTGCGCCCGACCGCACGCTCGAACTGGCCCGACTTCGCCACCCAGCCGATCAGGTAGCGGATCAGCGTCTTGGGCACGCTGACGTTCACGTTGTAGTGCGACATCTGGTCGCCTACGCCGTAGGTGCACCAACCCAGCGCGAGCTCCGACAGGTCTCCGGTGCCGACCACGAGCGCGCCGTGCATGTTCGCGAGGCGGAACAGGTGGCTGGTGCGCTCCCCGGCCTGCACGTTCTCGAAGGTAATGTCGTAGACCTTGCGCCCGCGCGCGTAGGGGTGGCGCAGGTCCTTGAGCATCTGCAGGCAGGAGGGCCGGATGTCGATCTCCTCGGCGCTCGAGCCGATTGCGCGCATCAGCTGCCAGGCCTGGCTGCGGGTGCGGGTCGAGGTGGCGAAGCCCGGCATGGTGTAGGCGAGGATGTTGCGCCGCGGCAGCCCGAGCTCGTCCATCGCGCGGGCGCACACCAGCAGCGCCTGGGTCGAGTCGAGCCCGCCGGAGACGCCGATCACCAGCTTGTCGGTGCCGCTCGCGCGCATGCGCGTGGCGAGACCCTGCACCTGGATGCGGTACACCTCCTCGCAGCGCGCGTCGCGGGTGTCCGGATCGCCCGGAACGTAGGGAAAGCGCGCCACCTGACGCACGAGCGGCAGCCTGCCTTTTGGCAGCGCGAGCGAAAAGCCGATCTCGCGAAAGCGCTCCGCCTCCGCCCTGTGGCGCGCCAGCGACTGGCCGAAGGAGTTTTGCCGCATGCGGTCGGCGGCCAGGCGGTCGAGGTCGAGATCCGCAATCGTCAGCCCGGGCTGGGTGGAGAAGCGCTGCGACTCGGCGAGCAGGGTGCCGTTCTCCCAGATCATGGCGTGGCCGTCCCAGGCCAGGTCGGTGGTCGACTCGCCCGGGCCCGAGGCACTGAACATGTAGGCGGCCAGGCAGCGCGCGGACTGATTCGACGCCAGCTCGCTGCGGTACTCGTGCTTGCCGATCACCACGTTGGACGCCGACAGGTTGGCGATCACGGTCGCGCCCGCGAGCGCGGCGAAGGTCGACGGCGGCGCCGGCACCCAGAGGTCCTCGCAGATCTCGGCGAACAGCTTCAAGCGCGGCTGCTCGTCGAGGCGGAACACCAGGTCGGTGCCGAACGGCGCGCGCTGGCCGGCGAGCGCCACCTCCGTGCGCAGGCAGGTTTCGCCCGGGGTGAACTGGCGCAGCTCGTAGAACTCGCGATAGTTCGGCAGGTAAGTCTTGGGCGCCACGCCGACCAGCCTGCCGCGGCAGACCAGTGCCGCGCAGTTGTACAGCAGCCCATCGACCTGCACCGGCAGCCCGACCAGCGCCGCAAGCGGCAGCGCGCGCGTGGCCTGCAGCAGGCGCGCGAGCGCCGCCTCGGAGGCGTCGAGCAGCGCCTGCTGATGGAACAGATCGTCCGCGGTGTAGGACGACAGCCCGAGCTCGGGAAACACGCACACGATCGCCTTCGCGCGCGCGGCCTCGCGCATCAGTGCGAGCGTGCCGGCAGCGTTGGCCGCCGGGTCGCCCACGCGCAGCGCGGGCGTGGCCACCGCAACGCGCGCGAAGCCGTGGCGGTAGAGGTTGAAGAAGGCGTCCTGGGCGGCCATTTGCGACATTCTAGCCTACGCGCACTATGGTATCCTAAGCCATATGTTGCCGCTGCAGGAAAAGGTGCTGCTGAGCGACGGCACGCTGCTCGAGATCGAGTTCCGCCCCGGGGGCGAGTATCGGTTGCGTTACGGCGCGCTGGTCGAGTACGCGAAAGGCCGCCGCCGCGTGCGCGGGCGGGAGCTGCCCTACGAGTTCCGCTCGGTCGAGCAGCTGCGCTACGACTTCGAGCGCGACGTCGAGGCGGCCGGGGGGAGCCTTGGCGAAGACGCTTGAGCTGCGCGTCGGTTCGCCGGGGACGCGCTCGACCGCTTCGAGGCGGCGTGGAACCGCGCCGCCGAGGGCCGGCGCGCGCCGCCGCTCGCGGTGCTGACCCTGCCCGACCTGCCTGCGCTGCTGAAGAACCTAACGCCCGCGCGCTGGCAGCTGCTCGCGCGCCTGCGCGCAGCGGGGCCGCTGTCGGTCTACGAGCTGGCGCGGCGGCTCGAGCGCGACTACAAGAACGTGCATACTGACGTAAAGCGGCTGGCCGAGCTGGGCCTGGTCGAACGACGCGCGGAAGCCCGCGTCGCGGTCGGCTGGGACGCCGTTCGCTGCGAGCTG
The DNA here is from genome assembly GCA_963811085.1 of uncultured beta proteobacterium. Classification (GTDB taxonomy): domain Bacteria; phylum Pseudomonadota; class Gammaproteobacteria; order Burkholderiales; family SG8-39; genus DAHVFK01. The sequence continues at coordinate 385,865 of CAWEPV010000002.1, read as the reverse complement.
CGCCTGGCGGACTGAAGCGGAGGAGAAGCGCATGGCGCTCGAGAGCTGCGACGTTGTGTTCCGCAACGCGATTGTAATCGACGGCAGCGGCGCGCCGCGGCGCGAAGCCGACGTCGCGGTGCGTGGCGAGCGCGTCGCCGCGCTCGGCCGGCTGGAAGGCTGGCGCGCCGAGCGCGAGATCGACGCTTCGGGCCGCGTGCTCGCGCCCGGATTCATCGACGTGCACACGCACGACGATCGGCTGCTGCTCGCGCAGCCGGACATGACGCCCAAGCTGAGCCAGGGCGTCACCACGGTGATCGGCGGCAACTGCGGCATCAGCCTCGCGCCGCTGGTGGCCGACCGCGTGCCGCCGCCGCTCGACCTGCTCGACGCGGGCGGCTCGTACCGCTACCCGCGCTTCGCCGACTACCTGGAGGAGCTCGGCGCGCGCCCAGCCGCGCTCAATGCCGCGCTGCTGGTCGGCCACAGCACGCTGCGGGTGGCGACCATGGACCGGCTCGACCGTGCGGCGACGAAGAGCGAGATCGCCCGCATGCGGGCAATCGTGGCGGAAAGCCTCGACGCGGGGGCGATCGGCCTGTCGACCGGGCTGTTCTACGCCCCGGCCAACGCCGCGCCGACCGAGGAGGTCATCGAGCTGTGCGCGCCGCTGCGCGCGCGCGGCGCGCTCTACGTCACGCACATGCGCGACGAGGCCGACCACCTGCTCGAGTCGCTCGAGGAGACGTTCCGTATCGGGCGCGAGGCCGAAGTGCCCGCCTTCATCTCGCACCACAAGGCTGCGGGGGTGGCCAACCACGGCAAGACGCGTCAGAGCCTGGCGGCGATCGAGGCGGCGATGCGCGCGCAGCCGGTGGCGCTCGACGCCTATCCCTACGCCGCCTCGTCGACCGTACTGCGCTGGGACATGGCCGCACGCGCGTCGAAGACCCTGGTGACCTGGTCCAGGGCGCAACCCGAGCTCGCCGGCAGGACGCTGGACGAGGTCGCGCGGCTGATGGGCTGCGGCGCCGAGGAGGCGGCGGCCAGGCTGCAGCCGGCCGGCGCGGTGTACTTCCAGATGAGCGAGGAAGACGTGCGACGCGTGCTCGCCTTTGCGCCGACGATGATCGGCTCGGACGGACTGCCGCACGACGTCCATCCGCACCCGCGCCTGTGGGGAACCTTCCCGCGCGTGCTAGGCCACTATGCGCGCGACGAGGGGCTGTTCACGCTCGAGCAGGCGGTGCACAAGATGAGCGGCCTGTCGGCGCGCAACTTCGGACTGGAAGGGCGCGGGCTGGTCGCGCCCGGCGCCTACGCGGACCTCACTCTGTTCGACCCGCTGCGCGTGCGCGACACGGCGAGCTTCGAGCATCCCGCCACGCCCGCCGAGGGCATCGAGCTGGTGATGGTCAACGGCCAGGTCGCATGGCGCGACGGACGCCCGACCGGGGCGCGCGCCGGCCGGGTGCTCAGGCGGTAGACCGAAGGTCGAGATCGAGCGTCGTGACCCGGCGCAGCTCGCGCCGCTCCCTCGCGTCGTCGAACGGGCGGCCGCGGTGCATGGTGGCGCGGTTGTCCCAGATCACCAGGTCGCCCACGCGCCAGGCGTGGCGGTAGACGAACTGCGGCTGGGTGGCGTGCTCGGTGAGGTCGCGCAGCAGCAGCCGCCCTTCCGGCACCGGCCAGTCGACGATGCGCGAAGCGTGCGAGGCGAGGTAGAGCGAGCGCCGCCCGCTGCGCGGGTTGATACGCACCAGCGGATGGATTGCGCCCTTCAGCAACTCCGCTTCCTCGGGCGTGAACTCGAAGCCGAGCATCTGGCGCGAGTGGGCGATCGAGTGGTGCACGCGCAGGCCCTCGAGCCTGGCGCGCATCGCGTCGTCGAGCGTGTCGTAGGCCGCGCACATGTCGGCGAATTCGGTGTCCGCCCCCGAAGCCGGCACCACGCGCGCGTGCAGCATCGAGTAGCGCCCGGGCGGATCCTGGAACGAGGCGTCGGTGTGCCACAGGCGGTTGCCGAGCGCGTACTGGCGCTTGCGGTCCGCGCGCGCCATGATGCTGCCGTCGGCGGCCACGTTGGAAATGTCGGTCAGCGCCTCGTTGCCGAAGCGGTTGGCACCCAGCGCCGCCGAACCTGTCTTGGCGTGCAGTTCGCCGTCGAAGCGCCGCGCGAACGCGATCTGCTCGGGGTCGCTGAAAGTTTGTCCGCGGAACACCAGCACTAGGTACCGGTCCATCCCGGCGCGGATTGCCTCCAGGGTTGCGCGGTCCGCCACGCGGCGCAGATCGATCGGTCCTGCCTCGGCGACGAAGCTCGGGTGCAGGCTGCTGAAGTCGACATTCATCAGGATTAGGGCCGCGGCGCGAAAACTTGCAAAGACGGTAGCTTAACGCCTTGGCGCGCCACGCGTTCGGGCTAGAATCCGAGCTGCATAAGTTAGGGGGCATGGGCGAGGTTATGGGAAGCAGATCAATGCGGGTTGGGCGTCGGACTTTGCTGATCGGAGTCTTGCTGGCGTTTGCGCTGGGCGGTTGCGTCACGGCCTATCAGCCCGCGGGTATGACCGGCGGCTATAAGGATGAAAAGCTCGCCGACGACACCTACCGCGTGAGCTTTGGCGGCAACGGCTATACGTCGCGGCTGGTGGTGCTCAAGTATTTCCTCTACCGCTGCGCCGAGCTCACGCTGCAGCATGGCTACGCCTACTTCAAGTTGTACTCGGCGCGACGGGTCTCGTTGGGTAGTCCCGTCCTTGCGTCCCCGTTCGTCCGCACCGCCTACAGGGCGCCCACCGTGATCTACATCCCGGGGGCAAGGGTCACGACCTATAGCGCGACGGGAGTCATCCGCATGTACCCGAAGGACATCATGATCGTCGGGCCCGACCTGTTCGACGCGCGCGACGTCGTCGCCACCCTCGGCGCCGAGGTGCGCTCCGGCAACTCGAATCCGAGCCTTCCCGCGCGGTACCGCCGCATTAAAGGCGGGTTTCCGGTGCTGCCGACCGACGATCAATCGGTAGCGCCGGATTCATCCCTGCCCGCGCCCGCGCCCGCGAGCGGGCCCGTGCGGCTCGACGACCTCAAGGACCTGATGCAGCAATGACCCGCCAAACGCCGATTTCCCGCCTGGTCGCCCGCGCCTTTGCGCTTCTCGCCGCGGTGTCCGGGCCCGCGCTCGCGCTCGATCCCTCGCAGGTGTTCGAGAAGGTATCGCCGAGCGTATGGGTCGTGCGGACCCGGGATGCCGCCGAGCGCCCGCTGGGCCTGGGCAGCGCAGTCGTGGTGGCGCATGGCAAGCTGGTCACCAACTGCCACGTTCTCGTCAAGGCCAAGTACGTGAACGTGCGGCGCAAGAACGTGAGCTACGGCGCCTCGCTTGAAGACGCCGACGTGCGGCGCGACCTTTGCCTGCTGAAGGTCGACAACTTCGATGCGCCGCCGGTAGCGACCCGCGCGCGCGCAGACCTGAAGGTGGGGGAGCGTGTGTTCGCGATCGGCAACCCGGAAGGCCTTGAGGTGACGCTCAGCGAAGGCTTGATTTCGGGGCTGCGTTCAATGAGCGGCGCGCTGGCAGCACAAGGTGTCGATGAAGTGATCCAGACAACCGCACCGATTTCCCCGGGATCGAGCGGCGGCGGGTTGTTCGACGCCGAGGGCCGCCTGATCGGGATTACGACGCTCTACAGCCCGTTTGCGCAGAACCTGAACATCGCGCTCCCGGCGGACTGGATCGCGCAGATCCACGAGCGCTCGCAGGCGGCGCTCGCGAAGCAAAGCACCCCGCGGGCACCGATCGCCGCGCCCGGGTTGCCGGCGGCCGGCACGAGCTGGAAATACCGCGTCGTCGAGCGAATTTTCTCCGGCAAGCAACTCGACGTTACCGTGCGCGTGCTGCACGTGGACGGTGCGGTCGTTGAGGAGAGGCTCACGAGCAGCGCGGGCGGCGGCAAGGACGCCAGGCGCTCGGTCGATGCGCGCGCCTCGCGCTTCTTCGAGTTTGCGCTCGATTCTGACGACGACCTGATTGAGCTGTCGCCGTACCTGCTCGCGATCAACGCGGGCCGGGCCCCGACGGACATTGACGTTCCTGTCGGCTACCCATCGGGCGGCGGCGGGCTGCCGGATTGGGTCATCACGCTGAAGGACCGGCGCTCGGAGGACGTGACCGTGCCGGCCGGAACATTCCGCACCTTGCGGCTGGACCTCGCGGGCCGCAGGACTTCCGGGGCGCACATGCCTGGACGCGCGATCGAAGGGCGCTTCGAGATGACGGTTTGGTATGCGCCCGAGGTAAAGCGATTCGTAAAACTGGTGCGCAAGGTCTGGTCAGCGGCAGCGTTTAACCCCTCGCAGATCGGCGAAAACGTCGTCGAGCTCCTCGATTACCGCCCGCCCTCGTAGCCTGCTCGGCATTCGCCCGGAATCGCCTGGCGTAACTGACGTGAACTTCAGGGCGAATTGCCCTGTCCCTTTCGGCATGGACCAAGAAGACAAGCCAGGCCCGGTCAATCGCAGGCGCCGCCGGCTGCTGACCGCAGCTTCGACGGTAGGGGCTATCGAGATCGCCGCCGCGGCGGTGCCCTTCGTCGGCTCGCTGCTGCCCAGCGCCCGCGCCAAGGCGGCGGGTGCGCCGGTCAGGGTGAGCGTGAACGGGCTCGAGCCGGGGCAGCTGACGACCGTGTCGTGGCGCGAGAAGCCGGTGTGGATCCTGCACCGCACGCCGGCCGAGCTGCGTAAGGTCGAGCACTCGAAGCTCGACCTCTCGGATCCCGGGTCGCGGGTGCCGCAGCAGCCGCCGGCCATGGATCTGCATCTCGACAGCGGCGTGCGCTCGGTGCGCCCGGAGTACCTCGTGCTGGTCGGAATCTGCACTCATCTCGGCTGCGTTCCGGAGTACCGGCCGCAGCCGGGATCCGTCGGCCCGGAATGGACCGGAGGCTTCTACTGCCCCTGCCACGGTTCCAAGTACGATCTGTCGGGGCGCGTGCTGGCAGGGTCGCCCGCGCCGATCAACCTGCCGGTGCCGCCGTACTACTTCGAGAGCCCGAGCGTGATCAGGATCGGCGAGCTCAAGGACGGTACCGATCTGAACTGGCAGCCCAAGGGCTGGTGAGCGCCGGCGTGGCTACAGCCAACGCGCCTTGCGGAAGCGGTACCAGAAGTAGCCGTCGATGATCGCCATCGCGCCCAGCGCGAGGGGGTAGCCGAAGCTCCACTGCAGCTCCGGCATTGTTTTGAAGTTCATGCCGTAGATGCCCGCGATCAGCGTCGGCACCGCGACCAGCGCGGCATAGGCCGCCAGCCGCTTGGTGACTTCGTTCTCCTGCAGCGAGATGAGCGAAACGTTCACGTTCATCGCCGTGCTCACCATGTCCCGGATCGAGTCGATGGTCGAGTTCAGCCGCACCAGGTGGTCGTTGACGTCGCGGAAGTACTCTGCCATGCCGGTGCACACGTGCGGTACGCGCCCGCCGTAGAGCTTGCCCACCGCGTCCAGCAGCGGCCCGGCGGCGTGCTTGAGCGTCATGAGGTTCTGCTTTAGCGCGTAGAGCGACTCGATGTTCGCGCGCGCCAGGTGGCCGCCGAAGATCTCCTCCTCGATGCGCTCGAGCTTGGTCTCGAGCGCGTCCAGCGCCGGGAAGTAGCGGTCGACGACGGCGTCCATCAGCGCGTAGAGCACGTAGCCAGAGCCATAGCGCAGCAGCTCGGGTTCGCGTTCGCAGCGCGAACGCACGTCCTGGAAGCCCTTGGGGGCGTTGTTGCGCACCGACAGCACGTAGTTGGGGCCGACGAACACGTCGAGCTCGCCGACGCTCAGCTCTTCGCCCACGAATTCGACCGTATGCAGCACCGCGAACAGGGAATCGCCGTAGTCCTCGATCTTGGGCCGCTGGTTGCCGTGCAACGCGTCCTCGACCGTGAGCTCGTGCAGGCCGAACTCCTCCTGCATCTCGTGCAACTCGGCCTCGTCGGCGTCGCGCAGCGCCACCCAGACGAAGCAGTCCGGGCGCGACAGGTAGGCGCTGATCTCGCGCTTGCCGATCTCGGCCAGCTTCTTCCCGTCCTGGTATGCGACGCAGTTGATCAGCATCGGGCAATGATAGCGCCATCGGCTAAAATTCGTCTTTTCCCCGCCCCAGGCCTCCCGCCATGCCCGAGATCAGCCGCCGTGCCCGCAGCCTCGGAACCGAGAATGCTTTCGTCGTGCTCGCCGAAGTGAATGAGCTCGCCCGCCAGGGCAAGGACATCATCTCGTTCTGCATCGGCCAGCCGGACTTCCCGGCGCCGCAGAACGTGCAGGAGGCGGCGATCCGCGCCATCCGCGAGGGCAAGCACGGCTACACGCCGTCGGCCGGGATCGACGAGCTGCGCGAAGCGGCCGCCGGTTACCTGGCGCGAATGCGCGGCGGGCTGCCGATCCGGCCCGCCGACGTGGTGGTGGCCGCCGGCGCCAAGCCGTTCATCGCCTACGCGATCCTGTCGGTGACCGATCACGGCGCGGGCGACGAGGTGATCTACCCAAACCCGGGATTCCCGATCTACGAGTCCCAGATCCTCGCCAGCGGCGCGCGACCGGTGCCGATCCACCTGCACGAGGCGCGCGGGTTCTCGTTCGACCCCGACGAGCTGGAGCGGCTGATCACGCCCAAAACCAAGCTGCTGATCCTGAACTACCCGCACAATCCGACCGGGGGGCTGCTCTCGCGCAAGGAGTTGGAGCAGATCGCCGCGATTCTCAAGCGCCACCCGCAGGTCTGGGTCTACGCCGACGAGATCTACTCCAGGCTGGTCTACGGGGAAGCGTTCTTCTCGATCGCCCAGGTGCCGGGGATGGTCGAGCGCACCATCATCTCCGACGGCGCCTCCAAGACCTGGGCCATGACCGGCTGGCGCATCGGCTTCGCCTCCAACCCCGTGCTTGCGCCGCACTTCACGCGCTGGATCACCAACACCGAGTCCTGCGCGTCGCAGATTTCGCAGTGGGCGGCGGTCGAAGCGATCAACGGGCCCCAGGACGCGGCCGAAGCGATGAAGGCGAGCTTCCTCGCGCGGCGCGACCTCATCGTGCGCCTGCTGAACGAGGTCCCGGGCGTAAGCTGCCTGGTGCCGGGCGGCGCGTTCTACGTCTGGCCGAACGTGACCGAGGCCTGCCGCATGATCGGCGCGCAGGATTCGGAGGAATTCAGGAAGCGGCTGCTGAACGAGGCGGGCGTCGCGCTGCTGGCCGACATTCATTTCGGTATGCGCGTGCCGGGCGAGGGTCAGCACGTGCGCTTTTCCTACGCCGCCTCCAAGGAGGCGATCGAGAAGGGCGTCGCGCGCATGGCGGCGTTCATCCGCAAGAACACGCAGAAGGCGGCATGAGCGGGGTCTGGCGCCCGAGCGTTACGGTCGCGGCGGTCATCGAGCGCAACGGCAAGTTCCTCTTCGTCGAGGAGATCGCGGACGGCCGGCGCGTGCTCAATCAGCCGGCGGGCCACCTGGACCCGGGCGAGTCGCTGCTCGAGGCCTGCGTGCGCGAGACCCTGGAGGAGACCGCGCACGCGCTCGAGCCGAGCGCGCTGGTGGGGATCTACCGCTGGCGCCACGAGCCCTCGGACACGACCTTCCTGCGCATCGCCTTCGCCGGAAGCGCGCGCGGACCCGACCCCGCGCGCAAGCTGGACAAGGAAATCGTCGCCACGCACTGGCTCACGCCCGAGGAACTGGCGGCGCGGCAGGCGATGCACCGCTCGCCGCTGGTGGCGCGCTGCGTGGCGGACTACCTCGCCGGTGCCCGTTTTCCGCTCGACGTGCTGTCGCGCGAATTCGCCTGAGGCGCCGGCATGGCCGAGCGCGTGGTGGTGGGCATGTCGGGAGGCGTCGACTCCTCGGTCGCCGCGCTGCTGCTCAAACGCGAGGGTTACGAAGTCATCGGTCTGTTCATGAAGAACTGGGAGGACGACGACGATGACGAGTACTGCTCGACGCGCCAGGACCTGATCGACGCCGCCGCGGCCGCCGACGCGATCGGGATCGAGCTCGAGGCGGTAAATTTCGCGGCCGAGTACAAGGACCGCGTGTTCGCCGAGTTCCTGCGCGAGTATTCGGCGGGCCGCACCCCCAACCCGGACGTGCTGTGCAACGCCGAGATCAAGTTCAGGGCCTTCCTCGACCACGCGATGCGGCTCGGCGCGGCGCGGATCGCCACCGGCCACTACGCCCGGACCCAGGCGAATGACGGCGGCGTCGAACTGCTGCGCGGCGCGGACCGCAACAAGGACCAGAGCTACTTCCTGCACCGCCTGAACCAGGCTCAGCTCGCGCGCGTGCTGTTTCCGGTCGGCGAGCTGAGGAAGCCCGAGGTGCGCCGCCTGGCGCTCGAAGCCCGCCTGCCGAACCACGCCAAGAAGGACTCGACCGGCATCTGCTTCATCGGCGAGCGCCCGTTCCGCGAGTTCCTCAACCGCTACCTGCCGCGAAACCCGGGGCCGGTCGTGACGCCGGAGGGCGGGCGCATCGGCGAGCACATCGGGCTCGCGTTCTACACCATCGGCCAGCGCAAGGGCATCGGCCTGGGCGGCGCGAAGGGCGGATCGGGCGAGGCCTGGTACGTCGCGGCCAAGGACATGGCGTCCAACACGCTGACCGTGGTGCAGGGCCACGACCACCCGCTGCTGCTGCGCGCGTCGCTTGAGGCGCTCGATGCGAGCTGGATCGCTGGCGCGCCCCCGGCCGAGGGGTCGCGCTACGGGGCGAAGACCCGCTACCGGCAGGCCGACGCGGCCTGCACGCTCGGGCGGGTCGCCGGGGCCGAGATCTCAGTCGCGTTCGACGCGCCGCAGTGGGCGGTCACCCCCGGCCAGTCGGTCGTGCTGTACGACGCCGAGGTCTGCCTCGGCGGCGCGATCATCGCCTAGCCGGCGGGGCGCTTACCTGGGCGCGGTTTCGGCGAACGCGGGGCGCAGGCCGAGCTTGTCGTAGTGGCGCGCCAGGTTGGCGTACTTGCCGTGCCAGTCGAGCTCGGGATGGCGGAACGCGAGCCAGCCCAGGCAGCACGCGAGCGCGATGTCGGCCAGCGTGAAGCGCTCGTTGTGGCACCAGTCGCGCTCGCCGAGGTCGCGCGCCATTTCCGCCACGCCGCGCTCGACCTTGCCGCGCTGGCGCTCGATCCAGGCCGCGCTCTGCTCGTTCTTCGGCCGCAGCGTCTCCTGGCGCAGCAGCACTCCCGCGTCCAGCACGCCGTCTGCCAGCGCCTCCCAGCGCAGCACGGCGACGCGCTCGCGGTTGCCCTTCGGGATCAGGCGGCCGATCGGCGAGACGGCATCGAGAAACTCGACGATCACTCTCGAGTCGTACAGCGCGCCGCCGTCGTCCAGCAGCAGAGTCGGGATCTTGCCCAGCGGGTTGTGGTCGTTGAGCGGGCTTTCGGCCGGGGTCACGTCGACCAGCTCGAGCTCGCACTCGATGCGCTTCTCTGCAAGAACGATGCGGACCTTGCGTCCGTAGGGACTGAGGAGTGAGACGAGCAGTTTCATGCTGACGCTTTGCGGGCTGAGGGCGCGGATTATACCGTCCGGCGCCGCGCTTCAACGCAATGCTCTGTCAACGCACCGGCGCAGCGCCGGGATGACGGCGCGCTCGAACCAGGGGTTGTTCCTGAGCCACAGCCTGTTGCGCGGGCTCGGGTGCGGCAACGGGAAATACTCGGGCAGATACTCGCGCCAGGCATGCACCGTGGCGGCGAGGGTGCGCTTGCGCCGCCTGCCGAGGTAGTAGGCCTGGGCGTGGCTGCCGACCAGCAGCGTCAGGCGCAGCGCCGGCAACGCGGCGCGAAAGCGCGGCTGCCAGGTCGGCGCGCATTCCGGCCGCGGAGGCAGGTCGCCGCGGGCCCCAGTCCCCGGGTAGCAAAGGCCGGTGGCGATGATCGCGATCCGCGCGGTGTCGTAGAACGCCTCGCGCCCGATGCCGAGCCAGGCGCGCAGCGCGTCGCCCGACGGGTCGTTCCACGAGACGCCGGTTTCGTGCACGCGGCGCCCCGGCGCCTGGCCCACGATCAGCACGCGCGCGCGCAGGCCGACGTGGAACACCGGGCGCGGCTCGAGCGGCAGCGCTCTTGCGCACAGCGTGCAGGCGCGCGCCTCGCGCGCGACGCGTGCAAGAGAGGCCGGGCCGGGCATGAGCCTTATAATACGGCGTCAAAGCCCCGCGACCGAGAAAAATGCCCTCACCGCTCACCGCGCTGTCGCCGCTCGACGGGCGGTACGCCAAGACTGTCGATTCGCTGCGGGCGCACTTCAGCGAGCAGGCGCTGATACGTGCCCGCCTGAAGGTCGAGCTCGCGTGGTTGCGGGCTCTCGCGGCGGAACGGGGCGTGCGCGAACTGAAGCCCTTCTCGCGCCATGCGGCGAGCGCGATGCGGCGTCTGGTGGCCGGCTTTTCCGAGCGCGACGCCGAGCACATCAAGAATATCGAAGCGCAGACCAACCACGACGTCAAGGCGATCGAGTACTGGCTCAGGGGCCGGCTAGGGGACGACCCCGAAGTGCGGCGCGCGCTCGAGTTCATCCATTTCGCCTGCACCTCGGAGGACATCAACAACCTGGCTTATGCGCTCATGCTGTCCGAGGCGCGCGACGGCGTGATGCTGCCGCGGCTGGAGGAGCTGATCGCGGCGCTGCGCGCGCTTGCGCACCGGCACGCCGCGTTGCCGATGCTGTCGCGCACGCACGGACAACCCGCTTCGCCGACCACGCTCGGCAAGGAAATGGCGAACTTCGTGCATCGCCTGCGGCGCGCGCGCGACCGCATCGCGGGCGTGCGCATCCTCGGCAAGATCAACGGCGCGGTGGGCAACTACAACGCGCACGTGATTGCCTATCCGGGCGTCGACTGGGAGCGGTTCTGCCGCCGTTTCGTCGAGCGGCTCGGGCTGGAGTTCAACCCGTACACGATCCAGATCGAGCCGCACGATTCGTTCGCGGAGCTGTTCGACGCCTTTGCCGCCGCCAACACGGTGCTGCTGGATCTCGACCGCGACCTGTGGGGCTATATCTCGCTGGGCTACTTCCGCCAGCGGCCGAAGGCGGGCGAGGTGGGTTCGTCCACGATGCCGCACAAGGTCAACCCGATCGACTTCGAGAACTCCGAGGGCAACATCGGCGTGGCCAACGCGCTGTTGCGGCACCTGTCGGACAAGCTGCCGGTATCGCGTTGGCAGCGCGACCTGTCGGACTCGACCGCACTCAGGAATGCCGGCGGCGCGCTCGGCCACAGCCTGCTCGCCTATGTCGCCTGCCTGCGGGGACTGGCCAAGCTCGAGGCGGACCCGCGGCGGCTGGCGGAGGATCTCGACGCCAACTGGGAGGTGCTCGCCGAGCCCATACAGCAGGTGATGCGCCGCTACGGCGTGCCGGAGGCCTACGAGAAGCTCAAGGCGCTGTCGCGCGGCAAGCGTCTGGACCGGCGCCAGCTCGCGGCCTTCATCCGCCGGCTGCCCGTTCCCGCGGCGGCGAAGAAGCGCCTGCTCGCGCTCACCCCTGCTCGCTACGTAGGGCTCGCGGCGGGGCTTGCCAGGCGGATCTGAGGCGCGTCCGGAACGACCGCGCCTGCGCTCAGACGACCGCGCCTTCGTGCTCGTCGCGGCGGTCCTTCTTGTTCGGCTTGATGAACTGCGCGCGGGTGACCCTCAGCCACATCAGCAGCGGGCTCGCAACCAGCACTGAGGAATAGATCCCGAACAGGATCCCGATGGTGAGCGCGAGGGCGAAGTAGTGCAGCGCTGGCCCGCCGAACAAGAGCATGGTCGTCACCATCGCCTGCGTGCTGCCGTGCGTGATGATGGTGCGCGAGATGGTTCCGGTGATTGCGGCGTCGATCACGTCGGGCGTCGACGCCTTGCGCATTTTGCGGAAGTTCTCCCGCACCCGGTCGAACACCACCACCGACTCGTTGACCGAGTAGCCGAGCACCGCCAGCACCGCGGCCAGAACCGGCAGGGAAAACTCCCACTGGAACAGGGAGAAGAAGCCGAGGATGATCACCACGTCGTGCAGGTTGGCGATGATGGCCGACAGCCCGAACTTCCACTCGAAGCGCAGCGCAAGGTAGAGCACGATACCGATCGCGGTCACCAGCAGCGCGAGGGCGCCGTACTGGGCTAGCTCCTCGCCGACCTGGGGGCCGACGAATTCGACCCGGCGCACCTCGGCTGACTTGTCCTGAGCCTGCAGCAGTCCGCTGACCTTCTGCGACAGGTCCGAGGTGGACTGGCCTTTCTCGATCGGCATGCGAAGCAGCACGTCGCGCGACGAGCCGAAGATCTGCACCTCCACCTTGTAGCCCGCCTTCTCCAGCGTCTTCCGGACGCTCTCGGTGTCGGCGCTGTCTTTGTAGTGCACCTCGATCAGCGTGCCGCCGGTGAATTCGATCGAGTAGTTGAGGCCCTTGGTGGTGAGGAAGAAGACTGCGGCGAGGAAGGTGAGCAGCGATATGACGTTGAAGATCAACGCATACCGCATGAAAGGAATTACGCGGCGGATCTTGAAGAATTCCATGGTGTCGCTTTATCCCGCGCCGGCTACTTCCAGGCCGTGTTGCCGATCGCCAGCTTGGCGACGCGGCGTCGATGGCCGTAGATCAAATTGACCATTCCCCGCGACACCGTGACCGCGGAGAACATGGATGTGAGAATGCCCAGGCAGTGCACCACCGCGAAGCCACGCACCGGCCCTTGGCCGAAGATCAGCAGTGCGAGGCCGGCGATCAGGGTGGTGATGTTGGAATCCAGGATGGTGCCCCAGGCGCGCTCGTAGCCGGCGTGAATCGCGGCTTGGGGCGTGGCGCCGCCGCGGATCTCCTCGCGGATGCGCTCGTTGATCAGTACGTTGGCGTCGATCGCCATGCCGAGCGCCAGGGCGATCGCGGCGATACCGGGCAGGGTCAGCGTCGCCTGCAGCATCGACAGCAGGGCCACCAGGAAGAGCAGGTTGCACGCCAGCGAGACCGCGGCGACGACGCCGAACAGCGAGTAATAGATCGACATGAAGACCACGATCGCGCTGAAGCCCCACTTGGTCGAATCGAAGCCTTTCTGGATATTCTCCTTGCCCAGGCTGGGACCGACGGTGCGCTCTTCCACGATATCCATCGGTGCCGCGAGGGAGCCTGCGCGGATCAGCAGTGACAGGTCGGCGGTCTCGGTCGGAGAGAAGTTGCCCGTGATCTGGAAACGGCTGCCGAACTCGCCCTGGATTCTAGCGACCGAAATCGCTTCGCCCTTGCCCTTCTCGAACAGGACGATGGCCATCAAGTGATGCAGGTTTTCGCGCGTGACCTGGCGCATGATGCCGCCGCCGGCGTCGTTCAGTTGAACCGAGACCGCCGGCCGGTGGTCTTGGTCGAAGGTCGCCTGCGCGTCCGTGAACTGGTCCCCGGTGATGACGATCTGCTTTTTCACCGGCACCATTTCGACCGTGCCGTCGCGGTGCCGCTCCGGAAAGATGTCGTCGCCCAGCTTGCTGCCGCCGCGCATCGCCTCTTCGTCCACCAGACGCACTTCTAGGGTCGCGGTGCGCCCCAGGATCTCTTTCGCCTTCGCGGTGTCCTGCACTCCGGGCAGTTCCACGACCACGCGATCGGCACCTTGCTGCTGGATGATCGGCTCCGCCACGCCAAGCTCGTTGACCCGGTTGTGCAGCGTGGTGATGTTCTGCTTGATCGCGCGTTCCTCGGTGGACTTTGCGGCGCTCGGCTTGAATTTCGCGACCAGCAGCAGCTCCTGCCCCTCGTCGCGCTCGTCGACCGAGAGGTCGGGTTCCGTGGTCAGGATGCGTGCCTCCGCGCGCGCGCGCATCGCCGTATCGCTGAAACGGATCTTTATCGTGTCGCCGTCGCGCGCGATACCGTGGTAGCGAATGTCCTTGTCGCGCAGGTCGCGCCGCAGTTCGCCCGCGATTCCCTCCAGGCGCTTGGTGAGCGCGGCCTGCATGTCGACCTGGAGCAGGAAGTGCACGCCTCCGCGCAGGTCCAGGCCGAGGTACATCGGGAGCGCGTGGATCGCCGTGAGCCACGACGGCGACGACGTCAGCAGGTTCAGCGCGACCACGTAGGACGAGTTCGAGGGATCCGGATTGACGGTCTTGCTGATCAGATCCTTTGCCTTGAGCTGCGTATCGGTGTCGGCGAAGCGCACCCGCAGGCTGCTCGATTCGAGCAATACGCCCGTGTATTGGATGCCGGCGGACTTGAGCGCCGACTCAACGCGCGACGCGAGGGCGTCGTCCACCTTGACGGTCGCTTTCGCGCTGGAAATCTGGACCGCCGGCGACTCGCCGTAGAAATTGGGCAGCGTGTAGAGAAACGCGACGATGATCGTGAACCCGATCAGCGCGTACTTCCATGCCGGGAAGCGGTTCATCTCGACTTAGGCCCGGTCGCGTGCCTGGCGGCCGGTCACTGCAGCGACTTGATGGTGCCCTTGGGCAGCAGAGTCTGCACCGCCGCCTTCTGCACGCTGATCTCGGTGTTGGGGGCGATTTCGACCGTAAGGTAGGCTTCCCCCAGCTTGGTGATCTTTCCGACCATCCCGCCCGAGGTGACGACTTCGTCGCCCTTCTGCAGGCCTTCGATCATCTGGCGCTGTTCCTTCGCGCGCTTCATCTGCGGGCGGATCATGAGGAAGTACAGCAGGCCGAACATCAGGACGATCGGCAGCAGGCCGAGGAACCCGGATTGCCCCGAGGCACCGCCCAAGGATTGCGCGAAAGCGGAAGAGATCAGCACAGCTAACTCCCTGGTATGGCGGGAAAAGCGAGCGATTATAGCATCGGCTCTCGGCGCGCCGCGAGAATGCTCGCCGAAACCTCGGGCAGGCGGCGGTTCGCGATCGCGTCACGCAGTTCGCGCATAAGCTCCTGGTAGTAGTAGAGATTGTGCAGCGTGTTCAGGCGCGCGCCGAGGATCTCGTTGGTGCGCTGCAGGTGATGCAGGTAGGCGAGGCTGAAATGGCGGCAGGTGTAGCAGCCGCAGGATTCGTCCAGCGGCCGGGTGTCGTCGCGATAGCGGGCGTTGCGGATCTTGACGTCGCCGCGGCGCGTGAACAGCCAGCCGTTGCGCGCGTTGCGCGTGGGCAGGACGCAGTCGAACATGTCAATTCCGCAGCTCACGGCCTCGACGATGTCTTCCGGGGTGCCCATCCCCATCAGGTAGCGCGGCCGTTCTGAAGGCAGGCGCGGGGCGACGTGCGCGAGGATCCGGCTGCGGTCGGCCCTGGGTTCGCCGACCGAGAGCCCGCCCACCGCGTAGCCGTCGAATCCGATCGCGCTCAGGCCGGCGAGCGACTCGTCGCGCAGCGGCTCGAACATGCCGCCCTGCACGATGCCGAACAGGGCGTTGGGGGAGCCCTCGAAGGCGCGCCGCGAGCGCTCCGCCCAGCGCAGCGACAACCGCATCGAATGCGCGGCCTTGTCCTCGGTCGCGGGGTAAGGTGTGCAGTCGTCGAAGATCATCGCGATGTCCGAGCCGAGTACGCGCTGGATATGCATCGACTCTTCGGGCGTCAGCATCAGACGGTCGCCGTTGATAGGGGAGGCGAAGCGAACGCCTTCCTCGCTGATCTTGCGCAGGGCGCCGAGGCTGAATACCTGGAACCCGCCCGAATCGGTGAGAATCGGCCCGCTCCAGCCCATGAAGCGGTGCAGACCGCCGTGCCGCTGGATCACTTCGAGCCCGGGGCGCAGCCAGAGGTGGAAGGTGTTGCCGAGCACGATCTGGGCGCCGATCTCGGTCAGCTCCGCCGGCGCCATTGCCTTGACCGCGCCGTAGGTGCCCACCGGCATGAATGCCGGCGTGTCGACGACGCCATGCTCGAGTTCGAGCCGGCCGCGCCGCGCCGCGCCGTCGCGATGTGAGATCTCGAACTTCACGCCGCCCTCTCGATCAGCATCGCGTCGCCGTAGCTGAAGAAGCGGTAGCGGTGCTCGATCGCATGCGCGTAGGCGCGGCGGATGTTCATGTGGCCGGCGAACGCCGCGACCAACATCAGCAGGCTGGACTTCGGCAGATGAAAGTTGGTCAGCAGGCGGTCGACGACCCGGAACGCATAGCCCGGATACACGAACAGATCCGTTTCGCCCGCAGTGGCCTCGAGCCGGCCGCCGTGCGCGGCGCTCTCCAGCGCTCGCAGCGCGGTCGTGCCCGCGGCGAGCACCCGGCCGCCCGCGCTGCGGGCGTCCTCGATGGCGTCCACTGCGGCTTGCGGCACTTCGAAGCGTTCGCGGTGCATGTGGTGCGCCTCGACGGTTTCGGTGCGCACCGGCTGGAAGGTGCCGGCGCCCACGTGCAGCGTGACCCTGGCGATGCGCACGCCCTGCGCGCTGAGGCGCTCGAGCATCGCGGTGTCGAAATGCAGCCCGGCGGTGGGTGCGGCGACCGCCCCGGGCCGCTCGGCGTACACTGTCTGGTAGCGCTCGGCGTCGTTTGCATCGGGCGTGTGGGTGATGTAGGGCGGCAGCGGGACCCGGCCGCAGCGCTCGAGCAGGTCTGCCGCGCTGGCGTCGTTCAGGCGCAGGCGGTACAGATCGTCCTCGCGCCCGATCACCTCGGCGCGCACTCCGTCGCCCACCAGGAGCTCGCTGCCCTGGCGCGGCGGGTGGCTGGCGCGGATCAGGGCCAGAACCTCTCGCTCCCCAAGCAGGCGCTCGACGAACAATTCGATGCGTCCGCCGCTACTCTTACGCCCGGTGAGCCGCGCTTTGATCACGCGGGTGTCGTTCAACACCAGCACGTCGCGTGGCCCCATCAGGCGCGGCAGGTCGGTGAAAAGCAGGTCCTCGAGCGCGCCCGTGCGCCCATCGAGGTGCAGGAGGCGGCTTCGGGTGCGCTCGGGCGCGGGATGCTGCGCGACGAGCTCTTCGGGCAGCGCATAGTCGAACTCGGCGACGCGCATGGCGCCGCATTATAGGGCTGGCGCTTCCCGGCACAGGCGAACTCCGGGATAATCCGATCCCGGCGCGCCGGAATGGCGGAACAGGCAGACGCAGCGGACTCAAAATCCGCCGGTGGCGACACCATGAGAGTTCGAGTCTCTCTTCCGGCACCAGCTTGATGCCGCGCGCGGCGCCTCGCCCCGGGGCGCAACCGGGTCCGTCAGGGAGTGCAAAAATCGTTGAAAAAGTCGCCTCTTAAAGCGTTTTTTGCTTGCTAGACTTCCCCTGGGCCCGAGCGTACGCTTGGGCGCGATAACGAGGGGGATCCGCTTGGCCCAGGCTCAGATCAGGGCGCTGCCGTTGGCCCGAAATACCGTCATGGTGGTCGACGACCAGTCGACCGGGCGCGCCATTCTGGAGCAGGTCGTGCGCAGCCTCGACGAGCGCGTCGGGGTGGAAGGCTTCGCGCGTCCCGTCGACGCGGTGGTATGGGCCACCCGGCACATCGCGGACCTGGTGCTGGTGGACTACATGATGCCGGACATGGACGGCATCGAGTTCGTCAGGCGACTGCGCGCCCTGCCGGGATACGAGCACGTGCCGATCGTGATGGTCACCGTGCACGACGACCGCAAGGTGCGCTATTCCGCGCTGGACGCCGGGATCACGGACTTCCTGGCCAAGCCGATCGACGCGCGCGAGTGCCTGGCGCGCTGCCGCAACCTGCTCACCCTGCGTCGCCAGCAACTCGCGCTCGAGGACCGCAAGCGCCTGCTCGAGGGCATGGTCGAGGAAGCGACGCGCGAGGTGCGCGAGCGCGAAAAGGAGACTCTGCTGCGTCTGGCGCGGGCGGGCGAATTTCGCGACGCCGAGACCGGCTACCACCTGATTCGGATGGCGCGCTACTCGCGCCTGATCGCGGATGCGATCGGACTCGACCGCAACGAAGCCGAGACCATCGAGCTCGCGGCCCCGCTGCACGACATCGGCAAGATCGGCATTCCCGACCAGATTCTGCTCAAGGAAGGCCGGCTGGACGAGGCCGAGTGGACGGTGATGCGCCGTCATCCCGTGATCGGCCACGAGATTCTCAAAGGCAGCGCGTCGAAGTACGTGCGCATGGGTGCGCTGATCGCCCTCGGGCATCACGAGAAATACGACGGTTCCGGCTACCCCAACGGGCTGGTCGGCGATCACATCGTACTTTGCGCGCGGATCGTCGCGGTGGCCGACGTCTTCGATGCGCTCACCTCGGTCCGGCCGTACAAGAAGGCCTGGTCGAGCGAGGACGCGTTCGCGCATCTGCGCGCCCAGCGCGGGGCGCATTTCGACCCGCGCCTGGTGGACGCCTTCCTCGGCATGCGCGACGACGTGTTGCGCGTGCAGCGCGAGTGGAGCGATGCGCCTGCCGCGGGATCAGGTGGCGCGTGATGCGGGCCCTGAATGACCTGATCGGAAGTCTGCGGGCCCGGTTGGCGGGTCGACCGGATACGGAGCACGAGCAGGCGATCGTGCGCCTGATTGTTGGCGCGTTGATTGTCCTCTATTTGCTCCCGGACGCGCTGCGCGATCGACCTGAGCCGACCCTGGAGGTAATGCTCCTCTACCTGCTGGTGTCGGCGCTCCTGTTCGCGCGAATCCTCGCATCTCCCGGCGCATCGCATGCGCGCCGGCTGGCTGCGACGGTGGCCGACGTGGGGACGCTCACCTGGTGCATGGCGTTTCTCGATGAGCGTGCCGCGCCGCTGTTCCTGGTGTACGTCTGGGTGACGCTGGCGAACGGCTTTCGCTTCGGCGCACGCCACCTGATCGACGCGCTCGTGCTGAGCGTGCTCGGCTTCTCTCTAGTCTTGTGGATAAGTGATTTCTGGCAAGCCCACCTTGCTTTGGGTGCTGGGCTCATGCTCGGGCTGGTTGCACTTAGCCTGTATGTGCTGTCGCTGGTAAAGCGCATGTTCGACGCGCTGGCGCGCGCCGAGGCGGCCAACCAGGCCAAACGCCGGTTCATTTCGGTCGTGAGCCACGAAATGCGCACGCCGCTGAACGCGATCATCGGCATGGCTGACCTGTTGCGCGACACCCAGCTCAACCGCGAGCAGGCCGACATGCTGCAGACGCTGCGCGGCTCATCGCGGGTCATGCTCGGTCTAGTGGAAGACGTTCTCGATTTCTCCAAGATCGAGGCCGGCAAGCTGGTGCTCGATCATTCGGATTTCGACCTGCACGCATTGGTCAACAGCACCTGCAGAATTGTCGCCGCGCAGGCTGCAGTGAAGAACGTAGAAGTCGTGGTGTCGATCATGCCGGAGGTTCCGCCGGCGGTTCGTGGCGATCCCCATTATCTGCGTCAGGTGCTGATCAATCTCGCCAGTAACGCGGTGAAATTTACCGAGCGCGGCAGTGTGACGGTGCACGTGACGGCGCAGGGGGAAACAGAGGGAAAGGTACGGTTGAAGTTCTCCGTGCGCGATACGGGAATTGGGATAGCACCCGAGGCGCAGACGCGCATTTTCGAGAGCTTTGCACAGGGCGAACAGTCGACGACGCGCCGCTTCGGCGGGACCGGCCTGGGAACCACGATTGCAAAGCAACTCGTCGAGCTCATGAGCGGACGTATCGGCTTGGAGAGCGCAGTAGGGCTTGGCAGCACGTTCTGGTTCGAGGTGGAACTGGACAAGCAGCCGGAACACGCCGAAGTCGTCGCGGGCGAGCTTGCCAACACCCGTGTAATGCTGGTCGGCGTTCCCGCTGAACAGCGCGAGGCGCTGGAGCAGGCCCTTGCGGGGTGGGGGGCGATCCCCGTTGCCGTTGCGGGGATCGACGAAGGCGTGGCGCGACTGGTGACGGAGATCAGCGTGGAGAAGCCGTACCACAGCGCGCTCCTATACGCCGAGGATCGCGACGGCTTGCAGCAGGCGTGGCGCTTCCGACGCGCCGCACCCGACCCGTCGCCGCCGATGGTTTTGGTGGTCCGCGGTGAGGCGGGCGTGCCGCGCTTTGACGCGCTCTCCGCCGGCTTCTCGGCGGTGCTCGAACTACCATTCGACAAGCGCCAGATGTTCAACGTGCTTCATTCAGTCAGCGCCGGCGCCGAGATGGGTGCGGGGGTGGTGCGGCTGCAGGACTACGCTCGGCGAATCGCAGGAGCGAGAAAGCTGCGGGTCCTGGTCGCGGACGACAATCCTACCAATCGCGAGGTTCTCGGAAAGATCCTGGAACGTGGAGGGCACGAAGTCACCTTGGTCGAGGACGGCGAGCAAGCGCTGGACGCCGTGGAGCAAAATACCTACGACATCGTATTGCTCGATCGCAACATGCCCAGGATGGGCGGATTGGAAGCCTTGCAGGCCATGCGCCTGATGTTTGTTGGACGCGACCGACTCCCTATCGCGATCCTGTCTGCCGACGCAACGCCGGAGGCGCGCCGCGAATGTCTTGAGGAAGGGGCGGATGCGTTCCTTTCGAAGCCGGTCGAGGCGGCCCGCTTGCTCGAAGAGATCCAGGGCCTGGCGGGCAGCCGACCCCGGGAAGCCGGGCGTGCAGTTCCAATCGAGCTAACTCGCGTGGCGCCCCGTACAGTCGGCGCTTTGCAGACTGAGGTTGTCAACGTCGAAACACTCTCGCACCTTGAAGAGCTTGGATCCTCGGTCTCGTTCCTCGAGAAGCTGGTCGGGGTCTATCTCGTAGACAACATGGCGCTGCTCACCAGGATAGAGGGCGCGTTGGCTGCAAGAAACGCGCAAGAATTTCGCTCGATATTGCACGCGATGAAGGGCTCGTCGGCAAGCATGGGGACCGATCGGCTTACCCGGCTTTGTACGGATTTCGGCAAGCTGTCAGACGCCGAGGTGCGGTTGCGGGCGGCAGGTTTGGCCAGCGCCCTCTCGAATGAGCTCGCGGCGGCCCGTGGCGCGCTGGAGTCCTATCTGCGCGACAAACAGCGGTCTACTGGCTAGGCCGCGCTACAATCGTCCGCCGCAAGAATTGCCTGCCGCGGCGGAACTTGGCTATGCGGACGCGACCTTATTTGCCTACCGGGATCGGAACGAATGTCTTTCTTCATCACACTCATCGAGCTGACGGACTCAAACCGACGGGAACTTGAAGAGGTTCCGCGCGTGCACTCCATGATTCACAAGGGGTTGGAGCTAGCGGAATATCAGGCGTTCCTGCACGACCTTTATCATGTCGTCTGGCATTTTTGCCCGGTCATGGCGGCCGCGATCGTGCGTTGCGACGATCGGTTCCGCGATGTGCGCTACGAGCTCTACGAGCGCATCGAAGAGGAGAAGGGGCACGAATCGTGGGTGCTGGAGGACATCGAGGCGATGGGAGGCGATGCTAAGTTCGCGCGCGAAAATCCTCCGAGCGTGCCGGTGCAGGCGATGATCGCCTTCAATTATTACAGCGCCGAACATGTACACCCTTGTTCGGTTCTCGGCATGCTCTATATGCTCGAGGTCGTTTCATCCGTCTATGGCGGTCGTGTCGCGGACTCGATTGCCCGCGCCACCGGCCGTGATGTCGACGGGGGGGGGTTCAAGTTCCTGACTTCCCACGCGACGATGGACGTCGACCACATGGCCAAGCTGAACAAGCTCGTGAAGACAATCGAGGACCCTGCAGCGCAGGCCTCGATTGTCAATTCCACGCGCGTCAACTTCTACCAGTTCAGCCGGATGTTCGGTGACGGCGGATTCGTCTCGCACATAGGCGGCTGAGGGGCATCGCCGGACTGCTCACGCGGACGCCGCCAGTGCCTCCTGCGTGATGTCCGCGACGTCGCCCGATTCAATGCGGCGCATCTGGGCGCGCACGATTCGGCTCATCATCTTGAGGTCGCGATCCTCAAGCCGCATCGCCGCATCCACCCAGGTATCGGTAATAGCGTCAAGCTCATTGCGGGTTACCGGTTGAACCAGCTTGCGGGCTGCGAATACCGCCTGCATTCCGTTGCGGCGCTTCGCATTTCTCGCGATCCACTCGCGGACTGCAAGCTCGCCCTCGCCGTCCTTTGCGAGCACGTCGATGACGCCCATCTCGTGCAGCTGCGCAGCGGGCAACACCCGGCCGGAAAGTATGAGGTCTTCCGCAGCGCGCATGCCGATGCGTCGGCCAAGCAAGCTATAGGCTCCCATTCCGGGGAACAGGTTGAAGAGGATTTCAGGCAATCCCAACTGCGCGCTTTCCTCGGCCACGATGACATCCGACGAAAGTGCGCATTCGAATCCGCCGCCAAGCGCGTCGCCCTGTACCAGAGAGATGGTCGTCAGCGTTGACGAGTAGAAGTTCTGGATACGCGGGTACATGTTGTCGATGCAAAGCTTGGCATAGTGCGCCAGGGCTTCTCGGTCGCGCGCCTTTATCAGCAATACGAAAAGCGCCAAATCGCCGCCAAGGTTGAATACGCGAGGTGTGCGCGAGCCCAGCACGTAGTAGTTCGCCTTGCTTGTGATTCCCGCGACGTCGACCTGGCCGCCGTTCACCGCGAGCGCGCTATCGTGTTCGCGGATCGTTTTCAGCAAACCCAGGCTGAAGCAGGGAGTGCCTTTCGGATTGAAGTAGCCCCAGACCGTGCCGGTTGCCGGCTCGAACGCGGTCTCGAACTGCGTATTGGCCTTACCGTATGGCACGCGAAGGCCGTCAGCGTCGCGCATGTTGCTCATGTGATTCTCCTTCCCTGATAAAAATGCCCCCTTGAAAGGGGGCAATTCGCCTTGGCCCGGGTCGGCGCAACCACGCCGTCAGACAGGCCTCCCGCGGCAATTAAACGCCGGTTGCGCCGTCTGTGCAATCTGTCACAGCCTGCGTTCCGGGCGCCAAGGCCCAAAGTTGCCGCTCGCGTCGTATCTTCCCGTCCGATGCGAAGGCCGCGCGAGCGTGACTTAATTCACACTCGCGGGCCCCGGCAGCGGCGTCCCCGGTGGTGGAACAAAGGGTCTGTATCGGTTAGATTCGGGGCGGGGCCGCTTCGCGCGCAGGATTCAATGAGGGGGCTGAATGTACGCGATTGTCTACAAGGCCGATGGTTTTCCCGTATGCCGTCAGGTGCCGGGAGTAAGCCCGGACCCGGTGGTCACCTGGAATTCAGAGGACGCGGCGAAATCATTCATTTCGTCCAAGGGCGGGGACGCCGAGTTTCGGCCGGTGCAGCTGACCGATGACGCCATGGACGGGCTCGCCAAGGCGATGGGTTGCCCGGTCGAGTCGATTACCTTCGACCCCTATCCGGGTTAGTCAGGCTTCAACGTTGTCGATCAGGCGGGTGCTGCCAAGGCGCGCGGCGGCGAGCACCACGAGTCGCGTGTCGGCGGGACCGGGCACGCTCAGGTCCTCTTGTCTGCGCACTTCGACGTAGTCCGGTTTCCAGCCGGCTGCGGCCAATTCTCGCATCGCCTCGGCGCCTAGCGCTTCGAAGTTCCGCTCGCCTTCGCCCAGCCGGGCCCCGACGTGCTGCAGGACCCACCGCAGCCGCGGCGCCTCGGCGCGCTCCGAGGCCGAGAGGTAGCCGTTGCGCGAGCTCATCGCCAGCCCGTCCGGCTCGCGCAGCGTCTCCCCGGCGAAGATTTCGATCGGCAGGTTGAACTGGCGCACCATACCGCGCACGATCATCAGCTGTTGATAATCCTTCTTGGCGAAGACCGCGCAGGCCGGCTGAACGCAGTTGAACAGCTTCAGCACCACGGTGCTCACCCCGTGGAAGAAGCGCGCGCGGAACCTTCCCTCGAGTTCGTTGGCGAGCGGCGGCGGCTCTACGACGTAGACCTGGGGCTCGGGATAGAGCGTTTGTTCGTCGGGCGCGAAAACGAGCTCGACGCCTTCGGCGGCGAGCCTGTCGCAATCGGAGGCGAATGTACGCGGGTAGCGCTCGAAGTCCTCGCCGGGTGCGAACTGCAAACGGTTGACGAAGATGCTCGCTGCCACACGCGGCGCGTGTTGACGGGCGAGCCGAATCAGCGACAAGTGGCCCTCGTGCAAATTGCCCATGGTCGGCACGAACGCGAGCGGGGCGCCAGGGGAAAGGGCGCGCAGCGTGGCGATGTCGCTGACGACGCGCATCTCAGCCGAGGTTGAAGAACTCGCGGCGGCTCTTCATGTTCCGGATCCGCTCGACCAGAAGATCGAAGTCTGCGTCGCGCTCCACGAAATTGAGCTTTTCGGAATTCACGATCAGCACGGGCGACGCGTCGTAGTGATAGAAGAATCTCGTGTAGTTCTCGGCCAGCAGGGCCAGGTACTCGTCGCTGATGCCCCGCTCGAACGGTGCGGCACGGCGTCTTATGCGCTCGACGAGGACGTCGGGCTGCGCCTGCAGGTAGACGACCAGGTCGGGCACCGGAGCGTGCGGACGAAGCGCCTCGTAGATGCGCTGGTAGAGGGCAAACTCATCGCCCGTGAGCGTAATGCGAGCGAACAGCGGGTCCTTGTCGAGCAGGAAGTCCGACACGGTCGGGTTGCGGAACATGTCGGCCTGTGCCAGCGGTTCGATTTGCTTGGCACGCTGGAAGAGAAAGAACAGCTGCGTCGGAAGGGCGTAGCGCGGCATGTCCTGGTAGAAGCGCGCGAGAAACGGGTTCTCCGCGGGCTGCTCGAGCAGCAGGTCGGTGCCGAGCCGCTCGCCCAGGCGCCGCGCCAGGCTGGTTTTGCCTGCGCCGATTGGCCCCTCCACGACCAGGTAGCGAAAGCGCACGCTCACGCCAAGGGCTCCACGTCCTGGGTTGCGCAGGCGTGCAGAAGCTGCGCGGCGGTGCCGCGGCCGGGAATGCCGGCGGCCGGGCTGATCTCGGCCAGCGGGCGCAGCACGAAAGCGCGCTGGTGCATGCGCGGATGCGGAACGGTGAGCGAGGCCGTCGCGATGACCGCGTCGCCATAGAGCAGGAGGTCGAGATCCAGCGTGCGCGGGGCGTCCGGGAACGGGCGACCGCGCCCGTGCTGTTTCTCGATCGCTTGCAACTCCTCGAGCAGGCGGGAGGGCGTCAGCCCGGTGTCGATGCGGGCAACCGCGTTGACGAAGTCCGGCTGCGCCTCGTGACCCACCGGCGCACTGCGGTACAGCCGCGAGCGGCTCACCAGGCGCGTCTGAGGCAGGCGCTCGAGTTCGTCGAGCGCCGCGAGTACCTGCTCACGCGGGCGGTCGAGGTTGGAGCCCAGGCCGACGTAAGCAGTCACGCGCGTCACGGTGTCTGTGCGGGGTCGGCGGAGGGCGGCTTCTTGCGGCGCCGGCGCCGGCGCTTCTTGGGTTCGGTCTCGGGCATCAGCATCGCCTCGCGGGTTTCCGCGTCGGCCTGCTGGAACGCCCGCCACCATGCTTCCATGTCCGCGCTTACCTCTCCGCTTGCGGCGCGCAGCGCGAGGAAGTCGTATCCCATCCTGAAGCGCGGCGATTCGACCAGGCGGTAAGGGCGCTGTCCCGAGCGCTGATCGAAGCGCGGCTGCATGCTCCAGACTTCGCGCATCGTAGCGGTAAGCTTGCGTGTGATCGCGAGCTTCTCGCACTGCGCGTTTAGCACGTCGTCCATCGCCGACTCGAGCGCCGGCAGCGGGCGCTCGCCGCGCCCCTGATGGGCCTTCCACGCCGCCAGCACCTCGTGCCAGAGCAGGGCGGCGAACAGGAACGCAGGAGATACCGGCCGGTCCGTGCGCACCCGCTCGTCGGTTTGCGCCAGCGCGAGGGTGACGAAACGTTCTCCGAGCGGCTGCTCGAGGATCACGTCCAGCAGCGGCAACAGGCCATGGTGCAGCCCGTCCTCCCGCAACTGCCGCAGGCAGGCGCTGGCGTGGCCGGAGAGCAGGAGCTTGAGCATTTCGTCGAACAGCCGCGCCGGCGGCACCATCTCGAGCAGCGGCGCGAGTTCCCGGATCGGTGCGCGCGTCGCCGGGTCGAGCGTCAGGCCCAGCTTGGCGCCGAGACGCACCGCGCGCAGCATCCTGATAGGGTCTTCGCGAAAGCGCGTTTCCGGATCGCCGATCATCCGCAACACGCGCTTGCGCAGGTCGGCGAGCCCGCCGTGGTAGTCGACGATCTCTTCGGTCGCCGGATCGAAGTAAAGGGCGTTCACGGTGAAATCGCGCCGCCGCGCATCCTCTTCCTGCGAGCCGAAAACATTGTCGCGCAGCACGCGCCCGTGCTCGTTCTTTTCCGCCGTTTCGGGGTCGGCGGCGCGGAAGGTCGAAACCTCCACCGTTTCCTGGCCGACCAAGACATGCACCAGCCGGAACCGGCGCCCGATCAGGAGCGCACGGCGGAACAGCGGTTTGACCTGCTCGGGCCGGGCGTCGGTAGCGACGTCGAAGTCCTTGGGCTCGATGCCGAGCAGCAGGTCTCTGACCGCCCCGCCGACCACGTAGGCCGCGAAGCCAGCCTCGCGCAGGCCGTCGCAGGTCTTCAGGGCGCCCTGGCTGATGGCAGCGCGCGCAAGATGGTGCTTTGCGCCCGGTACTCTGAGGGGCAACGTGGTGCCCAGACCTAGAACGCGGCGGATGAATCTCTTGATCATGAAGGGCCCGGATTCTACCCGCGTAAGGAGATTACGGCCCAGCCGCGGCGGCGTGCCTCGGCTGCCAGCTGCGGATCGGGGTCGACCGCGACCGGCCGGGTCACCCGCGCGAGCAGCGGCAGGTCGTTATGCGAGTCGCTGTAGAACATGCTGGCTGCGAAGTCGGCCAGCGTACGGCCTTGCGCGGCAAGCCATTCCTCGACGCGCCGAATCTTGCCGTCGCGAAAACAGGGCGTGCCGGCGACGCGGCCGGTGAAGCGCCCTTCACGCATCTCGGGCTCCGTCGCAATGAGGTGCCGCACGCCGAACTCGTTCGCGATCGGTCGGGTGACGAAGCTGTTGGTCGCAGTGACGATCGCGCACAGGTCGCCGGCCGCGAGGTGGCCCTGCACCAGCTCGCGAGCCAGCGCGCCGATGGTCGGCACGATGCGCGAGCGCATGAAATCGGCGTGCCAGCGCGCAAGTTCTTCGCCGGTATGCTGCGCCAGCGGCCGTAGCGCGAATCCCAGGTATTCGTGGATGTCGAGCGTACCCGCCACGTACTGGTCGTAGTAGGTCTTGTTCTGGGCCTCGTAGGTTTCGCGATCCAGCACGCCGCGGTCGACCAGGAACTGGCCCCACTCGTAGTCACTGTCGCAGGCGAGGAGCGTGTTGTCGAGATCGAACAGCGACAGGTTCATCGGCAATCTGCTTTGAGCGCGTCCCGCACCAGGGGCAAGGTGATGTGCCGCTGGTGCGAGAGCGAATAGCGATCGAGCAACTCGAGCGCCGCGTTCAGGCTGGGCAGGTCGCGCGGCAGTCGACTCAGCAGGTAACTTATCACCTCGTCGGGCAGGCGCAGTCCGCGTCGCTCGGCTTCTGCCCGCAGGTGGCGCGCCTTTTCCTCGTCGGTGAGGGCTTTGAGCTGATACACGAGGCCCCAGCCGAGCCGGCTGCGCAGGTCCTCGCGCAGTGCGAGCTGTCCCGGCGGCGCATTGCCGGCCGCGAGCACCGCACCGTGGCCTTCTCGCGCCAGATTGATGGCGTTGAAGAGCGCGATTTGCGCCGGCTCTTCGAGCGCCTGAACGTCGTCTGCCACCACCAGCTCGCGACCGGGTGCGGCCGCCGCCGAGGCGGCGCGCAAAAGATGGCTGCGCCCGCTGCCCGCTTCTCCCCACAAATAGAGCACGGTTTCCCGCAGGCGTCCCTCCGCGAGCTCTCGTACCCTGAGCAGCGCCTCGGCGTTTGCACCCTCGACGAAGTTACCGAACGTCGGCGCGGGGGCCGGAGAGATGGCGAGCGGCAGTTGCTGCATGCCCTAGCGCGGTCCCTCGCCGTATAGAGCGCTCTCCAGATACGCGCGGCGCAGATGTCGCAACCCGACCAGCAGCGCCGCGCTTGCCGGCAGCGCGAGCAGCACGCCGAAGAAACCGAACACCTGGCCGAAGGCCAGCAAGGCGAAGATCACGGCGACCGGATGCAGGCCTATGCGTTCTCCCACCAGCAGCGGCGTCACCGTGGTGCCCTCCAGCGCCTGTCCGACGCGCGAAGGCGAGCCATACCCAGAGCAGCCCGGCCGCGCTGTCGAACTGCATCAGCGCGGCGATCGTGCCGAGCACGAACCCGGTCAGCGCTCCGACGTAGGGAATGAACACGAGGACGCCGGTGATGATTCCGATCGGCAGCGCGAACTGGAGTCGCGCGAGCCAAAGCGCGGTCACGTAGTAGACGCACATGACCAGGATGACCACGATCTGGCCGCGCAGGAATTCGGCCAGCACGGCATCGATTTCGCGCAACAGCTGGCGCACCTTCGCATGCAGGTGGCGCGGGATCATATTGTCGACGCGCGCCAAGAAGGTGTTCCAGTCGCGCAGCAGGTAGAACAGCACAACGGGAATCAGCAGGAGGTTGGCGAAGAAAGCGATCAACGCAAGGCCGCCGATCTTTAGCGAGCCGAGAAGCCGCGCCGCGACGTCCTGATTGCCGGCCAGCAGCTCGGAGGCGACTTCGCGCACGCTTGCCGTGTCGAGCTGGAACTCGATCCCCAGGTGAGCCTTGAGCCAAGGCGCCATGTGCTCGTTGACCCAGGCCAGGAACCCAGGCAGCTTGTCCGCGAGCAGGCGCATCTCCTTGTAGAACAGCGGCAGCACCACCAGCATCAGCGCCACCACCAGCGCTAGCGCGAGCACCAGCACCAGCACGACCGCGAGCGTGCGCGGCAGGCGCCGGACGGTCAGCTTCTCGACCATCGGGTCGAGAATGTAGCCGAGGATGGCGGCGAACAGAAACGGCGCGAGGATGGGCGACAACAGCCATAGCAGCCAGCCTGCCGCGACCGCGATGGCGGCCCAGGCCCAGAGCTGGGGGTTGGCGAACACCGGTGTGCCCATTGCGGGGTAGAATCCCTCGAAACGCGAAACTTTATCACGCAGCTGCGGCGCGTCGCCGCGCGAATTCTCCTATGCCGGACGGTCTTTCATACCGCGATGCGGGCGTCGACATCGACGCGGGCGATGCGCTCGTCGACGTCATCAAGCCGTTCGCTCGCCGCACCATGCGCCCCGAGGTGCTGGCCGGCATCGGCGGTTTCGGCGCGCTTTGCGAGCTCCCGGCCAAGTATCGGCACCCGGTGCTGGTGTCAGGCACCGACGGCGTGGGCACGAAGCTCAAGCTCGCTTTCGCGTTGCGGCGCCACGACACGGTGGGCGTCGACCTGGTGGCGATGAGCGTGAACGACGTTCTGGTTCAAGGTGCCGAACCACTTTTCTTTCTCGACTACTTCGCCTGCGGCAAGCTCGACAAGGGCGTCGCGGCAGACGTGGTGAAGGGAGTTGCGCGCGGGTGCGAGCTTGCGGGCTGCGCCCTGATCGGCGGCGAAACCGCCGAGATGCCGGGCATGTATCCCGACGGCGAATACGACCTGGCGGGCTTTTGTGTCGGCGTGGTTGAGAAGGACAAGATCATCGGCGGGCGCGACATCCGGCCGGGCGACGTGCTGCTCGGGCTTGCCTCGAGCGGAGCCCACTCCAACGGCTATTCTCTGGTGAGGAAGATCCTGGAGCGCGCGCAGGCGGACTTGCGGTCGGAATTCCACGGTCGTCCGCTGGCCGACGCGATCCTCGAGCCGACGAGGATCTACGTCAGAGCGGTGCTCAAGCTGCTCGAGGCCGTCCCGGTAAAGGGCATGGCGCATATCACCGGCGGTGGCATCATGGGCAATGTACCGCGAATGCTGCCGCAAGCGACGCGCGCGGTCGTGGAGGCGCAGTCCTGGCCGCGTCCGCCCTTGTTTGCTTGGCTGAAGGAGCACGGCGGTGTCGCCGAGGACGAAATGTACCGCGTGTTCAACTGCGGCATCGGACTGGTCGTATGCGTGTCCGCCGCAGATGCCGGGCGTGCCGCCGAGCTGCTGCGAGCCGAAGGGGAGACCGTGTTCGAAATCGGCCGCATCGAGGCGTGCCCTGGCGCGCAGCCCGACTGCGTCGTCGTCTAGCCGGAGCCTCGGCGCGAAAGATAGATTCCGACCAGGACGACGATGCCGCCGGCGATCTGAGCCGGCGCCAGCGTCTCGCCCAGCAGCAACCAGGCAAATACCGCGGCCATGACGGGCTGGAACAGCAGACTCACCGAAGAGAACGCCGCCGGCAGGTGGGCGAGCGCATAGGCGATCAGGCCTTGACCGGCGGCGTGCGACACCAGCGCGAGACCAACGAGCGTCAGCCAGCCGAGTGCGGTCACCGGCAGCATCTGCTCGCCTGAGGCGAGCGCAACGGGCAGCAGCAGTACGGCGGTGATCGTGGTGGTGATCGCCATTAGTTGGAGGGTCGCGGCGCCGCTGTCACGCAGTTTTTTGACCGCGAGCAGATACCAGGCGTAAAACATCGCGGTGACCACGCCCAGTGCGTCGCCGACCAGAGCGGTGGCAGACACTGTGGCGCTCGTCTCCACCAGCATCCCTACGCCCGCGAGCGCAGTGGCGAGACCGGCTAGGAAGAGGCCCCGCGGGCGCTGCTTCCACAGCAGCCAGGCCGCGAGCGTGACGAAGATCGAGGCCAAGTTGGCGAGCAGGGTCGAGTTGGCGACCGAGGTGAGCTTGATCGAGGTGTGCCAGACCGCGAGATCGCCGGCGAATGCAATTCCCGCGGCCAGCAGCAGTTTCCAGTGCACGGTGGCGGGCACGGTAGAGCCGCGCACCCAGGGGCGCAGCAGCCACAATGCCGGCGAGGCGATTGCGACGCGCCAGAACGCTGCGGCGGTGGGCCCGGTCTCGGACACGCGCACCCAGATGGGAGATAGCGCGATACAGGTCGCCCCGGCGAGCAGCGCAGCGAGCGCAATGCCCGCTGCGGCGGGGGCGCGGCTGCGCGCGGAGTTGTCGGCGGGCTGCATGGCTCGCGATGTTAACCGTTGCCGCGGAGTGCTGCGGTGTTAGAATTTTTCCGATCCATGGCCGCGCCGCGCTACGCCCACCTTCGCTTGCACAGCGAGTACTCGGTGACGGACGGAATTGTCCGCCTCGACGATGCGATCGCGCGTGCGGCGTCGGACGGAATGCCGGCGCTGGCGATTACCGACGCGGCAAACATGTTCGGCATGGTCAAGTTCTACAAGGCGGCGCGTACCGCCGGCGTCAAGCCGGTCATCGGCGCGGATTGCTGGATCCAGAACGACGCCGACCGCGACAAGCCGCATCGGGTCGTCATGCTGTGCGCTTCTCATGCGGGCTATCTGCGCCTGTCGGAGCTGCTCTCCAAGGCGTGGCTCGGTAATCAGCACCGCGCGCGGGCGGAGATTGCCCGCGCCTGGCTCGAGGAGCGCAGCACCGAGGGTCTGATAGTGCTCTCGGGGGCCGGCGCCGGCGACGTCGGCCAGGCGCTGGCTGCCGGGAACGTCGAAGCCGCCCAGCGCCTGGCACGCAGTTGGCAGGAGCTCTTCCCGGGCCGGTACTACATGGAGCTCCAGCGCGCGGGTCTGCCGCATGGCGAGACACTGGTGGCGCGATCGGTCGAGCTCGCGTCTCAGCTCGGCCTGCCGGTGGTGGCGACTCACCCGGTCCAGTTTCTCGACCCCGGGGACTTCAAGGCGCACGAGGCGCGGGTCTGCATCGCACAGGGCTACGTGCTCGGCGATCAACGGCGACCGCGCCTGTTCACTCCGGAGCAGCACTTCAAGACCCAGGAGGAGATGGCGCTGCTGTTCGCCGACATCCCGCAAGCGCTCGAGAATTCGGTCGAAATCGCGCGTCGCTGCAATTTGGAGATTGAGCTCGGCAAGAGCCGTCTGCCGGCGTTTCCCACCCCGCCAGGAGTGACGCTGGACGACTACCTCGCGCAGCACGCCCAGGCCGGGCTCAATGCGCGCCTGGCGAAGCTGTTCGCCGATCCGGGCGAGCGCGAGCGCCAGACACCCCGCTATCGCGCGCGGCTCGAGTTCGAGATCGCGACCATCGTGCAGATGGGCTTCGCGGGCTACTTTCTCATCGTTGCCGACTTCATCAATTGGGCCAAGACGCACGGTGTTCCGGTGGGACCCGGGCGCGGCTCGGGCGCGGGCTCGCTGGTCGCCTACTCGCTCGGCATCACCGATCTCGACCCGCTCAAGTACGACCTCCTGTTTGAGCGTTTCCTCAATCCGGAGCGGGTGTCGATGCCCGACTTCGACATCGACTTCTGCCAGGACGGACGCGACAAGGTGATCAACTACGTGCGTCAGCGCTATGGCGAGGACAGCGTATCGCAGATCGCCACGTTCGGCACCATGGCCGCGCGCGCCGTTGTGCGCGACACCGGCCGGGTGCTCGATCTCGGCTACAACTTCTGCGATCAGATCGCGAAGCTGATTCCGTTTCAGCCGGGCAAGACCATCACGCTCCAGGACGCACGTGAGATGGAGCCCTTGCTTGCCGAGCGGGAGCAAGAGGAAGACGAGGTCAGGGAATTGCTCGAGCTGGGCGAAAAGCTGGAAGGTCTGACGCGCAACGTGGGCATGCACGCCGGCGGCGTGCTGATAGCGCCGGGCAAGTTGACGGATTTCTGCCCGCTCTACGCCGCTGAGGGTACGACCAACGTCATTTCGCAACTGGACAAGGACGATGTCGAGGCCGTCGGCCTGGTCAAGTTCGATTTTCTCGGTTTGACGACGCTGACGATACTCGACTGGGCCGAGCGCTTCGTGCGCGGGCTCGGGCAGGCGGAATTCTCGCTCGATCGCATCCCGCTGGACGATCCGGAAACGTATGCGCTGCTGTCCTCGGGCAACACAACAGCGGTGTTCCAGCTTGAATCGCGCGGTATGCGCGATCTGATAAAGCGCGCGCGACCGGATCGCTTCGAAGACATCATTGCGCTCGTGGCGCTGTACCGGCCGGGACCGATGGATCTCATTCCCGACTTCATCGCGCGCAAACATGGCCAGCAGCGGGTCGAGTATCTGGATCCGCGCCTGGAGCCGATTCTGGGACCGACCTACGGAATCATGGTCTACCAGGAGCAGGTGATGCAGATCGCCCAGGTTATCGGCGGATACACGCTAGGCGGGGCCGACCTGCTGCGCCGAGCCATGGGAAAGAAGAAGGCCGATGAGATGGCAGAGCACCGCGACATCTTCATCGCGGGGGCGGAGCGCAATGGTCTGTCAAAGGGCAAGGCAACGCAGCTGTTCGACCTGATGGAGAAGTTCGCGGGCTACGGCTTCAACAAATCGCATGCTGCCGCCTACGCGCTGGTTGCATATCAGACCGCCTACATGAAAACGCACCACGCGGCGGCTTTCATGGCGGCCAACTTCTCGGCCGTAATGGACGACACGGACAAGGTACGCGGCATTCACGAGGATTGCCTGGAGAACGGCCTGCGCATACTGGCGCCGGAGGTGAACGCGGCCTCGTACCGCTTTGTGCCGGTGGACGAGCGGACGATCCGGTACGGCCTGGGCGCAGTGCGCGGCACGGGAGAATCGGCGGTGGAGGCGATCGTGGAGGTGCGCAAGTCGGGGGCCTTCCTCGATCTGTTCGATTTCTGCCGGCGAGTCGACAAGCGAGTGGTGAACCGGCGCGCGATCGAGGCGCTGGTGCGGGCCGGCGCATTCGATTCAATGGAGCCGAACCGCGCCGGCCTGCTCGCAACGGTGGGCCGGGCGATGGAGGCGGCGGAGCAGGCCGAGCGGCAGGCGGCCCAGGTCAGCCTGTTCGGCGATGCCGAAGCGGCCCATGGCGGGGCGCTCGCGCTCGTCGCGTCGGCGCCCTGGGACGAGAAACAGAAGTTGACGGAGGAGAAGGTCGCGCTGGGTTTTTGCCTCTCGGGCCATCTCTTCTCGGTCTACGAGCGCGAGCTCGCGAACTTTCCGCGCCTGCCGCTGGCGAAGGTGCGGCCCACCGACGGGCGCCCGT
Source organism: uncultured beta proteobacterium (assembly GCA_963811085.1). GTDB lineage: Bacteria > Pseudomonadota > Gammaproteobacteria > Burkholderiales > SG8-39 > DAHVFK01. The sequence goes on along the minus strand of CAWEPV010000002.1, from coordinate 352,101 downwards.
GGCTGGCCGGCATCGTCGCCTCGGCGCGCAATCAGATGACGCGGCGAGGGCGGATGATGGTCGTGATGCTGGACGACGGCAGCGCGCAACTTGAAGTCACGGTGTTCAACGAGCTGTACGAGAAGCACCGCGACAAGCTCAAAGAGGATGCGCTGCTGGTGGTGCAGGGCAAGGTACAACGCGACGAGTTTTCGGGCGGCTTTCGGGTGACCGCGGAAGAGCTGCTGGATCTGGCGTCCGTGCGCGAGCGCTTTGCCGCGCGCCTACGCCTCGACATGAACGGTCAGGCGGACGCCCGGCGGCTGGCGGAACTGCTCTCGCCCTACCGCGGCGCGGGCGGTGGAGCGTGCTCGGTGTTCGTGCACTACGTGAACGGGTCGGCGTCGTGCGACGTCGCGCTGGGGGAAGAATGGCGGGTGCGCCTCGACGCCGAGCTGCTGGCGCAGCTGTCGCGCTGGCTCGCACCCGAGAACGTGCACGTGGTCTACGCGAACGGCGCCGCGGCTTGATCCTTACCCCCAGCGTACGCTCACCGGGTCGCGGCCGAGCAAGCCGCGGGCATGCCGGTACCAGGCGTTGTATAGCCGCTCGGCGGGATCAAACCGCCGCTTCTCGGCCAGGAACGATTTGAGCTGCGGGTAGCAGGCTTCGGCCTGCGCGGGCGAGGCGTCGAAAATGCCGGCGGGAGGAAACGCGCCTCCCTGCGCGAGGGCGATATCGATCAGCTCGCGGCGCGCCTGGGCCGCGCGCACCCTTGCGCCAAGTCCCGACGCCGCGGCAAGGCCGAGTCTGACTTCCGCGTACTCGCGGCGCGCCCAGCGCAGGTGCGTCTCGTTTTCCGCCAGCGTACGGCGCGCTGCGGCGCCGATGATCGGAACGCGCCACTCGGCGGCCTTTTCGCGCAGCCGCTCAAGCAGGGCGTCAAGACGCTCGGGCGGCAGCAGCAGGGTCAGGTCGGATTCGCTCCGCAGCAGGGGCGGGCAGCCTCCCAGCCCGAGGGCGGACCGCGGCGCGGCGCAGCTATTGCGCAGCGACCCGAGGCGCAGCGTCACGCTGTAGGGCACGCCGACCACGCCTTGTCCCCCGACGGCAAGGGCGAACAACTCGCGATTTGAGTCTCGGCATGCGCGCCGCAGCTCGCCGTCGGCGGTCACCAAAGTCAGCGCTTCGACGTGCGCGCACATCGGGCGCCCGTCCGGGCCCGCTACGTTCGTGCTCACGCTGTGCTCAACGGAAGCGGGCAGCTCAGGGTCCGCGGTCAGCGCCGAAAGCTCGGGGGCCGAGCCAGCAAGACAATCGACCAGCGCCGACCAGGGGGCGGCGGCCTGCACTTCCAGCAGCTGGTGCGCGACGTCGAGGCGCAGGATGCGGTTGAGTCCGGAGGCGTCGACGGTCAAGGCGCTGTGGCGCGCATGGAGCATCGCCTGACGCAGCTCGTCTGCCGAACGGACGCATACGCGGCGGCGGCGCGCCGCCTCGGGTTCCGGAACGCCGGGCAGTGCAATCGTGGCGATCATCTTCCCCTCCCTTGAATAGTGCGTGCCGGCAAATACTGGTCGGGGCGCAGCGCGCTTGCAATACGAATTGCTAGAGTACTGGATTGTGATACTCTGAGTCGCATGCCTTCGAGAACGCGATTCGTAGAGGCGTTGAAAAAGTGCGTGCGTGCGCGCGGCATGACCTACGCGCAACTTGGCCGGGCCGTCGGCTTGTCCGAGCCCAGCGTCAAGCGCCTGTTTTCGCGCGGGACGTTCACCCTGGCGCGGCTGGACGAAATCCTCGCGGTGCTGGAACTGGACCTCTACGAGGTCGCAAGGATGAGCCGCGGCGCGGATCAGGGTCCGAGCGAGATGAGCGTTGAGCAGGAGGCGGCGCTGGCGAAAGACGAGCGGCTTCTTTCAGTCTTCTGGCTGGTCCACAACGGCTGGCGCTTCGCCGATATCGTCTCGGAGTTCGCGATCTCCAAGGCCGAGCTGACCCTTGCGTTAGCCCGGCTGGCGCGACTGAAGCTCGTCGACTGGGGCGCGGGAGAACGGGTGCGGTTGCGCGTACCGAAGGACTTCCGCTGGCGCGCAGGCGGTCCGGTCAAGAAGGCCTACGGCCGGCGCGTTACCCAGGAATTCCTGCAGGCCCGCTTCGACGCGCCGCTCGAGTTGCTGCGCTTCGAGTCGCGGGAGATGTCGGCAGAATCGGCGGCCGTGCTCAAGCGCAGGCTGGAGCGCGTGGTTGCCGAATGCAACGAATTCGCCGATCTGGACGCCTCCGGCCCGGCCGGCCAGCGGATTGGAATCGCACTGCTGGTCGCCTGCCGGCCCTGGGAGTTTTCGGTAGTGAATGCACTCAAGCGTCGCAAGACGCCTTGAGCGCGTCATGCCGTCGGCAGCTGCTCGAACCGGGCGAAGCGCCGCTCGTGCTCGGCACGGGCTATGGCGACGTGCACTGCGCTCACGCGGGCGGCCGGCGGCCCGAGACGCGCCCAGGAAATGAGGCGCTCGAGGAGGTGGGCCGGGCCCTGGGCCACCGCCTCGACGCTGCCGTCCGCGCGGTTGCGAACCCAGCCGGTCACCCCAAGCCGCTCCGCTTCAGCCTGCATTGCGGCGCGGTAGCCGACGCCCTGCACCCGTCCGTCGATCAGCAGGTGACGCGCAATCATCTGGCGGATTTTCGCGCCTTTGCGCCAGACGGTGTAGGCCCGTTTGGCGCGTGATACAGTCACAACGAGGGGCTCGTGGCAAGAATCCAGGGGGAGGCGATGCGAATCGTGTTGTTGGTCGTGGCGGGGCTGGCTCTAGTAGGGTTCATCGTGGTGGCGGTCGTGCTGCCGCGGATGGAAAGCTCGGAAACGAAAGGGGCCGCTCAGGCGCTGATCGCCGGCGCCGTCCCTGCGCAGCAGCAGGTTGCCGCGGCGGCGGAAAAGGCGGGCAGTCTTGCAGGGGCCGGCAAGGGGCTGAAGCTGACGCCGAAATCGGATCCGAAGCACGGCGAATTCAAGTGGGTGGTCGAGGACAACGGCTCCATCCACGGCTGGAACGCGAAGAACGCGCTCGAGATCGGCCTCACGCCGGTGCTCGCGGGCGGAAAGGTAAGTTGGCGCTGTCACGGCTACCCCAACGTCGCGATGCCGGCGGGCTGCGGCGGGCGCTGACGCCACGCACAATCCATGCGTGCGGCCGCAAGGGCGCTGTTCGCCGCCGGGTGTGCGCTGCTATTGGCGATGTCGGGTTGCGCCGACCCGGGTAGCACGGCCAGCCGGCACGACAAGGTCGTCTACCATTTCAGCGACGGGCTGGAGCAGGCCAGCAACGGCCTGCGCTACATGCGCAACCAGCTGGAGGTCGACCCGGACGCGAAAATCGTCGCCGTGGCCCATGCAGCCGGGGTCGATTTTCTGTTCAGGGGCGCCAAGGACAAGAACGGCAACAAGTACGAAGACATCGTCGAGCGTCTGGCGCTCAGCGGCGTGCGGTTCGAGGTCTGCGAGATTACGCTGCGCGAGCGCAGGCTGTCCAAACAGCAGTTCATCGACTACGCAACGTTCGTTCCCTCCGGCGTAGCGGAGATCACCCGGCTGCAGCAGCGCGAGGGATACGCTTACCTGAAGCCCTGAGCGGGCGCCCGCACGGCGGTCAGAATACCCTGCATGATCGCGTCAGGTGGCGGGGGGCAGCCCGGCACGGCGACGTCGACCGGAATCACGCTTGCAACGCGCCCACAGCTGGCGTAGCCCTCGCCGAAGATACCGCCGCTGCAGCCGCAATCTCCAATCGCAAGCACCAGTTTGGGCTCGGGGGTCGCCTCGTAGGTGCGGCGCAGGGCGTCCTCCATATTGCGCGAGACCGGGCCGGTCACCATCAGCATGTCGGCGTGCCGCGGGCTGGCGACGAAACAGATTCCGAGGCCTTCCATGTTGTAGTAAGGGTTGGCGAGGCCGTGAATCTCGAGTTCGCACCCGTTGCAGGAACCGGCGTCGACATGGCGAATCGCGAGCGCACGACCCAGCAGGCGAAGCACTTCCTGGTTCACTCGGTCCGTGATCTGCCGCAGCGAGTCGTCCGCTTGCGGCGGCCTCTCGGTTCTGATGCCGACTCTCGCGATCTGTCGCAGCAGCTTGTGCATCCTCAGAGGTCCTGTCCGGCGTACGAGAGGTTGAACGATTTGTTGATCAAGGGAAAGTCGGGGACGATGTTGCCCAGTATCGCGTGCTCGAGTGCCGGCCAGTTCTGCCACGAGGGATCGTGCGGGTGGCAGCGCCGCACCGTGCCTGCGGCGCCTGCCTCGAGCGCGACGAATACCTCGCCGCGCCATCCTTCGATCCAGCCAAAGCCGATTGCGCCCTCGGGGGCGGCGGCGAGAGGCAACACGCAATCTCCCGCCGGCAAGTGGCGTAGGATTCGGCGCTCGAGCCGCAGCGATTCGAACAACTCCTCGAAGCGCACGTTCACCCGTGCTGCCACGTCGCCTGCGCGCTCGGTCGCTACTCGGGGCTGAAGCTCGGTGTAGGGTGCGTAGCCTGGGTGGGCGCGAACGTCCAGCGCGATGCCGCACGCGCGCGCCGCCAGGCCGACGACGCCGAGGCGCGCGGCGGTATCCGGCGCGAGCCGGCCGCAGGTCATGAACCGGTCCTGAAGGCCCGCGTGGTCGTCGTATATCGCGCGTAGCGCGCGGACCTCGCGCTCGATTCGGTCCGCCTCGCCCAGCAGTACGGCGATGGAGGCGGGATCGACGTCCACAGCGACCCCGCAAGGCACGATCCGGTCCATAAGGTAGCGGTGACCGAACAGGCGCGCGTTCAGGCGCAGGACGTCTTCCTTGAGCCGGGAGAAGTGCGCCAGGCCGAACGCCAGTCCGCCGTCGTTGCCGAGGGCGCCGAGGTCGCCCAGATGATTGGCGATACGCTCGCGCTCGAGCAGAAGCGCGCGCAGGCTCAGTGCTCGCTCGCTCGGCTGCGCGCCGCTGATCGACTCCAGCGCCATCGCATAGGCCCAGGCGTACGCGACCGTGCTGTCCCCGGAGACGCGGCCGGCGAGCCGGATCGCGTCAGCGAGGGACATCTGTTCGAAGCGCTTCTCGATGCCTTTGTGCTTGTAGCCGAGCCTTTCCTCGAGCCGCAGCACGCGTTCGCCGACGACCGAAAAGCGGAAGTGACCGGGCTCGATGGTGCCCGCGTGCACCGGTCCGACCGGGATTTCGTGCACGCCGTCGCCTTCGACCGCGACGAACCGGTACGCATCCGGCTGCGCCGGCCAGCGTGCGCCGGCGGCGACGTTCCGGCGCAGCGGGAAGACATCCTCCGGCCAGGCGCCGTGGCGCAGCCAGGGACGCGAGTCCGCGGGAGTGCCATCGCGCGTGAGCGCCCGCGCGCCGCACAGGTCGAAGACCGCCCGTTGCATACGGTCCGCGCAGGGGAAACTTTCCGACAGGTCCGGGAAGCTCGCGTCGTGCTCCGGTACGCGCAGCTCGAGGCATATCAGCCCTTCGAACGAGACTAGCAGGGCACGCACGCACAGGCCTGCCGCGCGATCGGAATCGTCGCTCGCCCACAATGCGGCCAGCCGGCCGCCGCGGGCGGCGATATCCTCGCCGGCGCGCAACCACTGCTGCGCGTCCACGGCCGCACGCCAGGCCGCTACGCTCCCCGCTAGCGGCTCGCACTGGATTCCGGGAAGTTCGGGTGCCACGGCTATCCGATCAGGCGCGCCGCCTGGCGGTACCAGTCGGCCAGATAGGGAGGCATGTAAAGCCCAAACAGCAGCACGATGCCCAGATGCGCGAATACGGGCAGCAGCGCCGGCGGATGGGGCAGCCGCTTGGCGGTGGTGTCGCCGAAGACCATCGGCTGCACCTTGCCGAAGATGGCCGCAAACGCGATGCCGAGCGCGCCGAGCAGGATCGGGGCGGCCCACGGGCGCAACGCGATTGCCTGCGTGAGGATCAGGAACTCGCTCGCGAACACGCCGAACGGCGGCATGCCGAGAATCGCGACCGTGCCCAACATCAGTCCCCAGCCGACGGTGGGGCTGACCCGCATCAGGCCGCGGATGTTCTCCATCAGCTGAGTGCCGGTCTTCTGTGTGGCATGACCGACGGCGAAGAAGATCGCGCTCTTGGTAAGCGAATGCATCGTCATGTGCAGCAGCCCCGCGAAGCTCGCCACGGGGCCTCCCATGCCGAAAGCGAAGGCGATCAGGCCCATGTGCTCGATCGAGGAATAGGCAAACATGCGCTTGATGTCGCGCTGGCGGGAAAGAAAGAACGCGCCCACCACAACCGACAGCAGGCCGAAGCCCATCATCAGCGAGCTGGCGAACGGCAGCACGCCGGCCTGGTGCAACGATCCGTCCGTGATCACCTTGCAGCGGATCAAGGCGTAGAGCGCGACGTTCAGGAGCAGCCCGGAGAGCACCGCCGAAACCGGAGTGGGACCTTCGGCGTGGGCGTCGGGCAGCCAGTTATGCAGCGGGACCAGCCCGACCTTGGTGCCGTAGCCGACCAGCAGAAACACGAATGCGATCGACATGACGGTCGGCTCGAGGCTGCCCTTGACCGCGTCGAGATGGGTCCACAAGAGGGAGCCGACCCCCGGGCCCAGCACGCGCTCGGCCGCGAAATACACCAGGATGGTGCCGAACAGCGCCTGCGCGATGCCCACGCCGCACAGAATGAAATACTTCCAAGCCGCTTCCAGCGAGGCGGGTGTGCGGTAGAGCGCGACCAAGAGTACCGTGGTCAGCGTGGCGGCTTCCATCGCCACCCACATGATGCCCAGGTTGTTGGTGGTGAGCACCAGCAGCATGGTGAAGCTGAACATCTGGTACATGCTGTGGTACAGGCGCAGGCCGGCAGCCGAAACCCGTCCGTGATCGCGCTCGATGCGCATGTAGGGGCGCGAGAACAGCGCCGTGGTCATGCCGACGAAGGCCGTCAGCGCGACCAGAAAGACGTTCAGGGGGTCGATGAAGAACTGCTCGTGCAGCACGTGCATCGGTCCGTGCGCGACGATGCGCGCAGTGAGCACGGCGGCAGCGGCGAAAGTAACGGCGCTGAAGAGCGCGTTGACTTCAGCTGCGCGTTCGCGATGGCCGTACAGCGCCAGCACGAGAGCGCCGGCGAGCGGCGAGGCCAGGAGCGCGAGCATCTCGAGCATCAGTGCTCCTTGAGCCTCTCCAGGTTGCGGGTGTCGAGCGAGTCGAAGCGCTCGCGGATCTGGAAGATGAAGATGCCGAGAATCAGCGCGCCCACCAGCACGTCGAGCGCGACGCCAAGTTCGACCACCATTGGCATTCCGTAGACGGCGCCGGTGGCGGCGAAGAACAGGCCGTTCTCCATCGCGAGGAAGCCGATGACCTGCGGTATCGCCTTGGAGCGCGTGATCATCATCAGAAACGAGAGCAGCACGCTGGCCAGCGCGATGCCGAGCGTCGAGCGGGTGACCGTGCCGGCGAGTTGGGAGATCGGCAGCGCCAGGTTGAACGCCAGTACCACCAGAACGATTCCCACCAGCATCGTGGTCGGGATGTTGAACAGTGTCTCGACGTCCCACTTGATGTTTAGCTTGCGGATCAGGCGATGCAGGATCCATGGCAGCAAAATGACCTTCAATCCCAGGGTCAGCAGGGCCGACCAGTACAGGTGGTGCTGCCCGGTAAGCGCCGCCACCAGGCTGGTGGTCAGGAACAGCACGAAGCCCTGGGCCGCGAACAGGTTGATCAGCGACAGCATCCTGCGCTGGGCGAGCATGGCGAAGGCGAGCAGGAGCAGCACTGCGGCAAAGAGGTTCACCAGCTGGGGTCCGTAGTGCGCGAGCATCTCAGGTCTCCAGCAGAACGTGCACCAGCATTGCCAGCACCGCGAACAGGAACGCGCTGCCGAGGAATTCCGGCGTCCGGAAGATGCGCATCTTGGCGCTCAGCATCTCGATCAGGGCGAGCGCGGCGCCGCCCGCCGCGAGCTTCACCAGCAGCGCCGGGAGGGCGAGGATGATGCCGAGCCAGTCGCCGCTCTCGGCGATGCCGAAGGGGAAGAACAGCGCGAGCCCCATGCACGAATACACGAACAGCTTCAGGCTGGCGGACCATTCGATCATCGCCAGGTGGCGCCCCGAGTACTCGAGCACCATCGCCTCGTGGATCATCGTCAGCTCGAGGTGAGTGGCTGGGTTGTCGACCGGAATGCGCGCGTTCTCGGCCAGCGAAACCATGGTGAACGCGACCCCCGCGAACGCCATGCTCGGATAGATGACGAACTCCTTGTGCGCGAGCGTGTGCACGATGGTCGAGAGCGAGGTCGATCCCGAGATCAGCGAAGCGGTGAAGAGCACCATCAGTAGCGCCGGCTCGGCGAGGAATCCGACCATCATCTCGCGCCGTGCGCCGAGCGAGCCGAACGCGGTGCCGATGTCCATCCCGGCGAGGGAGACGAACAGCCTTGCCAGCGCCAGCAGTCCAACGAGCGCGATCGCGTCCGCTGCGGCGTTGAGCGGCAGATCAATGTCGAGCGTCGGCACGATGGCCGCGGCGAGCGCGAGGCTGCCGAAGATAAGGTACGGCGCGATGCGGAACAGCGGGCTGGCGCCGTGCGCCAGCACGACTTCCTTCTGGAACAGCTTGTTCAGGTTGCGGTAGGGCTGCAACAGGCTCGGTGCGCTCCGGTTCTGCAGCCAGGCGCGGCACTGGTTGACCCATCCGGTCAGCAGCGGCGCGAGCAGGATCGCGAGCATCAACTCGGTGAACTGCGCCGCGATGCCCGCCAGATTGATCATCGGACGAAGAACAGCAGCAGGAGCAGTGTCGCGAAGCTGTACATCAGGTACACCGAGATGCGCCCCCGCTGCAGCACTGTAATCAGCCCGGTCAGCTTCTCGACTCCGCGCGCGAGCGGCAAGTAGAGCCAGTGCCAGAGTCGGTCGTCCACCACTTCCCGGTAGCGCGGGCGTGCGTCCAGTGGCGTGGGCGAAGATTGCTCGATCCGAAAGAACGGCTCGAACACGTGGCGGACCGGCTGGCCGAAGCCCTCCGCGGTGTCCTGCATGCGCGCATTGAGAGCGGGAAACCCGCAGCCCCATGGCCGGCTGCGGCGAACGCGCCCGTGGTAGAAGGCGCGCACCGCGAGCCACGCGAGCGCGACTAGCAGCGCGGTGAGGACGAAGAACAGTATCGGGCTGTAGCTCGCGCGGTGCGGCTCGATGGGCGCAAGGAACAGCCAGCCTTGCGCCAGGCTCGCGATGCCGCTGCCCGCAAGCGCGCGGGTGATTGGATCGAGCATCCCGATCACGGTCGCCGGCACGAGACCCAGCACCACGCAGGCGGCCGCGAGCCAGAGCAGGCCGAGGCGCTCCCATGAGCCGGCATCGTGGGCTTCGGCGAGTTTGGGCTCTCGCGGCTGACCGAGAAAGACGACGCCGTAGAACTTCACCATGACGTAGCCCGACATCGCAGCCGTGAGTGCGATGGCGGCTGCGGCGATCGGCACCAGCATGTTGAGGTATGAATGCGGCAGGCTGGGGCTGAACAGGAATGCCTGCAGCAAAAGCCACTCGGACACGAACCCGTTCAGTGGCGGTAGCCCGGCGATCGCTACGGTGCCAATGAGCGCGGTCCAGGCGACCCACGGCATGCGGTGGATCAATCCCCCCAGGCGGCCGAGGCTGCGCTCGCTGGTCGAGTGCAGCACGGAGCCGGTAGCGAGAAACAGCAGGCTCTTGAAAAAAGCGTGATTGAGGCAGTGATACAGCGTCGCAGTGAGCGCGAGAGCGGCGAGCGCGTTCATGGCGAAGCCGCGAAACAACAGGGTAAGGCCGAAACCGGCGACGATGAGCCCGATGTTTTCGATCGAGGAGTAGGCCAGCAGACGCTTCATGTCGGTCTGCACCGCGGCATAGATGGCTCCGAACAGCGCCGACAGCAGGCCGACGGCAAGCGCGATGACGCCCCACCACCACAACGGGAAGCCGATCAGATCGAGGGTGACACGCAGCATGCCGTAGATCGCAGTCTTCAGCATGACCCCGCTCATCAGCGCCGAGACCGGGGAGGGCGCGGCAGGGTGCGCTTCGGGCAGCCAGGCATGCAGGGGCAGGATTCCGGCCTTGCCCCCGAATCCGACCAGGGCCAGTAGGAACGCGACGGTCGCCCAGCCCGAGGACGGCGCCACCAGCCGCATGGCCTGAAAGCTGTAGTCGCCGCTGCCGCTTTGCAGCGCACCGAAGCAAAGCAGGATCGCGATCGCGCCGAGGTGCGCCATCAAGAGGTAAAGATAGCCCGCGCGGCGGATCTCCGCGTGTCGATGATCACTGGTGACCAGGAAGTACGACGACAGCGCCATCGACTCCCAGCACACCATGAAAAAGTAGGCGTCGTCGGCCAGCAACAGCAGCGCCATGCTGGCAAGAAACAGGTGGTAGTAAAGGCCCTGCAACCCGGGCGGCGTGCCTTCGCCTTTGCGGAAGTAGCCGCAAGCGAAAAGCGACACCCCGGCCGACACCGCGCCAAGCAGCAGCAGGAAGAATCCGGACAGGGCGTCGAGACGGGCGTGGAACGGCAGGTCTGGCAGGCCCAGCGGCAGCACTCGCGTCAGCGCCGGTTCGAAAATCGCCGGCAGCGCCACGGCGGCGAGCGCCAGGCCGGTCAGTGCGCCGATCGGGAACAACACCCGGCTGACGAGGCGGATGCTGGCGGGTGCCAGCAGGCCGGTCAGGCCGAGGCACACCCACACCAGGGCCAGGCCCAGCGTTGCGTCGAGGGAATCTAGATGCACGTCTGCTGCCGATGCGTGTCGCGAAATTCTAACAGGCTGTTATGAAAAAGATTTCTCTGCGAAGGTTCGGTGGCGCCGGGCAACAAGATAGCGCTCCGACGGGCCTCGCGAACCGCGATTTAGTGGCTTGCGCGCCGCTTAGCGCTTCACGCCGCGCACAATGCGGCGCGCCACGAGTGTGCCCAGGATTGCGGCGCCGCTGACCACCAGCCAGTCGCGCCGCCGCCAGGCGCGTTTCGGGGGCGACGGAACCGAGTCGATCATCTGCGTAGCGGTAAGCACCTCGTTCGCGCCGGTGGCGGCTTCGGGCGCCTCCGCGCCGGTGAGCGCGGCGAGGCGTTGCGTCGCCTCAAGAGAATCGAATCCTCGTGCCAGGCGGTGCCCTGGCGCCTTGTCGAGCGGCAGCGTCGACTGGTCGTCGACGCGGGTGCGGTCGAAGGTGTGCGCGTGGGCAAGTGTGTTCGCGCCGGGGTCGGCAATCGTGTTCCTGCGGCCCGCGCCCGGCGTGGCCGCGAACAGCTCCCGCTGTGCGGTGCCGGCTCCGGGCGAGTCGAGCTGGCGCTCGCACTCGCGCAGATCGGATGCCAGTTCGGCGGTGTTCTGGTAGCGCTCCTCCAATGACTTGGCGAGCATCTTGGCCACCACGTAATCGAGCAGCTCGGGAACCTCGGGGTTGCGCAGGCTCGGCGCAGGCGGAGTCAGATTGACAATCTGGTACATCAGCGCCGTGACGTTCTCTCCGCCGAAGGGGGCTGAGCCGGCGAGCATCTCGTACAGGATGATGCCGAGCGAAAAGATGTCGCCGCGCTGATCGGCGCGCTTGCCCAGGACGTGCTCCGGCGACATGTACTTCGGCGAGCCGAGCATCATTCCGGTCTGCGTCAGCGATTCGGAGGCGCGCATGCGCGCAATGCCGAAGTCCGCGATCTTCACGCTGCCGCCAGGCGTCACCATGATATTCGGCGGCTTGATGTCGCGATGCACGATGCCGCGCTCGTGCGCGTAAGCGAGCCCTTCGGCGACCTGGGCCGCGATCGATATCGCCTGCGCGACGGCGAGCGGGCGGCCCGAGGCGAGAAGCGCGCGCAACTCGACGCCTTCAACGAATTCCATCGCCATGTAGGCTATGTCGCCGTTCTTGCCGACATCGTAGACGGTGACGATGTTGGGGTGGCTGAGCCCGCCTGCGGCGCGCGCTTCCTGATAGAAGCGCGCCTCGTAGTTCTCGATGCCGTCCCGCTCGAGCGCCATGTTGATCGTCTTGATGGCCACCGAGCGCCCGAGAACGGGGTCGGTGGCCTGGTATACAACGCCCATCGCGCCGCGCCCAAGCTCCGAAACGAGCTCGTAGCGGCCGATGGTTCTCGGATCCATTTCGGGCGGCATGCGGCGCGCGGTCAGCGCCTCGACTTTACTGCGCGGAACACCGGACCCCATATCGGGTGCCCCGCCTCTGCCGGTGAGAGCTGCATCTGCGGATCGATATCGAGCGCCAGCCGGAACTCGGCGCGGCAGCCGTGCTCGTCACCCGAGGCGCAGTAGATGAACGCGAGGTACTTGTGCGCGCGCACGCGATCGGAATCCCAGAGCCCGAGCTCGAGCGCGGTGCGCAGGTCTTTGCTCGACTTCGCGTACGCCCCGTCGTCGTAGTTCCTTATTCCGGCCGCGAGCGCCGGCTCGCCGTCGCGGTGGAAGGCGCGCGAAATCGAGGCCCGCAGGTCGCGTATCGGCGCCCACGAGCAGCCCGCGAGCGTCGCGGCCGCCGCGAACACGATCACGAGCCGAAGCGTGCGTGTAAAACTTCCCGTCGCCATCGCCCCATTTTCATCGGAAGTGATGCTTTATTCGGATCGATTCACCCGCCTTCACTTCCACCTTCGCGACGCGGCTCGGGAAGGTCGTGTTCCGGATCTCGACCGTGTGCGGGCCCAGCGGGACTTGGATCTGCCTCAGCGGCGGGCTCACGCCGCGCTCCTTGCCGTCTACGATTACTCGGCCCCAGGGAGCGATCGCGAGCCGAATCGTACCAAGCCGCGGCGCGGGCGCCGCCGCGGTGTTGCGCTCCCGGTGTGGCTCGGCGCGGGCGGGCTTGGGCATCGGCGCAGGCGTGTGCAAGGGCGCCGGGGCCGATTTCGCCACCGTGGGGGCAGCCAGCGCCTGCTCCGCAGGCGGTGCGGCGGAGGCGGTGGTTTCGCGCTCGAGCTTGCCGCGCACGGTCACGCCGACCACGACCAGCACGACGAACACGAGCGACGCCGCCAGCAAAGCAGCGCGGTTGAACCCGAGCGGACCGGTTGCCGCCAGCCAGCTCCTACCGCCGATGTTCTCGCGTATGCGTGCGACGGTGTCGACGACCCGGCGTCCAGCCGGTATTCCCGATCCGACAGAGTAGACCTCGTGCGCGCGAACGTGCTTGTCCGTGCGCGAGCCCTCATGAAAAAACAGCTTCTCGTAGTCGCGCGAAAGGCGCGATACCACCTCGTAGAAGGAACGCGATACGAGCAACTGTCCGGGCCGCGCGAAACCCATGACGCGCTGCGCAACGTTGATTCCGTCGCCGATGATGTTTATCTGACCGTTCAGGTCTTTCAGCAGCCGCACCGGCCCGAGATTGACGCCCAGGCGTACCGGCAACGCGCCTGCCGAGTCCCGGATTGACATGGCGCAGAACAAGGCGTCTTCGGGGTCGCCGAGAAAGGCAATCGCGGCGCCGTCGCCGGTATCGAGGATGATTCTGTCCCGCACCGGAACCTGATCGAGAGCGTTCGCCAAGATGCCATTGAACGACTGCTTGAGCTGCAGCTGCTCCGCTACCGGCTTTTGCGAGTATTCCGCGATGTCGAGGAACACGACGCTGCACACCAGCGTTCGACCGGAATTCTCCATCTCAGGGCGTTGCCCGATTTGCGGCGCCGGGCCGCGATAGTGTTATTTTACGCGCATGCCAGGCAGCGCCCCCTCGTCGGGCGCGATGAGAAATATGCCCGGACCTTCGCCGGAGGCAGCCAGCACCATGCCTTCCGACACGCCGAAGCGCATCTTGCGCGGGGCGAGATTCGCGACCATCACCGTGTGGCGCCCTTTGAGGCTTTCGGGCGCATAAGCCGACTTGATGCCGGCGAACACGGTGCGCGTTTCTTGGCCGATATCGAGGGTGAGCTTGACCAGCTTATCCGCGCCCTCGACCTGCTGCGCGTCCACGATGCGCGCCACGCGCAGGTCGATCCTGTTGAAATCTTCGATTGAGATGGTTTCGTTCACTGCGCTCTCCTCGGCGGCGTGCTGCTGGTGCTCGGCATGGCGTTGCTGGGATTGCGGGAGAGCCGACGGTTGCAGGCTTTCCCGGTTCGCCTCGACCAGCGCCGCGATCTGCTTGGTGTCGACCCGCGTGATCAGGTGCTGGTAGGGCTTGACACGTGTGACGGGTCGGGCGAGGTCGGCCCACGCAAAGGGGTATTCAAGTCCGAGAAGCTCGGCCGCTCGCGCCGCAGTTTGCGGGAGGACCGGCGCCAGATAGTAGGTCAGAATGCGAAACGCGTTTACGCAGTCGGAGCACAGGACGTGCAGCTCGGACTTGCGCGAAACGTCCTTCGCCAGGTCCCAAGGCTTGTCCCGATCGATCTGCCGATTGATCAGGTCGGCGACCCGCATGACCTCGCGCAAGGCTTTCCCGTACTCGCGGCCTTCGTAAGCGTCCCTGATTCTCTCCTCGGCGTCGTAGGCGACCACCGAGTAACGCCGGGTGTCGGAGATCGAATCGGAGTTCTCGGGCAGGACCCGGCCGTCGAAGTGCTTGTTCAGGATCGCGGCATAGCGGCTGATGATGTTCACGTACTTGCCGACCAGGTCGCTGTTCACCCGGGCGACGAAGTCGTCCAGACTGAGATCGATGTCTTCCATCGTCGGGCCGAGCTTGGCGGCGTAGTAGTAGCGCAGCCACTCGGGGTTGAGCCCCAGGCGCAGGTAGCTTTCCGCGGTGATGAACGTGCCGCGGCTCTTGGACATCTTTTCGCCGTTAACGGTGAGAAAGCCGTGGGCGAAGATCTTCGACGGGGTGCGGTAGCCGGCGTGCTCGAGCATGGCGGGCCAGAACAGGGCGTGGAAGTAGAGGATGTCCTTGCCGATGAAATGCACCAGCTCGGTGTCGCCGCCCGGGCGCAGGAAGGCGTCCTCATCGATCGCGGCGCCGGCGGCGCGGCGTCTTGCCGCGTAGTTGGCGAAGCTGCCGAAGTAGCCCACCGGCGCGTCCAGCCAGACGTAGAAGAACTTCTTGCCGTCGGTGCCGGGGATTGGGAAGCCGAAGTAGGGAGAATCGCGCGAGATGTCCCAGTCGCTGAGCCGGTTCTCGCCCTGCTCGCCCAGCCACTCCTTCATCTTGTTGGCCGCTTCGGGCTGCAGCCGCTCGCCACCCTGGGTGAATCCGCGCAGGAACGCCTCGCAACGCGGGTCCGAAAGGCGGAAGAAATGATGCTCGGACGCGCGTCGCTCGGGCTTTGCGCCGGAGACCACCGAATACGGATTCTTCAGTTCGGTAGGCGAATAGGTGGAGCCGCAGACCTCGCAGGAATCGCCGTATTGGTCCTTGGCGCCGCACTTGGGGCATTCGCCCTTGATGTAGCGGTCCGGCAGGAACATCTCCTTTACCGGATCGTAGAACTGCTCGACCGACCGTACCGCGATCAGGTCGCGGGACTTCAGTTGGAGGTAGATGTCGTCGCAGAAGGCCCGATTCTCCGGCGAATCTGTCGAATAGTAATTGTCGAAACCGACCTGAAAGCCGTCGAAATCGCGCTTGTGCTCGTGCCAGACCCGCTCGATCAGCTGCCTAGGCGCGATTCCCTCCGCATCGGCGCGCAGCATGATCGGCGTGCCGTGGGTATCGTCGGCGCAGACGTAGTGCACCTCGTGACCGCGCATCTTCTGGAACCGCACCCAGATGTCGGTCTGGATGTATTCGACCAGGTGACCGAGGTGGATCGCGCCGTTGGCATAGGGCAGGGCGGAAGTGACGAGGATCCTGCGGCGGGACATCGGCGAGGCCTGAAGCGGAGTGGGCGATTCTAGCAAAGCGACCAGGGTTTCTATGTCGCGGTCGCGCCATTTTCGGTAGACTTGAGTGTTTTTTCTCCGCCCCGGCACGGTGCGGGGCGAGGAACCGGACATGACCATCAGCGAAGCCCAAGTCCAAGCAGCTCTCAAGCAGCTCGTCGATCCGAACACCGAAAAGGATTTCCTCAGCACCCGCTCCGCCCGCAACATCAAGATCAGCGGAGCCAACGTCTCACTCGATGTCGAGCTCGGCTACCCGGGCAAGAGCCAGATCGAGCCGATCCGACGGCAGATCACCGAAGCGCTGCGCAAGGCGGGAGCGGCGTCCGTGACGGTAAATGTGGGTTCGAAGGTGGTGGCGCACGCGGTGCAGAAGGGCGTCAAGCTGATTCCCGCGATCAAGAACATCATCGCCGTGGCGTCGGGCAAGGGCGGCGTCGGCAAGTCGACCACCGCGGTGAACCTGGCGCTCGCGCTTGCGGCCGAGGGCGCCTCGGTGGGAATTCTCGACGCCGACATCTACGGCCCCTCGCAGCCGATGATGCTCGGCATTTCCGGGCGTCCAGAATCGAAGGACGGAAAGAGCCTCGAACCGATGGAAGGCCACGGCATTCAGGCCATCTCGATTGGTTTCCTGATCGATACGGATACACCGATGGTGTGGCGCGGGCCGATGGTGACCCAGGCCCTCGAGCAGTTGCTCAAGGACACGCGCTGGCGCGACCTCGACTATCTGGTGGTCGACCTGCCCCCGGGCACCGGCGACATCCAACTCACGCTTGCCCAGAAGGTGCCCGTCACCGGTGCCGTCATCGTCACCACGCCCCAGGACATCGCCCTGATCGACGCGCGCAAGGGCCTGAAGATGTTCGAGAAGGTCGGCATTCCGATCCTCGGCGTGGTCGAGAACATGTCGATCCACGTCTGCCCCAACTGCGGCCACGAGAGCCATATCTTCGGCTCCGGCGGCGCCGACAAGATGTGCGCCGACTACGGCACCGAGCTGCTCGGCCAGCTGCCGCTGGATGCCGGCATCCGCGAGCAGGCGGATTCCGGCCGCCCGACCGTGGTGGCCGACCCGGACGGCCGGGTAGCGGAAATCTACCGTGGTATCGCGCGCCGCTGCGCGGTGAAGATCGCGGAGTCGCAACGCGACATGACTTCCAAGTTTCCCAATATCGTGGTGCAGAACACCTAGATGACGATCAAATCGGATACCTGGATACGGCGCATGGCGCAGAGCTCGCGCATGATCGAGCCCTTCGAGCCGGGCCAGGTCAAGGAGGTCGGCGGACGCCGAATCGTGTCGTACGGAACCTCGAGCTACGGCTACGATATCCGCTGCTCGAACGAGTTCAAGATCTTCACCAACATCAACTCGAGCATCGTCGATCCCAAGGCGTTCGACGAGAAGTCCTTCGTCGACTTCAGGGGCGAGGTCTGCATCATCCCGCCGAATTCATTCGCTCTGGCGCGCACGGTCGAGTACTTCCGCATCCCGCGTAACGTGCTGACGATCTGCCTCGGCAAGTCGACCTACGCACGCTGCGGCATCATCGTGAACGTCACCCCGCTCGAGCCGGAATGGGAGGGACACGTGACGCTCGAGTTCTCCAATACAACGCCGCTGCCGGCCAAGATCTACGCCAACGAAGGCGTGGCGCAGGTTATCTTCATCGAGTCGGACGAGGTCTGCGAAACCTCGTACAAGGATCGCGGCGGCAAGTATCTCGGCCAGCAGGGCGTGACGCTGCCGCGCATCTGATCCGGCCCGCCGGCGCCGCCAAGCACAATATGGCGCCGCGAAGCGCTCCTGCTTCCCGCATGTTGTGGCTCGGCTCTCGCGGCGAGCGCGGGACGTCGGGGCGGGCGCCTCGCGCCGTCTGTGCGAGCTTGAAAAAAACGCGCCTAAGCCCTTGACTCAGCGAGGGTTGCCCCTATAATCGGCGCAAGTTTACCAACCCCCGGCGAGGGCAAGGAGGTCATCATGACAGGCAGAAAGAGATATGCGCTGCGCTTCGACGTTTGCATTCTTGAAATTCCTGAGACTTAGTGAACCGGGAGACATGAATGGGCGCTCGCCCCACTAGCATAGCTCGCAACAAGCAACCGACTCACCCGCAAGAACAGCTCTTCGACACGCACCCCGAAGTCAGCCTCGACTTCGAGACCGTGCGCCAGGCCGCCCGCAAGAAGTACACGCGGCCGTTTCTGATCCTCGACACAGCCATCGTGCGCGAAAAGGCGCGGCGCTTCCATGCCGCTATGCCGCGCGTGAGGCCGCATTACGCGGTCAAGGCGAATCCGGACCCGCGCGTGCTCAAGGTCCTGGTCGAGGAGGGCGCAGGCTTCGAGATCGCTTCGATCGCTGAACTCGACCTCCTCCTTTCGCTGGGGGTGCCTGCGGCCGAGGTGTTCTACTCCAACCCGGTTAAGTCACGCGATTCAATCGCCTATGCCGCCGCCAAGGGCGTTGAATGGTTCGTGCTCGACAGTGTCGACGAGCTGAGACGGGTGCACGGAGTGAAGTCTGACGCAAAGTTGTACCTGCGGGTCGCGACGCCCAATATCGGCAGTGATTGGCCGCTTTCCGGCAAGTTCGGCGCCGGCGCGACCGATACCCGGGAGATCATCGCCACCGCGGCGAAGCTCGGCGCCGACCTCGCGGGGGTGACCTTCCACGTCGGCTCGCAATGCCGCAACCCGGCGAACTGGCGCGTCGGGATGGAGAAAGCGCGCACGGTGTTCGACGCGATGGCGAAGGCGGGGCTCAAGCCGCGCCTGCTCGACATCGGCGGCGGGTTCCCGGTGCGCCACGTCAGGCCGATCCCGTCAATCGAGGTGATCGGCGACGTGGTCAACGAGGCGCTGAAGGCGTTTCCGCCCGAGGTGCGGGTGATCGCCGAGCCCGGGCGCTACCTCGTCTCCGACGCCGGCTATTTCGTCTGCCGCGTGCTTGGGACGGCAGCGCGCGGGAGCAAACGCTGGCTGCACCTCGATGCCGGCCTGTTCGGCGGAATCATCGAGACCACCGAGGGCCTCAAGTACCGCATTCGCACCGATCGCTCCGGCCCGGACGTAACGTGGAACGTCGCCGGCCCGACCTGCGATTCGGTGGACGTGATCCTGCGCGACGAGCCGCTGCCTTCGGATCTGCAGGAAGGCGATTTCTTCTACCTACGCAATGCCGGGGCCTATACGACCGCGTACGCAAGCGAGTTCAATGGCTTCCCGCTGCCCGAAGTGAGGATCTTCGAGTCAAAGCGCTGAGCGCGAGGGCTGTTGGATGATCAAAAGAGGCGGGCCTCGTGCCCGCCTTTTTTGTTTAGCGTCCTGATGTTGCGGGTCCTTGTCCGGGCCGGGCGCGCTCGTAGCGCACGAAGTCGTAACGCAGGCCGTCGGCCGTGGCACGCGGGACCCGCTCGCATTCCCGCCAAGCGCCGCGGTCGAAATCCGGAAAGCGGGCGTCGCCTTCGTAGTCGCGCTGGATTTCGGTCAGCAGCAGAACGTCGGCGTCGGCGAGCGCCGCAGCGTAAAGCTCCCCGCCTCCGATCACGAACACAACCGGCGAATCCGCGCACAGAGCGAGCGCGGTCCCGAGCGAGGACGCTACGCTTGCGCCGCGCGCATCGAACCCCTCACTGCGGGTGACCACGATGTTGTCCCGTCCCGGCAGGGGTTTGCCGAGCGACTCCCAGGTACGGCGTCCCATGATCACGGGATGGCCGTAGGTGAGCGCCTTGAAATGCTGCAGGTCTTCCGGCAAGTGCCATGGCAGCTTGCCCCAGGCGCCGATGACGCCGTTCGAGGCGACCGCAGCGACTAGATGCACGCGAGAACCGCCGCGTTCGTCTACCTGCGTTTGTGACATTCGTCCTGTCTGCGACGGAATTTTGCAATAATTATAGGCAGATGAGCGCCAATCCGTCCCCTGCGGCTACCGCGCTTCCGTATCCGCGTTCGTTCCTGGGGCTGCTGCTGGCCGGCTTCACGCTGGTTGCGCTGCCGCTTGCGGGTGCGCTCGCCTACTCGGCCTGGAACACGGAGCGGCTGGCCGAACAAAGCCGCAACGCCGTGTTCAGCGCGGCGCAGGCGGCGCGCGCGAGCCGGTCGCTGGTCAACCGCATCGGCTCAATCGAGCGCCTGGCGCAGCAGGTGACCCTGCTAGCTGACCCGGTGCTGATGGATGACTACGCGCGCGTGCACCGCAGTTTCAAGCAGGTATCGGGCGAGCTTTCGCAGCTTCCGCTCGACGGTCAGCAGCTGATCGCGCTCGAGCGCACCGTCAAGCAGGAGCAGAGCCTGTACGATCAGCTGACCGCTCAGCCGCGCGGACGCATCGATCCGCGCTCGATCAGCGCGGAAGCGGACAAGCTGGCGGACAATGCCTATGAAATGCTGGCGATCAGCTATCTGGTGGCCGACCGTGAGGTCGACCGCCTGCGCTCGAGCGCGGAAATCGTGCAGCAACGCCTGATCCTGCTGGTCATCTTCAGTACTGCGATCGCGCTCGCAATCGCGCTTGGATTGACCCGCTTCATCGTGCGGCCGATCGCAGAGCTGGACGCCTCGATTCGGCAGCTCGGCAGCGCCGACTTCACGCGTCCGATCAGGGTGCGCGGGCCGGAGGACCTGCAATACCTGGGCGAGCGCCTGGACTGGTTGCGGCGCCGACTGACCGAGCTCGAGGCGCAGAAGAATCGTTTCCTGCGCAACGTGTCCCACGAACTTAAGACGCCGCTTACCGCGTTGCGCGAAGGCGCAGAGCTGCTGAACGACCAGGTCGCGGGGCCGCTCGCGCCACCGCAGCGGCAGGTCGTGGCGATCATGCGCGACAACAGCGTCAAGCTGCAGCGCCTGATCGAAGGCCTGCTCGACTACCAGCGCGCGGTGCACGCCGCGGCCTCGCTCGATCTGCAGCCGGTCGAGCTCGATTCGCTGGTGCGCGACGCCGCGCGCGCACATCTGCTCGCGGCGCGCGCCAAACGTCAGCGCGTGGCGCTGGACCTGCAGCCGGTGGTGGTGCGCGCCGACCCCGAAAAGCTGCGTTCGATCGTGGATAACCTGCTCGGCAACGCGGTCAAGTTCACGCCCGAAGGCGGGAGCATTTCGGTGGTGGCGCGGGAAGAAGGCGGCACGGCGACGCTCGAAGTGATAGATTCCGGCCCGGGTGTCCCCGCGGAGGAGCGCGAATCGGTGTTCGACTCTTTCTTTCGCGGCCGGGCGAAGGCCGGCGGGCGGATCGAGGGCAGCGGCCTTGGGCTCGCGATCGTGCGCGAATTCGTCGAGGCGCACGGGGGGCGGATCGCGGTGGTCGAAGGCGGCCGCGGCGGCCACTTCCGGGTGACGCTGCCGCACCAGGCCGGGCCGGCGTTTCCGGCGGCGGCATGAGGGCGCTCTTGGCCGCGTTCATGCTCCTGCTTGCGGGGTGCGCGGCGCTTGCGCCGGGCGCCGATGAGCGCGCCGAAGTGAGCGCTATCGTTGCGCGCGCCGTCGCTGCCGCACGGGCGCCGGCCACTAAACAGCAGAGCGCGCTGCGGCAGGCGCACGAGGCGTACCGGGGCGAGCGCAGCGTCGTCAACCGGTTGCGGCTGGCGACGCTGCTGGCGGCGCTACCGGCGCCGCTGCAGGACGACGGCGCCGCGTACGCGTTGCTGCGCCCGGTGGTCGGGGGACACGGCGAGTCGCCGTTGCAGGATTTCGCCGCGCTGCTGGCAGGCCAGGTGGCCGGTCGGCTGCGGCTGGCGCGTGAGAGCGAGCAGGCGGCACGGGAGCGCGAGCAGGCGGCACGGGAGCACGAGCGCTCCATGCGCACCGCCGAGTTGCGCGAGCAGGCGCTGCGCGAGCAGCAGCGGACATTGCGTGAGCAGCTCGATGCGTTGAAAGCGATCGAGCGCGGAATTGTCGAACGGGAAGAGAAATTGCGCAGGAAAAGGAGATGAGATCATGACCAACCACCCCCCCAAAATCCTGCTGGTCGATGACGACAAGGACCTTCTGCAGCTGATCGCCATGCGCCTCGGCGCGGCCGGGTACTCGGTTTCGACCGCCGACTCCGGTGAAAGCGCGATGGCGAGCGTGACCGTATCGCGGCCGGAGCTCGTCATCACCGACTTGCGAATGCACGGCATGGACGGCATGGCGTTGTTCGACGCGATCCACCGCGACGCTCCGTCGCTCCCGGTGGTCATTCTTACCGCGCACGGTACGATCCCTGAGGCGGTGGCCGCGACGCGCCGCGGCGTGTTCAGCTTCCTTACCAAGCCGTTCGACGGCAAGGTCCTGCTCGATACGGTGGCCGACGCTTTGCGCCTGTCCAGCGTCCCGGCCGGAGGCGGGGGAGAAAGCTGGCGCGGGGAAATCATCACGCGCTCGCCCGCGATGGAGGACCTGCTGGCACAGGCCAAGCGCGTTGCCGCCTCGGATGCCAGCGTATGCGTTTACGGCCCGAGTGGCACCGGCAAGGAGCTGCTCGCGCACGCCATACACAACGCCAGCCGGCGCGCCGGCGGCCCTTTCGTAGCGGTCAATTGCAGCGCGATTCCGGAAGGACTGATCGAGTCGGAGCTGTTCGGGCACCGCAAGGGCTCTTTTACCGGAGCGACGCAGGATCGCCGGGGGCTGTTCCAGGCTGCCGAGGGCGGCACGCTGTTCCTGGACGAGATCGGCGACATGCCGGTCGCGCCGCAGGTCAAGCTGCTGCGGGCGCTGGAAGAGAGGGTGGTGCGGCCGGTGGGCTCGAACGACGCGATTGCGGTCGACGTGCGCATCATTTCCGCCACCCACCGCCGACTCGAGGAGCGCATCGCGGCGGGGGAGTTCCGGGAAGACCTCTACTACCGGCTGAATGTGGTCAAGCTCACGCTCCCCGCGCTGGTCGAGCGGCGCGAGGACATTCCCTTGCTGGCAAACCATTTTCTAGAGCGCCTGGTGGCGCGCTACGGGCGGCGTCGGCTCGGGTTTTCGCCCGAAGCGATGGAGCTGCTGGTGTCCGCATCTTGGCCGGGCAACGTGCGTCAGCTGCTGAACGTGGTCGAGCAATCGGTGGCGTTGACCGCCACTGACGTTGTTCCGGCCTCGCTGGTGCGCCAGGCAATCGACTCGCGCGACTCCACCCTGACCCCGCTCGACGAAGCGCGCCGGGCTTTCGAGCGCGACTACCTGGTCAGAATCCTGAAAATCACCAGCGGCAACGTGACCCAGGCCGCGCGCCTGGCGGGCCGCAACCGGACCGAGTTCTACCGCCTGCTCGAGCGCCATGCGCTCGAGCCGGCGATGTTCAAGAGCGCGGCGCAGGTGCACTGAGCCGGGCGGCCGAAGTACGCATCCGCTGCCGCGCGACGGCCGTATCGTGTTCAACGGGGCCGGTGCTCGGCCCCCTGAACGGAGATCCACGGCAGATGACGACCCACCTCGCGCGCCGATTCGTCGCCGCGCTGGCGATTTTGGGCACGGCGCTGCCCGCTACGGCCGCGCCGTGCGTGGCCAGATCGACCGCGCGCACCGCGGCATTGGTCGAGCTGTACACCTCCGAGGGCTGCAGCAGTTGCCCCCCCGCCGACCGCTGGCTGTCGTCGCTCGAGTCGGCCACGCGGGCCTCGGGCGGCCTGGTGCCGCTCGCCCTGCACGTCGACTATTGGGACTACATCGGCTGGAAGGACCCCTATGCCAGGCCAGCCTTTACGGCCCGGCAACGAACGATTGCGGCGCTGCAGCATGCGCGTTTCGTCTATACGCCGCAGGTCTTGCTACAGGGGCGCGACTTCCGGGGCTGGGGCTCGAGCGCGTTCGAGCAAGCGCTCGCGAGAATCAATGCACAGCCGGCGCGGGCCGAGATATCGCTCGCGATCGAGAGGCTGGGCGAGGGCGCGCTCCGGCTCGAGGCGTCGGCCCTGGTACCTGATCCGAAGCGCCGCGCGACGGCCTCCCTGTACCTCGCGCTCTATCAGAACAATCTCAGTTCTCGGGTCGAGGCGGGGGAGAACGAAGGGCGCACGCTGGCGCACGACTTCGTGGTGCGCGACTGGATCGGGCCGATCGATTTTGCGGGCGGCGGACGGGTGCACGACAGGCGCAGCCTGGCGCTCCCGCCCGGCGCGCCGGTGAGCAACACGGGAGTTGCCGCTTTCGTGCAGGACAGCGGCACGGCTGAGGTCCTGCAGGCGCTAATACTGCCCGTCTGCCCGGGCTAGGCGGACCCCCAGCCCCCCCTCTCTCGGGTATATTTCCCCCTAATGGGCTCCAAGCAGGGAAAAAACCAAGGGAGGAAAGGCCGTGCTCGCGACGCAAATCCGGCAAAAGGACGGGGTTTTTTACTTCGCCAGCTACAAGGCAAAGGACCTGCTCGCTAAGGTTCGCTTCATCAGCCGTTTCTATGGCGAGGGCGAGCAGATCGCGCCCAGTCGTATCGCCCACGATGACGATATCGCCCAGTTCATCGCCAAGATCGAGCGCACCGACGAGGCCTTCCAGAGGACCTTGTCGCGTGCCAAGGTGCGCGCGCTGAAGAACTTCTACGAAACCGCCGTCACGCAGCCGCCGATCCCGGGCACGGTACTGCTGTTCACCTCCGAGCGGCTCGGATTTCGCGCCAGCGACGGCGCCGTCGGGCACCTGTCGGAGCCTTCGGCGAAGTACCTGATCATCGACGGCCAGCACCGCCTCGCCGCGCTGCAGTTCTACCTGCACGAGCGGCCCGACGACGCCGCGACGATTAATGTGCCGTGCATCATCTTCGATGGCCGCAGCGAGGATTTCGCGACCGAGATGTTCGTGATCATCAATTCGACCCCGACGCGCATCAACAAGAGCCACCTGGTCGACCTCTACGACCGGGTTTCGTTCGCCGCGCCCGACCGCAAGTTCGCCGCCCGGTTGGTCGAGAAGCTCTACAGCGAGGGCGACAGCCCTCTGCGCTACCGCATCAACCGCCTGGGCGGGCGCAGCCAGCGCGACAAGTGGGTGCTGCAGGCGGAAATCTTCAACGAGCTGCACCGCTGGGTGCGGGCGCGCTGGCGCAGCATCCAGGTCTCGGGCGGCAGCGCGCATGAAGTACCGCGCTACTACGCCGTCCTGCGCGACTTCTTCAAGGCTGCCCGCTCGGCCTGGGGCGACGCCTGGGGCAAGGACAACTACATGGTCACCAAGCCGGTGACGATCAAGGCGATGGTGCGTGTTTGTGCGGACCTTGCGCGCGAGGACGCCGAGCCCGAGGAGGGCCGCGTGGCGCGCTGGCAGGCGCGCCTGGCGCCGTGGGCAGAGCAAGTGCGCGAATTCCGCGACGACGGCTTCTACGAGCGTTTCCCCGCCAAGGGCGAGATCGAGCGCGTGGCACGCATCCATCGCGACTTGGCGCGCGTGGCGAAGATCGAGCTCGCCCGGGCCAAGCAGTGAGCCCTCGGCGCGCCCCGGCGGTGGCGCGCTAGAACAGCCCTTCCCGGGCCAGCTGCTCGACCTCGGCCTCGGCGAACCCGAGTTCGGTCAGGATCGGCCGCGTGTGCTCGCCGAGCGCGGGCAGGGGGTCCATCCTGGCCTCGAAGCCGGAGATATTGAACGGCGGCAGCAGGGCCTGCAGCGGGCCCTGGGGCGAACCCACCTCGCGCCAGCGCCGCCGCGCCTCGAGCTGCGGATGCGACCAGAACTGCTCCATGGTGTTCAGGCGCGCGTTGGCGATGCCGGCGGCCTCGAGTCTGTCGGTCACCTGCGCCTCCGTCAGCTGCGCAAATACCCGTTCGATTTCGGCGTGCGTCGCATCGCGATTGGCGTAGCGCGAGGGGCCCGTGGCGAAGCGCGGGTCCCGCGCCAGTTCGGGTAGACCAAGCACCTTGTCGCAGAAGCGCTCGAACTCACGGTCGTTCTGAATGCTGAGGAAGACGCTCCCGCCGTCTCCGGCGTGGAACGGGCCATAGGGCACGATCGTCGCGTGGAAGGCGCCGCGCCGTGGCGGCGCGGCGCCGCCGTAATGGCTGAAGTAGGCCGGAAATCCCATCCATTCGCCCAGCGCTTCGAACATCGTGATGTCCAGCGTTGCGCCCTCGCTGCTGCGCTCGCGCCGCAGCAGCGCGGCGAGGATCGAGGAGAAGGCGTACATGCCGGCCGCAATGTCGGCGACCGGAATCCCGGCCTTGGCGGGCGCTTCCTCGGTGCCGGTCACCGACAGCAGCCCGGCCTCGCACTGCACCAGCAGGTCGTAGGCCTTCTTGTGCGCATACGGGCCGTCCGGGCCGTAGCCCGAGATGCCGCACCAGATCAGGCGCGGGTGTCGGGCGCGCAGTTGCTCCGCGCCAAGCCCGAGGCGCTCCGCGGCGCCCGGGGCGAGATTTTGCAGGAACACGTCGGCGCGTTCGACCAGGCGAGCGAGGATCTCCTTGGCTCGCGGGTGCTTGACGTCGAGCACCAGACTTTCCTTGGAGCGGTTGACCCACACGAAATGGGATGACAGCCCCTTTACGCTCCGGTCGTAGCCGCGCGCGGCGTCGCCCCCGCCGGGGCGCTCGATCTTGATCACCCGCGCGCCTAGTTCGGCCAGTTGGCGCGTGGTGAAAGGGCCGGCAATCACCTGCTCGAGCGAGACCACTGTGACGCCTTCGAGCGGGCGCATCAGCGAAAGCTCACTTCGAGACCGTTGAGCGGCAGGCCCTCGAATGCGGTGCTCCAGGTTTCGCCGGGTGCGACCGGGTGGGCGTCGGTGAGGGTGCCGGTGCTGACGATTTCGCCCGCCGCCAGCGGCGGCGCGTCCGCTTGCCGCGACAGGACTTCCACCAGGAAGGCAAGCGCTTCGAGCGGGCTGCCGAGCACGTTGGCGCCCGTGCCCCGGTCCACCGCCACTCCGCCTTTTCGCAATTCGACATTGAGCTCCGGCAGGCGCGGGCCGAGCTCGGCCAGGTCGCGAACCGGGATTGGTGTGCCCACCACCAGTCGCCCGTGCAGCCCGTTGTCCGCCGTACAGTCGGCGATCTTCAGCTTCCAGTCGGGATGGTGGCACTGGACAATCTCGACCGAGTGCGCGATCCATTCGATTGCGCCGAGCAGCGCGTCTGCGTCATGGGTGACAGGAGGCGCGGCCCTCAGGCCGAAGCAGATCTCCGGTTCGATGCGCGGCTGCGCCAGCCCGGCAAGCGGCACCGTGGCCCGGTCGTCCCGCGCGAATATCACGGTCGCGTCGTACAGCGCGCCCCACATCGGCTCGTACACGCCGTAGCGCGGCCAGATGGTGCGGTTGGTGAACCCGATCTTGCGCCCGAGCAGCTTCCAGCCGCGTGCGAGGCGAGCGGCGTGCAGCCGCGCTGCGGCGCGGTAGCCTGCTGGCGCGTCCAGCCCGGGAAAGCGTTCGCTGAAGGGAGCGACGATGCCGCCCGACTCGTTCAGCGAGAGCAGTTCATCGGCAAGGGTGTCGATCTGCGATGGCTTGGCCACGTTGTCGTCTCTGCGCATTGGCCGATTGTACAGAGCGTGGCCTCGCCGCGGTTGCGGCGGGCGGCCGTGCGTGCGAAATTCGGGCAACTGGAAATCCGACACTTGAATTCTCCGAACCTCCTTCAGCGGTTACTTGGCGCGATGCTTGGCATCGCGCTCTTCATCGCCGCGTTCATCTTCGCCTCCGTGCTGCTCGCGATCGTGGCGACCGCCGCGCTGCTGATCTGGGGCTGGCTGTGGTGGCGTACGCGCGAGATCCGTCGCGCCGCGCGCGAAGGCGAGAACGTGATTATCGAGGGGGAGTACCGCGTGGAGCGCGAAGTCGGCCGTATCGACGACGATCGCGTGCCACCCCGTCGACCGTAGGGCACCGTCCCCTCGCGGGGCCGCGCTGCCCCGGGGCGAACCTTGCGTTATCCTGAAATCGAGCTAGACTCGACTCGCGAGTCCGAGCGAGGGGCTATGAGCCCCGGTGTAAGGATCCCATTTGGACACTTGGAGGAGGGTTGCATGAAACGAACCATCACTATGCTGGCTGCTGCCGGCGGCCTGCTGCTTACGGCGTCGCCGGCGAACGCGCAGACTTTCGTGCGCATGGTTTCCGGCCCGGCAGGGGGCAGCTGGTACCCGCTGGGCGCCAAGATCATGCAGGTCATGCAGAAAGAGATCAGCGGCATCGCGACTTCGAATGGGCCCGGCGGTGGCGTGGGCAACATCAAGGACGTGAGCGAGGGTAACGCCGAGATCGGCTGGAGTTACGGGCACACCGCCTACAACGGCTACGTCGGGCGCGGAAAGTTCGATCGTCCGTACAAGAATGTCGCCTTCTTCGCCACCCTGTATCCCGGCGTGGTGCAAATCGCCGTACCGAAGGATTCGAACATACATTCGATCAGCGACTTCAAGGGCAGGAACATCAGCCCCGGAAAATCCGGCTGGACGGGAACCGCGTTCGCCGAAACGGTGCTCAATGCCTATGGCCTGAGCTTCGACAAGATCCGGCAGGCGGGAGGCACGGTGCACCACGTCGACTACAACGACTCGGTCGCGCTCATGAAAGACGGCCATATCGACGTCTTCGTTGCCGTCACCTCGATGCCCCAGGCCTCGTTTATCGACCTGAACTTCAAGCCTGGAATCCGCTTCATCGGCATCGACTCTGACAAAATGAAGGGCATCATCGCCGCGAATCCGGGTGTGATCGCGACCAAGATTCCGAAGGGCACTTACGAGGGTATGAATGCCGACGTCCCGACCCTGGCGACGGCGACGGTGATGGTCGTTCGCGCTGATCTGCCCGAGGACCTGGTCTACAACATGTGCAAGGTGTTCTGGAAGGAACATGCCACCTTCGCCGAGGTCAAGAAGACCTGGAACGAAGTGAAGCTGGAAGACGCCTTGTCGGCGGCGGCGATTCCGGTGCATCCAGGCGCTGCGCGCTGCTACAAGGAGCTGGGCGTCAAGAAGATGTAACGCGCCGACCGGCGTGCACCTTCGTGACCCATGAGCGCGGTCATGCCTGAGCCCGCGCAGGCGCAAGGCCGTCTCGAGTACCACGAGGTTCGGGAAATCTCGCTGCTTGAGACGGTGCTGCGCGACCGCCAGTTTCGCCTGCCGGTCGTAATTGCGGCCGCGGCGGCGGTGCTGGCGATTGCGCTGGCGCTGTTCCACCTCTACGCAGCCGTATTCGGCACGCCGGAAACCCGTTCTTTTCGCGGCACGCATCTCACCGCCATGCTGGTGCTGTCGCTGCTGCTCAATCCCCTGTTCCGCAAATCGCACCGCGATCCCCTGCTCGTACCGGGGGACTCACGCAATTCATGGCGAGTGACCGGCTTCGCGGTCGACCTGCTGTTGATCGGTTTCGGCCTGTTCGTGCAGATCTACACGCTTTGGGATGTCGACGCCTTCAACATGCGCGGCGGCGACATCACTCGGCTCGACCTGTGGGTCGGCATGGGCTACATCCTGCTTGTGATGGAGGCGACGCGCCGGGCGGTCGGATGGGCGATGGTTGCAGTGACGTCGTTCTTCGTGCTGCACAGTCTTTTTACGAATCACTTCTTCGGCTTCCTGTTCGGACCGCCGACCTCGCTGCGCAAGTATGTGGATGTCATCTTCATGCGCGCTGACGGCATCTTCGGCATCCCGCTGATGGTCGTGGCCACCTACATTCTGCTGTTCATTATTCTGGGGGCCTTGCTGATCCGTTCCGCGGCCGGACGCTTCTTCATCGACCTGGCGGTCTCGCTAACCGGGCACCGAACCGGCGGGCCCGCGAAGGCCGCGGTCGTGGCGAGCGCGATGATGGGCACGGTTTCCGGTTCCGCGGTAGCCAACGTGGTCACCACGGGATCATTCACCATTCCGTTGATGAAGCGCCTCGGCTACCGCCCGCGCTTCGCGGCCGCGGTAGAGGCCTGCGCGTCCTCGGGCGGGCAGATCACGCCGCCGATCATGGGCGCCGCCGCATTCATCATCGCCGAGTTCCTGCGCGTCAATCTGCTCACCGTGATCGTCGCGGCAGCCATTCCCGCCTTCCTGTACTACGCGACCATCTATTTCATGGTTCACTTGGAGGCGGAGAAGCACGGATTGCAGAAGATTCCGCGGGCCCAGTTGCCGAGCTTCCGCGAAGTCCTCAAACGCGGCTGGCATCTGCTGCTGCCGCTGGTTGTCTTGATAGTGCTCCTGTCGATGGGCTTCAGTGCGATGCTCGCGGGGTTCTGGGCGATCATAGCCGTCGTCGGACTGAGCTTCGTAAACGCAAACACGCGCATGAGCTCGGTGGACCTGTTTTCCGCGCTGGAGGAAGGTGTGCGCAGCACCGTGCCGGTGACCATCGCATGTGCTTGCGCCGGCATCATCATCGGGTCGGTGTTCGTCTCCGGTCTGGGACTGAAGTTCACGCAATCCGTGATCGACCTGTCTGGCGGCAGCCTGCTGGCGCTGCTGGCCCTCACCGCTGCAGCGTCGATCGTGCTGGGGATGGGTCTCACCACGACGGCCGTCTATATCACCTTGGCGGCCCTCATTATCCCCGCGCTCGAGCGCATGGACGTCGTACCGATGGCGGCCCATCTGTTTGCTTTTTATTTCGGCGTGGTGTCCTCCATTACGCCGCCGGTGGCGCTCGCCGCCTTTGCTGCCGCCGCGATCGCCGGCAGTCCGCCAATGGTGACTGCATTCGAGGCATCCAAGGTCGGTATCGCGAAATACCTGGTGCCGTTCATCTTTGTGTACAACCCGTCGATCCTGTTCGTGGGCCCCCTCTGGCTGACCGCTTTCTCGACGGTTACGGGCCTTGCGGGCGTCTGGGCGCTGTCCGCGGCCATCGAGGGGTGGCTGCACGGCCGGCTCGGACTGGCGACGCGGGCCGCGATGCTGCTTTCCGCGATCGTGCTGCTCTACCCGCCACAGCTCCGCTTCATGGGGCTTTCGGGTTTCGCGGTGACGATCGTGGGCGCCGCCTGCGTCGCCGGCATCTACCTGATGCGCATTCGGTCGCGCGGGGCCCTCGCCGCAGTCGGGGGCCAGCAGTGAAGCTCAGAGAAATCTTTCTCGGCAAACCGATTCATTGGCTGCCCTGGCCGATCATCGCCGCGTTAATGGTGTGGATGAATTCGGCGCATTTCCACATCCTGCGGTTCAACTTCTTTGCGCTTTCGCTCGTCGCGATTGCGGCTGCCGTGCTGGCGTTCTTCCTCACGACCTCGCGCCGTAGCGAGCAGATCACGCGCGAGCCGTTCGAAAAAGGAAAGGAAGGCCTGGGCACCGGCTCGGAAGACTAGGCCTTACGATGCAACAGGCGTGCCTTTCTAGACCACGCGCGTAAGCACCGGCTTGGCGGCGAAATGCAGGCGCAGGTTCTCGACCTGAAGGTCGCCCATCGCGCCGCGCGTCTCGTTGGTGGCGCTGCCGACGTGCGGCACGATTACCGCGTTGTCGAGCGCGAAGAACTCGGGCGCGATGTTCGGCTCGTTGGCGAAGACATCCAGGCCCGCGCCGGCGATCTTGCCGCGCTTCAGGTAGTCGAGCAGCACAGGCTCATCGACCACCGAGCCGCGCGCGATGTTGACCACGTACCCCCTCGGCCCGAGCGCGTCGAGCACCTTGGCGCCGACGAGCGCCTTGGTGCCTGCGCCGCCCGGCGTGGCGATCATCAGCACGTCGGAATTGCGTGCCAGCGTCACCGCGTCGCCGTCGTAGGGATAGGCAACGTCCTTCTTGCTGCGGTTGTGATAGCGGATCTTCATGCCGAAGGCGAGCGCGCGGCCGGCGATTGCCTCGCCGATGCGGCCAAGGCCCAGTACGCCCATGGTTTTGCCCCCGAGGGAAGTGGTCTTCTCGTAGTCGCCGCGCGTCGCCCAATAGCCCGAGCGAAGATAGGCTTCCGACTGCGGAAATTTGCGCATTACGTTGAGCGTCAGCGCCATCGCCGTGTCGGCCACGCAATCGTTGAGCACGTCGGGCGTGTTGGTGACGATGATGCCGCGCTTCTTCGCCGCCTCGAGATCAATCGCGTCGACGCCGACCCCGAAGTTGGAGATCAGCTCGAGCTTGGGTAGCGCGTCCATCAGTTTCGCATCGGCGCCCGCGGCGCCGAAAGTCGCAAGCGCGCGCACCTTGAGGGCGAGCTGCTTGAGGAACGCGCCGCGATCGCTCGCCTCGTAGAGCCTGTGGCAGGCGAACTCCTTCTCAAGGATTGCTTGCGTCGGCGGGAAGATCTTGGTGGTGAGAACGATATCGGGCTTCATTTGCGTCTTTCTCATTGTTTGAATTTCGCGGCCAGGGTGTCCGCGCCGCGCGCCAGGATGCCGACGTCGGCCCCCACTGCGCAGAACAGGCACCCCGCGCTGATCATGCGCTTCGCGTCCGCTTCAACCGGGGACAGGTAACCCGGCGCCTTGCCGGCCTTGCGGATGCGGCGCATGGCCTCCTCGATGAGCGGCATGACCGCCGGGTTTGCGGTCTCGCCCGTGTATCCCATCGAGGCGTGCAGGTCGGCCGGGCCGATGAACACGCCGTCGACGCCCTCGACCGCGCAGATCGCCTCGAGCTGGTCGAGCGCGGGCTTGGTCTCGACCTGAACCAGCAGGCACAGTTCCTCCTGTGCGCGTTTGGCGTAGTCTTTGACCCGACCGAAGCGCGAGGCGCGCGTGGTGCCGGCGACGCCGCGCACACCCGCTGGCGGGTAGCGCGTCGCCGCGACCGCGGCCTTCGCTTCCTCGGCGCTGCAGACATAGGGCACGAGCAGCGACTGGGCGCCGATGTCGAGCACGCGCTTGATCGTTACCATGTCGTTCCACGGCACGCGCACGATCGGTGTGGTCGCATAGGGCGCGGCGGCCTGCAGCTGCGTGAGCAGGCTCTCCAGGTCGTTGGGCGAATGCTCGCTGTCGAGCAGGAGCCAGTCGAAGCCAGCGCCGGCGATCACCTCAACGCTGTAGCTCGACGACAGGCTCGACCAAAGGCCGATCTGCGTCTTGCCGGCCTTGAGCGCGCGTTTGAATGCATTTTGCGGCAGGTCCATGCTTATCCCCGTGGCCAAAAGGCCCGATTATCCGGCAACTGTGGCGTCCGGTGCGCCCGGGTTCGGCACCCTGGGATTCATGATTGCGAACCACAGCGGGGGCACGAGCGCGAGCGGCACCGTCGCCGCGTAGCCGGCCGGCAGCTTCGGCGTATGTGGACGGTGCTGCAAGCTCTGGTAGGGCCGCGTGGGATTGAGGTGGTGGTCCGCGTGGCGCTGCAGGTGGATGAGGAAGATGTTGGTGAGCGCCTGGTCGGCGTCCCAGGCATGGCGCTCGCTCGCGCGCTCGTAGCGGCCGTCGGGCAGCCGGGCGCGCCGCAGGCCGTAGTGCTCGACGTAGTTCACGGCTTCGAGCAGCAGCACCGCCATCGCGCTCTGGACGAAGAAGAACAGCGCCCCGAGCGGGCCGAAGGCCGCTCCGAGCGCCGCGGCGATCGCGAACGGCAGCAGCGTGTAGGCGAGCATGCGCCCGCGCGAGCGTGGCATCGACCACGCGTGCAGATAGCTGCCGGCCAGGGTGCGCGGCAGGAAGGCCCAAAAGCTCTCGCCCAATCGGGCGCTCGCCGGGTCCTCCGGCGTTGCGACGCGCGCGTGGTGACCCCGGTTGTGCTCGAGGTAGAAGTGCCCGTAGCACACCGTCACCAGCAGCAGCTGCGCCAGCAGGCGATCGAGCAGGGAGCGCCCGTGACCGAGCTCGTGCGCGATCGTGATCCCCTGCGCGCCGGTGACCACGCCTACCGAGAGCGCGAGTCCGAGCGCCTGCGCCGGCGCGAGCTCGCCGCGCGCGAACACCGCTGCGCCCCACGCGATCAGCGAGAGCTGGACCGGCACGTAGGCATAGAGGATTGCGCGGTAGTAGGCGTTTCGCAGGCGCGGTGCGCAATCTCGCAAAAGCTCGTTGACGAGATCTTTGCCCACCAGCCAGTCGAGCACGGGAATTATCATGAACGACACGACGAAGGTGTAGTAGTTCGCTTGGTAAACATAGCCCACCACCGGCATGCTCGAAAGAAGCAGTGCGAGCAGGAAGCGCGCGGGCCGCAGGGCGTGCAGCATGGGGCTCAATGGATCTCGGGCTCCGCAGTGGGCGCGGTGCCCTCGAGGAAGTCGAAGTCGCAGCCCTGGTCGGCCTGGCCGATGTGCTGCGAGAACACTGCGCCGTAGCCGCGCTCGTACTTGCGCGGGGGTTGTGCCCAAGCCTTGCGGCGCCGCTGCAGCTCGGCCTCGGGGACCTTCAACTCGAGCGTGCGGCGCTCGACGTCGAGCTCGATCGGGTCGCCGTTCTCGACCAGCGCGAGCGGTCCGCCAACGAAGGACTCCGGCGCCACGTGCAGCACGCAGGTGCCGTAGCTGGTACCGCTCATGCGCGCATCCGACACGCGCACCATGTCCTTCACGCCCTGCTTGAGCAGTTTCTTGGGCACCGGCAGCATGCCCCACTCCGGCATGCCGGGGCCGCCGAGCGGCCCGCCGTTCTTGAGCACCAGCACCGAGTCCACATCAGCGGCGAGGTCGTCGCGGTCGATGCGCGCGGCCATGTCGTTGTAGTCCTCGAAAACCACCGCACGGCCGGTGTGCCGCAGCAGATGCGGGCTCGCCGCGCTCGCCTTGATCACCGCGCCGTCGGGCGCCAGGTTGCCGCGCAGCACGACGATGCCGCCGGCGGTCTTGAGCGGGTTGGCGCGCGGGCGGATGACATCGGGGTTCTGGATCGCCGCGCCGGCCAGGTTCTCGCCCAGCGACGCGCCGTTCACGGTCTTCGCGTCGAGTCGCAGCAAATCCTTCAGCTCGGCCAGCATCGCGCGCAGCCCGCCGGCATAGTAGAAGTCCTCCATCAGGTATTCGGCGCCCGAGGGGCGGATGTTGGCCAGCACCGGAGTCCGGGCCGAGATCTCGTTGAAGCGCTCGAGCGGCAGCTTGAGGCCCGCGCGCCCGGCCATCGCCACCAGGTGGACGATGGCATTGGTCGAGCCGCCGAGCGCCATCAGGGTCGTGATCGCGTTGTCGAATGCCTCGGCGGTGAGAATGTCGCGCGGCTTGAGGTCGTGCCACACCATCTCGACGATGCGCCGGCCGCTCAGGCTCGCCATGCGCGAGTGATTGGCGTCGACCGCGGGAATCGAGGCCGCGCCGGGCAGGGTGAGGCCGAGACTCTCGGCGAGCGACATCATCGTTGCCGCCGTCCCCATCGTCATGCAGGTGCCGGCGGAGCGCGCGATGCCGTCCTCGATCTCCTGCCAGTCGTGCTCGCTGATGCGGCCGGCGCGCAACTCGTCCCAGTACTTCCAGGTATCGGAGCCCGAGCCGAGCGTCTTGCCGCGCCAGTGGCCCTTGAGCATGGGCCCGGCCGGCATGTAGATGGCCGGGATGTTCATGCTGGTGGCGCCCATGATCAGCGCGGGGGTGGTCTTGTCGCAACCGCCCATGAGCACTGCACCGTCGGCGGGATAGGAGCGCAGCAGCTCTTCGGTCTCCATGGCGAGGAAGTTGCGGTACATCATCGTGGTCGGTTTCTGCATCGTTTCGGCCAGCGCCATGGCCGGCATTTCGAGCGGAAAGCCGCCTGCCTGCCACACGCCGCGCTTCACTTCTTCTACCCGCTGCTTGAAGTGCGTGTGGCAGTGATTGATGTCGGACCAGGTGTTGATGATCGCGATCACCGGCTTGCCCTGGTAGTCGCTGCGGTCGTAGCCCATCTGCGCGGTGCGCGAGCGGTGGCCGAACGAGCGCAGGTCCTTGACGCCGTACCAGCGGTGGCTGCGCAGATCCTCGGGTTTCTTCTTCATGGCGGTATCTCCTCCCGTTCGGCATTTTAAACACGACTCTCCGGGGCGTGCGGCCTCGGGGTACACTTTGCGCCCCGCGTCACATTCCACCTGACATCATGGCCGAATCCCACGTCTTTCAAGCCAAGGCACTGGAGCGCACGATTAGCGCAATCGTCGCCGCCGGTGGCAGCGAGCCGCGCGAAGCGCAGCTGGTTTCCTCCAACCTAGTGATGGCGAACTTGAGCGGGCACGACTCGCACGGCGTCGGCATGATCCCGCGCTACGTCGAGTCGCTGAAAGAGGGCGGGCTGCAGCCGAACCGCCATCCGCAGCAGAAGTTCGACGGCGGTGCGCTGATCGCGCTCGACGGGCAGGCGGGCTACGGCCAGGTGATCGGCCTCGAGGCGACCGACATCGCGATCGCGCGCGCGAAGCAGCACGGCGTATGCGTGATGACGCTGTCCAATGCGCACCACCTGTGCCGCATCGGGCAATGGGCCGAGCAGGCGGTTGCGCAAGGGCTGATTTCGATCAGCTTCGTCAACGTGATCTCGCGCCCGATCGTCGCGCCGTTCGGCGGCAGCGACGCGCGCTTCGGCACCAATCCCTGCACCATCGGCATACCGCTCGCGGGGCAGCCGCCGATGATCCTCGACATGGCGACCAGCGCGGTGGCGCAGGGCAAGATCCGCGTCGCGCACAACAAGGGCGTTAAGGTGGCGCCCGGCCTGCTGATCGACGACGAGGGCAAGCCCACCGTCGATCCGCGCTACGGCGTGATCGAGCCCCTCGGGGCGCTCACCACCATGGGGCTACACAAGGGCTACGGTCTTGCGGTTGCCTGCGAGCTGCTCGGCGGCGCGCTCTCGGGCGGCGGCACGCAGCGCACCGGCGAGCGCACCAAGAAACGCGTCTTGAACGGCATGCTGTCGATCCTGATCGACCCCGCCCGGCTCGGAACGGGGGATTTCTTCGGCGGCGAGGCGGCGGCGTTCATCGAATGGGTCAAGCAGTCGCCGCCGGCGCCCGGTTTCGACAAGGTGCGCATCGCGGGCGACCCCGAGCGCGAGACGCGCGTCAAGCGCGGCCGCGACGGCATCGAGGTCGATGCAACCACCTGGAAGGACATCCTGGCAGCAGGCGAAAAGGTCGGCGTCGCCGCCGCGGCTACCGACGCCGCCGCGCGCGGCTAGCGGTGCGCCAGGTCGGTCGCGCGCGCGATGAGCGACTTGTCCCCGCGCAGCTTGAATTTGGCGACGCGGTGGGTCGCGGTCTGCGGCAGTGAGTCGACGAAGGCGACGTAGCGTGGCACCTTGATCGGCGCCAGGCGCTGCGCACACCAGTCGGCGATCTCCTGCGCGCCGACGGCGGTGCCGGGTTTGCGCACCACCGCGAGCAGGATTTCGTCCTCGCCCAGCTCGGACGGCACCGGGATCGCGGCGCATTGAACAACTGCCGGGTGGTCTCCCGCGACGCGGTCGATCTCGGCGCCGGAAATGTTCTCGCCGCGCCGGCGGATGATGTCTTTCTTGCGCGCAACGAAGTAGTAGTAGCCGTCCGCGTCGCGCCTGACCAGGTCTCCGGTGGCGAACCAGCCCTCGTGCATCGCCGCGGCGGTCTGCTCGGGGTCCTTGTAGTAACCCTGCATCAGAATCGGCGTGCGCACCCACAGCTCGCCCTCCGCCCCGTCTGGCAGATCGCGATTCTCGTCGTCGACGACGCGCAGTTCGGCGAACTTCACCTGCGGATCCGGGTGAGTCGCCGCCTTACCCATGCTTAACGGTCGTTTCTCGCCGTCGAAAGGGTTGTTGCAGGCGCCCGGAACCTCGGTCATGCCGTAGCCCTCGATCAGCATCGGCACGCCGAATTCCTCGCGGAAGATGCGCTCCAGGTCCGGCGTGATCGGTGCGCCGTAGACCACGCGCAGCCTGTGCCCGGGGTCGAACTCGCTGCGCGGCCGGCGCGCGAGGATATTGCCTACCGCGGCAATGATGTTGACCTGCGTGGCGCCGGTCGCGGCGGCGATCTTCCAGAACTGGGAGGCGGAGAACTTGGGCACCAGCACCAGGCTCGCGCCGGCCGCAATCGTGCCGGCGAGCGAATAGAAGAGCGCGTTGATGTGGAACATCGGCAGGATGCACATCAGGCGATCGTTCGGTTGCAGCCACATCCGGGCGAGGAAGCCTTCGCCCGCCATGACGAAGCTGCGCTGGCTGTGCATCACGCCTTTGGGAAAGCCGGTGGTGCCGGAGGTATAGAGCATCAGGCAGGTTGAGTCGGGCGACGGCGCGCTCGGCAGCGCGAGCGCGGGCGCCTCGGCGATCAGGTCGCCGAAGTGCGGCACGCCCTCGCTTTCTCCTTCGAGCATGAAGAACCAGGCCCCAGGTTCGAGCGGTCGCGCGGCCTCGCGCGCGGTACCGAGCGCCGAGGGTACCGCGGCGATTGCGCGCACGCCGGCGTGCTGCAGGATGTAGCCCGCTTCCTGCGGCCCGAACTCGGGATTGACCGGCACCAGGATTGCGCCCAGGCGCGCGAGTGCGAACAAGAGCACGACGTAATCGGCGCTGTTGGTTGCCATGGCGCCGACGCGGTCGCCCGCGCCGATCCCGCGTGCCGCGAGCGCCCGCGCCGCGGCCTCGACGCGCCGCGCGAACTCGGCGTAGCCGATTTCCTGTCCCTCGTAACACAGCACGGTGCGTGTCGCGTCGTGGCGCGCTCGGCTGGCGAGCAGGCCGCCGAG
Source organism: uncultured beta proteobacterium (assembly GCA_963811085.1). GTDB lineage: Bacteria > Pseudomonadota > Gammaproteobacteria > Burkholderiales > SG8-39 > DAHVFK01. The sequence goes on along the minus strand of CAWEPV010000002.1, from coordinate 313,844 downwards.
CGTGCAGTCGTGCCCGGGATAGCGCTGCAGGACGGTGAGCGGCGGTTGCATATCGCCGCGCAAGGTAGCACGGCGCCGCCGGCGCGTCCGATGCTGCCTCATACTCCTGAGAAGTCACTTCTAGTCGGATTTATAACTATATGAATAATAAAATCATTTAACTTCTAGATTTCGTGTTGTATTTTTGCTCTAAGTCTTTGTCCCATCAAGAAAAATTCCCTGCTAAGTGCTTGACCTGCCGATTTCTTTCCCATACAGTGGGAAAACGTAGAAAAAAGTGGCGAAATGCGGAGTTAAGCAGTTCGCTCGCAGTTCGCCGAGGAAAAACAGGCCATGGGCGGGATATTTCACGGGGCAACCGTCATCACGCTGGACGCGAAGGGCCGCCTGGCTATCCCGACGCGCCATCGTGAGGCGCTGCTCGAAGGCGCCAGCGCGCTGGTGCTGACCGCGCACCCTGACGGTTGCGTGCTGATCTACCCCGAGTCCGCGTGGGAACCGGTGCGGGCCAAGGTCGAGACCTTCCCGAGCTTCAATCCGCAGGCGAGCTGGTGGAAGCGGCTGCTGCTCGGCATGGAAGAGCACGTGGCCCCCGACGGCTCGGGCCGCGTGCTGCTGCCCGCCGCGCTGCGGCTGCATGCCAAGCTCGAACGCGAGGCGATGATGGTGGGCCAGGGCGCCTATTTCGAACTCTGGGACAACGGCGTGTGGAGCGCAAAGCTCGCCAGCGCCCTCTCCGGCACGGGTGCGCCGCCGCCCGGTATGGAGGACTTCTCGCTGTGACGGCGGGAGCGAACGATGGGCGCACAGACGCTCACGCATCGCGCCGTTCTTCTCTCCGAGGCCATCGAGGCGCTCGCAGTGCGGTCGGACGGGACCTACGTCGACGGAACCTTCGGCCGCGGTGGCCACAGCCGCGCGATTCTCGAGCGGTTGGGACCCGGCGGGCGCCTGATCGCGATCGATCGCGATCCGCAGGCGGTCGCCGCGGCGCACGCGATCACGGATCCCAGGTTCCAGGTCTGGCACTCGCCCATGAGCGAATTGCCGGCAGTGCTCGAGGCGGCCGGTGCGCCGTTGGCGGACGGAATGCTGTTCGACCTAGGAGTGTCGTCGCCGCAGCTCGAGGATGCGGCGCGCGGGTTCTCTTTCCGCGCCGATGGCCCGCTCGACATGCGCATGGATACCAGCCGCGGGCAGACCGCGGCGCAGTGGCTTGCAGCCGCTACCGAGCGGCAAATTAGGGAGGGGATAGGAGACTATGGCGAAGAACGGTTTGCTAAACAGATTGCAAAGGCGCTTGTTGCTGCTCGCGAACGCGAGCCCATCGTCCGCACCAAGCAACTTGCCGATATCGTGGGTGCGGCGGTCCGCACACGGGAGCCGGGCCAGGATCCGGCGACGCGCACCTTTCAAGCTCTACGGATTCTCGTCAATCGGGAGCTTCAGGAAGTGTCGCTGACGCTGCCACAGGCGCTTGCGCATCTGACGCCCGGGGGTCGGCTGGCGGTGATCAGCTTCCATTCTCTCGAGGATCGCATCGTCAAGCGCTTCATGCGCGCCGCGTCGCAGCCCGATCTGCCGCGGGATTTGCCCCTGCGCGCCAGTGAAATGCCACAAATGCCGCTGAAGATTGTCGGCCGTGCCATCCGCGCCTCGGCCGCCGAAATCGCGGCGAATCCGCGCGCGCGCAGCGCAACGCTGCGCGTCGCCGAGCGCACGGGCACGCCTGTCGACCCGACGCTCCTTCACCGAATCGAGCCCGACGCGTGGCGAAGCTGAACCTTCTCCTCCTCCTGGTTCTCGTCGTCTGCGCGCTCGGGCTCGTCACCTCGCAGTACAAGGCGCGCAGGCTGTTCTCGGATCTCGACCGCGAGCAGCAGCGCGAGCGCCAGCTGGACGTCGTGTACGGCCAGCTGCAGCTCGAGGCGAGCACATGGGGGCTGCACGCGCGCGTAAGCAAGATCGCGGTCGAGAAACTCGGGATGCACGTGCCCGACCCGCGCCGCGTGATCGTGGTCATGCGCCCGGCGGAGGCCAAACAGTGAGCCTCGCGGCGGCCCCGGCGCTGGTGCGCCTACCGGTGTGGCGCGCGCGCTTCGTGCTCGCCGCGTTCGTATTCGCTTTCATCGTGCTCGCCGGGCGCTCGGTGTACCTGCAGGCGATGAGGACCGGCTTCCTGCAGGAGCAGGGCGAAGCGCGCTATTCGCGCGTGATGGAAGTTCCGGCCACCCGCGGGCGCATCCTCGACCGCAACGGCGAGGCGCTTGCAGTCTCGACGCCGGTCAAATCGATCTGGGTGATCCCGGAAGACGTCAAGGCGAGCCGGGCGCAGAAGAAGCGCCTCGCGGGACTGCTCGGGCTGGACGCGCGCGAACTGAAAAAGAAGCTGGCCGAGACCTCGCGCGATTTCGTCTACCTCAAGCGCCAGATCGCGCCCGACACCGCGGACAAGGTCGAAGCGCTCGGCATCCCGGGTGTCTATCAGCAGCGCGAGTACAGACGTTACTACCCGGGCGGCGAAGTGACCGCTCACCTGATCGGCTTTACCGGAGTTGACGATGCGGGCCAGGAGGGGGTCGAGCTCGCCTTTCAGTCGAGTCTCGCCGGACAGCCCGGCAGCCGGCGCGTGATCAAGGACCGTCTCGGGCGCATCGTCGAGGACGTCGAATCGATCCGCGCCGCGCAGGACGGCCGCGACCTGACCCTGTCGATCGACAGCAAGATCCAGAGCCTGGCCTACAGCGCGCTGAAGAGTGCGGTCGCGGCCCACGGCGCCAAGGCGGGCGCGATCGTGGCGATCGACGTGCGCACCGGCGAGATTCTGGCGCTCGCCAACGTTCCGTCGTACAACCCGAACAACCGCGCGCACCTGAGCGGGGCGCAGCTTCGCAACCGTGCGATCACCGACAGCTTCGAGCCGGGCTCGACGCTCAAGCCGTTCACGATCGCGGCGGCGCTCGAGCAGCACCGCATCGCGCCGACGACCCGGATCCAGACCGCACCGGGCAGGCTCACGATCGGCCGCTACACGATCCACGACGCGCATCCCGAGTCAGTACTGAGCGTCGCGCAGGTGATCCAGGTCTCATCCAACGTCGGCGCGGCGAAGATCGCGCTCGAGCTGCCGCGCGAGCAGATGTGGAACATGTTCGAGCGGGTGGGATTCGGCGCCCCGCCGCAGCTTCGTTTTCCGGGCGAGGCGAGCGGCAAGGTGCGGCCGTGGCAGACCTGGCGCCCGATCGAGCAGGCGACGATGGCCTATGGCCATGGCATCTCGGTCAGTCTGCTGCAGCTGGCGCACGCCTACACGATATTCGCGCGAGACGGCATGCTGGTGCCGCTGACGCTGGTTCGCACCGGTACGCCGGTGCAGGGGGTGCGCGTGATCTCGGCCCGCACCGCGCGTGAGATCCGCGACATGCTCGAGCTCGCGGTGCAGCCGGGCGGCACCGGGCCGCGCGCGCGAATTGTCGGCTGGCGCGTCGCCGGCAAGACCGGCACCGCGCACAAGCAGGAAGACGGTGGCTACGCGCCGGACAAGTACATCGCTTCGTTCGTGGGTTTCGCACCCGCGTCGGCGCCGCGCTTGGTGATCGCGGTGATGATCGATCAGCCCGCGGGCAGCGAATACTACGGCGGCCTGGTGGCGGCGCCCGTGTTCGCGCAGGTGATGCAGGGTGCCCTGCGCCTGCTCAACGTGCCGCACGACGCGCCGCTCGAGCCGCTCGAGCAGCCGGGCGGCAGCGACGACGCAAGGGAGGGTACGTGATTCGCGATCTGGTTCTCGCCTTGGTCGCGGTGGTTTGGCAGCGCAACGGGTGCTGGGCGGACAGGTGGGCGCTAAGACAGTCGACGTGCTCGGGCGACTCGCCAAACAGGGCGCGATGATCGAGCGGCTCGCCTCGGACAGCCGCAATTGCGCGCCGGGCGTCGCGTTCTTCGCCTATCCGGGCGAGGCGGCGGACGGCCGCCGCTACATCCCGGACGCGATCCGGCGCGGCGCGGCGGCGGTCGTCTGGGAAGCACAGGACTTCGCCTGGGACTCGGCCTGGCGCGTGCCGAACGTCGGCGTGAGCGGTCTCAAGCGCCAGGCGGGCGAACTGGCGCATGAATTCTACGGCCGCCCGTCGGAGTCTATGTGGGTCTGCGGCGTCACCGGGACCAACGGCAAGACCTCGTGCACGCAGTGGATCGCGGCCCTGCTGGCCGTCGAGGGGGTGCACGCGGGCGTGATCGGGACGCTTGGAAGCGGCTTTCCGCAGGCGCTCTCGGCCACCGGCAACACCACGCCGGACGCGCTCGAGCTGCACCGCCTGCTGGCGGAGATGAAACGCGAGGGCACCAGCGCCGCGGCAATGGAAGTGTCGTCGCACGGCCTCGCGCAGGGGCGCGTGAACGGCGTTCAGTTCGATTGCGGCCTGTTTACCAACTTGTCGCACGACCATCTCGACTACCACGGCACGATGGAGGCCTACGCGGAGACCAAGGCGTTGCTGTTCGACGCGCCGGGCCTGCAGTCGGCAGTCCTCAACCTGGACGACTTCCTCGGCGTGCGGCTCGCGCGGCGGCTCGCGCCGCGCGGCCTGCGCACCATCGGCTACGCGCTCTCGCCGGAGGCGCTGGCGCCGGGCAGCGTTACGGACTACGTCGCGGCGCGTGAGCTTGTGGCCGAGGATGACGCGATGCGCGTCGTGCTCGCCTCGAGCTGGGGCGAGGCCGAGGTGCGGATCAATCAGCTGGGCCGCTTCAACGTATCGAACGCGCTCGGGGTGCTCGGTTGCCTGCTCGCCTACGGCGTCGCCTTCGAGCGCGCGGCCGGGCTGCTCGGCGCGCTGCCGCCGGTGTCCGGGCGCATGCAACGGATCACGGGCACTGGCAAGCCGCTGGTGGTGGTCGACTACGCCCACACTCCGGACGCGTTGGAAAAGGTGCTGCAGGCACTGCGGCCGGTCGCCGATGCGCGCGGCGGCGCGCTGGTGGCGGTGTTCGGCGCCGGCGGCGACCGCGATCCGGCGAAGCGGCCGCTAATGGGCGAGGTCGCCTCGCGACTCGCCGACCGCCTGTTGCTGACCTCCGACAACCCACGCAGCGAGGAGCCGCAGGCGATCCTCGCTGCGGTCCGCGCCGGCGTCACCGCCGCGCACGAGCTCGAGCCCGACCGCGCGGCGGCGATCGCGCGCGCGATTGGCCGCGCTGCCGCCGCCGATGTGGTCCTGATCGCCGGCAAAGGGCACGAGAGCTATCAGGAAGTCCGCGGCGAGCGGCTGCCGTTTTCCGATTCCGACGCCGCCGCGGCGGCGATCTCGCGATGGAGTGCGCCATGATGCGTCTTGCCGAGGCGGCGCAACTGCTCGGCGCGCACCGTACGGGCGCCGACACCGGCTTCAGCTCGGTCTCGACCGACAGCCGCTCGCTCACGGGCGGCGAGCTGTTCGTCGCGCTGCGCGGCGAGCGCTTCGACGGCCACGCCTTTCTCGCGGCCGCCAAGGCGGCCGGCGCCGCGGCAGCGATGATCGATCAGCAGTACGCCGGCCCGGCGCCGCTGCCGCTGATCGCCGTGCCCGACACCCGGAGCGGTCTCGGCGCGCTGGCGCGCAACTGGCGCGCGCGCTTCTCGCCGGTGCTGATTGCGATAACGGGCTCCAACGGCAAAACGACCACCAAGGAGATGCTGGCGGCGATCCTGCGTCGCCACGGCGGCGACGAGGGCGTGCTCGCCACCGCGGGCAACCTGAACAACGACATCGGCGTACCCCTGACCCTGTTGCGGCTGCGGCAGGCGCACCGCTACTGCGCAATCGAGCTCGGCATGAATCACAAGGGCGAGATCGCCTATCTGGCCGGAATCGCCCGCCCAACGATCGCGCTGGTCAACAACGCTCAGCGCGAGCACCTCGAGTTCATGGGCTCGGTCGAGGAGGTTGCGGCCGAGAATGCCAGCGTCTACGGCGCGCTGCCGCCAGATGGCGTGGCGGTGGTAAACGCCGATGACGCGCACGCGGCGTTGTTCCGCCGGGCCGCGGGCGGGCGGCGGGTGATCGATTTCGGTCTCGAGGCGCGGGCGACGATCCGCGGCGGCTACTCCCTCAAGCCGCTCGCGAGCGAGCTGCGCCTGCACACCCCGGACGGCGAGGCAAGGGCGACGCTCGCGATTCCCGGCCTGCATAACGTGCGCAACGCGCTCGCGGCGACGGCCTGCGCGCATGCCGCCGGCGTGCCCGCGCCGACGATTGCCGCCGGGCTGGCCCTCTTTCAGCCCTACACCGGACGACTGCAGGTCAATCGCGCGGCTTCCGGCGCGACCGTGATCGACGACAGCTACAACGCAAACCCGGACTCCGTGCGGGCGGCCATCGACGTGCTGGCGGCCGCCGGCGGTCGAACCGTGCTGGTGCTCGGCGACATGGGGGAGGTGGGCGATATGGGGCCTGATTTCCATCTCGAAGTCGGGCGCTATGCGCGCGAGCGCGGAATCGGCGCCCTGTACGCGCTGGGCGAGATGACGGCTCACTCGACCGCAGGTTTCGGCGCGGGCGCGCGTCATTTCGCCTCGATGGACGACCTGATCGAGGCCACGCGCAGCGCGGCCGGCGCTGGCGCCACCGTGCTGGTGAAGGGTTCTCGCTTCATGCGTATGGAGCGCGCAGTCGCGGCGCTCACCGGCGCGCCGGTGAGCGAAGGGGCTCACTGATGCTGCTCGAGATCGCGCATTGGCTGGCGAAGGACGTGCGGCTGTTCAACGTCTTCAACTACATCACGCTGCGCGCGGTGTTCGCCTGCCTCACCGCGCTCGCCATCTCGCTGGTGCTCGGCCCGCTCGTGATCCGCCGGCTGACGACCTACAAGATCGGCCAGTCGGTGCGCGACGACGGGCCGAAGTCGCACCTCACCAAGGCCGGGACGCCGACCATGGGCGGGGCGCTCATATTGCTTTCGATTGGGATCACCACGCTGCTGTGGGGCGATCTGTCGAACGCCCTTCTCTGGGTCGTGCTGCTGGTCACCATGGCGTTCGGCGCGATCGGCTGGATCGACGACTACCGCAAGGTGGTGCATCGCAATCCGAAGGGATTGTCGGCCAAGGCGAAGTTCTTCTGGCAGTCGCTGGTCGGCCTCGGTGCGGCTTGCGCGCTGGCCTGGCTCGCGCGCGGCACGCCGGCGCTCACCGAGCTCATCTTGCCGTTCTTCAAGCACGTGACGTATCCGCTCGGCGCCGTGGGATTCGTGGTCCTGGCCTACTTCGTGATCGTCGGCACGTCGAACGCCGTCAACCTGACCGACGGGCTCGACGGCCTCGCGATCATGCCAACGGTGCTGGTCGGCAGCGCGCTTGGCATTTTCGCCTACGTCGCCGGCCACGTCGGCTTTTCGAAATACCTCGGCCTGCCTCACATCCCGGGCGCAGGCGAGTTGACCGTGTTCTGCGGCGCGCTCGCCGGCGCGGGACTTGGCTTCCTGTGGTTCAACGCCTACCCGGCCGAAGTGTTCATGGGCGACGTCGGTGCGCTCGCACTCGGGGCGGCCCTCGGGACCATCGCGGTGATCGTGCGCCAGGAGGTGGTGCTTTTCATCATGGGCGGCGTGTTCGTCGCCGAGACGCTCTCGGTGATGATCCAGGTGCTCTACTTCAAGGCGAGCGGCGGCAAGCGCATCTTCCGCATGGCGCCGCTGCACCATCACTACGAGCTCGAGGGCTGGAAGGAGAGCCAGGTCGTGGTTCGGTTCTGGATCATCACCATGATGCTGGTCCTGTTCGGCCTTTCGACCCTGAAGCTGCGGTGACCATGTCGATGCGCCCGCCGCTGTTCAACCTGCTGCCCCGCCCGCAACCGATGGCGCTGGCGGACAAGCGCATGCTGGTGCTCGGCCTGGGCGACACGGGCCTCTCGGTCGCGAGGTGGGCGATGCGGCAGGGCGCGAGGGTGCGCGTCGCCGACACTCGGCAGGCGCCGCCGCGGGCGCCGGAGCTCGAGTCCGCCGAACTGGTGACCGGCGCGTTTGGCGCCGGACTGCTTCATGGGATCGACCTGGTCTGCATCAGCCCCGGCCTCGCGCTGGCCGAGCCGGTCGCGCAGGAAGCGCTCGCGCGCGGAATTCCGCTGATGGGCGAAATCGAGCTGTTCGCCTGGTACGTTCGCGCCGCGGGCGATCGGGGCCGCGTGCTCGCGGTGACCGGCACCAATGGCAAGACCACGGTGAGCGCGCTCACCGGCCACCTGCTGCGAGCTGCCGGCATCGATTGCGAGGTCGCCGGCAACATCGGTCCCGCGGCGCTCGAGGCGCTGATGCGGCGCCTGGACGCTTCGCGGCTGCCGGCGGCGTGGGTGCTCGAGCTTTCCAGCTACCAGCTGGAGACCACTTGGTCGCTGGCGCCCGACGCGGCGACGATGCTCAACCTGTCCGAGGATCACCTCGACCGCTACGCCGACCTGGCCGAGTACGGCGCCGCCAAGGCGCGCGTGTTCCAGGGCGAGGGCGTGCAGGTGCTCAACCGCGAAGACCCGCGTTCGGCGGCGCTCGCGCTGCCGGGCCGGCGGCGAATCAGTTTCGGCCTGGATGCGCCCCCGGGGCCGGAAGACTTCGGCATCGTCTCGCGTGCCGGCCGCAAGTGGCTGGCACAGGGGGACCGTACTCTGATTGAGGCCGACGCGCTGCCGATCCACGGCTGGCACAACGCGTCGAACGCGCTCGCCGCGGCGGCGCTCGCGCGCGCTGCGGGGGCCGGCCACGGACCCATCGGTGAGGGGCTGCGCAGCTTCAGGGGCCTGCCGCACCGCCTGCAGCAGGTCGCGCAGCGCGCCGGCGTGGCCTGGTACGACGATTCCAAGGGCACTAACGTCGGCGCGACGATCGCTGCCCTGCGCGGCCTTGCGCGAAGCGTAGTGTTGATCGTCGGCGGAGACGGCAAGGGACAGGACTTCGCGCCGCTCGCCGGGCCGGTGGCCGAGCACGCGCGCCGGGTGCTGTTGATCGGGCGCGACGCGCCCCTCATCGCTCGCGCGCTCGCGCCGAGCGGAGTGCCGCTCGAGCTGTGCGATTCCCTTGAGCGTGCGGTCGAGCGTGCGGCGGCCTGCGCACAACCGGGCGAAGCGGTGCTGCTTTCGCCGGCTTGTGCGAGCTTCGACATGTTCCGCGACTACCGCCACCGAGGCGAGGCATTCGCCGCGGCGGTCAGGGGGCTGGCGCATGGCTAGCTACGTCTTCGCCCAGAACACGCCCATGGCGGAGTACGACCGCTCGCTCGCCTGGGCCGGGCTGCTGCTCGCCGCCGGCGGCCTGGTGATGGTGTACTCGGCGTCGATCGAAATCGCCGCCACGAGCCGCTACACCGGCGACAACTCGGCCTATTTCCTGGTGCGTCAGGCGATCTTCCTCGGTGTGGCGCTGCTCGCGGCGACGATCGTGTTCCTGGTTCCGGTGCGCCTGTGGCAGAAGGCGGCGCCGTGGCTGTTCGTCGGCGGCGTACTGCTCCTGGTGCTGGTGCTGGTGCCGGGCATCGGGCGCGAGGTGAACGGCGCGCGGCGCTGGCTCAACCTGCGCGCGTTCAACATCCAGCCCTCGGAGCTGATGAAGCTCGGCGCCGTGCTCTACGCGGCGGACTACACGGTGCGCAAGCACGCGGTGCTCAAGAGCTTCAAAAAGGGCCTGCTGCCGATGCTCGGCGTCATGCTGCTCGTGTCCTGGCTGCTGCTGCGCGAGCCCGACTTCGGCGCTTTCGTCGTCATTGCGATTACCACCTTCGGCATGATCTTCCTCGGCGGGATGAACGGCCGCCACTTCGCACTTCTGGTGGTCATGTTGGCGCTCGGCTTCACCGGGCTGGTGCTGTCCTCGCCCTACCGGATGCACCGCATCTTCGGCTTCATGGACCCGTGGAACGACGCTTACGGCACCGGTTACCAGCTCTCGCACGCGCTGATCGCCTTCGGTCGCGGCGAGTGGTTCGGGGTCGGGCTCGGCGCCAGCGTCGAGAAGCTGCACTACCTGCCCGAGGCGCACACTGACTTCCTGCTCGCGGTGATCGCGGAGGAGCTCGGCTTCGTTGGCGTTGCCGTGGTGATCGGACTGTTCGCCTGGATCGTGTTCCGCGCTTTCCTGATCGGCCGCCAGGCGGCGCTGCGCGAGCGCCACTTCGCCGCGCTCGCGGCGCAGGGCATCGGCGTGTGGATCGGCTTCCAGGCGGTCATCAACATGGGCGTGAACATGGGGCTGCTGCCCACCAAGGGGCTGACGCTGCCGCTGATGAGTTTCGGCGGCACCGGCGTGGTGGTGAACTTCGTCTCGCTCGCGATCCTGCTGCGCATCGACTGGGAAAACCGACAGCTTGCGCGGGGGTTGCCGGCATGAGCCGCATCGTCATGATCATGGCGGGCGGCACCGGGGGGCACATCTTCCCCGGGCTCGCGGTCGCCGAGTGCATGCAGGCCGCGGGCTGGGAAGTGGTGTGGATGGGCGCCAGGTCCGGCATGGAGGCGCGCATCGTTCCGCCGCGCGGCTTCCGCATGGCGTGGATCCGCGCCCGCGCGCTGCGCGGCAAAGGGCTGCTCGCCAAGTTGCTGCTGCCGGCCAACCTGCTGTGGTCGTTCTGGGAGAGCGCGCGCACGCTGTTCCGGGTGCGCCCGGACGTGGTGCTCGGCATGGGCGGCTACGTCGCCTTTCCCGGCGGCATGATGGCCTCGCTGCTGGCGCGGCCGCTCGCGCTGCACGAGCAGAACGCGATCGCCGGGCTCGCCAACCGTGTGCTCGCCGTGCTCGCGGACAAGGTGATGGTCGCCTTTCCCGGCGCGCTGAACAAGGCCGAGTGGACCGGAAACCCGGTGCGCGCGGAGATTGCGGCCATCGCCGCGCCGCACGAGCGCTTTGGCGGGCGCAGCGGCCCTCTCAGGCTGCTGGTGGTGGGCGGCAGCCTCGGCGCGCAGGCGCTGAACGAGGCCGTTCCGAGGGCGCTCGCGATGTTCGCGCCGGGCGAGCGCCCACAGGTCGTGCACCAGGCAGGTGAAAAGCACATCGAAGCGCTGCGCGCGAGCTATGCCGCGGCGGGCGTGGCGGGCGAGCTGGTGGCGTTCATCGACGACATGGCGCGGCGCTACGCCGAGGCCGACCTGGTGCTGTGCCGCGCGGGTGCGACCACGGTGGCCGAGCTGTCCGCCGGCGGCGTGGCGAGTGTGCTGGTGCCTTTCCCGCACGCGGTCGACGACCACCAGCGCGCGAACGCGAGGTTCCTCTCGGAGCGCGGCGCGGCGATCCTGCTGCCGCAGTCGCAGATGACGCCCGACAGGCTCGCCTCCCTGCTGCGCTCGCTGGACCGCGCGCGGCTGCTCGAGATGGCGCGCAAGGCACGCGCGCTGGGCAAGCCGGATGCGGCGCGGATCGTCGCCGAGCGCTGCATGGCGCTCGCCGAGGGAGGTGCGGCATGAAGCACAAGGTGCGGTGCATCCACTTCGTCGGCATCGGCGGCTCGGGCATGAGCGGCATCGCCGAGGTGCTGCTCAACCTCGGCTACCAGGTGAGCGGCTCGGACATGGCGGAGAACGCCGTGACGCGCAGGCTGGCTGGGCTGGGAGCGAAAGTATCGCTTTCGCACGCGGCGGCCAACGTCGAGGGCGCCGACGCGGTGGTGGTCTCGACCGCGGTGGCGAGCAACAACCCGGAGGTCATCGCGGCGCGCGCCAAGCGCGTGCCCATCGTGCCGCGTGCGCTGATGCTGGCCGAACTGATGCGTCTGAAGCAGGGCGTTGCCATCGCCGGCACCCACGGCAAGACCACCACCACCAGCCTGGTGGCGAGCGTGCTGGCCGAAGGTGGCCTCGACCCGACGTTCGTTATCGGCGGTCGGCTAAACGCGGCCGGCTCGAACGCGCGCCTCGGGGGCGGCGAGTTCATCGTGGTCGAGGCGGACGAGTCGGATGCCTCGTTCCTGCACCTGCAGCCGGTGATCGCGGTCGTCACGAATATCGACGCCGATCACATGGAAACCTACCAGCACGATTTCGCGCGCCTGAAACAGGCGTTCGTACAGTTCCTGCAGAACCTGCCCTTCTACGGCAGCGCGATCCTGTGCGCCGACGACGCGAACGTGCGCGAGATCCTGCCTTTCGTGTCGAAACCGGTGGTGACCTACGGCTACGCCGCCGACGCCGCGGTGAGGGCGGAAGCTGTCGAGCACGCTGCCGGAGCGATGCGATTTCGCGCGCTGCGTGACAAGGCCGCGCCGCTCGATGTGACGCTCAACCTGCCCGGGCGGCACAACGTGCAGAACGCGCTCGCGGCGATCGCGGTCGCGAGCGAGCTCGCGATTCCCGATCGCGCGATCCAGAAGGCGCTGGCCGAGTTCCACGGCGTCGGAAGGCGCTTCCAGCGCTGCGGCGACGTCTCGCTCGCCGGCGGCGGCCGCTTCACCCTGGTGGACGACTACGGCCACCACCCGGCCGAGATGGCGGCCACGCTCGCCGCCGCGCGCGGCGCCTTTCCCGGGCGGCGCATCGTGCTCGCGTTCCAGCCGCACCGCTACACGCGCACGCGCGACCTGTTCGAGGATTTCGTGCGCGTGCTTTCGACCGCCGATGCCCTGTTGCTGGCGGAGGTGTACCCGGCGGGTGAAGCGCCGATCGTGGCCGCTGACGGCCGCTCGCTCGCGCGCGCGGTGCGGGTGGCGGGCAAGGTCGAGCCGGTCTTCGTCGACGACATTTCGCACATGGCCGAAGCGATCCATCGCGTCGCGCGCGACGGCGATGTGGTGCTGACCATGGGGGCTGGCTCGATCGGCAATGTGCCGGCGCAGCTGACATGAACATGTCCGAAACGCTCCGCTTCCAGGGACTGCGCGGCACACTGCGGCTCGACGAGCCGATGGCGCGTCACACCAGCTGGCGCGCGGGGGGCCGTACGGCGCGTCTGTACCAGCCCGCCGACCTCGAGGATCTGGCAGCGTTCCTGCAGCAGCTGCCGGCCGGCGAACCGCTCGTATTCATCGGACTGGGGTCGAATCTTCTGGTGCGCGACGGCGGCCTGCGCGGCACGGTAGTGCTGACGCACGCGGCGGCAAAGCGCCCCGAGCTGCTGCTCGGGCGCGTCTACGCGGAGGCCGGCGTCGCGAGCCCGAAAGTGGCGCGCTTTGCGGCGCTGAACGACCTGGCAGGCGCCGAATTCCTGGCCGGCGTGCCGGGCAGCGTCGGGGGCGCGCTGGCGATGAACGCGGGCTGCTACGGCAGCGAAACCTGGGACATCGTCGAACGCGCGGTCACGATCGACCGCGGTGGTGGACTGCACAGCCGGGAAAAGGGCGAATTCGAGATCTCCTACCGGCATTGCGCGATCCGCGAGGGCGGCAGGCTGGGGCAGGACGAATGGTTCGTCGCGGCCTATTTCCGTCTTGCGCAGGGCGACGGCGAAGCCTCGCGCGCGAAGATCAAGGAGTTCCTTTCGCGCCGCATCGCGACCCAGCCGCTGCAGCTGCCGAACGCAGGCAGCGTGTTCCGCAACCCGATCGCGGACCACGCGGCGCGCCTGATCGAAGCCTGCGGCCTCAAGGGGCTCGAGCGCGGCGGCGCGCGCGTATCGGAAAAGCACGCCAACTTTATCGTCAATCCGAAGGGTGCGGCGAAGGCGTCCGACATCGAGTGGCTGATCGCTGCCGTGCGCGCACGGGTGCTGGAGCAGACCGGAATCGACCTCAAGCCCGAGGTGCGCATCGTCGGGGAGCCGGCATGACGCCAAGCGATTTCGGCAAGGTTGCGGTCCTGCTCGGCGGCAAGTCCGCCGAGCGGGAGGTCTCGCTCATGAGCGGCACGGGGGTACTGAAGGCGCTGCGCGCGAAAGGGGTGGACGCGCAGGCCTTCGATCCTGCCGAGCGCGAGCTGGCCGAGCTCAGGCGCGAAGGCTTCGCGCGCTGCTTCATCGCGCTGCACGGCCGCGGTGGCGAGGACGGTACCGTGCAGGGTGCGCTCGAGGTGATGGGCATCCCCTACACCGGCAGCGGGGTGCTGGGCTCGGCGGTCGCGCTCGACAAGTGGCGCAGCAAGATGATCTGGCTGGCGGGCGGGCTGCCGACGCCGCGCTACCGCATCCTCGGCGCGCGCGACGACTGGGACGCGGTGGCGCGCGAGCTCGGCCTGCCCCTGATCGTCAAGCCGGCGAACGAGGGCTCGACGCTGGGTTTGACCAAGGTCAGCGCCGTCTCGCAGTTGCCGGCGGCTTACGAGCTGGCGGCCAAGGAGTACCACGACACCGCGCTTGCGGAGTCCTTCGTCGAAGGGCCCGAATACACCGCCGGGATTCTCGGCGACACGGTGCTGCCCCTGATTCGCATCGAAGTGCCGGAGGGCAACTACGACTACCAGCACAAGTACTTCAGCGACGACACCCAGTACCTGTGCCCCTGCGGCCTGCCGGCAAAGAAGGAAGACGAGCTCAAGGCGCTGTCGCTTGAGGCCTTCAGGCTGATCGGGTGCAGCGGCTGGGGGCGGGTCGACCTGATGCTCGACGCGGCGGGCGGGCCCTGGCTGCTCGAGATCAACACCTCGCCCGGCATGACCGGGCACAGCCTAGTGCCGATCGCCGCGCGCGCCGTCGGCATGTCGTACGAAGACCTGTGCCTCAAGATCCTGGAGGGAGCGCATGTGGGATAACCCGCGGCTGCTCAATTCGGTGGCGGGGATCCTGACCGGGATCGCGCTGCTGGTCTTCGCGCTGGCCGGTGCGCAGCTGCTGCTGCGTTCGACGCTCTTTCCGCTGCGCGAAATCACGGTCCGCGGCACGCTCGCGCATACCTCGGCGGCGCAGATCGAGCAGGCGACCCGGGGCCGCATCGCAGGCAATTTCTTTTCGGTCGACCTGGCCGCCGTGCGCCAGAGCATCGAGCAGCTGCCGTGGGTGCGGCGGGTCAACGTGCGCCGCGTCTGGCCCGACGGCCTCGAAGTCTCGATCGAGGAGCACGTCGCGCTCGCGCACTGGGGCGACGATGCGCTGGTGGACAGCTACGGCGAGCGCTTCGCCGCACACACCGACGCGGCGCTGCCGGTGCTAGCAGGGCCCGCCGGTACCGAAGCCGAGGTGACTCGCCGCTACCGGCGCTTCGCGGCGCTGCTCGGGCCGCTCGGCGACCCGCTCGAGCGCGTGATTCTCACGCCGCGCTTCGCCTGGCGCCTGAAATTGCAGAGCGGACTGAGCATCGTACTGGGGCGCGACGCCGGCGAAGTGCCGGTCGAGCAGCGGTTGGCGCGCTTCGTGGCGGTCTATCCGCAGACGCTCGGCAAGATCGCTCAGCGTCATGAATACGTGGACCTGCGCTACCCCAACGGTTTTGCGCTGCGCGTGCCGGACATGAAGGGCTGAATCAAATGGCGAAAGACAGCAAGGACCTGATCGTCGGGCTGGACATCGGCACCTCCAAGGTGGTGGCGCTGGTGGCCGAGCTGCGCCCCGACGGCGTGCTCGAGATCCTCGGAATGGGCGGGCACGAGTCCAAGGGCCTGAAGAAGGGCGTCGTGGTCAACATTGAGTCCACGGTGAACGCGGTGCAGCGCGCGCTCGAGGAAGCCGAGCTGATGGCCGATTGCAAGATCGCCTCGGCGTTCGCCGGGATCGCGGGCAGCCACATCCGAAGCTTCAATTCGACCGGCATGGTGGCGATCAAGGACAAGGAAGTCACGGCGCTCGATGTCGAACGGGTGATCGACACCGCCAAGGCGGTGAACATCCCGACCGATCAGCAGATCCTGCACGTGCTGCGGCAGGAATTCATCATCGACGGCCAGGAGGACGTTCGCGAGCCGCTCGGCATGTCGGGCGTGCGGCTCGAGGTGAAAGTCCATATCGTCACCGGTGCGGTGTCGGCCGCGCAGAACATCGTGAAATGCGTGCGCCGCTGCGGGCTGGAGGTGAACGACTTGATCCTGCAGCCGCTCGCGTCCTCGCGCGCGGTGCTGCAGGAGGACGAAACCGATCTCGGCGTGTGCCTGATCGACATCGGCGGCGGCACCACCGACATCGCGGTGTTCACCCATGGCGCGATCCGCTACACCGCGGTGATCCCGATCGCCGGCGACCAGATTACGAACGACATCGCGATGGCGCTCAGGACGCCAACCGCCGAAGCCGAGAACATCAAGATCCGGCACGGCGTGGCACTGCGCCAGCTCGCCGACCCGAACGAGATGATCGAGGTGCCGGGCATCGGCGATCGCGGCCCGCGCGTGATGTCGCGCCAGACGCTCGCCGAAGTGATCGAGCCGCGCGTCGAGGAGCTGTTCTCGCTGGTGCAGCAGGTGCTGCGCGAATCGGGCTTCGAGGAGCTCCTTTCCTCGGGTGTGGTGCTCACCGGCGGCAGCGCTGTCATGCGCGGCATGGTCGAGCTCGGCGAGGAGATCTTTCACATGCCGGTGCGGGTCGGCATCCCGCGCTACACGGGCAGCCTGGCGGAGGTCGTGCGCAACCCGCGCTACGCGACTGCGGTCGGGCTTCTGCTCGAAGGCGTGTCGCAGGTGCAGCAGGGACACATATCGCGCCAGAGCGGCTCGTTTCGCGCCGTGCTGGCGAGGATGCGCGAGTGGTTTCAGCGCAATTTCTGATCACTTTTTCGTGGGTGTTTCTTTGGCAAGGAGGAAAACAGCATGTTTGAAATCGTAGACAACCAGGCAACAGGTCCGATCATCAGGGTCATCGGAGTGGGTGGCGCCGGCGGCAACGCGATCAATCACATGATCGAGCAGGGCGTCGAGGGCGTGGAGTTCATCGTCGTCAACACCGACGCGCAGGTGCTCGCACGCAACAGCGCGCGCAACCAGATCCAGCTCGGGGTCAGTGGACTGGGCGCGGGCGCCAAGCCCGAGGAGGCGCGCGAGGTCGCGCTGGCGGATCGCGAGCGCATCGAAGAGACGATCGCCGGCGCGCACATGGTGTTCATCACCGCCGGCATGGGCGGTGGGACCGGCACCGGCGCCGCGCCGGTGGTGGCCGAGGTGGCGCGCTCGCTCGGGGTGCTGACGGTCGCCGTAGTGACCAAGCCGTTCGGATTCGAGGGCACCAAGCGCATGCGGCTGGCCGAGGAGGGGATCGAACAGCTCAGCCAGCACGTCGATTCGCTGATCGTGATCCTGAACGACAAGCTCGAGGACGTGCTCGGCGAAGACGTCACGATGGACGACGCTTTCCGCGCAGCCGACGACGTTCTCAACAACGCGGTGGCAGGAATCGCCGAGATCATCAACTGCCCGGGGCTGATCAACGTCGATTTTCAGGACGTGCGCACGGTGATGTCGGAGCAGGGCATGGCCATGATGGGTTCGGCCATGGCCAGCGGCATCGACCGCGCCCGCATCGCCGCGGAGCAGGCGATCGCCAGCCCGCTGCTCGAGGGCGTGATGCTCGCGGGCGCGCGCGGCGTGCTGGTGAACATCACCGCCACCCGCTCGAGCCTCAAGCACGGCGAGGTGAAGGCGGTCATGAACACTATCCGCAGCTTCGCGGCGGAGGACGCCACCATCATCTTCGGTGCGGTGTACGACGAGGCGATGGGCGAGGATCTGCGCGTCACCGTCGTGGCGACCGGCCTGGGTGCGCATGCAGCGCTGCGCCAACCCAAGCCTCAGCTCGTGGTGTCCCAGAAGACCGGCACCGACAACCAGCCGGTCTCCAACGGTGTCGATTACAACCAGCTCGACGCCGTGCCCGCGGTCATACGCCGCAACCGTGCCTCGACGGTCGAGGCGCTGCAGCAGAGCGGGGTCGACAAGTACGATATCCCCGCGTTCCTGCGCAAGCAGGCCGACTGAGCGCGGTTCGCGGGACGCGGTCTAATGCCGTGCGCCCCGAGCGCAGCGGCCGCGGCGCCACTCCTCCTTGCCGGCGCCACGGCCGCTGTCTGCTACAATTCACAACCAGGACAATAAGTTACCGATGTTCCGCCAGCGTACTCTGAAGTCTCTCATCCGCGCCACCGGGGTCGGGCTGCACACCGGACAGAAAGTCACCATTACGCTGCGCCCGGCGAGCATCGACACCGGCGTGGTGTTCCGACGCATTGATCTCGAATCGCCGGTGGACATTCCGGCGCGCGCGGATCTGGTCGGCGAGACGCGTCTGTCGTCGTGCCTGGTCCACGGCGAGGTCAAGGTCTACACGGTCGAACACCTGATGTCTGCCCTTTCCGGGCTGGGCGTGGATAACGTCTACGTCGATCTGGACGGGCCGGAAGTACCGATCATGGATGGTAGTGCCGCGCCCTTCGCGCTGCTGGTGCAGCAGGCGGGCGTCGAGCGGCAGGCCGCGCCGAAGCGGTTCCTTCGTGTCAATAAGCGCGTCGAGGTGCGCGACGGGGACAAGTGGGCCCGGCTTGACCCTTATCAGGGCTTCAAGCTGTCGTTTTCAATCGTATTCAATCATCCGGTGATCGACCGTTCCAGCCAGGCGGTGACGATCGACTTCGCCGAAACCTCTTACCTGAAGGAGATCGCCCGCGCGCGTACCTTCGGCTTCATGCATGAAGTGGAGAACCTGCGCGAATCGGGTCTGGCCCTGGGCGGCGGCCTGGAGAATGCGGTCGTGCTGGACGAATACCGCGTCTTGAACGCGGAGGGGTTGCGCTTCGCGGACGAATTCATCCGTCACAAGGTGCTCGACGCGATCGGCGATCTGTACCTGATCGGCAAGCCCCTGTTGGGAGCGTTTTCGGCGCACAAGTCGGGGCATGCGCTCAACAACCGGCTGCTGCGCGAGCTGCTGGCGGACGCGGCGGCCTGGGAGCCGGTCTCGTTCGAGCATTCCGAGGACGCGCCCGCAGGCGTCGCGGGTCTGATGCAACAACTCGCATAACGGCGCCGGCCCGCGGCTCCCGCACGCCATGCTGCTGCTTCGAGTCATCGGGCTGCTGGCAGTGATCGCGCTGGGAGTATCGGCGCTGCTCTACATGCTCAGTGGCGAGCGCAAATACCTGCACTTCGCCTGGCGGCTGTTCAAATACTCGCTTTTCGTCGTCGTCCTGATCCTGCTCTTGTTCCTTTCCGAGCGGCTGCTGGTGATGATGTAGCCGGTTTCGCGCCGTGGCGTTCCAGGATCGCCGTCAGGACGCTGCGCGCGGGGGAATCGTGCAGGCGCGCGTGCAGTGCACCGAGCTCGGACAGTGCGGCGGGGGAAATGTGGGTCTTTTGGTGCGTCGCAACATCCTTTTTGCGTGACGTAGTTGGTTGCACCTTCACCGAAACTGAATTAACCTTTGCCCCTTGTTTCAGCAGGAATTTGCCGAGGCCTTCGGACAGGAGCCGAAGCTTCGCGGCGGCGGCGGAATGTGTGGCGAAAAGCACGAGCTTGCCGTCCTTGAGGTTGGCCGCCCGAACTTCGGGGGCGAGTTCCGGCGGGAGGAATTCAGTACAGAGCGCCGCTAGCGCGTGGATTTCGAGCGCTTTAGCGACAACGGGCTGCAAATCGTCGTTGGTCGAGAGGTAGCGGCCGATTCTCGGAAATCGCACGGGGGTTAAGTGGTGAGGAGCGGAACGTGCAGATTATCTTGATCTCCGACCGGTTGGCAAAAGCCCGGTCGGTGACCATTGCGCCACGCCATGTGGTCGCCTCGTTGTTCCTGGCCCTGCTGCTGCTAGTTGGGCTGACCGGCGCGGTGTACTGGACGACGTTGCACTACGCGTCGGAATTCAAGCTCCCATTTGTCGAAAAGCTGGTCGCCGCGGCGCAGAGGGCAGAGGCTGAAAAGGCGCGCCAGTACGTGCAGCAGAACGTCAACGCCATGGCGGTCAGGCTGGGCGAGATGCAGGCGCAGTTGGCTCGTCTGGACGCGCTGGGTGAGCGTCTCTCGTCGCTCGGCGGCATCAAGTCGCCGGATATCCACCTTGGCACCCCGCCCGGGCTGGGTGGCGCGGTCTCGACCATGCCGCCGCAGAACCTTTCGATCGACGACCTGGGGTCCAGGGTGGCCCTGCTTTCGCGCCAGATGGAGAACCGCTCCGACACGTACGGCGTTCTCGACTCCGAGCTGCGCGACTTGGCGGTGCGGCGTAAGGTCATGCCGACCATGCTTCCGGTGCACGCCGCCCGCGGCTCGGGCTTTGGCAAGCGCATCGATCCGTTCACGGGCCAGTTGGCGATGCACGAGGGGATCGATTTCGAAGTCGACAACGGAACCCCGGTGCTCGCCGCGGCCGGTGGCGTAGTCCACTACGCGGGGCATCATCCGCAGTACGGGAACCTGGTGGAGATCGACCACGGCAACGAACTGTCGACGCGCTACGCGCACTTGTCGAAGATCCTGGTCAGGACCGGTGAAATCGTGATGCGTGGCCATGAAATCGGCTTGAGCGGCTCAACCGGCCGCGCCACCGGCCCGCACTTGCATTTCGAGGTGCGCTACAAGGGCGTCGCGCTCAACCCTGACCGCTTTCTGAAGGCTACCGACCCGACGCTGCCGGATGCGAAGCCGCGCCGCGTGGCGCGGGCGCAGGACTAGGCGCGGGGCGGGCCGCCGCGGCGGCCATGCTAAAATTTTCCCTTTCCGCTTGACCCCGGCGAGGCGGCGCCGCGTCCTCGCGCCGGCCCCTGCTGTCCGACCGCCGGGCGGGTCGCAACCTTCATGATCCCAAACGTTCTCACAAAAATCTTCGGCAGCCGCAACGAGCGGCTGCTCAAGCAGTACTCGCGCAAGGTCGCCCGCATCAACGCGCTCGAGCCGGAAGTCGCGGCATTGACCGATGCGCAGCTGCGTGCCAAGACCGACGAATTCAGGAAACGCATCGCCGACAGTGTGGCCGGCGCGGCCGAGGAAGAGCGCGCCGAGGTGCTGAAGGACGCGATCGAGAAGCTGCTTCCCGAGGCCTTTGCCGTGGTGCGCGAGGCGGGCAAACGCACGCTGCGGATGCGCCACTTCGACGTACAGCTGATCGGCGGCATGGTGCTGCACTACGGCAAAATCGCCGAGATGCGCACCGGCGAGGGCAAGACGCTGGTCGCGACGCTGCCGGCCTACCTCAACGCATTGGGCGGCAAGGCGGTCCACATCGTGACGGTGAACGACTATCTTGCGCAACGTGACGCGGCGTGGATGGGCAAGCTCTACGGTTTTCTCGGGCTGACGGTCGGGGTCAATATCCCGCAGCTCGAGCCGGAGGAGAAGCGCAAAGCCTACGCGACGGACATCGTCTACGGGACCAACAACGAGTTCGGCTTCGACTATCTGCGCGACAACATGGCGATGCACGTCGAGGAGAAGTACCAGCGCGGCCTGCCCTACGCGATCGTCGACGAGGTGGACTCGATCCTGATCGACGAGGCGCGTACCCCGCTCATCATCTCGGGGCAGGCAGAGGACCGGACCGAGATTTACGTCCGGATGAATGAAGTCGCGCCGCTGCTCACGCGGCAGAAGGAGGAGAACGGGCCGGGCGACTTCTGGGTCGACGAGAAGAATCACCAGATTCTGTTGTCCGAATCGGGTCATGCCCGGGCCGAGGAGGTTCTGGCGCGTGTCGGGCTCCTGCCGCAGGGCGCGAGCCTGTACGAGCCCGCCTATATCAATCTCGTGCACCAGTTGTACGCGGCGCTGCGCGCACACTACCTGTTCCTGCGCGACCAGCACTACGTGGTGCAGAACGGCGAGGTGATCATCGTCGACGAATTCACCGGGCGGCTGATGCAGGGGCGCCGCTGGTCGGACGGACTGCACCAGGCGGTCGAGGCCAAGGAAAAGGTTTCGATCCAGAACGAAAACCAGACGCTCGCCTCGATCACGTTCCAGAACTACTTTCGCCTCTACGGCAAGCTGGCGGGCATGACCGGCACGGCCGATACCGAGGCGTTCGAGTTCCAGGACATTTACGGGCTCGAGACGGTGGTCGTGCCGACGCACAAGCGCATGATCCGGGACGACCGCCTCGACCTGGTGTACCGCACTGCGCCGGAGAAATACAACGCGATCATCGACGATATCCGCGACTGCTACACGCGCGGACAGCCGGTGCTGGTCGGCACCACTTCGATCGAGAACTCGGAGCTGCTGTCATCGCTTTTGAACAAGGACAAGCTGCCGCACCAGGTGCTGAATGCGAAGCAGCACGCGCGCGAGGCCGAGATCGTGGCGCAGGCCGGACGGCCCAAGATGGTCACCATCGCCACTAACATGGCCGGCCGCGGCACCGACATCGTACTGGGCGGCAACGTCGACAAGCAGGTCGAGCTGATCGAAGCGGACGAAGCGATTCCCCTGCCGGACAAGACGGCGCGGATCGAAAAGCTGCGATCCGAGTGGCACCAACTGCACGACGACGTGGTGGCGTCCGGCGGGCTTCACATCATAGGCACCGAGCGCCACGAGTCGCGCCGGGTCGACAACCAGCTGCGGGGCCGAGCCGGTCGCCAGGGTGATCCGGGCTCGTCGCGCTTTTACCTTGCGCTCGAGGATCCGCTGCTGAGGATCTTCGCCGGCGACCGGATAAACCGCATCATGGTGATGCTCAAGATGCCGGAAGGCGAGGCGATCGAGCATGCGATGGTGTCGCGCTCGATCGAATCGGCCCAGACCAAGGTCGAGGCGCGTAACTTCGATATCCGCAAGCAGCTGCTCGAATACGACGACGTCGCCAACGACCAGCGCAAGACCATCTATTCGCTGCGCAACGAGTTGCTCGAATCGCAGGACGTCTCGGCGAGGATCGCGGAATTGCGGGCGGGAGTGCTGAACGACATCTTCCGCAGCCATGTTCCCGAGGAGAGCGTGGAGGAACAGTGGGACATCGCCAGCCTGGAAACGACGCTCAAGGCGGAGCTCAATCTCGACCTACCGCTGAAGCAGTGGCTGGAAAAGGAGCCCGATCTGCACGACGAAACGCTGCTCGAGCGCGTGATCGAGAGGGCGAACGAGGCCTACGCGGCCAAGGTACCGGAAGGAGCCGACGCGTCGTTCCGGCAATACGAGCGTTACGTCATGCTGCAGATCCTCGATGGTCATTGGCGGGAGCATCTGGCCGCGCTCGACCATCTGCGGCAGGGCATCCATCTGAGGGGCTATGCGCAGAAGGATCCGAAGCAGGAGTACAAGCGCGAGGCCTTCGAGTTGTTTGGCGCCATGCTCGAATCGGTGAAGCTTGAAGTAACCAAGACGCTCGCCGTGGTTGAGATCCGCGCCACGGAGGCGCTAGCCGAGGTCGACGACGAGCAGCATGTCGAGAACATTCGCATGCAGCACCCCAGCCTTGACGACGTCCAGCTCGCAGCCGAAGACGAGGCGCTCGCCTCGGCGGCGGCCAAGAAGCCTCAACCGACGGTTCGTCCGACGCAAAAGGTCGGGCGCAACGATCCTTGCCCCTGCGGGTCGGGCAAGAAGTACAAGCACTGCCACGGCAAGCTGACCTGAAGTCGATGGCAGTTAATCTGAGGCCGCCTGATCCTGCCTCGCTGCACCCGGTGGCGGGGATCGAGCTTGGCGTCGCGATGGCCGGTGTGCGCAAGGCCAACCGGCGCGACTTGCTTCTGATGCGGCTCGAGCCAGGCTCGATCGCCGCGGGCGTATTTACCCAGAACCGGTTCTGCGCGGCGCCCGTCGTCTTGGCCAAACGTCACCTCGCGGCCGGCGCGGATATGCGTGCCTTGGTGGTCAACACGGGCAACGCGAACGCCGGCACCGGAGAGGACGGCCTGGCGCGTGCGGCGGCGGTGTGCGACGCGGTCGCGCGTTCGCTTGGCTGCGCGGCGCAGAAGGTGCTGCCGTTTTCGACCGGGGTGATCATGGAACCGCTGCCGGCGGAGCGCATCATCGCCGGACTTCCGGCTGCGGTGGCCGATCTGCGCGCGGACAACTGGGCTGCGGCCGCACAAGCGATCATGACCACCGACACCGTGCCGAAGGCGGCCTCGCGTCGGGCGCGGCTGAGCGCGGGCGAGGTAACGGTGACTGGAATTGCGAAGGGGGCCGGCATGATCCGTCCCGACATGGCGACGATGCTGGGATTCGTCGCGACCGACGCGAAAGTGTCGCAGCGGGAGCTCGAAGCGCTGGTGCGCCAAGCCGCAAATAGTTCGTTCAATTGCATCACCGTGGACGGCGACACCTCGACCAACGACGCCTTCGTCGTGGTCGCGAGCGGCGCCTCGGGCGTCGTGGCGCACGGCGAGGCGGACCTGGCGGCCCTGGGCCGTGCGATCACCGAGGTGGCCTCGCAGCTCGCGCAGGCGATCGTGCGCGACGGCGAGGGCGCTACCAAGTTCATCACGGTTCGAATCGAAGGCGGTCGCTCCGTGGAGGAGTGCAGACGCGTGGCCTACGCCATCGCGCATTCCCCGCTGGCGAAGACCGCCTTTTTTGCGTCGGATCCCAACCTCGGCCGCATCTTGGCCGCAATCGGAAACGCGGGAATCGCCGACCTCGACACGTCGAGGCTGCAGTTGTATCTCGACGACGTGCTGGTGGCGGCGAACGGTGGGCGCCATCCCGACTACCGGGAGGAGATGGGAGCGGCGGTTTTGGCCAGGCCGGAATTTACGGTGCGCGCGCTGCTCGGCCGCGGCGCCGCCGCGGCCACGGTCTGGACTTGCGATCTGTCCTTCGACTACGTCAAGATCAACGCCGAGTACAGGACCTAGTCACAGATCATGAAGACCGATCCCGACGCTCTGCTGGCCCGCGCCGAAGCGCTGATCGACAAGCTGCAAGCCCTGCTGCCGCCGCCGCCCCCGGCGCCCGACTGGGACGCGAGCATCGCTTTTCGCTGGCGCAAGGGCGGACCGCTCAATCTCGGTGGTTGGCTGCAACCGGTGCGCCACGTGCACCGGATCCGACTCGCCGATCTGCGGGGCATCGACGGCCAGATCCGTAAAGTCGAGCAGAATACCCGGCAGTTCGTGCAAAGCAAGCCGGCGAACAACGTGCTCCTGACCGGCGCGCGCGGAACCGGCAAGTCGTCGATCATCAAAGGCCTGTTGAACAAGTACGCACGGGATGGATTGCGCCTGATCGAGATCGAGAAGCGAGACCTCATGGACCTGCCCGCAATCACTGACATGGTGGCGGGTCGCAAGGAGCGCTTCATGCTGTTCTGCGACGACCTGTCGTTCGAGGCGGCTGAGGCCGGCTATGTCGCGCTCAAAGTCGCGCTCGACGGCTCGATCTCCTCGACCTCCGAGAACCTGCTCATCTATGCGACCTCCAACCGTCGTCATCTGATGCCCGAGTACATGCAGGAGAACCTCGAAACCAAGTACGTCGACGACGAGATTCATCCCGGCGAGACCGTGGAGGAAAAGATCTCGCTGTCCGAGCGTTTCGGTTTGTGGGTCTCCTTCTATCCCTTCGACCAGGACGAGTACCTGGCGATCGTCGCGCACTGGCTGAAGGCATTCGGCTGCAACGACAAGGACGCCGAAGCGGCGCGGCATGGTGCGCTGCAGTGGGCGCTGCTGCGCGGCTCGAGGAGCGGGCGGGTTGCGTACCAGTTCGCGCGCGACTGGGCCGGCAAGCAGGCCACCACGCGCACCTCGCGCGGCAAGCGGTAGCAAAGGGTGCTCGAGGTCGCGGCCGCGGTCATTCTGCGTGCCGACGGAAGCTTCCTAATCGCCCGCCGTCCGCCGGGCAAGGTCTACGCCGGCTACTGGGAGTTTCCCGGTGGCAAGATCGAGCCCGGTGAGCCGGCCTCCGGCGCGCTGGCGCGCGAGCTGCTCGAGGAGCTCGGCATAAACGTCGTCCGAGCCTATCCGTGGATCACGCGCGTACACGCGTATTCGCACGCCACCGTGCAGTTGAATTTCTTTCGCGTTCTTGAGTGGTCCGGGGTGCCCCATCCGAGGGAAGGGCAGACGATTGCGTGGCAGCGGCCCGACACCCCGGTGGCGCAGCCGATGTTGCCGGCGAATGCGCCGGTGCTCGCTTCGCTTGCGTTGCCCAATGAGTACGCAATTAGCACGTCCGAAACGCTGGGTGCGGAAGCGATGCTGAAACGCCTCGAGAGGCGTCTCGCTCAGGGGCTGACGCTGATCCAGATCCGCGACAAGACAATGGATCCAGACGAGCGCGCCGAGTTCGCGCGCGCAGCCGTGCGACTTGCGCACCGCTACGGCGCCCGCGCGCTGGTGAATTCGGACGCGGCGCTTGCGCGATTGGTGAGCGCCGATGGCGTACATCTCGCCGCCCGGGACCTAATGTCGCTCGCCGAGCGACCGCCGGGACTCGTAGCGGCGTCGTGCCACGACGCCGAGCAGTTGGCGCAGGCAATGCAGCTCGAGCTCGATTTCGCGGTCCTCGGACCAGTCAAGCCGACCGCTTCGCATCCGGCATCCGCGCCGATGGGATGGTCGCGCTTTGCCGAACTGGCCCGCGGCGCCAGCATTCCGATTTACGCGATTGGCGGAATG
This sequence comes from uncultured beta proteobacterium, assembly GCA_963811085.1. Classification (GTDB taxonomy): domain Bacteria; phylum Pseudomonadota; class Gammaproteobacteria; order Burkholderiales; family SG8-39; genus DAHVFK01. The sequence continues at coordinate 287,501 of CAWEPV010000002.1, read as the reverse complement.
CGGGCAGCAGACGTGGAAGACGCATGGCGCGCGGGCGCGCACGGCGTCGCAATGATCCGCGGTGCCTGGAGCTGAGGCCTCAGGTCTCGGGCGGCTCGTCGTCGGAGGAAGGCTCGGGTGGCTGCGGCACCCGGTAGCGCTCGGCGGCCCAGTCCCCGAGATCGATCAGCTTGCAGCGCTCGCTGCAGAACGGCCGCCATTTGTTCTGCGGCGCAAATGGGGCGAACGCGCCGCAGCGGGGGCACGCAACCATGGTCGGGGCCTTCGTCGCCACTACAGATTGCAGAAAGTCAGCTCGAAGGCAACGTCCCAGTCGGCCGTCTTGGGGCGCGAGTCTTCCCTAGACTGCGACAGGAAGCGGATGTTGAGCACGTACTTGTTGGCGCTGATCTCGGGTACGCACGGCGCGTCCGGATCAAGCCGCACGCGCAGCATTTGCGCCGTCTTGCCCCCCAGCATCTGCTGGAACATGCCGCCCTGCGCAACGAGGCTCTGGGGTTTTCCGGATTCACGCAGGATGCGCAGGATGATCGCGGTTCCGTCGCGCAGGGGGTAGAGCGGGCTGGTCCAGGCGGCAAGCTGTCCTATTCGCTCCTCGGCCGGGCGATGCAGCCAGTAGTGATAGGACGGCAAATCGAACTCGCAGGCGCCGCCCGGAATTCCGGTTCGCTGCTTGATCGACATCAGCCACTCGTTCTCGCGCAGATATTGGCCAATCTTGCCGGTCATGGAGAAAAGCGCCGCGGACGCCTGCTCGATGTCGCGCAGGACTCCGCTCAACGCATCCTCCGAGATGGCGGGGTTGTTGCGGAACGAAAGCAGCACCTGCTTCTGGCGCTCGAGCTCCTGCAGCAAGTCGGACTTCAGGTCCGCGCGGCTGGCGACCTCGAGGATCTCGAACAGCGTGAGCAGCGCCATGTGGTGGTCGGGCTGCTCGGTTCGCGCGACGAAGTGACGCGAGCGCTCGAACAGGTCTTCGAGGCGCAGAAGCGTGCGGATGCGCTCGTTGAGCGGATACTCGTACGTGATCACGGTGGCGCCGGGATCGCCTCGTTGTTGAAATATTCCAACGATTCTGAGGGATTTGCGCTTTGATTACAACCTAACGGCTGGTTGCCGCAAGCTCCAGATAGCGTTTGTGAAGCGCGCGAACCTGCGCGTGCAGCTCTTCCAGGTTGCCCCCATTGTCGACCAGATCGTCGGCCGCCGCACGTCGCGTGGCGGCTGTCGCCTGCGCGGCGATGATGCGGCGCACCTCGTCCTCCGCGAGCCCGCTGCGCGCCTTCACGCGCGCGAGCCTCAGCTCGTCGGGGCAGTCGATCACCAGCACACGGTCGACGCGCCGGCGATAGTCCTGCGACTCGATCAGCAGCGGCACCACGTGCACCACATAGGGTCCCTTCGCGGCAGCGATGCGCCGAAGCGATTCCGCACGGATAAGCGGATGCAGCAGGTCTTCGAGCCGCCGCTTGGCGGCTGGGTCCGAAAATACCAGCTCCCGCATCTTGCGCCGGTCCATCGCCCCGCTCGCGTCTACGTAGACGTCGCCGAACTCGTTGCGCACACTGGAGACAGCCGCACCGCCGGCACAGGTGAGCTCGTGCGCAATCGCATCGGTATCGACTACCGTTGCTCCCAACCGCGCGAACTCATCGGCGGCGGCGCTCTTGCCGCTGCCTATGCCGCCGGTGAGGCCGATCACCAGCGGCATCAGCCGGCGAGCGGCAGCCAGCGTTGCGTGATCTCGGCTCCCCAGAATAGCGCGATCAGTCCGGCCGCCGCGAGGTAGGGTCCAAACGGGATTGGGTGATCACGGCCGTGCTTGGTAAAGAGCATCAGCGAGATTCCCGCCGCTGCTCCCACCACCGACGACAGCAGAATGACAAGCGGCAGCGCCTGCCAGCCGAGCCATGCGCCGATTGCCGCCAGCAGCTTGAAATCACCGAAGCCCATTCCCTCCTTGCCCGTCGCGAGCTTGAAGGCCCAGTACACAAGCCATAGCGAGAGATATCCCGCCATCGCACCGATCACCGCCGATTGCAGTGGCGCGAAAGTCCCGCCGAGGTTGAGCGCGAGGCCGCCCCAAAGCAGAGGCAGCGTTAGATCGTCAGGGAGCAGCTGCGTGTCCAGATCGATGAACGCCAGTGCGATCATCACCCAGCAGAAGGCCATCGCCCCCAGTGCGGCGAGCGAAAAGCCATAGCGCCAGGCCGCGTAGGCCCCCGCCGCGCCGGCGGCAAGTTCCACCACCGGATAGCGCGCGCTGATCGGCGCCGCACAGGCCGAGCACTTGCCGCGCAAGATCAGCCAGCTGACGACGGGAATGTTCTCGAGCGCGCCAATGCTGTGCCCGCAGCTCGGGCAGCGCGAGCGCGGCACCATCAGGTTGAACCGCTCCGGGTCGGTCGAGGCACCCTCGGTCGACCCCGCGGGCCCCCCGAGCTCCGCGCATTGCGCGCGCCACTCGCGCTCCATCATCTTCGGCAGACGATGGATGACGACGTTAAGGAACGATCCGATGCAAAGGCCGAGGACGGCGGCGATCCATGGCACGAACTGCGGCTGCGCGAGCCCGCTGAGGGCGTCCATCAATATTGCTCGCCTGATTTCGTCAGACCGCCTGGCCGATCTTGAAGATCGGCAGGTACATCGCGATGACCATGCCGCCGATCAGCGTCCCGAGCACGACCATGATCATCGGCTCCATGAGCGAGGACAGTGCTTCGACCGAGTCATCCACCTCGGCTTCGTAGAAGTCGGCCACCTTTCCCAGCATCGCATCGAGTGAGCCCGTTTCCTCGCCGATGGAGCACATCTGTATCACCATAGAAGGGAAGACCCTGGCATTCTGCATCGCGACAGTGAGGGACGTGCCGGTGGAAACCTCCTGTTGAATCTGCTTCGTCGCCATCATGTAAACGTGGTTGCCCGAGGCGCCGCCCACCGAGTCGAGCGCTTCGACCAGCGGCACACCTGCGGCAAACATTGTGGCAAGCGTGCGCGTCCAGCGCGCGATGGTGGATTTGCGCACCAGCGCTCCGAACAGCGGCACGCGCAGCAGCAGCCGATCCATGAAGATCTGCACCGGCAACAGACGCTTCCAGGCGGCGAAAAACGCGTACAGGCCTCCACCGATAACGCCGAAGATGATGTACCAGTAGGCGACAAATGCATCCGAGACCGCCATGACGAAAAGCGTCGGCGCGGGAAGATCGGCGCCGAAGCTGGTGAACACCTGCTTGAACGCAGGAATGACGAAGATCATGATGATCGCGGTGATCAGGAAGGCAACCACGATGATCGCGATGGGGTAGAAGAGCGCTGACTTAATCTTCGACTTGATGGCGAGGATCTTTTCCTTGTAGACGGCAAGGCGGTCGAGCAGGCTCTCCAGAATCCCGGCCTGTTCGCCGGCCTGGACCAGGTTGCAGAACAGGGCGTCGAAGTAAAGAGGGTATTTCCTGAACGCAGCGGCGAGGGACGACCCGGTTTCGACTTCGGTCTTGACCTCCATAAGCAGCTTCGACACGGCGGGATTGCTCGCGCCTTTGCCGACGATGTCGAACGACTGCAGAAGCGGCACGCCGGCCTTCATCATTGTCGCCAGCTGACGGGTGAAAAGCGTGATGTCCTTGTCGGTCACCTTGCCGCCGCGGCCCATGCTCTGCTTCTTCACCTTCTGCACCAGAATGCCTTGGCGGCGCAGGGTGGCATTCACCATGGTCGCGCCGGTCGCGCGCATTTCGCCGCGCACGATCTTGCCGCTCTTATCCTTGCCTTCCCAATTGAAGACGAACTCCTTGGGACCCTTCGCTGCCGCTGCCGTCGCCATAGAAACTCCCTTAGAAGCCTCGCCGCAGGCCCTGCGGCGTCATTCGTTGGTACAGGCCATGACTTCTTCCAGTGAGGTCATGCCCTGGCGTACCTTTCGCAAACCCGATTGGCGCAGGTCCAGCACCCCCTCGGCCCGCGCCCGCTCCACGACATCGATTGCGTCGCCGCCCTTCATGATGATGCGGCGCGTTTCCTCCGATAGCGGCATCACCTGATAGATGCCCACCCGACCCTTGTAGCCCTGCCCATTGCAAAGCTCGCATCCTGTCGGCGCGTAAGCCTGCCAGCCGCCCTCGAGGTCTTCCTCGGTGAAACCGGCCTCGAGCAGCGCCTCGACTGGAATGTCGGCCGGCCGCTTGCAAGAGCATAGCCTGCGGGCGAGCCTCTGCGCCGTGATCAGGTTCACGCTGGAGGCGATGTTGAACGGCGCTACGCCCATATTGATCAGGCGGGCGAGCGTCGCGGGGGCGTCGTTTGTGTGCAGGCTGGCGAGCACGAGGTGCCCGGTCTGCGCCGCTTTGATCGCAATCTCGGCGGTTTCCCGGTCGCGGATCTCCCCGACCATGATTACATCCGGGTCCTGGCGCAGGAAGGACCTCAGCGCGACCGCGAAACTGAGGCCCGCCTTGTCGTTGACGTTTACCTGGTTGACTCCGGGAAGATTGATTTCGACCGGATCCTCTACCGTCGAGATATTGGTTTCCGGCCGGTTGAGCAGGCCAAGGCAGGTATACAGCGACACAGTCTTGCCGCTACCGGTCGGGCCGGTCACAAGCACCATGCCGTGGGGTCGCCCGATCGCCTCCAGCAGGGCCTGCTTCTGCTCGACCTCGTAGCCGAGCGCATCGATGCCGACCATCGCTGCCGCGGGGTCGAGGATGCGCATGCAGATCTTTTCTCCGAACAGGGTCGGCAGCGTGGATACCCTGAAATCGATCGCGCGGGACTTGGACACCGCGAGCTTGAGGCGCCCATCCTGCGGTGTGCGCTTTTCGGCTATGTCCAGGCGCGACAGCACCTTGATGCGCGCCGAGACCTTCTCCCGGATTGCCAGCGGCGGGGTGGCGACCTCACGCAACTCGCCGTCAACGCGGAAGCGGACCCGGTAGCTCTTTTCGTAGGGCTCGAAATGGATGTCTGAAGCGCCTGCGACGATGGCGTCGACCATCATCTTCTGGATGAACTTCACCACCGGCGCGTCATCGACTTCGGCCGTCCCGGCCGACGCCTCTCCCGCCGCTTCCTCCTCGGCGAACTCGAAGTCGAAGTTGTCGTCGATGAAAGCGTCTAGCGCCTGCTCCGCGCTCCTGACCGCCGCCTCGACCAACACGGCGAGTTGGTCGTCCTCCACCACGATCGGGTCGACCGTGAGGCCGGAATGGAACTTCACGTCGTGGATCACGTCCGTGCGGGTGGGATCGGACACCGCCAGCGCGAGATGCTTGCCGCGGACGTAAAGCGGCACGACCCGGGCGGCCTGGATCATCTTGGCGTCGATCGTGCCGCGCGGCAGGTAGCTGTGGTCGTAGGCCGAAAGATCGAGCAGCGGATAGCCGAAGGTCGAGGATGCGAACTGCGCCACGTCGGCCGCGCGCGAGCGCCCGCTCTTTATCAACTGCTCGACGAAGGTGACGCCGGTGCGATGCGCGTCGCGCGCCAGCGCCTCGGCTTCCGACTCTTCGAGCTGGCCGTGCTGAACTAGCGCACGCGCGAGCCCGGCCAGCCCGCTCGCGGGCGGTATCGACTGAGCTGTGGCCTGTGCTCGGGCCATGGTGTGAGGCTCCGCGGTTAGCGGTCGATAATGCCTTGGGCTCGCGTTTTTGTAAAGCCTCAGGTTTCAGCGCTAACGCGCTGACAAAACGACGTTTTCCTTGGTCAGAACGGTTGTTCGAAAGACCTTGTCAGAGGCTTTTTAAACCGCTTCCCCCCGGGCAGTGGCGGCCTCCGTGGGGCGGAAAATGCGCACCGCTTTCACGGCCCGTCCCTGCGAGTGAACGATTTCCATCGGCACGCCCGAGATCTTGATCGAGACGTCGGCCTCCGGGATGTCCTGCAAATGCTCGAGGATCAGTCCATTTAGCGTCTTGGGCCCGTCTGTGGGCAGGCTTAGGCCCAGCGCGCGATTGACCTCGCGCACCGGCATCGCGCCGTCGGCCGCCGCGCTGCCGTCTTCGTCCCAGTGCAGCGCGGGCGCCGTGGATGGAACGGTGGTTGTGAATTTGCCGATGATCTCCTCGATGATGTCGCCCAGGGTGACCAGCCCCATCAGCTCGCCGTACTCGTCGACCACTAGCGCGATGTTCTCTCTTCTTTCCTGAAAGTACTGCAGTTGCGTGAATACCGGCGTCGCCGCCGGCACGAAGTACGGCTCGGCAACCAGTTCTTCGAGCGTCGCCTTGTTGAATGCACCTGCATCCAGGGGGCCGAGCACCTTGCGCAGGTGCAGCACGCCTGCCACGTCGCCCTGGCTGGAGCGAAATACGGGCAGCCGGCGATGATATGCGGTCGCCATCTGGCGCTTAATCGCTTCCATGTCGTCGTCGAGCTTGAGCGACTCGATGCGCGCGCGTGGCACCATGATGTCCTGAACCGTAATGCTGCCCAGGTCGAACAGGTTGAGCAGGATGCTCACGTGCTTCTTCGGCATGAAGCTCGAAGACTCGAGCACCAAGGTGCGGATTTCCTCCGGCGAGAGCTTCTGCACCTCTACGTCTTCCTCCGGCCGAACGCCCAGCATCAGCAGAAGCGGGCGGACGAAAAGATTGACGAACCACACGACCGGATCGAGCAGCCGCTGCACCGGCCCGATCACGTAGGCGAGAGGTAGCCCGATGCGCTCCGGATAAGTGGCGCCCACCACCTTGGGCGTTATCTCGGAGAAAACGATGATCAGGAACGAAATCACGAACGTGCTCACGGCGTAGGTGAGCTTGTCCTCGCCCAGCAGCCGCACTGCAACCACGCTCGCGACGGTGGTTGCAGCGGTGATCGCGAGCGTGTTGCCGATGAGAATGCCGCCGAGCAGACGATCGGTACGCTTGAGCAGCGCCGACGCGCGCCGCGCGCCGCCGTGACCCTGAGCCACCAGGTGCTTCAGCCGATAGCGGTTCAGCGCCATCATGGTCGTTTCGGCGATTGAAAAGAACGCCGACAGCACAAGCAGCACGACCAGAACCGCCAGCTCCGCCGATAAGGGGATTTCTTCCATCGGCGCCGCTAGGTTGCGCCGCGGCCCAGCACGACCTCGAGCACGAACCGGCTTCCGATGTAGGCCAGCAGCAGCAATACGAATCCGGCGAGCGTCCAGCGCAGCGCAGTGCGGCCGCGCCAACCGTAGAAGTGACGCCCGACCAGCAACGCGGCGAAGGTCAACCAGGAGACCACCGCGAACACTGACTTGTGGTCGAACCGGATCGGCCGGCCGAACAGCGATTCGGAAAAAATGATTCCGGTCGCGAGCGTCAGGGTGAGCAGCGCAAATGCCGCGCCAATGAGGCGGAACAGCAGCTTCTCGAGCGTCAGCAAAGGCGGCAGCGAGGCGAACGGGCCGCGCAGCGGCCCGAGCGGCTCGCCGATCGCCATCGGTCCCTTGCGCGCGCCGTGCAGGCGGCGCTCCACCACCGCCATCAGCAGCGCATGCAGGATGGCGATGGTGAACAGGCTGTAAGCCAGCATTGCGAGCACGAGGTGGAGCTTGAACTCGAGCGAGGCCGCGTGCGTCGTGGCGTAGCCCGGGAAGATGGCCGGCAGCGGCGCCGTGAGCGCCGCAAGCGCAAGCACCGGCGCCTGCATGCCTTCGAGATTGTAGAAGAAGCTTTCCGCCCAGTAAAAAAGCACCGCCAGCCAGAGCATCGCCGACAGTGCGTGGGCGAACCCGAAGCGCGGCTGGGAGGGCGCTATGACGTCGGCGTACAGCAGCCAGCCGTGCAGCGCGATCGGCAGCAACAGCGCCGCCCGCTCCCAGGTCCGCAGGCCGCCCGCCGGGTCGCCCGCGGCCGGGGCCGCCGGCCTGGCCGACCAGCGCGTCCTCCAGAAGTGCAGCGCGAGGCCCGCGTACACGGCGCAGGTCAGCACGTGCAGTAGAATGTACGCCATCATTTCAGTTTATCACCGCGTGCCGCGTTGCCGCGGCGCCTCCCTCCCCGGCACAGCCATCGAATGCTCGACAACCTGACAACGCGGCTAGGGCGCATCGTCAAGACGCTGCGCGGCGAGGCCCGCCTCACCGAGTCCAATATTCAGGACGCGCTGCGCGAGGTCCGGGTCGCGCTGCTCGAGGCCGACTGCGCCGTGCCGGTGGTCAAGGACTTCATCGCGGCCGTGCGCGAGAAAGCGCTCGGCCAGGACGTGATCGGCAGCCTGACTCCGGGTCAGGCGTTGGTGGGCGTCGTGCATCGCGAACTGACCCACCTGATGGGCGACGCCAACGTCGGACTCGACCTCGCCGCGCAGCCGCCCGCCGTGATACTGATGGCGGGCCTGCAGGGCTCCGGCAAGACCACGACCACGGGCAAGCTTGCCCGTTTGCTGAGGGAACAGAAGAAGAAGGTCCTGGTCGTTTCCTGCGACGTGTACCGCCCGGCGGCGATCGAGCAGCTCGAGGCGGTCGCGGCGCAGGCGGAAGCGGATTTCCTCGCGACCTCGCCCGACGAAGCGCCGGCGGACATCGCGCGCCGCGCGCTCGAGTACGCGAAGACGCACTACCACGACGTGCTGATCGTGGATACCGCGGGGCGGCTGGCCATCGACGCACGCGATGATGAAGGAGATCGCCGAGCTGCACGCGCTCCTTGCCCCGGTCGAGACGCTGTTCGTCGTCGACGCCATGCAGGGACAGGATGCGGTCAACGTCGCCAAGGCATTCAACGACGCGCTGCCGCTGACCGGAGTGATTCTGACCAAACTGGACGGCGACGCGCGTGGTGGCGCGGCGCTGTCGGTGCGCCAGGTGACCGGCAAGCCGGTGAAATTCGTCGGTGTAGGCGAGAAGCTCGCCGGGCTCGAGCCTTTCTACCCGGAACGCATGGCCTCGCGCATTCTCGGCATGGGGGATATCGTTTCCCTGGTCGAGGAGGCGCACAAGGGCGTCGATCTCGACGAGGCCAAGCGCGTCGCCGACAAGATCAAGAAAGGCAAGGGCTTCGATCTCGCGGATTTCAAGGCCCAGATCCAGCAGATGAAGAAGATGGGCGGGATGTCCGCGCTGATGGACAAGCTGCCGGCGCAACTCACCGGCCAGATCAACCCCGCGCAACTGCAGGACGACCGGCAGATGCGCCGAATAGAAGGCATCATCAACTCGATGACGCCGCAGGAGCGTGCCAAGCCCGAGCTGCTCAAGGCCTCCCGCAAGCGTCGAATCGCCGCGGGCGCCGGGGTTTCGGTGCAGGAGGTGAATCGTCTTCTGAATCAGTTCGAGCAGATGCAGAAGATGATGAAGATGATGAAGGGCGGCAACCTCGCGCGCATGATGCGGGGCATGAAAGGCGCCCTGCCGGGCATCCGCTGACGGCCACGCGCCGGGCTTCCCAAAACCCTGATTTTCGACGTATAATCCGCGCCTTTTCGCGGTTCGACGGGGATACCCAATGGTGGTGATTCGACTGGCGCGCGGTGGCGCCAACAAACGGCCTTTTTATCACATGGTGGTGGCCGATTCGCGCCGGGCGCGCGACGGGCGCTTCATCGAGAGCGTGGGCTTCTACGATCCCAAGGCGCCCGAGGGCCGCGAGGCCCTGCGCGTCAACGTGGAGCGCGTGAAGCATTGGCAGGGCAAGGGTGCGCAGCTCTCGGCCACCGTCGTGCGGCTCGTAAAGCAGTTTGGCAAGAAAGCCGCTTGAGCAGCTGATTGAAATGGGCCGTGTCGCCGGTAATTACGGCGTGCGCGGCTGGATCCGGGTGGCGCCCTACAGCGCCGAGGCGGGCGCCCTCGGAACGCATGCAAAGTGGTGGATCGGGGACGTGCCGTACAGGATCGAGGCGAGCCGGGTCCACTCCGGCAACCTGCTCGCCAAGCTGGAAGGCATCGAGACCCGGGAGCAGGCGCTGGCGCTGAAAGGCAGCATCGTCACGCTGCCGCGCGCGGCGCTGGCGGAGCCGGAAGCGGGGCAGTATTACTGGGCCGATCTGGTGGGGCTCGAGGTGGTGAATGCCCAGGGGTTGGTCCTGGGGGTCGTGCGGGGTCTGTTCTCGAATGGCGCGCACGACGTGATGGAACTGGCGGGCGACAAGAGCACGCGGCTGGTGCCGTTCGTGCCGGCGGTGGTGAGGAAAGTCGATCTCGAGGGCAGGCGCATCGATGTGGAGTGGGGCGCGGAGTGGTGATCCGCTTCGACGTGGTGACGCTGTTCCCCGAGGCGCTGGTGGCGGTGACGCAGTCGGGAATAACGCGGCGCGCAAGAGAGAAGGGGCTCTGGCGCCTCGAGACGTGGAACCCGCGCGATTTCACCGCGGACAATTACCGCACGGTCGACGATCGACCGTACGGTGGCGGGCCGGGCATGGTGATGCTGGCCGAACCGTTGGACAAAGCGCTCGACGCGGTGGTCGCGTCGCAGGGCGAGGCGAAGGGCAGGGTGATCTTCCTTTCGCCGCAGGGCAGGAGGCTCGACCATCGCAGGGTGATCGAGCTGTCGCAGGAGCGGGCGGTGACGCTGCTTTGCGGCCGCTACGAAGGCGTCGACGAGCGGCTGCTCGCGCGGCGCGTCGACGAGGAGCTGTCGCTCGGGGATTTCGTGCTCTCGGGCGGCGAGCTGGCGGCAATGGCGTTGATCGACGCGGTGGTGAGGCAACTGCCGGGTGCGCTCGGCGACGGAGAATCGGCGCTTGAGGAGTCCTTTGTGCAAGGACTGCTCGATTGCCCGCAGTACACGCGGCCGGAGGTTTATGCCGGGACGCGCGTGCCGGAGGTGCTGCTTTCCGGGCACCATGAACAGATCCGGCGCTGGCGGTTGAAGCAGGCGCTGGGACGGACCTGGCTCAGGAGGCCGGATCTGCTCGCGGCGCGGGAATTGAACGACGAGGAACGTAAGCTGCTGGACGAATTCCGGCAGGAGCAGAGAAACGGAGCATAACCATGAACCTTATCCAGCAAATCGAACAGGAAGAGATCAAACGCCTCGGCAAGAAGATTCCGGATTTTTCTCCGGGCGACACCGTCGTGGTGAGCGTCAACGTGGTCGAAGGGGAGAGGAAGCGTGTCCAGGCGTTCGAGGGCGTGGTGATCGGAAAACGCAACCGCGGCCTGAATTCCTCGTTCATCGTGCGCAAGATCTCCTCGGGTGAGGGCGTCGAGCGCACCTTCCAGAGCCACTCGCCGCTGATCGCCTCGATCGAAGTAAAGCGCAAGGGCGACGTGCGCCGCGCCAAGCTCTACTACCTGCGCGAGCGTTCCGGCAAGTCGGCGCGGATCCGCGAAAAGATCGCCGCCCGCGGCGCTCCGGAGGCGGAGGCGCAAGAGTAGGCGCGACGCCCGATAGCCAGGTAAACGGGGCGCGAGCGCGCCCCGTTTTCGTTTCCGGCGGGGCACTATAATCCGCATATGCGGCGCGAGATCACCACCATCAGCCCTACCCCCGAGATCGTCGCCGAGCTCAGGGCGGGCCACATGGTTATCCTGGTCGACGAAGAGGACCGCGAGAACGAGGGCGACCTCGTCATCGCGGCCGAGCACGTTACCCCCGAGGCGATCAATTTCATGGCCAAGCATGCGCGTGGCCTGGTGTGCCTGACGCTTACCGAAGAGCGCTGCCGCCAGCTCGATCTGCCGCCGATGGTGCATGACAATCGCTCGCCGATGGGGACCAACTTCACCGTATCGATCGAGGCTGCGGACGGCGTGACGACAGGAATCTCGGCGCACGATCGGGCGCGAACCGTGGGCGCGGCCGTGGCACGGGACGCGAAGCCGACGGACATCGTGCAGCCAGGCCATATCTTCCCGGTCGTGGCACAGCCCGGCGGGGTGCTGGTCCGGGCGGGGCATACCGAGGCGGGATGCGATTTGGCGCAACTCGCCGGACTTACGCCGGCCGCGGTGATCTGCGAGGTGATGAACGACGACGGTACGATGGCCCGTCTGCCGCAGCTGATCGAGTTCGCCACGGCGCACAAGCTGAAGATCGGCACCATCGCCGACCTGATCCAGTACCGCGGGGCGAACGAGTCGCTGGTGCGGCGCTCCGTCGAGCGGGAGATCGATACCGCGTGGGGGCGCTTTCGCATGGTGGCTTATCGCGACGTGCCGACCGGCGGCACTCACCTCGCACTGCTGCGCGGCGAGATCCGCGCCGATTCGGAGGTGCTGGTGCGCGTGCACGAGCCGCTGTCGATCGTCGATCTGCTCGATTCGGGCGCGGGTACGCACTCGTGGAGCATTCCGGAGGCGCTGGCGGCGATCGCCACCTCCGGGGCCGGCATCATGGTGCTGCTCAACTGCGCGCAGTCCGACGAGGCGCTCGAGGAGCGCCTGGCGGAGGCCCGGCCCGAAGAAAAAGCGCCACGTCGCGACCTGCGCAGCACGGACCTGCGCACCTACGGCATCGGGGCGCAGATTCTGCGCGATCTGGGCGTCGGCAAGATGCGCCTGATGGCGGCGCCGCGCAAGATGCCGAGCATGGCGGGGTTCGGGCTCGAGGTCACGGGCTACGCCGATCTGCCGCGGCCCAGGGGCTGAGCGATGACCGAACCGATCAGCGGCGCGGGCCTGCGCATCGGTATCGTCTCCAGCCGTTTCAACCAGGAGATCGTGGCGCAGTTGCTGGCGCGAGCCGACGCCGAACTCGCCGTTCTCGGCGTGCGCGCTGAGGACGTCATGCGCACGAGCGTCGCAGGGGCACTCGAGATCCCTCTCGCGCTGCAGTGGATGGCGCAGTCGGGTCGATTCGACGCACTGGTGGCGATCGGCGCGGTGGTACGCGGCGATACCTACCATTTCGAGGTGGTTGCCAACGAGTCGGCGCGCGGCGTGATGGACGTCGCGCTTGAGTTCGGCATTCCGGTGGCGAACGGCATCCTTACCACCGACGACGAGGCGCAGGCGCAGGCGCGCGCAGACAAGGGAGCCGAGGCCGTGCGCGTGGCGGTCGAGATGGCGCACCTGCGCAACGCGCTCACGGAGCGCTGGCGATGAAGAGCTATCGGCGCCGGGCGCGCGAAATCGCCCTGCAGGCACTCTATACGTGGCAGCTTGCCGGCGGCGACGCGCGCGAGATCCTCGAGCAGGCGAAGGCGCTGGAGGGTTACGATCGCTGCGATCAGACGCTCGCCGAGGAACTGGTCGGCGGCGTGCTCAGTCGCGCGGCGGAGCTCGAGGCGCTGCTGCTGCCGTGCGTCACCGGGCGCTCGTTCGGCCGGCTCTCGCCGGTGGAGCGAGCGATCTTGTACATCGGCGCGCTCGAGTTGATGGCGCATCCCGAGACGCCGTTCAAGGTGGTGGTCAACGAGGCGATCGAGCTCGGCAAGAGCTTCGGCGGCGCCGAGGGCCATCGCTTCGTCAACGGCGTGCTCGAGAAGCTCGCCGCCCAGCTGCGCCCGGCCGAGGTCGCGCGGGCGCGACTGACCGCCTGAGCGCGCGCGGACCGAGTCGCGGCCCGGCGCGCGACCCGCGCTACACTGGCAGGGCGATGCTTTCCGAGTTCGAGCTGATCCGGCGCTATTTCGACCGTCCCGCGCGCAGCGCGCTGCTCGGGGTAGGCGACGACGCCGCGCTGGTGAAGCCCGGGCCCGGCATGGCGCTGGCGGTTTCCACCGACATGCTGCTGGAAGGCCGCCACTTCGCCGTCGGAGCCGATCCGCGCTCGCTCGGCCACAAGGCGCTCGCGGTAAACCTGTCGGACATGGCTGCGATGGGCGCGGCACCGCGCTGGGCGACGCTCGCGCTCGCGCTGCCGCAGGCCGACGAAGCCTGGCTGGCAGCCTTCACGGCGGGGTGGTACGCGCTCGCCGAGCGATGCGGGGTCGACCTGATCGGCGGCGACACGACGCGCGGAAGCCTGGCGATCGCGGTCACGATCCTGGGTGAGGTTCCCGAAGGGCGCGCGCTGCTGCGCTCGGGGGCGCGGCCGAACGACGACATCTGGGTCTCAGGCGAGCTCGGCGGGGCGGCGCTCGCGCTCGCGCATAGCCGGGGTCGGGTGAAGCTGGGGCAGCAGGATGCGGCACAGGCCGCGCGACGCCTAAACGAGCCGGAGCCGCGCGTAGCGCTCGGCGAGCGGCTGCGCGGCCTCGCAAGCAGCGCGATCGACATCTCGGACGGATTCGCCGGGGACTTGCGACATGTGCTCGAGCGCTCCGGGGTGAGTGCACGGGTTCACTACGCCAGCCTGCCGCGGCCGGCGGCGCTGGCGGCTCTCGCCGACCCGCGGCTTGAGGCCGACTGCGTGCTCTCCGGGGGTGACGATTACGAGTTGTTGTTCACGGCGGCGCCGGCGCGGCAGACCGAGCTGACCGCGCTCGCCGCGGAGCTCGGCGTCGCGCTTACGCGCGTAGGCACGGTTCACGCCGGCGGCACACTGCTCGAGCTGCTCGACGCCACTGGTTGCACCATGCCCCAGGCCGCCGGTTTCGACCACTTCCGCGCATGATGATCTTCCGTCCCCGGGCGAGTTTCGTTTTCGCGCATCCGGCGCACTTCATTGCGTTCGGCTTCGGCGTCGGCCTCGCGCGCTTCGCGCCGGGGACTTTTGGCACGCTGCTTGCGTTCCCGCTCTGGTGGCAGCTCGGCGACGCCTATCCCGCGCCGGTGTTCTGGATCCTGGTCGCGTTCTTTTTCGCCGCCGGGGTCTGGGCCTGTTCGGTCACCGGACGCCACCTCGGGATCGCCGACCACGGGGGAATGGTGTGGGACGAAGTCGTGGCCATGCTCGCCGTGCTCGCGGTGATTCCGCAGCACATCGGCTGGCAGGTTACGGCGTTCTTCGTTTTCCGCGCCTTCGATGTGGTGAAGCCACCGCCGATCCGCAATTTCGAGCGCCGCTTCAAGGGCGGCTTCGGGGTCATGTTCGACGATGTGCTCGCGGCGGGTTATACGCTTGTTGTGCTCGCAATCGCGCACAGGCTGCTGACGTGATGACAGCCGACCCACTGAACACGCTAGGAGCCGTGGCCGGCAGCCGGCTCAGGGAGCGTGGCGAGCGCCTGGTGAGCGCCGAATCGTGCACCGGGGGCTGGGTAGCACAGGTCGTGACTTCTGTCGCAGGCAGCTCCGAGTGGTTCGAGCGCGGCTTCGTCACCTATTCCAACGAGGCCAAGCAGGAGTTGATCGGGGTGCGCACCGAGACACTCGCGCGCTATGGGGCAGTGAGCGAGGAGACCGCGCGCGAAATGGCGCTCGGCGCCCTCGCCGCGAGCCATGGCACGCTCGCGCTGGCGGTAACCGGCGTGGCCGGGCCGAGCGGCGGTACGCCCGGCAAGCCGGTCGGGATGGTGTGCTTCGCCTGGGCCGACCGCGGCGGCGCGGTCCGAAGCGAAACACGCCATTTCACCGGAGACCGGGAGAAGGTGCGGCGCCAGTCGGTGCTGCGCGCGCTGCAGGGCGTCGTCGAATGGCTTGACGCGGGCGCAGGCCAGGTCTAGAACTTCACGGGTACGGCCCCCATTTAAGGCCTATGCCCACCGTCCGACCCGCAGCCGTCGCAGGCGCCTTCTACCCGGGCGACCCGCTGGCGCTCACCGCGCAGCTCGGCGAATTCCTGGCCTCGCCCGCGCCCGGCGGCGAGGCCGATGGGGTTCCCAAAGCAGTCATCGTTCCGCACGCCGGTTACGTCTATTCGGGCGCGATCGCCGCGCGCGCCTACGAAGCCCTGGCCCCCGCGCGCGACCGCGTGACCCGGGTCGTGCTGCTCGGGCCGGTGCACCGGGTCCCGGTGCGTGGCCTCGCGCTTCCGGGTGTCGACGCGTTCGCGACCCCGCTTGGCCGCGTAGCGCTGGACGCCGACGCGGTGCGCGTGCTGGCCGAGCTGCCGCAGGTGGTGACCAGTCCCGCCGCGCATGCGCTCGAGCACTCGCTCGAAGTCCAGCTGCCTTTCCTGCAGAAGGTGCTGGGCAGCTTCTCGCTCGTTCCGCTCGCGGTCGGCGACGCCAGCATGGCCGAGGTGGCCGGGGTCATCGAGCGACTGTGGGGCGGAAGCGAAACGTTGTTCGTGATCAGCACCGACCTGTCGCACTACCACAGCTACCAGGAGGCCAAGCGCATCGACGGCGCGACGCTCGCGCGCATCGCCTCGCTCGCTTCCGATCTGAATCACGAGCAGGCTTGCGGCGCGACGCCGCTCAACGGCCTGCTGCGCGTGGCGCGCGACAAGGGCTTGTCGATCCGCTTGCTCGGCGCGTGCAATTCTGGCGACACCGCCGGCGATCGCGCCCGCGTGGTCGGCTACTCGTCGTTCGCGCTCTACGAGCCCGGTGGAGCGCCTTCGCGCGACGAGCAGGGGCGCACGCTGCTCGGCATCGCGCGCGGCGCGATCGGGCGCCAGCTGGGCCAGGCGGCGGCGCCGCGGCTCGATCATCCCGTGTGGCTGGCGCAGCCGGGGGCCAGCTTCGTCACGCTCACCATGGACGGCGTGCTGCGCGGCTGTATCGGCAGCCTGCAGGCGCACCGGCCGCTCGGACAGGACGTCGCGGCGAACGCCGAGAACGCAGCCTTCCGCGACCCTCGCTTCGCCCCCCTCACGTTGCAGGAGTGGCCGCGCGTCGCGGCAGAGGTGTCGCTGCTTTCCGCCCCTGAGAAGGCCGAATTTCGCGACGAGATCGATCTGCTCGGACGGCTGCGGCCAGGCGTGGACGGGGTGATCCTCGAGCACCGCGGCCGGCGCGGCACCTTTCTGCCGCAGGTCTGGGAAAGTCTGCCCGACAGACGCCGCTTCATGCAGGAGCTCAAGCGCAAGGCGGGACTTCCCGCGGACACGCCGCTCGTGCAATGCAACGTCTGGCGCTACCAGGTCGAGAAATGGCGCGAAGCCGATTTCACCGATTAGCATGATCCCCGAGTCCAGCCATCCCGGGCGCTGGTGGCACGCGCTCGACGACGGGCGCATCCAGTGCGACCTGTGCCCGCGCGACTGCAAGCTGCACGAAGGACAGCGCGGCGCCTGCTTCGTGCGCAAGATGCAGGGCGGAAAGATGGTGCTCACCACCTACGGCCGCTCGTCGGGCTTCTGCGTCGATCCGATCGAAAAGAAGCCGCTCAACCAGTTCTACCCGGGCTCGAGCGTGCTGTCGTTCGGCACCGCGGGCTGCAACCTGGCGTGCAAGTTCTGCCAGAACTGGGACATCTCCAAGTCGCGCGAGATGGATACCCTGATGGACCAGGCCACGCCGCAGATGATCGCCGATTCCGCGCTGCGCCTGGGCTGCAGGAGTGTCGCGTTCACCTACAACGACCCGGTGATCTTCGCCGAGTACGCGCTCGACGTGGCCGACGCCTGCCATGCCAAGGGCGTGAAGACCGTGGCGGTGACCGCGGGCTACATCTATCCCGCGCCGCGGCGCGAGTTCTATTCGAGAATGGACGCCGCCAACGTCGACCTGAAGGCGTTCACCGACGACTTCTATTTCAAGCTCACCGGCGCACACCTGCAGCCGGTGCTCGATACGCTGGTCTACCTGGCCAAGGAGACCGGGGTCTGGACCGAGATCACCACCCTGCTGATCCCGGGCAAGAACGATTCCGACGAGGAGATCGAGGCCGAGTGCAAGTGGGTCGCGCAAAACCTGGGTCGCGACGTGCCGCTTCATTTCACCGCCTTCCATCCCGACTGGAAGATGCGCGACGTGCCCGCGACGCCGCCGGCGACGCTCAAGCGCGCGCGCGAAACTGCGCTGCGCGCCGGATTGCGCTACGTGTACACTGGAAACGTCCACGACGAAGAGGGCGGCACCACCAGCTGCCCCGCGTGCGGGGAAGCGGTGATCGTGCGCGACTGGTACGACATCCGCGCCTACCACCTGACGGACGAGGGCGCATGCAGGTTTTGTGGCCACCAGCTTGCCGGTCGCTATGGAAAGATCGGCAAACCCTTCGGCGCAAGGCGCATTCCGGTAAGGCTGGCGCTGGGCGCCTGAGCAGGTGAGCTTCGCTCCGGGGCGCGGCGGCTGGCTCGCCCTGCTGTGCGTGAGCCGCATGCTGGCGGCGAGCTGGTTCGTCGCCTACTCCGCGGTCCTTCCGCTCACGCAGCAGGCCTGGGAACTGTCCGGGCGCGAGGCGGGCCTGATCCAGTCCGCGTTCCACCTCGGCTACCTGGTCTCGCTGTTCGTGGTGGGCTTTCTCGCCGACCGTTTCGGCGCCCGCCGCACCTACCTCTTGACCGGCGTCGCGGCGTGGGTGGCGCCGATCCTGTTCGTCGCTTTCGCGCATGGATTCTGGTCGGCCTACTGGCTGCACCTGCTGACCGGGCTGTGCCAGGGCGGGACCTATACGCCGGTGCTCGGGCTGGTGAACGAGCACGTCGAGCGCGACCGGCGCGGGCGCGCGATGGGCTTCGTGATCGGCGCCTCGAGCGCGGGCTATGCACTGTGCCTGGGGCTGGTCGGGACTGGTGCTCGGCTTCGCCGGCTGGCGCGCGGCGGTCGGCGCGGTCGCGGTGCTGCCGTTTCTGGCCTGGATCATGGCGCTCGTCGCGATGCGCACGACGCCGAACCTGATCCATCCGCGCCCGGCGGGCGAGGGCGCGCTCGCCGCGCTGCCGGCTGTGTTCGCCAACCGCCGCGGCATGCTTTCGATCCTGGGCTATACCTGCCACAACTGGGAGCTGCTCGGGCTGTGGGCTTGGCTGCCGGCCTTTCTCACCGCGGCGTTGACCGCGGGCGGCGAGGGCGCCCATGCGGCCGCCACCGCGGCGCTCGCGCTGGTGGCAGTGACCTACGTCGCGAACATCGGCGGCAGCATCCTCGGCGGCACCATGGCCGACCGCTGGGGCCGCACCGAAACGATCCTGCTGTGGTCGTGCGTGAGCCTGGTGCTTTCGTTCTCGATCGGCTGGCTGATCAATGCTCCCGCGGCGCTGCTGGTGCTGCTCGCCTGCGTGTACAACTTTTCCGCCATCGCCGATTCGTCGACGCACTCGACGCTGCTCGCCGAGAGCGTTCCTCCGCATCAGGTCGGCGTCGCGTTCTCGGTCCGCTCCGCGATCGGCTTCGGCGCCGGCGTGGTCAGCCCGGTGGTGTTCGGCTGGGCGCTCGACCTCGGCGGCGGGGGCAAGGAAGTCGCCGACCCGCACGCCTGGGGCATCGCCTGGGCGACGCTCGGGATCGGCGCCGTCCTCGGGCCGCTCGCGACCTGGAAGCTGCGGCGCGAGAAAGAGGGCTAGTCCTTCGCCAGCAGGCCCATCAGCGCCGTGTTGTCCCAGCGGCCGTGGCCGGCGGCGCTGATGCGGCCGAAGTATTGCTCGACGAGCGCGGTGCCCGGCATGTAGGAGCCGTTCTTCTTCGCTTCCGCGAGCGCGATGTTCAAGTCCTTTCTCATCCAGTCGCTGGCGAAGCCGAAGCCCTCGAACTTGCCCTCTACCATGGTCTTCCAGCGGTTCTCGAGCTGCCAAGACTGCGCCGCGCCCTTGGAGATGACGGCGACGACTTTCTCCATGTCGAGGCCGGCGTTCTTGCCGAAATTGAGCGCTTCCGAAAGCCCTTGCAGCAGGCCGACGATGGCGACCTGGTTTACCATCTTGGTGAGTTGCCCCGCGCCGGGCGCGCCGATCAGCGCCGCCATCTTGGCGTAGACTTCGATCACCGGCTTGGCCTTGTCGAAATCGGCCTGCTCGCCGCCGCACATGATGCCAAGCTGCCCGTTCACTGCGCCCGCCTGGCCGCCGGAGACGGGGGCATCCACGAAGCCGACGCCCTTTTCCTTGCACTTGGCGTGCAACTCGCGCGCGACCACCGCGGATGCCGTGGTGTGGTCCACCAGTACGGCCCCCTTTTTCAGTCCGGCCAGCGCCCCGCTGTCGCCGTAGGCGACTGCGCGCACGTCGTCGTCGTTGCCGACGCACATCATGATGAAGTCGCAGCCTTGGGCGGCTTCCCTGGGGGTGGCGGCGCTCTTGCCGCCGTATTCCTTGGCCCACTGCGCGGATTTGGCGGCCGTGCGGTTGTACACCGTCACGTCGTACCCGCCCTTCTTCAGCAGGTGACCCGCCATCGGGTAGCCCATCACGCCCAACCCAAGAAATGCGAGTTTTGCCATCGTCTTCTCCATCGGTTCTCGAACGAACAAGGGCCCGATTCTAACCTCTCAGTTTTGCCACGAGGTCTTGCACCACGCTTTCAGCCGCCCCGACGATCCTTGCGTTGGGCCGCCCGGTCGCGAAGGCGACCGCGAGGACAATCTCATCCGCGCGCGGAGCGCCAGGCACGCGTACCTCTGCCGTATCCATGGCGTCGTAGTTCCAGCCATCGTCGACGCCGCCCAGGACGATGTCGAGCGTCGCGCCCGGCGCGGCGAGCTTCGCGTTGCCGGGAATCAGAGCGCGGCCGCCCTTGATCGCGGTGCGCATCGCGAGTCCGATGCGGCAGTGGATCATCGCTGCGCCCTGTTCCAGGTCCCCGCCTGCGCCGACCAGGACGCCCTTGCCGTAAGCGATCGGAACTCGGGGGCCTAGCGCTTCGAGTGCCCGGCGCGTGAGGATTTCGCCTACCGCCACCGAGGCGTCGACGAACGGCTGCAGGCTGTCGGTCGCGGGCCGTTGCGCCATCGGGTTTTCGAGCACGGCGCAGCTCACCGCGCGCAAGGCAGGCGGCGAGACCGCCCTTCCCGCATGGTCGACGATTTCCTGGACGAAAAGGTGCAGTTCGCGGATCTTCAAGGCTCCTCCCGGCAGTAGCATGAATTGTTCAAGGCATTGGCGCCATTGAGCAATAGTCGATAATACGCGCAGCCGGTTGACACGCATGCGTCAACCGATACAATACATGGACGTTTATACAGTACTCGGTGCCGGCCCGGGAATCGCCCGCCGTAGATGCCGGCGCAGACAAGAAGAGGTACACGATGGACGAGAACAAATCGAAGGCGCTGGCCGCCGCCCTGTCGCAGATCGAGAAGCAGTTCGGCAAGGGCTCGGTGATGCGCATGGACTCCGAGGCGATCAAGGACGTGCAGGTGGTCTCGACCGGATCGCTTGGCCTGGATCTGGCGCTTGGCGTGGGCGGCCTGCCGCGCGGCAGGGTGGTTGAAATTTACGGTCCGGAATCCTCCGGCAAGACCACGCTCACGCTGCAGGTGGTGGCCGAGGCGCAGAAAATGGGCGGAACGGCGGCCTTCATCGACGCCGAGAACGCGCTCGACCCCCAGTACGCCGCCAAGCTCGGGGTCGACATCGACGAACTGCTGATTTCGCAGCCCGACACCGGCGAGCAGGCGCTCGAGATCGCCGACATGCTGGTGCGCTCGGGCGCGGTGGACGTGATCGTGGTCGACTCGGTGGCGGCGCTCACGCCCAAGGCCGAGATCGAGGGCGAGATGGGCGAGCCGCAGATGGGCCTGCAGGCGCGCCTCATGAGCCAGGCGCTGAGGAAGCTGACCGCCAATATCAAGCGTACCAACACGCTGGTGATCTTCATCAACCAGATCCGGATGAAGATCGGCGTCATGTTCGGCAACCCCGAGACCACGACTGGCGGCAACGCGCTCAAGTTCTACGCCTCGGTGCGCATGGACATCCGGCGCATCGGCTCGATCAAGAAGGCCGACGAGGTGGTCGGCTCGGAGACGCGCGTGAAGGTGGTCAAGAACAAGGTTGCGCCGCCGTTTCGCCAGGCCGAGTTCGACATCATGTACGGCACGGGCATCTCGCGCGAAGGCGAGATCCTCGAGCTGGGCGTGGAACACAGCATCGTCGAGAAGACGGGAGCCTGGTACACCTACAAGGGCGACCGGCTCGGCCAGGGCCGCGACAACGCGCGCGATTTCCTGAAGGACAACCCCGAGCTCGCGCGCGAGATCGAGATGAGGGTGCGCGAGGCCGCCGGGGTGGCGCTGCCGCTGCCGGTCGTGCCCGCCGCCAACGAGGAAGTCGAACAGGAGTCTGCCCCTGCGCCCGCGCGCAAACGGGGCTGACGAGCCGGACTCGGCGGCGGAGCTCAAGGCGCGGGCGCTGCGCCTGCTGACGCGGCGCGAGCACTCGCGGGCCGAGCTCGCGCGCAAGCTCGCGCCGCGGGCCGAGTCGGCTGCGGCGCTGGAGCGCCTGCTCGACGAGCTGGAGCAGAAGAAGCAGCTATCTGACGAGCGCTATGCCGAGGCGCGGGCGCGCCAGCTTGCGCGCAAGTACGGCGCCGCGCGCATCGCGTACGACCTGCGCGCCAAGGGCGTCGCCGAACAGACGGCCGCGAGCGCCACTGCCGGCGCGAGCGCCGGCGAAATCGAGCGCGCGCGCGAGATCCTGCGACGCAAGTACGCTTTGCCCGCCACAACGCTCGAGGAGCGCGCCAGGCGCGCGCGGTTCCTGCAGGGCCGCGGGTTTTCGCACGAGGTGATCCGCCGCGTCGTTATAATCGGCTGACACCGAGGGGGAGGAGGTCTCGCATGAAAGCGCCGTCGTTTGCCTACGCGCGCCCGGATTCGCTCGCCGAGACGCTGGCGCTGCTCGAGCGGCATGGCGAGGCGGCGCGCGTGCTCGCCGGAGGCCAGAGCCTGCTCGCTTCGCTTAACATGCGGCTGTCCTCGCCCGAGCTGCTGGTGGACATCACCGGACTGAAGGAGCTCTCTGGCATCCGGGTACAGAACGGCAGCCTGCGCATCGGCGCCCTGACGCGGCACTGCGAAATCGAGCGCTCGGCCGAGGTGGCGCGGCACGTGCCGCTGCTCGCGCAGGCGGTGGTGCACGTGGCGCACGTGGCGATCCGCAACGCCGGGACGCTGGGCGGGTCGATCGCGCTTGCCGATCCCGCGGCGGAATACCCTGCCTGCGCGCTGGCGCTCGACGCCGCGCTCGTCATCGCCGGTGCAAGCGGCGAGCGGCGCGTGGCGGCGCGCGACTTCTTCCGCGCCCTGTACAGCACCGCGCTGGGACCCGGTGAACTGCTGCTGGCGGCGGAGTTTCCGTTGCTCGGGCCCGGCTACCGCTCCGCGTTTGTCGAGCTCGCGCGCCGGCACGGCGACTACGCGATCGTCGGCGTGGCCGCGCACGCGCACATCGAGCGCGGCACGGTCTCCGACCTGCGGCTGGCCTATCTGGGGGTCGGCGCGACGCCGGTGCGCGCGCACCGTGCGGCGGCGTCGCTCGAGGGCAAGGCTTACGGCCCGCAGACGGTCGCCGCGGTGCAGGCCGCGCTGGGCGACGATCTCGATCCGTTGCCGGATCTCTATCACTCTGCCGCGACCAAGCTGCACCTGGCGCGCGTGCTGACCGGCCGCGCGCTCGCGGCCCTGGTGCAGTGACCACGGAGGCACAATGAGCCAGGCCCCGGCGACCGAAATTGAAACCACGTTTGTGCTCAACGGCACGCGGGTCACGCGCCGCGTGCCGGCGCGCCAGCACCTGGTCGACTTCCTGCGCGAGGAGATGGGCCTCACGGGGTCGCATACCGCCTGCGAGCACGGGGTGTGCGGCGCCTGTACCCTGCGCGTCGACGGCGAAATCGTGCGCGGCTGCCTCATGCTGGCGGTGCAGGCAAACGGCCGCAAGGTCGACACCATCGAAGGGCTGTCTGATTCGGGCGAGCTCGCCGCGCTGCAAAGCGCGTTCCACGAGCGCAACGCGCTGCAGTGCGGTTTCTGCACTCCGGGAATGCTGCTGGCCGCGCTGGATCTGGTGAAGTATCGGCCCGACGCGACGCGCGAGCAGATACGCGAGCACCTGGCGGGCAACTACTGCCGCTGCACCGGCTACCATGCGATCGTCGACGCGATCGAGGCGGTGCTCGAAGCGAGACGCGAGGGAGCCAAGCGATGAACGCGCCGGAGAAGCTTCCAAAGGTCAAAACGGGTTATATCGGCACGAGTGAACCGCGCCCGAACGCGAAGCGCCTGTTGCAGGGGCGCGGAGCCTACGTCGACGACCTCCGCTTCCCGCGCCTCGCGCACGTGGTCTACTTCCGCAGTCCCTACGCGCACGCGAAGCTGAAGAAGCTCGACCTGTCGAAAGCGCGCGCGCAGCCCGGCGTGATCGCCACCGTCGACGGCCGCGCGCTGGCCGAGGTCTGCACCCCCTGGGTCGGGGTGCTTGCGCACCTGAAAGGCATCAAGTCCCCGCCGCAGCACGCGATCGCGATCGAGCGCGCCTGCTGGCAGGGCGAGGCGATGGCGGCGATCGTCGCCGAAACGCGCGCGCAGGCGGAAGACGCACTTGGGCATGTGGAGGCCGAGTGGGAAGAGCTGCCGGTCGTCACGGACATGGAGGCGGCGCTGCGCGGCGACCACGTGATCCACCCCGAGCTGGGCGACAACATCTGCTTCCGGCGCGAGCTGAACGCCGGCGAAGTCGACGCGGCGTTCGCGAACGCACACGTGGTGGTCGAGGAAACCTACGACTTCGGCCGCCACACCGGCGTTTGCCTGGAAACGCGCTCGATCCTCGCCGACTACAACGCCGCGGAGCATTCGCTCACGGTCTACCAGGCCACGCAGGCGCCGCACATGATGCAGGACATCTTTTCGCGCCACCTCGGCATTCCCGAGGCCAGCGTGCGCGTCATCTGCAAGGACGTCGGCGGCTCCTACGGCATCAAGGTGCACGTCTACCCCGACGAGATGGCGACCGCGGCGCTGTCGGTGATGCTGCGCCGGCCGGTCAAGTTCGTCGCCGACCGGCTCGAATCATTCCTTACCGACATCCACGCGCGCGAGCACCGCGCCAAAGTGCGCCTGGCGGTCAGCCGCGAGGGCGACATCCTGGCCTTCGAGCTCGACGACCTGACCGGCATCGGCCCGTACTCGGTCTATCCGCGCACCAGCGGCATCGAGGGCAACCAGGTGGTCAACCTGGTAGGCGGGCCGTACAAGCACCAGCATTACCGCGCGCAGATGAACGTGGTGTTCACCAACAAGAACGTGACCTGCCAGTACCGCGCGGTGGGCCACCCGATCGCGGTCGCGCTGACCGAGGCTATCGTCGATCTGGCGGCAGCGAAGCTGAAAATGGACCCGGCGGAGTTCCGGCGCCGCAACCTGATCGCCGACGACGCCTATCCCTACAGCTTTCCCTCGGGCCTGAAATTCGAGCAGCTCTCGCACCACAAGACGCTCGACCGCCTGCTCGAGTTGATGAACTACAAGGATCTGCGCGCCGAACAGCAGGCACTCAGAAAGAAGGGCGTCTACCGCGGCATCGGCCTGGCGGCGATGATCGAGGTCACCAACCCCTCGCCCGCGTTCTACGGCGTCGGCGGCGCGCGCATCTCGGCGCAGGACGGCGCCACGATCCGGCTCGAGCCGACCGGTATGGTCACGGTGATGGCGAGCGTGACCGAGCAGGGCCAGGGCACCGAGGGCATCTTTGCCCAGATCGCGGCTACCGCGGTCGGTGTCTCGATGGACAAGGTGCGCGTCATCACGGGCGACACCGGCACCACGCCCTACGGCGGCGGAACCTGGGCCTCGCGCGGCGCGGGCATCGGCGGCGAGGCGGTACTGCAGGCCGGCAAGGCGCTGCGGGCCAACATTCTCGATGTCGCGGCGGCGATGCTGAACGAGGACAAGTCGAAGCTGGATGTCGCCGGCAACGCAATCGTGAGCAAGACGACCGGCGAGGAGAAACTTCCGCTGGCCGAAGTTGGGCGGGTGGGCTATTTCCGTCCCGACACGCTGCCGATGAAATTCCAGTCGGAGTTCACGGTAACGCGGCACTACACGCCGCGCGAATACCCCTTCACCTTCACCAACGGCATGCAGGCGTCGCTGATCGAGGTCGATCCCGAGACCGGTTTCGTGAAGCTGCTCAAGCATTGGTGCGTCGAGGACTGCGGCACGGTGATCAATCCGATGCTGGTCGACGAGCAGATCCGCGGCGGCATCGTGCAGGGCATCGGCGCGGCGCTGTGGGAGCACTGCCTGTACGATGACAACGGCCAGCTGCTCAACGGCAACCTGGCCGATTACCTGGTGCCGATGTCGGGCGAGCTGCCGGACATCGTGGTGGCGCACGTTTCGACGCCCACGCGCACCTCCGAGCTCGGCGCGAAAGGCGTCGGCGAGGCCGGCACCGCCGGCGCGCCGGCGGCGGTGATGAACGCGATCAACGATGCCCTGGCGCCGCTCAATGCCCGCGTGCCGGCGCAGCCCTGCACGCCAGAGCGCGTGCTGCGGGCGCTGGGGAAAGTCTAGCCCGGCAGGTCGGCGGCCATCAGCTCGGCGCGGATGCCGCGCGCCTCGCTGTTGGCGAAGTTCAGCTCCACCTTGATGCCGTTCGGGTCGAACAGGAAGAGCTGGTATAGCCCCTGGTCGTTCACCTGCCGGCGCTTGAACTGCACACCGATCGCGTTCAGGTGCTCGAGCATCCGCTCGAGACCGGCGCAGCGAAACGCGATGTGGTCGATGACTCCGCTGCCCTGCGTCGCCGCGGATTCCTGGCCCACGTAGCGCCTGCGGTTGTCGGAAACCTGCGCACCGCCCTCGGTTACGTGGATCACGTCCTGGTCGCCGAGATACAGCCAGCAGACCGGGAACTTGAAATCCGGATTGGGGCCGACGCGGAAGCCGAGCACGCGCACGTACCAGTCCCGCGTGGCCGCCATGTCGGCGGTCTGGATCAGCACGTGCTCGATGTGGCTGAGCGGCATCGCGCTATTCTAAGGCCATCCGGCATTCGGGGAGGCGGCGGTGAAACAGACCATTGGCATAGCGGGGCTCGGCATCATGGGATCAGCCATCGGGGCGAACCTGGTGCGGGCGGGATTCGGCGTGGCGGGCTACGACCCGGTTGCGCGCGCAGGGCGCTCGCTCGCGCGCGCGGGCGGGCGGGCGGCGCGCTCCAACGGCGAGCTCGCGCGGCGCTGCGAGGTGATCATCACCTCGCTACCGTCCGCCGCGGCGCTGCAGCGCGTCGCGGCGGAGCTTGCGGCGGGTGCGCGGCGCGGGCTGCTCGTGGTCGAAACCAGCACCCTTCCCATCGACGACAAGGAGCGCGCGCGGCGCGTGCTCGCCGCCGCCGGCGCGACCCTGCTCGACTGCCCGCTCTCGGGCACCGGGGCCCAGGCGCGCACGCGGGACCTCGCGGTCTACGCCAGCGGGCCGCGCGCCGCGGTGCGCCGCTGCGCTGCGGTGTTCGACGGTTTCGCGCGCGCGCACTATTACGTCGGAAAGTTTGGCTCCGGCTCCAAGATGAAATTCGTCGCCAACCTTCTGGTGGCGATCCACAACGTCTCGGCGGCGGAAGCGCTGGTGCTGGGAAAAAAGGCCGGGCTCGACCCGGCGCTGGTCTACAAGGTGGTGGGCGACGGCGCGGGAAGCTCGCGCATGTTCCAGGTGCGCGGCCCGATGATGGTCGCCGGGGACTATCGCGACGCGACCATGAAGGTCGAGGTGTGGCAGAAGGACATGGCCATCATCACCGATTTCGCGCGCGCGCTGGGCTGTCCGACGCCGCTGTTCGTCGCCTCGGCGCCGCTCTACACCGCCGCGCTCGCCGCCGGCCGCGGCAAGCAGGACACCGCGTCCGTCTGCGCCGTGCTGGGCGACATGGCCGGGCTGCGGCGCGCGGGGCGGCGCTAGCCCTCGACCGTTTCCGCCTTGCCGCTTGCGGCCGAGCGGGCGATCGCCTCGAGCGCCGACACGGTCGCCAGCATCTCGCTATGCGGCACGGGGTAGGGCGTGCCTCCCAGCGCGGCCTCGGCGAACGACTCGAGGTTGGCCAGCATGGCCAGCGCGGGCGGGATCTCGCGCCGCTGCGGTTTGCTGCCGCGAATGCATTGCGTCAGCACCCAGCCTTGCGGCTGTTCGGGGTGGGCCTTGTCGCGCACCTCGAACCAGCCCTTGCTGCCGTAGAGCGCGAAGCGGCCGTCGAACGGGGTAGCCAGGATCGCGCTCAGCAGCGCGTGCCCGCCATCGCGGAACGTCAGCAGCGCGCCGAGCGTGTCGCCGTTGACCAGGTGGCTCCCGAGTTGCCGTACGCTGGCGAAGGCGCGCTCGGGCTGACCGAAGACGCTGACCGACAGGTCGACCAGGTGGATCCCGGTGGCCGTCAGCGGGCCGCCCGGCGCCTCGGCGGGCGACAGCCGCCAGCTGTCGGTCGGCATGTCGAGGAACTTGTCCTGGCTGAAGTTGGCTTCGATCTGCAGCGGCCGGCCGATTTCCCCGGCCGCCAGCAGGCGCCGCAGCTCGGCGATGCCGGGCTCGAAACGCCGCTCGTGCCCCACACCGAGCACTACCCGAGCCGTTTCGCAGGCCGAGAGCGCACGCTGCGCATCCGCGCGCGTGAGCGCGAGCGGCTTCTCGCAGAACACGTGTTTGCCGGCGCGCGCGGCGGCGACGATCTGCCCGGCGTGCTGCGTGTGGGGCGTGCACAGGACGACCCCGCGCACCGCGGGGTCGGCGAGGGCATCGGCGTAGTCGCCCGAGCAGGGGATGCCGCGCTGCACCGCGAACGCCGCCGCGCCAGTTTGGGGCTCGACCGTGCGCACCACGCGCAGCCGGCGGCTGCCGGCGAGCAGCGCAACGATGATGCGGCCCCACCAACCGAGGCCGACGACCGCCACGTCCAGCATAGCGAACTCCTTTCGGTGGGGTCATTATAGGTGCTCGATGCGGTTGCGTAGTTATCGTTCGATCATTTAGCATCGCGTAAAACATCCGGGAGACGATGTGGGTCCCTATCTGGTCGGGGTGGACATCGGCGGCACGTTCACCGACTGCGTGGTGCTGGACGGCAAGGGGCGCATCACCGCGACCAAGTCTCCCTCCACGCCGGGCAACTTCGCCGAAGGCATGCTGGCCGCGCTCAACGTGGCAGCGGACCGGCTCGGGCTTTCGTTCGAGGATTTCTGCGCCCAGATCCGCGTCCTCACCCACGGCACCACGGTCGGCACCAATGCGCTGATTCAGCGCAAGGGCGCGAAGATCGGCCTGATCACGACCAAGGGGCACGAAGACGTGATGCACATCATGCGCGGCTCGCGCGGCGTTACCTCGCGCGAGCTGAGAAAGGTGGTGCATTTCCCCGAGAGCCGGAAGCCGGAGCCGATCGTGCCCAAGCGCCTGATCGAGGGCGTCTCGGAGCGGGTCGATTGCTTCGGCGAAGTGGTGGTGCCGCTGAACGAGGAGCAGGCCGAGGCGGCGCTCCGGCGCCTGGTGGCCCAGGGCGTGGAGGCGATCGCGGTGTGCTTCCTTTGGTCGTTCCGCCACCCGGCGCACGAGATGCGGATCAAGGAGATGGCGCGTCGCATCGCGCCGAAGCTGTTCGTGTCCTGC
Source organism: uncultured beta proteobacterium (assembly GCA_963811085.1). Lineage (GTDB taxonomy): Bacteria > Pseudomonadota > Gammaproteobacteria > Burkholderiales > SG8-39 > DAHVFK01. The sequence goes on along the minus strand of CAWEPV010000002.1, from coordinate 258,334 downwards.
TCGGTGGAAATCGCGCCGAAATGGGGCGAATACGAGCGCACCGCCGCCGCCGTCCTCAACGGCTACATCGGTCCCGTCATGGCGCGCTACCTGGCGAACCTCGCCAAGCGCCTCAAGGGCGCCGGATACCGCCAGCCGCTGCAGATCGCGCAATGCGGCGGCGGCTCGGTCTCGGTCGACAAGGCGATGGGCTCGCCGCTGCTGACGCTCGATTCCGGCCCGGTGTCCGGCGTCACGGGATCGGTCTACCTCGGCTCGCTGATGGGCATCGAGAACATCATCACCACCGACATGGGAGGCACTTCGTTCGACGTCGGCATCGTGCACGGCGGCCGGCCGCAGTATTCGTTCGTCTCCAACGTCGTGCAGTACGAGTACTTCCTGCCCAAGGTCGACATTCAGGCAATCGGCTCGGGCGGCGGCTCGCTCGCACGCGTGGAACCCGCCACGCGTACGCTGCAGGTCGGCCCCGAGTCGGCCGGCGCCGACCCAGGACCGGCTTGCTACGGCAAGGGCGGCGAAATGCCGACCGTCACCGACGCCGACGTGGTGCTGGGCTATATCAACCCGGACAACTTTCTCGGCGGGCGCATGCGGCTGGACCGCGCCAAGGCCGTGGCCGCGGTGCGGAAAGTGGCCGACGGCCTGGGACTGTCGCTGCACGAAACCGCGAGCGGGATCGCGCGGGTGGCCGAATTCAAGATGGCCGACATCATCCGCAAGATGACGGTCGAAAAGGGCTTCGACCCGCGCGAGTTCACCCTGTTCGCATTCGGCGGTGCCGGCCCCGCGCATGCGGGCGTGTTCGGCGCCGAGCTCGGGGTGAAGAAGGTGATCATCCCGCAAAAGGAGATCGCCTCGACCTGGTGCGCCTTCGGCGCCGCCTCGGCCGACATGCTTCACGTGCACGAGCTGACCGACATCCAGGCCAGCCCCTTCAGCGCAGCGCGCGTCAATCGCGCGCTCGAGCAGCTCGAACGCCGCGCGAATGCGCAGATGGACCAGGACGGAGTCGAGCGCTCACGGCGCCGGCTTGCCTTTTCGCTCGACATGCGCCACCGCGGCCAGATCAACGAGGTGGAGGTGCTGCTGCCCGAGGGCCGCCTCAAGGGCGCCTTCGGCGAGAAGCTCGCGGCCCGCTTCTACGCGCGCTACGAGCAGCTCTACGGCAAGGGCTCGTCCTACCGCGGCGCGCGGCTCGAAATCGTCACCCTGCGGCTGCGCGCGAGCGCTGCCACACCGCGGCCGAAGCTGCCGCGCGCGAAGACGTTGAGCGCGCGCGTCGCACCGAAGGCCGCGCGCGGACGGCGCGACATCTACTGGCCGGACTTCAAGCGCGTCGTGCCCACGCCGATCTACGACGGCGCGCGACTCAGGCCCGGCAACCGCATTTCGGGCCCGGGCGTGGTCGAGACCACCGACACCACGATCGTGATCTACCCCGGGCGCCGACTGCGCGTGGACGCGTTCGGCAATTTTGAGATGGACTTCGGGAAATAGGAGCCGGCATGCCGAGAGTGAGCGAGATGAAGGGCGCCGCCTTCGACGGCAAGGGCATGGGCTACGTGCCGCCCAAGACGCTCAAGGTTTCCAAGAAGCTCAAGCTGCACACCAAGCGGGCGCGCCGCATCGATCCGATCACCTACGAAGTGGTGCGCCACAGCCTGTGGCACGTGAACGAAGAACACGGCGCCACCATCCAGCGCCTGTCCGGCTCTCCCGTGGCGATGTATGCGCTCGACCTCAACCCGTCGATCCTGGCCGAGGACGGAGAATTCGTGTATTTCGGCCCTTACATGCAGTACATGTCCGGGGTCACCGACACTCAGGTGAAGTGGATCCTCGAGTACCGCTCCGACAATCCCGGGATTCGAGACGGAGACATGTTCCTCGCCAACGACCCGTGGGTCGGCGCCGCGCACCAGCAGGACGTGATGCTGATCTGCCCGGTGTTCTGGAAGGGCGAGCTTTTCTGCTGGGTCACCAACTGCCTGCACCAGTACGACATCGGCGGCATCACGCCGTCCTCCTTCTGCGGCTCGGCCGAAAACGCCTTCGAGGAGGGAATCCTCATCCCGCCGGTCAAGATCGTCGAGAACAACGAGATCCGGCGCGACATAGAGGAGCTGTACCTGCGCGCTTCGCGCAAGCCCGAGGCGGTGGCGCTCGACTTCCGCGCCCAGCTCGCCGGCAACCTGACGGCGCGCGACCGCGTGCTGGCCCTGATCAAGCGCTACGGCGCCGACGTGGTCAAGGGTGTGATGAAGAAGATCATGGACAACGCCGAGATCGCCTTCCTCGACAAGCTGAAACGGCTGCCCGACGGGGTGTGGCGCGAGCGCGCCTACGTCGAGTGCTGCCGGCCCGGCGATCGGCGCACGCACCGCGTGTGCCTGACGCTGACCAAGAAGGGCGACCGCCTGATCTTCGACAACGACGGCACCGCGCCGCAGGACGGCGCGATGAACGCCACCTATTCCGGCTGGCGCGGCTCGATCATGGTGGCGCTGAACCAACTGCTGTGCTGGGACCAGTATTTCTGCATCGGCGGCGCGCTGCGCCACGTCGAGTTCGATCCCACTCCGGGAACCTTCAACTGCGCCAACTTTCCCGCCTCGGTGTCGACCGCGCCGGTGCAGGCGATGGAGATCTCGCTCTATCCGGCCTACAACGTGCTCTCGAAGATGATCTACGGCGACGCCGAGATGCGCAAGGACATCATGTGCATCGGCGGCACCAGCCAGTGGCCGGCGACGATCTTCCGAGGCACCGACCAGTGGGGCGAACCGTACGGCTACATTCTGGTCGATCCGATCGGCGGCGCGATCGGGGCGTTCTCGAACGGAGACGGGATAAACACCGGCGGCCAGTCGCGCACGCCGATCTGCAAGCTGCCGAACGTCGAGCATACCGAGCAGACTTTTCCGCTGCTGTTCCTCTACCGCAAGGAGGTCATCGATTCCGGTGGCGCGGGCAAGTGGCGCGGCGGAATGTCGGCCGAGTCGTGCTTCGTGCCGCACGGCACCGAGCGCATCACGCACGACACGCTGTCCTCGGGTAACGCGACGCCGACTTCGCCGGGCATGATGGGCGGCTATCCGGGCAGTGTGAACGCATACAAGTTCCGCCGCGCCACCGACCTGAGAAAGCGCCTCGAGCGGCGCGAAATGGTGGGCGACATCGCCGAGCTGAAAGGCCGCGAAGAGGTGCTGCAGCTGCGCCAGGAGAATTTCACCCAGGAGCCGGACGACGTCTATGCCGTGCTGTGGTCGGCCGCTGGGGGCTATGGCGACCCCTTCGAGCGCGACCCTGAGCGCGTGCGCGAGGACGTGGTCGAGAATCGGGCCGTTTCACGCGACGCGGCGCGCGAGATCTACGGCGTGGTGATCGGGGAGCACGGGGCGCTCGACCTCGAGACCACCCGCCAGCTACGCGCCGAGCAGCGCGCCGGGCGCCGGCGCAAGGGCGCCCCGGCCGAGATCCTGGCGGGCAAGGTTGCGGCACGCGCGAGCGAGAACCTGGACCTGCGGCGCGAGGCCGGTGGCCTGCGCTACGCCTGCGCCAAGTGCGCAGCGGACCTGGGCGCTCTGCGCGACAACTACAAGGACAGCTGCGTGGCGCTGGAGCGCGAGATCACCGCCGCCAACCCGAACATCGGCGACTGGCGCCGCTATATCGACGACCGGCCCGTGTTCCGCCAGTTCTACTGCCCCGGCTGCGGAGCGCTGATCGAGAACGAGGTTGCACGCGCAGATGATGCGGTGTTGCGCGACATTGAACTGAAGCTCAAATAGAGGAGGAAAGCGTGATCCACGAACTGCGCGTCTACCATTGCGTCCCGGGTCGGCTGCCCGACCTGAACCGCCGCTTCGAGACGATTACACTCAAGCTGTGGGACAAGCACCGCTTCCGTCCGGTCGGCTTCTGGACCACGCTGATCGGGGTCGACCACCAAGCGCTGTACTACCTGCTCGAATGGGACAGCCTGGCCGAGCGCGAGCGGCGCTGGAACGCCTTTGCGAGCGACCCGGAGTGGCTCGCCGCGCGGGCGGAAACGGAGAAGAACGGGCAGATCGTGGCCCGGATCGAGAACCAGATCCTGGTCCCGACTGCCTACTCGAAACTGCGCTGAATGGTGGTGCGTCCCGAGCGGACGTCAGTGGCCGCCAAACAGCATCATGGTGGCGCCGACTGCCGGAACCAGCGCACCGATCGCGATGAGCACACCCGCGACGCGCGGATAGGCGTGTACCACGAGGTCGAGCGTGAGATCCATCTCATCGGCCTTCAGGGTCAGCCGGCGCGAGGATACCCAGCGGTTGGCGGTGGCGGCCAGCGGGCCCATCATCTGCGGCGAGAAGGCGAGCACGAAACCGATCGCCAGCGCGACGAGGTTTGCGCCGATCAGCGCCCAGCGCAGGCTGTTCGCGACCCACAGCAGCGCCCCTTGCGCGGGGCGGGTGGTGAGCAGCGCGGTGAAATCCGAGCTGCCGACCCGCAGCAGCAGGAAGTAGAGCGAAAAGGCGGCGCCGATCAGCACTATGATTCCAAGCCCGCGGGGATGCTTGCGCACGCCCTGCTCGATCTCGCGCGGAACCTCGAGCGGCTTCAGCGCGCGCCTGAGCGAGGTCCAGTGGTTCAGGCGCTCGAGCAGCCGCAGGACCGATTCGTTGCGGGCGATCAATCCCAATCCGAGAAGGATGCCTACGATGCCTACGATCAGGACGAACACGAGCACGGATGGGACGACCACGTGAGCGAAGAAATAGTTCTCGGAAATTGGCATCTCACCCCCATCCATGAGCGGGTGAACCCGCTTGACGCGGATTCTAGCGCGTTCCGCCCATGAGCACGACCGGCGCGCATTTGCTGACTCGGGCGCTGCGTGAGGAGGGGGTCGACACGATCTTCACGCTCGCGGGCGATCACATCCTGCCCCTGCTGGACCTGCTGGCCGACGAGGGCTTCAGGCTGATCGACTGCCGCCACGAGCAGGCCGCGGTGCACATGGCGGACGCCTGGGGGCGAATGACCGGGCGGCTGGGCGTGTGCGCCTTCACCACGCCGGGACACGCGAACGCGATCCCCGGACTGGTAAACGCGCTTTCCTCCGAGAGCCCGGTACTCAACATCGCCGGCTCGGCCGCACTGCGCGACTACCACCGTGGCATCATGCAGGAGGTCGATCAGGTCGGCATGGCCCGCCCCGCCACCAAGGGGGCCTGGCTGGTGCACGACGCGCGGCGCATCCCTGACATGGTTGCGACCGCGGTCCGCACCGCATTCGAGGGACGGCGCGGGCCGGTGCACCTGACGCTGCCGATCGACGTGCAGACGCAGCGCGTCGAAGAGGCCGAAGTGCGGTTCTACGACGCAGTCGCCTACCGACCGCAGGCGCCGCGCGTCGCCGCCCGAGAGCAGATCGATGCGGCGCTGCGGCTGCTGCGCGGGGCCGAGCGGCCGCTGATCGTGGCCGGCACGCCGGCCGCCTACGGCGACTGGGGCCCCGCGCTCGAGCGGCTGATCGAGACCACAAAGCTGCCGCTGATGACCGAAGAGGCCGCGCGCGGCATCGTTTCCGACCAGCATCCGTATTGCTTTGGCTTCTTCGATCTGTCGCAACGCCAGCCGGCGAACCTGATCCGCGAGGCCGACGTGGTGCTGCTGCTTGGCAAAATGCTCGATTTCACCGTCGGCTACGGCTTGCCGCCGATCCTGGCGCAAAGCGCGAAGCTGATCCAGGTCGAGCCGAGCGGAGTGCAGGTCGGGCACAACCGCGGCGTCGACGTCGGCATCGTCGGCGACGTCGGTCCGGTCGCCGAGCAGCTCGCCGCCGCCGCCGCGGCGCAAGCCTGGCCCGAGCGACCGTGGCTCGAACGGCTGCGCGCGGCGCGCGCGGCCGAACGTGCGCGCATCGAGGCCCTCGCCACCGACGAGGCGCCGCTGCGCTCGATGTTCGTGCACAAGACGCTGGCGGCAATCCTGCAGCCTGACGACGTGCTGGTGTTCGACGGCGGCGACTACGCCTACTATGGCCGTGCTTATCTCCCGGCGCGGCAGCCGCGCTCGTGGTACTACCTGCCGCACTTGGGCATGCTCGGCCAGGCTGTGCCGACGGCGATCGCGGCCAAGCTCGCGCGCCCCGGCAGCCGCGTTTTCTGCATTACGGGCGACGGCTCCTTCGGGTTCAACGGCATGGAACTCGACACCGCGGTGCGTCACGGCCTGGATATCGTGGTGCTGCTTGGAAACGACGCGGCCTGGGGCATCGACAAGAACATCCAGCTTGGGCTGTACGGCAAGCCGGTGGTCACCGACCTCGCCCCGACGCGCTATGATCTCGTGGCGGCCGGCCTCGGCGCGCACGGCGAGCTGGTCGAGCGCCCCGAGCAGCTCGCCCCGGCGCTCGAGCGCGCGCTGGTCGCGGGGCGCCCCGCGCTGCTCAATATCCGCGTGCAGAGCCAGATCAGCATGCGCGCGCAGGGCATCGTCGACAGCCGCAGGAAGGGGGGAGCGTTCTGAGATGTCCGGCCGGATTATCGTCTATGGCATAGGCGCGATCGGCGCCCAGGCCGCCGGGCGGTTGCACAGCGCGGGCCGCGACGTGATCGCGGTCGAGCCCTGGGTCGCGCAGCGCGAGGCGGTGGCGCGCGACGGGCTGCGCATCGCCAACCTCGACGGCAGCGTGGAGCGCCACAGTCCGCCGGTCGTGGCGCCCGACGAACTGCGCGGGCGCGCGGACATGTGCCTGCTGGCGGTGAAATCCTACGACACAGAGGCGGCGCTCGAGCGAGTGCTGCCGCACCTGGCCGCGGAGGCGTCGCTGATAAGCCTGCAGAACTCGATCAACGAGGAGTGGATCGCCCCGCGCGCAGGGGCGTCCCGGGTGCTCGGCGGCGTCGTGCTGGTCAACGCTGTGCTGCTCGAGCCCGGGCTGGTGACCGCGACCGCCTCGGTCAGCCGCGCCGCGGCTGGCGTACGCCTGCCGGGACTTTACGTGGGAGAGTACCTGCGCCCGCCGGGCGAGCAGGCACGCCGCGTGGCGGCGCTGCTGGACGCGGTGTGGCCGGCCGAGGTGATCGCGGACCTGATGCACGAGCGCTGGACCAAGATGCTCACCAACACCGCGCTCAACCCGGTTTCCGGCATCGGCGGCCTGCGCTCGGCCGCGATGCTTGCCGACGCCGCGGCGCGGCGCGCCATCGTGCAGCTCGCGGCCGAGGTGCTGCGGGTCGCGGCGGCCGAAGGCCACCCGTTCGAGCGCGTCATGGGCGACTTCAGCGCGAGCCAGGTGCTGGAGGGCGCGGCGGGGCGCTCGGACGCCTTCGAGCGCGGCCTGGCGGAGCGCGCTGCGCGCGTCAGCTCCGAGGCGGCCACGTCGCTGCTGCAGGACGTGCTGCGCGGCCGCCGCACGGAAGTCGACTACTTCAGCGGTCTGGTGGCGGGCAAGGGCCGCGTGCACGGCATCGCGACGCCCTGGTGCGCAGCGGCCACCTCGCTGGTGCATGAGATCGAGCAGGGCCGGCGCAGGCCGGCGGCATCGAACCTGGAAGAGCTCGAGCGCCGTGCGCTCAGCGCGGCGTAGCCGCGGGCCGGGCCGGCGCCTCGGTGCGGGGGTCCATCTGCAGCAGAGCCTGCGACGATTCCGCCATCGGCACGTAGCCGTGCGCTTCGCTCGGCGCCGGCCGCGCCACAAGCTTGTAGCGGTAGAGCGCGTATCCGGCCAGGGCGGACAGTACCAGCGCGAAATAGACCAGCAGGCTGCCCGGCCCGAGTTGCTGCATGAGGAATCCCGCGGCCGAGGGGCCGATCGCCGCGCCGATGCCGTGCAGCAGTAGCAGGCTGCCGGTCGCCTCCAGGATACGTGCCGGCTCGAGCAGGTCGTTGACGTGCGCTACGCTCAGGCCGTAAACGGTGAACGCCAGGCCGCCGTAGAAGAACGCGACGACTGCGAGCAGGGGCGCGGCAAAACCTTCGGCGACGAACGCCAGCGCCGCGAGCAGGGCCGCGCTGGCGCAGACCGCGGCGAGCACGAGACGCCGGTCGCGCCGGTCCGAGAGCTGACCTACCGGCCACTGCAGCATCGCCCCGCCGACGATGGTCGCGCTCATGAAGGACGCGACGCCGGCTTCGCTCATACCGACTCGTTGGGCGAACACGGCGCCCATGCCGAAGAACGCTCCGTTCAACAGCCCGGAGGCGAGCGCACCGACGAAGCCGACCGGCGCGACGGCAAACAGGCGGCGCAATGCGGGCCGCGGCGCGGCGACAGGCGGCGGCTCGGACACGCGCGTCAGCGCGATCGGCACCAGCGCGAGTGAGAGCAGGATCGACACCAGTGCGAATGGCGTGAAGCCGAGCACGTCGCCGACCAGGATCAGGAGCTGGCCGAACGCGAGCGCGCCGAGCGTGGTTGCCATGTAGGCGGCGAAGATCTTGCCGCGCTTGGAATTGGGCGCGAGCGCGTTTAGCCAGCTTTCGACGACCATGTAGAGACCGACGATGCACATGCCGGTAATCAGGCGCAGCGCGCCCCAGGCCCAGGGCGTGAACACGAGCGCGTGCAGGATCGGCATGGTCGAGGCGACCGAGGCCATGGCGGCGAAGGCGCGGATATGCCCAGCGCGACGGATGATCGCAGGGCAGACGTAGGTGCCGAGGATGAAGCCGACGAAGTAGGCCGACATCACCAGCCCGGTGACGGTGACTGGATAATCCATCAGCCCGGCGCGCAGGCCGAGCGCGGTGAACAGGAGACCGATCCCAACCACCAGGATCGCGATGCCGGCGAACAGCGATAAGACGGGTCTTAGCAGGGGTGCCTTGCGCGGCCGCGCGTCGCGTCAGATCCCGAGATAGTACTGCTTGATCATGTCGTTGTTCTGAAGCGCGAGCGCATTCTCGCCCTCGAACTCGATCTGGCCGTGGACGATGATGTAGCCGCGGTCGGCCATCCTGATCGCCTGGTTGAAGTTCTGCTCGGCCATCAGCACGGTGAGGTGGCGCAGCTCCTTCAGTTCCTTGATCTTGCTGATCATCTGATGCACCAACAGCGGGGAAAGCCCGACCGAAGGTTCGTCCACGAGGAGCATATGCGGCTCGGACATAAGGGCGCGCGCCACCGCCACCATCTGCTGCTCGCCCCCGCTCATGCTGCCCGCGGTCTGCGCTCGCCGCTGCTTGAGCCTCGGAAAGACGTCGTATACGAACTCCAGGTTGCTGCTCAGCTTCGCGCGCGCGCCTGGGCGGAATGCGCCGAGGATCAGGTTCTCCTCCACCGTCAGCGTGGGAAACAGGCGCCTTCCCTCGGGCACCAGGGCGATGCCGAGGTCGACCACCTGCTGCGGACTCTTGCCCACCAGGTCGATGTGCTCGCCGTCGCGCTCGAGGGTGATCGTGCCGGCGGTCGGCCTGACGATGCCCATGATGCACTTGATGAGCGTGCTCTTGCCGTTGCCGTTCGAGCCCAGCAGCACCACGCCTTCGCCCTGTTCGACCCGGATCGACAGGCCGTGCAGTACCCGCACCGCGCCGTAGCCGGCTTCGATCCCGTCCGCGACGAGCCTATTCGCCAAGGTAGGCCCGCTCCACCTGTGGGTTGCGCACGATCTCCTCGGGCGTGCCCTCGGCGATCTTCTGCCCGGCGTCGAGCACCACGACGCGCTCGGAGAAACGCATCACGGCGCGCATGATGTGCTCGATCATGATCACCGCGACCCCGCGCCGGTTGAGCGCTAGCAGGATCTCGAGGATCTCGTCGACCTCCGAGCTCGACAAGCCGGCCATCGCCTCGTCAGAGACCAGCAGCCGGGGCTTGGCCGCGAGCGCGCGCGCGAGTTCGAGCTTGCGCATGTCGACCTGGGTCAGCCCGGCGGAATTCTCGTGCGCGCGACCTTTGAGGCCCATCTGCTCGAGTACGTCCATGGCCTCGTCCGTGATGTGGCGATGCGCGGCGCGCGACCATGCCGCGTATTCCAGCGGCACGCGCAGGTTCTCGAGCACTGACATGCTGCGGAAAGGCTTGGGGATCTGGAAGCTGCGCGCGACACCTAGCCGCGCGCGCTGGTGCGGCGGCATGCGCGTGATATCGCGCCCCTCGAACGTAATCGCGCCCTCGTCGTTGAACAGCGCGCCCGAGACGCAATTGATCAGGGTCGTCTTGCCGGAACCGTTGGGGCCGATCAGGCCGAGCCGCTCGCCGGCATTCACGTGCACGTCCACGTTCTGCAGCGCGACGAAGCCGCCGAAGCGCTTGGTGAGGTTGCGGACGGTCAGCACTGGGGTGCTCATCGCGCGCGCCTCCGCCAGTACTTCTGCGCCAGCCCGACGATGCCCTGCGGCGCCAGGGTAACGAACCCGACCAGCATCAGGCCGACCAGCAGGACGTTGAGCTCGGAGGACACGGTGACGGTGATCACCTGCTGCATCGAGCCGAGCAGCACCGCGCCGATCACGGGGCCGATCCAGTGCGAGGTTCCTCCGATCATGGGCATTGCGATTGCGTTCACGGCCACAAACAGGCTGAACGCGGAGGCAGGGTCGACGAAAGTGACGAAGAACGGGTAGGGCGCGCCGGCGATGCCCATCAGGGCGCCCATCAGCGTGGTGGAAATCAGCTTCAGGCGCAGCGTCGGCACGCCGGCGCACTCGGCCGCGACTTCATCGTCGCGGATCGCGGCGAGCCCGCGACCGAGCCGCGAGGTGTTGAGGTAGCGCGAGATCGCCACCGCCCCCAGCGTGAGCAGCAGAATCACCATGAATAGCATCTGGATGTAGCTGTGAAACCAGAGAAAGGTTTCCGGCGTGAGGATGTAGGCGCCGCGCGCGCCGCCCATGTAGCGCCAGTTACTGATCAGGGTCGCGAACACGATCGCCATTGCCAGCGTGGCGATCGAGAAATAGACGCCCTTGAGGCGCAGGCTCAGGTAGCCGACGCCCAGTCCGATCAGGGCGCAGACCAGGGCGGCGGCGGCGATCAGCACCGGCAGCGGCAGGGCGTGGCCGAAGTACTTGTCGAGAAAGATCGAGGTGTAGGCGCCGACGGCGAAGAAGCCGGCGCTGCCGAAATTCACGTAACCGGTGAACCCGCCGAGGATGTTCCAGGCCACCGCCATCAAGGTGCCCTGCAGGATCACGTACATGGCGTTGAAATAATAGTCGTTGTGCAGCACTTCCGTGAGCATCAGGCCGCCGCCGACGACGACCGCGCAGCTCACCCAGAATGCGTTGACGCGCAGCTTCATCTAGCGCCTGCCGAAAAGGCCGGAGGGCCGCAGCGCCAGCGTCAGCAGCAGCACGCCGAAGGCCACCGCCGGAGCCCAGGACGGGCCGGCGAAGGTCGAGACCACGCTTTCGACAACGCCCAGGATCATCGCGGCGATGAACATGCCGCTGATGCTGCCCATGCCGCCAAGGACGACGATCGCGAATACGCGTCCGATGTAGTCGCGCCCGATCGACGGCTCGACCGGGCCGATCATGATCAGCAGCGAGCCCGCGACGGAGGTCGTCGCGATTGCCAGCCCGAACGCGAACTGCTTGATGCGCACGGGGTCTGCGCCCATCAGCTGCAGCGCGAGCGGGTCCTGCGCGACGGCCAGGATCGCGCGGCCCATGAAGGTGCGCGACAGGTACAGCCATATGCCCCCTGTCATGACGAGCGCGACGGTGAAGGGCACCAGCATGCGCAGCGGAACGCCGATCCAGCCGAAATGAAAGCTCTTGCCGAGGTAGCTGGCGCTCACGAGGCGATAGTCGACCCCGTACACCAGCATCAGGCCCACCTCGAGGATGAACATGACGCCGAAGAAGAACGCCAGCCCGCTGAGCGATTCCTGGCCCGTGCGCTCGAAGGCGGCATAGTAGATGCGATACATCACTACGCCGACGAAGAAGAACAGCGGGGTGGCGAGCACCCCGATCAGCACCGGATCGAGCCCGAACCTGCTGTTCAGGATCCAGGCGATGTACGAACCTACGATGACGAACGCCGGGTGGGCGATGTTGACGATGTCGAGCTGGCCGAAGCTGATGGCCAACCCGATCGCCACGGCGGCATAGAAGCCGCCGAGCAGAACCCCCGCGACGAGGGCGTTAGAAAGGAGATCGGCCGAAAGCACCGCCGCGCGGGGCCCTGCTCAGACGGGATTACTTGTCAAACGGATAGACCATCGTCCCCGACTTCCACTGGTGCGGATAGAGCACGACCTGCGTCCCCTCCTTGCGGAACTGGTCCAGGTCGTTCGGCTTCACGTTGCGGAACTGCGTCATCAGCATCCGGGTCTGCGCCCACTCGCCGTTGCTGCCGAACTTCACCTTGCCAACCACGGTGTCGAAGGTGTGCTTGTGCATGTAGGCAGCGAGCTTGGCCTGGTTCATGCCGTGCGTGGCCTCGACCGCCTGACCGAGGACCTGCATGTACGCGTAGGCATACGGCGGCAGGTACTGGCCGAGCGGGTCGACGCCCTTGCCCTTGGCGGCTTGCTCATACTTCTTCAGGAACTCGTTGATGCCGGGGAAGTTCAGCGTCTTTGCGGGGACCCAGAAGTGGTAATTGACGATGTTTTCCAGCATCGGCCCGAGATTTTTCTGGATGCCCGCGAACTGCAGGCCGACCATGCCGCCGCCGAACATCTTCGCCTTCAGTCCGACCTCGCGCGCCGCCTTGACGATGCCGACGGACCCCGGCGGGTAGGACGCCACGAACACCAGGTCCGGTCGCTCGGCCTGGATCGCGCGCACGATCGGCGTGAAGTCCGGCGTTCCGGGCGGATAAGTCTTGTCGTACACCACCTTGAAGCCGAACTTCTTGGCGTTCTCGCGCGCGCCGGCCGCGGCAGCGAGGGCGAAGTCCGAGTCCGCCGCGATGATCGCCACGGTCTCGGGCTTCGGATGCTGCTGCGACGCGAGCTCGAAAAAGCCCTTGGACCAGTCGAGCTTGGGCTCGGGACCGGCGGGCATGATCTGGAAGTAGCGGTTGTAGTTGAACTGGTCGTTGACCGCGAGTCCGAACAGTGAAGGGAACACCAGCTTCTTGCGCATTACGATCGGCATCGCCGGCGAGATCTCGTTGGTGCCGTAGCTGGACACCACCAGGTCGACCTTGTCGACGTCCAGCAGCTTGGTGTAGATGCCCGGAACCGTGGACGGGCTGGTGGCGTCATCGTAGTAGACGAACTCCACCGGCCGGCCGAGCAGGCCGCCCTTCTTGTTGATATCGTCCTTCCAGATCTGCATCGCAATCAGCGCGGCCTTGCCCGCGCCAGCCAGGCCGCCGCTCAGCGCCATGCTGAAGCCGATCTTGATCGGCTGCGCGGCCTGTGCTCCGAACGAAACGAGCGAGCCGGACGCAAGCGCAAGGGCGACGACGCCCGAGGCCAGCGAGGCACGCATGAATGAACGACGCTTGATCATTTCCGAGTCCTCCTCCAAATTGGTGTCTTTCAGGTGTGTCCTCTTGTCGCGTGCGGGACTTTGAGAAAAGTGTATCAGCAAATCATCGGTCCTGGGTCAGATACCAGTCGAGGATCTGCTCCCCGGTCCACAGCAGCACGCCCGGCCGGGCCTGGATGTGCTGGTAGAGCTTTTCCAGCCAGCCGATGCGGTGCGGAACGCCGGTGATGTAGGGGTGCACGCTGATCGCCATTACGCGCGTGATGGTCTCGCTTTCCTCGTACAGCCGATCGAACTGCGCCGCGCCGCGTTTGAACATCTCGTCCGCGCCGTGATGCTGCAGCGCCATCATCGGAATGTCGTTCACCTCAAGCGTGTAGGGCACCGACACGATATGGCCCTTGCTCGTGCGGATCTTCACCGGCTGGTCATCGAGCACCCAGTCGGCGACGTACTCGAGGCCCTCCTCGTGCAGGATGTCGATCGTGTCGTAGGTCTCGGTCAGGCCCGGGCTTTCCCAGCCGCGCGGCGCCTTGCCGGTGAGCGAGCGAATCACCTCGATGGTGTCGCGGATTGCCTGGCGCTGGTCGGTAAGGTTGTGCATCGGGCCCTGCAGGTAGCCGTGCCCCATGAACTCCCAGTTCGCGTCGCGCGCGGCGTGCGCGATGCGTGGGTAGCTCTTGAGCACCGAGCCGTTGACCGCCATGGTCGGAGTGACCTTGCAGCGTGCCAGGGTGTCGACAAAGCGCCAGAACCCGACGCGCATGCCGTACTCGTGCCAGGCCCAGTTCGGCAGGTCTGGCTGCAGCGGCTGGCCCATCGGCGGCGGCAGCACGGTGCGCGGCATGTTGCGCTCGATCGACCACTCCTCGACGTTGACGATGGTCCACACCGCCATGCGCGCGCCGCCGGGCAGCTTGAGCGGCGGGCGGTCGACGATCGCCGAGTACGGCACTCGCTCGCGCGGCAGCTTGCCTTGCGCCATCGTCAAGCTCCCGTCGCGCGGTTGACCGCGGGCATCACTTTCTCCGCCATCAGCTCCATTGAGCGGCGCGCGAGCTTCGCGTCGACCCAATCGATGCCGCAGTACAGCAGGGTGCCGAAATCGCCTGTCGTTTCGCGAAAGGCGAGCAGCGCCTCGGCCACCTGGTCGGGCGTGCCCGCGATCACCAGGTCGTCGACCACGGTGTCGAGCGTCACCCGGTCGTCAGGCGTGTCCTTGGAAGGCTTGAACAGGTTGATGCGCCCGGCGCGCTTGAGCTTGAAGAACAGCTGCTGGTAATAGAAGCGGTACGGGCTGCCCGGGCCGATTCCGTACTCGCGCGCGGTGGCCGCATCGTCGGCGACGAACACGGTCTTCGCCACGCGCCAGTTGGCCGGGTCCGCCCTGCGCCCCGCGGCGGCGCAGCCCTCGGCGTACTTCGGCCAGTGCGACTTGACCCACTGCGGCAGCAGGAAGTTGGCCGAGATCGGGTCCCAGCCGCGCTTGGCGGCCTCGGCAACGCCCTTGGAGAAGGGCTCGACCGCGGTCACGACGATAGGCGGGTGCGGCTTCTGGTACGGCTTGGGAATGAGTCCCTGGCCGATTTCCGGAATCATGGTCTTCTCGGTCGAGACGTTCCAGAACCGGCCCTTGAGGTTGTAGGGCGGGTTGCCGGTCCAGATCGCGATCATGTGGTCGATGCATTCGACGAACATGGCGGTGCGGTCCGCGCCCATGTTGCCGAACACCTCCCAGTCCGAGGGCAGCCCGCCGGGGCTGATGCCAACGATGAAGCGGCCCTCGAGCATGTTGTCGAGCATCGATACGGTGGCCGCGAGCTGGGCCGGGTGGCCGTTGGGCAGGTTGAGAGTGCCGGTGCCGAGCCTGATCTGCTTGGTGTCGTGCACCAGGCTGGCGAGGAAGGTGGCGCAGCTGGTGACCGACTCCGCGACGTCGGTGACGTGCTCGCCGACGAACGCCTCGCAATAGCCGAGCCGGTCGGCGAGCAGGATCGCCTCGCGGTCCTCCTTCAGGGTCTCGACGTAATTGCGCTGCGGCGGATGCAGCGGCATGGTGAAATAGCCGAGTTTCATCTATCTGCCTGTTTGCATGGTCGCGGTGCGTCGCTGGTGATCAGGCGATAATCTACACGCATGGGCACGAAACGCGCAAAGCGCAGATCGGCCTCGCGCCGAATGCTGCCGGGCGAGCGCGAGAAGCTGATCGTTAGCGAGGCGATCCGGTACTTCTCCGAAGTCGGCTTCTCTGGCCAGACGCGCGAGCTGTCGCGCCGCCTGGGCATCACGCAGCCGCTCTTGTACCGCTACTTCCCCTCCAAGCGCGCGCTGCTCGAGCGCGTCTACCGCGAGGTGTTTCTCGGCCGCTGGGATCCGGCCTGGCGCGCGCTGCTGGAGGATCGCTCGCGGCCGCTGCGAGCGCGCCTGATCGAGTTCTACCGGCGCTACACCACGGTCGTATTCCGCCCCGAGTGGATCCGGCTCTACATGTACGCCGGACTGGCGGGCACGGGCTTCAACCGGCGCTACATCGACATGCTCGAAAAGCAGCTGCTGCGGCGCATCTGCGCCGAACTCCGGGTGGAGCTTGGCCTGCCCGACGATCGGCGCGCCCCGATCTCGCCGTTCGAGATGGAGCTGGCGTGGGACCTGCACGGCGGGATCTTCTATTACTGCGTGCGAAAGTTCATCTACCGCAGCCGGGTGCACGAGGACCTCCCGGCACTGATCGAGCACGCGGTCGACAGCCTGCTGCTGGGCGCGCCGACGGTACTCGACCGGCTGCTCGGCAGAAAACGACCCCCCAACCGCATGAGGAGGTGAATCACATGCCATACCGTGAACAGCTGCGCAGGACGCGCGTCTCGCGCAAGGACATGCTCAAGCGCGTGGCGCGCTTCGACAAGCTGAAGGGATTCGACGGCGGCTTGCCCGACAGCCGCTATCCGGGCTGCGAGCGAATTCTCTACAACGTGATCGGCTTCCAGCCGCCGAAGGGCGAAAACCAGGGCGCGGTCACCTCGCCGGTGGGCGACAAGGCCTCGCGCCTGGCGGCGATCAAGATCTCCGAAGGCTTCAACCTGGGATATTGCCGCGCCCTGCCCGGACGCGGGCCGATGTTCCACAACCACGACACCAACGAGACCTTCATCGCCATGACCGGCACCTGGCGCGCGAGCTGGGAGAACGAGAAGGGGCGAATCGAGCACGTGGACTTGAAGCCGCTGGACGTGATTTCGTTTCCGGCCGGCGTCTCGCGCCGCTTCATGAACGTTACGCGCGGCAGCAAGCGCAAGTATTCGGTGCTGATGTTCGTCATCGGCGGCAACGCGCCGCGCGCCGAGTTCACGCGCGAGTCGATGCAGGAGCTGGCGGCGCAGGGGTACCTCGAGATGCGCTGAGGCTTGCTGTAAAATCAAGCACTTTCGCTTAGCGCCGGGATAATGGAATCAAGCCAGATCCGCTCGAGTTTCCTCGAGTACTTCAAGTCCAAGGGCCACGCCGTCGTGGCCTCGAGCCCGCTCGTGCCGGGCAACGACCCGACGCTGCTGTTCACCAACTCCGGCATGGTGCAGTTCAAGGACGTTTTCCTTGGCAGGGAGCAGCGGCCCTACAGCCGTGCAACGACCTCGCAGCGCTGCGTGCGCGCGGGCGGCAAGCACAACGACCTGGAGAACGTCGGCTACACCGCGCGCCACCACACCTTCTTCGAGATGCTGGGCAACTTCTCCTTCGGCGACTACTTCAAGCAGGACGCGATTCACTTCGCCTGGGAGCTGCTGACCAAGGTCTACAAGCTGCCGGCCGACAAGCTCTGGACCACGGTCTACCACACCGACGACGAGGCCTACCACCTGTGGACGCGGGACATCGGGGTGCCGAAGGAGCGCTGCGTGCGCATCGGCGACAAGCCGGGCGGGCAGAAATACCAGTCGGACAACTTCTGGCAGATGGCCGAGACCGGCCCCTGCGGCCCCTGCAGCGAGATCTTCTACGACCACGGCGAGGGAATCCCCGGCGGGCCGCCGGGATCGCCGGATGCGGACGGCGACCGCTACATCGAGATCTGGAACCTGGTGTTCATGCAGTTCAACCGCGACGACGCGGGCGTGATGCACCCGCTGCCCAAGCCCTCTGTTGACACCGGCATGGGACTCGAGCGCATCGCCGCGGTGCTGCAGGGCGTGCATTCGAACTACGAGATCGACCTGTTCCAGGATCTGATCCGGGCCGCGGCGCGCGAAACCGGCGCCAAGGACCTGAAGAGCCCGTCGCTCAACGTGATCGCGGACCACATCCGCGCCTGCAGCTTCCTGATCGTCGATGGCGTCATTCCCGGCAATGAAGGCCGCGGCTACGTCCTGCGCCGGATCATCCGCCGGGCGATCCGCCACGGCTACAAGCTCGGGCAGCAAAAGCCCTTCTTCCATCGCCTCGTGGAGGACCTCGATCGCGCCATGGGCGCGGCCTATCCGGAGCTCAGCGCGGCCAAGGCGCGCGTGGCGCAGGTGCTCAGGCAGGAAGAGGAGCGCTTCGCCGAAACGCTGCACCACGGCATGCAGGTGCTCGAGGCGGCGCTGGCGGGCGAGGGGCCGATGCTCGACGGCGAGACCGTGTTCAAGCTGTACGACACCTTCGGCTTTCCGGTCGACCTCACGGCGGACATCTGCCGCGAGCGAGGGCTGCAGATCGACATCGCCGGCTTCGAGGCGGCGATGGGCCAGCAGCGCGAGCGCGCGCGCGCGGCGAGCAGGTTCTCGATGGCGGCGGGGCTCGACTACGCCGGCGGAAAAACGGAGTTCCACGGCTACGAGACGCTCTCGCTCAAGGGCACGGTGATCGCGCTCTACCGCGAGGGAGCGCAGGTCGGGCGAGCTGAACGCGGGCGAATCGGGCGTGGTGGTGCTCGACCGCACGCCGTTCTACGCCGAGTCGGGCGGCCAGGTCGGCGACCGCGGCGAGATGGTCGGCCCGGCCGGCACCTTCGCCGTGTCCGACACGCAGAAGATCCAGGCCGAGGTGTTCGGCCACCACGGCGCGCAGGTCACCGGCCGGCTCAAGCTGGGCGACGAAGTGAGCGCGCAGGTGGACGTGACCTCGCGCCGGCGCGCGATGTGGAACCACTCAGCCACCCACCTGATGCACGCCGCGCTGCGCAAGGTGCTCGGCGCGCACGTGCAGCAGAAGGGCTCGCTGGTCGACGCACAGCGCACGCGCTTCGACTTCTCGCACCCGCAGCCAATGAGCGCGGACGAGATCCGCAAGGTTGAAGCGCTGGTCAACGACGCCATCCGGCGCAACCTCGAGGTGAGCGCGCGCATCATGAAGTTCGACGACGCGATCAAGGCCGGCGCGCTCGCCTTCTTCGGCGACAAGTACGGCGACGAAGTGCGTGTGCTCTCCATGGGCGACGTCTCGACCGAGCTGTGCGGCGGCACGCATGTCGCGCGCACCGGCGACATCGGCCTGTTCAAGATCGTCTCCGAGTCGGGGGTCGCGGCCGGCATCCGGCGCGTCGAAGCCGTGACCGGCGAGGGCGCGCTCGAGTACGTGCAGGATCTCGAGCGCCAGATGAGCTTCGTCGAGGGCTTCTACCAGACCACGCGCGACAAGCTCGAGGAGCGAATCCAGGCGACCCGCGAGCGCGAGCGCGCGCTCGAGAAGGAGCTGGCGCGCCTGAAGTCTAAGCTCGCCTCGAGCCAGGGCGACGATCTCGCCGACCAGGCGCGCGAAGTGAAGGGCGCCAAGGTCCTGGCCGCCTCGCTCGAGGGCGCCGACGCCAAGACGCTGCGCGAGACCATGGACAAGCTGAAGGACAGGCTGAAGTCGGCCGCGATCGTGCTCGGCACCGTGAACGACGGCCGGGTCTCGCTGGTGGCCGGCGTGACCGCCGATCTGACCGCCAAGCTGAAGGCGGGCGAGCTGGTCAACTTCGTCGCGCAGCAGGTCGGTGGCAAGGGCGGCGGGCGCTCCGACATGGCGCAGGCCGGGGGCGCCGAGCCCGCCAAGCTGCCCGATGCGCTGCGCTCGGTGCAGGGCTGGGTAGAGCAGAAGCTGTGACGCCCGCGCAGGCGCTCGCGGCCTCTCCTCTGGCGGTGGCGCTGCGCGGCTCGAGCGCGCTGCACGCGGCCGTGGCGAGCGTTCACCTGATCGGCGTGGCCCTGCTGGTGGGCTCGATCGCGGTGCTCGATCTGCGCCTGCTCGGCCTGTCGCGTTCGTTGCCGGTGCGGCGGCTCGCGGCGCACCTGCTGCCGTGGACTGCGGCGAGCTTCCTGCTGATAGTGCCCAGCGGCCTGCTGATGTTCCTCGCGCGCGCCGAGGAGCTGATCGGCAGCCCTCTGTTCGCGCTCAAGATGATGCTGCTGCTGGCGGCCGGCACCAACGCGGCTGTGTTCCATGCCGCGGTGTTCCGCGGCGCGGCGGCCTGGGACGTCGATGCACCGCCGCCATGGCAGGCGCGCGTTTGCGCCGGGCTGTCGCTCGCGATCTGGGTTAGCGTGATCGTCTGCGGGCGCACGCTGGCCAAGGCCTAGCGTCCCGCCCCGGACTAAAAGCCGATGCGAGATCTCTTCGCGCCGCGCCCGTCCTGGATGTCGTCCGGGCTCACTTCGCCGCGACCCGCGAGCTTGGCGTTACCGAAGCCCAGCTGCACCGCGCGCCGCATTTCGCGCGGCGTGAGCTCCGCCAGCCGCTCGAGCACGGGCTGCGACGGCGTTTCGGGAAACTGCCGCCCCCAATCGTGCGCCGCGCGGATCTCGCGGTAGATCGCCAGCGCGATGCGCCCCGCCGCGTCGGCGTCCGGCGGGTCGATCTGGTACACGTTCATGCGGTTGAGGATCGGCTCCGGGATGCGCGCCGCGTCGTTCGCGGTAGCGAACCACACCGCACCCGAGGCGTCGATCGGCAGCTCGACGAATTCGTCCACGAACTGCATCGCCGTCTGGGACTCGAGCAGCGCGTAGAGCGCGCCCAGCGGATCGTACTGGCCGCCGTCGGCTGCCTTGTCGAGCTCGTCGACCACCATCACCGGATTGGCGTACTCGCCGTGCAGGAAGGTGTCGAACACCTTGCCGGGCTTGGCGTTCTTCCACTGCGACGAGGCGCCCGACAGGATCCAGCCCGCGGTGAGCGAGCTCATCGGCACGAAGCCGAAGCCGGTGCCGAGCAGGGCCGCGATGCGCCTGGCGAAATGCGTCTTGCCGATGCCCGGTTCGCCCAGCAGCAGGGTGGGCGGGAGCTCGACTGAATCTTCGGAGTCGATGCATAGCGCGAGGTGCTTGCAGATGTCCTCCAGCACCTCGCCGAAGTTGGGCAGCTCTTCGAACAGCTCGTCCATCTGCGGCATCGACGAGGGCTTGACGGTGAAGCGCTGGCCGCCCATGCGCAGCATCTTCTCGTACAGCGCGCGCAGCGCCTCGCTCGCCGAAGGAGTCAGCTCCTGCAGGGCCTTGTCGACGTCCGCGACGCTGTAGACGTCCTTGAAGCCCGCGACCGGGATTGCGACGTTTGCCGACATTCTTCTACCTCCTCGGTTTTCGGCGGCATGCCCGCGCGAAAAACGTAACACGATGCTTGATTGAGAAGCAATAGTCGGGCCAGTCGATGGCAGCCGTCGGTTTCGAGTGCTAACGCCATTCCATAGAGTTCGCACGGCCATGCCCGCCCTGACGTCCAGCTTTCGCGCCGAGCTCACGCCGGGACGGAAAGTTGCCAAAGACGCCCCCGCATGATTCAATCCCGACTGAGGTCGATGCGATGAAGCGCTGGTTCTACGGCTTTTTCTTCTTCTTCCCGCGCCCACTGGCGGAAGGGAACGGCTAGCCGCATCCCGACGAATCCCGAAAAACCGCCAGGGCCCTAAAGCCTGGCGGTTTTTTTTTGCCCCCCACGGAAGCCACCCATGACCACGCCCACAGACGCCCACCCGGCCGCTTCGCCGCTAGACAGGACCTCGCTCACCGATGACGAGCGGATCGAGAACATCGTTCCGCTGCCGCCGCCGGAGCACCTGATCCGCTTCTTCCCCATCCAGGGCACCCCGGTCGAGACGCTGATCACGGACACGCGGCGCCGCGTGCGCGACATCCTGCACGGGCGCTCGGACCGGCTGCTGGTGGTGATCGGTCCGTGCTCGATCCACGACCCGGCCGCCGCGGTGGCCTATGCCGAGCGCCTCGCCGTCGAGCGCACCCGCTTCGCCGGCGAGCTCGAAGTGCTGATGCGGGTCTATTTCGAAAAGCCGCGCACCACCGTGGGCTGGAAAGGCCTGATCAACGACCCCTATCTGAACGGGAGCTTTCGCATCAACGAGGGCCTGCGCATCGCGCGCGACCTGCTGCTGCGCATTAACCAGGCAGGCGCTCCGGCGGGCTGCGAGTTCCTGGACGTGATCTCGCCCCAGTACATCGGCGACCTGGTGTCGTGGGGTGCAATCGGCGCGCGCACCACCGAATCGCAGGTGCACCGCGAGCTCGCCTCGGGGCTGTCGGCTGCGGTCGGATTCAAGAATGGAACCGACGGCAATGTCCGCATCGCGGTCGACGCCATCCTCGCAGCGCGGCAGAAGCACCATTTCCTCTCGGTGCACAAGAGCGGGCAGGTATCGATCGTCGAGACGCGCGGCAACGACGACTGCCACATCATCCTGCGCGGCGGGCGGCAGCCCAACTACGACGCGCAAAGCCTCAAGGGCGCCTGCGACGAGCTGCGCAACGCGGGCCTGCCGGAGCGGCTGATGATCGATTGCTCGCACGCCAACAGCCGCAAGGACTACCGGCGGCAGCTCGAAGTCTGCGCCGAGGCCGGAGCGCAGGTCGCATCGGGCGACGGGCGCATTATCGGTGTGATGGTGGAGTCGAACCTGGTCGAAGGGCGGCAGGATCTCAAGCCGGGCCGGGAGCTGACCTTCGGCCAGAGCATCACCGACGCCTGCCTGGGATGGGAAGCGTCGGTGGCGCTGCTCGAAGGCCTGGCGCAGGCAGTCGCGAAGCGGCGCGAGACGAGTGCGGTGCGCGACGCCGCGGCAGCCGAGGACTGAGTCCTGCAGGCGCTCTCGCCCGAGGTGATCTGCGCCGCGGCGCTAATCGTGCTCGGGGCCTATGTCGTGTACGGCATGACCGGGTTCGGTTCCACCGTGCTCTCGATGCCGCTGCTAGCGCAGATGCTGCCGCTCAAGTTCGCGGTGCCGCTGATGCTGCTGCTGGATCTCACGGCCTTCGCGCTGTTTGGCGCCCGCTTCCGGCGCGGCATCCGCTACGACGAGATTCGCTGGCTCGCGGCGTTCATGCTCGCGGGCATGGCGCTCGGGCTGACGCTGCTGATCCGCGTTTCCGAGCAGCGCCTGCTCGCCGGCCTGGGTCTGTTCGTACTCGCGTACGCCGCCTATGGGCTGACGCGGCGCGGCGTCCCGGTGGCGCTCGTGCGCGCCTGGAGCGGCCCGATCGGCCTCGCCGGCGGCGCGCTGTCTGCAATGTTCGGCACCGGTGGCGTCCTGTTCGCGATCTTCAACAGCGGCCGCATCCGCGACAAGAGCGAGCTGCGAGCGACCAATGCCGCGATGATCATGGCATCGTCGCTCGTGCGGGTGGTGCTGTTCGGCGCCACCGGACTGCTGTCGCAGGACGGGCTCGCGGCCTGCGCGCTGTTGCTCGCGCCCGCCGTGATCGCCGGCGTGCTGATCGGCAATCGGTTGCACGCCGCGATTCCGGCCGCGGCCGTGGTGCGCGTGGTCTATCTGCTGCTGCTGGCGGCGGGCGTTTCGCTGCTGGTGCGCGCGGCGGCCTCGTGAGGCGTGCGCGACGGCGACTATAATCGCCGCTTTCCGCGTGCGCCCGATTTTCCGGATGCCTCTCACCACTCGCCGCTGGCTCGGCATCGCGCTCATCGCCACGCTCGCGTTCCGCTTCTGGCTCTCGGCTGTGCTGCCTATGAGCGGCGACGAGGCGTACTTCGCGCTATGGGGCCGCCATCCGGACCTCGGCTTCTACGACCATCCGCCGATGGTCGGCTGGCTGCTCGCGCTGATTCTGCGCTGGTCGGACGCCGAGTGGGCGCTGCGCCTGCCGGTGACGCTGCTGCCGCCCGCGCTGGCGCTGATGCTGCGCGCGGCGCTGCGCGGCTGGTTCGGCCGCGACGAGGACAGCGCCAACCTCGCCGCGCTGTGCGTGCTGCTGGTGCCGCTGAACTTCGTCAACGTCCTGATCACGACCGACACGCCGCTGATCTTCTTCTCGACGCTGTCGGTGCTTTTCTTTGCGCGCGCGGCGCAGCGCGGATCGGCTTGGGTCTTCCTCGCCTCGGGCGTGTTCCTCGGTCTCGCTTTCCTGTCGAAATATTTCGCGGTGCTGCTCGGACTGGGCTATTTCGCCTGGGCGCTCGCCTCGCCTGGCGCGGCGCGACGCTGGTCGGGACCGCTCCTGGTCTTTCTCGGGGCGCTGCCGTTCGCGCTCGAGAACCTGTACTGGAACTACGAGGCCTGCTGGTGCAACCTGATGTTCAACGCGGTCAACCGGCAGTCCGACGCCGCCTGGTCGCTGGTCACGCCCGCGCTCTACGCGCTGTCGCTCGCCTACCTCGCCGCGCCTCTTCTTTACTGGACATGGAAGGAGCGCACGCAGCTGCGCGCGAGCGCGGCGCTGCCGCAGGGGCGGGCGTTGCTGCTGACCTGGGCCGTGCCGCTGGCGGCGTTCGTGCTGGTGTCCCTGCGCAAGGAGGTGGGCCTGCACTGGCTGCTGTCGTTCCTGCCCCCGCTGATCGCAAGTGTTGCGCTGCTGCCCGGTCGACGGGCGCTTGCCTCGAGCGCGCGCTTTTTCGCCTGGTTCGTCGCGCTGCACGCGCTTGCGATCGCGGTGGTGGCCAGCCTGCCGATGCAGACCTGGCAGGGATGGACGCGAATGTATCCGCGCATCGTCGCGTTCGCCGACACGCGCGGCGTGCTGAAGCAGATCGCGCCGTATGAAGGGCGCTACCAACTTGCGGCCAGCAGCTACGCGGCGGCCGCGAGCTACGAGTACTACGCGGGTCGCAGAGTGATCGTGTTCGGCCCGGGCTCGTCGCACGCGCGGCACGACGACATCCTGACCGACTTCCGCAAGCTCGACGGCGACGATATCTTGGTGTTGCGGCCCTCGCCGCCGCCCATGAACGAATACCGGCCGTACTTCCGCAGCGTGCAGGTGCACACGTTCCCGGTCAGAGACGTCACGTTCTACGCGGTGCTTGGCCAGGGCTTCGACTACCGGGCGTATCACGACGGCGTGCTGAGCTTCGTGCGCGATCACTACTACCGCCGGCCGGGCTGGCTGCCGCCGGGGCGCTGCTACTTCTGCGAGCGCTACTTCGGCAGCGGCGACTGCGGCTGGAGGAACTGAACGTGCTGCGCGCGCGCGACCTGGTGCGCCTGCTGCGGCCGCAGCAGTGGGTCAAGAACGGATTCGTGCTCGCCGGCGTCGTCTTCGGCCACGGTTGGGAAGACCCGCACACGGTCGTTCTCGCGCTGTCGGCCTTCGTCGCCTTCTGCCTGGCCTCGAGCGCGGTGTACGCGTTCAACGATTGCGTCGACGCCGAGCAGGACCGCGGCCACCCGGAGAAGCGCACGCGCCCGGTTGCGAGCGGCGCGGTCAGCATCGCCGAGGCCCTCACGCTCGCCGCGCTGTTCACCCTGGCGGGGCTCGCGCTCGCATCGCTCACCACGTGGGGCGTGGCGGCCACGGTGGCGGGCTATCTGGCCCTGAATGCCGCCTACACGCTCGGCTTGAAGCACGTGCCGGTGATCGACGTGCTGGCGCTCGCATCGGGTTTCATGCTTCGGCTGCTCGCCGGAACGGCGGGCATCGGCATCGCGCCCTCGAACTGGCTGCTGGCCTGCGGCATGCTGCTTACGCTATTTCTGGGCTTCGCCAAGCGCCGCGCGGAGCTCGAGCGGCTGGCCGGCGACGCCGGCCAGCATCGCGCGGTGCTGGCCGCCTACAGCACGCGCTTCCTGGACGGGGCAATAACCGCGTGCGCGATCGGAATGATCGTCGCCTACGTGTTCTATACCCTGGCGCCGGAAACGGCCGAACTGCACGGCACCAGCCGCCTCGTATTGAGCGTGCCCTGGGTGCTGCTCGGCACCTTGCGTTATCTTTTCCGCCTGCGCTACCGCGGCGGCGGCGGCGACCCCTCCTCCGAGCTGCTGCGCGACCCGGCGCTCGCGGCCGCGGTGGTGGGCTGGCTGGGCACGGTGTTGTGGCTCATTGGCTGAGCTTTTCGGCATAATGGGCCGATGGCCAGTCCCGTTGACACCGGAGATCGCTCCCAGCTGCTCGCGCACCTCGAGCCGCTGGGCGACGCCGCGAAGTTCGCCGACCGGATCCACGCCCTCATCCCCCGCTGCCGGCTGCTGGAGAATTTCTCCCCAGGCGAAGTCCGGCTGCTGGCGCATTTCATGGACGTTTATCGCGCCGAACCGGGGGTCGAGATCATGCGCGAGGGCGAGGGCGGCGATTTCATGCTGATGATCATCGAAGGCAAGGTCGAAGTGCAGAAGCGCGACCGCTGGAACACGCCGCAGGTGATCTCGGAGGTCGAGGCGGGCCGTACGCTGGGCGAGATGTCGATGATCGACGGCGAGCCGCGCTTCGCGACCTGCATGGCGATCGAGCCGACCCTGATCGCGGTGCTCGACCGCGAGCGCCTGGCGCGCATCATCGTGGAGCAGCCGATGCTGGGGGCCAAGATCCTGATGGAGCTGGTGCTTATGCTGTCGCAGCGGCTGCGAGCGACCAGCATGCGCCTGCTCGAGCTACTGGACGAAAAGTCGCAGCGCAGCATCGACACGCTGTGAGCGGGCCGCGGGGCGCGGCGGAGCTGTAAGGTCGAGCGCGCTCGCGCGACTCAGTCTGAGCGACACCGACAAGGACGCCACGATGCACGCGACCCTCCCCCTCATGCGGCGCTACGGGTTCCCCGCGATCCGGCGCGACCGGCTCGAGACGCTCCAGGTGAACCTGGGCTACCGCTGCAACCAGAGCTGTCTGCACTGCCACGTCAACGCCGGCCCGAATCGCAGCGAGCAGATGTCCGCGGAGACGATCACCGACGTGCTTGCGTACATCGAGGTCGCCGGGGTCAAGAAGCTCGACCTGACCGGCGGCGCGCCCGAGCTCAATCCGCATTTCCGCGAGCTGGTGCAGCGCGCGCGCGAACTCGGAGTGCACGTGATGGACCGCTGCAACCTCACTATCCTCGAGGAGCCGGGCCAAGAGGGCCTGGCCGAGTTCCTCGCCGGCCAGCGCGTCGAGGTGATCGCGTCGCTTCCCTGCTACCAGGAGGCCAACGTCGACCGGCAGCGAGGCAGCGGCGTGTTCGAGCGCAGCCTGCGCGCGCTCGCGCGCCTTAACTCGCTCGGCTACGGCAGGAGCGACAGCGGCCTGGAGCTTAGCCTGGTCTACAACCCCCAGGGCGCGGTGCTGCCGCCGCCACAGGGGCAGCTCGAGGCCGACTACCGGCGAGAGCTGGGCGAGCGCTACGGCATCGTGTTCACCCGACTTTACGTGCTCGCCAACATGCCGATCCAGCGCTTCGGCTCGACGCTGGTGTCGAAGGGGCAATTCAACGACTACATGACGCTGCTGCACGGCGCGTACCGCAGCGAGAATCTCGAGTCCGTCATGTGTCGCACGCTGATCTCGGTCGATTGGCGCGGTCAGGTCTACGACTGCGATTTCAACCAGATGCTCGACCTGCCGCTCGGCCTGAAGGGAAAAGCGCGGCCCCAGCTTTCGGACCTGATCGGGAGAGATCTGCGCGGCGGCCCGATCGCGGTGCGCGACCATTGCTACGGCTGCACCGCGGGGCAGGGCTCGTCGTGCGGCGGCGCGCTGCATGACTGAGACGCGGCCGGGGAGGACCTGTCCGGTCGGATACCGTTACGGCGCGCAGGCGCTGGCCGCGCCGGCCGCGCTGCGGGTCGACACGCTGTGGGTTGCGGGTGGCCTCTACGGCAACGTGTTCGCGCTCGAGCGCCTGCTGGAACTGTACCGGCGCGAGCCGGGGCCCAAAGCGCTCGTGTTTAATGGCGACTTTCACTGGTTTGACGTCGACGCCGCAGACTTCCTGCGCGTGAACCGCAGCGTGCTCGAGCATTGCGCCACGCGCGGCAACGTTGAAACCGAGCTGGCCAGTCCCGCCGAGGGCGCGGGCTGCGGCTGCGGCTACCCCGACTGGGTCGGCGACGAGGACGTTGCGCGCTCGAACCGCATTATCGAGCGCCTGCGCCAGACCGCCCGCGTCGTTCCCGGCGCCGCCGCCGCGCTCGCCGCGCTGCCGATGCACCTTGTGGCGCAGGTCGGCGGCGAGCGCGTGGGCGTGGTGCACGGCGACGCCGACTCGCTCGCCGGCTGGGGCTTTTCGCAGGAAGAGCTGGCGGGCGCCGACGGCGCGCACGCGGCGCGCGCGGCTTGCGCGCGCGCCGGCGTACGCGTGTTCGCCTCCAGCCACAGCTGCCTGCCGGTACTGCAGCTCCTCGACGCGGACCTGGCGGTTGTCAACAACGGCGCGGCCGGAATGCCGAATTTCGCCGGCACGCGCTTCGGTCTGGCGACGCGAATCTCGCTCAGGCCCGGGCGAGGGGCGTTGTACCGGGCGCAAGTGGCCGGGTTGTCGGTCGAGGCGGTGGCGCTGGAGTACGACGCCGCGGCCTGGGAGCGCTCGTTCCTGTCGCAGTGGCCACCAGGCTCCGATGCCCATCGTTCGTATTACCGCCGCATCGTGCACGGGCCGCGCTACGGGGCGGCGCAGGCTCTGCGCCTCGGCGAGGCGGTGACGTGAGAAGGTCCCGGCTCGCGGTCGGGGTCGTCATCGTCGTGCTGGTGGCGGCATTCTTTGCCGCCGGAGGACAGCGCTACCTGAGCTTCGAGACCATTAAGGCGCAGGAAGGCGCGTTGCTGAACTACTACGCCTCGCACGCCTGGCAGACCGCGCTCGGCTTCTTCCTCGTCTACGTGGCCGTCACCGGCCTTTCGCTGCCCGGCGCCGCGCTCATGACGCTCATTGCGGGCGCGATCTTCGGCCTCGCGTGGGGCACCGTGATCGTGTCTTTCGCATCGAGCATCGGCGCGACGCTCGCTTTTCTCGCCAGCCGTTTCCTGCTGCGCGACTGGGTGCAGCAGCGCTTCGGCCACGCCATGCGCGCAGTGAACGAGGGCGTCGAGCGCGAGGGCGCGTTCTACCTGTTCACTCTGCGCCTGATCCCGGCGGTGCCGTTCTTCGTGATCAACCTGGCGCTTGGCCTGACGCCGATCCGCGCCGCGACCTTCTACTGGGTGAGCCAGATCGGCATGCTGGCGGGCACGATCGTGTACGTCAACGCCGGCACCCAGCTGGCGGCGATCGAGTCGCCGGCGGGGATTCTCTCTCCCGGGCTGCTCGGCGCCTTCGTCCTGCTCGGGCTGTTCCCGCTGCTGGCCAAGAAAGCGCTCGACATCGTCCGGGCGCGCAGCGTGTACCGGCGCTGGAAACGTCCGGCGCGGTTCGAGCGCAACCTGGTCGTGATCGGCGCCGGCTCGGCCGGCCTGGTCAGCGCCTACATCGCCGCCGCGGTGCGCGCGCGGGTGACTCTGATCGAGAAACACCGCATGGGCGGCGACTGCCTGAACACCGGCTGTGTGCCGTCCAAGGCGCTGATCAAGTCGGCGCGGGTGTTGACGGAAATCCGGCGCGCGCCGCAATACGGCCTGAAGTCGGCCAGCGTCGAGTTCGACTTCGCCGACGTGATGGAGCGCGTGCAGCGCGTGGTGCGCGCCGTCGAGCCGCACGATTCCGCGGCGCGCTACACCGAGCTGGGCGTCGAATGCCTGCAGGGCGAAGCGAAAATCGTCTCGCCCTGGGAGGTGGAGGTGAAGCTCGCGGGCGGCGAGACGCGGCGCCTGAGCACGCGCGCGATCGTGATCGCCGCCGGCGCGCGCCCGTTCGTGCCGCCGATACCCGGCATCGACCAGGTCGGCTGCTTCACCTCGGACACCGTGTGGGGGCTGCGCGAGCTGCCGCGCCGGCTGGTGGTGCTCGGCGGCGGGCCGATCGGCTCCGAGCTCGCGCAGTGCTTCGCGCGCTTCGGCGCCAAGGTGACGCAGGTGGAGATGCTGCCGCGCATCATGGTGCGCGAGGATCCCGAGATCTCCGAAATGGTGATGCACAAGTTCCGAGAGGAGGGAATCGAGGTTCTGGTCGGGCACAAGGCCAAGGCGTTCCGGGTTGAGGGCGGCGAGAAAGTTCTGATCGCCGAACATGCGGGCGGCGAGGTGCGTATCGTGTTCGACGCGCTGCTGTGCGCCGTAGGGCGGGTGGCGAACACCGAGGGTTACGGGCTCGAGGCGCTGGGCGTGCCCGTCACCCGCCAACGCACGATCGAGACCAACGAGTTCCTGCAGACGCCGTACCCGAACATCTACGCCTGCGGCGACGTCGCTGGGCCGTACCAGTTCACCCACACCGCCGCGCACCAGGCCTGGTACGCGGCGGTGAACGCCTTGTTCGGCAGGCTGTGGAAGTTTCGCGCCGACTACTCCGTGATTCCATGGGCCACCTTCACTGACCCCGAGGTGGCGCGAGTGGGCCTCAACGAGACCGAGGCCAAGGAGCGCGGGGTTCGCTACGAGGTTTCGACTTACGGCATCGACGACCTCGACCGCGCGATCGCGGACGAAGAGGCGCACGGCGTGGTCAAGGTGCTCACGGTCCCGGGCAAGGACCGGATCCTCGGCGTCACGATCGTCGGCGCGCACGCCGGCGACCTAATTGCCGAGTTCGTCGCCGCGATGCGCCACGGCCTCGGACTGAACAAGATCCTCGGCACGATCCACATTTATCCGACTATGGCCGAGGCGAACAAGTACGCCGCCGGCGTGTGGAAGAAGGCGCACGCGCCGCAGGGACTGCTGCGCGCGGTCGAGCGCTTCCACGGCTGGATGCGGGGCGGATGACGGCTGCGCCGGGGCGGCGGATCACGTTCGTGGTCCCGGTGCTGAATGAGGCTGCGGACATCGCGGCGAGCCTCGAGGCGCTCGCGCCGCTGCGCGCGCGCGGCCACGAGGTGATCGTGGTCGACGGCGGCAGCGAAGACGGCACCCCGGGGCTCGCGCGCCCGCAGGCGGACCGGATTCTGGTCGCGCCGCGCGGGCGCGCGCAGCAGATGAACGCGGGGGCGCGCGGCGCGACCGGTGACGCGCTCGTGTTCCTGCACGCGGACGTTCGCCTGCCGCGGGAGGCGGACCGCATGGTGCTGGAGGCCCTCGCCACACGACTCTGGGGCCGCTTTGACGTGCGGCTGGACAGCCCGCGCGCGCTGCTCGCGCTGGTGGGCGCGATGATGAATCTGCGCTCGCGCCTGACCGGAATCGCCACCGGCGATCAGGCGCTGTTCGTGCGGCGCGAGCTGTTCGATCGTCTGGGCGGCTACGCCGAGATCCCGCTGATGGAGGACATCGAGCTCTCGTCCAGGCTGCGCCGTGCCGGTTGTCCCGCCTGCCTGGACGCGCGCGTGCTCGCCTCGGCGCGGCGCTGGGAGGCGCGCGGCGCGCTGCGCACCATCGTGCTCATGTGGCGCCTGCGCCTGGCTTACTACCTGGGCGCCGATCCGGCGCGCCTCGCCGAGCGTTACCGCTGATGCGTGCCGGCGCGGCGATCATCGTGTTTGCGCGCGCGCCGCAGCCCGGGCGGGTGAAGACGCGGCTCGCACCGCGCATGGGCGAGTGGGGCGCAGCGCGCCTGCACCGGCGCCTCGTGCGCCGAACGCTGCGCGTCGCGCTGGCGGCGCGCTGCGGCCCGGTCGAACTACACGGCGCGCCGCGCGCGCGGCATGCGTTGTTCCTGCAGTATGAAAAGAAACTGAACATCGTTCTGCGGAACCAGCGCGGCCGCGACCTTGGGGAGCGCATGTTCAACGCGATCGTCAATGGCCTGCGCGCTCACCGTGCGGTGATTCTGGTCGGCACCGACTGCCCGGCGCTCGAGGCGCGCGACCTGCGACGCGCGGCGCGCGCGCTGGCCGGCGGCTGCGACGCGGTGGTCGCGCCGGCCGAGGACGGCGGCTACCCGCTGATCGGCCTGCGGCGCGTCTCGCCGCGCCTGTTCGAGAACATCGCCTGGGGCGGACCGGAGGTGTTCGCGCGCACCGCGCAGGAGCTCGATCGCCTGGGATGGGGCTGGCGCCGGCTGCGCACGCTGTGGGACGTCGACCGCCCCGAGGACCTCGAGCGCCTGTACACCGCCCCTAAAGGGCCCCGCTCTTTTTGAGCAGCGCGGCGACGCGCTCGGCGATAAGGTGGTAGCCGCGGGCGTTGGGGTGGACCGGGTCCGATTTCAGATCCGCGTGCCTGAGCACCTCGCCGATCGCGTCGCCCTGGTACGGAAGCGCGAACTCGTGCGCGATCTTGGCGTAGAAGTCCGGCGGGGTGAGGGTGAAGCCCGGTTCGGGTGTGCCGATCAGCACCACCTCGACGTGACGCGCCCTGGCCAGCCGCACCATGGCTCGCACGTTGGCTGCGGCCTGCTGCTTGCCTAGGCGCTGCAGGAAGTCGTTGCCGCCGATGCACAGCAGCAGCAGGCGCGGCGAATATTCGTCCAGCGCGCCGGGCAGGCGTTCGAGTGCGTGTGCGCTGACCTCGCCCGGCAGGCCTGAGCCCACCACCCGCCGCTCGATGAGCTGCGCGAGCTGAGCGGGGTAGCTTTCCTGTTCGCTCGCGCCGGTGCCGTAGGTGAGGCTGTCGCCGAAGGCGAGTACTACGTCGTCTTGGCTTAGACGCTCGAGCTGGGGCGACTTGCCGCAGGCGGCGAGCGCCAAGATGCAGGCGAGCAGCGCGAGCCGCGCTATCTGCATTGCCCGCCGGTGAAGTCGTTCAGACGCGCTTTTCGGGATGCTGCCAGTTGCCGGCATGGATCCGCGCGCTGCAGGCGGGCAGCAGGTCCCTGACCGCGTCGGCGACGCGCGCGCGCTCCACCGGCTTCGCAATGAATGTGTTCGCGCCCAGGACCTTGCAGCGCAGAATCGATTCCTCGTCCGCCATGACCGACAGCACCGCTACCGGCGTGGCGCGGTTGGCCGAGTCCATGCGCAGCCGCTTGAGCACCTCGAAGCCGCCCACCCCCGGCATCAACAGGTCGAGCACGATCACGTCGTAGGCCGTTTCGCCTGCGAGGAGCAGGGCCTGCTCGCAGGTGCCCGCCAGTACCACCCGCACACCGAGTTCCTGGCTGAGGATGCGTCCGACGAGCAGCCTGGTCGGCTCGTGATCGTCGACGATCAGCACGGTGTAGGTTTTGCCTGGCTTGGCCATGACCACACTTACGCAAGTGGCGTGCCTGCATTCCTGCCTCACGCTTCCTGACGAATTTCCCGCCGCAGCGCATTCCAGCGTGCGCCCGCCGCTCGCTTCGCGCGCGGGCCGCGGCGCCAGTCGAGCCGCCGACAGCGGTTGTCGAATTTTCGGCGGCGTCCGGGCCGCCGCAGGACCGGATTCCTCTAGAATCTGTGCTCCTTGCCGAGCGGGGCGCGGGACGATGAGCAACGACGAGATCGTGGTGACCGTGGAGGCGGGGCTGGCCGACCTGGTGCCCACCTTCCTTGCCAACTCCCGCGCGCACGCGCGCACGCTGCTCGCGGCGGCCGCCGCGGGCGACCTCGCGGCCGCGGCTTCTGTCGGCCACAACCTCACCGGCAGCGGGACGAGCTACGGCTTCGAGCGGGTTTCCGATCTCGGGCGCGAAATCGAGCGCTCGGCTAAGGCCGGCGACGCGCGCGCCCTGGGCGATCTCGCGCAGCAACTCGAGGACTACCTTGCGCGCGTGCGCGCGGTTAGCGGTTAGCGGGGCGCTCAAAGCGCGGCCACGGTCTGCACTTCGACCAGGAACGGCTCGGCCACCAGGCGGTCGATCACCAGCAGCGTATTGGGCGGGAAAGCGCCGCTCGGGAACATGCGCGGAAATTCGCGCAGACGAAACGACATGAACTTGGCGATGTCCTGCGAGTGCGCGACGTAGGTCGTGAACTGCACCACGTTGTCCCAGCCGGCGCCCGCCGAGTGGAGCGCGGCTTCGATGTTGCGAAAAACCTGTCCGCACTGCGCCTCGAAATCGTCTCCGCCGACCAGCTTGCCGTCGCGGTCCGCCGCCAGCATGCCGGCGATGAAGAGGTATTCGGAAGCCTTGACCCGGGTTACGTGTGAGTACTGCCCCAGCGGCTTGCCGAGGCTGTCCGGGTTGTAGATCCTGATCTCAGCCATGCGTGTTCTCCTCTCTTGGCGGCGGGTCAGAGATTCGTGCGCGCGGCGCGCTTACGCCCGTCGATCTGCGCCTTGACGGTTGCCGCGAGCGTGGCGCGCTCGATCGGCTTCACCAGGTACGCGCTGGCGCCCGCGCTCATGCATTGCTCCCGGGTCTTGGGATCCGACACCACCGTCACGACAACGACCGGCGTCGCCGCGTTCGGCGGGTGTGCCCTGATCTGTTTCAGCACCGCGAGGCCGCCGATGCCGGGCATAAGCAGGTCGAGCAGGATTGCATCGTAGGCAAATTCCTCCGCCAGTCTCAGCGCCCGCTCGCAGGTGCCGGCGAGCTGCACCTCCACCTTCAGCTCGCTGCTCAGGATGCGCGCCAGCAGCAGCCGCGTGGCTTCCTCGTCGTCTACGATCAGAATGCGGTGGCGCGGAGCGGCTTTGTTGGCGCCGGCCATCGCCGCTAGGCCCCCAGTTGGCCGGCAAGGTCGATGAAGTCGCTCGCGTTGACGTCGAATGCGGGCTCGGGAGTGATATCGGCACGCGCCTTCGGACCGCGCTCGAGCGGCCGTGCCACGAACGCGGTGCGCAGACCGCAGGACTTGGCCGCGAACAGGTCGTCCTTGTGCGCCGCGACCATCATGACCTCCTCGGTCGCCAGCCCGAGCAGATTCGCCGCGCCGCGATACGCCTCGGGGTCGGGCTTGTAGTGATGAAAGAACTCGGCCGACAGGATGCAGTCCCATGGCAGGCCGGCCGACTTCGCCATGTTGGTGAGCAGCGCGACATTGCCGTTGGACAGCGTGGCGATGACGTAATCGCGCTTGAGGCGGCGCAGCCCGCCGCGCGCGTCGCGCCAGGGCTTGAGACGGTGCCAGGCGCGGTTGAAGTGCTCGATTTCGGCCGGCGACAGGCCCACGATGCCGAACTGCTTCAGCAACTCGTCCAGGATCATGCGGTGCAGCGCATCGATCGTGGTCCACGGCAGCTCGCCCGCGCGCACCCTGGCCATCGCCGGGCGGTAACCGGCGCGCCAGGCGTCGGCGAAGGCCGGCCACTTGACGCGCAGCTTGTGCGCGCGCCCGAGGCGGCGGCCTTCCGCAATGATCGATCCACGCCAGTCGACGACGGTGCCGAAGACGTCGAACACGAGGGCTTTCACCGCGGGCGCCGATGTGCGCATGGTGAAGCTATTGTACTGGCTCCACGCGCGCTCGCCGTGAGCCCGGCGCGCGCTTATCGCGTTTTCCCGCGCCTCACCAGACCTTCACGCACGGACCGCTGTACATCACCGGTCCGGTCGGCGCGCCGGTGGGCGAGCCGCCCATCGGCTCCAGGCTCACCGCGAGCATGGGTACGTCGCCGAGCGATCGATCCGCCACCGCATGCAGCGGAAGCATCGTCTTGTCGCCCTTGCCGACCATGCCGAGCGATTTCGGCGGCTGTCCCGCGGGCATCATGGCCCACAGCTCGAGACTCCTGTCGGGCACGTTGATCGAGGGATCGAGCGTCTTGACCCAGAGCTGGTCGGAGGTGCGGCTCGCCGCCGCGACCAGCATCGGCTTGTGCGTCTTGGGATCCGAGAGCACCGCAAGGTAGGTCGCGGGCATCTCGTTCGACGGCACGCGCAGCACGACCGGCGCGGGCGCCGGTTGCGGTGCGCCCGGCCCGAGCTCGACCAGGACGAACAGCAGGCTCGCCGCGGCGCCGCTCGCGGCCAGCCCGAGACCGCGCCAGAATATCAGGCTGTGCCACAGGCCGGCGCCGGCAGGTGCCGCTCCCAGGCGCGCCTCGATGGCGCGCCAAAGCCGCGCGGGAGGGCGCACCGGCGGCACCGAGCGCGCCATGGGATCGAGCCGCGCCGCCCACTGCTCGGTGTAGCGAGCGAGCGCGGCGTCTTCGGCCAGCCAGCGCCGGAAGCGCGCGCGCGCGGGCCCGCGCAGCGTGCCGAGCGCGTACTCGGCCGCCAGCCTGTCCTGCAGCTCCGGTTTGTCGCGGTAGCGCACTCGTCCTCCGCTCGCCTAGACGGCCTCGGCCAGGCAGGCCTTGAGCCGCAGCAGGCCGCGGCGCACCCAGGTCTTAACCGTCCCGAGCGGCTGGCGCAGGTGGCTGGCGAGCTCGACGTGCGACAGGCCGTCGTAGAACGCGAGCGCAATCGCCTGGCGCTGGCGCGCTTCGAGCGCCTGCAGGCAGCGTGCGAGCGCCTGCGCGTCCTTGCTCTGCTCGAGCACGTCGAGGGGTCCCGGTCCGTCGCTCATCGTGTTGTCGATCATCTCGCCGTCACTGTCACTCACTTCCAGCCTGGGCTTGCGCAGCCGGTCCAGGCAGCGGTTGCGCACGATGCTGGTCATCCAGGTCATGGGTGCGGAAAGCCCGGAATGGTATTCGCGCGCGTGCTGCCAGATGCTGACATAGCAGTCCTGCAGCACTTCCTCTGCCCAGTCCTGCCTCCTCAATATACGCAGCGCAACCGCGAACAGTTTCGCTGAGCTGTCCCGGTACAGACGCGAAAATGCTTCCCGGTCGCCTCGTCCGCACGCCGCGAGCAGCGTCGCAAGCGGGTCCGTCGCGCCGGCCATTCAGGCCCTCTTCTTCTGGTGACGCCACTGTACGTCGCCGCGCCCGGCGTGGCGGTTGAGCGCGCGCCCGGCCACGAACAGCAGGTCCGAAAGCCGATTGAGGTACTGGCGGGCGCGCTCGCCGACCGCTTCGCGCCGACCGAGCGCAACCAGGCTGCGCTCGGCGCGCCGGCACACCGCGCGCGCAAGGTGCGCGGCCGCCGCGGCGCGCGAGCCGCCCGGCAGGATGAACTCCTTGAGCGGCGGCAGCTCGGTGTTCCACGCTTCGAGCCAAGTGTCGAGCCGCGCGACGTGAGCTTCGCCGACCATCGCGTGGCCGGGGATGCTCGTTTCGCCGCCGAGGTCGAACAGGTCGTGCTGGACCTGCTCGAGCGCCGCGCGCATCGCTTCGGGCAGCTCCTCCGCCAGCACAACGCCGAGCGCGGAGTTGAGCTCGTCGATGTCGCCCAGCGCCTGGATCCGGGCACTGTCCTTGGGCACGCGCGCGCCGTCCCCGAGGCCGGTATCGCCGGCGTCTCCGGTGCGGGTAGCGATCTTCGTCAGGCGGTGTCCCATGTCTTCGGCATTCGCTGTGCGGCGCTCGGGCATTATCGCATCGCGGCCCTGAATCGGAGTTACGATGGGAACGGCCCGACGGATGCGGGCGACACGCAAGAAAGGAGGAGACATGGCAGCACGAATTCGCAAAGTGGACTATTTCTCGACCAAGGTGCCCAATCGCGCCGGCACGGGCGCCAAGCTGCTCGAGGCGATGCGGGCTTCGGGCGTGAACCTGCTCGCCTTCACCGGATTCCCGCAGCGCGGCGGGGCCCAGGTCGACTTCGTGCCCGAGGACAGCGCGGCGTTTCGCCGCGCGGCGAAGAAGGCGGGGCTCAGAGTCTCGGAGCGCAAGACCGGCTTTCTGGTGCAGGGCGACGACCGCGTCGGAGCGTTGACCGGCATCCTCGCCAAGCTCTCTCAGGCACGCATCGGCCTGGTCGCGCTCGACGCGGTAACCGCGGGCAAGGGGCGCTACGGCGCGATTTTCTGGGTGCGGAAGAAGGACGTGGCACGCACCGCGCGCCTGATCGGCGCGCGTTGAGCGCTTACGAGCCTTTGCGCCGCGCCTCGCTCTCGATCCAGCCCTTGGACAGGGTGGTGACGAGGCGCTCGCCTTCGGCCACGCGCGCGGCGTCGCGCAGCACTTCGCCGGCGCCGTTGCGCGTGATGCTGTAGCCGCGCGCGAGCACCGCGCTCGGATCGAGTCCCGCCAGCCCGGTTCGCAGGCGCTCGAGGCGCGCCGCGACGGCATCGAGTTGCCTCGCGTTGGCGGAGGCCAGGCGCGCGGCGAGCTGTCCGACGAGCTGGCGCGAGGCATGGATGCGCTCCGCCGGGTGCACCAGCCTGCGCGCCAGGCCGTCCACCGTCTGCATCGCGTAGCCGATTCGCCGCAGCGACTCGCGGCCGGCGCGCAGCGCCAGCTCGGCCACGCGCGCGATCAGTTCCGCGCGCGGGGCGCTCACCAGCTCGGCCGCGGCGGTCGGGGTCGGCGCGCGCCGGTCGGCGGCGAAATCTGCGATTGTGAAATCGGTTTCGTGGCCGACTCCCACCACCACGGGAATGCGCGAGGCGCGGATCGCGCGCGCCACCGCCTGCTCGTTGAACTGCCACAGGTCCTCGAGCGAGCCGCCGCCGCGCACCAGCAGCAGCACGTCGCATTCGGCGCGCGCATTGGCGGTGCGCAGCATCGCGGCGATGCGCTCGGCCGCGCCCTCGCCCTGCACCGGCACCGGATACACGATCACGGGCAGCGACGGATTGCGCCGCGCGAGCGTGGTGAGCACGTCGCGCAGGGCCGCGGCCGCGAGCGAGGTGAGCACGCCGATCGCACGCGGATGGGCGGGGGGCTCGCGCTTGGCTGCCGCATCGAACAGGCCTTCGCGCGCGAGCTGCTCCCTCAGGCGCAGGAAACGCTCGTATAGCGGCCCCAGGCCCGCGTGGCGCATGGTCTCGACGTTGAGCTGGAAGCGTCCGCGCGGCTCGTACAGCGTCACCAGCGCGCGCGCTTCGACCCGCGCGCCTTCCTTGGGCGTCCAGTCGAGATACGCGGCGCGGCCGCGGAACATCACGCAGTCGACCTGCGCGTCGTCGTCCTTGAGCGTGAAGTACCAGTGCCCGGACGCGGCGCGCGTGAAATTCGAGATCTCGCCCGCCACCCACATCAGCGGGAAGCGGCGCTCGAGCGTGTCGCGCACGCTGCGCAGCAGCTGCGACACGCTGACCGGCGCCTGCTGGGCGCCCTCGATGGCGGCAGATTCGCCGTTTGGCGTCGGCATTTGAGCGCTTGCGGAGGTTAGCGCCAGCTTACACCTATCCACACGCACACGATGACGCCGAGCCGCGGCGCCGCGCAGCCGCACGGAGGCCGATTCTGCCGCGTAACGCGCTGTAATAGCGGCGGAAATCGCTGCTCAAAAATTGATCGCCCCCGACTTTGCGCGCGATGCAAGTCTCACGCGTTCAACTGTACAACGACAATCCACAAACTTATCCACAGCTTTTGTGGATAAGGAGATCATCCCGGCTCGTCCGTGCGCGACGACGAGCCGAAGATCGCGCCGCAGCCGTCGCCGCGCGCCGACAAGCCGCGCGTTTTTGCGCTGCGTCATCAACTTGCCGCAGCGCGACGGTTTGGCTAAAGTTCGCGCTCCGGAGCCTGACCATAAGCGAGGAGAAAGGGTGTTCGCGATCATCCACGACGCAGGCTGGCCGATCTGGTTTCTGCTGCTGGCCTCCGTCATCGCGGTTGCCCTGATCATCGAGCGCTCGGTCAACCTGCGTGGCGTCCGGATCATCCCGCCCCGCCTGTTCGAGCAGGTGGTCGCGGTCTACCGGCGCCAGGGGCTGTCGGACGACGTGATCGACAAGCTCGCCAGCGATTCGCCGCTCGGCCAGGTGCTCGCCGCCGGGCTGCGCAACTCCAAGAGCTCGCGTTACGTCATGAAAGAGGCGATCGAGGAATCCGGACGCGCGGTCG
The DNA here is from genome assembly GCA_963811085.1 of uncultured beta proteobacterium. Classification (GTDB taxonomy): domain Bacteria; phylum Pseudomonadota; class Gammaproteobacteria; order Burkholderiales; family SG8-39; genus DAHVFK01. The sequence continues at coordinate 219,098 of CAWEPV010000002.1, read as the reverse complement.
GGCATGAACTGGAGCGCTTCCTCACAACGCTGGGCACCATCGCCAGCGCCGCGCCGCTGCTGGGGCTGTTCGGAACCGTGATCGGGATGATCGAGATCTTCGGCTCGCAATCCCCGACCGGAACCGACCCGCAGCAGCTCGCGCACGGAATTTCGGTCGCGCTGTACAACACCGCGTTCGGCATCGGCATATCGGTTCCGTCGCTCATCTTCTACCGCCACTTCAAGAACAAGGTCGATGGCTTCGTGGTGCGCATGGAGCAGTCGGCGGCCAAGCTGGTTGACGTCGTCCACGGCGAGAGGGCATGAACTTCCAGCGCGGCCGGGCGAAGGAGGAGCCGGAGATCAACCTGGTTCCGCTGATCGACGTGATGATGGTGATCCTGATATTCCTCATGATCACCACGACCTACTCCAAGTACACCGAATTAAAGATCAACCTTCCGACCGCGAACTCGGAGAAGCAGCAGAATCGCCCAAATGAGATTTCGGTGCTGGTAAACGCGGAGGGGAGCTACGTCATCGACCATACGCCGGTGGTCTTCTCCGGCGTCGATCAGTTCGCCGATGCGCTGCGGCGCGCCGGCGCCACGCTGAAGGACCCCGTGGTTGTGATCAGCGCCGACGCCAAGGCGACCCACCAGTCGGTGATCCGCGTCATGGAGGCGGCGCGCGTCGCCGGCCTGACGCAGATCACGTTCACTACCCAGAGCGGCCCGGGCGGGTAACCGCGCCGGCGGGCAGACCCTGAGCCGGCACTGGACCCACCGCGGCGCGCTGGCATGGCTGCTGTGGCCGGCCAGCCTGCTGTTCCGCGGGGCGGTGTTCGTGCGCCGCCTGCTTTACCGGCTGCGGATACTCAAGAGCCACCGCGCGGGCGTACCCGTGATCGTGGTGGGCAACCTGATCGCAGGCGGCAGCGGCAAGACGCCGCTGGTGCTGTGGCTGGCGGAGTTCCTCAAGGATCACGGCTGGACGCCCGGCATCGTGTCGCGCGGCTACGGCGCGCGCCTGGAGGCGCCGCGCGAAGCGACCATCGCCTCCGAGCCCGGCGAAGTCGGCGACGAGCCGATCGTGCTCGCCCGGCGCAGCGGCTGCACGGTGTGGGTCGGTCCCGACAGGGTGCGCGTGTGCGAGGCCCTGCGCCACCAGCATCCGGACGTGGACATCATCGTGCTGGACGACGGACTGCAGCACTACCGCCTCGCGCGCGAGCTCGAGATCTGCGTGGTGGATGGGCGCGGCTTCGGCAACGGCTTTCTGCTTCCCGCCGGCCCGCTGCGCGAGCCGCGCACGCGCCTGCGCTCGGTCGACGCGGTCGTGGCGCACGGCACCGACGCCGTGCGGGGCTACGCGATGCGCCTCGAAGGCAAACTGCTTAACTGTCTGGCCGACGCGCGCGAGCGCCGGCCGGTGGAGAGCTTCGCCGGGCAGCAGGTGCACGCGGTGGCCGGCATCGGCGACCCGAACCGCTTCTTCCGCCACCTGATGCGCCTCGGCCTGAAGGTGGTGCCGCACCCGTTCCCGGACCACCATCCTTTTCGCGCCGCCGATCTCGAGTTCGGCGACGCGCTGCCGGTCGTGATGACCGAGAAGGACGCGGTAAAATGCAGGCGCTTCGCGAAACCGCAGCACTGGGTGTTTCCGGTGGGCGCGGTTCTCGATCCCGCTTTCGGTAACTGGCTCCTGGAGAACCTTGGTGAGCGCCGCCGTTGATCCACGATTGCTCGAAATCCTCGTTTGCCCGCTGTGCAAGGGCCCGCTGGTCTATCGCAAGGACGCGGGCGAACTGATCTGCAAGGCCGACCGGCTCGCCTATCCGATCAAGGACGGCATCCCGGTGATGCTCGAGGACGACGCGCGCAAGCTCGACCCGGCCGAAGAAGTCGCCGGCTGACGCGCCGCCGCGCTGCCCCATGGCAGGCTTCAGCGTCATCATCCCCGCGCGCTACTCATCGGTGCGGTTTCCGGGCAAGGCGCTCGCGGACGTCGGCGGAAAGCCGATGGTGGTGCGCGTGTGCGAGCGGGCGCAGGCGAGCGGCGCCGAGCGGGTGTGCGTCGCCACTGACGACGAGCGCATCGCGCAGGCGGTGCGTGACCAGGGCTTCGAAGCGCGCATGACGCGTGCGGACCATCCTTCCGGAACCGATCGCATCGCCGAGGCCGCAGCGGCGCTCGGACTGAGCGACGACGCAATCGTGGTCAACGTGCAGGGCGACGAGCCGCTGATGCCGCCCGCGCTGATCGCCGAGGTGGCGGCGGTGCTCGAGCGGTGCCTCGACGCCAGCGTGTCCACTGCGTGCCATCCCATTCACGACGCGGCGTCGATCTTCAGCCCTAACGTCAACAAGGTGGTGCTCGACGCACGCGGCTACGCCTTGTATTTCAGTCGCGCGCCGATCCCGTACGCACGAGACGCCTACGCCGCGGGCGGGCGCGAGGCGCCTGCGGGGCTGCCGTGCTACCGCCACCTGGGCATCTACGGCTATCGCGTCGGCTTCCTGCGGCGCTACGCCGGCCTCGCGCCCTCGCCGCTCGAACAGTTCGAGTCGCTCGAGCAACTGCGCGTGCTGTGGCACGGCTACCGCATCGCGGTGACCGTCTCGAGCCGCGACATTCCCCCCGGCGTCGACACGCCGCAAGACCTCGAAACGGTGCGCATGCTGTTTGACCGGATTGGCGATTCCGGCTAATGTCGGCGGCGTTTCCGGCACCAAAAAAGCGCTAATAGCGCCGGGCCTGACGTCTCTCACCGCCACGGAATATCAGACATGCGCTTGATCCTGCTGGGGCCGCCGGGCGCAGGCAAGGGAACGCAGGCCGGGTACATCATGGCGCGCTACGGCATTCCGCAGGTTTCTACCGGCGACATGCTCCGCGCGGCGGCCAAGGCCGGTACCGCGCTGGGCCTGGAGGCGAAAAAGCTGATGGACGGCGGGCAGCTGGTGCCCGACAGGATCGTGATCGATCTCGTAAAGGAGAGGTTGCTGCAGCCGGACTGCGCCAAGGGCTACCTGTTCGACGGTTTCCCGCGCACCATCGCGCAGGCCGAGGCAATGAAGCGGGCCGGCGTGCCGATCGAATGCGTGCTCGAGATCGACGTACCCGACCAGGAGATCATTGCGCGCATGAGCGGGCGCCGCGTGCACCCGGGCTCCGGCCGCACCTACCACGTCAAGTTCAACCCGCCGAAGACCGAAGGCAAGGACGACGTCACCGGCGAGCCGCTGATCCTGCGCGACGACGACAAGGTCGAAACGGTCAAGAAGCGGCTTGAGGTGTACAAGGCGCAGACGCGCCCCTTGCTCGAGTACTACGCTGCCTGGGCCGCTTCCGGGGACGCGCGCGCGCCGCGCTGCTGCCGCATCTCGGGCAGCGGCTCGGTAGAGCAGATACGAGATCGCGCATTTGCGGTACTCAACGGAGGAAACGGAGGAAAAGCATGAGCCGAGCCAAGCTGCGCAACGCCCTTTACGCCCAGTCGGGCGGCGCCACCGCCGTCATCAACGCCTCGGCCTGCGGAGTCATCGAAGCCGCGCGCCGCGCCAAAGGGCGCATCGGCAGGCTGTACGCCGCGCGTAACGGCATTCTCGGCGCGCTGAACGAGGATCTGATCGACACCACCAGGGAAAGCGCCGCGGCGATTCGCGCGCTGAAACACACACCTGGAGCGGCATTCGGCTCCTGCCGCTACAAGCTCAAGAGCCCGGAAGAAGACCGCGCCAAGTACGAGCGCCTGGTGGAGGTGCTGCGCGCGCACGACATCGGCTGGTTCTTCTACAACGGCGGCAACGATTCGGCCGACACCACCTTGAAGCTGTCGAAGATCAGCGCCGCGATGGGCTACCCGTTGAGCGCGATTGGAGTGCCCAAGACCATCGACAACGACCTGGTCGGCACCGACTGCTGTCCCGGCTTCGGCTCGGTGGCGAAGTACGTCGCGACCTCGATTCGCGAGGCCGGGCTCGATGTGGCCTCGATGGCGAGCACCTCGACCCGCGTGTTCGTGCTCGAGGTGATGGGGCGCCATGCGGGCTGGATCACCGCTGCCTGCGGGCTCGCGGCCGAGCGCGCGGGTGAGCCGCCGCACGTGCTGCTGTTCCCCGAGCTGCCGTTCGACGAGGCGGCCTTCCTCGCCCGCGTGAAGCAGACGGTCGAGAGCGTCGGCTACTGCGTGGTCGCGGTGTCCGAGGGGGTGCGCGACGCACAGGGCAAGTTCCTCGCCGAGGCGGGCTCGGTCGACGCCTTCGGCCACAAGCAGCTCGGGGGGGTCGCGCCGGTGATCGCGCAAATGGTGCAGGAGCGCCTGGGCTATAAGCCGCACTGGGCCGTGGCCGACTACCTGCAACGCGCGGCGCGACACGTCGCCTCCAAGACCGACGTCGAGCAGGCCTACCGCGTGGGCCAGGCTGCCGTGAAGCTTGCGCTCGAGGGGCGCAACGCGGTGATGCCGGTCATCGTGCGCACCTCGGACCGGCCTTACCGCTGGAAGATCGGCGTCGCGCCGCTCGACCAGGTGGCGAACCGCGAGCGCCGCGTGCCGCGCGACTTCGTCAGCGCGGACGGCTTCCATATCACCGCGGCCTGCAGGCGTTACCTCGCGCCGCTGATAGTGGGAGAAATGCCGCCGCCCTACCGCCACGGGCTGCCGGAGTACGTCAGGTTGCGCAACGCGCCCGTGCGCAAGCGGCTGCAGAGCACCTTCAAGGCCTAGCCGCGCGGCGACCGGCGCGGCTTTTCTGCTAAAATCCGCGCCTTTCCTGCGGGCGTCCCCGCCCGCAAGCCCAAACGATCAAATAAGGGGAGCTAGACCATGTCCGGAGGAGTCATTTTCGCGCTCGCGTGCGCCGTCATCGGAATTGTTTATGGCGCGATCTCGATCAAGTGGATCCTGGCGCAGCCCGACGGCAACGAGCGCATGCGTGAAATCGCAGCGGCGATCAAGGAGGGCGCAACCGCCTACCTGTGGCGCCAGTACACCACCATCGCCATCGTCGGCGTGGTGCTGTTCCTGGTGATCGGCTTCATTCCTCCGCTCGGCTGGGCGACCGCCTGGGGCTTCTTCATCGGCGCGGTGTTCTCCGGCCTGTCGGGCATCATCGGGATGAACGTCTCGGTGCGCGCCAATGTGCGCACCGCGGAGGCCGCGCGCACCGGGCTGAACGAGGCGCTCAACATCGCCTTCCGCGGCGGCGCGATCACCGGCCTGCTGGTGGTCGGGCTCGGCCTGCTCGGGTGCGCAGGGTACTTCGCGCTGCTGTATGCGAACGCGCTCGACAAATCCAATCTCGCTCACCTGATCCATCCGCTGGTGGGGCTGGGCTTCGGCGGCTCGCTGATCTCGATCTTCGCGCGGCTCGGCGGCGGGATCTTCACCAAGGGCGCCGACGTCGGCGCCGACCTGGTCGGCAAGGTCGAAGCCGGCATTCCCGAGGACGACCCGCGCAACCCGGCGGTGATCGCCGACAACGTGGGCGACAACGTGGGCGACTGCGCCGGGATGGCTGCCGACCTGTTCGAGACCTACGCGGTCACCCTCATCGCTACGATGCTGCTGGGCGCGCTGCTGATAAGAGACGTGAACGCTCTGGTCTATCCGCTCGCGATCGGCGGCTTCTCGATCCTCGCCTCGATCATCGGCACCTGGTTCGTGAAGGCCAAGGCGGGCGAGAAGAACGTCATGCCTGCGCTGTACAAGGGCCTGTGGGTCGCCGGCATCCTCGCGGTAATTGCGTTCTGGCCCATCACGCAGGTCATGATGGGCGGCATCGTCGCCAACGTACCGTTCGAGATTGCCGGCCATGACCGCATGATCGGGGTCTGGAACCTGTGGGGCGCCGCCGTGGTCGGCCTGGTGCTGACCGGCTTCATGGTCTGGATCACGGAGTACTACACCGGGACACAGTTCAAGCCGGTGCGGCACATCGCCGAGGCCTCGAACACCGGCCACGCGACCAACATCATCGCCGGCCTTGGCGTGTCGATGAAATCGACCGCCTTCCCGGTGCTTGCGGTGTGCGTCGCGATCTTCGTCTCATACTGGCTGGCCGGGCTGTACGGCATTGCGATTGCCGCCACCTCGATGCTGTCGATGACCGGCATCATCGTCGCGCTCGACGCCTACGGGCCGATCACCGACAACGCGGGCGGCATCGCCGAGATGGCCGACCTGCCCGCGACGGTGCGCGCGATCACCGATCCGCTCGACGCAGTCGGCAACACCACCAAGGCGGTGACCAAGGGCTACGCCATCGGCTCCGCCGGCCTCGCGGCGCTGGTGCTGTTCGCCGACTACACCCACGCGCTGGACAAGGCCGGCAGTACGCTGACCTTCGACCTTTCGAATCACATGGTCGTGATCGGACTGCTGATCGGCGGCATGGTGCCCTTCCTGTTCGGCGCCATGGCGATGGAAGCAGTGGGTCGCGCCGCGAGCTCGGTGGTGGTCGAGGTGCGGCGCCAGTTCAAGGAGATCCCCGGCATCATGCAAGGCACGGCCAAGCCGGACTATTCGCGCGCGGTCGACATGCTCACGCGCGCGGCGATCAAGGAGATGGTCGTGCCTTCGCTGCTGCCGGTGTTGATCCCGATCGTGGTCGGGCTGATCCTCGGGCCGCAGGCGCTCGGCGGCGTGCTGATGGGCACCATCGTCACCGGCCTGTTCGTCGCCATTTCGATGACCACCGGCGGCGGCGCCTGGGACAACGCCAAGAAGTACATCGAGGACGGCAACTTCGGCGGCAAGGGCTCCGACGCGCACAAGGCGGCGGTGACCGGCGACACGGTAGGCGACCCGTACAAGGACACCGCGGGTCCGGCCGTCAACCCGCTGATCAAGATCATCAACATCGTCGCGCTGCTGATCGTGCCGTTGATGGTCTGAGGGACAGCTCGATGGTCAGTCACGAAAGGGCAGCCGCGGCTGCCCTTTTGTCTTTCAGTGCATGAAAAACATCCTGTTCCTGTATTCCACGGTCGACGGCCACACCCTGAAGATCTGCCGGCGGCTGCAGCACGTGGTCGAGCAGGCGGGGCTTCAGGTGACTGTGGCGGCCTTGCGGCCCGATTTCGAACTTGAAGCTTTCGACACGATCGTCATCGGGGCCAGCATTCGCTACGGCAAGCACCGCCCGGAGGTCGCGCGCTTCATGCGCGCCAAGCGCGCGATCCTCGAGCGCAAGCCGAGCGCGTTCTTCTCGGTCAACATCGTGGCGCGCAAGCCCAACAAGAACACGCCGGAGACGAACCCCTACGTCGGGAAATTCCTACACCAGATCGGCTGGCGTCCGCGGCAGGTGGCGGTGTTCGCCGGCATGCTGGACTATCCGCGCTACGGCTTCTGGGACCGCCAGGTCATTCGCTTCATCATGTTGCTCACCAAGGGGCCGACCGACCCGGAGAGCGTGGTCGAGTTCACCGACTGGGAGCAGGTCGAGGCCTTCGGGCGCCGGATCAGTGCGCTGTAGCGCAGCGCCCGCATCATAGTGCGAAGCGCGGCACGAAACCGTCGCCCTGGCCTTCGATGCGGCAGACAAACGGCGCACCGAAGTGCGCCGGCATCAGTAGTGCGCCGCCAGCGCAGTGCTCGAGGACCTTGCGGCGGCTGGCGCGGGCCTTGAGCGCGTCGGCGCAGGCGAAACTATTCCATTCGGGGCGGTAGACCTGCAGGGCGTGGTGCAGGATATCGCCGCAGAAGATCGCCTTCGCGCCGCGCGCGGTTTGTGGTTGCCGACGCAGGCATCGATCAGTATGCGCTTGCCGCCCGCGGTCAGCAGCCAGCTGTGGACGCTGAGCTTGAGGCAGCCGGAGGCGGGATCGTAGTGATCGGGCGAGAGCCAGGCGCCATGCTCCTGCATCACCGCGGGGTCCCAGTCGGGAAAGAATTTGACGGCGCTGAAATTTGGTTCGTAGGTTTCCTCGACGCGCGCCGCGATGGCGGCGCCGATGCTCAGTTGCGTCATGGCCGTCTCCTTCTTCCGTGCCAAAGTTTAGCGCAGGATAAGTTCCGTCCCGATCCAACGCGCGTTTCCTGTTGCAGCGAAACATCCCTCCGCGCTTGGCCCGCGGGCTGATAAAGTTCACGGCATCATGGCGGCGGGAACCGGCATTCGCGAGACGGTCTTCGGCGCGCTGCAGCGGCGCGCCTTCTACGGCTGGACCATCCTCGCGGTCGCGGGGCTGGGGATCTTCGCCAGCGGTCCCGGCCAGTCGCACACCTTCAGCGTTTTCGTGGGCCCGATCGGCAGGGACCTTGGCCTGTCGAAAACGGAGATCGCTTCCGCCTACGGCCTCGCGACGCTCGCCGCGGCCTTCCTGCTGCCGAAGATGGGCCGGCTCGTCGATCGCTACGGCTCGCGTCGCATGACGCTCGTGGTCGCCCTGCTGCTCGGCGTGGCGTGCGCGTTCTTCGGCGCGGCTTCCGGATTGATCACGCTCGCGGTCGGTTTCGCGCTGTTGCGCTTCCTCGGCCAGGGTTCGCTCATGATGAATTGCGCCACTCTGGTGGCACAGTGGTTCAGCCGCCGACGCGGTTTCGCCATGGGGTTGATGGCGCTCGGATTCGCCACTTCGATGGCGGTGCATCCTCCGCTCGGCCAGTATCTGATCAATCAGCTCGGCTGGCGCTGGGCTTGGGTCGTGCTCGGCCTGATGACCTGGGTGATCCTGTTGCCGCCGGTGCTGCTGCTGGTCTACGACAAGCCCGAAGACAAGGGCCTCGCTCCGGACGGCGAGTCCGCGCCCGCCGGCGGCGCGCCGGCCGCCGCGATCGACGGGTTGACGCTGCGCGAGGCGCTTGCGACGCCAACCTTCTACCTGGTCGCGGCGGGCTGGTTCGGAATGGCGATGCTGGTGACGACGCTGCACTTCTATCAGGTATCGATCCTCACCGCGGAGGGACTGGCGGCAGCTACCGCGGCTCGCGTGTTCCCTGTTTCGGCGCTCGTCATGGTGCTCGCGATGCCGATGGTCGGGCGCATGTTCGATCGCGTGCGCACGCGCTACGTCTTCGCCGCCGGGCTGCTGGTGCAGGCGGGTGCGCTGGTCGGCGTGACGCTGGTCGCGAACACCGCCTCGGCGATCGCGTACGCGGCCTGGTTCGGGCTCAACAACGCCTTCAGCATGACGATGTTCGGCTATCTGATGCCGCGCTTCTTCGGCCGCAAGCACCTCGGTAGCCTGCAGGGCACGGGACAGATGATCGCCGTGGTCGGCGCCTCGCTTGGCCCGCTTCCGGTCGGCCTCGCGTTCGACCTGCTCGGCAGCCCGACGCTCACCCTGCGCCTGCTCGCCCTCTATCCCCTGGTTTGCGCGGTGGCAGCGGCGCTCTGGCTGCGCACGCCCGCCGGCGTGACCCACCCCAGCCATCTGGAGTAGCCATGTCCACGCTCGAAATCGCTCCCGGCGAAAGCCTGCACTACGAGTACGATCCGCCCGCTGCCGCCGGGCGCACTTTCGTGTTCGTCAACGCGCTGACTGGCAGCACCGCGGCTTGGCAGCACCCCGAGCTCGGCCCGCGGCTGCGCGCCGCGGGCTACGGCACGCTGGCGTGGAACTTCCGCGGCCAGGCCGATACGCGCTTCGGCGAGCGCACCGCGCTCACGCCGCAACGGGTGGTCGATGACCTGCTGCGGCTGCTCGAGGCGGTGGCGCCGCCGCGGCCGATTCTGGTCGGACTTTCGATCGGCGGGCTGTATGCGGCGCAGGCGCAGCTCGCCGGCGCGCGGGCCGAGGCGCTGGTGCTGATCAACACGCTCAGGAAGTCCGGCACGCGCCTGGAATGGATCAACCGCGCGGTCCTGACGCTGGCGCGGCTGGGTGGCTCGCGGCTCGTGATGGAGGCGAACCTGCCGATGCTGGCGAACCCCGACATGCTCGAGGCGACGCGCCCGAACGCGTTCGGCCCCGAGCCCTACACGGCGGCGGATCCCGCGGATGGGCTGTTCCGGCTGCTCGAAGGGTCGCTTGCCGCAGACTGGGACCTGGCCTACGAGCAGCTGCGCGTGCCCGTTCTGCTGATGACCGGGCGTCACGACCGCGTGTTCTACGTCGCCGAGGACTTCACTGCGCTCGCCGCACGCATTCCGCAGCACAGCTCGGTGGTGTTCGACGATGCCGGACATCTGATCCCGATCGAGCGCCCCGCGGCGTTCGCCGCGGCGCTGCTCGAATTCGCGCACACCCTGTAGTGCGGCTGAACTCCGAAATGCCTCGTGCCCGGTGGGCGGCGGCGGGCGCCTGCCTCTTGTTCTGCGCTCTTGCCTTCGCGCAGCCCGCGCCCGAGGCCGCAAGCGGCTGGAGCGCGAAACGGGCGGTCAGCGCCAGGCACGAGATGGTCGCGGCGGCGAATCCGCTCGCGGCGCAAGCCGGGCTGGAGATGCTGCATGCGGGCGGCAGTGCGCTGGATGCCGCGATCGCGGCACAGATGGTCCTCGGCCTGGTCGAGCCGCAGTCGTCGGGGCTCGGCGGCGGCGCGTTCCTGCTGTACTGGTCGGGCGCCGAACAGCGTCTGCGAAGCTACGACGGCAGGGAGACAGCGCCGCAGGCGGCGCGGCCGGATCGTTTCCTTGACGCGAACGGCCAGCCGCTGCAGTTCTACGACGCGGTGACCAGCGGCAAGTCGGTTGGCGTGCCGGGTGTGCTGCGCATGCTCGAGCTCGCGCGCCGGCGCCACGGACAGCTGCCCTGGGCACGCCTGTTCGCGCCCGCGATTCGGCTGGCCGAAACCGGATTCGTGGTTTCGCCGCGGTTGCACCTGCTGCTCGAGCGCGACCGGTTCCTGCGCGCGGACCCGAACGCGCGCGCCCTGTACTACGACGCGGACGGCCACGCGCTGGGAGCGGGTACCGTGCTCGTCAACCGGGCCTACGCCGCGACCTTGCGCAGCATCGCCGCGCACGGGGCGGATGCGCTCTATGCGGGACCGATCGCCGAGGACATCGTGCGTGCCGTGCGTGCCCGCGGCGGCGACCTGGCGCCGGCCGACCTGGAGCGCTACGCGGCACGCGAGCGTGATCCAGTGTGCGGCCCCTACCGCCGCGTGCGCATCTGCGGCATGGGGCCACCGAGCGCGGGCGCGGTCACTCTGCTCGAGCTGCTCGGCGTGCTCGAGCGTACCGTGTTCGACCGCGCGCCGCCGCTGTCGGCGCCGGCGGTGCACTATTTCAGCGAGGCTTCGCGCCTGGCCTATGCCGACCGCGCGCGCTACATCGCCGATCCCGCCTTCGTGCGCGTGCCGGTAAAAGGGTTGCTCGAGCCCGACTACCTCGCGCAGCGCGCGCGCCTGATCGGCGCGCGCTCGATGGGCGCGGCGCAGCCCGGGCGGCCGGCGCTCGCTCCGCTCGCCGCTGACGTGCCGGACACCGAGCACCACGGGACCAGCCACCTCTCGATCGTCGACCGCGAAGGCGATGCTGTGGCCATGACCACGACGATCGAAAACGCATTCGGCAGCCGCATCATGGTGCGCGGCTTCCTCCTCAACAACGAGCTAACTGACTTTTCCTTCCAGCCGCAGGCGCGCGGGCTGCCCGCGGCCAACCGGGTCGAGGCGGGCAAGCGGCCGCGCAGCACCATGGCGCCGACGATGGTGTTCGATCGCGACGGCAGGCTTCGCATGCTGCTCGGCTCGCCGGGCGGGCCCGCGATCGTGGATTTCGTAGCCAAGACGCTGGTCGCGGCGCTCGACTGGGGCTTCGACATCCAGGCCGCGATCGCGGCGCCCAATTTCGGCAGCTTGAACGGCCCGACCCTGCTCGAGCGCGATACCCCCGTGCAGGACCTCGACCAGAAGCTCGCCGAGCGCGGTCACGTCCTCAATTTTGCGCGGCTGACCAGCGGCGTGCAGGGTATCGAGCGCGTGCCGGGAGGCTGGCGCGGCGGCGCCGATCCGCGGCGTGAAGGCGTCGCGCTCGGCGACTAGGGCGCAGGCGGAGTTGCGAGGGGAAGGCGCACCGCGACCTTGAGGCCGCCTGCGCCGCCCGCGTCCTCGAGCGCGATCGTTCCGCCGTGGTGCTCTACGATCTGCTTGACGATCGCCAGCCCGAGCCCGCTGCCGTCGCTGATTTCGCCGGCGCGGCGGTAGAAGCGGTCGAACACCCGCGTTCGCTCCTCGGGCGGAATCCCCGGCCCGCTGTCGCTCACCTCGAGCGCGGCTTGCGCGCCGTCGCGGAACACGGCGATGTCCACGCGCCCCGGCGCCGGCGTGTAGCGCACCGCATTGTCGGCCAGATTGGAGAGCAGGGTCCTCAACCCCGCGGCGGCGCCCGCTACGGTCACCGCCTCGATCCGCGCCAGCCCGAGGTCGACGCCGCGCGTCTGCGCCAGCGGCGTGTATTCGGCTGCCACGTCGCGCGCGAGCTCGTCCAGGCGCACTGCGGCCGGCGCGATCTTCGTGGGCATGTCCTCCTCGCGCGCGAGGGTCAGCAGCTGCTGCACCAGGTGGCTGGCGCGCTCGACGCCCTGCTTCAGGCTGCCCAGCGCCTCGCCGCGCTCGGCCGGGTCGGTGGCGCGCTCGGCGACCTGCGCCTGCAGGCGCAGGGCGGTGAGCGGCGTGCGCAGTTCGTGCGCTGCGTCGGCGACGAACGCGCGCTGCGTATGCAGAGCGCGCTCCAGCCGCTGCAGCAGGTCGTTGAGCGATTGCACCAGCGGCCGGACCTCTATCGGCAAGTCGCGCTGCGGCAGCGGATCGAGCGCATCGGGCGAGCGGCGGCCGACGTCGCGCGCCAGGCGCTCGATCGGCGACAGGCCTCTGCCGACGGTGAACCAGATCAGCAGCCCGAGCAGCGGCAGCACGGCGGCCAGCGGCCAGGCGGTGCGCAGCGCGACGGTGGCGGCGATGCGGTTGCGCACCGAATAGGGCTGGGCGACCTGGATGACGTGGTCGCGCACCTGCACCGAGTACACCCGCCAGCGGCCCTGGCGCGAGGCGACGTCGGCAAAGCCGAGCTGGGCGCGGTCCGGGATGCCGGACCTGGGGTGCGACAGGTAGAGCCGCACGCCTTCCTGGTTCCAGATCTGGACCAGCACCTCCAGCCCCGGTCCGTCCTCGTCCTCGTGCGGAATCAGGCCGTTCGCCAGCGCGTGGTCGCGGAACGACAGCGCCATCTGTTGCAGCTGGTAGTCGGCGAGCTGATTGGCCTCCTTGCGCGCGACCAGATAGGTCGAGACCGCGCCCGCGGCGACAGCGAGCGTGGCGCTGCCCAGCAGCCAGACGAGCAGCTGGCGCCGGATCGAAGGGGTCATCAGGCCTTGGGCACCATGTAGCCTGCGCCGCGCACGGTGCGGATGAACTCCGCGCCGAGCTTCCTGCGCAGGCTGTGAATGAAGACCTCCACCGCGTTGGATTCGACTTCCTCGCCCCAGCCGTAGATGCGCTCCTCGAGTTGCGCGCGCGACAGGATCGCGCCGGGGCGCGACACCAGCGCCTCGAGCACCGCGAATTCGCGCGCCGAAAGCGAAAGCGGCTGGTCGCGGTAGGTCGCCTGGTGGGTCGCCGGATTGAGCGCCAGCTCGAGGTATTCGATGACCGGCTCGGCGCGGCCATCGCGCCTTCGCACCACTGCCCGCACGCGCGCCGCGAGCTCGTCGAGGTCGAACGGCTTTAGCACGTAGTCGTCGGCGCCCGCGTCGAGCCCCTTGATGCGATCGGGCACGGCGTCGCGCGCCGTGATCACCACCACCGGCGCCGGATTGCGGACGGTGCGCATGCCGCGCAGTACGTCCATGCCGTCCTTCTTGGGCAGCCCGAGGTCGAGCAACACGCAATCGTAGTGCTCGGTCTCGAGCGCGAGCTCGGCGGAGTTGCCGTCCTGCACCCAGTCGACCGAGAAGCCGTCCAGGCGCAGGCCTTTCTGCACGCTCTCGCCGATCATGCGGTCGTCCTCTACCAGCAGCAGCCGCATTCATCCGTCTCCGAGTACGCGTGCAGCGGCTATTCTAGCGACCTGAGGGCCGGTCGATCAGGAGGCGGCCCATTCGAATACGACCCGGTGGTGGGCCTGACCGACGACGACGTGGCGCTCGATCTTCTTGCCGCGGTGCGCGGCGATTACGGTATAGCGCCCGTGCGGCAGCTCGATCAGCATGAACGGGCCGTGCGAGGTCGCGCTTAGCAGCTCCTTGCCATTCATGCCGGTGACCGTCACCGGCACAGCGGCGGTGAATTCCGCCCTCGCGCCCTTGCGATCGGGCTTGACGATGAATTCAAGGGTGAGCGGGTAACGGGGCGAGGCGTGCTCGAACGCCTTGGCCTGCGATTCGCCGATGCCGCCGGAAACCCAGGCGAGGTCTCCCTTGGTCTGCATCGGGGGAAGGGCGTGCGGGCTCTGCATCGCGGCGTGCGCGATGCCGGTACTCAGAAAGGTGGCGAGCAATGCGCCTGCGGTCTTGGTCATGGCGGTCTCCTTTCACGGGGTGAGGGAAAGGGAAAGCAGGGCGGCGCCGGCAGGGGGTTGGGGGGGAAAGCCGGCGCCGCCCGCTCTTCGCCGGTGGGGACTCAGCCGAGGTCCACCGGAACGAAGATCTTCGCATCGTCGCGCTGGATCAGCAGCGCGACGTGCTTGCCTGCGTTGGCAACCAGCGTGCGCAGCTGCCGCACGCTCTTCACCGGGTTGCCGTTGACGGCGAGGATCACGTCGCCGTCCTGAATGCCGGCCGCCGCGGCCGGCCCGCCGGCGTCCTGGACCAGCAGGCCGCCGTCGAGTTGCGCCTGCTTGAGCTCGTCGCTGGTAAGCGGCCGCACCGCGAGGCCAAGGCGACCGTTGTGGTCGCCGCTGCCCGCAGCGCTTGCGACCTTGGCGCCCTTGAACTTGCCCACCGTGACGGTGATCTCCTTGCGGCTGCCCTTGCGCCAGATGTCGAAGGTGGCCTTGTTGCCCGGCTTCACGGCCGCGACCATGGGCGGAAGCTCGTTCGAGCGTTCGACCTTTTGGCCGTTCATCGCGAGGATGACGTCGCCCGACTCCAGGCCGGCCTTGTCCGCGGGGCTGCCCTTCTCGACCGAAGAAACCAGCGCGCCGGCCGGCTTGTCGAGGCCGAAGGACTGCGCCAGTCCCTGGCTGACGTCTTGGATCGTGACGCCGATGCGGCCGCGCTCGACCTTGCCGTGCGCCAGCAGCTGCTGCTCGATCTGCGAGGCAAGATTGATCGGGATCGCGAACGACAGGCCCTGGTAGCCGCCGGTCCGCGAGTAGATCTGCGAGTTGATGCCAATCACCTGGCCGTTCATGTTGAACAGAGGTCCGCCGGAATTACCGGGATTGACCGCGGCGTCGGTCTGAATGAACGGAGTGTAGGTGCCGTCCGGCAGCGCGCGAGAGGTCGCGCTGACGATGCCCGCGGTGACCGTGTTCTCGAAGCCGTAGGGCGAGCCGATCGCCAGTACCCATTGGCCTACCTGCACCGCCTTGGAGTTGCCCAGCTTGACCGTCGGCAGGTCCTTGGCGTCGATCTTGACCACCGCGATGTCGGTCTGCTTGTCGACTCCGATCACCTTGGCCTTGAACTCGCGCCGATCGGAGAGCTTGACCGTGACGTCGCTCGCGCCATCGACCACGTGCGCGTTGGTCATGATGACGCCGTCCGAACGCACAATGAATCCCGAGCCCAGGCCGTGCATCGGCTGCTGCTGCTGCGGGATCTTGAACTGACGGAAGAACTGCGAGAACGGATCGTTGCCGCCGAAGTCGGGGAACGGTGACTGCGTCGAAGTCTTCTGGTTCTCTGTCACGGTGATGTTCACCACCGCGCCCCTATTGGCATCGACGATCGAGGTGAAGTTCGGCAGCTGCACCATGGCCGGCGCCGGTGCGGGGGCAGGCGTGCTGGCGTGGGCCGGGGTCCAGGGCGATTCGATGTGCATGCCGCCCCAGGCGCCGAGCGATAGCAACCCCGCTGCAGCGAGGGTGACGACAATTCCTTTTGCCTTCATGACGATCTCTCCTTGTCCGCTGAATGCGCACTGGATGCGCTGTACGGACCGGATCGTCGCGCGGCGGGCTTAACCCATCCTTAAGGCTTGCTGTCGAGCGCGGCGGCGATCAGCGCCGCGCAGCGCTCCGGCGGCTGGGCGGCGTCGATCTCGGTCGCGCCCGCGGGCGGCTCGAGCGTCGCGAGCTGGCTCGCGAGCAGCGAGGCCGGCATGTAACGGTGCCTGCGGCCGGCGAGCCGCTCGCGCAGCACTTCGGCGCTGGCGCGCAGATAGACCAGCTCGCAGCGCGCTAGGCCGGCCATGAGCCGGTCGCGATACGCCTGCTTGAGCGCCGAGCAGGCGAGAACCGTGCGCTCGGCGCGCGCCTCGCGCCGGCGCAGCTCCTCGTTCAGGCGCGCGAGCCAGGGCCAGCGGTCGGCGTCCTCGAGCGGCACTCCCGCGGCCATCTTGGCGACGTTCGCAGGCGGGTGGAAGTCGTCCGCGTCGATGAAATCGCAGCCCAGGCGCTGCGCGAGCAGGCGGCCGATGGTGGTCTTGCCGCAGCCCGATACGCCCATCAGCGCGACGATCATGCTGCGCGGTCCTCGGGCGCGCGCGACAGCGCGAGCTCGCACCAGCGCTCGCACGCCTCGGGCTCGAACGGGTCGAGCACGGCGTCGAACGACATCGAGCGCAGCCAGGTCAGCTGGCGCTTGGCGAGCTGGCGCGTCGCGGCGAGCGCCTTGTCGCGCATCTCGCGCGCGCCGTACGCGCCCTCCAGGAAACTCCAGGCCTGGCGATAGCCGACGCTGCGCATGCCGGGCAGGGCAGGGTTCAGCGCATGACGCCGGCGCAGCGCGCGCAGCTCGTCCACCAGGCCGAGTGCGAGCATCCGGTCCAGGCGCTCGGCGATGCGCCGGTGCAGCAGCGCGCGATCCGCCGGGACGAGCGCGCAGCTCGCGAGCGCGAACGGCAGCGGCTGGCGCGGCGCGGTGTGGAGTTCCGAAAGTGGCCTGCCGGTCGCGCGGTAAACTTCGAGCGCGCGCTGAATGCGCTGCGCGTCGTTCGGCTGGAGCCGGTGCGCGCTCTGCGGGTCGACCCGCGCGAGCTCGGCGTGCAGCGCCGGCCAGCCGGCGCGCGCTGCCTCGAGGTCGATCGCGGCCCGCAGCGCGGGATCGGCGGCGGGAAGCGCGTCGATGCCATGTGTCAGCGCGCGGTAGTAGAGCATCGTGCCGCCGACCAGCAGCGGCAGCCGCCCGCGCGCGAGCACCGCACTCACCGCTTCGATCGCGTCGGCGCGAAAGCGTCCGGCCGAATAGGTCTCGGTCGGTTCGACCAGGTCGATCAGGTGGTGCGGCACGCGCCGCCGCTCGGCCGGCGAGGGCTTGGCGGTCCCGATGTCCATGCCGCGGTAGACCTGGCCCGAATCGACGCTCACGATCTCGAGCGCCAGCCGTTCGGCCAGGCGCAGCGCGAAGGCCGACTTGCCGCTCGCCGTGGGGCCCAGCAGCGCGAGCGCCACCGGCTTCATCAGCGCCCCCGCAGGAAAAGCTTGTCGAGGTCGGCCAGCGTCAGCTGGTACCACGTGGGGCGGCCGTGGTTGCAGCTGCCTGAGCGCTCGGTCTGCTCCATCTCGCGCAGCAGCGCGTTCATCTCCGGCACGGTGAGGCTGCGGTTGGCGCGCACCGCGGCGTGGCAGGCCATGCCGCCGAGCAGCGCGTCGCGCCGCGTTGCGAGCGCCTGCGCCGCGCCGTACGCGCGCAGCTCGGCGAGCACGTCGCGCGCCAGCCCCGCGACGTCGCCCGAAGCGAGCGCCACCGGCGCGGCGCGAACCGCGAGTTCGTTCGGCCCGGCGACGCTCAGCTCGAGCCCCAGCTGCTCGAGCGCCTCGCGGTTCTCCTCCGCGGTCGAGACCTCCAGCGCATCGGCACGAAATACGCTCGGCACCAGCAGGCTCTGGCGCTGAACCGCGCCGGCGTCCAGGGCCTGCTTCAGCTTCTCGAACACGATGCGCTCGTGGGCGGCGTGCATGTCGACCAGCACCAGGCCGGCGCTGTTCTGCGCCAGGATGTAGACCCCGTGCAGCTGCGCCAGCGCGTAGCCCAGCGGCGGCGCGTCATCGGGCGCGGCAGCGGGCAGCGGCGCGGGTTGCGTCGCGGCGGCGATGAACGATTGATACGCCGCGGCGGACTGCTCGATACCGAGCGTGCCCTGGGCCGGGGCGCCGAGGGCGGGCGCGCGCGCGAAGGCGGCGTAGGACACGGGCGCCGCCGCTGCGCCTGGCGACAGGGCGCGTCTGAGCGCGTGCAGCACAAACTGGTGCACGCTGCGTGCGTCGCGAAAGCGCACCTCGGTCTTCGCCGGATGCACGTTGACGTCTACCGCGCGCGGCTCGAGCTCGAGGAACAGGACGTAGGCCGGCTGGCGCTCGCCGTGCAGCAGCTCGGCGTAAGCCTCGCGCGCGGCGTGCGCGAGCAGGCGGTCGCGCACGTAGCGTCCATTGACGAAGAAATACTGGCTGTCGGCGCGCGCGCGCGCCGCTTGGGGGCCGCCCGCGAGGCCGTACAGGCGCAGCGGTCCGGCCTGCGCCTCCACCGCGAGCGCTCCGGCGCAGAATTCCTTGCCGAGCAGCGCCGCGGCGCGCTCGGGCAGCGCCTGCGGCCTGAGCACGGCGCTGACGCGACCGTTGTGCCGCAGGCTCCAGGCCAGGTCGGGGCGCGCCAGGGCGGCGCGGCGGAAGACTTCCTCGCAGTGTCCGAACTCGGTCGCCTCGGTGCGCAGGAACTTGCGCCGCGCAGGGGTGTTGAAATACAGGTCGCCGACCGAGACGCTGGTGCCGGCAGCGCGCGCGGCGGGTTCGACCGGGCCGGGCTCGCCGCCCTCGGCGCGAAGCGAGAACGCGTGCCGCGCGTCCCGCGCGCGCGACACGACTTCGACCCGCGCCACCGATGCGATCGACGCGAGCGCCTCGCCGCGGAAGCCGAGCGAGGCCACGGCTTCGAGCTCGTCGAGCGTCCCGATCTTGCTGGTCGCGTGGCGCGCGAGCGAGAGGGGGAGGTCGTCGCGTGCGATCCCGGCGCCGTCGTCGTCCACCTGCACCCGCCGCGCGCCGCCTTCGGCGAGTGTCACGCCGAGCTCGCTTGCGCCGGCATCGAGGCTGTTTTCGATCAGCTCCTTCAGCACCGACGCCGGCCGCTCGACCACCTCGCCGGCCGCGATCTGGCTGATGAGCAGCTCGGGCAGGACGCGTATCGCGCTCATCTCAGACCGACACGCTCTGGCCGAACTCGGCGGGGGTGCCGCGCGTGAGGCTGCGCAGCGTCTCGAAGCTGAGTTCGAACACGGTGTTGGGGTGACCGGCGGCGGCCCAGATCCGTGCGTGCTGCGCGAGGGCGAGATCGATCAGCGTGTTGAGCGGCGCGGGATGGCCCACCGGCGCCACGCCGCCGATCGAGAAGCCGGTGTGCTCGCGCACGAACGGTGCGCGCGCCATCTCGACCGGCTCGCCCGCGAGCGCCGCGAGCCGGGCGGTGTCGACGCGGTGCGACCCGCTCGCCATCACCAGCAGCGGCGCGCCCGAATGCTGGCCGCGAAACACGAGCGAATTGGCGATCTGCGCAACGCTGCAGCCGAGGAATTCGGCGGCGGCCTTTGCGGTGCGCGCGGCGTCGGCGAGCTCGACGATCGGCGTGTCGTGGCCGGCCGCGGCGAGCGCAGCGCGAACGCGCGCGACGCTCGGTGACGAAAGGACGTGGCTGGTCATTGCGGCGCAACGGGGATCGAGCGCGATTATACCCGGCGCTCCGGCTACAATCGGGCGATGGAAATCCTCGCCGCGCTGTGGGACGTCGCTGCCCATCTCGACCGCCATCTCGCTGCCTTCCTCGCCCAGCACGGTGCCTGGGTCTACGCGCTGCTGTTCGCGGTCGTGTTCTGCGAGACCGGGCTGGTGGTGACGCCGTTCCTGCCGGGCGACTCGCTGCTGTTCGTCGCCGGCGCGGTCGCGGCGACCGGCGGCATCGACGCGCGCGTGGTCGCCGCGACGCTGGTCGCCGCGGCGCTATGCGGCGACAACGTGAATTACTGGATCGGACGCTGGCTCGGCCCGCGCGTGTTCCGCTCGACGTGATGCGCGCTGGTTCAACCGCCGCTACCTCGCACGCACCGAGGCGTTCTACGAGCGCCACGGCGGCAAGGCAGTGGTGATCGCCAGGTTCGTGCCGATCGTGCGCACCTACGTGCCGTTCGTGGCCGGCGTCGGGCGAATGGCCTATGCGCGCTTTCTCGGCTTCAGCATCGGCGGCGCGCTGCTGTGGGTGGTGTCGCTCACCGCCGCGGGCTATTTCTTCGGCAACCTGCCGCTGGTGAAGGACAACCTCACGCTCGCCATCCTGGGGGTGATTGCACTGTCGCTGCTGCCGATCGCGTTCGAGTGGCTGCGCCACCGGCGCGCAAAGGCCTCGACCTGAGTCAGCGCAGCGCCGCCAGCGGCGACTGCGGGCGAGGCGGATGCTTCGCGAAGTAGTCCTTGATGCCGGCGAAAATCGCTCGCGCGATCTTGTCCTGGTAGGCGCCGTCGTTGAGCCGCCTCTCCTCCTTCGGATTGGAGATGAACGCGGTCTCGACCAGGATCGAGGGAATGTCGGGCGCGGTCAGCACGGCGAAGCTCGCCTGCTCGACGTGGCCCCGGTGCAGCGGATTGACGCGCCCGAGCTCAGACAGGACCGAGGCGCCAAGCTTCAGGCTGTAGTCGATGGTCGCGGTCTGCGACAGGTCGAGCAGCGTCTTGCGCAGGTAAGTGTCCTTCCTGCTCAGGTTCGCCCCGCCGATCAGGTCGGAGTCGTTCTCGCTCTTTGCCAGCCAGCGCGCCGCTTCCGAAGTGGCGCGTCGCTGCGACAGCGCGTACACGGAAGAGCCGCTAGCGTGCCGGCCCATAATGCGGGCGGAGTCGGCGTGGATCGACACGAACAGGTCCGCGTGCACCTGCTGCGCCTTCTCGACCCGCGCCGCGAGCGGCAGGTAGTAGTCGCCATCGCGGGTCAGCATCGCGCGCATGTCGGGCTCGGCGTCGATCAACTTCTTCAACCGGCGCCCGATCATCAGGGTGACGTTCTTCTCGTAAGTGCCGTGGCGCCCCTTCGCGCCGGGGTCTTCACCGCCGTGCCCGGGGTCGACGACGATGGTCGCCAGCCGGGTCACGGTCGGCTCGGACGCGCCGCCGCCGGAACGAGCGGGCGCCAGCTTGCCGTCGGACTCGATCAGCGCGAGCAGAGGGTCTTTCGGGTGCGCGGGGTAGACGTCGAGCACCAGCCGGTCGCTGTACTCGGCGATCGGCTTGAGGGCGAAGATCTGCGGCTTCACCTCCGCCTTGAGGTCGAGCACCACGCGCACCACGTCCGGGCGGTTGCGCGCGACGCGCAGGCTCTGGACGTAGGGGTCATCCGGGCTGACCTTGGCTTGAAGTGCTTGCAGCGCGGGGCCGAGGTCGACGCCCTCTAGATCGAGCACCAGGCGATCGGGGCCCTTGACGCTGAACAGCTTGAACTTGATCGGATGCTTCGACTCGAGAGTCAGCCGCGTGTAATCGGGCGCTGGCCATAGCCGTGCGGCGACGATCTGCTCCTGGGCGAAGGCGGGCGGTGCGAAGTAAAGCAGCAGCAGCGCGATCAGACCTGCGACCAGCGCCTCAAGGCAGCGGCGAGCCAGTCGCGGCCGGCTTCTGTTCGCGGCGCCAGGTCCACTTGGCGACCGGTGCCGGAAAGTTCCAGCCGCAACTCGAGGTCGGGCGGCGCGAGCAGGCCCGCGACCCGCTCGGGCCACTCGACCACGCACGCCGAGTCCTGGCTGAAGTATTCCCGAAATCCTAAGTCGACCCATTCAGATCGGTCTTCGAACCGATAGAAATCAAAGTGATACAAGTTTAAGCTCGAAACCTTATAAAGTTCAACCAGAGAATAGGTGGGGCTCTTGACCCTCCCGGAGAAGCCCAGTGCGCGAAGAAGTCCTTGAACCAGCGTTGTTTTTCCCGTTCCGAGGTCGCCGCGGAGGAAGATCACGCGCCCCGGGGCGATGCCCGCGGCGAGCGCCGCCCCGAGCCTTCGGGTCGCGCCTTCGTCCGGCAGGAAGAACGACTCGGTCATTTAGTATCCGGCATGTGGACTACGACGCGCTCGCGGCGAAAATCAAGCAGTGGGGTGGTGAGCTCGGCTTCCAGGCCGTCGGCATCGCCGCCACCGATCTCGCGCCCGCCGAAGGGCGGCTCGCCGAGTGGCTGCGCATGGGCTGGCAGGGCGACATGGATTATATGGCGCGCCACGGCGCGCTGCGCGCCCGGCCGGCCGAACTGGTGCCGGGAACGCAGCGCGTGATCAGCTGCCGCATGGACTACGCTCCCGCCGCGGGCGACGAATGGGCGGCGCTCGGCGACGGCCGGCGCGCCTACGTCGCGCGCTACGCCCGCGGGCGCGACTATCACAGGCTGCTGCGCATGCGGCTGCAGAAGCTGTGCGAGCGCGTGCAAGGCGAGGCCGGTGCGTTCGGCTACCGCGTGTTCGCGGACTCGGCGCCGGTGATGGAGGTCGAGCTGGCGACGCGGGCCGGCATCGGTTGGCGCGGCAAGCACACCTTGCTGCTGTCGCGCGACGCCGGGTCGTGGTTCTTCCTCGGCGAAATCTACTGCGACCTGCCGCTGCCATCGGATGCGCCCGCGGGCGAGCACTGCGGCAGCTGCACAAAGTGCATCGACGTCTGTCCGACGCAGGCGATCCGTGCCCCCTACTGGCTCGACGCGCGGCGCTGCATTTCCTACCTCACGATCGAGCACAAGGGAGCGATCCCGCAGGAGCTGCGCGCCCTGATCGGCAACCGCGTTTACGGCTGCGACGATTGCCAGCTGGTGTGTCCCTGGAACGGATTCGCGCAGCCGACGGCAGAGGAGGATTTCGCTGTGCGCAACGGTCTCGACGGCGCGACGCTGGTCGGATTGTTCGCGTGGAGCGAAGAGCAGTTCGACGCGCGCATGCGCGGCTCGGCGATCCGCCGCATCGGCTACGAGCGCTGGCTGCGCAACCTCGCGGTCGGCCTGGGCAACGCGCCGCGCGCGCTCGAGGTGCTCGCGGCGCTGCGCGCGCGAGCGGATCATCCTTCACCACTGGTGCGCGAGCACGTCGAATGGGCGTTGGCGCGGCATGAGTGACTGGCGCCCCGATCCGCTGCTCGAGGGCTTCGAGGCGAAGACGCTCGAGTTTCCTCCCGATTACGACGGCCGGGTCGTGGCCACGCTGGTGCGCCTGCCCGCCGGCAGCGCGCCGCGAGGCGCGGTGCTCTACGTGCACGGTTTCACCGATTATTTTTTCCAGCGCCACATGGCGCTGCGCTTCGCGCAGGAAGGCTATGCCTTTTACGCGCTCGACTTGCGCAAGCACGGACGATCGCTGCTCGCGCAGCAGCACCCGTGCTTTTGCAAGCGCATCGACGAGTACTACCCCGAGATCACGCGCTCGCTCGAGGAGATCGGCCAGCCGGCGCTGCTCGCCGGGCATTCCGCGGGCGGCCTGGTGTGCTCGCTCTACGCCGCCGAAGGCGAGCGCCGCGGGCAACTGCGCGCGCTCTGGCTCAACAGCCCGTTCTTCGAGTTCAAGGGGCGGGCGCTCGATCGGCTGCAGCTGCGCTTTGCGGCCGCCCTGGGCAGGGTGCTGCCGTTGCTCAACAATCCGCGCGCGATCAGCTCCGCGTACGTAAAGAGCCTGCACCGCAGCTTCGACGGCGAGTGGGACTTCGACTTGCGCCTCAAGCCGGTCGAGGGATTCCCGGCCTATTTCGGCTGGCTGGCGGCGGTAGCCGACGCCCATGCCAGAGTGCATGCGGGGCTGGCGCTGCCGCTGCCGGTGCTGTCGATGCACTCCGACGAGGCGGACATCGTGCTCGACTGGCGAGACATCGCGCGCTGGAGCCGCACGCTCGGCCCGCAGGTGAGCGTGCTCGCGTTCCCGGGCGGGCTGCACGACCTGGTGCTGTCGCGCGCGCCGGTGCGCGAGGAGGTTTTCAGGCAGCTCTTTTCCTGGGCGCAACGAGCCGCGGGATAAGCAGCGTCGCCGGCGCCTAGGCCGGGCCCTTCGCCTGCGGCCGGCGCGGATCGGCGATCCATTCGCTCCACGAACCGGCGTAGATGCGCGAGCCGGGAAGGCCGGCGACTTCCATCGCCAGCAGGTTGTGGCACGCGGCGACGCCCGAGCCGCAGTAATGCACCACTTCGGCCGGATCGCGCTCGCCGAGCAGCGCGGCCAGTTCCTTCTTCAGCGCGCCGGGCTGCTTGAACGTGCCGTCGGGCGCAAGGTTCTCGCCGTTGAACCGGTTGCGCGCGCCCGGGATGCGGCCGGCGACTGGATCGATCGGCTCGGCCTCGCCCAGATAACGCGCTGGCGCGCGCGCGTCGACCAGCAGCATGTCCGCCGCGCCGAGGCGCCGTTCCACCAGATCCACCTCGGCGTTCATGTCGGGGCGGAGGCGGGCGGCGTAGTCGGTAGCGGGGAAGGACGGTACTTCGGCGGTGACTTCGCGTTCCTCCTCGAGCCACTTGGCGAGGCCGCCGTCGAGCACCGCCGTCGCGTCGTGCCCGACCCAGCGCAGCATCCACCACAGGCGCGACGCCATCGCGCCGTTGTTGGCGTCGTAGGCGACGACCTGGTCGCCCGGCCGCAGGCCCTGGCGTCCCAGCCAGGCGACGAACACGGCCGGGTCCGGCAGCGGGTGGCGTCCGTTGCGGCCGTCCGGCGCGGCCGACAGGTCGCGATCGAGGTGTGCGAACAGCGCGCCGCGGAGGTGCGCATGGGCGTACTGCTGCTCGCCCAGATAGGGCCTGGACAGGTCGTGACGACAGTCGAACACGCGCCACTCGGGGTGGCGCGCCAGCTCTGCGGTCGAGACGAGAGTGGTATGAGTCATGTAGGCCGGGGATTCTAGCGCGGCACGGGTTTGACCGGCCAGCGCCCGGTCGGCTAAGGTTTCGCTCTCTATGAGCAAGTCCCCCCGGCAAAGTTCCGCCGCCGAAGCCAACCCGCCGTCCGAGCTGAGTTTCGAGAAGGCGCTCGCCGAGCTCGAGCGCGTCGTGGCCCGGATGGAGGGCGGCAGCCTCAGCCTCGAGCAGGCGCTCGCCGCGCACAAGCGCGGGCTGGAACTCGCGCGCTTCTGCCAGCAGCGGCTCGAGGCCGCCCAGCAGCAGGTCAAGGTGCTCGAAGGCGAGGTGCTCAAGCCGCTTGCTGCCGCCGGGACCGAGCAAGGTGACGACGACTGAGCCGGACTTCCAGTCCTGGCTGAGCGCAGTCCAGGCGCGCATGGAGGCGGCGCTGGCGCGCCTGCTTCCCGCACCGCAGCTTGCGCCCGTACGCCTGCACCAGGCCATGCGCTACGCGAGCCTCGGCGGCGGCAAACGGGTGCGGCCGCTGCTTGCGTTCGCCGCCGGCGCGGTTTCGGAAGCGAGCCCGGAGCGGCTCGAGATCGCCGCCGCGGCGGTGGAGATGATCCACGCCTATTCGCTGGTTCACGACGACCTGCCGTGCATGGACGACGACGTGCTCAGGCGCGGCAAGCCGACGCTGCACGTCGAGTACGACCAGGCGACCGCGCTGCTGGCCGGAGACGCGCTGCAGGCGCTTGCCTTCCAGCTCTTGGCGGAGCAGCGGCTGGCGGATGATCCGGCGGCCCAGCTCGCGATGGTGCGTGGGCTCGCCCATGCCGCCGGCTCGCACGGCATGGCGGGCGGCCAGGCGATCGACCTGGAGTCGACCGGCAAGTCGCTCACGCCGCCCGAGCTGGAGCTGATGCACATCTGCAAGACCGGCGCCCTGATCCGCGCCGCGGTCGCGATCGGCGCCGCCTGCGGCCGATCGCTGGGCGAGGCGCAGGGTGCCAAGCTCGATCACTACGCCAAGTGCGTCGGACTTGCGTTCCAGGTGGTGGATGACGTGCTCGACGCGGAGGCGAGCACCGCCACGCTGGGCAAGACCGCGGGCAAGGACGCCAGGCAGGGCAAGCCGACCTACGTCTCGACCATGGGGGTGGGCGGCGCGCGCGAGTTCGCCGAGACGCTGCGGCGCGACGCCCACGCGGCGCTGGCGGATTTCGGCGCGCGCGCGCGCCGGCTGGGCGAGCTGGCGGACTACATCGTGCTGAGGAAATTCTGATGGCGGCCATCACCGGTGCGCCGGACGCGCTGCCGCGCGAGGACGGGGACGCGCGCGTGCAGGACTACAATCCGACCATGTACGAGCTGCTCAGGACGATCGACGATCCCGCCGCGCTGCGGCAGCTCGAGCGCAAGCAGCTCAAGCAGCTGGCCGACGAGCTGCGCGCATTCGTGCTCGACTCGGTCTCGACCACGGGCGGCCACCTGTCCTCGAACCTGGGCACGGTCGAGCTCACGATCGCGCTGCACTACGTATTCGACACTCCGGAAGACCGCATCGTGTGGGACGTTGGGCACCAGACCTACCCGCACAAGATTCTTACCGGCCGGCGCGAGGCCATGGCCCAGCTCAGGCTGCTGGGCGGCATCTCCGGCTTCCCACGCCGCAGCGAGTCGCCCTACGACACCTTCGGCACCGCGCACTCCTCGACCTCGATTTCGGCCGCGCTCGGCATGGCGACCGCGGCCAAGATGAAGGGCGAGCAGCGGCGCGCGATCGCGGTCATCGGCGACGGCGCGATGTCGGCGGGAATGGCGTACGAGGCGATGAACAACGCCGGCGCCATGGACGTCGACCTGCTGGTGATCCTGAACGACAACGAGATGTCGATCTCGCCGCCCGTGGGCGCGCTCACGAACTACCTCGCGCGGCTGCTTTCGGGGCGCATCTATTCCACTGCCCGGCGCGCGAGCGAGCACCTGCTCAAGCGCGTGCCGGGGGTGTGGGAGCTCGCGCGCCGGGCCGAAGAGCACTTCAAGGGCATGGTGACGCCGTCCACGCTGTTCGAGGAGTTCGGCTTCAACTACATCGGCCCGATCGACGGCCACGATCTCGATGCGCTGATCCCGACCCTGGCCAACATCGCGAAACTCAAGGGGCCGCAGTTCCTGCACGTGGTGACGCGCAAGGGGCAGGGCTACAAGCTGGCCGAGGACGACCCAATCGCCTACCACGGCCCCGGCAAGTTCGATCCGGCCGAGGGAATCAAGAAGACCACCGGCGGCCGGCCCAGCTACAGCCAGGTCTTCGGCAACTGGCTGTGCGACATGGCCGAGCTCGATCCGCGCCTGGTCGCGATCACGCCGGCGATGCGCGAGGGCTCGGGCATGGTGAAGTTCTCGGACATCTTTCCGCAGCGCTACTTCGACGTCGGCATCGCCGAGCAGCACGCGGTCACTTTCGCGGCGGGACTCGCCTGCGAGGGCGTCAAGCCGGTGGTGGCGATTTACTCGACCTTCCTGCAGCGCGGCTACGACCAGCTGATCCACGACGTGGCGATTCAGAACCTGCCGGTGGTGTTTGCGCTCGACCGCGGCGGGCTGGTCGGCGGCGACGGCGCGACGCACAACGGCGCGTTCGACTACGCCTACCTGCGGACCGTGCCGAATCTGACGCTCATGGCGCCATCCGACGAGGACGAATGCCGGCAGATGCTCTACACCGCGTTTACGCTCGATTCGCCGGCCGCGGTGCGCTACCCGCGCGGCAGCGGCCCGGGGGTCGAAGTGCGCAAGGCGATGAGCGCGCTGCCGATCGGCAAGGCGGAGCTGCGGCGCGAAGGCCGGCGGGTGGCGATCCTCGCTTTCGGCAGCATGCTCAAGCCGGCGCTCGAAGCGGCCGCCGCGCTCGACGCAACGGTCGCCAACATGCGCTTCGTCAAGCCGCTCGACGTTGACCTGTTGCGCCAGCTGGCCGAGAGCCACGAGTTGTTGGTGACGGTCGAAGAACATGCGGCGATGGGCGGTGCGGGCGGCGCGGTTTGCGAGGCGCTCGCCGCGCTGGGGATCGAGCGCAGAGTGTTGCTGCTCGGCCTGCCGGACCGTTTTATCGACCATGGCGATACGTCCAAGCTGCTTGCATCGGTCGGACTGGACGCGGAAGGTATCGGCAAGGCGATCAGAATCGCAATATCCGAGTAAATTAGTCGGATGTTATAATTGCGGCCATGAAATCACGCGATCTGTACAACATTCCCGACGTCCAGGCGTCGGCCGACACGCGCAAGCTGGCGATCGACAAGGTCGGGGTCAAGGCGATCCGCCACCCGATGCGGATCCAGGAGCGCTCCGGCAGCGTGCAGCACACGGTGGCCATGTTCAATATGTACGTCGGGTTGCCGCATCACTTCAAGGGCACCCACATGTCGCGCTTCATCGAGATCCTCGAGGCGCACGAGCGCGAGATCACGGTCGAAACCTTTCAGGTCATGCTGAAGGAGATGGTCGAGCGGCTGGAAGCCGCGGAAGGCCTGATCGAGATGAGCTTCCCCTACTTCATCGAAAAGGCTGCGCCGGTGTCCGAGGTGAAGAGCCTGATGGACTACGAAGTCACGTTCGTGGGCGAGATCCGCGACGGCAAGCAGACCTTCACCATGAAGGTCCTGGTGCCGGTGACAAGCCTGTGCCCCTGCTCGAAGAAGATTTCGGCCCGCGGCGCGCACAATCAGCGCTCGCACGTCACTGTGAGCGCGCGTCTGAACGATTTCGTCTGGATCGAGGAAATCGTCGACCTGGTCGAAAAGCAGGCCTCGAGCGAGCTGTACGGCCTGCTCAAGCGGCCCGACGAGAAGTACGTCACCGAGCGCGCGTACGACAATCCGAAGTTCGTCGAGGACATGGTGCGCGACGTGGCGGCGGTGCTCAACCTCGACGAGCGCATCGAGTCCTATGTGGTCGAGTCGGAGAATTTCGAGTCGATCCACAACCACAGCGCCTACGCGCTCATCGAGCGCGACAAGTCCGGGCACTGAGCGCGCGTGACGACCTACGCGGCCCAGCGCGAGCGCATGGTCGCGGAGGTCGACGCGATGTACGCCGAGACCGCGGCCGAGACCGGCCTTGCGGCCATGTCGCCCGCGGTCCGCGCCGCGCTGGGCAAGGTCGAGCGCCACCGGCTGGTCCCGTCCCAGGAAGCGTCGCTCGCGTACGGCAACTTCCCGCTCTCGATCGGCGCCGGCCAGACCATCTCGCAACCGTACATCGTCGCCCTGTCGACCGACCTGATCGGGCCGCGTCCCGGGCAGGTCGTGCTCGATGTCGGCACCGGGTCCGGCTACCAAGCGGCAATCCTGGCCGAGATCGTGGCCAGGGTGTATTCGATCGAGGTGGTGCCGGAGCTCGGCCGCAGCGCGGCCGAGCGGCTGGCCGGCCTCGGCTATGCCAACGTCGAGGTGCGCGTCGGCGACGGCTACGGCGGCTGGCCGGAGAAGGCGCCGTTCGACGCGATCGTGGTTACGGCGGCGGCGCCGCAGGTTCCCCCGGCGCTCGTCGACCAGCTCAGGCCCGGCGGCAGGATGGTGATCCCGCTCGGGGAGCGCTGGGGCGCGCAGGAACTAGCGCTGGTCAGCAAGCACTCGGATGGTCGCGTCGAGCGCACAAGCGTGCTGCCGGTGCGCTTCGTGCCGCTGGTGCATGGCCTGAGCGGGGAGGCTCAGTAGCGCCGGGTAAGCACCATCGACTGGCCGTCGCGCTGCATCTCCACCCGGTTCAGAAAGCTCATGCCGAGCAGGGCGAAGCTGAGCCCGCTCTGCAGCACGACCGCGTCCACGTTCTGCAGCGTGATGTTGCCCAGGCGGACCTCGTCAAGCTTGACCTTGTAGGCGACCGTCGGGCCTGCGGCGGTCTGCGTCAGCCCGCGCGGGCCCTTGCGATAGTCGATGCCGAGCCGGTCGGCGGTACTCCCCGGTAGCGTAATCATGGTGGCGCCGGTGTCGACCAGGAAGCGAACCGAGCCGCCGTTTACCTGCCCCTGGGCGAAGAAGTGTCCGCTCGGGTCCGCGGCGAGGGTCACCTTCTGCCGTCCGTCGTCGCTCGCGTTGCTCGCGTACTGGCCGAGCCTCAGGGTGCGGCGCTTGCCCGCGACCTCGATCACCGCCTGCGCTTCGTCGGCCGAGACGACGCTCACGCCCCGCGTCGTGCGGCCGATCCTGACCGTGGTCGGCGCACCGCCGTCGATCACCAGCACTGCCGCCTTGCCGGGAAACACGCCTACCAGGCCGACGTCGGTCGCGCCGGCGGGAAGCGCTATCAGCAGGGCGGCGAGACCAATAAAATAGCGGCTTTGCAAAGGCAGCTCCGATGAAGCCGGTCGCGATTTTCAGGCATGCCCGAATCGAGGGGCCAGGGTATTTTGCCACCACTCTCGAACGGCGCTCAATTCCTGCCCGGCTGGTCGCGCTGGACGAGGGGGAAGAACTGCCGCGCGACGCGCGCGCGTTCAGCGGCCTCGCCTTCATGGGCGGGCCGATGAGCGTCAACGACCCATTGCCTTGGATCGCCCGCGCGCTGGAGCTGATCCGCGACGCGGTGCGCAAGGACGTTCCGGTGATCGGGCACTGCCTGGGCGGTCAGCTCATGGCGGGCGCGTTCGGCGGCAGGGTCGAGCCCGCGGCGGTGAAGGAGATAGGCTGGGGCGAGGTGCAGGTCGCGGATAACGCGCTGGCGCGGGAGTGGTTCGGCGAGCTGCAGTCGTTCGAGTCTTTCCACTGGCACGGCGAAAGCTTCAGCATTCCGCCTGGCGCCACGCGCCTGCTGACCAATTCCCGCTGCCCCAACCAGGCCTTCGCGCTCGGGCGTCACTTCGGCATGCAGTGCCACGTCGAGATGACCGCCGATCAGGTGCGCACCTGGTGCGAGGCCGGGCGCGACGAAATCGCCGCCGGCGCCGCCAGCCAGGGCGTGCAGCAGCCGGAGGAAATGCTGCGCGACCTGGAGCGGCGCGTCGCGGCGCTGCACGAGGTCGCCGATCTGATCTACGAGCGCTGGTGCGAGGGGCTCAGTCGCGGAAATTGATGTACTGCAGCGGCACGTCGGTTACCGACTGCCGCACCAGCTGGATCGCCGCCTGCAGGTCGTCCTTCTTGCCGCCGGAGACGCGCACTGCGTCGCCCTGGATCGAGGCCTGTACCTTGATTTTGGATTCCTTGAGCAGCTTGACGATCGACTTCGCCTTTTCCTGTGCCACGCCGACGCGGACGGTGAGCGGGCGCTTGACCTTGTCGCCCGAGATCTTCTCCACTTCGCCCGGTTCGAGGCAGCGCACGTCGACGTTGCGCTTGCTCAGGCGAGCGCGCAGCACGTCCAGCACCTGGCCGAGCTTGAACTCGTCGTCGGCGAAAACGGTCAGCTGCAGCTCGTTCTGCTCCACCCGCGCATCCGATCCCTTGAAGTCGAAGCGGTTGGCGACTTCGCGGTTGGTCTGCTCGAGCGCGTTCTTGACTTCCTGCTTGTCAACCTGGGAAACGATGTCGAAAGATGGCATGGCGTTCCGGTCCCGTGAAATGGTGGAGGGGTAGCCTACTTCTTGCCCTTCAGCAGCGAGTCGAGCGCCGCGAAGGGATTGTGCGTGGCGGGCGCCGGACCGGTGTGAGCGTCCGGCACACCGCCGCGTTGCTCCGCCTCCAGCTGCCGCGAGTGCTCGTTGTCGTGGCAGTACAGGCACAGCAGCTCCCAGTTGCTGCCGTCGGGCGGGTTGTTGCTGTGGTTGTGGTCGCGATGATGCACCGTCAGCATGCGCAGGTTCCTGCCCGAGAATTCGCGCCCGCAGCGGCCGCAGATCCAGGGGTAGATCTTGAGCGCCTGCGCGCGGTAGTCAGCTTCGGCCATGATTGGCTCCGCGTCGCATCCCGCCTAGCGAACGTTGAGGCGCTGCAGGTCCTCGATCCAGCGCGCGGTGGCGAGCTTGATCCAGGCCAGGTCGGCGGCCGATTCGTAGGTGCTGTAGACGGAAATGCTGAGCGCCTTGCCCCGCAGGTTGAGCAGGGTGGTGGTCGACAGCATGTATTCCGGCTTCGCGCCGAAGCCGGGGGGGCCGGCAGGCGCGTGCCCTGCAGCACCGATACGACCGTTGTGTCGCGCCGCAGCTCGCCCAGCAGCGCCGCCTTGCCGCGCGGCCGGGCATCGAGGTACTTCAGCACGTCGCCCTGCGGCGGCGGCAGACCGCCCAGCTCACGCAGCACGTCGCCGACGAAGGCGTCGAACTGGCGCGCACTCAGGCTCTGGTCTTCCAGCGCGCGCGGCGTGACGGCGATCATGAAGCGGCGCAGTGCGGGGCGATCGCCCTGCATGAACAGGCGCAGGTCGCCGTCGCTGATCGCGAACAGAAGAATGCGATTCGAGGCAGAGGTAAGCGATTCCGCGATTTCGCGCAGGCGCGGCGAGCCTGTGAAGCCGGTGTCGGCGAACCCGGGCGGCGCCTCCAGCCCGATGCGCGCGTCGCCCACGGGCGCCGCGAATGGCGCCGCCCAGGCCGGCGCAGTGGCCAACAGCAAGGCGGCGAGCCAGGCGCGCATCGTCAGCGGCGTTTCTTGCGCAGGTTGGCCGCGATGCGCAGGCGCAGCGCGTTGAGGCGGATGAAGCCGGCGGCGTCGGCCTGGTCGTAGGCCCCGCGGTCGTCCTCGAACGTGGCGATCGATTGATCGAACAGCGAGTCCGACTTGGAGCTGCGGCCCGTGACCAGCACGTTCCCCTTGTAGAGCTTGAGCCGCACGCTGCCGTTGGCGCTCGCCTGCGAGGCGTCAATCAGGCCCTGCAGCAGCTTCCTCTCGGGGCTGAACCAGTAGCCGTTGTAGATCATGCGCGCGTAGCGCGGCATCAGATCGTCCTTGAGCGCCAGCACCTCGCGGTCGAGCGTGATCGACTCGATGGCGCGGTGCGCCTTGAGCATGATCGTGCCGCCCGGGGTCTCGTAGCAGCCGCGGCTCTTCATGCCGACGTAGCGGTTCTCGACCATGTCGAGCCGTCCGACGCCGTGCCGCCCGCCGACCGCGTTCAGCGTCGCGAGGACCTTGGCCGGCGTCATCTTCCTTCCGTTCACCGCGACGATATCGCCGTGGCGGTACTCGAGCTCGATGTGCTGCGGCCGGTCGGGCGCCTTCTGCGGCGACACCGTGATGCGCCACATCGACTCCTCCGGCTCGAAGGCCGGATCCTCGAGCACGCCGCCCTCGTAGGAAATGTGCAGCAGGTTGGCGTCCATCGAGTAGGGCGCGCCGCCCTTGCGCTTCTTGAAGTCGACCGGGATGCCGTGCCTGTCGGCGTAGGCAAGCAGCTTCTCGCGCGACAGCAGGTCCCATTCGCGCCAGGGCGCGATGACCTTGACGTTCGGCATCAGGGCATAGGCGCCGAGCTCGAAGCGAACCTGGTCGTTGCCCTTGCCGGTCGCGCCGTGCGAAATGGCGTCTGCGCCGGTCTTGCGCGCGATTTCGACCATGCGCTTGGCGATCAGGGGCCGTGCGATCGAGGTGCCGAGCAGGTATTCGCCCTCGTACACTGCGTTGGCGCGGAACATCGGGAACACGAAGTCGCGCACGAATTCCTCGCGCAGGTCCTCGACGAAGATCTGCTTGACCCCGAGCATCTTCGCCTTCCTGCGCGCGGGAGCCACTTCCTCGCCCTGGCCGATGTCGGCGGTGAAGGTGATCACCTCGCAGCCGTACTCGTCCTGCAACCACTTCAGGATGACCGACGTGTCGAGCCCGCCCGAGTAGGCGAGCACGACCTTCTTGACGCTCTGCTTCTTCTTTGCCATCAAAGTTCCACTTTGCCCAGTAACAGGAATTCCAGCAGCGCCTTCTGCGCGTGAAGCCGGTTCTCGGCCTCGTCCCAGACCACGCTGTGCGGCCCGTCGATCACTTCGGCGGCGACCTCTTCGCCGCGGTGCGCCGGCAGGCAATGCATGAACAACGCGTCCGCCTTCGCCACCCGCATCATCTCGCCGTCCACCTGCCAGTCCTGGAAGTCGCGCTTGCGCTCGGCATCCTCGGACTCCATTCCCATGCTGGTCCAGACGTCGGTCGTCACCAGGTCGGCGCCCTTCGCTGCCTGCATCGGGTCGCGGAACTCCTCGTAGTGGTCGGTTCCGTACAGTCCGGCGCGCTCGGGCTCGACTTCGTATCCCGGGGGGGTGGAAACGTGTACGTTGAAGTCGAACACCTCGGCGGCCTGCAGCCAGGTATTGCAGACGTTGTTCGAGTCGCCGATCCAGGTTACGGTCCTGCCGCGGATTGAGCCGCGCTGCTCGAGGAACGTATAGATGTCGGCCAGGATCTGGCACGGATGATACTCGTTGGTCAGGCCGTTGATCACCGGTACGCGCGAGTGGGCCGCGAAGCGCTCCAGGGTGTCCTGCTCGAAGGTGCGGATCATGACCACGTCGCACATGCGCGAGATGACTTGCGCGGCGTCTTCGACCGGCTCGCCCCGGCCGAGCTGCGAGTCGCGCGTGGAAAGAAAGATCGCCGCCCCGCCGAGCTGGTGCATGCCCGCTTCGAACGACAGCCGCGTGCGGGTCGATTGCTTCTCGAAGATCATCGCCAGCGTGCGGTCTTCCAGCGGCCAGTAGCGCTCGTAGCGCTTGAAGCGCTCCTTGATCCAGCGCGTGCGTGCGAACACGTGCTCGTACTCGCCGAGCGTGAAGTCCTTGAACTGCAGGTAGTGCCGCAGGTCCATAGCCGCGCCGTGTTCAGCGCGCCGCGGTGGCCTGCGGCAGCGAGGGTTCGCGCGCCAGCAGCGCCTTGACCAGCGGTACCAGCCGCTCGACCACCATGGCGCCCTCCGCCTCGCTCATGACGAGCGGCGGCAGCATGCGCACCACGCTGTCGGCGGTCACGTTGACGATCAGCCCGACCTCCAGCGCGGCCTTGACCAGTTCGGCGCAGGGCCGCTCGAGCTGCAGCCCGAGCATCAGGCCCATGCCGCGGATTTCCGCCACTCCCGCGAGCCCGGTCAGCTCGGCGCCGAGGCCCTCGCGGATCACCTTGCCTACGCGCACCGCATTTTCGAGCAGGCCCTGCTCGCGGATCGCGTCGATCGTGGTCACTACCGCGGTGCAGGCGAGCTGATTGCCGCCGAAGGTCGAGCCGTGGTTGCCGGGCTTGAGCACCCCCACGGCACGTCCGCCGACGACGCAGGCGCCAACCGGCACGCCAGAGCCGAGGCCCTTGGCGAGCGGCACCACGTCGGGGAGGATCCCGGCGTGCTGGTAGACGAACCACTTGCCGCTGCGCCCGAGGCCGCACTGCACTTCGTCCAGCATCAGCAGCCATTCGTTGCGGTCGCAGATCTCGCGCAGGCCGCGCAGGTACTCGATACCGCCGACGTTGATTCCGCCCTCGCCCTGTATCGGCTCGACCAGCACCGCGGCCACGTTGCGATTGATCTCGGCGATCTTCTGCACTGCCGCCAGGTCGCCGTAGGGCACGCGTACGAACCCCGATACCAGCGGCTCGAAACCCGCCTGCACCTTGCGGTTGCCGGTCGCCGAGAGGGTCGCCAGCGTGCGGCCGTGGAACGAATTTTCCATCACCACGATCGCCGGCTCCTGGATCCCGCGCTCGTGGCCGTACTTGCGCCCGATCTTGATCGCCGCCTCGTTCGCCTCGCAGCCCGAATTGCAGAAGAACACTTCATCGAGGCCGGTGATCTCGGCGATCCGGTCGGCCGCCGCCTCCTGCAGCGGGATGCGGAACAGATTGGAGGTGTGCAGCACGCGCCCGGCCTGCTCCGCCAGCGCGCGGGTCAGCTTGGGGTGCGCGTAGCCGAGCGTGCTGACCGCGATCCCGGCGAGCGCATCCAGATATTTCTTCCCGGCTTCATCCCAAAGCCACACGCCCTCGCCGCGCACAAAGGCGACCGGCTGGCGGGCGTAGGTGTTCATGACGTGGGACATGGCACCACCTCCAAAATGCAAAACGGCGGCCCCGGCCGCCGTTTTTTGAATGCTAGCACAGCGCCCGGACGCCGGTCATCCGGCACCGCGTGGCACGGTTTCAGCAGGTGGCCGAGGCGGTCGCTATAATCGCAACAACCTCGCGCTGCGCTGGCTGCGCGCTTTCCCAGCTCTTACAAAATGTCCCCAGCAGCGCTCGCCGCATTCGCGTTTTGCGCCAACCCCCGGAGCGGCGGCGCCGCGGCGAGCCGTGGCTTACGGCAGCGCCTTGATGGCGCGCGAAAGACGGCTCTTGCTTCGATTGGCGGCGTTGCGGTGCAGAACGCGCTTGGACGCGATGCGATCGATCACGCCCTGCGACTTTTGCAGGGCCTGCTCCGCGGCGGACTTGTCGCCCGCGGCGATCGCCTTCTTGACGTTCTTGATCGCGCTGCGCACCGTGGTGCGCAGGCTCATGTTGTGGGTGCGGCGCTTTTCCGCCTGGCGGGCGCGCTTGCGCGCAGAAGCGATGTTTGCCATGAAGTCGGGACCGGGCTGAAAAAGGGGCGCATTGTAGCGGCTAACTCCCCGTCGCGCAAGGAAAATTGCGCCCTGCGCGGGCGCCCGCGGCGATGAACCTGCTGCGCGCGCTGGCCACCATCAGCAGCATGACGCTGCTGTCGCGGGTGTTCGGGCTGGTGCGCGATTTCTTCATCGCCCGGGTGTTCGGTGCCGGGCTCGCGACCGACGCCTTCTTCGTCGCCTTCCGCATCCCCAACCTGCTGCGCCGGCTGTTCGCCGAAGGGGCGTTTTCGCAGGCCTTTGTGCCGATTCTTGGCGAGTACCGCAACCGGCAGTCGCCCGAAGAGACCCGCGCGCTGGTGGACTGCGTCGCGAGCGTGCTGTTCATCGCGCTGGTGCTCGCCGCCGTGCTCGGCGTAGCGGCGGCGCCGCTGATCGTATACGTTACCGCGCCCGGATTTGCGGCCGACCCCGGCAAGTTCGCCCTGACGGTCGCGATGCTGCGCGTCACCTTTCCATATATTTTCTTCATATCGCTGGTCGCGTTCGCCGCCGGCATCCTCAACACTTGGAACCGGTTCGCCATCCCGGCGTTCACGCCGGTGCTGCTGAACGTGAGCTTCATCGTCGCCGCGGCATTTTTCGCTGGTCGCTTTCATCCGCCCGCACTCGTGCTCGCTTGGGCGGTCTTCGGCGGCGGCGTGCTGCAACTTGCCCTGCAGCTGCCGGCCCTTTCCAGGCTCGGCATGCGCCCGCGCTGGCGCTTCAATCCCCGCCACCCCGGGGTCAGCAGGATCCTCAAGCTGATGGGGCCGGCGGTGTTCGGCGTGTCGATCAGCCAGATCTCGCTCCTGATCAACACCATCTTCGCCTCGTTCCTCGCCGCCGGCAGCGTGTCGTGGCTGTACTACGCCGACCGTCTGATGGAGTTCCCGGCCGGAATGCTGGGCGTGGCGCTCGGTACCATCCTGCTGCCGAGCCTGTCCAAGTACCACGCCGTGGCCGATAGCGACGAGTATGCCAAGTTGCTCGACTGGGGGCTGCGCGTGACGCTGTTGCTCGCGGTGCCGGCCGCGGTCGCGCTCGGAGTCATCGCGCTGCCCTTGATCGCGACCCTGTTCCACTACGGCCGCTTCAGCGCCGAGGACGCCTGGATGACACGCCAGGCGCTGGTCGCCTACAGCGCGGGCCTGGTGGGCATGATCCTGGTGAAGATCCTCGCGCCGGGTTTCTACGCGCGCCAGAATGTCGTCACGCCGGTGAAGATCGGCGTGACGACGCTGGTGGCGACGCAGGCGATGAACCTCGCTTTTATCGGCCCGCTCAAGCACGCCGGGCTCGCGCTCGCGATCGGACTCGGCGCCTGCCTGAACGCGGGCCTGCTGTACCGCTATTTGCGCCTGCACGGCATCTACCGGCCGCAGCCGGGCTGGGCCGCGTTCGCGGTCAAGGTGCTGTTCGCCGCCGCCTTGATGGCCGCCGCGCTGCACTTCGCCGCGGGCGATGCTCAGTGGTGGCTGGGCGCGGGATGGCGCAGCAAGGTGCCCGCGCTCGCCGGCCTGGTGCTTGGCGGCGCGGCCGTGTACGGCGCATGCCTGCTCGCGCTCGGATTTCGCGTGCGGGATTTTTCCCGCCGGGGCGCCGAGTGAGCGGCGCGCTGGAGGCATTCGCCGCGGCCGTCGCGGGCGACGATTCGAAGATCGACCTGGCGCGCGCCTGCCTGCTGATCGCCGAGGACGCCTACCCCGGCCTCGAAGTTGAGCACTACCTGGGTGAGATCGAGCGCCTCGCGATTCGACTGCGCGGCCGGCTGCCGCAGTCCTGCAGCGCCGAAGATCGGGTCGTGGCGCTGAACCAGTTCCTGTTCGAGGACCTCGGCTTCTGGGGCAACACCGACGAGTACTACGATCCGCGCAACAGCTATCTGAACGACGTGATCGAGCGCAAGACCGGGATCCCGATCACGCTCGCCATCCTGTACATGGAAATCGGCCGACGGGTCGGCCTGCCGCTCGAGGGCATTTCCTTTCCGGGCCACTTCCTGGTGCGCCTGCGCCTGCGCAGCGGGATGCTCGTGCTGGATCCGTTCGGTGGCGGTGCGCCCCAATCGGAAGACGAACTGCGCGAGCGGCTGCAACGCGTCATTCCGGAGGGCGCCGCGGGCGGCGTTCCGATCGCCGAGCTGCCGCTCGACCAGTTTCTCGAGCCGGCAACCAAGCGCCAGATCCTGGCGCGCGTGCTGCGTAATCTGAAGGGGATCTACCGTGAATCGGACAAGCCCGAGCGCCTGCTCGAGGTGTTGAACCGGATTCTCGTGGTGACGCCGGAGGCGCATGCGGACCTGCGCGACCGCGGCCTCGTCTACCAGCGGCTCGAGGCGTTCAGGGCGGCGCTCAAGGACCTCAGCGAGTACCTGGAGCGCGAGCCCGACGCGGAGGATTTCGAGGAAGTTCGAGCCAGGGTGATGGAGCTGAGCGCGACCTGCTCCAGGCTCAACTGAGAACAGCTTGCAAAAAGCTTGCACGCTGGAATAGGCACGGGCCGCTTCTACGCTTACAATTCAGCCACCGAACCGGGCGCATTGGCGTAGAAGACTGGCTGTTTCGCGTGGTTCCCGGTCGTTTGGTTAAATCACCCAGGAGGAGAGTTATGCAGCGTCGTTCGTTTATAAAGAAAGCGGCGGTAGGGGTTGCTGCCGGCAGCGTGGCCGCGCCGGCCATCGCGCAGTCCAATCCAAAGATCAGCTGGCGCCTCGCGGCGAGCTGGCCCAAGAGCCTCGATACCATTTTCGGCGGCGCAGACGAGATCGCCAGGACGGTCAGCGAGATGACCGGCGGCAACTTCACGATCCGCACTTTCGCGGGCGGCGAACTCGTTCCCGGACTGCAGGTCCTGGACGCGGTGCAAAACGGCACGGTCGAGCTCGGCCACACTGCGCCGTACTACTACATCGGCAAGGACCTGGGCTTCGCTTTCGGCACCTGCGTGCCGTTCGGCATGACCGACCGCCAAGCCAACGCCTGGTGGCACTTCGGC
Source organism: uncultured beta proteobacterium (assembly GCA_963811085.1). Lineage (GTDB taxonomy): Bacteria > Pseudomonadota > Gammaproteobacteria > Burkholderiales > SG8-39 > DAHVFK01. The sequence continues at coordinate 179,805 of CAWEPV010000002.1, read as the reverse complement.
GGCGGCAAGGAGATCATGGAGCCGCTGTTCACCGAGTACGGCGTGAGGGCGATCCTGTCGGGCAACACCGGCACCCAGATGGGCGGCTGGTTCCGCAAAGAAGTCCATACGGTCGAAGACATGAAGGGGCTGCGCTTCCGCATCGGCGGCCTCGGCGGGCGCGTGATCGCGAAGATCGGCGTGGTGCCCACGATGGTGGCCGGTGCCGACATCTACCCCTCGCTGGAGAAGGGAACGATCGACGGCTGCGAGTGGATCGGCCCCTACGACGACGAGAAGCTCGGCTTCCAGAAAGTCGCCAAGTACTACTACGCCCCGGGCTGGTGGGAAGGCGGGCCGAAGCTCATGACGATGGTCAACCTGCAGAAGTGGCACGACCTGCCCAAGCACTACCAGGCCATTCTCGAGACCGCCTGCCACGCCTCCAACGAGTGGATGATGGCCAAGTACGACCACGTCAACCCGACCGCACTGCGTCGCCTGATCGCAAGCGGCACCCAGTTGCGCTATTTCTCGAAGGAGATCATGGAGGCTTCCGAGCGGGGCGCGTACGAGCTCTACAAGGAGAACATGAGCAAGAGCAAGCACTGGGCGCGCATTTACCCGCAGTGGCTCGAGTATCGCAACCAGGAGATCGAGTGGCACCGCTTCAACGACTCGACCTACCAGAACTACCTGTTCTTCTCGAAGATCAAGGCCACGACCTGATCCGGAGTCCGGACCAATTAAAAACCCCGCCTTGGCGGGGTTTTTTTTGGGGCCCTAGTTCTGGCCGGGGTAGCTGGGGGGCGTGGGCGGGCTGAGGCCGCTGTTCGGGTCGCCGGGCGCACTCTGGTCGTGTTGCCCGTAGTCCGGCTGCGGCACCATGATGTGGATCTTCGAGGTATCCGTATTGACCTCCTGCAGGTTTCCGGTCACCAGCTGGGGGAACGCCAGCACGATCGCGACTCCGATGATCTGGATAATCACGAACGGCACCGCGCCCCAGTAGATCTGCCCGGTGGTGATCGGCGCCGTGAGCTTGCCCGTGATCTTGTCGACGTATTCCTTCGCCGGCGCGACGCTGCGCAGGTAGAACAGCGCATAGCCGAACGGCGGGTGCATGAACGAGGTCTGCATGTTGATTCCGAGCAGGATGCCGAACCAGATCAGGTCGATGCCGAGCTTCTCTGCCACGGGCCCGAGCAGCGGCACGATGATGAACGCCAGCTCGAAGAAATCGAGGAAGAACGCCAGGATGAACGTCAGGATATTGACGAAGATGAGAAAGCCGATGTGCCCGCCCGGCAGGCTGGTCAGCATGTTTTCGATCCACAGGTCGCCGTTGACGCCGCGGAAGGTGAGCGTGAAAACGGTCGAGCCCATCAGGATGAAGATCACGAACGAGGACAGCTTCGCGGTGGAGTTCATCGCCTGTCTGAGCAGGCTCCAGCTCAGGCGCCGGTTCATGAGCGCCAGCACCAGCGCTCCGGTGGCGCCCATGGCGCCGCCCTCGGTCGGCGTCGCAACGCCGAGGAAAATCGTGCCGAGCACCAGAAAGATCAGCGCCAGAGGCGGGAGCAGTACGAACACCACCCGGCCGACCAGCTTCCAGCCGCGTAGCGTGCGTGCCTCGGGGGGCAGCGCGGGCGCCCGCGTCGGCGCGAAAATCGTCACGCCGACGATGTAGGCCGCGTACATGCTGGTGAGTACCAGTCCGGGGAAAATGGCGCCCTCGTACATGTCTCCCACCGAGCGCCCGAGCTGGTCGGACAGCACGATCAGCACCAGCGAGGGCGGGATGATCTGCGCCAGCGTGCCGGAGGCGGCGATGATCCCGGTCGCCAGGCGCCGGTCGTAGCCGTAGCGCAACATGATCGGCAGCGAGATCAGGCCCATCGAGATGACGGAGGCCGCCACCACGCCGGTAGTCGCGGCCAGCAGGGCGCCGACGAACACCACCGCGTAGGCCAGCCCGCCGCGCACCGGGCCGAACAGCTGGCCGATGGTTTCAAGCAGCTCCTCGGCCATGCCGCTGCGTTCGAGGATCAGCCCCATGAAGGTGAAAAACGGCACCGCCAGCAGCGTCTCGTTGTGCATGATGCCGAAAATGCGTTCGGGCAGCGCCTGGAACAGCGCCGGGGTCAGCAGGCCGAGCTGGATGCCGAGGTAGCCAAACGAAAGGCCGATGGCGCCGAGCGAAAAGGTGACCGGGTAGCCGATCATCAGGAACACGGCCAGCGCAGCGAACATCAGCGGCCCGACGTGGCCGGTTATGTATTCGATCATTTCGTGCCTTCCCCAACTTTGTCTTGAACCATTTCGAGCGCCGCCTCGACGTGCTTCTCGAGGGGATCCGGAACCAGTCCCATCAGGAAGGCAATCCGTTTGATGAGCTCCGACACGCCCTGCAGCGATAGCAGGAAGAAGCCCACCGGCACCAGCAGCTTGACCGGCCAGCGCACCAGCCCGCCGGGGTCGGCCGAAACCTCGTGCACCATGTAGGCTTCCTTGAACATCGCCCAGCCGAGCACCATGATGAATAATGTCATCGGCAGCATGAAGAAGATGGTGCCGAAGATGTCGACCCAGATCTGCGTGCGGCGCGAGAATCGCTGCGACAGGACGTCGATGCGGATGTGCTCGTTGTGCAGCAGGGTGTAGCCCGAGCAGAGCAGGAAGATCGCGGCGAACAGGTACCACTGCATCTCGAGCCAGCCGTTTGAGGTCTTGTTCAGCACGTAACGCGACATCGCGTTGGCCGAGCTGATCAGCACCGCGGCGAGCACCAGCCAGTAGACCAAGCGCCCGATCCGCTCGTTGAGCCAGTCGATTGCGCGCGACAGCCTGAGCAACAGTTTCATCATTGCAATTCCTTGACGGAACAAGAAGCCAGAGCAGGCCCCCTCTTGGCCTCTCCGGGCGGGATATCGCTGGCGGGCGGGCCCGACGGCGAAAACCCAGGGCGGGATTGTCACTTATTGGGGCCGGACTGGCAAAAAGGATATGAAACGGGCCGTTTCCACGGCCGGTCAGTCCGACGTCAGACCGGCGCGATACAGTACTCTCGCCTACCATGACAAAGCCCGTCGACACGCGCAGCCGGTTCGCCGTGCCACTGATCGTGGTCGCGGAGCTGCTGGGCGCGTCGCTCTGGTTCAGCGCCAATGCTGCGGCGGGCGACCTGGCGCATGCCTGGGGGCTCGACCTGGCGCAGCTCGGAGCCCTGACCAGCGCGGTGCAGCTTGGTTTCATTGCCGGCACCCTGTTCTTTTCCCTGTCGGGACTGGCTGATCGCTTCGCTGCGAGCCGCATTTTCGCCACCTGCGCCCTGTTGGGCGCGCTGGCCAACGCGGGCTTCGTGCTTGCCCATGGCGTCGTCGACGGCAGCCTGTACCGCTTTGCGACCGGCTTTGCGCTCGCGGGGATCTACCCGCTCGGCATGAAGCTGGTGGTGACCTGGGCGCCGGCGCGCGCCGGCGAGACGCTTGGCTGGCTGGTGGGCATGCTCACGCTCGGCACCGCCCTGCCGCATGCGATCCGCGCCGCCGGAAGCGGCGCGTCGTGGCGGGTCGCGGTGCTCGCCGCTTCGGTCTGCGCCCTGGTCGCCGGGCTGATGGTGCTTGCGCTCGGCGACGGCCCCCACTTGCGACGCACCGCGGCCGCGCGCAGTCCCGGCTGGGGGAGCGTGCTGCGCGCCTTCAGGGTGCCGGCTTTTCGCGCCGCGGCGCTCGGCTATTTCGGCCACATGTGGGAGCTGTACGCGCTGTGGACGATCACGCCCGCGCTGGTCGCCGCAGCGCTGGCGCGCGCGGGCGCGGCCGACGCGGTGAGCATCTCGGCCTGGTCGTTCGCGGTCATCGCGGTGGGAGGGGCGGGCTGCGTGCTCGGCGGCTGGCTCAGCCGCCGCTACGGCAGCGCGCGCGTCGCCGCGGCCGCGCTCGGCGTCTCGGGCGCCATGTGCCTCGCCTATCCGCTGGCGGGCGGCGCGCCCGCCTCCGTGGCGCTCGCGCTGCTGCTGGTCTGGGGCGTGGCGGTGGTGACCGACTCGCCGCAGTTTTCCGCACTCTCGGCGCGCGCCTGCCCGCCGGAGTTGCTCGGCAGCGCGCTCGCGCTGCAGAACAGCGTCGGCTTCCTGATCACCGTATTCTCGATCAGTCTCGTCACCGCGCTGCTGCCGGCGATCGGGGACCGGGTGGCCTGGCTGCTGCTACCCGGGCCGCTGCTCGGGCTGCTCGCCTTCGCGCCGCTCGTGCGGGCACGCGTCGCGCGCGCCTAGCCCGCTCGCTGCACTGCGGAAAAGACGCTACAATTCATCATTTTAAGCGCGCCAGATGGTTGTCACGCACGGCTCCGTATTGCCCGTCCGAGGCGCGCACGCGCTCACGATCGGCAACTTCGACGGCGTGCACCTCGGCCACCAGGCGATGCTCGAGCGCGTGGTGGAGCAGGCGCGCGCCCTCGGCGTGGAGTCCTGCGCGTTGACCTTCGAGCCGCACCCGCGCGAGTTCTTCGCTCCCGACGCCGCGCCCGCGCGCCTGAGCCGGCTGCGCGAGAAGCTCGAGCTGATCGCCGCTACCGGGATCCAACACGTGCACGTCGCGCGCTTCGACGCCCGCTTCGCCTCGCTCGACCCGGAGCGCTTCGTCGCGCAGGTGCTGGTGCGCGGCCTGCGCGTGGCGTGGCTGCTGGTGGGGCGCGATTTCCGCTACGGTGCGCGCCGGGCGGGCGATTTCGAGGCGCTCGAGCGCGCGGCGCGCCAGCACGGCTTCGCGCTCGCGGCCATGCCTGAGGTCAAGCTCGGCGGCGAGCGGATCTCGAGCTCGGCGGTGCGCGAAGCGCTGCTGGCCGCGGATTTTCGTCGCGCCGAGCGGCTTCTCGGCCGCCCGTACACGCTCTCGGGTCGCGTGGCGCACGGCGCCAAGCTCGGGCGCAAGCTCGGCTTCGCCACCGCCAACCTGATGCTGCCCAGGCGCGCGCCGCTGGCCGGAATCTACGTGGTCGAAGCCTGCGGCGCCGACGCAGCCGACGGCGCGCGATGGTTGCCCGGCGTCGCCAGTGTGGGAAGGCGACCGACGGTGAACGAGGTCGCGGTGCCGCTGCTCGAAGTGCATTTGTTCGATTTCGCCGAAGAGCTGTATGGTCGGCACCTGCGCGTCAGGTTCATCGAGAGGCTGCGCGACGAGGCGAAGTACCCGGATCTGAGCACGCTGCGCGCGGCGATCGCGCATGACGTGGCGCAAGCAAAGGAGTTTTTTGCAAAGCATGGCTGATTACAAGAGCACGCTTAATCTTCCCGATACCCCGTTTCCGATGCGCGGCGACCTCGCCAAGCGCGAGCCCGGCTGGGTGCGCGACTGGCAACAGCGCGGCGTCTACAAGCGCCTGCGCAGCATCGCCAAGGGCCGCCCGCGCTTCGTGCTGCACGATGGCCCGCCGTATGCCAACGGCGATATCCACATCGGCCACGCGGTCAACAAGATCCTGAAAGACGTGATCGTGAAGTCGCGCACTCTGGCGGGTTTTGACGCGCCTTACGTTCCCGGCTGGGACTGCCATGGCATGCCGATCGAGGTGCAAATCGAGAAGAAGCACGGCAAGCATCTCTCGGCCGAGCAGACGCAGCGCCTGTGCCGAGCCTATGCCGCGGAGCAGATCGAGCGTCAGAAGGTCGACTTCCAGCGTCTCGGTGTGCTGGGCGACTGGGACAACCCCTATCTCACGATGGCCTACCGCAACGAGGCCGACGAGATCCGGGCGCTCGGCACGCTGCTCGGCAAGGGCTACGTCTACCGCGGCCTCAAGCCGGTCAACTGGTGCTTCGACTGCGGTTCGGCGCTGGCCGAAGCCGAGGTCGAGTACGAGGACCGCAAGGACCTGGCGATCGACGTCGGGTTCCCGTTCGGCGAGCCCGACAGGGTGGCGCAGGCCTTCGGCCTGCCCGGGCTGCCTGACAAGCCCGGCTTCGCGGTGATCTGGACCACGACGCCGTGGACCCTTCCCGCCAACCAGGCCTTGAATGCGCATCCCGAGTACACCTACCACCTGGTGGACACCGAGCGCGGCCTGCTGATCCTTGCCGCGGACCTGCAGCAGAGCTGCCTTGCGCGCTACAAGCTGAGCGGTACGACGCTCGCCGCCTGCAAGGGCTCGGCGCTGGAGGGGATCGCGTTCCGACACCCTTTCTACGACCGCCTGTCGCCGGTCTACCTCGGTGACTACGTAACGCTCGATACCGGCACCGGGATCGTGCATTCGGCGCCGGCGTACGGCGTCGAGGACTTCGAGTCGTGCCGGCGCTACGGTATGCAGGACGAGCAGATTCTGACCCCGGTCCAGGGCGACGGCAGGTTCGCGAAATCGCTGCCGCTGTTCGGCGGCGCGATGATCTGGGACGCCAATCTGGAGATTGTGGCCGAGATCGAGCGCCGCGGCGCGCTGTTCGACAAGGCGCCCTATGTCCACAGCTACATGCACTGCTGGCGGCACAAGACGCCGGTGATCCTGCGCGCCACGGTGCAGTGGTTCGCCGGCATGGACGCGACCCCCGGCTACCACGGCGTCAAGCCGGCCGAGACGCTGCGCAGCACCGCGCTGCGCGGAATCGATGCCACGCGCTTCTTCCCTGCCTGGGGCCAGGCGCGGCTGCACGGAATGATCGCCAGCCGCCCGGACTGGACCCTGTCGCGCCAGCGCCAGTGGGGCGTGCCAATGCCGTTCTTCATCCACAAGGAGACCGGCGAGTTGCATCCGGACACGCCCGAGCTGCTCGAGGCGGTGGCCAAGCGCGTCGAGGAGGGCGGCATCGAAGCCTGGCAAAGGCTCGATGCGCGAGAGCTGCTGGGCGATGACGCCCAGCGCTACGACAAGATCAAGGACACGCTCGACGTCTGGTTCGATTCCGGGTCGACGCACTTCACCGTGCTGCGCGGCTCGCACAAGGAAGAGACCGCGTTTCCCGCGGATCTCTATCTCGAGGGCTCCGACCAGCACCGGGGCTGGTTCCATTCGTCGCTTCTCGTGTCCTGCATGATGAACGGCGTGCCGCCGTACAAGGCCCTGCTCACGCACGGCTTCGTCATCGACATGGAAGGGCGAAAGATGTCGAAGTCGCGCGGCACCGGCATGTCGCCCCAGGAGATCAACGGCACGCTCGGAGCGGAGATCCTTCGCCTTTGGGTTGCGAGCACCGACTACTCCAGCGAATTGAATCTGTCGAAGGAAATCCTGAAGCGGGTGGTCGAGAGCTACCGCCGCATTCGCAACACGCTGCGCTTCTTGCTCGCCAATACGGCCGACTTCGATCCGGCCACGCACGCCGTCGCGCCCGGGGACATGGTCGAGATCGACCGTTACGCGCTCGCCCTTGCGGCGCGGCTGCAGGAGGAGCTCGCCGCCGACTACGAGCGCTACCAGTTTCACCTCGTCGTTCAGAAGCTGCAGACTTTTTGCTCCGAAGACCTCGGCGCGTTCTACCTCGATATTCTCAAGGACCGCCTATACACCTGCGGTGCGGATTCGCACGCGCGCCGTTCGGCGCAAACCGTGCTCTACCACGTGACCCACAGCCTGGTGCGCTTGCTGGCGCCGATCCTGAGCTTCACCGCCGAGGAGCTATGGGCGGTGTTCACCGGCCGAGGCGACGACAGCGTGTTCTTCCATACCTGGCACGCGCTGCCCGCGCTCAAGGAGCCGGAGGTGCTGATGGCCCGTTGGAGCCGCCTGCGCGCGCTGCGCGCTCCGGCGCGCAAGCGCATCGAAGATCTGAGAGCCGAGGGAAAGGTAGGCTCGTCCCTTCAGGCGGAGGTCGACTTCCATCTCGACGGCGCGGACTATGATCTGCTCGCTAGCCTGGGCGACGATCTCAAGTTCGTCATGCTCACCTCGGCCGCGCGCGTGCATCGCGCGGCCGAGGCGCGCGTCGACGTCGCGCCCAGCACGCTGACCAAGTGCGAGCGCTGCTGGCACTATCGCGAGGACGTCGGCGCCGACGCGTCGCACGCCGATCTGTGCGGGCGCTGCGTCGCCAACCTTTACGGCGAGGGCGAGGCGCGCCGGCATGCCTAGGCGTTCCGCCTGGTTCGCGCTGGCGCTGGCCGTGGTGGTGGCGGACCAGCTCTGCAAGTGGGCGGTCCTGTCGGCGTTCGCGCCCGGCGAGCGGCTGGCGCTGAGCGGCTTCTTCAACCTGGTGTTGGCGTTCAACAAGGGCGCGGCGTTCAGCTTCCTGGCCGGCGCGCAGGGCTGGCAGACCCCGCTTTTCATCGCGGTGGCCGTGATCGCGATCGTGGTCGTGTCCGTGCTACTGGTGCGATCGCCCGCCGACCGCCTGGTGCGCGCCGGCCTGGCGCTGATCCTGGGAGGCGCGTTGGGTAACCTGATCGACCGGGTGCGCTATGGGCAGGTGGTCGATTTTCTCGATTTCCACCTCTACGGCTGGCACTGGCCGGCGTTCAACGTAGCCGATTCGGCGATCACGATCGGCGCCGGCCTGCTGATCTACGAAAGCTTGCTGCACCGGGGAGCGGACGGTGAGCGCAGACGCTGAAAGCGGGGTCATGACCTTGCACTATCGCCTCAGGCTCGAGGACGGAATCGAAGTGCTGTCCACCTTCGGCGGCAACCCCGCCACGCTCGCTTTGGGCCGCGGCGAGCTCGCGCCCGGTCTCGAGAAGTGCCTGGCGCACGCGGAGCCGGGCGGCAGCTACGTGTTCGAGCTCGAGCCGACGCAGGCGTTCGGCGAGCGGCGCGAGGACCTGGTGCAGTCGTTGCCGCGCGCGTCCTTTGCGCACGAGCTGGCACTGGAGGAGGGTGCACTGATCGAGTTTTCCGCTCCCGATGGCACGCGCCACACTGGGCAGGTGCGCGAGCTGCATGTCCACGACGTGCTGGTGGATTTCAATCATCCGCTCGCCGGGCGGCGGGTACGCTTCGAGGTGGAGGTTCTCGCCATCGTCCGATGATGGCAACATAGGCTGATGAAAGACGATTCCCGGGAAACGGAAGTTCTGCTCGCGAATCCGCGCGGTTTTTGCGCCGGGGTCGAGCGCGCGATCGAGATCGTGGAACGTGCGCTGGCGCTGTTCGGCGCGCCGATCTACGTCAGGCACGAGATCGTGCACAACAGGTTCGTGGTCGACGGCCTGCGCGCCAAGGGCGCGGTGTTCGTCGACGAGCTGGACGAGGTTCCCACCGGCAGCACCGTCATCTTCAGCGCGCACGGCGTGGCGAAGTCAGTGCGCGCGGATGCCGAGGGGCGCGGGCTGAAGGTGTTCGACGCGACCTGCCCGCTGGTGACCAAGGTGCACGTCGAGGTTGCGATGATGCTCAAGCAGGGGCTCGAGATCGTCATGATCGGGCACCGCGGCCATCCGGAAGCCGAGGGCACCATGGGGCAAGCCGACTCGCACATCCACCTGGTGGAAACGGCAGCAGAGGTCGCCGGCCTGCACATCGCGGATTACGCCAAGGTCGCCTACGTGACGCAGACCACGCTTTCGGTGGACGATGCCGAACGGGTGGTGGCTGCGCTGCGGGCCAGATTCCCGGGGATACGCGGGCCGAAGAAGGACGATATCTGCTACGCGACGCAGAACCGCCAGGACGCGGTGAAGCTGATGGCGCCGCGCTGCGATGTGGTCATCGTCGTGGGCTCGCCCAACAGCTCGAATTCGAACCGCCTGCGCGAAGTGGCGCGCAATATCGGCACCGAAGCCTACATGATCGACCGCGCCGCGGACCTGCGGCCGGAATGGATCGCCGGCAAGCGCCGTATCGGCGTCACCGCCGGCGCGTCGGCGCCCGAGGTGCTGGTGAACGACGTGCTGGCGAGGCTGAAGGAGCTCGGCGCCGCCCGCGTTTCTCAGCTCGACGGCATCAGCGAGGGCGTGGCGTTCACACTGCCGCGCGAGCTGGCGGCGAGGAAGTAGCCCTGGACGCGCTCAGCGCCAGCCGGCGGGACGCGCCGGCGGCGGGGTGTCGAAGCGCACTTCGATCGTCATCTGCGCCTTGACCGGGTGTTTGTCCTTCATCCCGGGAGTAAAGCGCGCCGCGCGGAAGGCCTGTTCGGCGGAGCGCTCGAACACGCCGGCCGGTCGGGCGCGCAGGGTTTCGACCCGGTCGACGGCGCCGTTCTCATTGATGTAGAGCCGCAGCACGACCGTGCCCGACAGGCCGCGGCGCGCCGCGGCCTCCGGGTATTCGGGCTCGACATGGGTCTTGACGCCGGGGCGCGCATCCAGCTCGGCGCTGCGATAGTAATGGGTCGATGCCAGCGGCGCGGTGCTCCCGGGGGTGGTTGCGATCTGGCCCTGGGACCAGGCGTCGGATCCCGCCCCGGCCAACGCGAGCGCTACGACCCCGCCGAGAAGTGCTGCCGGCAGGCGCGTTAAGCGTCTGCCGGCGCGCGTTGGCTGCGTCACTGCGAGATCAGCTCACGCCAGGACACGCGGCGCCCCTGAACGTTGCTCGGCGTGACCGGCGTCGACTGCGTAAGCTGCTGATTGTCCGCGGTGGTCACGATTGATTTTACCGAGCCGCCAGGCAGCTGCACGACGTTGATACCCACGACCAGCGAGCTCGATATCTTGATGCTCGCCATGTTGAGGTTTGCTCCCGGAACATAGGCTCCCGTCGCGTAGTTGAGGTAGTTGACCCACGCGTAGCCGCCCGCGACACAGGCGTCGCTGGTGGGCACGTTCGTCGCCACAATCAGCGTGCCGAGCTGTAGCTGCGGATCGACGTTCACTCGCTCTCCGGAGTCGGGCAGGTCCACCCACCACCCCATGTTGGTGCCGAAGCTGACCGTGTTGTTGGACGTGGTGCGCTGCGGCGGGTTCGCGCCGCTGATCGTAGTCAACGACTGCTGCACGAACGCGCCGGAAGTGCGCACGTCGGGTAGCGGCGTCGACGAGAGGTCGTCACGCAAGGCGTAGATCGACTCGACCTGGGTGGTGGTCAAATCGCTGGTTCCCAACATGCGCCCGGTGCCGACATACACGACCGCATACCCGTTGACCGATGCGAGCTCGGGTTTGGTGGTGAGCGGCTGCACGACGCCTGAAGGGTCTTTCAGGGTCTCGAGCTTGAACGCCGTGTTGACGCCGTACTGCGTGGAATCGAGCTGAAAGCGCCAGACGTTGCCTTTGAGGTCGACGCCGTACACGCGCAGCGCGGTGTTGTCGTAGAAGGAGTTTTCGACCCACGCGTTGATGTGGTTCAGACCGCTCGGATCGGCCGTGCCCGACACGCACGGCGCGGTCGTGCTCACGCCGTCGCAGCCCACTCCGGTGCCGATACGCTGCAGAATCGCCCCGGTCTGCGCATCCAGGATGTACAGGTACCCTTGGCCGTTCCCTGGATTGACGTTGTTGTAGCCGGAGGTGACCATCACGACCCATCTGCCGTCCGACGGGCGCTTGACGATCAGGGGACTGCCGAAGCTGTAGCCGAGGTTGCAGTCCTGGAACGTCGGATTATAGGATGGGGGCCCTGACGCGCACTGGCTGGAGGAGGGGGGCGTGAACTCCCACAGTCCTTTCGGATTGCTCGGGTCGGTCACGTCCAGCGCATAGTAGCCGCGCCCGCCGGCGTTCAGTCCGGCGACCAGGATCGTGTGCCATTGCGCGGCCGACGCGCAGGGCGTGGACAGCGTATGGCCGAAGCACACGTCGCCGATCTGCGGCGAGCCGTCGGTGTAATACTGGTGCGAGTACGGCGAACTCGCCAGATTCTTCAGGTCTGGCAGGAGCATCGATGGCACGAACGCCCAGCGTTCCGAGCCCTGACCGCTGCTCGCGTCGGTCACGAGCGTGCCGGTGAAGCTGTCGTCCGAGCCCGTCTGAGTCCCGATCCCCGCGGTCTGGTAGTACAGCTCGCCGCTGGGCCCCTCGGTGTTGAACGCGTGCAGCATGCCGTCGTTGGCCGCCGCGAACACAAGCCCCGGGCGGGTGGCGGTGCTCGCCTGGAAGGTCGCATAGTTGGGATCGGTGCCGGCGTAGGATCCGCTGTCGTAGCCGAAGGGCGCCCCTCTCACGTAGGCCGGCTGCGCGTCCACGATATCGCCGAGCAGGTGCGTGCGGGTGCGATACAGGTCGCTAACCGCGGTCCCGCCGGTGGTTTCGTTGGCGGTGTCGCCGCGCAGGTAGTCCACCAGGTTCTGCGGCGTCGCGGAAACCGTGCGCCCGCTGCCGTCGGTCCCCCAGGGCGCGGCCTGGGTGAGCGAGAGCGGATTGAAGTCACTCATCTCCGTGGCGCTGAGCTCGGCACCGTCGCTGCAGGCCGGATAGTTCCCAGTGGCGAACGCGCCGGGCCAGCAGAAGCTCTTCAGCAGGTTGCCGTTCTGCCCGCCGCCGGGCGTCGTATCGGTCGGGTCGAAAGTGTAGATGGTGCGGTCGTAGGGCGTGCGCTCGTCGAGCAGCGCCGAAGCCGACCAAAGCGTGGCGTACGAGACGTTGCCGGTGCCGAGGTCGATGGTGCGTGCGCTCAGGTCGCCGTTCCAATCCACCGTCTGGTACTGCGCGGTGAAGGCGAAGTTGTCGCCCGCTACCGGCTGCAGGTTCGAGGTCGCCGCCGCCGCGCCGGCGCCGACACGGGCCGCAACGCTGTTAAGCGCGGTGGCAAGCGCGTTCGACAGTGTGTTGGGGTCGCGCGCGGTGAAGTACTGGCCATGGCCGTTGACCGCCGCGTGCCACAGGTCGTCGAGCGCGGTTTCGCCGCCGGACACCGGCAGAGGCCAGTTGGCGCCCTGCTTGATGGCCCAGAAGTCGCCGCCGGTGGTGGCGTTCTCGTTCAGGTAGTTCGGGTCGTAGGTGAGCTGTCCGGCGAGCCCGAGGCCGACCGCGAACAGGTCCATGTGCTGCGCCGGGTTGGGGTCGCTCGACGTGGTCGGCACTTGGTCCCCGAGATCGGTGCGCAGGTCGGTCTGGTAGTAGTACATCGCGGTGTCGGCCAGGGTATTGCTTGCGCCCGACACGCCGCCGTCGTAGGCGCCGATGGCGCGCGTATGGTAGCCGCTGTCGGTGTCGTCCTGATTGCCGATCGACCCGCCTGAGAGTGTCTCGCCGGCGCTGCCGTTCCAGTAGCCGTCGGTCACCAGCACGGTGTAGTTCGCCTGGCAGGCATACTGGATCGGGCTGCCGCCCATGCCGTTGGCGAGCCGGGGCGTGCTAGTCGAGCCCAGGCCGGCGAAGTACTGCCCGACCCGCGAAAGGGCCTCACGCGTCGGAGTGCTGCTGTTGGCATCGACGCCGTAGATGTGGGTGTACCAGTTGTCCTTCTGGTTGCCGGCCCCGGAACTGAAATCGTCGACCGCCAGGTACTTGCTCGAGCTGACCGTGCTGCCGGGGTTGAGGGTGATCATGCCGACCCGGAACGCGCTGGTGATGGTGATGAAGGCGCGTCCGATGGTGGTCTTGGTCATCGTGTTGCGGGTGCGGTAATACGCGTACCAGTTCGCGAAGTTGGTCATCTCCTCGCTGTAGCTGCATACCCCGGCCGTCACCCTGCCGCAGTCGCTGCGACCGGGATAGAGCGGGTAGTTCTGCCCCGGGACGATGCTGGTGCGGGTGAACGTGCCGAGCCCGGTCCGGCCAGCCGAGGCGGCGTTCTGTCCGCCGCCGAAGTTCGTCGCCGAGGTATTGATGACGTTCGGCGTGATACCGCCGGACATATTGGTGGTGCTGACCGAGACCCGCCAATCGCTCTCCGATATCGATGCGCCGTTGAGCTCCGAGCCCGTACCGGAGGGCGCAATGATGGTCACCGTGCTGCCGCTGGAGGTGGCGCTATAGCCGCTCGTGCCGGTGAAGCTGTTGATCTGGTTCTTGACCGCGGTGGCCATCGTAGTCGTGTTGGTGGTGCCGGGTCTCACCGTCGCGCCGAGGATCTCGGTGCCGTTGACCTTGATCGAGTTGATATAAGCGTTGCTCCTGTTCATGCGCGAAATGGTAAGGGTCCCGGTCGCGGGCGTAACCGGCGTTCCCGGCGTTGAGACCACCGCGACGGCATTGCCGTTGGCCTGCGTGCAGTCGGCGGTGGGGTTGCAGGCCGCCAAAGTTCCCGCGTAGATCGTGACGGTATTGCCCGAGCTTGCGGCGGTATAGCCGCCGTTGGTCGCGGTGCCGTTGTTGATCGCGAGCATGACGTTCGAGGCGACCGTGGTCGTGTTGATCGGGCCGGGGGCCGGGGACACCACGCCCGATGGGTACCCCGGGCCGAACAGGTTCGCACCGTTGACGGTGACGTTCTGGATCGTGCCGCTGGTGTTCGATTGCGATCCGACCGTGATGGTCGCGGTGGCGGTCGTTCTCGATACCGCAATGTTGTTCCAGACGCCGGTGAACTTGGGCCGCGCATAGCCGCCGGTGTAGTTCTGCTCGCAGTCGGAAAGATTTGGTACGCCGCCGCTGTCCTTGCAGTAGCGCACCGGCGCGGGCACGTTGTAGTTCACGCCGCCGACCAGCGTAGGGGCGGTGGCCGAAACGCAATTCGAGAGCGTCAGGTCGGAGCAGTATTCGGTCGTCTTGATGAGGTAGTAGTAGGGCGCACCGTAGGTGTAGCGGATCGAACCGGTGGACGTCTTGCCGTAGCCGTAGGTGGCGTCGGGATAGCCGTAGCTTGTATTTAGCCTGCAGTTGCTGTTCGGGTAGCTGGTCGAGGCGCCCGCGCTGTTGCACCATTCGCGATCCGGGAAGTTGGTCGCGAGGTTCGATGTGGCGACCTTCGTCGAGCTGCTGGCGGGGAACATGCTGATCGTCTCGACGCGCAGCGTGTTGAGCCCGCTTGCGCTGACCCCGTCGGTCGGCACCGCCGTCCAGTTGCTGGTGTATGCGGCGGTCATGGACGGTTTCGCGGTGCCGTCGTAGTTCACCGCCGGCAGGTAGGTAATGGCCGGGTTGTAGTACTGGAAGTTGAACTGCGGCGACATGATCGGCGGGTCGCCGACCTCGCAGTTCTGCAAGGTGTTGGTGATGCTGCCGCCGGAGTCGAGGGAATCCAGGCACAGCCGATTGCTGTCGAAGCTGTTATAGCGTCCGATGAAGTCCGGCGTGTACTGCTCCTGCATCGAGCCCGAGTCATCGAACAGCACCATGATGTTCGGCGGCACGTTGGCGGCCGGCTGGGCAAGCGGCTGCGAGGCGATATCGGTCAGGCCGGCCGCGCCGACTGTCGCGGGCAGCAGGGCCGCGGCGTATAGCGCGCTGCGGAGCATCTTCATGAGCTTGGTGGTTCGGGTACGCATGGTGATTCTCCCTGTGGGGCTGTTGCGCTCAGAACACCGTGGCCTGCACGTAGCTGACGGTGTTGCGCGGCCCTGAAACTTGCACTGTGATGCGATAGAACGTGCTGACCGGAACCGAGAGCACGCCGCCGCCGTAGCCGCCTGCGCCCTTGGAGCCGGTTGACGACACGGCGCCGCCCGCTGCGGCTGAAGCCTTGATGCAGTTGGTGCTCGCCGGATCGCCTGATGCTTCGCACATGCGCTGGATCATGTATTTGACCGTGTTGCCGGCCGCATCGGTACCGACGGTCACGGCGGTATTCCAGTCGTACGGCGTCAAGCTCGAGTCCTGCCCCAGCAGGTCGACGCTCGACTGCCAGGTCGAGTAGTAGGCATTGCCGCCGGCCACCCCGGGAAGATCGGAATACAGTGTATTGCCGCCGGAGTTGGTGACCAGCCACGCACGCGCGGTCTCGATTCCCCAGTCGGCGGCGCTGGTCGCGCTTTGCTTGAACGCGAGGTTGCTTGCGATCATCGCCCCGGTGCCGACGCTGCGCATCATCGCGATGCCGGCAAGGGACATGGCGACCAGTACGATGAGCGCGATGAACAGCACCACGCCCTGCTGCCGAAGACGCGGCGCTGCGATCACGAGTATCTCCAGATGAGGTTGCGGATCGGGACGATCGTCTGGTACACGCGGTAGCGGTAGCAGCTCGGCAGCCCTTCGGGCACCGTGAAGCTGCCCCCTGCCCAGGTGGGCGCGGTCGTGGTCGCGGAGCAGGCGCCGCCGGGGGTGCTCGGCTTCTCGTAGTTGCCGATACGCGTCAGAACACCGACCCGGATCGACAGCACCTGGGACCAATCCGAGCCGGTCGCCGGCTGTACGTTGTTGTACTCGTCCACCACGCCGTCGCCCGCGGTTCCGGTTCCTGCGCCGTCGTCCTTGCCGTACTGCGCGCGCAGGTCGACGACGTCGTCCGCCAGATCCTGCGCGACGCCGCCGCCCGTAATCAGCAGGCTGTCGGTCACCTGCAACCGGTATTGACCCACGGCCGGGCTCGCGACGGAGTAGGTGCGCACACTCGGGTTTCCGATGTCGAAGATCAGATCGTTGGTCACGTAGGTGGTCGGGAAACTGCCCCATCCGGACGGGTTGTAAGAGGCCGTGTTGAATTGCAGTTGGGAGGAAACGGGCTGAACTGCGGTCAACTGTGCCAGCGTGCAGCTTCCCCCGGCGCTCTGGCTGACCAGCATCACGAAGTCTCCGGAGTAGAAGCCCGCCGTGCCGTCCACGGTCGCGTAGGGCGGCGTAAAGGTGGCGATGGTCCCCGGCACCATTCTGGTGCTTCCGCTGGAGAACATCATCGTGATTTTGTTCGGCGTGACCGACGAATCGATGTAGACCGGGGCCAGGGTCAGGGGCGGCAAGGCCGTTCCGGCGGCTTGCCCGGGAACGTTGGCCGAGTAATTGCCGTTGTAGTAGTAGTACAGCGTGCCGCAGCCGAGCGCCGCCGACTGGTTCAGGCCGTAGCCCGCCATTTCCGCGTCGCGCTGGATGGTAAACAGCGCGATCAGGCCGTTGGTCTGTCCGCTGCCGGCGCCGAGCGTCGAGCGGCTGAATTTGTCGCTGGTAAGGTAGGCCTGGGTGATGATCAGGATCCCGATCAGGCCGATCGCGACCCCCACCATAACCTCGACCAGGCTCATGCCTCGCTCGCGAATGCGCAGGGAAGGTGTCATGTGCAGTTGGAACACTTGATATGTGCGATTACGGTCTGCCGGTTGACCAGCGGGTCACCCGGTTTTTGCCAGTACACGGTCACGGCGACTTGGCTCGGCGGTGTTCCGGTCACCGTTATCGTGGGCGCGTTGGCGCCGGTTGCCTTGGGCAGGGCGCTCTGGACCTGTGCCACCCATGCGTCGCGCGGCGCGTAACTGCTCGCGGTCGTGTCGTAGCTGGCGATGTTGGTCTGGTCGACCCAGATCTGGCTGACGACCTGATTGGCGAGAAAGGCGGCGTCGGAGCGGTACTTTGCGTCGACCGTCGTCTGGATGCCGACCGTTTGCATGCCGAGCATGGCCAGGATGCCGATCGAGAAGATCAGGATACCGACCAGCGCCTCGATCAGTATCATGCCGCGCTGTGTGGGGTGTGGACGTGAGGTCATCATCGCTCGTGCTCAGTTGCAGACGCGCGGATCGGTGGTGTCGGTCACCTTCGGATCGCACATTTTCGCCTGCCCGCCGGTGGAGAGCTGGATGCGCAGGCAGCGCATCTTGCCGTTGACGGCGTCGACGTAGGTGCAGGTGCCGCCCGCCGGGTTGGAGAAGTCGATCTGCGTAATGCCCGCGCCGGCGAGGCGGCCAAGGCCGCTGAAGATGGCGCTCGGTCCGCCGACCACGACGACGGCAACGTTGGGGTTGCCTTCGCTGGCCGCTTTTTCCTCGACGATCTGCGGCGCGGCGGCGCCGGCCAAACTGGCGTTTCCGCCCTCGGGGGGAACGTTGCACAGTCCCGTCGGGTCGGCGAGGCTGACGATCCAGTTGAGCGAGGTGGCGGACAGCGTGCAGCCGGAGGTGAAATCGCTCACCAGCTGGAAGCGCACCGGAGCGTTGAGGCGTACCGCCTCGGCGCGCGCCAGGTTGAGGCCCTGCAGCGTTGTTTCGGCCGCGTTGCGGATCTGCGTGTTCTGCAGAAAGGTGGCGAACGAAGGCACCCCGAGGAACAGCACCAGCGCGACAATGGCCAAGCCGATCATCAGCTCGATCAGCGTCACGCCGCTTTGGGTAAATCGCATCAGCACGACTCGCCCTTCTTCGTGACCCAGCAGGTCGTCGAATCGTTCCAGCCCGTGACCGGCGAAGTGAAGGTCGAGGTCCGGACGTTGGATTCGTTGAGCGTGTACTTGAACCCGTTTACGCCGCCGACCCCGGTTGCGGTAATCGTGTAGGTCTGGTCGCCGATCGCGTTTGCGTTCCCTGACACGCAGGTGATGGTGAAGTATTGTGCGTCGGCACCGCTCGGCATGGTCACGCCACAGACGTTGCCGGTGCCGTACATGTGGTTGTCGGCGTAGTATTTCTCGAGCTGCAGGCGCGTGCTCGAGAGGTTCGAGATCGCCTCGGATATCTTGCCGCGCTGGATATACTGGATGTATGAAGGCACGGCGATCGCCGCCAGGATCGCGACCACCACCACGGTGATCATGAGCTCGATCAGTGTGAAACCGGATACCTTGCGCATGGAGATCCCCTTTGTCCGTGAATGCATGCTAGGAGCTTGCCGGGCGAGCATGCAAAAGTGGGCGACCGGCGGCCGGATTGGCGGCTTGAACGGCGGCAGACGTGCGGGTTTGCGGGGAATTTTTCACATTCGGGGCCGCGCGAGGCGATCGGCGTATAATCCGTCGCTCGTGCGCCGGGACGATGGCGGCGCGCTCGGCTGGTGTAGCTCAGTTGGTAGAGCAACTGATTCGTAATCAGTAGGTCCGCCGTTCGAGTCGGCGCACCAGCACCAAGGTCCCGTCGGTAACAAAACTTCAACTCACGCGATGGCGGCGCGCATTCTCGTAGTAGACGACGACCCGGACATCCTGGGCCTGATGCGGCTGCACCTTTGTGCGGCGGGCTACGAGGTGCGCACGGCGCAGGACGGGATCGAGGCCGGGTACATGGTGCTCGCCGAGGCGCCGGACCTGATCATCTCCGACGTGAGCATGCCCAATATGGACGGCATCGCATTCGTGACCGCGCTCAGGGCCGATACCACCCAGCCGCACATCCCGGTGATCTTCCTTACTTCGGTAGAGGACGAGGACAACCGCGTGCGGGAACTCGGCGCTGCGGGTTACCTGACAAAGCCGGTGCGCGCAGATCACTTGCTTTCGATGGTGGCGCAGCACGTCCCCGGCGGAGCTTCTCCGGGCGGCTGAGACAAAACGCGGCGCGCTGCTATATGCAGTCGCGCAGCTCGCTTCCTGGGATCGATTGCGCGACCACGCCCAGCCGCGTACGCAGCGTGGCGTCGGTGTCGCGCACCCGCAGCCAGACCTTCGGTACCTGGCTCACGCGCGCCCCGACCTGGGCGCTGTGCACGCCCTTGGTCTTCAGTTCCGCAAGGTGCGCCTGCGCCGCCGCTTCGCTGCGGAAAACGCCGAGCGATATCGACCACTGGTAGCTGCCCTCGTCCTGCACAACGAAGAAGGTGTCCACGCCGAGCGCCTTGAGCTCGGCGCCTTTGCGCTGCGCGCCCTGGCGATCGCCCTGCGGCGGGATGTACACCCACCAGTTGGCAGTCTCCTCGACCTGCCGTTCGCTCAGCCGCGCGCCGAGCGCGAGCGGGTCGAGCCGCTTGCGTGCGGCCGGCAAGTCGGTCAGGGTGAAGCTGCCCCATTCGACGCAGCCCGCCGTAGCGGCGACCGGCGCGGATCGCGTGCCGGCAGCCGCCCCGCGCGCCGGGGCCGGCGACACGATCGGCAGTTTCTGCGGATCGATCTGGCGCGACAGGGGCTGCGAATCGGAACCCGCGTCCTGTTGCGCGAGGTAGCGCGCCCAGGTAAAAAATGCCAGGTTGGCGAGTAACAGAATCAGGAAGAGCGTGCGCATCCGGTCGTTCGCGACCTAGGACGCCGTGGCGGCCGGCCGTTCGCTCAGCGCGATGCGCGCCAGGCCCTCAAGCACCAGGTTTTCGACGTAGCGGGCGGGCACCTCGAGCTGCTCCAACAGAGCGCGTCCGGCGCCACCGCCGACCAGGCACACCGTTTCGGGCCCCATCTTGCGGTACATGCGCTCGACGGCGCCGGCTTGCGCATGACGGCAGCCGGTCTCGATCGCGTCCAGCGTGTTGCGCGGCGCGTCCCTGTAGCTGCCTTCCTGGATCGGCAGCCGCCCGGTGTGCTCGTGCAGCACGAAGCGCATCAGGTCGACACCGGGAAGGATGATGCCGCCGAGGAATTCGCCCTGCGCCGAGAGCATGTCCGCGGTGGTGGCGGTACCCGCGTTCACGACCAGGCAGGGGCCTGCGTGCATCGAGCGCGCGGCGACGAGCGCCGCCCAGCGATCGGCCCCGAGCCGCTCCGGCTCCTCGTAGCCGTTGCGCACCCCGCAGCGCTCGGCCTCGCCCCGCAGCCACAAAGGCTCGCCCTCGAAAATGCTGGTCCAGTTCACCAGCAGTTCGTGCGCACCGTCCCCGGCGACGTTGGAAATGACGATTCGCTCGGGCTCCTCATGCGTCGCGGCGAAGGGATTGATGTCGTGGCTTGCGGCGGCGAACTCGATCAGGGAGACGGTCGCGAGGTTGGCCCATTGGCGGCCGTCGTGCCAGCCCCACTTCACGCGCGAGTTCCCGGCGTCGATGGCGAGGATCATGCCGCCCGCGCCGACACCACCCGCCCGCTGCGGATCGCCCGCATGCCGGCCCGGGTACGCAGGCGCAGGCCGCCGTCCTCGGCCAAGCCGTCCGCCACGCCGGCCAGCACGCGGCCGTCGGCCAGCCGCACCCGCAGGCGCTGTCCGGCGTAGGCGTGCATTGCCTCCCATTCCTGCTTGAACGCCGTCAGTCCGCGCGCGTCGAAGGCGTCGAAGGCCGCCAGCAGTTCGTCCGCCACCCGGGCGGCGATCGCGTTACGCGAAGGCATCGGATCGACGAATTCCTGCAGCGCCGCGATGCGGCGGCGCAGCCGCGCTTCCAGGCCGGGCGTGGTGCGGCAATTAATCCCGATGCCGGTGACCGCGATCAGCTCGCGGCCTTCGAGCCGGGTCTCGATCAGAATGCCGCCGACCTTCCCGCCGCGCACCAGCAGGTCGTTCGGCCACTTGAGCGCGGCGTCGGTCGCGCCGAGAGCGCGCAAGGCGCGCACCGCGGCGACGCCCGCCGCCAGCGGCAGGGCGGCGAGCTCGCGCGGCGCACAGGAAAACCCGCGGCGCAGCGACATGGTCAGCGCCGTGCCGACGCACGAAAGCCAGCGCCGGCCGCGCCGGCCCCGCCCGGCGAGCTGTTCCTCGGCGAGCAGCAGCCGCGGGCCGGGCGTCGCCGCCTGGGCGAGCACGGCGGAGCTGGTCGACAGGCAGGCGTCCGCCACGTCGATCCGAAGGTTCACGGCGCGGCGGCCGAGGCCGCGCGCGATGTCCGTGGCGTCCAGGAAATCGAAAGGGGCGGCGAGTCGCGCCGCGCCGTACTCGGTCGTCACGAACCCCGTTTGCTCGAGCCGCGCGAGGCAGCGTTCGATCTCGGGGATGCGCGCCTCGCAGGCGGCGGCGAGCTCGCGCGCGGAGCGCGGCGCCCGCGCGCCGAGCGCGCGCAGCAGATCGATGGCGAGGGAACGCATGGCCGAAGTATATGAGATCGGGATTGCGGGCGCGCCGGCCGGATTGCTCAACCCGCGCCGAAGGCGAAGTCGCGCCCCGGCGCGGCGGCGAACAGCGCGCGGGTGTACTCGTGCCGGGGGCTGCCGAAGACCTGCAGCGCGGGACCCTGCTCGACGATGCGGCCGTGCGACATCACCGCGACATGGTCGCACACCTGCGCCGCGACGCGCAGGTCGTGGGTGATGAACAGCATCGCCAGGTTGAGCCGCGCGCGGATTTCCTCGAACAGCGCCAGCACCTGCGCCTGGACCGAGACGTCGAGCGCGGAAACCGCCTCGTCGGCGATCAGCAGTTCGGGCTCCATCGCCAGCGCGCGCGCGATGCAGATGCGCTGGCGCTGCCCGCCCGAAAACTGATGCGGGTAGCGGTTCAGCACGCCGGGGTCCATGCGCACCAGCTCCATCAGGCGACGCGCCCTTTCGAGCGCCTCGCGCCGCGACAGGCCGTAATTGCGCGGCCCCTCGATGATCGCCTCGCCCACCGTGCGGCGCGGGTTGAGCGAGCGGTACGGATCCTGGAACACGATTTGCACCTTGCGCCGCAGCGGGCGCAGCGCGGCGCGCGACCGGGCGGCGATCTCCTCGCCGCCGAGCCGGATTTCGCCGCCACTCGGGTCGATCAGGCGCACGATGCAGCGCGCCACGGTCGACTTGCCCGATCCTGACTCGCCCACGATGCCGAGCGTCTGGCCGCGCCGGATCTTGAGCGTGACATCCTCGGCCGCGTGCACCTCGCGTCGCCCGGAGAACCAGCCGCGGTCGACATAGGTCTTCGACAGCCTGCGCGTTTCCAGCACCAGCGGGGCGGAGGCGTCGGCACTGCGCCCGAGCGGATGAACTTTCGGCACCGCCGCGATCAGCATCCTGGTGTAGAAGTGCTGAGGCCGCATCAGCACCTCGTTCTTCGGCCCCAGCTCGACCATCTCGCCCAGGCGCAGGACCGCGACGCGGTGCGCGATCTCGGCCACGACACCGAAGTCGTGCGTGATGAACAGCACGCCCATGCCGTGGCGCGCCTGCAGCTCCTGGATCAGCTTCAGGATCTGCGCCTGCGTCGTGACGTCGAGCGCGGTGGTCGGTTCGTCGGCGATCAGCAGAACCGGTTCCAGCACGAGCGCCATCGCGATCACGATGCGCTGGCGCTGGCCGCCCGAGAGCTGATGCGGATACGAGGCGACGACGCGCTCCGGATCCGGCAGCGCGACTTCGCGCACGATATCGAGGATCTTCGCCCGCCGCGCGGCGGGCGAGAGGCGCGTGTGCTGGCGCAGCACCTCGTCGATCTGCTCGCCGCAGGTCATGACCGGGTTGAGCGCGGTCATCGGCTCCTGGAACACCATCGACATGCGCGTGGCGCGCAGCTCGCGCAGCCGCCGGGCACCCAGCGTCACCACGTCTTCGCCCTCGAGCAGGATGCTGCCGCCGGTGACCGGCAGCGACGGCGGCAGCAGGCCCATCAGCGCCTGCGCGATGACCGACTTGCCCGAGCCCGATTCGCCCACCAGGCAGACGATCTCGCCGCGCTCGACGCTGAACGAAACGCGCTCGACCGCGCGCCGGCGATCTCCGCCCGCGGGCAGCGCCACCGAAAGGTCGCGCACCTCGAGCACCGCGCTCATAGGCGCCTCGCCATCTTGGGATCGAGCGTGTCGCGCAGGCCGTCGCCGAGGATGTTCACCGCGAGCACCGTGACCGCGAGGAACAGCCCCGGGAAGAAGACGTTGTGCGGATACTCGTTGAACTGGACCCGACCCTCGGCCATGATGTTGCCCCAGGTCGGGATGTCGGGCGGCAGGCCGACGCCGAGGAACGACAGGATCGACTCGAGCAGGATGGCCGAGGCGCAGATATAGGTGCCCTGCACGATCAGCGGCGCGATGGTGTTGGGCAGAATGTGGCCGAACATGATCTTCCAGGTCGGCGTACCGAGCGAAACCGCCGCCTCGACGTACGGCTCCTCGCGGATCGACAGCACCAGAGAGCGAACCAGGCGCGTGACGCGCGGAATCTCGGGGATCGCAATTGCTATCACGACCGTGGTCAGGCTGCCGCGCCACAATGCCACCAGCGCGATCGCCACCAGGATGCCGGGGATCGCCATCAACCCGTCCATGAAGCGCATCAGCACGCCGTCGAGCCAGCGCAGGTAGCCGGCGCCCAGCCCGGCGACGATTCCGAAGGCGAGCGCGAGCAGTGCCGCCAGCAGCCCCACGCTGAGCGACACGCGGGTGCCGTAGATCACTCGGCTGTAGATGTCGCGCCCGAACGAATCCGATCCCATGAGGAAGCGATGCGGGAGGGTGTCGCCGTCGAGCGTCGTGATCTGTCCCGTCATGCCGGGCCGCAGGTCGCGGCTGCCGGCGTCGAACAGCGTCGGGTCGACGGTGCCCAGGTAGGGTGCGGCCAGTGCCACCGCGACCATCAGCGTGAGCACCGTCGCGCCGATGCGCACCGACCAGTTGCGCCGCAACCGGCGCCAGGCCGACTCGTGCCGGCGCAGGTCCGCGGTTTCGACCGGGAGGGCGTCGGCGTCCATCAGTAACGGATCCGGGGATCGAAGATCACGTACGACAGGTCGATCAGCAGGTTGACCACCACGTACACGAAGGAGAAGAACAGGATCACGCCCTGGATGGTCGGGAAATCGCGCGCCAGCACGGCGTCGACCGTGAGGCGGCCCAGACCCGGGATTGCGTACACCGACTCGGTCACCACCACGCCGCCGATCAGCAGCGCAATACCGATGCCGATCACGGTGACGATCGGCACCGCGGCGTTGGCGAGCGCGTGCGCGATCAGCACGCGCGACTCGGGCAGCCCCTTGGCGCGCGCGGTACGGATGTAGTCCTCGCCCAGCGCCTCGATCATCGAGGCCCGCGTGACCCGCGCGATCAGCGCGATGTAGATCACCGACAGCGTGATCGAAGGCAGGATCAGGTGGCGCAGGAACGGCCAGAAGCCGTCGGCCAGCCTCCTGTAGCCCTGCACCGGCAACCAGCCGAGCTTGAGCGAAACGATGTATATGAGGATGTAGGCCAGCACGAACACGGGGATCGAGAAGCCGAGCACGGAAAAGCCCATCAGCGCGCGGTCGAACCAGCCGCCGAAGCGCCAGGCCGCGATCACGCCGAGCGGCACCGAGACCAGCACGGCGATGACCAGCGTGAAGGTCGCCAGCGCAAGGGTCGGCTCGAGCCGCTGCGCGATCAGGTCGGTGACCTTGATCTTGAAGTAGAACGACTCGCCCAGGTCGCCGTGCAGAATGTGCGAGACCCAGATGCCAAACTGCACGATGATCGGCTTGTCCAGCCCGAGGCTGATGCGGATCTGCGCGATCTGGTCGCGGCTGGCCGCGTCGCCGGCCAGGATCGCCGCCGGATCGCCCGGGGTCAGGCGCAGCAGCAGGAACACGAGCACCGCGACGATCACCAGGACGGGAATCGTCGCGAGCAGGCGCCGGGCGATGAACTTGTACACGATGGCTCGAAAAAAAACGGCCCCGGGGGTCAGCCCGGAGCCGTCATGCTAGCGCAGCGGCTCAGTTCTTTTTCACGTTCCAGTAGAAATCGCCCGGCCCGACCACCAGACCGGTAATGCCCTTGCGCAGCGCGACCGGGTTGATGTACTCGCCCAGCGGCGCGTGCGTACCGTAGGCGAAGGCCTCGGCCTGGATCTCGGCCGCCAGCTTCTTGCGCTTGCCGAGGTTGAGCTCGCGCGCGAACTGGGCCTTGAGCTGCTCGATCTTGGGATCGTCCGGCCAGCCGAACCAGGACGCCTTCTCGCCCTTGGTGTCGAGCGCCGCGTTGCTCAGCGGGCTCCAGATGTCGGGCGCCACCCACGCGGTGCAGAACATGTTCCAGCCGCCCTGCGAAGGGGGATCCTTCTTGGCCCGGCGCGACACCAGCGTCTGCCAGTCCATCGCCTGCAGATCGACCTTGAACCCGGCCTGGCGCATCAGCTGTGCGGCGACATCGGGCAGTTTCTGGATCGCCGCCAGGTCGGTGGGTTTCATCAGCACCACCGGCGTGCCGTCGTAGCCCGAGGCCTTGAGCAGCTCGCGCGCCTTGCGCATGTTCGACTTGGCCATGATCTCGCTGCCGGCGGTGCTCGCGTAAGGCGTGTTGCAGGTGAACATCGAGGCACAGGTGTGGTAATACTCCTTCACCCCCACCTGGGCCTGGAGAAACGCTTCCTGGCGGAATGCGGCCAGCGCGGCGCGTCGCACCGCCGCCTTGTCGAACGGCGGGTGCAGGGCGTTGAAGCGGCACATGTACTGGAAACCCATGGGGTCGCGGTTGACGATCTCGACGCCCTTGATCCCCTTCAGCTGGCCGTAGCTCTCGAAGGCCGGACGCTCGAGGATGTCGACCTCGCCCTTGGCCAGCGCGTTGACCTGCGACTGCGGGTCGCGCAGCGCGAGGTTGAACTCGACCCGGTCGACGTACACCCGCTTGCCGCCGGTCGTGCCCGAGGCGGGCTCCTTGCGCGGCACGTACTTGGTGTTCTTGACGTATACCGCCTTGTCGCCGGGCTTGAACTCGTCCTTCTTGAAGATGTACGGCCCGGAACCGGTGTAGTCGTCGATCTGCTTGAACGGGTCGGTCTCGGCGACGCGCTTGGGCATGATGAACGGCACGTTCGACGACGGCTTGCCCAGGGCCTCGAGCACGAAGCCGCAGGGCTCCTTGAGCTTGAGCACGAAGGTATCGGGCGCGGGCGTCTCCATCTCCTCGACGAAGGTCATCAGCTGTTGTCCCAGCGCGTCGCGCCGGCCCCAGCGTTTGAGCGACGCCACTACGTCCTCGCTTGTCACCGGCGCGCCGTCGTGGAACGCGAGCCCCTTCCTCAGCTTGAAGGTCCAGGTCTTGCCGTCCTTCGACATGGTCCAGGTGTCGACCATCTGCGGCTTGATGCGGGCCTTGGCATCGGTCCCGAACAGCGTGTCGTAGATCATGTAGCCGTGGTTGCGGCTCATGTAGGCGGTGGTCCAGATCGGGTCGAGGATTGACAGGTTGGAGTGCGTCACCACGCGCAGCACCTTGCCTTGCGCAAAGGCGCCCGAGGAGGCGCCGATGGCGGCGAATGCGGCGGCGAGCACGGCGATTCTGCGAAATGAGATCATTTGGGTCTCCGGGAAGGACAGCGCCTGACACGATAATTGAACGCTTACGCCCCAGCAAGCATCCATTCGCAACATGTAAGGATCCCTCATGGCACGCATCGCAGTCGGCGGTTTTCAGCACGAGACCAACACCTTCGCCCCCTCGCGCGCGGACTACGCCGCGTTCGAGGCCGGCGGCGGCTGGCCCGGGGTCAAGTACGGCGAGGCGCTGTTCGAGGCGGTCGAAGGCGCCAATATCCCGGCCGCCGGGGCGATCCAGGCCCTGCGCGACCAGGGCCACCGGCTGGTCGGCACCGCCTGGGCGGCCGCCAGCCCGTCGGCGCACGTCACCCGCGACGCCTTCGAGCGCATCCTCGGCGGCATGATCGAAAACCTCAAGGCGGCGCTGCCGGTGGACGGCGTCTACCTCGACCTGCACGGCGCGATGGTGACCGAGGCGCACGACGACGGCGAAGGGGAGATCCTGCGCCGCGTGCGCGAGTTGGTCGGCCCGCGGGTGCCGATCGCCGCCAGCCTCGACCTGCACTGCAACCTGACGCGCGCCATGCTCGAGCGCGCCGACGCGCTGGTCGCCTACCGCACGTATCCGCACGTCGACATGGCCGACACCGGCGCGCGCGCCGCGCGCCTGCTGGATCGCATGCTCAAGTCCGGCTCGCGCCTTGCCATGGCCTCCCACACGCTCGACTTTCTCACCGGGCTGCCTTCGCAGTCGTCGTTCATCGAGCCCTGCCGCGGCCTGTACCGCGAGCTGGGCGAGCTGGAGAACGTCAACGACGTCGTGCTTTCGTTCACCCCCGGGTTCCCGATGGCGGATTTCGAGGAGTGCGGCATGGCGGTATTCGGCTACGGCGGCGACGAGCACGCGGTCGGCGCCGCGGTCGAGCGCCTGCGCGAGGCGGTGGCGGGCGCCGAGCGCGAGTTCGCGCTCGAGCTGCACTCGCCCGACGACGCGGTGCGGCGCGCGCGCGCAATCGGCGAGCCGGGCGCGCCGGTGGTGCTGGCCGACACCCAGGACAACCCCGGCGCGGGCGGCAACGGCGACACCACCGGGCTGCTCGCGGCGCTGGTGCGCCAGAACGCGCCCGAGGCGGCGCTCGGCCTGCTGATCGACGCGGCCGCCGCGAAGCGCGCGCACGAGGCGGGGCAGGGCGCAACGCTCGCGTTCTCCCTCGGCGGGCGCTCGGGCATCGCCGGCGACGCGCCGTTCGCGGGCGAGTTCACCGTCGAGCGGCTGGCGGACGGCAATTTCACCTGCACCGGGCCGATGTTCAAGGGCTTTCGCATGACCCTGGGGCCGATGGCGCTGCTTCGGAGCCGCGCCGCGCCCGGGGTGCGGGTCGCGCTTGCCTCGAAGAAGGTACAGGCCGCTGACCAGGAGATGTTCCGCCATCTCGGCCTCGAGCCGCGGCGCGAGCGCATCCTCGGGCTCAAGAGCTCGGTTCACTACCGAGCTGATTTCGAGCCGATCGCACGCGAGATCCTGGTGGTCAAGTCGCCCGGACCCGCGCTCGCCGACCCGGCCGAGTTCAATTGGACCAAGCTGCGCAAAGGCCTGCGCCTGCGCCCGCTCGGGCCAGCGTACGCCGGCTAACCAGGCGGCTCGGGCCAGGCCTTCTGCGCCGGGCGAAGTTTCTCCAGCGCGTGCGCGAAGCGCAGCACGCCGAGATCGTCGAAGCGGTGCCCGATCAGCTGCACGCCGATCGGCAGGCCGTCGGCGCTGAAGCCCCAGTTGAGCGACGCGGCCGGCTGCTCGGACATGTTGTACGGCACGGTGAACGCAATGTGCGGCAGCGCGTCGTGCGGGTCGCTGCCGGGGGCCGGGCTTTCGGCCTCGTACGGCAGGATCGGCGAAACCGGCGAGAGGACGAAGTCGTAGGGCTGGCAGGCCGCAACCGCGGCTTCGCGCATCGCCATCACCAGCCCGTAGGCCTGCATCACGTCGCGCCCGCTGAAATCCTTCGCACGCCAGCTGCACCATTCGGCGATGAACGGCAGCACCTGGGCTTGCTTGGCGGAGGGGAGCTGCGCGAAATCGTGGTACGAGCGCGCCTCGAAGAAGCGGCACATGCCGTCGAGCATGTCCGGGCTGAGAAAGCTTCGCATTTCCTCGACCGCGCAGCCGGCGCCCTCGAGCGCCTTTGCGGCGGCTTCGGCGGCCGCGCGCACCTCGGCATTGACCGGCAGTCCGGCGCGCATGTCGGGCAGGAAGCCGATCTTGAGCGTCTTGAGCGCCAGACCATCGAGCCCGGCGAGGTAATCGACGCTCTGCGGCGGCAGGCTCATGAAATCGCGCGCGTCGGGCCGCGCGAGCAGGTTCATCATCAGCGCCGCATCGGCCGCGCGGCGCGTCATCGGTCCGGTCGCCCGGCCCATGTACGGCGGGTAGATCGGTACCCGCCCGAGCGAGGGCTTGAGGGCGAAGATGCCGCAATGGGTCGCCGGCAGGCGCACCGAGCCGCCAATGTCGGTGCCCAGGTGCAGCGGCGCATATCCGGCCGCGGCGGCCGCCCCGGCGCCGGAGCTCGAGCCGGAGGTATTGCGGTCGAGCCGCCAGGGATTGCGGGTCACCCCGTGCAGGCTCGAAAGGCCCGACGAGAGCATGCCGTAGTCGGGCATCGTGGTCTTGCCGAGGATCACCGCACCGCCTTCGCGCAGGCGCGCCGCGGGCGGGGCGTCGGCCGCGGCCGGCGGGGCGTCCTCGTTGGCCCGGGTGCCGATCGGCGCCGGGTCGCCCCGGGTGGCGATGTTCTCCTTGATCGTGACCGGCACCCCGTCGAGCGCCGACAGCGGCGCCCCGGCGCGCCAGCGCGCCTCGGCCGCCCGCGCCTGGGCGAGCGCGCTGCCGCGGTCGATGCGGTACATCGCGTTCAGTTTCGGCTCCCAGGCGTCGATGCGCGCCAGCTGCGCGGTCGCGACCTCGAACGGGGAGAGCGTGCCGCGCCGGTATTCGGCGGCGAGTTCGGTGGCTGAAAGCTCGTGGATCGCGTTCATTGGGGGGCCTCCTGCGTCTGCGGCAAATATAACCTTCCCGCCCGCCCCCCCGGGCCCGGGCCGTGGCCGTTTTGCAATATTGGGGCGGTATTCTTGTCGGCGCCCCGGCTTGACGCTGGTCAAATGGGGTGCCACGAAGCTAGAGTTGAATCAGGTTTCGCCCGTGGCGGTACCGCACGGACCCAATAAAGCACGTAGAGGAGAGATCCATGCGCATGAAAACACTCGCCGCGGCGCTCGCCGGGGCATCCCTCATTTCGGCCGCGCCGGCGTACGCGCAGGTCGAGATCCAGTGGTGGAATTCGATGTCGGGCCGCCTGGGCGACCAGGTCAAGCTGATCACCGACGACTTCAACGCCTCGCAGTCCGAATACAAGGTGGTGCCGGTCTACAAGGGCGGCTACGCCGAGTCGATGTCGGCCGCGATCGCCGCCTACCGCGGCAAGAATCCGCCGGACATCGTCCAGGTGTTCGAGGTCGGCACTGCAACCATGATGGCGGCCAAGGGCGCGATCAAGCCGGTGTACCAGGTGATGCACGAGGCAGGCGAGAAGTTCGACCCGCATGCGTACATGCCCGCGGTGACCAGCTATTACACCGATCCGAAGGGTCGCATGCTGTCGATGCCGTTCAACAGCTCGACCCCGGTGCTCTACATCAACGACGACGCGTTCCAGAAGGCGGGCCTCGACCCGAACAACCCGCCCAAGACCTGGGACGAGGTGGGCGAGGCGGCGGCCAAGATCAAGGCCGCGAACGCGCTGCCCTGCGCCTACACCACCGCGTGGCAGTCCTGGGTCCAGCTCGAGACCATGAGCGCCTGGGACAACGTCGCCTTCGCGACGCTGGACAACGGCTTCCGCGGCATGAACTCCAAGCTCGAGTTCAACAACCCGACCATCGTCAAGCACATCGCCGAGCTCGGCGAGTGGGCCAAGGACGGACGCTTCACCTACGCCGGCCGCACCACCCAGCCGGAGGCCAAGTTCTACGGCGGCGAATGCGCGATGCTGACCAGTTCGTCGGCGGCCTTGGGCAACATCTCGAAGAACGCCAAGTTCAAGTTCCGGATCGCCATGCTACCCTACGACGCCTTCGCCAAGGGCGCGCCGCAGAACACGATCATCGGCGGCGCGAGCCTGTGGGTGTTCTCCGGCAAACCGAAGTCGCACTACAAGGGCATAGCGAAGTTCTTCAGCTTCCTGTCCTCGCCCAAGATCCAGGCGCGCTGGCACCAGAACACGGGCTACGTTCCGATCACCAAGGCGGCCTACGAGCTGTCCAGGCAGGAAGGCTTCTACGACACGCACCCGGGCGCCGACATCGCGATCAAGCAGCTGCTCGAGCGCAACCCGACCAAGGTGTCTAAGGGCATCCGGCTCGGCAACTTCGTGCAGATCCGCGGCATCATCGACGAGGAGTTGGAGGCGGTGTGGACCGGCAAGAAATCGGCCAAGGCGGCCCTCGACGAGGCGGTCAAGCGCGGCAACGAGGAACTGCGCAAGTTCCAGCGCGCCAACCGCGGCTGATAGCGGGCAAGGCGATCATCGGCTGAAGAGACGGACGGCCCCGCGAGGGGCCGTCTGCTTGTCATGGCCTCGCAGAAGCGCGCTCAGTTTCACGTCGGCTGGCTGCCGTACGCGCTGGTCGCGCCGCAGCTCGCGATCACGCTGGTGTTCTTCATCTGGCCCGCGTCGCAGGCGCTGTGGTGGTCGCTGCTGGTGCAGGACACCTTTGGCCTCAACCTGCAGTTCGTCGGCCTGCTCAATTTCCGCGAGCTGTTCGCCGACAAGTACTACCTGAGCTCGTTCTGGGTCACGGGAGAGTTCGCCGTCCTCATGACCGGTTCGGCGCTGGTCATTTCGCTCGTTCTTGCGGCGTGCTGCGACTACCTGATCCGTGGCACGCGCGGCTACAAGACGCTGCTGGTGTGGCCCTACGCGGTGGCGCCGGCGGTCGCGGCGGTGCTGTGGGCGTTCATCTTCAACCCGTCGGTGGGGATCGTCACCTACGCGCTCAAGCTGTGGTTCGGCTACGACTGGAACTACCTGCTCAACGGCGGCCAGGCGCTGACCCTGATCGTGATCGCTTCCGCCTGGAAACAGATCTCGTACAATTTCCTGTTCTTCCTCTCGGGCATGCAGGCGATCCCGAAGTCGCTCATCGAGGCGGCGGCGATCGACGGTGCGGGTCCGATAAAGCGCTTCGGCACCATCGTCTTCCCGCTGCTCGCGCCGACCACCTTCTTCCTGCTGGTGGTGAACATCGTCGCCGCCTTCTTCGACAGCTTCGGCGTGATCGATACCACCACCCAGGGCGGGCCGGTGCGCGCCACCGATGTGCTCGTCTACAAGGTATTCGAGGACGGCTTCAAGGGCGGCGACCTGGGCGGTTCGTCAGCGCAATCGGTGGTGCTGATGGCGATCGTGATCAGCCTCACCGTGATCCAGTTCCGATACATCGAGCGCAGGATCCAGTACGCGTGATCGAGCACCGTCCCGGGTTGACAATCTTCTGCCACGCGCTGCTGCTGGTGAGCGTGGCGACGCTGGTGTTCCCGGTGTGGATAACGTTCGTCGCCTCGACCCATACCGCGGATCAAATGCGGCAGGTTCCGATCCCGATCTGGCCGGGAACCCACCTGCTGGCGAACTACTACACGGTGCTCACCAAGGGCGTGGAGGGCGCGAGCACCGCGCCGGTCGGGCGCATGCTGCTCAACAGTTTGATCATGGCGCTGTCGATCTCGATCGGCAAGATCGTGATCTCGATCCTGTCGGCGTTCGCGATCGTGTACTTTCGCTTCCCGCTCAAGATGTTCTTCTTCTGGCTGATCTTCATCACCCTCATGCTGCCGGTCGAGGTGCGCATCTTCCCGACCTACAAGGTGGTGGCCGACTTGCACATGATCAACACCTACGCCGGGCTGACGCTGCCGCTGATCGCCTCGGCCACCGCGACCTTCTTCTTTCGCCAGTTCTTCCTCACCGTGCCGGACGAGTTGATGGAGGCGGCACGCATGGACGGTGCGGGGCCGCTACGCTTCTTCTGGGACATCGTGCTGCCGCTGTCGCGCACCAACATGGCCGCGCTGTTCGTGATCCTGTTCATCTACGGCTGGAACCAGTACCTGTGGCCGCTGCTGGTGACCACACAGGAGAACATGTACACCGCCGTAATCGGGATCAAGCGCATGATCCCCGGCGGCGACGCGGCGGTCGACTGGAACCTGGTGATGTCGGCCGCGATGCTGGCGATGCTGCCGCCGGCGCTGGTCGTGATCCTGATGCAGAAATGGTTCGTCAAGGGCCTCATCGAACAGGAAAAGTAAATGGCTGCCGTATCGATCCGCAACGTGACGAAGTCCTTCGGCGAGGTGAAGGTGATCCACGGGATCTCGATGGAGATCACCGATGGGGAGTTCGTGGTGATGGTGGGGCCCTCGGGGTGCGGCAAGTCGACGCTGCTGCGGATGGTGGCGGGGCTGGAGTCGATCACATCGGGGGAGATTGCGATCGAGGGCAAGGTGGTGAACAACCTGGAGCCCAAGGACCGGGACATCGCGATGGTGTTCCAGAACTACGCGCTGTATCCGCACATGAGCGTGCACGACAACATGGCCTACGGGCTGAAGATCCGGGGGCTGTCGAAGGCCGAGATCGACACGCGGGTGAACCGTGCGGCGGACATCCTTGAGCTCTCGAAGCTGTTGAAGCGCCGGCCGCGCGAGCTCTCGGGCGGGCAGCGCCAGCGGGTGGCGATGGGGCGCGCGATCGTGCGCGAGCCGAAGGTGTTCCTGTTCGACGAGCCGCTGTCGAACCTGGATGCGAAGCTGCGGGTGCAGATGAGGGAAGAGCTGCAGGCGCTGCACCGGCGGCTGGCGACCACGACGCTGTACGTGACGCACGACCAGGTCGAGGCGATGACGCTGGCGCACCGCATGCTGGTGATGAGCATCGGCAAGACCGAGCAGATCGGCGCGCCGCTGGAGGTGTACACCAAGCCGGCGACGACGTTCGTGGCGGGGTTCATCGGCTCGCCGCCGATGAACCTGATCCCGGGGAGGCTGCAGGCCGACGGAGCGAGCGTGGCCGCCGATGGCGATACGCGCCTGAAGCTGCCTCAGGCCTACCCGCAGCTTGGCGGGCGCAGCGTGCTGCTGGGAGTGCGCCCGGAGCACCTGGAGATCTGCGCTCCGGGCGAGGCGCTGCTGGTGCCGAAGGTGGACTTCGTCGAGCTGCTGGGCTCGGACTCGCTGGTGTACGGGCACATCGGCCAGGACAAGGCGAGCCCGCGCGTGGCCGCGCGGCTGCACGCCTCGGTCAGGCCGCAGGACGGACAGCTGCCGCTGCGCTTCGCGCCCGAGAACCTGCACTTCTTCGACCCCGACACCGGCAAGCGCATCGAGGCTTGATCTGCGTCAAATTGAGCGCAATCCGGCCGGCTATAACGGGGTCAGCCGGCCTGCGCAATCGCGCGGGCGACGCACACATGGGAGGCTTTCAATGAAAGTCAGGCAATGGCTGCTGATCGGGCTCGTCTGGACGCTGGGTGCGTGTCTCGCACCGCAGTCCGTGCTCGCCGCGGGCAAGGTCGAGATCACCTGGTGGCACGCGATGAGCGGCAACAACGGCAAGGTGGTGGACGGGATCGTGAAGGACTTCAACGCCGCGCACCCCGGCATCGAGCTGAAGGCGCTCTATACGGGGAACTATCCCGAGACCATGACCAAGTACATCACTGCGTACCGCGCGAAGACGGCACCCAATCTGGTACAGGCCTACGAGGTCGGGACGCAGCAGATGCTCTCCAGCGGAGCGATCGTTCCGGTCTACCAAATACCGGGAATGGTCGGCGAAAAGTGGGATTGGGCCCAGTACGTGATACCGATCACCCACTATTACTCGACGGCCGGGAACTTGTGGTCGATGCCATTCAATTCGTCCACCGCGATGCTGTACTACAACAAGGACCTGTTCGCCAAGGCCGGGCTCGACCCGAACAAGCCGCCGACGACCTGGGAAGAGCTCGAGGCCGACGGCAAGAAGCTGCTGCAAACCGGTGCGGTGAAGCACGTGCTGTCTTTCGGCTGGCCGGGCTGGGTGCTGGAGCAGAGTTTTGCAACCCACAACCAGCTCTTTGCCAACCATGAAAACGGGCGCAGCGGCCTGGCGACCAAGGTGCTGTTCAACGGCGCCTTCGGCAATATGGTGCTGAACACCTGGACCCGCCTCGCCAAGGAGGGAATATTCATCTACGGCGGGCCGGAGTACTCGGCGAACTCCGCGTTCGAGTCCGGTCAGATCGCGATGCTGATCCAGTCGACCTCGTCGCTGAAGGGGATCGAAAAGGGTTCGCAGTTCAAGGTCGGAACGACCTTCCTGCCGCGCTTCGAAGGTTATCCGCGCGGCAACTCGGTAATCGGCGGCGCCAGCCTGTGGGTGACGAAGGGGCAGAGCAAGGAGCAGCTGCGCGCGGTCTGGGCGTTCCTCAAGTACCTGGCGGGGACGAACATCGCTGTGGACTGGCACAAGGGGACCGGCTACTTCCCGGCGGTCAACTCCGCGGTGCAGGCGCTGCTCGCAGAGGGTTGGTTCACCCAGGACCAGAACTACCTCACCGCCTTCCTGCAGGTGCTGTCCGGCCGGCGTGACACGGCCGCTGCCACCGGGGTCCGGATGGGCCCGTTCGTACAGATCCGCGAGCTCGAGCGCACCGCGATCGAGAAGTCGGTCTCCGGCCAGCTCTCGCCCAAGGCTGCCCTTGACGAAGCGGCGCGCAAGGCCGACCAGCTGCTGGCGGACTTCGCACAAATGAACCATTAGGCTCGTACCGCGCGGGGACGGGCGGATCGTCCGCCCATCTCCGCCCGGGATGCCCCGCGCTAGCGCCGATGGCCAACGTCGTTGAGGAGGAGCGTTTCCCGGGACACCCTCTCCTGCCGTACGCCCTGATCCTGCCTTCAGTGGCGGTGATCGTCGTATTCCTGGTCGTTCCCTTCCTGCAGAGCGTCGAGCAATCCTTCTTCGCCACCACCGCCTTCGGCACCAAGACGCTGTTTGTCGGGCTGCGCAACTACACCCGCCTGTTCGCGGCGGAGGACTTTCGCGCGAGCGCGCTCGCCACGCTCCTGTTCTCGGCCTTCGTGATGGTGATCGGGCTGAGCTTCTCGCTTGCGGTCGCTCACCTCCTGAATCAGAAAATCCGGGGCCAGGGCTTCTATCAGGTCGCGCTGATCTGGACCTACGCCCTCTCGCCCGCAGTGGCGGGTGCGATCTGGGCCCTGATGTTCGCTCCCGCGACCGGGATCGTGCCGTTCGTGGTTGGCAAGCTCTTCGGCGGCTATCTCCTCAACTGGATGGCCAACGGCTCCCTCGCGCTGCTGGTCGTATCCGTCGCCGCCACCTGGAAGATGCTCGGCTACAACATCGTTTTCTTTCTCGCCGGGTTGCAGAACATTCCGGAAGAATTCGTCGACGCCGCGCGAGTGGACGGCGCCGGGCCGTGGAGAACATTCTGGGACATCACCTTTCCCATGCTCTCACCCACGACGACGTTTCTCCTGTTCGTCAACATGATCTACGCCTTCTTCCAGGTCTTCGGCCTGATCGACATCATGACTCACGGCGGGCCGGGGGACGCGACCAACATCCTCATCTACAAGCTGTACCGGGACGCGTTCCTGTACCTCGACGCCGGCACGGCGTCCGCCGAGTCGTGCATCGTGTTCGTCGTCATTTCGGTGGCGGCGATCATCCAGCTGCACTATGCGACGCGCAAGGCGATCTATGCCCGCTAGGAAGGAGTCCTGATGACCCCACGCCGGTGGAAGGCGGGCGCTACCCATGCCGCCCTGATCGCGCTCGTGCTGGTCGTCACGTTCCCGGTCGCCTACGCGGTGATCGTGAGCACACTGAGCCTGCAGCAGGCCTACGCCTATCCCCCGCGGCTCGTTCCCGGCACCGAGCTGTGGCACAACGTGGTCGAGGCCTGGAACCGCATTCACATGGGAAGGCTGTTCTTCGTCACCTCGGTCATCTCGGTGGGCGCGGCGGTGGTGAAGATCATCCTGTCGCTGATGGCGGCGTTCGCCTACACCCACTTCAGCTTCCGGGGGCGGGCGCTACTGTTCCCGATGACCATGATCACGCAGATGCTGCCGCTCCCGGTGCGGATCCTGCCGACCTACCAGCTGATGGCGGACTTCCACTGGATCAACTCCTACTCGGCGCTGATGTTTCCCTTCTTCGCCAGCACGACCGGGATCCTGCTGTTCCGGCAGTTCTTCCTCACTGTGCCGCGCGACCTGCCCGACGCGGCGCGCATGGACGGCGCGGGCCCGGTGCGCTATTTCTTCGATATCCTCGTCCCCATCTCGCGCACCAACATCGCCGCGCTGTTCGTGATCGAGTTCATCTTCATGTGGAGCCAGTATCTGTGGCCCCTCATCGTGACCAACACCGAGGAAATGCGGGTGGTGCAGATTGGGCTCAAGATGCTGATCGCCACGGACCAGATTTCGCCGTCGTGGAACGTGATCATGGCCGGCACCATCGTCGCGATGCTGCCTCCGCTAGTGGTGCTGTTGGCGTTTCGCAAGAGCTTCGCGGAGGGGATCGCGATGCAAACCGCGAAATAGGCGGCCTCCTATCGCGTATTATTTGTCCGCGCATCGTCATCTAAAAAAGCAAAAGTAAATGGCTGCCGTATCGATCCGCAACGTGACGAAGTCCTTCGGCGAGGTGAAGGTGATCCACGGGATCTCGATGGAGATCACCGATGGGGAGTTCGTGGTGATGGTGGGGCCCTCGGGGTGCGGCAAGTCGACGCTGCTGCGGATGGTGGCGGGGCTGGAGTCGATCACATCGGGGGAGATTGCGATCGAGGGCAAGGTGGTGAACAACCTGGAGCCCAAGGACCGGGACATCGCGATGGTGTTCCAGAACTACGCGCTGTATCCGCACATGAGCGTGCACGACAACATGGCCTACGGGCTGAAGATCCGGGGGCTGTCGAAGGCCGAGATCGACACGCGGGTGAACCGTGCGGCGGACATCCTTGAGCTCTCGAAGCTGTTGAAGCGCCGGCCGCGCGAGCTCTCGGGCGGGCAGCGCCAGCGGGTGGCGATGGGGCGCGCGATCGTGCGCGAGCCGAAGGTGTTCCTGTTCGACGAGCCGCTGTCGAACCTGGATGCGAAGCTGCGGGTGCAGATGAGGGAAGAGCTGCAGGCGCTGCACCGGCGGCTGGCGACCACGACGCTGTACGTGACGCACGACCAGGTCGAGGCGATGACGCTGGCGCACCGCATGCTGGTGATGAGCATCGGCAAGACCGAGCAGATCGGCGCGCCGCTGGAGGTGTACACCAAGCCGGCGACGACGTTCGTGGCGGGGTTCATCGGCTCGCCGCCGATGAACCTGATCCCGGGGAGGCTGCAGGCCGACGGAGCGAGCGTGGCCGCCGATGGCGATACGCGCCTGAAGCTGCCTCAGGCCTACCCGCAGCTTGGCGGGCGCAGCGTGCTGCTGGGAGTGCGCCCGGAGCACCTGGAGATCTGCGCTCCGGGCGAGGCGCTGCTGGTGCCGAAGGTGGACTTCGTCGAGCTGCTGGGCTCGGACTCGCTGGTGTACGGGCACATCGGCCAGGACAAGGCGAGCCCGCGCGTGGCCGCGCGGCTGCACGCCTCGGTCAGGCCGCAGGACGGACAGCTGCCGCTGCGCTTCGCGCCCGAGAACCTGCACTTCTTCGACCCCGACACCGGCAAGCGCATCGAGCCATGAAACACTGGCCGTATCCGCGGGTCCTCGCGCACCGCGGCGGCGGCAAGCTCGCGCCCGAGAACACGCTCGGCGCAATCCGCTTCGGCGCCTCGCTCGGCTTCCAGGGCGTCGAGTTCGACGTCATGCTCGCGGGCGATGGCACGCCGGTGCTGATCCACGACCAGACGCTCACCCGCACCGCGGGCAGCGTCGGCAGCGTCGCGACCACGCCCTACAAGGAGATCCTCGAGCTCGACGCCGGCCGCTGGCACGGGCCGAAGTGGCGCGGCGAGCGAATCCCGAGCTTCGAGCAGGCGGCGCGGCTGTGCCGCGAGCTCGGGCTGTGGGCCAACGTCGAGATCAAGCCCGCGACCGGCTACGAGCGCCGCACCGGCGAGGCGGTGGCGCGCATGGCGCGCGAGCTGTGGCGGGGTGCGTCGCAGCTTCCGCTGCTGTCATCGTTCTCGCCGGTCGCGCTCGCGGCGGCGCGCGGCGCCGCGCCCGAGATCCCGCGCGGGCTCCTGGTCGGGCGCGTGCCGCCGCAGTGGCGCGAGACGCTGCACGACCTGGAGTGCGTGTCGCTGCACTGCAACTACCGCGCGCTCAACCTGCGCCTCGCCGAGGCGGTGCACGTCGCCGGCTACGCGCTGTTGTGCTGGACGGTCAACGACCGGCGCTCGGCGCGCAAGCTGCTGCGCTGGGGTGTCGACTGCCTGGTGACCGACGCTCTCAAGCGCATCGGCCCCCAGTTCGCCTAGCGCGCCGCGCGGCGCCGCCGCGGCGGACGATCGCTTCTCCGACGTCCAACGCACGGATATACCCTCAGAGGTAAGTGTTCGCTTCGGACAAAGTCACCGTATGGTGCGGACTTTGCAGCCAGGCTGCGGCCAATCCGGAGATTGCGCAGCAGAAAACTGCAACCCGAAGTGCCGCACTATTTTGTCCTAGTCAAAACAGGGGGCTTCGTGCGATGATGGCCTGTTGTCAACAGTTTGCCTTGGACAAATGAGTACCAATGAAAAAAGCGCCGAGGGCCTCTCGATTGCGGCGGTCGAACGCGAAACCGGCATCTCGAAGGACTCGCTGCGGGTGTGGGAGCGGCGCTATGGATTTCCGATTCCGACCCGCAATGCGTTCGGCGAGCGGGTGTACCCGGCTGCCCAGGTCGGGCGGCTGCGCATGATCCGCCGCCTGATGGACCAGGGTATGCGCCCGGGGCGGATTTTTGCCCTGCCGCCGGGAGAGCTGCAGGCACTCGCCGCCGGGCCGCCGCCGGCGGCGCGCAGCACCTTGCACGACCTCGCGCTTTACCTGATGAAGACGCACCAGACCACCGAATTGCGGCGCGAGCTGGGGCAGGCGGTGGTGCGCGACGGGTTGTTCCGCTTCGTCACCGAGACCGCGGCGCCGCTCGCTGCGCTGGTGGGCGAGGCCTGGATGCGAGGCGAGATCGAGGTGTTCGAAGAGCACCTTTTCACCGAGCAGATGCAGGGCGTGCTGCGGCAGGCGATCGCGCAGGTGCCCACCGCGGGGGGCGCACCCAAGGTGCTGCTTTCGACCTTGCCGGGCGAGCAGCACGGCCTGGGCCTGCTGATGGCCGAGGCGGCGTGCGCGCTCGAGGGCGCGCAGTGCGTCTCGCTCGGCGTGCAGACGCCGGTGGGCGAACTGGTCGCCGCGGCGCGCGCCAACGCCGCCGACGTGGTGGCGCTGTCGTTCTGCGGCAGCTATTCGGTTGGCGCCATGCGCGAGGGCGTGCAGGTGCTGCGCCGGGACCTGCCCGCGGCCGCCGCGCTGTGGTGCGGCGGCGCGGGCGCCGCGCGCCTGCGCAACCCGCCGGACGGCGTCCTGCTGATCAACGATCTCGGTTCGATTGGAAGCGCACTGCTAGAGTGGCGCGGCGCGCGCGAGCCGGCGTAAGGAGACCTTCATTCCAATGACGACCCTGCCCGGAATCTCGACGATGCTGTACCCCGACCTGTTCAAAACCCTCGAGCGCGCGCGCTGGGACCTGAGGCGCGACGTGCCGTGGGACAAGTTCGACGCCGATCGCCTGAGCGACGAGCAGGCGCTGACGGTCAAGATGAACGCGATCACGGAGTGGGCGGCGCTGCCCGCGACCGAGATGTTCCTGCGCGACAACCGCCACGACAGCGATTTCAGCGCCTTCATATCGGTCTGGTTTTTCGAGGAGCAGAAGCACGCCCTGGTGCTGCTCGAATATCTGCGCCGCTTCCGCCCCGACCTGTCGCCCACCGAGGCGGAGCTGCACGCGGTGCGCTTTCCGTTCGACCCCGCGCCCCCGCTCGAGACGCTGATGCTGCACTTCTGCGGCGAGATCCGCCTCAATCACTGGTACCGCTGCGCGGCGCAATGGCACACCGAGCCGGTGCTGAAGCACATCTACGGCCTGATCGCGCGCGACGAGGCGCGCCACGGCGGCGCCTACCTGCAGTACATGCGCCGCGCCCTGGCACGATCCGGCGACGAGGCGCGCGCGGCGTTCGCGCGCATGGGCGTGCTGATGACAGCGGTGGGGCGCGCGGGCAAGCCGCTGCACCCGACCAACCTGCACGTCAACCTTGAGCTCTACCCGCGCGATACGGTGCAGAGCCGGCTGCCGGATCCCGAGTGGCTCGAGCGCTGGCTCGACAGCCAGATCTGCTTCGACAAGGGCTGGGAGAAGAAAGTCACCGACATGATCCTGCACAACCTGTCGAGACTGTTCGGCACGCCGCTGCCGACGCCGCGCGACCTCAGCCGCTACCGGCGCGAACTGGTTCGAAAGGCAGAACCGATTCCGGCTTGAGCGGCGCGCCGGTCTCCCACTACAGGCCAAGGGATTTCGCGGGCAGCCCCATCGCCAGGCCGAGAAGCTGGGTGTAGAGCAATGTGCGAATCGGCGGATCGCTGCTGTCCACCTGA
The DNA here is from genome assembly GCA_963811085.1 of uncultured beta proteobacterium. Taxonomy (GTDB): domain Bacteria; phylum Pseudomonadota; class Gammaproteobacteria; order Burkholderiales; family SG8-39; genus DAHVFK01. The sequence goes on along the minus strand of CAWEPV010000002.1, from coordinate 138,444 downwards.
ACCGCGTCGAAGCGCAAGTGGCAGTGAGCGCAGGCCGAGCAGATCGCCTCGGCGCCTGACTCGAGCGCATCGGCGATCTTGGCCCGGGTCATGCGCTCCGACAGCGCCGCGTTCGCCTGGTGCAGCGGGTCGCCGCAGCAATCGAGGCGACGGGGCCAGTCGACCGGAGTCGCACCGGTCAAGCTGAGCAAGGTCTCGAAGACCGTCGGCGCCATCGGATTGTCCAGTCCCGTCACGTCGCTCGGGCGCAGTGCGTGGCAGCCGTACTGGGCGGCGACCCGCAGGCCCGCGCTCGGCGCGCGTACCGCCGCGGCGATAACGTCGAAGCCGACGTCTCGCGCCAGCACCTGCAGCAGGTGCTCGACCGCGCTCTTCCCCGACCAGGCGAGGCCTTGCGCGGCGAGCGCCTGCGCGACCCGCGCGCGCAGTGCCGCGTCCTCGCCGAGGAACCGGATCGCGTGGCGCAGCGTGCCGAAGCAGCAGCTGGAGAGCGTCAGCAGGTCGAGGCCGGCGCGCTCGGCCAGGGCCAGATTGCGGGCCGCGGCCACGACGAAGGCGTCGCGGCTGACATCCCGGGCGGGATAGCCGCAGCAGTCGAACTCGAGGTCGATCAGGGTCACGCCGAGGTGGCCGAGCACGGCGCGCGCCGACAACTCGTACGCCGGCAGATGCCCCGAAGACTTGCAGCCGAGGAACAGTGCGTACTTCATGAAGGCTCCCTCTGTCCGCGGACGGCGCCCAGCCGATGCACCGAAAGCGCGCGCAACTCCAGCATGATGTCGGCCACGCGTATGCCTTGCGGGCAATTCTCCTGGCATTGGTAGCAGCTGGCGCAGTCCCACACCATGCGCGAACCCAGCGTCAGATCGCGCAGGCCCAGGCGCAACAGGTTCATCACCTTCTGCGGCGTCAGGTCGACGCCGTGCTCGGCGTCGATGCTGTGCGCCACGACCGGGCATACGTTGGTGCAGGTCTGGCACTGGACGCAGCGGGAGAACGTGCGACGCTCGGCCGAGAGCGGCGCGAAAGCGGCATCGGCATCGACAAGCGGGTGCTGCGCGGAGTCCGCTTCGAGAGACTCGGCCCACGCGAGCGCGCTGCGCGCCTGCACCCACTGCGCCGGCGCCGGAAAACCGGCGGCGGCCAAGTCGCCGCGCCCCGCCTGCCACAGATCCGCAAGGTCCAGCCCCACCGGGCAGCTGCTGGTGCAGCGCCCGCAGTCGGTGCACAGGAAAGCGCCCTCAGCGGCGGGATCAGCCTCGTCCCGCGGCAGCCGGCCGCGGGCGAGCGCACCGGTGGCGCCGAGTTTGTACGAGGGTAAAAGATAGGCGTTGTTCAGGTAGCGCGCCACCGGTGCCACCGAGCAGCGCGAATCGCAGATGCCGCAGTGCACGCAGGCGTCCAGCGCCAGTGCCCGCTGCGCAACGCGACCGGCGCTCGAGAACGCCCGATCTTGCGCCGCGGCGTCGACCAGCAAGCTGACGGGAGCCGCCACCACGTGGAAAAAGCGTGTGAACGGCAGGCTCGCCAAGCCGAGGAAACAGGCGAACACATGCAGATACAGGAGCCAGACATCCGCGCGTCCCGCATCCAGACTGCGCTCCACGGGTGCCAGTGCGCGCGCGACCGGGTAGGAGACGAAGGCAGACGCAGGCTTCGAATGGCAGGATGCGCAGGCGTCGCGCTGCATTTTGCGCCCCTGCTCCATCAAGTCCGGGTCGATCGGCTGCTTCAGGTCGCCGAACGCCACTCCGAATTCGCTCGCCCAGACCGCGCGCAGCGGCTCGAGTTTCACCGGGTCGGTCGAACCGATGAACTGCTCCGTCATGCGGTAGAAGGCCCGGGGCGATGCGATTTTGTAGCCCGCGAACAGGAACCCCGTGACGACGACCGCCACCAGCAGCGTCACGAAGGCCCAGTCGATGAGACCGCGCCGCTGCGGAAAATCCGCCCGCCGTCCGGACAAAAGCAGCGCCAGACCGGCCAAGATCATCGCCCCGAAAAGATCGCGCAGGAAGAAATAGGGGTCCAGCGTCGGCTGGTAGCCTGGGAACAGCTTGGCACTCACCAGCGGCGCGAGCGCGTGCATCAACAGTAGCAGCATGAAGCCGACCACGACGAGCAGGTGCCCGGTCCAGCGCAGCTTCTCGCGCGCGAACAGCCTGCGCAGGAGCAGTACGTCGAGCAACAAGGCGGCGAGGAGACGGAGAATCCTGCTGCCGAAGAGCGCCGAGGCTGCGCCGCGGAACACCGCGGCGACGCGCTGTGACCAGGTGATATCGCGCGCATCGGGACCGATCCGGAGGCGAAACCAGGCCGAGGCGCGCCAGGCGAGGCCCAGCGCGCACAGGACCAGGGACGCATAGAAGGCGCTGAGCAAGATCGCCGGCGACATGTCTGGCCTAGCCCGCCGCAGTCCCGCGAAGCTCACGCGTGACTTGATCGATGGCCGCCCAGGCGGTGGCGATGGCGAGCCCCGCGCCGCACTTCGAGCGCATCCAGTCCTGATGCGCGAGGATGGAGCCGACGGCATGGAGCCGCGGCCAGGCCGGCGTTCCGCCCGCATCCAGCGGTCGCCACGCGTCGTCGACGCGCAAGCCCGCGCGGTTGATCGCATGGCCTGAGGGATCGAGGAAGTCGCGCTGGTGCCAGGCGGCGCGCGAAGCCGGCTGCTGCACCGGCAAGCCGAGGAGGCTCTCGCGCACGCCTGCGCGATCAGCGCTGAGCCCGCGGCCGCTGAATCGCCCCGTGGCGAGTACGACCGCGCGCGCGAACACGCGCTCACCGCCGCTGCCAGTCGAAATGCCTTCGAGCTCCAGCGTTGCTGTAGCGCCGTCCGCGTCAAACGTCAGCGCGCGCGCGCCGGCCTGATGATGCCGGTGGACTCCGCGCGCCGACATCAGCCCCTCGAGCGCCCGCAATAACCGCAGCCCGGGCACCGAGGTCGGCATGGTCGGGATCTCGAACACGGGCACGCCCAGCCCGGCCTCGAACGCCGCGTGAACGTCGCCGGATCGCGCGAGGCCGAGCACCGCCGGGAATCCGACCGCATGAGCATCGCCCAGCAAGGGCTTCACCAGGGCGATCGCGCGCGCGCGCGTCTCCGCGCTTTCCAGGGCGCGGGCAAGGTGGGCGCCGTAGAGTTCGGGCAGGGCTTCGCCGCCCGGGAACTCGATCTGCCGGTGGCGCAGGCCCGGCCAGCGTTCGCCCAGCGTCGCGGCGATCTGAGCTGCGCTGAATTCGCGCAGCCCGCGAAAGTCGAGCAGCAGGCACGGCGGCCGCGCGTCCAGCAAGTCGGCGCCCGCGATCATCGACCTGGGCACGCCATAGGTGGTCTTGATCGTCCCGATCGAGGTGAGCACCTTCCGGTTGCGCTCGCCCAGCGGCGCATAGTGCAGCCCCGACCCGCCCAGGGCCGCGACGAAGCTATCGAACGCGCTGCGGATCGACCGGGCATCGACCCGTGCCAGAGGATGCAGGGGCTCTTCGCGCGCCAGTGCCGCGAGGGCTTCGAACGGGCTTTGCCACAGCCGCCCCTCGGCCACCGGCTGCACGCCGAGCAGGTCCAGCAAGCCGCTCGCGAACAGCAGGCCGCCGCTGTTGCCGACCTGGATGCACTTCAGGCCCCGCTCCGCCGCGAACAGCGCCGCCGCCATGCCCGCCATCCCGGCGCCGATCACGGCGACGTCGCAGCTGTCCTGCCGTGCGCTGCTCAAGGCGACACTTCTCCGCGCAAATCTTCTGTGCGCAGTTCTTCTGCCTGCAGTTCTTCTCCGAAAACCCCGCAATGCAGCGCCTCCATCAACTCGGCCTGGGCGAGTTGCTCGCCCCACAGGACCGCACGCTCGCCGCGCCAGCGCTCGCCGAAGAAATCGAGAATCTCGGCCAGGCCGCGCCGCGCCTGAAAGTCGCCGCGGTTGTAGAGGTGGGCCACGGTGCGCGGCGCGCAGAACGCCCCCTGGCAGGCGCCCTTGCCGACGCGGCTGCGCAAGCCGATGTCCGTCAGCGTCGGTGCATCGCCTTGCGCGCGTAGCGCGTCGTAGATGGCGTCGACGGCGCGGCCCGGAACCAACTCGCACTCGCACAGCAGCGTGTCGTCCCGCGCGTGGGAACGCATCCACGCGCGCGCGGAGCGTCCCGGTTCGGTCCACCCGCATTCCGGCGCCACGGGCAGGGGCGTCGTGGCGGTGAGACAGGGGCGCGTCACGCCGAGCCGCCGGCACACGAGGTCCGCGGCGCGTTCGGCCATCAGCCTGCAGGTGGTGAGCTTGCCCCCGGTGATCGTCGCCAGGTTGTCCAGACCTTGATCCTCGTGGTCGAACAGCGCGTAGCCGCGCGAAACGGCACGCCCGCCGCCAGCGCCTGGCGCGCCGACGAGCGGCCGCACCCCCGCATAAGCGCGGATATAGCGCATAGTCTCCAGCGGCGGCAGCATGCGCGCGGCCTCGGCCACGATCAGGTCGACCTCGGCCGTCGTCGGATAGATGTCGTCCAGGGCGTCCACTGGCGTCGAAGTCGTGCCGGCGATGGAGACCGTGCCGCCCGGCATCAGGATATCGGCGTCGGCCGGCAGCCGCAGGCGGTTCACCACGCGGCTGGCCAGGCGCGTGTGCGTGACCAGCAGCGTTCCCTTGAAGTACGCCATCTCGACCGGCGCTGCGGCGAGCAGCGCCAGCTCGCGCGCCCAGGCTCCCGCCGCGTTGACGATCTGCGCGGCCTCGACGCGCAGTTCCTCGCTGCCGCACTGAACCCGCACCGCGCGGATGCGCCGCCCGTCGCGCTCGAAGCCCAGGACGCGGCTGCGCCGCATCAGGCGCGCGCCCAGGCTGCGCGCATGAGCCATGCTTTCGAGGGAGAGCCGGAACGGGTCGATCGAGGCGTCCGGCACCTCGAACACCGCGATCGTGCGTTCCGACAGCGCCGGTTCGAGCGCGCGCGCCGCAGTGAGGTCCACGGCGCGCGCGGCGATTCCCGCACGCGCGCAAAGCGAGGGAAAGTCGGCGACGTAGCGCTCGTCGTCGCCTTGCACCGCGACGAAATAGCCGCCGGTATTCTCTATCGTCTGCGCCGCCACGGACTTGAGGATCGCGCCCTCGGCGCGACATTCCATCGCCGTCTGGCGGTCGCTCGCGACATAGCGAGCGCCGCTGTGGAGCAGCCCATGGTTGTGCCCCGAGGCCCCGGAGTTGATGTCGTCCTTCTCGACCAGGATGCAGTCGACACCGCGCAAGGCGAGGTCACGCGCAAGCGCCGTGCCCGTGGCGCCGCCCCCGATGATCAGGACCTGGGTCTCGGTATGGCTTGGGGAATTCAATGCTGCTTCTTTCTAGGCGGGCCTCCAAGCAACGTTAGGCGCGGTCGGGCCGCCACCATTGACCCAGATCAAGGTTTCTCCTCCTATTCAATCCGCGAAGCTCGGCTAGAACGGCAGCGGTGCGCCGGGCTTCAGGGGCTGCAGCGCGGTGCGGAATTCCTCCTGGATGCGGCGCAGCGCCGTCTTCGTATCGGCCTCGAAGCGCAGCACGATGACCGGCGTGGTGTTGGAGGCGCGCGCGAGGCCGAAGCCGTCGGCGTACTCGGCGCGCACGCCGTCGATGGTCAGCACGCGCTCTGCGCCCGGGAAGGGCTTCGAGCGCTGCAGCTTCGCCACCAGCACGTGCGGCTCGCCTTCAGCAAGCTTCCACTGCAGCTCGGGCGTGGAGGGCGCGTTCGGCAGCGCCTTGAGCGCCCGGCAGGCGTCCGCGTCGCGCGACAGGATCTCGAGCAGGCGCGCGCCGGCGTAGAGGGCGTCGTCGAAGCCGTACCAACGCTCCTTGAAGAAGGTGTGGCCGGACATTTCGCCGGCGAGCGGCGCGCCCGTTTCCCTCAGCTTGGCCTTGATGAACGAGTGACCGGTCTTCCAGATCAGCGGCTTGCCGCCGTGGCGCTCAATCCAGGGCGCCAGCAGCCGCGTCGACTTGACGTCGTAGATGATCTCGGCGCCGGGATTGCGCGACAGCACGTCGGCCGCGAACAGCATCAGCTGGCGGTCGGGGAAGATGATCTCGCCGTCCTTGGTGACCACGCCCAGGCGGTCGCCGTCGCCGTCGAAGCCGAAGCCGATCTCGCTTGCGCCCGCTTTCAGGCGCGCGATCAGGTCGGCCAGGTTTTCCGGGTGGGAAGGATCGGGGTGGTGGTTCGGGAAGTCGCCGTCGACCTCGCAGTACAGCTCCTCGACCTCGCAGCCCAGGCGCCGGTAGAGGCGCGGCGCGAGCATTCCCGCGACGCCGTTGCCGCAGTCGAGCGCGATGTGCATCGGCCGCGCCAGCTTGACGTCGCCCGCGATGCGCTCCACATAGGCGTCGAGCACGTCCACGCGGCTGCGCTTACCCGTGCCCGAGGCGACGCGCCCGGCTTCGATGCGCCGGCGCAGATCCTGGATCGCGTCGCCCGCCAGCGTTTCGCCCGCGACCACCATCTTGAGTCCGTTGTAGTCGGGCGGGTTGTGGCTGCCGGTCACCGCGACGCAGCTGCCGCAGCCGAGGTGGTGCGCGGCGAAGTAGGTCACGGGCGTCGGCACCATGCCGAGGTCGATCACGTCCGCGCCGGCGGCGCACAGCCCCTCGGCCAGGGCGTCGGCAAGTTGCGGCCCCGAATGGCGCCCGTCGCGCCCGACGGCGAAGCTGCTCGCGCCGCGCTCGATGCCCAGGCTGCCGAGCGCGCGCCCGATCTCGCGCACGATCGCGGGCGTGAGCGTGCGCCCGACGATGCCGCGGATGTCGTAGGCGCGAAAAATTTCCTGGGGGACTGTCATGCGGTGGAAAAGAAGGCGTCGATGCGTTGCGCCAGCCAGGCGCGTCGCGCCGGAAATCCGGCGTGTCCGCCCGTGGCCGGGAATTCTAGCACCACGTCGCTCGCCGCCCGCCGGCTCGCCGCCCGCAGCGCCGCGCCCGGCAGGAACGGGTCGTTGAGTGCGTTCAGCAAAAGCGTCGGTACGCGGATCCTCTCCAGCCACGGCGCGCACGAGGCGCGCGTCCAGTAGTCGTGCACGCCGCGAAAGCCGTGCAGCGGCGCGGTCACCAGGTCGTCGAACTCGTACAGCGTGCGCGCGCGCGCCACGCGCTGCGCGTCGTACAGCCCGGGGAATCGGCGCAGCTTGGCCAACGCCTTGCGTTTCATGGTCGCGAGGAAGGCGCGGGTGTAGAGCTCGCGGTTGAAGCCGCGGTCGAGCGTGAAGCCGGCGGCGACGAGGTCGATCGGCGCCGACACCGCGACCGCGCACCGCACGACGGCGCCGGCCGCGGCGCCGCGCTCGCCCAGCCACTTGAGCAGCGCGTTGCCGCCCAGAGAAACCCCGGCGGCGAACAGCGCTTGCCCGTGGCTCGATCGCAGGCGGCGCAGAATCCAGTCGATCTCGTCGCTGTCGCCCGAATGGTAGGCGCGCGGCAGCCGGTTCGGCTCGCCCGAGCAGCCGCGGAAGTGCGGCAGCGCGCAGCGCCAGCCGCGCGCCGCGGCGTGCGCGGCGATCGTGCGCGCGTAGTGGCTCGCGGAGCTGCCTTCCAGGCCGTGGAACAGCACCACCATGCGCGTCGCGCCGGGCGGGCCGGCGAAATCGACGTCGATGAAGTCGCCGTCGGGAGTCTCCCAGCGCTCGCGCGCCAGCGGCGTGCGCGGCGGCGGGCGCAATGCGGCGTACAGCGTCTGCAGGTGCCCGCCGGGCAGCCACGCGGGCGCGCGGTAGCCGTTCAATGCAGGATCTTCGGCGTTTCGCGCGCCGCCGCCTGCGCCTGGCCGCGCGCCCGCTGCGGGGCGGGCGAGGCGTGGTGCGCAAGCATGCGCCAGCCCGCCGGCGTGCGAAGGTAGACGTTGGTCGCGACCACCGGCGCCGACTGGGCTTCGCCCTCGACGGCGAAGCTCTCGAGCACGCTGTGCACCGCGAACATGACGCCCGAGGTCTGCGCCTGCAGGCTGACCTGGAGCCGTGCCCCGGCGCCGCCGGCGAGGATCTGGCGCCAGCTGTCGCGCACCTCGTCCTGCCCGGTCAGGCGCGGCCCGTTCGGATGCACGCACACGATCTCCTCGTCCTCGGCCCAGACGCTCATCATGGCTTCGAGGTCGGCGCGCTCGAGCGCCTCGTAAAAGGCGTTCTCGGCGTCCTGCGCGGTGGGGAAAATCCGTATCGTCACGCGGCGGGCGATGTTAGCACGCCGAGGCGCGCGATCTCGTCCAGCGCGCGCTCGACGCTGAGCTCTTTCATGCAGCGGAAGTGCCCCAACGGGCACACGCGCGCGAAGCACGGGCTGCACTCGAGCTGCAGCCACACCACGCGCGAGCGCGCCGACAGCGGCGGGGTGTGCTCCGGGCTGGAGGAACCGAACAGCGCGACCTGCGGGCGCTCGAGCGCCGCGGCGACGTGCATCAAGCCCGAGTCGTTGCTGACCACCAGCTCGGCGCACGCGATCAGCTCGAGCGCCTCGTCGAGCGAGGTCCTGCCCGCGAGCACGAGACCCGGCACGCCTGCGCAGGCTTCCCGGTCGCGCGCCGATCCGAGCAGCACCACGGGCAGCGGAATGCGCGCCGCGAGCTCGGCGAAATAGGGCCAGCGCTTGGCGGGCCCGTATTCGGCGCCGGGGCAGAACACCGCGTAGCGGCCCTCGATCCCGAAGCGCTTCGCCGTGGCCCGCGCGCTTTCCGCGTCGAGCAGCAGGCGCGGCTCGGGCAGCGGCTGCGCCGGCGCGCTGCCCGGCGGCTCGGACAGCCGCGCGTAATGCAGCGCCATCGGCTCGCGCGCGCGTGCGGCGCGGTACAGCAGGTTGAGCAGGCCGTAGCGCGACTCGCCGACGTAGCCGCTGCGCAGCGGGATGTCGGCGAAGAACGGCACCAGGGCGGCCTTCCAGCTGTTGGGAAGCACGATCGCCTGGTCGTAGCCGCGCGCGCGCAGCGTTCGTCCGAGGCGCCAGCGCTCGCGCAGCTGCAGCGCTCCGTGGCGCAGGGGCGCGGCGATCACCTCATCCACGCCCGGCATGCGGCGCAGCACCGGCGCGACCCAGTCGGGCGCCAGCACGTCGATGCGGACCGTTGGAAGCTTCTCGCGCAGGCGCGCGAGCAGCGGCTGCGCCATCAGCGCGTCGCCGATCCAGTTCGGAGCGACGACGAGGATTCGCGCGGGCTCAGTGGCCCCGCGGCGGGGCGCCCTTGTAGACATAAAGGGTGCCGCAGTACGGGCAGAGCATTTCGCCCGGGTCGGCGACGTCGAGAAACACGCGCGGATGGCGCGCCCACAACGGCGCCGTCGGCAACGGGCAGTGCAGCGGCAGGTCGTTCTCGGTCACTTCGACCCGGCGCGCCTTGTCGCTCGCCTGGATGCTCATCGCTTGGCTCCTTTCTTCTTTTGCGCCTGCTTCATCGGCACCGGCGTCATCCAGTGCTTGTGCTTGCGGTCCTTGCCGGTGACCACGTCGAAGAAGGCCTTCTGCAGACGCTTGGTCACCGGGCCGGCCTTGCCCGCGCCGATGGTGCGCCCGTCGAGCTCCCGGATCGGCGTCACCTCGGCCGCGGTGCCGGTGAAGAAGCACTCGTCGGCGATGTAGATGTCGTCGCGCGTCAGGCGCTTGGCGATCACCTTGTAGCCGAGGCCTTCGGCCAGCTCGATCACGGTGCTGCGCGTGATGCCGGTCAGCGCCGAAGTCAGCTCAGGTTCGTAGATCTTTCCGTCCTTGACCATGAATATGTTCTCGCCCGCGCCCTCGGCGACGAAGCCCTCGACGTCGAGCAGCAGCCCTTCGTCGTAGCCGTGCTGCGTCGCCTCGAGCGTCGCCAGCACCGAGTTGGGGTAGGTGCCCGACATCTTGGCGCGCGCCATGGTGACGTTCACGTGGTGGCGTGCGTAGGAGGAGGTCTTGACCCGGATGCCCTTGGCCAGCGCCTCGGGACCGAGGTAGGCGCCCCAGGGCCAGGCGGCGATCGCCACGTGCACCGTCGCGCCGACCGGCGAGACGCCCATCTTCTCCGAGCCGTAGAACGCGATCGGGCGCAGGTAGCAGGATTCGTGCGCGTTGGCCTGCACCACCTCGATATGCGCCTGCATCAGCTTCTCGATCGAGTGCGGGATCTTCATCATGTAGATGTGCCCCGAGTTGATCAGCCGCTGGGTATGCTCCTTGAGGCGGAAAATCGCGGTTCCGTCCGCGGTCTTGTATGCACGCAGCCCTTCGAACACCGCCAGGCCGTAGTGCAGCGAGTGGGTCAGCACATGGGTCGTGGCGGAGCGCCACGGCACCAGCTTGCCGTCGTACCAGATCCAGCCGTCGCGGTCGGCCATCGAGAGCGGCGTGTTTGCCTTCGCCATGAACAGGGTTCTCCTTGAGTGTGGCGGCATTCTACCCACAGCGGCGAAAATTCCGCCATACTATTAACATGGATGTTAATCCTGATCAGCAGGTGTTCGCCGCGCTCGCCTCGGCGCCGCGGCGCCGGGTGATCGCCTTCCTCGCCCAGACGGCGCTGTCCACCAGCGAGCTCGCGCAGCGCTTCGGCATCAGCGCGCCGGCGGTGTCGCGCCACCTGGCGGTGCTGCAGCGCGCGGGCCTGGTGTCGGCCGAGCGCCAGGGCCAGCGCGTGCTGTACCGGCTCAAGCGCGACGCGCTGCTCGACGCGCTCGCCGGCCTGGCCTCGGCGGTGGACGGGCCGTTGCGGCGCGCGGCGCAGCTGCCGCGCGCCCCGCGCGAGGCGATCTAGCGCGCGCTAGCCGAGCGCCGTCGCCCACAGGGCGCGCACCGCCTGCACGTGCCCGGCCAGCTGCTCCTGAGGCACGCGCGCGTAGTTCGCACCCCCGAGGCGCAGCGCGTGCTGCACGCGACGGAACTCGCGGTAGGCCTCCTGTCCGCGGCGCGCCAGCTCGGCGGGGATCAGCCCCAGCTCGCCGGCTATCCCGAGCAGCGCGATGTTGCCCAGATTGCCGACCAGCCGGGCGTGCTCGTGCGCGTGCGCGAGCACCAGGAACTGGACCACGAACTCGAGGTCGATCATGCCGCCCGTGTCGTGTTTGACGTCGAACAGGCCCGAGCTGTTGGGGTGCGCGGCGTGCATCTTGGCGCGCATCGCGAGCACTTCGCGCGCGAGCTCGGCCGCGTCGCGCTTGCGGCGCAGGATGCGCTCGCGGATGGCCTCGAACGCGGCGCCGATCGCGGCGTCGCCGGCGCAGAAGCGCGCCCGGCTGAGCGCCTGGTGCTCCCACACCCAGGCCTGCTTCTCCTGGTACTGCTCGAACGCCGCCAGGGTCGACACCATCAGCCCGCTCGCGCCGCTCGGGCGCAGCCGCAGGTCGGTGGCGAACAGCACCCCGGCGGCGGTGCGCGTGGTGAGCAGCAGGTTGAGCTTCTGCGCCAGGCGCGCGTAGGCTTCGGCGGCGCGCTCGTCCGGGTCGTCGTAGAGGAAGATCAGGTCTAGGTCGGAGGCGTAGCCGAGCTCCTTGCCGCCGAGCTTGCCGTAGGCGACCACGGCGAAGCGCGGCGCGCCCTCGCGGTGGCGCCTGATCTGGCGCCAGGCCAGCTCGAGCGCCGCCTCCAGCGTCAGGTCCGCCAGCGCCGAGAGGTGGTCGGCCAGCCGCTCGACCGTGAGCAAGCCGGCCAGGTCCTGCGCCAGCAGGCGGAACACCTGCGCCTGGTGCTGCTCGCGCAGCACGTCCATCTGCCGCTCGGGATCGCCTTCGTGCGCCGCGATCAGCGCGCGCAAGGCGCGCGCGAACGCCTGCCAGTCGGGCGGCGCGTACAGCACGCGGTCGTCGAGCAGCTCGTCGAGCAGCAGCGGGTGCCGCGTGACGAACTCCGCCGCCCAGCTCGAGGCGGCGACGATGCGCGCCACGCGCTCGAGCGCCTCGGGGTGCTCGGCCAGCAGCGCCAGATAGGCCGCGCGGCGCGCGATCGCTTCGATCAGCGCCAGGCCGCGCTCGAGCGTGGCATCCGGGTCGGCGCTGGCCGCCGCCGCGGCGGCCAGCGCGGGCGCCAGCGCATCGAAGCGCCGGCGCGAGTCCTTGGGCAGGTTCTGGTAGCGCTGGCTCGCGCGCACCGCGGCGAGCCGCGCCGCGCTGCCCGCCGGGTCGCGATAGCCGCGCGCGGCGAGCGCATGCTCGAGCGCCTCGCGGTCGTCCTGCCACAGCTCGCCGGCGCCGTTTTCCTGCGCCTCGGCGAACACCGCCTGGAAGTGGCGCGTGACGCGCCCGCGCTGCGCCTCGAGCGCGGCCGCGAACGCGTCCCAGGAGTCGAAGCCGCACATCGCCACGACCCGCGCGCGATCGTCCTCGTCGGAGGGCAGGGTGTGGGTCTGGCGATCATCCAGATACTGCAGCCGGTGCTCCACCCTGCGCAGGAACCGATAGGCCTCGGCCAGCTCCTGCGCCGCGTCCTCGGGCAGCAGGCGGCGCGCGGCAAGCCGCGCGAGCGCCTCGAGCGTCGGACGCACCGCGAGCTCCGGGTCGCGCCCGCCGCGCACCAGCTGCAGCGCCTGGACCACGAACTCGATCTCGCGGATCCCGCCCGGCCCGAGCTTGACGTGCTCGGCCAGTTCGCGCCGCTCGACTTCGCGCCTCACCTCGGCGTGCAGGCGGCGCATCGCGGCGAGCGTGCCGTAGTCGAGATACTTGCGATACACGAACGGGCGCACGATCGCCTCGAGCTCGCGCGCGCGCTCGCCTCCTCCGGTCAGGGCGCGCGCCTTGATCCAGGCGTAGCGCTCCCATTCGCGCCCCTGGCTGACCAGGTAATTCTCGAGCGCCTCGAAGCTCGCCACCAGCGGACCCGACTCGCCGTATGGGCGCAGGCGCATGTCGACCCGGAACACGAACCCGTCTTCGGTGATGTCGCCCAGCAGCGCGATCAGCCTGCGGCCGACGCGCGCGAAGTACTCGTGGTTCGACAGGCGCGGCTCCCCGTCGGTGTCGCCTTCCTCCGGGTAGACGAACACCAGGTCGATGTCCGACGAGACGTTGAGCTCGCGCCCGCCGAGCTTGCCCATGCCGACCACCACCAGCGGCTGCGGGGTCGCGCCGGCGCCGCGCGGGCGGCCGGAGCGGGCGGCCTGGTCCCGCTCGGCCCAGGCGAGCGCGGTGGCGATCGAGGCCTCCGCCAGGTCGCTCATCGCGCCGCAGACCTCGGCCAGATCGGCCGCGCCGGAGAGGTCGCGCGCCATCGCCCGCAGCAGCACGCGTTGGCGCAGGCGGCGCAGGCGGCGCTTGAGCGCCGGCTCGTTGTCCTCCAGCGCCCCCTCCAGCGCCGCGTCCATTTGCGCGCGCGTGAACGGCTGCGGCGCGTCGAGCTCGGCGGCGAGCGCGGGCTGCGCCTCGAGCACGTGGCGCGCATAGCGCGAGGGCTCGAGCACTGGGGGAATCGGGGCGAGGCGCAAGATTTCGGGGAAATCCGAATCGAGGTCGATATTTACGGTTTAAAATGCAAACGGGCTCGGTGCGCTCAGTCGCCCGCTCACGGACTATAGGGGCAACGCGAAGCACCATGCAAACCGAAACCCGACTCCCGCTCTGGCTGCGGGTGCTCGAGTGGCTGGCGTGGTGCGCGCTGTTCGCCGTCGCTGCGGTCGTGCTCGCGCTGCGCTACTGGCTGCTGCCGCACGTCCAGGACTATCGCGCGCAGATCGTCGCGACCCTGTCGCGCTCCGTCGGCCTGCCGGTGAGAATCGGCACCATCGAGGCGGAGTGGCAGGGCCTGCGGCCGCGGCTCGATTTCACCGACGTGCGAATCTACGACAATGCCGGGCGCGTGGCGCTGCTGCTGCCGCTGGTCAGGAACGTGGTGTCGTGGCGCTCGCTGCTGTTTCTCGACCTGCGCCTGCGTTCGCTCACCGTCGAGGCGCCGCAACTGACCGTGCGGCGCGACGCCGCGGGCGAAATCTACATCGCAGGTATGCAGCTCTCCGGCGCCGCGCCGGGCGGCGGCTTCAGCGACTGGGTGCTCGGCCAGCGGGAAATTGTGGTGCGCAACGCCGAAATCGAGTGGCGCGACGAAAAGCGCGGCGCCCCGTCGCTCGCGCTGCATGCGGTCAACTTCCGGCTGCGCAACGCGGGCGCCAAGCACTCCATCGGCCTTTCGGCGCGCCCGCCGGATGAGCTCGGCGCCGACCTCGAGCTGCGCGCCGAGCTGAACGGCCGCAGCATCGCCGACCTCGCGGCGTGGAACGGCCGGGTCTACGTCGACATCGGCGACACCGACCTCGCCGGCTGGCGCAACTGGATCGACTACCCGGTCGACCTGCGCCGCGGACAGGGGGCGCTGCGGCTCTGGGTCACGCTCGGCGGCGGCAAGCTGCAGCGCGGCACCGCCGACGTCGCCCTGACCGGCGTCGCGGTGCGCCTGGCCGCGAACCTGCCGCTGCTCGAGCTGCAGAGCGTGCAGGGGCGCGTGCAGGCGCAGGCCAGCGCGACCGGCTACGAGGTCTCGGGCGACAATCTCGCGCTCGTGCGCGCGCAGGGCGCGTCGATGCGCGCGACCAGCTTCAGCGTTGCCTGGCAGCCGCAGTCCGCGCAGACGCCCGAGCGCGGCTCGGCCAGCGCCAATCTGGTCGAGCTCGAGCCGCTGGCGCAGCTGGCCGCCTTCCTGCCTTTCCCGGCGACGCTGCGCAAGCTGCTCGAGGAGATCGCGCCGCGCGGCAACCTGCTCGATTTCAACTTCAACTGGAGCGGCCCGCTCGCCGAGGCGCAGCGCTACAGCGTCAAGTCGCGCTTCAGCGGCGTGGCGATGAACGCGTGGCACAGGGTGCCCGGCTTCGCCGGCCTGTCCGGCAGCCTGGACGCCAGCGGCAGCGGCGGACGCGTTTACCTCGCCGCGCGCAAGACCGAGATCGACCTGCCGAAGGTGTTTCCCGAGCCGCGCGTCGGGCTGGACGAGCTGAACGGCCAGATCGATTGGACGCGCTCGACCTCGGGCGCGATCGACGTGCGCATCGGGTCGCTCGCGTTCGCCAATTCGCATTTTTCGGGCAGTGCGTCGGGCAGCTACGCCTGGCACGAGGGCGCCGGCCCCGGCACGATCGATCTCTCGGCGCGCCTCGCGCGCGCGGACGGCAGCCAGGTCGTGCGCTACCTTCCGCTCGCCAGCCTCATGGGGGACAAGGTGCGCGCCTGGCTCGCTGCGGCGATCGTCGCAGGGCAGGCGAGCGACGTGTCCCTGCGGCTGAAGGGCGACCTGCGCGACTTTCCCTTCGTCGACCCGGCGAAGGGGCAGTTCCGGGTCAGCGCGCACGTCAGCAAGGCGACGCTGCAGGTCGGACCCAAATGGCCGCGGATCGAGGACGTCGCCGGCGAACTGCTGTTCGAGCGCGACAAGATGACCATCGTCGGTCACGCCGGCACCGTCTACGGCGCCAGGCTCTCGAACGTGCACGTCGGCATCTCGAGCCTGAAGGCGCCGCACAAGCTGCTTGCGATCTCGGGCACCGCGGAAGGCCCGACCGGTGCGTTCCTGGCCTACATCGCCGGCAGCCCGGTGCGCGGCATGGTGAACGGCCTGACCGACGCGATGCGCGCCTCCGGGCGCGGCACGCTGACGCTCAAGCTCGAGCTGCCCCTGGGCAGCCCCGAGCCGGCCAAGGTGGCGGGCGAGTTCCGCTTCGCCGACAACAGCCTGACCCTGATGCCGCAACTGCCGCCAATCGACCAGGCCGGCGGCATGCTGAGCTTCACCGGGTCGGGCCTGACGGTGCACGACGTGCAGGGCCGGTTTCTTGGCGGCCCGGTGCGGATCGACGGCGGCACCGCGCCGAGCTCCGGGGTGCGGGTCGTCGCGCGGGGCCGGGTCGAGCTGGGCGGGGTGCAGCTGCTCGTGGCTTCTCGCTGGGGAAATTTCCTGTCCGGCGCTGCGGGCTACGTCGCAACCGTATCGGTGCGCGACGGCCACGCGCAGCTGAGCCTCGAGTCATCGCTGCGCGATGTGGCGAGCACTTTGCCGCCGCCGCTCGACAAGGCCGCGGGTAGCGCCTTGCCGCTGCGTATCGAGCTGCTGCCGGGCACCGCCGACGCGCGCGATCGCATCTCGCTCACGCTGGGCCAGAGGCTCGCGGCCGAAATCCTGCGCCAGCGCGCAGGCGCACAGATGACCGTCCAGCGCGCATCGATCGCGCTCGCGCCGACGCCCGGCGCGGCGCTGCGCATCCCCGAGCGCCCGGGCGTGCTGCTGTACGGCTCGACGCCCAGTCTCGACCTCGACCGCTGGTTGGCGCTGGCGGGGAAAGACGACTCGGCGGTCGGGCCCGTCAGCGCCGACCTAAAGGTCGACACGCTCGACGCGTTCGGCAAGCGCGTGACCGGCGTTACGCTCAAGGCCGGCGCCGACGCGCAAGGGTGGTCGGCCAACGTCGAGGCCGAGCAGCTCGCCGGCGATCTCGCCTATCGCAGCGCCGACGGCGGCAAGCTGATCGCGCGCCTGGCGCGCTTCACGATCCCGGGCGACGCGCCCGGGCACGAAGCGGGGCCGGTCAAGGGCGAGAAGCAGGTCGGCGAGCTGCCCGCGATCGATTTGATCGCCGACCGTTTCACCTTTCGCGGCAAGCAGCTCGGCCGGATCGAGTTCGCCGCACAGCACGCGGGCGAGGATTGGCGCATCGAGCGGGTCGCGATGGTGAATCCCGACGCTTCGATGAGCGGCAGCGGCGTCTGGCGCGGCGGCGCGGTGTCCTCGACCGAGCTCAAATTCGAGCTCAAAGCGAACGACGCCGGCAAGTTCCTCGACCGCATCGGCTACAAGGCTCTGGTCAAAGGCGGCAAAGCGACGCTCGGCGGCACGCTGGGCTGGAGCGGAGACCCGATGACGATCGACTATCCGTCGCTGTCCGGCGACCTGACGCTGGGCGCCAAGGACGGTCAATTTCTAGAGATCGAACCGGGAATCGGCAAGCTCGTGTCGCTGATGAGCCTGCAGATGCTGCCGCGGCGCATCACGCTCGACTTCCGCGACGTGTTTTCCAAGGGCTTCCAGTTCGACTCCATCAACAGCACGCTGCAGATCCGCCAGGGAGTGATGACGACCAGGGACTTCAAGATGCACGGCGCAGCGGCGGACGTGTCGATGAGCGGCAGGACCGACCTCGCGCGGGAGACCCAGGATCTGACGGTGCGCGTGGTGCCGGGCCTGGGCGACAGCGCGTCGACCGTGATCGGGCTGGTCAACCCGCTGGCCGGCGTCGCCTCGGCGATCGCGCAGCGCCTGCTGAAGAACCCGCTCGGGCAGATCTTCTCCTACGACTACAAGATCACGGGAACTTGGAGCGATCCGATGGTCAAAAAGCTCAGAGCCCCGGCGCCGCCGGTTGGTGGAGAGCTGTCCGGCGGCGGCTGACTGTTATGATCGTCCGCACGGAGACCGAATTACCCATGCAGACCACCTCGCAAGACCTGCTTCTGGGCACCGCCGAACGCCGCCTGCTCGAGCCCTACGCGCTCGAGTCGGGCAAGCTCGAGCGCGTGTTCGGCGCGCTCGGCGCGCACCGCATCGACTACGCCGACCTGTACTTCCAGTATTCGCGCTCCGAGAGCTGGAGCCTGGAGGAGGGGATCGTCAAGGCGGGCAGCTTCAATATCGAGCAGGGCGTCGGGGTGCGGGCGATCGCGGGCGAGAAGACCGCGTTCGCCTACTCCGACGAGATCAGCTTCGACGCGCTCGAGGACGCGGCGCGCGCGACCCGGGCGATCGCGGCCGCGGGCCAGAACCGGCGCACGAAGGTCGTCCGCCGCGGCCAGCCGGTGCGGCGCTACGAGCCGGTCGATCCGCTCGCCACCCTCGCCTCGGAAGCGAAGGTGGCGCTGCTCGGCAAGCTCGAGCGCATGTGCCGCGCGCGCGATCCGCGCGTGACGCAGGTGATGGCGCAACTGGGCGGCGAGTACGAGGTGGTCCTGATCGCGCGCTCGGACGGCGTGCTCTCGGCCGACGTGCGGCCGCTGGTGCGGCTGTCGGTGCAGGTGATCGCCGAGCACAACGGCAGGCGCGAGAGCGGCCATGCGGGCGGCGGCGGGCGCACCGGCTACGCGCACTTCAGCGACGCGGTGCTGCAGGACTACGCGGACAAGGCGGTGGCGCAGGCGCTGGTCAATCTCGAGGCGCGCTCGGCGCCCGCGGGCACGATGACCGTGGTGCTGGGGCCGGGCTGGCCGGGGATCCTGCTGCACGAGGCGATCGGGCACGGCCTCGAGGGCGACTTCAACCGCAAGGGCAGCTCGGCGTTCTCCGGCCGCATCGGCGAGCGCGTCGGCGCGCGCGGGGTCACGGTGGTCGACGACGGGACCCTGCCCGGGCGGCGCGGCTCGCTCACGGTCGACGACGAGGGCAACCCCACCAGTCGCACCGTGCTGATCGAGGACGGCGTGCTGCGCGGCTACATCCAGGACAGCCTCAACGCGCGCCTGATGAAGATGCCGGTAACGGGCAACGGGCGGCGCGAGTCGTTCGCCCACCTGGTGCTGCCGCGCATGACCAACACCTACATGCTCGCCGGGCCGCACGATCCGCGCGAGATCATCGCCGGGGTCGAGCGCGGCGTGTACGCGGTCAACTTTGGCGGCGGGCAGGTCGACATCACCAACGGCAAGTTCGTTTTCTCGGCCGCCGAGGCCTACATGATCGAGAACGGCAAGGTGACGCACCCGATCAAAGGGGCGACCCTGATCGGCAACGGCCCCGACGCGCTGACCCGGGTCAAGATGATCGGCAACGACCTGCAGCTCGACAGCGGCATCGGCACCTGCGGCAAGGAAGGCCAGAGCGTGCCGGTCGGCGTCGGCCAGCCCACGCTGCGCATCGACGGCCTGACGGTGGGCGGCACCTCCTGAGCATGGACGCGCTGCCGGCGAACGCGACGCGCTTTCTGGCCGACGCCGACGCGCTCGCGGCGCTGATCCCGGACGGCGCGCAGATTGCCATGCCGCCGGACTACTCGCTGCCGGCGATGGCCGTGGTGCGCGCGCTGGTGCGGCGCCGCGCCAGGGGCCTGCGCCTGCTCGGCGTGCCGGTACTCGGCCTGTGCGCAGACCTGCTGATCGGCGCCGGCTGCGTCGCCGAGGTCGAGACCAGCGCGGTGTCGCTCGGCGAAGCCGGGCTCGCGCCGCGCTTCAGCGAGGCGGCCGAAAAAGGCGAGATCGTCGTGCGCGACGCCACTTGCCCGATGATCCACAGCGGCCTGCAGGCGACCGAAAAAGGCGTGCCCTTCATGCCGCTGCGCGGCGTGCTCGGCTCCGACCTGGTGGGCCTGCGCCCCGACTGGAAAGTGATCGACAATCCAGTGAGAAATCGGGGTCAGAGTCGGATTTCCGAGAAATCCGACTCTGACCCCGATTTCGAGGATCCGATCATTCTCGCGCCGGCGATTTCGCCCGACGTGGCGCTGTTCCACGCGCGCTGGGCCGATCGCGCGGGCAATGTGTGGCTCGGGCGGCGGCGCGAGCTGGCGACCATCGCGCACGCGGCCAAGGCCGCCTACGTGAGCTTCGAGCATCTGCGCGACGGCGACATGCTCGAGGACGAGCTGCTCGCTCCCGGGGTGCTCGGCTCGGTCTACGTCAGCGCGCTCGCGCCGGCGCCGCGCGGGGCCTGGCCGCTCGGCGTGGCGGACGAGTACGGAATCGACGACGAGCAGCTGATGACATACGCGAAGGCAGCCAAGACCCGCGAGGGATTCCGGCGCTACCTCGAGCAATGGGTCCTTACGCCAGAGAAGAGCTGCTCGCCTGCGTGATCGCGCGGCTGATCGGCGAGGCGGCGCACGTCGCCGTCGGCGCCGCGTCGCCGATCCCGGCCACCGCCTGCGCGCTGCTTGCCGCGCGGGGGAACAGGCTCAGAGTCTCATTGCTCCACAAAAGGAAGGGCAACCCCTTCAGCGAAGGCTCGCGCGAGCTGTTCGATCTCGCGGGGCAGGGCAGGATCGACGTCTTCTTCCTCGGCGGGGCGCAGATCGACGGCGAGGCGAACGTCAACCTGGTGCGCGCCGAAGGACACCGCTTCCCGGGCTCGTTCGGCTCGGCGTTCATGTATTTCGCCGCGCGCCGCACGATCCTGTTCCGCGAAGAGCACTCGCGCCGCGTGCTGGTGCCGAAGGTCGAGTTCGTCAGCGCGCCCGGCTCGAGCCCGCCCGGGGTGTGGCGCCGCGGCGGCCCGCAGGCGCTGCTCACCGGCAAGGCGCTGTTCGCCTGGCAGCCCGGGCGGAATCGCTTCCGGCTCGAGACCGTGCATCCCGGTTCGAGCGCGCAGGATGTGCGCGAGGCGACCGGCTTCGACTACGACTGCGCTCCCGCGGTGCCACAGACCGAATCGCCGTCGGACGAGGACATCGCGCTGCTGCGCGGGCCGGTGGCGCGCGAGGTGGCGGCGAACTACCCCGCGTTCGGGCGCAGGATCTGGGGAACCGGCTCGGGCCACTCGAAATCGTAGGGGTGCGCCAACAGTTCGGCCATTGCCCGCTCGGCGTCCGCGTCGTGCCCCAGGATCCGGTCGAGCGTCTGCGTGATCGGAATGTCCACCCCGAGGCGCCGGCCTAGCTCGGTCGCCGACCACGCACAGGCCGAGAAAGGTCCGGGGCTGCGCGCCATCGCGTTCCCCTTTGTTCGATCAGACTCCGGTCGCCTGCTTCATCAGCTCGCGCCAGCGACGGTAGCGCGCCGCGAGCGCCGGGCTCTCCGCCGGCTCGAAGCGATCCTCGTGTCCGGCGCTGTTCCAGCCCTGCGGGCGGCCGGCGGCGAGGAATGCGATGCCGCGCGCGCTCGCTTCCGGGTCGTCGCGCCTCAGCACGGGCAGGCCGCTGACCGAGGCGAGCCGCCGGCACAGCCCGTCCAGGCGCGACACCCCGCCGCTGACGCGTACCCGGCGCGCGGGCGGCACCCAGGCCGCCATGTGATCGATGTTCGCCTGCAGCAGGAAGGCGATGCTCTCGACCACCGCGACCGCCTTCTGCCAGGGCTCGCCCCCGCCGACGAAGCGCGAGGCGAACTCCGCCTGCCAGAACGGACCGCCCAGGCCCGCGATGCCGTTCAGGAACAGCGGCGGCTCGCCCGGCGTGTGCTCCGAATCTTCCAGCCAGCGCGGCAGCTGCGCCAGCGCATCCTCGATCCCGAGCTCGGTGCGCAGCCACTCGAGCGCGGTGCCGGCGCCGTTGACGTTGCCCTCGACCATCCACACCGTGTCGCGGCCGTCGTCCAGGATGATGCCGGTGAGTTGGCGCGGCACGTGGCCCGGTGACTGCTCGAGCGCGCGCTGCACGAACGCGCTGGTGCCGATGTTGACGTAGGCCGAGTCGGGCTCGGGCCAGCCGAACGCGAACACGGCCGCCGACTGGTCGCCGTTGACCGCCGCCAGCGGCAGCGCCGGGCCCGCGAGCTCGAGCGTTCCCCAGGCGCGGCAGGTCGGCACGCTCTGCGGCAGGAAGCCCTGCGGCAGGCCGAACAGCGCGAGCAGCTCGGGATCCCAGTCGCGCGCGGCGAGATTCCACAGCTGGGTGCGCGCGGCGCATTGCGGTTCGGCTGCGAGCGGCCGCTCCTTCAGCAGGCGGAACACGAGGAAGCTCGCCAGCGGCCCCCAGGCGAGAGTGCCGGCCTTTGCCGCGGCGCTCACCGGGGGCAGGTGATCGAGCGCCCAGCGCAGCTTGCTCGCGCCATAGTGCGGCGAAAGGTAAAGCCCGGTCTTGCGGTGCACCGCGTCCCCGTGCTGCGGCTCGAGCGCGGCGATCCATGCGTGCGCGCGCCGGTCCTGCCAGCTGAACACCGGCGACAGCGGCCGGCCGTCGCGCCGGTCCCAGCAGATGCAGCTCGCGCGCTGGCTCGACAGTCCCGCCACTTCCACCTCGGCGCGGCGCGCGCCGAGCGGGGCGAGGGCGCGCTCGATGGCGGCGAACATCGAGGCGACGATTTCCTCGCCGTCCTGCTCGGCCCAGTCCGGCTGCGGGTGCGCGAGCGAAATCTCCTTTTCGCCGGCGGCGACGCTGCGCCCTTGAGCATCGAGCACCAATGCGCGGCTCGCATGCGTGCCCTGGTCGATCGCGAGGACGAGACGGTTCATGCCGGATTTCTCTCTGCGACGGTACTGCCGCGCCGGCGGGACCCGTTGACGCAGGTCAACCGCTGGTCAGAGCCAGGCGAGCGGCGCGATGCCGAGCGCGGCGAGCCCGAGCAGCAGCGCGAGGCTCGCCCGCCCGGCCGGGCGCGAGGCGAGCGAGTAGGCGTAAGCGCCCTTGGCGACGTTGTTCGCCGCGGACGCGATCAGGATCGCGGTCGCCGCGAGCGCGAGCGGGGTCGCGCCGGGGGCGGCCTGGGTCATACCCATGACGAAGGGGTCGACGTCGGTCACCCCCATCGCCGTGGCGAGCAGGTACACGCCGCCGCGCCCGAAGTGATCGAGCGCGAAATGGGTCGCCACCAGCATCGCAACGAACACCAGCGCAAAGGCGAACGCGGTGCCCAGCTCGAGCGGGTTCTTCGGCGCGTGGCGCGGGCCGGTTTCGCTGTCCCCGCCGCCGGCGCGGCTGCACCAGTACCAGCCGACGCCGATCGCGATCGCCGCGAGCGCGGCGAAGCTCGGCGCGAGCAGCGTCATCAGGGCGCGGTTGAAGATTCCGAGCAGCACGATCAGGCGCAGGTACATGACCCCGGAGGCGATTACAATGCTGCCGGCGAACAGGTGCGGATCTTCCGCATCTTCGCTCTTCGAGCGGCGCGCGAGCGCGACCGTGGTGGTGGTCGACGAGTACATGCCGCCGAGCACGGCGGTCAGCATCAGCCCGCCGCGCCCACTCCGCAGCCGCTGCAGCACGTAACTGCCGTACGACACCGCGCTGACCGCCGCCACGACCAGCCAGGTCTTGTGCGGGTTGATGTCGTACGGCGTGAATCCGGCATTGGGCAGCACCGGCAGGATCACCGCGGTGACCAGCAGGAACTTGGCGAAAGTGAGGATGTCGTCGGAGGCGATGCGCTTGGCGAGGCCCTCGAGCCCGACCTTGAGCTCGAGCAGCAGCAGGCTCGCCACGCTCACCGCGGTCGCGATCCAGAACTGCTCGCGGAAGACCAGCGCCCCGACCAGGTAGGTCGCGAGGCCGGTCATCTCCGAGGTGACGCCGGCAGTGGTCGAGATGGTGAGCTTGTGCCAGTAAGACAGCATCAGGAAGCCGGCCACAGTGGCGAAGCCGATCACGAGCGGAAGCAGCTCCTTGCCCGACAGGAACGCGATCAGGTACCCGATCAGGCCTATGATCGGAAAGGTTCGCACGCCGCCGAAGGCATAGCGTCCCTCCTCGGCCACCTTGCGCTCCTCGCGCTGCAGCCCGATCAGGAACGACAGGAACAGCACCAGCAGGAGCTTGAACACTTCCGGATTCAGCCACTGGGGCAGGATCACGGCGCGCCCCCTCTTCAGTCCTGCTCCGCCCAGCGCAGCGAGCGGCCCACCGCCGCGCGCCAGCGCCCGAGCAGATCGCCCGCCGCCTCCGGGTCCATCTGCGGCTCGAAGCGGCGCTCCTCGGCCCAGTGCGCGGCGATCTCTTCCGGCGAGCGCCACAGCCCGATCGTCAGCCCGGCGAGGTAGGCCGCGCCGAGCGCGGTGGTCTCGAGCACGCGCGGGCGCACCACCGGCACGCCGAGCATGTCGGCCTGGAACTGCATCAGCAGGTTGTTGGCGGCGGCGCCGCCGTCGACGCGCAGCTCGGTCAGCTTCTCGCCCGCGTCCCGCTGCATCGCCGCGAGCAGGTCGGCGACCTGGAACGCGATCGACTCGAGCGCGGCGCGCGCCAGGTGCGCGCGCGACGAGCCGCGCGTCAGCCCGAGGATCGCGCCGCGCGCGAACGGGTCCCAGTGCGGCGCGCCCAGGCCGGTGAACGCGGGCACCAGGAACACGCCGCCGTTGTCCGGCACGCTCGCTGCGAGCGCCTCGATCTCGCCCGAGGAGCGGAAGAACTGCAGCTCGTCGCGCAGCCACTGCACCACCGAGCCGGCGACGAACACGCTGCCCTCGATCGCGTAGCCGCGCGGCGCTCCCTTCGCCGCGCTGGGCTGCGCCGCGGGCGTCGTGAGCAGTCCGTTGGCCGAGCGCACCGCGGTCTCGCCGGTGTGCAGCAGCATGAAGCTGCCGGTGCCGTAGGTGGCCTTGGCCATGCCGCGGCGGTGGCAGCCCTGGCCGAACAGCGCCGCCTGCTGGTCGCCGGCGATGCCGGCGATCGGGATCGCCGCGCCGAGCTCCTCGGGCGCGGCCATGCCGAACACGTTGGCCGAGGGGTGAACCTCGGGCAGGATCGCGCGCGGCACGCGCAGGATCGACAGCAGCTCTTCGTCCCAGTCGCCCTTGTGGATGTCGTACAGCAGGGTGCGCGAGGCGTTGGTCTCGTCGGTGACGTGGGTGCGGCTCTGCGACAGGCGCCACACCAGCCAGGTGTCGACCGTACCGAAGGCCAGCTCGCCGCGCTCGGCGCGCGCACGCGCGCCGGGCACGTTGTCCAGCAGCCAGGTCAGCTTGGTGCCGCTGAAGTAGGGGTCGATGATCAGGCCGGTCTTGGCCTTGATCGTTTCCTCCACGCCGGCGGCGCGCAGCTCGGCGCACAGCGCGGTTGTGCGGCGGTCCTGCCACACGATCGCGTTGTGCAGCGGCTCGCTGGTCTGGCGGTCCCACAGCAGGGTGGTCTCGCGCTGGTTGGCGATGCCGATGGCGCGGATTTCGGTCGGGTCGACGCCGGCCTTGGCGATCGCTTCGCGCCCGGTGTCGCGCTGCGAGAGGTAGATTTCGTGCGGGTCGTGCTCGACCCAGCCCGGCTGCGGGTAGATCTGGCGGATCTCGCGCTGGGCGCTGGCGCGCGGCGCGCCGTGCTCGTCGAACACAATTGCGCGCGAGCTGGTGGTGCCCTGGTCGAGCGCGAGGATGTATTTCATGCTGTCGTTTTCCGCGGGTCCAAGACGATTCTAGCAGCGACCCGGGTGTTAGAATCCGCGGCGCCATGCCGTTACCGATTCAGGACGTCGAGCGCGAGCTCACCCACACCCGGCGCGTGCGCTTCGAAGGCTACAAGCGCGCCGACGGCCTGTGGGACATCGAAGCGCATTTGACCGACATCAAGAACCACGACTACCCGCTGCAGACCGGGGTTCGCCGCGCCGGCCAGCCGATCCACGAGATGTGGCTGCGGATCACCATCGACCGGGGCCTGAACGTGATCGACGCAATGGCGGTTTCGGACGCGGTGCCCTACCCGGGCGGCTGCGAACAGGCGCCGCCGGCCTACAAGAAGCTGGTCGGGCTCAACCTGCGCCGCGGCTTCCGCAAGAAGGTGCACGAGCTGCTCGGCGGGGTGCAGGGCTGCACCCACATCACCGAAATGCTCAGCGGGCTGCCGACGGCGGCGATCCAGACCTTCGCCGGTGAGGCGCGCGAGGACAGCGGCGACGGCACCAAGCCGTTCCAGCTCGACCAGTGCATCGCGCTCGAGACCGGCTCGGAAACGGTGCGCAAGTGGTACCCGGTGTGGTACCGAGGACCCATGGGAGGAGGCAAGGCGGCATGAAGATTCACGAGTATCAGGGCAAGGAGCTGTTCAGGAAGTTCGGCGTCGCGACGCCGCGCGGCACGCCGTGCTTTTCGGTCGACGAGGCGGTCGCCGCGGCCAGGGCGCTGGGCGGCAAGGTCTGGGTGGTCAAGGCCCAGATCCACGCCGGCGGCCGCGGCAAGGGCGGCGGGGTGAAGGTGGCGAAGTCGCTGGAGGAAGTCAGGAAGTTCTCCTCCCAGATTCTCGGCATGCAGCTCGTCACGCACCAGACCGGCCCCGACGGCCAGAAGGTGCGGCGGCTGCTGGTCGAGGAGGGCGCCGACATCAGGAAGGAGCTCTACGTCGGCATGGTGGTCGACCGCGGCACCCAGCGCGTGTGCCTGATGGCTTCCTCCGAGGGCGGGATGGACATCGAGGAGGTCGCGGCCAAGACCCCGCACAAGATCCACAAGGTCTTCATCGATCCCGCGCTCGGCCTGACCGACGGCGAGGCCGAATCGGTTGCGCGCCATATCGGAATACCCGAGGCGTCGCTCGCGCAGGCGCGCGAGCTGCTGCAGGCGCTTTACAAGTGCTTCTGGGAGACCGACGCCTCGCTGGCCGAGATCAACCCGCTGATCTACACCGGAGATGGCAGCGTGATCGCGCTCGACTCGAAGATGAACTTCGACGACAACGCCCTGTTCCGCCACCCCGACATCGTCGCCATGCGCGACCTCGACGAAGAGGATCCGCTCGAGATCGAGGCCTCGAAGTACGACCTGTCGTACATCTCGCTCGACGGCGAGATCGGCTGCATGGTCAACGGCGCCGGGCTGGCGATGGCCACCATGGACACGATCAAGCTGTTCGGCGGCGAGCCGGCCAACTTCCTCGACGTGGGCGGCGGCGCCACCGCGGAGAAGGTCACCGCGGCGTTCAAGATCATGCTCTCCAACAAGAAGGTCAAGGCGATCCTGGTCAACATCTTCGGCGGCATCATGAAGTGCGACACCATCGCCGAAGGCGTGGTCGCGGCCGCGCGCGAGGTGCACCTGTCGGTGCCGCTGGTGGTGCGCATGAAGGGCACCAACGAAGAGCTCGGCAGGAAGATCCTCAAGGATTCGGGCCTGCCGATCATCTCGGCCGACAACATGGCCGACGCGGCGAAGAAAGTGGTCGCGGCGGTGAAGGCGAAGAAGAAGAAGAAAAAGCCGGCGGTGAAAAAGAAAAGACCCGTGGCGAAGAAAGCCAAGACGAAGACCAAAACAAAAACCAAGACAAAAACCAAGGCCAAGCCGAAGGCGAAGAGGAAGAAGAAATGAGTATCCTGATCAACAAGGACTCGCGGGTCATCACCCAGGGCATCACCGGCAAGACCGGCCAGTTCCACACCCGCACCAGCCGCGAGTACGCCAACGGGCGCGCCTGCTACGTCGCCGGGGTCAACCCGAAGAAGGCGGGCGAGGACTTCGAGGGCATTCCGATTTTCGGCACGGTCGCCGACGCGAAGCGGAAGACCGGCGCCAACGTGTCGGTGATCTACGTCCCGCCGCCGTTCGCCGCCGCCGCGATCTGGGAAGCGGTCGAGGCCGACGTCGAGCTGGTGATCTGCATCACCGAGGGCATCCCGGTGCGCGACATGATCGAGGTGCGCGACCGCATGCGCAAGCAGAACCGCAAGAGCGTGCTGGTGGGCCCGAACTGCCCCGGCGTGATCACGCCGGGCGAGCTCAAGATCGGCATCATGCCGGGCCACATCCACAAGAAGGGGCGCGTCGGCGTGGTGTCGCGCTCGGGCACGCTCACCTACGAGGCGGTCGGCCAGCTGACCGAGCTCGGCATCGGCCAGTCCTCGGCGGTGGGCATCGGCGGCGACCCGGTCAACGGCGTGAAGCACATCGACGTGATGAAGCTGTTCAACGACGACCCGGACACCGACGCGGTGGTCATGATCGGCGAGATCGGCGGCTCGGACGAGGAGGCGGCGGCCGAGTGGGTCAAGAAGAACATGAAAAAGCCGGTGGTCGGCTTCATCGCCGGGGTCACCGCGCCGCCGGGCAAGCGCATGGGCCACGCCGGCGCGATCATCTCCGGCGGCAAGGGCACCGCGCAGGAAAAGCTCGCGGTGATGGAAGCCTGCGGGATCAAGGTGACGCGCAATCCCGCCGAGATGGGCAAGACGCTCAAGTCGGTTCTCAAGTAGCCCGCCGCCATGGCGCGCGCCCTAGGGTAGCGCAGGCGCGATGGCGCCTGCTTTGGGCGTGTTGCGCCACGGCGGCCTTCGCTGGTACCTGCTGGCGCGCCTGTTCGGCACCCTCGCGGTGCAGATGCAGGTCGTGGCGGTCGGCTGGCAGGTGTACGAGGCCACTCACGACCCGCTCGATCTCGGGCTGATCGGGCTGTCGCAGTTCCTGCCCTTCATCGTTCTCATCCTGCCCGCCGGGCACGTCGCCGACCAGTACGACCGGCGGCGCGTGGTCGCGGGCTGCTTCGCGCTGCAGGCGATCGGCGCGCTGCTGTTGCTCGGCGTCACGCGCGCCGGCCTGCCCGCGGTGTGGCCGGTGTTCGCGATCATGGGGCTGTTCGGCGTTGCGCGCGCGTTCCTGATGCCGGCGGCGCAGGCGCTGCTACCGAACGTGGTGCCGCCCGAGCACTACGGCCATGCGCTGCCGCTCAGTTCGTCGGCCAACCAGGTCGCCCGCATCGTCGGACCGGCGCTCGGCGGGCTGCTCTATTTCGCCGGCGCAGAGGCGGTCTACGCCGCGGTCGCGCTGATGCTCGGCGGCGGCGTTCGGGCTGATCCTCGCCGCGCGCGCGGTGCGCGGCGCGCCGGCGCCGCGCGTGCCGCTGTCATGGACCAACCTGCTCTCCGGCCTGGCCTTCGTGCGCTCGCGGCCGGTGGTGCTGGGCGCGATGTCGATGGACTTGTTCGCGGTGCTGTTCGGCGGCGCGACCGCGCTGCTGCCCGCCTACGCGGGCGACATCCTGCACGCCGGGCCGGTGGGACTCGGCTTCCTGCGCACCGCCTCCGGCATCGGCGCCGCGATCTGCGGCATCGCGCTCGCGCTGCGCCCGATCCAGCGCAACGCCGGGCGCTGGATGTTCGGCGGCGTGGCCGCCTTCGGCCTCGCGACCGTGGTGTTCGGCGTCTCGACCAGCCTGTGGCTCTCGCTCGCCGCGCTCACCGTGCTCGGCGCGGCCGACATGCTGAGCGTGTTCGTGCGCCAGATGCTGGTGCAGCTGTCCACCCCGGACGCGATCCGCGGCCGGGTGAGCGCGGTCAACTCGGTGTTCATCGGCGCCTCGAACGAGGTGGGCGAGTTCGAGTCCGGCCTCACCGCCGCCTGGTGGGGCGTGGTGCCGGCCGTGGTGGTGGGCGGCGCGGCGACGATGTTCGTCGCCTGGGCCTGGACGCGCCTGTTTCCGCAGCTCTGGCGCACCGACAGGTTTCCGGAGCCGGAGCGCTGATCAGCCGTTCCGGGTCCGCGCCGAGCCTGCGCAATCAGCGCTTGGTGCCAAACAAGCTAGGTGTCGAGTCGCAGGCCGAGCCGCGTCGATGCGATCAGCGCCTGGGTGCGCGTGTGCACGTTCAGCGCCTGCAGCACGGCGCTGACGTGAACCTTGACCGTGTTTTCCGCGATGTCGAGCCGGCGCGCAATGAGCTTGTTCGGCAAGCCCTTCAGCACGAGCGACAGAACGTCGGCCTGCCGCGGCGTCAAGCCCAGGTCCGCGGGCGTCATGCCCGCGGCGCCCGGCGTGGCGGCGCCGGCGGACTTCGGCAGCGCGGTCAGCAGCCCATCCGGTGACGCGTCCCTCTGACTGCGCGCCTTGAGAGCCTCGACCGGCACGTAAACGCCGCCGGAGGCGACCAGTCGAACCGCATTGAGCAGGACGTCGCGCGGCGATGTCTTCGGAATGAATCCCATTGCCCCGAGGTCCAGCGCCTCGACGATGGTGCCGGCATCGCTGGCGCCCGATACGACCACCACCGGAAGCTGCGGGCGCTCTTCCCGGAGCCGCGCCAAGCCCTCGGCGCCTGCGCAGTCGGGCAGCCCGAGATCGAGCAGCGCGAGATCGAATTCCTGATCAGCGGCGCTCGCCGCGAGCGCGCCGGCGAGATCGCCGGCGCAAACGACCTCCGCGGCCCGGTCGAGCGACAGCAGCGCCAGGCGAAGCGCATCCGCCATCATGGGGTGATCATCGACGACGAGGATCCTCACGCCCCCCTCCTGTTCCCGTTCGTTCGCGTGCTCCGTTCGGATCTTAGCGCGATGGGAGTAGCGCACCTAGTGCGTTCGAGTTATTCCGCTGCGCCCGTCCACCGCCCAGAATGAGTGCCTGGTGGTCGCACACGACCTTCCGACACGAAATGCTTGCCGACCCGCAGCTTGGGAATTAGATTGCCGACGTTGCTCACGACCAAGGCGCTCGCCATGAGCCCGGAAAGCCCAGCCGACCGCCCGCCTGCCGGCGGGGTCACGCCGCAGCCGGGCGCCGTCGACGGGCGCGTCCTGTCCCAGCAGCTGGAAATCCTTGCGCGCCAGGGCACGCGCACGACGCTCCCGGTGGCGGCGGTGGCAGCGGTCATCGCCTATCTGGTCTGGGGCCACGTCAGCGCCTGGCTCATCCTGCCGTGGGCGGGTACGGTGCTCACCTTAAACCTCGTACGTTCGCTCGTCTGCTCGCGTATCGTGCGGCGGGGGTTCGAGCCGGCGGCTGCGCCGGTCTGGAAGCGCCGATTCCTCATATTGGCGCTGTTGAGCGGCACGGCGTCGGGCAGTATCGCAGTGCTGGCGTTCCCCGACTTGTCCGGCGAGCTGCGCGCGGTGATCACCATGATAGTTTGCCTATGGGGGGTCGCCACGGTCACGACGAACGGGCCGTTCCCACGGCTCGTCCTCGGTCATGCGGGGCCGATCTTCGGGCTGACGGCCCTCGGCTGGATGCTTGCGAGGGCGCCCGAGGCGCCGCTCGTCGCACTCCTGCTCGCGCTCTTTTTCGCGCTGCTCGTGGCGTTCGCCGTCGAGACCGCGCGCGTGATCGAGCAGTCGATCCGCCTGCGCTACGCCAACGAGGAGCTGCTCGCGCAGAAGGAGCAGCTGCTTGGGTTGATGCGCGCGGCTTACGACAAGGCGGAGTCCGCCCGCAACAAGGCCGAGGAGGCAAGCCGATCGAAGTCGCAGTTCCTCGCATCCGCGAGCCACGATCTGCGCCAGCCGCTGCACGCGCTTTCGCTGCTGACCGCGCTGCTCAAGGACATGACCGAGGATGCGCGCGTGCGCGAGGTGGGCCGGCACATCGAGCTCTCGGTCCAGTCGCTCGACGGACTGTTCGGCGCGCTGCTCGATCTGTCCAAGCTCGACGCCGGGGCGGTAAAGCCGGAGCTGCGCGAAATCGCCTTGCACGAGCTCATCGATCGGCTCTCGATCGAGTACCAACCCAAGGCGCAGAGCACGGGACTGATCTACGAGTGCGACGCAGACCACATCTGGCTCCGCACCGACCCGATCCTGCTGGAGCGGGTGATGCGCAATCTGCTGGAGAATGCGATCCGGTTTACGCCGGCGGGACGCGTCGCGCTGTACGCCAGGCGCGCCGCCGAGGGCCTGAGCATCAGCGTGAGCGACAGCGGCATCGGCATTCCCGACGCGGAGCGCGCGCGAATCTTCGAGGAGTTCTACCAGATCGGCAATCCCGCCCGCAGCCGTGCCCAGGGCCTCGGCCTCGGCCTGTCCATCGTGCGCCGTCTCTCGGATTTGCTGGGAATGCAGGTGGAGCTGAGCTCGCGCGCGGGGCAAGGCTCGGTCTTTGCAATCAAGGTGCCGGACTCGCAGCTGCAAGCCGCACCGACCGCCGTCGCCGTCGAGCGGCCGGTGCAGGACGAGGACGACGTCTCCGGGATCGTCGTGCTCGTGATCGAGGACGACGCCGAGGTGCGCATTGCGATGAATCTGTCGCTGCGCCGGTGGGGCTGCATCCCGCTTATCGCGGACTCGCTGGACGAAGCGCGGAAATTGCTGGCTGCGAACGGGCTGCGGCCCGAGGTCCTGATCTGCGATCTGCGGCTCGGCAACGGCGCGAGCGGGATCGCGGCGATCAGCGCCTTGCGCACCGAGCTCGGCCCCGTTCCCGCCGCGCTGGTGACCGGCGACACCGATGCCGACAAACTCGCGGAGGTGCGCGCATCCGGCCTCGACGTGCTGCACAAGCCCGTCAAGCCCGGCGAGCTGCGGGCACTCCTGCATACGCTCGCGCGCCCGGCGCCCGATCCGGCGCTGCAGGGCGCTGCCTGACCGGGCCGGGTTGCCGGTGTCCTAGCGGAGGAATCATGCGCTGGCTTTCGAAGAGCGCCGAAGAACTCGCCCGCCGCATCGGCGCGAAGCATCCGCCGCGCTTTGACGCGATCGTGGTCGGCTCGGGCTACGGCGGCGCGGTCGCCGCATGCCGGCTGGCGCAGGCCGGTCTGAGCGTATGCGTGCTCGAGCGCGGCGAGGAGCGTCTGCCGGGCGAATTCCCGAACGATTTCGGTCACCTGCCGGGGAACGCGCGGGCGGAACGGGCCGACCGGGCTGGAACCCTGGGAAGCCGCGACGGGATGTTCGACGTCCGGCTGTACGGCGGGGTCTCGATCCTGGTCAGCAACGTCCTCGGGGGCGGCAGCCAGATCAACGCCAACGTCGCGATCCGCGCCGACCCTGCGCTGTTCAGCGAACCGGACTGGCCGCAAGCGCTGCGCAACGAATTCGATCCGCTCGGCGAGTTCTACACCCGCGTCGAAGAAATGCTCGGCGCGCGGCCTTATCCGCACGCGTGCACGAAGGCCGCGGCGCTCGAGCGCCTGGCCGAGCCGCTCACGCAGCATGTGCGGCGCCATTACTGGAAGGGCGACACGCCGCCCGAGGTGAAGTGCTACCGCCTGCCGCTCGCGGTCAGCTATCGGGATGGCCCGAACGCGGTCGGCGTGCAGCAGAAGGCCTGCACCGGGTGCGGCGATTGCATCAGCGGCTGCAACGTCGGCGCGAAGAACACGCTGACGATGAACTATCTGCCCGCGGCGTTCCGCAGCGGGGCGGAGATCTTCACCGGGGCGAGCGTGATCGCGGTGCAACCGAAGCAACACGGTGGCCAGGAGTACACGAGCGTCTACTTCGGCTACAGCGACGAGGACTGGGGCAGAACGCTCGCGGAGCGCGGCCCGGGGCGGTTTCCGCGCCCGCGCGACGCGGGAATCTGCTCGATCAGGGCGAAGATCGTGATCCTGGCGGCGGGCACCCTCGGCAGCACCGAGATCCTGCTGCGCTCGCGCCAGCTCGGCCTGCTGCAGCTTTCGCCGCGGCTCGGAAGCGGATTCTCCGGCAACGGCGGTGCGCTCGGTTTCACCTACGATCACGCCACCGAGGTCAATGCCATCGGGTGGGGCGGCGACAAAGACCGTTACGCGGGTAGCGGCACGGCGGACGCCGCGTCCCCTCCGGGGCCGACGATCGTGGCGACGCTGGACGCGCGCCCCGGATTGACGCTGCGCGAAGGCGTGCTGATCCAGGACGGGATCATCCCCGGCGCGCTCGCGCATCTCGGGCACGAGCTGATCAGCACGCACGCCGCGCTCATCCAGCTCGCGCGCGGCCGCATGAATCGCGACGGGCCCGGGGAGGATCCCCTCGCCCTGTCCGACCAGGCGCTGCGGCGCACGCAGGTCTACCTCGGGATCGGGCACGACGACGCGGGCGGCGAGATGCGGCTCGAGCACGGCCACATGACGGTCGAGTGGCCCGAGGGCGTGAATCAGATCGGCGCACAGCGCACCGACGAATACCTCGGCCTGAGCGAGAAGCCGCTCGACGCGATCTACCTGGCGAACCCGTTCCGCCGGCCGCTGCCCGAGGCGCTGACGAACGTCCTCAGTGGGCCGCCCGTGCGAGGCACGGAGGTCGTGGTGCATCCGCTCGGCGGCTGCCGCATGGGCGAGGACTTCTCCTCCGGCGTGGTCGATCACCGGGGCACCGTGTTCAGCGGCGTTACGCCGCACGCTACTTACAAATCCCTGCATGTCTGGGACGGCTCGATCCTGCCCGGATCGGTCGGGGTGAATCCATTCCTGACCATCGCGGCGCTCGCCGAGCGCGCCGCCGCGATGCTTATTGCGGCGCGAGTTGACGAGCGCGCTCGCAAGCCCGCCGCTCGGCCCATGCCCGATCTGCCGGGGGCCGGAAGCTTCCCGGTCGTCGAGCAGGACCGCAACGTCGGCGGCCTGCGGACCGCCTTGGAACTGCGCGAGACCTTCCGCGGCTGGCTCGACACGCCACAGCAAAAGCCGGTCGCGATCGAGCTGCGCACGGTGATCCCCGACATCGTGGCATTCTTCAAGGATCCCGCGCATCGCGTCGCGTCGTCGGGCGAAGACGGCGGCCGCCCGGATGTCACGCTGCGCGGTCAAATCACCTGCCCGGCGCTGTGCGCCGAGCCGCTCGAGATCACGGGCGGATCGGTGCAGCTGCTGGTGCGCGAACCGAGCCGCCGGATCGCGCGAACCTGGCGCGCCATGCGAGTGTGGTACCGCAAGCGCGGCCGCGACGAAATCATGCGCCACTTGCGCGAGCAGCGCGAGGGCAAGGCCGAAAAGCAAAGCCCGCTCGAATATGCGCGCAACCTGCCCAAGCTCGCC
Organism: uncultured beta proteobacterium; assembly: GCA_963811085.1. Lineage (GTDB taxonomy): Bacteria > Pseudomonadota > Gammaproteobacteria > Burkholderiales > SG8-39 > DAHVFK01. The sequence goes on along the minus strand of CAWEPV010000002.1, from coordinate 104,312 downwards.
AACCATGTCGGCGAGCGGCGCAAAATGCACTACCTGATTCGCGCCCGCGACCGGACCACCAACCAGGCTTACACGGTGCACGGCACCAAGACCGTCCAGTTCGCCCTGGATTCGAACGTCTGGGACTCGCTGCTCGATCTCTCGATCGAGATGCAGCGCGACGCGGACGGCGCGCGGATCGCGCGCAGCGTGCTGCGCATGGATCTGATCGAATTGGCAGAGAACGGCCTGCCGCAGATTCTCGACGCCAGCGACCTACCGAACGCTTTGCTGGCGCTGGCGAGCTTGCCCCTGTTTTTCGCGCGCGTGATCGCCAAGGCCCACATCTGGGATTTCCGCGCGCCCGACTACAGGCTCGCGCACGGAACGCGCGCCGCTGCCCGATCAGCATGCGCTGCTCGCGCAGAGCATCGCTTCGCCGCTCGACCAGAGCACGCGCCTGCATCCCGAGTACCACTGGTTCGAGGTGGCCGTCGGTGCTGACAAGCCGCGACCCACGCTGCCGCTCGTGCTGACGCGCTTTCGCGCCTTGCCCGCGGCGGTCGCAAGTCCGGGCAGCGGCGCTGGCGCGCCGATCATGCTCCTGCCCGGTTTCGCGCAATCGACCCGCGCCTTCGTCGGCGAGCCGCTCGAGGAAGATCTCGTGCGGCACCTGCTGAAGCAAGGTTTCGACATCTGGCTGTTCGACTATCGCACCAGCACCGCGCTGCCCTCGTGCCGGGAGCAGCACACGCTCGATCCAGTCGCCGCGCTCGACATACCCGCGGCAGTCGATCAGATTCGACTGCGCCTTCGCGAGGAAGCTCCGGCAGGCTCGCCGCCCGCGAAGATCATGGTCTTTGGCCATTGCATGGGATCGGCGTCGCTCGCCATGTCGATCCTTAGCGGCAAGCTGGACGGCAAATTGAGCAAAGTGGTGTTCTCGCAGGTGCCGCCGTTCATCGTCGGCGGCGCGTACACGCAGTGGCGCCGGCAGCTGGTCGCCCTGCTGAGGGACGTCCTGGGTCTCAACGCGATCAACCTGGTGGCGGACGACGGCGCAAAGGCCTGGGAAGTGCTGCTGGACCGGCTGCTCGGCACGCTGTCGCTCGGCCACGGAGACTGCCCCGGCGAGCACGATCGAGCGCTGCCGCGCGTGGACATCGCGACCTGCAAGCGCGTATCGGGAATCATCGGGCCGCTCTACCGGCACGAGCACATGACGCGCACGCACCACCTGCTTCACCAGTATTTCGGATACGGGACGCTCGCGACGTACGCGCAGGTCGCCAAGTTCATCGAGTACGAGCAACTGGTATCCGCGGACGGGCTGAATCGCTACGTCAACGACGATGCGATCCAAAGCTACATGGACATGCCGATCGCGTTCCTGCACGGCGACTGCAATCGCATGTTCGACATCGCTTCCTCGCAACGATCGCTGCTCAATCTGCAGCGCGTGAACGCGGAGAACCAGGCGCAGTACGAGCTTCTGGTCGCTAAGGGGTACTCGCACTTCGACTGCCTGGCCGGGGACAACGCGCATCGGGACGTGTTCCCGATGATCTCCGATTTCCTGAAGAAGCCTGTCCCGCGCCGGACCGGGGAGGAGGCCAAGCCATGACGACCCGCGCCGTCACCAGCCGGGGCGCCGATGCGCCGACAACGGCGGACTATCTGTCTGACGCGCCCGATGACCTGAAAGATGCCAGGTTTCTTCTGCGGCTGCCCGCGCTCGGCCCGATCGTCGGCTGGACCAGGAGCGAAGACGGGCAATTGCGGGCGCGCGTGTGGATCCAGCTGGACGATACCGGCAGCGACCTGCCGATTGCGATGCTGACCGTGCGCTGCGGCGGCGGCGAGGCCAAAGGCGACAGCGCGCAGGTCTGGCAGGTGTTCAGGGTGGAATCGGACGATTCAGACGGCCGGAAGACGATCGGCTATTGCGGTCTTGCCGATCTCGAATTCGAATCCGGCGACCCGGACGCCGCCTACTGGGTACTTGGCGTTCACCGGATACGGATGGAGGCGAGCAGCGCGGCCGAGCAAAGCGGCGAAGGCGAAGCTCAGGCAGCGGTCCGCGCTTCGCCGGACATGCCGCCGTGGGCGTTGCAGATCGCAATGCTGAAGCCGGTTCCCCTGGGGTCGGCGATCAAGCCGAGCGAGTGGCTCGGCAAAACCGACATCGGCGATACCTTGGTAAACAACGCAATCCAGTATCTGCGCCAGCATCTCGCCGAGCAGAACGCCCGCGCCACGGCGCCGCTGCGCACGCTGTCGCGGGAGAAGATCAAGACCGGGTCGCTGGAAGATTGCGCGGTGCGGCTGGCGGCGGCGCCGAGGGCCTGCGCGGTGGGCGCGCAGCCGCTGCGGTTCGCGGCGGTCTGTTGCCGCTATCCGACCATGTCCATCGATCGCACGCTCGCCGAGCGCCCGCTGCGCACGCTGGCGGCGCTGGCCGAGCGCGTCGACCAGGGTCCGGGATTGGTCGTCATGGCCGGCGACCAGATCTACGCGGACGTGTGGGCCGGGTTGCTGGACATTCGCGACCGTCTCGAAAAATACACCGCGCGCTATCGGCATGCCTTCGCGACCCCGGCCTTCAGGGACCTCGCGTCGCGCGTTCCGCTCTACATGGCCCCCGACGACCACGAGGTCGAGGACGCCTGGCCGAGGAGCCGCTCGAAGCCGGGCAGCGTGCTGACCGCGGCTGAGCTCTGGAAGCAGGACTACGTCAACTGGGCGTCGAAAACCTATCTCGAACACCAGCGCGTGCACGGCCCGGCGGCGCCGGAAACCCGCTCGGCGCCTCCACGCACAGCGTGCTTCTGGTACGACTTCACGGCCGGCGAGGGCGCAGCGGCAGCGCCCTTCCTCGTGCTCGATACGCGATTCGAGCGCGAGTTCAAAGGCGGCCGCTGGCGCCTCATGAGCGACGCGCAGTGGGAGCACATCGAAGACTGGCTGGAGCAGCGCCTCGCGGACCCCGATCCCCACGCGCCCAAGTTCATCGTCAGCGGAAGCGTGTTCGCTCCGGGGCTGGCGCGATTCGCCGCCGGCGCCGACGGTTCGCGCCAGGCCGATTCGTGGCAGGGATTCCCCGCGGAGCGTGCCAGGCTCGCGCATCGGATCGCCCAACTCGGCCTTGCCAACGTCGTGTTCGTGTCGGGCGACTACCATTGCGCGGCGGTGGCGGATATCGCGCTCCTGCGCGACGGCGCCGGCACGCAAGGCGTGCCCGCCTACGCGATCGTCGCGCCGCCGCTGTACGCACCGTTTCCATTCGTCAACACGCGCGCGCGCGAGGTTGCCAGCGAGGAGTCGATCTTCTTCCCCTCGGGCCACCCGCAACACGGCGAGCGGGTCGCCCGGTGTCGCGCGCAGGCGCTCGAGATCAGCGCCGGATTCGCGCTGATCGCGTGCAACAAGGTCGGCGACCGCGGCACCCCGGACGACTGGGAGATCGGCGTCGAGTTCCACAAGGCGGTGTGGGACGCGGAAAGGAATCCGGCCTCGGAAATCGTCGCCACGGCGCTCCTCGCCAAGGGGAGAGCTAGCCTGAACTGACTAGCGCTTCCGCTCAATTCCCCCGCGCTCGCGTCTCGCCAAGAATGTCCTCGACCGTGCGGCAATTTCGCCGCGCGGCGCTCGACACCGGGAGGACATCGTGGCGCGTTTATTTTCGCAGTGGCAAATGCCTCGTCAGCGGGACCCGCAATCCAGCGCGGGCGAGCCGAAGCGCTGGTCGACGGCTTCCGTTGCGCACCTCGTTCGCATCATGGTCGCCGCAACGGTGGGGCTTTACTTCCTGTGCACCGCACTGGCGTCGGACGACGCCGCCGCCATGCTCATCGGCATGTTGCCGATCGCCTGGATCGCGGTCGAGTTCGCGTGGGTCGCGCTGCGCCCGCGGCGCGAGCCCGTGCAGCGTTGAGCCGGGGGCGACGATCATGGAAAACATGGCGCTCCTGTTGATCTGCTTCGGCCTGGGCGTGGCGCTGCGCAGGTCCGGCCGCCTGCCCGAGGGCGCCGCGGCCACGCTGAACGCGTTCATCGTCCACGTCTCGCTCCCGGCGCTCACGCTGCATTACCTGCGCAAGCTTCCGCTCGACGCGAATCTGGCGTTCCCGGTCGCGATGGCCTGGATCCTGTTCGCGTTCGGCTTTGCGTTCTTCTTCGCCGCGCGCCGATTGCTGGGCTGGTCGCGCGGAACCACGGGCGCGCTCGTCCTGACCGGCGCGCTCGGCAACACCTCGTTCGTCGGGCTGCCGATGATCGAATGCTTTTTCGGACGCGATCAGCTGGGCGTCGGCATCCTGGTGGACCAGCTCGGGACCTACGTGGTCCTTTCTACGGTCGGGTTGCTCACCGCCGCGGCGCTCTCCTCGGGGACGCTGTCTCTGGCAAACGTGGTCCGGCGCATCGGCACGTTTCCGCCGTTCATCGCGGTGCTCGTTGCGCTGGCGTCCGCCCCGCTGGCGATTCCCGGCTGGCTGGATGGAACGTTCGCCCGGCTCGGCGACACGCTCGCCCCGCTTGCCCTGCTCTCGGTCGGATACCAGTTGCGCCTCGGGGCGCTGCGCGAGCGCTGGCGCCCGCTGGCAGTGGGCCTCGCCTACAAGCTGGTCGCGGGACCTTTGGCCGTGCTTGCCGTGTTTGCGCTGCTCACCGACCTCCACGATCCGGTGATTCGCGTGACCATCTTCGAGGGCGCCATGGCGCCGATGATCGGCGGCGCCATCGTCGCGATCGACAACAAGCTCGACCCCGAGCTGGTCACGCTCATGGTCGGCATCGGCATCCCGCTTTCCTTCCTCACGCTTTGGGCCTGGTCGCTCGCGCTCGGCGCGCTCTGAGCGGGACAGCTGCCCTAATGCGTTGCGGCTAGCACGCCCGCTCAATATTCACGGCGCATTCAGGTTCACATACTTCGAAGCGCGGAATGCAACTCGATGCATCCGTCGCGCACCGCCGGCGCGAACTCCCGGCGATCGGCAAGGAGTCAATCATGAACGGCAAGACATCGCTCTACGCAAGTCATCCGCATCGCTTTGCGGGCATCCCGGAAAGGGATTTGCGCCTGCGCGCAATCGGCCAGGTGGGCGCGATCGCGACGCTCCTGGCGCTGATGCTCGTCGCAACCTTGATGTCCGGTTGCGACCCCGTCGCGTCGGTCGGCGCGTCGGCGCACGCCGCGAATACCCCGGGCGCCTCGGCCGCCCCGAACGCCGCCACCAAGACGGGCTTCGACTGGCGCAGGGCAGACCCGGTCACGTACACGCCCGAGGAATTGGACGGCATCGACAATCCGAACGCAGACTGATCGCCACCGGGCCGAAGGGCGGAACGTCATGGACGGGAGCCTGGCAAGCTGGAGCTTGATCGCCGCCGCCGGCAGTCTGGCGGGATTTCTCGCCGGACTGCTCGGCATCGGCGGCGGCATCGTGATCGTGCCGACGCTGGTGTTGGCGTTTGCCGGCCGCGGAATGCCGGCGGAGTTTGCCCTGCCCCTCGCCTTTGGCACCTCGATGGCGTCGGTGCTCTTCACCTCGCTCTCCAGCGCCCGGGCGCACCACACCCGGCGCACGATACTCTGGCAGCCGGTGAGGTGGATCGCCCCCGGCGTCGTCGCCGGAGCGCTTGCCGGGGCGGCGGCGTCCAGCTTGATGCCGGTTGCCGCAACGCGCACCGCGCTGGCCATGTACGTGGCAGTCATTGCGAGCCAGATGCTGCTCGGGTTGACGCCGCCGGTCATGGCGCGGCCGCTCGGGCGGCGCGCAATGGCGTGCATCGGGACGGCGATCGGCGCCTTGTGCGGAAGCGTCGGTTTCGGCGGCGCGATGCTGACCATCCCGCTGCTGACCTGGTGCGGGGTCGCACTGCCGAGGGCGATAGGCACCGCGGCCGCGATCAATTTCCCGATTGCGGCGGCCGGGACGCTGGGCTATATCCTGTCCGGCACAACGCACGGCGACCTGCCGCCGCTGTGCCTCGGCTTCGTGAACCTGCCCGCTTTGCTCGGCGTCGTGCTGCCGAGCATGCTGATGGCGCCGGTCGGCGCGCGGCTCACGAGCCGGCTGCCGGTCGGCGTCCTGCGCCGGGCGTTTGCGATCGTCCTCTACGCGGCTGCGGCCCGACTCGTCGTTTGAGCGTTGTGCGCAGTCCCCGGCGCTTCAGCCGCCCTCGTGCACCACGTGTCCGGTCGCGTCGGTGACCTTGACCTTGACCGGGATGCCCTTGCGGATGCTCTCGGTCACGATGCAGAAGTCCTCGAATTGCTCCGCGCAGCGGTCGATGTGCTGGATCGCGCTCGCGTCGTCGGACATCTCGATCGCGACGTCGAGGCCCGCGATGCGGAAGCGCCCGCGCTCGTTGCGCTCCAGGTGTCCGGTGACCTGGGCCTTGATCGGCCCCGGCTTCTGCTTGAACTTGCCCTGCAGGCAGAACACCAGGCTGGCCGAGAGGCAGTTCGCGACCGCGGCGGCGACCAGGCGCGCCGCGTTCGGGCCGCGCTTGTTGCCCAGCGGATCGGGCTCGTCGAGCAGCAGCTCGGGCACGCCGGGCCAGTCGAACTTGACGCGGAACTCGTAGTCGTGGTCCTGCTCGAGGCTGAGGGTGAAATCCATGGCCGCCCTGCCGTGAAATGGGGATGGCAGGAAGCCTAGCGCCGGCCGCGGCCGGCGCGTTTGCGCTGGATCAAGCGCGCGCCTAGCGCGCCGCCGCGATCGCCTCGAGGATCTCGACCAGCGCGTCGGGCGCGGTGACGTTCGGGCTGTGGCTCGCTTCGAGGTCGAAGCACTGCCAGCCTTCATTGTGCGCGCGCTCGCGGAACTGGCGGAACACGTCGCCGGGGCGCGATATGGTGCAGTAGATGTAGCTGCGCGGAAGTTTCTCCACCGCGCCGGTGAGCTTGATCGGATCCTGGAACGCCTTCAGCGCGAGCGGCACGCGGCGCGGGCCGACCCACGCCAGGTCCTCGGCGCTGGTGTCCGGCGGCGGCGGATTCGGCGCCATGCGCCAGCCGTCGCCCTCGCTGCCGACCAGCGCCTCGCGCCTGGCGCGCTCATCCGGCGCGACGAGGTCGAGCAGCGCCTGGTCGTCGCCCGGCACGAAGGCGTCGAGGTAGGCCAGGCGCCGCAGACGTTGCGGCGCGCGGTCCGCCGCGCCGGTGGCGACCATTCCGCCGTAGCTGTGCCCGAGCAGGACCACGTCGGAGAGGTCCTCGTACTCGAGCACGCCGAGCACGTCCTGGATATGGGTGTCGAGCCCGAACTCGCGGCTCGCCAGGTGCGCGCGCTCGCCGAGCCCGGTGTAGGTCGGGGTGAACACCTCGTGCCCGCGTGCGCCGAGGCGCTGGCGGATCTTCTTCCACGCCCAGCCGCCCGACCAGGCCCCATGCGCAATCACGAAAGTCGCCATCGGATTCTCCTTGAGGCGCAATCATGCCCGATCCGGACGCCGCATGAAGACTTCTGCATAATCCCGCCATGCAACGCAATCACGCGAATGCGCTCCTGCGCGCTTTCGCTTTGTACCTGCTGTGGGTCGGCGCCACCTACCTGCTCGAAGGCATGCAGGGCACCCTGGTGCGTCCGGAGGCGATCGGTCTGCGGCTGGCGTATGCGGTGGTGGCGAATCTCGCGCTCGGCATTCTGCTGCCGCTGTGGCTGATCCGCGCTGCGCTGCGCGACGGCGTGGGTTCGCCTGCGGACTTCGGCTCCAGCGGCCCCGTGCGCGCGGCGATCGGGGTCGCCGCCGGAGGCTTTGCGGGTTACGCGCTGTTCGCTTTCAGCGCCTCCGGGGACGTGCCTTCGCTTGCGGTCGTCAACGCGTTCGCGCAGGTGTGGGTCGTCTCGGTGGCCGAAATCGTCGTGTGCTGGGCGCTCGTCGGCGCAAGCGTGAGGATCGCGTTGCGGAGCTGGAGCCGGGCAGGCTCGGTGCTGACCGCGGCGGCCGTCGCGAGCGTGCTGTTCGGCGTCTACCATTTCGCGCACAGCCCGCCGTTCAACCAGTTCGGCATGGTGGTATTCCTGACCGGGATCGGCTTCGCGACCAGCATTTGGTGGTTCGCGAGCCGCGAGCTGTACGGCACCGCCGTGTTCCACAACTTCTTCGGCGTCACAGGCGTGCTTGCAGCGCTGAAAGCCGCCGGCCAGGTTCCCGCGCAGCCGCAGCTCGGCGTTCCGGTACTCGTCACCGCGGGCGTGGTCACCGTTGCGCTGGCATGGGCCGCAATCGTCTGGGTCCGCCCCGCCAGGCTTTGATCTGACGCAACATCCGGCGGACGCGGGCGCCTAGGCTGGTGGCAGGTATTGGGACAAGCGGGAACCTGAATTGCGCGCAGTATCGATCCTTGCCGTCGCCGCTCTCGCCGCATGCAGCAGCCTGCTGCCGCGCGCGCAGCAGCTGACCTACAGCCCGTGGGACAGCTTCGCGCAGGCGCAGCAGACTTTCGACCACATCGTTCCGAACCAGACCACCGTCGCCGAACTGAAGGAAATGAAGCTCGACCCCAAGGCGAACCCGAATATCGTCATCCTGAACTACTCCGACGTCCTGCGCCGCTTCCTGCCCAGCCCCTCGATCAGCGCCGCCGACCTCGACCTCGGCGTGCAGCAATGCATCGCCGCCAAGACCGCCTGCGAGGGCTACGAGATCAACCAGTCGAACATCAAGCGCAAGCGCTACGGCAACTTCCTCGCCGACCTGTTCAACTTCAAGCGCAAGACCGACGTCTCCGGCTGGCGCTTCAACGGCGTGCTGCTGGTCGAGCACGGCGTCGTGATCTACAAGCTCACCGGCGGGCAGCCCGCGATCCACGAGTTCGAGGAAAGCGTCAACCCGCTGGGCCCGTTCCAGAGCGGGGCGGCGTTGACCAGCGTGCTTCCGTGAGGCCCGGCGGCTAGGCCGCCTCGGTCCAGCGGATCGCGTCGTCCGTCTCCCACACGGCGAGATATTCCTTTAGCGTGTCGAGCTCCTCGGCGCGCGGCGCGATGATGAGCGTGCGCTGCTCCCGGTCGTAATCGATGGTGGCGCCGAACGTCTTGATCAGCTCGCTCGCGATCTCCATCTCCGCGACCGACAGCCAGTCCGCGAACGTGATGCGCAATTGCGTGATCATGTGCGCAGCTTACCCGCTGAGCGGCGGCGGTAGCTTATCCGGCCGTCCTGTCGAGCTCGAACGGGCGCGGCGTTGCACTGTAGATGCGGTCCAGGATGCGCATCTCGCGCCCCTGGATGGTGTCGAGGAAATGCTTCGGATCCTTCATTTTCCTGAAGGCGCGGAAGCCCCGCTCCAGGAAGTCCTGCAGCTCGCCGCATCCGGCCGCCTTGGCCGGCCCGCGCATGCTGCGCAACATCGCGTACACCATCGACTTGCGCACCAGCTGCGCCAGGTCCTCGCCGACTTCCCTGATCAGCCCGATCTGGCGCTGGCGCCGCGCGTAGTTGTCGCAGCGTCGGTAGGCGTCGGCGTACGCCTCCTCGCTCAGCTCGTCGCGCACGCCGAGCTCGCGCGCCAGGACATCGAGCAGCTGGGCGTCCAGCTCCTCGCTCAGCGCGTCGAGCTCCACCGCCAGGCCGATCCCGTGCAGCGCCGCGTCGGGCAGCGCTTTCGACATGAGCGGGAACACGCGCTCCAGGCCCGCATCGCGCCCGGCGGTGTCCTTCAGGCCATAAAGATCGCTCAGGAAGAACTCGGCTGCAGGACGGGTGTTCGCGTCGTTCAGAAGATCCTGGTAGGTGCGCGTCAGGCGCGCGGCCTGCCAGCGGCGCAGCCACAAGCGCTGCGCCGCGCGCTCGGGACTCGCCTCGTGCGCCAGGCGCAGCGCCCTGGCCCGGTCGAGCTGCTCGCGCAGGAACTGCGCGATTTCGCTCATGCCAGGCCGGCGGACCGCGCCGGAGCGGACGCGGACTCCTGCTCCTTGATCGCGCGGCGCAGAATCTTGCCCACGTTGGTCTTCGGCAGCGGCTCGTCGCGGAACACGACCTCGCGCGGGACCTTGTAGCCGCTGAGCTGCTTGCGGCAGTGCTCGATCAGCGCCTCGGCGGTGAGCGAGCCCGACTTCCTCACCACCACCAGCCGCACGCGCTCGCCGGAGCGCTCGTCGGGCATGCCGATCGCGGCCGCTTCCAGCACGTCCGGATGGCTCGTCGCCACGTCCTCGATCTCGTTCGGGTAGACGTTGAAGCCCGACACCAGGACCATGTCCTTCTTGCGGTCGACCAGCTTGACGTAGCCCCGCTCGTCGATGAAGCCCATGTCGCCGGTGCGCAGCCACCCGTCTGCGGTGAGGACCTCGGCGGTCTCGTCGGGCCGGTTCCAGTAGCCTTTCATCACCTGCGGCCCGCGCACGCAGATTTCGCCCGTTTCGCGCAGGGGAAGCTCCTTGCCGCCGCTGTCGCGGATGCTCACCTCGGTCGAGGGCACGGGCAGGCCGATCGAACCCGTGAACTGCAGCACGTCGAGCGGATTGGCGCACACGATGGGCGAGGTCTCGGTCAGGCCGTAGCCTTCGATCAGGGGGATGCCGAACAGTTGCTGCCAGCGCTCGGCCACCGTGCGCTGCAACGCCATGCCGCCTCCGACCGCGAGCTTCAGCGTGCCGGTGTTGATTTCCTTGATCCCCGGTGCATTGAGCAGCGCGTTGAACAGGGTGTTGACGCCGGTGATGACGGTGAACGGCACCTTCTTCAGCTCCTTGACGAAGCCCGGAATGTCGCGCGGGTTCGTGATCAGGACGTTGTGGGCGCCGAGCTTCATGAAGGTGAGCAGGTTGGCGGTGAGCGAGAACACGTGATACAGCGGCAGCGCGGTGACGATCGTCTCGGCGCCTTCCTTCAGATTGCCGCTAATCCAGGCAGCGGTCTGCTCGAGATTCGCGACCATGTTGCCGTGCGTCAGGATGGCGCCCTTCGGCACGCCGGTCGTGCCGCCGGTGTACTGCAGAAAGGCGATGTCGTCGGCGGTGACCGAGACCTCGGCGAGCGGCCGCCGGCCGAGCGCCAGCGCGCGCGGCAGGTCGATCGCCCGCGGGATGCTCCAGGCCGGCACCATCCGCTTGAGGTACTTGACCGCGAGGTTCGCCGCCAGGCTCATGGGGAACGACAGCAGGTCGCCGATGCGCGTCACCACGACGTGCGGCACCGGGGTCTTCTCCAGCGCCTGCTGCAGCGTGTGCGCGAAGTTCTCCAGCACCACGATCGCCTTGGCGCCCGAGTCCGCGAGCTGGTGCTCGAGCTCGCGCGGAGTGTAGAGGGGGTTGACGTTCACCACCGTCATCCCGGCGCGCAGGGCGCCGAACATGGCCACCGGGTACTGCAGCAGGTTGGGCATCATGATCGCCACCCGGTCGCCCTTGGCGCCAGGCCGGGCGCCTGCTGCAGGTAGGCGCCGAAGCTGCGGCTCATCGCGTCCAGCTGGCCGTAGCTGATCGTGGTGCCCATGTTGCTGAAGGCGGGCAGGTCGCGGTAGCGCTCGCAGCTCTGCTCCAGGATGTCCTTCAGCGAGGCGTAGGCGCGAACGTCGATCTCGGCCGGGATTCCCTTCGGGTAGTTCTTGAGCCAGATCTTGTCCATGGTGGGGAGCGGGACCCGCAAGGCCCTGGTCCGGTATACGCCGTGCGCCGACGCGCCGGCTTGACGCAAGTCAAGCTGCGTGTCCGCGCAAGGCGCACAGTGAGTCTGCCTTCCGAGCGACAAGCGGAAGGGGACGATTCAAATATCGAATTCGATGACGGAGATTGAGATGGCACAAAAGCTCAAAGCAGCAGCAGGCGACGGCAAGTTCGGACAGGTGGTGATGAGTTCCGCTCACCAGATCTGGCTTGCCGGTCTTGGGCGCCTTCGCGCAGGGCGCAGTCCGAGGGCGGCAAGATGTTCGACTCGCTGGTGAAGGAAGGCGAGGCGGTCCAGTCGCGCACCGGCAAGGCCGCCAGCGCGCAGATGACGCGGCTGAGCAAGAACGCCGCGGGCACTTGGGACAAGCTCGAGCAGGTGTTCGAGGACCGCGTGTCGAAGTCGCTCAACAAGCTCGGCGTGCCGAGCTACGGCGACATCCAGGCGCTGTCCAAGCACGTGAACGAGCTGAACGCGAACGTGCGCATGCTGGTCAAGCAGTCCAAGGGCGGCTCCGCCAAGCGCGCGGGCAAGGCCGGTAAACAAGCCTCGCCGTCGGCCTAGCGGCGCGTCATGCTCAGGGCGCACGCCGGCCGCCGCAGCAAGCGCCGGCGCCAGGGGCGCTCGCGCGTCGGCCTCGCGCTCGCGGGCGGCGGCCCGCTGGGCGGCATCTACGAGATCGGGGCGCTGCTCGCGCTCGATGACGCCCTCGAGGGGGTGGACTTCAACGACCTTGAGGTCTACGTCGGCGTGAGCTCCGGCAGCCTGATCGCGTCCGGCCTGGCCAACAGGCTGAGCCCGCCGGAGCTGTACCGCATCTACATCGAGAACGGCTCGGACGAGCACCCGATCAGCCCGGGTGTGTTCCAGCGCCCCGCGCTGTGGGAGTACTACGAGCGCGCCGTCTCGCTGCCGGCGCTGCTGCTGGACGCGCTGACGCGCTACCTGCAGAACCCGCTCGAGCGCGGCTTGCTCGCGTCGCTGCAGGCGCTGGGCCGCGCGCTCCCGACCGGGGTGTTCGACAGCGCGCCGGTGGGGCGCTTCCTCGCCAGGCTGTACTCCAGCGGCGGCAGGACGGACGATTTCCGCAGTCTCACGCGACCGCTGTACGTGGTCGCCACCGACCTCGACAGCGGCGAATCGGTCGCTTTCGGCGGCAAGGGTTGGGACCACGTGCCGATCTCGACCGCGGTGCAGGCGAGCACCGCGCTGCCCGGCCTGTTCCTGCCCACCCGCATCGACGGGCGCGACTTCGTCGACGGTGCGCTGAGGAAGACGCTGCACGCCTCGGTCGCGCTGCGCGAGGGCGCGAACCTGGTGTTCTGCGTCAACCCGCTGGTGCCGTTCGACGCCGCCATGGCGCGCGCCAAGGGCAGGCCCAAGCACGAGAAGCTGGTCGACGGCGGCCTGCCGGTGGTGCTGTCGCAGACCTTCCGCGCCCTGATCCACTCGCGCATGCAGGTCGGCATGGCGAAGTACGATACCGAGTACAAGGACGCCGACGTGCTGCTGCTCGAGCCCGACCCGGACGACGCGGAGATGTTCTTCGTCAACGTGTTCAGCTACGCCAACCGCAAGCGCGTGTGCGATCACGCCTACCGCAACACGCTGCGCGAGCTGGTGCGGCGCGCGCGCGAGCTCAAGCCGATGCTGGCGCGGCACGGCATCGCGCTGCGGCCGCAGGTGCTGCGCCAGGACCCGGCCCACATCCGCACCAGCCCCTCGCTGCGGCGCGTCTCGGGCAGGACCCTGCGCCACGGCCTGGGCGCGAGCCTCGCCCTGCTCGACGACTGGGTGCAGGCGCGGCAAGGAGCGCGCTGAATGGCGAAGAAAGCAACCTGGGCCGCGTTTCCCCACCCGCACGAGGCCTTCGACTATTCCGGCCCCGAGCTGAAGAAGCGCTGGGCCAGCCTGCACCTCGGCGACCGCGAGCCCCTGCCGCGCGAGCCGAAGCTGCTCGAAGCCTGGCGCCGCTATCACCGGGGCGATTTCCAGCAGGCGGCGGAGCTCGGCCTGGAGCTCGGGCCGCCGGGCTACGCGGTGGCGAACAAGGCAGCCGCGATCTACGCCAACTACCTCGAGCCGGGCAAGGCGAGGAAGCTCAAGCTGCTGGAGGAAGTCGGCGCGCGCGCCGAGGAAGCGATCGCGGCGTTGCCCGATCACGCCAATTCGCATTACCTCTACGCCTACGCGCTCGGGCGGCGCAGCCAGTACGCATCGGTGATGGAGGCGCTGGCACAGGGCATCGGCGGCAAGATCAGGGACGCGCTCGCGCGCACGCTCGAGCTCGAGCCCAGGCACGCCGAAGCGCACACCGCGGTCGGCGTCTACCACGCGGAGATCATCGACAAGGTGGGCGCGATGCTCGGCGGGCTGACCTACGGCGCGAGCCGCGACGAGGGGCTGAAGCATTTCCGCAAGGCGCTCGAGCTCAATCCGCAATCGGCGATCGCGCGCGTCGAGTACTCGGGCGGGCTGCTCATGATGTTCGGCAAGAGCCGGCTCGACGAAGCGACCGAGCTGGTGGTGGAGGCTTCCGAGATCGAGCCGCGCGACGCGATGGAGCGGCTCGACGTCGAGCTCGCCAGGTCGCGCCTGGAGGACGGCTAGCCGGGCTCGCCCGCGGCGCCGGGGCCGAGCAGTTCGGCCGCCTGGTCCGGATCGGGCGGGCCGTCCCAGGAGCCCATCAGCGCGATCCAGAGCATCTGCTCGAACTGGCTGCGGAAGCGGCGCGCGATGTCCTCCGGGTCTTCCACCAGGCTCGTGTCCGCGACGATCCCGCACTGAACTCCGCCGTCGTAGCTCAGGACGCTGATCCCCAGCCCGATCGCGCCCGACTGCGGCACCCAGAACACGATCTCGCGCAGCCTGCGGCCTCCCAGGGAGAGGCTGTGCTGCGGCCCCGGAACGTTGGTCAGCACGAGCGAGCAGCGGCTGGCGAGGATGTCGATGACCTCCTGCTGCAGCGCCTTGGGACCCATGCCGACCGCGGCCAGCAGCCCGAGCGTGAACAGCGGCTCGGCCGAGCCCTTGAGCTCGCCCATGCGCCGCTTGAGCTCGTACAGCCGCTCCATCGGGTTGTCGATGCCGAGCGGCAGCTGAACGAACACGCCGCCGAAATAGTTGCCCAGCGGCCCGCCCCCGGCCTGGCCGCGCATGTTCACCGGGACCAGCGCGCGAACCTCGACCCCCTCGACCGGGTCGCCCTTGTCGAGCAGGTGGCCGCGCAGCGCCCCGGCGGCGCAGCTCATCAGCACGTCGTTGATCGAGCAGCCGGTGGCGTGCGCCAGCGCCTTGACCTCGGACAGCAGGAGCCGGTCGGTCCAGGCTGCGCGCTTGACGCCGCGCGGCGTGCCCTTGAAGCGCGTGGGCGAGTCCGCCGACATGAGCGCGAGCCGCGCGGCCTCGGCGGTAAGGTCGATCCCGCGCCGCGCGTAATCGAGCGCGTGGCCGGGGTGGAGCAGGGCGTCGATGTAGACCCCGGCCAGCCCGCTGCCGAGCTTGAGCGTGTCGTTCACGGCCTTGCCGAGCGGACCGAACCAGTGCTGCAGAAGATCGTCGCGCGCCTCGCCTGCCGCGCCCGCGTCCGGCTCGGCCGGCGCGTCCGGATCGCCGGTCATCGACAGCAGCACCTGCATCATCATCACGCCGTCGGCGTAGCAGTGGTGGATGCGCGCGATGATCGCGCTGCCGCGCCCGTAGTGCTCCACCAGCTGGAACTGCCACAGCGGCCGCGCGCGGTCGAGCGGCGAGCTGATCAGGTCGCCGATCAGCTCGTAGAGCTCCTTCCTTCCGGCCGGGCGCGGCAGCGCCGTGCGCCTGACGTGGAAGCTGAGGTCGAAGTTCGGATCGGGCTCCCAGTATGCGCTGTCGCCGTCGAACGCGACGCGCTCGCGAAAGCGCCCGTGACGCAGGAAATTCGTCGCGATGACTTGCTTGAAGCGCTCGAACGGCAGCCTGCCCTCGGTCAGCAGCACCCCTGCGATCACCATCGGATTGGTCGGCCGATCGGTCCGCAGCCAGGCGGTGTCGATCGCGGACATGGGTCTGCGCTGGGACATGGAAACAACGATACAAACTGGACCCGCCGGCTTCTTGCGCTACGTCAAAAGGCGCGCGCCGGATCGATCCTAGATTAGCCCTATCTCCAAGGGACGACCGCCATGCGCTACTTCATTACCGGCGCGACCGGTTTCATCGGCTCGCGGCTCGCGCGCAAGCTCCTCGAGCGCGAAGGCTCGACCGTGTATTTCCTGGTGCGCGAGCGCAGGCTGAAAAAGGTCGACGCGCTGCGCCGGCGCTGGGGCGTCGGGCCCGAGCGCGCAATCCCGCTGACGGGCGACCTGACGCTGCCGCGCCTGGGCCTGTCCGAGGCGGATCTCGAACGCCTGCGCGGCGTCGAGCACATGTTCCACCTGGCCGCGGTGTACGATCTGAGGGCCAGCGCCGAGGCGCAGCAGGCCGCGAACGTCGAGGGCACGCGCCACGCGGTGGAACTCGCGCACGAGGCCGGGGTCGGCTGCCTGCACCTGGCCAGCTCGATCGCCGCCGCCGGGCTGTACGAAGGCGTGTTCCGCGAGGACATGTTCGAGGAGGCGGAGAACCTCGAGCATCCGTACTTCCGCACCAAGCACGACGCCGAAGCCATCGTGCGCGGCGAGTGCCGCCGGCCGTGGCGCATCTATCGCCCGGGCATCGTGGTGGGCGACTCGCGCACGGGCGAGATGGACAAGATCGACGGCCCGTACTACTTCTTCAAGCTGATCCAGAAGCTGCGCCGCGCGCTGCCGGCGTGGATGCCCGCGATCGGGGTCGAGGGCGGGCGCCTGAACCTGGTGCCGGTGGACTTCGTGGTGGCCGCGATGGACCACATCGCGCACCAGCCCGGCCTCGACGGAAAGTGCTTCCACCTGACCGACCCCAAGCCGCGGCGGGTGGGCGACATCCTCAATCTGTTCGCCAAGGCGGGTCATGCGCCGTCGATGAGCATGAAGGTCAACGCGCGCATGCTCGGCTTCATCCCCGAGGCGGTGCGGCACGGCATCGCGCGCATGGCGCCGGTGCGGCGCATCGGCGAACAGGTGATGAGGGACTTGGGCCTGCCGCCGGGCATCCTGCAGTTCGTCAACTACCCGACCCGCTTCGACTGCCGCGAGGCGCAGGCCGCGCTCGCCGGCAGCGGCATCGAGGTGCCGCCGCTGGAGGACTACGCCTGGAGGCTGTGGGACTACTGGGAGCGCCACCTCGACCCGGAGCTGTTTCGCGACCGCAGCCTGGGCGGCGCGGTGAAGGGCAAGGTGGTGCTGATCACCGGGGGCGGGCAGGGCATCGGCCGCGCGGCGGTGAGCAAGCTCGCCGCCGCGGGCGCGACCGTGGTCGTGCTCGACCGCGAGGAGGAGCGCCTGCGCCGGACCGAGGCCGAGATCAAGGCCGAGGGCGGCACGATCGCGACCTACGTCTGCGACCTGACCGACTTCGAGCAGGTCGAGCGCACCGCCGCGGCGGTGCTCGAGGCCCATGGCGCGGTCGACGTGCTGATCAACAATGCGGGCCACTCGATCCGGCGCTCGATCGAGCACTCGTTCGAGCGCTTCCACGACTTCGAGCGCACCATGCGGCTGAACTACTTCGGCGCGCTGCGCCTCACGCTCGCGCTGCTGCCGTCGATGCAGAAGAAGAAATCGGGGCACGTGATCAACATCTCCTCCCTCGGCGTGCTGACCAATGCGCCGCGCTTCTCGGCCTACGTCGCCTCAAAGGCGGCGATGGACGCCTTCGCGCGCTGCGCGGCCTCGGAGTTCGCCGACGACGGCATCACCTTCACCACCGTCAACATGCCGCTGGTGCGCACCGCCATGAGCGCGCCGACCGAGATCTACCAGCACACCCCGATGCTCGCGCCCGAGGAGGCGGCCGACCTCATCGCGCAGGCCGTCATCGAGCGGCCCGAGCGCGTCACCACGCGCCTGGGCGTGTTCGCCGAGGTCGTGCACGCCGTGGCGCCCAAGATCTCGCACATCATCATGAACACCGCCTACCGCATGTTCCCGGAGTCGGCCGCCGCGCTCGGCATCAAGGATCCTGCCGCCGCGCCCAAGCTCACGCCGGAGCAGGCCGCGTTCGCCGAGCTGACCCGCGGGCTTCACTTCTGAGCAGCCAGCGCCTCCGCCGCGACGCGCCGCGCCACCGCGTCCGAGAACACCAGCGACAGGTGTCCCAGCCCGGCCAGCGCCACGTTCTGCGCGCCGGCTAGAACCGGGCTGTCCTGCGGTGCGACGAAATTGTCGTGCCAGGAGAACACCGACACCACCGGCACCCCGTCCGCCGCGCCGGCGCCGTCCACATTCAGCGCCGCGAGCCAGGCGCTGCCGGGGCGCATCTGGCGCGCGTTGTGCGCCAGCCCCCAGCGCGCGAGGATGCTTCCGTGGTGCGGCGTGCCGAGCGTTACGATCCTCGCGATGCGCGCGCGCGCCGCGGGATCGCGCGCGCAGGCGCGCGCGACGAGCCCGCCCATGCTGTGCCCCACCACCACCACGCGCTCGGCGCCGGTCGCCCCGCACACCCGTGCGATCTCCTCCGCCAGCCGCTCGGCCAGCTGGTCGATCCCTGCCTGCGGCGGCTCGAGCGTCACCGCCCAGGTCCCCGTCACGCCCAGCGCCGCGAGCCTGCGCCGGAACCAACCCCACAGCCCCGCGTTGCAGTAGATGCCCGGCACCAGCACGACCGGCATCCCGCCCCCCGCCGCGCCCGAGACCGTGCGCCGCGCGAACGGCTGCATGAACGTGAACAGCAGCACGTACGCGCCGAGCTCGCACAAGAACAACCTCAGCCTTGCGCCCCACGACAAGCGTGCCGAGGCCGGCGCCCCGCCCGCGAACAGGCGCGACAGCGCGAAGCTCTGCGCCACCGTCAGCGCCTCGAGCAGCAGCACGCCGGCCGGCGCAAGCGCGAGGCTCCACCAGCCCGACCAGCCGAAATGCGCGCACAGCGCCAGCCCCGCGGCCCAGAACAGCCCGAGCTGCAGCGCGAGAACGACGATCAGAAAGCGCGCGAGCATCATGTCGCGCGGCCGGCCGGGCGGCGCGCGCCGGGCCCGGACGCAAACCATCGCACGAGTCGATCGGACACCTCGGTCCGGCCGAGCAAGTCCAGGTGCTTCATGCCGTAACCGATCCATTGGCGCGACTTTGGAAACCACAGGGAGCGGTCCGAACCCTTCCGCAGGCCCAGGGCGCTGCGCACGGGCACGATTCCATCGCCCAGCAGGCGATCGCGCAGGTCGCCGCGCTTCCTGCCGGCGCTCGCCGCCATCGCGTAGCTGTCCACGCCGTCCGGCAGAGGCACGAAGCGCGGAATGTCGTGCGCGCGCGCGAAGCGGTCGCGGCCCTCCCAGTGCTCGTCGAGCACGTTGCCGTGGCGCAAGTCGGTGATGCCGGCGCTGCGGATCTTTCCCAGCCGGGCGAACGGGGCGGTGTAAGGCGTCGCGCCCAGAACCGCGTCCACCCAGTTTCCGGCGCGTTCCATCGGCGCGCCCAGGTGAGGCGTGCCGAGGAAAGCGAGCTTGCGCAGATGCCGCGGCCATGCGTGCCCCGCGAGCGGACCGTAATGGCAGGCGCTGCGCGCGACCAGCCCGCCCATGCTGTGGGCGACGATCGCGAGCTCCTCGACCCGATGCGGCCATTGCCCGACGAGAAGCTCGAGCAGGTCGGCCAGCGCGCGCCCGTTGGTGGAGGTGTGAAGGCCGCTGTTGTAGTGCAGATAGAGGCAGTCGTAGCCCAGCTCGCGGGCAAGCACCGCGCCGTGGTCGTGCCCTGCGCGGTTCCATTGCAGATCGTTCATGCACAGCCCGTGCGCCAGCACGGCCAGCTTGCCGCCCGCCTGCGGGAACGCCGCGGCCAGCGCCCGCGTCTCGAGCGCGAGCGCCCGGCCGTCGCGCCGCAGGCTCATCGGGATCGCGAGCGGGTTGCCGGTCGCGACGAGGTAATCGCCCAGCACGCCGTTCAACGCGGCCAGCACCGCCTCGCGCTCGGGCGATGAAGTGCGTCCCTGAAGCTCCGGCCTGAGTCGGCCAAGGAGGGCATCCAGCCCGCCTCCGACCAGGCGCGTCACGCCGCGCACGCTCTTGTACACCAGCCCCGCGATGCCGCGCATGCGGGCCGGCGCTTGCGCCCCGCCCGCGCCGCCGCGGCGGGTGATCGTGTGGTGCATCGCCTCCACCAGATCCGCCAGCCCGGCAGTCGCCTGCGTCGCCAGCCGCGCGAAGCCGCGAAGGTCGGAGGGGTGAAGGTGAGTCGTCTTGGTCATGCCAACACTGTGCGGAGGAGCCCGCTCACCCGCTCAGAGTGGTTCGGCGCCAACATCGCTACAGCAGGCCCCTCAGCCGCGCGGCGAGCCAGGGCGAGATCAAAGTGACCGCCAGCACGACGGACCACAGGTTGCCCCCCTTGAACGTGTACGCCTGGAGCAATTGTGCCCAATCCTTGTGTTGTACGAAGCGACCGAAGCTGAACTCGAAAAGCAGCGTAAGGACAAGCCAGAACAGACCTATGAGCCAAACCTGCGGCGAGGCAAGCGGGCCGTACCAGGGCGCGGCGAGAAAAGCGACCAAGACGATGCAGGCGGAGAGAACGATGCCGCTTGCGATCAGACCGGCGAACGTCCCCATGGCCGGGATGAGCGCTTTCTCTCGCAGCATGCCGTTGAGAATGGCAAGAACGAGTATGCCCAGCCACAGCACGAGCGCCTTCAGCAAAACAGCGATCGGCATGACACTCACATCTGCAGCACGAGAAACGGCAGCAGCAGCCCGTTCGCGGTCAGGAACAGCCGCACCACGCGGTTCAGCCCGCCGCCCGTCGGATGCACCGGCCGGCCATCATCAATAAGGCGTCCCGTTCTTGTGCTGGAACTGCCACTTGCCGTCGGCCCCCATCACCACCCTGAGATCTTCGTCCGGGTACTCTGCCGAATCGCCCGGCAGGCGGTCTCCGATCTCCAGGTACACGACGTCTTCCTTCGTCCGGTTCACCAGATGATGCCCGTCGGGGTCTCCGCCCTTGAACCCCATGCACATGCCGGGATGGAGCGGCGTTTCGCCGGCATCGGTGACGAGCGTCGGATGACCCGAAAGGATGTAGACGAACTCGTCCTGCACCCCGTGCCAATGCCGCAGCGCCGACATCGCGCCGGGCTTCAACGTGGTGCGATTCACCCCGAAACTCTTCAGCCCGAACACATCCCCCAGCACCTGCTTCTGCCGCCCGGCGACGCGCGAGGCGAACGGCTGCGGGTAGTTGGACGCCTTGGCTCTGGGCGGAACATCCGAAGCGACCACTGGACCTGACTTAGGCATATGCCTTCCCCCTTTCTTCTTGCCATGGTGCTGCAACTACGCGGAATCGCGCAACAACGAGACCGAGCGGAACCCGCCGTGGTGCATCACCTCGCGCAACACGACCAGACCCAAGGCGACCCGGCCCGGAGACGCGGCGTGACGCCAGACGACCGGCCAACCCGCGGCGTAATCCGCAAGCTGATTGAACAGGCCCTCCACCGACTCGATCGGAACGGCGACGCCATCGCCGGCCGGCAACCAGAGCCAGAACCTCCGCCAACTCCGAACCGGAGACCCTGAGCTCCGCGCTCCCGGGCAAGGCACGAATCACCGGCATGATCAGGTCCTCGACCTCGAGCGATCGCGCGCTCGAGCGCCGGCTCGCGGTCAGACGCCCCTGCTCGAGATCGCCTCTCACGCCGGCGAGCGGCCCGAGCGTGCGCCTACCTTGGTCGCCAGCCGTCGAATCAAGAAAAGTCAGCCGATCGGCCTCAAGCCGCAAACCGACATTCCGGCCCCGATCAGACGTCCGTTCGTCACTCATAACCTGCACGATAACGCCCTCAGCGCGGCGCCGGATCGATGTCCTCGTACGCCCCCGGCCGAAAGCGCGGCGTGCAGATCGCCAGAAACACCAGGTCCTCGCTACCCGTGCAACCCGAAGGAGGGTATGACTGATCGACAGTCAACGGCAGGCCAAGCCGGAACAGCTAGTTCGCCTTGTGAGTGAACGCATACGACACTTTTGTGCCGCTCACCGTCACGGTTCCGTCTCTCTTTAGGTGCTCGATCAGAGACGCCACCTCGTGCTCCGACAGTTGCTTTTGAAATAGCGCACCGATCGTGCTCGTGAGCGTCTTTACGGTACGCGGCCTGGCCGAGCCCCTCTTTTGGAGATCGATAACGACAGCCGCGAGTCTTTCGGCAGGCGACTTTGCCGCGTGCGGCGACGGCGCCTGCGCTGTGGGGGGTGGCTTCGGAGTTTTTCCTGCGCCCGTCTTGTTCGGGCATTTGAACTGTCCCTTCTGGTTCAGGACGATCTGCATCTTCTCCTTCAGGGACTTGCTCCCCAACAGGGCATTCAACGACTTGCAGCAGGCAACACAGTTTTCGTCGTTATTTGTGCCGCCATTGGCGCTTGCGACAAGGTGCTCCACGCTCGCCTCGCCTGGCGACAGCGGCTGCTTACAGAAAAAACACAAGTCTCCCTGAGCGAACATCAACCGGTCGAGTGGTGTGGTTGGCATCGGTCCTTAATAATCGCAAAGACCCGCAAAAGCAATACTCGTGGACAGTCGCGGTGTGACGTTGTGCTCGTACGCCCTCGCAAGCACCAACGCCAGGTAACGACTAATCCATTTGGCGGTCGACATCACTTGGTGCACTGTGAGCACCAGCATCAAGGCGGCGCCGGATCGATGTCGTCGTACGCCTCCGGCCGAAAGCGCGGCGTGCAGATCGCCAGAAACACCAGATCCTCGCGCGCTCGTGCAAGTGATCCGCTGCCGGCACCCGGCAGGAATCAGCACCACGTCATTCGGCGCCACCTCCTGTGCCGGCAACTCCCCGACCTCGACCCGGCCGGTGCCCGAAACAATCACGTACCGCTCGATTGTTCCCTTGAGCCGGTGCCAGCGAGTCGTGACGCCCGGAAGAACCCGCGCCCGCGCGATCGAGGCGTCGGAGTCTTCCGGATATATTGGACAGCTCAGTGATGAAGCAGCCTTCGTCAGTATGGAACTCGTCTCGAAGATCCATCAGTCGCACTTGTTCGCGCATTCGGCTTCCGATGTCCAGGAGGCGAGGATAGGGGAATAGAAGATAGTACGGGCGGCTCAATGCCTGAATTTAGCGGCGCGCGCAGCGCGTCCGCTGGAACGATTAGTTAGCTAACACCCGCCGAAGACTGCGCCTCCGCGGCTTTAGAAAGAAAATCTCTGGCCCGACGCGCTTGTCCAGGATCGCGCCCCGTAAGGACTCTGCAGAGCAATCCGACTACGGAGCCGATGGCTGGAAACAATAACTCAAGGACAACAACGAACCAAGCATAAGGTGCGTTGCTTAGGCTACTAGTGACGGTTTCGTAAATTACCAATAGGAGCACGATGATCTGAAGTGAAATGCCGAACCAGCTCCACGCTTTCAGCATCAAGCCTATGAAATCGGATATACGGTTATGACCTGCCCAGGGATCTTCGGACCATTCATAACTGGGGAACGGCTCCCTGTTGGATGGAATCGTAACGCGCTTTGAACTCGATGGGTGTCATGTCTTTGAGGCTCGAATGCGGACGGATATGGTTGTAGTGACGACGCCAAGTTTCGATGACGATGCGGGCCTCGGCGCGATTGCGGAACCATTCCAGCGACAGGCACTCGTCGCGGAACTTGCCGTTGAAGCTCTCGTTGTCGGCGTTCTGCCACGGTTTGCCCGGATCGATGTGTGCGGTCTGGATGCCGGAATCGGCCAGCCAGGTGAGGATCGCGTGGCTGACGAACTCCGGGCCGTTATCCGAGCGAAGGAACCGCGGCGCACCGTGCGCCGAGATCAAGCGGGTGAGCACCTCGATCACGCGGGCCGAGCGGATCGAGCCGGCCACGTCGATCGCTAGGCACTCGCGGGTGAACTCATCGATCACGGTCAGGCACTTGATCTGCTGGCCGCTCGCGCTGGCGTCGAACACGAAGTCGTAGGCCCAGACGTGGTTGGGACCGAACGCTGGCAGGGGCCGCGGCCGTGAGGTGGCGGGACGCCGACGAGGTCTCCTGCGAGGCAGTTGCAGCCCCGCCAAGCGCCAGAGGCGATGCGCTCGGTGCCGGCTCATCCCATGGCCTTCTCGTCTCAGGAACACCCGAATCCTCCGGTAGCCGTAGCGCGGATACTGCGCCGCCAGACGCTTCATCGCCTCCAGCGTCGGCTGATCGCGCTCGGTGCGCACCGACCGATACCCCAGCCCCGAACGGGCAATGCCCATCAGCTCGCAGGCGCGCCGCTCGGAGTGGCCGCGCTCGCACGCGAGCGCGACCTGCTCGCGGCGCGCCTGCGAGCTCACCACTTTCGGCGGTTGATCTCCTTCATCGTGTCGATCTCGAGATCACGCTCGGCGACGATGCGTTTCAACTTCGCGTTCTCGAGCTCGAGCTGGCGCAGGCGCTTCACGTCCGCCGGCTCCAGCGTGCCGAAGCGCTTCCTCCACGTATAGATCGTCTGCTCGCTGACCTTGTGCTTCTTGGCGACCTCGGGAACCGCTGCCTTGTCGGCTTCCCGCAGGATCGCGACCATCTGCTCTTCGGTGAATCTGCTCTTCTTCATGGGCTCCTCGCTCGTAGGCAGGAGCCATTCTCTCAAGTTACGATTGGATCAAAGAACCTGGGCAGGTCACGCGCGCCTCGCTTGGGCGCTGCTCGCGCACGATGTCACGCTACAGATGAAGCATTGATCGCCCCAACCGAATGCAATCGACGATGACGAAACGGTCAGACCGACGCCCGGAGAACCTGCAAAATGAACGGCAGCAATCCATGCCGACTAACGATCGAGGACCGGGCGTGCGGCTTTCATCAGGGCCAGAGCACTCGATTGCTCACAAACAGGCCGGTTATAGTGACGCAGTCAGACCTTCTTACGTCACCGTTGCAGTAATCGGGGAAGTCCTTATAGTGGAGTAGTGCCGCGCGCCGCAGCACACCAACTGAGCAGTGACGGTGGCTCGCGGCGCGTCCGCACCAACGCCATGTTATGCGGCAAGTTGCAGCGGAATGAGCGGATAACTCTTAGAGCCCGGGTGATATGAGAACAGCAGGTATGCCGCCGAGATTTGCCGAAACGGGCCGAACGACTCGGGCTGAAGCTCCCCAACCGCAAATTCATGCGTAAGCGCAGGTTCGTCCGTAAAGAGACAGACGATGATCGAGGCGAAGGGTCCGCCATGGAAGGTCTTCCTGTCCTTCTCTTCTAGCCTAGTGCGGATACTATCCGTCAGCTCACCGGGCCGCCACACCCGGTAGACCTCCTCCCCTCTCGCGTTCTTACTCGCGGCGATACCGCACACAATTTCCGAAACTTCAACCGCAATGACCTTCCCATCGGCATCTTCACAGATACAGTCCGGCGGGTCAGGACGCTGAGGTCTTAGATTCGCGAGGTGACAGCCAGTTCGGGCATTCAACGAGCCAACTAATTCTTCAACGACCCCGAGTTCCTTTTGCTCTTTGTCTGGCCACTCAAAGAACGACGCGTACGGCCTCGCCTTCGCGACGATCTCGAGCAGGCGGTTAATGTCTTGCCGCATAACGTGGAGCTAACCGGCCCGAGCCGGCTTGCTGGCAAAGGGTCCAGCGACCGAACGGAGCGAGGTTGAGCGTCATGTTAGGCATCACTGGTGTCATCCTTGAGTCGACCTCTGAGGAACTTGCCGGCAGCTCCCTTTAGCTCGCTTCTGTCAAAGAGCTTGCCTGTGAACTGAAAATCCCGATCAATGCGGACGATGAGCAATTGCTCAAAGTTTCCTTGGCTCTTAACAAGTACACGGTCGCTGGCTTTCTCAGGCGAGATGGTCTTTACCTCAACAAGCTTTCCGGCAATTGTGCCGTCTGAACCGGCCTCGTGTGTCCCATGACGGCGAAGTCCGAATTTGATCTCAGCGTAGATCTCTCCGAGTTCTCCCCAGATTTGTAAGTACCTGCCAGTGTTCTCGAAGTGGCGTGTAGCGCAATCAACTAGATCGTAGAGAATCTCTGTTTGCTCTAGGGTGCTAAAGGGAAATCCATCTCTGCTCTGAAAGGGCGTTCCTGGCTCAACTGGGATCGCACCATCTTCTGGGGCATCTTCAAGCTGAGAATCGATCCACTCTCTGCTTAGGTATTCCCATTCCCAAGGCGCAGCGCCGGAACCAGCAGCATCAGCTATTTCCTCTGCGCTGTAGCCGCGCTCATTCATTTCGTAAAGAAAATCCCAATCGCTCATGGTTTTCTTTGCCTAACTATTGATTGAACGGCATCCTTCGCATGCCGAAAGTATCCACCTATAGAGGGAAACGTCTACAGGTAGATGGCTCCTATCTGCCGGCAGATATATGCCGCGATCGAGGCTCAGCGGCGCGCGGCGGGCCGCTGGATTTATCTGCGCGTCCTTACTTGAGGCGCTTGATGACCGCGCGGGTGAAGTCTTTGGTCTTGGCTTTGCCGCCGAGGTCGGGGGTGCGGAGGCCGTCGTCGCGGATGACTTGGTCGATGGCGTGGCGGATGCGGTCGGCGAGTGGGTTTGCGTGTTGACGTGGTCGAGCATGAGGCAGGCGGCGAGGAGGAGGGCGAGGGGGTTGGCGATGCCTTTGCCGGCGATGTCGGGGGCGGAGCCGTGGACGGCTTCGAAGATGGCGGCTTTGTCGCCGATGTTGGCGCCGGGGGCCATGCCGAGGCCGCCGACGAGGCCGGCCATGAGGTCGGAGAGGATGTCGCCGAAGAGGTTGGTGGTGAGGATGACGTCGAATTGCCAGGGGTTGAGGACGAGTTGCATGGCGCAGGCGTCGACGATGCGGTCGTCGATCTTGAGTTTCTTGCTGTATTTTTTTCCGACTTCGCGCGCGGCTTCGAGGAACAGGCCGGTGAGGGCTTTGAGGACGTTGGCTTTGTGGACGATGGTGACTTTCTTGCGGCCGTTCTTTTTCGCGTAGTCGAAGGCGAATTTCGCGATGCGCTCGCCGCCGGCGCGGGTGTTGACGCCGGAGGAGATGGCGACGGCCTGCGGGTCGTTGCCGACTGCTGAGGTAGTGTTCCCAGGCGAGGTAGAGGCCTTCGATGTTTTCGCGGATGAGGACGAGGTCGATGTCCTCGAAGCGTCCGCCGGGGACGATGCTCTTCACCGGGCGCACGTTGGCGAACAGGCCGAATTCTTCGCGCAGGCGCACGTTGACGGAGCGAAAGCCGCCGCCGACGGGGGTGGTGAGGGGGCCTTTGAGGGCGAGGCCGGTGCGGCGGACGGAGGCGAGCAGCTTGGGCGGCAGGGGGTCGCCGTGTTTCTTGATGGCGGTCATGCCGCCGTCGTGGCGCTCCCAGGCGAAGGGGGCGCCGGCGGCTTTCAGGATCTCGACCACCGCGGCGACGATTTCGGGGCCGATGCCGTCGCCGGGGATGAGGGTGGCGGGAATTTTCTTTGCTGCGGGTGTCATATAAGCGGGTCCTTTCGCGCGCCAGTATAGGCAGCGGCGCCTCCCGCGGCTTGACCGCAGTCAATCGTTGGCGGCGACCCCATGCCGGATAATGGCCGCGAACCAAGGAGGCGCAGCAGCGTGAAGCAAAAGGGAAAAGGCCGGGTCCGCTCGACGCTCAAGGGCCGCACGGTCGATCCGCAGGCCCTGGCGGAGGTGCGCAAGCTGCTCGGCAAGGCGCCGCGGCGGCGCGATCTGCTGATCGAGCACCTGCACAAGATCCAGGATGCTTGCGGCCAGCTGTCGGCCGCGCACCTGGCGGCGCTGGCGCAGGAGCTGCGCATGGCGCTGGCCGAGGTGTACGAGGTGGCGACCTTCTACCACCACTTCGACGTGGTCAAGGACGGCTCGAAGCCGGCGTCGGTGACGGTGCGGGTGTGCGACTCGATCGCCTGCGAGCTGGCGGGTTCGCAGGAGCTGCTGCACCGCCTGCCCGAGGTGCTGGGGGCCGAGGTGCGGGTGCTGCACGCGCCCTGCGTCGGGCGCTGCGAGGCGGCGCCGTGCGCGGTGGTGGGGCAGAACCCGGTCGGCGAGGCGACGGTGGAGAAGGTCGCGCAGGCCGTGGCGAAGAAATCGCTCGCCTGCCCCGAGACCAAATACATCGATTACCAGGCCTATCGCAAGAACGGCGGCTACCGCCTGCTCGCGGACTGCCTCGCGGGCAAGCGCACGCGCGACGAGATCACCAAGATCATGGAGGACTCGGGGCTGCGCGGCCTGGGCGGCGCCGGATTCCCCGCCGGGCGCAAGTGGCGCCTGGTCGCGGCCGAGCCCGCGCCGCGCCTGATGGCGGTCAACATCGACGAGGGCGAGCCGGGCACCTTCAAGGACCGCTGGTACCTCGAGCGCGATCCGCACCGCTTCCTCGAGGGCATGCTGCTCGCCGCGTGGTGCGCGGGGGTGGGCGAAATCTACATTTACCTGCGAGATGAATACGCGGGTTGCAGAAAGATTCTCGAGGATGAAGTTCAAAAACTAAAAGCAAAACCGCCCTGCGCGCTGCCGCCGATCCACCTGCGCCGCGGCGCGGGGGCCTACATCTGCGGCGAGGAGTCGGCGATGATCGAGTCGATCGAAGGCAAGCGCGGCATGCCGCGCCTGCGCCCGCCGTACGTCGCCCAGGTCGGCGTGTTCGGCTACCCGACGCTCGAGCACAACATGGAAACGGTGTACTGGGTGCGCCAGATCGTCGAGCAGGGCGCCGCGTGGTTCGCCGGCCACGGCCGCCACGGCAGGAAGGGGCTGCGCTCGTTCTCGGTCTCGGGCCGGGTGAAAAAGCCCGGCGTGCACCTCGCGCCGGCCGGGATCACGCTGCGCGAGCTGATCGACGAGTACTGCGGCGGGATGCAGGACGGGCACGAGCTCTACGCCTACCTGCCGGGCGGGGCCTCGGGCGGCATCCTGCCCGCCAGCCTCGCCGACGTGCCGCTCGATTTCGACACGCTGCAGGCGCACGGCTGCTTCATCGGCTCGGCGGCGATCGTGGTGCTGTCGGACCGCGACAAGGCGAGCCAGGCGGCGCAGAACCTGATGCGGTTCTTTCGCGACGAGTCCTGCGGCCAGTGCACCCCGTGCCGGGTCGGCACGAGCAAGGCGCTCGCGCTGATGGGCGCGCGCAAGTGGGACCAGGCGCTGCTCAAGGAGCTGTCGCAGGCGATGATGGACGCCTCGATCTGCGGCCTCGGGCAGGCGGCGCCGAACCCGGCGTTGAGCGTGATGAAGTTCTTTCCGCACGAGGTGAGCTGATGGAACGCGCAAGCTCGGATCAAATCGCCACCATGCCGATCGAGTTCAAGCTCGACGGCAAGACGGTCGTCGGCCGCCCCGACGAGCCGATCATCGAGACCGCCGCGCGGCACGGGGTCGAGATCCCGCGCCTGTGCTACAAGGCGGGCCTGCGGCCCGACGGCAACTGCCGCGCCTGCGTGGTCGAGATCAAGGGCGAGCGCGTGCTCGCGCCTTCGTGCTGCCGTTTCCCGACCGCGGGCATGGAGGTCAGCACCGCTTCGGCGCGCGCGCGCGCCTCGCAGAAGATGGTGCTCGAGCTGCTGCTGTCGGACATGCCGGAGAAGGAATACCGGCTCGACTCCGAGCTCGACCAATGGGCGCGCAAGCTGAACCTGGGCTTGCCCAGATTCCCCTCGAGAACCCAACCCCCCGCGGACGTATCGCACCCCGCGATGGCGGTGAATCTGGATGCCTGCATCCAGTGCACCCGCTGCGTGCGCGCCTGCCGCGAGGAGCAGGTCAACGACGTGATCGGCTACGCCTTCCGCGGCGAGCACTCGAAGATCGTGTTCGACTTCGACGACCCGATGGGCGAGTCGACCTGCGTCGCCTGCGGCGAGTGCGTCCAGGCCTGCCCGACCGGCGCGCTGATGCCGGCGCGCGAAGCGGGCCTCGCCAAGGTCGACAAGACGGTCGAGTCGCTGTGCCCGTTCTGCGGCGTCGGCTGCCAGCTGACCTACCATGTGGGCGACAACAAGATCCGCTTCGTCACCGGGCGCGACGGCCCGGCCAACCACGGCCGCCTGTGCGTCAAGGGGCGCTACGGCTTCGACTACGCCCACCACCCGCACCGGCTGACCAAGCCGCTGATCCGCAAGGAAGGGGTCGCCAAGGGCGCCGACTTCGTGGTCGATCCGGCCGACTGGTCGGCGGTGTTCCGCGAGGCGACTTGGGAGGAAGCGCTCGATGTCGCTTCCAGGAAATTACTCGAAATAAGAAATCAGGATCGCTACGCATTGGCCGGCTTCGGCTCGGCCAAGGGCTCCAACGAGGAGGCCTACCTGTTCCAGAAGCTGGTGCGCGCCGGCTTCGGCACCAACAACGTCGACCACTGCACGCGCCTGTGCCACGCCTCGTCGGTGGCGGCGCTGCTCGAGGGCGTGGGCTCGGGCGCGGTGTCGAACCAGGTCAACGACGTGCTGCGCGCCGAAGTCGTGTTCCTGATCGGCTCCAACCCGACCGTCAACCACCCGGTGGCCGCGACCTGGATGAAGAACGCCGCCCAGCGCGGCACTAAGCTGATCGTCGCCGACCCGCGCCGCACCGAGCTCGCGCGCCACGCGACGCACTTCCTGCAGTTCAACCCCGACACCGACGTCGCGCTGCTGAACGCGATGATCCACACCATCATCGACGAAGGACTGGTCAACAAGGACTTCGTCAAGCAGCGCACCAGCAACTTCGAGGCGCTGAAGGAAAACGCCAAGGATTATTCGCCCGAGAAAATGGCGCCGGTGTGCGGCATCCCGGCGCAGACGATCCGCGAGGTGGCGCGCATGTTCGCGACCTCCAAGGGCTCGATGATCCTGTGGGGCATGGGCATCTCGCAGCACGTGCACGGCACCGACAACGCGCGCTGCCTGATCGCGCTCACCCTGATGACCGGCCAGGTCGGCCGGCCGGGCACCGGGCTGCACCCGCTTGCGCGGGCAGAACAACGTGCAGGGCGCCTCCGACTCGGGGCTGATCCCGATGATGTATCCGGACTACCAGCGGGTCGACAGTCCGCGAAGCGCAACAAGCGCTTCGAAGCGCTGTGGGGCGCCGAGCTCGACCTCAAGCCCGGCCTGACCGTGGTCGAGATCATGAACGCCGCCAAGGCGGGCAAGATCCGCGGCATGTACATCATGGGCGAGAACCCGGCGATGTCGGACCCGGACGTCGGCCACGCGCGCGAGGCGATGGCGGGGCTCGAGCACCTGGTGGTGCAGGACATCTTCCTCACCGAGACCGCCTACATGGCCGACGTGGTGCTGCCGGCGACCGCCTTTCCGGAAAAGGACGGCAGCTTCACCAACACCGACCGCATGGTGCAGCTGGCGCGCAAGGCGATCGAGCCGCCGGGCGAGGCGCGCGAGGACCTGTGGATCATCGTGCAGCTCGCGCAGCGCCTGGGGCTGGACTGGAAGTACGCGCACCCGAAGGAAGTCTTCGCCGAGATGCGCCAGGGCATGAACTCGATCGCGGGCATCACCTGGGAGCGCCTGGAGCGCGACTCGTGCGTGGTCTACCCGTGCGAGAACGAGGGCGACCCGGGCGAGCCGGTGGTGTTCCGCACCCACTTCCCGACCGCCACGGGCAGAGCGAAGTTCGTCCCGGCCGACCTGATCCCGGCCGACGAGCGCCCGGACCGGCAGTACCCGATGGTGCTGATCACCGGCCGCCAGCTCGAGCACTGGCACACCGGCGCGATGACGCGCCGCTCCGGCGTGCTCGACGCAATCGAGCCCGAGCCGATGGCCTCGCTGCATCCGCTCGACCTCGAGGCGCTCGGCGCCGGGCCGGGCGAGGTGATCACGGTCGCCTCGCGCCGCGGCGAGATCGCGCTTTACGCGCGCGCCGACGAAGGCACGCCGCGCGGCGCGGTGTTCATCCCGTTCGCGTTCTACGAGGCGGCGGCGAACCTGCTCACCAACCCGGTGCTCGACCCGTTCGGCAAGATCCCCGAGTTCAAGTACTGCGCGGTCAAGGTGAGCAAGGGCGGCGAACGGCCCGGCAATCCGGGCTACGGCAAGGGCGGCACGCTCAAGCTGATGTACGGTTGAATGTACGGCTGAACGAAAGAAGAATTCCACCGAAAGGGAGTCAACGATTCATGGCGTCTGATATCGAAATCGCGCAGGCCGCGAAACTGCAGCGCATCTCCAAGGTCGCGCTCGACAAGCTCGGCATTCCGGAGGATCACCTCGAGCCCTACGGCCACACCAAGGCCAAGATCTCGCTCGAATACATCGAGTCGCTCAAAGGCAAGAAGGACGGCAAGCTGATCCTGGTGACGGCGATGACGCCGACGCCGGCGGGCGAGGGCAAGACCACCACCACCGTGGGCCTGGGCGACGCGCTCAACAGCATCGGCAAGAAGGCGGTGATCTGCCTGCGCGAGCCTTCGCTCGGGCCGGTGTTCGGGATGAAGGGCGGCGCGGCCGGCGGCGGCCACGCCCAGGTGGTGCCGATGGAGGACATCAACCTGCACTTCACCGGCGATTTCGGCGCCATTGGGCTGGCCAACAACCTGCTCGCGGCGCTGATCGACAACCACATCCACCACGGCAACGAGCTCGGCATCGACGTGCGCCGCATCGCCTGGAAGCGGGTGGTGGACATGAACGACCGCGCGCTGCGCGATATCACCGTGGCGCTGGGCGGGCCGGGCAACGGCTACCCGCGCCAGGACGGGTTCGACATCGTGGTCGCCTCCGAGGTGATGGCGATCTTCTGCCTCGCGACCTCGGTCGAGGACCTGAAGAAGCGCCTGGGCAACATCGTGGTCGGCTACACGCGCGAGCAAAAGCCGGTCGACCGCGCGCGACCTCAACGCGCAGGGCGCGATGACGGTGCTGCTCAGGGACGCGTTGAAGCCCAACCTGGTGCAGACGCTGGAGAACAACCCGGCCTTCATTCACGGCGGCCCGTTCGCCAACATCGCGCACGGCTGCAACTCGGTGATCGCCACCCAGTCGGCGCTCAAGCTGGCCGACTACGTGGTGACCGAGGCGGGCTTCGGCGCCGACCTCGGGGCGGAGAAGTTCCTCGACATCAAGTGCCGCAAGTCCGGGCTGCGCCCGAGCGCGGCGGTGATCGTGGCGACCATCCGCGCGCTCAAGTACCACGGCGGGGTGGACGTCAAGGAGGTCAACAAGGAGAACGTCGCGGCGCTCGAGAAGGGGCTGGTCAACCTCGAGCGGCACGTCGAAAACGTGCAGAACGTGTACGGCATCCCCTGCGTGGTGTCGATCAACCGCTTCAACTTCGACACCCCGGCCGAGATCGAGCTGGTGAAGGCCAGGATGGCCAAGCTCGGCGTCGCGGTCGTGCTGGCGACGCACTGGTCCGACGGCGGCAAGGGCGCGGCCGAGCTGGCGAAGATGGTGGTCGCGATGTGCGACAAGCCTTCCAAGCCGACCTTCGTCTACGACGACGCCGACAGCCTGTGGGACAAGATCGGCAAGATCGCGCAGAAGGTGTACCGCGCCTCCGAAGTCACCGCCGACAGCAAGGTGCGTAACCAGATCAAGAAGCTGCAGGAGGACGGCTACGGCCACTACCCGGTGTGCGTGGCGAAGACCCAGTACTCGTTCTCCACCGACGCGCAGAAGCGCGGCGCGCCGTCGAACCACGTGATCAACGTGCGCGAGGTGCGTCTGGCCGCGGGCGCCGAGTTCATCGTCATGGTCTGCGGCGACATCATGACCATGCCGGGCCTGCCCAAAGTGCCCTCCGCGAGCAAGATCGACATCGTCGACGGCAAGGTCGTCGGCTTGTTCTGAGCCCCGTGCACGGCGAACAATGCTCGAATCGTTCGCCGATTTATCGTTCTGGAGGGCGCTCGGCGCG
The DNA here is from genome assembly GCA_963811085.1 of uncultured beta proteobacterium. GTDB lineage: Bacteria > Pseudomonadota > Gammaproteobacteria > Burkholderiales > SG8-39 > DAHVFK01. The sequence continues at coordinate 70,835 of CAWEPV010000002.1, read as the reverse complement.
ATCATATGGGTCAACCTGCTGCTGTCGGGGGATAACGCGGTCGTGATCGCGCTCGCGGCGCGCTCGCTGCCGAAGGATCAGCAGCGAACCGCGGTTTTCTGGGGCAGCGCGGCGGCGATCGTGCTGCGGGTGCTGCTCACGATCTTCGCCGTGGCGCTGCTGCAGCTGCCGTGGCTCAAACTGGCGGGCGGGCTGCTGCTGCTGTGGGTCGGGGTCAAGCTCCTGCTGCCGGAGGACGGCGAGGACTCGGTCGACGGCGCGGAAAGCCTGCTGCAAGCCATCAAGACCATACTTATTGCGGACTTGGTGATGAGCCTGGACAACGTCATCGCGGTCGCCGCGGCCGCCGAGGAAGGCCCGCCGCACGCCAGGATCGCGCTGCTGGTGCTGGGGCTGGCGATCTCGATCCCGATCGTGATCTTCGGCAGCACCCTGATGCTGGGGCTGATGGAGCGCTTCCGGGTTATCATTATTCTTGGAGGAGGGTTGCTGGGCTACATCGCGGGCGATCTGATGGCGAACGATCCGGCGATACATGACTGGGTCGGGACGAACGCCTCGTGGCTGGTGGACTACAGGGCCGCCGCCGCGGCCGGCGCGGCATTGGTCGTCGGGCTGGGCCTGTGGCTCGCCCGCCGTTCCGAGGCAGCGTCCCGGCGCACCGCCGAAGCAAAGCACCCAAACTCTTGACCGCAGTCAAGGCGCAAGCAGGCACGCTGTATCGACAATCGCAAAGCTTGGCAGTCCAACTAGGAAGGAGGAGGGGATCATGAACAAAGCATTCACCCGAGTATTGGGCGCCGCGCTCACCGCGGCAGTGGTAACGGTGTGGCCGGCGACCGCGCGAGCCTGGGAGCCGACCAAAACCGTCGAATTCATCGTGCCGGCCGGCATCGGCGGCGGCGCCGGTCAGATGGCGCAACTGATCCAGGGCATCATCACGAAGCACAAGCTGATGCCGACCTCGATGGTCGTGATCAGCAAGAAGGGCGGTTCCGGCGCCGAAGGCTTCCTCTACGTGAAGAACGCCAAGGGCGACCCGCACAAGATCATCATCACCCTGTCCAACCTGTTCACCACCCCGCTCGCGACCGGCTCGCCCTTCAGCTACAAGGACTTCACGCCGATCGCGATGATGGCGCTCGATGAGTTCGTGTTCTGGGTCAATTCCAAGACCGACTACACGACCCCGGTCCAGTACCTCGCCGCGGTCAAGAAGGCGCCGGGCAAGTTCAAGATGGGCGGCACGGGCTCGAAGCAGGAAGACCAGATCATCACCGCCGCAATCGAACAGCACATGGGCGTGAAGTTCACCTATGTGCCGTACCACGGCGGCGGCACGGTCGCCACGCAGCTCGTCGGCAACCACATCGACTCGACGGTTAACAACCCGATCGAGCAGGTCGCCCACTGGCGCGCGGGCAACACGCGCGCGCTGTGCGTGTTCGACGCCGAGCGCATGCCCTATACCGCCAAGCTGGCCGGGAACCTGTCGTGGCACGACATCCCGACCTGCAAGTCGCAGGGGCTTGATGTCGAGTACCTGATGCTGCGCGGCATCATGACGGCGCCGGGCGTGTCCCAGGATGCGGTCGACTACTACGTCAAGCTGCTCGAGAAGGTCCGCTCGGAGCCTGAGTGGAAGGCCTTCATGGAAAAGGGCGCGTTCAATCAAAGCTTCATGACCGGCGAAAAGTTCAAGGAATGGATCGCCAATGCGGCCAAGATCCATTACGACCTGATGAAGAACGCCGGCTTCCTGCACAAGTAAGCTGCACGGAATCGCGGGGGCGCCGCTGAGCCGGCGCTCCCGCAGTTTGTTGCCCGTTTCCGGTTCCTAACATCTTCCTGACGAATTCGCGTCGTCAAGAAAACATCGAGTTTCGCGCAATGTCTGAAGGTCACGACAAAGAATCCCAGGGGGAGCACGGGAAAGCCGTCGTTACATATCGCACCATGAACGTCGTGGTGTCGCTGACCCTGATGGCCGTCTCGGCCGTGGTGATGGTCGCGAGCTACCGGCTCGGCAACGGCTGGGCCAAGGACGTGGGACCGGATTCCGGCTACTTTCCGTTCTACGTCTCGCTGATCATGTTCTTCACCAGCGGCGTCACCCTGCTGCAGCACGTGATGACGCGCCACCGCGACGGCGAGCGCGTCTTCCTGCATCACCGGGAGCTGATGATGGTGCTGCAGGTCCTGGTCCCGACGCTGATCTTCGTCGTGCTGTCGATCTACATCGGGATTTACATTTCGATGGCCCTGTTCATCGGCTTCTTCATGATGTGGCACGGGCACTATCCCTGGTACAAGGCGGTGCCGCTGGCGGTCACGGTCCCGGTGCTGCTGTTCATCGTGTTCGAAATCTGGTTCCTGGTGCCGCTGCCGAAAGGCCCGTTCGAGGCATGGCTCGGCTATTGACCCCGGCGCAGCGCGCCGGTCGCGGAGAGGGGGAGGGCTAGTTGGACGCGTTTTTCTCGTTGATGCACGGCTTCGAGGTGCTGCTGACGGTATCCAATATCGGGTACATGGTGCTCGGTATCCTGTTCGGCGTCCTGCTCGGCTTCCTGCCCGGGGTTGGGGGGGCCAACGGCATCGCCATCCTGCTGCCGCTGACGTTCTCGATGCCGCCCACCACCGCCATCATCATGCTGGCGGCGATCTACTGGGGCGCGCTGTTCGGCGGCTGCATCAGCGCTATCCTGTTCAACATCCCCGGCGAGCCCTGGTCGGTGGCCACGACCTTCGACGGCCACCCGCTGGCCAAGCAGGGCCGCGCCGGCGAGGCGCTCACGGCATCGCTCACCTCGTCCTTCATCGGCGCGCTGATCGCGACCATCGTGCTCACCTTCCTGGCGCCGATCGTGGCGAACTTCGCGCTCGCTTTCGGTCCGCCCGAGTTCTTCTCCGTCTACCTGCTGACCTTCTGCAGCTTCGTCGGCATGGGGCGGCAATCGCCGTTCAAGGTGATCTCGAGCATGATGCTCGGCTTCGCCTTCGCCTGCGTCGGCACCGACGAGATCACCGGCGGCCTGCGCCTGACCTTCGGCACCGAGACGCTGCTCACCGGGTTTCACTTCCTGATCGCGGTCATCGGCCTGTTCGGCATCGGCGAGATCCTGGTGACGATCGAGAAAGGCCTGCAATTCGAGGGCCAGAGCGCGAAGATCAACCCGTTCGTCGTCTGGCAGACTTGGAAGAAGCTGCCCAAGTACTGGGCCACCATCATCCGCGGCACCGCGGTCGGCGTCTGGCTCGGCATCACGCCCGGCGGCGCGACCCCGGCCTCGTTCATGAGCTACGGCCTCGCCAAGCGCTTCTCGAAGGACGGCGCCAAGTTCGGCACCGGGATGCTCGAGGGCGTGGTGGCGCCGGAGACCGCGGCGCACGCCGCCGGCACCAGCGCCCTGCTGCCGATGCTCACGCTCGGCATTCCCGGTTCGCCCACCGCCGCGGTGCTGCTCGGCGGCCTGCTGATCTGGGGCCTGGACCCGGGGCCGCTGCTGTTCGTCGAGCACAAGGACTTCGTCTGGGGCCTGATCGCCTCGATCTACCTCGGCAACCTGGTGGGCCTGATCGTGGTGCTCTCGACCGTGCCCTTGTGGGCCAGCATCATGAAGATCCCGTTCGCGATCATCGCGCCGATCATCATCGTGATCTGCGGCATCGGCTCCTACACGCTGTCGAACGCGCCGGCCGACCTCATCTTCATGGTGATGTTCGGCGTCATCGGCTACCTGTTCAAGAAGCTGGACTATCCGCTGGCGCCGATGGTGCTGGCGATCGTGCTGGGCGGCCGTACCGAAAACTCGTTCCGCCAGGCGATGCTCGGCTCGCAGGGCGACCTTTCCACCTTCTGGTCGAACGGCCTGGTCGGCAGCATCACGGCGCTCAGCATGGTCATGCTGTTCTGGCCGTTGATCATGTGGCTGTACCGCAGGCTGCGCTAGCGCGCTAGCGCGCTAGCGCCGGCTGAGCTTCTGCTTCAGGCGCGAAAGGGTCTCGGGCGTGAGGTTGAGGTAGGCCGCCAGCTCCTTCTTCGGGATGCGGCCCGCGAGCTCGGCGTGCTTGCGCTGGAAGCGCGACAGGCGCCCGGGAGCGTCGAGCAGGTGGAGAGTGATCGTATGCGCCATCACCTCGGACATCAGCTTCATGACGTCGTACTCGAAGCGCGACATCACGGCAGGGTGCCGCTCCATGAACTCGACCCACTGCGGCAGACCGAGCTCGACCGCGCGCACCTTGGTCACCGCGACGATGCTGTAGGGCATCGGCGTGCCCAGCCGCCAGGCCGCGTAGGAGGTGTCCATGTCGGCCTCGCCGGCGAAGCGCAGGATCATCTCGCGCCCTTCGGCGTTGGAGACCACGCGCTTGAGCATGCCGTCGAGGATGAAGAACTGCTCCATCTCGGTGTCGCCCTGGCGCACCAGCAGGTCGCCCTTGCGGTACTCGGCGACCGCCAGCAGGGGCTCGAGCTCGTCCCACTGCGAGGCGCTCATGTCCTGCAGGACCGGGTTCTGGCGCAGCTGCAGCCGGATGGTGTTGCGCTGCGGGTGGGTGGCGAGAGTTGCCATTCGCGGAGACGCGCCGCGGCGGTGCCGCAAAACGGACATTCTAGACGATTGAAACCCTTGACCTCAGTCAAGGGCGATCCGGCGCCACTGTCACTACCATAACGACCTTCCCGCAGGGCGCAACCTCGGCACCACAGGAGACCATCATGGCCGGTACCGCAATCGAGCCGAACGTCACGCCGGACGCAAGAGCGGTGGAAGCCATCGACGGCTTTCACCTGGTCATCGAGGCCCTCAAGCTGAACGGCATCGACACCATCTTCGGCCTGCCCGGCATTCCTATCACCGACCTGACCCGCAAGGCGCAGGCCGCCGGCATGCGCGTGATCTCCTTTCGCCACGAGCAGAATGCCGGCTACGCCGCTTCGATCGCCGGTTTCATGACGCAGAAGCCGGGAATCTGCCTCACGGTGTCGGCGCCCGGCTTTCTCAACGGCCTGACGGCGCTCGCGAACGCCACCACCAACTGCTTCCCCATGATCCTCATCAGCGGCTCGAGCGAGCGCGAGGTGGTCGACCTGCAGCAGGGCGACTACGAGGAGATGGACCAGCTGGCGATCGCCAAGCCGGTCGCCAAGGCCGCCTTCCGCGTGCTGCACGCCGAGGATATCGGCGTGGGCGTCGCGCGCGCGATCCGCGCCGCGGTCTCCGGGCGCCCGGGCGGGGTCTACCTCGACCTACCGGCCAAGCTGTTCCCGCAGTCGGTCGACGCCGAGGCCGGCCGCAGGTCGCTGATCAAGGTGGTCGATCCGGCGCCGCGCCAGATCCCGGCGCCGGAGGCGGTGCAGCGCGCCCTGGATTTGCTTCGTTCCGCAAAGAAACCGTTGATCATTCTCGGCAAGGGCGCCGCGTACGCGCAAGCCGATTCTGAAATAAGAAATCTGATCGAAAAAACGGGGATTCCCTATTTGCCGATGTCGATGGCCAAGGGCCTGTTGCCCGACACGCACGAGCAGTCGGCTTCCGCGGCGCGCTCCTACGTGCTGCCCGGCGCGGACGTAGTGATGCTGATCGGCGCGCGCCTGAACTGGCTGCTGTCGCACGGCAAGGGCAAGACCTGGGGCGGCAAGAGCGCGAAGGACTGGGGCGGGCAGAAGTTCGTCCAGCTCGACATCTCGCCGCAGGAGGCCGACAGCAACGTGCGCATCGACGCGCCGGTCGTGGGCGACATCGGCTCGTGCGTTTCCTCCTTGCTGGCTGCCATGGGAGGCAATTTCTCGAAACCTCCTGCCGAGTGGCTAGACGCGATCGCCGAGAGGAAGACGAAGAACGTCGCCAAGATGGCCGAGACGCTGGCAAAGAACCCCTCGCCGATGAACTTCCACAGCGCGCTCAACGTGGTGCGCGACATCGTGAAAGCCAATCCGGACGCCTACCTCGTCAACGAGGGCGCCAACGCGCTCGACTTCACGCGCAGCATCGTCGACATGTACAAGCCGAGGAAGCGCCTCGACGTCGGCACCTGGGGCGTGATGGGCATCGGCATGGGCTTCGCCGTCGCGGCGGCCGCGGTCGGCAAGCAGCAGGTGATCGCGATCGAGGGCGACAGCGCGTTCGGCTTCTCCGGCATGGAAGTCGAGACCATCTGCCGCTACAACCTGCCGGTGTGCGTGGTGATCATGAACAACAACGGGGTCTATCGCGGCGACGAGAAGAACCCGAGCGGCGGGCGCGATCCGGCGCCGCTGGTTTTCGTCAAGGACGCGCGCTACGAGAAGCTGATGGAGGCCTTCGGCGGCGTGGGCGTGCATGCGACCACCCCGGAGGCGCTGCGCAAGGCGATGGAAGAAGCCATCCGCTCGCGCAGGCCGACGCTGATCAACGCCATCATCGACGAGACCGCGGGCACCGAGAGCGGCCGCATCACGAACCTGAACCCGAGCGCCAAGAAAAAGTGAGATTCTGGAGATCAGCATGGAAGCCTTGAAAGACGTTCGCATCCTCGACATGACCCACGTGCAGGCGGGCCCGACCTGCTCGCAGCTGCTCGCCTGGATGGGGGCCGACGTGATCAAGTTCGAGAATCCGCAGGGCGATGCGACGCGCGGCCAGCTGCGCGACGTGCCGAACGCCGACAGCCTTTACTTCACGATGCTCAACTGCAACAAGCGCTCGATTACCGTCAACATGAAGAGCGCCGAGGGCAAGCAGGTGTTTGCCGACCTGCTGAAGAAGTGCGACATCATCATGGAGAACTTCGGCCCCGGCGTGCTGGAACGCTTCGGCTTCGGCTGGGACAAGATCCGCGAGGTCAATCCGAAGATCGTCATGGGCTCGATCAAGGGCTTCGGCTCGACCGGTCCCTACTCCGACTTCAAGGCCTACGAGAACGTCGCGCAGGCGATGGGCGGCTCGATGAGCACCACCGGCGTGCCGGATGGCCCGCCGTTCGTCACCGGCGCGCAGATCGGCGATTCCGGCACCGGCCTGCATCTGGCGATCGGGCTGCTCGCCGCGCTGCACCAGGCGCGCCGCACCGGCAAGGGCCAGTACGTCGAGGTGGCCATGATGGACGGCGTGATGAACCTGTGCCGGGTCAAGTTCCGCGATCACCAGCGCCTGACGCGCGGCGAGCTGTCGGAATTCTCGGTGCCGACCTACAAGGGCATGGGCGAGACCCCACGCGCCGGCAACGACTCCGGCGGCGGCCAGCTCGGCAACGCGATCCACTGCAAGCCGCACGGGGCCAACGACTGGCTCTACATCGTGGTGCAGGAAGCGGTATGGGATGCGCTCGCCAAGCGCATCGGGCCCGATATCGGCATGCCCGAGCTCGCGAGCGACCCGCATTTCGCCAAGATCGGCGAACGGCGCAAGAACCAGCAGCTGATGTGGACCCTGATCAACAAGTTCGCCGAGAAGCACACCAAGCGCGAGCTGATGGCGATCCTCAACCCGCTCAACGTGCCTTGCGGGCCGATCATGTCGACCGAGGACCTGGCCAACGACGAGCACGTGCGCGGGCGCGAGATGTGGGTCGAGCTCGACCACCCGCAGCGCGGCAAGTGGTTCAACGTCGGCATGCCGATCAAGCTCTCGGACTCGCCCGCGGCGATCAAGCGCTCGCCGCTGCTGGGCGAGCACACCGAAGAGGTGCTCAAGGAGGTGCTCGGCTACGACGACGCCAAGGTCGGCGCACTGAAGACCGCCGGGGCGTTCTCGGCTCCTCCCAAAAAGGCGGCCTGATGAAAATCGCGATTATCGGACAGCAGGATTTCGGCAAGGCGGTGCTCGAGGCCTTCCTCGCCCGCGGCGACGAGGTGGCGGGGGTGTTCTGCGCCCCGGAGAAGCCGGGCGCGCGGCCCGACGTGCTCAAGGTCGCGGCGCAAGAAAAAGGGGTGAAGCTGTTTCAATTTGCCTCTCTCAAGAGCGACGAGGCGAAAAGTGCGCTCAAAGGCCTGAATGCCGAACTCGGCATCATGGCCTACGTGCTGCAGTTCGCGCCGCAGGACTTCGTCACCATCCCGAAGCACGGCACGATCCAGTACCACCCCTCGCTGCTGCCGAAGTACCGCGGCCCGAGTTCGATCAACTGGCCGCTGATCCGCGGCGACGCCAAGACCGGGCTGACGATCTTCCGCCCCAACGACGGCCTGGACGAGGGCCCGGTGATCCTGCAGAAGGAGACCGCGCTGAGCGCCGACGATACCCTCGGCACGGTGTACTTCGACCGCCTGTTCCCGATGGGGGTGGCGGCGATGCTCGAGGCGGCCGACCTGGTGGTCGCCGGCAAGCACCGCGAGACGGCGCAGGACGAGTCGCAGGCCACCTACGAGGGGTGGTGCCGCGAGGCAGAGGCGCGGATCCACTGGCACAGCCACGTCGACTTCGTCTACGACCTGATCCGCGGCTGCAACCCGGCGCCCGGGGCCTGGACCACGCTCAACGGCCAGAAACTGCAGATTTTCGACGCCAGGAAGCACCCGGTGCGCACCTTCGGCGCGGTCAAGGGCAAGATCGGCGAGGTGGTCGAGGTCGGCGCGACCAGCTTCCAGGTCACCGCCCAGGGCGGCCGGATCGAGGTCCTGCGGGCCAAGCTCGGCGACGGCAAGAAGGTCGCTGCGGCCGACCTGCTGGGGGCCGGCCAGATCAAGTCAGGGATGCTGCTGGGCACCTAGGGCGGCGCAGCGCACCTCCCCGGGGCCGGTCGGGCCTCGCTGCAAATATTTGACGCAGCTTATATCCGACTGCAACAATGCGCATTAGGCTTTTGATTCTGGGGGTAGTTTGAGGGCCGCGGGCGCATGAAGTCGGGTTTCTGGAAGTCTGACTGGTTCCTCGGCTTGGTCGTGGCGCTGCTGGTGTTCGTTGCCGGCGGCGGCGACTTGGTGCCGTTCACCAAGCCCGGCAACCTGCTGCCGCAGGACGAGGTGGTTTCGATCGTGGCGCGCGTGGCCGAGGCGCTCGGCTACGCCCACCGGCAGGGCGTGGTGCATCGCGACGTGAAGCCCGCGAACGTCATGTACTTCCCGGATACCGACGCGGTGAAGGTCACCAACTTCGGCATCGCGCGCCTGACCGACAGCTCCAAGACAAAGACCGGAATGGTGCTCGGCACGCCCTCGTACATGTCGCCCGAGCAGCTCGCGGGAAAGAAGATCGAGGGCCGCAGCGACCTGTTCTCGCTCGCGGTCAGTCTCTATCAGCTGTTGTGCGGCAGGCTCCCGTTCGAGGGCGAGTCGATGGCGCAGCTGATGTTCAAGATCTCGAGCGAGCGGCCGACCGACATCATGTCGGTCAACCCGGCCGTGCCGCCGGCGCTACTCACTTTCCTCGCGCGCGCGCTGGCGAAGAATCCCGACGAGCGCTTCCAGACCGGCGAGGAATTCGCGCAGGCGCTGCGGGAGGCGGGCGGCCCCGGCGCCGGCGCTTCGGCCCACCCCCCGGTCGACATCGAGCTGTGAGCGCACCATGGACCTGAGCCGCGCACTCCAGATCGTGAGCAGTACCGATCCCGGCATGGTGCGTGCGCACAACGAGGACGCGGTCGTCTCGGACCCGGCGCACGGGATCGTGGTGCTGGCCGACGGCATGGGAGGCTACAACGCGGGCGAGGTGGCGAGCGGCATGGCGACCACCGTGATCGCCACCGAAGTGGCGCAGGCGCTGGCGAGCGTGAATCCGCAGGATGTCGATCCCCAGACGCGCCGGCCGCAGGCGGAAAGCCTGCTGCGCGAGCAGATCCTGAAGGCCAACACGTCGATCCACCAGGCGGCGCAGAGCCAGCCGCAGTACGCTGGAATGGGCACCACGCTGGTGACCTGCCTGTTCTACGACAACCGGATGATGGTCGCGCATCTGGGAGACTCGCGCCTGTACCGCATGCGCGACGGCGCATTGACGCAGGTCACGCGCGACCACTCGCTGCTGCAGGAGCAGATCGATTCCGGGCTGCTCACGCCCGAGCAGGCGAAGACCGCGCAGCACAAGAACCTCGTCACCAAGGCGCTCGGCATCGATCCCAGCGTCGAGCCCGAGATCCGCGAGTACCGCACTGCGCCCGGCGACATCTACCTGCTGTGCTCGGACGGTCTGTGCGACATGGTGAGCGACGAGGACATCGGCATGGCGCTGGAAGCGCTCGGCGCGAACCTCGAACTGGCGGCTCAGCAGCTGGTGCAGATGGCCAATGACAACGGGGGGCGCGACAACGTTTCGGTTATACTCGTACGCGTCCTGCGGGAGTACCCCGCCGCCCGCGGCGTTATAGCCAGGTTCTTTGCATGGTTAAAATAACCCCCAGGGGTCAGCTATGGCGAAACTGATACTCAGCATGGACGGGTTGGTGCTCAAGGAGATTCCCTTGGTGAAGGAGCGCACCACCATCGGCCGCAAGCCGCACAATGACATTCAGATCGACAACCTGGCGGTCAGCGGCGAGCACGCAGTTATCGTCACGATCCTGAACGACTCGTTCCTGGAAGACCTGGGCAGCACGAACGGCACGCTGGTGAACGGAAACGCGGTCAAAAAGCATTTCCTGCAGAACAACGACATCGTCGAGCTGGGCAAGTACAAGCTCAAGTACCTCGCCGAGCCCGGCCAGCAGCCCGCGGCCACGGCGGCCGATTTCGAGAAGACCATGGTGCTGCGGCCCTCCGCGATGAAGGCCGCGCAGGATCAGGCGCGCGCCATGGCGGGCGGCACGCACGGCCAGCCACAGCCGCAGGCGGCCGAGGCGGCGCGCGCGAGCGCGGCGCAACAGGCGGCCGCGAGCGCGGCTTCCACCGGCACGGCGAGCGCGACGGAAAAGGAAAAGAGCCCGGCCGCGTCGCCGGGCGCGACGGCGCCGATGACCGCGCCTTCCACCGCCGCGGCGGCGTCCGCCGCGGCGACTGCGTCGCTGCCCCCCGCGGCGACATCGGCCGCCCCGGCGGTTCCGAAATCGGGGCAGATCCTCGGCGCGATCCAGATCCTGTCGGGCGGCAACGCGGGCAAGGAGCTGGAGCTTGCCAAACCGCTGACGACACTCGGCAAGCCTGGCGTGCAGGTGGCGGTGCTGACGCGCCGTCCGCAGGGCTACTTCCTCACGCACGTCGAGGGCGCCAAGCAGCCCACCGTCAACGGGCAGTCGATCGGCGCCGCGCCGCACATGCTCAAGGACCACGACGTGATCGAGATCGCCGGCGTCAAGATGGAGTACTTCGTCAAGAGCTGACCCGCCAGGGTCAGCTCTGCGTTCGCTCCGGCCCTCCAACGGCCAACTCTCGACCGCCGGAGGCCGCCTGAAACAGCATATCGTTCGGATCGCCATCGGGCTGGTGATCATGCTGTTGTTCGCCGGCCAAGCGGCGCGCTTCTACAACGTCGGGCTGATCACCCAGCTCGACAACATCATCTACGACACGCGCATGCGGCTCACGATGCCGAATACGGTCGATCCGCGCATCGTGATCCTCGACATCGACGAGAAGAGCCTGCAGCAGGTCGGGCGCTGGCCCTGGCCGCGGGACGTCATGGCGCGCCTGATCGACAAGCTGTTCGACGAGTACGGCGTGGCCCTGGTCGGCTTCGACGTGGTGTTCGCGGAGGCCGACTACTCGTCGGGAATCCGGGCGCTGGACGAGCTGGCGCAGAACCAGTTCAAGCAGGTGCCGGGGTTCGAGGAGCTGTACGCGCGCATGCGCCCCGGGCTGGACAACGACGGGCTGTTCGCGAAGGCGATCAAGGGCCGGCCGGTGGTGCTGGGCTATTACTTCAGCAGCGAGAAGGACGCCCGCCGCACCGGCGCGATCCCCGCGCCGGTACTGCCCAAGGGCACCTTCACCGGGCGCAACATCGGCTTCACGAGCTGGGTCGGCTACGGCGGAAACCTGCCGCAGTTCCAAAAGAACGCCGCCTTGGCGGGGCACTTCAATCCGGTGGTGGACTCCGACGGCGTGGTGCGCAGAGTGCCGATGCTCGCCGAGTTGGACGGCGCCTACTACGAGTCGCTGTCGCTCGCGATGCTGCGCACGCTGATCGCGCTCAAGGACGGCGGCAGGTTGCCCAAGGTGCAGCCGGGATTCGCGCCGAATTCCATGCTCAACAAGGGCTACGCCGGGCTGGAATGGCTGCAGGTGGGCGGGGTCCGGATCCCGGTCGACGATACCGCGAGCGCGTTGATTCCGTTCCGCGGCGGGAAATACAGCTTTCACTACGTATCGCTCGCCGACGTCCTGTTCGACCGCATCAAACCGGAGGCCCTCAGGGGCAAGATCACGCTCGTCGGGGCCACCGCACCCGGTTTGCTCGACCTGCGCTCGACGCCGGTCGACAGCGTCTACCCGGGAGTCGAGATCCACGCCAACCTGATCGCCGGCATGATCGACCGCGAGATCAAGCAGAAACCGCCGTACATGCTCGGCGCCGAGGTCGTGCTGCTGGTGCTCGGCGGGGCGGTGCTGTCGGTCCTGATCCCGATGCTCTCGGCGCTCTGGGCGACCGCCGCGACGCTGCTCGCCGCCACGCTCATTTCGTCGCTCGACGTCGCGATCTGGATGCAGGCCAACATGGTGCTGCCGCTGGCCGGCTCTTTGCTGATGATCGCCGCTCTGTACACGATGAACATGGCGTATGGCTACTTCGTCGAATCGCGCTCCAAGCGCCAGTTCACCGAGCTGTTCGGTCAGTACGTGCCGCCGGAGCTGGTCGACAAGATGGCCCTGGATCCGGAGAAGTACAGCATGGAGGGCAAGGAGGAGGTGCTCACGGTGCTGTTCTCGGACGTGAGGGGGTTCACCACCATCTCCGAGAGCCTTAGCGCGAAGGACCTGTCGGCCTACATCAACGACTATCTCACCGCCATGTCGCTGGTGATCCGCGGCAATCACGGCACCCTGGACAAGTACATCGGCGACGCGATCATGGCGTTCTGGGGCGCGCCGGTGGAAGACCCCGTTCACGCCCGCAACGGCGTGCTGACGGCGCTTCAGATGCAGCAGCACGCCGTGACGCTCAACCAGGAATTTCGCGCCAAGGGCTGGCCCGAGTTCCACATCGGCATCGGCGTCAACTCCGGCCGCATGCGGGTGGGCGACATGGGCTCCAAGCTGCGCAAGGCCTATACGGTAATGGGCGATCCGGTGAACCTCGGATCGCGCCTGGAGGGCATCACCAAGCAGTACGGTGTCGGCATCCTCGTGGGCGAGGACACGCGCAAGGCGGTCAAGGACATCGTCTTCCGGGAGGTCGACCGGGTGCGGGTAAAAGGCAAGGACGAGGCGATCGTCATTTTCGAGCCGCTCGGACTCGAAGGCGAGGTGGACAAGTCGATGCACGACGAGATCAGGCTCTGGAACCAGTGCCTCAGGCACTACCGTTCGCAGGACTGGGACCAGGCCGAAGTCGCGCTGCTCAATCTGCAGCGCATGCGTCCGGACTGCCAGCTCTACCAGACCTACGTCGAGCGCATCGAGCACTACCGCCGCGAACCGCCCGAGCCCGGCTGGGACGGCGTGACCAAGTTCGCGACGAAATAGGGGGAGAGGCGATGCGGCTGCGCGTTCTCGGCTGTTCCGGCGGCATCGGCGGGCGGCACCTGCGCACCACCTCGTTCCTGGTCGATAGCGACGTGCTGCTGGACGCGGGAACCGGCGTGGGCGACCTGTCGCTCGCCGAGCTGTCGCTGGTGGACCATATCTTCATTACCCATTCGCATCTCGATCACGTCGCCAGCATTCCGTTCATCGTCGATACCGTGGGCGGGATGCGGGTGCGGCCGATCACGGTCTACGCGACGCGCGCCACGATCGAGATCATGCGCAGCCACCTCTTCAACTGGGCGATCTGGCCCGATTTCGCCGAGATTCCGAGCCCGGAGGCGCCGTTCATGCGCTATCAGGAGATCGAGCTGGCCAAAACGATTTCCATCGGCGGGCGCGAGATCACGCCGCTGCCAGCGAACCATACCGTGCCGGCGATCGGTTTCCAGCTCGACAGCGGCCTGGGGAGCCTGGTGTTCACGGGCGACACGGGGCCGAACGATGCGCTATGGAGGCTCGTCAACCGGATCCAGAATCTGAAGTATCTGATCGTCGAGACCGCGTTTTCCAACAAGGAGCGGCAGCTCGCGGCGGCGTCCAAGCACCTTTGCCCCGAGACGCTGGCCGACGAGCTGGCCAAGCTCGAGCGCAATCCCGAAATCTACATCACGCACCTCAAGCCGGGCGAGATCGAGCTGACGATGCAAGAGGTGGAGGAGTGCGCGGGTGAATTCCGCCCGCGCATGCTGCAGAACAATCAGGTGTTCGAGTTCTGATGCCGGCATGAACAGCGCTGCCTCACGCCTGCCCAGAGTCACAGCGGAGCAACTCGCCCGGCTGGCGCCGCTCGACACGCTCTCGGCGGACAGGCTGAACGAGCTCGCGGCGGTGGCGACGATCGAGCGGGCCGCACGCGGCGCCGACCCGCTCGCGGCCCATCGGTCGGATGCGCAGTCGGTATTCCTGCTGCAAGGGGAAATGCTGCTCGTGTATGCAAAGGGCGGCACGATAGTGGTCGTCGGCGGCACGGAAGATGCCCGCCATGCGCTCAACCGGCGCGACGAACCGCTCATGCGCACCAAGGCGATCACCGACGTCGAGCTGCTCGTCGTCGACAGCGACATGCTGGACATCCTTGCGACCTGGGACGGGGTCGCGGCCGCGGCAACCAGCGGCCAGGAGTCGGCGGCCGCGATAGCGAGCGCGGCGCTGCGCGGCGGCGCGTTGGCGCAGCTGCCTGCGGCCCATATCGACGAGTTGATGAACCGATTTGTGAGGCTCAAGGCGCGCCGCGGCGACGTGGTGATCCGCGAGGGCGACGAGGGCGACAGCTACTTCGTCGTCGCCTCCGGACGCTTCCAGGTGGAGCGCACGATAGGCGGGGTCAAGGTGGTGCTTGCCGAGCTCAAGCCGTTCGATGCCTTCGGCGAGGAGGCACTCGTGTCGGAGGCAAAGCGCAACGCAACCGTGGTGGCGAGCGTCGACGGAGAGCTGCTCAAGCTCGGCAAGGTCGATTTCGACCAGCTGCTGCGCGAGCCGCTGCTGCGGCGAGTGCAGTTCGCGGAGGCGCGCGAGCGGGTGCGCGAGGGCGCGGTGTGGCTTGACGTGCGCTATCCGTCCGAATACCAGTACGACAAGCTGCCGGGCGCGATCAACGTGCCGCTATCGGAAGTGCGCAACATGTTCGCGCTGCTCGACCGCTCGCGGGATTACGTCGTCTATTGCCAGAGCGGACGGCGCAGCGCGGCGGCGGCGTTCCTCTTCGCGCAGCAGGGATTTCAGGTCTCGCTGCTCGAAGGCGGGCTCTGGGGCGCGGGCAAGCGCGACTAAACTCACAAAAGCTTGTTAAAAATCATGGGGATTGCTGTTGAATGTTTAATGTCCAGAGGCTAGGATAGGCTCTGATCGGAGGTCCGCAATGAGCGCTGTACTCAGCCAACAAGCTGCGTCGCAGACGGACGTCAACGCGCGTCTGGCGTTTCAGAAGCAGCTGCAGGCAGTCACCAACAAGATCCACGCCACGAACAACGTGGACGAGATCATTTTGGAGGTGAGCGCGGATATTTGCGCCCTGTTCAACGCCGACAGGCTGACGATCTACATCGTCGGCGAGGACAAGCAGGCGATCGTTTCGAAGGTCAAGACGGGCCTGAATTCGTTCAAGGACCTCAAGCTGCCGATCGCCGAGCATTCCGTAGCGGGATACGTCGCTCTTACGAAGAAGACGATCAACATCAAGGACGTCTACGACGAAGGCGAGCTCAGGGGGATCAACCCGAACCTGCGCTTTCTGCAGGAAGTCGACAAGCGCACCGGTTACCGCACCAAGCAGATGCTGGTGGCGCCGATTCTGGAGCAGGGCAGCAGCGAGCTGATCGGCGTCATCCAGATCATCAACAACAAGGCCGGTGTGCCGTTCGGCACGCTGACCGAGGAGGGCGTGGCCGAGCTGACGCAGACGCTGGCAATCGCGTTCCGCCAGCGCCAGAAGCCGCAGCTGGTCAAGACCAAGTACGACTACCTGATCTCCGACGCGGTGCTGTCCGCCGGCGAGTTCGACCTGGCGTCGCGTCAGGCGCGCAAGAAGGCGGTCGACGTCGAAACCGTGCTGGTGGACGAGTTCCAGGTCAAGCTGCCCGCCATCGGGCAGGCGCTGTCGAAGTACTTCGGCGTTCCCTACGAGCCGTTCAAGGCGGATCGGATCAAGCCGATGGACCTGCTGCGGAACCTCAAGCGCGAATACGTCCAGGCGAACCAGTGGTTGCCGGTGGATGACAGCAAGGAGGGGCTCGCCGTGCTGTGCCTCGACCCAGAGCGGGTGCGCAACTCGCGCATCGCGTCGAACGTGTTTCCGAAGGCGAGGATCATCTACAAGGTCACGACGCAGAAAGAGTTCAAGGACACGGTCAATCAGTTCTATGGCCAGGAGGCCGTAGATTCCGGAGACATCGATGACCTGCTCTCCGGCATGGAGGACGAGACCATCGACAGCGACAGCGGCGCGGACGACGTCTCGGCCGCGGCGGATAACGAGCTGGTCAAGCTGGTCAACAAGGTCATCATCGACGCCTACCACCAGGGCGCTTCGGATATCCATATCGAGCCCTATCCGGGCAAGGCGAAGACCGAGATCCGGTTCCGCAAGGACGGGTCGCTCGGGCCCTATATCGAGGTGCCCGCGAGCTACCGCAACGCCATCGTGGCGCGCCTCAAGATCATGTGCGACCTGGACATCTCCGAAAAGAGGCGCCCCCAGGACGGCAAGATCAAGTTCAAGAAGTTCGGCCCGCTCGACATCGAGCTGAGGGTGGCCACGATCCCCACCGCCGGGGGGGTCGAGGACATCGTCATGCGTATCCTTGCGGCGGGCGAGCCGATCCCGATCGAAAAGCTGGGGCTGACCCAGAAGAACCTGGACAAGCTCAAGACGACGGTCGCAAAGCCGTATGGCTTGTTCTTCGTCTGCGGGCCCACGGGCTCGGGCAAGACGACCACGCTGCATTCGGTGCTCGGTTCGCTGAATACCCCCGACACCAAGATCTGGACCGCCGAGGATCCGGTCGAGATCACGCAGAAGGGTTTGCGCCAGTGCCAGGTGAACAAGAAGGCCGGGATGGATTTTGCGACGATGATGAAGGCCTTCCTGCGCGCCGACCCGGACATCATCATGGTCGGCGAGATGCGCGACAAGGAGACCACGTCGACCGGCATCGAGGCTTCGCTCACCGGCCACCTCGTGTTCGCCACCTTGCATACCAACTCGGCGCCGGAATCGATCATCCGTCTGCTCGACATGGGGATGGATCCGTTCAACTTCGCCGACGCCCTGCTCGGAGTGCTTGCGCAGCGTCTTGCCAGGCGCCTGTGCGCGAAATGCAAGCAGGCCTACACGCCCGAGCCGGCGGAGATCAAGTCGCTGCTCAACGAGTATTGCGAAGAGCTGATGAGCACCGAGCCCTTCAAGAAGGACGCGAAGGGGGCGGTGGAGGCCGTCTACAAGGAGTGGGTCAAGATCTACGGCAACGACAAGGGGCAGCTCACGCTCTATCGGCCGGTGGGCTGCGATACCTGCGGCGGGACCGGCATGAAGGGCCGGCTCGGCCTGCATGAGCTGTTGATCGCGACCGACCGGATGAAGAAAGCGATTCAGGAGCACGCGCGCGTGGCGGAGATGCTCGCGCTCTGCCTCGAAGAGGGCATGCGCACCCTGAAACAGGACGGCATCGAGAAAGTCCTGATGGGTCTTACGCACATGAAGGAAGTGCGCACCGTTTGCATCAAGTGAAACGGCGCGTGCCCGGATGAGCATTCCGATCGACCACACGCAGACCCTGAGCCTTACCGATCCGGGCATGGTGCCTGTAGAGGACGACGTTCAGCGCCTCGAGCAGCTGAACTCGATCGGCGCGTCGCTCTCGGCAGAGCGCGACATCAACCGTTTGCTGGAAACGATCCTGACCGCCGCAAAGTCGATTACGCGCGCGGACGGCGGAACGCTTTATCGCGTTACCGATGACCGTAGACTGCAATTCGAGATTATGCGTACGTCTTCGCTAAAGTACTATCACGGCGGCACGACCGGCAGCCCGGTGCCTTTCTACCCGATTCATCTGTACAAGGACGGCAAGCCGAACCACAGCATGATTGCCGCACACGTGGCGCTTACCGGGAAGACGGTAAATATCCCGGACGCGTATACGGCGGAGGGGTTCGACTTTTCCGGCACGAGAGCGTTCGACAACAAGACGGGATATCGCTCGAGGTCGTTTCTCACCGTGCCGATGCGGAACCACGACAACGAGATCATCGGCGTCCTGCAGCTGATCAACGCGCACGATCCGAGTTCCGGCGAAATCGTTCCCTTTTCTTCCTCGGACCAGCGCCTGGCCGAGTCGCTTGCCTCGCAGGCCGCGATCGCTCTCACCAACCGGATGCTGATCAACCAGCTCGAGGAGCTGTTCGAGTCTTTCATCAACCTGATCAACTCCGCGATCGACGAGAAGTCGCCCTACACTGGCGGGCACTGCCAGCGCGTGCCGATGCTGACCATGATGCTTGCCGAGGCGGCCACCGAAGCGAAGGACGGGCCGCTGGCCGGATTCAGCATGAACGAGAAGGACCGCTACGAGCTGAAGATCGCCGGCCTACTGCACGATTGCGGCAAAGTGACCACTCCGGTGCACGTGGTCGATAAGGCGACCAAGCTGGAGACGATTTTCGATCGCATCCATCTGGTCGAGACGCGTTTCGAGGTGCTCAAGCGCGACGCCGAGATCGAGCTCCTGAAAGCGGAGGCGGAGCTGACGGCGCGCTCGGCGCCGCGGGTCGAATTCGAGGCGGCCGAAGCTCGCCACCGCGACCGCGTGCGCCAGCTCAACGAGGACCGCTCCTTCCTGCGCGCCTGCAACATCGGCGGCGAGGCGATGCGCGAGGAGGACATCGCGCACGTGCGCGCGATCGCGCGCTACCGCTGGACCGACAGCGCGGGCCACGAGGCGAACTTCCTGACCGAGGACGAGCTGAAGAACCTGATCATCCGTTCGGGCACGCTCACCGCCGAGGAGCGCCAGGTAATCAATCACCACATCGTGGCGACGATCAGGATGCTCGAGTCGCTGCCCTGGCCAAAGCACCTCAAGAACGTTCCGGAATACGCCGGCGGGCACCACGAGCGCATGGACGGCAAGGGCTACCCCAAGGGGCTGACGCGCGACCAGATGTCGATCCAGGCGCGCGTGATGGGCATCGCCGACATTTTCGAGGCCCTGACCGCCAAGGACCGCCCGTACAAGCGGGGCAAGACGCTGTCGGAATCGCTCGAGATCCTGGGCCGCTTCAAGCTGGGCGGTCACGTCGATCCGGACCTGTTCGACATCTTCGTGCGCAACAAGGTCTATCAGCGCTATGCCGAGATCTTCCTCGACAAAGAGCAGATAGACGCGGTCGACGAGTCGAGCATTCCCGGGTACCAGCCCTAGCTTCGCGTTTTACGGCGGAATTCGGAATTTTCCGCGAGCCGCTATTCGGCTTGCCCTGGGCGGCGCGTGGTGACCGAATTTGGCAGGTCCGGACGCAAATGAGCAGCCGCGGATCCCTCGTCGGACGCTTGGATCGGCCAAATCCCGTGCCAGCGTGACTTACTTCACCTTTTTCGGCCATTCGCGGACGCCCGGCGGCTGGCACGGCGATTGCTCTTACAGGTGCAGGCCAGGCTTCGATGCTGGTCAAAATTTTCCAACGGGACAAGGGGTATTGTATGAAACGGCTTCAAAAAGGCTTTACGTTGATCGAACTGATGATCGTGGTTGCGATCATCGGTATTTTGGCCGCGGTAGCGCTGCCGGCGTACCAGGACTACACGATCCGGGCGAAGATGTCGGAAGTGATTCTCGCCATGAGTGCGTGCCGCACCTCGATCACTGAGGTGTATCAGTCGGGTCCGTCGATCGCGCCTTTGGCCAACGGCTGGGGCTGCGAGAAGACCACCGCCTCGGAAGAGACGAAATACGTGAAGGGCATCAGCACCGACGTGAACGGCGTCGTGACGGCGACGGTGCAGAACATCAGCACTTCGGTCAACAACCTGTTCGTGACGCTGATCCCGCTGAGCGCCGCCGCGACTGCCGCGACCTTCACCGCCGGCTCGAGCTCCGCGCTCTACGGCTGGACTTGCGGTGGAACGGGCACCACGGTTCCGAGCAAGTACCTGCCGGGTTCGTGCCGCGGCTAATAATCAAGTCGTAGCTTCAACTTAAAAAAGGTACCCTTCTGGGTACCTTTTTTTTTGCCACACTGCGGACACCCGGATGACAGAGCTGACAATCCTGATGCCCTGCCTGAACGAGGCCGCGACCGTCGGCGATTGCGTCGCCAAGGCGCGCCGATTCCTCGAACGAACGGGCATCGCGGGCGAGGTGCTGGTGGCCGACAATGGTTCCGACGACGGCTCGCGGGAGCTGGCGCAAGAGGCGGGCGCACGCGTGGTGCAGGTCGCCGAGCGCGGCTACGGTACCGCACTTGCGGCGGGAATCGCCGCCGCGAGCGGGCGCTACGTGATCATGGGGGACGCCGACGACAGCTACGATTTCTCGCGCCTGGAGGGCTTCGTCGAGAAGCTGCGTGAAGGCTACCCGCTGGTGATGGGAAACCGCTTCAAGGGCGGCATCCGCAAGGGCGCCATGCCGTGGCTGCACCGCTATCTCGGCAACCCGGTGCTGAGTTTCATCGGGCGCGTGCTGTTTCGCGCCAAAGTGAGCGATTTCCATTGCGGGCTGCGCGGCTTCGACCGCGATGCGATGCGCTCGCTGGACCTGAGGACGCCGGGGATGGAGTTCGCCAGCGAGCTCGTGGTGAAGGCGACGCTCGCCGGCTGGCGCATCGCCGAAGTGCCGACCACGCTGCATCCGGATGGGCGCGGGCGCCCACCGCACCTGCGCAGCTGGCACGACGGCTGGCGCCACCTTCGATTTCTGCTCCTGTTCAGCCCGCGCTGGCTGTTCCTTTACCCGGGGCTTTCCCTGCTGGTGCTCGGCATCGCGCTTACCTCGGCGCTGTACGTCTCTCCGCTGCACCTGGGCCGGGCAGGGCTGGATATTCACAGCATGCTCTACGCCTCGGCCGCCGCGATTCTCGGATTGCAGTTCTGTTTGTTCGCGCTCTTTGCGCGCGTTTCGGCGCAGAACGCCGGGCTGCTGCCGCGCCGGCCCGCGCTGGAGGCCTTCCTTCGCGCCGCGTCCCTGGAGCGCGGGCTCCTTGTCGGGCTTACGGCCGCGGGATGCGGCTTCATCTGGAGCGCCGTGACATTTTGGCATTGGCGCGAGGTGGGGTTCGGCGCGCTCGACCCGCGCGTCGTGATGCGCGACACCATTCCCGCATCTGCCCTCATGATCGGCGGCATGGAAGTCATGCTCGCTTCTTTTCTGCTGAGCATATTGAGGCTTGGGGAAGGCAGGTGACTGCGCGGCGAAACGCGCTCGTCGGCCTTGCCCTGCTGGTGTTCGCGATGTTCGTCGATACGCTTGTCGTGCCCGGTCCTCGAGTTCTGGGCCTCGCGGCGGGAGACATCACGCAGCAATTCCTTCCTTGGCGGGAATTCGGGTTTGGCGAGCTCGCCAAGGGCAACCTCGCGCTTTGGAACCCCCATATTTTCGCCGGCGCGCCCTTTTTCGGGGGCATGCAATCGGCCCTGCTCTATCCGCCGAACTGGCTGTTTCTCTTCCTGCCGTTGCCGCTCGCGGTCAACTGGAGCATCGCCCTGAACCTGTGGCTGTTGGGGGCCCTGACGTTTCTGTGGGCGTCGCGCCGCGGACTGCACCCCTTTGCCGCGTTCGTTTCCGGCGCGCTGGCGATGTTCTGCGCGCCGGCGTTCCTGCACGTGATGGCCGGACACCTTGCGAACTTGTCGTCGATGGCGTGGATTCCGCTGCAGTTTCTCGCCATCGACGAGTGGTTCGCCCGCCGCAAGCCGGCCTGGTGCCTGGTCGGCATGGTTGCGGTCGCAATGGAGATCCTCGGCGGCCATCCGCAGTACGTATATTTCGCCGGAATCGCGACCGGGCTCTACACCTTGATGCGCCTGGCGGAACCGCTGCGGAACCGCCTCTTGGCGCTGGCCGGGGTTCTCAGCATTCCCGCCGGCGCGGCCCTGCTGGCTGCCGTGCAGTTGCTTGCCGGCGTCCAGGCGGTGGGGGAGACGGTGCGCGCCGTGCCCCTGCCGATCTGGTTCGCGGGCTCGATCAGCTTTCCTCCGGAGAACCTGGCGACGCTCGTTTCCCCTGCGATCTTCGGCGACTACACGGTCCATCCCTACTGGGGTCGATGGTACTTCTGGGAAACCTGCGCATTCATCGGCGTGAGCGGTCTCGCGCTTGCGTGCTACGGAATGTCGGCGGCGAGCGTCGCGGCGAAGCGGGCGATCCTGGTTACGCTAGCCGCCACCATCATCCTGGCGCTCGGCCAATACACTCCGCTTTTCCAGATCCTGTACCACTGGATCCCGCTCTACGACAGGTTTCGCGGCTCGGCGAAATTCATGTTTATCGCGGCCCTTTTACTCTGCCTCTTCGCGGGCTACGGGCTGGACAAGATCCTGCGCGAGCGCGCCGTCGAGCGACGCGCGCTCGTGATCGCCGCGGCGGCGGCGATCGTGCTGATCGTCGGCGGCGGCGCGGTCTTGCTCCTGAACGGAAGCTCCGTCCTGAAGGCGATTCATGCGACCGGCCAGACCTACCTCGACGACGCGACCTACTTCAACCCGACCTTCGTCGCCGCGAGCCGGTCGTTCGCGGCGCTCGGACTGATGGTCGCCGGCGCCACGCTGTCCGTAGGCGTCGTGGTCGCGTTGCGGGTGCGCCACGACGCGCGCGCGGCGTTCGTCCTGGGGGCGCTTGCGATTGCCGAGGTATTTGCCTTCGCGCGAATTCAAAGGCCGACCTTCGACAGCGCGCAATCGGTGTTACCCAGCCTGCGCGCGTATTTCGCCGCGCGGCCGGGCGACTACCGGTCCCTGAATCTGTGGAGGCCCAACAGCGCCATGGAAATTGGCACATTCGACGCCTGGGGATACGATCCGGGCGTCACGCGCCGCTATGCCGAGCTGATCGCGTGGAGCCAGGGAGAGGATCCTGACAAGGCGACGCAGTACGTGACGTTTCGAAGCTTCCCTTCGCTCCTCGCAATGCTGCGCGTGAAGTACGTCATCGCGCTTCGGGATCAGGTGGTGCGCATCTTTCCCGCGGACAGACCGCCGCTGGGGCGACTGGAGCTCGTGGGTTCCTACCAGGTCCTCCCGCAGCGAGATGCGATTTTCGACACCATGGCTGCCCCGTCGTTCGACCCCGGCAAGGAGGCCATTCTGGAGCGGGAACCTGATCTGGCGCCGGTCGCGGGGGAGACGCGGGGCCGAGTCAAGATCACTCGCGAATCGACCGATTACATCGATATTGAGGCCGACGTGTCCATTCCTTCGCTATTGGTGATGACTGACGCCTGGGCCGACGGCTGGCGCGCCGTCCCCCTTGCCGGCAGCAGTCAGTCTAGCTACCGGCTTATGCCCGCGGACTACGCCTTGCGAGCGGTGGCGCTCGGGCGCGGTCATCACAGGCTCAGGATCGAATATGCCCCTAGGCTGTTCTATGCCGGAGCGTTTCTGTCGTTGCTGGCCTGGCCCACGTGGCTTCTCACGCTGTGGTTTTGTCGTCGGAGGGAGAAGCACGCCCATGCCTGAGCTTTCGGTGGTCGTGCCGGCGTATCGCGAGCGGGAAAACATCCCACTGCTGCTCGACGCGCTCGAGCAGGCGCTGGCCGGCCTGGACTGGGAGGCAATCGTCGTGGCGGACGCCGCCGACGACGGTACCGAGGAGGTGGTGCGCGAGCGCGCGCAGCGCGACCCGCGGATTCGCATCATTCAGCGCCTCGGCCGGCGCGGGCTCGCCTCGGCCTGCATCGAAGGCATGCTGTCCAGCTCGGCGCCGTACCTTGCCGTGATGGACGCGGACCTGCAGCACGACGAAACGCTGCTGCCGAGCCTCCTCGACGCCGCCAAGCACGGCGGCGCGGACGTCGTGGTGGCGAGCCGGTACATGGAAGGCGGCAGCACCGGCGAGCTGGCCGCCGAGCGGGTACGCGTCAGCCGCCTGGCCAGCGCCCTGAGCTCGGTGCTGTGCGATGGGCTGACGGACCCTATGAGCGGCTTCTTCGTGGTGCGCAGGTCCTTCCTCGAGCGCGTGGTGCGCAAGCTCTACGGCCGGGGCTTCAAGATCCTGCTCGACATAATCGCGGCGGCGCACGGACACGTCAAAATCGCCGAGCTACCGTACCGGATGCGCAGCCGCGAGCGGGGCGAAAGCAAGCTCGGCGTAAGGGTGATCGCCGAGTTCTTCATGCTGATCCTCTACCACCTGACCGGCCGCTTGCTACCGGCGCGCTTCTTCCTGTTCGGACTGGTTGGGATCACCGGCGTCGTGGTGCAGCTTGCGGTGCTATCTTTGGCCTTCGGCGCTTCGGCGAACTTCCTGTACAGTCAGATCGTGGCGACCTGGGTGGCAATGACGAGCAACTTCTTTCTCAACAACATCTTCACCTACGGCGACCAGCGGCTGCGCGGAGCGCGCATGTGGCGCGGCCTTATCAGCTTCTACGTGGCCTGCGGCATCGGCGCTTTCATCAACGTCGCGCTGGCCGAATGGCTATTCGTCAAGTTCGTGCCCTATTGGGCCGCCGGGCTGACCGGGGCGCTGGTCGCGTCGCTGTGGAACTTCTTCACCACCGCTTCGTTTACCTGGGGCGGCTCGACCGCCCGCAAGCGATGACACTGACGCCGCCCGAGCGTTTCCACCCCGCGCGGGCCGATTGGATGCAGGCGGGCCTGGTCGCGCTCGTGCTGCTCGCGTTGTACGCGCTCACCTCGCCGCGCACCGTAGCGCTCGAGGATGACGGGCTCTTCATCCTCTCGAGCTACTTCCTCGGCATAGAGCACCCGCCGGGCTATCCGCTGTTCACCCTGATCGCCCACCTGTTTTCGAAGCTTCCGTTCGGCGAAGTCGCGTACCGCGTGCATCTGACGAGCGCGTTCTTCGGCGCGCTCACCGGCGCTACCGCCTGGCTTTGCGCGCGCAAGCTGATTCCCGGGCGCCTGCCGGCCTACCTCGCCGCATTAGGGCTCGGCTTCTCGCCGGTCTTCTGGTCGCAGGCGATCATCGCCGAGGTCTACACCTTCAATACGTTCTTCTTCCTCGTCCTGGTCTATCTTGGGCTGCGTGCCTGCCCGCCGGGAGGGGAACCGGACCCGACGGACCGTCGGGTGCTGCCGCTGATGGCTTTCATTTTCGGCCTGAGCCTGTCCAACCATTGGCCGTTGATGCTGCTCGTCGCTCCGGCGTTTCTGATTCTTCTCTGGCCGAGGCGAATCGAGCTGATTAGGCGGCTTCCCCTGCTTCTTGTGCTGTTCACGCTCGGCCTGCTTCCTTATGTGTGGCTGGTGTACCTATCGTTGGTCCCGCTTCCAATCAGCTTCTACGGGCCGTTGCAGACGTACGCGGAGATCTGGTACTTCATTACCCGGGCCGGGTACCGCCACGTGGACATCTCCGCCGCATCGAACTGGCTCGATAGGATCGAATTCTTTCGCTACTTCGGACTCGAAGCGCTCGCGCAGTTCGCCGTGCTTGGCACGCTGATTGCCGGCGTCGGGGTCTGGTTCCAGCGGCGGATACTCGGTGACCGGATCTCGGCATTTCTCGTCGCCGCGTTCCTCGGGCCCTCGGCCGTGCTGTTGCTCCTGCTCGGGTTCGACTACGATTCGATGTCCAAGCACGTATTCCAGGTCTACCCGCTGCCCGCCTACGCGGTGCTCGCGCTGTGGATGGGGCTCGGCTTCGCCTGGCTGCGGCGGCGCTTCGCCATCGGCGCCGCCCCCGCGGCGGCCGCTTGCGCGGTGCTGCTGGGGATTATCCTGTTCGTGGGCAGCCGCTCGAACCTGCGGGAAAATTACGACTGGGGCGCGAAGTACGCGCATGCCGTCATGCGCGCGCTGCCGCCGAACGCAATCCTGTTCGTGAGCGGAGACTTGGATCTGGGCCCGATCGGCTATTTCCACATGATCCAGGGCCAGCGCCCGGACATTACGCTCTACCAGTGGAAAGGCCTGGTCCTCGGCAACAGGCTGTTCCATCCCCTGCGCACTAACGAGAAGGGCGTACAGCAAAAGTTGCGTGAATTCATCGAGAACGCGCACGATCCGGTCGAGTTGTCGATGATCGCATTCGGCTCCTACGCGCAACGTGATCACTGGCTATTCAGCGAGGTAGACAAGTCGAGTCACGATCCGAAGAAAGTTACGGTCGAAATCCCCGAGGAAATGCGGAAGTTTTTTGAGCAGTCGATCCTGCACACCCACGACAGCAACGCCTGGATCGCATTCCACCAGGATGAATTGCGCCGCCGCTACGCGGAGCTCCTGGGGCGCAGCCTGCGGCGCAGCCAGCCGCTCGATGCGCGCACCAAGAGCGACCTCCAGGCGCTGACACAGGATTACTTCGGCGCGCTCGGCCTGGCGCAAGGCATGCTGCTCAATCCGCATGGCTACACGCCGGGAGAGGTGGTGGCGCTTCTGGGCCAGGCGCAGAAGCTGACGCCGCCCGACGTCCCCAAGGCGTATCTCTCGAAGTACTTCGCCATCCGGGGTATCTTGCGCGCCAATCTGAACGACCGGCGCGGCGCGATCGAGGATCTCGAAACCGCGCTTTCGGTCTGGCCTTCGCCCAAAAACCTTGCCGTGCGCTCCCTCGAGGAGATCTACCAGGACGCGGGCGACGAGCGGGCGCTGCGTGACTTGCGCGAACGGGTCAAGCGCCTCAAGCACAAGCTCTGAGCCAGGGGGGAGGGGACGCGTGGGGCGGCTTCTGCGAGTTCTGGTCTTCGCCCTGCCGGCCGTGGTCTGCGCCGTATGGACCGTGTTCGCCGGCAAGGACGTCAACTGGGACCTGCTCAACTATCACTACTACCTGCCCTTCGAGCTGCTTGCCGGGCGTCTGGGACAGGATTTCTTTGCCGCGAGCGCGCAAAGCTACCTGAACCCGGTCGGCTATCTGCCTTTTTACCTGATGGTGTCCTCCGGCTGGCACAGCGTGCTCGTATCGATTGCGCTTGCCGTCGTGCAAAGTCTTTGCATTTCGCTTCTTTTTCTCTTGTCCTGGCGCCTGTTCGCGCACCTGCCGCGCGGCGAGCGCACGATCTTCGCGCTGCTCGCGACCGCGCTCGGGAGTGCGACCGCCGTCTATTGGGAAATGGTCGGCACCTCGTTTCTCGACCCGCTGCTCGTTCCGCCGATGCTTGCCGGCCTGCTCTTGCTCCTTGGAGACGACCGCCATGTACTCCGGCGAGCGGTGTTCGCAGGGGCCCTGTTCGGTCTCGCCGCCGCGCTCAAGTATTCCAACGCGGTATTCGCGCTTGCGGCGCTGCCGCTTGCGGCCGTCATGCCGGGCGTGCGCGGCGCCACGCGGTGGCGGACCGGGTTCGGCTACGCGGCCGGCGGGGCGCTGGCGGTTGCGGTCCTGGCGGGGCCGTGGCTCATCACGCTGGCGCGCGAATTCGGCAACCCGGTGTTTCCGCTTTTCAACGCATGGTTCCGCTCGCCTTATTGGCCGCCGGTGAACCTGGTGAACGACCGCTTCACGCTGGACGGCGTGAGCGCGGCTCTTACGTTTCCGTTCCGGATGATCGCGCTCGATCGTTCGCTCTACTCCGAGAACTTCGCGCCCGACCTTCGGTTCGCGACCTTGCTTCTTCTGGCCGTTGCCCTGGCCGCGGTTGCGGCAATGCGCAAGTTGTCCGTTCGGGGCGCATTGCGCGCCAACGACTGGCGGGTGATCGGTTTCTTCGCTGGCGCACTGTCGCTATGGCTGCTGACCTCGGCCAACGCCCGCTACGGCCTGGTCGTGCTGCTTCTGGCCGGCGTCTGCCTGGCGCGAATCAGCGAGCGCCTGCTGCCGCGCCAGACCTCGCATGTTGTCCTCGCTGTGTTGCTCGCGCTTCAGGTCGGCATGACGGTCGTCGCGTCGCCGGCCCGGTGGTTCATTGCCGAGCCGTGGTCAAAGCGCTGGCTCGCGTACGACGTGCCGCAGCGGGCGCTGCGCGAGCCCGCACTCTACCTCACGGCCAAAGTACTACCGATGGCCGTGCTCGCGCCGTTCGTCAATCCGGGATCTTCGTTCGTGAACTTTCGCGGCCAGCACAGCATTCCCCTAGATTCGCCCCGGCTTGCCTTGTTGCTCGAGCGCTATCGCGGCCGCGTGCGCACACTTGGCCGCGATCTCGCGCTCGTTGCAGGTCGCCCGACCGCGGTCGCCCTGCGGGCCTACGACCAAACGCTCGTTCGGATCGGCTTACGCGTGGATTCAACGGACTGCTTCACAATTGCGTGGCGGCCCGACGCCGACGACCGACTTTCCCGTGCGGCGAACTGGCTCGCGCGCCCGCTGCCGCCGCACGAGCCGCTGTCGGCCGTAAGCTGCGCGCTGCGCCCGGCGGCGCGCGACCCGGCCGGGGCGGTAGAAGAGCGTCGAGTATCTGCGCTTTTCGATCGGATCGAGCAGGCATGCCCTCGAGTATTCAGGGGGCAAACCGCGGTAACCGAGCCCTTCCTGAACGGCTGGTCGCGCAGCTACAATGGCCTCGACGCGCGGCTCGAGGCGTTCGGCGACCATGTCGTTCTGAACCTTTTGCGCAAAGGCCACGAGATCGACTTTGGCAGGCTTTCGGCGTGGGAGCGCAAAGATACCCTGGTTCCCGCAGCCTGCCGATGACCTGACGTGGGAGAGCCATGAACGAGCGCGAGTATCACGACCATCACTACGAGGCCGAGGCGGCGAACATCCAGAACACCGCCGTTTTCACGCGGGTTCATGACCGTGTTTCCCGCCAGTTTCTGCGCGCCACCGGCGCCGGCCGGCGGCAGCGGATTCTGAGTCTGGGTTGCGGAGACGGATCGATCGAGCTACGCCTGGCAGCGCACGTCGCGCAAGTTGTCGGGCTCGAC
Source organism: uncultured beta proteobacterium (assembly GCA_963811085.1). GTDB lineage: Bacteria > Pseudomonadota > Gammaproteobacteria > Burkholderiales > SG8-39 > DAHVFK01. The sequence goes on along the minus strand of CAWEPV010000002.1, from coordinate 41,763 downwards.
ATTTCGAGCGTGGCGATCGAGCACGCGCGTGCCAAGGCTGCCGCGGCGGGACTGGGCAACGTTTCGTTCGCCGTTTCCGAAGGCGACAGCTTCGACATGCAAGGGCTCGGCCAATTCGACATCGTCGCGGCGTTCGCCTTCCTGCACCATCTGAATGACGCTGCCATCCGCGACACCTTGCTCGCCGCGCGCGCGGTGCTGCGCCCCGGCGGTGTCTTCTATTCCGCGGATCCGAGCCGACGGCGCCTGATCGGGCGCTTCGCGGGATTCGTGCGTCGAGCGTACGATCGTTATCACAGCCCTGACGAACGCGAGCTTGACCCGGATATGCTGGCCGCGCTCTGTGCGCAAATGGGTTTCAAACCGGTTATCGGCTACGTAGACTACTTTCTCGGCCCGCTCGCATGGCTTGCTCCCGGAACGCCTGGATGGCTTGTCCCGGGGCTGGAGACGCTGGACAATCTAGCCCTCAGCATGCCGCTCGTGCGACGTTACGCGTCTTCGTTCAGCTTACTTGCTCGCGTCGGAGGGGAACCTGGTTAGACTCGGCCCATGCATTTGCTCGACAGGCTGACCGGAGCGCGAATCGAGCCGGTAGGTCTCTCCGCGACCATCTCGGGTCACGAGTCGCGCGGCGGGAAATCTGCGCCGCATGAGCTCGGCGTCGGATTTCGGGCCGTAGCTCGCCATGAACCAAACCTTGTCGCGCAGGAACGGATCGTTCTGAATCAGGTCCGCGGTGTAGCCCTGCAGGTCGATGTGGACAAACACGATCTGGCGCGCGTCGGGTAGCACAGGCGGTCGGTTGGCAAGTTGGGTTTCGATGTAGCCGCTGATCTGGGCCGCGCGCAGGCCTGTCGCGAACACCAGGCTGAGGACGGCGAGCGACGCAACGTAGCCCGGAAGGCGCGCGCACAATCCGCCGGGTCGCACCCGGACGAGCGCAACGGCGGCAAGCACCGGCAGGACTCCCCAAGCCGGGTGCAGGTAGCGGGCTCCCCATCCGTTGCCCTGGGAGAACCAGACGAACATATACCCGGCCAGGGTGGCGAGTATTGAAAGGCCTAACAGCCGTATCCGCTGGTCACGCCGTCCGAGCCACCAACCCGCCGCGGCCAGCAGCGGCAGGCCGGGCACCGCCCAACTCCACAGTCGCGTCAGTTCCGCCGTGCGTTCGGTAAGAATCAAGAAATTCGGCAGATGGATGGCGCTCCTCAGCCTAATGTGCCAGTTCCAAAAGAAATCCATCACGCGGTGCACGGGGTCGGTCGTATCGGCGGCATACAGCCCGTACGACGTGTGGCCCTGGATGCCGCTAAGCAGCAAGGGCCAGCCGAAACCGAACGGAAGCGCGAACACCAGGTAGCCGGCACCGAGCACGAGCAGGTTGCGATACCGCTGCGGCCCGCGCGCGATCGAGACGATCCACGGCAGCGCGAACAGTGCGTGCGGCAGGGGATTGTGAAGAATCAGTGCGAACGAGCCCACGAATCCCGCCGCCAGCAGGCGCGGTTTCGTCCTTTCGAGCAGCAACCAGGCGAACACCAGGTTGAAAAGGAGGTGCGCGGGCATGGAGAAGTAGCTGATCGACATGCCTGTGAAGCCGGGCGAGCCGAGAGCGAGAAGCATGGCCCAGCCGCCGGCCTGCGGCTCCCCGCTCAGGCGCGCCGCGAGCCGAGCCATGAGCACAAGTGAGAGCGAAGCAAGCAGGGGGTTGCAGGCCCACGGCACGTGCAGAAAGCTGAACGGCGTCAGCAGCAGCGCGAACCCCGGCCAATAGGCCGAAGCCACCTGGCCGGTCTTGAACGATGCGTACAGGAACTGGTTGAAATACCGCGGTGCGACCAGGTGGCCGATCAGGTCCGGCGGAAATTGTCCGGTCAGCCGTCCGGCGGCGAAAACCCGGCTCTGGAACAGCGCCGCATACTCATCCTGCGCAAGAGGATGGTTGTGTTCGATGAAGAGCGTGCCGATACAGAGCACGACGAACGTGATCGCCGCGGTTCGCCACGGGTGCCGGGAGACGGCGTCCACGAATCCGAGCGCCGCGCTTCGCGTCGGCGAAAAGTAGGCCGCGACCGCGAGCGCAATCAGCAGCACCGATCCGGCGAGATCCTGGGTCCGGAGAAAGTATTCCGCGATCAGGAAGAGGTACGGCGCAAAAGGGTAGCCCGTATAGTCGAGGATGAAAATCATCGACAGACCGCCGACCAGCACGCAGGCCGCAACCAGGCCGCGCGTGCAGGGGTCGCTTGACCAGCGTGCCCATGGAATCGCAGGCGAGGTCATACTCGGCTGCATCGCGCGAAAAGTTCGGCGTAGCGCTCGGCACAGCGCCCCCACGACCAATTGGCCGCCGCGTACGCGCTGACCATGGGACGAAGCCGCTGCGCTGCGCCTCCGGCGGCGGTCAGCTCCAAGATGCGATGCACCCATCGCGCCACGGCGTCCGCGCCCCGGACGTCCTCGCTGGGCAGCACGGCCGCGGCGTCCGGGCACCCCTCCGCGGTGTCGGTGGTGACCAGTGCCGGCGTGCCGCAGGCCATCGCCTCTTGCACCACGAGCGGAAACCCTTCGCCGCGACTCGGCAGGACGAGCAGGTCGGCGGCTTGATACAGAGTGGCAAGCTGAGCGCCCGCGCATCCGCGCACCACGCTTACGTTCGGAAGCGCCCAACGTTCCGGGTCAAGGGGGCCCCAACCCGCGAATATCCACCGCGCGCCGGGCAGGCTTTGCGCGAGTTGTTGCAGCACGAGCAGCCCCTTCTTCTCCACGAAGCGGCCGACGAAAATCAGCAACGGAGTGTCCGGCGCCACCCCGAAATCGGCGCGCAGAGCCTGTCGCCGGGCGGCGTCCACGGGCTTGAAAACGTCGGTGTCGACCCCGTTGAAGACCAACTCCGGCGGGGATCTGAAGCTGACGAATTCGCCGAAATAGCGACGAACGGATTCGCTTACGAATGCCACCTGGGTGGCGCCGCCGAGAACGATGCGCGCGAGGATGCGGTACGCGGCGTACATCAGCGCGCGCAGCACGGGGTTGCGATAAGGGATCATGCCGACGTGCTGCGTGACAAGCACGGGTCGTCGGGCCAGACGTGCCGCGGCGTACGCGACGACGTTCGGCAGATAGAGGCAGTCGTGCAGGTGAACGACGTCGGCCGCGCGCGCGGCGCGCCAGACGCGCCACAGAGCGCCGGGTGACCACAAGGGGTATGGCACCCCGAAGCGCTGCTCGATCATGTTCCAGGTCTTCGCCGGCACGCAGTTCACGCCCGCAAGCGACGGTGTTGGGTCGCAGTCGCTCGCGTACCACGAAATGTGGACGTCGCCGCGGTCCGCCAGGCGCTTGGCGAGCGCGGCGGCGACCAGCTCGATGCCGCCGCGATGTGCCGGATAGTAATGCGTAACCAGTGTGATCCGCATCAGGTCAGCGCCGCAGCGCAAAGCTCCAGCGGTCGTTGACGAGGAAGTTCGTGGCGAGCAGGATCAGGGTGACAACGACACTTGCGGCGAGATACCACAAGCCGAGAACCGAAACCAGAACGTACATCAGCCCGAGGTTCGCCGCAAAGCTGGTGCCCATGGTGGCGAAATAGCGCGGCCACTCCACTCTCGCGGCGGTTCGCGGGGTGCGAAACGTCACTAGCTTTTGCAGCCAGAAACCGACCGGCGTGAGCGTAAAGAAAGAGATCATTGTCGAGACGAGGTAGTGTATGCCGAGCACCGATGTCAGCAACCAGAGCACGAGCAGGTTGAGCAGCGTACAGATGCCGCCCATTGTCGCGTAGGACAGGAATTTCACATGCGTTTCCGCGCGTCCATCAGCAGGCAGCCGAACCGCCCGCCATGTTCTGCGCGGACGCCAGCGGAAATTGCAGCAGCGAGCGGCGCGGACAGCCATGCGGGGAGGCGCACGCCGCGCTTGCGCAACCGAAGCGCGCGCTGGATCTCGATCGGCTGCATGCGCTCGCCGACTGCCGCGTACAGGATGCCGGCGGTAAACCGCGATAGCGTCTCCCAGCGCTGAACTTCAGGTGCAGTGAGGTAATCTACCGCCCGTACCGTTTCGATGCCGTGGCGTTCCAGGCAGCTGCGCCACTGCAGCTCGCTCCAGTAGCGTCGGTGCGCGCAGCGTTGATCGATCCGGTCGAGATAACGCTTGCGGTCGCCCCACCCGAGCAGTGGTCCCGCGAGGCAGTCGTGGAAGCCCGCCGCGGGCACGGTGAAAAGAAATGTTCCTCCTGGCCGCAGCAGTCGCGAGACCTCGGCAATCACGGGCTCGATGTCGTCGATGTGCTCGAGCACCGAGTTCGAGTAGACGAAGTCGAAGCTTGAATCGGGCTCGGGGATGCTGTCGCCCGCCACGGTATGAACGCGCCGATAGACTCCGGATGCGGCCGCGTCCTTCGTCTCGCTCGGGTCGATGTCCACCCCGACCAGGGAGGGCGAAGCGTTCGCTCCGTCGAGCAGGATGCGCATCAGTTTCCCGTCGCCGCAGCCCAGGTCGAGTCCGTCGCCCGCGGGCAGGCCGTGACGGATTACGACCTCGAGCTCGACCGCGCGCCACCAGCTCGTTGCGGGCTGAAACGGATTCTCGCTCAAGAGGTTGCGCAGCAGGCGGCGACGAGTGTTCATTGAGCGATGCGCTCGGCGCGGTCGATGACGGCGTGCTGCATGCGCAGTACCGCGAGCGCATCTGCCACGGAAATGCCGTCTGGCGCGGTCCCGCTGCGCACTGCCGCAGCAAAGCGCCTGAATACCTCTTCGTTGCCGTAATGCAGCGCGCTGGCGAGATGGCGTGGACCGCTAAGGAGGTGCTGCATCCAGTGCGACCAGGTTGCGATCATCGATGTTCTCAGCACCGGCCAGGTGGTGTGCAATCCGTCATTGGGAAGACTGAGGTAGATATCACGAAAAACGTCGATATCCCCGAGCTGCCGCTCGCCGGCGACTGCGATGTGCCACTCGCTCAGCGGGGCTTCGAACGCCATGTCCAGCTTGACGGGAATGGATTCCGGCCCGGCAGCGTAATGAGCGGAGATCCAGGCTGGCGTGCGTTTCCCGATCGTGCTCGGGTGCACCTCGGCGCGAAGGAACCTCAACGGCGATGGCGCGAGCGCGCGCAAGAGGTAGAACATGTGCGGGCTCTCGTCGTAGAAGAGGCCGAGCGGGAGTTCGTCGTACCAAGCCGGCAGCCGGCGCATGGGATTGCCCATCTGCCGGGCGTGTATGAAGCGCAGGGCCCCGTAGCGCCCGGCCTGCTGATCGGCCAGTAACCGGCGCGTCGAACGTGCGAACTGAAAGTTGTGAACGATGGCAACGACGAGCCCTTTTTCGCGCGCGAGCGCGGCGATTTCCTCGCCTTCACTCGGGTCCATGACAAACGGTTTTTCGGTCAGAACGTGCCGACCGCAGGAGAGCGCTTCACGGATCAGCGCAGCGTGCGATCCGGGAGCTGCGCCGATGACCACGGCCTCGACCTCGTCGAGCCAGGGTACGTCGGCAAGGCGACTCCCCGCGTGGTGCCGGCGCAAGCCGAGGCGCCGTGCAACCCCGGCGGCAAGGTCTGGCTGGCGGTCGATTACGCCCACGATCTCGAAGGAAGGGTCGCGCCGCATGACCGGCAGGTGGCGATGCAGGCTCACCCAACCCAAACCGACCGCCGCAACCCGGAGGGGCCTGGCTGTTTGCGTCTCCGACACCCTCTATGTCCCGTCAGGCGAAAAAAAGACGAGCATAGCGTAACAGTGCGAATCACGGATGTGCCAAAGTTGTGTCGGACGCGAACCAACTAGCGGGAGACGGAGCCCATGTTGCTCGCGGCCGCCGAGCCGGCCGAATTCTCGCCGCGCACAGCGGACGGCGGGGACTCGCGCTGCGACAGCTGGCCCGGGCGCCCGAGCAGCACCACCTTGCCGTCGGCGAATATGATGCGCCAGCCGTCGTCCTGGATGTTCGGCATGTGCCGGATGCCGAGGTCGAAATCCTGCTGCAGCAGCAAGATGTAATCGACGTGATAGCGGGCGATGAACGCCTTGAGTGCGCGCTCGTCGCCGTTCAGCCGCAGCAGCTCCCGGAAATATTTCCTGCCGTAGGCGTACGCGCGCGAATCGATCGCCGGGCGCAGCCGCGGGTAATAGCGATATACCAGCTCGGAGCCGAGCTCGTACGAATTGAGCACCTTGCCCTTGATCTCTGGGCGTTCGAGGTATTCGACCAGCAGCAGCGAGAAGTTGTGCGACTCCGCGTGATACGGGAAGCCGCCGTACAGGTTGCCGTAGCGCACCGCCAGTCCCGCGCAGCCGACGATCAGCGCCAGCGTTGCCGCGCGCACGGCCGGCAGCGCCAGCAGCCGGGGGGCGATCGCGCGCATCGCGGCCGAAAGGGGGTAGATCGACGCCAGCGCGAAGTAGACGATGTGCCGCTGCGCGTGCAGCGCGAGGGAGCCGAACACCGCGAGTAGCAGCGCGCCGGCGAGCGGAACGCCGCGCCAGCCGAAGGACAGCACCGCGACGGCGAACGCGACGAGGGAAAGCAAGGCCCAGTAGCCGCGCGAGCCGGCGAAAGGACCGTGCAGTGTGGGCGCCCAGTCGTAGATGTAGGAGCGCAGGAAGTCGGCATGCTCCATGCCCCAGACGAAGCGGAACAGGTTCGCGCCGTACGGGTTGAGCAGCATTGCGCCCGCCATCAGCGCGGCGCAAATCAGGTAGGGACGCGCGGCGAGCCAGGACGTGCGCAGCCGCTCGCCTTGCGGCGCGCGCAGGGCATCGGCCACCGCGCCCGCCGCGAAGCAGGCGGCGAGGACCAGCGCCAGGGGAAACGAGCCGTCGCTGTTGGCCCACACCAGCGCCACGGGCGCGCAGGCGAGCAGGTAACGCCAGCGGCCGCCGGCGCGGAACTCGACCAGCAGGCTGAGGATGACGACGAAGAAGAACGCCCCGAAAAGCTCCGGCCGCAGATAGAAACGGAAGTTCGCCGCCGCCATGGCGGCAAGCGCAACGAGCACGGTCGCGAACAGGTTCGCGCTCAGCCGGAACGCCAGCCGGCAGCACAGGCCGAACAGGGCGAGACCGAGCAGGCCCTTGACGAACACGAGATGGGCGTGACTGATCAGGTGGACGATGCCGTAGAGCGTCAGCGACGACAGCCACTCGTGGGCGGTAAACGGAAACCTGCTCGCTTCGGTGAACGGGAACAGCACGGTGTGCGGGATGGCGCCGCTGGTCCAGATCAGGCGACCGAGCGCCGCATGCAGCCACAGGTCGCCGGTTACGGGCGGGACGAACGTGATCACCGCGACGAGCACGATCGCCGCCGCAACCGTGCCGGCCCTGAGCCAGGCGTCCGAGCTATTCATGGCGGGCCTGGGCCGGGCCGACGACGACTTCGTCATTCACCTTGAGCGGTCCGCTCAGCACCTCGGTGCTGGCGCCGTCGTTCAGGCCCAGGTGCAGTTCCACCGGGCTCAGCTCGCCGCGTTCCACAACCCAGACGCGTCCGGTCGACGCCGCCAACCTCGGCTGCGGAACGCCTGCGGGCCTGAAGTGCAGCGCGGCATTCGGCACCTTGAGCGCGTCGTCGCGCTGCGCGACCACGACGCGCACGTTGGCGGTCATTCCCGGCAGCAGGGCGAGATCAGGATTGGCAGCCGAAATCAGCACCGTGTAGCGGACGGCGCTTTGGTCGTTGCGCGGCGATTTGCGGATCTGCTTCAATTCGCCGCTGAAGCTGCGGCGGGGAAACGCGTCGACCGTGAAGCTTGCGTGCTGGCCGACCTTGAGCCGGCCGATGTCGGCCTGATCGACGGCTGCCTCGACCTGCATGTCGTGCAGGTCCTGCGCTATGACGAACAGCGCCGGGGCTTGCGCGCTGGCGGCGACAGTCTGTCCCGCGTCCACGTTGCGCAGGATGACGGTGCCGTCGACCGGCGCACGAATGGTCGTGCGCTCGAGGTCCACCTGCGCCTGCTGCAGCAGGGCCTGGCGCTGCTCGACTGCGGCAAGCGCACTCGCGACACGCGCCTTGCTGACCCTGATCTGCGCCGCGAGCAGTCGGCTCTTCCTGCGTTCCGCCTCGGCCCGCTGCGCCTCGAGCTGGGAGCGGGCGAGCGCGACCGCGCTGTTGGCGGCGTCGAGATCGGCGCGCGCCTGGTTCAGGCGCAGCTCGTAGCCCGAGGGGTCGATGCGTGCCAGCACCGCGCCCGCCTTTACCGGCGTGTTGAAGTCGGCGGAGATCTCTTTCACCTGGCCGGAAATCCGGGTCCCGACCTGCACGGTCGAGACCGCGTTCAGCGTGCCGCTTGCCACCACCACGGCCTGCAGCGGTCCGCGCTCCACCCGTACCGTGCGGTAGCGTGGCCCCGTGTCTCCTCCGCGCGCCTGATGCCAGGCATAACCCGCCGCGGCAACGGCGAGCACGACGACGATGCCGACGATGCGGCCGAGACGTTTGCGAGGGATCATCACGGGAGGCTCACTAGCCCTCCCTTATACAGCGATGCCCCCGTTTCCGTCGACGCCGATCAGGCGCGGAAGGTTGAGCTCAAGCGGCGGGATGGTCTTGCGCTCGCGCAGGTAGCGCGCCACGACCTCCCAGATCGGCTCGCCGCTCGCGCCTTGCGCCACCGGCGCCCAACCGGCGACCTTGTACTTCTTGTCGGCCTCGATCAGCTTGCCCGCGAGGCGCATGTCGGTAATGCGCGAGCCGATGGTCGCGTTCGGGACGCAGGCGTAGCTCATGCCGCCGACGCGCACCATGTCGCCGCCCTGCTGAAGGTAGGGATCAGGGTTGAACAGGTTGTCGCAGATGTCCTCGAGGATCGACTTGATCTGCGCGCCGGTCATCTCGGTAAGGGTACTGTAAGGGTAGGTGATCGCGGTCTGGTCCATGACGTGCTCGAAGGTGATCGCGTCGCCCGGCAGCAGCGAGGTGCCCCAGCGAAAGCCGGGCGAGAAGGCAATGTCGGCGCCCTTGACCTGCATCAGCGCGTCGAGGATCAGCTGGTCGAAGCTGCCGTTGAAATTGCCGCGCCGGTAGAGCAGGCCCTCGGTGAGGGCGAGCTTTTCGCCCAGCTTGGCCCGATACGGCGCGCGCACCGACTCGATGTAGGCCGCCATCTCGGCGTCGGCCGGCAGCAGGTTGGCGAACACCGGCAGCAGCCGGTAGCGGTAGTCCGCGATCGCGCCGCCCTTGACTTCGAGGTCCATGACGGCGACGAACTTGCCGTTGGAGCCGGCGTTGGCGACGAGCGTCTTGCCGGCCGCATTGTTCACCACGGTAGGGGCGGGCACGCCGTCGTGCGTGTGCCCGCCCAGGATCACGTCGATGCCGCGCACGCGCGTGGCGAGCTTGAGGTCGACATCCATGCCGTTGTGCGACAGCAGCACTACCACCTTCGCGCCCTTGGCGCGCACTTCGTCGACCATCTTCTGCAGGTGCCTTTCCTGGATGCCGAAGCTCCACTGGTCCATCATGTAGCGCGGATTGGCGATCGGCGTGTAGGGGAAGGCCTGGCCGATGACGGCCAGCGGCACCCCGTTCAGGTTGCGCAACGAGTACGGTTTGAACACCGGGTCCTCGAAATCCACCGTCTTGACGTTGTGCGCGATGAACTCGATCGGCGCCAGCTCGTGGTCGACCGCCTGCTTCATGCGCTCCATGCCGTAGGTGAACTCCCAGTGCGCGGTCATCAGCTCGACCCCGAGCAGCTTCTGCGCGCCGATCATGTCGGCGCCCCGGGTCCAGAGCGAGGTCGCCGAGCCCTGCCAGCTGTCGCCGCCGTCGAGCAGCAGCGAATGCGGCCGCGCGGCGCGCAGGCGCTTGATCAAGGTCGCGATATGCGCGAAGCCGCCCACCTTGCCGTAGCGGCGCGCCGCCGCCTCGTAGTCGAGGCAGGTGAAGGCGTGCGCCAGCCGGCCGCCGCGCGCGATGCCGAAATGCTTCAGGAACGCCTCCCCGACCAGGTGCGGCGGCCGGCCCGCGGCGGCGCCCACGCCGATGTTGAAGCTCGGCTCGCGGAAGTAGGTCGGCAGCAGCTGCGCATGCTGGTCGGTCACGTGCAGCAGCGAAACGTTGCCGAAGGCCGGCAGCTCATAGAGCTCGTCGGCGGCCTCGGCCGCGCTGGTGCCCGGGCGCAGGCTCGCGCCCGCGGCGGCGGCAAGGGCGAGCAGGCGCAGGAATTCGCGTCGTTGCATGGTTTGGCGACTCAAAAAAAGGGGGCTTGGCCTAGACCCTAGACCAAGCCCCTCTTGCTTCGATACTGCTCGCGGCTACTGGTTCACCGGCGAGGCCGGGTCGAGCAGGTAAGCCGTCACATCCTTGATGTCCTGCTCGGTGAGCGAGTGCGAAGTGCCGAAACGCGGCATCTGGGTGCACAGGTTGAAGGCCTTCGAGTCGTAGATCTTGGCGAAGACGTACTTCTGACCGTCCACCCCGGGCCGCACCTTGGCGTAGTGCTTCAGGCTCGGTCCGATGGTGCCGTAGGAAGGCTGCTTGGGAGAGAGCTGATGGCAGTTGTAGCAGCCGCCCCCCCGGTTCTGCCCCGGCTTTTCCTTCCAGGTCATGCCCTTGCCGCTGGCGGCGATCTTGGCGCCGCGCTTCCAGTCGCCCATGTAGTTGCCGTCGGCCGGGTAGCGGATCATCGCGAGCTGATCCGCCTCCATCTCTTTCACCTGTTTGGCGCTCGGCTTGTTATGCGTGACGGTGCAAAGGTACTGCACGTCGTCCTGGTCGACGCGGCTCATTACCGCCTGGCCCCTGGCATGGAAGTCGCGGTGCATGACTGCACGCACTTCCAGCAGCGTCGGGTCGGCGTAGGCGAGCTGGGCGGCGAGCAGCGCCGCTGCCAGTCCGCCGAGCAGAACGTGAACGTTCTTGCTTTTCATGTCTTCCTCCTCAGCGCTTAGTGCCGGGGCCGGCGTACCGCTCCCCGTTGGCGGTTACCGCCAGGAACATGGTCAGGGCCACGGTCGCGTCCGAGCCGAAGGTCGGCTCCGGGAAGCGCATCTGGCGATAGCAGTCGTTCAGCCTCCACTGGAACGTCTTCATCTGGCTGTTGGAGACCCGGTAGGCCGGCCAGGTGGCGTAGGTGTGGCGCGCGCCGGACGGCTTGTCGAGCACCGGCAGGGACTGCATCCGGATCCGCTTGCCCGCGACCCCGTGGCACGAGCCGCAGGAAAAGTCCCACGGCCCGGCGCGGTAGTGGAACAGCTGCCGGCCGAGCTCGTACGCGGCCTTCTCCTTCGGGTTGCGGGTGCTGACCGCGATCCTGACGCCGCGCGACTTGCCGACCACGTAGGCCACCAGATATTCCAGCTCGGACGGCTTGTCGGCGTTGCCGAACACGCGCTTGGTGGCTTCCTTGTAGTCGCGTCCCTGCAGCGTCACCATGCAATGGACCAGGCGCGACTCGAGGTCCATGACGCGGCCGGTGTCTGCGAAGTAGCGCGGCAGGTGCGCGTAGGCGCCCTTGAGCACGCCCGGGCCCATGCCCAGGTCGCACTTTTCGAGCGATGCGTGCTTGGGCCCCTGCGGCTTCTTCCACAGGTCTTCGCCCTGGAGCTCGAACAGCTCGACCGGGCTGCCTTCCGCGAGCATCTTCTGGTACTTCTCGATTTCCTTCTTTTCGTCCTGTGCGTGGACAGGCGCGGCCGCAATGGCGAGCGCGGCCGCGGCCAGCACGGCACTTGTGCGAAGTGCGAGCATGTTTCCCCCTCCTGTAGTGATCAGGCGACTGCCGCTTCGGTCTTGTTGCTCTCGCCCTTGTTGTCGACCCAGCCGATCTCGACCTTGTCTCCTTTATTTCCGCCCTTGACGCGGAACGCGAACACAGGGTTGCGTGAGATCGACTGACTGGTTTGCGCCTCGACCACCGTCTTGCCGTTGACCTTGACCGTGATGTTCTCGATGAAATGCGCCGGCACCAGCTTGCCTTTCACCTTGCGCTGCCCGGTTTCCATCGGGTGGCTCATCAGAACCCGGATGTCGGTGTAGCTGCCCTTGAGCGTGGCGCGGATCTTCATTGGACCTGGCATGTCTTCCTCCTCTGTCTCAGCCGCCGCAGCCGCCGATCGTGACCTTGACCTCCCGCATGGCGACGTAGTGCTTGCCGCCCGCTTCCGCGATGACGCGAATGTTGGAGGACTGCCCCATCTTTACGTTCAGCTTCACGTACGGCAGTGCGCCCTCCGTGAAACTGAACTTGCTGGAGAGCGGGAACGGGTTCTTGTCGATCACGACTGCGATCGAGGTCGTACCCGGCACGTGGCTGGTGATCTCCACCGGGACCACGGCGCCGTTCTCGGCGATCTCGGGCACGTCGAGGACCACTTCCTTGCTCGCCACGGCGTTGTCCGCGCCGATGCTCTTGAGCGCGTCGGCGACGTCCTTCTGCCTGAAGGCGCTCTCGTCCCAAGCCGCGGCGAGCACCCGCTCGGGCTTGAGCAGCCCTGCCGCGAGTGCCACGGCCAGTGCGCCCGTCGCGCCTGCGCTACGCAAAATTACCCTACGTCCTTCGTCCATTCGCTCCTCCTTGCGGAATATCGCCCGGATCTGGCGCCCGGGATCGAATCAATGATGGCCAAACGACCTTAGCTTACGACGCGATGCCCGACAATAGTAGTCCATCAAAATTACTTATTCTGCTAGAACTCACACCGCGTCATTCACTTGCGGCGGAAGGTGCCCGACTTGCCGCCGCGCTTTTCCTCCAGGCGCAGGTCGTGCATCGTCATGCCGCGGTCGACCGCCTTGAGCATGTCATAGATGGTCAGCAGCCCGGCCGCGACCGCGGTGAGCGCTTCCATCTCGACCCCGGTCTGGCCGCGGCACTCGACCGTCGCGTTGAGCGCGATCGAAGAGCTTGCCGCGTCCGGTTCGAACTCGATCGCGACTCGCGTCAGCGCGATCGGGTGGGCAAGCGGAATGAGTTCGGAGGTGCGCTTGGCGGCCTGGATCGCCGCCACGCGCGCCACCCCTAGCACGTCGCCCTTGCGCGCGCTGCCTTCGAGCACCGTGCGCAGGCTCGTCGGGCGCATGGAGATGCGCCCGGAGGCGACCGCGACCCGGTGGGTGCGCGCCTTGGCGCCGACGTCGACCATGTGCGCGCGTCCCTGCGCGTCGAAGTGGGTGAGCTTGCGCGACAGCTTTCGTTTCAGAGTGGCCTCCCTGGCGGGAACTTGCCCCGACAGCAGGTATCATAATCGGATGCGTCGTTCCGCGCCGCTGCTGCTCGCGGCCTTAATCGTCTTCGCCGTTCCCGTGCGCGTTCCCGCGCAGAACCTGAACCTGCCGGAACTGGGCGGCGTCGCGGACATCGCGCTGTCGCCGCAGGCGGAGCGGCGCCTGGGCGAAAGCATCATGCGCGACATCCGGCGCGACCCCGACTACGTCGAGGATCCGGAAGTCACCGACTACCTCGACACGCTGGGCGACAAGCTGGTCAACGCGCTGCCCGGGGCGAACCAGGATTTCGAGTTCTTCGCCGTGCGCGATCCGGCGATCAACGCCTTCGCGTTGCCCGGCGGCTACGTCGGCGTCAACACCGGGCTGATCAATATGGCGGACAACGAGTCCGAGCTCGCATCCGTGCTCGCGCACGAGATCACGCACGTCACCCAGCGCCATATCGCGCGCCTGCTCAGCCAGCAGCAGCAGATGCAGCTGCCGACGATGGCGGCGATGGTGGCGGCGATCCTGCTTGGGAACTCGCGCCCGGACCTCGCGGCCGGCGCCGCGGCTGCGGCGAGCGCGGGCAACGTGCAGGCGCAGATAAGGTATACCCGGAGCTACGAGCAGGAGGCCGATCGGATCGGTTTCCAGCGCCTGGTCGCAGCCGGGTTCGACCCGCAGGGGATGCCGGAGTTCTTCCAGAAGATGCAGCGCTATACGCGGCTGAGCGACGACGGCACCGTTCCGACCTATTTGCGCGACCACCCGGTGACCACCGAGCGCATCGCCGACGCCGAGAATCGCGCCGAGCACGTGCCGTACCACCAGCACGCGGACAGCGTCGAGTTCGGCCTGGTGCGTGCCAAGCTGCGCGCCCAGACGGGCGACGCGGGCGACCAGGTGACCTATTTCCGGGAAGCGCTGCGCGACCGCCGCTATGTGAGCGAGGCGGCGGCGCGCTACGGCCTGGCGGTCGCGCTGCTGCGCGCCGGTCGCGGCGCCGACGCCGCAGCGCAGCTGGCGACGCTGCGCGGGCTGCGCGTGGCGAGCTGGATGATCGAGGGGCTCGCCGCGCGCGTGCGCCAGGCGCAGGGCGACGGGGCGGGTGCGCTGGCGATCCTGCGCGCCGGGCTTTCGCGCTACCCCAACAACAGGCCGCTGACCTACGCCTACGTCGAGGCGCTGCAGGACGCCGGCCGCAACCAGGAGGCGCTCGGCGCCCTGTTCGGTCCGCTGCGGCAGCACCCCCGCGACGAGCACCTGCACATGCTGCTGGCCAAGACCTACGCCGCCCTCGGCAAGCGGCTGCTGCAGCACCAGGCGCAGGCCGAGGTGTACGTGCTGCAGGGCAGCCTGCCGGCGGCGATCGAGCAACTGCACCTCGCCCAGTCCGCCGGCGACGGCGATTTCTATCAGCTTTCGGCGGTCGACGCGCGGCTGCGCGAGCTGCGCTCGCAGCTGCGGCTGCAGGCGAGCGACGAGAAGCGGAACTAGCGCGGCGGCGGGTCGCAGTACGCGTCGTACAGCAGGTCGAAGGTCTTTTCGCTTTCGCGCAGCAGCTGGTCCTCGCCCTCGGCGCGGCGCATGGCGCCCTGCAGCAGCGTCTGCACGCCGGCGGCTTCGGGCACCGGCGCGCCGCGTATCTCGAGGTAGTGCACCAGGGTGCCGATCTTCGGCAGTGCGGGATCGTCCGCCAGATCGAGCCGCACCAGCATTTCCTCGAACGTGACCCGCGATCCGCTGTTGGCGAAGCGAGCGCCTTCGAACGCGAAGCCGATCGCTCCCGCCGGGAGCGGCTGCGACTTGTCCAGCCATAGCAGCGTGGCCTCGGGATCCATGAAGCGCCGGATCAGCCAGGCGCAGGCGAGCCGGTCCGCCCAGAGCGGCTTGCGGGTGGCCCAGGTGCGGCCGAGGAAGTGCTCGTCGGGGTCGAACCCGGGCCGCGAGTCGGTCGGAAACAGCAGCCCGCGCACCGCCGTTTCGGCGTCGTCCAGCGCCCCGGCCGCGCGATGGCGCGCCTCGCCGGGAAAGAAGTCGAGCGCGCTGATGGCCTCGAACTCGCGCCGCTGCTTGTGCAGCACGCGCGAGATCGCGCCGGGGTCGGAGACGCCGTAGCCGAGCTTGAGGCCGTCGACGACCTTGATCAGCTCGTCGTAGCGCGCCGAGCGGTCGAACAGCCCGCGCAGGGCCCGGTCCTGGTCCGGCGAGGCGGCCTTGACGCAAAGCATGTGCGCGACGTTGCCTTCGCGGCCGATATACTCGGCCAGCCTGCCGAGCGCCTGCCGGTTCTCGGGGTTGTCGGGCAGCAGGTAGGCGCCCTCGCGGATCACCGCCGTGCCGAGCGACTCCAGGGTGCGAAGAATCCTCATCCGGGCGGCCGGATCGTCGATCGGAAGGTTCGCGATGCAGACCAGCCAGTTGCCGGCCGTCGCTGCGGGCTTGGCGGCTTGTTTGGTCATGAGACGGAGCGCAGTGACATGGCGCGGCAAGTGTAGCAAGCGTCCCGGGCACTGCACGCCGAATCAGAGGTGCTTATCGCAAAATCAAAACATAGGCCTTGCCGTCGGGTGGCGCGCTGCAGAATACTGGACCACTAACTCGAAGGACATTCCTATGCCCGGTCTCGTCAGGCCTCACGGAGGAGGATCGCTCAAACCGCTGATGCTCGCGGGCGAGGCGCTCGCCGCCGAGCGCTCGCGCGCCAAGGCCTTGCCGCAGATACGCGTCAGCTCGCGCGAGAAGGGCGACCTGATCATGCTCGGTATCGGCGGCTTCACCCCGCTCGACGGATTCATGTCGCGTGCGGACTGGGAAGGCGTATGCGACGGCATGCGCACGGCCAGCGGCCTGTTCTGGCCGATCCCGATCACGCTGTCGGTCGACGAAGCCCTTGCAGACGGGATCAAGACGGGCGCGGAGATCGCCCTGGTCGATCCGGATTCCGGCGAGATCCTGGCGACGATGCGGGTGAGCGAGAAGTACCGCATCGACAAGGCGCACGAATGCATGTCGGTGTTCACGACCACGGATGCCGAGCACCCCGGCGTGAAGATGGTGATGCAGCAGGCCGACGTCAATCTCGCCGGTCCCGTCAAGCTGCTCTCCGACGGCGGCTTCAAGGCGCGCTACGGTGCGCTGTTCATGACGCCGGCCGAGACGCGCGCCGAGTTCGAGCGGCTGGGCTGGTCCAAGGTCGCGGCCTTCCAGACGCGCAACCCGATGCACCGCTCGCACGAGTACCTGGCCAAGGTCGCGATCGAGGTCTGCGACGGCGTGCTGGTGCATTCGCTGCTCGGCAACCTGAAGCCGGGCGACATTCCGGCCGACGTGCGCACGCAGGCAATCTCTCTGCTGGTGGACAAGTACTTCCACCCGAATACGGTGGTGCAGGCGGGCTACCCGCTAGACATGCGCTACGCGGGGCCGCGCGAGGCGCTGCTGCACGCCCTGTTCCGGCAGAACTACGGCTGCTCGCACCAGATCGTCGGGCGTGACCATGCGGGGGTGGGCAGCTACTACGGTCCGTTCGACGCGCACCATATCTTCGACCAGATTCCGAAGGATGCGCTCGAGACCCAGGCGCTCAAGATCGACTGGACGTTCTGGTGCTACAAGTGCGGCGGCATGGCCTCCGCGCGCACCTGCCCGCACGCCGACGCCGACCGCCTGCTGGTGTCCGGTACCAAGCTGCGCAAGTGGCTCTCGGAGGGCGCCGAGGTGCCGGCCGAGTTCAGCCGCCCGGAAGTGCTCGAGGTGCTGCGCAAGTACTACGCCTCGCTCGATGCGAGCGCGAATGTCGAAGTCAAGCTGGCGGGACACTCCGCCAGGTAGCGCGATATCGATCAAGCGTATGCTGTTTCGCGGCACGTCATCCAATCAAGGCGGCACTGAAAGCGCGGCATGGTTCGGCGCGCGTCGACAAACCCAAGACAGGACTCGAATGCTCGTTCGTGACTACATGAGCCAGCCGGTAATAGGGGTGCAGCGCGACACCGAGTTCCACGCCGCGTTCGACCTGATGCGCCACCACAAGCTGCATCACCTGCCGGTCGTCGACGCGGGGCGCGTGGTCGGAATCGTCGCCGAGCGCGACCTGCTGCTTGCTGCGGCCAATTTTGGCCCGGCGGAAGTCCCGGTGGAGGAGATCATGCGTGCGCCGGTGGCGTGCATATCCGACCGGTCGACCCTGCGCAGCGCCGCGCGCATGCTGGTGGAGAAGCACATCGGCAGCCTGCCGGTGCTCAACGCGCGCAAGGAACTGGTCGGCATCATCACCGAGACCGACGTGTTCAAGGTCATGGCGGGCATGGCGCGCCCGCGGAAGGCGGGCATCAGCCGGAGAGCACCTTCGGCAGCCACAGCGACAGCGCGGGGAACGCGAGAATCAGCGCCACCCGAATCAGCTCGGCGAAGAAAAACGGCATCACGCCGCGGAAGGTCTGGCTCATCGGCACGTCCTTCGCCAGGGCGTTGATCACGAACACGTTCATCCCGACGGGGGGTGTGATCAGCCCCAGCTCGACCACGATCAGCGCCAAGATGCCGAACCAGATCTTGAGCTGATCCTGGCTCATGCCGAAGTCCAGCCCCGATACCACGGGCCAGAAGAACGGGATCGTGAGCAGGATCATCGACAGGCTGTCCATCAGGCAGCCCAGAAAGATCAGCGCGATCAGCAGCAGGATCACGATCATGATGGGCGAAAGGCCCGAGTGCGCCATCATTTCGGCCGCGGCCTGGGGCACGCCGCCGCGCGCCATGAAGATGTTCAGGATCTGGGCGCCGAGCAGGATCAGGTAGATCATCCCGGTCGTCTTGGCGGTGTCGAGCAGCGCCGCCTTCATCCCGGCCCAGCGCATCGAGCCGCGCACGATGCCGTACACGACGACCAGGAACACCCCGACCGCGGCCGCCGGCGTGGGGGTGAACAGGCCGAAGTAGATTCCACCCATCACCATGCCGAAGATCCCCACCACCGGGCCGACGTTGAGCGTGGATTCGATGAACTCCTTGCGCGAGACGCGCACCCCCGGCGGTCCGGCCTCGGGATTGACGCGCACCATGATGGCGATGGTGATGAGGAAGAACAGCACCGCAATCACGCCCGGAATGAAAGCGGCCATGAACATCTGCACGATGCTCGCCTCGACCACGATGGCGTACACCACCAGCACCACCGAGGGCGGGATGAGGATGCCGAGTACGCCGCCGGCGGCAAGCGTCCCGGTCGCGAGCGTCGGGCTGTAGCGGTAGCGGCGCAGCTCTGGCAGCGCGACCTGGGTCATGGTCGAGGCGGTGGCGAGCGAGGAGCCGCACACGGCGCCGAAGCCGGCGCAGGCGGCAATGGTCGCCATGGCGATGCCGCCGCGCATCCAGCCGAGCCAGGCGTTGGCGGCGCGGAACAGGTCGCGGCTGAGCCCGGCGCGGGTCGAAATGTTGCCCATCAGGACGAACATCGGCAGCACCGAAAGGTCGTAGATCGAGAACTGCGAGTAGGCGAGGTTCTTCAGCTGGGCGAGGAAGATCAGCGGGTCGCCCAGGATCATCATCCCGCCCGCGCCGACCAGGATCATCGAATACGCGATCGGGATGCGGATCGCGATGAGCCCGACCAGGGCGACCAGCCCCAGCAGCCCTAGCAGCAGGCCGTGTTCCAATCGATTTCTCCTCCTAGCGTGCGAGCTTCCACGCCCGCAGCGTGTCGCGTACCGAGTTGATCGACGCGAGCGCCAGCAGGGCGAGCGAGATCAGCGCCGGAACGTAGGCGTACCAAATCGGCACGTGCAGAGTGGTGGTGGTCTCGACGTACTCGCGGTAGTCGAGCAACCCGTAGTACATACGCCACAGCAGCAGCACGCTGAATCCGAGCGCGATCACCGCCGATACAAGCTCCAGCAACGCGACCGTGCGCGGCCCAGCGCGCGCGGTGAAGATGTCTGCCGTGACGTTGGCGCCGGTGAGCTGGCAGTAGGGCAGGAACATGAAGGCCGCGACGGCGACCCACATCTCGGTCATCTCGACGTCGCCCTGCAAGGGCCGGTTGAAGAAGAACCCGCGCGTCGCGCTCCAGGCGACCATCAGGACGATGCCGAGCAGAACGAACCCGCCCAGCAGCGCCCAGGCCTCGATGACGCGGGCGACGAAGCCCGAGGGCTTCGTCGCGGCGTCCGTCGCGCCGACCTGCATGCGGCTACTTCGAGTACTTCGCGATTTCCCTGCGGGCGATCTTGACCAGCATCGCGCCGTCGATGCCCTTCGACTTGACCTCGTCTTCCCAGCGCTTGACCACAGGCTCGAGCTTGACCTTGAACGCCTCGAGCTCGGCCGGCGTAAGGACGATGTGGGTGTCGCCCGACTTCTCGATCACCGACAGGGCATGCGCGTCGTCCTCCTGCCAGATCTTGCCGACCTCTCGCACCCAGGCCGCGCCCGAGTTCACGTTGAACGCCTTCTTCACGTCGGCCGGCAGCGAGTTCCAGCGCGCCTGGTTCATCGACACCTGGAAAGTGGTGTTGCCGAAGCGGGTCATGTTGGGACCCTCGACGTAGTACTTCATCAGCTGCTGCAGCTTGAGCGGCGGAACGATTTCCCACGGGATCAGTGCGCCGTCGACTGCGTGCGTGGACAGCGCCTGCGGCAGGGCCGGAACCGGCATGCCGACCGGCGACGCGCCGAGCGCCTCGATCACCCAGGCCCCGGTGCGGCTCGGGATGCGCATCTTGAGGCCCTTCAGGTCGTCGGGCGAGTGAACCGGCTTGTCGACCGTCTGGATGCCCTGGCCCTGGTGCACGTGCAGGAACAGGACGTGCACGCCCTTGTACTCCTGCTTGAGGTACTTGTTGAACATCGCGCGCATCGCGAGGTTCGTCGCCGACGCGTTGTTCGTGTAGACGAACGGCAGCTCGAACACCTCGGTGCGCGGGAACAGGTTGGCGGTGTAGCCGTTCACGGTCCAGACGATGTCGACCACGCCGTCGCGCGCCTGGTTGATCAGTTGCGGCGGCTTGCCGCCGAGCGACATCGACGGATAGATCTCGATCTTGACCTTGCCGCCGGACGATTTCTCGACCCGCTTGGCCCAGGGCGCCAGCATCATGACCTGCGCCGGCGACTTCGGCGGCAGGAAGTGGTGCAGCTTGAGCGTAATCTGCTGCGCCGCGGCGCCGGACGACAGCGCCGCCATGATGGCGCCCGCTGTGACGCCCAACAGGACGCGATGGTGCTTGTGCATGATGAATCCCTCCTCAGGATGAATCTGTTGTGGATGTCTAATTGTTATAGGTGACGCGGAATTGTATCCCAGCCCATTCGTGCAAAGGGGGGCTGCAATATTGTGCATCGCCGGGTCTGCCGCGCGCCTCAGGGTTTCTTCTCGAGCTCAGCGCATTCTTTGTCGAATTCCTGAATCACGGCCTTGAGCAGATCCTCCGTCGCGCCCTCTGCCTTGAGCAGGTCGTTGGCACGCTCGGCGAGCTTCTTGTTCTTCCTGAAATCCTCCTCCAGCAGGAGCCAGATCTCGGACAGCCGCTCCATGTTGCTGCGCGCGTGGTGCTCGATGTCCTTCAGTTGCGAGACGACGGTCTTGAGCTTCTCGAGCGGCGTCTTTTCCGACTGTTCATCGGCCATGATCCGATCCTCCCTGCAGAAGGTCGCGTGCATAGTCTAGCCGAGGCGCGGGGGCTAGAATCAAGCTCTTTCTTGGGCGCAGGACGGACCATGGCGGGAATAGAGCTGGCGGCGGACGCGGCCGCGCTGCGCCTCGAGCGCGAGCCGTATTACTGCCCGCTGCACGGCGAAGTCGAGCTGTTCGAGGCGGCCTGGCGCAACCGCGTGCCGGTGCTGCTGAAGGGCCCGACCGGCTGCGGCAAGACGCGCTTCGTCGAGCACATGGCGTGGCGCCTTGGGCGCCCGCTGGTGACCGTCTCCTGCCACGACGACCTGACCGCCTCCGACCTGGCGGGCCGCTACCTGGTGACCGCGGGCGAAACGGTGTGGGTCGACGGTCCGATGACGCGCGCGGTGCGCCTGGGGGCGATCCTGTACCTGGACGAAATCGTGGAAGCGCGCAAGGACACCACGGTGGTGATCCATCCGCTGGCTGATGACCGGCGCGCGCTGTTCCTCGAAAAGCGCGGCGAGGTGCTGCACGCGCCGCCGGAATTCATGCTCGCGATCTCCTACAACCCGGGCTATCAGAGCGTGCTGAAGGAGCTCAAGCAGTCGACCCGCCAGCGCTTCGTGGCGATCGATTTCGACTACCCCGTGGCCGAGGCCGAGGCGGCGATTGTCGCGCGCGAGAGCGGGGTCGACGCCGCCACGGCGCAGGCGCTGGTGCGCCTGGCGCACATGACGCGCAACCTCAAGGGCAGCGGGCTGGACGAAGGCGCCTCGACCCGCCTGCTGGTGCACGCCGGCAAGCTGATCGCGCAGGGCGTGGCGCCGCGCACCGCATGCGAGGCGGCGGTCGCGCTCGCGCTGAGCGACGAGCGCGAGATGCTCGCCGCACTCAATGAGCTCGTCAGCTCGGTATTCTGAGGCGTCTCTCGGCGCCGCTGAAGCGCCCCTCGGCGCGGCCGAGCTTGAGCGGCGGCTCGAGGAGCTGGTCGGCGCGGTGCTGTCGTCGCGCCGCAGCGCGACGGGCCTCGCACGAGGTCTGGCCGAACAGACGCGGCCGCTGCAGGACTTCGTCCTGCGCTGGACCGCCGTGACCGCGAAGTCGAGCCCCGAGCTCGCCTATCAGTACGCCGGGCTCGCCGCGCGCGCGGTCGGCGAGCTGGGCTACGCGGGGGCCGAGCGCTGGCTAATGGCGGCGATCGACGTCTACGACCGCGAGGGCCTTTACCGCGCCAGCGCCGAGCTGAAGGACCTCGCGGCCTTCGTCGGCCGTGCGCGCGAGGGGGCGTGGGGGGTGAGCTTCGGCAAAGTCGCCGGCGTGCTCGGGATCTTTCTCGCCGGCCTGGCCGGCCGTCGCCTCCAGCTCGCGCCGGCCGATTCCGCCTGGACCGACACTGCCACGCTCTTCCTGCCGCATCGGATTACGCTCTTTGCCTCGCGCGCGGAGAATTTCCGCGTCTACAAGGTAAGCGCCGCGCTGCTGTGGGCGCAGACGCGCTTCGGCACCTTCGCCCTCGCGTCCGCGCAATACCCGCAGGCGCCGCATGAGCTTGAGCTGCTCAACCTGCTCGAGACGCTGCGGCTTGCGGTACGCATCGAGCACGATCTGCCGGGCCTTTATCGCGACCTCGAGGCGCTGTCGCGGCCCGCGCTCGGCGCCGAGTTCCGCGCCGCGCGCGAGCGGCTGCGCGCGCCGGGCGCGACCGTGGCCGACAGCCTGGCCGCGCTCGGCCGGCTGCCGGCTTCGGCCCGGGCGCCGGACTGGCCGTTCCTCGGCACCCTCGACCCGGCGCGTGCGCTCGCGGTGCGCCAGGAGCGGGTCGCGCGCGACAAGCAGGCGTTGCGCGCCGCGCTGCAGCGCTGGAGCGACGAGCGCGGCGAGGAAGGGCTGCCGCCGCCGGACGGCGAAAGTCTCGAAGGCGGCGCTGCGGCGCCGGAGGAGGTGAAGCGCCTGGTCGAGTCGCTGCTGCAGGACCTGGGCGATCTGCCCGAGGACTGCCTGCTGCCGGCCGGCGAGGGCGCCTATCCGGCGCGGGCGCAGCAGGCGGGGGCGGCGGCCGACGGCGCGGACGACCGCGAGGACGGCGGCGCGCTGCGCTACGACGAGTGGGACCACCGGCGCGGACACTACCGCAAGGACTGGTGCGCGCTGCGCGAGCGCGACGTGCATGCGGGCGATCCGGCGTTCGTCGAGGCCGCGCTCGAGCGCTACCGGCCGCAGATCCGGCAGCTCAGGCGCTCGTTCGAGGCCCTGCGCGGCGAGGACAGGCGGCTGCGCGGCGAGCCCTACGGCGAGGACGTGGACCTGGACGCGCTGGTGCGCGGCCACGCCGAGCTCGCCGCCGGCGGCGAGCTCGGCGAGCGCCTGTTCGTGCGCCGCGCCCGGCACGAGCGCGACATGGTTGCGCTGTTCATGGTCGACATGTCCGGCTCGACCAAGGGCTGGATCAACGACTGCGAGCGCCACGCGCTGGTGCTGCTGTGCGAGGCGCTCGAAGTGCTCGGCGACCGCTACGCGATCTACGGCTTCTCAGGCCTGACGCGCAAGCGCTGCGAGGTCTACCGCGTCAAGCGCTTCGACGAACCCTACGACCATGCGGTGCGCGAGCGGATCGCCGGCATCCAGGCGCTCGATTACACGCGTATGGGGGCCGCGATCCGGCATCTGTCCGGCATCCTCGCCCGCCAGCCGGCGCGCACGCGCCTGCTGCTGACGTTGTCGGACGGCAAGCCGGACGACTTTTCCGACGGCTATCGCGGCGAGTACGGCATCGAGGACACGCGCCAGGCGCTGATCGAGGCCAGGCGCGCCGGCATCCACCCGTTCTGCATCACCATCGACCGCGAGGCAAGCGACTATCTGCCGCACATGTACGGCGCGGCGAACTACACCGTGGTGGCCGACGTGGCCCGTCTGCCGACCAGGCTGGCCGAGCTGTACCGGCGGCTTACGCGATGAACGACGGCATGAGCGCCCCGCGCCGCATCGCGCACCTCGACATGGACGCGTACTACGCGTCGGTCGAGCTGCTGCGCCGCCCCGAGCTGCGCGGCCTGCCGCTGGTGATCGGCGGCGGCCGCGGGCTCGATCGCCTGGCCGACTATTCCGGCCGCGGCGTGATCACCACCGCCACCTACGAGGCGCGCGCCTTCGGCCTGCGCTCGGGCATGAGCCTCGCGCGCGCCGCCGCGCTGTGCCCGCAGGCCGTGCTGCTGCCGGCGGACTTCGACGAGTACCGCAGGGTCTCGCGCCTGTTCAAGGCGGCAGTGGCGCGCGTCGCGCCGAGAATCGAGGACCGCGGCATCGACGAGATCTTCATCGATATGGGCGAACTTGGCGGCGAGGTGCGCGAGGCTGCGCGCGCGATCAAGGCCGCGGTGCGCGAGGCGACCGGCCTTTCGTGCTCGATCGGCGTGGCGCCGAACAAGCTGCTGGCCAAGATCGCCTCCGAGCTCGACAAGCCCGACGGTCTGAGCGTGATCGGGGAGGGCGACCTCGCGGCGCGCATCTGGCCGCTGCCGGCAAACAGGATCAACGGCATCGGCCCGAAGGCGGCCGAGAAGCTCGCCGCGCTCGGCATCCGCAGCATCGGTGAGCTCGCCGCCGCCGACCCCGCGCTCCTGATCAGGCGCTTCGGCCCCGCCACCGGCGCCTGGCTGCACGACGCCGCGCACGGGCGCGACGAGCGCCCGCTGGTCACCGAGCGCGAGCCGAAGACCATCAGCCGCGAGACCACCTTCGAACGCGACCTGCACGCCGTGCGCGACCGCGAGGCGCTGTCGGCCGTCTTTACCCGCCTGTGCGAGAAGCTCGCCGAGGACCTGCGGCGCAAGGGCTACCGCGGCCGCAGCGTCGGGATCAAGCTGCGCTACGACAACTTCCGTACCTTGACGCGCGACCGCACCCTCGAGGCGCACACCGACGACGCGCGCGCCATCCGCCGCGCCGCCGGCGAGTGCCTCAAGCGCGCGCCGCTCGAGCGCAGGCTGCGCCTGCTCGGGGTGCGAGTTGGTACACTCGTGGCGGCGAGCGAAGCGGTCGATCTGTTCGGCTGAACCGCTAACGCAAGCGCGATTCGATGACCACGTGACCGACAAGACGATCACCTTTGATCCTTTCTCGCCCGAATTCAGGCGAGACCCCTATCCCTACTATGATGCGCTGCGCGCCGAGGCGCCGGTTTACCCATTCGTGCGTGGCGGCCAGGTCTTGTGGCTGATTACCCGGTACGACGACTGCGACGCCTTGATGCGAAGCCGTACGTTCGTGCGCGAACTCGGCAAGATCCTCGGGCCCGAGGAGATGCCGCCGCGCATGCGCTACCCTGAAGTCGTCATGCCGCTTGTACGCTTGCAGAAGCGATGGATGTTGTTCCTCGATCCGCCCGATCACACCCGGTTGCGGAAACTGGTAGGGCTCGCGTTCACGCCACGCCGCGTGGAACTGCTTCGAAACTGCATCGCGACGATCACCAACAAGCTTGTCGATGCAGCGAAGCAGCGAGGGCGGATGGATATCATCGCGGATCTGGCATTGCCCCTGCCCGTGATGGTGATATCCGAACTGCTGGGCATCAAGAACGAGGATCGCGACGTCTTCAGGGAGCAAGCCGAGTACATGCTCGGGATTAACGACCTCGTTCCACCCGCGCCGGAAACGATGGCAAAGGCGGGCGAAGCGGCACGATACTACGAGTCTTTCTTCCGCAGAACGATCGAGTACCGTCGCCGGGAACCCGGCGACGATCTCATAAGCGGATTGATCCAGGCCCGCGACGCCGGAGATCGCCTCAGCGAAGACGAGCTGGTTGCGACCAGCGTCCTGCTGCTGGGCGCGGGGTTCGAGTCGACGACAAACTTCATCGGTAATGGAGTGCTGGCGCTGCTGCGCAATCCCGGGCAATTCGAGCTGCTGCAGTCGGACTCGTCGCTCGCGAGGAATGCCGTCGAGGAGCTATTGCGCTTCGACGCCCCTGTGCAGATGACCACCCGGCGTGCGGCCGAAGATGTCGAGCTGCGAGGTGAGAGCATCCGACGGGGACAGTCGGTCGCAATGATGCTCGGCGCCGCAAACCGCGATCCCTCGCGCTATGCCGAGCCTCACCGACTGGATATCAAACGTGCCGACATCAAGCCGCTCAGCTTCGGCGGGGGCATTCACTTCTGTCTCGGCACGCCCCTCGCTCGTCTCGAAGGCGAGATAGCGTTCCGAACGCTGGCGTCGCGACTGCCCGACATGAAGCTTGCGTCGGACTCCGATCAACTCGTATACCGCGACATGATCGCCATGCGCGGGCTGATGAGCTTGCCGGTGAGCTTCGGCTGAGCAATTCGGTCGCTGATAACGCTCACTTCTTCACCGCCAGCACCCCATCGCCAGTCAATTTCGCGTCAAATCCGGCGTGCCGTAATCGTTGCGCCACTTCGACGGGAACATCGCGCCCACTGGTCAGTTTGTTCGGCGCTCCGGTGTAATGGAACAATTTGCCCTTGCGCCTGAGGACCCTGGCCAGCTGGTCGTAAAAGACTTGCGAGTAGAGTTCTCCGGCGGTGCCGAAACGCGGCGGATCGTGCAAGATCGCGTCGACCGAATCGCCGGGCAGCATGCCGATGTGCTCGGCAATGTCGCCATGGGTCAAGGTCAATCCACTGCCGATCTCGGGCGACCAGGGGTTGAGGCTGCGCAGCCAGATCACGTCGGCAGTCTTCTCGTAGGAATGCACCTGCCTCGCCTGACCCAGCAAACACCAGGCGGCGAAATAACCCAGGCCGCCGCAGGTGTCCAGGATCACCTTGCCACGCGGTTGAATCAAGCCGACCTTGTGTTCGGCGTCCGCATAGGGCGAGACATGCGCCGTCGGTAGCATCTTGATGCCATCGATTTCGAACGTCGGCGGGCCCCACTGCGTTGGCACCAACTTGACCAGCGACGTTGTGAAGCGCGCGACCGGCTGAAAGGTCTCGTCGACCCAGTGGTAAACGGTTCTGTCCTTGCAGGTCTCCAGATAGGGAAATCGTTGACCCTGCCAGGTCCATCCCGCAACGCTAACCTCGACAGTCGTCCTCGAACGATCGAGGTCCAACGAGCACTCGACCGTGGGCGCACCGGCGCGCGCTGCAGCTTGCAGCGTTGCGTGTACTTTTTGAGTCAGTAACGGTCCAGCCATTCGTCAGTCCGCCGTCGCGCTGCGCGGCAGCGTCAGTGCGGCGATTAGGCCGCTGCCGTCCGGCGCGTTGCGCAGGCTGACGTCTCCGCCGTGCCAGCGCGCGATGTTGCGCGCGATGCTCAGGCCCAGGCCGACCCCGCCGCTGTCGCGGCTGCGCGAGGCTTCGAGGCGGAAGAACGGCTCGAACACGGACTCGAGCTGATCCGCGGGGATGCCGGGGCCGCGATCGCGCACCTCGATGCGCAGCTCGCGCGCGTCGTCGCTTATGGTCAGGTCCGCTCTTTCGCCGTAGCGCAGCGCGTTCTCGATCAGATTGTTGAGGCAGCGGCGCAGCGCCTGGGGGTGGGCGTTGTAGGGCGCGCGCGGCGCGCCGCTCAGGCTGGTGTGGCGGCCGCTTTCGCGCCAGTCCTCGCACAAACTCTCGATCAGCGCCGCCACGTCCACCGGCTGGCGCTGCGGCTCCTTGCCCAGGCTCCTGAAGAACTCGAGCGTCGAGCCGACCATCGCCTCCATCTCGTCCAGGTCGCGCACGAATTTGTCCTTCACCGGACCGTCGGGGAGCATCTCGGCGCGCAGGCGCATGCGCGTGACCGGCGTCTTCAGGTCGTGCGAGATCGCGCCGAACATGCGGGCGCGCTCGTGCACATAGCCGCGGATCTGCGACTGCATGCGGTTGAAGGCTCCGATCACGTTCGCCACCTCGCGCGGCCCGCCCGGATCGAGCGGCGGACCCTCGGGGTTTTCGCCCAGCGCGCGCGCCGCGCGCGACAGCCGCTCCAGCGAGCGCGTCATGGTGCGCACCACCAGCGCGGCGAGCAGGAAGAAGATCGCCAGCGTGACCAGCAGCTTCGGCACCAGTGTCTCGTAGCGCCTGAGCGGCTCCTGCGGCACGCGCGCGAAGAAGACCGCGACGTTGCCGTCGCCGAGCGTGACCTGCGCCACCAGCGCGAAAGTGTCCGGCAGCAGGAAGTAGAAGTGGCGCGCGACCCAGCGCGCAGCGGCGCCTTCGCCGTCGCTGTTCTCGCCCGGCGCCGGGCGCCGCGCGGTGATCTCGACCGAAGTCGGCAGCGGGGTGTCCATGTTGCGCTGGATCGCGGCCGCGAACGCCTGCTCGTAGCGGTCGAGCTCGCTGAAGCCGTACGTCACCGAGAGTGGAGCCGCGCCGACCGCCACGCTCAGGTCGCGCCCGTTCATCGCGTCGATGACCGCATTGCGCTCGACGCGGCCGAGACGATCCAGCACCCGCGCGTCGGCGGCGATGCGCGCCGCCATCTGCTGCGAGGCGAGGCGGTAGACCGCGGCGCCGCGGTCGAGCAGGTTGATCATCAGGCTGGCGACCTGCGCCAGCAGCAGGCCGGCGGCGAGCACCAGCAGGGTGCGGCCGAACAGCGAGCGGGGCAGCAGGCGGCTCAATCGAGGCGCTCGACGCTCGCTGCGAGGACGTAGCCGCCGTTGCGCACGGTCTTGATGATGCGCGGCTCGCGCGCGTCGTCCTGCAGCCGCTGGCGCAGGCGGCTCACCTGCACATCGATGCTTCGGTCGAGCGGCGTTGCCTCCCGTCCGAGCGTCAGGTCCATCAGCTGGTTGCGGTCGAGCACGCGATTCGGATGCTCGACGAACACCGTCAGCAGGCGGAACTCGGTGCCGCTGAGGGACACCACCACTCCATCGGAGCCGATCAGGTGCCGGGCCGCGACGTCGAGGGTCCAGCCGGCGAAGCGAACGCGCTGTCCCGCCGCGCGCGAGGGCGGCAGCCCGCGAGAGCGTCGCAGGATGCTCTTCATGCGCGCCAGCAGTTCGCGCGGGCTGAACGGCTTGGCGAGGTAATCGTCCGCGCCCATCTCGATGCCGATGATGCGGTCAAGTTCCTCGCCGCGGGCGGTGAGCATGATGACCGGGATATTGGAGCGCGCGCGCAGGTCGCGACACAGCGCCAGGCCGTCCTCGCCGGGCAGCATCACGTCGAGCACCACGATGTCCGGCCGGCTCTTGTCCAGCGCCTGGCGCATCTCGCGTCCGTCGCGCGCGAGCGAGACCCTGAAGCCCTGCCGCGCGAGGTACTCCGCGAGCAGGCCGCGGATCTCGGCGTCGTCGTCGACGACCAGGGCGTGGTCCTGTTGGTCCATGGCGGCGCTATGGTACCCGGCGCGGCGGGCCAGGATGTAACGCCGTGTAACAGCCCCTGGGCGGCGACACATTGCGCAACGAAACCGCCCTGTGCCGCAACCAAACCCTCTCACTGGGCAATCGCCCGCTTACACCGCTGCGTTCAAATGTCTCTCGACGACACGGCAGGTGCCGCGAGTCGGGCAGTTCCCGAAAATCAACAGGAGCATAGCAATGAAACTGAAACTCATGCTCGTCGCGCTCGCAGCAGCCGGTCTGGTCGCTTGCGGCAACGACGAGAGCGCCACCGAATCCAAATCCCCCGCGGTAAGCACCGCGCCGGCGCAACCTGCGCAGCCGGCCGAAGCCGCCGCGCCGACCGAGCAGCAGAAACTCGCCGACGCGAAGGCCGCCATCGAAGCCGCCGCGCCTGCAGCGAAGGAAGAAGCGAAGGAAGAAGCGAAGGAAGAAGCGAAGGAAGAAGGCAAGGATCCGAAGGATCCGACCGAGCAAGAAGACAAGAAGTAAGCAGCTGGACCCCATCACAACAACCCACGATAGACAGGACCCATCATGAAAAAACTGCTAGCCGCCACGTTTGCCGCGCTGTTCGCGGTCGCGTTCTCCCAGGCCTACGCCACCAGCGCCGTCAAGGCGCAAGCCGGCCAGGTCGCCGCCGACGACGAGAGCAAGAGCGACGAAGCCAAGTCGCCGGTCGACAGCGACAAGAAAGACGAGCAGAAGGACGAAGAAAGCAAGGACGACGAGAAGAAGTCCGACTGAGCAATCCGGACCGGATCGCGAAACGGGGGCTGCGGCCCCCGTTTTTTTGCGCCCGGTCAGAGCGCGAGGCGGCTCGGCACGTATTCGCTCAGCAGCCTCATGTACTGGGTGCGCAGCATTTCGGCCGCGGCGTCCGCGCGCTCGGCGCTCAGCACGCCGCGCACCGCGTCGGCCGAGGCGTGGCCGTGCGCCTGCAGCCATTGCTCCAGGCCCGCGACCAGCGTGCGCAGGTGCTGCGGTCCCCGGCGCAACAGCGCCGAGGTGGTCATCACCGCATCGGCGCCCGCCAGCAGGTACTTGACCACCTCTTCGGGGCCTTCGACCCCGCGCGTCGCCGCGAGCGAGGCTTTGACGCGGCCGCGCAGCAGCGAGATCCACATCATCGGCAGCCGGATCTCGTAGCGCGAGCTGAGCTCGAGGTCGCGCTTCGGCGCGAGCGTTTCCAGGTCGACGTCCGGCTCGTAGAAACGGTTGAACAGCACCAGCCCGTCGGCGCCGGCGGCGACCAGCGCGCGCGCCATGTTGGCGGGGGCGCTGAAGAACGGCGAGAGCTTGACCGCGAGCGGGATGCTGACGGCCTTGCGCACCGCATGCACGATCTGCAGGTAGCGGCGCTCGATGTCTCCGCCGCTCTGCTCGGGGTCGGTCGGCACGAACCAGATGTTCAGCTCGAGCGCCGCAGCGCCCGCCTGCTCCAGTCGCCCGGCGTACTCGACCCAGCCCTCGGCCGAGGCGCCGTTCAGGCTCGCAATGACCGGGATGTCGAGCGCTTCGGACGCGCGCCGCAGCGTTTCCAGCCTGCCCGAGAGCCCGTGTTCGTAGTCCGGCAGCTCGGGGAAGTAGCTCGCGGTCTCTGGGTGGGAATGCGAGCCGTGGTCGGTGTACAGCGCGTAGGCGGTGTCCTCTGCGCGGATCTGCTCCTCGTAGACCGAGCTCATCACGACCGCGGCCGCGCCCGCGTCCTCGAGCCGCTTCATGCCGTCGAGCGTCGAAGTCAGCGGCGAGGCAGAGGCGACGACCGGGTGCTTGATCGTCAATCCCAGGTAGCGGCTGGTGAGATCCATGGCGGTGTTGCTCCTAGCGTCCCGGGTCGGACTGTTCGAAACGGCTGCCGTCGCGCGCCGCGAGATCCTCGTAGAACCGGTAGCGCTCCATGACCGCCGCGCGCGCCTGCTCGAGCATGCGGCGCGCCTCGGCCGGGCGGGTCTGCTCGACCACCTTGAAGCGCACTTCGCGGTAGCGGTAGTCCTCCAGCGGCAGGCGTGGCCGCGGCGAGTCGAGGCGGAACGGGTTTACGCCGTTGCGGCGCATGGTCGGGTCGTAGCGGTACAGCGGCCAGTGCGCCGCGGCCACCGCCCGCGCGGCCTGCTTCATGCCGTAGCGCATGTCGGTGCCGTGCGCGATGCACTGCGAATAGGCCAGGATCAGGGAGGGACCGTCGTAGGCTTCGGCCTCGCGGAACGCGAGCAGCGCCTGTTCGCTGTTGGCGCCCATCGCGATCTGCGCCACGAACACGTTGCCGTAGGCGACGGCCATCATGCCGAGGTCCTTGCGGCCCGAAGTCTTGCCGGCGGCGGCGAACTTGGCCGAGGCGCCGAGCGGGGTCGACTTCGAGGCCTGGCCGCCGGTGTTGGAGTAGACCTCGGTGTCGAGCACCAAGATGTTCACGTTGCGCCCCGAGGCGAGCACGTGGTCCAGGCCGCCGTAACCGATGTCGTAGGCCCAGCCGTCGCCGCCCACGATCCAGACCGAGCGGCGCACGAAGAAGTCCGCCAGCGCGAGCAGGTTGCGCGCGTCGGGGTCGTCCTGCATCCCGGCCAGCTTCAGCTTGAGCGCCGCCAGGCGCTCGCGCTGCAGACGGAAGTCCGACTCGGTGAGCTGCGGCGCCTCGATCAGCGCGGCCACCAGGTCGGCGCCGATGCGCGGGGCAAGATTGCGCGCGAGCGCCTGCGCCGCCGCGCTCTGCGCGTCTACCGCAATGCGGTAGCCAAGGCCGAACTCGGCGTTGTCCTCGAACAGCGAATTGGCCCATGCCGGGCCGCGGCCCGCCGCGTCGTGGGTCCAGGGCGTGGTCGGCAGGTTGCCGCCGTAGATCGACGAGCAGCCGGTCGCGTTCGCGATCTGCGCCCGGTCGCCGAACAGCTGCGACAGCAGCTTGAGGTAGGGCGTCTCGCCGCAGCCGGCGCAGGCGCCGGGGAACTCGAACAGCGGCTCGAGGAACTGCACCCCGCGCACGTTGGCGAAATTCACCCGCGTGCGGTCGACCCAGGGCAGGGTCTCGAAGAAGCCGACCGCGTGCCGCTCGTCTTGAAGCACTTCGAGCCGCGCTCGCATGTTGATCGCGCGCCGCTCGCCCGCGGTGTCGCGCGCCGGGCAGTTCTCGACGCACACCCCGCAGCCGGTGCAGTCCTCGACGTAGACCTGCAGCGTGTAGCGCGAATCGGGGTAGCCGCGCGCGTTGGTTTCGGCGGCCTTGAAGCCCTCGGGCGCGCCCTCGAGCCGCGCACGGTCGTAGGTCTTGGCGCGGATCACGCTGTGGGGGCAGACCACCGCGCACTGGCCGCACTGGATGCACAGGTCGGGTTCCCACACCGGCACTTCTTCCGCCACGTTGCGCTTTTCGAACTTCGTGGTGCCGCTCGGGTAGGTGCCGTCGACCGGCAGCAGGCTCACCGGAAGGCTGTCGCCGCGCCCCAGCATCATCGGCGCGGTGACCATGCGCACGAACTCGGGCGCGTCGGCCGGCACCGCGGGCGGCAGCGCAAGGCCGCGCCGGCCGCGCTTGGGCGGCTCGACCGCGACCAGGTTGGCGAGCGCACTGTCGATCGCCTGGAAGTTCTTCTTCACCACCTCGGCGCCCTTGCGCGCGTAGGTGGTCTCGGTTTCGGTCTTGATGCGCGCGATCGCCTCGTCGCGCGGCAGCACGCCCGAGAGCGCGAAAAAGCAGGTTTGCAGGAGGGTGTTGATGCGGTTGCCCAGGCCGAGGCCGAGCGCGACCTTGGTCGCGTCGATGACGTGCAGCTTCAGGCCGCGCTCGCGGATCTGGGCCTGGGCCCGCGCGGGCAGCCGGTCCCACACCTCGTCTGCGCCGTACGGGCTGTTCAACAGCACCGTCGCGCCCGGCGCCGCGCTGGCGAGGACGTCGTAGCGGAACAGGAAATCGAACTTGTGCACGCCGACGAAGTTCGCGGTCTCGAGCAGGTAGGGCGCGCGGATGCGCGTCGGCCCGAAGCGCAGGTGCGAAATGGTGTAGGAGCCGGACTTCTTCGAGTCGTAGACGAAATAGCCTTGCGCGTAGCGGCCTTCGTCGCCGGCCAGGATCTTGACCGAGTTCTTGTTCGCGCCCACGGTGCCGTCCGCGCCCAGGCCGTAGAACAGCGCGCGCACCACCTCGGGCGGCTCGATGTCGAAGCCGGGGTCGAACTCGAGGCTGGTGTGCGAGACGTCGTCGACGATGCCGACCGTGAAGCCGTTGCGCGGCGCGGGCCTGGCCAGCTCGTCGAACACCGCCTTCGCCATCGCGGGGTTGAAGTCCTTCGACGACAGGCCGTAGCGTCCGCCGATCACGCGCGGCATCGCCTTGCGCGTGCCGTCGGCGAGACCCTGGGCGAGCGTGGTCAGCACGTCGACGTACAGCGGCTCGCCGGTGGCGCCCGACTCCTTGCAGCGATCGAGCACCGCGATCGTCTTGACCGAGGGCGGCAGCGCCGCAAGGAAGTGCTCGGCGGACCAGGGACGGTAGAGCGTCACCTGCAGCACGCCGACTCGCTCGCCGTTGCGGTTCAGCCAGGCCGCGGTTTCGTCCAGCACCTCGACGCCCGAGCCCATGCACATCGCGACTCGCTCGGCCTCGGGGTGGCCGAGGTAGCGGAACGGCGCGTAGCGCCGCCCGGTCAGCGCGGCGAAGCGGTCCATCGCCCCCTGCACCACCATCGGCATGCGCGCATAGTACGGGTTCACCGTTTCGCGCGCCTGGAAGAAGGTGTCCGGGTTGTGCGCGGTGCCGCGCACCACCGGGTGCTCGGGCGACAGGGCCCGCGCGCGGTGTGCGCGCACCAGCTCGTCGTCGATCATGGCCCGGATCTGCGCGTCCGGAATGACGCTGATCTTGTTCTCCTCGTGCGAGGTGCGAAAGCCGTCGAAGAAGAACAGCAGCGGAATGCGCCCCTCGAGCGTGGCCGCCTGCGCCACCAGCGCGAGGTCGTGCGCTTCCTGCACCGAGGCGGCCGCGAGCATGCCGAAGCCGGTGCCCCGCGCGCTCATCACGTCCGAGTGGTCGCCGAAGATCGACAGCGCCTGGGTGGCGATCGAGCGCGCCGCGACGTAGAACACCGACGGCGTCAGCTCGCCGGCGATCTTGTACATGTTCGGCAGCATCAGCAGCAGCCCCTGCGAGGCGGTGAAGGTCGCGGTAAGCGCGCCAGACTGCAGCGCGCCGTGCACCGCGCCCGCGGCGCCCGCCTCGGACTGCATCTGCTGCACCACCGGCACCGCGCCCCAGAGGTTGCGCAGACCCTGCGCGGTCCAGACGTCGACCAGCTCGGCCATCACGGATGCGGGCGTGATCGGGTAGATCGCGCATACCTCATTGGTGCGGTAGGCGATATGCGCTGCCGCGGCGTTGCCGTCCATCGTGGTCCACATTTCCGTCATGGCCGCACCTTGAAGCGCGACGGCAGCGTCGGCTCGTGCAGCAGCCCCGACCCGGCCTGCGCGGCGTCGCGCTCGGGCTCCATCTCGATCGCGTGGCAGGGGCATTGCTCGTAGCAGGTCGCGCAGCCGGTGCACAGGTCGTAGTCGAAGCGGTAGAAGCGTCCCTTGCCGAGCTTGACGATCGCCTGCTCTGGGCACGCGGCGTAGCAGTTGTCGCATTCGAAGCAGTTGCCGCACGACAGGCAGCGCTGCGCCTCGTAGCGCACCTCGGGTTCGGGCAGGCCCTTCACCACCTCGTCGAAGCCGGTGCGCTCGGCGAGCGGCAGCGCCGGCTGCTCGCGCCGGTCGGCATCGAGATATACGGGCAGGTCGAGCATGCCGAACTCGACGATCGGCGGGCGCTCGCGCGCGGCGAGCGCCTCGCCGCGCAGCCAGGCGTCGATCGCGCGCGCCGCCTTCTTGCCGTGGCCGACCGCCGCGGTCATGGTGCGCGGGCCGCCGATCACGTCGCCACCGGCGAACACGCCCGGGTGTCCGGTCTGCAGGTCGGCGCCGACCTCGACCAGGTCGCCGCGCAGTACGCGCAGGCCGGGCAGTGCACGCAGAAAGCCGACGTCGGCGTGCTGGCCGACGGCGAGCACCAATGCGTCGGCCTGGATGGTGTCGAACTTGCCGGTGCCGACCACGCCCTTGCCGTCGGGCGTGAGTTCCATGCGCTCGATCGTGATGTCCTCGCGGCCGAAGTTCTTCACCGTCGACAGCCAGCTCACCTTCACGCCCTCGGCGAAGGCCTCGTCGGCCTCGTACGGATGGGCCGGCATGTGCGCGCGGTCGCGCCGGTAGACCAGCACCGCTTCCTCCGCGCCGAGGCGCTTGGCGATGCGCGCGGCGTCCATCGCGGTGTTGCCGCCGCCGTAGACCGCGACCACGCGCCCGAGCAGCGGGCGTTGGCCCTTTTCGACGTTCTCCAGCAGGCTGATGGCGTCGATCATCTTGCCAGCGTCCATCGACGGCACGTCGACGTGGTTGCTCACGCTGGCGCCGACGCCGATGAAGACCGCGTCGAAGCCGCCAGCCGCTTTTTCCGCGGCGACGTCAGCGACGCGGTGGTTGCAGGTGATCTTGACCCCCATCGCCGCGATGCGCTCGATCTCCTGCATCAGGCCGTCGCGCGGCAGGCGGTAGGCGGGGATGCCGTAGTGCATCATGCCGCCGGGCTTGGGCATCGCGTCGCGGATCTCGACCTCGTGCCCGAAGCGGCGCAGGTGATAGGCGCAGGCGAGGCCGGCCGGCCCGGCGCCGATCACCAGCACGCGCCGGCCGGTCGGCGCGCCGGCGGGAACGCTCCAACCCTCGCGCGAAGCCATGTCGCCGAGGAAGCGGTCGATGGCGTGGATCGCCACCGGCGCGTCGAGCTGGGCGCGGTTGCAGACCGTCTCGCACGGGTGGTAGCAGGCGCGCCCGTGCGTGGCCGGCAGCGGGTTCTCTTCCATGTACTTGAGCCAGGCCTCGCGGTAGCGTCCGGCCTGCGCCTCGGCCAGCCAGGCCTGGATGTTCTCGCCCGCAGGGCAGGCGTGGTTGCACGGCGGCATGAGGTCGCGGTAGATCGGCCGCTGCCAGCGGATCGCCCCCGCGCCGCGCAGCGCGGTCGCCTGCAGCACCGGGGTGAGGTCTTTGGGAATCAGGCTCATGGAGAGGTTATTTCGCGCGCTGCCGGTGGCCAGTGTGCCGGGGTTTTCTGCGCCCTATTTGATCCTGATCAGTTTTTCCGTTCCGTTGTCGCTTACATAGGAGGATATCCATGAGCGACGCGCTGAACTATCTGCTCAAGGCCCGTCCGGATGCGATGGGCCATTACTTCCGCTTCCTCAAGGACGCGGGCAGCCGGCTCGATCCCAAGACCCGGTCTCTCATCTCGGTCATCACCAAGGTGCACTCGCAGACCGAGCGCGGGCTGCTGCAATACACCAAGCGCGCGCTCGGCGACGGCGCGAGCGCGGAGGAGATCCTCGACGCCCTGCTGATGGCGTTCCCGGCGCTGGGGTTGGCCAAGATCGTGTGGGCGGTCGACGTGCTGCTCGCTTCCGGCCTGCCCGAATTCAGTATGGGCGCGGCCGGACCGGCGGCCTGGCACGAGGTCGGAAAGATCGACGCTTTGGCCGCGCCGATGGCGCGCGTCGAATGCGAGGGCCGCATGCTGCTCGTCTATCGCGCGAACGGCGCCTGCACGGTATACGACAACCACTGCCCGCACCAGCGCACCCCGATTCCGCTCGAGGCGCTGAATGGACGCGAGCTCAGGTGCCCCAAGCACGGCTGGACCTTCGACATCGCAACTGGCGCGTGCACCGCCAAGGGCGACCGCCCGCTGAAGCGCTACCCGAGCAAGATCGAAGGCGGAATTCTCTACGCCGAGTGGTGAGCACGGCCAGGCCGCTACTGATTTCGTGGCGGTACCAGCGGAGCAACGGCTACGCTTCGGACCGAGACCTTTTCGTCGCGCCTCACCACCGCCCCAAAGACAAGGACCGCCTTCGGCCAAGAGCGGTCGTTGCCCGACATCGCACAGGGACTCGCAGTCCTCGCTGTTCTCGAACTTGCCCAAACGCGCCAATGGGGCGCAGTATTTGCCAAAACCCCGTTTGCATTCCGGCAGCTCAAGCGCGAAGGAATTTCCTATCCCTCACCTTGCGCCATCAACGTATCACTGGAGGAGCCTGAAACCATGCGCACTATTCTGTCGTCCCTGATTTCATTCGCCCTGCTCGCCGGCATGACCACCGCCGCAGTCCCGGCAGCCGCGCAGAGCGCCCCGATCAAAATCGGCGCGATCCTGCCTCTTACGGGATCGGGTGCGTCTTACGGCGTCTGGATGAAAGGCGGCGCCGAGATGGCCGCCGAGGAAATCAATGCCGCTGGCGGGATCAACGGGCACAAGCTCGAGGTGATCTACGAGGACCACGCCGCGGACGCGTCCAAGGCGGTAAACGCGATGCAACGGCTGGTGGAAGTGGAAAAAGTACCGTTCAGCCTTACCTCCTATTCGTCTCCCACGCTGGCAATACAACCGATCGCTGCACAGCACAAGGTGGTGATCATGAACGGCGGCGGACAGTCCGACAACCTTGCCGGCAAGGATTATCTTTATAACAACATCCCGGTGGTATCGAACGAAGTGGGTGTCATCGCCGAGTGGTTGGCGAAGGACAAGAAACGCCACAATGCGGTGCTGATCGTCGCCAACGACGAGGCCGGGCGCAATTCGGCTGCGACATTCCGCGCGAAGTTTGCCGCCTACGGCGGCAAAGTGCTGGCGGAAGAGCGGGTGGCCCTCGACGCCACCGATTTTCGCGCGCAGCTCGCCAAGCTGAAGGCGCGCGGCGGGGATCTGCTCTACATTTCTTCTTACGGCCGCAACGTCGCCATCATCGCGAATCAGGCGCGCGAACTTGGCATCACCATCCCGATGGCCGGAACCTCCTGGGTACTGGTGCCCGAGACCTTCAAGTCCAAGGGCGCGGATGGCATGCTGGTGACCAAGCTGCCGTTCGACCCGAACTCCGCATTCGCGAAGAAATTCAAGGAAAAATACAAGACCAACGCCGGCTTCTTCGCGGTGCAGTACTACAACGCCACCATGATCTTCGCCAAGGCCGCGAAAGCAGCCATGAAGAAACACGGCGGCGTCCTGACCGGCGAGGGTATCAAGGATGCGATCGAATCGATTCGCAGCTTCGACACGCTCTCGGGCAAGCTCGTGTTCCAGGCCAACCACGGCGCCGTGATGGACATCGAAGCCGGAA
This sequence comes from uncultured beta proteobacterium, assembly GCA_963811085.1. Taxonomy (GTDB): domain Bacteria; phylum Pseudomonadota; class Gammaproteobacteria; order Burkholderiales; family SG8-39; genus DAHVFK01. Next base: position 3,468 of record CAWEPV010000002.1, on the reverse strand, counting down.
CATTGAGGAACGGCAAGATCGAAGTCGAGAAGACCATCAAGGCCGCCCCTTAGCCGCCCAAGCTGACGAGGCGGGCCGGCCTTGGATCTCTTTCTCCAGCTCGCCGCCACCGGCATAGTCGTAGGCAGCCTCTATGTACTGTGCGCGATCGGCTGGGGGCTGATTTACGGCACTACGCTCCACTTCCACGTCGCACATGGGGCGGTGTTCACGCTCGCCGCCTATTACGCCTACGCGGCGCAGAAGTTCCTTCACTTGCCGCTGGCTGTCGCAGTGCTCGTTGCGATCGCCGCGGCGTCGCTTTCCGGGGTGCTGATGGACCTTCTCGTCTACCAGCCGCTGGAGCGCCGCGGCGCGATCCGTACCACGCTGTTCATCGCCTCGCTCGGCCTGCTGACGCTGATCGAGAACGTGCTCGCCATCGTCTTTTCGCCCGATCCGCTGCGCCTGGACATCGGCTGGCTCGGCAACGCGGTGCAACTCGGCCCGGTGTTCCTCACCCGGCTTCACCTGGTGAGCGTGGCGACCGCGATCCTCGGATTCCTGGCCCTGATGGCTTTCCTCAAGTATTCCCTGTGGGGCCGGGCGATCCGCGCGGTATCGTCTTCGCCCGAAATGGCGCGCACCGTGGGCATCGACCTGAAGCGCGTGCATCTGCTGACCTACGCGGTGGGCTCCGCCATTTCCGCGCCGGCCGGGATTCTGCTGGCGATGGATGTCGGCGCCGAACCGTATCGCGGCACCACCTTCGTCCTGCTCGCCTCGGTGGCGGTCATCATGGGCGGCATCGGCTCCATTCCGGGTGCAGCCATGGGTGCGCTGTTTCTTGCGCTGCTCGAGAACCTCGGCGTGTGGAAGATCCCCTCGGAGTGGCAGTCGACCATCTCGTTCGGCGTCTTCCTGGTATTCATCGTGGTACGCCCGCGCGGATTCTTCGGGCGCAAAGTCCAGTCTGCGGAAATCTGACGCGCAGATGAAGCCGCCATGACCGCTTACCTTGCGCATTTTCTGGTGATGGTCGCGATCTATTCGATCCTGGCCCTGTCGCTGAACCTGTTGATCGGCTACTCCGGAATCTTTTCGCTGGCGCATGCGGCGATCTACGGCATCGGTGCCTATGCCTCGGCGCTCGCCGCGCTCAAGCTGGGCCTGGGATTCTGGGGCGGCATGGCGGTGGCCGCGAGCGTGGGCGCGTTCGCCTCCGCCCTGGTCGCGATTCCGTCGCTGCGCGTCGCGGGCGACTACTACGTGGTGGCTTCGTTCGGACTGCAGGTGGTGGTGCTGGCGGTATTCATGAACTGGACCGATCTCACCAACGGCCTTGCCGGCTTAGCCGGCATTCCGCGACCGAAGCTGTTCGGCTGGGTTATCGACCAGCCGTTCAAGTACGTGTTTCTCGCCGCGGCATTCGCCGTGGCCACCTGGGCGATCTGTTGGCGCCTGACCAATTCCGCATTTGGCCGGGTGCTGCAGGCGATCCGCGACGACGAAATCGCGGCGCAGGCCATGGGCAAGAATGTAGTGCTGGTGAAGATCGTGGTCGCCTGCATTTCCTCGGCGCTAGGCGCGACGGCCGGCAGCTTGTACGCCCACTACATCACCTACATCAACCCGTCGAGCTTTTCGCTGCACGAATCGATTTTCATCGCGACGCTGGTGATTCTCGGCGGCAGCGAGCGCCTGTCCGGCCCGGTCGTCGGTGCGTTCCTGCTGCTCGCGATCCCGGAGATTCTCAAATTCCTCGCCATCCCGGATACGATTGCGGCGCCGATGCGGCAGATCATCTACGGCGCCTTGCTGATCGTGTTCATGCTGGTTCGGCCGGAAGGCATTCTCGGCCGCGCGCGCCATGGCCGCTGAAGCCTCGATACTCAGTGTGCAGGAGGTGGCCCGTTCATTCGGCGGCATCCAGGCCGTGGACAACTGCACCTTCGACGTGGCGCCGGGCCGCATCACCGGGCTGATCGGGCCCAACGGCGCCGGCAAGACGACCGTGTTCAACCTTATCACGGGTTTTCTCAGCGCGAACCAGGGTTCGATACGACTGCAGGGCAGGGAGCTTCTCGGCCTCGCGCCGCACCGGGTGGAACGGCTCGGCGTGGTGCGCACCTTCCAGCACCTGCGGCTGTGGAGCAAGATGAGCGTGATCGAAAACGTGCTGCTCGGTTGCGCCACGGCAGCCGGCGAAAACGTACTCAGCCTGTTCCTGCGCGCGGGCGCCGTCCGTGCCGAGGAGCGGCGGGCGCGCGAACGGGCGCTGGAGGTATTGAGGTTCTTCGGGCTCACGGACCGCGCCGACGCGCTTGCCGAGGATCTCGCCTACCCCGAGCAAAAACTTCTGTCGATGGCGCGGATTTTCGCCACCGACGCGCCGGTGATGCTGCTCGACGAGCCGACCTCGGGGCTGGACAGCGAGTCGCTGGCCCGGATCGTGCCGATGGTGCGGCGGCTGGTCGAGCACGGCAAGACCGTGCTGCTGATCGAGCACAACATGGAGCTGATATCCGAACTCGCTGACCAGGTGGTGTTCCTGCACCAGGGGCGGGTGCTTGCCTCGGGCGCGCCGGCCGAGATCACGCGCGACCCGGCGCTCACTGAAATCTACTTCGGCGTATGACCATGGCCGAAGTCCTGCTCGAAGTCGAAGGCGTCGAGTCCGGCTACGGCAAGAAGACCGTGCTGCAGGGCGTCAGCCTGCGCGTGCACGAAGGCGAAGTGGTGACCATGCTCGGGCACAACGGCGCCGGCAAATCCACCACGTTGAAGACCATCCTCGGCCTGCTGCCCGCGCGCGCCGGGCAGGTGCGCTTCGGCGGCGAACCCTGGGCCAACGGCGATCCGGTCGAGAACGTGCGGCGCGGCATGGCGCTGGTGCCACAGGGTCGGGGCGTGTTTCCCGATCTCACGGTGATCGAGAATCTGATGCTCGGTGCTTACACGCAGCGCGACGCGCAATCAAATGCGACGCGGCTGCGCGAGGTGATTGAATTGTTCCCGATGCTCGGAGAGCGCCGCGCGCAGCGCGCCGGAACGCTCTCGGGCGGCCAGCAGCAGATGGTGGCGGTGGGCATGGCGCTGATGCCGCGGCCGCGCCTGATGATGATGGATGAACCCTCGATCGGACTGGCGCCGGTGCTGGTGCAGCGCGTACTCGAGACCGCGCGACAGATCAACCGCCGCTTCGGCACCGCCATCATCCTGGTGGAGCAGAACATCAAGACCGCCCTCGGCGTGGCCGACCGTGCCTACGTCATGAAGTCTGGGCGCGTGATCCTCGAGCAACCCGCGGCGGAGCTGCTCGCCGCCCAGGCTGCCTGGTGGGAGTTGTATTAGGACGCAATTGAGCCGGTCGCCCGAAAACGTGACTAAGCCCACGTCCGTGCCCTGCACTTCGTCAATTCGCGGTTTCCGGCGGTTTTGCTTCAGCTCGCGCTTTGGTAGTGCAGAAGGTCAGAAACTCACTCTCGT
>CAWEPV010000001.1:0-71961 GCA_963811085.1 uncultured beta proteobacterium | reverse complement strand
TTTGATCAACGACCACAAGAATGTCGAGCGCATATGGGATGCGCTGGTTGACTACGGCAGTGAGCTTGAAAAAGGCCGAGACGCGTGAGCGAAAACCCGAGGGGCACTCTCCATGCGGCCTAACAGCGCGTTCTTGACCGACGCCGGAACCTCATTCGATAAAGTGGACACCTCGACCTAACGATTGAAGGGGTGTCTATGGCAGCATCGCTGGAACCTACGAAGGAATAACAATGAAGAATGAAGCAATACCTCGCGTCTACGACATGCTCGCCAAGGCCTTCGCGCAGGAGGAGGTGCGGACCTGCTTCGCGCTGCTCGGCGACGCGAACATGAACTGGGCCGAGCGGCTGGCGCAGGCGGGGTGCAGGATGATCTACGTTCGGCACGAGCATTGCGCGCTCGCGGCGGCGATGGCGTACGCGCGCAAGAACCGGGACGTGGCGCTTGCGAGCGTGACCTGCGGGCCGGGGGTGACGCAGCTGATCACTGCGCTGCCCGCGGCGGTGCGGGCGCACCTGCCGGTGGTGGTGTTCGCGGGCGAGGCGCCGTAAAGTGGACACCTCGACCTAACGATTGAAGGGGTGTCTATGGCAGCATCGCTGGAACCTACGAAGGAATAACAATGAAGAATGAAGCAATACCTCGCGTCTACGACATGCTCGCCAAGGCCTTCGCGCAGGAGGAGGTGCGGACCTGCTTCGCGCTGCTCGGCGACGCGAACATGAACTGGGCCGAGCGGCTGGCGCAGGCGGGGTGCAGGATGATCTACGTTCGGCACGAGCATTGCGCGCTCGCGGCGGCGATGGCGTACGCGCGCAAGAACCGGGACGTGGCGCTTGCGAGCGTGACCTGCGGGCCGGGGGTGACGCAGCTGATCACTGCGCTGCCGGCGGCGGTGCGGGCGCACCTGCCGGTGGTGGTGTTCGCGGGCGAGGCGCCGCTGAAGAGCGGCTGGTACAACCAGGAAATCGACCAGGCGCCGCTGATCACGGCGACGGGCGCGGCCTATCACCGCCTGCACATGGTCGAGCGCATGCCGGTCGCGGTGCGCGACGCGTTTTTGCAGGCGCGGCGCGAGCGGCGCCCGGTAGTGATCGGGATTCCGTTCGATCTGCAGGCGCGGCCCTGGGAGGGGCGGGCGGAGCTGCCCACGCCCTCGCGCGCGCTGCTGCCGCGCCTTTCGCCGATTCCGCCGCATCCCGACGACGTGGCGCGCGCGGCGACGCTGGTCGCCGGCGCGGAGCGGATCGTGGTGCTGGCCGGGCTCGGCGCGGCCGAGGCAGGGGCGGGGGAGTCGTGCCGCGCGCTGGCGGAAAAGGCGGGCGGGCTGCTGTCGACGACGCTCCCGGCGCGCGGGCTGTTCCACGACGATCCGTTCTGCCTCGGCATCTCGGGCAGCTTCACGCCCGAGGTCGGGCTCGAGTACCTCGCGCAGACGGACCTGGTGATCGCGGTCGGCTGCTCGCTCGCCTACCACGCAGGCGGCGGCGGCCAGCTCTGGCCGAAGGCGCAGATGCTGCAGATCGACGTCGACCCGGTCGCGGTCAGCCAGGGCCAGGAGGTGGCGCGCCACCACCTGCGCGCCGACGCGCGCCTGGGCGTCGAGGCGCTGACCGCCGCGCTGCCGGCGCGCGCGAAGACCTGGCGCAGCGAGGCGATGGCCGCGCGCATGCGCGATTCGAAGCCCGACAGCCACGCGGTCGAGATCGAGCCGGGGCTGCTCGACCCGCGCGAGGTGGTCGAGGCGCTGGAGCAGGCGCTGCCGCAGGACTGGGAAATGGTGAACTCGGGCGGCCATAGTTCGTGGTTCTTCGGCCAGATGCCCTCGCGCGCGTGGGAGAGGTTCATGACGATCCGCGAGTTCGGCGCGATCGGCAACGGCATCTCGTTCGCGATGGGCGTCGCGGCGGCGCGCCCGGACCGCACCGTCGTGCTGTTCGACGGCGACGGCAGCCTGATGATGCACGTGCAGGAGCTCGAGACCATCAAGCGCCACGGCATGAACATCCTGGTCGTGGTGATGAACGACGGCGCCTACGGCTCCGAGCTGCACAAGCTGCGCGCGGAAGGGATGCCCGAGGACGGCTCGGTATTCGGCTACTGCGACTTCGCCGGCATCGCGCGCGGATTCGGGCTCGCGGGCGAAACCTTCACCCGCCTTGACGACCTGCCGCGGCGCGTCGCCGCGTTCGCGCAGCGCGGCGGCGCCGCCGTGTGGGACTTCCACGTCTCGACGAAGGTCATGTCGCCGTCCATGCGCCGCGCCCACCCCCAGGCGGCGAAGCAAAACAAGCCTTAGCGATCGCCCTTGCGAGCGGTATAGTTCCGCCATGCCCGAATGGACCCCCAGCATGCGCGTCCCGGACGTCGCGGTCAGGGACGTGGACGATTCCTTCGCTCGCTACCGCTTGCCGCTGGCGAAGGTCGAGCGCCTGGCGGCGGGCGTCACGCGCTGGGCCGAGGGACCGGTCTATTTCGGCGACCTTCGCTGCCTGCTGTGGAGCGACGTGCCCGGGAACTGCATGTGGCGCTGGGACGAAGAAACCGGAGCGGTCGGTCCCTGGCGCAAACCGTCCGACAACGCCAACGGCAATACGCGCGACCGGCAGGGGCGGCTGCTGACCTGCGAGCACGGCGCGCGCCGTGTCACGCGCACCGAGCCCGACGGAGCGATCACGGTCCTGGCCGACCAGTTCGAGGGCAAGCGCCTCAATTCGCCGAATGACATCGTCTGCAAGTCCGACGGCTCGATCTGGTTCACCGACCCGAGCTTCGGCATTCTGTCCTGGTACGAGGGCTTCAAGGCGCCTTCCGAGGTGCCGACCAACGTGTATCGCCTCGACCCTTCGGGTACGCTTGCGGTGGTCGCCGAGGGCATCAACCAGCCCAACGGGCTCGCGTTCTCGCCCGACGAGTCGATCCTCTACATCGTCGAGTCGCGCTCGGAGCCGCGCAAGATCCTCGCCTACGACGTGGTCGGCGGAAAGTCGCTTGCGAAGCGGCGGGTCCTGATCGACGCGGGGCCGAAAGGCACGCCCGACGGATTCCGGGTCGACACCGACGGCAACCTCTGGTGCGGCTGGGGCATGGGCGAGGAGGGCCTGGACGGCGTTCACGTGTTCAATCCGGACGGGCGCCTGATCGGGCGCATCGACCTGCCGGAACGCTGCGCGAACGTCTGCTTCGGCGGCGCGCACCGCAACCGCCTGTTCATGGCGGCGACTACCTCCCTCTATGCGCTCTATGTCAACACGCAGGGTGTGGCCGGCGGCTAGCGCTGCGAGGCGATCGCGCGGTTAGTCTTTCGGAACCGAGATATGCGTGTCGGCGAAGCGCCCGGTCGCCGCGTCGCGGTGGCAGGCGGAGCAGTTGCTCCTGCTGCCGACCGACTTGCGGGCGAACCAGGAGTCGGGCACCGGCGCATGCAGGCTCCGCCATCCCGGCGTGGCCGTGATGCGCCGCGGTTCTTCTTTTGAAGCCGTGCGGAAGCGCACGCCGGCCTCGGTGTCCCAGGCCTCCGCCGAATGGGTGGCCAGGTACCCGGCGATCTCGACCAGCGCCGCGGTCGGCAGTTTCGAGTTGTCGACGCCGAAATGGTCGTCGAGGCGGCTGAGCAGGTTCTGCCAGGAGGCGGCCGGCAACAGGCTGGGGTGATAGGGCGGGTGGCAGGCGCCGCAGGTCTCGGTGTAGGTGGCGTTGTCGACGTGCGGCGGAATGCCCTTGGGCGGCATTTGTCCGAGCAGGACCAGCGCGAGCGCCCCCCCGCCGGTCAGGACCGCGAAGCTCGCCAAGGCTGCTCCCCAGTGCGGCCGGCGGTGCGGCGGCAGGTGCGCGTCCTCGGGAACGACCTTGTAGCCGGTGATCATCGCGGTGACGAGATTCTCGCGCGTCAGCAGGGACTCGATGGCGACGCCGGCAATATGGGTCGCCACCATCAGGCAGAGGGTCCAGACCAGCACCAGATGCACGGTCTTCGCAGTGTTGCCGAACGCGTAGCTCGCGACGCCGGCAAGCGGACCCGATCTTCTCCTCGCCGCCTTCGATCGCCAGGCCCGTGAAGACAAGTCCGCAAAGCACGGCGGCGAGAGCGAAGATCATCGCCGCGCCGGCCGGGTTGTGGCCGACATAATGGCGCGGACTGAGCAGCAGGATCCCGCGCAGATGGTCGAAGGTCTCGTTTCGCGAGTAGGTGAAGCTGCTGAGGCGGCTGTATTCGGAGCCGAACGCGGCCCAGACGAAGCGGAACACCAGCAATGTGAGGATCGTGTAGCCGGCCGTGCGATGGGCGCCGAGCCACCACTGCGGCAGGATGAAGCCCGTGACGAAAGCGGTGACGGTGACGGCAACCAGGAGCCAGTGGAAAATCCGCGTGGGAACATCCCACACCAGTACACGGCGATTCCGGCTGTCTGCCGCGGTCATTGACTTACCCTTTGCCGTATGAGCCGGGAAATTCGAGTGCCGGAAACATGATCCGACGTTTGCGTGACCTGTACGCATTGAATCTATCAACGATGTTCTCGGTGCCGTTTGACTCACGTCAAAGGCCGAAGAGATTGCTTTCTGGCTTACCATAGGGCCGGCAAAAGCAGGGACTGGGCGATGCCGGGAGCAATGATGCGAGCGAGGATCTACGGGATCAAGAACTGCGACACGATGAAGAAGGCCTTCGCCTGGCTGGACAAGAACGGCGTCGAGTACGAATTCCACGACTACAAGAAGGCCGGCGTGCCGGCGGGGAAGCTGAAGGCCTGGGCGAAGCAGGCGGGGTGGGAGGCGCTGGCGAATACCCGCGGGCCGACCTGGCGCAAGATTCCGGAGGCGAAGCGGGCCAATCTCACCGAGGCGAAGATGCTCGCGCTGCTGGAGGCGAACACGAGCGCGATTCGGCGGCCAATCGTGGAGGCGGGCGGAAAGCTGCTGGTGGGATTCGATCCGGAGGCGTTCGCGCGCGCCCTAAGCTAGCGCGCTCGTTGCCCGGGGAACAATGGGGATGCCCGAGCCGATCTTCGCGGTCGAGCGCCTTTCGCTCGCGCACTCCGCGCGGCGGGGAGTGCCCGCCGTGCCGATCCTGAAGGACGTGTCTTTCACCGTCGAGCGCGGCCAAGCGCTGACGCTGGTGGGGGCGTCGGGCTCGGGGAAGTCGAGCCTGCTGCGCTGCCTGAACCGGCTCGTGGAGCCGAGCGCCGGAACGGTCCGCTTCGAGGGCCGGGACGTGCGCTCACTTGAACCGCGGCGTCTCAGGCGCGATGCGGCCATGGTGATGCAGAGCCCGGTCCTGTTCGAGGGCACGGTGCGCGACAACCTGCTGCTGCGTCCCGCGGGTGTCGGCGGGGACTATTCCGATGCGCAGCCTCGCCCGCACGCTGGGCGAGGTGGGACTCGACGAGGAGTTGCTCGAACGCGACGCGAGCACCCTTTCGGGCGGCGAGATGCAGCGGGTGACGATCGCGCGCGCCCTGCTCGGCGATCCGCGCGTCCTGCTGCTGGACGAGCCGACCTCGGCGCTCGACCCGCCCAACGCCGCGCTGGTGGTGGAGACCGTGTCGCGCCTGTGCGAGTCGCGCGGCCTGACGATCGTCGCGTCGACCCATCAGCCCGAGCTGGTGCGCCGGCTCGGGGGCGACCTGATGTACCTCGTGAAAGGGCGAGGCGCGCGCCTACGAGCGCGTCGACGAGCTCGCCGCGCGCGCGCACGACGGGCTGCAGGCCTTCCTCGCCGGCGAGCGCGGGGCGGAGGCGGCCGCGACCATGAATCCCGGCGTGATCGACCTGTCCGTCTGGCAGCTCGGCCTGGCGCTGTTGCTCGTCGCCGCGGTCGCGCTCGTCTCGCTGCGGCAGGCGCTCGGGCTGGAGCGCGACCTCGCGCTCGGCGCGGTGCGCACGATCGTCCAGCTCTACGGCGTGGGGTTCATCCTCGCCGCCGTCTTCGCCGCGGCGCGCTGGTACTGGGTCGTTCTGATCCTCGTCGTGATGACCGGCGTGGCGACGCACGCGGCCGTTTCGCGGCTGAGCAAGCCCCTGCCGCGCGGCTATTCGATCGCCGCGGCCGCGCTCACCGTCTCGACCGCGGCGACGCTCGCCTACGTGATCTTCGTCGTCGTCCAGGTGCGCCCGTGGTACGACCCGCAGTACGTCATCCCGATCGCCGGCATGATCCTCGGCAATTCGATGACCGGCGCCGCGCTCGCCGGCGAGCGGCTGCAGGGCGAGCTGCGCGCCCGCGCCGCCGAGGTGGAGACGCGCCTCGTGCTCGGCTTCTCGGGGCGCGAGGCGGCTGCAGCCGCTGGTGCGCTCGGCGCTGCGCGCGGCGATGATTCCGACCGTCAACGGCATGATGACCGTGGGGCTGGTGCAGCTGCCGGGGATGATGACGGGCCAGATCCTGGCGGGGTCGTCGCCGCTGGTGGCGATCCGCTACCAGATCGTGGTCATGTTCATGCTCGCCGCCGCGACCGCGATCGGCGCGCTGATCTTCGTCCGCCTCGCCGTGCGCAGCTACCTCACGCCCGCGCACCAGCTGCGGCGCTACCTGCTGTAGTCGGAACGCGGCCGCGCCCAGGCCTGGGGCCGGGTGAAGCGCCATCCAAACGTGCCAGAGCGCGAGCAGAACGAAGGCCACGCAGACGGCGAGCGCAAGCGCGGCGCTCATGGGAGCGGGAGCGCCCCGCCTCGGCGGTCCAGGTCGATGCTGCAGCGCGTGAAGCGCCACACGCCGCCCTGCTTCACCAGCTCGCTGGAGAGCATCTCCACGGCGCGCAATCCGGTGTTCGCGCCGCTCGCCTGGCCGAACTGGAGCAGGGTGGACTCCGTCCGCGCCCTGCCGTCTCTGGACGCATCGATGCGCAGACCCGAGTCGCTCCCGACCAGCAGCGCATGCCTGCCGACGCTCCATTGCAGCAGGCCTTTCACAATCGCGTCGCGGCCGACGAATCGCAGCCGGGCCGGCGCACGAGCCTCCCAGACCGCGTCGTCCGTGAACAGCGCGCCGAGCGCGTCCCAGTCGCGCAAATTGATCGCGCAGTGATAGTGCTCGAGGAGTTCCCGGATGCCGCGATAATCGGGCGGCGTGGCGGCGCTGGAACGGGTCTTCGTTCCGGACCAACTCCCTAACAGCCTGAGCATCGTGAGTTCCAAGTCACACTCTCCGCATGGTTATTCCGGTGCCGCATTGAAGCAAAGACGAATATCGCGCCATTCGTGTGACATGAGAATGCCGGCGGGTCGAAGCTTCATGCTCGTCCGGACGCTCGGCCTGCTGCGGATGAGCGGCACTTTCTATTGCCGCTCGGAGCTGACCGCGCGCTGGGGCGTGACCCTCCGAGCAAGCCCGGGCACATGTGGTTCCACGTCGTGACCGAGGGCGAGGCCTGGCTGGAAGTCCTGACGCTGGAGTGCGAGCAAGTGAGCGAGCGCTACGAGATCCGGCGCAGCGGGAAAGCGCCGGGCTATACGAGCCTGGGCGCCGCCTGATCGCGAACCCTCATGCCGCGAGCCACATCTGCGGCGAATCGAGGATCGCGCTCCATCCCTGGCGCACGCTCGGATACGCCGGCGCCCAGCCCGCCGCCTGCCTGAGCTTGCGGTTCGAAATACGCTGCGAGCGCGACAGGAGCTCGCCGATCGAGCCGAGCATGCGCGTCGTCCACGCCGGCATCGGCGCCGGCGGCGCCACGCCGAGCTCGTGCGCGAGCCAGGCGAAGAACTCGCGCCGCGTCAGCGGCTCGTCGTCGACGACGTTGTAGGCGCCGGAAGGGAGCTCGAGCGCCGCGAGCGCGGCGCTCGCCGCGTCGTCGTGCGACAGCCAGGAAGCGTAGGCGTCGGCGGCGCCCGGCAAGGGCGCCCAGCCCTTGCGCACCATGCGCATCATGTCGCGCGTCTGGAAGGCGTCTGGGCCGTAGAAGCCCGCGAAGCGCAGCACCACTCCGGCGCCTCCGCTGCGCGCGAAGCGCCCGGCGGAGCGCTCGGCGTCCAGGACCGAGCGGTTGAAGCGCGCCGGAGCGAGCGGCGTGTCTTCCTCTATCCACTGCGCGCCGCGGCCGGGGTAGACGGGCGCGAAAGATTCCTGGATCAGGCGCCCGACGCCGCCCGCGATCGCCGCGTCGGCCAGGTTCGCCGACGCGACGCGGCGGATGCGGTCGTTCTCGCGCCAGGCCCCGGGAAGCAGCATGCGCGTGCTCGAGGACGGGATGTGGGTGGCGAGGTTGACCACCACGTCCTGCCCGGCAACCGCCTTGCCCACCGCCTCCCGGTCGAACGGGTCGAGCTCCACCGGCAGCGCTCCCGCGGCGTGCAGGGCCGCCGCCTTGCGGGGGCTCCTCGCGACCGCGACGACACGGTGGCCGGCGCGCAGAAGCAGCGGCACGAGCCTGCGGCCGACCACGCCGCTCGCGCCCGCGACGAAGACCCTCATGCCTTCGCCGGCTGGTAGCTGCCGGCCTCGTTGCGGAAACCGATCGCGAGCCGGTTCCAGCCGTTGATCGCGACGATCGCGAGCGTCAGGTCGACCAGCTCGCGCTCGGAGAACTCCGCGCGCGCGGGCTCGTAGTCCGAATCCGGCGCGCGGGTGTCGGCGATGCGGGTGAGCGACTCGGTCCAGGCCAGGGCGGCGCGCTCGCGCGCGGAATAGAACGGGGTCTCGCGCCAGGCATCCAGCGCGTAGAGCCGCTGCTCGGTCTCGCCGGCGGCGCGCGCGTCCTTGGAGTGCATGTCGAGGCAATACGCGCAGCCGTTGATCTGCGAGGCGCGCATCTTGACCAGGTGAAGAAGCGAGTGCTCGATGCCGCATCGCGCGACAAAGCCCTCGAGTCCGAGCATCGCCTTCACTGCGTCGGGCGAGGCCTGCGCGAAATTCAGTCGTGTCTGCATGGTCGTGCTCCTCTTCGAATGTCGGTGACGACATTGAAGACGCGCGACGCAACCGCGTTGTGACGCACCGCGGCGTTACGGATGCAATCTCACGTGGCCGAGCTTGTCGGGATTGAGCACGTTGTAGCCCGCGAGGATGCGCAGCCCGTCGGTTTCGATCGCGAGCGCCCAGACCGGGCGGCCGTCGATGAAGAAGACGAGGCCGGCTTCGCCGTTGATCGGCGCGAGCCGGAACGCGGTCCGGCCCGAGTAGTCCTGCGCCAGCCGCCGCCCGACGCCGGCGATCAGCTTGGCGATGCGCGCGCCGCCGTGCACGACCTTGCTCGCCGCCGCGGTCTTGCCTCCGCCGTCGGCGGTCCAGGTCGCGTCCGCGGCGAACAGCTCGATCAGCGTCTTGCGGTCGGCGGCTTGCAGCGCCGCCTGGAATCTCTCCAGCAGTCGGCGCCGCGCCGCCTCGCTCACCTTGAAGCGCGGCCGGTCGCGCCGCACGCGCTCGCGCGCGCGGTGCACGATCTGGCGGCAGGCGACCTGGCTCTTGCCCAGCGCGCCCGCGAGCTCGCTGTAGTCGCAGTCGAACGCGTCGCGGAGCAGGAAGGCCGCGCGCTCCTCGGGGGCGAGCCGCTCGAGCACGACGAGGAAGGCCATCGACAGATCGGAGGCGAGCTCGGCGGCGCGATCCGCCCCGGGAGCCGCCTCGCCCACGAACGGCTCGGGCAGCCAGGGGCCGAGGTAGGCGTCGCGCTCGACCCGCGCGGCGCGCAGCCGGTCGATGCACAGGCGCGTCACCGTCGCGGTGAGCCAGGCCTGCGGCGTCTCCACCCGCTCCGCGTCGGTCCGGTGCCAGCGCAGGTAGGCTTCCTGCACCGCGTCCTCGGCGTCCGCGCGCGAGCCGAGCATGCGGTAGGCGACCCGTACAGGCGGGGCCGGCAATGCTGAAACGCGGCGGCACGGTCCATGGCGTCCTCGTTCAAGTGCCGATCACGCGGTCCGCTCAGTAGACAGTCTCCACCGCAACCGCGAAGGTGTAGCCGATGCCCCCGCCGGGTGCGGATGTAGCGCGGCCGCGCCGGGTCCGTCTCCAGCTTGCGCCGCAGGCGCATGATCTGGATGTCGACCGAGCGGTTGAACACCTCGTCGTTGTGGAGCCGCGACAGGTCGAGCAGCTTGTCCGCGCGAAAGGATGCGCTGGGGAGCTCCCAGCAGTACCACCAGCAGGCTGAACTCGCCGTTGCTCAGGATCACCTGCCGCCCGTCCGCCGCGCTCAGGCGGCGGGTATTGAGGTTCAGCTCCCAGCTGTCGAAGCGGTAGGCGCGGATGCCGTCGGGCCGCCCCTGGCGCACTTCGGCGCGCCGGCGGCGCAGCACCGTCCGGATCCGCGCCAGCAGCTCGCGCGGGCTGAACGGCTTGGTGAGGTAGTCGTCGGCGCCCAGCTCGAGACCCATGACGCGGTCGGCTTCCTCGTTGCGTCCGGTGAGCATGACGATCGGGATCGCGGATTCGTCGCGCAGCCTGCGCGCGAGCGACATGCCGTCCTCCGCCTGGAGCTTGAGATCGAGCACCAGCAGGTCCACCACTTCCAGCTCCAGCACCGACCGCATCGCGGCGCCGTCGGCGACCGTGGTGACGCGGAACCCGTTCTGCCCCAGGTAGTCGGCGACAAGCTGCCGGATGAGCGCGTCGTCGTCCACCGCGAGCACGTGCGGCGGCGCAGCGAGGAGGTTCGCCTGGTTTTGAGAACTCACGGTCGCCTGTATGCTCACAGCGCGAGCAATTTAACAATTCGCCGCGCCCTGGTGTTACAGGTGTAACGCGGCGCGCTGAGGAGTGTAAATTACGCGCAATTTCTCCGGGACGAAATAGCCGGATGGGCAAAGACCTCGACGACAAGCCGGGCATTCTGGTGGTGGACGACGACGCGATCATGCGCGACCTCATCGCCGACTGGCTCGAAGCGGCAGGATACGCGGTGCGCAAGGCGGGCAACTGCCAGGCGGGCGTGGCCGCCCTCGAGTCGGCGCCTCCCGCCCTGGTCGTGAGCGACATGTGGATGCCGGGACCCTGCGGCGCGGAAGCGATCCGCCGCTTGCGGCAAAAGCACCCCGGCGTGAAGCTGATCGCGGTCTCGGGCCACTTCGGCTCGGGGCAGGGCTGCAGCGAGAAGGACGCGGTCGCCGCGGGCGCAGCGCGCGTTTTCGCCAAGCCGGTGAAGCGCACCGAGCTTCTCGGCGCGGTCGCGGAGCTGATCGGGCCGCCGCCCAAGTAGGACAGATGCCGACGCCGCGCGTCCGCTCGCTGCTGTCGCGCATCCCGCTGGTGCGCGCGATCGTGACGCTCGGGCTGGTCCTGGTCGCGATCAACGTCGCCTCGACCGTGTGGGAGATCCGCGCCGCCCGCCAGAGTGCCGAGCGCCGCGCCGCGCGCGGCTTCTCGAACGTGACGCACGTCATCGCCGAGCAGACCGCGGCCTCGCTCGAGGCGGTCGACCTGGTGCTGCGCGACGTGGTCCGCCTGGGCGGCGCCAAGGCCGTGGCGGCGCGCCTGCCGTCCCTGCAAGTCGAGCTGGAGCACATGCCCCAGGTCGCGGCGATGCTGGTGTACGACGCCGACGGCCGCGAGCTCGCGCGCAGCGACGAGGACGCGCTCGATCCGGCGCCGTCCGAGCTTTACCGGGCGGAGGGCAGGGACGGGCTCTATTTCAGCGATCCCTATCCCGAGCGCGACGGCCGGCACTGGCGCATGCTGATGTCGCGCCACCTCAAGGGACCGCGCGGCGGCACGGTCGCGGCTGCGATCGAGCTCGCGAGCTTCGACCGGCTGTACCGCCTGATCGACCTGGGCCGCGGCGCGTTCGTCACCCTGCTGTCGTTCGAGGGCACCGTGATCGCGCGCGTACCGGACCCCGATAACATGCGCGGGCACCGCCTGCCCGGGCAGGGAATTCGCGACACGGTGCGCCGCGAGGGCAGCTGGCAGGGGTGGATGACGAGCCCGATCATGAAGCGCCGGGTGCTGCTGAACGCCTCGACGGTGCGCGGTCTCCCGCTGTTCGTGGTGAGCGGCGCGGACGAAGACGCGGTGTTCGCGCCCTGGCGCAAGGAAGCGGGCTACGCCGTCGACCGCGCCCTGCTCACCTCCGCCATCATGCTGGTGCTGGTCGCGCTCGCCGCCTGGGGCCTGCAGCGCCGCGAGCGGGCGCTGGCGCAGAGCTGGCAGCGCTACCAGGCCATGATCGAGCACAGCTCGGACGCGCTGATCCTCACCCGGCCCTTCAAGGGCGGCATCGTTTACGCCAGCCCGGCGATCGAGCGCGTGCTCGGCTTCACCATGGACGACCTGCGCGGACGCGAAGTGATGGACCTGGTCGACCCGGAAACGCTGGACTACGCGCAAACGCTGCGCACGGAGCTGCTTCGCACGCCGGGCAAATTGTCGGTCGACGAGGCGAAGCTGCTGCACAAGGACGGCTCCTACCGATGGATCGAGCTCACGCGCGAGAACCTGCTCGAGGAGCCGAGCGTGCGCGCAGTGGTGATGAACCTGCGCGACATCTCCGAACGCAAGCAGGCCGAGGCCGAGCGCGCGCGCCTCGAGCAGCGGCTGCGCCAGGCCGAGAAAATGGAGGCCGTCGGGCGGCTCGCGGGCGGCATCGCGCACGACTTCAACAACATCCTGGGGGGCATCCTCGGCTATGCCGAGATGCTGGCCGAGAACGCCCCCGACGGATCGCCGCTCAGGCGCTACGCGGACAACGTGCTCACCGGCGCCAACCGCGCGAGCGGCCTGGTCGAGCAGATCCTGTCGTACAGCCGCAGCCAGCGCGGCAAGCGGGTCCCGGTCGATCTTCACGCCATCGTATCTCGAAGACGCTGGAGCTGGTGCGCGGCTCGCTGCCGCCTGAGGTGCGCCTCGAGACGAGCCTGCCCGCGGCGCCGCTGTACGTGGTGGGCGATCCGATCCCAGCTCCACCGGGTGGCGATGAACCTTTGCACCAATGCGCTGCAGGCGATGCGCGAGGGCGGAGACGCTGCGCGTGACGCTCGAGCCGGCGGAAATCGCCGCGGCGCGCTCGCTCGAGCACAGCGTGCTGCAGGCGGGCGTTTACGCTCGCCTCACGGTGGAGGACACCGGCTGCGGCATGGACGCGACGACCCAGGGCGCGCATCTTCGAGCCGTTCTTCACCACCAAGGAGGTCGATCGGCACCGACCTGGGGCTCGCCATGGTCTACGGCATCGTCACCGACTCGGCGGGCGCGATCGACGTGGCGAGCGCGCCCGATCGCGGCAGCCGCTTCGCGATCTATCTGCCGCGCGTCGACGCGCCGGCGATCGCGCAGGACCCCGCGGCCGAGCCGGTCGCGCGCGGCCACGGCGAGCGCGTGCTGGTGGTCGACGACGAGGAGGCGCTGGTCGCCGTCACCGCCGAGGTCCTCGAGAGCATCGGCTACGACGCGGTGGAGTGCGCCGACGGCGCGGCCGCGCTCGCCGCGTTCGAGACCGGCCGCGTCGACGCGGTCGTCGCCGACGAGCTGATGCCCGGCCTGAGCGGCACCGAGCTCGCGATCCTGCTGCGCAGGCACCGCGCCGGCCTGCCGATCGTGCTCGTGAGCGGCTACACCGGCCCGATGCTCGCCGAACGCGCGCTGGGCGCCGGCATCCACGCGATCCTGAAGAAGCCGGTGCAGTCGCGCGATCTCGCCGCCGCCCTCGCGCGCGCGCTCGGGCGTGCCTGAGGTTTCGATGCAAGCGATAGTTTTTGATCGACCTGGAGAGCCGGAGAGCGTGTTGGCGCTGCGCGACATTTCGACTCCCTCTCCGGTTGCGGGCCAAGTGCTCGTCAGGGTATCCGCCAGGCCGATCCAGCCGGCCGACTTCATGTTCATTCAGGGGCGCTACCGGATCAGGCCCGAGTTTCCGCAGGCGGCGGGCCTCGAGGGAGTCGGTACGGTCGTTTCCTGCGGCGCCGGCGTTTCAACTTACAGGCCAGGCGAGCGGGTCGCCTTCCGCAGCAAGGGCACGTGGGCTGAATACGCCCTCGCTCCGATTTCCAGGGTTTATCCGGTTCCGGCGGAAATCCCGGATAGTGTCGCCCCTGTCAGTTTTCCCTCAACCCGCTGTCGGCGTGGGGCTTGCTGGCCGTATGCGGGCTTGCGCCTTCTTTCCCGCATTCTCGTCACCGCGGGCCGCTCGGTCGTTGCGCGCCTTCTGGCCAGGCTTGCGCAGCGCAAGGGCTTGGCGACGACCTTGCTCGTGCGCGACAACGGCCGTTATTCGGCGCTGGACGACGGCGACCGAGTGATCGCCAACGGGGCCTCAGTGGCCGAAACCCTGCAGCAGGTCGTTCGCGACCGCGGCGAGTTTCACGCCGTCCTGGATTCGGTCGGCGGGATCGCGACAGCGTGGCTTTGATGAATTCCCTCGCGCCCGGATCGCGATTGGTATCCTACGGAATACTCGACGACACGGACATCACGCTCAAGGCTTCGCAAATTCTGTTCAGAAGCGTGGCGCGCGGCAAAGCTTCGTCGACGGCTGGCTCGACAGCGTCCCGGCCGAAGAACTGTCCGTAGCACAGGAGAATATCTGGCATTTGCTTTCAGCTTCTCCCGGACTTGTTGCCCGTCATCGGCACATTCGGCTTGAGCGACATAGGGCAGGCAATCGCCGCGGCGCGAAAACCGGCGCGACCGGGGAAGGTACTGTTAGCCGGCTAACCCGTCGTTCCAAGGGGCTGGCTTCCGGCGGCGCTTCGCACCGCCTCCGGCCAGCCCGTGAATTCAAGCGTTAAGCCTCACGAATCGAGGGTCGAGGAATGTCCTACACCACATCCTTTCTGCTCATAGCCGGCCTTTATCTTCTGGCTGCGGCGAGTCCAGGACCGAATTTCTTCATTATCAGCCAGTTGGCGTTGAACGGACGGCAAAGTCAAGCGCGCCGTGTCGCCGTCGGCATCGCTGTGGGCTCCACCGTCTGGGCAACTGCGGCAGTCGCGGGGCTTTCCGCGCTCTACGGCCGCCTTTCGAGTATCTGGCCACTGGACGACCCGAGTCGCTGGAGCGCTGTATCTCGTTTGGTACGGAGTCCGCTTGCTGCGCAGCGCGCTGGCTCCGGTGCCGGCCGCTCATTCCGACCGGTCCGGGCACGACTTCCCAATCGAGCTTCAGAACCGGCGTGTTCACGAGCTTGACGAATCCGAAGTCAGCCGCGTTTTGGTCCAGCGTCTTTGCGTCTACTCTGCCAAATCAGGCGCCGGTCTGGTTTCTGGCGTCGGTTTGCTGCCTTATCGCCGCTTTGTCTGCCTCATGGCATCTAGCGCTGGCCGCGGTGTTCGCCCGCCCGAAGCTCCAAGCAGCCTACCTCTCGGTTCGTCGCCCGATCGAGGCAGTCTGCGGTGGCGCATTGGTTGCACTCGGTTTGCGCCGGGTGGTGGCTTGGTGAAGCCCGACATGTCGTTAGAGCGCAGGAACCCTGCATATGTTTGACCTCCAGGAATGCCGCGTACTGGTAGCGGGCAGTTCCGTCCGGTATCGGTTTGGCCGCCGCGCGCCTGCTGATCGCATGCGGCGCAACGGTCCTGATCAGCGGCAGAGACCGGTCGAAGCTGGAATCGGAGCGGGGGCGCCCAGGTGCGCGCGCCTCCGTCAGTGCTTTCGACGCCGCCGATGCAATGGAGACGCGCCCGCGCTCTGGCTGAAATCGGTCGCATCGACCACCTCGTCGTCGCGCTCAGCGGGGGGAAGGGGGCAGGACCATTGCCAACGCTGACGCAGGCACAGTTGCGTTCGAGTTCGAGGGCAAGTTCTGGCTGCATTTCGCATTGGCGCAGGAATCGCTCCCCCATCTCGGCGCGTCGGGCTCGATCACTTTCGTCTCCGCGATTTCCGCGCGCGCAGCCAATCCGGGTACCGCGGGCCTGGCGGCGATCAACTCCGCGATCGAGGGACTGGTCAAGCCGCTCGCGGTAGAGCTGAGACCGCGTCGCGTCAACGCGGTCTCGCCGGGCGTGATCGACACGCCGTGGTGGAACTGGATGCAGGAGGATCAGAAGCGGGCGACGTTCGCGAAATTCGCGGCCGCCACGCCCGCCGGCAAGGTGGGGACACCCGACGACGTCGCGCAGGCGATCGTGTTTCTCATAGGGAATTCGTTCATGACGGGCTGCATTCTGGAGTGCGATGGCGGACTGCGGCTGGTCGGGCAGTCGCTTTCATAGTGTAGGGACGCGAAATCCAGTGGCTGCTGCGCGCGCTCGGGCGCGCCTGAGGTTCATCCGTAACGCGGCGGCCGCGGCCGGAAACGGTTCCGCGCCGCGCGCGCCCGACGATGGCGCAATGCCATCGCTATTCTCCTTCCTTCACTTCGCCGCGGCCTTCGCCCTGGTCTCCGCGCTGGTGCTCGAGCGGGTCTGCTGCGGGACGCCCTGAACCTGTGGAGCGCGCACACGCTGGTGCTCGCCGACCGCATCTACGGCGCCGCGGCGACGATCCTGCTGCTCGCCGGGTTCGCCCGCGTGCTCTATTTCGAGAAGGGGGCGCACTACTATTTCCACAGCGCGCCCTTCCTCGCCAAGCTCGCGCTGTTCGTGATCGTCGCGCTGCTGTCGATTCCCGCGACGCTGGAATTCCTTTCCGGAGAAAGGCGCTCGGCCGGAGCGGGCGCCCGCGGTGAGCGAGCGCCGCTGGCGCAGGATGCGGGTGCTGGTGCGCGCGCGGCTGACCAGCGTCAGGTTGATCATCGTCGCCGCCACGCTCATGGCGCACGGCGTCGGCTACTTCGGCTAGCGCGCCGGGGTTTCAAGTGTAATCGCGCGTCGCGCACCGGTAACGGCGACGCAGCCGGCGCCGACGAGGATGCCTGCCGTGCAACGGAGGAAAACGCCAATGATGCTCGATCTGAAATACGGAAACCGACTGCGCCTGCGCGACGGCGCGGGCATCGCGATCACTGCGCACGCGGGCAAGGTCTGGATCACCGAGCAGGACAGCCGGCGCGACGTGATCCTGCGCCCGGGGGAGAGCTTCACGCTCGCGCGCCCAGGCCTGGCGATCGTCGAGGCCCTGGATCACGCGTCGATCTCGCTCGAAGCAGGGAGACTCGAATGGTCCGCGGCTTGAGTCGTCTGTTGCTCGCGGCCTGCGCGCTGACGGCGTCGCTCGCCTTTGCGCAGGCGCCCGCGCCGGACGCGCTGATCGAGCGCATGACCTCGGAAGTGCTGGCGGCGGTGAGGAACGACAAGGACATGCAGGCGGGCGACGCGACGAAGATCGGCGGCCTGGTCGAGCGCGAGGTTCTGCCGCACTTCGACTTCCGGCGCGCGACGCGCATCGCGGTGGGCCTCAACTGGCGGCGCGCCACGCCGCAGCAGAAGGAACGGCTGGTGCAGGCTTTTCGCTCGCTGCTGGTGCGCACCTATTCCGGCGCGCTCGCCGGCGTGCGCGACGAGACGGTCGAGATCGTTCCGCTGCGCGCGCGTCCGGAGGACGGCGAAGTGACGGTGCGCTCGCGCGTGCGGCAGCCGGGCGCGGCGCCGGTCGAGATCGCCTACGACATGGAGCGCACCGCCTCCGGCTGGAAGGTGTTCGACGTGCGCGTCGGCGGCGTCAGCCTGGTCGCCACCTACCGCACCTCGTTCGCCGCGGAGGTGCGCGCGAACGGCATCGAGGGCCTGATCCTGCGCCTCGAGGGCAGGAGCGGCGCCGCCGCGAAGCAGGAATTTGTCAGGAGCTGAGCCATGCGAATCACGCACGTCGTTTCCCCGATCCTCGCGGCGGCGCTCGCCGCGTGCACGCCCTCGAGCGGGCACGAGGCGCGCGGTCCCGGCGCGGGCCGGCCGCCGCCCGAGGTGAGCGTGGTCATCGTGACCCCGCACCCGGTGCCGGTGAGCTTCGAGTACGTCGGCCAGACCGCCGGCTCGCGCGAGGTCGAGGTGCGCGCGCGCGTCACCGGGTTGCTGCTTTCGCACAACTTCAAGGAAGGCGCCGCGGTCAAGGCGGGGCAGTCTCTGTTCACCATCGACCCGGAGCCGTACAAGGCGGCGCTGGCGCGCGCCGAGGCGACTCTCGCCGCCGCGCGGGCGCGCCGCGAGCAGGCGCGGCGCGACGCCGCCCGGCTCAAGCCGCTGTACGCCGAGAAGGCGGTGAGCCAGAAACAATACGACGACGCGGTCTCCGCCGCGGCGATCGCGGCGGCTGACGCCGATGCGGCGCGCGCGCAGCTTCACGAGGCGCGCCTGAACCTCGCCTACACCAGGGTCGCAGCGCCGATTTCCGGCGTTGCCGGCCGCGCGCTGCAGTCCGACGGCTCGCTCGTGTCAGGCCCCGACGTGCTGCTCACAAGGGTGGTCCAGGTCGACCCGATCTGGGTCAATTTCGGCATTCCGGACAGCGACCGGGAAAAGTTGCGCAACGAGCTCGCCTCGGGACGCATGGCCCTGCCCAAGAGCGGCGCAATGGAGGTCGCGCTGCAACTGGCCGACGGCACGAGCTACCCGCGCGCCGGCCGGGTCGATTTCTCCGACGTGCGCATCTCGCCCGCGACCGGCACGCAGGAGGCGCGCGCCGCGCTGCCCAACGCGGGCGGCACGCTGCGCCCGGGACAGTTCGTGCGCGTGATCCTGAAGGGCGCGACGCTGCCGCAGGCGTTGACCGTGCCGCAGCGCGCGGTGCTCGAGGGGCCGCAGGGCAAGTTCGTCTACGTCGTCGATCCCAAGGGCCGCGCCGAAGCGCGCCCGGTCGAGGTCGGCGACTGGTCGGGCGAGTCGTGGATCGTCACCGCCGGCCTCAAGGCGGGCGAGCGGGTGATCGTGGACGGCGTGATGAAGCTCGGGCCGGGCGCGCCGGTCACCATCGCCCAGGGCCCGGCCGCGGCGAAAACCGCGTCCAGGGACTGAGCCATGTTGTCCAGAATCTTCATCGACCGGCCGATCTTCGCGGCGGTGCTGTCGATCTTCATCGTCCTCGCCGGCCTCGCGGCGATGCGCGTGCTGCCGATCGCGCAGTACCCCGAGATCGCGCCGCCGGTGGTGACGGTCAAGGCGGTCTATCCGGGCGCCTCGGCCGAGGTGATCGAAAAGACGGTGGCGGCGCCGCTCGAGAACCAGATCAACGGCGTCGATCGCATGATCTACATGGGCTCGACCTCGACCTCGCAGGGCGCGGTCCAGATCCAGGTCACCTTCGCGATCGGCACCGACCCCGACACCGCGGCGGTGGAAGTCGACAACCGCGTCAAGGAGATCGAGCCGCGCCTGCCGGCGGAGGTGCGCCGCCAGGGAGTGACGGTAGAGAAGGGCTCGTCTGCCTTCCTGCAGGTGCTCGCGTTCTACTCGCCCGACGGGCGCTACGACGACGTCTTCACCTCGAACTACGTGACTATGAACGTGCTCGACCGCCTGAAGCGCGTGCCGGGCACCACCAACGTGCAGATCTTCGGCGCCAAGGATTACGCCATGCGGATCTGGCTCGAACCGGACCGCATGGCGCAGCACGGCGTCACCGCGCAGGACCTGATCCGCGTGGTCAACGAGCAGAACGCGCAGTTCGCCGCCGGCAAGGTCGGCCAGGCGCCCGCGCCGCGCGGGCAGCAACTCGTGTACACGATCACCACCCGCGGCCGGCTCGCCGATCCGCGCCAGTTCGGCGACATCATCGTGCGCGCCAATCCCGACGGTTCGGCGCTCAGGCTGAGGGACGTGGCGCGCGTCGAGCTCGCCTCCAAGGACTACGATTTCATCGGCCGCATCAACGGCAAGCCGGCGACACTGGTCGGCGTGTTCCTGCAGCCGGGCGCCAACGCGCTGGCCGTGGGGCAGGCGGTGAAGCACACCGTGGCGCAGGCCGCCGCGCGCTTCCCGGCGGGGCTCGCCTACTCGGTTCCCTACGACACCACGCGTTTCGTCAAGGTCTCGATCAGGGAGGTCATCGAGACGCTGCTGATCGCGATGGCGCTGGTATTCGCGGTGGTGTACCTGTTCCTGCAGAGCTGGCGCGCGACGCTGATCCCGTTCGCGGCGGTGCCGGTGTCGCTGATCGGCACTTTCGCCGGGTTGCTGCTGCTCGGCTACTCGATCAACACCCTGACGCTGTTCGGCATGGTGCTCGCGATCGGGATCGTGGTGGACGACGCGATCGTCGTGCTCGAGAACGTCGAGCGCATCATGCACGAGCAGGGGCTGGCGCCGCGCGAGGCCGCGTTCAGGGCGATGAAGGAGGTCACCAGCCCGATCATCGCGATCGTGCTGGTGCTGTGCGCGGTGTTCGTGCCGATCGCCTTCCTCGGCGGGCTCACGGGCGAGCTCTACCGTCAGTTCGCGGTCACGATCTCGATGGCGGTGGTGATCTCGGGCTTCGTCGCGCTCACGCTCACGCCGGCGCTGTGCGTCATGGTCCTCAAGCCGGCCGAGAGGAAGCAAAAGGGCTTGTTCGGCGCGTTCAACCGCTTCTTCGGCCGCGTCACCGACCGCTACGAATCCGGCGTGGCCTGGATGATCCGGCGCGGCGGCATCGGCATGCTGCTGTTCGCCGCCATGGTCGCCCTCGCCGCCTGGCTCTGGCGCGTCACCCCCGGCAGCCTGGTCCCGGACGAGGACCAGGGCTATTACATCGCCGCGGTCATCCTGCCCGACGGCGCGACGCTGCAGCGCACCGACAAGGTGGTCGGCGAGGTGCTCGAGGCGATCCGCTCCAACCCGAACAACAAGGACGTGGTGGCCTTCACCGGCTTCGACTTCCTGGGCGGGAGCTTCCGCAACAACGCTGCGACCCTGTTCGTGACGCAGAAGCCCTGGAGCGAGCGCAAGGTCGCCACGCCGCAGCTGATCGGCGACTTCTACATGAAGACCGCGCACATCAAGCAGGGGCTGGCGCTCGCCTTCGGTCCGCCGCCGATCTTCGGCCTGGGCAACGCGGGCGGCTTCGAGTTCTACATTCAGAACCGCGGCAACGGCGGGCCGCAGGCGCTCGCGCAGGCGCTCGGGCGTTTCCTCGCCGCCGCCAATAAGGACCCGATGCTGGGCGGGGTGCAGACGCTGTGGCGCGCCTCGGTGCCGCAGTTCGCGGTGGACGTCGATCGCGACAAGGCCGAGGCGCTCGGGGTGCCGCTGGGAGAGGTCTACGGCACGCTCGCCGCGACGCTCGGCACCTACTACGTGAACGACTTCAACAAGTACGGCCGCACCTGGCAGGTGCTGATGTCGGCCGCGCCAGGCTACCGCGACCGCCCCGACGACGTCGGCAAGGTCTGGGTGCGCTCGGCCAGGGGCGAGATGATTCCGCTCTCGTCGCTCGCGCGGGTGCGCTACAGCGCGGGCCCGGACACGCTCGACCGCTTCAACGACCTGCCCGCGGTGAAGATTTTCGGCCAGGGCGCGCCGGGCGTGTCCTCGGGGCAGGCAATCGCGCGCGTCGAGCAGATCGCCGACCGGGTCCTGCCGCCGGACTTCAGCTACGACTGGGGCGGCGCGTCCTACCAGGAGAAGAAATCTTCCGGCACCTCCGGCATCGCGCTCGGCCTCGCCGTGCTCATGGTGTTCCTGATCCTCGCTGCGCTGTACGAGAAGTGGACCCTGCCGCTGTCGGTGCTGTTCGCGCTGCCCTTCGGCACTTTCGGCGCGCTGTGCGCGGTGTGGCTGCGCGGCCTCACCAACGATGTGTACTTCCAGATCGGGCTGGTGACGCTGCTCGGCCTGGCGGCGAAGAACGCGATCCTGATCGTCGAATACGCCGTGATGAAGCAGCGCGAGGGCATGTCGGCCTCGGCGGCGGCGCTGGAGGCGGCGCGGCTGCGCTTCCGGCCGATCCTGATGACCTCGCTCGCGTTCATCCTCGGCGTGGTTCCGCTCGCGGTCTCGACCGGGGCGGGCGCCGGGGCGCGCGTGTCGGCCGGCACCGGGGTGATGGGCGGCATGCTCGCGGCGACCTTTCTCGCCGTGTTCTTCGTGCCGATGTTCTACAAGCTGATGACCGACGGGCACCTCGCGGAGCGGCGCTCGAGCGCCGAGATCCGGGCCGAGATCGCGCACGCGGCGCAACGCTAGGAGGACCGAGATGCGCAAATCCCTCTTGCTGCTGCTGCTCTGCGCGAGCGCGGCCGGCTGCGCGCTGCAGCCGCGCTACCAGCGCCCGCCGGTCGAGCTGCCCGCCGCCTGGCGCGAGAGCGCGCCCGAGGCGGTGCTCGACGGAAAGTGGTGGAAGCTGTACGCCGACCCCGCGCTCGACCGGCTGGTCGAGGAGGCGCTCGCGCACAACACCGATCTCGCGGCGGCGGTCGCGAGGGTGGACGAGGCGCGCGGCCTGCTCGGCGAAACCGGCTCGCGGCGCTATCCCTCGATCGACGCGACGGCCGCGCGCGGCCGCAGCCTGTCGTCGGCGGCGACCGGCACGCTGCCGCCGGGCCTGCCG
The DNA here is from genome assembly GCA_963811085.1 of uncultured beta proteobacterium. Classification (GTDB taxonomy): domain Bacteria; phylum Pseudomonadota; class Gammaproteobacteria; order Burkholderiales; family SG8-39; genus DAHVFK01. The sequence continues at coordinate 49,694 of CAWEPV010000001.1, read as the reverse complement.
CGCGAGCAGAGCGATACGCGCGCTTCGCTCGACGTTTCCTACGAGGTCGACCTGTGGGGCCGCCTGGACGCGGCCACGCAGGCGGCGCGCGCCGAACTGCTCGCCACCGAGGCCGCGCGCGACACGGTTCGGATCACGCTCGCCGCCGACGTGGTGAAGGGATATTTCGCCCTGCGCTCGCTGGACGAGCAGGTGGCCGCGGTGCGGCGCACGCTCGAGCTGCGCGAGGAGGCGCTGGCGCTGGAGAAGAAGCGCTACCAGGGCGGAGTGATTTCGGACTTCGACTACCGCCAGCTCGAGGCCGAGGCCGCGACCACGCGCGCGCTGCTGCCGCCGCTCGAGCGCGACCGCGAGATCGAGCAAGCGGCGCTGGCGGCGCTGCTGGGCCGCAGCCCGAAGCGGATCATGGACGGAACGCTGGCCCGCCCGGAGGGCGCGGAAAGCGGACTGGTGCCGACGGCGGTGCCCGCGGGGCTGCCCTCGCAGCTCCTGCTCAGGCGCCCGGATCTCGTGGCCGCCGAGCAGCGCCTGGTCGCGGCGCACGCGCGCGTGGCGGTGGCGCGCGCCGAGTTCTTTCCCAGGATCACCCTGACCGGCTTCCTCGGCAGCGAGGCGGCGGCGGTGCGCGACCTGTTTACCGGCCCGGCGGGGATCGCGGGCCTCGCCGCCGCCGCGTCCCAGCCGCTGTTCGAGGGCGGGCGCCTCGACGCGGGGCTGGACGTGGCGCAGGCGCGCGAGCGCGAGGCCGTAGCGGACTATCGCGGCGCGATCCAGAACGCGTTCCGCGAGGTGCGCGCCGCGCTCGCCGCGCAGGATCGCGCCCGCGAAAGCGTGCTCGCCGAGCAGGCGCGCGCGCAGGCGCTCGTCTCGGCGCTCAGGCTGGCGCGGCTGCGCTACGCGAGCGGGGTCGGCAGCCAGCTCGACGTGATCGACGCCGAGCGTAATCTGCTCTCGGCGCAGGTTTCGCGCTACGTGGCGCTGCGCGACCAGCGCGCGGCGGTGGCGGACCTGTTCCGCGCGCTCGGCGGCTAGGCGGTTGCGCGTCGCATATCGCTTGTAACGCGGCGCAGGCGTTCCGAAATCTCCCGCACACGGCGGCGGGCGGAAGTGACGATGTAGCAAGACTTCTCCATCACTTTCGAAAGGAATCGCCATGAAACGCCAATTACTTGCAGTCGTCATAGGAAGTCTGTACGCCCTGCACGCGCAGGCCGACCCCGGGACGCAGAATGCGCAGCCGGTCTACGAGTGGCAGTACCCGGTGCTGACCTCGAGCGCCACCAAGTCGCGCGCGGAGGTGCTGGCCGAGCTGGCGCAGGCGAGGCTCAGCGGCGACGTGGTCGTCAACGCCGAAACCGGGCAGAAGGCCTACGAGCTCAATCGGTCTGCGTATCCGGCTCATGTCGTCGCCGACGGCAAATCGCGCGGCGAGGTGCTGGCGGAGCTGGTCGACGCGGAGCATCGCGGCGACCTGGTCGCCAACGCGGAAACCGGCACGCTGGTGAAAGACCTCTAAGCGCGCCGCCAGGCCCTCGACCCACGAGCGCTCCCGTTCCCGGGAGCGCCCGTCGGCCGGGGAGTTCACGATGCCGACACGAACGCGCATTCTTCAGGGCTGCCTGATCGCGCTTGTAAGCGAGGCTGGCCAGCCCGAACGGGCTCGCGCCGCGGACTCGCCCGAAACCGGCGACCGACCTGCACGCGACGACGATGCTCGCCGATGCGCGGCTGAATCGGGCCGCGTGGCCGGCGCCCGCGTGGTGGGCGCAATTCGGCGATGCGCAACTCGATCACATCGAAGCCGACGCGCTGCGCGACAGTCCCACACTCGCGCTCGCTCACGCGCGTCTCGCGAAAGCCGTGGCGCTCTCGCCAGCGCGCGGGCGGCGCTGCAGCCCCGGATCGACGTCGACCTGGCGAGCACGCGCCAGCGCTTCAGCGAGCACGATCTGGCTCGCCGCCGATCGCTGGGAGCTGGCGCACCGAGAGCCGGCTCGCGCTCGATTTCGATTACGAGCTCGACTTCTGGGGCAAGAACCACGCTGCGCTGGCGGCGAACCTGGGCCGCGCCGAGGCCGCGCGAGTCGACGCTTTCGCGGCGCAGCTCCTGCTGACGGTGACGATCGCGCGCAGCTACGTGGAGCTGGCGCGCCTCTAGATCGGTCCGATGTCGCCGCTGCGACGCTCGCGCAGCGCCAGCGCATCTACCAGCTGACGCGCCAGCGCGTCGCGGCCGGGATCGACACCCGCGTCGAGCTGAAGCAGGCCGAGGCCGCGCTGCCGGCGACGCGCGAAGATATCGCGGCGCTCGACGAGGCGATCGCGCTCACCCGCGACCAGCTCGCCGCGCTCGTGGGCGAGGGGCCCGACCGCGGCCTCGCGCTCGCGCGCCCCATGCTGCGGGCGCGCGGCACTCCGCTGGCGCTGCCCGCGCGCCTGCCGGCAAGCCTTCTCGGCCGCCGGCCCGACGTGGTGGCGAGCCGCTGGCGCGTAGAAGCGGCGGCGCGCGGCATCGACGCTGCCAGGGCTCGCTTCTACCCGGACGTGAACCTGCTCGCCTTCGCGGGCTTCCAGAGCCTCGGCCTGTCCGGTTTCCTGGAGGCGGGGAGCCGCGTCGCCGGCGTCGGCCCGGCGCTCACGCTGCCGCTGTTCGACGGCGGGCGGCTGCGCAGCGAGCTGGCGGCGCGCGACGCCGACTACGACGCCGCGGTCGCGCGCTACGACCGGACGCTGGTCGATGCGCTGCGCGACTTGGGCGACCGGCTGGCGTCGATCCGCGGCGTCGCGGCGCAGGCGCACGAGCAGCGCGCCGCGCTCGCCACCGCGCGCGAAGCCTACGCGCTGGCGCTGGCGCGCTACCGCGAAGGCGTCGGCGCCTATCTGAGCGTGCTGTCTGCCGAGACGCAGGTCCTGGCGCAGCAGCGCCTGGAAGCTGACCTGCGCGCGCGCGAGTTCGACAACCGGATCGAGCTGGTGCGCGCGCTCGGCGGCGGTTTCAAGGACGAATCGACCCTCGTGAGGAAACCATCATGAAAGACGCTTCGAACGGCAGACGCAAGAAGCTCCTCGGCGCCGTGCTCGGCGCCTTCGCCGCTGCCGGCACGGGCTACGGAGCCTACTGGGCCACGGTGGCGCGCTATGTCGAATCGACCGACGACGCCTACGTGGCCGGAAACGTGGTTCAGGTCATGCCGCAGGTCGCGGGCACCGTCGTGGCGATCATGGCCGACGACACCCAGTTCGTGCGCGCGGGCGAAGAGCTGGTGAAGCTCGACCCGGCCGACGCGCGCGTCGCGCTGCAGCGAGGCGAGGCGCAGCTCGCGCAGACGGTGCGCGAAGTGCGCGCGATGTTCTCGGACAACGCCAAGCTCGAGGCCGCGGTGGCCGGGCGCGAGGTCGATCTCGCGCGGGCCGGCTCCGACCTCGAACGCCGCAAGCGGCTGGCGAGCACGGGCGCGATCTCCGGCGAAGAGCTCCAGCACGCGCGCGACAGCGTGCGCGGCGCGGCCTCGGCGCTCGCCGCGGCGCGCGAGAAGCTCGCCGCGAACCGGGCGCTCACCGACCGCACCGGCGTCGCCTCGCAGCCCGGCGTCGAGCGCGCCGCGGCGGAGCTGCGAGCCGCCTACCTCGCCTACCGGCGCACCGCGCTTCCCGCTCCGGTGTCGGGCTTCGTCGCCAAGCGCGCGGTGCAGCTCGGCCAGCGGGTGAGCCCGGGGACGCCGCTGATGGCGATCGTGCCGCTGGCGCAGGTATGGGTCGATGCGAACTTCAAGGAGAGCCAGCTCGCGGACATCCGGGTCGGCCAGCCGGTGCGCCTCGTCGCCGACGCGAACGGCTTCGCGTACCACGGCAAGGTGGCGGGCTTCGCCGCCGGAACCGGGGCGGCGTTCACGCTGCTGCCGGCGCAGAACGCCACCGGCAACTGGATCAAGGTCGTGCAGCGCCTGCCGGTGCGTATCGCGCTCGACCCCGAGGAGCTGGCGGCGCATCCGCTCGCGATCGGGCTGTCGATGGAGGCGAGGGTCGACGTGCACCGCAAGAGCGGCGCGCAGCTCGCTGCAACCGTGGGCGCCGATCCCGACTACCGCACCGCGGTGTTCACGCAACAGGACGACCCGGTCGACGCGCTGATCGCGCGCATCATCGAGCGCAACGGCGGCGGCGCGCGCAGCGGTCCGATCGCCGAGCCATGAACGCTCCGCTCAAGGGGCCGGTGCTGGCCCTGGTCACGATCGCGCTGGCGCTGGGTAACTTCATGGAGGTGCTCGACCTCACCGTCGCCAACGTGTCGTTGCCGCACATCGCCGGCGACCTGGGGGCGGCCCGACCCAGGGCACCTGGGTCATCACTTCCTACGCGGTCGCCAACGCCATCACGGTGCCGCTTACCGGCTGGCTGGCGCATCGCTTCGGCCAGGTGCGGATTTTCGTGGGCGCGGTGCCGCTGTTTACGTTCGCTTCCTGCCTGTGCGGCATGGCGACGCTTCCGATGCTGATCGCGTCCGCGTCCTGCAGGGCGCCATGGCCGGCTTCATGGTGCCGCTGTCGCAGGCGCTGCTGATTCGGAACTACCCGCCGGAAAAGCGCGGCATGGCGCTCGCGATCTGGAGCATGACCACCACGGTCGCGCCTATCGTCGGGCCGCTGCTGGGCGGCTGGATCACCGACAATGCGCACTGGTCATGGATCTTTTTCATCAACGTGCCGACCGGCATCGCGATCGCTTCGCTCGGCGGATTGCTCGCCGACCGCGAGACGCCGCTGCGCCGGCGGCCCCTCGACCGGTCGGGCTGGCGCTGATCGTGATCTGGGTCGGCTGCCTGCAGGTGCTGCTGGACAAGGGCAACGAACTCGACTGGTTCAATTCGAAATTCATCGTGGCACTGGCGGTGATCGTGGTGGTGAGCTTCAGCATATTCCTGGTGTGGGAGCTCACGGATCGGCACCCGATCGTGGACCTGGAGTTGTTCCGCCACCGCAATTTCGGCATGAGCGTGCTCGCGCTGAGCCTCACCTACGGGCTCTACCTCGGCACCATGGTGATCCTGTCGCTGTGGCTGCAGACGCAGATGGGGTATACGGCGCAGTGGGCCGGTTACGCGCTTGCGCCGGTCGGCATTTTCGCCATCTTGCTCGCGCCTGTCGTCGGCCGCAACCTGCAGCGCACCGATCCGCGCAAGTTCGCCACCGCGGCGTTCATCATTTTTGCCGCGCTGCTTCTGGCGCGCGGGTTTCACCACGCGGCAGGACTTCGCCACCATCGCGCTGCCGCAGTTGCTTCAGGGCGTGGCCATCGCCATGTTTTTCGCGCCGCTGATCTCGATTTCGCTCGGCAAGCTGAGCGCGGAAAGGATGGCCTTCGGCTCCGGCTTGCTGAACTTCTTCCGCATCACCGCCGGCAGCTTCGGCGCATCGCTGGTGACGACCTTCTGGCAGCGGCGCGAGGCCGTGCACCATACTCAGCTGGTCGAGCGCATTGGCGCGCTCGATCCGCAGGCCACGCACGCGCTGGGCAAGCTCGCCGGCGCCGGGCTGGGAGCGGGAGACAGGCTGGCGCAGGTCGAGCGCATGCTTGTCCAGCAATCGACCCTGCTCGCGGCGAACGACATCTTCTGGCTCTCGGGCTGGCTGTTCGCGCTGCTGGTCGTGTCGGTCTGGTTCGCCCGGGGCCCGTTCGGTGGCGCACCGGCTGGCGGGCACTGAAGGAGTCCGTGCGCGCTCAGGCATGCGGCTTCCCGGCGGGCGGTTCGGTGATGATGCGGGCGCTGCGCTCGAAGGTCCAGTAGGCCCAGGCCCAGTCGATCAGCACCACGATCCGGTTGCGGAAGCCGATCAGGTAGACGATGTGCGCGCCCAGCCAGGTCAGCCAGGCGGGGTAGCCGGAGAGCTTGAGGCGGCCGAATTGCGCCACGGCCTTGCTGCGGCCGATGGTGGCGAGGGAACCGTAGTCGCGGTAGTGGAAGGCCTTGGTCGGCTGGTCGCGCAGGCGAAGCAGGATGTTGTTCGCCGCGTGGCGGCCCATCTGCTTCGCGGGCGGGGCGGTGCCGGGCACAGGGGGCGAGTGCCAGGGCAGCGCGGCGAGGTCGCCGATGACGGAGATTTCGGGATGGCCTGCGAGCGAGAGGTCTGGCTCGACGGTCACGCGCCCGGCGCGGTCGAGCGGCGCGCCGAGGGTGGCGCCCAGCGGCGAGGCGGCGACGCCGGCGGCCCAGATGACGGTTTTCGCGGCCAGGCGCTCGTCGCCCACCTGCACGCCCTCGGCGTCGACGCCGCTCACCTGGCGGCCGAGCCAGACGCTGACGCCCAGGCGCTCGAGCTGGAGCCTCGCTTTGTCCGACAGGTCGGGCGGGTAGGCCGCGAGCACGCGCTCGCCGCCCTCGATCAGCACCACGCGCGCGTTGCGCGGGTCGTAATGGCGGAACTCGCCGCGCAGGGTGTGGCGCGCGATCTCCGCCAAGGTGCCCGCCATCTCGACCCCGGTCGCGCCGGCGCCGACGACCACGAAGGTGAGCCAGGCGTTGCGCCGCGCGCGGTCCGCTTCGCGCTCGGCCTGCTCGAACGCGAGCAGGATGCGGCGCCGCAGCTCGAAGGCGTCGTCGAGGGTCTTCAGCCCGGGCGCATGCGCGGCCCAGTCGTCGTGGCCGAAGTAGCTGTGGGTCGAGCCGGTGGCGACGATCAGGTGGTCGTAGCCGATCTCGCCGCCGTCTTCCAGCACCACCGCGCGGCGCGCGGGGTCGACGCGCGCGGCCTCGCCGTAAAGCACGGTGGTGTTGTTCTGCGCAGCGAGGATCTGCCGGATCGGCGCCGCGATCGCGGGCGCGGCGAGCCCGGCGGTCGCGACCTGGTACAGCAGCGGCTGGAACAGATGATGGTTGGTGCGGTCGAGCACGGTCACGCGCACCGGCGCGCGGGCGAGCGCGCGCGCGGCGAACAGGCCGCCAAAGCCGCAGCCGAGGATCAGCACGTGGGGGCGATCGGCCGTCATGGGCGCATTTTGCGTCACAATGCGGTCTCATGGATCTCGCGCAGCTGGTGCAGACCTGGGGCTATCCCGTCGTGTTCCTGGGCACGCTGCTCGAGGGCGAGACCGTGCTGCTGCTCGCGGGCCTGGCCGCGCGCGCGGGCTACCTCGAGCTGCCGTGGGTGATCGCGACCGCCTGGGCGGGCGCGGTGAGCGGCGAGCAGATCTGGTTCGCGCTCGGGCGGCGCCGCGGCGAATGGTTGCTGCGCCGCTATCCAAAGCTGAAGTCGAAAGCGCAGCGGACGACGCGCGCTGCTCGCGCGCTACAAGCTGCCGGTGATCCTGTCGCTGCGCTTTCTGTACGGCCTGCGCACGGTCGGGCCGATCGCGATCGGCATGAGCCCGCTGCCCTGGGCGCGCTTCACTGCGCTAGACTTCGCCGCCGCCGTGGTCTGGGCGGTGGTCGTGGCGTCGGCGGGCTACGCCTTCGGCCAGGTGCTGCAGATGTGGCTCGGCGACCTGAAGCGCATCGAGCACTGGCTCGCGCTGATCCTGATCGCCGCGGGCGCCGCGCTGTGGTGGTTCAGGATCCGCACATCGAATCCGAAAGGGAAATGAAGCATGGAACTTCCTGCTGAGCTGAAACCGGGCCTGGCCGGCCACGCCGAGCTGACCGTGGGCGAGCAGCACACCGCGCCGCGCGTCGGCAGCGGCAAGGTGCACGTGCTCGCCACGCCGGTGATGATCAACCTGTTCGAGGCCGCGGCGCTCGCCGCCTGCGAGCGGCTGCTGCCGCGCGGGCCATCAGTCGCTCGGCACGGTGCTCAACGTGCGCCACATCGCCGCCACGCCGGTGGGCATGAAGGTGCGCGCGCGCGCCGAGGTGACCAAGGTCGATGGCCGCACGATCCACTTCCGCCTCGAGGCGCACGACGAGCGCGACCTGATCGGCGACGGCACGCACGAGCGGGTGGTGGTCAACGTGGACGAAGTTCGACCAGCGGGTACAGGCCAAGCTCGCGCCGCGCTAGCTAGTAGGGCCGCACGTCGAACAGCCAGGCGTGCGACGACCAGGAAGCCGCCGTAGAGCAGCAGGCCGAAGGCGACCCTCACCAGCCCGATCTCGTCGCGCGGCGAAGCGGTTGCGGCCCTGCGCGATGGCGACGAACGGGACGTTCGAGGTGAGCGCGGCGAAGCGCTGCCAGTCCTCGCCGTGAGTTTTCGCCTTGCGCATGTCCTGCAGCCGCGTGCCGGCGGCGGCGAGCAGGAGGAAGGTGCCGAAGAAGATCGTCGCCTTGAGCTCGCCGCGCGCCAGGATGTGCGCGCCGGCCCACAGCATGATGCCCCACATCACGGGGTGGCGCGTGACGCGGATGATGCCCTGCGCCGGATTCGGGCGCGCGAGCAGCTTGCCGCGCCGCGACCGCGGTCGGGTTGGGCGTCAGCACGCCGCAGGCGATCAGGATGAACGAGAACGGCATCACCGCCGAGGGCAGGTGGCGCAGCCCCGGCCACAGGAACGCGAGCGGCGCGGCGCGGTAGGCGAGCGCCATCCATACGATCGCGCCGAGCGTCGCGAGCGAGAACAGACCGCTGTAGGGACCTTCGCCCAGGCGCGCGATCAGCGCCGCGCGCAGCGGCGTGCTCGGCAGCACGTGCAGCGCGAGGAAGGCGGTGCAGGCGACGACCAGGCTGAGCATCGGGTCCATGGCGAGGGTCCAAAAAGAAACGAGGATATGCGATGCTCTCGGCTGCCGACAAGCGGGATCGATCGATGCAGCTGCCCGACAATCATCCGCAGCGCTTTCAGCTCGCCAACGAGGTTCACGCGCGTCCGCACGAGCCGCTCAAGGCGCCCGAGCGGGTGTTCTACCTCGCGCTGCTGGTCGACGCCGCCGCGCGCGAGCGCGAGCTGGCGCACGTCGCCGCGCTGTGCGAGCGCTACGGCAAGCTTCCCCCGCCGGCGGAGGCGATCCATTTCTCGGTCGACCTCGGCCCGCTGCGCCTGCGCTGGGAGCGCCACACCGAGTTCTCGAGCTACACCTTCTACGTGCACGGAGCGGGAACGAAGCCGTTCGCCGAACCGGCGGCGGCCGCGCTCCCGCCCGAGTGGCTGGCGGGGATTCCGGGCCGCACCGTGGTCGCGCTGCACGCCGACCTGGTCGAGCGGGGCAAGCCGATGCCGGGCGGCTCCGAGATCGCGGCCGCGTTCGGCGGCAACTACGTGGTCGGCGCCGGCGTCGGCGACGGCGCGGGGGCCGCGTTCACCGACTTCCGCGTGCACGCCGACGGCTGCGGCCGCGTGCTGGTGATCGACCGCGAGTTCTCGCGCTACCAGGCGGGGCGCACGCTGCAGCGCCTGTTCGAGATCGAGACCTACCGCATGATGGCGCTGCTCGCGCTGCCGGTGGCGCGCGCGCTCGGGCCGCGCCTGGCGGCGATGGAGCGCGAGCTGGCGCGGGTCGCCGCGGCGCTGGCGCAGGGCGGAGAGGGCGACGACGCGCTGCTCGACCAGCTCACGCGGCTGGCGGCCGAGGTGGAAAGCGCGGTGGGCGAGTCGCGCTACCGCTTCGGCGCGACGCGCGCCTACCACGACCTGGTCAACGGCCGCATCGCCGAGCTGCGCGAGCGCAGACTGCCGGGTACGCAGACGATTCGCGAGTTCATGCAGCGCCGGCTCGATCCGGCGATGGCGACCTGCGACTCGACCGCGCGCCGGCTGCTCGAGCTCTCGGAGCGCGTGGCGCGCGCGAGCAGCCTGCTTTCGACCCGCGTCGGCGTGGCGCGCGAGCGCCAGAACCAGGAGCTACTCGGGTCGATGAACCGCCGCGCGCGCCTGCAGCTGCGCCTGCAGGAGACGGTCGAGGGCCTGTCGGTGGTGGCGATCACCTACTACGCGGTGGGGCTGGTCGGCTACGGCGCGAAGGCGCTCGAGGCGGGCGGGTTGCGCGTCGACCCGTCGCTGGCGATGGGGATCGCGATCCTGCCGCTTGCATTGCTCGCGGCGCTGGGCGCGCGCTACGTGCGGCGCTCGATTGCGCGCGACGAGCGCTAGCCGGAAATGGGGGGCGAACAGCGGCCGCGCGCGCTGATCACGCACTGGGTCCATCCCGAGGTGATCGAGCGCCTGTCGCAATCCTGCGAGGTAATCGCCAACCCGACGCGCGAGAGCTGGCCGCGCGAGCGGGTGCGCGCCGAGGCGGCGCGCTGCGAGGCGATGATCGCCTTCATGCCCGATCGGGTCGACGCGGCTTTTCTCGCGGCCTGTCCGAAGCTGCGGGTGATCGCGGCGGCGTTGAAGGGCGCGGACAATTTCGACCTCGAAGCCTGCACCCGGCGCGGGGTGTGGCTCGCCGTGGTGCCCGAGCGGCTCGCGCAGCCGACCGCGGAGCTCGCGCTCGCGCTGCTGCTGGCGCTGACGCGCAGGTTGCGGGCGGGAGACGACCACGTGCGCAGCGGAGCGTTCCAAGGCTGGCGGCCGCAGCTCTACGGCACCGGCCTCGACGGCGGCACGCTCGGCATCATCGGCATGGGCTCGGTCGGGCGCGCGCTCGCGCCGCGCGCGGCGGCGATGGGAATGAAGGTCGTCTACGCGGATCCGCGCCCGGGACCGGGCGAATACGAGCGCGTCTCGCCGGACGCGCTGCTCGCGCGCAGCGACTTCGTCATGCCGCTGGTGCACCTGACGCCCGGGACGCACCACCTGATCGGCGCCGCGGCGCTCGCCGCGATGAAGCCGGGCGCGTACCTGGTCAACGTCGGGCGCGGCTCGCTGGTGGACGAGGCCGCGGTGGCGGCGAGCCTCGCCGCGGGCCGGCTCGCGGGCTACGCGGCCGACGTGTTCGAGCTGGAGGACTGGGCGCTCGAGGCGCGCCCGCGCGCCATCCATCCGGCGCTGCTGGCGGACCGGGAGCGCACCTTCTTCACGCCGCACCTCGGCTCGGCGGTGGACGCGGCCCGGCGCGAGATCGCGCTCGAGGCGGCGCAGAACGTGCTCGACGCGCTCGCCGGGCGTCGCCCGCGCGGCGCGCTCAACGAACCCGAGCGAGCCTAGGCCAGGGCCTTGCTGACGATCTCGGCCACGTCGCGCGAAAGTCCTTCGGCGTCGCGGATGCGCGCGAGCTGCGCGCCGGCAAGCGCCTGGCGCGCCGGGTCGAAGCGCTTCCAGCGGTCGAAGCCGCGCGCCATGCGCGCCGCGACCTGCGGGTTGAGCTTGTCGAGCGCCAGCACCTGGTCGGCGAGGAAGGCGTAGCCCGCGCCGTCGGCGGCGTGAAAGCGCACGTGGTTGGCGGCGAAGGCGCGGATCAGGGCGTAGACCTTGTTCGGCACCCGGATGTCGAACGCCGGGTGCGCGAGCAGCTCGCGCACCCGCGCGAGCGTGCCGGGCAGGCGCGAGGTGGCCTGCACCGAGAGCCACTTGTCGACCACCAGCGACTCGTCGCGCCACTTTTCGTAGAAGCGCTCGAGCGCGGGCTTGCGCTCGGGGCAGTCGCAGTTGGCGAGCAGGCCGAGCGCGGCGAAGGATCTCGGTCATGTTGTCGGCGCGCTCGTACTGCGCGAGGCACAGCGCGCGCGCCTCGTCGTCGGCGAGCTCCATCAGGAAGCCCAGGCACAGGTTCCGCAGCGCGCGGCGGCCGGCCGAGGCCGCGTCGGGCGAGTAGGGGCCCTTGGTCGCGTTGGCGCGGTAGGCTGCGAGCAGCGGCGCGCGCAGCGCCTCGGCAATGCGCCGTCGAAGCCCGTTGCGCGCCGCGTGCAGCGCGTCGGGGTCGACCACGTGCATCTGCTCGGCGAGGAAGGACTCCGAGGGCAGCGCCAGCGCCTCGGCGGCGAACGCGGGGTCGGCGGCGCTGCGCTTCGAGCACCCGCGCGCAGGCGGCGAGGAATTCCTGCGAAGGCTCGCCGCCGTGCTCGAGGATGATGGTCGCCATCAGCCGCTGTCCCGCCTCCCAGCGGTTGAACGCGTCGTCGTCCTCGGCCATGAGGTGGATCAGATCGGCCTCGGTGTACGGGTAGTTCAGGATCACCGGCGCGGAAAAACCGCGAAGCAAAGACGGAACCGGTTTTGATTTCAAATTCTTGAATTCGAAGTTCTCTTCAAGAGAACGAATCGAAAGAACCCTTTCCCGATTCCCGATCTTCACTGCCAGCGGAATGTGGAAGGGCGGGTTCATCGACTGCTTGACCGTCAGGGTGAAGGTGCCGCCCGCGTACTCGCCGCGGCAGTCGAGCACCGGCGTGCCGGGGACGTCGTACCAGCGCCTGAACTGGGCGAGGTCGACGCCGCTCGCGTCCTGCATCGCCTGCACGAAGTCGTCGCAGGTCACGGCCTGGCCGTCGTGGCGCTCGAAGTAGAGCTTCATGCCCTTCTGGAAGCGCTCCTCGCCCAGCAGCGTGTGCTGCATGCGCACCACTTCCGCGCCCTTCTCGTACACCGTCATGGTGTAGAAGTTGCGGATCTCCATGTACGACTGCGGCCGCACCGGGTGCGCCATCGGGCCGGCGTCCTCGGGGAACTGCGCCGCGCGCAGCATGCGCACCTCGGCGATGCGGGTCACCGCGCGCGAGTAGCTGTCGGCGCCGTACTCCTGGTCGCGGAACACCGTCAGGCCTTCCTTGAGCGAGAGCTGGAACCAGTCGCGGCAGGTGACCCGGTCGCCGGTCCAGTTGTGGAAGTACTCGTGCGCCACCACGCGGTCGATGTTGAGGTAGTCGCTGTCGGTCGCGGTGTCGGCGCGCGCCAGCACGTACTTGGTGTTGAAGATGTTGAGGCCCTTGTTCTCCATTGCCCCGGAGTTGAAGTCGCCGACCGCGACGATCTTGTACTCGTCCAGGTCGAGCGCGAGGCCGAAGCGGCGCTCGTCCCAGGCGATCGCGCGCTTCAGGCAGTCCATCGCCCAGCCGGCCTGGTCGAGCTTGCCCGGCTCGACGTAGACGAACAGCTTCTTGTCCTGGTAGCGGTCCTCGAGCAGTTCGAGCCTGGCCGCCACCAGCGCGAACAGGTAGCACGGCTTGGGGAAGGGGTCCTCGAAGGTCGCGCAGTGGCGCCCACCGGGTTCGTCGGCCGCCGCAACTCGGTTGCCGTTCGACAGCAGCACCGGATAGGCGGACTTGTCGGCGCGGATCGTGACCCGGTAGCGCGCCATTACGTCCGGACGGTCGGTGAACCAGGTGATGCGGCGAAAGCCCTGCGCCTCGCACTGGGTGACGAAGCCGCTCTTGGTCGCGTACAGCCCCTCGAGCTTGGTGTTCTTGTGCGGCACGATGCGCGTCACGGTCTCGAGCGTGAAGGCGTCGGGCACGCCCGGGATCACGAGCCGCTCGGGGTCGAGCGAGTACGTGTTGTCGCGCAGCCGCACGCCGTCGATCGCGACTGACATCAGCTCGAGCTCCTCGCCGTCGAGCGCGAGGGGCGCCTTCGGATCGGCCGCCTTCGGGTTGCGCCGGATGCGAAGCTTGGCCTGCACCAGGGCATCGTCCTGGCGGATGTCGACGTCGAGCGCCACGTGCTCGACCAAGAAGGCGGGCGGCGCGTAGTCCTTGAGGTAGATCGTCTGCGGCTGCGGTTCGCGCATCTAGCCGCCCAGTCTAGCCGAGCGCATGTTACGAATCGACGGCCTCAACCGTTGTCTTCCCGGCGCGGCGTGCCGAGCAGTACGGCGCGCTGCTTCTTGTGCGTCACCACCGGGCGGCGCGGCTCGCGCGGCGCCTGCGGCTCGCTCTGGCGCGGCGCGTCGTGGAATTCCTCGCGCGGCTCTTCGCGTGCGCGCCGGCGCGCTTCCTGGAGCTGGGCCTGGTACTCGTCGTTGGGGTAGGGGATCCCGCGCTGGCCGCCGTTGGGGCGGCCGGCGCGATGCGCGCCCGGTGCGCCGCGCTTCGGCCCGCGCGGCGCATCCCGGCGGGGCTGCGCCTGGCGCTGCTCCGCGCGCGGCTGTTCGCCCCGCGACGGTTCCCTGCGCGGCTGCTGGCGGCGCGGCTGGCCCTGGCGCGGCCGGCGCTCGGGCTCGCGCGGACGGCTGGGCGCGGTTCCCGGCTCGAAACCGGGGACGATTCTTTTCTCGACCTCGCGGTTCATCAGCCGCTCGATCGCGGCCAGCAGCGACCTTTCTTCGTGCCCGACCAGCGACACCGCTTCGCCCGTGCTGCCGGCGCGGCCGGTGCGGCCGATGCGGTGCACGTAGTCCTCGGCCACGTGCGGCAGGTCGTAGTTCACTACGTGCGGCAGGAATTCGATGTCCAGGCCGCGCGCGGCGATGTCGGTCGCCACCAGCACCCGCAGTTCGTTGTCCTTGAAGCGCTTGAGCGCGCGCGTGCGCGCGTTCTGGCTCTTGTTGCCGTGGATCGCGTCGGCCTCGATGCCGTCGCGCTCGAGCTGCTCGGCCAGCCGATTGGCGCCGTGCTTGGTGCGCGTGAACACCAGCACCTGGCGCCAGTCGTTCGTCTTCACCAGGTGCGCCAGCAGCTCGCGCTTGCGCGTCGCGTCGACCGGGTGGGCGACTTGCGCCACTAGTTCTGCCGGAGTGTTGCGGCGCGCGACCTCGACCGTCGCGGGGTCGTGCATGAAGCCGGCCGCAAGCTTGCGGATCTCGTCCGGGAAGGTGGCCGAGAACAGCAGGTTCTGGCGCTTCGCGGGCAGCAGCGCGAGGATGCGGCGGATGTCGGGGATGAAGCCCATGTCGAGCATGCGGTCGGCTTCGTCGAGCACCAGGATCTCGACCTGGCGCAGGTCCATGGTCTTCTGCTGCACGTGGTCGAGCAGCCGGCCCGGGGTCGCGACGACGATGTCGACGCCGCGCCGAAGCGCGTCGATCTGCGGGTTGATGCCGACTCCGCCGAAGATCACCGTCGAGCGCAGGTGCTGGTGTGCGCCGTAGGTGCGTACGCTCTCCTGCACCTGGGCCGCGAGCTCGCGCGTGGGCACGAGGATCAGGGCACGGATCGGGTGGCGTGCGGGCGAGTGGCTGGCGTTCTGGCTGCCCGCGAGCCGCTGCAGCATCGGCAGCACGAAGCCTGCGGTCTTGCCGGTACCGGTCTGCGCGGCGGCGAGCAGGTCGCGGCCGGCGAGTACGACCGGGATGGCCTGCAACTGGATCGGGGTGGGCTCGGTATAGCCCTGGTCGGCGACTGCGCGCACAAGCTCTGCGGCAAGGCCGAGGCCTTCGAATGACGTAGTAATAGCGATCTCCTGACGATCGGCCTGCAAGGAACCGGCTCAGGCAGATCTGGTTTCAGGTTTTTTTGATTCGCAGCCCAGGACGGGCCGGGAAACCACTGAGACGCTAACCGGAACACGCGCAACAGAAACCTTCGATGGGATTATACGCTATCAGGCCTTCTTCAGCATCCCGGGGTCGATCGGCAGGCGGCGGACGCGCTTTCCGGTGGCGGCGAAGATCGCGCCGGTGAGCGCCGGCGCGAGCGCCGGCAGGCCGGGCTCGCCGATGCCGCCCGGCTTCTCGCTGCTCGGCACGATGTGCACCTCGACGATCGGCATCTCGTTCATGCGCAGCACCGGATAGCTGTCGAAGTTGCCCTGCTCTACCTTGCCGTCCTTGAACGTGATGCGGCCGTACAGCGCAGCGCTCAGGCCGTAGACGATCGCGCTTTCGATCTGGCGCCGGATGATCTCCGGGTTGACCGTCATGCCGCAGTCGACCGCCGCCACCACGCGCTGCACCTTCACCTGGCCGTCGTCAGCCACCGATGCTTCGACCACTTCCGCCACGTAGCTGCCGAAGGACTGCGCCACTGCGATGCCGCGCTGCACGCCTGCGGGCAGCGGCGCGCCCCAACCGGCCTTTTCCGCCGCCAGCTCGAGCACGCTCTTGTAGCGCGGCTGCTTGCCGAGCAGCGCGCGGCGGTACTCGAACGGGTCCTTGCCCGCCGCGTGCGCCATCTCGTCGATCATGCTCTCGCTGAAGAAGATGTTCTGCGAGTGTCCAACCGAACGCCAGAACCAGACCTGCACGCCCGGTTCCTGGCGCGAGTACTCGACGCGCAGGTTGGGAATGTCGTACGGCAGGTCCTGCACGCCCTCGAGCGCGAACTTGTCCACGCCGTTGGGCGGCAGCTTCATGAAGCCGGAGCCCTCCATGATCGAGGGCGACGCGACCCGCGCGCTGAAGCTCAGCGGATTGCCCGTCGCGTCCAGCCAGACCTTGAAGCGCGCCACCGACGCCGGGCGGTAGTAGTAGGCGCGCGTGTCGTCCTCGCGCGAATAGACGAGCTTCACCGGCTTGCCCGACATCTTGGACAGGATCGTCGCGTCGATCGTGAAGTCGGGCGCGAAGCGCCGGCCGAAGCCGCCGCCGAGGTACATGGTGTGCACCTTGACCTTGCCCGGGTCGACGCTCGCCACCTGCCCCAGGATGCCCTGGGTCGGCCCCTGCGATTGCGTGCCGGCCCAGATTTCCACTTCGCCGGGTTTGACCCAGGCGGTGCAGTTCATCGGTTCCATGCAGGCGTGCGCCAGGTAGGGCGCTTCGTACACCGCTTCGAGCGTCTTGGCGGGCACCGGCGCGGTGAGAATGTTGCCCTCGTTGCGGCCGACCTTTCCCGGCAGCGCGGTCGCCTCGGTGAGGCGCTTCGAGATGTCGTCGGAGGACAGCCCGGCGCTGGGGCCGTCGTCCCACTTGATCGCGAGCGCGTCGCGGCCTTTCTTCGCCGCCCAGTAGCCTTCGGCCAGCACGGCGACGCCGTGCGGCGTCTGCAGCACCTGCTTCACGCCGGGGACCGCGCGCGCCTTGCTGTCGTCGAACGATAGCGCCTTGCCGCCGAGCACCGGCGGGCGGGCGAGCACGGCGGTCAGCATCCCGGGCAGGCGCACGTCGAGCCCGAACTTCGCGCTGCCGTTGACCTTGGGCGGCGTATCGAGGCGTTTCAGGTCGTGTCCCAGGATCGCGAACTCGCCCGGATCCTTGAGCTTCGGGTTGGCCGGCACCGGCTGCCGCGCGGCGCTCGCGACCAGCCGGGCGTAGGAAGCCCTTCTGCCGCTCTTGTGGATCACCACGCCCTTGTGCGTGCGGCAGTCGGCCGGCTTCGCCTTCCACGACGCGGCCGCGGCGGCGACCAGCATCTCGCGCGCCGCGGCGCCGGCCTTGCGCATCGGCTCCCAGAAGCCTCGCACCGAGGCCGAGCCGCCGGTGGCCTGAATGCCGAACATCGGGTTGGCGAAGGCCTTGTCGACCGGCGCCTGCTCGACGCGCACCTTGCTCCAGTCCGCGTCCAGTTCCTCGGCCACCAGCATCGGGATCGCGGTGAGCACGCCCTGGCCCATTTCCGACAGGCCGCACACCACGGTCACGCGCCCGTTGCCGGCGATGCGCAGATAGGCGTTGGGGCTGAACGATTGCGCCGCCTCGGCCAGGCGGCCCGCGCCGGGCAGGGCGAAGCCGATCACCAGCCCGCCGCCGGTGACGGCCGAGGCCTTGAGGAAGCTGCGGCGCGAGGGCTTGAACTGCGCTTTCATCGCCGCCCTCCCAGCGCCGCGGACGCATCCTTGATCGCGGCCCGGATCTGGTTGTAGGTCCCGCAGCGGCAGATGTTGCCGCTCATCGCGGCGTCGATCTCGGCGTCGCTGGGCGCCTTGTTCTCCGGTCAGCAGCGCGGTCGCGCTCATGATCTGGCCGCTCTGGCAATAGCCGCACTGCGGCACGTCGTTCTCGAGCCACGCTTTGAGCACGACTTTTCCGACGCGGGTGTAGTGCAGCGCTTCGACGGTCAGCACGTGCTTGCCTGCGGCCGCGGACAGCGGCGTGCCGCAGGAGCGGATCGGCTGGCCGTCGATGTGCACGGTGCACGCGCCGCACAGCTGCGCGCCGCAGCCGAACTTGGTGCCGGTGATGCCGAGCGTGTCGCGCAACACCCACAGCAGCGGAGTTTCCGGGTCGACGTCGAGCCTCTTGTTCTTGCCGTTTACGGTCAGGGAGATCATTCGGGGTCCCGCGGCGAAAGTGAATTGGGAAGACCGAATTCTGCTCACGCCCTGGGTGCGATGTCGAGATGCTGGCGCGAATTGGCGCGCGTCAGGACGCGGCAAGGCCGCGGAATTGTCGGGCACCGCCGACAGTTCACTTCGGTGCGGCGGCGTCGTTCTTCCGGCCCAGGCGCGCGATCAGGCCCTCGATGCCGCCGTCCCGCACTTGCTGCGCGAACTCGCTGCGGTAGGTGGCCACCAGGCTGACGCCGTCGAACACGATGTCGTAGATCTTCCAGCCGTCCGGCTGCTTCTCCATGCGGTAGTCGACCTGCACTGCCGGCCGCCCCGGACTGAGGTAACTGTTGCGCACCGTGACGTCGGTGTCGCCCGGATCCATGCGCGTCGGCTTGACCTCCATCTTCTGCCCCTGGTAGGTGCCGATGGCGTTGGAGTAGGTCCGTATCAGCATGCTGCGAAAGCCGTTCACGACCTGCTCCCGCTGCGCCGGGCTGGCCTTGGACCAGTTGCGCCCGAGCGCGAGCCGCGTCATGGCGCGGAAGTCGATGTGGGGCAGGATCTTTTCCTCGGCCAGCGCGAGCGCCTTCTGCTTGTCGCCCGCCTGCAGCGCCTTGTCCTTCAGGATCGCGTTCATCACGTCGTCGGTGATCTGGCGCACCAGTGCGTCCGGGCCGAGCTCGGCGGCGCGGGCGGCCGGGACGGACAGGACGAGGGCCAACAGGAACGTATGGATGAGTTTCATGCCGGCACCTTACACCGGGTGCGAGCGCTCGGCGAGGAATGCGGACAACACCTGCGCCGTGTGCGACTTCGTTCCGGGCGAAAAGCTCTCGGGCGCGCCCTGCAGCACCACGCGCCCGCCGCCAGCGCCGCCTTCGGGGCCGAGGTCGACGATCCAGTCGGCCTCCGCCATCACGTCCAGGTTGTGCTCGATCACCAGCATCGTGTTGCCGGCGTCGACCAGGCGGTGCAGCACGCGGATCAGCTTCTCGACGTCGGCCATGTGCAGCCCGACGGTGGGCTCGTCGAGCACGTACAGCGTGTGCGTCTCGGCGCGCACCTTGGCGAGCTCGGTCACGAGCTTGATGCGCTGCGCCTCGCCGCCCGAGAGCGTCGGGCTCTGCTGGCCGAGCGTGAGGTAGCCCAGGCCGACGTCCTGCAGCAATCGCAGCGCGTGGTGGATCGACGGATGCGCGGCGAAGAATTCGACCGCTTCGTCGACGCTCATCGCCAGCACTTCGCCGATGTTCCGCCCGCGCCAGCGCGGCGCCAGGGTCTCGGGGTTGAAGCGCTGCCCGCCGCAGGCCTCGCAGGTCACGCGCACGTCCGGCAGGAACGACATCTCTATCTTCTTGATC
Organism: uncultured beta proteobacterium; assembly: GCA_963811085.1. Taxonomy (GTDB): domain Bacteria; phylum Pseudomonadota; class Gammaproteobacteria; order Burkholderiales; family SG8-39; genus DAHVFK01. The sequence goes on along the minus strand of CAWEPV010000001.1, from coordinate 30,443 downwards.
CCCTGTCCCTCGCAGGCCTCGCAGCGCCCGCCCTTGGTGTTGAACGAGAAGCGGCTCGGCGTCCAGCCGCGCATGCGCGCCTCGGCGGTGTCGGCGAACAGCCGGCGCACCTGGTCCCAGAAGCCGACGTAGGTGGCGGGGCAGGAGCGCGGCGTCTTGCCGATCGGCGCCTGGTCGACTTCGAGCACGCGTGCAACCCCGCCCTTCAGCGCGCGGCACCCGACCGGGGTCTCCTGCTCGAGGCTTTGCAGCAGCACGTCGCGCGCGAGCGTCGACTTGCCCGAGCCCGACACGCCGGTCATGACCGTCAGGCGCCCGAGCGGCAGGCGCAGGTCGACGTCCTTCAGGTTGTGCAGGAACGCGCCCTTGACCTCGAGCGCCGCGCCCCTTGCCGCCACCGGCCGGCGCGGCTGCAGCGGGTGGCGCAGCGGGGCGGCGAGGAAGCGCCCGGTGAGCGAGTCGGGCAGTTGCATGAGGTCTGCGGCCGAGCCGGCGCCGATCACGCGCCCGCCGAGTTTGCCGGCGCCGGGGCCGAGATCGATCACGTGGTGCGCGCGGCGGATCGTCTCCTCGTCGTGCTCGACCACGACCAGGGTGTTGCCCTTGGCCTCGAGCTTCTCCAGCACGTCGAGCAGAATCCGGTTGTCGCGCGGGTGCAGGCCGATGGTCGGCTCGTCAAGGATGTAGCACACGCCGCGCAGGTTCGAGCCGAGCTGCGCCGCGAGCCGAATGCGCTGCGCCTCGCCGCCCGAGAGCGTCGGCGCCGAACGGTCGAGCGTGAGGTAGGAAAGGCCGACCTCGTGCAGGAAGCCGAGCCGGCTTTGCAGCTCGGCCACCAGGTCGCGCGCGATATCGCGCTCGCGGCCTTCGAGCGCCACGTCCGCGAACAGCTGCGCCAGCGCGTCGACCGGCTGCGCGCCGTAGTCGGCGATCGATCTTCCGCGCCAGGAGACCGCGAGCGCCTCGGGGTTGAGGCGCTTGCCGCCGCAGTCGGGACAAGCCTCGTCGACCTCGAGCCACTCGATCCACGAGTCGAGCACGTGATCCTCGGTGCCGGTGCGCGAGCGTTCCTCGTCCCAGCCGACGTCGGCCAGCTTGAGTCCGGTGCCGTAGCAGCCTGCGCACCAGCCGTGCTTCGAGTTGTACGAGAACAGGCGCGGGTCGAGCTCGGCGAAGCTGCGCCCGCAGGAGGGGCAGGCGCGCTTGGTCGAGAACTGCGCCTGGTGCAGCGTCAGCTCGACCGGTCCCTTCGCCCTCGACGCGGCCTCTCACCAGCGCGTCCAGGTCCGCGAGAAGGTGTGCCGTGCCCTTGCCGAGCTCGAGCGTGGTCGCCAGCGCCTCGCGCAGCGCGCGCTCGTTTTCCGGCGCCACGCGCAGGTCGGCGACCGGCAGCTCGATGGTGTGCTCCTTGAAGCGGTCGATACGCGGAAACGGATCGAGCGGCAGGAACGCGCCGTCCACGCGCAGGCTGGTGTAGCCCTTCGCCCTGGCCCACTTGGCGAGGTCGGTGTAGACGCCCTTTCGGTTGATCACCAGCGGCGCCAGCAGGCCGATGCGCTGGCCGCGGTACTCGCGCAGGATGCGCGCGGCGATCGCATCCTCGCTCTGCGGCTCGATCGCAACCCTGCAATCCGGGCAATGCTGGGTGCCGAGCTTGACGAACAGGAGCCTCAGGAAGTGATGGATCTCGGTCAGCGTGCCGACTGTGCTCTTGCGGCCGCCGCGGCTGGTGCGCTGTTCGATCGCGACCGTGGGCGGGATGCCCCAGATCGCGTCGACGTCGGGGCGCGAGGCCGACTGCACGAACTGGCGCGCATAGGCGTTGAGCGACTCCAGATAGCGCCGCTGCCCTTCGGCGAACAGGATGTCGAACGCAAGCGTCGACTTGCCCGAGCCCGACACGCCGGTCACCACGCTGAAGCGGTTGCGCGGGATCTCGACGTCGATGCTCTTGAGGTTGTGCTCGCGCGCGTTGTGAATGCGAATGGCGTTGCCCAGGTAGCGAGCAGGAGGTTCATTTATGTTTTCTTCTTTTGTTTCCTGTAGCAATGCATTTTCATATTCCCTCAGGGCTTTCCCGGTATGCGAGCTCTGGTGCCGCATCACCAGCGCCGGCGTGCCTTCGCACACCAGCGCGCCGCCGGCTTCGCCGCCCTCGGGACCGAGGTCGAGCACCCAGTCGGAGGCGCGGATGACGTCGAGGTTGTGCTCGATCACCACCAGCGAATGCCCGGCGGCGATCAGGCGGCGGAAGGCCCTGAGCAGCTTGGCGATGTCCTCGAAGTGCAGCCCGGTGGTCGGCTCGTCGAACAGGAACAACTTATTCGACTCTGACCCCGATTTCGCCTGCGTCAGGTGGCCGGCGAGCTTGAGGCGCTGCGCTTCGCCGCCGGACAGGGTCGGCACCGGCTGGCCGAGCCGCAGGTACTCCAGGCCGACGTCGGCGAGCGGCGCGAGGCGCGCCTCGACCTCGCGCTCGCCGGCGAAGAACGCGAGCGCCTCGGACACCGTCATCTCGAGCACGTCGGAGATGCTGCGGCCGCGCAGCGCGACCTCGAGCACCTCGGGCCGGAAGCGCTTGCCGTCGCAGTCCGGGCAGCGCAGGTAGACGTCGGACAGGAACTGCATCTCGACGTGCTCGAAGCCGTTGCCGCCGCAGGTCGCGCAGCGGCCGTTGCCGGCGTTGAAGCTGAACGTGCCGGGCGTGTACTTGCGCTCCTTCGCCAGGGGTGTGCGGGCGAACAGGTTGCGGATCGCGTCCCAGGCGCCGACGTAGCTCGCCGGGTTGGAGCGCGTCGTCTTGCCGATCGGCGACTGGTCGACCATTACCGCCTCGGACACCTTCTCCGCGCCGGAGAGCGCGCGGTGCGCGCCCGGCGTCTCGGTCGGCTTGCCCTTGGCCTTGAGCAGCGCGTGGTAGAGCACGTCCTGCACCAGGGTCGACTTGCCCGAGCCCGACACGCCGGTGATGCACACCAGGCGCTGGAGCGGAATCGAAACGTCGAGGTGCTTCAGATTGTGCTCGCTCGCCCCTTCGACACGAAGGAATTCTTTTCCAATTGAAGATTGCCCTGTGCCGGCGTCCGCGCGTTTCCTCCCCGAGAGATAGTTCGCTGTCAGGGTGTCGCGCGCTTTGAGCTCCTGCGGCGCGCCGAAGAACACCACCTCGCCGCCGCGCTCGCCCGGGCCCGGCCCCATGTCGAGGATGCGGTCGGCGGCGAACATGATCTGCGGGTCGTGCTCGACCACCACCAGCGAGTTGCCCGCGTCTCGCAGCCGCCGCATGACCTCGATCACGCGTCCCATGTCGCGCGGGTGCAGCCCGATCGAGGGCTCGTCGAGCACGAACAGGGTGTTGACCAGCGAGGTACCGAGCGCGGTGGTGAGGTTGATGCGCTGCACCTCGCCGCCCGAGAGCGTGCGCGACTGGCGATCCAGGGTAAGGTAGGACAGCCCGACCTCGCACAGGTAGCGCAGGCGCGAGCGCAGCTCGGTCAGCAGCAGCTCGGTCGCTTCGTCCACCGGCGCGGGCAGCGCCAGCGCGTCGATGAAGGCGCGCACGCGCTCGATCGGCAGCAGCATCAGGTCGTGGATCGAGTGCGGCCCGATGCGCCACAGCGTCGCGTCGGGCTTGAGCCGGGTGCCGCCGCAGGCCTCGCACTCGGTGTAGGCCCGGTACTTCGACAGCAGCACCCGGATGTGCATCTTGTAGGCCTTGGACTCGAGCCACTTGAAGAAGCGCCGCACGCCGTACCAGGTGCCGGGCCAGCTCTTGCGCCAGCTCACCCACTCGGGTTCGCCTTCGAGGACCCAGGTTTTGTGTTCTTCAGAAAGCTCCCTCCATGGGATGTCCAGGGGAACTCCACGTTTCTTCGCGTATTTCGCCAGATCGTCCTGGCATTCCTTGAAGCTCGCGGTCTGCCACGGCCGCACCGCGCCCTGGCGCAGGGTCTTCGACTCGTCCGGGATTACCAGCCCGAAGTCGACCCCGATCACGCGCCCGAAGCCGCGGCAGGTCTCGCACGCGCCGAGCGGCGAGTTGAACGAGAAAGCCGCAGGGGTCGGGTCGGCGTAGTGGATGTCGCACTCCGCGCAGTGCAGATCAGAGGAAAACTTCCAGACCGAAAAATCGGGGTCAGAGTCGGATTTCGCTTCGGTAATCCGACTCTGACCCCGATTTTCGAAGTAGACATTGACCTTGCCCTGACCGACGCGCAGCGCGGCTTCGAGCGCCTCGATCACGCGCGCGCGCTCGGCCGAGGACATGCGCAGCCGGTCCTGCACCACCTCGAGCACCCCTTTGGCGCGCGAATGGATGCGCGTGTAGCCCTGGCGCTCGAGCAGCTGCAGCACCTCTTGCTCGCTGAAGTTCTTCGGTACCGGCACCGGGAAGGTGATCACCAGGCGCGGGTCGCCGTGCGCGGCGCAACGTTGCTCGAGCGCGCCGTAGATCGAATCCGGCGTGTCGCGCGCCACCGGCTTGCCGCAACCGCGGCAGGTCAGCGTGGCCGCGCGTGCGTAGAGCAGTTTCAGGTGGTCGTTCAGCTCGGTCATCGTGCCGACCGTCGAGCGCGAGGTGCGCACCGGGTTGGTCTGGTCGATCGCGATGGCGGGCGGTATGCCTTCGATCGCGTCGACCTGGGGCTTGTCCATGCGGTCGAGGAACTGGCGCGCGTAGGGGCTGAAGGTCTCGACGTAGCGGCGCTGGCCTTCGGCGTAGAGCGTGTCGAACACGAGCGAGGACTTGCCCGAGCCCGACACGCCGGTGACCACGACCAGCTCGCCGGTCGGGATCGAAAGCGTGAGGTTCTTGAGATTGTTCTGCCGGGCGCCGCGGACGACGATCGCCTCGGCCGGAAAGGATTCGGGTTTCACGGATACGCAATGCCGGGAGGAGGCGTATTGTATGGTCTGGCGAAGACCGCGCAAGGACGACGCGTTGAAGCTGCGCAAGCTCCTCTTTCTAACGGCGATCCTGTGCCTGCCCGCGCTCGCGCGCGCGGCCGCGCCGGTGATGGTGCTGACGATCGACGGCGCGATCGGGCCGGCGACCTCGGACTACGTCCAGCGCGGCCTCGAGGCGGCGCAGAACGACGGCGCGCAGCTGGTGGTGCTGAAGATGGACACCCCCGGCGGCCTGAGCAGCGCGATGCGCGAGATCATCAAGGACATCCTCGCTTCGCCGGTGCCGGTGACCACCTACGTCGCGCCCTCCGGGTCGCGCGCCGCGAGCGCCGGGACCTACATCCTGTATGCGAGCCACTTCGCGGTCATGGCGCCGGCGACCAATCTCGGCGCGGCGACCCCGATCCAGATCGGCGCGCCGTCGGCGCCTGCGCCCGAGACCGAGAAGAAGGGCAAGAAGGGCGAGCAGGGCGGCAGCACGCTCGAGCACAAGATGGTGAACGACGCCTCGGCCTACATCCGCGGCCTGGCGCAGATGCGCGGGCGCAACGCCAAGTGGGCCGAGCGCGCGGTGCGCGAGGCGGTGAGCCTGTCCGCGACGGAAGCCGAGAAGATGCACGTGATCGACTTCATCGCCGACAGCGTGCCCGCGCTGCTCGGGAAGCTCGACGGACGAAAGGTGAAGGCGGCGGGAGTCGAGCGCACGCTGCATCTCGCCGACGCCAGGATTGAAACCTTCGAGCTCGGCTGGCGCGACAGGCTGCTCGGCGTGATCACCAATCCGAGCGTCGCCTACGTGCTGGTGCTGCTCGGCATCCTGGCGGTGATCTACGAGTTCTCCAATCCCGGGCTGGTGCTGCCGGGCGTGGTGGGGGCGATCTGCATCCTGCTCGGGATGTACGCCTTCCAGCTGCTGCCGGTGAACTACGCGGGCCTGGGGCTGATCCTGCTCGGCATCGCGTTCATGGTCGGCGAGGCCTTTCTGCCCGCGTTCGGCTCGCTCGGCATAGGCGGGTTGATCGCGTTCGTGATCGGCTCGATCATCCTGATCGACAGCGACGCGCCGGGGTTCGCGATTCCCTATGCGCTCATCGGCGGCATCGCCGCGGCGAGCGCCGCGTTCCTGATCCTGGTGGTCGGCATGCTGGTGAAAGGCCGGCGCCGGCCGGTGGTGAGCGGGCGCGAGGAGATGATCGGCGCGAGCGGCGTCGCGCTGGAGGACATCCAGCGCGAGGGCTGGGCGCGCGTGCACAGCGAAACCTGGCGCGTGCGCTCGAGCGCGCCGCTGGCGAAGGGCCAACGCTTGCGCGTCACCGCAATCGACGGCCTTACACTGAACGTGGTGGCGGAACCCGGTAACGGCAACGGAGGATAGCGATGCCATTCAGTCTCGGCTTCAATTTCGTCTACGGCGTGCTGATCATTGTCATCGTGCTGGCGTTTTCGTCGATACGCATCCTGCGCGAGTACGAGCGCGCCGTGGTCTTCATGCTCGGCCGGTTCCACAAGGTCAAGGGCCCCGGAATGATCCTGCTGATTCCTGGCATCCAGCAGATGGTGCGCATGGACCTGCGCACGGTGGTGCTCGACGTGCCGAGCCAGGACGTCATCTCGCGCGACAACGTCTCGGTCAAGGTCAACGCGGTGTTGTACTTCCGCGTGGTCGACCCGGAGAAGGCGGTAATCCAGGTCGCCGATTTCCTCGGCGCCACCAGCCAGCTAGCGCAGACAACGCTGCGCGCGGTGCTCGGCAAGCACGAGCTGGACGAGATGCTGGCCGAGCGCGACAAGCTCAACCTCGACATCCAGACCGTGCTCGATACGCAGACCGACGCCTGGGGCATCAAGGTGGCGAACGTCGAGATCAAGCACGTCGATCTCGACGAGAGCATGGTGCGCGCGATCGCGCGCCAGGCCGAGGCCGAGCGCGAGCGCCGCGCCAAGGTCATCTACTCCGAAGGCGAGGCGCAGGCCGCCGAAAAGCTGCTGCAGGCGGGCGTGAAGCTGTCCACCCAGCCCGAGGCGATGCAGCTGCGCTACATGCAGATCCTGACCGAGATTGCCGGCGACAAGAGCAACACGATCGTGTTTCCGGTGCCGGTCAACCTGCTCGGCGCCCTGGGCGACCTGGTGAGGCGCAGCGGCAGCTGAACGCACGGCGTCGCCGCCGCGCAGCGTGATGCAGCACATCGACGACGCGGCGGTGCGGCGGCTGCTGCGGCCGGCGGCGCTGCTGGAAGCAATGCGGCGCGCGCTGGCCGACTTGTCGGCCGGCAGAGCGGTGCAGCCTCTGCGCAGCGTGATGGAGTTGCCGCAGCCGGGCAGCCTGCTGTTCGTCAAGCCCGCGCTCGCCGGCGGCGCGCTGATCACCAAGCTGATCACCCAGGTACCGGCGAACGCGGCGCGCGGGCTGCCGACCATGCTCGCCACCATCGTTCTGCTCGACCCGGCGACGGGCAGGATTCTGGCCGTGATCGACGCGACCTGGCTCACCGAGCTGCGCACCGCGGCGGTCTCCGCGGTCGGCGCGGACCTGCTCACGCCCGCCGGCCCGAAGGTCGTCGCACTGCTCGGCAGCGGCGCGCTCGCGCGCAGTCACGCGGCTGCGCTGCGCGCGGTGCGGCCGATTTCCGAGCTGCGCGTCTGGAGCCGCGACCCGGCGAACGTGGCGCGCTGTATAGCCGACACGGGCGGCATCGCCTGCGTGCGCGCGGAAGAAGCGGTGCGCGGCGCCGACATCGTCTGCACCGTGACCAACGCGTCCGAGCCAGTGCTGCGCGGCGCGTGGCTCAAGCCCGGCGCGTTCGTTGCCGCCGTCGGCGCGCCGCGGCCCGGCTGGCGCGAGCTCGACGACGAGGCGATGGCGAATGTCGTCATCGCTGACAGCCGCGAGGCGGCGCAGAAGGAATCGGGCGACGTGATCCTGTCGGGGGCGAAGATCTACGCCGAGCTCGGCGAGCTGATCCTCGGCCGCTGCGCGCTGCCGCCGCCGGGCGCGACGGTCGTGTTCAAGGCGCTCGGCCAGGCGGTCGAGGATGCGCTCGCCGCGCGGTTGGTCTACGACGCGGCGCTCGCCGCGGACTCCGCGGCGAGCGACTAGCGCCGAGCTACAGAAGGGTCGGTCTCAGGGCCGGTAGTAGATCCAGCCTTCGCGCTGCTTGTTGGCGATCTCGATCAGGCCGCCGGGGACGATCCGCACGCCGCCGATCAGGTCGTCCTTGCCGAGCTTCATCGCGTGCATCGTCTCGCCGCAGGCGATGACGTCGATGCTCTGGTCGAGCGCCTGTTCGATCCGGGCGGTCACCTTGGATTCGCTCTTGAGCATGTTCAGGCCCGGACCGATCGCGACAAGCTCGATCTCCGAGTTGCCCTTGCCGACGTTGCGTTTGAAGGCCATGGCATTGTTGAGCGCGAGATTCCAGGTGCGCGGATCGTTTTCGGTGACCTGAATCACGATCTTGTACTTGCCGCTGGCGCTCGACACTGCGCCTTCGGCGTGAGCGCTGGGCAGCAAGCCGCCAAACAGATAGACGCCGCCGACCAGCGTGAGAACTGCTGCGATTCGCTTCAAGGGGGATTTCCTTTGTTTCGGATTGAAAGCGCCCGCCGGGCATAGCACGGCGGGCGGTTACTGCATTATTGCCGCGTCCGCGTTACGGCCGAATGTACGACCAGCCTTCGGACTGACGCTTCATGATCTCGATCACGCCGCCGGGCACGACGGTCGCGCCGCCGACCAGGTCGGCTTTCGTGACTTTCATTTTCTTCATCGTGGTGGCGCAGGCGGCCAGCTCGACGTTGCTGTCGAGCGCCGCATTCAGGCGGGCGGCGACCTTGGAGTCGGCCTTGAGCATGTTGAGCCCGGGGCCGTAGGCCACGATCTCGATCGTCACCTTGTCTTTGCCCAGCGCCTGCTGCATGTTCTGCGCGTTGTTGAGCGCGAGGTTCCACTTTTGCGGGTCGTTGTCGCTGACCTGCAGGACGGCGTGCGTCATCGACGTCTTACCGGCCGCCAGGGCGGCGGGGGCGGTGGCGAAGCCGGCCAGGCCGGCGACCAGCGTGATTGCTACAAGTGCTTGTTTCATAGAATCTCCTCTCTGTTTTCTGATGGTCTGTTCGGGCGCAAGAGACGCCCGCGACCCAGATAAGACGTGAACGCCGCCTCGTTTATTCCATGGAATAAACTGGCCCCCTGGGGCGTCTATGGGGGCATGAGGATGAGGGGTTTGTTCGGCGTATCGGCGCAGTTACGCGCCCGGGTCGAGGTTCAGCGCGAGCCGTTGTATCGCCTGGCCTATTCCTGGTGCCACGACGCTGCGCTGGCCGACGACCTGGTGCAGGAGGCGATGCTGCGCGCGCTTGACCGCGCTGCGCAGCTCGAGGATCCGCAGCGGCTGAAGGGCTGGCTGTGCGCGATCCTCGCCAACTGCCTGAAAGATCACTACCGGCGCGCGCGGCCGCTCGAGCCGCTCGACGAGGAGATGCCCTCGCACGCGGAGACGCCGGAGGCCGCGAGCGCGAGCAACCAGCTTGCTGCGCGGGTGCGGGCCGAGATCGGGCGCCTGCCATTGGGGCAGCGCCAGGTCGTGACGCTGGTGGACCTGGAGGGATTTTCCTACGCCGCGGTGGGCGAGATTCTCGAGGTGCCGATCGGCACCGTGATGAGCCGGCTGTGCCGGGCGCGCGAGGCGCTCAGGGCGCGGCTGATGGATTTCGCTGCCGAGCAGAACAATAAGGTCAGGAGCATTCGATGAGCCAGCAACGGGAAGTCTCGCAAGAGATGCAAAACGCGTTCGTCGACGGGCAGCTGGACACCGCCGACTGGACCGCGCTGGTCGAGCGCATGGGCAACGACGAGGCGCTGCGGCGCCAGGTATGCGAGCTGCGCACGCTCAAGGACATGGTCAAGGGCGCCTATGCGGACGCGCGTCCGCGCCGCGCGGCGCCCGCGGCGGATCGGAGGAGCTGGGCGCGGGTGGCCGGGCTCGCGCTGGTGTTCGCGCTGGCAGGATGGTTCACGCACGACGCGACCGATCGCGGCCAGGCCGCCGCGCAGCGGCACGGGGTCGCGGCCAACGGCATCGTGGTGCACGTGGCTTCCTCGCGCGGCGAGGTGGTCGACACGGCGCTGCAGGAAGTCGAGGACTACCTGCGCGATGCGCGCGCCGCCGGGCGCAAGGTGCATGTCGAGATCGTCGCCAACCAGACCGGCCTCGACATCCTGCGCGCCGACAAATCGGCCTACTCGATGCGGCTCGAGCGCCTGCGCGCGGCGTACCCGAACCTGACCTACATCGCCTGCCACCAGACCGCGGACCGGCTGAGCGAAAAGGGGGTCAAGGTGACGCTGCTGCCGGGCGTGCAGTTCGCGCCGACGGCGCTCGACGAGATCGTCAAGCGCATGCAGCAGGGCTGGGTCTATATCCGCGCCTGAAGGTTTTCCTCAGGGGACGATGCGCTCGGCGCGGAAGCGCCGCAGCAGCCGCACGAACATCTCGTCGCTGTCGACTACGTCGTGGAAGCCGTGCAGGCGCGACTTGGTAACGCTCGACATTACGTCCCAGTCGCAGGCGAACACGTAGTCGCCGAAGGGCCAGGCCACCAGCTCGTCGAAGCGGAAAGGCCGCAGCCCGTGCTTCTTCACCATCGCTTCCCATAGCGGAGCCTTGTCCGCCATGTGCGCCACGAGCGAAATCGTCTGCGGCTCAGCCCAGGGCATCTCGAAGACTTCCGCGATGCGCGGCCACAGGTTGCACCAGCGGAAGGTGTCGCCATTGGTGATGTTGTAGGCCTGATTGGCGCAGCGCGGCTCGGTCGCCGCCCAGAGCGCGGCGTTGGCCATGTGCGCCGACTCGGTCACCTGGTAGACCGAGCGCCAGGCCCCCGGCTTGCCGGGAAAGCGCAGTGGCAGCCCCAACTCCTTCGAGATCGCGGCGTAGACCGCGATCACCGGCACGATGCTCATCGCCGTGCCCGGCGCGAAGCCGCACAGCGTCTGCGGCCGCAGCTCGCTCCAGCTCCAGCGCCTGCCGCGCTGGAACGCGCTCAGCCAGTCGATCTGGTCGAAGTAGTAGTTCGGGCCGAGATGGCGCGGGTCGTCCTCCTTGGCCGGGGTGCGAAACGGGCCCAGGTGCGAGCCGTAGTACTTGGTGCCGGTCACCAGCACCACGCGCTCGAGGCCTGGCGCGATCGCGTCGACGGCCGAGACCGCGTTCACCAGCATGTCGCGGTTGGCGGCGACATTGCGCGCGTAGTCGGCGGCGGCGCCCGCGGCCGGCTGGAAGGCGCAATAGAAGACGTGCGTGGCGTCCTGCAGCCCGCGCAGCTTGCGTCCGGCGTCGGCCGGATCGAGCAGGTCGACCGACACGTGGCGCACGCGCTCGCGCTCTTCGCCCGGCCGGCGCGAAAGGCCCACCACCCGCCAGTCCGGCAGCTGCGCAAGCCGCTCGACGACGTAGCGACCGATCACGCCGAGCGCGCCGGCGACGACGGCGGTCTTCATCGCTCAGGGCCGCGCGTAGGCCCAGCCTTCGAGCTCGCGCCGCATGACGTGCGCGAGGCCGGTCTTGACGAAGTCGACCCCGCCGAGCATGTCGTTGCGGGTGAGCTTCAAGCTCGTCATGGTGTTCTCGCAGGCGATGACGCGGATGCCTTCGTCGATGACCTGTGTCACGCGGTCGTGCCAGTCGGATTCCATCTCCAGCATGCGGATCGCCGGCCCGTAGACGACGATCTCGATTTGCACCTTGTCCGGCCCGAGGTCGTGGCGCACATTGCGCGCGTTGGCCAGCGCGAGGCCCCACACTTTCGGGTTTTCGTCGCTGATCTGGATCAGCAGGCGCTGTGGCTTGTCCTGTGCGAGGGCGGGGCCGGCAAGGGCCGCGCCGAGCAGCGCGGCGGCGAGCAGGAATCGCATGGCGCAAAATCCTCCGGATGGCGTAACGGGTGCATTATCCGTCTTCCGCGAGCGTCTGGCCGGTCACGCGGCGCACCAGGGCCTTGAGCGCCGCCGGTGGATCGACGAAGCGGCAGCCCGCGCGTCGCGCGCGGCGCCCGTTCTGTAGCCGCACCGGCTCCGAGTACCTGACTTCCATGTCGACGCTGACCTGGCCGAGCGCGGGGTGCTCGATGATGCAGCCCTTGAGCACGGTGCCGGGCTCGAGCGTGATGGCCGGGTGGTAGAGCAGCATGGCGATCCCGACCGGACTGATGTCGACCACGTGTGCGTCGAACGACATCACGCCGGCGGCGTCGGCCAAGCAATGCAGCGGCAGGTCGCGTACCGGCGCGGAGCGCTTTTCGCTCCTTCGCTGATGGCCGGACATCAGCTCGGGATAGCGCAGCCGGATCGCTTCCTGCGCGCCATGGCGGAACAGGCTCGGCTCGGCGGCGACGAACTCGACCTGCCAGGCGGCCAGCGCGCAGCTGAAGACGCAGCGCGGGCGCGCGAGCAGCCCCGCGTCGGCCGCCGGGTCGCCGCTGCGGCCGACGACGATGAACTGCAGCTGCGGGTCGATCCACAGCAGGCGCGACAGGAAGGCCGGCTTGCGGCCCCCCATGCTCGCGCTCAGCGCCTCGCCGCGGTCGCGCAGCGCCACCAGCACGCGCATGATCTCGGCCGGCGACTTCGTCAGCAGTCCGGTATCGGACGGCGGAACTCGAATACCGGACTTCATTGTGGCGCACCTCGCGTGCCCGGGTTTACCTAACTTTACGCTAGGGAGACGGCGCGCTAATGGGCAGAGTGCACACTTCGAACGTTGTGATAACCAAGGAGCAGCCATGAAAGACAACGCACAGCAAACCCCGCGGCGCCGGTTCTTCCGGCGCGCCGCGATCGCCGGCGCGTTCGCCGGTCTGGGCGGGCTCGGACTGGGCGCCTTCGCCCGCGGGCGCGGCCCCGGCGGCTGGGGCGGCGGAGCGCTCGATCCGGCCGAGCTCGACCAGCGGCTGGACCGCATGCTGAAGCACCTTTACGTCGAGATCGACGCCACCACGGAGCAGCAGCAGAAGCTCGGGCCGATCGTCAAGAGCGCGGCCAAGGACCTGATGCCGATGCGCAGGGAAATGCGCGAGGCGCGCCTGAAGGCGATGGACTTGTTCACCCGCGACCATGTCGACCGCGCCGCGTTCGAGAAGCTGCGAGCGGAGCAGATGGAGCTCGCGGATCGGGCCTCGAAGCGCCTGACCGCGGCGCTGGCCGACGCCGCCGAGGTGCTGACGCCTCTGCAGCGCAAGGTCCTGTCCGAGCGCATGCACCGCTTCGGCGGTCGTCGCTGGCACGGCAGGGGATAGGTAAACTGCGCGCGTGGCGGCGCGCATCCTGCTGATCGAGGACGACCCCCGCCTGGCCGAGATGGTGTCGGAATATCTCGGCCAGGCGGGCTTTCGCGTTGCCGCGGCCGGCAGCGGCAAGGAAGGGTTGGAGCGGCTCGCGCGCGAGCCTTTCGACGCTCTCGTGCTCGACCTCACCCTGCCCGACATCGACGGGCTCGAGGTCTGCCGCCAGCTGCGTGCGCGCGCCGACACTCCGGTTCTGATGCTCACCGCGCGCGGCGACGCGATGGACCGCGTGGTCGGACTCGAGCTCGGCGCCGACGATTACCTTCCTAAGCCGTTCGAGCCGCGCGAGCTGCTCGCGCGGCTGCGCGCCATCCTGCGCCGGCGCGGCGGCTCCGGGGACGGCGACGTGCTGCGCTTCGGCCGGGTCGAGATCGACCGCGGCGCGCGCGCGCTGCGCCTGGACGGCGCCGAGCGTCCCCTGACCGGCTACCAGTTCGCGCTGCTGCTCGCGCTGGCGGAAAATGCCGGCAGGGTGATGTCGCGCGACGCGCTCATGGACCGCCTCAAGGGCGAGCCGCTCGAGGCCTTCGATCGCTCGATCGACGTTCACGTATCGCGCATCCGCCAGGCGCTGGAGGACGATCCGAAGCATCCGCGCCGCATCCTCACCGTGCGCGGCGCCGGTTACGTGTTCGCCAAGGCCCAGGACTGATGCGCCGGCTCTATCTGCGCATCTACCTGGCGGTGGTCGCCAGTCTGGTGGCGTTCGCGCTCGCCGCCGGGTTCCTGTGGCGCCAGTTCGCCGACACCGGCATCGTGCGGCCGAGCACCGAGATGGCCGCGGTGCTGGCGCAGAACGCGCTGCCTCCGGCGCAGGCGCCGCTCGCCGCACAACAGGCCGGGCTCGAGCGCCTCGCGGCCGGGCTGCACGCCGACGTCACGCTGTTCGGCGCCGACGATACGGCGCAGGCCTGGGTCGGCGATGCCCTGCCGCCGCCGGGCGCGGAGCGCAGCGAAAGCGGCTGGCTGCGCCGGCACGCGGGCGCGCCGACCTGGGGCCTGAAGCTGGCCGACGGCCGCTGGCTGGTGGCGCGCGTGCCGCGCACCCGGCGCCATCCGGCCTGGGGACTGTTTTTCACCCTGGCCATGCTCGCGCTTGGCGTTGGCGTGGGCGCCTATCCCGTGGTGCGGCGGCTGACCCGGCGCCTGGAGAACCTGCAGGCGGGCGTCGAGTCGCTCGGCGGCGGCGACCTGACGGCGCGGGTGAAGGTCGAAGGCGGCGACGAGGTGGCGCGCCTGGCGGAGAGCTTCAACCGCGCCGCGGCGCGCATCGAGCAGCTCATCGCCGCGCACAAGGCGCTGCTCGCCAACGCCTCGCACGAGCTGCGCACGCCGTTGACCCGCATCCGCATGGCGCTCGAGCTGATGAAGGACGGCGCCGAGCCGAAGAGGAAGCTTCAGCTCGAGCAGGACATCGCCGAGCTCGACGCGCTGATCGACGAGATCCTGCTCGCGAGCCGGCTCGATGCGGTGCAGGCGCGCGAGGCCGACGAGGAGGTCGACCTGCTCGCGCTTGCGGCCGAGGAGTGCGCGCGCTACGAGGGCGCCGAACTGCACGGCGAGCCGGTCGTGCTGCGCGGCGACCCGCGCCTGCTTCGGCGGATGCTGCGCAACCTGCTGGAAAATTCCACCCGCCACGGCGCGCCGCCGGTGGAGGTGCGCGTCGGGCGGGGCGCGCGCGGGGCCGAGATCGCGGTCTGCGATCGCGGGTCCGGGGTGCCGGAGGCCGACCGCGAGCGGGTGTTCGAGCCGTTCTTCCGCCGCGCCGGCGGCAGGGAGCGCGGCGGCGCCGGCCTGGGCCTCTCGCTGGTGCGTCAGATCGCGCGTCGTCACGGTGGCGATGCGCGCTGCATCGCGCGCGAGGGCGGCGGCAGCTGCTTCGTCATTGAGCTGGCCTAGCGCGCCGGGCGCGCCCGGACGAACTCGCGCGCTTCAGCGCGCGGCGGCGAACTCGAACTCGGCCAGCAGCACGTGATGGTCGGAGGCTGGCGTCGGATGCACCGCGTGGTCGAGCGCACGCAGCCCGGAGTTGTAGAAGATGTGATCGAGCACGTACGGACGCCGGCGCCAGGTGTACTCCTGCGTCTGAACCGGGCGATAGCCGGCGCGCGAGAACTGCCGCACCAGCGACTCGTGCTTGCGCACGTTGAAGTCGCCCCCGATCAGCGCCGGGCCCTGCGCCTTGCCGATTTGCTCCACCACGAGCTTGCGCTGGGCCTCATGCGTTTCGCTGCTCGATTTGAGCATGAAGAAAGCGAGCAGGTGGGTATTGAACACGAACAAATTGCGGCCGCCGATGGTGGTCGCGGCGCCGATCAGGATCCGGTCGGTCGGGGTCAGTTTCTTGCCCTGGAATTCGAACTCGATCGGCGGCGAGGGCAGGTCCCAGTGGCGCTGCTCGTGCAAAGGCGTTTTGGACAGGATCGCGAGCCCGACCCCGAACGGCAGCTCGCGCGGATCGGCCTTCGGGTAATGGAAACAGCCGTCGTAGCGCGGAAGCTCCGCGCGCAGCCGGGTATAGTTCGGCGGCGGATCGGATTGTGCGCCGCCAGGCTGGGCCTGCTCGACCTCCTGCAGCAGCACGAGGTCCGCATCGTGCCTGCGGATCTCGGCAATCGTGCGCTCGAGCTCGATCGGGGCGTGATCCGGATCGGAATCGCGCCAGATCCGCCCGAACTGCATGTTGAACTGGACGACCCTGAATTTGCTCATGGTCCGAGGTACAGCGACCCTGTTTTGGGCCACTGTACCAAAATACGGTAGACGACACGCGATGCGATATTCGAATCTCGACGGCCATGAGGCGGGCGGAAACCTGCTGCGGCTGCTGAAGTGGAAGGCCGGCTGGCACGACGAGAAGCGCCCTCCGGCGCCGATGACCGGGGTGCCGATGCCGGTACTGGCGAACGACGGGCGGGCATTGCGCAAGGCGACGGCCGACGCGCTGACCTGGGTCGGGCACGCCAGCTTCCTGGTTCAGCTCGGGGGTAGCAGCGCGCTGATCGACCCGGTCATGTCGCCCGCGCTGGTGGGCGGCCTGATCCCGCGCAACGTGGCGCCGGGGCTCGGCTGGCAGGCACTGCCCAGGATCGACCTGGTGCTGGTGACGCACAATCACCGCGACCACATGGACGTGCCGACGCTCAGGCGCCTCGGCCCGGACCCGGTCTACGTCGTGCCGCAGGGCCTGGGGCGCTGGTTCGCGCGCGCCGGCCTGCGCCGGGTGGTCGAGATGGCATGGTGGCAACGCGAGCGGATCGCCGGCCTGGACGTCACTTTCGTTCCCGCCGAGCACTGGAGCCGGCGCGGGCTGCTCGACACCAACGCGTCCTGGTGGGGCGGCTACGTGATCGAGCGCGGCGGGCTGCGCGTGTACCACTCGGGGGACACCGCCTGGTTCGAGGGCTTCGCGCTCATCGGCGAGAAGTGCGGCCCGATCGACGCCGCGATGCTGCCGATCGGCGCCTACGCGCCGCGCTGGTTCATGCAGCGGCAGCACATGGATCCCTCCGACGCGGTGCGCGCCTTCGCCGCGCTCGGCGCACGGCGCTTCGTCGCCATGCACTGGGGCACCTTTAAGCTGACCGACGAGGATCTGGCCGAGCCGCCGCGGCTGCTCGACGCGGCCTGGGAGCGCGAGGGCCTGCCGCGCGAGCGCCTCGCCGTGCCCGCGATCGGACAGACACTGCTGCTCTAGGACTTCAGCGCGCCGGGATTGACGACGTTGATAGGCGCGCCGGCCGCGTAGGCGAGGATCTGGTCGAAGATGTCGTTGAACTGGATTTCGTACTCGTCGTGCGAGACATAGCCGATGTGCGGGGTACAGACGACGTTGTCGAGCGCGAACAGCGGATAGTCCGTATCGAACACCGGCTCCTTTTCGTAGACGTCGATCGCCGCCATGCCGGGGCGCCCGGCCTGCAGCGCTTCGAGCAGCGCGCCGGGCGCGATCAACGGCGCGCGGCTGGTGTTGACCAGCAGCGCGGTCGGCTTCATGCGCGCCAGGTCGGCCGCGGTGACGATGCCGCGCGTCGCATCGACCAGCCGCATATGCAGCGAGAGCACGTCGCAGGTGGAAAAGAAGGTCTCCTTGTCGCGCGCCGCGGCCCAGCCGTCTGCGCGCGCGCGCTCGAGCGAATGATCGCGCGCCCACACCAGCACTTTCATGCCGAAGGCCCTGCCGTAGCTCGCCACCGTGCTGCCGATGCGGCCGTAGCCGTAGATGCCGAGGGTCTTGCCGCGCAGGCTCTGGCCGACGCCGATCTGCCATTTGCCGGCCTTGAGCGCGGCCATCTGCTGCGGGATCTGGCGGATTGCGGCGATCACCAGACCCCAGGTTAGCTCTGCGGTGGCGTAGGACGGCGTGCCCGGATGCTGGCTCGAGGAGATGACGATGCCGCGCCGGGTGCAGGCATCGACGTCGATGTGCGGATAGACGCTGCGCTGGCTGATCAGGCGCAGCTTGTCGAGCCGCTCGATCAGCGGCGCCCGGATCTCGGTGCGCTCGCGGATCAGCACCAGTGCCTCGGTGTCGCGCAGCCGCTCGGCGAGCACGTCGACGTCCTGCGCGTGGTCGTTCCAGATCTCGACCTCGTGGCTGTCGAGCTTGCGAAAGCACGGCAGCGTGCGGACGGTGTCGTGGTAGTCGTCGAGGATCGAAATCTTCATGGCTGCGAAACTTTGCAGGCCGGAGTGTACGCCAGTGCCGCGAACCGATCTAAACTGCGCCCCCTATGCCTTCCGCCCGGACACGCGCATTCGCGCTCATGCTGCTCGCGCTGGCGAGTCTTTTCTGGGCCGGCAACTGGGTCGTCGGACGGATGCTGCGCGACACGTTCGAGCCGGTGACGCTGAATTTCCTGCGCTGGAGCGGCGCGGCGATCGTGCTGGCGCCGTTCGCCTGGCGCGGTGCGCTCGAGTCGCGGGCTGCGATCCGGCGCAGCGTCGGCGTGCTCGCGCTGCTCGCGCTCACCGGCGTCGCGCTGTTCCAGAGCCTGATCTATCTGGGGCTCAGGACGACTACCGCGGTCAACGCGGTGCTGCTCAACTCATCCGCGCCGCTGTTCATGCTCATGTGCTCGTGGGCGATCGAGCGCGAGCGCGGCAGCCGCCGCCAGGTCGTCGGCATGCTGATCTCGCTCGCCGGAATCCTAGCCATCCTGTCGCGCGGCGAGGTCGCCAGCCTGCTGAGCCTCGACCTGCACGCCGGCGATGCCTGGATTCTGCTCGCAATGCCGGTGTGGGGAGTCTACTCGGTGCTGCTCAAGCGCCGGCCGCCGCAGATCGGCGGGGGGGTATTCCTGTTCCTGATCTCGGTCATCGGGGTTCTGCTGCTCGCGCCCTTCGCCGCGCTCGAGGCGCTGCGTGCACCGCCGCACTGGCCCGGCGCGCCGGCGGCGGCCGCGGTGCTGTATACCTCGCTTGCGGCCTCGGTGGGCGCATTCATCTGCTGGAACCGGGGCGTCGCCATCGTCGGGCCCAACACGGCCGGATTCACCCTGCATTTGCTGCCGGCGTTCGGCACTCTGCTGGCGATCGTTTTCCTTGGCGAGTCGTTCCACGCCTTTCACGCGGCCGGGATCACCGTCATCCTGCTGGGGGTGATCGTCGCGACTCGCGCCCCGCGCAGGGCATGAATCGGGCGATAATGAGCGTATGAGCACAGAGCAACCGGATACGGAACAACCCAATCCCGAGCAACCGAAGCCCGAGCAACCCAAGCCCGAGCAACCCGCGCTCGAGCAACCCAGGTCGGAGAACGCGGACGAGGCGCAAAGGGCCGAGCAGAGGCAGGCCGAGCAGCGGCGCGGGCAGCCGCGCCTGCGCGAGCTGCTGGCGATTCCGGAGCGCGACCGCAGCGATGCGGTCTGGGACGAGATCATCGAGCTCGAAATCTCGCTCGCGCCGGGCAACCGCGCTGTGGGGCCGCAGGGCGACAGCGGCGGACGCCGTCACGATCCCGGTCGCGGACCGCAGCCTTCCGGCGGCGGCAGGCCGGGGGGCAGGGGAGCGTTCAAGAAGTCGCGCCGTCGCCGCGGCGGCTAGCCGGCGCGCCAGCGCGTATGACGCGTGACCCGGTTCGGGTGGCGGTGTTCGGCGCGGGTGCGGTGGGCTGCTTCTACGGCGGCATGCTGGCGCGCGCCGGGCACGAGGTGGTGCTGATCGGCAGGCCGGCGCACGTCGAGGCGATCCAGAGGGCGGGGCTGCATTTCGAGGGCCTGCAGTTCGACGAGCACGTCCGCCTCGCCGCCAGCACCGAGCCCGAGGCGGTGCGCGGGGCGCGCCTGGTCCTGTTCTGCGTCAAGTCGACCGACACCGAGCAGGGCGCGGCGCAGATCGCGCCGATTCTCGACCCCGGCAGCGTCGTGCTCAACCTGCAGAACGGGGTCGACAACACCGAGCGCATCCAGGCCCGGGTCTCGCAGCAGGTGATTCCGGCGGTGGTGTACGTCGCGACCGAGATGGCCGGCCCGGGGCATCTGAAGCATCACGGGCGCGGCGAGCTGGTGATTGGCGCGCCGAACGGCGCGCCCTCGGCGACGCTGGAAGAAGCGCTGGCGGGCGTGCAGCGCTGGTTCGCCGAAGCCGGCGTGCAAGTGACGATCTCGGACAACGTCGCCGGCGAGCTGTGGGCCAAGCTGGTGGTGAACTGCGCCTACAACGCGATCTCCGCGATTTCGCAGCGGCCCTACGGCGAGATGATCCGCGGCGCCGGCGTGCGCGAGGTCATGCGCGATGTGGTCGCGGAGTGCCTTGCGGTCGCCGCGGCGAGCGGGGTGCGCACCGCGCCCGAGCTGGTCGACAACGTCTACCGCATCGCCGAGTGGATGCCGACCCAGTACTCGTCCACCGCGCAGGACCTGCAGCGCGGCCGCCCGACCGAGATCGACCACCTCAACGGCTACGTGGTGCGGCGCGGCGAAGCGCTCGGCATCCCGGTGCCGGCCAACCGAACGCTATGGGCGCTGGTCAAGTTGATCGAGTCGAAAGGAAAGCCGTCATGAGGAGTTACGGACGGGGCGGGCGCTTCGGCGCGATGGTGCTGATCCCGCTCGCGATCGGCATCCTGCTGCGCCCGCGCTCGGGCGGATAGTAGCCGTTCAGGGACGGGCCGGCGGCGGGACGGCTGCCAGTCGCTCGATCACGGGGATACTGGCCTCAAGTTGCTCGCGCAGGGCGGTTGCCACGGCCCACGACCCGATCAGGGGCGGAATCCAGAAGTTAGGGACTCGGCTTGCCTCGTAGTGCAGGTGCGTCGATACGCCCTGCGCGCTCAGGTGCCAGGTCGTCCAGCCGCTCTTGAAATCGCCCTGCCCCGGAACGATGCGCGAGAGGATCGTCCGTGCGTCGGGCTCGACGACGTCCTCGACCTGGACGACCTTCCTGCAGAACAGCCAGATGCACGACTCGAGCACGGTGCGCACGCGCTCGCCGCGGCCGCCGGGTGCGGGTTGCGCGCTCACCGCGACGATGGCGGGGTTGAGCGCGCGAATGTTGCCGTAGTCGGTGAGCACCTGGTACACGCGCCGAGGCGGCGCGTCGACCTGGGCGTCGAAGCTGACCGTGAAGCCGGGACCGTTCCGCTCGACGACAACCGGCGCGCTCAGGCCGGCCCAGGCCGGGGCAAGGTGCAGCGTCAGCAGCAACGCCGCCGGCAGCCCCGTCCGCATGCGTTGGTCCCGGTGCGTCACGATTGGGCCAGCAGGCGGGCGAGCTCGGGATCGAAATCTTGCAGCAGGTTCACGCCGGCGGCGCCGAAGCGCAGCGCCGCGGCGCGCGGCACGGGATCCTTGCGGTGCTCGAGCGACCACTGCGCCTGGCGCGCGAGCAGCGCGGCGGCGGTGACGCGCCCGAGCGTGAGCGCGAAGCGGCGCGCGCCGGCCTCCAGCAGCCCTTCGTCGCGCCCGGCGTTCGCCGCCAGCCAGGCCTCCGCCGCCTCGGCCGACGCCTCCAGCCGGGCCGACAGCGCGAGCAGCTGCGGCTCGCGCGCATCGCCCAGGATGGCGTGGATCTCGCGCCGCCACGGCGCGAGGCCGCTCGGGGCGATCGCGCGCACGGTGTCGAGCGCGAGCACGTTGGTGGTGCCTTCCCAGATCGGGAATACCTGCGCGTCGCGCAGCAGCATCGGCAGCCCGGTGTCCTCGACGTAGCCCGCGCCGCCGAACGCTTCCAGCACTTCGGACAGCACCGCGACCGCCTGGCGGCCGGTGGTGAGCTTCGCCACCGGGGTGAGGATCCTGAGCAGCGCCTGCTGCGCCTCGCCGGCCGCGCCGCTCTCGGCGCGCCCGAGCAGCTCGACGACGAAGAAGGTGAGCTGGAACGCGGCCTCGAACTCGGCCTGCAGGCCGGCGAGCGTGTCCACGTGCAGCGCCTTCTGCGCCAGCGGGGCGCCGAAGGCGACGCGCCGCGCGGCGTAGTCGCGCGCGAGCGCCAGCCCGCGCCGCATGTAGGAGACCGCGGACACGGCGTTCCACACCCGCGTGATGTTCAGCACAGTGCTGATCGCGCGCACGCCGTTGCCGAGCTCGGCCACGGGCGTCGCCGGTACGCCGTCGAGGGTCAGCTCGGCGGTCGGTACCTTGCGCGTGCCGAGCTTGTCCTTCAACCGGTCGACGCTCAGGCGGTTGGGGCGTCCCTCGGCGTCGCGCGTCTCGAGATAGAACAGCGCCAGACCCTTGCCGCCGGGCGGGTTGTCGAGGGGGCGCGCGAGCGTCAACGCCATCTGCGAGGAGATCGCCGAGGTGAAGTACTTGCGCCCGTACAGGCGCCAGCCTTCGCCCGGCGCGAAGCGCGCCTCGGTCTCGGCCAGGCCGACGTCCGAGCCGCCGATCGGCTCGGTCATCCACTGGCCGCTGGTCCAGAATTGCGCCGGGTCGTGGCTGACAAGGTGCGGCAGCGCGCGCTCGATCAGCGCGCGATTGCCGGAAGCCGCGAGCGTGCGCGCCGCACCGTCGCTCATCGCCAGCGGGCAGGCGTAGACGTCGGTCGAAGGCGTGAACAGGTAGACCAGCGCGAACTGCAGCACGCGCGAAAGCGCGCCGAGCGGCGCTTCGTGCGGCAGCGCGATCAGGCCTTCGCGCGCCGCGATTTCCTCGGCGCGCCGCCACAGCGGCGTGAGCTCGATGCGGTCGACGCGGTTGCCCCACGCATCCCATTGCACCAGCTGCGGCTCGAGCTCGCGCTCGGTGAGCTGCTGCGCATAGAGCTCGCCGCCGGCGAGCGCGCCCATGCGCTCGAGCTGCGGCCGCACGGCCGCGAGCGCCTCGGTGCCGAGCGTGCGCTCGAGGTAGGCGCGCAGAACGCGGTCGTCGGAGTACTGGTTGCCGAGGGTCGGCGGCGACTGGACGAATGCCATTGCCGCTAAAGGATACACGCAAGGGCCGCGGGCGGGCGCCGCGTATCCCGTAAAATGGGCCCATGGCTCAATACGTCTACACCATGCGCCGGGTCGGCAAGATCGTGCCCCCGCAGCGCGCGATTCTCAAGAATATTTCGCTGAATTTCTTTCCGGGCGCAAAGATCGGCGTGCTCGGGCTGAACGGGTCCGGCAAGTCGACCCTGCTGCGCATCATGGCGGGCGAGGACAAGGACATCGAAGGCGAAGCGATCCCGATGCCCAACCTGCGCGTGGGCTTCCTGCCCCAGGAGCCGGATCTCGACCCCGACAAGGACGTGCGCGGCAACGTCGAGGAAGGGCTGGGCGAGACCATCGCGCTGGTCGAGCGCTTCAACGCCATCAGCGAGCGCTTCGCCGAGCCGATGGAAGACGACGAGATGAACCGGTTGCTGGAAGAGCAGGGTGAGCTGCAGGCGAAGATCGACGCCGCGAACGGCTGGGAGGTCGGCCGCACGCTCGAACTCGCGGCCGACGCGCTGCGCCTGCCGCCGTGGGACGCGGAGGTGAGCAAGCTCTCGGGCGGCGAGCGGCGGCGCGTCGCGCTGTGCCGCTTGCTGCTCTCGGGGCCCGACATGCTGCTGCTCGACGAGCCGACCAACCACCTCGACGCGCTGTCGGTGCAGTGGCTCGAGCAGTACCTGGAGCGCTTTGCCGGCACGGTGGTGGCGGTCACCCACGACCGCTACTTTCTCGACAACGTCGCGGGCTGGATCCTCGAGCTCGACCGCGGCCACGGCATCCCCTGGGAGGGCAACTACTCGTCGTGGCTGGAGCAGAAAGAGCAGCGGCTCGAGATCGAGGCCAAGCAGGAGGCGGCGCGCATCAAAACCATGAAGGACGAGCTCGAGTGGGTACGCTCCAACCCGAAGGCGCGCCAGGCGAAGTCGAAGGCGCGGCTGGCGCGCTTCGAGGAGCTTTCGTCGCAGGAATTTCAGAAGCGCAACGAGACCAACGAGATCTACATCCCGCCGGGCCCGCACCTGGGCGACCTGGTGGTCGAGGCCGAGGGGCTGAAGAAGTCCTTCGGCGACAAGCTGCTGTTCGAGGACATGTCGTTCCGGCTGCCGCGCGGCGGCATCGTCGGCGTGATCGGCCCCAACGGCGCGGGCAAGACGACCCTGTTCCGCATGCTGGTGGGGCAGGAGAAGCCGGACGCGGGCACGCTGCGCGTGGGCGATACCGTCAAGCTCGCCTACGTCGACCAGAGCCGCGACACGCTCGACCCGGCGAAGACGGTGTGGGAGGAGATTTCCGACGGCGCCGACAACATCCAGGTCGGCAGCTACTCGACCCCGAGCCGCGGCTACGTCGCGCGCTTCAACTTCCGCGGCGCGGACCAGCAAAAGCGGGTCGGGGACCTGTCGGGCGGCGAGCGCAACCGGGTGCACCTCGCGAAAGTGCTCCGGAGCGGCGGCAACCTGCTGCTGCTCGACGAGCCGACCAACGACCTCGACGTCGAGACGCTGCGCGCGCTGGAGCTCGCGCTGCTCGATTTTCCCGGTTGCGCGGTGGTGATCTCGCACGACCGCTGGTTCCTCGACCGCGTCGCGACCCACATCCTCGCCTTCGAGGGCGACAGCCGCGCGGTCTGGTTCGAAGGCGGCTTCACCGACTACGTCGCCGATTGGCGCAGGCGCGTCGGCGACGACGCCGACAAGCCGCACCGCATCCGCTACAAGGCGCTGACCGCCTGACGACGTGCGTCGGCGAGGCGAGCGCCCGGCATGCTCAGCCGTCCCGCGTTCCGTCGTCGTCGCCCAGGCTCTGCTCGGATTCGAGCCACATCACGTTGACGATGCCGAAGGCGCAGGCGAGCAGGACGCCCAGGATCCAGGTGAAATACCACATGATTCGTCTCCTTCGCTCGATATTCGGTCAATAGGCGGACTTGCCAGCCTCGCCGCGGACCGACTCCAGCGTGACTTTGCCGCGCAGCTTGCGGTAGACCCACGTCGTGTAGGCGAGCACCACGGGCAGGAACAGAACCACCGCCCAGAACATGACCTGCAGCGTCCAGTGGCTCGAGGTCGCGTTCCAGACCGTCAGGCTCGCGTTCGGTTGCGTCGACGACGGCATCACGAACGGAAACAGCGCGATCCCGGCGGCGAGGATGGTGCCCGCGATGGCGAGCCCGCTCGCGGTGATGCCGGCGCCGGGCCGGCGCGCCGCGCTGAAGAGCATCGCGCTGGCCGCCCCCGCGAGCCCCGCCAGCGGCGCGAGCCAAAGCGAGGGATGTGCGCCGTAGTTCGCGAACCAGCCGGAAGGCGACTTCACCACCGTCTGCATCAGCGGTGTGACGACGCCGTTGGCATCGGGCATGTTCACCATGCGATAGCCCTCGATCCCCACCGCGAGCCACAAGCCGGCCGCGGCGAAGGCGGCGATGAATACCGCACCGGCCACGAGCGCCGCCCGGCGCGCCCGCTCGGCGATCGGCGCTTCGGTGCGAAGCTGCGTGTAGAGCGCGCCGTGCAGCAGCAGCATTGACAGGCTCACGACGCCGACCAGCAGCGCGAAGGGGTTGAGCAGCGCCCAGAAGCTGCCGGTGTAGTACGGCCGCAGCGTGTCGTCGTAGTGAAACGGAACGCCCAGGAACAGATTGCCGAAAGCCACGCCGAACACGAGCGAGGGCACGGCTCCGCCGACGGCCAGGCCGCCGTCCCAGAACGCGCGCCAGCGCGGGTCGGCCAGCTTGCTGCGGAAATCGAATCCCACGGGGCGCACGATCAGCGCAAGCAGGACGAGCAGTAGCGCGAAGTAGAAGCCGGAAAAGGCGGCGGCGTAGACCAGCGGCCAGGCGGCGAACAGCGCGCCGCCGGCAGTGATGAACCACACCTGGTTCCCGTCCCAGACCGGGCCGACGGTGTTGATCACCACGCGCCGCTCCTCATCGTTCCTGGCGGTAAAGGGCAGCAGCGCCGCGACGCCGAGGTCGAAGCCGTCGGTCACCGCGAAGCCGATGAGCAGCACGCCGACGAAAAGCCACCAGATCAGCTTGAGCGTCATGTAGTCGAAGATCATGGCCGTGCTCCTTCTAGGTGGTAGCGGCCGGTTCCCAGGCTCGAGGGTCCGAGGCGGGCGTACTTGAAGATGAGGTACAGGTCCGCCACCAGCAGCGCGGTGTAGAACAGCACGAACCCGCCGAGCGAGAGCGCGACGTCGGTGACGCTGACGCTCGACACCGAGAGCGCGGTGGGCAGGACCTCGCCGATGGACCAGGGCTGACGGCCGTATTCGGCGACGAACCAGCCGAGTTCGGCGGCGATCCAGGGGGCCGGGATCGACCACAGCGCCGCGCGCAGCAGCCAGCGCTTGTTCTCGGCCTGGCGCTTGGCGCAGTAGAAGAAAGCGGCGGCGAACAGGAACAGCATCCAGAAGCCCAGGCCGACCATCACGCGAAAGCTCCAGAACAGCGGCGCGACCCTGGGAATGCTGTCGTGCGCCGCCTGCTTGATCTGCGCATCGCTTGCGGCGGTCACGTTGCCGGTGTAGCGCTTGAGCAGCAGCGCGTAGCCCAGATCGCGGCGGTGCGCGGTGAACGCGGCGCGCGTCGTCTCGCTGGCGTCGCCCTGACGCAGCTTCGTGAGCGCGTCGTAGGCAAGCATCCCCGAGCGGATGCGCCGTTCGTGCTCGGCAATGAGGTCCTTGATGCCGGTAACCCTCTGGTCGGTCGAGCGCGTCGCGATAAGGCCCAGGGCCCAGGGAATCCGAATCGCGGCGTGGGTTTCCATCTTGTCCTGGTCCGGAATGCCGACCAGCGTGAACGGAGCGGGCGGCGGGGCGGTGTCCCACTCGGCCTCGATCGCGGCGAGCTTGACTTTCTGCACGTCGCCGAGCGTGTACCCGGACTCGTCGCCCAGAACGATCACCGACAGCACCGACGCCAGGCCGAAGCCCGCGGCGACGGCGAACGAGCGGCGCGCGAAAGGAAGGTCATGGTGCTTGAGCATGTACCAGGCGCTAATGCCGAGCACGAACAGCGAGCCGGTGAC
The DNA here is from genome assembly GCA_963811085.1 of uncultured beta proteobacterium. GTDB lineage: Bacteria > Pseudomonadota > Gammaproteobacteria > Burkholderiales > SG8-39 > DAHVFK01. The sequence goes on along the minus strand of CAWEPV010000001.1, from coordinate 3,806 downwards.
ATAACCCGAGGCCACGGTGTGGACGAACTTCACCTGTGCCACGGGATTGAAGATCAGCGCGCCGAAGCTGGAGAGCTCCATGCGCATCGTTTCCGGATTGAAGACCGCTCCCACCGGGTTCTGCATCCAGCCGTTGGCGATCAGGATCCATAGCGCCGAAAGACTCGAGCCGACCGCCACCAGCCAGGTCACCACCAGGTGCTGCACCTTGGTCAGGCGGTCCCAGCCGAAGAAGAACAGGCCGACGAAAGTCGATTCGAGAAAGAATGCCATCAGTCCCTCGATCGCCAGCGGGGCGCCGAAGATGTCGCCCACGTAGTGCGAGTAGTAGGCCCAGTTGGTGCCAAACTGGAATTCCATCGTGATGCCGGTCGCCACGCCCATGGCGAAGTTGATGCCGAACAGCTTTCCCCAGAAGCGCGTCATGTCCTTGTAGATCTGGCGCCCGGTCATGACGTAGACCGATTCCATGATCGCGAGGATGAAGGACAGTCCCAGGGTCAGGGGCACGAACAGGAAGTGGTACATCGCGGTAGCCGCGAACTGCAGGCGCGAAAGACCGACTACGGTTTCACTGATCATTGCGAGGTCTCCCCAACATGATTGGCGTCGGACTGGAACAGGCGCGCGGGCTCGGCGGGGACCGGCGCGCGGAAGAACGCGAACCAGAGCACGGCGAGCGCGAGGAGCTTCACGACCAGCAGGACCGCGATCCTGCGCGCCAGCGGGTCCGGTTCCGTTCGCATCTACAGCATCGCCCCCGGCTGGTCGATCGCGCCTTCGCTCAGGCGCGCGACGACCCACTCGTAGGCCTCGTCCACCGAGTCCGTGCGGTGCACGAGCTCGATGTCCTTTGCGTCGATCGTCCCGTGCTCGACCAGGGCGTCGAAGTTGATCACCTCGCGCCAGTAGCGCGTGCCGAAAAGCACGATCGGCAGCGGCTTGGTCATCTTGCGCGTCTGCACCAGCGTCAGCAGCTCGAACAGCTCGTCCAGCGTGCCGTAGCCGCCGGGGAACACGATCACCGCCTTGGCGAGGTAGGTGAACCAGAACTTGCGCATGAAGAAGTAGTGGAAGTGGAACGCGAGCTCGCGCGTCACGTAGCGGTTGTCGAACTCCTCGATCGGGATCGAAATCGTCAAGCCGACGTTCATTCCGCGCGCGTCGGCGGCACCGCGGTTGGCGGCTTCCATGATCCCCGGGCCGCCGCCGGTGCAGACCACGAAGCGGCGCTCCTTCGAGTCGAGCCCCTTGGACCATCCGGTGAGCCGGAACGCGAGCTCGCGCGCCGCCTCGTAGTACTCGGACATGCGCAGCGCGGCCTGGGCGCGCGCGGGGTCGCCCTCCCCAAGCTGCGCCTGCCGCAGCTCGGCCTCCGCCTGCTCGCGCGGTTTGATGCGCGCCGAGCCCATGAAGACGATGGTGTCGTCTACCTTGTGGTACTCGAAGCGGCTCTTGGGCTCGAGGTACTCGGCCAGGATGCGCAGCGAGCGCGCATCCTTGCTGTTGAGGAATGCCTGGTTGCTGTAGGCCTTGATGCTGTGGCGCCGACGTTCGGTCATGCGGCGAGTCCTCCGTCCTCCGTGCGCCGGACGGCTCCGGCATGCACGTAGTCTAGCGCGCCGCCGGAACGTCAGCGTCCGCCCGGGCCGCCGCCGGGCCCGCCGCCTCCGCCGCCCGGTCCCATGCCCTGTCCGCCGGGCCCCATGCCGCGCCCGCCGCGCGCGGGCGGCTCGTCGGGCAGAGTGATGCCGCGCGCGCGGGCGCGCTCCTGCATGCGCTCGTGGTGCTCGAGGCGGAACTGCTCGCGCTCCTGCGCCGTGCGCAGATTGCGCATGCGCGCGCGATATTCGGCGCGTTCCTGCTGCGTCATCAGCTGCCAGCCGTAGACGTTGCTTTCCGTCTGGTCCCGCAGCTGGTCGCGCGTCTGATCGCGATCCTGCGCCAGCGAAAGAAACGGGAACGAAAGCGCCGCGGCCACGACGACCGCGGCAAACGATTTGTGCTTGCTCATGATGCGCTCCAGCTCGCGATTCAGAAATCGGGGCCTAGCGGCCGCGTGTCAGCTTGCCCCGCTGCGCCTCGGCGACGCGCGCGATCGTCTGCGCGGCGTGCTCCGAAACGGAGGCGCACAGCGAGTTGCTTACGTCCGCGACCAGCGCCGGCGTCACCGGCATGGCCGAGGCGATGCCGAGATAGGTGCCGGCGAGGGTCAGGTCGGGCTGCGGCTTCGCCAGTTCTTCCTGCAGATCCGCCAGCAGGTAGCGCGCGGTCGAGCTTGCGTGTGCCTGTGCGGGGTGCGACAGGTACTGCGCCGCCGTGCCGATCCGATCCATGTTGGCACTTGCGGCGCGCGCCGCGCAGTCGCCGAACCGGGTCCCCACCAGCGTGGTGATCGTCGTTCCGGGCGGCAGGGGAGGCGGGGTGACCGGAGTCGTTTCGCGCCCGCCCATGTACCCGGGACGCGACGTCTCGGTGCCCTGCGGACCGCTGCTCTGCTGGGGGCCGCCGACCGACGCCGGCTCGCCGCCCGGGCTCGGATTGCTGACGCCGCCCGCGCCGCCGCGGTTGACCGCGCCACTCACGTCGCCGCCGAGCGTCCCGGCCGACGGGCCGGTCGAACCGCCGTTCCTGCCCTGCGCGCCGGCATCGAATGCAATCGCGACTGCGGCGGCGACCAGCGCCGCCGCGAAGCGTCGCCTAGCGAGGTTTTGCATGTTCGGCTCCCGTGCCTGCGTTCGCGCCGGCGGAGACCAGCGCGGTACGCTGCTGTTCGGCAACCTGGGCGATCTCCTTCGCTTGGGCGTCGCTGATGCGCGCGCAGAGCTGGAACCCGACCTTCTTCACCGTTTCCTCGGTCACCGGGGCTTTCGCCACCAACCCGAGGTAGGTGCCCGCGAGCTCGGCGCTCGGCGTCCCCCTGACCAGCTGCTCTTGCAGGTTGGCCATGATGTAGGGCGAGGCGATCTTGCCGCTCACCGCGAGCGACGGATCGACCAGCGCGCGCGCCTCGTTCAGCCGTAGCAGGTTGCCGCCGCCCAGCTGCTGCGCCGCCGGCATGTCTGGCGCGACGCCTTCGCAACGGGGCGAATCGACGAGCGTACTGCGGACGTTGACCGACGGGCCACCGCCCGGCCCAGGCGTCAGCGTCGCGGTAGTGATTGTCTCGACGATGCTCGGTTCGTCCGGGTCGCTTGGCAGCGTCCAGCCGCCCCAGTAGCGGAAGCGCCCGAGGTCGCTGCTGGCGGAAGCCGATATGCCTGCGCCGTAGCGCCCGACGCCTTCCGGCACCTGGGCGTTGCCGCGCAGACCGCTGCCGCCGCCGAATCGATCGCCCCCCGATTCATGCGACGCGGTATTGCCGTGGCGTCCGGAGCCGTGGCCCTGGTGTTGGTAGCGCGTGCCGTGACCCTTGGCGCCCTCGCCGCCGCTACCGTGGCCGCCCCCGCCGCCGCTAGCGTGGGCGCTGCTTTCGCCGCCGGTTTCATGGCCGCCGGTTTCATGGCCGCCGCTTTCGCCGCCGCCACCGCTGCCGCTGCCACCGGGCCCGCCGGTGTGCTCCTGCGCGTACGCCGCCGTGATCCAGCCTGGAAAAGCCAGCCTGCCCCGCGTTCGAGCGCGAGCGAAGCGCCGCCGATCGCGATGACCGCCGCCGCGACTGCCGTCGTGGTGTGCTTCGTTACCGTTTTCATTTTGTGCGCTGTTTCTGTTCGAGACTTGGGTGATGCGGTGCCGGGCGATCGTCCGCCCGGCACCCCTTGCGGCTGCTTAGCCGTGCGCGTCGGCGATCGCCTGGCGGACCGCTT